>JPOM01000001.1:0-2415000 GCA_000733915.1 Caulobacteraceae bacterium PMMR1
TTCGGCTGTACCCTGCATGGCCAGCACCCGATCCACTGAGCGGACGTAACCACCACCAGCTTCTTCCCCGCCAAGCCGCTCGGCTGCTACGGCGATGGCGGCGCGGTCTTGACCGACGACGACGATCTCTGGGAGGTGATGGACAGCCTCCGCGTCCATGGCAAGGCGGTGGGGCGCGACCTCGTCGGCTGGTCGCCCGAGCACGATCCCAAGTACCTCAACGCCCGCATCGGCATGAACTCGCGCCTCGATACGCTCCAGGCGGCGATCCTTATCGAGAAGCTGAAGGTGTTCGCCGACGAGATCGACGCCCGCCAGACCGTGGCCGCGCGCTACGCCGAGGGCCTTTCCGGCGTCGCCAAGGTCCCGACCGTGATCGAGGGAGGGCTATCGGTGTGGGCCCAGTACACCATCGAGCACGATGACCGCGACGGCCTCGCCGCTCACCTGAAGGACCAAGGGTGCCGACCGCCGCCTACTATCCCGTGCCCATGCACATGCTGGCGCCTATCGCCACTTCCCCCAGCCCGGCGGCCTGCCGGTCTCGGAAGCGGCGGCGGGACGCGTCTCGCCCTTCCCATGCACGCCTACCTCGACGCTGAGACGCAGCAAGGGATCGTTCAAGCGATCAGAGGGTTTAAAGGCTAAGCCTTCCCGCTGTGCCTGCAATCATACACCGGCGCGGCCACGCAGGCTGAAGGTATCCTCATTTACTTGGACGGACTACTTTGGCCCCCCTGACACCCAACGCATCTCCGAACGAACCCGAACAGGACCCTTCCTCGGCCCCTTCGCTGGAACAGCAATCCGGCCACGCGGGCACGCCGGAAGTTGTCGATCAGGTGGCGAGGACGATAGCAAGCAATCACGAACCCTGGCTTGTGGGCACGAGCAATGGCTTATCGCACACGATGCGACGCTGACAGCGACCAAGGTGAAGATCAATAAAGTCGATCTCCGCGCCCGACATCAAATCGGCGGGGTTCAGCAACAACTCAACGCCATCGTGAAGATGTTGAGAGACCTTGACGGGGAAGGGCAGCTCAAGGCGGAGTTTGACTCTCTTGAGGCGATGCAACGCAGGTTACTCTCAGAAGGTGCGCTCGCCGCGGGCGAGATCGGTCACTGCCGCGGGATCAGAGTCCACCGGGGGGAGGTCCCATCACCACCGTAATCTTCGGCGGCCTGAACGACATCTTCAACTTGATGGGGCGTTTCGAGCGCTACGGCGTGAGTGTGATCTACTCTGCGATACAGAGGAGAGATGGTACCTCGACGGCTGCGACGCGCAAAGAGAGCGGGATATGCTCCGTCTCATCAAGAGCCAACTCGCTGACATGCCGCATGACCGACTGTTGGTTTTCGGTCAGAGCATGGGCGGCTATGCGGCGTTGAAATATGGCTCCGAACTCGGGGCGGATATGATGGCGCGATGAGTCCACAGACCCGCTACATCGCCGAGCCCGCTCTCCCGGCGCCCGGCGGATGAACCCGCCGAAAGAGGTCACCGACGTCCGTCCCAAGGTCAAGAAGTCCGGGATTCCGACGCACATCTTCCTCAGCGCGAGCGAAGAGGCCAACCCCCATCAAGCTATTTCTGGGACGACCACGCCCACATCCGAGGTCTACGCGACGCACCGAACGTCAGTGTTCACACTGTCGGTTCGAACGATCACGAAACGATTACAAGCTGACTGACGCAGGTAAGCTTGACCTTGTGTTCCAAAGCCTGTTCGAACTCCTCTATGGTCGAGAACCTCTCATCGACCTCGACCGACTGCCCTGATGGTATCCCCCGCGAAAATTGTGCTGATCGGCCCAAGCGGCTGGGTCGGCTCCGCCTTTCTGGCGCGCCTTGCGCACTGGTTTCCCATGGCGGAGCCGCCAGAGCTTTCGATCTTCGGCTCTCACGCGCGGACGGTATCGACCCCGTTTGGCGATCGTGCCGTGGAGCCGCTCGAAGCGCTGACGCCTGCGCGCGTGGGAACGCCCACGTCTTTCACTTCGCCTCCTGGGCAAGGAGCGGCTGGATGACCTCAGCCCCTCGGACTACTTCGCCGGGAACCAGCGTATCGACAGCCAGGTGGCGGCAGCCGTGCGGCAGAGCGAGGCGGCCTCATTGTTCGTGTCGTCCTCGGGGCGGCGGCCGACGCTCTAAAAGATGGCGCGAGAAACCTCTATGGGCTCTGCAAGCTCATGCAGGAGGACCTGTTCGGCGCCATCCCGCTCCGAGGCCCGGTCGTGATCGGCCGGATATTCAACCTTGGCGGTCCGCACATCAATAAGCTGCAAGCCTACGCCCTTTCGTCATTCCTGCTTCAGGCGGCGGATACGGGCAAGGTGGTCATCAAAGCGGATCGCCCCCGTCTATCGCGCTTTTCTGCACGTCTATGACGCCATCGATCTCGCCCTCGGTTCCGGCCTTCGGCTCGCTGGGCCGCAGACTCGCCGCCTGGACCTCTGCGGGGCTGAAGTGCTTGAGATGGGACAGATCGCCGAACGCGTATTGTCAGTGTTCGGATTAGGGCCTGATCGGGTGGAGCGCCTGTATTCGCCAGCTTCACGCCGAACGCTTATCTGGGCGACCCAACCGAAACCCACAGCCTCGCGCTAGAGCTCGGTCTCCGGCTTCGACCGTTTCAAGAACAAGTGCTCGATACCTACCACGACATGTTGACCCGCCGGGCTGAGGCTGCGATGGAGCGCCAGGGATCGAATTAGCCTTGTTTGGGGGCGCTGCCGGTGGGCGGTGTGACGGATGACGCAAACCTTCAAGCCCGGTGATCTTTCCGCCGTGATCCTCGCGGGCGGTCTCGGATCGAGACTCTCCGAAGAGACGGCCTCAGGCCCAAACCTCTGGTTGAGATCGGACACAGGCCGATCCTTTGGCATATTATGAAGATTTACAGCCATTTCGGTGTAAATCACTTCATCATTTGCCTCGGCTACAAAGGTCATCAGATCAAGGAGGTACTTCGCGAACTACTATCTTCACCAGTCGGATGTCACGATCCAGATGGGTGGAGAGCCGGTTTACCACTCGGTGCAGGCCGAGCCCTGGAAGGTAACCCTGATCGACACCGGCGAGGGTAGCATGACGGGCGGGCGCATCCGCCGCATACGACCCTACCTGCCGCAAGACCGGCCGTTTTTCCTGACCTATGGCGACGGCGTCGCTGACATCGACATCGACGCGCTTCTCCAATTCCACCAGGCAGGGACAGCACGGGCGACCGTCACGGCGGTTCGGCCGCTGGCGCGCTTCGGGCGCTGGATCTGGACGGCGATCACGTTCGGGGTTTCAAGGAAAAACCTGTCACAGAAGGGGGCTACATCAACGGGGCTTCTTCGTCCTGGCTCCGTCCGTGATCGATCTTATCGATGGGGATGACACGGTATGGGAGCAGGGGCCGATGGAGCGTCTTGCGGCCTCTGGAGATCTAAGGGCGTACGTCCACGACACCTTCTGGCAGCCGATGGACACGCTTCGCGACAAAAGAATGCTGGAGGAGCTCTGGGAGAGCGGTCGGCGCCCTGGCGGTTCGGCTGAGGGCTTGACGGGGCGCGCCTTATATAGATTCACCGCGCTACATAAGTTAGCGCCAGTTTCCATGATGTCGCCTATTGACCGTTCGGCGGGCGGGTCGAGTAGGTGTTTGAAGGGTTGAGGTAATGACGAGCGATCTTTTCGAAAACCTATTCGTTCTGGAGCTTGCGAACAATCATTGGGGCAAGCTGGAGCGCGGATTGAAGATCATCCGCGATTTTGGTCAGGTCGTTCGCTTCAATGGCGTTCGTGCAAGCATCAAGCTTCAATTCCGGGACGTGGATAGCTTCATCCACAAGGACTTCCGTCACCGGACGGATATCCGCTACATCGGCAAGACGCTCGCGACGCAACTGCCGTGGGATAGCCTTCGCACCATGGTCGAAGAGGTTCGCCGGAGCGGCATGATCACCATGGTCACGCCTTTCGATGAAGTGTCCGTCGACAAATGCGTCGAGTTCGGCGTCGAATATCTGAAGATCGCCAGCTCCGATATCAAGGACTGGTTCCTGATCGAGAAGATCGCCTCGACGCGCAAGCCTGTGATCGCTTCTTCCGGTGGTTCCTCGCTTGAGGATATCGACAACCTGGTGAAGTTCTTCGCGAACCGGAACATTCCGTTCGCGCTCAACCACTGCGTTTCGCTCTATCCATCCGAAGACAGCGACCTCGAGCTCAACCAGATCGACTTCCTCAAGCGCCGCTATCCTAACCTGACCATTGGATTCTCGACGCACGAGTACCATGACTGGTCCAGCTCGGTGATGATGGCCTACGCGAAGGGCGCGCGCACTTTCGAGCGTCACATCGATATCGACTACGAAGGCGTTCCGGTCAGCTCCTACTGCACGCTGCCTGAGCAAGCCGACACCTGGTTCAAGGCCTTCAAGAAGGCCCAGGAAATGTGCGGCGGCGGCGCCAGCGAAAAGCGCGTTCCGCCCGAGCGCGAGGTGGAGTACCTCGACGCCCTCGTTCGCGGCGTGTACGCGAAGCGCGACTTGCCGGCGGGTCATAAGCTCACCGACGACGACGTCTACCTCGCGGTTCCGCTCCAGAAGGGCCAGATTTCATGCCGCGAATTCATGCGGGTGAGTCGCTCAAGGCGCCGGTGAAGGCGGACGCGCCGGTGCGCTTCCTCGAGATCGACAGCCCTTACAGCGAAAACTCCCAGCTTGGGCGGATGATCGCCAATCGGGGCCTCGACCCGACCCCGCCGCAGGCCCCCGCCGCGCGGCTGGTGGGCTAGCCTGACCGGTCCGGGTTCGGCGGCGTCTCTCGGCCGCCTCGCGTTGCAAGCTGGAGATATGGATGCCGGTAAGGCTGGCGGATTACGTCGCGCAGAAGCTGTACGAGGCAGGCATTCGCCACGTCTTCATGCTTACGGGCGGCGGGGCGATGCACCTCAACGACGCTTTCGGGCGCTACCCCGGGTTGGAGTATGTCTGCTGCCATAACGAGCAGTCGCTCAGCATGGCGGCGGAAGCCTACACCCGTTTGTCGAACCGGCTCGCCTGCCTCAACACCACGACGGGGCCTGGAAGTATTAACGCGCTTAATGGGGTGTTCGGAGCCTATACGGACTCCATCGGCATGGTGTGCATCTCCGGCCAGGTGAAGCGCGAGACGCTGCGCCAGAACAGCGGCCTGGCGCTACGCCAGCTCGGCGACCAGGAAGCCGACGTGATCGCGATGGTTCGGCCGATCACCAAGTTCGCCGAGCTGGTCACCAATCCGGACGAGATCCGCTACCTGATCGAGAAGGCGATTTACCTCGCCGGCCATGGTCGCCCTGGTCCCACCTGGCTCGATATTCCCATCGACCTCCAGGCCCGCCCCATCGAACCCGAACGGCTGAGGGGCTTCGACCCCATGGCCGAAGGCTATGGCAAGGCGTTCGACATTCCTTCTGAATACGGACCGCTGGCCGGGGCCGATCTGGCGGCCGCCGCGCGTGATGTCGTGGAGCGGCTAAGGTCCGCGAAGCGTCCCGTCCTCATGCCTGGCACTGGGGTGCGGATCAGCGGCATGTACGACGTGTTCCACGAGATCGTGGATCGTCTGAGCATTCCGGTCGCGCCGGGCTGGAACGCCCAGGACGTGATCCATAACGATCACCCCTGTTACGTCGGTCGACCGGGAACGGTGGGCGACCGGGCCGGTAATTTCGTCGTGCAAAACTCTGACTTCCTTCTCGTCCTGGGTTGTCGTCTCAATGTCCGTCAGATCAGCTTCAACTTCTCGTCTTTCGCCCGGGCCGCGCACAAGGTGATGGTCGACGTGGACCGCGCCGAACTCTTGAAGCCGACGCTGAAGATCGAGCAGCCGCTGCACGCCGATCTGGCGCAATTCCTGCCCGCGATGCTCGAAGCGCTCGATGGCTATGAGCCTCAGCCGGCGCACCGGGAGTATCTGGATTGGGGGCTGCAGCGCCGCCGGCGCTATCCAACCGTTCTCGACGATTACTGGAGCGCGGACGGCGTCATCAACCCCTATTGCTTCTCCAAGGTGTTGTTCGAAGAGCTGGCTGAGGACGAAGTGGTCGTCATGGCCGACGCGACCGCCGCCGTGGTGACCTGTCAGGTCGCCGACATCAAGAAGAACCAGCGCCTGTTCTCCAACTCGGGCAGCGCTTCGATGGGATATGACCTGCCCGCGACGATCGGCGCTTGGCATGCGCATAAGGGCGAGCGGATCGTCTGCATCGCCGGCGATGGCAGCATCATGCAAAATCTACAGGAGTTGCAGACGATCGTCGGGCAAAGGATTCCGGCGAAGATCTTCCTCTACAACAACTCGGGTTATCACTCGATCCGCCAGTCGCAGACGGCGCACTTCGCCGGCCATGCGGTGGGCTGTGGCCCGGAGTCCGGCGTCACCTTCCCCGATTTCGGCAAGGTCGCGACCGCGTTCGGCTTCGATTTCGTGCGTACCTCAAGCCATGACGACATGCGGGAAGCCATCCGGGCGACGCTCGATGCGCCAGGCGCCGCAATCTGCGAAGTCATGATCGACACGCGCCAGAGCTTCGAGCCCAAGCTGTCGTCGCGCCGTCTGGAGGACGGAACCATGGTGACCGCGCCGCTGGAGGACCTGGCTCCCTTCCTGCCGCGGGACGAGCTGCGGGAAAACATGCTGATCCCGTTGATGCCGCAATGATCGGTGCGGGCGCGTGAACGTTCGATCTGGCGCGCCTGCCGTCTTGTTCGATCTCGACGGTACTCTGGTCGATACCGCGGTTTCGATCGCCGCTGCGCTCGGTGATCTGGCGGCTGAACGGGGCGGTTATCCACCCTCGGTGAGCGACGTTCGCCAGTGGGTGAGTCTCGGCGCTCCTGAGCTGGTCGGCCGCGCTTTAGCCGGGGCGGCGGGCGATCCGGTCGCCGACGTGGCCGCTTTTCGCGAGCGGTTGAAGGCTCGCGCCGCTTCACCAGCCGACGTCTTCCCGGGCGTGATCTCGTGCCTTGAGGCCCTCAAAGCGCGAGGATTCGGTCTTGGCGTCGTCACCAATAAAGTTGAGGCGATCGCCGCCCGTGTCCTAGGCGAGGCCGGGCTCAACCGGTTCTTCGAGGTCTTGATCGGTGGAGACACTCTGCCGGTCGCGAAGCCCGACCCCGCGCCCCTCCGCGAAGCGCTGCACAGGCTCGGCTCACCAGAGCGCGCGGCGTTCGTGGGCGACAGCATCGTAGACGCCACGGCCTGCGAACGGGCGAGCCTCCCGTTCTATCTGTTCTCAGGCGGCTATGGGGCGGCCGAATGTGCTGGATCGCCTGTCCGCATACGCTTCGCCACCTATGAAGCGCTGACCTCTGCGATAGTAGGGGACTTCGGTCTCGCAACGATCGCCCTGGCCGCGGTGGAGTAGCGTGAGATGAGCGCCTCCATTGCGAGTCCCACGGGCCGAAGCGGGCCCACCGTCGTGCTGGTGTCCGGAATGGAGCGCAGCGGGACCTCCGCCCTGACAGCCGCGCTTGGCATTCTCGGGTGCGGTTTGCCGAGCGATCTTATGGCGGGGACGGAGTTCAACCCGAAGGGGTATTTCGAGTCCACGACGCTGGCGAACTTCCTGGACGACGTGCTTGCGCTCGCCGGTACGCGGGAGCGCGGCTGGACCTCGGTGCCAGCGGATTGGCAGGTGTCGGAGGAAACGGAGGGGCTCGCCGAGCGCGGGGCCGCACTGATCCGTTCAGTTCACGCGGATCAATCGCTCTTTGCGCTGAAGAATCCCAGATTCTCCAAGCTCATGCCGTTTACCCTGCGCATGTTGGCGTTGCTCGACGCCGACGTGCGGGTCGTTTCGCCGTTCCGGCGCCCGAGGCCGTGGCTGCGTCCGAGGCCCGGCACCGTGCGCTGGGGCCGGCCGAAGCCAGCCTGATGTGGCTGCGATACCATCTGGACGGCGAGTTCGGATCGCGCGGGCTTCCACGTGGCTTTGTGGAGTACGACGCTTTTCTCGCCGACTGGCGCGGTGAATTAGTCAGGCTCGAACGTCAACTCGGACTGACGCTCCCGGATCGCACGCCGGCGCGTGAGGACGAGGTCGACCGGTTTCTCGACTCCAGTCTACGGCATCACCCGGCCGAGTTGGGGGCGGCCCGCTCGCGGCGTTTGCGGCGCGATGGACGGAGCCGGTTTTTGAGGCGCTCAGGCAGCTTCGCCTGACGCCAAACGATACAGTGGCGTGCTCAGCGCTCGATGCCGCGAGGTCGGCGCTGGACAACAGCGAACCAATTTTCTCCTCATTAATCCGCGAATTGGAGGCGAAAGTGGCTGAACCAGCGGATCAAGCCGGGGTGGACGCCAGCCTCGAAAAACTGTCGAACAGGCTGGAGGTCATTTCGCGGGAGCGCGACACGCTCGTGCAAGCGGGGCAGCGCGCGGCGTCTGAGCGGACCGCTCTTGCGGCGACGTTCGCGAACGAAAAGGCGGAGCTCGGCCAACGGCTCGCCGTGTGCGAGGCGGAGCTTTCAGCAACGCGAGCTAAGGTCGTAGACCTGCAACGCGAGGTCGAGACCGCGACGATGCGCGAGGTGGAGAGCCGATCGACCCTGAAGGCGGAGCAGGCGGCCCTCGCGCGTGCACTCGCCTTGATGCAAAGCAACGCTGAGCATCTTGGACGGCTGAAGGAAGAGCGGGCCACCCTATCCGCTAACCTCAAGGCGCAAGAGGCCGAGCTTGCACGCCTCCGCAAGGAGCTCGCCCGACAAGAGGCCGCACTGGATCGCGAAAAGGCCGAGGCGAAGCTCGCCGCCGAGCTTTTGAACCGACACAAGGTCCAGCTTGCGGACAACGCGGCGAAGATCGCGAAGCTCGAAGAGGGCGCGGCGAAAGCGAAGACTGCAGAGGTCGCTTTGCGCTCGGAGCTGGAGCAGGAACGCAAAAGGCCGCGTTTGCGGACAGGCTTAAACCCGGCCGCCGCTCCCGGCGGTCTTCAGCCCATCAAGAACAACGGGCGCGTGGCGGTTCTGATCTGCTGCTACTCCGGCGAGCCGTTCTTCGAAGAAACCCTGGCCTCGGTCGTCGCCCAGACCTTCCGCAACGTCCATATCGTGATCCACGATAACGGCTGCACCGAGAGCTACCGACAGAAGATCGACGAGGCCGCAAAACGCACGGGCGCGACAGTCTACCGATCCGACGTGAACCGGTATGGCGAAGGCCTGCGCTATGACGTCTTGCCTCACATTGTCGATGAATATTGCGCCGTCATCCACGACGACGACCGCTATCTGGAAAACAAGCTCGCTGTCTCGATGGACCGGATGGTCTCGGGTAAGCTCGATTATGTCTTCACCGACCGTTCGTTCATCGACGATCGGGGGCAGCCTTTCCATGGCAACGCCGAGACCCTGAACTCGAAGGCGTTCGAACCACACGAGTTCCCGCACGCGCTGGCGGCGGAGATGTTCCACACCGGCCTGCGGCTCCACTTCTCGACGCTGGTCATGCGGACGGAACTGGTAAGGCGGAATTTCCTCGGCGACCCCTATGTGCCGCGCATCGCTGATGCCCTGTTCTTCGCTCAGACCGTCCTGGATAAGGAACTCAAGGGTGAATACCTCGGGGAACGCCTGACCGAGGTCCGAATTCACGGCAGCAATGACTTCCTGTACGGGAAGATGGACGAGCTGAAGCAAAAGGTGCAACTGTCACATCTCAACCTTGCCGAATATTTCTCGTTCCAGGATCTAGTTCGCCACCTCGACGATGAGGACCTGTTCAAGTTATTCAGTCATTTCCCAGGCATACCCATCGTACCAGAGGATACGCGCGTCACTGCCCTCATAAAGACGGCGCTTTGGCTGCGGCCTTGGTTCCGTAGCAAGAAGCTAATGGCCGTGTTCTGCATCCACGAAGCCTTCAAGCTCGATCCGCTCACCACCATGGTCAAGGTTCGTGAACTGATTGGCGGCGTCGGCGGCCAGGATGCCAACGAGACCATGGTCAAGCTTTATGACGACTACGTCCGGGGTGAGATGACTTTCCTGCGGCTGGATGAAACGGAACGAGCGATCGCGTTCGCCAGCGAAAGCCAGCTCCGAACCGCCCTGGACGAGATCATGGCGTCTTCCTCCTGGCGGATCACCGCTCCGATCCGCAAAGCGGGCAGGCTGGCCAAGAGGGCGGGGCTGTTGCCAAGGCGCAATGCCGTGCTCGCCAGCGCCCTTAAGGGGCCGTCCGATGGAGCTTCGGATTGAGCTTCAAGAAATGGTCGCGTAGGAGCGATATGACGCCTCCGGACTGTCGGGGCGGGTCTGCTGAAACCAGGGAACGGGTTGGAGTGCTGATGTTCGACGCGTTGGGCCAATGGGCGGCCGAAACATGAGTGCTCTAACGGGTCCCCAAGATATCTCCGCGTCCTTGACGAGTTGGCGTCTCTGGGCGTTCCTCGGTTGGAAGGACATCCGCGGGCGTTACAGAGGGTCGGTGCTCGGTCCGATATGGATCGCGGGTGGTCTTCTCGTAGTGACGCTCGGCGCGGGCGTGCTCTTTGCTGACATCCTGAAGAGTAAGGTCGACTTCTTCATTCCCTACCTTTGTCTGGGGCTTACGGTCTGGACCTTGATAAGCGCCTCGATCGTCGAGGGCTCGACGGCTTTCCTCGGCGCCGGTCTTCTGATCAAGAACAGCACCCTGCCGATCTTCATGCAGGTGCTTCGCACCATCTGGCGCAACCTGATCGTCTTCGCGCACAATATCCCCGTAGCCGCGGCGGTCTGTATCTACTTCAGGTTGCCCGTGCAGCCGACGTTGTTGCTGGCTATACCTGGTCTAGCCATCGTGACGTTGAACCTGGTGTGGGTCGTCTATCTGTGCGCCCTTATGGCCGCACGATATCGCGACTTCATCCAGATCATCACCTACGTGATCCAGTTCGCCATCTTCGTGACGCCCGTCTTCTGGATCGCCGACGCTCTTTCCGCGAAGGGCAAGACTCTCATCACGATCAATCCGCTTTACCAGATGATCGAGGTCGTGCGCGGTCCCATCATCGGTCGGGTTCCGCCGCCCCAGGTGTGGGTGACGACGATCCTCATGGCGGTCATAGGGCTGGCGGTCGCCTACGTCTGCCACATCCGGCTTCGGTCGAAGATCGTTCACTGGCTTTAGATATGACCATTCTCGAAGTCACCAATCTGACGCTCGACCTTCCGATCCTGAGCTGGGACTCCCGGTCGTTGCGCCGGACCTTTGTCGGCCTGTCGCTCGGCGGCCAGGCCTTCAAGACCCGGAGCAACAAGGTTTCGATCCGGGCGCTGGACAATATCAGCTTCACGCTCATGGAAGGCGAGCGGGTCGGACTCGTCGGCCACAACGGGTCAGGAAAGAGCAGCCTGCTGCGCGTGCTCGCCGGCATCTACACGCCGAGCGCGGGAAGCGTCCGTATGGATGGCCGTCCCACCGCGACTCTCGATCCCGCCACAGGCATGGATCTCGAGGCTCCGGGTATCGAGAACATCTTCATCCTCGGCCGCATTCAGGGCCGCACGCGCGAGCAGATCGCGAGCGTGCTGGACTGGATCGGCGAATTCACGGGCCTCGGGCCCTTCCTGGACGCGCCGGTCAAGACCTACTCCGCGGGCATGACGGCGCGACTGGCCTTCGCCGTGGCGACAGCCTTCGATCCTGACATCCTGCTCATGGACGAGTGGATCGCCACAGGTGACGAGGCCTTCATCGGCAAGGCCCAGGACAAGCTCAACGATTTCGTCTCCCGTTCGCGCGCCCTGGTGCTCGCCACGCACAACAAGGAGATCATTCGCCGGGTCTGCAACAAGGCGATGCTACTGGACAAGGGCCGCGTAGTGGCGTTCGGCCCGGTTGAAGAGGTGTTCGAGGCGCAAGCGCAGGTGGGTTAACCCGGCCGGGCGTCGGCTGGACCGCGAGCGCCTATTCATTGGCGGAATTTGGAGAGGGAAGTCATGGCTTGGGAAGGCGCTGGTTCGGCCGCCGAGATCAGGGAAGAAATCCTGAAGCTCGGCCAACGCTACCTCGATGCGAAGGGCGTCGCGCCGTTCGTTCCTGGGGAGACGTACATCCCGTGCGCGGGCAAGGTGATCGAGGGCGAGGAGCTGCGCCTTCTGCTCGACGCGTCGCTCGACCTTTGGCTTACCGCGGGCCGGTACGCCGAACAGTTCGAGCGCGAGTTGCCCAAACGCTTCGGTCTCGCCGAGTCGCGGCTGACGGTGTCCGGCTCGGCCGCCAACCTCCTGGCGTTCACGGCGCTGACCTCGTGGAAGCTTCGTAACAAGGCGATCGCACCGGGTTCCGAGGTGCTGACGGTCGCCGCCGGTTTCCCGACAACGGTCGCGCCGATCGTGCAGAACAACTGCGTGCCGGTCTTCGTCGACGTGGATCTGGAGACGTTCAACGTCGATGCGTCGCGGCTCGAAGCGGCGGTGACGGACAAGACCCGGGCCGTGATGATTGCGCATACGCTCGGCAACCCGTTCGACCTCGGCGCGGTCACCGAGCTTTGCAAGAAACACAATCTCTACCTGGTCGAGGACTGCTGCGACGCGTTCGGCGCCACCTATGACGGCAAGCCGGTGGGCTCTTTCGGAGACCTTGCGACCCTCAGCTTCTATCCCGCGCACCACATCACCATGGGCGAAGGCGGCGCGATCATGAGCAATCGGGCGTCGCTGATGAAGCTGGTGGAGTCCTATCGTGATTGGGGCCGCGATTGCTGGTGCGCCCCGGGCATGGCCGACACCTGCGGAAAGCGGTTCCAGCATAAGCTCGGAGACCTGCCCTACGGTTACGACCACAAGTTCACCTTCTCCCATCTCGGCTACAACATGAAGGCGACCGACATGCAGGCGGCGGTTGGCATCGCCCAGCTGGACAAGGTCGACTTCTTCATCCAGCGCCGCCGGGAGAACTTCGCGCGCCTGACCGAGGACTTCATCCGCGAGGGTCTCGATGAATACTTCATCCTGCCCAAGGCGACGCCGCGCTCCGAACCCAGCTGGTTCGGCTATCTGTTGACCCTCAAGGACGGTCTGAAGTTCACGCGTCGCGACGCGGTGGATTACCTCGACCAGCACAAGGTCGGAACCCGCCAACTCTTCGCCGGCAATCTGATCCGGCAGCCGGCGTTCAAGGGCGTCAACTATCGTGTGGTCGGCGACTTGACCAACACAGACAAGATTATGAACGACAGCTTCTGGATCGGCGTGTGGCCGGGGATCGACGACGAGCGCCGCGCCTACATGGTGCAGACGTTCAAGACGATGATCGCCGAGCTCAACCGCTGAGCCGACAGGGAACAGGTAACATGCGACTGCTCATCACCGGTAATACCGGCTTCATCGGCCCGATCATGACGCGCCTGGCGAAAAGCCAGGGCCACGAGGTGGTCGGCCTCGATGTCGGCTATTTCAGCGACTGCATTCCCGAGGGGATGTCCGATATCCCGCCGGATCGTCAGATCTGGCGCGACATCCGCGACGTGACGGCGGGCGATCTCGACGGCATCGACGCCATCATCCATCTCGCGGGCCTGTCCAATGACCCGATGGGAGCCCTCAACGCCCAGCTTACCTACGACATCAACCTGGACTCGACCGTGCGTCTGGGCGAGCTGGCGAAGTCTGCAGGTATACAGCGCTTCGTCTTCGCCTCTTCGTGCTCGATCTATGGCGCCGCAGGCGACTCCGACGCCGCGCTCGACGAGACCGCGCCGTTCAACCCCGTGTCAGCGTACGCGGTGTCCAAGGTTCGGTCGGAGGAGGGGCTTTCCGCCCTGGCCGACGAGCGATTCTCCCCCGTCTTCATGCGGAACGCCACGGCATACGGCGTCAGCCCCCGTACGCGCTTCGACCTCGTGGTAAACAACCTCGCTGGCTGGGCCTACACGACCGGCAACATCCGCGTGATGTCGGACGGCACGCCCTGGCGGCCGCTCGTTCACATCGAAGACATCAGCGCCGCCGCGCTCGCCGCCGCCGCCGCCCCGCGCGAACTTGTGCATAACCAAGCCTTCAACATTGGCCGCAACGATGCGAACTACCAAGTTCGCGACATCGCCGAGGCCGTCCACGCCGCCTTCCCGTCCGCAACACTGGAGATCACCGGTGAGACCGGAGGCGACACGCGGTCCTACAAGGTCAACTTCAGCAAGGCGCTGGAGACCCTCCCTGGCTTTGAGCCGAAGTGGACGCTGGAAAAGGGTGTCGACGAAATCGCCCGCTTCCTGCGCGAAAATGGCCTCCGCGACCGCAACTTCGACGATCGTCTGTTCATCCGTCTGAAGCAGCTTCAGCATGGCATAGATACCGGCCGCCTCGATGGCGATCTTCGCGTGGTGCGCGCGGCCTGATTATCGGAGGCGCGGGCGCTGAGGTGACGGATGCGATCACCGGGGAGCGGCTACTCGGCCGCTCCAAGCGCCGCCCGTACTACATCCGCGCCCCCGCTACGATCGGCGCTCGGCTGGGAGCCTCACGCTTTACAGTCTGTGCCACGCGTTGAACCGGCTAGGTGAAGACGCCTTTATGGTTCTGACGACTCCGGGTTACGCTGGCTCCGGTCCAAGCCATCTGAATGCGCCCTTTCTCACCCGTGAGGTCGCCGACCTGCACTTCGAGCAGGGGCGTGTTCCGATCATCGTTTCGCCGGAGGCCATCGCTTTCGGAGACGATTCAGGTCTCCGCGTCCTCTACGCGCTCAACTATCCCGGGTTTGCCGGCGGCGCCCGCGCCGTTCCGGCCAGCGCGGACGTGGTGGTCGCCTACGCCGCCAATATCGCCAAGGCGCTTGAGCGCTGCGACGGCGTGCTCTTTCTTCCAGTGTCTGAGCCGGATTACTGGACGCCCGCGCCTGTCGAAGCGCCGCGGAACGGCGACTGCGCCTACCTCGGCAAGCGCCTGTCGCTGCACAAGACAGGCCTCCCGGACGGGCTCGAAGTGGAGCGGGTCATTACGCGCGAAACCGCTCGGCCGGAGGTGTTGCGTATCCTGAGGGTCAGCCGGGTGCTCCACGTGTTCGAGAACACGGCGCTGGCGGCGGAGGCCCTGCTGTGCGGATGCCCGGTGGCCTGCCACTTCAACGAAACCTTCCCCAACCTCATCGCCGAGCAGGAACTCGGCCTTGACGGGGTGGTGCTAGACCCTACGGACCTCAACAGCGTTACGCAGGCCGAGGCGACGGTGGGTCGCTTTCGCGCGCGCTACCTTTCCTCCATCGCGACTGTCCCCGACCAGGTGCGCAACTTCATCGCGATGACGCAAGGGGCCGTTCCACGCTACAAGCCGAGCGCCCCATTCAAGGTGCCGGAGCTACCGGGAGAGGCCGCGATCAATCGCTGGTCCCAATGGATCCTCAAGCTGAACGCCGGCTGGCATGAACAGGGGCCGGCGCAGATGATGACCTTGGCGCTTCGCAGAAGACTGCGCCGCGGCGTCAGCACGGACAAGGATCGAGGCAGGCATGGATAGCGTCGATTGCATCGTTATAGGCGCTGGCGTCGTGGGGCGGGTGGGATTCGAACTTCTGCTGCTCAGCTCGGCACGGCTCACACCGAGCGGACCGCCCTGAAAGCCGACTTTACGGTCAGACCGTCGCATTCGGCACAACGTTTCTCTTTCCACTTCGCCGGCCAGCGGCACCTTTATTCGGGCCGCGCGAGCGCGCCTCCTGACCGTGACGAACAGGCGTAGGAGGTGAAGGTGAGTGATCGAAAGTTCCTGACGGCAGACGAGGTCGCCGAGCGGTATCACGGAGAGGTCAGTGTTGGCACACTGCGCAACTGGCGCTCGGCCCGAGTCGGGCCAGGATTCGTCAAGATCGGCAAGGCTATCTTGTACCCTCTCGATCAGCTCGAGGCATGCGATAACAAGAACCTCGTTGCCTGTCGTGCCTCACGAGGCGTATCGATGAGAGATGATGACGGCCGATGATGATCACGGATACGCACGGCAAACCGATCCCAATGACCGCACCTCTACCAAGCCATTCGTGCGACAAAGCCAAGCAACATCAAAATGTTAGCTGGTCATGCGGGTTGACGCACAACCACCCGAGCGAAGGCTCAGATCAACCCAGGACTCTCGTTATGGCTGGATGAGAAACGGGGGCCACGTCGGAAGCATCGTCGCTGGGGCCGACCATCTCGACCTGACTTTCGTTCCGGTTCAGCCTTATGCCGGGTTCGGCTCACACGCGAGCTTCGCTTCCAAGCCTTAGCAGCCTTTCGCTTTCGGTAGCACAGCAGCCTCAATTGAATTTGGACTGATTCAAAGGCTCTTCGTAAGCGCTGTGCCCGCCCCACCTAGCGCCGGGGCCGTGGCGGCCTGAGTCTGAGCCGATGATCCGCGGCCGGGCTTGGTGCGAGCACAATTATGACGATGTCACACCTACCGGCGAGGTGCGCCGGATCGAGGTGTTCACCGGGGCTGGCCCGCGGCGGCGTTGGTCGCCGGAGGAGAAGGCCCGGATCGTCGCCGAGAGCTACGCCGGGGTGGGCACGGTCTGCGACGTGGCCCGGCGGCATGGGCTCGCACCGACGCAGCTCTTCACGTGGCGGCGGGACGCCAAGCTGCCGAGGGAAGCGCGTTCGGCTCCGAGGTTCGCTCCGGTCGTGATCGAGGCGCCGGCGCTGCCCGTGGTGGCGGTCCCGCGGGTCGAACTGAAGGCGAAGAAGACCCGGGGCTCGCGCTAGGGCGGGATCGAGCTGGAGATCGACGGCGTGGTCATGCGGGTGAGCCGCGGCGCCGAAGCGAAGACGGTCGCGGCAGTGATCAAGGCGCTGAAGGCCGAGCGGTGATCGCCCCACCCTCGGGCGTGCGGGTGCTGGTGGCGACCAAGCCGATCGACTTCCGCAAGGGCGCGAACGGGCTGGCGGCGCTGATCAAGGACGAGATGCGCGCCGACCCGTTCTCGGGCGCGATCTACGTCTTCCGCGCCAAGCGGGCGGACCGGATCAAGCTCCTGTACTGGGACGGCACGGGGGTGGTGCTGGTGGCCAAGACGCTGGAGCAAGGGGGCTTCCGCTGGCCCAGGGTGCAGGACGGGGCCATGCGGCTGACCGCCTCTCAGCTCGGCGCGCTTCTCGACGGGCTGGACTGGGCCCGGGTCTACAGCCGGCGTCGGACGCGGATCCCGGTGGAGGCCCACTGAGGCTGCGACCGGGGGACTCAGGGTGCACGCAGGGGCGCCTCAAGGCCCTGCGAACATGGTCTAATCCGGTCGTGGCGGCCCTGGCTGAAGCGCTTCCAGACGACGTGGCCTCGCTGAAGGCAATGCTCCTGGCCGAGCGCGCCCGCGCGGACCGCCTGACCCAGATCATCAAGGAGCTGCAGCGACATCGCTTCGGCCGCCGCGCCGAGACCCTGCCCATCGACCAGCTGGAGCTGGGTCTGGAAGACGTCCAGCAGGTGGAGGCGGCGGAGGCCGCTCAGGTCGAGAAGACCGATCCCGAACGCCGTGCCGCGACGACTGCCCGGCGCCGGACCAACCGGGGCTCACTGCCGGCGCACCTTCCCCGCTTCGAGGTGATGGTCGACATCGAGAGCAAGGCTTGCCCTTGCTGCGCGGGCGACCTGCACCGCATCGGCAAGGATGTCTCCGAGCGGTTGGACATCATCCCCGCCCTGGTCCGGGTGCTGGTCACGCGCCGGCCCAAGTACGCCTGCCGCGCGTGCGAGGAGGGCGTGGTGCAGGCGCCCGCGCCGGCCCGGCTGATCGAGGGCGGGCTCCCGACGGAGGCGACCATCGCCCACGTGATCGTCGGCAAGTACGCCGACCACCTCCCGCTCTATCGGCAGGCGCAGATCTACGCCCGGCAAGGGATCGAGCTGGACCGCTCCACCCTGGCCGACTGGACCGGGCGCGCCGCCTGGCTGCTGCAGCCGGTGCACGCCAGGCTGCTGGAGCGGCTGAAGGCCTCAGAGAAGCTCTTCGCCGACGAGACGACCGCGCCTGTGCTCGATCCCGGGCGCGGGTCCGCACGCCGTTCGCATCCCGGCTCCAGGCGTTCTGTCCCTTCAAGACGACGGCAACCGCAGCACCCCGGCCGCGCGCATTGAACCGCCCGCTTCCCTTCCCGGCCGAGCCCAGCCGATTGGGGTCGCCGCCGGCGCGTCGGATAGCCTGATGCACCTCCGCCAGGAAGGTCTTCGGACGTGGCCGGACCGCCCGCACGGACCGGACGCAGGAGCGGTTGCGGACCCGGCCGGGACGGATGCGGAAACGGTCTTCGTCGGTCGCCATGACGTGACGATTGGAAGATCAAACCGCCGATACAAGGTCCAAATTGAGGGCGTAGTGCCCTGGCGTAGAAATACTTGCGCCAGCGTAGAAACGGCGGGATCGCGCTTGACGCACATTGCGCCTGCCACCCAAAATAGCATTGAAAACACTGGGAAAATCAGCTTCTCCGGCGCCCGCGCACCTCGCCGGATCGGCGAGGCAGCACCAGAAAACAATGTGCAGACAAACACTTAGGAACGAAGTTCCGGCAGCGAGGCAACTCGCTTTATCTTGCCCTCTTAATCGGGGTCTCTTTTCCGGTGCCACGCTCGACTTCAAAACGCGCCTCCTGCATCCAAAGCAGACTCCACATCGAATAGACGTGCGGCCTGGTGGGGCGGGTGGGTGTAGGCGATGTCAGGTCGGGAGAGGAAGGTCAGCTCCTGCTCGAACGGCAGGATCGCCCCCGTCAGGCCCGCAACAACCAGGAAGACGGCTATCATCAGCCCCGCCCAACGTGAGGCCGGCGACCGCCATCGCTGTCGCCTCCTGGCCGCCCGTCTCCTCTACCTGCAGCGACCGTCAGCTGTTGCAGCGGGATAGCGCGCTCTGCTTGCGAAGCCAGATCATCACCCCCGTGACGCTCAGCATGGTGACGAGCAGCCCCATCAGCGTGAGAAAGACCTGCATGGGCCAGCCCCATACGTTGGCGGTGTGCAGATCCTCGATCCAGGTGGTGAAGGTCGTGCCGAACGTGCCGCCCGTGGGCCGCTGGAAGGCCAGGGTGCGTCCGGTGTCGGCATCCAGCGTGAGCTGGGTGTTGCCGGATTTGCCGGGGTCGAGGGTGGACTTGACGCGGTAAGCGTAGGTGCGCTTGGCCGGATCGTAGAACATCAGCCGCTCGTTCAGGATGGTAAAGCCGTAGCGTCTCGCTTCATCCGCCATCGCCTGCTGGCCGACCCGGTGGGCGGCGCGCCAGTCGAGGGCGGGCGGCGTTGCGGAGGGCGGTGCCGGCGTGCGGATTTCCGGCGCTTCGTCGAGGCCGAACAGGGCCTTGGTCACCGGCTGATAGACCTCTGGCAGGTTGAAGGCGACGCCGGACCAGGCCAGCACCCCCAGCATGATCCACAGCCATAGTCCCAAGGCGGTGTGCAGATCGAAGGTCAGTTTGAAAACCCGCGTCGGCCAACGCACCCGCCAGGCCTTTCCCCATTTCTGCACCCAAACGCCCGGCGGGCGACGCGCATGCGCGGCAGGCGGGAAGGTCAGCCACAGGCTGACAAAACAGTCGACGGTCCAGACCAAGGCGACGACGCCGAGGATCAAAGCCCCGCCGCCCCGTAACGCCAGCTCGTCATGCAGGCTATAGATGAAGGGCATGAGGTTGATCAGACCCTGGCTGATGTCGCCGTCGCGCCGCGCGCCGATGATCTGTCCGGTGGCGGGATTCAGTGCGATGTCGTCGTCACGAGGCGCCGGGCCGCCGGGGCGGGCCTCCACATAGAAGCGCGCGGGCTCGTCCGGGCGGCGGGTGAAGTCCACCCCATTGATCGCGAAGCCCGCCTCGGCCCGCTCGGCGGCATCTCGAAGGGCGAAGGGATCGAGGGCCGGTTTCGCCGCCTCGGCGGGGGGCAGCACGAACAGGGAGGGGGCGAACAGCCGCTCGCCCGCGTCGTTCCAGGCGATGGCGGACCCGGTGAGGCCGACCAGGATCAGGAACCCCGCCATCCCAAGCCCCGCCCAGCGATGAAGGCACACAAGCGACTGGCGGACGAGGCCTCGGCGTATGGACTGGGCTCGGGGGCTCACGATCGCGCCGCTAGTAATGCAGCCGGATCGTGCCGAGCACGCTACGCGGCGCACCGGGGAACAGGTAGTTGTCCTGGCTGTCGTAATAGCGCACGTCGCCGATGTTCTGCACATTCAGCGCAGCCTCGATCTTCGGCGTCGCGCGCCAGTAAAGCGCCGCGTCCACCCGGGTGTAGGAGGGTATGGTGAAGGTGTTGGGCAAGGTCGCCTGCCGCGCGCCGACGTAATAGACGCTGCCGCCGAAGCCGAAGAGCGTCTTGGGGATGTCGTAGCGGGCGGTGAAAGTGGCTTGGGTCTCGGGCACGTTCACCAGGTGGTCGCCGATGGGCAGCACCTCATCCCGCTCCACCACCGTTCGCATGTTGGAGACGGCCAGCAGGGTCTTCAGGCCCTCGATCGGCCTGGCGGCGATGTCCAGCTCCAGACCCTGGGACAGGTCCTCGCCGGTGAGGATGGAGTAGGTCCCGGTCGGGTCGGTCGGATCGGGCGTCGCCACATTGGTCTTGTGGATGCGGAAGGCGGCGAGGGAGGCGGTGTAGCGCCCGTCCGCGCTCTCATATTTCAGCCCGACCTCGGTCTGCTTGCCTTTGGACGGCGTCGGCGTCTGCCGTTGGCGAGCAGGATGTAGAGTTGCGGATTGAAGCTTTCGGCGTAGTTGGCATAGAGCGACACCGTGCCGAAGCGTTTCAGGAGTGAGGGCTTGTAGACCAGCCCCACCCGCGGCGTCGTGGCGTTGTTGGCGAAGTGCTGCGGCGGCGGATAGTCGATGTCGCTGGCGTAATAGGTGAAGCGATCCTGCCGCACGCCCAAGAGCAGGTCGAACGGGCCATAACTGATCAGATCGTTGAGGTAGAAGCCGACGTCTTGAGGCCCGCCCGAGGAGTGGCCGTCCGGACCCACGGGCCCGGGCGGCGGCACGTTGTAATTGGGGGTATAGATGTCTATAGGTGCCACGAACGCGCCCGTCACGTCGGTGTCCAGGAACTCATAGCGCTGGTCTTGGCGGGTGTAATCGACCCCGCCGGCCAGGTGTTGGACGAAACCGAAGGTGTTCCAACGTAGGTGGCCCTCCGCGAAGGCGGTCTTGGTGTCGAAACTGCCGGGCACGACGGTGTAGTCTCGCGAATAGGTCCGCCCGTCCGGCTGCAGGGCGATAGCCTGGGTGTTGCGGCGAATGTCTTGGCTACGCGACCAGTCGAAGCCTGAGCGAAGGGACAAGACGTCCGTCACCTCCTGGGTGACGACCACAGAGGCCTCATACTCATTCAGGTGATAGCTATCGCTAGGTTGGCCGAAGAACCGGTCCGGCGAGATGGTCAGCGAGATCGGGTCGTTGGGTAGGCCGCGGTCGGGCGTGGCGTCGATCCGGGTGTAATAGGCGGATAGCTCGACCTTTGTCTTGGATGTGGGCGTCCAGTCGGCGGCGGCGCCGAGCGAATAGTGGTCCGAGCCGACGTAGTCGCGGAAGCTGCTGGTATGCTCGACGCTGCCGGTCAGGCGCACGGCGAGTTGATCGTCGATCCGGCGGCTTATGTCCGCCTCGCCCCGCGCGAAGTCGAAGCTGCCGCCCTGCAGCACGAAATCGGTGATCGGATCGTTGGTCGGCCGTTTGGTGATGGTGTTGATCACGCCGCCTGGCTCAAGGAAGCCCGTGGTCACCGACGCCGGCCCCTTGATCACCTCGACCGACTGCACGTTCACGAGATCCATCACCTGGCCGTAATAGTCGTGGCGGAAGCCGTTGAAGAGCCCCGTGGAGCCGTCAAAACCGCGGATATTGAAGCTGTCGGTCAGACCGAAATAGGCTTCCTTGCGCGTCACGCCGGACACGTCGCGCACCGCATCGCCGAGGCGGACGAACCCCTGGTCCTGGATCGCCTGGATCGGCACGATCTGAACCGCGATCGGCAGGTCGATCGGCGCCGCGCCGATATGCAGGGCGTCTTCCGTCGCGCGCTTGGCGGTGACTACGACCTCGCTGACCTTCGCGTCGTTCAATGAGTTCGCTTGCGCCTTGCCCGGCGCATCAAGGCTGATCGGCGCCGTCTGCGCCCAAGCCGGCGGGGCCAGCGCCGCCACCGCCAGTGCCGCGATGCTCCCACTTATGCTGCATGCCCCGCCCATATCTCGCCACCCACCTGAGAACCATTCGCAACACCTGCTTGATATGACCGTCGGGAACAAGTTGCAAGTGCTTCTCAAACACTACGAAGCCTTCGCCCAGCCGGGTCGGGTGCTGACCCAGCTGGCGCAGATGCCAGATGGGCGGACCTATCTCTGGATCGCCCGCGCCGTCGGCTCCGATCCGGCCGGCTTCGGGGCGACGGGCAAGACCTTCGCCATCGGCCTCGGCTGCGACGTCCGCCACGCGCCGCGCCTTATCTATTCAAAGGGGCTGGACCTCTCCGATCCCGGCGCCGCCACGCCCATCGGCGGCGGCTGCAAGATCTGCGAGCGGCAGGCTTGTCCACAGAGGGCCTTCCCCCCTATTGGCAAGGTCTTGGCCGTAGATCCGACGTAGCCCGCTGGCGCCCTATCCAGTGGTGTCGTAGCGATCCGTCGTATGGCGTCGCCCGTCGCCGCGTCGAAGCCATGGAGATAACCGTCCTTGATGGCGGCGGCCATGATCCGGCGGCCGCCCCGCGTGGTGAGGACGGCGGGGGCGGCGGAGACGTCCCAGTCGTGGAAGTCGCGCGCGACAAGCGTATACGTCCGCTTCACCGCGCCCGTGCGGGCGTCGAGCGCGACCACCGATCCCGCATAGGGATTGGCGCCGGGCCGGAGATGCGGCGTGAAGTCGGGCGCGGGATTGCCGCCCGGGACGTAGAGCGTCCCGGTGTCGGGCTCGAGCGTGTAGCTGGTCCACGATGCGCCGCCGCTGATCGGAACGCCGGGCGGATTGGACCAGCGCGGCGCGGGACTGGGCGCGGGCGCAGCGGGGCCGCGAGCGCGGTCGCTCGGTTCGCGCGGGACCATATACTGCTCCCAGACGATCCGCCCCGTGGCCGCGTCGAGCGCGTACATGCGGCCCTTCACGCCCTTGATGTCGCCGCCGGCGTTGCCCGCGAAGACCAGGCCTTCCCAGGCGATAAGCGCGGTCGGCACGGTCTCGCCCATTGCGGCGTCGGCGATCGTCTGCTCCCACAGCCTGCGCCAGCTCCCTTTCGCTGCGAGCATGCCGCAACTGGCCGAAGACCCAGAAGCAGCCGACGACAGCGACGGCGACTGAACCGAGCAGAATCTTATTTATCTTAGGCATTCGTGTCCTCCGGCCGCCGCATCCCAACGACGAAGCGCCGTTGACTGAGGAGAAAGCTGTTCAAACATCAAGGCGGTTTCATGGTCATGACTACGACTTGGCCCCGGACGGCCGATCGGTCTGATGCAGAACATCGATCAAATCGATCAGTCTCTTGACGGGTACGCGGTCTCGGGTCCGGTCTCGTTTGGCGGGCAGCCAGCCCCATTTGGCGAAGATGGCGGACCCCTGCGGCGAGGCGAGGAACGCGGCGAAGGCGCGCGCTTCGGGACGGGCCTCGCCCTGCTTGGTCAGGGCGACGCCGGTGTCGCGGTAGATGGCGAACTGGGGTTCGACCGGGACCTGATCGGCGAGCGTAGGATTAGCTCGCTGCCAGATGGTCCAGATCAGCCAGGCGTCGATGGAAGGATCGGAGATCCAGGTCTGCCGCGCCTGTCCGCTATTGGCGGCGCCGACGGCGATGTTGGCGCGGAAGGCTCCAACGCTGCGAATGTCGCCGAGGCGGCCGACCACATCCTCCCAGAGGCCCTGCTGACCCGCTCCGTTGACCACGAGAATCCGATGACCGGGCTTCAGGAGATCGGCGATCCCGGTGATGTGGCTCGGATTGCCGGGGCGGACCAGAATGGCGGCCGGCCGCAGATAAAGCGGCTGGACGGTCTGTGTGTCGATGCTCGGAAGAGCCGTGATGAGGTCCGACATCATCACTTCGGAGCCACTGAAGATGAGGTCGGCGTTGGCCTTGGCCTGGTCGAGCCATTGCGGGGTCGGCCCCGCCACGACGTCGACCTGAACGCCGTGAGCCTGGCCGAAGGCCGTGGCCGCTTCCTTCATCGCCGGCAAAGGCCCGCCGGGACCGTAGACGTGCAGTGTTTCGGCGGCGTAGACGACCGAGGCGGTCGCCAGGGTGAAGGCCAGGGTGGCGAGGTGGAAAAACGAACGTGGCATCGGCGGGCTCCGTTGTCTGACAGACCACGTTCAGCACCTGGCTATCGGTCGGGTTGATGTGTCTGGGAGAGGTTTGTGGGTTGACTCGAGAGGTGGACACCGGACGGGCGTCTTTATTCCCGAGCCGGCCCCTCACCTGGTGATTTTCACCAGCATCAGGCTGAAGGCGGCGATGAAGACGAAGGCAGAGAACCCGAGGATGAAGGGCTTGATCCCCTTGGCCTTGAGCTTGGCGAGGTCGGTTTCCAGACCCATGGCCGCCAGGGCCATCGACAGCAGGAAGGTGGTCAGAAGGACGATGACCTGCTTGGCCCCCGTCGGGACGGTGATGACGCTGTTGACGCCGACCAGGGCAATGAAGCCCAGCACGAACCACGGCATCGGCGGCTTGGCCTGTGTGTGGGCATGGCCGTGCTGGCGCGCCCGGCGCGCGGCCATCAGGCCCAGAGCGACGACTGTTGGCGCGAGCATCGTCACGCGGGACAGCTTGGCGATGGTGGCGAAGTCGCCGGCCTGCTTGCCGTCCTGGAAGGCGGCGGCGACGACCTGGGCGATCTCGTGGATGGACGCGCCGCTCCACAGGCCGAAGGCGTGGGGGCCCAAGTGCAGGAGCGCCGGCAGCAGCGGATAGACGAACATCGCGATGGAGCCGAAGACAGTGACGCAGGCGACCGCGTAGGCGACGTCTTCATCGTGGGCCTGGGTGACGGTGTTCGTTGCGATCACGGCAGAGGCGCCGCAGATCGAGGTGCCCGCCGCGATGAGCTGGGTCAGCTTGCGATCGACGCCAAGCAACCGGCCGAGCCAGGTGGTGAAGACGAAGGTTCCGACCAGGGTCAGGGCGATCACCGCGATGCCGGTTCCGCCGACCTCGGCGACTTGTTGAGCCGTCAACTGCAGCCCCAGGAGGATGATCGCCAGGCGCAGGATCTTCCGGAGCGAGAAGGTCACGCCGGCCCTGGCCCGCGCCGGCGTGCCGACGGCGTTGTGGAAGACGATGCCGATGACGATCGCCAGGATCATCGGGCTGAACACCCCCACACCGGGGAGTTGGCGCAAGGCGAAGCCCGCGCCGGCGATTGCGGCGGTCAGGACCAGCCCCGGCACAAGCGAGGTGGGCTTGTGATGGCCATGCGCTTGGGCGATGGGCGGTCGACCGACGGCCCGAAGCGGCGCCCTGACGGGCGTCGCCTGGTCGACAGAAGGATGTTTGACGTGGACGCTCACGGGAAGGTTCCTGGTGCGAGGCGGATGGAAGGGGCGGCTCAGACGATGACCTCGATGAGCGCGATCACGGTGAAGCCGACGGCGAGCGCCACGGGCATAGCGGCGATTTGATAGAGAGCCTCGCGCCCGGTGATCCGGCCGGCGCCGATGTCCACGTCGCCGTCCAGGAAGGCCTGGAAGCTCCGTCGGTGAGCCCGCTCCGGGGTGACGTTGCGCGCCATCGCGCCGCCGCCCACGAACAGGCCGAAGAACATCAGCGCCAGGACTGTGATGACCGCGAGAACCAGAGAGGTCTCGCCGCCGCCGAAGGCGGCCCAGGCCACTACGAGGAACCAGCCGGCGGCCGCGACAGGAATAGCGACTGCGACAGGATGGATGCTGGTGTCCGCGAGCAGGTTCGGCTCCGGCTTGGCGGCTGGGGTGGTCAGAACCGTCAGCGCCCGTTCCCGGCGAATGACGGGGGCCACGGGGGCTTGCCGAGTGGTGGCTTCCAGATCAGCGAGGCGGAGTGCGACGGCCATGACGATCTCCTTTCAAGTCAGTGCTATTGTGCTCACTGACAGGAGCGTATCGGGCCTCGATCAATCTATCTAATAGATGTTATAGCTCTATACGATCTAACTTTTAGATTGGACTGGAGCTATATGACCCTTGACCAACTTCGCATCTTTGTGGCCGTCGCCGAGCGACAGCATCTGACGCAGGCGGCCCAGGCCCTGAATCTCGCCCAGTCGGCGGCGAGCCACGCGATCGCCGCCCTGGAGGCTCGGCACGATACGAAACTGTTTGATCGCGTCGGACGACGCATCGAGCTGACCGAGGCGGGCCGCGCCTTGCTCGCGGAGGCCAAGGCGATCCTGGCGCAGGTCGAACGCGCCGAACTGACGCTGGGTCAATTCGGCAATCTCGAGCGCGGCACGCTCTCAGTTCAGGCCAGTCAGACCATCGCGAGCTACTGGCTGCCCCGCCATCTCGTCGCGTTTCGCCGAGCCCATCCACGGATCGACATCCGCATGGCGATCGGCAACACGTCCCAGGTGGCGGAAGCGATCGAGACCGGAGCGGCGGACCTCGGATTTGTAGAAGGCGAAGTGGAAAGCGCTCAGCTCGAGAGTTCGCCTGTGGCGCAGGATCAGCTCATCCTCGTCGTCAGCCCCGAACATCCCTGGGCCGAGAATGGCAGTCCTGAACCGGCCGATCTTCTGGGCAGCGAATGGGTGCTGCGTGAACCAGGGTCGGGAACGCGGTCGGTGCTCGAACAGGCGCTGGTGAAGCTCGGCGTCGAGCCCCGGAACCTCCGCGTGGCGCTGGAGCTGCCGTCCAACGAGGCGGTTCGAGCCGCGGTCGAGGCAGGCCTGGGCGCGACGGCCATCTCTGCCTCGGTCGCTGCGCCCAGCATCGAGAGCGGCCTGTTGCATCACGTCCCCTTCCGGTTGCCGCCGCGGGAGTTTCACGCCCTGCGCCATGCGCAGCGCTACCGCAGCCGCGTCACCGATGCGCTGCTCGCCGCGATCCACCCGCCGACAAAATCGCCGCCGGCCCGCCCCGCCCAGGGAAGGCCGATGGGGCCGCCCGGCGAGGATGACACAGCGAGAGAACCGGGCGCCGCGGGCGACGATATTTAACCGATCTATCCTATAGATTGGTCTGCCGACCGTGCCCGCAGTCGATGATTGGTCGGGAGTCAAAGAGAAGCATGTCGATCTACGTTTTGATTTCCGCGATTTATGGCCCACGTAAGCGAGACGTAAGCAGTAGGACCGAAATCGACACGGAATAAGCGCGTAAAGAAGGGCCGTCCTCGGGTTTGTCTTTTGAAATCAATATAGACGACCATGCATTTCACCTTCGGTGAGCATCAATAGCCCCCGAAGGTGGAGGCCACACGTTGGAATCGTGTCGGGTGCGCCAGCTTTCTGCAGTGCCGCAATCAGTTAGCGAGTCGGGCAGCCGCCCCTTGCCATGCTGAACCTCCTCTGCTGAAGCAGTGGCCGATTTTCACCGATCGGCAGGCTGGGGGTCAGGTCTGTCGCGTTCAACAATGCGGAACAGGTCCAGCGCGGCCGGCAGCACCAAGGGCCTCTGCGCATTCAACGCCCACCTCAGATATGCCACGACTTGGGTTTCGCCTCGACGGCGCCAAGCGCAGGAGGTTTCGGCGGGCCTGCGACAGCGCTGAAGGTGCGCTCGCCGCGCCTGCACACGCGCTGACCTCCGGTTCGCGCCCACCGGTTCAGGGTCGAAGCGGCTACGAGCCTGCCTCGCCCGCTGCGATCCAGCGGTCGATCAAAAGGTGGAGCTGGCGGATGCGCATTTCGCTGTAGCGGGCGAAGTGCACCACCCCCGTGCCCGAGGCGTGCAGGCCTTCCTGGACGTAGGGCAGGTTGCCCATGTCTTGCTCGAAGATGCCGGCCAGGCCGCCCAGCTCCTCCGCGGCCGACCAGGGCTCGTCGATGCCGAGTTCGTGCACGGGGACGGGCGGCGGACGAGGGGCGTCCTTGGGCGCCCGCTTCAGCATCACCACGTCCATGATCCCCACCTCGGGATCGAGGCCGCGAGGGCGCCAACGATAGACCAGGTTGGGCGGGAAACCGGCCCAGAAGCTCATATTGGGCCACAGGTTGTAGAGCAGCGCGTCCAGCATCTCGGCGTCGGACTTGTCGGAGTAGTCCCAGCCGTCGCTGGCCGAGAGCGCCTGGCGACCCTGCTCGGCGGCGAACTGGCGCGCGGTCATGCCCTCCGGCACCGCGCCGGCTTCGCCGACCTGCCGCCGGCTGGTGGCCTGGCCGGTCATGGCGGCGATGATCTGCTCGGCGGTGAGGTTTTGGTCGGCCAGCAGCGGGCTGGCCACGCCCTGGGCCGAGAAGTGGCGAGAGACGTAGTCGTTCAGCAGATCATACTGACTGTTCACGTCGGCCAGGAATGGCAGGATCTGCGGATGAGTGGTGACGGAGTGATGGCTCTCCATGAAGGCCTCGGCGAGCGCCTTCCAGTTGCAGCGCACCGGCTTCTGCACGTGGATGATTTTGTGGCGGTTGTGCAGCTCGTAGCGCTCGAAGTCCTTAGCCAGGGGGCCGAGGTAATCCATCAACGGCCTGGCGTTCAGATCGAAGTTTATGAAGACGAACCCGCCCCAGGTTTCCACCTTGGCCTCGGGCAGGTCCATCTTGCCGCCCTCCCATTGCGGGAAGTCCCAGGCGATGTGATTGTTCTTCAGGACGCCATCGGTGTTCCAGGACAAGCCGTGATAGGGGCAGCGGAACTCCGACTTGCAGCCGGGGAGGGTGGCGAGCTTGCGCCCGCGATGGGGGCAGCTGTTGTAGAAGGCGCGGATCTCGTCCGGCTTGGTGCGGCAGATCAATAGGCTCTTGCCGACAACGTCATAGATCTCGGTGTCGCCGACATTCGGGATATCTTCTTCGCGGCAGGCCCACTGCCAGCATTTGAGCCAGACGTGCTGGACCTCCTTTTGGAAGAACTCGCGGTCAAAGTAGCGCTCGACCGGCACCCCCTCCAGGGGAAGCTCCGGAACGTGCTGCTCACGCAGGAAGGCCGGGACCGGCCGGGTGTCCTGGTCGAGGATCTCCTCGTAGCTCTCGGCGCCGGGGTGGCGGCCCTTGCGGAGCTGGCTAAGGGGCGGCGGTGCATTCATGGCTCTTCAGGCTCCCAGGACGGCCACGGCCGAAAGGCCGGGCGCGCCGTAGACTTGACTGTAGGCGATCTTGGCGCCCTCAACCTGCCGGTCGCCCGCGCGCCCGCGCAGCTGTTGGACGTTCTCATAGACTTGGCGCAGGCCCGAGGCGCCGATGGGCTCTCCGCAAGCCAGACAGCCCCCGTCGGTGTTGATGGGCAAGCGTCCGCCGAGCCGAGTGCGGCCCTCGGCCATCCACTGCTCCTGCTCGCCGTCCGCGCAGAAGCCGTTCTCGGCCATGTGCATGATCTCGGCGCCGGATTCGGTGTCCTGGAGCTGGGCGACGTCGATGTCCTCTGGCCCGAGGCAGGCCATCTCGTAGGCGGCCTTGGACGCGATCTGGGTGGGCGAGGGGGCGCGCTCCACGTCCAGTGAGGGGGAGAAGACCTCGAAGGAACCGTTCAGCCGCGTACGGACCGCCGCGCCCATGATCTTCGGCCCGGAAAGCCCGAGCTCCCGCATCTTCTTGTCGGACGCCAGCACCAGCGCCGCTCCGCCTTCCGCCGGCGAGCAGAACATGAACTTGGTCAGGGGATCGCTGACCATGGGGGCGTTCATGATGGTCTCGAAGTCGACCGGCTCGCGCCGCCAGGCGTGGGGCGCCCTGGCGCCGTTCTCGAACGCCTTTTCGGCCACGCGGCCCAGCGTCTCAGGGCTGATCCCATGCAGGTCCATGTAACGCCGGATCTTCATGCCGAAGAATTGGGTGGTCAGCATCATGCCCACCTCGCCGTACCAGCGGGGCAGGCCGGAGTCCTCCGGATCGGCGTTGAACGCGCCGCGCGGGTGCTTATCGAAGCCCAGCACAACGCCGAGGTCGAACTCGC
Organism: Caulobacteraceae bacterium PMMR1; assembly: GCA_000733915.1. Classification (GTDB taxonomy): domain Bacteria; phylum Pseudomonadota; class Alphaproteobacteria; order Caulobacterales; family Caulobacteraceae; genus PMMR1. Next base: position 30,000 of record JPOM01000001.1, read on the forward strand.
CCGACTTGATGGCCCAATAGCCGGACAGCAGGCTCGACCCGCCCGTGGCGCAGCCGTTGGAGACGTTGATGAACTGAATTCCGGTCAGGCCCAGCTGGGGCAGGGCGGCGTCGGCGCTGCCCGCCGCCGAGGAGCCGCCGAAGGCGAACTGGATGTCGGGCCACTCCACGCCCGCGTCGGCCAGCGCCTCGCGCACGGCGTGAACGCCCTGGTCCAGCCCGGTCGTGTCCGGATGGCGGCCAAAGGGATGGATGCCGGCGCCGACGATATGGACGTCGCTCATGGACCTGGAGCTCCTTTCCTCAGGCGGGGCGGAAGGCGTAGATCGACACCACGCCTCTCTCGGTGGCGAAGGGCTCCACCACGGTGCGCATGGGCATGCCGATCCGCAGTCGGGCGAAGTCGTCCACGACGATGCGCCCTTCGGCGATCACCGCGCCCGGGAACTCCACGTAGCCCACCGCGTAAGGCCTGAAGCTGCGATCGTCGCCGGCCTCGGCATAGGGGGCCTTGGGGCGGAACCGCTGAACGGTGAAGGACCAAAGCCGCCCCGCGTTCGGCAGCTCCACCGGTTCGTACAGCTCGGCCTGGGCACCTGTGGGCATGGGAAAGCGCATGCGCCCGTCCGACTTGCGGCGGCCGGCGATCAGATGGGCCTGGCCGTTCCGCATCGTGAACACGCCCTCCGCGATCGGCGGAGCCGGCGCTTCGCTCTCCGCGACGACGGCTGCGCTCATGCGGCTACGATCTCCCTCAGACGCGCTCTTGCTGCAGCGTCCAGTTTGGTCGACATCTTACTCCAGCGTTGAGAAAAGTCTGCCCCGTTTGATACGGTCAGGCCAGATTGTTTTTTGGGTCGGCGAACGGGCCCGATAGAAGGGAGACGCTCATGGACCCTGCGCTCAAGCCCGCTCAGGCTGCCCAGGCTCAGGGCTCCCTGGCTCAGGGCGACGCCGAGGACGGTTTCCGCAGCCTGGTCGACGCGGTGCGCGAGCACGCGCGTGCGCGTCCAGACAAGCTCGCCTTCCGCTTCGAAGGGCGGGGAACGACCTTCGCGCAGTTCGATCGTCACACCGACCAAGTGGCCAACGCTCTGATAGCCGCCGGGGTGCAGCCGGGCGACCGCGTGGCGCATGTCGGCAAGAACACGGACGTCTACTTCGAGGCGCTGGTCGGAGCGATGAAGGCCAGGGCGGTGATGACGCCGGTCAACTGGCGCCTCGTCGGTCCCGAGATCGTCTATATCGCCCAGGACAGCCGGCCCAAAGTGATCTTTGTCGGGTCGGAGTTCATCGACCAAGCGCGCGAGATCGTCCCGCAGCTCGACCCGCGGCCGCTGATGGTGGCCATTGAGGGCGGCGCACCCGAGTGGCCGTCCTTCGACGCCTGGCGCAACGCCGCCCCCGCAGGCCCGCCTGACCGTTCGCCGGAAATGACCGACGTGGCCATCCAGCTCTACACCTCCGGCACGACCGGGCGGCCAAAGGGCGCCATGCTGACCCATCTCAGCCTTGTGGGCCTGCGCCAGCTGCCGGGCCGCGAGCAGCCGGCCTGGAACACCTGGTCGGAGGACGACATCGGGCTCATCGCCATGCCGATCTTCCACATCGGCGGCACCGGGTGGGGCGTGACCACCCTGTTCAACGGCGCCACCGGGGTGATCGCGCGCGAGTTCGACCCGAACGCCGTGCTGGACTTCATCGAGCGCGACCGCGTGTCGAAGATCTTCCTGGTGCCGGCGGCCATGCAGATCGTGGTGCGCCACCCCCGCGCGCGGGAGGTCGACTATTCCCGCTTGCAGAACATCCTGTACGGCGCCTCGCCGATTCCGCTCGACCTGCTGAAGGAGTGCATGGAGGTGTTCGGCTGCGGCTTCGTACAGATGTACGGCATGACCGAGACGGCGGGCGCCATCGTAGCCCTGCCGCCTGAGGACCATACCCCGGATGGGTCGCCGAAGATGCGCTCGGCCGGCAAGGCGCTCCCGGGGGTGGAGGTGGCTATCGTCGACGAGGCCGGAAACCGCCTGCCGCCGGGCCAGGTTGGCGAGATCGCCGCCCGTTCGGTGGCCAACATGGCCGGCTATTTCAATCTGCCGGAAGCCACGGCCAAGACCATTGATGCGCAGGGATGGCTTCGCACCGGGGACGCCGGCTACATGGACGCGGAAGGTTATGTCTACATCCACGACCGTGTGAAGGACATGATCATCTCCGGCGGGGAGAACATCTATCCGGCCGAGGTGGAGAACGCGATCTTCGGCCATCCCAAGGTGGAGGAGGTGGCCGTGATCGGCGTGCCCTCCGAGCGCTGGGGCGAGGAGGTCAAGGCTGTGGTCGTGCCCCGGGCGGGCGAAACGATCGAGCCGGCGGAGATCATCGCCTGGGCCCGCGAGCGCATCGCCGCTTACAAGGCGCCCAAGTCGGTGGACGTCATCGACGCCCTGCCCCGCAACCCCAGCGGAAAGATTCTTCGCCGCGAACTCCGCGCGCCCTACTGGGAGGGCCGGGAAAGGGGCGTGAATTGAGGCGAGATCGAGCCATGCTATCGGCGCGTGATAGCAGACGAGGCGGTCATAGCTCAGTTGCTGGTCCGCGTGAGATGGGCTGGGATTGAAGGCGGTCGTCGACGCCTCGGTCGCGCTCAAGCTCGTCCTCAGAGAGGACGGCCGCGAGGCGACGAGACGCCTGTTTGTGCGGACGGAGCCGATCGCTCCGGACATCTTCAGGCTTGAGGTAGCCAACGGGATCGCCAAGCGCGTACGCTTCCGCGAGCTCGACACGACGCAGGCAGCGGACGCTTTCGAGGCCGTGCTCCAAGCTGTTCCGACCTGCGCGCCTCGGATTCTCTGATGGTCTCGGCGCTCCAGATCGCGATGGCCCTATCGGACCCCGTCGCCGACTGCGTGTACCTGGCCCTCGCGCGGTCGCTTAGCTGCGACCTCGTCACCGCCGATGAGAGGTTCGCCACGCGTGCGATCGCGGGCGGCTATACCAACGTGGTCCGGCTCGGGTCTAAGTAGGCGACTGCGCCTCCTTGCTCCAAGCGAGACCTCGGCGGAGCAGATCGTAGTACACCGGCAGGTCCCACGACCCCCGCTCGACCCTCGGATAGTAGTCCATCCCGACCGCGTGCATGTCGTAGTGGCTCCGGCAGTGGCCGAGGGTCAGGTACAGCACCGCGCCCTGGCCCAATTTGTGGATGTAGAACACCGGGTGGCGCGCCTTTGGCCATTGGTCTTCGACAAAGCCCTTGGCCTCTCCCTCGTACTCGGCCGCGAGCAGCACATCGAGTTCGCCGTGGGTCTCGGACAGATAGAGCTCGTCAGCGGCCTCGAACGGCTCGACACCCTGCACCAGGGCGTGGCTGGGTTGGACGACGTCGACGCGGTAGGGTTGGATCGGCGGGTGGGCGATGAACTGACTGCCCAGCGTCTGCATCAGGTGCGGCGCCCAGCGCGGGCTGTCCACCAGCCCGCTCTGCAGGAAACGGAGGATCGAGTTGGTGCCGTGCAGGGCGAACCAGCGGCCGCCGCCCTCCAGCCACGCCCGCAGCTGTTCTTGCTCGTCCAGGCTCGGGACGACGTCGCAGGTGTAGGTGACCAGGAACCTGGCCGCGCGGATGACGTCTATGCGGCTATAGTCCTCGAACACCCGGACGCGCACCCGCTCGTCCTCGGCCAGCAGCTTCAGCAGCTCCAGCCGGGCGAAGTCGATGTCGTGGAACTTGCCCCCGGCGACCAGGACCACGTCGATGCGGGCAGGGTTTGCTTCAGGCATGGGCGGCTCTGCTTTCTTGTCGTCCCGGTCGGAGCGAAGCGGAGAGGCGGGACCAAGAAGGAGGGTCTGTGCGCGTGCGGCCTTCGGAGCGCGGATCGGCGCTGGCGCGCTGTCCCGGATGACGGCTGGCCGTGGTCAGTACTGCACCCGCTTGGTCACCCCGCCGTCGATGACCAGGTTCGCTCCGGTCATGAAGCGACAGGCGGGTGAGGCCACAAAGGCGATGGCCCGCGCCACCTCCGCATCCTCGCCGAGGCGGCCCATGGGCACGGCCTTGACCGTCTGCTCGTAAAGCGGAGTCATGTGGGTCTTGATCATGTCCCAGCTGCCGCCCGTCACCCAGATCGGACCGGGCGAGACGGTGTTCACCCGGATGTTCTTGGGCGCCAGCTGCTGGGACAGGGCGGACGCGTAGTTGATCACCGCCGCCTTGATGGCGTTGTAGGGCTGCGGACCGAAAAAGTCCTCCAGCGCCGCCGTCGAGCTGATACAGACGATCGACCCCGCGCTGCTCTTCTCGACGTGGGGCAGGGCGGCTTGGATCCCGCGGAAGGTGGCCAGCAGATCGACCTCGAACGCCTTGCGCCAGGTCTCCTCCGAGGCCGCGCCGCCCCCCGCCGAGGCGAACGGGATGAAAATGTCGACGCCGCCGAGCTGCTCGGCCGCGCGGTTCACCCAGGCGGCGTAGGCGGCCGCGTCGCTCATGTCCACGGAGGCCCCGAACGCCTTGCCTCCCTTGCCGCGCAGGCTGTTCACGGCGGCGTCCAGGCTCTCCTGCCCCCGCGCGCAGATGGCGATGTCGCAGCCCTCGGCGGCCAGCACCTCGGCGGTGGCGCGCCCGATGCCTTTGCTGGCGCCCGCCAGCACCGCTTTCAGCCCCTTGAGCCCCAGGTCCATCGCCCCGCTCCATCGTTACCGCCCGGAAAACCGGACGGCCTGCTTGTTTGTGGGCGAGCATACACGCGGAAGCGCGGCCGTCCACCGCGGAGAAGGGTGGCTGCAGCAATCACCCTCGTGCAGCGGGGGAGCATCCGCAAAGCTGGAAAGGGGGCCTTGCGGGAGCGCGCAAGCCGCAGCTTGTCCCCGCCATTCCGCTCGGCTTCACTGAGCGGCTCGCTCCCGGGCTGCGCCCGCACTCCCCTGCGCCTGCGGCGTGGGGGTATCAGGACACCCTCAGCAGCTGCTTGCCGAAGTTCTCGCCCTGGAACAGACGCATCAAGGTCCTGGGCGCGTTCTCTATGCCCTCCTGGACGTCTTCCTTGTACTTCAGCTTTCCCGACTCCAGCCACTCGCGGATGCGCGCGCGGGCCATAGGGTATTCGCTCATCCAGTCGAGCACGATGAAGCCCTCCATAGTCGCCCGCTTGAAGATCAGGTTGAAGTAGTTCTCCGGTCCAGCCGGCATGCTGCCGCCTTCGCTTTCGTAGCGGCTGATCCCGCCGCAGACCACCACGCGCGCATGCATCGCCAGTTCGCCGAGCAGGGCGTTGAAGGTCTTGCCGCCGACGTTGTCCCACAGCACGTCGATGCCGCCGGGCGCCAAGCGCTTGATCTCGCCCCGAACGTCGCCCGCCTTGTAGTCGATCGCCGCGTCCAACCCGAGCTCATCTGTCAGCCAACGGCACTTCGCCTCGCCGCCGGCCACGCCGATCACCCGGCATCCGGCCAGCTTGCCGATCTGACCCGCCACCGAGCCCGTCGCGCCCGCCGCGCCGGTGACGACCAAGGTGTCGCCAGGAAATGGCCTGCCGATCTTGTACAGGCCGAAGAAGGCGGTCATGCCCGTGGTGCCGAGCACGCCCAGGTGCGCGGTCAGATGGCCGTCGTCCTCCAGCTTCAAGAGCTCGCTGCCGGGCAGGGTGGCGTACTCCTGCCAGCGCAGCATGCCGGACACCTTATCGCCCGGCTGGAAGCCGGGGTGGTTGGAGCGCACCACCTCGCCCAAGCCAGAGCCGCGCATCACCTCGCCAATCGCGGTCGGGGCGACATAGCCGCCGATGTTCTCCATCCAGCCTTTCTGGGCCGGATCGAAGCCGAGATAGAGCGTGCGCACCAGCACCTCTCCCGCCCCGGGCTCGCGCGCTTCGGCGGTCACCAGCTTGAAATCGTCATCTCTCAGCGGCCGCCCGTTGGGCCGGCCGTTGATCAGCCACTGGCGGTTCTGCATCGATTGAAGCTCCTGTGTTCATCTCCCCTGCCGCGACGCGGTTTGGGAGTACCGGCGGGGCAGGGGGAGGGCGCTCGCCGGAGGGCGGGCGGAAGGCGACAGCGGTGGAGGCGCGTTTTGCCCTGTCGCGCGGCCCCTCCGGCGCAGTCGCGCCATCTCCCCATCGGCTTGCGCCGACAGGGAGGATCGACCGTCAATTGAACCCCACCGTCGCCCGAACCGCTTCCTCGATCCGGGCGGGGCTGGGCATGTAGGCGTCTTCCAGCTGCGGGGCGAAGGGCACTGGCGTGTGGGGGCAGGTGACCTTGCGGATCGGCGCGCGCAGCAAGCGGAAGCCCTGCTCGGCGACGATGGAGGCCACGTCGGCCGCCAGCGAACAGCGTGGCGGGCTTTCGTCGACGACCACCAGCCGGCCGGTACGCTCCACGCTTTCAAGTATGGTCTGCTGGTCCAGCGGGGAGGTGGTGCGCGGGTCGATCACTTCGCAGTCGACGCCCTCCTTGGCGAGAGCGTTGGCGACCTGCAGCGCGCGGGGGACCATGGCCCCGAAGGCGACGATGGTCAGGTCCTCGCCCTCGCGCAGGACGTTGGCCTCGCCGAAGGGCACGCGATAGCTCTCGTCCGGCACCTCGCCCTCCATGCCGTAGAGGAACTTGGACTCCACGAAGATCACCGGGTCGTCGTCCCGGATCGCCTCGATCAACAGACCCTTGGCGTCATAGGGATTGGCCGGCATGACCACCTTCAGCCCCGGCACCATGGTGAACAGCGGGTGCAGGGTCTGGCTGTGCTGGGCGGCCCCGCGGAACCCCGCACCGGCGGCGGTGCGGATCACCATGGGCGTGGTCGCGTGGCCGCCGAACATGTAGCGGAACTTCGCTGCCTGGTTGTAGATCTGGTCGAAGCAGACGCCCACGAAGTCGACGAACATCAGCTCGGCCACGGGGCGCAGCCCGGTCAGGGCCGCCCCCGCCGCCGCGCCGATGATGGCCGACTCGCTGATCGGCGTGTCGATCACTCGCTCGGGGCCGAACTCGCCATAGATGCCCTTCATCTGGCCGAAGACCGAGCCGACCCCGCCCGGTTCGCCGGAGCCGCCCTGGCCGCCGGCCACGTCCTCGCCGATGACGATCACCCGCGGGTCCCGCTTCATCTCGGAGCGGACCGCCTCGTTGATGGCTTGAAGGTAGGTCTTCTTGGGCATGGCCTCAGCGCCTCACGCGTAAGTCTTGTAGACGTCGGTCGTCAGCGACTTGGCCGGGTCGGGCGGGGGGGCGGCGAGGCCGGCCTGCACCGCGGCCTCCACCTCCGCTTCGACCTCGCGCTCGATCAGGTCGAGATCGGCGTCCTGGAGCAGGCCGGCGTCCACCACCCGGCGGCGAAACTTGGGGATGGGGTCCTGCGCCCGCGCCGCTTCCAGCTCGTGGGGCAGGCGGTAAGCCTGGGGGTCGCCGATGAAGTGGCCAAGGAAGCGGTGGCTGATCAGCTCCAGGGCGTAGGGACCGTTCCCGCCGCGGGCGTGCTCCAGCGCCCGGCGCATGGCCTCGTGCACGGCGAAGAAGTCCATGCCGTCGGCCACCTCGCAGGGGAGGCCGAAGCCCCGCACCCGCTCGGCGATGGACGGCGCCCCGCAGGCGTAGCTGACGTGCGTATGTTCGCCATAGCCGTTGTTCTCGAACACGAAGATCGCCGGGACTTTCAGCACCACGGCCATGTTCAGCGCCTCGAACACCGTGCCCTGGTTGGACGCGCCGTCGCCGGTGAAGGCCACCGCCACCCGCCCGGTCTTCAGATATTTCTGGGTCAACGCCGCCCCGACCGCGATCGGCGGAGCGCCGCCCACGATGGCGTTGGCGCCCAGCATGCCCTTCTTCAGGTCGGCGATGTGCATGGAGCCGCCCTTGCCGCCGCACAGGCCGTCGGCCTTGGCCATGATCTCCAGCATCATGCCGCGCACGTCCACGCCCTTGGCGATGCAGTGGCCGTGGCCGCGGTGGGTGGAGCCGATGTAGTCCTCGTCGGTCAGGTCGTGGCAGACCCCGACCGCGCTGGCCTCCTGGCCGAGATAGACATGGGCGAAGCCGGGGATGTTGCCCTGCTCGCTTTCCTTGACCACCCGCTCCTCGAAGGTGCGGATCATGTACATGCGGCGGTAGGCGCGCTTCAGTTCGTCTTGGGAGAGCTGCATGGGGCGGAGACTCCGTTTACGCGGCTTCGGTAGGGACGAAGGGGCGCCAGCTCTCGCGCTGGACCAGGTCGAGCACGAAGGCCGCCTTGTTCGAAAGCGCCTGCGCGCCCGCCTTGGCCGCCCGCAGCGCCTCGGTCATTTCCGCTTCCGGGACCCGCCGCATGAAGGTGTCGGTCATGACCCGCATCTCCCGCTCAATCCGCGCCGCGGCCGCCGTCGACGACCAGTTCGGCGCCGGTGACGTAGGAACTCTCGTCCGAGAGAAGATAGGCGATCGCGTCCGCCATGTATTCGGGCAGGCCGATCATCTTCAGCGGGGTATCCGCAGCGAAGGCGTCCGACAGGGCCGGGTCGTCGCCGAACTGACCGGTGATCATCGGCGTCCACACCACACCGGGGTGCAGGGAGTTGACCCGCACCTTGGGCGACATGCGCGCCCCGTCCAGCGCCGCGGCCTTGGTTAGGCCGGTCACAGCGCCCTTGGCGGCGCAATAGGCGGTGGCGCCCGGGTAGCCGACCAGCCCCATCAGCGAGCTCACGTTGACGACGACGCCCGCCGTCTCGGACCGCGCGAAGGCTCGGAAGGCGTGCTTCACCCCCAGGAAGGCGCCCTCGACATTGACCTGGTGGATGCGGTCGAACTCGTCCTCTGTCGTGTCTCCGAGCGGCTTGACGAAGAACAGGCCGGCGTTGTTGACCAGGCCGTAGAGCGGGCCGAACCGCTGCTCGCCCTCGGCGATCACCCGCTCCCAGTCCTCCTCGTGCGACACCTCGTGATGCAGGAAGACCGCTTCGCCGCCCGCGCCCGTGATCGCCTCCACCGTCGCCGCGCCGCCCGCCGCGTCCCGCCCGGTCGCGATCACCCGCGCCCCCTCGGCGGCCAGCAGGCGCGCGGTCTCAGCCCCGATCCCCTTGGTCGCCCCGGTGACGACAATCGGACGGCCGGCCAGACGCGCGGCGGGGGCGCGGGTCATGATCGTGCATCCCCGCATCGCTCGGCCGGACTTGACAGGAGGGTGGGCGCCGCCGCCCAGCCCGCGAGCCATGCGCCTGGGCGCTCGATACCCCCGGTCGAGGCGGGGAGAGCGAGGCATGTTTTCGCCACGACGCCCCTCACTGGATCGTCCAACCGCCGTCGACGACCAGGTCGGCGCCGGTGATAAAGCGGGCGCGGTCCGACGCCAGGAAGGCGATGGCGGCGGCCACCTCCTCCGGCCGGGCCGGTCTTCCTAGTGGGATGACGCCCGTGATCCGCTCCTTGGGCAGATGGGCCACGAGTTCCGTGTCGGTGAAGCCGGGCTGGACGGTGTTGACGCGGATGTTCTCCGCCCCAAGCTCCAGCGCCGCCGCCTTGGCGAGAAGCCGCACGCCGGCCTTGGATGCGGTGTAGTGGATGTGGTCGGGCACGCCGATCCTTCCGGCGACCGAGCCGGTGAACACCACCGAGCCGCCTCGTGATCCGGCGCGCTCCGGGCTGGCCCGCATGGCCGCCACCGCCGCCTTCAGCCCCAGGAACGGGCCTTTGAGGTTCACGCGGCAGAGGTCGCGGAAGCTTTCCAGCGCCATTCCGACGGTGGGCTCCACCCCCGTGACGCCGGCGTTCGCCGCCAGGATGTCCAGCCGGCCAAAGCGGGCGATCGCCGTGTCGACGACCCGCTCCCAGTCGGCCGCCGAGCCCTGGTCGGCCCGGACGTAGATCGCCTCGCCGCCGCTTGCAGCGATCTCGCCCGCCACGCGATCGCCCTGCGCCGGCGTGCGGCAGGTGAGCACAACGCGCGCCCCCTCCGCGGCCAGCTTCAACGCCGCGGCGCGGCCGACGCCGCGTCCGCCGCCGGTGACCACCGCGACGCGTCCAGACAGTTCGCCGCCGGCCACCGCCTCAGAACCGCCGCGTGAGCTGGAGATAGATCTGCCGCGGCGTGCCGACCCCGGCGGTGATGTTGCCCGGCAGCCCCAGCGGCTTGTCGCCGCCGGTGACCGCATAGGCCGTGTCGGAGATGTTGCGCCCGATCAGGGCCACTTCCCATTGCGCATTGTACAACCGCGCGCTGAGGTCGAAGAGGTAGAAGCCGCCCTGGTAGCTGAACGGGCTGGCGTTGGTGGTGATGAAGTATCCCGATTGGTAACGGGCGTCGGCGGTCAGCCCCAGCGACCAGTCGCCGAACACGGGACGTTCATAGCTGGCCCCCGCCGACAGCGACCACTCGGGCGCGCGCGCCAGCGGCAGGCCGGTCAGGGATTGGCCGACCGCGACGGGCCGCATCGCGCCGCTCAGGAAGCCGGCCTGACAGTAGCGCCCCGCGGCGGCGATCACGTAGGGATTGTTGGCGGCCAGCGGCGCCAGCGTCGTCGGATCATACAGGCCCGGCGTGAACGCCCCCACGGTGGTCCTCACCTGCAGCGGCTGCCCCGCCCAGCACTGGGCGCTGGGGAAGTCATCGTAGCGCGCGCGGTTGTAGGCGGCCGAGCCCCGCAGCGAGAGCGCCTCGGTCAGCCGGAAGTTGGCGTTCAGCTCGACCCCCTCGGTGGTCGCCGAGGCGGCGTTCTGCGTGAAGTAGGATGTGGTCGGAGCATCAAAGGCCGTCAGTTGCAGCCCGGTGTAGGTGTAACGGTACGCCGTCAGGTCGGCCGTGAGCCGACCCCAGAGGTTTGACACCTTGGCCCCGATCTCGCCGCCTTCCACCGTTTCCTGACCGAAACGCTGGTTGACGTTGTTGGCGTTGACCGGAATCAGCGCCGGCGCCGAATAACCGCCCGACTTGAAGCCGGTCTTGTAGGCGCCGTAGATCAGGGTGTTGCGGACGGGTTTCCAGCTCAGAGTCACCTGCGGCGAGACATTGTCCTCCGTGAACTCGCCGGTGATGCGCTTGCCGGCCGGAGAGCCCAACGGCAGCGGCATGAAGGTCGAGCCCAGGTCGGCCGACTTGTTCTCCTGCGAGTAGCGCATGCCGCCCGCCAGCTCGAGGTTATGGGGCAGCTTCAAGTTCAACTCGCCGAACACCGAGTAGGTGTCTGTCTTGAAGAAGTCGTCACTTTCGAACAGGTCGGTCTTTCCGGTCGCAGGATCCGGGAAGAAGTAGCCGATGCTGCCGGCCTGGTAAAAGCGGCGGTCGTCGTGCGAGTAGAAGGCGCCCAGCGTGGCGTTCAGCGGGGCATTGAAGCTGGTAACTAGGCGAACTTCTTGGGTGATGGACTCGTTGTAGTCGTTGTTCTGACCGGATGCGGCGCTGAAGATGGTGGAGTCGTAGTTTGACCACTGCAGCTGCCGATATTTGTAGTAGCCGGTCACGGAGGTCAGGGTGATCTTGTCAGTCAGGCGATAGTTGGCGGTCAGCGAGCCGAGATAGCTCAGCACCTGAGTGAAAGGGACGCCGCCATTGGACCCGCGATAGTTCTTGGCGACCCCGGGCGGGATGGTGCCGTAGGAGTTGGTTCCGGCGCGAATGCTGCACGGCGAGAAGGGGTCGATCAGGATCGGCGGCCGGCCCGGGACGGGCGGCGGCGCCCCGAACACCTGGCCGATGTCGACGGAGCCCCATAGACCGGTTGGACCGCAGCTGAACGGGCGACCGGCCATGCTGTCGCCGCGGTCGTTCTGGTTGCTGACGAGGAACTTGGCCAGGAGGTCGAACTTGTCGTTTGGCCTCCACAACACGGTGGCGCGCAGCACCAGCTCCTCGACGCCTGGATACTCCTTGAACGGCGGCCCCGGCAGGGTTTGGCCGCTCAGCGCCAGATAGGCGGGCAGCTGCGCCGGATTGGTGATCGGGCCGCCGACGCTGCGGGTGAAACCGCCCTGCTGCTTGCTGCCGCGGAACGCGACTCGGGCTCGCAGGGTGTCGGTGATCGGCAGGTTCAGCGCGAATTCGCCGTAATACTGGTCGGTTTCCAGCTCATAACCCACCCGGCCGTAGCCGCCGAAGGTCGGGCCTGGGTTGACGCTGGAGATGGAGATCACCCCCGCCGGGCTGTTCTTGCCGAAGTAGAGCGCTTGCGGCCCCTTCAGGATCTCGATCGCCTGCTGGTCGAAGAAGGCCTGCTGGATCACCCGCCCGCGGCTGATCGGCACCCCGTCGATGTTGACGGTCACCTCCTGTTCGATGGAGGCGTCGATGTTGGGCGAGCCCACGCCGCGCACGGTGATGATAGCGCCGTTGCCGGACGCCGCGCGCTGGATGGAGACCTGCGGCACCTGGGTCGAGATGTTCTGCAGGTCGGTGATGGCGTAGCGGTCCAGCTGCGTCGGGCCAAGGGCGTTGGCGGCCACCGGCACGTCGATCAGCCGCTCGTTGCGCTTGCGCGCAGTGATGGTGACCTCCTCCAGCGTGACGCCGGCGGCGCGCTCGTTGGGCTGCGTGCGATCGGCGCGCCCCGTTCCGGTGAGCGTCGGCGCGGGATTGGGCTGCGGAGCCGAGGCGTCCGGGCGCGGGGGTCCGCCGGTCCCGGCCTGCGACTGCGCCAGTGTCGGCGTCCCAAGCGCCGCGCCAGCGGCGAAGCTTCCCAGCGCAAGCAGCAGCGGACGCGCGCGGAGCAGGCGGCTTTGCATAGGTCTTCCTCCCAGCCCGCCCGGGCCGGGGCGTCTGACGCGCCCTGGGAAGCCCTGGCTTGAGCCACGTCAGGGTGACTATCCGTCGTAATAAAAGTCAAGGCTGCTTGTTAAAGTCCAGGCGGTCGGGTTAGCCTCCCTCCTACGACGAGCTTGAGGGCGAGGCGATGGCGCAGGGCGGCCGGCTCGCGGCCAAAACAGCGCTGATTTCGGGGGGCGCCAGCGGCATAGGGGCCGCAACGGCTCGCCGCTTCGTCGCGGAGGGCGCCCGCGTGGCGCTGGGCGACGTCCAGGTCGAGAAGGGCGAAGCGCTGGCGCGCGAACTCGGCGAGGCGGCCGTTTTTGTCCGCCTGGACGTCACCTCGGAGGCTGACTGGGCGGCGGCCGTGCACGCGGCGCAGGACCGCTTCGGCCTGCTGACGACGGTGGTCAACTCGGCGGGGATTTCCGTCCCCGCCTCCATCGAGCAGGAATCTCTAGAAGGCTTCCGACGCACGCTCGCCATCAATCTCGAGGGGACCTTCCTGGGCTGCAAGGCGGGGGTTGCGGCGTTGAAGGGCGGGCAGGGCGGCTCCATCATCAACCTCGGCTCGGCGCTGGGCGTGAAGTCCGGGGCGCCCTTCGCAGCTTACTCGGCGTCGAAGGGCGGGGTGCGGCTGCTCACTCGCTCCGTCGCGATTCACTGCGGCCAGGCGGGATATGACATCCGCTGCAACTGCATCCTGCCGGGGGCGATCCATACCGAGATGGTGGAGGGCTACGTGGCGGAGGGCGAAAAGGCGGGCGCCGCGCGCGAGCAGGTCCTAGCCGGCTTCGCCGCGGCCCACCCTCTGGGCCGGCTGGGACGCCCCCACGAGCCGGCCGACGCCATCGTCTTTCTGGCCTCCGACGAGTCCAGCTTCATCACCGGCGCCGACCTGCCGGTGGACGGGGGGATGCTGGCGTGAAGGGCTCCAAGCGCTTCTCCGTCCCGCCGCGCCGCCCTCCCCGAAAGCGGGAGGGGAGGGAGAGGCAGAGGGACAGGAAACGGGGGAAGGAGAGTTCCGCCATGGCTGACGGCCACACCGCGGTTGACGCTGGGGCGCTGAACCCCGCCCCGCCCCTGTCTGCGATCAACTTCTTTGATCCCGAGTTCCTGCAGGACCCGTACCCAGCTTACAAGCGGCTGCGGGACGAGGCGCCCGTGTACCGCGATCCGAACTCCGGCATCGTGTTCGTGTCCACCTACGACCTGGTGATGGAGGTGAACCGCCAGCCCGGCGTCTTCTCGAACCGCTTCTCCGAAGCCCTCCGCGCCGGTTCGCCCGAGCGCATGGACCCTGAGGAGTTGGCCATACTGAGCGCCGGCGTGCCGCCGGTGGACACCATGCTAACCGCCGATCCGCCGGAGCACACCCGCTATCGCAAGCTCGGCATGAAGGCCTTCACCTACAAGCGGGTGGAGCAGATGGGCGCCTATGTTGCGGAGGTCACGAACGCGCTGATCGACCGGTTCGCCCCGCGCGGGTCGTGCGAGTTAAAGGCCGAGTTCGCCAACCTGCTGCCCATGACCGTGATCGCCGACGCGCTCGGCGTGCCCCGCGAGGACATGGACCGCTTCTTCCATTGGTCCGAAGGGTTCATCATCCAGTTGTCGGGCGTCGCCACGCGCGATCAACGGCTCGACGCGGCCCGGCGCATCGTCGACTACCAGCGCTACTTCGTGGAGAAGATCGAGGAGAAGCGCGCCCATCCTACCGACGACGTCATCTCCGACCTCGTCCACGCCGACCTCGCCGAGGAGGACGATCCGCGCAAGATGACCCACTCCGAGTTGATCTCGATCATCCAGCAGCTGTTGGTGGCGGGCAACGAGACCACCGCCCACGCCCTGACCGCCGGGATCTATTACCTGCTGACCCATCCCGAACAGATGGCGGCTGTGCGTGAGGATTCTTCGCTGATCCCGAACTTCGTCGAGGAAACCCTGCGCTTCCTTTCCCCCACCAACAACATGTGGCGGCTGGTGAAGTCGGACGCGGAGATCGGCGGTTTCCCTGTGCGCGCGGGCGAGGTCCTGCTCCTGCGCTATGGCTCGGCCAATCGCGACGCGGCGCACTTCGAGGACCCGGACCGCTTCGACGTCCGGCGCGAGAACGCGAGGTCTCACCTGGCCTTCGGGGTCGGCATCCACACCTGCATCGGCGCGCAGCTGGCGCGCAAGGAGATGACGATCGCCTTCCCCATCCTGTTTGATCGCCTGCAGAACCTCCGCCTGAAGGCCGGCGCGACGCTGAGGTACAGCCCCAACGTGCTGCTGAGGGGCGTGCTGGAGCTGCCGGTGGCGTTCGATGGGCGTTGATATCCTCCGCTTCCAGCACGGGGAGGATTAGGACGACCCGATGAAGATCAGCTTCGCCCCGGAAGACCTCGCCTTTCGCGACGAGGTGCGCGCCTGGCTGGATGAGGCCTACACGCCCGAACTCCGCGCGGCGAACGCGCGCCAGGCGGGGGTGTTCGCCGACGCCGGGCTGAACCGGCTGTGGCACAGGAAGCTGTACGACAGGGGCTGGGTCGCGCCGGCGTGGCCCAAGGAATACGGCGGCCCAGGCTTCACTGCCGTGCAGAGGTATATCTTCGACAACGAGCTGGCGGAGGCGGGCGCGCCCAGCCTGCCGGCCATGGGGATTCAGATGTGCGGTCCGGTGCTGATGGGCTACGGCACGGAAGAACAGAAGCGTTACTTTCTTCCCCGCATTCTATCAGGCGAGCACTACTGGTGCCAAGGCTATTCCGAGCCGCAGGCAGGCTCTGACTTGGCGTCCCTGCAGACCCGGGCCGTTCGGGACGGCGACGACTATGTCATCAACGGCACGAAGATCTGGACCACCCACGCCCAGTACGCCAACTGGATGTTCCTGCTGGTGCGCACCTCCACTGAAGGCAAGCCGCAGGCCGGCATCACCTTCCTGCTGCTGGACATGGCCACGCCAGGGCTCAGCATCCGACCGATCATCTCCATGTCGGGCGAGCACGAGGTCAATCAGTGCTTCTTCGACAATGTCCGCGTCCCGGTGAAGAACCGGGTGGGCGAGGAGAACGCCGGCTGGACCGTCGCCAAGTATCTGCTTGAGTTCGAGCGGGGCGGCTCCTACGCCGCGCGGATCCGCGGCATGCTGAGCCGCGTCAAGGAGGCAGCCGCCCTCGAGCGCGGCGATGACGGCAGGCCGCTGATCGCCGACCCCGCCTTCCGCAAGAAGGTGGCCGAGCTGGAGGTGGCGGTCACCGCCGTGGACTTGACCGAACGACGGGTGATCTCCGGCCTTAGCAACAAGCGCAACGTCGGCGACGCCACCGCCTCTATGCTGAAACTGATTGGCAGCGAAACCCAACAGAAGGTCACCGAACTCGCCCTGGAAATGTGTGGGAATTACGCGCAGCCGGATCAGCGCGGCGCGCTCGGCTGGGGCGCCAATGGCACGGTGGTGGGGCCGGACTATGCTGCGACGCCCACCGCACGCTACCTGAACACCCGCGCCGCCACCATCTTCGGCGGCTCCAGCGAGGTGCAGCGCAACATTCTGGCGCGTACGGCCGTTGGCCTGTAGGAAGCGAACGCCCCCAGCCGGGTTCGGGGCGCGCTTCGAGGTGCAGGGATGAGTCACGCCGCCGCCCAGGCGCTGGCAAAGCTGGAGCCAGAGGGTCTGGCCCCCGAAGGGCCGGGCTGGCAGCAGCGCAAGTCCAGTCAGACCCGCACCCAGATCCTGGAGGCAGCGATCGACTGCTTGGCGGAATACGGCTATGCGCGCACGACCACACAGCTGATCGCCCAAGTGGCCGAGATCAGCCGGGGCGCTATGCTGCACCACTATGCGACCAAGCAAGACCTGATCGCCGCGGTTATTGACTACGCCTTTTACAAGCGGCTGGAGAACTACAGCCGCCGCGTGCGCGAACTCACCGAAGTCCAGCGCATGACCGAGTTCGCCGGCGTGGACGTCAGCTGGGAGATGTGCGGCTCGCGTGAATACCGAGCGTACCTGGAGCTGGCGATCGCTTCCCAGACCGACGCGGAGCTTTCCGCCCTGTTCACGCCCAAGGCGCACCGCTACGACCGCGTGTGGCGCGACGAAATCGTCAAGGTCTTTCCCGAGTGGGGCGCCAATCGCGAACTGCTCGACCTGTCGGTCGACTACGTCATCGCGCTCCTTGAGGGGCTCTGGCTCAACCGCGACGTCTGGAACGCGCCCGAACGCAGCGCCCGCCTCCGCAACTGGCTGAAGCTGACGCTGCAGATGCTCCGCGACGGCCAGCTCAGCTTTCCGCCCGCAACCCCGCCGCTAGCGCAGGGCGGCTGAAGCCGCCGTCCGGCGCAACCGTCAACGTGCGGCCCTTCCCCGGCTTGGCGGGCGGCCCCTATGCGGCGCAGGGGAGACTGCTCGTTTCACCCCGGCGCGGTCCCGCCCGGCTGGTCGGGCGCAGTCCCGCAGACGCGCTCGATCAACACGCTGTTCACCTCGCCCGCCCGCTCCAGGTGGGGCAGGTGGCCGGCGTTCTCGATCCAGCGCACGCGCCAGCCGGGCGGCAGCCGCCCCTCGTCCGGCGCGCCCACGATCCGGTCGTCCCGGGAGGCGATCACCAGCACATCGGTCAGCTTGGCCATGTCCGCCTGCACCGCGGCGGCTTCCTCGGCAGACAGAAGGCGGTCGCGGGTGGCGGCGAGCGCCGCCTCCACCCCGTCCAGCCGTTTGAATTTCAGCATGTCCTCGACCATCTCGCGGGTCACCGCTGAGGGGTCGGCGACCAGCTGCTCCAGCACGGGCTTCAGCGCCCGGGCGCGGCTCTGCTCGATCACCCCGTCGAGGAAGGCGGCGCTGACCACCCCGCCCGGAACGTGAGCCGGCGCGATCAGGGTCAGAGTCCTGGCCAGGTCCGGCCGACGCGCCGCAAGCCTCACCAGCACCGCCGCCCCCAAGGAGTGGCCGATCAGGTGCGCTTGGCCGACGCCGAGCGCGTCCAGCGCCGCCCCGACCGTCTCGGCGAGCGTTTCGGTGGAGCCGTCGCGGACGTCTTTGGATGAGCCGCCATGGCCGGGCAGGTCCAGCGCGATCACCGGCAAGCGGACCGCCAGCGCCTCGATGTTGAACAGCCAGCTGTTCAGGTCGCCGGACCAGCCGTGGACCAGCACCACCGGAGTCCCCTCCGCCTGGCCCGCGCGGCCGACCCGGATGCTCCGGCCGGCGGCATCCACCGTCGACAAGGCGAGCGCCTCCGCCACCTGCGCCTGCGCCTCGGCGGCGAATCGCTCGGCGAAAGCGGCGGCGAAGGCGTCCAGCTCCGCATCGCTGGTTTCCGCGTCCGCTACTATGCCGAGCAGGGCGCCGACCGGCCGGGTCTCGCCTTCCCGGGCCACGATCCGCCGGAGCACGCCGGCGCCGGGACTTTCGGCGACATTGGTGATCTTCGCTGTCTCGATGTCGACCAGCTCGTCGCCTTCGGAGACGTGGGCGCCCTCGGCCTTGTTCCAGCCGACCACCGTCCCTTCCTGCATGGACAAGCCCCATTTGGGCATGCGGATCGGCGTAATGGCGGCCATGACAAGCTCCGGCGAGGAACTAGGAGCGTAACGGCCGGGAGAAAACAAGCAAGCGCGCTTGTTTCGGCGCGTGTGGGGTGATTTCGTCGTGCTGAGGCTTGACCCGAAGACCCGACCCGCCGTCGCTTCCGCCTATCCAGCACAGCCCCCGGATCAGGTCGTCGGCGACAAGGGTGGAGGAGCATCATGGAACAGCAACCCGAGGCGTCTCTGGTCCTCGCCGACGATCCCCGCCCCATGGTGCGACGGCTGACCCTGAACCGTCCGGACAAGCGCAACGCGCTCTCCAACGCGCTGCGAACCGAGCTCTTCCGAAAACTGGAGCTGGCCGATCGGGACCGGGAGGTGCGCGTGATCGTGATCCGCGGCGCCGGCGAGTGCTTCTCGGCCGGCTACGACCTATCGGCGGAGGCCAGTCGGCAAAGGCCGCCCTATCACACGGCGGGCGGGGTTGGCTTCTGGTCGCGACATGTAGTGGAGGGCGTGTTCCGGGTCTGGGACCTGGCCAAGCCGGTGATCGCCCAGGTGCACGGCTGGTGCTTGGCGGGCGGCAGCGAGCTCGCGACCGCCTGCGACCTCGTCTACCTCTCGGAGGACGCCCGGATCGGCTACCCGCCGGTCAGGATGATGAGCCCGCCCGACACCCAGTTCCATCCCTGGCTCTGCGGCATGCGCTCGGCCATGGAGCAGATGCTGACGGGCGACGCGCTCGACGCCCAGGAAGCCGTCCGTGTCGGCTTCGCCAACCGCGCGTTTCCGCCGGACCGGCTTGAGGCGGAGGTGCTGGCCATCGCCGAGCGGGTGGCCAAGATCCATCCCGACGTGCAGCAGATCAACAAGCGATCCGTGCACCGCGCCATGGAGGCTATGGGAATGCGCACCGCGCTCCGCGCCGGGACGGAGATGCAGGCGCTGGCCACCACCACGGACGCCTCCAAGGAGACCTTCGCCCGGTTCAAGTCGGGCGTGCGGCAGGCCCTGGACGCGCGCGACCGCGCCTTCGCCGATTATCGCACGCGCCGGACGCCGTCCGGAACGGACCGGGCGTGAGCTCCAGCACAGCCGGGCGCTCTCGGGGCGCCCCGCGACAAGGGACGCGCGGCCCCCTAGATAGCGGCCCATGGCAGTGAAGAACGAGCACCGCGTCGGCGTGCAGGCGACCGCGGCGGACGTTTGGGCGATCGTGGCGGACATTCCTGGATGGCCGTCCTGGGCGCCCATGTACCCGGCGGCGGCGGGCCGGCTGCGCATCGGCGAGACGCTGAGCTTCACCGTGCGCCTGCCCGACCGGCCGGACCAGAGCCTGGCCTGCACGGTGGTGGACTGGGTGCCCGAGCACCAGATAATCTGGCAGACCCGTCTGATGGGCGGGCTCGTGACCAACACCCGCTATGTCGAGATCGTGCCGCTGAACGCGGACGGCCCCGGGGTGATCCTGGCCAACGGCGAGATCTACTCTGGGCCGATGGCGCGCTTCCTGCCGCGAAAGCTGCTGCGCGACATCTACGCGGGCCTGGCGACCATGAACGAGAACGCCAAGGCGCGCGCGGAGGCGGCGTTCCGCGCGCGGACCGCGCAGCCCGAGATGGTCGCGCCGTGATCGACGACCTCTACAGCGAGCGGGTGCTGGCGCTGGCGGCCAACATGCCCCGCGCCGGGCGGCTGGCGGCCCCGGACGCGTCCTCGGAGAAGGTCGCCAAGCTCTGCGGCAGCCGCATCGTGGTGGACGTGATCGTGCGCGAAGGGCGCGTCGTCGACTTCGCCCAGGACGTGCAGGCCTGCGCGCTCGGCCAGGCCGCGGCGGCGGTGCTGGGGGCCAATGTCATCGGGGCGGCGCCCGCCGAGATCGCTGCCGCGCGGGACGCCCTGCGGACCATGCTGAAGCAGGGCGCGCCCCCTCCGGAGGGACGCTTCGCGGACCTGAGGGCGCTGGCCCTGGTGCGCGACTACCCCGCCCGCCACGCCTCGACACTGCTGGCCTTCGAAGCCGCGGCGGAGGCCGCCCTGGCGGCGGAGGGCCAGGCCGCGGCCTAGGCTCGCGCGGGTTGCAGGCGCCTTGCCGTCGCGCGGCTCCGCGCCCAGGCGCCGCCGGCGAACACCGCCACCCCCGACCAGATGAAGGCGAAGGATAGCAGGCGCAGCGGGGTCAGCGGCTCGCCCGACGCCACGCCCACCGTGAACTGCAGGGTGGGCGCGATAAATTGCAGGAAGCCCAGCACCGTGAGCGGCAGCCGCCGCGCGGCGAAGGCGAAGGCGGCCAGCGGGATCACGGTCGCCGGCCCGCAGAAGACGAGCAAGGCCGTCACGCCGAGGCCGTGGCCGAAGCGCCCCTGGCCGTTGAACGCCGTCCAGGCCGCCGCCGCGACCGCCGGGACCAGGAGGATCAGGCACTCCACCAGAAGGCCGGTCTGGGCGTCGGCCGCGGCCTGCTTGCGCACCAGGCCATAGCCCCAGAAGGTCAGGGCCAGCATGATCGGGATCCAGGGCAGGCTGCCGATGGCCAGCCCCTGCAGCCCCACGCCCAGGGCGGCCAGGGCGATGGCGACATAGCCGCTGCGCGCGATCCGCTCACGGAAGAGCACCGCGCCCGCGGCCATGTTCATCAGCGGGTTCACATAATAGCCCAGGCTGGCGGTGACCGTCTGGTGGCTTTCCACCGCATAGACGTAGACGAGCCAGTTGCCGGCGATGAGCGCTGCGGAGAGCGCAAGGCTCGCCAGGGCGCGGCCGCTGAGGGTGCGAAGGCCCGCGCCGCGCCCGACCGCCCAGACCAGCGCCGCCGCGCAGGGCGCGGACCAGATGGTGCGCCAGGCCACGACCTCCAGCGCCCCCGCCCCGGCCCTCTCCGCCGTCAGGAAGACGATCGGGAGCAGGCCCCACAGGCTGTAGGCCAGAAGGCCCGCGCCGAGGCCGGCGCGGTCAGGGGCTTGGTCGCTCATGTCGGGACCCAGGATCAGCGGGAGGCGGCCGGGGGCCGCAGGCCCGGCGCATATAGCCGGACGCGCGGGGCGCCGCGATCCGGTTCCTGCGGTCTTATCCCTCGCGGCGGATCAGACCGGGGCGCGCGCGGGCAGGGCGCCTCGCGCCTGCACCACCTGAGAGGCGAGGGCATGGCCGGCGCGGGCGGCCGCCTCGGGCGGCTCGCCTCGGTCCCGCGCGGCGAGGTAGGCGGCGTTGAAGGCGTCGCCCGCGCCGCTCGCGTCCACCACCGGCCCGGGCGGACCGAGGTCGAGCCTCTCCGCCTTGCCTCCCGCGGCCAGGACCACCGTCAGGTCGCCGGGCCGGAAGGCGATCTCGGCCTGCGTCGCCAGGGCGCGGAGCTGCGCCAGGCCGTCGCCGGGCCCGAGCAGGGCCTCGGCGTCCTCGCCGCTGGCGAAGAGGCGGTCGGCGGCCGCCAGCCAAGGCTTCAGCGCCTCGCGCGCGCCGGCCGCCTCGCCCCAGAGCCTCAGCCGCAGGTTCAGGTCGAGCACGAGCTCCAGCCCGGCGCGCTTCAGCCCTGGCAGGGCCGCCAGCAGGCGGGCGCGGCCGCGGCCCCCGATCACCGCCAGGCTGACGCCGCTGAGGTAGAGCCGCCTGAACCGCTTCAGGCCCGCGACCAAGGCCTCGGCGCGGCCGGGGGCGTCGAAGAGGCTGCGCGCCGGGCTCTCGCCGCGCCAATAGTGGAACCGCCGCTCGCCCGCGCCGTCGAGCTCGACCAGATAAAGGCCCGGCAGCTTGGGCCCGAACCTGTAGACCAGGCCCGCTTCGACCCCCTCCGCGGCGAGCCGGGCGACGATGGCGTCGCTGAACGGGTCGGCGGCCCCGAGCCCGGTGGCGTAGCCGCAGGGCACGCCGAGGCGCGCCAGGTGCACGGCGGTGTTGAAGGTGTCGCCGGCATAGCCCAGGCGGAAGCCGCCCTGCCCGTCGGGGCTGAGCTCGACCAGCACCTCGCCGAGGCAGACGGTCGGCCTCACCCGCGCTGCGCGACGTCGCGCCCGTTCAGGGTCTCGCGGGCCGCGTTCAGCTGCCGGGCCAACCCGCTGGTGCCGCCATGGTCTGGATGCGCCAGGCGCATGAGGCGGACATAGGCGGCCTGCACCTGGGCGGGCTCGGCGTCGGGCTCCACGCCCAGGATGGCTGCGGCCTCGGCGCGGGTCATAGCGGGGGCGGCGCGCGGGCGGGCCCCCGAGGTCGCCCGAAGGGCCTTCTTGCGCCGCTGTTCAGCTTCGGCCGCCGCCGGGCGCCCAGCGCCGCGACCGCGCCCACGCCGGCCAGCACCAGCGCCTGCACCCAAGCCGCCCGCAGCGCCATGAAGATCGCCGCCATGAGGGTCAGGAGCGCGATCACCGCCGCCCCTGGCCGCCAGGGTCCGCGCACCACGCGGCCAACCGCGCGCAGCCCCGAGCCGCCCAGCAGGAGCACAATAAGCGCCAGAACGACGAGCACCCAGATCACGGCGCGCCCTCAGGTCCCGGTGCGACGCAGGGCCGGAGCGGCCAGCGCGGGCTCGGCCAGGAGGTTGGTGGCCGCCATCAGCGCCCTGAGCTCCTGGCGGGCGGCGATGTGGGAGAGGCTCACGTCCACGGGCCGCACCGTCGCGGACAGGTCCGCCACCGTCAGGCCGAAGGGAAACAGCTCGCGGTAGATCACCCGGTCGCGCAGGCCCGGACCGACGCGGAAGCCGACCCGGCGGGAGAGCGCCTCCACCCGCTCGTCCAGGCGGCGGCGGTTCCGCGCCTCGGTGGTGGCGAGGCGATTGCGCAGCACCAGCCAGTCGATGGACGCCCGCTCGCGCACCATGCGCTGCTTGCGGCTCTCCCAGACGGTCTCGGAATAGAGCGACGGCTTGGTCAGCTCCAGCGTCACCGGGTTCACCTGGCCCAGCATGTCGAAGTCCACGAAGCTGTCGTTCAGCGGCGTGATGATGAGGTCCGCGCGGGCATGGGCGGCGCGCGACAGGGCGGTGTCGGCGCCCGGCGTGTCGATGATGATGTGGTCCACCTCGGCGCGCGCGGGCGCGAGACGGGCGTCCAGGGCGGCCAGGGCGGCCTCGAACGGCAAGGCGCTCAGCTCCGCCGGCTCGCCCT
The DNA here is from genome assembly GCA_000733915.1 of Caulobacteraceae bacterium PMMR1. GTDB lineage: Bacteria > Pseudomonadota > Alphaproteobacteria > Caulobacterales > Caulobacteraceae > PMMR1. Next base: position 53,321 of record JPOM01000001.1, read on the forward strand.
CCAGCTCAAGCAAGCTCGGCATGCGCAGCTCCGCCCCGTTCGCCTCCGCCCAGGTGCGGCGGTTCGCCAGGAAGCGCCCGAGCGACTGCTGGCGCAGGTCGAGGTCCAGCACGGCCACCGTCAGGCCCGCGTGCAGCAGCGAGGCGGCGAGGTGCATGGCGATGGTGGACTTGCCCGCCCCGCCCTTTTCGTTGCCGATCACAGTCAGGCGTGCGGCGGTGCTCACGAGCGTGCTCCAAAAGCGACAGTGACAAGGGTTTCCCCGCGCCCCGCGGCAGCACACTCCGAAGGGGCCGCGGCGTCAACGAGTCGTTTAGACTTATCAACGCGATCGCGGTTCGCCATAAGCGCCGCTTCCCCGCATAGCCCCGCGCCCCTAGCCTTCATGACCGACGCCCTGCCCCTGCCCGTGGTCCGCACCGTCTCTGCGCTTCGGGCCCACGTGCGCGTCTGGCGCGAGCGGGGCCAGACCATCGCCTTCGTGCCGACCATGGGCGCGCTGCACGACGGGCACCTCAGCCTCGTCAAGCTCGGGCGGATGCAGGCCGATCGTGTGGTGGCGAGCGTGTTTGTCAATCCGCGCCAGTTCGGGCCGGACGAGGACTTCGACCGCTATCCCCGCGACGAGCTGAAGGACGCGGGCCTGCTCGGCGCGGCGCAGTGCGACCTGATGTATGCCCCGAGCGTGGGCGAGATGTATCCGCCGGCCGCCCAGACGGCGGTCACGGTGCCGAAGCTCAGCGGCGTGCTCGACGGGGCGGCCAGGCCCGGGCACTTCGACGGCGTCGCGACCGTGGTGACAAAGCTCCTCGTCCAGGTCGCCCCCGACCTCGCCATCTTCGGCGAGAAGGACTTCCAGCAGCTCCTGATCGTGAAGCGGCTGGTGGCCGACCTCGATCTCGGGATCGACGTCATGGGGGCGCCGATCGCGCGGGCGCCCGACGGCCTCGCCCTGTCCTCGCGCAACGTCTATTTGTCCGAGGCCGAGCGGGAGATCGCGCCGCGCCTCTACGCCGTCCTGACCGCGGGCGCCCAGGCGCTGCGCGCCGGCGCCGCCGTCGCCGAGGTCGAGGCGGAGGGGACGCAGAGTCTGCTCGCGGCCGGCTTCGACAAGGTCGACTACGTCGCGACGCACAGTCCCGAAGACCTGTCCCGGCGGGGGCCCGGACCGCTCGAGGGCCAGCCTGCGCGCCTGCTGGCGGCGGCGTGGCTCGGCCGCACGCGCCTGATCGACAATCTCGCGGTCTGAGGCGACGGCGTTTTCGCTTGCGCCGGCGGGCGAAAGCGCGCTCCATGGCGGCGGGCCACGTCCTCCCAACGGGACGCCGCCCATCTGCAAGGATGGGAGACATCGCTATGACCACCCCCCCGCCGCGCCCGGCGACCAGGCCTGCGCGCGCCGAGTTCTCGTCCGGCCCCTGCGCCAAGCGCCCCGGCTGGACCCCCGGCGTTCTCGACACCGCCCTGCTCGGCCGCTCGCACCGGTCAAAGCCCGGCAAGGCGCGCCTGAAGGCCGCCATCGACCTCACCCGCGAGGTCCTGCAGGTTCCCGACAGCCACCTGATCGGCATCGTGCCCGCCTCCGACACCGGCGCGGTGGAGATGGCCATGTGGTCGATGCTCGGCCCCCGCCCGGTGCAGGTGCTGGCCTTCGAGAGCTTCTCCAAGGACTGGGCGACCGACGCGGTCAAGCAGCTGAAACTTGCGGACTGCGAGGTGCTCGACGCGCCCTATGGCCGCCTGCCCGACCTGTCGCGCGTGCGCGCCGACGCCGACCTGGTCTTCGCCTGGAACGGCACGACCTCGGGCGTGCGCGTGCCGAGCGCGGATTTCGTCGCGGCCGACCGGACCGGCCTCACCCTCTGCGACGCGACCTCGGCCTGCTTCGCCCAGAGGCTCGACTGGTCCAAGCTCGATGTCGCGACCTTCTCCTGGCAGAAGGTGCTGGGCGGCGAGGCGGCGCACGGCGTCCTGATCCTGGGGCCCCGCGCCGTGGAGCGCCTGGAAAGCTATACGCCCCCCTGGCCGCTGCCCAAGATCTTCCGCCTGACGAAGGGCGGCAAGCTGAACGCCGAGATCTTCGAGGGCTCGACCATCAATACGCCCTCCATGCTGTGCGTGGAGGACTATCTGGACGCCCTGCGCTGGGCCGCCGGGCTGGGCGGGCTCGACGCCCTGATCGCGCGCGCCGAGGCGAACCTGGCGGCCGTCGCGGCCTGGGCGGCGCGCACCCCCTGGGTGGAGTTCCTGGCGGAGGACCCGGCGACGCGGTCCAACACCAGCGTCTGCCTGAAGGTGGTCGATCCCCGCGTCACGGCCCTGGCGCCCGCGGCGCAGGCGGACCTCGCCCAGCGGATCGCCGCCCTGCTCGAGACGGAGGGCGTGGCCTTCGACATCGGCGGCTATCGCGACGCGCCGCCGGGCCTGCGCATCTGGTGCGGCGCGACGGTGGAGACCTCCGACGTTGAGGCGCTCCTGCCCTGGCTCGACTGGGCCTTCGCGAGCGCCGCGGGCGAGCTCCGCCTCGCGGCCGCCTGACCGCCGCGCCCGCCCCCCGGACCCCTGCGCGGCGCTTGCGTCGCGATCCCCTGCCCCCTGATCCTCCCCCGGAGCTTCCCATGCCCCGCGTCCTCATCGCCGACCCGCTCTCCCCCGCCGCCGTCCAGATCTTCCAGGAGCGCGGGGTCAGCGCCGACACCAAGACCGGCCTCAGCAAGGACGAGCTGATCGCCCTCATCCCCGCCTACGACGGCCTGGCGGTCCGCTCCGCCACCAAGGCCGACAAGGACGTGATCGCCGCCGCCGCCAACCTGAAGGTCATCGGGCGCGCCGGCATCGGCGTGGACAATATCGACGTCGGCGCGGCGACCGCGGCGGGCGTGGTGGTCATGAACACGCCCTTCGGCAACTCGATCACCACCGCGGAGCACGCCATCGCCCTGATCTTCGCCCTGGCGCGCCAGCTGCCCGCCGCCGACGCCTCCACCCAGGCCGGCAAGTGGGAGAAGAACCGCTTCATGGGCGTGGAGCTCTACGCCAAGACGCTGGGCCTGATCGGGTGCGGCAACATCGGTTCGATCGTGGCGGACCGGGCGCTGGGACTGAAGATGCGAGTCATCGCCTACGACCCGTTCCTAACGCCCGAGCGCGCCGTGGAGATCGGGGTGGAGAAGGTCGAGCTGGACGAGCTTCTGGCCCGCGCCGACGTCATCAGCCTGCACACGCCCCTCACCGACAAGACCCGCAACATCCTGAGCCGCGAGGCCCTGGCGCAGACCAAGCCCGGCGTGCGGATCGTCAACTGCGCCCGCGGCGGGCTGGTGGACGAGGCGGCGCTCCGCGAGGCGCTCGACAACGGCCACGTGGGCGGGGCGGCCTTCGACGTCTTCACCGTCGAGCCGGCGAGGGAGAACCCGCTCTTCGGCGCGCCCAATTTCATAGCCACGCCCCACCTCGGCGCCTCGACGCTGGAGGCGCAGGAGAACGTGGCCCTGCAGGTGGCCGAGCAGATGAGCGACTACCTCCTGACCGGGGCGGTCTCCAACGCCCTGAACAGCCCCTCCATCACGGCGGAGGAGGCGCCGCGGCTGAAGCCCTATGTGGCCCTGGCCGAGAAGCTCGGCGCCTTCGCCGGCCAGATGGTGGACGCCGACCTCACCGCCATCGACGTCGCCTACCTCGGCCAGGCGGCCGCCCTGAACGTGAAGCCCCTGACGGCGGCGGCGCTCGCCGGCGTGCTCCGCCCCATGCTGGCGGAGGTGAACATGGTCTCCGCCCCCGGCGTGGCGAAGGCGCGGGGCATAACGGTCAGCGAGCGCCGCCAGGAGGTCTCCCCCGTCTATGACAGCGTCATGCGCATCACCGTCACCTCGCGTTCGGGCGAGCGCGCCTTCGCAGGCTCGGTGATCGGCGGCCTTCCCCGGGTGGTCGAGGTCAAGGGGATGGAGCTTGACGCGCCCTTCGCCCCGGCCATGCTCTATGTGAACAACCTGGACCGGCCGGGCTTCATCGGCGCCATCGGCAACCTGCTGGGCGAGCAGGGCGTGAACATCGCGACCTTCAACCTCGGCCGCACCGCCAGCGGCGGCGACGCCATCGCGCTGATCGGCATCGACCAGGGCGTGGACGAGCGCTTTCTGGCCCGCGTCCGGGCCCTGCCGCAGGTGAAGGAGGTGCGCGCGCTCCGCTTCGGGTGAGGCCGGGCGGCGGACGTGCTAGAGCCCTCCCATGTCGATCCTCTACCCCGTGGCCGAGACGGCGGAGCAGGCGCTGCACGCGCCTCGCGGCCGGGCCGCGCGGGAGCGGGAGGCCGAGCGCATCGCCGGCGGCGGCGTCGCCTTCGTGCAGGCCTTCGCCGGTCCGGTGTTCTCGACCCGCGCAGCGGCGGAGCAGGCCTATGCGGGCAAGCTCGACCAAGGCTTCGCGCGGCTGATCGAGGTGATGGTCGATCCGGCCCCGCCCCCGGCGCGCCGCCGGCCGGTGAAGCCGGTGTTCAAGAACGGCCGCCGCTGGCCCGCGCCGCCCGCGCATCCGCCGGCGGTCGGCTGGCGCGTGTCGGTCGGCTTCTGGCGCATCGCAGCCGGCGCGCCCGAGACGCTCGAGCCGGCGCGCCAGCTCAGGCGCGATCCGGCCGCCGCGGAGCACCTGAACGGCCGGGGGCTGCAAGCGCTCGCCGCCCAGCCGCTGCGCCCGGTCAAGCCGCAGCAGCCCCTCGACATCGGCCTGTTCGAGACCCGGCCTCCGGAGGCGCCGCACATCGTCATGCCCGACGAGTGAGCCCGCCGGCCGGGACGCCACAAATCGGCCCGGGAGCCTTGTCAATCCGACCTTCACGAACCCGTGATGACATGGGACGGCGAAGCTGCGGCTTCCGGCCGGCTCGCGTGCGGATCAGGCTCGCGTTAAGGCCGTTGCTGGACCGGGTTTGGAGCTCATGAAATGGCGAACGCCGGGGGCGCCCCGCCGCGAGGCTCGGGCCGAGACTTCTGGGCGGAGCACCCGAGCGTGAAGCGCGCCCTCTACTGGACCGCGGTCGCCGCTTTGTGGGGGCTCATCTTCTTGGTGGCCTTCATCGCGGTCTTCGCCCGCGGCTTGCCCGACACCTCAAAGCTCTACCAGATCCAGCGCCAGCCCTCGATCGTGTACCTGGACCGCTCCGGCGCCCAGTTCGCCACCCGCGGCAGCCAGTTCGCGCCGCCGGTCGATGTCGACACCCTGCCGGCCTATGTGCCCGCCGCTTTCGTGGCCATCGAGGACCGCCGCTTCTACCACCACATGGGCTTCGACCCGGTGGGCATCGTGCGCGCGCTCGCCGCCGACCTCCGCCATGGCAAGGCCCGCCAGGGGGCCTCGACCATCACCCAGCAGCTGGCCCGCAACCTGTTCCTGACGCCGGACCAGACCATCCGCCGCAAGGTCCAGGAGCTGATCCTCGCGGTGTGGCTGGAGTGGAAGTTCTCCAAGAAGCAGATCCTGGGGCTCTATATGAACCGGGTCTACTTCGGCGCCGGCGCCTACGGCATCGAAGCCGCGAGCCAGCGCTACTTCAATAAGCCCGCGACCCAGCTCTCCATCGGCGAGGCCGCGATCCTGGCGGGGCTGCTAAAGTCGCCGACGCACTACAGCCCCGTCTCAGACCAGGAGCGCGCGGCGCGGCGGGCCAACATCGTGCTCGACAAGATGGTCGAGACCGGCGCGATCACCAAAGCCCAGGAGGAAGAGGTCTTCGCCCATCCCGTGCGGGTCGCGCCGACGCTGGCCTCCGCCCACGCCCAGTATTTCGTGGACTGGGTGGACGGGCAGGTACGCCAACTGGTCGGCCAGCCCACGACGGACCTGGTGGTGGAGACGACCCTCGACCTGCCCCTGAACGGCGAGGCGGAGAGCGCGGCGCGCGCCATCGCCGACCGCGACGGCAAGCTCGGCGTGCAGCAGGCGGCGGTGGTGGCCTTGGACGGCGCCGGAGGGGTGCGGGCGATGGTGGGCGGCCTCGACTACGCCCAGAGCCAGTTCAACCGCGCGGTCGACGCCAAGCGCCAGGCGGGCTCGTCCTGGAAGCCCTTCGTCTACCTCACCGCGATGGAGCAGGGGCGCACCCCTGACGTGCAGGTCGTCGACGAGCCGGTCACCATCGGCAATTGGACGCCCCAGAACTACACCAAGCGGTACCTTGGCACGATCACCATCCAGACGGCGCTGGCGCAGTCGATCAACACCGTGGCGGCCCGGCTGGCCGACGAGGTCGGGCGCGACAATGTCGCCGCCACCGCTCACCGCCTGGGCATCGTCTCTCCCATCGGGGTCCAGCCTTCCATGGCGCTGGGCGCGGTGGAGGTCAGCCCGCTGGAGATGGCCCAGGCCTATGCGCCCTTCGCCAACGGCGGCGTGCGCGCGCCGGCCTACGGCATCGCGCGCATCCGCACCGCGGACGGACGGGTGCTCTACCAACACAAGGACGACGGCCGGCCCCAGGTGATCGCCAATCCGCCGCTGACCTACATGGACCGCATGCTGCGGGCGGTGATCGCGGGGGCACGGGCACGCGGGCGCGGATTCCGGGCTACGACCTGGCCGGCAAGACCGGCACCACCAGCGACTATCGGGACGCCTGGTTCGTGGGCTTCACCGGCGATTTCGTGACCGCCGTGTGGGTCGGCAAGGACGACAACACGCCGATGCGCAAGGTGACGGGCGGCGCGTCTCCGGCCGACATCTGGCGGGGCTTCATGACCGCGGCGGCCAAGCGCGTCAGCTTCCACCCGATTCCGCCAGGCCCGCCCGCCCCTCCGGGCACGAGCATCGCCGACCCGGTGAACGACCTGCTCGGCCACGCCGACGAGCCCATGACCGGCGACGGGGAGACGCCGCCCGACGCCAATCCCGCCCCGCCCCTCGCCCCCGTTCCGACATCGCCGGACCCCGACGAAGGCTACCGTCCCGCGCCGCCGCCGCGCCCGGCCGGCGCGCCCTATGGCTCAGGTTACGGGCCAGGTTATGGCCCGGGCTATGGGCCAGGCTACGGCTATGGCGAGCCGCGCCGGCCCGGGGGGCCGCAGCCCGCCTATGACGACGGTCCGCCCCAGGGCTATGCGCCGCCGCCGCGCCGTCCGGCCCCGCCTCCCGGCTACGGCCAGCCGCAGCCCTACTGAGGCTCAGTCTCGCGCAAGGCGCTTCAGGGCGACGTAGAGGGCGCCCTCGCCGCCGTGGCGGCGCTCTGCGGGGGCGACGCCGGCGACGATCTCGCGCAGCGCCGGCTCGCCCAGCCACTCCGGCGCGCGCTTGCGGATGACGCCCTCGCCCCGGCTGCCCTTGCCGGTGATGATCAGGACGGCGCGGGCCCCCTCGGCGTGCCTGCGCCGGACGAAGTCGATAAGGGCGGCGCGCGCCCGGTCCTGGTCGTAGCCGTGCAGGTCCAGACGCCCGGCGATCTCCTCCCGTTCGCGCACGATGCGCTGGAGTCGGTTGGGCTCGATGCCCCGGGGCGTAGGGTCCGACGGCCGGAAGGTGGAAGGCGGCTTGGCCCCGGCGAGCTCGCCGACGCGGAAGGGGGTCAGCCGCAGGGCCGGCGGCGGCGGCTCCAGCACAGGCGCGGGCCGGGCCGGTGCGGGGTCGGGCCCAGCCTTGGGAACAGGGTCGGGCGCGGCCCTGGCGCGGCCGGGCGCCGGCCGGACGGTGGCGGCGACCACGGCCCAGAGGCGCCGCTCCTCGGGGCGCAGGGGCCGCTTCATGGCTGGGGCCTCGCCACAAGCCGCCAGAGCCGCAGGCGATGGGCGACCCGCGCCGCCTCCGCGCCGGCCTCCGCACCGCGGCCGAGGTAGAGGTCCGCCCGCGCCGGCCCAGTGATCGCGGCGCCGCGGTCAAGGGCCACGACGAGCCGCCGGTAGGTCGGGGTTGCGCCGGCAAGACGAGGCTGGTCGGCGTCGAGCCAGAGCAGGGCCCCGAACGGTAGAGCGGCCGGGTCGACCGCCGCCGACCGGCCCGGGACCAGGGCGCGTCCCGCCGCCCCTTTCGGCTCCGCCCCGTCGTCGCTCGCCACCGCGAACCAGACCCGGCGGGGGTTCAGCGCCATAATGGCGTCCGCCTCCGGCCCGCGGTGGTCCGCCAGCCAGGCGTGTACCGCCGCCGCGCTCGCCCGGTCCTGCGGCAGGGCACCCCGCGCGACCAGGTCCCGCCCGATCGCGTGGTACGGCGCGCCGTTGTTGCCGGCATAGACCGCTCTGCGGGGCGGGTCCTGCGGCGTGACGAGCAGCCCCGAGCCCTGGATCTGCAGGAAGAAGAGGTCTTCGGGCTTGAGGTAGAGGCCCGAGCCGGGGCTTGACCCGACACCGGGGCCGGTCGGCAGCTCCGCTACGAATGGAGGCTCCGGCGCGGTCCGGACCTCATAGGCCGGCGTGAAATAGGCGGTCAGCAGACCCTCGCCCTCAACCGGCGCCGCCGTGAACCGCCGCTCGAAGAACGCCCGCGCGTCAGCCTCGCCTGCCTGTCTCAAGCCTCGGGCTTCGGCGCAGGCCGCCTCGTCCGCAGGCGCGGCGCCCAGGTCGCAGGTCTGGACATAGGCCCTGAGCGCCGCCGCGTGGTCCTCCTCCGCCCAGCCGGGCAGGGCGGCGGGCGAGGCCGCCGCGACCGCGGCCGCAATCAGGAACGCCCCGGCGCTCAATGCTCGGCGGCGTCGACGCGCGCCAGGGTCCAGTTCGGATCGGCGCTGCCCAAGGTGCGCTCGAAGGTCCAGACCTCGGCGGTGCGGCGATCGTCCACGCCTTCGCCCCGCGCGTCCTTGGTCCGCGTGCGCAGTTCCGCCAAGAAGCGCACCTTCACCCGGGCGATGTCGCCCTGGATTTCCGCGCCCTCGGCATCCGCTCGGGGCCCGGAGAGGAGCTCGACCTGCTCGGTGCGCTGGGCGGCTTCCCGATCCGCGATCGCCCGGTCAAAGGCGCTGAACACGGCCGGCGAGGTGAAGCGCCGAAGGGTCGAGCGGTCTCCGGCGGCGAACGCCTTGACGATCATCTCATAGGCGCCCCGGGCGCCTTCCAGGAAGCGGGCGGGATCAAAGCTCGGCTCCCGCGCTGCGATCGCCTGCAGGCCCGCGCGCTCGGGCGACAGCTCCGCCGCGGGCTCCGCCTTTCGAGCGGCCTGAGTCGCAGGCCGCGCGCGGCCGTCCGGCGGGTCGCCGGGCTGGCGACCGATCCGCTTGCCCAGGATGGCGTAGAACTGGAACAGCAGCACGCCGGCCAGGGCCGCGAAGATCACGAGAATGAACAGCTGCAAGGCGGACCACCGATAAGCGTCGGCGCGCGGCAGGGCGCCGCGCCCGGGGGCAATATAGGCCCCTTGCGGCGAATCGACAGCCCCGCGCCTGCCCGGCGCTGCGGGACCTGCGCAGGTTGCTAGGCGCCCGCCCCGCGTGTTAGCCCGCCCGCCTGTCTCCCTGGAAAGCTATAGCCCTCCCATGACCGACACCGGCGCTGCCGAAACCCAGACTCCCGAGGCGGCGCCCGCCATCCGCGTCCTGGCCCAATTCGTCCGCGACTTCTCCTTCGAGAACCCGCGCGCGCCGGACAGCCTGCGCCTGACCTCGCAGCCCTCCATCGAGCTCGGGGTGGAGCTCAGCGCCCGCGGGCGCCCGGACGGTCTGTTCGAGCTGGACCTGAAGATGTCGGCCACCGCCAAGACCGACACCGACACCCAGTTCCAGGCGGAGCTGGTCTATGGCGGCCTATTCGAAATCCAGGGCGTCCCGGAGGAGCAGATCGAGCCGATGCTGATGGTGGAGTGCCCGCGGTTCCTCTTCCCGTTCGCCCGCCGGATCATCGCGGACGCGACCGTCGAGGGCGGCTTCCCGCCTCTGATGCTGGAGCCGATCGATTTCGGGGCGCTCTACATGGCCCAACTGCAGCAGCGCGAGCAGGGCGTCGCGCCGCCCTCGGCGCTGAACTGAGCGCGACGGCCTTAGGGTCTGGCGGGGGTGAGCCGGGCCCAGGCGTCGGGGGTCCAAAGCGCCTTGTCCTTCAGCACGCTCGTCACGAAGCGGTCGTGCGCCTCGCGCTCGGTCGCAGTCAGGCGGGGCGCGAGTGGTCGCGGGCGCGGGCCATAGCCGCCGCGGTTCGCCGCCTCGAGCGCCACCGTCGACTCGGCCGGTCCGAGTTCCAGCGCCCGTTCGCGCCCGCCCTGAAGCTCCAGATAGACCATGGCGAGCAGGCGCGTGTCGATCAGGGCGCCGTGCTTCTCGCGCTCCGCCAGGCTGATCTTGAAGCGTTTGCAGAGCGCATCCAGGGAGTTGTACATGCCCGGAAAGCGCTGCTGCGCCATGACGAGGGTGCAGCGCCAGCGCGGCTCCGGTAGCGGCGCACGCCCGACCCGCTCCAGCTCGTGATTGAGGAAGCCTCGGTCGAAGGCGGCGTTGTGCGCGATCAGCGGCGCCTCGCCGATGAACTCCAGCAAGCCGTCGCACACGTCAGGGTCGGCGAAAACCGGCTTGTCGGACAGGAACTTGCGGGACAGGCCGTGAACCTTCTCCGCCTCGGGGTCGATGTCCCGCTCGGGGTTCACATAGCGATGGAAGTGCCGCCCGGTGGGCAGATAGTCCTCGATCTCGATGCAGGCGATTTCGATCAGGCGATGCCCGCTGCGGGGGTCGATGCCCGTCGTTTCCGTGTCGAGGACGATCTCGCGCCGCATAGGACTCTGATTGGCCTGCGTCGGCGCGTCCGTAAAGCGCGCGTCAGGTCGCGGCGCGCCGGTCCCGAGGCGGGACCCAGTCGGGCGCGGTCACCTCGGCGAGGATCCGGGCCACCTCGGCGCGCACCGGCTCGAGGCCCGCGCCGGTGTCGATGACGTAATCGGCGCGCCCGCGCTTTTCGGCGTCGGCGAGCTGGCGCGCGAGAAGGGCGTCGAGCGTCTCGGGCGTGATGCCGGGGCGCTCCAGCACCCGGGCGCGCTGGACCGACTCGGGCGCGGAGACGACCACCACCGCATCGACCTGCCGATCGCCGCCGGTCTCGAACAGCAGCGGCACGTCCAGCACCGCGACCTTGGCCCCCGAGGCGAGCGCCCGGGCGTGGAAGCCGTCCCGCGCCGCGGCGAGCAGCGGGTGCACGAGGGCTTCGAGCCGCGCCATGGCCGGCGGATCGCCGACAACCCTGGCCGCGAGGCGGGTGCGGTCCACCGCTCCGTCCACCACGACGCCGGGGAAGGCCGCCTCCACCGGGCCGACCGCCGCCCCGCCCGGACCGTAGAGGGCGTGCACCGCGGCGTCCGCATCGTAGACCGCCGCTCCGGCCTCGGCGAACAGGCGCGCGGTGGTCGACTTGCCCATGCCGATGGAGCCCGTGAGGCCCAGCACGATCATGCGGCGGCTTCCAGGGCTTCAAGGCAGAGGGCGCGGACGTCGATGACCTCCGGCCCCGGCGGCGCACAGCCGAGCATCGCCTGAAACGACGGGCCCGCCTGGCCGATCAGCATGGCGAGGCCATCGACCGTCGCGAGCCCGCGCGCCGCCGCCCCCTGCAGGAGCCCGGTGCGGAGCGGGCGGTAGACCATGTCCATCACGACCGCGTCGCCGGGCGCGAGCTCCAGCGGCAGGTCGAGCTCGGGCGCGCCGTCTAGCCCCAGCGAGGTCGCGTTGACGATCAGGTCCACATCGGCGAGCGCCTCGCCCCAAGCGCCCCAGCCTATGGCGCGCGCGCGGGCGCCGAACAGGGCGGCCAGCGCCTGGGCGCGCTCCGCGCTGCGGTTGACGATCCGGACCTCTCCCGCGTGGGCCGCGAGCAGGGCCGCGACCGCGCCCCGCGCAGCGCCGCCCGCGCCCAGCACGCACACCCGAGCTCGAGGAAGGCTCAGGCCGGGCGCCTGCGCCGCGAGGGCCGAGAGCAAGCCCAAGCCATCGGTATTGCGGGCGACCGCGGCGTTGTCGGGGGTGAACAGCAGGAGGTTCGCCGCCCCGGCCGCCTCCGCCGCCGCGTCGACGCGGTCCGCCAAGCGCAAGGCAATCTCCTTGAACGGCAAGGTGATGTTCAGCCCAAGGAACACGCCGTCGCGCCCCGCCTCGATCAGGGCGCCGAAGCGGTCAGGCGTCGCGGGCAGGGCGACATAGACGGCGTCGATCCCCGCCGCCTCCAGCCAGGCGTTGTGGATCAATGGGCTGAGGGAATGGGCCACCGGCTGTCCGATCACGCCGGCCAGACGGGTCGCGCCCGTGATCCGTCTCATGCGGCAAGCTCTCCCGCGGCGCGCAGCCACGCCATGAGCGGGATCAGGGGCAGGCCCAGGACCGCATGCCAGTCGCCCTCGACCCGGTCGAACAGCCCCACGCCCCGCCCCTCGATGCGGTAGGCCCCGACGCTGGCTGTCGCCGCCTCGCCCTCGGTGTGCAGATAGGTGTCGAGCCAGGCCTCGCTGAAGGCCCGAACGGTCAGGCTCACCGTCTCGACGTGCCGCCAGACCGGCTGGCCGCTCCTGGCCGCGACCACCGCGGCGTGCAGCCGGTGCGTCCGGCCGCGGAGCGCCATCAGCTGCGCCCGCGCATGCGCCACGCTGTGGGGCTTGCTGAGCAGGGCGCCGTCGAGGTCCAGCGTCTGGTCCGATCCGACCACGAGGGCGGCGGGTTCGCGCACCGACAGCTTCACCGCCTTGGCCTCGGCCAGGGCGTCGGCCACCTCCCTGGGGCCCAGCCCCTCGGCGAGCAGGCCGGCCTTCAGCGCATCCTCGTCCACTCCGGGCGCCGCGGCGCGGAAGGGCACGCCGGCGGACTCCAGCAAGGCTTTGCGCGTGGGGCTGGTGGACGCCAGCAGGATCACGCCGGCGCCTCGGTCAGGGGCGCGCCGGCGGCCCGCGCGTTCAGGAGCGCGATGATGGCCGCTGCGGTCTCCTCCACCGAGCGGCGGGTCACGTCGATCACCGGCCAGCCAGCCCGGTCGAACAGGCGACGCGCCTTCACCGTCTCCTCCCGCACGGCGTCCACATCGACATAGGCGCTCTCGCGTTGCTCGTTCAGCGACAGGAGCCGGTTGCGGCGGATCTGGATCAAGCGGTCCGGCGACACCACGAGGCCCACGATCAAGGGCCGGGTCAGCTCGAACAGCGCGGCCGGCGGCTCGCGCCCCGGCACCAGCGGCACATTGGCGGCGCGCACGCCGCGGTGGGCGAGATAGATCGAGGTCGGCGTCTTGGAGGTACGGCTGACCCCGACCAGGATCACGTCCGCAGTCTCCAGGTTCTGCGTGCCCTGGCCGTCGTCATGGCCGATGGCGTAGTTCAGGGCCTCGATGCGGTTGAAGTACTCGGTGTCGAGCGCATGCTGCGCGCCGACGCGTGTGCTGAGCGACGCCCCGAGGTAGCGTCCAAAGGCCGCCGTCATGGGATCGAGCGCGGCGATGCAGGGGGTGTCCAGGTCGCGGCAGCCCTGCTCCAGCACGCCGCGCAGCTCCCGATCGATCATGGTGTGCACGACTACGCCCGGTGCGGCCTCCACCTCGCGCAGCACCCGCTCCAGCTGTCGGGCCGAGCGCACGAGCGGATAGAGGTGCTCGATGGGCAGCACAGCGTCGAACCGGGCGCACACCGCCTTGGTCATGGCGTTCAGGGTCTCGCCGGTGGAATCGGAGACCAGGTGGACGTGGAAATAGGTCGCGAGGGGGGGGCCGGGCGGCATGGAAAGCTGGGCTGCGTCAGCGGGCCGCAGCGGCGGGCTGGGCAGGACGGCGGGGACGAAACGGCATGGCGCGCCTTGGCAGGCTGGGGACGAGGCGGGAGCCCCTGGGGAGAAAAGCCGCTTTCGCCGTCCGCGCCAAGAGCCGTCTGGAATTGCGGGCGCCGCAGCCGCTTCCCATCGACGCCCGCTCAAGCTTCACCACAGGCGTTCTCGACAGCTGTGCGCGCGCACCCTCGCAGTCTGCGACCCACCGCGCTCACCGTCCGAAGGTTAACGAAATCCTAACGGCCGGTCAGGGTCTTAGCGGTTCGTTAACCCTGTCCACAGGTGCGACAGTTCCAGCGCGCCCCAAGATCGGAGTCGCACGGCGCCGCCGCATCTCCGCGCAGGGGTGCGACCCGGTCATCCCCACAATCCGCACGCCTTCTTCCTGCTCCTGACAAGACCAATCTCCCAGACAAGAGAAAGAACAGGCGAGGCCGTGAACCGGGGCGCTTGAGCGATCGCGCCCGGCGGGCTTTAAGGGCGATCATGCGCCAGACGCCGACGCCGGTCCGACATCCCGCCCAGGAGGGCCGCCGTTGAGACTGGCGGTGGTGCTCTTCAACCTGGGCGGACCGGATCGGCCGGAAGCGGTCAGGCCCTTCCTGTTCAACCTCTTCAACGATCCCGCCATCGTCAGCGCGCCCTGGCCCGTGAGGCCGCTCTTGGCGCGGCTGATCTCCACCACGCGGGAGAAGCCGGCTCAGGCGAACTACGCCCTGATGGGCGGCCGCTCCCCCCTCTTGCCGGAGACGGAGAGCCAGGCTGTGGCGCTGAAGGCGGCGCTCCAAGCCCGGCGACTGGGCGACGAGATCGGGGTGTTCGTCGCGATGCGCTACTGGTCGCCCCTGACGCAGGATACGGCGCACCAGGTGGCGGCGTTCCGGCCCGACCGGGTTGTGCTGCTGCCGCTCTATCCGCAGTTTTCGACCACCACGACGGGCAGCTCGCGCAAGGCCTGGATCGAAAGCTACCGCGGACCGGGGGAGGTGTCGGAGATTTGCTGCTACCCCGAGGCCGAGGGCCTGGTGGCGGCCCACGCCGCACGGATCCTGGCGACCTGGACCAAGGCGGGGCGGCCCGGGAACGTGCGGGTGCTGTTCTCCGCCCACGGCCTGCCCGAGCGGGTGGTCCAGGGCGGCGATCCCTATCAGGACCAGGTCGAGCGCACCTGCCGCGCGGTGGCGCAAGCGTTGCGAGGCGACTGGGCGGGACCCCTGGACTGGCAGGTCTGCTACCAGAGCCGCGTGGGGCCCCTGAAGTGGATCGGCCCCTCCACGCCCGAGGCGCTGGAAGGTGCGGCGCGGGACGGCAAAGGGGTGCTGGTCACGCCCATCGCCTTCGTGTCCGAGCACGTGGAGACCCTGGTCGAGCTCGACCACGAATATGCCGCCATGGCCCGGGACCTGGGCATCGCGCCCTTTCTGCGCGCGCCCGCCCTTGGGGTGGAGCCCGCGTTCATCGACGGCTTGACGGATGCGGTGCAGCACGCCGCGGCGCGGGGCGGGGTCGGGCCCTTGGGCCGCGCCTGCGACGCCTGCTTCAGCCAGTGCCCCGTGCGCCGGGCCGCTGACCAGGGGAAGCAAGCCGCCTGATGGGAACCGTCTATGATTGGCTGAGGGGCCTGCACATCTTGGCGGTGATCGCCTGGATGGCCGGCCTGCTCATGCTGCCGCGAGTGTTCGTCTACCACATGAGCGCAGAGCCCGGCTCGCGCATGGACCAGGTGTTCAAGGATGCGGAGCGGCGGATTTTCAGCATCATCCTGAACCCGGCCATGATCCTGTCGCTGGTTCTGGGCCTGACCCTGATCTGGTACGACGCGACCTATATGCGGCCCGAGGGCTGGGGCTTCCTGAAGAAGCCCTGGATGATCACCAAGCTGGCGGGGGTTGTGTTCCTGCTGGGGTGGCACCACTTCCTGGGCCGCAGTCGCAAACGCTTCGCTGCGGACGCCAACACGCGATCCGAAAAGTTCTGGCGCCTGACCAACGAGCTGCCGTTCATCGCGGCCATCGTCATGGTTTTGGCGGTCACCACCGAGTTCGGGAACTGACCCCGCGCTCGGGCGCGCCGTGATCGAACGGGTCGCTTGACCTTGCGCCGCGCATGTGGTTCCGCTGAGTGCAGTCGGTCGGGCGCGACCGGCTCCCCGCCTCTCCCCGACATCCGACGGCTTTCGCCGCCCTGACGCACTCAGGGCCGATCGCCCGGCGGCTCTGTCCCATCGCAATCGCTCCCGGCGGCGCCTGGCGTCGCCTTCGGACCGCCCCCCTGGCCCGCCGAGCTCGGCGCGCGCCAATCGAGCCTGAACACGCCCATGGCCGACGACCTCGTCCTCGACACCCAAGACAGCGCCGACGCCGCCCCTGCGCCGCTCGGCTTCACCACGATCTCGCTCCAGGAGCTGAAGGACAAGTCGCCCACCGACTTGCTGGCCTTCGCCGAGATGCTCGAGATCGAAAACGCGAACGCCATGCGCAAGCAGGACATGATGTTCGCGATCCTGAAGGCGCTGGCCGAGGAAGAGGTGGAGATCACCGGCTCCGGCACGCTGGAGGTGCTTCAGGACGGTTTCGGCTTCCTGCGCAGCCCGGAGGCGAATTACCTGCCCGGCGCCGACGATATCTATGTCTCGCCCTCCCAGATCCGCAAGTTCGGCCTGCGCACCGGGGACAGCGTCGTGGGCGGCATCCGCGCCCCCCGGGAGGGCGAGCGCTACTTCGCCCTGGTCAAGGTCGACCTGGTCAATTTCGAGAGTCCCGAGGCGGTGCGCCACAAGGTGCACTTCGACAATCTGACGCCGCTCTATCCCAACGAGCGGCTCACCATGGAGCTGCCCGATCCCACCGTGAAGGACCGCTCCGGGCGGGTGATCGACATCGTCGCGCCCCTCGGCAAGGGCCAGCGCTGCCTGATCGTGGCGCCGCCCCGGGTCGGCAAGACGGTGATGCTGCAGAACATCGCCAAGTCGATCGAGACCAACCATCCCGAGTGCTACCTGATCGTGCTCTTGATCGACGAGCGGCCCGAGGAGGTCACCGACATGCAGCGCACGGTGAAGGGCGAGGTCATCGCCTCGACCTTCGACGAACCGGCGACCCGCCACGTGGCGGTCGCCGAGATGGTGATCGAGAAGGCCAAGCGCCTGGTCGAGCACAAGCGGGACGTGGTGATCCTGCTGGACTCCGTCACGCGTCTGGGGCGCGCCTACAACACCACGGTGCCGAGTTCGGGCAAGGTTCTGACCGGCGGCGTGGACGCCAACGCCCTGCAGCGGCCCAAGCGCTTCTTCGGTGCGGCCCGCAACATCGAGGAGGGCGGGTCTTTGACCATCATCGCCACGGCCCTGATCGACACCGGCTCGCGGATGGACGAGGTGATCTTCGAAGAGTTCAAGGGCACCGGCAACAGCGAGATCGTTTTGGACCGCAAGGTCGCCGACAAGCGCATCTTCCCCGCCATCGACGTGCTGAAGTCCGGCACGCGCAAGGAAGAGCTGATCACGCCGAAAGACCAGCTGCAGAAGACCTACGTGCTGCGCCGCATCCTGAACCCAATGGGTCCGCAGGACGCCATCGAATTCCTGCTCGACAAGCTGCGCCAGTCCAAGACGAACAGCGACTTCTTCCAGAGCATGAACACCTAAGGCGCCCGGCCCCCCGTGGCAGTTCGAGCAGACCATGTCGAAGTGCCGGGCCGCCAGCTCCATGCGGCCCTCCGCGTCCAGGTCGTCAAGGGCGTCACCCGGCTCGCGGCGAAGGCTTCGCTGCGCTTGAAGACGAAATGCAGGAGGTGGGCGATGAGCCAGCTGTCCGGTCGGTCCGCCGACACGTCCACCCGCCCACGCCGACGAACAGCCCCACCGCCAGGGCCAGGATCGCGCCAGCCGCCAACCGGTCCGGCCGCGGCCAGCGCGCAACGTTTGAACGACGTCGGAGCGGCCCAGCGACGGATCGAGAACCAGCTGAGCCGGGCTTTGTTCCTTTAGGGCAGCCGCTTCAGGGCAGCAGCAGGGTCGAGCCGGTGGTCTCGCGCGCCTCCAGCGCCTCGTGCGCCCGGCGCGCCTCCTCGAGGCGGAAGGTCTGGCCGATGTCGATCCTGACCTTGCCGGACGTGACGACCTCGAACAGGGCGCTCGCGCTCTCCTCCAGCTCCGCGCGGGTCGCGACATAGTCGAAGAGCGTGGGCCGGGTGAGGTAGAGCGAGCCGCCTTGGCTCAGCCGCAGAGGCTGGATCGGCGGGACGGGGCCGGAGGCGTTGCCGAAGCTGACCAGCATGCCGCGCCGCCGCAGGCTCTTCAGCGATCCGTCGAAGGTCGCGGCGCCGATCCCGTCATAGACGACCGCCACCCCTTCGCCGCCCGTGATCGCCTTCACGCGCTCGGCCACGTCCTCTTCACGATAGAGGATGAGGTGATCACAGCCGTTCCGCCGGGCCACCTCCGCCTTGGCCTCCGAGCCCACCGTCCCGATGACCTCCGCCCCGAGGGCCTTGGCCCACTGCGTCATGATCTGGCCGACGCCGCCCGAGGCGGCATGGATCAGCACCGGGTCGCCCGGTCTGACCGGGTAGCACCGGCAAAGCAGGAACTCCGCCGTCATGCCCTTCAGCATCATGGCCGCGGCCTTGCGGGCGTCGAGTCCGTCGGGCAGGGCGACGACGCGGTCCTCCGGCGCCACGTGGAACTCGGCATAGGCGCCTAGGGGCCCGTTTCCGAACGCGACCCGGTCTCCGACCTTGTGCAGCCGCACCCCCGGCCCGACGGCGTCCACGACGCCTGCGCCCTCCAGGCCCAGCACCGCGGGCATCTTCACTGGGTAAAGACCGGCCCGCTGATAGGTGTCGATATAGTTGAGCCCGATCGCCTCGAGCCGGATGCGGACCTCGCCGGGGCCGGGCTCAGGGATCGGCCGCTCGACCAGCTCCAGCACCTCCGGCCCGCCGGCCGCCCGCGCCTGCACCGCGCGCATGGTCGTCATGCCAGGTTCGCCTTGAAGAAGTCGGACGTGCGCTGATTGGCCAGCTCCGCATCCGCTCGGTCGTAATTCTGGCCGCCCGGACGCGCGAAGGCGTGGTCGCGGCCGGGGTAGGTGTGCAGGGTCACCTGGCGATGGTCCTTCAGGGCGGCGATGATCCGCGCCTGCGCCGCCTTCGGCACGAAGCCGTCCTCCTCGGCGATGTGCAGCATCAGAGGCCGCGCCAGGCGCTCGGCCTCGCCGAGGTGGTTCTCGATCCCCACGCCATAGTAGCTGACCGTCGCGTCGCTGTCGGTGCGGGTCGCGGTCAGGAAGGCCAGCAGGCCGCCCAGGCAATAGCCCACCGCGCCAACCTTGCCGTTGCAGCCCGGGTCGGCCCGCACGGCGGCCAGGGTTGCGGCGATGTCCTCCACGCCCGTCTCCACGTCGAAGGCGTTGTAGAGCTCAAAGGCGCGCTTCCACTCCGCTTCGGACTGGTCAGTGATGTCGATGCCCGGCTCGATGCGCCAGAAGAGGTCGGGGGCGACCGCCAGGTAGCCCTCCCCGGCGAGGCGGTCGGCGACCTCGCGCACCACCGCATTCACGCCGAAGATCTCCTGGATCACGACGATCGCCGGCCCCCGCGCCGCCTTTGGCCGCGCCACATAGGCCTTGAACGCACCGTCCTTCGCAGAAATCGTGAGGCTCTCGCCGGTCATGCTCTTGCGTCCTTCGCAGGCGTTGGGGATGGGGAGCCTGCGGGCGCAGGCGCGCGACAACGAGGGCCGAGGGCGATGAAAGTCAAGGTGGAGATCGACTGCACCCCGGTGGAGGCCCGCACCTTCCTGGGCCTGCCCGATGTGACGGGCCTGAACAGCCATCTGGTGGCGGAGATGACCCGGCGCATGGACGCCAACATGGCCCTGCTGAAGCCCGAGGAGCTGATGAAGAGCTGGATGGCCTTCGGCGGCCAGGCGCAGGAGCAATTCCGCCAGCTGATGACCGCCGCCGCCGGGGCGGGGCTGGCGGGCGCGGGACGACCGCCGCGGGAATGAGGGACACCATCCAGGCGCTCGCGACCGCGCCCGGACGCGCAGCGATCGCCGTCGTGCGGGTGTCCGGCCCGCGCACCGCCGAGGTGCTGAAGGCTCTGGGCGCCGGACCGCCGGCCCCGCGGCGACTGTCGCTGCGGCGCCTGCGCGACCCCGACAGCGGCGCCCTGCTGGACGCCGCCATGGCCGTCTACATGCCCGGGCCGAACAGCTTCACCGGCGAGGACGCGGCGGAGCTGCATCTGCATGGGGGCCGGGCGGTGGTCCAGGGCGTCGCCGCGGCGCTCTCCCGCCTGGGCGTGCGCCTGGCGGAGCCCGGGGAGTTCACGCGCCGGGCCTTCGAGGCGGGGCGGCTGGACCTTACGGAGGCGGAGGCCGTCGCCGACCTGGTGGACGCCGAAACCGAGGCGCAGCGACGCCAGGCCCTGGCCCAGCTCGCGGGCGGCCTGGCGGCGGCGCAGGCGCGCTGGCGGGACGCCTTGCTCGACGCCCTGGCCAGCCTGGAGGCGGCGGTCGACTTCCCTGACGAGGATCTGCCGGCCGAGGTCGAGGCCCGGGCGCGCGAGCCGCTAGAGACGCTCCGGCGCGAGCTCGCCCGCGCGGCCGCCGACACCCGGGGGGACAAGGTCCGCGACGGCCTGCGCGTCGCCCTGATCGGGGCGGCGAACGCGGGCAAGTCGAGCCTCTTCAACGCGCTTCTGGAGCGCGAGGCGGCGATCGTGACCGCCGAGGCCGGGACGACCCGGGATGTCCTGGAGGCGCCCCTGGACCTGGCCGGCTATCGCGTATGGCTGGCGGACATGGCGGGCCTGCGCGAGACGGGGCACGCCATCGAGGCCGAGGGGGTCCGCCGGGCGCGGGCCTGGGCCGAGGCGGCGGACCTGCGGCTCTGGGTGGTGGACGCCAGCGTCTCGTCGGGCGCCTGGCGGGAAGCGGCCGAGCTCGTGCGTCCCGACGACCTCCTGGTGCTGAACAAGGCGGACCTGCCGAGGGGACGCGACGCCGAGGCGGCCGCAGCCCTCGGCCTGCAGAAGCTGAGCGTGAGCGCGGTCGACCCCGCCCCGCTGCGCGCCGCGCTGGAGGCTGAGGCGGTCGCGCGGCTCGGGACCGGCGAGCCCGCCCTCGCCACCCGGGAACGTCACCGGGCGCTGCTGGCCGACGCCGTCGCGCACCTCGACCGCGCCCGGGAGTCCCTGCGCGAGCAGAGCCCCGAGCTGGCCGCAGAGGATGTGCGCCTCGCCGCTCGGGCGCTGGAGCGGCTGTCTGGGCGCATCGGCCCCGAGGCTGTGCTGGACCGCATCTTCGGCCGGTTCTGCATCGGCAAATAGCGTCCGAGATGTTTCACGTGAAACATGGGCCGGGACCGAGGACCGGCGCTGCGCGGCCTTGTTCCACGTGAAACACAGGGGCGTGCGCTCGACCCTGGGGCCGGGGCGCCCTAGATTACCGGCATGAGGTCCTGGGACGTCATCGTCATCGGCGGGGGGCACGCCGGCTGCGAGGCCGCGGCGGCCGCGGCGCGCGTGGGCGCTTGCACCCTGCTGCTCACGCACAGGATCGAGACCATCGGCGAGATGTCCTGCAACCCGGCCATCGGCGGGCTGGGCAAGGGCCACCTCGTGCGCGAAATCGACGCCCTGGACGGCCTGATGGGACGGCTCGCCGATGAGGCCGGCATCCAGTTCCGCCTGCTGAACCGGTCCAAGGGCCCCGCCGTCCGCGGCCCGCGGGCCCAGATCGACCGGCGTCTCTATCGCGAGGCCATGCAGGCCGAGGTTCTCGCCTACCCCAATCTCCGGGTCGAGGCCGCGGCCGTGGAGGACCTGATCGTGGAGGGCGGCCGCGTGGCGGGCGTGCTCGCCGGCGACGGCCGGAGCTGGCGCGCGCCGCGGGTCGTGCTCACCACCGGGACCTTCCTAGACGGCGTGATCCACCGCGGCGAGGCGCGCATCCCGGCGGGGCGGTATGGCGAGGCCCCCGCCATCGGCCTCGCCAAGCGCCTCTATTCGGCCGGCTTCGCCATGGGCCGGCTGAAGACAGGCACTCCCGCACGGCTGGATGGCCGCACCATCGACTGGGACCGCGTGGAGCGGCAGGAGGGCGACGGCGAGCCCACGCCCTTCTCGTTCCTGAGCCCGCCGATCCTCCGGCCCCAGGTCGCGTGCGGCGTCACCCAGACCACCGAGGCCACCCACCGCATCATCGCCGCCCACCTCGGCGAATCCGCGGTCTACGGCGGTCGGGCGACGGGACGGGGGCCGCGCTACTGCCCCTCCATCGAGGACAAGGTCGTCCGCTTCGCCGACAAGACCAGCCACCAGGTGTTCCTGGAGCCCGAGGGCCTGGACGACGACACCGTCTATCCGAACGGCGTCTCAACCTCGGTCGGCGAGGCGACTCAGCTCGCCTTCCTGCGCACCATCCCGGGGCTGGAGCGGGTGCAGGTGCGCCGCTACGGCTACGCCATCGAGTACGACTACGTCGATCCGCGCGAGCTCTTTGCGACGCTCGAGACCAAGCGCCTGCCAGGGCTCTACCTCGCCGGCCAGATCAACGGCACCACGGGCTACGAGGAGGCGGCCGCTCAGGGTCTGGTCGCCGGGCTGAACGCCGCGCGGGCGGCCGGCGGCGGGGAGGGGG
This sequence comes from Caulobacteraceae bacterium PMMR1, assembly GCA_000733915.1. Taxonomy (GTDB): domain Bacteria; phylum Pseudomonadota; class Alphaproteobacteria; order Caulobacterales; family Caulobacteraceae; genus PMMR1. Next base: position 75,658 of record JPOM01000001.1, read on the forward strand.
CGAGCTTCGGCCGGGACCAGGCCTACATCGGGGTGATGATCGACGACCTAGTGACCCGGGGCGTGACCGAGCCCTACCGTATGTTCACGAGCCGGGCGGAGTTCCGCCTGACGCTGCGGGCCGACAACGCCGACCAGCGCCTCACCGACATTGGGATCGCCCTCGGCCTGGTCGGGCCGGCGCGAGCGAGGGCCTGGCGCGCCAAGTCGCAAGCCCTATCGGCCGCCCGGGAGCAGGCCCGCGCGTTCAGCCTCACCCCGGCCGAAGCCGCCCGCGCCGGCCTGCCGGTCCGCGCCGACGGCCAGCGCCGGAACGTGATGCAGCTCCTCGCCTTCCCGACCATCAACTTCGCCCAGCTCGCCGCGATTTGGCCCGAGCTCGGCCAGTGGTCGCCAGAGGTGCGCGAGCAGGTCGAGATCGATGCGGCCTACTGCGGCTACCTCGACCGCCAGGCGGCGGACGCCGAGGCGTTCCGGCGCGATGAGGACCTGCGGCTGCCGCCCGATCTCGACTATGCGAGCATCGGCGGTCTCTCCAAGGAGTGCCAGGAAAAGCTGGCGGCGGTGCGACCGCTTACCCTCGGCCAGGCCGGGCGGATCGAAGGCGTCACCCCCGGCGCACTCACCGCGCTTCTGGCGCACGTGCGACGGCCGGCGGCGGTGCGGTCCGCGCCCTCCGCCGCGTGATCCCGCCCGACGATGCGGACGCCTTCGCCGCCGCGACCGGGGCGACGCCCGTCCAGATGGCGGACCTACTGCGCTACCGGGAGCTGCTGCAGGACTGGAACGGCCGCATGAACCTGGTCGGCCCCTCGGCCCTGGCGAGCTTTTGGCCCCGTCACGCCTATGACAGCGCGCAGCTGCTCGGCCTGGCCCCCGACGCGCGGGTGTGGGCCGACCTCGGCACGGGCGCGGGCCTGCCGGGCGTCGTGCTCGCCATCCTGCTCAAGGGCCGCGAGGGCGCGCGCGTGCACCTGGTCGAGAGCCTCGCCAAGCGCTGCCGCTTCCTGGGCGAGGTCGTCGCCGCGCTCGACCTCCCCGCAGAGGTCCACAACGCCCGCGCCGAAGCGGTGATGATCCCAGAGCCGGTGGACATTGTGACCGCGCGCGCCCTGGCGCCCTTCGCCCGACTTCTGGGCTATGCTTTCCCCCTGCTGCGGTCGGGCGCGACCGGCTTGTTCCTGAAAGGCCAGGGCGTGGACGAGGAGATCACCGAGGCGCGGCGCAGCTGGCGGTTCCAGGCCGAACTCCTGCCAAGCGCGTCCAGCGACACAGGGCGGATCGTGAAGGTGACGGGGCTCGCCCGTGCCTGAGCCGACGTCGCCGCCGCCTCCCCGCGTCCTCGCCATCGCCAATCAGAAGGGCGGCGTGGGCAAGACCACGACGGCGATCAATCTCGCCACCGCCCTAGCCGCCATCGGCGAGCGCACCCTGATCCTGGACGTGGACCCGCAGGGCAACGCCTCGACGGGCCTGGGCGTGCCCCGGACAGCGCGCAAGCGGACGATCTACGACGTGCTGGTGGAGGGCGAGACCCTGCCCGCCGCCATCGTCCCCACCGCCGTGCCGGGCCTGGACCTGGTGCCGGCCGACCCGGAGCTCTCGGGCGTGGAGGTCGAGCTCGCCCAGCAGCCCCGCCGCTCCTATCGCCTGCGCGACGCCCTAGCGGGGCTCGCCGAGGTCCGCCCGCCCTACGCCTATGTGCTGGTGGACTGCCCGCCGTCGCTGAACCTGCTCACCGTCAACGCCATGACGGCGGCGGACGCGGTGCTGGTGCCGCTCCAGACCGAGTTCTTCGCGCTCGAGGGGCTGAGCCAGCTCATGCGCACGGTGGACCTGGTCCGGCAGAGCCTGAACCCGCGGCTGACCATCCAGGGCGTGGTGCTGACCATGTACGACCGGCGCAACAGCCTATCCGACCAGGTGGCGAGGGACGTGCGCGCCCACTTCGGCGACACGGTCTATGAGACGGTGATCCCTCGGAACGTGCGGGTCTCCGAGGCGCCGTCCTTCGGCAAGCCGGCGCTGATCTACGATCTGAAGTGCGCCGGCAGCCAGGCCTATCTGAAGCTGGCGCGGGAGCTGGTCGCCCGGGAGCGGGCGCGGAAGAAGGCGGCGGCATAGGTGGCGGAACGGCAACGAGGTCTGGGGCGGGGGCTGGCGGCCCTGCTGGGCGAGGCGGACGCTGCGGCGGTGGAGGCGACGGGCGTCGCCGCGCCGGCGCCCGCGGGCGTGCGCGAGATCCCCATCGAGCTGATCCGGCGCAACGCCGACCAGCCGCGCCGCACCTTCGACGAAGCGGAGCTGGAGGAGCTGGCGAGCTCGGTCCGGGAGCGCGGCGTCCTGCAGCCCATCCTGGTGCGGCCCGCCCCGGGCGCGGACGGCGAGTACCAGATCGTCGCCGGCGAGCGACGCTGGCGCGCGGCGCAGCGGGCGGGCATGCGCGCGGTGCCCGCGGTCGTGCGCACGCTGGATGACATCGAGGTGCTGGAGATCGGCATCATTGAGAACGTCCAGCGCGCCGACCTCAATCCCCTCGAAGAGGCGCAGGCCTATAGGGCGCTGATCGATCGCTTCGGGCGCACCCAGGACGCGGTGGCCCAGACCGTGGGCAAGAGCCGCAGCCACGTGGCCAATGCGCTTCGCCTGCTGGCCCTGCCCCAAACCGTGCGCGAGCACCTGGCCGCCGGGCGTCTCAGCGCCGGCCATGCCCGCGCCATCGCCGCCGCCCCCGATCCGGAGCGCCTGGCCCAGCGGATCGTGGAGCGCGGCCTGTCGGTGCGCGACGCCGAGGCCCTCGCCCGCGAGAGCGTCCGCTCGCCCTCGCCCGACGCCCCCGCCCGCGCGCCGTCGATTCCCAAGAGGTCGCCGGACACCGCTGCGCTCGAAAGCGACCTTTCCGACCTGCTGGGCCTGAAGGTCGAGATCCTCGACCGCCGCGGCCGGGGCGAGGTCCGCGTCCACTACGGCTCCCTGGAGCAGCTGGACGAGGTCTGCCGGCGTCTCAGCGGCGGCTGATCCGGCCCCTAAAGGCCAAGACGCCTGGCGCGGGCCGCGATGGCGAGCGCCAACCGCTCCGCGATCAGGTGGTCAGGGGCGCCGGACGATTTGCAAGCGCGGTCGGCCTCCAGGACCTCGGGCTGCACGACATCCAGCGCGCTAAGCGTCCAGCGCGTCATCTGCCGCAAGAACTCGCGCTCCTGTTTCCAGAACACGCCGCAGGCCTTGGCCGCCTCCTGTGCGCCGGCGCCCGAGCCGGTCAGCACGGCGGCGCGCCTGAGCTTTTGCAGGTGCAGCCCCAGCATCCGCACGGCCGCCGGCCCGCTCTCGCCCTCGGCGCGGGCGCGGCGGAGCTGGGCGTAGGCGTCCGCCGTGCGGCCGCCGAAGGCGTCGAGCGCCGCGTCGGCGAGGGACGACTCCGGCTCGACGCCCAGAAAGTCGCGCAGCGCCCCCTCGTCCGCGCTGGCCCCTGACCCGGGCCCGAGATAAAGCGCCAACCGCTCGATCTCCTGGCGCGCCACGGCCCGTTCCTTGGGCAGGCGGGAGACGAAGAGCTGCAGGGCGTCGTTGCTGAGGGACAGTCGGTCGGCGGTCAGGGCCTCGCGGACCATGCGCACAAGGTCGCCCGCCTCGTCCTCATAGACGGGAATCGCCACCGCGCCGCTCTTGGCGCCCTCCGCCGCCTTGCGCAGCGGCGAGGCTCGGTCGAGCGCCCCCGCCTCCACCAGCAGGAAAGCCTCGGGGTTGAAGCGGCCCTCGACGTGGGCGGTCAGGGCTTCCGCCGCGGCCTTGTCCGGACCGGCGCGCTCGCCCGTCAGCCGCAGGCGCACCAGCCGGCGCCCGCCCATCATGGAGATGGCGGTCAGTTCGTCGGCCAGGCGGGCAGGGTCGTTGTCGAGGTCCGTCTCGGTCAGGAGGGCGACGTCGAAGGGGTCGTCCGGGCGGGCGGTGGTCCGCGCGGCCAGGGCGTCGGCGCGCTCGCGGACGCCGGACCGGTCGCGTCCATAGATCAGGGCGGCGCGGATGTCCGGCGGCGGCGAGGTCAGGAACCGCTCGGCGTCCGCACGCTTGCTCAGGATCACCCGGCCCGTGCCCGCATCACACGCCGGGGTGGGCGGCGAACCAGCGCGACAGCTCCAGGCGCAGCTGGACGGCGGCCTGGGTCGCGGCGCGCTCCTCCGCGTCCTGCTCGGCCTGCAGCCCGGCGTAGGGCGGATCGGCGGAGGCGTAGGACACCTGAACCAGGGTCGAGCCCTGGGTCGCCACCCGGTTCGTGGCCGCCTCGGTCAGGGTGTAGCCCACCGTCACGTCGAGCTCGTAGCGGGAGGCGACGTTGTTCACGCGTACGCCGCGCGCCGCCCGCACGACCCGCGTCGTCACCGACAGGCGATAGCGCGCGGGCGCGTCGGAGCGGGCGAACGCGTTCCCGAGCTGCTCGCGCATCAGGAAACCCAGCCGGGTCTGGGGCGTGTCGGCCACCTGCACGGCGCTGAGCGCCGGTCCGACGCCGGTCCTCTCGGCATAGAGGGGCTCGAAACCGCAGGCCGCCAGGAGCGGGACCATCGCCAGCAGGGGGAGGGCGGCCCGCATCAGGCGGCCACGATGTTGACGATGCGATCTTGCACCACGATCACCTTGCGCACGTTCAGGCCCTCAAGATGCCGCCGAACGTCGGCGTCCGCCAGGGCGATCGCTTCCACCTCGGCGCTGGCGGCGCCCTGAGGCGCGCGCACCTCGCCCCGGCGCTTGCCGTTCACCTGCACCGGCAGCACCACCTCCTCGTCGCGCGCGAGCGCGGGATCGAACGCCGGCCAGGCCGCGTCCACGACGAGCCCTTGCCCGCCGAGCCGCGCCCAGGCCTCTTCCGCCAGGTGGGGCGTGAACGGCGCGATCAGGCGCACGAAGGCCATCAGGGCCTCGCGACGGGCCGCCCCCGAGGCGCCGCTGAGGCCTCGCAGCGTGTTCAGGAAGGCATAGAACTGAGCGATCACGGCGTTGAACTTGAAGCCGTCCAGGCCCTCGGTCGCCGCCTTGATCAGCTTGTGGGTCGCGCGGGCAAGCATCTGGTCGGCCTCGGCCTGGCCGGGCGCGTCGCCGGCGTCCGCGACCTGCTCGACCTCCGCCCAGACCCGGTTCACGAAGCGCCCCGAGCCTTCGACCCCGGCGGTGGTCCACTGCACGTCGCGCTCAGGAGGCGAGTCTGAAAGCACGAATAGCCGCGCGGCGTCCACGCCATAGGCGTCGAAGATGTCCTCCGGCGCGACCACGTTCTTCTTGGACTTCGACATCTTCTCGACGCCGCCAAGCTCCACGTCGAAGCCGGTCGCGGCCTCGATCAGCCGGCCGTCGCGAGTCTCGACCTCCGCGGGGCTGAGCCAGCGCCCGTCCGGGGCGGCGCGATAGGTCTCGTGGGTGACCATGCCCTGGGTGAACAGGCCGGCGAACGGCTCCTGCACCGACAGCATGCCCGCATCGGCCAGAGCCCGGGTGATGAAGCGCGCATAGAGCAGGTGCAGTACCGCGTGCTCGACGCCGCCGATGTACTGGTCCACCGGCAGCCAGTAGTCCGCGGCGGCCTTGTCGACGGGCTCGGGCGCGGTCGGATCGGCGAAGCGGGCGAAGTACCAGCTGGAATCCACGAAGGTGTCCAGGGTGTCGGTCTCGCGCAGGCCGGGGCCGCCGCAGGAGGGGCAGTCCACCGAGCGCCAGGTCGGGTGGCGGAGCAGGGGATTGCCGGGCACGTCGAAGCTGACGTCCTCGGGCAGGACCACCGGCAGCTGAGCGTCAGGCACGGGGACCACGCCGCACGCCTCGCAATGGATCACCGGGATGGGGCAACCCCAGTAGCGCTGGCGCGAGACGCCCCAGTCGCGCAGGCGATAGACGGTGGCGCCCTCGCCCTGGCCCTGCGCCTCGATCCGCGCGATCGCCGCCGCCTTGGCCGCCTCGATGTCAAGTCCGTCGAGGAACTGCGAGTTGTAGATGCGACCCGGCCCCGTATAGGCCTCGTCCACGACCTTGAAGTCGGCGGCGCTCGCGTTGGGCGGCAGCACCACCGGCCGGATCGGCAGGCCGTACTTGGTCGCGAACTCGAAGTCGCGCTGGTCGTGCGCGGGGCAGCCGAAGATCGCGCCCGCGCCATAGTCCATCAGGATGAAATTCGCGATCCAGACCGGCAGGCGCCAGTCCGGGTCGAACGGGTGGGCGACGGTCAGTCCCGTGTCGAAGCCGAGCTTCTCGGCCGCCTCGATCTCGGCCTCCGACGCGCCGCCCCGCCGGCACTCCGCGATAAAGGCCTCGATCTCCGGCCGGCCCTCGGCGAGGCGCGCGGCCAGGGGGTGGTCGGGCGCGAGGCCGACGAAGCTGGCGCCGAACAGGGTGTCGGGCCGGGTGGTGTAGACCTCCACGCCGGTGAAGCCGTCCGGCGCACCCCTGAGATCGCCGAAGGTGAAGCGCAGGCCCTGGCTCCGGCCGATCCAGTTGTCCTGCATCAGCCGAACCTTGTCGGGCCAGCGGTCCAGCGTCTGCAGCCCCTCGATGAGGCGGTCGGCGTAGTCGGTGATGCGCAGGAACCACTGGGTCAGCTTGCGCTTCTCGACCGGCGCGCCCGAACGCCAGCCCCGCCCGTCGACGACCTGCTCGTTGGCCAGCACCGTCTGGTCGACCGGGTCCCAGTTGACCACGCCCACCTTGCGATAGACCAGGCCCCGCCGGTAGAGCTCCAGGAACCACCGCTGCTGCTGGCCATAGTAGTCCGGGTCGCAGGTGGCGAACTCGCGGCTCCAGTCGATGGTCGTGCCCAGCCGCTTCAGCTGCTCGCGCATCGCCGCGATGTTGTCGTAGGTCCAGCGTCTGGGGTGCACGCCGCGCTCGATGGCGGCGTTCTCGGCCGGCAGACCGAAGGCGTCCCAGCCCATGGGGTGCAGCACGTTGAAGCCCTGCGCGCGCTTGAAGCGCGCCACCACGTCGCCCATCGCATAGTTGCGCACGTGGCCCATGTGGATGCGCCCCGAGGGGTAGGGGAACATCTCAAGAACATAGTACTTCGGCTTGCCCCGGGCCTCCTCGGGCGCGCGGGTCCGGAACGCGCTCGCGGCGTCCCAGGCGGCGCGCCATCGCGGCTCGGCGGTCTTCGGATCGTAGCGCGTGGCCATGGGGGAGCGATTAGCGGCCTGGCTCGCCCCTGTCAGCCCCAAGGTCGCGCCCAAGGTTGCGCCCAAGGTTGCGCCCAAGGTTGCGCCCGGCGTCTGGCGGCGAACTGCGGGGCGCGGCGTTCATGGGGCGCTGTCGCCTTGGTCCGGAACGCCGCATGCCCTTCGACGCCGCCGAAGACACCCGCGCGACTGGGCGCTGGCCGCGGCGGGCAAGCTCGCGCCCGAGGGGCGGCTGATCCTCTACACCGGCTTGGCGATCGTCGAGGGGCGCGACGGCGTGGCGGCGGCGCTGCGGGCCGGAAGCGATCCGGAGAGGTTCGAGCTGCGCTACCGCGAGCTCGACCCGGATATCTTCGGCGAGGAGCTGTCCCGGCCGGCCTATGCCGACGTCGAACGGATCGCGGCGGTGGGGGTCGTCCTCACCCGCAAGCCTAGCGCCCCCGCCCTAGCGTCCCCGGCCTCTGGCCGAGACCGGCCAGATGTCGACCAAGGTGTCGCCGCGGACCACGTGATAGGCGGCGTAGAGATTGACCGTCGGATCGCAGTGCGGCGGACTCAGGCGCACCAGGTCGCCGATTCTGAGGCGCGCCTCGATGTCCGGGGCGATCACGGCGCAGTGTTCGTCGCCCATGAAGACGACTCTGGCGTCCTGCGGCGCGCCGGCGGCGATCCGGGGCGGCTTGCCCTCGGTCGCAAACGCCTTCAGCCCGCCGTCGACCGTGACCAGCCCCGACGTGTTGGCGCTGACCACGCGGGTGTCCACGAACAGGCTGCGCTCGAAGGGCGCGGCGGCGCCTTCCGCCAGCTCGCAGTCGCCGTACTGGTCGTCCATGAAGACGTAGGAGCCGGGCTGCAGCTCGGTCATGACCCCGAGCTCCAGGTCGATACGATGGGCGCCGGTGCCTGAGCCCGTGACCAGGGGCGGCTCCAGTCCCGCGGCCCTCAGCGCCTCGACAACGCTCGCCAGGTAGGCGGTGCGCTCCGCCATGGCGGCACGGCGCTCGGCGTAGCCGGCGATGTGCTGGTGCGCGCCGCAGTAGAACTGCACCCCCGCATAGCGCAGGGCAGCGCTCTCTGCGATCTGGCGGGCCAGGGCGACCGCGGCCTCCGGCGAGGTCACGCCGGTGCGGTGAAGGCCGGGGTCCACGTCCACGACGACCTGCAGCGGGCGCTCGGGGGAGGCGGCGCGGGCAAGGTCGGCGACGTTGTCGGGGCTGTCGGCCACCACTGACAGGTCATCGCTCGTTCCGTTCAGGGCGATCAGCCGCGCGATGGCCGGCGCCGAGACGACGGGCGAGGTGATGTGCAGACCCGACACGCCGCCGTCTGCGAGCGCCTCGGCCTCGCCGAGCTTGGCGCAGCACTGCCCCGCCGCCCCGGCCGCCACCTGGCGGCGGGCGATCTCCACGCATTTGTGGGTCTTGGCGTGGGGCTTCAGGCGCACGCCCCGACCCCGCACCGTCTCGGCCATGGCCACGATGTTGCGCTCCAGCGCGTCGAGGTCGAGCACCAGCACGGGCGTGTTCAGGTCCGCACGCGAGCCCTGGCGCCCGATCAGGTGGGCGTGGAGGCGGCGGTCGAAATTCAGCTCGTCCATGGGATGGGCCTACTCGAAGAGGGCGGCCAGGTGGCCGTTCAGGAACTTGCCGGAGGGGTCGACGCGGCGGCGCTGGGCGCGGAAGCGCTCGGCCGCGGGGTAAAGAGCGTCCACCTCGGCGCGGCTCAGGGTGTGGCGCTTGGCCCAGTGCGGCCGCCCGCCGTGGTCGCGGAAGATCGCCTCGGCCTCGGCGAACAGCTCGCGCCAGGGCATGGGCGCATACTGGTGCATGGACACCGACGCGCCCGGCCCGCGGTTGAATGGGCTTAGCCAGATGTCGTCGCCCGCGCACCAGCGGAACTCGAAGGGGAAGGCGACCGGCAAGCGGCGCCTGCGAATCCAATCGGTCACGGCCTTAAGCGCCTCCAGGCCCGCGGCGCGGGGCACCTCGTACTCCATCTCCTCGAAGCGGACGTTGCGCTCCGATGGGAAGACGCGCCACGCCGGCCCGATCCGGTGCTGGGGCGAGGCGGCCCGGGTCATGATCCGCTGCAGGCTCGGGATCAGCACCGGCGCCCGGGCCCCGAGGTCGCACAGGGCCTGGAAGATCGCCTCCTCGTTGGAGGGCTTGGCCGGGCGGGGCGTGTCCTCCGCCTCGATGGGGTGGAGGGTCTTCAGGATCGCCTGGTCAGCATAGGGGAAGACGAAGAACTCCACATGCCGGTGCGAGGCCGCAAGCGCGTCGAAGGTCTCCATCACCTCGGCCAGGGGGCGCTTGACGATGCGCTCTTCCAGCTTGAAGGCGGGCAGGACGTCGATGCGCGCCGCGGTGACCACGCCCAGCAGGCCGAGCGCCAGGCGCTGGGCCTCGAAGAGCTCGGGGTCGCGCCCCCGGTCCACCTCCACCGCCGACCCGTCGGCCAGCACAAGGCGGTAGGCGTGGGCGAAGGTGGAGAGGCTGCCGAGGTCCCGCCCCGTGCCGTGCGTCCCGGTCGCCAGCGCCCCGGCCAGGGCCTGCGGGTTCACGTCGCCCTGGTTGGGCAGCGACAGCCCGAGGTCCCAGAGCGCTCGCGTCAGGCGCTTCAGGCTCCAGCCGGCGGGCGCCCAGGCGGTCTTGCGGTCGGGGGCGACCTCGATGTCGCCCTCCAGCGCGGACAGGTCCAGCAGTAGCCCGTCGGTTTCGCACAGCGGCATGAAGGAGTGCCCCGCGCCGGCGACGCGGACCTTGTCCGCCTCCACGACCCGGCGCTGCAGCGCCTGCAGCGTCTCCGGCCGGGCGATCTTGCGGGGCGCGGCCTGCACGCTTGCCGACCAGTTGCTCCAGGCGGCCATGCCGGTTCCCGCTCCGCTGCGAAAGGTCAGGCTAGGCGCAAGCGCAGGGCCGGGCAAATGGCGCCGGGCGGGGTCTAGGCCGGCCCGAGCGGGCTCTCCACGCCGCGGATCAGGCACGCCGCGGTCACGGTGTTCCTGAGCAGGCAGGCGATGGTCATCGGCCCTACGCCTCCGGGCGCCGGCGTGATCCAGCCCGCCACGCCCAGCGCCTCCTCGAAGGCGACGTCGCCGACCACGCGCGTCTTGCCCTGGGCCGCCTTCTGCGGGTCGCGCGAGGGCACGCGGTTGATGCCGACGTCGATCACCGCCGCCCCCGGCTTGATCCAGTCGCCCCGCACCATCTCGGGGCGGCCGACCGCCGCGACCAGGATCTCCGCCCGGCGACAAACCTCGGGCAGGTCGCGGGTGCGCGAATGCGCCACCGTCACCGTGCAGTCCGCCTGGAGCAGCAGCTGGGCCAGGGGCTTGCCCACGATGTTGGAGCGCCCGACCACCACAGCCTCCCGGCCCGCAGCTCCCCCAGCGTCCGCCGCAGCAGGATCAGGCAGCCCAGGGGCGTGCACGAGACCAGCCCCGCCTGGCCCGTCGCCAGCCGCCCGGCGTTGACGACGTGGAAGCCGTCGACGTCCTTGTCGGGGCTGATCGCGGCCAGCACCGCGGCGCTGTCGATCTGGGGCGGCAGCGGAAGCTGGACCAGGATGCCGTGGATGCTCGGATCGTCGTTCAGCTGCTCCACCAACGCCAGGAGCTCCGCCTCGGTGGCGCTCTCCGGCAGCCGGTGCGTGAGCGACAGCATGCCGGCCTCGCGCGAACGCTCGCCCTTGTTGCGCACATAGATCTGCGAGGCCGGGTCCTCGCCCACGATCACCACCGCCAGCCCCGGCGTCAGGTCGTGCCGGGCCTTCAGCGTCGCCACCGCGGCCGCCACCTCGGCGGTCAGCCGCGCCGCCTCGGCCTTGCCGTCGATGCGCCGCGCCTGTCCGCCGGAAGAGAGGATGTCGCGCGTCGTGACCATGGCGCGCGATTGGACCGGGCGGGCTCTTGCGTCAATGTCGCGAAGCCGCCATGCCGGACCCTGTTCCCACGCTCCGTTCCCAAGCTCATGGCGGCTGTCTCGCAACACGTGATCGAAGACGCCGCGCGCCTGAGCGAGCGGCTGTTTCGGCGCAGCATCCTGATCGCCCTGACGGTCGGGCTGGGCGGCCTCTTGCTGATGACCGCCGCGGTCGGCTGGCTGGTGGCCCGCAACAGCGCCGACAGCGCCTGGGTCGAACACACCTATCAGGTCGTGGGCTCGATCCAGCGGCTCGAAACCGTCGTGGAGCGCTCCGAGACCGCGCGCCGCGGCCTGCTGCTGGGCGACGACGCGAGCTATGCCGCAACCTACCGCGAGAGCATGGCCGAGGTTCCGGCGCTCCTCGGCCGCCTCACGCGCCTGACGCAGGACAACCCCGTGCAGCAGGCCGCCCTGGCCCGGCTCCGCCCCATACTGGACCGGCGGCGCGCCAACGCCGATGCGACCCTGGCCCTGGTCGAGCACGGCGACCGCGCCGGGGCCCAGGCGCTGTTCCGCCGGCTCGCGCTCCAGCGGCTGACCCAGCGGTCGCGCGACGTCCTGGAGGACATGGCCAGGGAGGAGCGCCGCCTGCTGGTCCGCCGCCGGGCGGAGGCGAGCGGGACCTCGCGCATCCTGTTCCTTACCGTGCTCGCGGCGGCGGGCCTGGTCGCGGGCGTCTCGGTGATCTCGCTCCTGCTCACCCGTCGCTATGCGTCCGACCTGCGCCGCTCCGAGAACGAGCTGCGGCGGTTGAACGAAGGGCTGGACGCGGCCGTCCGCGACCGCACCGCGGACCTGACCCGGGCCAACCAGGAGATCCAGCGCTTCGCCTACATCGTCAGCCATGACCTGCGCGCGCCCCTCGTCAATGTCATGGGCTTCACCAGCGAGCTCGAGGCCGCGATGAAGGCCCTGACGGAGCAGTTCGCCGACCCGGCCTTTCGCCAGTCGGGGCTGATGACGCCCGCGGCGGACGTCGCCATCCGGGAGGACCTGCCCGAGGCGATCGCCTTCATCCGCAGCTCCACGCGCAAGATGGACGGGCTGATCAAGGCCATACTGGAGCTCTCGCGCCGGGGGCGTCGCACCCTCAGGCCCGAGCCCCTGGCCATGGAGCCGCTTCTGCGCGCCCTCGCCGACACCGTGCGGCATCTGGCCCAGGACCGGGGGGCGGAGGTGGTCTTGGAGACCCCCCTGCCCGACATCGTCAGCGACCGCCTGGCGATAGAGCAGGTGTTCGGCAACCTGATCGACAATGCGGTCAAGTACCTCAAGCCGGGGCGGCCCGGGCGGATCGTGGTGCGCGGGGCCGAGCGCTTGGGCCGCGCCGTCTTCGAGGTGGAGGACAACGGACGGGGCATCGCGCCCAAGGACCACGAACGCATCTTCGAGCTGTTCCGCAGGTCCGGGACCCAGGACCAGCCCGGCGAGGGCATCGGCCTCGCCCACGTGCGGGCCCTTGTCTATCGTCTTGGCGGAACCATAGAAGTGGTGTCGGAGCTTGACCGGGGCGCTTTGTTCCGCGTCTCCCTTCCCCTGACCCTGGCCCGCGAGGAGGCCGCCGCAGAGTGATCGAGCATCAGCCCGTGACGATCATCATGATCGAGGACGACGAGGGCCATGCGCGCCTGATCGATCGCAACATCCGTCGTGCGGGAATTTTCAACGACATCAAGCACTTCGCCGAGGGCACGGCGGCGCTGCAGTTCATCCTGACCAATCCGGAGGGTCCCGCGGGCAATGGGCCGGCGCTGATCCTGCTCGACCTGAACCTGCCTGACATGAGCGGCACCGACATCTTGGCCGCGATCAAGAACGAGCCGAAGCTGAAGCGCACGCCCGTCATCGTGCTGACCACCACCGACGACAAGCTCGAGATCGAGCGCTGCTACGACCTCGGCTGCAACGTCTACATCACCAAGCCGGTGAACTATGAGAGCTTCGCCGACGCCATCCGCCAGCTCGGCCTGTTCCTGTCGGTCATCCAGGTGCCGGAGGGCGCCGCCTGAGCATGGCCGAAGAGGCGCCGACGCGGCTGCTCTACGTCGACGACGACGAGGCCTTCTGCGCCCTTGTGCGCCGGAGCCTCAGGCGGCGCGGCTTCGACGTGACCTGCGCCCACGACGGCGCGTCCGGCGTCTCGCTCGCCCGGGACAGCGTCTTCGACGTCATCGCCGTGGACCACTACATGCCCGGCCAGGACGGGCTGCAGACCCTGTCCGAGATGCTCCAGCGCGAGGATCCCCCGCCGATCGTCTTCGTCAGCGGCAACGACGACAGCCGCGTGGCGGTGGCGGCGCTGAAGAGCGGCGCGGCGGACTACGTCGTGAAATCGAGCTCCGAGGAGTTCCTGGACCTCCTGGCCGCCGCCCTGGGCGGCGCGGTGGAGCAGGTGCGGCTGAGGCGCGCGCGCGATGCGGCGGAACAAGCGCTGCGCCAGGCCAACAGCCAGCTCGAGCAGGTCGTGGCGCGCCAGACCGCGCTGCTGCGCGAGGTGAACCACCGCGTAGCCAACAGCCTGCAGCTGGTCTCCTCCCTCGTCCACCTCCAGGCCGGCGCCCTGAAGGACGGCCCAGCGCGGGAGGCGCTGCGCGACACCCAGGCGCGGCTGGACGCCATCATGCAGGTGCACCGGCGTCTCTACACCTCCGAGGATGTGGAGACCGTCGAGGTCGACGAATATCTGCGGGGTCTCGTGGCGGAGCTGGAGCAGTCGATCTCGCCCGCCCGCTCGATCCGCCTGGAGGTCGATCCCTTAAGGCTCGCTACGGACAAGGCCGTCTCGCTGGGCGTGATCGTCAACGAGCTGATCACCAACGCGGTGAAATACGCCTACGACCCTGGCCAGGCGGGCGAGGTGCGCATCGGCCTCTGGAAGCGCGGCGACCGTCTGGAGCTGCGCGTGGAGGACGACGGCCGCGGCCTGCCGGAGGGCGGGGCGGCGCCCAAGGGCACGGGCCTCGGCCAGCGCGTGATCGCCGCCATGGCCAAGAGCCTCGGCTCCCAGGTGCGCTACGAGGCCTTGCAACCCGGCGTCAGCGCCCGCCTACTGTTCCGGCCCTGAGGCCTTGCCGCGTTGCAGCCCCCGGCCCGGCCGTATAGGCGTCCTCCCTCGACGTGACGTGACGAAGGCTCAGGCGCGATGAACGTGGTGATGGTCGGCACGGGCTATGTGGGCCTGGTGTCGGGGGCGTGCTTTTCCGACTTCGGCCACCGCGTCACCTGCATCGACAAGGACGTGTCCAAGATCGAGCGGCTGAAGCGGGGCGAGATCCCGATCTTCGAGCCTGGGCTGGATCAGCTCGTCGCGACCAATGTGCGCGAGGGGCGGCTGTTCTTCGAGACCGACCCCAGGGCGGCCGTGCGCGACGCCGACGCGGTGTTCATCGCGGTGGGCACGCCCTCGCGGCGGGGCGACGGCCATGCGGACCTGTCCTTCGTCTATGCCGCCGCCGAGGAGATCGCCGGCCTGATCGACGGCTTCACGGTCCTGGTCACCAAGTCCACCGTTCCCGTGGGCACCGGCGACGAGATCGAGGCCATCGTGCGCCGGGTGCGCCCGGACGCCGAGGTCGAGGTCGTCTCCAACCCGGAGTTCCTGCGCGAGGGCGCGGCGATCAACGACTTCAAGCGGCCCGACCGCGTGGTGGTGGGCACGGAGGACGAGCGCGCGCGCGAGGTGATGCGCGAGCTCTACCGCCCGCTGTTTCTGAACGAGACGCCGATCCTGTTCACCAGCCGGCGCACATCGGAGCTGATCAAGTACGCGGCCAACGCCTTCCTGGCCATGAAGATCACCTTCATCAACGAGATGGCCGACCTCTGCGAGGCGGTGGGCGCGGACGTGCAGCAGGTCAGCCGCGGCATCGGGCTGGACAACCGCATCGGGGCCAAGTTCCTCCACGCCGGGCCGGGCTATGGCGGCTCCTGCTTCCCCAAGGACACCCTGGCGCTGGTGCGCACCGCCGCGGACTCCGGCGCGCCCACGCGCCTGATCGAGACCACGGTGCAGGTGAACGACGCGCGAAAGCGCCGCATGGCCGACAAGGTGGTCGCGGCGCTGGGCGGCGAGGTGGCCGGCAAGACGGTGGCGGTGCTGGGGCTGACCTTCAAGCCGAACACCGACGACATGCGCGACGCGCCCTCCTTGGCGATCATCCCGCGCCTGCAGGCGCTCGGCGCGCAGGTCCGCGCCTATGATCCCGAGGGCATGGGCGAGGCGCGCCGCCTGCTGCAGGACGTCGCCTTCACCTCCGGCCCCTACGATGCGGCGGAGGGCGCCGACGTGGTCGTCTTCGTCACCGAGTGGGATCAGTTTCGCGCGCTGGACCTGGACCGGCTGAAGCTGGTCATGCGCAAGCCGGCGATCGTGGACCTGCGCAACATCTACCGCCCCTCCGAGATGGCCGCGCGCGGCTTCGCCTACGCCTCGATCGGCCGGCCGTAGCGGCCCTCCTCCAGGGCGCGGGCCAGGGCCGGCGACTTCTGGAATAGGAGATCGTCGAAGCAGGCGATGGTCCGCTCCAGCCCGACCTTCAGCGGCGTGCGCGGGGCCCAGCCCAGCAGCTCGTCGGCGCGGCTGATGTCGGGGCGGCGCTGGCGGAGGTCGTCCTCGGGCAGCGCTTGCCCTCGTCGTAGCACGAGCGGCTGCCGATCGGACTGACGTTGCCCCAATGGTCCTCGCGCTGAGGGTGGACCGCCGGGTCGCCGTACACCTCCGATGTGGACGCCTGCAGCAGCTTGGCTTTCGCCCGCTTGGCCAGGCCCAGCATGTTGATCGCCCCGTGCACGCTGGTCTTCACCGTCTGCACGGGGTCGTGCTGATCGTGCACGGGCGAGGCGGGACAGGCCAGGGTGTAGATCTGGTCCACCCAGCTCGAATCGATGACTGTCGAGCCGGCTCTAGACGTCCTTTCGCCGGCCTGTATAGAAGTTGTCGACGCAGAGCACGTCCGCGCCGCTCGCGACCAGGCGCTCGCATAGGTGAGACCCGCGGCGGATCCAATTGTGACGGAAGCCTCACGATCCGCCTCAGCGGGCGTGGGCGCGCGGGTCGAGCTTCTCGGCGGGAGCCAGGCGCATGACCTCGGTCTGATAGGCCTCGTCCCGCCGCTCGAGCAGGATCGGGAGCGCGTCGGCCAGGGCGCCCAGGAGGGTCTCCACCCAGGGCCTCTCGGCCCTGTGGAAGTCGGATAGGACGTGGCGCATGACCAGGTCCTTGTGGCCGGGATGGCCCACCCCGATCCGCGCGCGGCGGAACTCCGGCCCGATGGCGGCGGCGATGGAGCGGACGCCGTTGTTGCCGGCCGCGCCCCCGCCCGTCTTCATGCGGAAGCGCCCAGGCGCGAGGTCGATCTCGTCGTAGAAGACCACCACGTCGGCGGGCGGCAGCTTGTAGAACCTGCAGGCCTGGGACACCGCGCGGCCGCTGTCGTTGTAGAAGGTCTGGGGCTTCAGGAGCAGGACGCGTTCGCCGCCCCGATCGGTCGGGACCTCGCCCTCGGCCGCCTGACCCTCGAACCGGCGCCGGAACGGGCCGATGCGCCAGCGATCGGCGAGGGCGTCCATGGCCATGAAGCCGGTGTTGTGCCGGTTGCCGGCGTACTGGCTCTCAGGATTGCCGAGCCCGACGAGGAGGTGCACGGCTCAACGCCCGGCCGGCGCGCGCGGGGGGATCTAGCCCTCGGCGGCGGCGGCGTCCTCGGTGTTCTCGGCCGAGGCGGAGGCCGAGCTGCCGCCCAGCGTCGCGATCACGAAGTCTCGCCCGCTGATCGCCGGCTCCACGCCCTCGGGCAGTTTGGCGGCGGAGATGCGGATGGTGTCGCCGATGTCCAGGCCGGTCAGGTCGAACACCAGCTCCTCCGGGATCTGGTCTGCGGGGGCCCACAGCTCGACCTCGTGGCGCGCGACGGTCAGGGCGCCGCCGCGCTTCAGGCCCGGCGCGGCCTCGTGATTGATGAAGTGCACCGGCACGGCGATCTTGACCAGCTGGTGCTCATCCACGCGATAAAGGTCGAAGTGCACCGGGCGGTCGCTGACCGGGTGAAACTGGATGTCCTTGGCGATGACCGGCTGGCTCTCCTCGCCGTACTTCAGCGTGACGAGGTGGCCGAGCAGCTTGCCGGTGTAGAGCGCCTTCTTGAAGGCGTTCTCGTTCACCGCGATCGGCACCGGACCGCGCGGGCCGCCGTAGAGCACGCCGGGCACCTTGCCCTCGCGCCGCGCCAGGCGGGCGCCGCCGGTGCCCGTACGCTCGCGCACTTCTACGTTCAGGACGATCTCGGCCATGGCCTTCAGCCTCGGAAAACAAAACCGCCGCGCGGGCGCGCCCGGCGCGGCGACGGGTGTTCGGAAAATCGAGCGCGCGTCTTTACACAGATCGGGGCCCGCATGCAACGCCCTGACCGTGACGCTTGCGCGCCCGTTCGCCTGGCGGGCCGGAGCCGGCGAACTCCGGCCGCCGCTCGCTTGCGGACATAAAGATATCTTTATATAGCCGTCGCCTCGCTTCAGGAGCAAGGCTCGCGTGATCCGTCCGTCCTACATCTTTACCAGCGAAAGCGTCTCCGAGGGCCATCCCGACAAGGTCGCCGACCGAATCTCCGACACGGTGGTGGACGCCTATCTGGCGGCCGATCCCTATGCCCGCGTGGCCTGCGAGACCCTGGTCACCACCAACCGCATCGTCCTGGCCGGCGAGGTGCGCGGGCCCGAGGCGGTGGTCGGGGGCCTGGAGGAGAAGGTCCGGGCGGCCGTCGCCGACATCGGCTACGACCAGGCGGGCTTTTCCTGGCGCGACGCCGACTTCGCCTGCCACCTGCACGCCCAGAGCGCCGATATCGCCATGGGCGTGGACGCGTCCGGCAACAAGGACGAGGGCGCGGGCGACCAGGGGATCATGTTCGGCTACGCCACGAACGAGACTCCGCAGCTGATGCCGGCGCCCCTGCAGTACAGCCACGACATCCTGCGCACCCTGGCCGCGGCCCGCCACTCCGGCGAGCGCCCGGAGCTGGAGCCCGACGCCAAGAGTCAGGTGACGGTGGTCTACGAGAACGGCCGGCCGGTGCGCGCGGCCTCCATCGTGCTCTCCACCCAGCACCGGGAGGGCCTGAGCCCGCAGGACGTCTATGAGCTGGTGAAGCCCTACATCCTGCGCGTGCTGCCGGACGGCTTCGTCACCGACGACACCGAGTGGTTGGTCAATCCCACAGGCAATTTCGTCATCGGCGGGCCGGACGGCGACGCGGGCCTGACCGGGCGCAAGATCATCGTGGACACCTACGGCGGCGCAGCGCCCCACGGCGGCGGCGCCTTTTCCGGAAAGGACCCGACGAAGGTGGACCGCTCGGCGGCCTACGCCTGCCGCTACCTCGCCAAGAACGTCGTGGCCGCCGGCCTGGCGGACAAGTGCACGATCCAGATCAGCTATGCGATCGGCGTCTCCCGGCCCCTGAGCTTCTACGTCCACCTGCACGAGAACGGCCGCATCGATCCAGCCAAGCTGGAGCGCGCCCTGCCCGAGATGATGGGGGGCTGCACCCCGCGGGCGATCCGCGAGCACCTGGGGCTGAACCGGCCGATCTACGCCCGCACCGCCGCCTACGGCCACTTCGGCCGCACGCCCGAGGCGGACGGCGGCTTCAGCTGGGAGCGGACGGACCTCGCCGAGGAGCTGCGCGGCCTGGCCTGATCAGGACGCGCCGGGATCCAGCGGGCGTTGCGGGTCCCGCTCGCGGGCCTGCCGCGCCCGAAGCGCCGTGGAGCTCTGGAAGTTGAACGGGCCGCGGATGATGGTCCAGGCCGGGGCGGGGGTCTGGGGCAGCAGGCGGGATGCTGCGGAGGGGCGGCGATAGCGGGAGAAGCGCTTGGCGGCGACCGACAGGCGACCCTTCATCGTCGCGGTCGGGCGGGAGACGACGGCCACGGGCGTCTCGTGCAGGATTTGCACCCACCCCTTCCAGCGGTGGAACTGCGCCAGGTTGTCGCCGCCCATCAGCCAGACGAAATGCACGCCCGGGAAGCGCGCCTTCAGCACCCGCAGGGTGTCCAGGGTATAGCGCGACCCGATCCGCGTCTCCGCGTCCGAGACGATCATCCGCTTGCCCCGGGCCATGCGGCGCGCGCTGGCCATGCGTTCGGCGAGGGGTTCGGTCTCCCGCGCGCTCTTGAGCGGGTTCTGGGGCGAGACGAGCCAGATCACCGCATCGAGCTGCAGCCGGGTCAGAGCGGTCTCGGCCACGTGGGCATGGCCCGTGTGGGCGGGGTTGAAGCTGCCGCCGAACAGACCCACGCGCATGCCGGGCTTCAGGTCGAAGCCGAGGCGGAGCGCGCCGGGACGGCCGGCCTCAGGGACGCGTCTGGCCGGTCCCGCGAACCACATATTTGAACGTCGTGAGTTGCTCCGCCCCCACGGGCCCGCGGGCGTGCAGGCGGGCGGTGGAGATGCCGATCTCAGCGCCGAAGCCGAACTCGCCCCCGTCGGCGAACTGGGTGGAGGCGTTGGCCAGGACGATGGCGCTGTCCACCCGCGCCAGGAAGGCCTCCACGGCGGCGGCGTCCTGCGCCACGATGCCGTCGGTGTGGCCCGAGCCGTAGGCGGCGATGTGATCGGTCGCGGCCTCCAGGCCGTCGACGATGCGGACGCTGAGGATCGGCGCCAGATACTCCGTCCGCCAATCCGCCTCGCTCGCAGGCGTCATGTCGGGCACGAGGCTCAAGGCGCGGCGGTCGCCCCGCAGGGCGCATCCCGCCGCGGTGAGCGCCGCGGCGATCCCGGGCAGCTGGCCCGCGGCCGCCACGTCGACCAGCAGGGTCTCCAGGGCGCCGCAGACCGACACGCGCCGCATCTTGGCGTTCAGCACCAGCGCTCGCGCCATCTCGGGATCGGCGGAGGGGTGGATGTAGAGATGGCAGAGCCCCTCCAGGTGCCCGAGCACCGGCACGCGCGCCTCGGCCTGGACGCGTTCCACCAGGCTGCGGCCGCCGCGCGGGATGACGAGGTCGATGGCGCCGTCCAGGCCGGAGAGCATTGCGCCCACGGCGGCGCGGTCGGCCGTCGGCACGATCTGGACGGCGCTGGCGGGCAGCCCGGCGTGCTTCAGCCCCTCGACCAGGGCCGCGTGGATCGTCCGGGAGGAACGCAGGCTCTCCGACCCGCCGCGCAGGATCACGGCGTTGCCGGAACGGATGCAGAGCGCCGCGGCGTCGGCCGTCACGTTCGGGCGCGCCTCGTAGATCATGCCGATCACGCCGATGGGCGTGCGCACGCGAGCGATGTCGAGCCCGTTCGGACGCGTCCAGCGGGCGGTCTCCTGCCCGACCGGATCGGGGAGGGCGGAGACGCTCTCCAGGCTCTGGGCGACGCCCTCCAGCCGTTCCGGCGTCAGGCGCAGGCGGTCCTGCATCGCCGGCGCGAGGCGCGCGGCGGCCTCCAGGTCGGCGGCGTTGGCGTCCAAGATCGCGGCCGCATGCCCGCGCACCGCCTGGGCCATGGCGGCGATCGCGGCGGTCCGCGTCGCGCTCGAGGCCAGGCGCAGGGCGTCGAAGCCGGCGCGCGCTGCGCGGCCGAGGGCGGCCATGTCGAGGGCGAGGTCGCCGCAGGCGTCGTCCATCGCCCCGCTTTCTAGGACGGCACGCTCAAATGCAAGGCGGGAGGCCCGCTCAGGCGGGGTCAGAAGCGCAGGGTCGGCCCGAGGACGGCGGCCTCCACGCCCACCAGCAGCACCGCCGCGGCGATCCAGTCCCAGCGCCGGGGCAGCTCGAAGGGCGGGGCGTCGCCCGTGCGGGGGGTGCCGGCGCCGATGCTGAACAGCCCCGCGGTTCCCCCGAACGAGGACGCCGCCGCGGACAGGAGCACGATGACGAGGCCCTTAGGGTTCAGGAGCCCGATCAGGACCGCGATCGAGCCGCCCGTGAAATAGGCCGTGCGGCCCAGGCTCGACAGGGCGCGCCCGGCCTCCGGCCCGGCCCCGACCAGACCGACGCCCGCCCGCACCACCCATCGCATGCAGACCCAGACGTACAGCACGCCCCCCGCGAGGCTCAGCGCCGCGCGCCAGGCCCAGGCGGGCTGAACGCCCTTGAACACGCCTTCGGAGCCCCAGTCTCCCAAGCCCGACAGGCCGGAGAACAGGTAGTATCCCGCCCAGGTGAAGAGGTTGATGGCGACCAGCAGCCAGAGGAAGAGGCCGGTGGCGGGACGGGTCCTGGGAACCGTGCGCAGAAGCAGGGTCGCGGCGACGGCCGCGATCAGGTTGGTCGTGCTGCCGGCCGCCTGCACCACCCGATCCGCCCAGCCCGGCAGGGCGTGGGTGTCGCACTCCACATAGTAGGCGCCCCACTCCGTCAGCCGCCCGCCCACCGCCAGGCAGGCCCCGCCGTGGCCGAGCCCCTCGTGCAGCTGGGCGGAGACCGCATAGGCCAGGGCGGCCAGACCGATCACGGTGGGGAGATCGCGCCGCGCCGCGGCCGCGTTCGGCACGCCCGCCCCCTCGCCCTCTCCCTCGATCGCCTGCGTCATAGGCCCCCCGTGCTGCACGGAGAGCTTTGCACCACAAAGTCAGGCAGTCAAGCCGTCCAGCGTCAAAGCCGCGCGGCGGCCAGGATACGTCCCCCGTCGCGGCCCTGCACGATCACCACGCTCTTCAGGTCTTCCGCGGCGGGCGGGGGCAGGGCGTAGCGCTTGGCCGTTCCGCGCCAGAGGCCGAGCCGGGTCAGCTCCCGCACCACGTTCGTCTCGGTGACGGTGCGCATCTTCCTGTCGTCGCCCTTCACCCTGACGCTGTGCGCGCCGGGCTCGTAGCGCACCAGCCAGACCGCCGCCGGGCCGCCCGGGCCCCCCGCGCCCCGACCTCGACCTGCCGCCCCTTGCGGCGGATCGCGAGCGCGCCCCCTTGCGTGCGTCGCGCCTTGGCGGCGCGGCTGATCAGGGCGTCGACCTTGTCGCCGTCCAGGGCGGCGGTCTCCCGCTGCCCGTCCACGACAATCTCCGGCGTGTAGATTTCGCGCAGCTTCAGCCGGTCGACATAGGCCTGCTGGCGCTCCGTGAACTCGGGCTTGGCGAAGGTGTCGGTCCAGCCGGTGTAGTCCCAGTAGTCCACGCTATAGGTCAGGGCGATGACGTCGCCCCGGTCGGACAGCCGCTTCAGGACCGCGTTCGCCGGGTCGCAGGAGCCGCAGCCCTGGGCCGTGAAGAGCTCGACCACCACCGGCTGGGCGCGCGGGGCGTGGCCGTGGCGGCGGGCGCGCGCCTCGGCCCCGACCGGCGCGAGGCACAGCGACGTAAGGAGGACGAGGGTGAGGGCGCGCATCGACCGCCGATTAGCCCACCTGGACACGCCTGCGCCGCTCACCTCTGCGTGACCCCTGAAGGCGCTGACCGCGCCGGCCGCGCCGCCAGCTTAGAGGCGCCCCGCGCGCCTGCAAAGCCCGAGCGCTTCGAGACTTACGGGGCATTGTGGCGCGGTTGCGTCAGCTTTGCCAAAGCATTCGCCAAGCTTTCGGGTCCGGTTCCTCACCGCGAACACGGGGCGCCGAACCACATGCGCTGCATCCAACCCGCCGACCAGGCGTTTGACAGGCCGAGCCGGCGATGAGGCCTGGCTCTGTTGCAAGCTGAACGGTAGAGAATTTCCCGGACAACCGCGAACCCCGAGACGACGTCGACCGCTTGATCCGAAACGGTCCGCTCGTCCTTCACTCCACTAGACGAGGACCTCGACAATGCGCACCACCCTGATTGCGAGCGCGCTCGCGCTCTCCGCCCTGATCCCCTCCATCGCCCAGGCGCAGACGGGCTGCCAAAGCCAGAATTCCAACAACCGGACGACCGGCACGGTCGTGGGGGCTATCGCCGGCGGCCTGCTCGGCAGCGCCGTCGCCGGCCGGCATGACCGCGGAACCGGCGCCGTGATCGGCGGCGTCGGCGGCGCGATCGTCGGCAACCAGCTCGCCCGCTCCGGCAACCAACCCTGCCCCCAGGGCTACTACTCCGCCCAGAGCGGGGGCTATTACGACAGCAACGGCTACTGGCACGCCAACAGCGGCTATGACAGCGCGTCCGGCTATAATCAGGGCGCGACCGCGGCCACCGGCTACTACGACGGCGACGGGACCTGGCACTATTACGGGTCCGGCTACGCCAGCGGCTCGGACAGCGCCTATGGCAGCACTTATGGCTACGGCAACGCCTATGGATCGCCCACCTACGGCGGCGCGTCGAGCAGCTACGGCAACGGCTACTACGACAGCAACGGGACCTGGCGGAGCTACGACAGCAACGCCTCTAACCGGTCGTACTACGACAATGGGGAGTCGTACGACAACTCCAGCCGCACCTGCACCTGGCGTAAGCGCAGCTATCGCGACGCCTATGGCAACTGGGTGACCCGGCGCGAGCGCACCTGCCGCTGACGCCTAGGCCGGATCAGGCCGGCACGAGAGGGGCCGCTCCGACGTTCGGGGCGGCCCTTTTTGCATTCCCGCGGCCGGGGTTGCGCCCCTTTAGGGTCAGGGCTGCGGGGGCGCAGGGCTCGGCGTGGCGGCGCCGGGCGGGACCGGCGTGGGCGGCGCAGGCGGCGCGGCGGGTTCATCGGTTGCAGCCTCGTCGGCGGCGTCGGGCGTATCCGTCGGCTTGGGCGTCTTCTTGGGCGCAGGCCGGCTCGCGACTACAGCGGCGATGGCCTCCTCGTGGGCGATGCGCCGGATAGCGTCTTCGTCCAGCGTCGGCTTGGCGTCCGCGTCCACCGCGGGGACGGGATGGATCCCGTTGCCGAGGGCGGCGAGGTCGGGCGCGCGCGATCCGCCCGTCTCCGACCGGGTGTAGCCGGTCCAGAACCCGAGCACGGCCGCGGCGAGCAGGCACAGGGCGGCCAGATAGACGGTCCCGGTCGGCACGGACTTCATGGGCTTTGTCTAGCTCACGCCCGCCCCAGACGCCAGCGGGCGACGCGCCGGGCGAAACGGCCTATAGGGTCGGGCGATGCGGGAAGTGCGGACCCTGACGGTGGGCGAAGCGGAGGCCGGGGTGCGGCTGGACCGCTGGTTCAAGCGGCGCTGGCCGCATCTGAACCATATCCAGATCAACAAGCTCGTCCGCTCCGGCCAGGTGCGGGTCGACGGCAGTCGCGCCAAGCCCGACACGCGGCTGGAAGCAGGGGTCCAGGTGCGCGTGCCGCCCCTGCCCGACGCCCCGCCAGAAGGGGACCGCGAGGGCCTGAACCCGCGGGACCGCGCCTTCGCCTTGTCCCTCGTCCTCTATGAGGATGAGGAGGTGCTCGCGCTCAACAAGCCGTCGGGCCTGGCGGTCCAGGGCGGCACCAAGACGACCCGGCACATCGACCGCCTGCTCGCCGCCTGGGGCGAGGGGGTGGACCGGCCGCGCCTGGTGCACCGGCTGGACCGCGACACCTCTGGCGTGCTGCTGCTCGGCAAGACGCCGGCGGCGGCGGCCAAGCTGTCGGGCGCCTTCGCCAAGCGGCGCGCTGAAAAGACCTACTGGGCGATCGTGGCCGGCAATCCCAAGCCCGCGGACGGCCTGATCGAGGCGCCGCTGATCAAGACCGGCGTCGGCGATCGCGAGAGGGTCGTACCCGCCGATCCCAAGGCGCCCGGCGCGGACCCGGCTGAGACGGAGTACGTGACCCTCGCGCGCGCCGCCCACCGCGCGGCCTGGCTGGCGCTCCGGCCGCACACCGGGCGCACCCACCAGCTCCGCGCCCACATGCTGGCCATCGGCCATCCGATCCTGGGCGACCCGAAATACACCGACGAGGCCGCCCAAACGCTCTCGGGCGGGCTGAAGCTGCAGCTGCACGCCCGGCGGATCACCGTGCCCCACCCCTCGCGGGGGACCCTGACGCTGGAGGCGCCGATCAGCCCGGAGCTGAAGGCCGGCTTCGACCGCTTCGGCTTCGACCCGCACGAGGCGGAGCCGGAGCCCTTCGGCCGCCGCCGCCGTCGGCGCTGAGCCGCGCGCCTACCGGAACTCGCGGGTCTTCCACTCCGGCCAGATGTCGGGGAGGTCGCGTGACACGCGGTTCGGGTAGCGGGGCGTGCGCTTTTCGAGGAAGGCGGTGACGCCCTCCGCCGCGTCGCCTTGGCGGCCGCGGGCCTGGATGGCGCGGCTGTCGGCCTTGTGCGCCTCCATGGGATGGTCGGCCCCGGCCATGCGCCAGAGCAGCTGGCGCGTCAGGGCGATGGAGACGGGCGCGGTGTTGTCGGCGATCTCCCGCGCCAGCGCCCGCGCGGCGGGCATCAGGTCCTCGGGCGAATGCAGCGAGCGGACCAAGCCGCGCGCGGCGGCCTCCTCCGCACCGAACACCCGGCCGGTGTAGCACCACTCCAGCGCCGTCTGCATGCCCACGAGCCGCGGCAGGAACCAGCTCGAGGCGGCCTCCGGCGTGATGCCCCGGCGGGCGAAGACGAAGCCGAAGCGCGCGGTGGTGGCGGCCAGGCGGATGTCCATGGGCAGCTGCATGGTGACGCCCACGCCCACCGCCGCCCCGTTCACCGCCGCGATCACCGGCTTGAGGCTGTCGTAGATGCGCAGCGTCACCCGTCCGCCGCCGTCGCGGTAGACGTCGCCGACCTTGGCCTCCTCCCGCGCGCTCTCGCCGCGTTCGGCATAGTTGAAGGTGTTTCCCCCCGAGCTTAGGTCCGCCCCGGCGCAGAAGGCGCGCTCGCCCGCCCCCGTCACGATCACGGCCTTCACCTCGTCGTCCGCGTCGGTGGCGTCGAACGCCGCGATCAGGTCCAGCATCATCTGGGACGTGAAGGCGTTCATGCGGTCGGGGCGGTTCAGGGTGATGGTGGCGACGCCGTCCTCGACGGCGTAGAGCAGGGTCTGGAAGGTCGGCTGCGACAAGGCGGGTGTCTCCTGCGTGCGCGGGGCGGGCTCAGTTCAGCAAGCCGCCGCTGCGGAAGGCAAGGGCGACCTCGCCATGGCCCGCGGCGCGCGGATCGCCTATCTTGGGGGCATGAGCGCCGAAGACCACCGCCACCTCCGCCCCTGGCGCATGATACAGCGCCGTCCCAGCCGCAAGATCCGCGTCGGCTCTGTCGAGGTCGGCGGCGACGCCCCGATCAGCGTTCAGTCGATGACGAACACGGTGACCTCGGATGCGGGCGCCACCATCGACCAGATTCGCCAGCTGGAAGAGGCCGGGGCGGACATCGTCCGGGTCTCCTGCCCCGATGAGGACTCCACCAAGGCGTTCGCGACCATCGCCCGGGCCGCGCGCGTGCCGCTCGTGGCCGACATCCACTTCCACTACCGGCGCGGCATCGAGGCGGCCAAGGCGGGCGCGGCCTGCCTGCGCATCAACCCCGGCAACATCGGCTCGCCCGACCGGGTGCGCGAGGTGGTCCAGGCGGCGCGGGATCACGGCTGCGCCATCCGCATCGGCGTGAACGCCGGCTCGCTGGAGCGGGAGCTGCTGGAGCGCTACGGCGAGCCCTGCCCCGAGGCCATGGTGGAGAGCGCGCTCTTCCACGCCCGCCTGCTCCAGGACCTCGATTTCCACGAGTTCAAGATCAGCGTGAAGGCCTCCGACGTCTTCCTGACCGTAGCCGCCTATCAGCAGCTGGCGGAGGCCATCGACTGCCCGCTGCACCTGGGCGTCACCGAGGCGGGCGCGCTCCGCACCGGGACGGTGAAGTCCGCGATCGGCCTGGGCAGCCTGCTCTGGGCCGGCATTGGCGACACCATCCGCGTGAGCCTCGCCGCCGATCCGGTGGAGGAGATCAAGGTCGGCTTCGACATCCTGAAGTCGCTCGGCCTGCGCCACCGCGGCGTCAACATCATCGCCTGCCCGTCCTGTGCGCGGCAGGGCTTCAACGTCATCGAGACGGTCGCCAAGCTGGAGGAGCGGCTGGCGCACGTCTCCACGCCGCTTAGCCTGTCGATCATCGGCTGCGTGGTGAACGGCCCGGGCGAGGCCCTGATGACCGACGTCGGCTTCACGGGCGGCGGCGCGGGCAAGGCGACCGGCATGGTCTATCTGGCCGGCAAGATCGATCACAAGCTCGGCGCCGAGCAGGACATGGTCGAGCACATCGCCGAGCTGGTCGAGAAGAAGGCCGCCGAGATCGAGGCCGCCAAGCTCGCCGAGGGCCGTCTGGCGCCCGCGGCCGAATAGCCGTCAGGCGGCGCACGCTCCGCTGGCCGGCGCCGCCGCCGTCGCGCCGGGTTCGGCCAGCACGGTCGCCAGCGCCCGCTTCAGCGCCTCCAGCTGGATGGGCTTGGGCACATGCCCGTCCATGCCCGCGTCCAGATATTCGCGCACCTGATGGGTCATGGCGCTGGCCGACAGCGCCAGGATCGGCGTCCGGGCGCGACCCAGCCGGCGCTCGCCCTCGCGGATCGCGCGGCTGGCGGCGACGCCGTCCATCTCCGGCATCTGGATGTCCATCAGGATGAGGTCGAAGTCGCGCGCCTCCCAGGCCTGCACCGCCTCGCGGCCGTTCTCGACCAGGGAAAGCTCCAGCCCGAACAGGGGCATGATGGTCTTCAACACCAGCTGATTGGTCGGATTGTCCTCCGCCGCCAGGACCCTGAGCGGCCGCTCGGTCGGCAGGGCTGGGGCGGCGCTCGAGCCCGTCGCGGCCTCGGCGGGCGGCGCGGCTTCCGGCATCGGCAGGCGCACGCGGAAGGTCGAGCCCTCGCCCGGCGCGCTCTCCGCCTCGATGCTCCCGCCCATCATGCCGCAGAGCTCGCGGCAGATGGCCAGGCCCAGGCCGGTGCCGCCATAGCGGCGCGTGTTGGCCTGATCCAGCTGGGTGAACTTCTCGAACAGGCCGGGAATGCGCTCTGCGGGCATGCCCATACCGGTGTCGCGCACGGTGAACAGCACGTCCTCGCCCGCCCGCTCCACGCGGACATAGATCCCGCCCTGCTCGGTGAACTTGACCGCATTGGACACGAGGTTAGACAGGATCTGGCCCAGGCGGTCGGGATCGCCCACCCGCCAACGGCCGCAGTCGGGCGCAATGTCGACCCGCATCTCCAGACCCTTGCGGATCACCAGGGCGCTGAAGGGCGCGACGACCGCATCCAGGGTGTGGGCCAGGTCGAAGGCGCGGCTCTCCAGCTCCAGCCGCCCGGCCTCGATCTTGGACAGGTCCAAGATGTCGTTCAGCACCGCCAGCAGCGCCTCGCCCGACTGGCGGATGACCAAAAGGCGGCTGCGCTGCTCCCCGGACAGGTCGCCCGCCTCCATCGCCTGCGCCATGGCTAGCACGCCGTTCAAGGGCGTACGGATCTCGTGGCTCATATTGGCCAGGAACTGCGACTTCAGCACATTGGAGTGCTCGGCCGCATCGCGGGCCTCCACCAGGGCCGAAAGCGTGCCCCGCAGCGCGACATCCTTGGCGCCCAGGGCGGCCAGGAGGCCGTTGAACGCCTGGGTCACCTGGTCGAACTCCCGCCAGGGGGCGGGCTTGAGCCGGCGGTCGAAGTCGCCGCTCTCGCCCACGGCGACCATGGCGGCGGCGAGGCGCTTCAGAGGCTCCACGAGACGCGCCGCGAGCCAGCGGCTGAGGAACAGGGCCAGGCCGGTGGCGGCGAACAGCAGGGCGCCGGTCAGGGCGAGATATCGCGGCAACAGGCTCGCGAAGGTGCGCCGCTCGAACTGCAGGACCAGCCGGCCCGGCGGCTGGCCGGGGACCGGCACGGGTTCGGCGATGCTGGCGCCGGTCGCGGGGGCGGCGCGCCCCGAGCCGCGCCCCGGGCCGCGCTCCACGTCGCGCTCCGTCCGGTCGTAGCGGGCATAGAGGGCGCCGCTGGAGTCATAGAGCATAGCGTGCTCCAGACTGCCGAGGTTGCGCATCGACGCCACGATGGCGCCGACGTCGCCTTCGTGCCGGTTGGCCAGGTCGGAGGCCAGCGCCTGGGCGTACATGCGCGCCGTGGCCGCGCGGTGCTGGGCGGAGACCTCGCGCTCGTGGTTCCACTCCTGGCCGATCAGGATGGCGATGGCCAGAACCAGCACGCCGATCGCAGTGCCAAGCGACACCGCCGCGATCCGGCTCGCGAAGCTCGCGGTCGGCGGCGCAGAGTCCTCGGCGGGGAAGTCGGTCACGGCGGCGGCGATCCAGGCGGCGCTTGGGGCGCCCACGTCCGCTACAGCCTAGCGGCAGAACCCTAATGGGCGCTGAAAGGGCGCGACCTGTCGCGCCCGGCTCGCGCAGCGTCCGGATCGCGCAGCGCCCAGCTCGCGCAGCGCCCAGCTCGCGCGCAAGGCGAAGCTAAAGCCTAGCCTTTGGGTTAAAATTGTGTTTACATCGTTGAGCGGAGAAGCGGCGCGGTAGGGCGTCCGTCCGCTTGGAGGGAGTTGGTATGGAAAAGGCGTTTGTGGCCCAAGGCGTCGCCACCAAGCTGTTCGACAGCGAGCAGGCGATCGATGCGGCCCTGGTTAAGGCCACCACCCTGCTTCAGGGCATGATCGAAGCCCGCGCGCAGGGCGGCTATTCGGCGGTCGTCGGCGCCTCCGCCCAGGCCAAGGTCGTGGAAGCCATCGCCGCGCTGAGCGAGGCTCGTTCGGCCATCGTCGCCAGCCATGACGAACTCGCCGACCTGAAGCTGCGCCTCGGCATCCGCACCAAGCTGATCGGCGTGACCGACAAGGACCGCAACAACGGCGTTTCTCCCGCGCAGCACCTGCAAGCTGTTGGTGATTAAGCGTTAGCGAAGGCCATGCTATCGCGTCTCTCCTTGCGGGAGGCGCGATATGCTGTTTGCTGATTGCGTGGCCGTCTTCAGCGTGGCGATACTCGCCGCGACGGTTCGGTTCGCCTGGACGTCTGGAGACAGGGCTGAAAAGCAGGCCGCCACGCTCGCGGGCGGCCTGTGGCTTTTGATCTTGATCCTGAGCCTTGTTCCCAACAAGGCGTTCATTCGCGACCAGCTGCCCGGCATCTTCGTCTTCGCCGATTTCCTGCTGGCGGCGGGCCTGCTCGTCATCGCCCTGCGCGACAGCAAGATCTGGCTCGGCGCCGCCATGGTCGCCCAGAGCATCGCGCTTCTGCTCCAGACCAATTTCCTGGGCGGCGACGCCGTCGACGTGCGCATCTTCAAGGTCGCGTCGAACTACCTGAGCTTCGTCGTGCTGGCCTGCATCGCGGCGGGGACCTATGTGTCCAGGCGCCGTCGCCAGCGCGAAGCGGCGCGCGGGTCCGAAGACGCCGGCCCCCTCCTGCCCACAGTCACCGCCCGTTAGGACAAGGCCGACAGACTGCGCCGTCCGTTCCTTTCGGAGGCGCCATGACGGCCGAGCCGAACTCTTCCGTCCCGGCCATTCCCACCGCCCGGGTGCTTTACGCCGCCGCGGACGCGACCGCCCGCGCCAGCGCCGAGGCGGCCCTGGCCGAGGCGCGTTTCGCGGTGGAGCCGGCGCACGACAGCGCCTCCGCCCTGGCGCGGGTCGGCGACCGGCTGCTCGACGCCGCTATCCTGGACCTCGGACCTGAGGGGGTCGAGACCTTGAAGGCGATCCGCGCCGCCGCCCCCGACCTGCCGGTCATGATCGCCCTGGCGCGCGAGGACGTTTCGGCGCTGGAGGCGGCCCTGCGCTTCGGGGCGAGCTCCTACGCCACCGCGCCGCTCGACTGGCGCGCGGTCCCCGCCCAGCTCCGCTACCTGCTCAGCGCCGCCGAGGCCGAGACCCTGTTCCGCACCAGCCCCATGCGGCGGGCGAGCGATACCGCCGCCGGAGCCGACAGCTTAAGGCGCCTGGCGGCGGACGCCACCGAGTGGCTTCGTCGCGCGATGACCGAGCCGGAGCGAGCGCGCCGCCGGGCCTGACCGCGGCCGCGGGCCGCCGGCTAGGGCTTGCCCTTCGGGGCGGGCTTCACGCGGGTGACCGCAGACGCCTTCTGCAGCCCGGCGGGCGCAGCCGCCTGGGCCACAGGCGTCGCCCCGCTGCACTTGGACTTGCACTGGTGCCACGCCGGCAAGCACTTCTCAGGATTGGCGTTGCCGTTGGAGCAGACCGCATAGGCGTCGTCGCAAACCTTCTTGCACTGGGCGAGGTCGGCGGCGCAAACGGAAGACCCGAACGACGCTGTGAACAAGGCTGCGGCGGCCGCGAGGACTGCACGCTTCATGGGTTCGCCTCCCTGGCGATTTGTGTTTTCGTACAACAAGAAGGATACGCGAATCCCGGCCGCTTTCCAGCCGCAATTCAGCGACTTGCCCGAAACGAGGATTGGCGGCGGGGCCGGCGGCTCAGCGCTGGCAGGCCGTGACGCAGCGGGCCCAGGCGCTGGCGCAGGCCTCGGCCTCGCCCGTCTGGACGCAGCGCAGGCGGCGCGTGGCGCATCCCGTGCGACACTGAGGCGCGGGGTCGGTGCGGTCCGCCAGCCCCAGGCGCCCCACCGCGAGGGGCGAGGGCGGCTTCGGCGGCGGCGGGCGGGGCTCGCCTGGAGCGGCGGGGGCGGCGGCGGCCGCTTGGCGTGGGCGGGCTCGGCCGCTGCGCTGAGGCTGCAGCCGAGCGCGAGCGCCGCCGTCGTGACGACGACCACGCGCCCGCCGCGCCCGGGGGCGATCCGCATGCTCAGACGGTGCGCTGGGCGCGGTCGGCCGCGTTGGTCGCCTGGATCGCCTCGCGGGCGCGCCGCCAGGCCTCGTCGTCCCAGGCGGTCAGGGCGGAGAAGTTGCCGCCCGTCGCCTGCCAGGCCCCGCCGTCGATGGCGATGGTCTGGCCGTTCACGTACTCCGATCCCGGCGCCATCAGATAGACCGCGAGATTGGCGAGCTCGGGCATGCGCCCGGCCCGGTGCAGGGGGTTGTGCGCCATCTCCCCGCCATAGCCCGCCTGGCCGGGGTTCAGCCGCGCCGACATTCCCTCGGTCGGGAAGGGCCCGGGCGCGATGGCGTTGAAGCGGATCCCCTTGTGGCCCCACTCCACGGCGAGGGACTGGGTCATGGCGTTCAGCCCTGCCTTGGACATGGCCGAGGGCACGGTGAAGGGCGAGCCGTTCCAGACCCAGGTGGTCAGGATGGAGAGCACGCTGGCCTTTCGGCCCTCCTTGATCCAGCGCTTGCCGCAGTCGAGGGTGGTGAAGAACGAGCCCCGGAACACGATGTTGGCGATGGCGTCAAAGGCGCGCGTCGACAAGTCCTCTGTTCGGCTGATGAAGTTGCCCGCCGCGTTGTTGACCAGCCCGGTGAGCGCGCCGCCGTCGGACCAGATGCGGTCCACCATGTCGGAGATCGCCTCCGGCACGCGGATGTCGCAGGCCAGGCCTGTCACGCTCCCGCCCGCGAGCGCTCCGTGCTCGGCGGTGATCTCCGCCGCCGCCGCCTCCACCACGCCGCCCCGCCGCCCGCAGATGTAGACCCGCGCGCCCAGCATGCAGAAGGCCTCGGCCATGACGCGCCCGAGCCCCGTGCCGCCCCGGTGACCAGGATGCGCTCCCCGCGCATCAGCCCCGGGCGGAACATCAGGTCGTCTAGGGTCATGGTCGTGCGCCCTCGTTAATGAGAAAGGGTCATCTGCCCGCGCCGGGCGGGCGGCTGTCAAGGCGCTTGACGGGGGGCGTTCCCTGGCGCCCAAGCTGGCGCGTGCCCCTCGCCCTGATCGCCTCCAGCTTCGTCGCCGCGTCCCGCGTGGGCGGCCAGGCCCAGGCGCTGGCGCTGCAGTCGTTGGGGATCGAGCCCGTGCTCGCCCCCACCACCCTGCTCGGCCGCCACCCCGGCTGGGGCCCGCCCGGCGGCGCGGC
Organism: Caulobacteraceae bacterium PMMR1; assembly: GCA_000733915.1. Lineage (GTDB taxonomy): Bacteria > Pseudomonadota > Alphaproteobacteria > Caulobacterales > Caulobacteraceae > PMMR1. The sequence continues at coordinate 108,457 of JPOM01000001.1, forward strand.
GGTCGCGCCCGAGGTCTTCGCCGGCGTGCTGCAGGGGATCGCCGCCCAGGGCCTGCAGGGCCTGGCCGACCTCGTGATCACCGGCTACTTCGTCCACCCCGACCAGGTGCAGGCGGCGGCGGCGGCCATCGACGCCGTGCGCGCCGCGCCGCGGGCCGGCGCCGCTCACCCCCGCCCGCGCGTGATCGTCGACACGGTGCTGGGCGACGACCAGGGCGGGCTCTATGTGAGCCAGGCGGTGGCCGCGGCGGTGCGCGAGGTGCTGCTCCCCCGGGCCGACTGGCTGCGGATGAACCTTTGGGAGCTCGGCTGGCTCTCCGGCCGGGGCGCGCCCGCCGACCTCGCCGCCGCCGACCTCGACGCCGCCGACCTCGACGCCGTTCGGGCCGCCGCCCGGGGCCTGCAGACGCCCTGCGTCGTGTCCTCCGTCCCCGCCGGCCCGGGTGAGATCGGCGTGCTGATGGTCACGCCCGACCGGGCCTGGCTCGCGGTCCACGCGCGCCAGCCCCGCGCGCCCAAGGGGACCGGCGACCTCCTGACGGCGCTCTTCGGCGCAGCCCTTCTGAGCGAGCCCTCGCCTGAGGCCGCCCTCGCCCGCGCCTGCGCCGGGACCGCAGAGGCTGTGGCCTGCGCCCACGCCGGAAGCGCGCCGGAGCTGCCCCTGGCCGCCCTCGGTCCCCGGCTCGCCGCCCCGCAAGCGGCCGTGCGCCTGGAGGCGCTCTGAGCGCCGCCTTGCCGAACGCCCCCCGGGCCGCTATGCAGGCCGCCCTGTCCGACCAGCTTCGGGCCGCCTTAGCTCAGCCGGTAGAGCGGCGCATTCGTAATGCGTAGGTCGCGTGTTCGAGTCACGCAGGCGGCACCATACCTTTCAATGATACTGCGGGACAGCCTCCGCCGGCCTTGACCTGCCAGCCGCGCCACGCCCCCATGCGGCGCGAAATCAAGGCGTCGCCTTGCCTTCGCCGCCTTCGCGCGCAAGATCGCGGCCCTAACGCCAAGTCGCGCGACGCGCCCGAGGGGAACAGCATGATCGGCTTCAGGGTCCGGACGCTCTGCCTGACGGGAGCGGTGCTGGCTGCGCTCAGCGCCGGCGCTCCGGCCGTCCGCGCCCAGGCGACGCCTGACCCCCGGGTGATCCAGCTGGAGAAGCAGGTGCGCGAGCTGCGCGCCATCGTGTTCCAGGGGCGCGACACCGGCCAGCCCGTGGTCGTCAAGCCCGACGGCCCGGACCCGGCGGTCACGGCCCTGGCCAGCCGGGTGGACGACCTGGAGCAGACGCTGCGCCGGGCGACCGGCCAGCTGGAGACGCTGCAGCACGACCTCGACGACCTGCGGCGCGCGGACCGGGAGGGGCGGGCCGATCGCGACGCCCAGCTGAAGGCGCTGGCCGACCGTATCGGCCGCGTCGAGCAGACGCTGGCCAGCGGCGCTGCGCCGGCACTCGGCGCGCCGGGCGCGTCTGGCGCAAACCCCGTGATCCCGCCCCCCGCCGACGCCCTGCCCCCGGCGACGGGCGCCCGCGCCCAGGCGCGCGCCGACGCCACCGCCCGCGCCCAGGCCGGCGACACCGGGCGGCTGGGCGAGCTGCCGGTCGGCGCCGCGCCCGCCCCGGCCGCCTCGCCCGCGGCGGACTTCAAGCGCGCCAAGGACCTGCTGGCGGCCGGCGACACGGCCGCGGCGGGCGCGGCCTTCGACGCCTTTGTCGCGGCCTATCCGTCCCATCCGCGCGCGGCCGAGGCGCGCTACTGGTCTGCGGAGACCCTCTATGCTCGGGGTCAGTACGCCGACGCGGCGCGGGGCTATGCGACCGCGCTGAAGGGATGGCCGAAGAGCACCTGGGCGCCGGACGCCCTCGTGAAGCTGTCCCAGTCCCTTTACCAGCTGCAGCGCACGACCCAGGTCTGCGCGGCCCTGGTGGAGTTCGACCGCCGCTACGCCGCCGCCGCCCTGCCGGCGGTGAAGGCCCGCGCCGAGGGCGTGCGCCAGCGCGCGCAGTGTCCGGCGGGCTGATCGCGCCCCTGCGGGCGGCGCTGACGGCCGCCTTCGACCGGAGGCTGGACCCGGCCTCGCCCGCGCCGCTGTGCGTGGGACTGTCCGGGGGGAGCGATTCCCTGGCCCTGCTGGTTCTGACGGTGGAGGCCGCGGCGGCGCGGGGTCGGCCGGTCCTGGCGCTCACCGTCGATCACGGGCTGCACCCCGACAGCGCCGCCTGGACGCAGGCGGCCGGCGCTCAGGCGCGGGCGCTGGGCGCGGACTGGCGCAGGCTCGCCTGGACGGGGGCGAAGCCGCGGACGGGGCTGCCGGCGGCGGCGCGAGGGGCGCGGCATGACCTCCTGGCCGAGGCCGTGCGCGCGGCGGGCGCGAGCGTGCTGCTGCTCGGCCATACGGCGGACGACGTGGCGGAGGGCGAAGCGATGCGCCGCGGCGAGGCGCCGGGCCTGGGGCGGCTGCGGGAATGGTCGCCCTCCCCCGCCTGGCCCGAGGGGCGGGGCGTTTTCCTGTTCAGGCCGCTGCTGGGCGTCTCGCGGGAGACCCTGCGGCGCGAGGTCCTGCGCGCGAGAGGCCTGGCCTGGCTCGACGATCCCGCCAACGCCGACCTGCGCTTCGCCAGGGCGCGGGCGCGGGCGGGGGCGACGCGCGGGGCCGGCCCGGGCCTGGACCCTGCGGCGGACTGCGAGGGACGAGAGCCGCTCCCGAGCTTCGGGGAGCGGGAAGGCTGGGAGGACGAAGGCGGGGAGGGCGCGGCGGGCGTCGTCCGTCTCGACCTCGCCGACCTCGACGGCCCGACGCTCTCAGCGGCGCTGCTGTGCGCCTCGGGGGGCGTGCGGCCGCCGCGGGGCGCCGCCCTGGCGCGCTTGCTGGCGAGGCTGAGCACCGGGGCGCCCGCGTCCGCCACACTTGCCGGGGCGCGGTCGATCTCGGACGGCGCCCGCGTGCGGATCGTGCGCGAGCCCGGCCGCGCGGGCCTGCCCGCCCTCCCGCTTCAGGGGCGCACGATCTGGGACGGCCGGTTTGACATCACGCCCGACGTGGGAGGGCTCATGGTCGCGCCCCTCGCCGGTCGCGCCGCCCGCCTGCCGGCTCGCGATCGCGCCGCGCTCAGCGCCCTGCCCGCCCCGGCCCGGGGCGTCCTGCCCGCGATCCTGGCGCCCGACGGCGGGGTGCGCCTGCCCCGCCCGTTCGGCCAGGGCCCGGCGCTGGCGCGCAGCCTGGTCCACGCGAGGCTCCGCGCCGCCCTGCACCTGATCCCCCGGGAGGTCCCCCGAGAGTTCTCCTGAGAGCTTGGCGCAGGCCATTCGCCGCTCGCTCCTGCGGCGGGCGCCGCATTGGCGCCCGACTTGCCCGGTCCCTATGTTAGGGTCCGAGATTGAAAAGGACCGGCGCGTCCGTGCGCGTCCGTCCAAAGGCCAGGGCCGATGAACTTCAACTTCCGCACCGTTGCGATCTGGGGCGTTATCGCGCTTCTGGTGTTCGCCCTCTACAGCGTCATGAACCCCAGCGCCAAAGGCGGCGGGACGGGCGAGATCAGCTATTCGCAGCTGCTCGCCAAGGTGGACGCCAACGAGATCAAGGACGCCACCTTCCGCGGCGAGGCGGTGCTGGCCCAGGACACTTCCGGCAAGCACTACACGGTGGTGACGCCGTCCAGCCAGGACGATCTGCTGAAGCGGATGCAACAGCACGGGGTGAACATCCAGGTGCAGTCCGCCCAGGCGCCGGCCTGGTGGGCGGTGCTCTCGGGCCTGCTGCCGATCCTGCTGATGGTGGGGGTCTGGCTGTTCTTCATGCGCCAGATGCAGGGCGCGGGCCGCGGGGCCATGGGCTTTGGCAAGTCCAAGGCGCGCCTGCTCACCGAGAACAAGAACCGGGTGACCTTCGACGACGTCGCCGGCGTGGACGAGGCCAAGGAAGAGCTGCAGGAGGTCGTGGAGTTCCTGAAGGACCCGGCCAAGTTTCAGCGTCTGGGCGGCAAGATCCCCAAGGGCGCGCTGCTGGTCGGCCCTCCGGGCACGGGCAAGACGCTGATCGCGCGCGCGGTGGCGGGCGAGGCGGGGGTGCCGTTCTTCTCGATTTCCGGCTCCGACTTCGTGGAGATGTTCGTCGGCGTGGGCGCGAGCCGGGTGCGCGACATGTTCGAGCAGGCCAAGAAGAACGCGCCCTGCATCATCTTCATCGACGAGATCGACGCGGTGGGCCGCCATCGCGGGGCCGGACTGGGCGGCGGCAACGACGAGCGCGAGCAGACGCTGAACCAGCTGCTGGTCGAGATGGACGGCTTCGAGGCGAACGAGGGGATCATCCTGATCGCCGCCACCAACCGTCCCGACGTGCTGGACCCGGCCTTGCTGCGTCCGGGCCGCTTCGACCGGCAGGTCGTGGTGCCGAACCCCGACATCAACGGTCGCGAGAAGATCCTTCGCGTGCACATGAAGAACGTGCCCCTGGCGGCCGACGTGGACGTGAAGACCATCTCGCGCGGGACGCCGGGCTTCTCCGGCGCGGACCTGGCGAACCTCGTCAACGAGGCGGCGCTGATGGCCGCGCGGCGCAACCGTCGCATGGTGACCATGCGCGACTTCGAAGACGCCAAGGACAAGGTCATGATGGGCGCGGAGCGCAAGTCCATGGTCATGACCGAGGACGAGAAGAAGATGACCGCCTATCACGAGGGCGGCCACGCTCTGGTGGCGCTGAGCGTCCCCAACACCGACCCCGTGCACAAGGCGACGATCATCCCGCGCGGCCGCGCGCTCGGCATGGTCATGCAGCTGCCCGAGCGGGACAAGCTCAGCATGTCCTACGAGCAGATGACGTCCCGCCTGGCCATCCTGTTCGGCGGCCGGGTCGCGGAGGAGATCATCTTCGGCAAGGAGAAGGTCACCTCAGGCGCGTCTTCGGACATCAGCCAGGCGACCAAGCTCGCCCGCGCCATGGTCATGAAGTGGGGCTATTCCGACAAGCTCGGCTTTGTCGAATACGGCGAGAACCAGGACGAGGTCTTCCTGGGCATGTCGGTGCAGCGCACCCAGAACATCTCGGAGGAGACGTCCAAGATCATCGACGCCGAGATCAAGCGCCTGACCCAGGCCGGCTACGAGGAGGCCAAGCGCATCCTGACCGAGCGGCTGGACGACCTGCACACCCTGGCCAAGGCCTTGCTCGAATACGAAACCCTGAGCGGCGAAGAGATCGTCAACGTGCTGAAGGGCATACCGCCCAAGCGCGACGATCCGACCGATGTGCGGCCGACCGGCCCCTCCGTGGCCGTCCCGATCACGCACCCGGCGCCGGAGCCGCGCGGCTCGGAGCCCTTCGGCGGAGCCGCGCCCCAGCCGGCGTAGGCCTCGCAAGCTTCGGGCCGCCATCTGTCGCGCGGGCCGCCGGTGACGCGGTCCGCACGACGCGCTATGAGGCGAGACGCCGGCCGGCCTGATGCGGGGCGGTCTCCGTATCGCCTTCGGGAGCGACGCCTTGAGCCTCGATACGCCCCAGAGCCTGGCGCGCCAGCAGGCCAACCGGCAGGCCTCCCTCGCCATGGCTCAGCGGGTACGGCAGCAGATCGCCGCGAACCTGGCTCGCGACGCGGCTGTCGCGAAGGCGCGCTTCGCGTTCCAGGAACGGACCAGCACCCTCATCCTGCACGGGTTGATCCTCGCGCAGCTGTTTCTGACCATCTTCTTCAACCTGTCGAGCGACGGGTTGCGCCTGGTCTATTCGGGCGTGGTCCTGGCTCTCAGCGTCCCTTTCGCCTGGTCCGGGTACCAGCAGGCGAGCCCGCTCTTCCGCAACCTTATCGGCCTTTACGCCATCAGTCTGGCGGTCTCCTGGATGGGGGCGTTCTTCGTCGGCGGCCATGACTCCGAACTGGCCAGCATGGTGAAGGAGATTTCGGTTCTGGTCTGGACGACGGCCCTGATCACCCAGGCGCACCGGACGAACCTGCACTTCCTGAAGTGGGCCTGTGTCTCGGTCCTCGCCTATGCGCTGGTCATGATTGCGACGCATCCGTTCGAGCCGGTCGGGGGCATTTTGCGCCCGTACCCGTTCTCGGGCGGCGGTGCGAACGGACCCCACTCGAGCGCCTACCTGGTCTTCGCTTTCTTGGTGATCACGATCCAGCTGTGGCGGACCGGAACGGTCTCGCGCACGCTCGGCCTGCTGCTCGGGGGCGGCTTCCTGGCGCTGCTGATTGCCTATCAGGTGCGCACCACCTGGACCATGTCGCTTGTGGCCTTCGTGCTTTGGCTGTCCCGGGACTTCGCCAAGTTCAAGGGCGGCGGCCGCGTGGTCAGCATCGCCATCCTGGCCGGCGTGGTCCTGCTCATCGTGGGCGTGGTGGCGAGCGGCGTGGACCTGAACCAGATCAGCAGCGGACGCCTGGACAACTACCAGGACCGCCTGAGCCGCATCACCGACCGGGGACCAGCCGAGATCTTCTTCGGCACCGGGGCGGGCTCGGACGTCTTTCGGTCGTCGGTCTGGTGGTGGGAGGCGAAGAACTCCCACAACGACCTGCTTCAGGCCACCATCGAACGCGGCTTCATCGGCCTCGTCGGCCTGCTCTGCTTCTTCGCCTCGCTGATCGTCTCCGGACGGGGGCGGGCCATGCCGGCGGCGGCGGCGTGGATTGCGGCCTCGGCGATCTCCAACGGTCTCATGGGGCGGCCCAATCCCGCCTTCTGGACGGGCGTCGCGCTGTGTCTGTGCGCCGCGCCCAGCGCGACGACGCTCTTCGCGCAGAAGCGCCGAGAGGCCCCGTCCCTCGCCGACCTGCGCCTCAGGACCCGCGCCGCCTGAGCGCGCCGGCCGAGCCCCGTCCCGTCCCCCGGGTCATGGGGGTGGTGAACGTCACCCCCGACAGCTTTTCCGATGGCGGGCGGTTCCACGACCCGGCCGCCGCCCTCGCCCACGCCCGCAGACTGATCGCAGACGGGGCGGACCTGCTCGACATCGGCGGCGAGAGCACGCGTCCCGGGGCCGAGCCGGTGTCCGAGCGCGAGGAACTCGCGCGCGTCCTGCCGCTGATCCGGGCGCTCGCGCCTGAGTGCCCCGTCCCGATCTCGATCGACACCGCCAAGCCCGCCGTGGCCCGGGCGGCGGTCGGCGCCGGCGCCGCGATCTGGAACGACGTTACTGCACTCAGAGGCGCCCCGGACAGCCTCGACGTCGCCGCCGCGCTCGGCTGCGAGGTCGTGCTGATGCACATGCGGGGCGAGCCCCGGACCATGCAGGACGCTCCCCGCTACGGCGACGTCGTGGCCGAGGTCGAGGCCTTCCTGCTGGCCCGGGCGGAGGCCGCGATGGCGGCTGGCGTGCGGCGGGAGCGGATCTGGCTCGACCCCGGCATCGGCTTTGGCAAGACCCTGGCGCACAACCTCGCGCTGATCCGCAACCTCGCCCGGCTGAGGCGCCACGGCTTCTGCGTCCTGCTGGGCGCCAGTCGCAAGCGGTCCATCGCCGCCCTCGACCCCCGCGCGACCTCGCCCGACGCCCGGCTGGGCGGCTCCCTGGCCTTCGCGCTGAGGGGCGCGGCCGAGGGTGTGGACGCCGTGCGCGTCCACGACGTCTTCGAAACGGTGCAGGCTCTCAGGGTCTGGTCGGCGCTTCAAGGCTGAGCGCCCGTTCCGCCTTCGCCAAATCGGACCTATGCTCGGCCGAGCGCGGGAGAGGCGGGTTAGATGACCATGGGACTTCTGAAGGCGATGGCTGCGGCGGCGGTCGCGGTCGCAGCGGCGATGGCGGGGGCCGCCGCCCAGGCGCGGCCCGCGACCTTCACGCCTTCGCCCTGACCGACGACGGCCCGCTCTCTCCGGCCGCGGCGGAGAGGCTTAAGGCGTGCGGCCAGCGGCACGTAGCGGCGGGCGTTGACCTCAGCCGCTACAACACCGCGGAGGTCGCCCGCGACGTGCAGGACCACGGCGACGGCGCCCGCGCCCTGCCGCGCGACGTGCACGCCTTCTTGGCCGGGGACTTCAGGGCGCTGGACGCGGAGATCGCCGAGCGCAGCGTCTTTAAGAGCCGCCCGGAGACCTTCGCCTTCACGCTCACCCCCTGAGCGGGCACGATCGCGGCCAGGGCGTGTTCGCAATGCGGCACGGCGTGGAACAATCCGGCAAGCGCCGCTGTTGAGCCTGCGTCCGCGGACCTGATCCGCGCCGGGAGCGCCGCTATGGCCGATGCGAAGGACGACGCCCAGAAGGACGGCGCCCAGCGGCGCACGCACACCCTCCTGGACCGCCGGAAGCTCCTGGCCGGGGGCGCTTTGCTGGGGTCGGCCGGCGCGGCGATGGCCGGAGGCGCCGCCGAGGTCCGCGGGACGACGATCCGCAACGGCCAGATCTGGCGACCTGGCGAGGCGGACTACCCTGAGGACGCCACCGGGGCGAAGGGCTATCGGTTTTTCACCGGCGCGGAGGCGGCGTTCGTGGAGCCCGCCTCGGAGCGCATGATTCCCTCCGACGACCTCGGCCCCGGCGCCATCGAAGCCGGCGTTCCCGTCTTCATCGACCGTCAGCTGGCCGGTCCCTTCGGTCGCGGCGACCACTTCTACCTCGGCGGGCCCTGGCCGCAGGGCCTTGAGACCCAGGGTTATCAGACCCGCTACACCCCGGCGGACCTCTACCGCGCCGCCATCCCGGCCATCGAGCGCTGGGTGGGCGGCCAGTTCTCCGGGCGCGGCTTCAAGAGCCTCGGCGGGGCGGACCAGGACAAGGTGCTGACGGCCCTGGAAGGCGGCGACGCCAAGCTCAAGGGCGTCTCCGCCAAGGCGTTCTGGGGCCTGTTCATCGAAAACGTGATCGAAGGCTTCTTCGCCGACCCGATCTATGGCGGCAACCGCGACATGGTCGGCTGGAAGCTGATCGGGTTCCCGGGCGCGCGCTACGACTACCGCGAGTGGGTCGGCCGCCACAGCGAGAGGTACCCCCTTCCCCCCGTCGGCCTGAAGGGCCGCCCCGCCTGGGACCGCGCGTGATGGCGACGAAGCTGCCGGAAGTGGACATCCTACTGGTCGGCTTCGGCTGGACCAGCGCGATCATGGCGCAGGAGCTGGCCGAGACCGGCCTCAGCATCCTGGCGCTGGAGCGCTCGGCCTGGCGCGATACGCCCGCCGACATGGCCCCGACCTTCGACCAGGACGAGCTGCGCTACTACTGGCGCCAGCACCTGTTCCAGAACGTCAGCCACGACACCCTGACGATCCGCAACAACACGAGCCAGACGGCCCTGCCCATGCGGCGGTTGGGCTCGTTCCTGTTGGGCACGGGCGTGGGCGGCGCGGGCGTGCACTGGAACGGCCAGATCTGGCGCTTCCTGCCCTCCGACTTCCTGGCCAAGTCGCACAACGCCCAGCGCTATGGCCCGCAGTCGGTGACGCAGTACGACATGACCGTGCAGGACTGGGGCGTGACCTACGAGGAGCTCGAGCCGCACTACGACACGTTCGACAAGCTCTGCGGCACGGCGGGCAAGGCGGGCAACCTGCGCGGCCAGATCCAGCCGGGGGGCAACCCCTTCGAGGGGCCGCGGCAGAACGAGTTCCCTGCGCCGCCCCTGCCGATGACCTATGCCCCGACCCTCTTCGCCAAGGCGGCGAGCGAGGTGGGCTACCACCCCTTCCCGCACCCGGCCGGCAATATGAGCCAGCCCTACCAGAACCCGCTCGGCGCCCAGCTCGGCCAGTGCACCTACTGCGGCTTCTGCGAGAAGTTCGCCTGCGGCAACTATTCCAAGGCCACCCCGCAGACGACCCTGTTCCCGAGCCTCTTCACCAAGCCGAACTTCACCCTGAAGACCGGGGCGGAGGTGCTGAAGATCAACCTCGACTCCAACGGCAAGCGGGCGGTCAGCGTCACCTATGTCGACGGCGAGGGTCGCGAGTGGGAGCAGCCCGCAGGCGCCATCCTGCTCGGCGCCTACATCCTGCACAACGTGCGGCTGCTGCTCTTGTCCGGCATCGGCAAGCCCTACAATCCCCAGACCGGCGAGGGCGTGGTGGGAAAGAACTACGCCTACCAGATCACCTCCAGCGTCCACGTCTTCTACGACGACAAGATCCTGAACCCCTTCATCGGGGCAGGCGCGCTGGGCATGGTCGTGGACGACTTCAACGGCGACAACTTCGACCACTCCGGCAAGGGCTTCATCGGCGGGGGCTATATCGCCCTGCTGACCACCAATGGCCGCCCGGTGGAGTGGTACGCCGGCAGCCATATCGTGCCCAAGGACACGCCCAATTGGGGCCCGAAGTGGAAGGCCGCCGTCGCCAAGAACTATCTGAAGAGCGCGACCCTGGCGACCCACGGGGCGGTGATGAGCCACCGGGGCAACTACCTGGATCTCGATCCGACCTACCGCGACATCTACGGGCGGCCGATGCTGCGCATGACGTTCGACTACACCGACAACGAGCACAAGATGTCGGACTTTCTGACCGATCGCGCCACCGACATCGCCAAGGCGATGCGTCCGCGCGAGTTCCGGGCCAACCCGCGCAAGGGCAGCTGGAGCGTGGTGCCCTACCAGACCACGCACAACACCGGCGGTGCGATCATGGGCGCGACCCCGCAGGACAGCGTGGTGAACACCTACATGCAAAGCTGGGACGTGCCGAACCTGTTCGTCATGGGGGCCGGCGCCTTCCCGCAGAACCCAGGCTACAACCCCACCGCCACCGTCGCCGCCCTGACCTATCGCGCCGCCGCTGCGATCAAGAGCCAGTACCTCAAGGCGCCAGGCGCCCTGGTGCAGGCCTGAGGCGGGCGAGGCCATGACCCGCTCCCGCCTCGCCCTGGCTCTGGTCTGCGCAGCCTTTGCAGGCGGCCTGCTGTTCGCCGGCGCGACGCTGAGCCAGTCCGCAACGGAGGCCCCGCCCCAGGACGCGGCCGGCCGGGCTGACGGAGGGCTCTCGGTCGAGCAGCTGCTGGCGCGGACGACGCCCCCGAACACGCCCAATCGCGATCAGGTCGAGCGCGGGCGCCAGCTCGTCATCGCGGGCGACTGCGCCGCGTGCCACACCAAGGCCGGGGGCGCGCCCTTCGCCGGCAGCCGGCCGATCCGGACGCCCTTCGGCGTGATCTATTCGCCGAACATCACCTCAGACCACATGAAGCACTGGTCGGCGGATCAGTTCTACCGCGCCCTGCACCGAGGGCTCGACGACGACGGACATCACCTCTACCCGGCCTTTCCCTACACCTACTTCGTCCACGTGACGCGGGCCGACAGCGACGCCATGCTGGCCTATCTGCGGACCACGCCGGCGGTGGCGGCCAAGCGTCCGGCGAACGCGCTGCCCTTCCCGCTGAACATCCGCGGCGTGCTGGTGGTCTGGAACGCCCTGTTCTTCCACCCCAAGCCGCTGCAGACGCCGGCGGGCAAGAGCGCGGCGTGGGCCCGGGGCCAATACCTGGTCGAGGGGCCGGGCCACTGCGGGGCCTGCCATACGCCCAAGAACATGCTGGGCGCGGACGAGACGTCCAAGGCCTACCAGGGCGGCGTGCTGGACAACTGGGAGGCGCCGAACCTGACCGCCGACGCCCGAACCGGGCTGGGCGCCTGGTCGGTGGATGATATCGTGGAGTACCTGAAGACGGGCCGCAACGCCCGGGCCCAGGCCGGCGGGCCGATGGCGGAGGTGGTCTCCGCCTCCACCTCCATGTTGCCCGACCCGGACCTGCGGGCCATCGCCGTCTATCTGAAGGACCGGCCTGCGGCCGCGCCGAACGCCGGGGGCGATCCCGACCGCGCCGCCATGGCCCGGGGCGAGGCGATCTGGCAGGATACCTGCTCGGCCTGCCACCTGCAGAGCGGCGAGGGCCAGGCGCGCTTCTTCCCGCCGATGAGGGGCAACCAGGGGGTCCAGCAGGGCGACCCGACCAATGTCGTCCGCGTGATCCTGGAAGGCGTGCGCACCGCGCCGACGCCGACCCGTCCGACGCCGCTCTCGATGCCGAGCTACGCCTGGAAGCTGACCGACCGCGAGATCGCCGACGTGGCCACCTATGTCCGCAACGCCTGGGGCAACAAGGCCGCCCCGGTCGGGGCCGACAAGGTCGCCAGCCTGCGCCGCAAGCTTGACCTGATCCGCCCGCCGCTGTCTTCCTGGAGCAAGGTCGATCAGCGCTGAGTCGGCCGTCTCGACCGGGGGCCGCTCATGTCCTGCGACGCCGTCGCCGCCGCCCTGCTCCTGGTGAGCCCGGCGCCCGGCCTGGCCGCCCGCTCCGCCTGGAGCGCGCCGCCGCCGATCCGGATCGTCGCGCCCCTTGGCGTCAATCCCCTCGCGCGGGAGCCGCTCTATGCGCGGATCATCGCCGAGGCCAAGGCGCTGCGCCGGCGCGCGGCCTCCGCCGCCCCTGGCGACCTGGCGCCCGGGATCGCGCGCCTGGCCGAGCTCGACATGCAGGGCCACCTCGACCTCGCCCGGCGGGGGACGGACGGAGACCTGAAGTGCATCCTGAAGGGCATCAGCCAGGACCTGCCCAGGAAGCTGGCCGAGCTGACGGCCGCCGAGACCCCCGAGGCCCGGGCGCTCGCCCGGCGGGAGCTGGACGCCCTGCTGCGGGACAATGTGGAGGTGATCACCTCGCCGCCGAAGCCGCCGGTCTGAGGCTCAGCCCTTCGCGCCGCCTTCGAGGGCCTCCACCACCGCGCCCTCGCTCAGGATCTGCGGCAGCACCCGGGGCTGGGCCTCGCCCGGGCGATAGACGAGGTAGAGCGGCACGCCGGAGCGGCCCTGGGCGCTCAGCGCCTGGGTGATGCGCGGGTCGTAGCGGGTCCAGTCGGCCTTCAGATAGGCGGCGCCGGTGCGCTTGAAGGCCTTCGCCACCTCCGCCCCGGCCAGGGCGGTTCGCTCGTTCACCTGGCAGGTGACGCACCAGGCGGCGGTGAAGTCGACGAACACCGGGCGGTGGTCGGCCACAAGCGCTGAGACCCGCTCGGCGGACCAGGGCTCGACGGGCAGGGCGCCGGGAGCGGCCTGGGGAGCGGCGGTCTGGGCCGCGGCGGCCTGACCCGTCGCGGTCGTCGTCGGGGGGCTCCGGCCGGCGCCGAGCGCGATGAGGGGTGCGGCGAGGAGCAGGCCCGCCAGCGCGGCCAGCCGCGGGACGCCTGCGCGCGCGCTCCGCTGGCCCACGCCCCAGGCCCAGGCCGCGAACCCCAGCGCGATCGCCGCCCCGAACAGGAAGGGCAGGGCGTCCGCCCCGACCTGCTCCACGAACACCCAGGCCAGCCAGGCCGCCGCGCCGTACATGGGGAAGGCCAGCACCCGGCGCAGGCCCTCCATCCAGGCGCCGGGCCGCGGCAAGCGGCGGAACAGGGCGGGGATGAAGGCGACCAGCACATAGGGCAGGGCAAGACCGAGGCCGAGCGCGGCGAACACCGACAGCGCCGCCCAGGCGGGCTGAGTCAGGGCCCAGCCGATGGCGCCGGCCATGAAGGGCGCGGTGCAGGGGGCGGCCACCACCACCGCCAGGGCTCCGGTAAAGAAGGCCCCGCGAGCCCCGGGCGGGCGGCGAGCTCCTGGCCCGCGCCCTGCACCGACAGACCGATCTCGAACACGCCGGAAAGGTTCAGCGCCGCCGCCAGCATCACCAACGCCAGAACGGCCACCACGGCGGGGGACTGCAGCTGAAAGCCCCAGCCGACCTCCTGCCCGGCGGCCTTGAGCGCGATCAGCAGCGCCGCGAGCGCCACGAAGGTCGCCACGCACCCGGCCAGGAAGGCCAGGCCCTCCGCGCGCGCGGCGGCGGGCCGGTCGGTGTGACGGACCAGCTGGGCGGCCTTCATCGACAGCACCGGGAACACGCAGGGCATCAGGTTCAGGATCAGCCCGCCCAGGACCGCCGCGCCCAGGGCGGCCAGAAGGCCCATGCCCGCCGCCGGCGCGCCCTCGCCGGCGCCGGTCTGCGCGCCCCCGCCGCCGGAGGGATCGGTCGCCGCGGGCGCGGCGGCGCCGGCTGTCCCGGGCAGAGGCGCGCCCGGCTGGGCGTCGAGCTCGTAGGCGCGGCCGGGGCCCAGCGAGAGCACGCCCGCCAGGTGCGTGGGCGGCTTGCCCTTGGTGAAGGCGTAGCCCGCCGGCAGGGTCAGGGTCAGGCCCTGCTGCCCGGTCTGCACGGCCTGGGACTTGGCGTGGTCGATGACCGTCCCGTCGTAGGGGTAGAAGTAGGCGCGGCGGGCCGGGGCGCCCTGCACCGCGGCCCCGGCGACCGACAGCCTCACCATCGCGCCCGAAGCGGCGAAGCGCGCCTTCAGCGCGGCGGGCTTGGGCGACGCCGCCAGAGTCCGGGCGATGGGGCCGCTCCAGCGAGGGTCGGGCTTGGGTGCGCCGGGGGCGACGGTGATCGGCAGCGTCAAGGACGCCTGCTCGGGCACGCAGACGTCTTTGCAGACCAGCCAGTCGACCTTGGCGCTGAGCGTCGCGGGGCCGGGCTTGGCGCTCGCGGGGACGGTGATCGGCACAGGCAGCAGCACCTGGCCGGAGAAGACATAGTTCGCGAGCGGCCCGGTCATCACCCGCTCCGGCGCGGGCCAGACGATGTCGCCCGCCTGCCAGCCCGGCGGCAGGGTCCAGCTCGCCTGCGTCGGCTCGCCCGCATCGCCGGGGTTGCGCCAGTAGGTGTGCCAGCCGGGGATGATCGCCTGGCGGATCGCGACATAGACGGTGGAGCCCGGCGCGACCGTGGCGCTCTCCGCGACGAGCTCGGTCTCCAGGTGCGCCGTCCTGACGGGGGCGGCGCGCGCGGCTCCGGGGAGGAGCAACAGGGCGAGGAGGGCGATCAGGCGTGGCCGAGGCATGGCCGCAACGTCGGGCTTCCCGGCTCCGCATGCAAGGCATGCAGGACGCGCAGAGCGCGCCAGGGACCTTGCGCGACCGCCCCGTCCCCGGCAAGGCTGGCAGGGCCTGTCCGCCGGGAGCCCGCCCTCCGATGAGCGACCTTCGCTTCGAGCCGACCATGGTGCGCGAGCCCAAGACCGCGCGAGAGCTCTTCGAGGCGGTGAAGGCCAACCCCGCCCGGGCGCGGTTCGGCTTCGGCTCCCGGCTGGCGGTGGTCAATGTCGACCTCCAGCAGGCCTACACCCGGCCCGACCTCTTCCCCAAGACCGCCTACGTCACCGACCCCGACCAGATCGCGCACGTGAATCGCATCTCCGCGCTCGCCCGGTCCAAGGACATGCCGGTGATCTGGACCCATGTGGCCTACAAGCCCGACGGAGGGGACGCCGGCGTCTGGGGCACGCGGACGGACACGCCGGACAGCCTTCAGAACATCAAGGTCGGCTCCGAGCGCCACGCCTTCGACCCGCGCTGCGAGATCGACGAGGCCCGCGACCTGATCTTCACCAAGCGCATGCCGAGCGCCTTCTTCGAAACGCCGCTGGCCAGCTATCTGGTCTGGCGCAAGGTCGATACCGTGGTCGTCACCGGCGGATCGACCTCGGGCTGCGTGCGCGCCACGGCGGTGGACAGCCTCAGCCACGGCTACCGCACCATCGTCCCGGAGCAGTGCGTCGCCGACAAGCACGAGAGCTATCACTTCGCGAACCTGACCGACCTGCAGCTGAAGTACGCCGACGTGGTCGACGTTCGCGAGGTCGTGGACTGGCTGGAGGGCCGCAACGCATGATCCGGACTTCGCTCGCACTCGCCCTAGGTTTCACCCTGCTCGCCGGCGCGGTCGCCTCCGCCGCCCCCGTGGGGCCCGCCGCGCGTGTGGGGCTGGACCTGCGCCGCACCACCCTGGTGGTGGCCGACTTGGACGCGAGCCTGAGGGTCTACCGCGACGCCCTGGGCCTGGTGGTGACCTACGACCACATGATCAACACGCCGCCGGACGCCAAGAGCCTGGACCAGATGACGAAGTCGCGCCGGCTGGTGCTGATGCGGGCCAACGACGACTTCGTGGGTCAACTCGGCCTCTTGCAATACTTCAAGCCCAAGGTCCCGGCGCGCCCGGGCAAGACCTCGCCCGAGCTTCAGCCCGGCGACGTGGTCCTGGTCTTCAACACCAAGGACCTGAAGGCAAGGTTCGAAAAGCTTCGCGCGACCCCTGGGGTCCGCATCGCCGAGGCGCCGAACCCGGTGACCTACCCGAGCTATGACGGCAAGGGCGTCATTCACGTGATGTTCTCGTCCTTCTACGACCCGGACGGGAACTATGTGGAGCTGAACGAGGTCCTGGACGACAAGCTGCACTGAGGCCGCTCGCCCAGAACCCTCCGCCGCCTTGCCGTAGGGGCGCCGCGCCCCCATAAGCGCGCCCATGCACGACGGCGACCTCTCCCTCAGCCCGCTCACCGCCTGGGACGGGCTCGACGCGCACAAGTTCAGGCCCGAGCGGGAGGCGGTCGAGGCGCTGCTGAGGGCCGAGCCCCTCTCTGCGGAGGACCGCACCGCGGTGGTCGCCGCCGCC
Source organism: Caulobacteraceae bacterium PMMR1 (assembly GCA_000733915.1). GTDB lineage: Bacteria > Pseudomonadota > Alphaproteobacteria > Caulobacterales > Caulobacteraceae > PMMR1. The sequence goes on from JPOM01000001.1 coordinate 124,866, forward strand.
CGGGCCCTTGTCGCGGAAGCGCGCCGCGCGACCCGCAAGCAGGGCGTGGTCGAGAGCTTCCTGCAGGAGTTCTCGCTCGGCACCCGCGAGGGCCTGGCGCTGATGTGCCTGGCGGAGGCGCTGCTGCGCACGCCCGACCAGGCCACCCGCGACGCCCTGATCGCGGAGAAGATCGGCTCGGCGGACTGGGCCGCGCACATCGGCCAGTCCGACAGCCTGTTCGTGAACGCCTCCACCTGGGGGCTGATGCTGACGGGCAAGCTCGTGGACGTCGACGAGGACGCGCGGCGCGACGTCGGCGGCTTCCTGGCGCGACTGGCCGGGCGGGTGGGTGAGCCGGTGATCCGCGCCGCTGTGGCCCAGGCCATCCGCATCATGGGCGAGCAGTTCGTGCTGGGCCGCACGATCGAGGCCGGCCTGGCGCGGGCGCGACGGGAGGGCTTCCTCTGCAGCTTCGACATGCTGGGCGAGGGGGCGCGCACGGCGGCGGACGCGGCGCGCTACGAGGCCTCCTACGCCGCCGCCATCGAGGCGGTGGGGCGCGCGGCGGCCGGGGCGGGCCCGGAGGCCGGCCACGGCGTCTCGGTGAAGCTCTCCGCGCTTTCGCCCCGCTACGAGGCTGTGCAGGAAGCCCGCGTCTGGGACGAGCTCTATCCCCGACTGAAGCGGCTGGCGGTCTTGGCCGCGCGCTACGACCTGAACCTCACCCTCGACGCGGAGGAGGCCGACCGCCTGGTCCTGTCGCTGAAGCTGCTCGACCGCCTGGCGCGGGAGCCCGAGCTCGGCGACTGGCGGGGCCTGGGGCTGGCGGTGCAGGCCTACCAGAAACGCGCGGTGGAGGTGATCGAGCGGCTCGCGGCCCTGGCGCGCTCGAGCGGGCGACGGCTGATGGTGCGCCTGGTCAAGGGCGCCTACTGGGACAGCGAGATCAAGCGCGCCCAGATCGCCGGTCGGCCCGACTATCCCGTCTACACCACCAAGGCCGCCACCGACCTCAGCTATCTCGTGGCCGCCCGGACGCTGATCCAGGCTGCGCCCGATCTTTACGCTCAGTTTGCGACCCACAACGCCCACACGCTGGCGGCGGTGCGGCGGATGGCGGATCGGGCCGGGGTCGTCATCGAGTTCCAGCGCCTGCACGGCATGGGCGAGGCGCTCTATGCGGCGGCGGGCAAGCGCTATCAGAACGTGATCCTGCGCGCCTACGCCCCCGTCGGCGGGCACGAGGACCTGCTGCCCTATCTCGTCCGCCGCCTGCTGGAGAACGGCGCCAACACCTCCTTCGTGCATGCGCTGCTGGACGAGCGCGTGCCGGTGGACCTGGTGGTGGAGGACCCCCTGGGCCTGGTGGAGCGCCTGCCCGGGCCGCACCCGCGCATCCCCGCGCCGCCCCAGCTCTACGGCGCCGCGCGGAAGAACTCCCTCGGGGTGGACCTGGCCTCCACGGCCGAGCGCCAGCGCCTGGAGCGGGCGGTCCGGGCCCTGGATGGCGAGCGCCTCACCGCCGGCCCCATCGTGGGCGGGCAGCTCGGTCCGGGCGCGGGCTCGCAGCCGGTGCGGTCTCCGGCCGCGACCGCGCTGATCGTGGGCCAGGTGCGCGAAGCCACCTCGGACGACATCGACGCCGCCTTCGCCCGCGCCCGCAGGGCCCAGCCCGCCTGGGACCGTCTGGGGGGCGAGGGCCGCGCGCCCATCCTGCGGGCTATGGCCGACGCCCTGGAAACCGACCGCGACCGCCTGATCGCGATCTGCTGCCGCGAGGCCGGCAAGACGCTGAACGACGGCGTCGCGGAGGTGCGCGAGGCCGCCGACTTCCTGCGCTACTACGCCATGCTGGCGGAGCGTCAGTTCGCGGGGCCGCAGACCCTCTCCGGCCCGGTGGGCGAGGTCAACACGCTGGAGCTGCACGGCCGGGGCGTCTTCGTCTGCATCAGCCCGTGGAACTTCCCCCTCGCCATCTTCACCGGCCAGGTCGCCGCGGCGCTGGCGGCGGGCAACGCCGTGCTGGCCAAGCCTGCGGAGCAGACCCCCCTCATCGCGGCGGAGGCCGTGCGCCTTTATCACGCCGCGGGGCTCGATCCCGACCTGCTGCATCTGCTGCCTGGGCGGGGCGAGACCGTGGGCGCGGCCCTGACCGCCCACCCGGGGCTGGACGGCGTGGCCTTCACGGGCGGCACCGAGACCGCCTGGGCAATCAACCGCACGCTCGCCGCCCGGCGCGGCCCCATCGCGCCGTTCATCGCCGAGACCGGCGGGCTGAACGGCATGTTCGTGGACACCACGGCGCTGCGCGAGCAGGTGATCGACGACGTGATCGTCTCCGCCTTCGGCTCAGCCGGCCAGCGCTGCTCGGCGCTGCGCCTGCTGTTCCTGCCGGAGGACACGGCGGACCTGATCCTGGACGGCCTGGCCGGGGCCATGGACGCCCTGGTCATCGGCGACCCCGCCCTGGCGTCCACCGACGTCGGCCCGGTGATCGACACGGAGGCCCGCGACGCCCTGGAGCGTCACGTCGAGCGGCTGGAGCGCGAGGCCCGTATCCTGGAACGCCTGCCGAGCCCGCAGGGCGGGACCTTCTTCGGGCCCGTCCTGGCGGAGGTGCCCAGCCCGGACTTCCTCGACCGCGAGGTCTTCGGCCCCATCCTGCACGTCTATCGCTACGCCCCCGAGCGCCTGCCCGAAGCGGCGCGAGCCCTCGCGTCCAAGGGCTACGGCCTCACGCTTGGGGTGCACAGCCGCATCGACGCCTTCGCCGACCGGGTCCGCAGCCTCGTTCCGGCCGGCAACGCCTATGTGAACCGCTCCATCATCGGGGCGGTGGTGGGGGTGCAGCCGTTCGGCGGCGAGGGCCTGTCGGGCACCGGGCCCAAGGCCGGCGGGCCGATGGCGCTCTCAAGATTCGCGCTTGAGCGGGCCCTCAGCGTCAATATCGCCGCCCAGGGGGGCGATCCGGCGCTGCTGAACCTCGGAACGGGCCTCTAAGACGGCCTAGCAGCCGACCAGGGTCGCCGCCCAGCTGGCCGCGACGAGCACGGCGCTCAGCCCAAGGCCCACGGCCATGGAGAAGGCCAGGTCGGTGGGCGACAGACGAACAGCCAAGCGCTTCATGTCCTGCGCTCCAGACGATCGAGTCCCCCAACCCGTGCACGGAGCATGGCATGAGTCGGTTGACGGTCCATTAACCCCGCGCATGACCCCGGGCACCGGCGCGCGTCTCACCCGCGCCGAAGCTGCTCAGGTTTGTGAGCGGCGAGCTTGCCGCTCTTGTCCGACTTCACGATGTATTCGGGGTTGTCCTTGGACGCGGCCACCTTGTGCGTCTTGATGTGGGTCTCGGTGGTCTGCTTCTTGACCACCTTTCCCTGGGTTTCGCCCTGGCTGGTGTTCCACCTCACGTGGTCGCCGGGCTTGAGTTCCTGCTTGGCCGCCATGATGGGGACCTCCTGATCGGGATTCCCGTCGCCAACCGAAGGCCCGGAGCCTCTGTTCCACCTTCAGCCGAAATGTCCGAGGGCCGCGCCTTGCGCTCGCTCCGCCGGAACCCGCGCGCGACCGGGGCGGTTCAGGTCGGGAGTTCGTCAAGAAGGAGCGCGCCATGGCCGCCAGCCAGACCCAAGACCAAGACAAAGCCCCTCGCGATCCGCCTCGCGCAAGCCTGCGCCCCGCGCCGCCGCCGCCGCGCGTCGCAAGGCCGGGGAGACCCGCAACGCCGGGGCCCAGACCCCCGACGCCATCCAGCTCCTGATCCAGGATCACCGCGAGGTGGACGCGCTGTTCAAGCGCTACGAGGAGATCAAGGACGGCGACGACGAGAACCTGAAACTGGCCCTGGCCGAGAGCATCTCGCTGGCGCTGCTCGTCCACACTCAGATCGAGGAGGAGATCTTCTATCCCAAGGTGCGCCAGGCCCTGGGCGAGGAGGGCGCGGACGAGGTCGACGAGGCGCTGGTCGAGCACCAGGCCGCCAAGGACCTGATCGAGAAGATCGAGGCCATGGAGCCGGGCGAGGAGCTGTTCGACGCCCGCGTGCACGTGCTCTCCGAGGAGATCCGCCACCACGTGCAGGAAGAGGAGCACGAGATGTTCCCCGCCGTGCAGAAGAGCGGCAAGCTAGACCTGAAGGCGCTTGGCGAACAGCTGGCCCGCCGCAAGGACGCGCTGACCCGCGAGCTCGCCAACGAGGACTGAGGCCCGCGTCCGGCCTCGCCCGCCCGCAACGGCGCGCGCCTCAGTTGATCTGGGTCTTCGGGCGGGGCGCAGCCGCCGGGGGCAGGGGAGCCACGGCGATGCCGTCCTCCCGAAGCGCGCGCACCTCCTCCGCGGTGGCCTCGCCATAGATGCCGCGGTTCTCCGACACGCCCTCGTGGATGTCGCGGGCCTCGCGGGCGAAACGGTCGCCGACGTTTTCGAAGTGCGTCTCCACGTGGCGGCGCAGCTCGCCCAGGGCCTCCATGAACATTTTCTGCCGGGCGGCGAGTTCGGCGGGCGGCGCTGGGGGCTGAGCGTTGCGCGTGCCGGCCACGGCGGGGGCCATGATCTGCTTGCGCACCTCGCGGCTGGCGCAGAGCGGGCATTCCACCAGGCCCCGCTCGGCCTGGGCGTCGAAATCGGCCGAGCTGGAGAACCAGGCCTCGAAGGGGTGCGCCTGCGCGCAGACCAGGGCGTAGCGGATCACGGACGGCGGCTCACGGCGCGGCGGTCAGAGGGCCAGGGCCGAGGCGCGCTCGGTCTCGGGCCCGCGGAAGACGCGCTCATTGCGCAGGGCGGGGATGGCGGCGCGGGCGCGGTCGGCGGCGGCGAGGTCGAGGTCCACCGTCAGCACGCCCGGCGCGTCGTGGTCCAGGCGGCCCAGCACCTCGCCCCAGGGCCCGATGACGATGGAGCGGCCCCAGGTTCCACGCCCGTCCTCGTGCCGGCCGCCCTGGGCCGGGGCGAGCACGAAGGCGCCGTTCTCGATGGCCCGGGCGCGCAGCAGGGTCTCCCAGTGCGCTTCGCCGGTCGGGCGGGTGAAGGCGGCCGGGACCGCGAACAGCTTCGCGCCTGCCTTGGCCAGGGCGCGGTAGAGCGTCGGAAAGCGCAGGTCGTAGCAGATGCTGAGGCCGAGGGCCCGCGGGCCGAAGCCGCCGTCCGCCCACACCGCCTTGTCGCCCGGCGTATAGACGTGGCTCTCCCGAGCGGTTTCGCCGTCCGGCAGGTCGACGTCGAACATGTGGATCTTGTCGTAGGTCGCCTCGACCTCGCCGTTCGGCCCCACCAGCAGGCTGCGGTTGGCGAAGCCCTGATCGGCGCGGCGCACCAGCACCGAGCCGATCAGCAGCGTGACCTTCAGCTCGCCCGCAAGCCGCCTCAGCCCCGTCGCGACCGGGTCCTCGTCCACGTCGGTGAGCAGGTCGAGCAGCTTCGCCCGGTCCCGCTGCAGCACGTTCGTCCCCTCGGGCGTGGCGATGAACCGCGCGCCCTCCGCCGCCGCCTGGCGCACCAGGGGCGCGACGTGGCAGAGCGCCGCCTCAGGCGTCGCCGGGGTGCAGGTCTGGATGAGGGCGACGCGCATCAGGCGTTCAACAAGCCGTCGAGCTCGCCCCGCGCCTCCAGCGCCAGCAGGTCGTCGCAGCCGCCGATGTGCCGCTCTCCGATGAAGATCTGCGGGAAGGTCGAGCGGCCGCCGGTCTTCTGCATCATGTCGCGCTTCTTGTTCGGATCGGCGAAGGCGTCGTCGATCTCGGTGAAGGCCGCGCCCTTGGACTTCAGAAGCGAGAGCGCCCGGGCGCAATAGGGGCAGAACGGGCGGGTGTAGATGACGATGTCGCTCATGACGGCTCCTGAAGGCGACCTGTCGGCGCGCGACCGATCGGCGCGCTCATATAGTCAGGTCCGGGCCCTCGCGCACCCGGGCGACCACGGCGACGTCGACCGCGGCCGCGCCCGCCCTCAGCAGCGTCCGCGCGCAGGCCTCCGCCGTCGCCCCGGTCGTGAACACGTCGTCGATCAGCAGCAGCCGGCGGCCGGCGACCCTCGCCTGCGCGGGCTCGGGCACGGCGAAGGCGCCCTGGACGTTGCGCCGCCGCCCCGCGCCCGACTTGCCGCCCTGGCTCGCCGTCGCCTTGCGCCGCACGAGCACGTCCGGCCAGACCGGCCGGGCCGCGAGCCGGCCCAGCGGGCGCGCGATCTCGGCGGCCTGGTTGTAGCGCCGCTTCAGCAGGCGGGCGCGGTGCAGGGGCACGGGCACGAGCGCATCCGCCTCGGTCAGCAGCTCCGGCGCGACCCGGGCGATCCAGCGCGCGAAGAGCGGGGCGAGGTCGGGGCGGTCGGCGTGCTTCAGCTTCAGAATCAGGTCGCGGGAGTGCTCGTCGTAGACGCAGGCGGCGCGCAACCGCGCGAAGGCGCGCGGGCGGGCCTGGCAGGCGGGGCAGGCGAGCCCGCCCATGTCGTGCTCGAAGGGCAGGCTGCACCCCGGGCAGGTCGGCTGCTCGATGAAGGCGATGCGCGTCCAGGCCTCCGCCGGCAGGCCCGCTCCGCCCGCGCGACCCCGGCGGTCCAGCGGCTGAGGCGGCAGGAGCAGGTCGAGCCCGACCTGCGCCATCCGGTTCAGCGCCCGCAGCGCTTGGGCGGAGCGGCCGGCGGCCTCATCTAGGACCTGCATGAACGCCCCGCCCCGCCTCTTCGACCGCCGCCTGCACCGGCTGCGCCTGCAGCGCGCCGCAGGCCTTGGCTCCGCGGCCGACTTCCTGCGCCGCCGAGCGGCGGAGGACGCCGCCTTCCGCCTCTCCGGCATCCTGCGCGACTTCCCCTTCGCCGTCGAGCTGGGCGCCCGCGACGACCTGTTCCTCCAGGCGCTCCGGGGGACGCCTGCGGAGGGGCGGATCGGGCGGCTGGTCCGGGCGGGCCTGTCGGAAAAAAGCTTGTCGGGGCGAGATCGAGGCGGCTCCGGCCCGCGCGTTGTCGCCGACGAAGAGCGCCTGCCCTTCGCGCCGCAGAGCCTGAACCTGATCGTCTCCTTGCTCAGCCTGCACTGGACCAACGACGTGGTAGGCGCCCTGATCCAGGCGCGCCAGGCGCTGAAGCCGGACGGCCTGTTCCTGGGGGCGCTTCTGGGCGGGGCGACGCTGCACGAGCTCCGCACCGCCCTGACCGAGGCGGAGCTGGAGCTGCACGGCGGGGCGGGGCCGCGGGTCTCCCCCTTTGCAGACGCCCACGACGGCGCGTCGCTGCTTCAGCGCGCCGGCTTCGCCCTGCCGGTCAGCGACATCGACCGCCTCACGGTGCGCTACCCCCATCCCCTGGCCCTGCTGAATGACCTGCGCGCCATGGGAGAGACCAATGTGCTGGCCGAGCGCAACCCGCGCCCTCTCACCCGCCGGGTGCTCGGCCGCGCGCTGGAGATCTACCAGGCGCGGTACGGTCTCGACGACGGCCGCGTGCCGGCGACCTTCGAGATCGTGACGCTCACCGGCTGGGCCCCGGACGCCAGCCAGCCGCAGCCTCTGAAGCCCGGCTCGGCCAAGATGCGGCTCGCCGATGCGCTGGGGGTCGTGGAGCACCGGCTGCCGTGAGGCGGCTCACCGCGGGCGAGGCGGCGCTGGCGCGCGCCGCCTTCGGGGCCGAGCTTGACCCCCGCGGGCTCCGCATCGCGACCCTGCCCTTCGGCGGCTGGGCGGTGTGCCTGGGGCCGGTGCTGCTGTTTCCGTCCGGCGCGCCGCGGGACTTCGCCGCCGCCCCTGACCCGGGCGTGCCGGCCTGGTTCGTGCATGAGCTGACCCATGCCTGGCAGTGGCGGACCCGCCCGCTCTGGACGGTGGCGAGCTGGCTCAAGACCCTGGCCGCCGGCGGCTATGGGCGGGGGCTGCCGGGCTATCGCCTGGACGGGCGGCCGTTCGCCCGCTGCAATCTGGAACAGCAGGCCCGCCAGGTCGAACGCGCCTGGCTTGAGGGCGCCCGCCCGGCGCTGGCGGCGCTCAGAGCAGGTCCCTGAGCCAGGCGCAGAGCGGCGCATCGGCGGGCGGCATGGGATAGTCGAACAGCTTTGTCGGGCGCACCCACGCCAGCGCCGCGTGCTCGCGCCGCTCGACCTGTCCGTCCCACCGCCGAAGCAGGTAGAGCGGCATCAGCAGGTGCGTGTGCTCATAGGCGTGGCTGGCGAACACGAAGGGCGCGAGGCAGGCGGCCTTGACCTCCACGCCCAGCTCCTCGCGCAGCTCCCGGATCAGGCAGGCCTCGGGGCTCTCGCCCGGCTCCACCTTGCCGCCGGGGAACTCCCAAAGGCCAGCCAGCGCCTTGCCCTGCGGCCGCTGGGCGATCAGCACCCGGCCGTCGACGTCGATCAGCGCCGCCGCCGCGACCAGCAGGATCGAGGTGGGGGCGGAGGGATCGACGGGGCTCATCGTCTCCGCTTAGCAAGCGCCCGCGGCGGGCGACAGGGCCGGCCCGCGCCGCGCGCCTCGGCCGGGCTGGCAGGACGCAAGAAGCCCCGGCCTTGCGACCGGGGCTTCCGCTTTCGGGCGACCGCCGGACGCGCGGTCCGCCGGCCCCCGGCATTTGTCCGCGAGAGCGCCGGACCCTCTTAGAGGCCTTGAATCTCCACGGAGACTTCCAGCGCACCTCGGATCGACAAATGAGACACTGGATCACCTCCTTTCGACTGTTGGACAGGGACGCCCTATGTAGCGCGCTCGCGGCCGACCCCCAAACGGAGCAGTGAGCGAAGATGCAGGGCTGGGTCGGCCAGGGGCGGGTCAGGGCGCGGGAGGACGGTCCCGCGCTGGAGATCGCGGTGGAAGGCCTGACCACCCAGGCCAAATACTACAAGCCTCTGATCTATGAGTTCTTCCGCAAGGAGTGGCGGGGCGCACGGCCGGCCTGGGGCGACTTCTCCGTGGAGATCCGCATGGAGCACCAAGGCGACCCGCCCTGGATGGACCTCGACAACCTGGCCAAGGCCCTCCTGGATTCCATCAAGGGCTATGCCTTCCACGACGACGCCCAGGTCTCGCGCCTGCTGGTGGAGCGTTCGCCCGGCGAGCGGGAGCGGATCACGATCCGGATCGCCCCGCGCGCGGCGGCCGGCGCCGCAGGCGGGAGCTGAGCCGAAGCGCTGCAGCCTTGCCTTGGCGGGCCGGGGCTGGTCAGGTGCGACGGCCTGTCCTGGAGTCCCGATCAGACATGTCGCTCGCCCGGCCGATGGCCGCCGTCCTCCTCGCCGCCGCCCTCTCCACCGCCGCCGCCGGCGAGCCCGGGCCCGCCCCGGCCGCCGCGGGCCAGCCCTCTTCGATCTGGGGTTTCTCGCCTGAGCACGCCGCGCGCCAGGCGGCGCTGGAGGCGCGCTTCGACGCCTCGATCGACCCGGCCGAAATGCGCGGCTGGATGGAGCAGATGGCGTCCGCCCCCAACCACGTCGGCTCGCCGCACGACAAGGCGAACGCCGAGTTCATGCTGGACCTGTTCAAGAGCTGGGGCTTCGACGCCCGGATCGAGACCTTCATGGCGCTCTATCCGACGCCGATCGCCGAGAGCCTGGAGCTCCTGGGCGCGCACCCGTTCAAGGCCGCCCTGCATGAGCCTGCGATCCCGCAGGACCGCACCTCGAGCGTGCCGGGCGCGCTCCCGCCCTACCTCGCCTACCAAGGCGACGGCGACGTCACCGCGCCCTTGATCTACGTCAACTACGGCATGCCGGACGACTACGCGGAGCTGGAGCGGCTGGGCCTCAGCGTGAAGGGCAAGATCGTCATCGCCCGCTACGGCGCGGGCTGGCGGGGGCTGAAGCCCAAGCTGGCGCAGGAGCACGGGGCGGTCGGCTGCCTGATCTACTCCGACCCTGCCGACGACGGCTACGCCACCGACGATCCCTATCCGACGGGGCCGCAGCGCCCGCGCGAGGGGGTGCAGCGCGGCTCGGTGATGGATCAAAGCCACTTCCCCGGCGACCCGCTGACGCCCGGCGTGGGGGCGACCGCGGAGGCCAAGCGCCTGACCCGCGAGACCTCGCCGGCGATCCTGAAGATTCCCGCCCTGCCGATCTCCTGGGGCGATGCGGAGCCGCTGCTGCGCGCGTTGGGGGGCCCGTCGCGCCCCGGAGCTGGCGCGGCGCCCTGCCCTTCACCTACCACGTGGGGCCGAGCGGGGCCGAGGCGCGCCTGGTCGTGCGCTCCGACTGGTCGCTGAAGCCGGTCTACGACGTGATCGCCGTCCTGCCCGGGCGCGAGCGGCCCGACGAGTGGGTGATCCGGGGCAATCACCACGACGGCTGGGTCATGGGCGCGAGCGACCCCCTGTCCGGCAATGTCGCCCTGATGGAGGAGGCCAAGGCGGTCGGCGGGCTCGCGAAGGCGGGCTGGCGGCCCAAGCGCACCCTGATCTACGCCAGCTGGGACGCGGAGGAGCCCGGCCTGATCGGCTCCACCGAGTGGGCCGAGCAGCACGACCGCGAGCTGCAGCAGAAGGGCGTGCTCTATCTGAACACCGACGGGAACCAGCGCGGGTTCCTGGGCGCCGGGGGCAGCCAGGCGCTGCAGCACGCGGTCTGGGAGGCGGCGCGGGACGTGAAGGACCCCGAGACCGGCGCGACGGTGCTGGAGCGTCTGCGCGGGCGCATCGCGGCGAACGCCTATACGGCCAATGAAGCGCGCCTCCGCGGGGCCGCCGCCGCGGTCGCCAAGGGGGAGGAGATCCCGCTGCCGTCCCTGGGCTCCGGGTCCGACTACTCGGGGTTCCTGCAGCACCTGGGCGTCGCGTCGCTGGACCTGGGCTTTGGGGGCGAGCGCGAGACGAACGGCAACTACCACTCGCTCTACGACAGCTTCGACCACTACGTCCGCTTTGGAGACCCGACCTTCCAGTATGAGGCGGCGCTCGCCAAGGTCGCGGGGCGGATCATGCTCAGGGCCGCGGAGGCGGACCTGCCGCCCTTCCGCTTCACGCCCACGGCCGCCGCTATGGCCGAGTATGCGGCCGACCTGAAGCGCCTTGCCGACACGCAGCGCGAGCGCGACGAAAGCCTCGCCCGGCTGACCCGGAGCGGTGCGTTCCGCCTGGCCGCCGACCCTGAGCGCCCGCTCGGCCCGCCGCCGGCGGGGGGCGCGCCGACGCCGAAGCTGGACTTCGCCCCCCTCGACCAGGCCGTGTCGCGGCTGAAGACCGCCGCGGCGGCCTACGATCGGGCGGCGGCGAGCGCGACGCGGATCGACACGGCGCGGCTGGACCCGCTCCTGAACGGCATGGAGCAGCAGTTCCTGGCGCCCGAGGGCCTGCCCGACCGCGCCTGGTTCCGGAACCTTGCCTATGCGCCCGGACGTTTGACGGGCTATGGCGTGAAGACCCTGCCCGGCGTGCGCGAGGCGATCGAGGACCGGCGTTTCGACGACGCGGTCCGCTACATCGCCCGAACGGCGGCGGCGTTGGACGCCTACGCCGCGCGCCTGGATCAGGCGAGGGCGGTGCTGCAACGCCGCTGAGGCCTGAGGTCGCCGAATGTTCGCACGCTTGATCGGCCTGATCGCCGCCGTCCTGTTCGCTCCGGCGGCGTCCATGGCGCCTGCGCCCTTCCAGGGCCCGGGGCGGCTGCCCGCCGACGCCGTTCCCGAGCGCTACGAGCTCACGATCCGGCCTGACGCCGACAAGCTGGCCTTCCAGGGCCATGTGCGGATCGAGCTGCGCGTCCTTGCGCCCACCGACCGGCTGGTGCTGAACGGCGTGGAGCTGCAGGTGGACCGGGCGGCGCTGACCGCAGGCGCGCTGAAGATCGCGCCCCAGGTCACGGCGCAGGCGCAGGCGCAGACCCTGACCTTCGCCTTCCCACGGCCGCTGAAGCCTGGCCGCTACGCCCTGGACATCGACTACCGCGGCAAGATCCTGGAGCGGCCGGCAGGGTTCTTCGCCGTCGACTACGACGCCGGGAAGGGGCGGGAGCGCTCGCTGCTCACCCAGTTGGAGCCCGCCGACGCCCGCCGCCTGCTCCCCTGCTGGGACGAGCCCGCCCGCAAGGCGGTCCTGCAGCTGGCCATCGAGGCGCCCGAGGGCCAGATGGCCGTGTCCAACATGCCGGAAGCCTCGCGCGAGGTCTTGCCCGGCGGCCTCGCGCGCACGCGGTTCCAGCCGACCCCGCCCATGTCGACCTATCTGATCTTCGTGGGCGTCGGGAACTTCGAGCGCCTCTCCACCACCGTGGACGGCGTGCGCGTGGGCGTGGTCGTGCACCGGGGCGACACCGAAAAGGCCCGCTTTGCGCTGCAGACCGCCGCCCAGGTGCTGAAGTATTACGACAGCTATTTCGGAGTGCGCTTTCCCCTGCCGAAGCTCGACCTGATCGCGCCGCCCGGGGACGTGGGACCGGCCATGGAGAACTGGGGCGCCATCCTGTTCGGACAGAGCGAGCTTCTGGCGGACCCGCACCTGACCACCGCCGGAGAGCGGCAGGCGAGCTGGCACGTCATCGCCCACGAGATGGCGCATCAGTGGTTCGGCGACCTGGTCACCATGGGCTGGTGGGACGACCTGTGGCTCAACGAGGGGTTCGCCTCCTGGATGTCGACCAAGGCGCTGAACCGCTTCCATCCGGAGTGGCGGGGCTGGTTGCGCGCGGCGTCGGAGACCGAGAGCGCCATGGTCCAGGACGCCTTCGCCACCACCCATCCTGTGGTGCAGCCGGTGGCGACCACCGCCCAGGCCGAGCAGGCCTTTGACGACATCACCTACCGCAAGGGCCAGGCGGTGATCCGGATGCTGGAGGCCTATGTCGGCGAGACGGCCTTCCGCGACGGCGTGCGGCGCTACATGAAGGCGCATGCCTATGGCGCCACCGCCGACCTGGACCTCTGGCGCGAGATCGAGGCGGCGTCCGGCGGCAAGCCCGTGGTCGCCGTGGAGCAGGACTTCGTACGCCAGCCCGGCGTGCCGCTGATCCAGGTGACCGCACGCGACATCCGGGCCGGCGTGGCGGGACAGGCGCGCCAGGGCCGTTTCGCCGCGGACGACGCCTCGCGGGCGCCGCAAACCTGGCGCGTGCCCCTGCGCGCCGAGGGCTTCCCGGGCGGCAAGCTGCAGCAGGCCCTGGTCGCGCAGGGCATGCCCGTGTTCCTGAGCGCGGGCGGGGCCCCGGCGCTGATCGTCAACGCCGGGCATATCGCCTACGCGCGGACCGCCTATGACGATGCGCTGTTCGACCAGGTGCGGGCGCGGTTCGCCGCCCTGCCGGCCGAGGACCAGCTGGGCCTGCTCTATGACACCTTCGCCCTGGGCACGGCGGGCTACCGCCCCTGGACCGACAGCCTCGACCTGATGGAGCGCCTGCCGCCGGAGGCGGAGCCCGAGGTCTGGACCCAGACCATCGCGCTGATGAACACGCTGGCGGACCTTTATGACAACGGGCCGCACAAGGCGCAGCTGGACGCCTGGGCCCGCGCCAGGCTCGCGCCGGTGCTGGCGCGGACGGGCTGGGATGCGCGGGCGGGCGAGACGGCGAGCGTGGGCGTGCTGCGGACGGCGGTGCTGAACGCCCTGGCCCGCTTCGGCGACGCAGCGGTGCTGGCCGAGGCGCGCGCCCGCTTCGACCGCGCCCTGAGCGACCCCGCCGCCTTCGACCCGGACGCTCGGCGAAGCGTCATCCGCATCGCGGCCAGATACGCCGACGCCGCCGCCTACGACCGCCTGCTCGCCGCCGCCCGCGCCAGCCGCGACCCGCTGGAGCGCGAGCAGCTGTTCCGGGCGCTGGCTCGGCCGAAGGACGCCGCGCTGGCCCGGCGCACGCTGGAGCTCGCCATGAGCGACGAGGCCCCGTCCAACTTCGCCGGCCGGCTGTTCGAGGGGGTGGCGGAGGAGAACCCCGACCTCGCCTGGCGCTTCGCCCTCGACCACTGGAAGGCGCTGCGCGGCCGCCTCGATGCGGTGGGCCAGAACGAGCTGATCCCCGACATCGCCGCCGGCTCCTTCGACGTGAAGCGCGCCGAAGAGCTGAGGGCCTTCGCCGCCAAGGAGATCCCTGCGGAGGACCGGGCGTCGGCGAATCGCGCCATATCCCTCATCACCTTCAACGCCAAGGCGAGACGCGAGCGCGTGCCCGAGATCGACAACTGGATCGCCGCCCATGGCTGAGGCCGCCCTGCCCGCCGGCCGGGGCTGGCTGCGCCGCAAGCCCATCGAGGCCGCCGAGGGTCAAGACGCGGGCGCGGGCCGCACCCTGCGCAAGAGCCTGAGCTGGCCGCACCTCGTCGCTCTGGGGGTGGGCGCCATCGTCGGCACGGGCATCTACACCCTGATCGGCCAGGGCGCAGACCGGGCCGGTCCCGCCGTGATCCTGTCCTTCGCCATCGCGGGCGTGGTCTGCGCCTGCGCCGCGCTCGCCTATGCCGAGATGGCGACCCTGATCCCGGCCTCGGGCAGCGCCTATACCTATACCTACGCCGCCATTGGCGAGACCCTGGCCTGGATCGTCGGCTGGAGCCTGATCCTGGAATACACCGTGGTCTGCTCCACCGTCGCGGTCGGCTGGTCCGGCTACGCGGCGGGGTTCCTGAGGTCGGCCGGGGTCGCCCTGCCCGCGGCGCTCACCGCCGGGCCCCTCGACGGGGGGCTGGTGAACCTGCCGGCGGTGCTGATCACCCTGGTCGTCGCAGGCGTCCTGGCCGCCGGCACCCGGGAGAGCGCCACCATCAACTTCCTTTTGGTGCTGGTGAAGATCGCGGCCCTGGCGGTGTTCGTGGCCATCGCGCTCCCGCACTTTCAGATCAAGAATTTCCAGCCCTTCATGCCCTACGGCTTCGTCAGCCACGACGACCACGGGGTGCAGCGGGGCGTCATGGGCGCGGCGGCGCTGATCTTCTTCGCCTTCTACGGCTTCGATGCGGTCTCCACCGCCGCGGAGGAGGCCAAGAACCCCGGCCGGGACCTGACCATCGGCATCGTGGGGTCGATGCTCGCCTGCACCTTGCTTTACATGCTGATCGCGGCGGCGGCGCTCGGTGCGCTGCGTTTTGATCTCTTCGCCAAAAGCGGCGAGCCGCTCGCCCTCGTGCTGCGCAGCCTCGGCCAGGACCGGGCGGCCCAGGCCATCGCCGCCGCCGCCGTGGTCGCCCTGCCCACGGTGATCCTGGCCTTCATGTTTGGCCAGAGCCGCATCTTCTTCGTGATGGCGCGGGACGGCCTTCTGCCCCGCGGCCTCGCCGCCGTGAACAGCCGCACGGGCACGCCCGTCGCCATGACCCTGGTCACCGGCGTCGTCGTGGCGGTGGTGGCGGGGGTCTTCAGGCTCGGCCAGATCGCGGAGGTCGCCAACTCAGGCACGCTCGCGGCGTTCGTCGCCGTCTCCGCGTCGTTGCTGGTGCTGCGGGTCCGCGACCCTGACCGCCCGCGCGTGTTCAGGACGCCCCTGGCCTGGGTCGTCGCGCCGTTGGCGATCGCGGGCTGCCTTTATCTGTTCGCAAGCCTAGCGCCGCTGACCCAGAAGGCCTTTCTGATCTGGAACGCCCTGGGCGTGGTCGTCTACCTGCTCTACGGCCGGCGGAGCAGCGCGCTCGCGAAGGCCTAGGGGGCGGCGGGGCGGGCGGGGGCGCGGCGTGCTCCAGGGCGGCGACCGCCTCCGCCCAGGCCTGCGACTCCGGCGCGATCTCCTCCACATGGCCGCCGGGCGGAATGCGGAGCTCCGCGCCGGAGCGGTCCGCATAGCGACGCGCCAGGGCGGCGGGCACGGTGGTGTCCTGCGCGCCCGTCACCAGCACCGTCCGCGCGACCCGGCGGCCCATCTGATAGGGCGAAGTGTCCGCCTCTGGCGTCGGGCCGCGCATCTGGCGCACCGTGTCGGCCCCGCAGGCGGTGTCGAGGTCGTGCTCCAGGTCGGTGATCGCCCCGAGCGCCAGCACCAGCCGCGGCAGCGCGGGCTTGGCCTGGTAGAGCGGGCTTCCCGGGGGGATCGCGCCCCGCAGGCCCGCCCAGAGCGCCAGGTGTCCCCCCGCCGAGTGGCCCAGCACCACCAGCT
This sequence comes from Caulobacteraceae bacterium PMMR1, assembly GCA_000733915.1. Classification (GTDB taxonomy): domain Bacteria; phylum Pseudomonadota; class Alphaproteobacteria; order Caulobacterales; family Caulobacteraceae; genus PMMR1. Next base: position 140,827 of record JPOM01000001.1, read on the forward strand.
GCGCCGGGTCGCCGCCCCGGGCGGGCGCGGCCTTCACCGCGTGCTCGATCCCGCTCGCCACATCCTGGTAGGTCCCGGGATAGCCGCCGCCCGCCTGGCCGAGCCGGCGGTATTCGAGGTTGTAGACGAGATAGCCGCGGTCCCGCAGGTCGGCCGAGGCCCAGTCCATGATGTCCAGCCCCGCGACGGACGCCTGCCAGCAGCCGCCGTGCACCACGACCACCAGCGGATGGGGGCCCGGTCCCTTCGGCGTCCACCAGTCGCCCGTCTGGTTAGGGTCGGGGCCATAGGCTTCGCGCACGCGCCCGACCGGACGCGGACGGCCGTAGAGGTCCGACCACTGCAGGAGGCCGCTCATCGCCGCCGCCGTCCCGCCGAGCAGGCAGAGCCCGGCCGCCGCCGCCGCTGCGATCCGCGTCGCGACACCCACGCCCCGACCTCAGCCGCGCCGGAAGGCCTTGAGCCCCTCGGCCATCTCGCCCAGCACGCGGCCCAGCACCGGCTCCTCGCGCATCATCCGGCCGTAGGCGGCGAGGCGGTCGTGGGGCTCGAGCAGGTCGCCCCGCCCGAAGGTCTGGCCCAGGACGCCCACGAAGAACAGGTTCGGCGTCAGCTGGCAGTCCGCGGTCGTCAGCTTGTCGCCCAGCGCATAGGGCCCCGGGCCCATGAAGCGCTCGACGTAGGACAGGCCCTCGTCGAGCTTCAGCAGCGCCTGATCGACCACCGCGGCGTCGCGCTTGGCGGGGTCGAACTGGCCGAAGAGCGTGATCATCGGCTGGCCGACATAGATCTCGTCCACCCGCGCGATCAGGCGCGCCCGGGCCTTGTCCTCCGGCGAGGCGGGGCGAAGCGAGGGGCTCGGGAACCTGTCCTCGAGGTACTCCACGATCGTCTCGCTCTCCGGGATCGGATGGCCCTCGTCGGTGATCAGCACCGGGACCCTGCCCATGGGGTTCAGGCCCAGATACTCGGGCGACTTCATGCCCCCTTCCGGCGGCGGGACGATCTCGACATCCAGCCCCTTGGCGTAGATGGAGATGCGCACCCTCGCCGCGAACGGCGAAAGACCCAGGGAGTAGAGCTTCATGTCATCCTCTTGCGGCCACGGCCGAGCGCGAGCTTAACAGCCTCGTGAGCGCCGTTAAGGGGTCAAACGTCAGGATCGCAGTGGCGGGCGCGACGGGGCGCATGGGCCGGGCCGTGCGCGCCGCAGCCGGCGCGACGCCGGGACTTCAGCTGACGGCCCTGTTCGACCAGGGCGAGGGCGAGGGACTGGTCCCTCGAGACGAGGCGCTGGCGGCGGCCGACGTGGTCGTGGACTTCACGAGCAGCGCAGCCTCCGCGGAGCTGGCGCGCCTGTGCGCCGCGCGGGGCGGCCCGCGGCTGGTGATCGGCTCCACGGGCTTCACGCCGAAGGAGGGGGCCGAGGTGGAGACCGCCGCCGAGCGGATCGCCATCGTGAAGTCCGGCAACTTCTCCCTCGGCGTGAATGTGCTTCTGGGCCTGGCGCGCCACGCCGCCGCCTTGCTTGCGGCCGACGCCTACGACGCGGAGATCCTGGAAGCGCACCATCGCCGCAAGGTGGATGCGCCCTCCGGCACGGCGCTGATGCTGGGCGAGGCGGTGGCGGCCGGGCGGGGCGTAAGCCTCGCCGAGCATGCGGTGCGTGCCCGCGACGGCCTGACCGGACCCCGGGGCGAGGGCGAGATCGGCTTCGCCGTGCTGCGCGGCGGCGGGGTTGTCGGGGAGCACAGCGTGACCTTCGCCGCGGAGGACGAGCTGATCACCCTCGCCCACTCGGCCCGCGATCGCAGCCTCTTCGCCCGCGGCGCCCTCGCCGCCGCCCGTTGGGTCGCCGAGCGCCCGCCGGGGCTTTACGACATGCAGCAGGTGCTGGGCTTTCAGGTCTGAGCTGAGAGCCCCCGCGCCGCATCGCCAACCCGGCGAGGTCAGACTATCTCGCCGCCATGGCGCTGCACATCATCAAGCTCTGCGTGGGATGCGACACGGTGGAGGCGCTCGTGGCCTGGCATGCGGCAGGGGGCCTGCACGAGTGGCGCGTGTCCACGCGCATGACGCCCAAGCGCGCGGCGGAGGTGACGGCGGGCGGCTCCCTCTACCGCGTCTTCAAGGGCATGGTGCTGTGCCGGCAGCGGATCGCGGCCATAGAGACCGTCGGAGCGGGGCCGGCGGCGCGCTGCGAGTTCATACTGGATCCGGCGATCGTGCGCGTGGCGCCGACGCCGCGGCGCCCGTTCCAGGGCTGGCGCTACCTGAGGCCGGAGGAGGCGCCCCCCGACCTCGCCGACGACGTCGACGGCGACCTGCCGCCGGAGCTGGCGCTGCGGCTGAGGGAGGCCGGGGTCTGGTGACGCGAAACGGCGCGCGGGGGCTGACCCGGCGCGCCGCTCCCTTCGCCTCAGCGGCGATGGGCGTCAGATCGCGCCGCCCCGGCCGCGGACGAGGTGCGCCACGAGGGACACCACGAACAGCGCCAGGAAGACCATGAACAGCAGCTTGGCGATGGCGGCCGCGCCGGCGGCGACGCCGCCGAAGCCAAGAACGCCTGCGATCAGCGCGACCACCAGGAAGATGAGAGCCCAGCTCAGCATATGGAATCTCCGTTTAGGGATGTTCCGGTCCGAGGTTCCGCTTAAAGCTCGACCTTAGACCGGTCCGCCCTGACCAACGCCTCGGGTTGCGGCGCGTTCCGAACGACGTCCCCGGACGGTCAAGCCCCCGTCAGGCCGGTCAGGCCTGCGGCGCCGGATAGCGGTAAGCCTGGCCCTGGCCCTTGGCGGCCTGGAGCTGCTGTTCGGCAAAGCTCCAGTTCGCGACCGTGTCGAACCAATGCTCGAGGAACCCCTTCCGGTCGTTCTTGTAATCCAGGTAATAGGCGTGCTCCCACAGGTCGCAGACCAAGAGCGGCGCGCCTTCGTGCACCAGCGCGGTATCGGCGTCGTGGGTGCTGGTCACCTTGAGCGCGCCGGAGCGGTCGGCGATCAGCCACACCCAGCCGGAGGCGAAATGGCCGACGCCCTCGGCGACGAACTTGCTCTTCAGCTGATCCAGGCCGCCGAACTGGGCGATCGCCTCGGCCAGGGCGCCGGAGGGCCGCCCGCCCTGGGGCGCCATGCACGCCCAGAAGAAGGCATGGTTCCAGGCCTGGCCCGACTGGTTGAACAGGCGCTGCTCGCCCTTGTCCTTGGCGGCGCGGATCACGTCCTCCAGGCTGGAGGGGGTCTCGCCGCGCTCGCCCAGGATCTGGTTGGTCGTGTTGACGTAGGCCGCGTGGTGCTTGTCGTGGTGCGTGCGCATGGTCAGCTCGGAGATGGTCGGCTGCAGCGCGTCGTAGCCGTACGGCAGGTCCGGAAGCTTGAACATCGGTAGGGTCCTTCGGTCAGACGGCAGGGGAGGAGGGTAGGCTTACGCGGATTCTGAACACCTGAACGGTTGACGCGACAAGGGCCGGAGTCGCCCCCGGCCCTTCCGGCTTGCGATCCAGCGCCGACGCCCGGACGGAACGTTCGGTCCCAGCGCTCAGTCCCGGCGCTCGTCGCGTCCCGCCAGGAAGGCGGTGAGGGTCGCCACCAGGGTCGGGTTGCGCCAGGCCAGCAGGCCCGCCGCGCCCGCCGCCGCCGCTGCCAGGACCGGACGCTCGCGCGCCATGTCCATGATGCGGTCGAGCGGCGAGCCGGCCTCGGCCTTCAGGCGCCTCTTCTTGTCGGCGCCCTTCTTCTTGTTCTTGCCGCCCGCCTTGGCGGCTGCGAACAGCACGCCGAAGGCGATCAGCACCGCCAGGGTCGCGAACACGATGCCCGAGGCCCCGGCCGGGCCGACGAAGCCTTTCAAGAGCGCATAGTAGGCGTAGACGACGGCCACCACCGCGCTGGCCGCGGCGGCGAAAGCGGCGCCGAGCGCGATAACGGCCCAGAGCGCGCGCTGGAAGATCACCTACGCTTGCCCCCGAACAGCAGGCCGAGGATGAAGCCGGCGCCCAGCACCGCGGCGGTGGTGGTGAAGGGACGCTCCTGCACCCGCTCGATCAGATAGACGCGGGCGTTGGCGATCTGCTCGTTGGCGATGTCGGAGGCGTCGCCGGTGCGCTCGCGCAGCTGCTGCACGCTGCTGCTGAAAACCTTCTGGGCGCGGTCCTGGATTTCGGGGAGCGCCTTCTTCGCGCTCTCCAGGGTCGCCTGGGCGTGCTGGGCCAAGGTCTTGGCGTCTTCCGCAGTCTGCTTGGCGTTGTCTATGGCCGCGTCGGCCGAGCCGTTGGTGGCAACCATGGGAGGTCTCCTGTCAGGTTAGGATGAAGAAAACGAGGAACTCGTCGGCGCCGCAACCTCGGGCTCGCAACCCAGGTTCCAGCGCCGCCGTATGTAGGGTCACGCGGCCTGCTTCGCTTTAGCCGGGTGGAAGAAGAGGGCCTGGCCGATGGCGGCCTTGACCGTCTCCGGCTGGAAAGGCTTGGTGATCAGGAAGGTGGGCTCGGGCCGCTCGCCGGTGAGCAGGCGCTCGGGGAAGGCGGTGATGAAGATCACCGGCACGTCGTAGCGGCCCAAGATGTCCTTCACCGCGTCGATGCCCGAGGAGCCGTCGGCGAGCTGGATGTCGGCCAACACCAGGCCCGGCGACTTGGTGCGCACCGCGTCCACCGCCTCGGAGCGCGTGGAGGCGACGTCGAACACCTCGTGGCCGAGCTCGCGCACCAGCGCCTCGATGTCGGCGGCGATGACCGGCTCGTCCTCGATGATCAGCACCTGGGTCGCCAGCTCGGCGTCGATCTCGGCCTGCGCCTCGGCGATCAGCTGCTCGATCTCCCCCGGCCCGGCGTTCAAGATCTGCCCCGCCTCGGTGGGGTTGAAGCCTTCCAGCGCCGTCAGCAGGAACGCCTGGCGCGAGCGCGGCGCGATGCGCAGCAGCCGACGGGTGGCGTCGTCGCCGTCGATGCCGCCGTGGTCGTTCGAGGGCTCCAGCCGGGCGCCCGTCACCCCCCAGATGGTGTGGAACACGTGGTAGAGGGCCACGCGCGGCGTCAGATGCGGCGGCAGCTGGCGCTCCCCCGCCGCAAGGGCCTCCAGCGACGCGCGGACATAGGCGTCCCCCGCGCCCTGGTCTCCCGTCAGCGCCCGCGCGTAACGACGGACGTAGGGCAGGTGCGGCGCGAGGCGTTCGACGAGACTCATGATGCTGGACCTATGCTCTGATGCGCCCCCAAGGCGGTCTGGCGTGGCGGCTTTTTGGCCGCTCAGGGGCCGCAAACGGGCGCAGAACGGTTAAGGTTCCTTAACCCCTGCGGCATATTGCTCTATAGCATGGCCGTGGAACCCGAGCAGCGGAATCGCGTTTGCAGGCGCTAGAACTTCAGTCGGGGAGGCCTCGCCCAGGCGGGATCTTCGGGGATGACATGATCGAACAGTCGCCCAAGACCACAGGGAGCCGGCGCCGGGAGCAGACGCGCGCAGCGGACGAGGCGCGCCTGCGCCAGCAGGCGATCGGGGTGCGTCTACGCCAGCTGTTCGACGAGGTCGTCAACGAGCCGGTGCCGGACGACTTCCTCGAGATTCTGCGTCGCGCCGACGACTCCTCCAAGGGCGGGGCGCGCTGATGAGCGAGCGTCGCGAGCTCACAAAGCAGGAAGAGGCGATATTCAAGAAGGAGCTGGTGCAGCTCATTCCGCACCTGCGCGCCTTCGCCCGCACCCTGGCCGGCGACGCCGCCGCGGCCGACGACCTGGCGCAGGACGCCATGATGAAGGCGTGGGACGCGCGGGGCAGCTTCCAGCTGGGGACCAACATGAAGGCGTGGACCTTCATGATCCTGCGCAACCAGTTCTACTCCGAGAAGCGCCGCTCGTGGCGCCAGACCCAGCTGGACCAGGAAGCCGCCGAGCGGACCCTGCTCGCCGTCGACGACCCGGAAGCGCCCATCGTGCTGGACGAGATGCGCCTTGCCCTGCACCAGCTGCCGGCGGAACAGCGGGAAGCCCTGATCCTCGTCGGCGCGGGCGGCTTCGCCTATGAAGAGGCGGCCGACATCTGCGGGTGCGCGGTGGGCACGGTGAAGAGCCGGGTCAGCCGCGCGCGCCGGGCGCTGCAGAGCATCCTGACCGACGGCTCCTACGAGCGCGACGGCGCCCCTGCGGGCGACGCCATGCGGTCGATCCTCGACCATGCGGAGCGTCTGAGCGGCGTTCGCTGACCGCATGGACCCGCAGGGCCGCCGCCTGACCATCCGGTTCCGGCTGGGGCTGGCCTTGGCGCTGGCCCTGATGCCCGTGCTGGCCTTGGGCGTGCTGCAGTCCTGGACCACGTTCGCGCGGGAAAGCGAGGTGCGCGAGGCGAGCCTGGTCCAGGCCGCCCAGCGCAGCGCCTCGGGGGCGCGGGCGCGTATCCAGGCCGCCGTCGCCCTGCTTCAGACCATGACGCCCCGCACCGTCGGCCTAAGCTGCGTCCCCCGGTTGGCGGAGCTCGCCGCCGCCACGCCTGGGGTGCGAACCCTGGCGCGCATCGACGCCCTGGGACGCGTGCGCTGCGCCAGCGCCACCCTGGCCGACAGCGACCGCCGCAACGCCGACTGGATGCAGCGGCTGCGCGCCGGCCAGCGCGCGGTTATCGAGCGCGCCCCGCCTGCGCCCGGACAGGAGCCGGGCGTCATCGCCGCCGTTCGGGCGGAGGACGCTCAGGGCCGCTTCGACGGCGCGCTGGTGGCCGAGCTGGCGGTCTCGGGCCTGCGGCCGGACGCGAGCGACCTCAGCCTGCCCGCCGGGTCGGAAGTCGCCGTGCTGGACGGCGCCGGCCGGCGCCTGACCGCCACCCGCGCCTCGGCCTTCGCACCTTTGCGCGACACCTGCTGGCCCAGGTTGAAGGCCGGCAAGCCCTGCGCCTTCTCCGCCGTCGCCCCGGACCGGGTCCGCCGCAGCTATGCGGCCACGCCGCTCCTGCCGGACGGCAGCGCCTACGCCCTATTGTCCACGCCCGCCCCGGGCCTGCTCTCCTGGACCCGGCTGAACCTCTTCGGCGGGCTGATCCTGCCGCTCTTGGCCTGGGTGCTGGCCTGGACCGCGGTCTGGGTCGTGACCGACCGGGTGGTGATCCGCTGGCTCGCGTATCTGGAGCGCATCGCCTCGATCTACGCCAAGGGCCGCTTCTCCGTGCGCCCCGTCCAGGCCGAAAACGCTCCCGAGGAAATCCGCGCCCTCGCCCAGACGCTGGACCTCATGGCCGACGGGATCGTCGCCCGCGACCTGTCCCTACGGGAGAGCCTGTCGGAGAAAGACGGGCTGATGCGCGAAATCCACCACCGGGTGAAGAACAACCTGCAGGTCATCACGAGCCTGCTCAACATGCAGCAGCGCTCGCTGGCCGACCCCACCGCCCGCGCCGCCATCTTCGACACCCGCCAGCGGATCGCCGCCCTGGCCCTGATCTACCGCGCGCTTTACCAGTCCACCGACCTTAGGCGGGTGGACGTGCGGGGCTTCCTGCAGGAGCTGACCGGCCAGCTCCTGCTCAGCGACGGGGACCGCGGCCCGCCGGTGCGCACCGAGCTCGAGGCCGACGACCTGGAGATCGATCCGGACAAGCTGGCGCCGCTGGCGCTCTTTGCGGTGGAGGCGCTGAACAACGCCCGCAAGCACGCCTTCGGCCCCGAGGGCGGGCTGATCCAGGTCGCCTTCCACGTGGGGCCGAGCGAATGCGTCCTGGAGATCGTGGACGACGGCGAGGGCGGCCCGGCCCCGGCGGGCGAAAACGGGGCGGGGGTGGGCTCCACGCTGATGACCGCCTTCGCGCGCCAGCTCCGCGGCTGCGCCGAGTTCGGCGCGCGGCCGGACGGCAAGGGCTTCCGCGCGCGTCTCATCTTCCCCTCGCCGAACCTGGAGACCGCGCCGGCAGCGCCGCCCGCGCCCCCCGCATCCAGCCTGCCCCAGGCCGGATACCGGAACCAGGCCGCAGCCTAACCGTTACCGCCCCGCCTCAAAGGAGCTTAGGCCATGCGCAAGATGATCGTCCTTCTGGCCGCCGCTGCGGCCGTCACTGTGTCCCTGTCCGCCTGCAACACCGTCGCCGGCGCCGGCCGCGACGTCAGCGCCGCGGGCCGGGCGGTGACCAACACCGCCAACGACGCGAAGTAAGCGCGTCGCGGTTCCAGTTCCGGACGCCTCGCGGGACGCTCCCCGCGGGGCGTTTCGGCATGCGCGCAGCGCAGGTTCCGCGCAGCCCGAGCCGCGGCTCCCCAAGCCGGGGCGGGCCCGCCACGTCGCGACGGCGGCGCGGGGTTGACTTGCGCGCCCCCCTTTGCACAACCGCGGCCGAACGGCGCGCCCCTCCCCCGAACCGGCGCCGACCCACGTCACCGCCTCACGCCAAGGAGCGCCCCCATGACCGTCCGCGTCGCCATCAACGGGTTTGGCCGCATCGGCCGCCTCGTCCTGCGCTCCATCGTCGAGCACGCCCGGCGCGATATCGAGGTGGTGGCGATCAACGACCTGGGCTCCATCGAGACCAACGCCCACCTGCTGCGCTACGACTCCACCCATGGCCGCTTCCCGGGGGTGGTGAAGGTTGAAGGCGACACGATGGACGTGGGCCTGGGGCCCATCAAGTGCACCGCCACCCGCGACCCGGCCCAGCTGCCGCATAAGGACCTCGGCGTCGACATCGCCCTGGAGTGCACGGGCATCTTCACCTCCAGGGAGAAGGCCGCGGCGCACCTCAGCGCCGGCGCCAAGCGCGTCCTCGTCTCCGCCCCGGCGGACGGCGCGGACAAGACCATCGTCTACGGCGTGAACCACGACACCCTGACCCAGGACGACCTCGTGGTCTCCAACGGCTCGTGCACGACCAACGCCCTGGCGCCCGTCGCCAAGGTGCTCAACGACCTCTGCGGGATCGAGCACGGCTACATGACCACGATCCACAGCTACACCAACGACCAGCCCTCGCTGGACCAGCTGCACAAGGACCTCTACCGCGCCCGCACCGCCGCCCAGAACATCATCCCGACCTCCACCGGCGCGGCCAAGGCGCTGGGCCTGGTGCTGCCGGAGCTGAAGGGCAAGCTGGACGGCTCCTCCGTGCGGGTGCCGACGCCGGACGTCAGCGTGGTCGACCTGGTCTGCGCGGTCGGCCGCGACGTGACCAAGGACGAGATCAACGCGGCGATGCGCGCCGCCGCCAACGGGCCGCTCAAGGGCGTGCTGGCCGTCACGGACGAGCCGCTGGTGTCGTCGGACTTCATCCACCATGCGGCGAGCTCGATCTTCGCCCTGCCCCAGACCCAGATGGTCGGCCCGCGGCTGGCCCGGGTGTTCAGCTGGTACGACAACGAGTGGGGCTTCTCGACCCGCATGGCCGACACGGCGCTGGCCATGGCCAAGCTGATCTGAGCGCCCTGGGCCGGGGGCCGCGCCTGAACCTGCGCGCCGCCGGCCGTGACGGCGCCTATGGAGTTGCGCGGTCCGATCCGCTAACGCGCGCGCCATGGACGCCGACGCCGCCGAGACCCGCGCCGCCGAAGAGGAGGCAGGCTGGGACACCGCCCGCACCCTGGCGGAGGCCCTGCCCTTCATCCAGATCTACGACCGCGAGACGGTGGTCATCAAATACGGCGGCCACGCCATGGGCGAGGAGGCGGTCGCCCAGACCTTCGCCGCCGACGCGGTGCTGCTCAAGCTGCTGGGCGTGCATCCCGTCGTGGTGCACGGCGGCGGGCCGCAGATCAGCCGCTGGCTGAAGAAGGCGGGCGTGGAGTCCACCTTCGTCGACGGCCTGCGCGTGACCGACGCCGCGACGATGGAGGTGGCCGAGATGGTCCTCTCCGGCGCGATCAACAAGGAGATCGTGCACTTCATCAACCGCGCCGGCGTCGGCGCGGACGTGCGCGGGGTGGGACTTTCCGGCAAGGACGCGCGCCTGATCACGGTGGAGCAGGTCAAGCGCACCCGGCCCAACCCCCGCACCGGCGAGCCCGAAAGCGTCGACTTCGGCTTCGTCGGCGAGCCGACCCAGGTCGATCCCAAGATCGTGGAGGCCCTGATCTACTCCGACCACGACTATGTCCCCGTGATCGCGCCCATCGGCGTCTCCGAGGAAGGCGAGACCTTCAACATCAACGCCGACACCGCCGCCGGCGCCATCGCCGCGGCGCTGAAGGCCAAGCGCATGCTGCTGCTCACCGACGTCGCGGGCGTCCTGGACGCCGAGGGCGAGCTCATTCGGCAGATGACCGTGGCGCAGGCGCGCGCCGCCATCGCCGAGGGGGTCGCCACCGGCGGCATGATCCCCAAGCTGGAGACCGCCATCGCCGCCATCGAGGCGGGCGTCGGGGCGGTGGTGATCCTGGACGGGCGACGGCCCCACGCCATGCTGGTCGAGCTCTTTTCCGAGCACGGCGCCGGCACCCTGATCAGCCCGTGACCCCGGGCTTCGCAGCGGTCGGGACCGGGATCTTCGACCTCGACAACACCCTTGATTCGCACAGCGCCGGGGCCTCGGCGCGCCTCGCCCAGCCGGAGACCGCCGCATGACCGAAGCCGCACAGCTGCAGGCTGTCATCGAACGTGCCTGGGAGGACCGGGCGGCCCTGTCGCCTGACACCCGCGGCGAGGTGCGCGACGCGGTCGAGGCGGCGCTGGAGGGGCTGGACGCCGGCCGCCTGCGCGTGGCGGAGAAGGTCGAGGGCGCCTGGACCACGCGACAGTGGCTGAAACAGGCCGTGCTCCTCGCCTTCCGGCTGAACGACAACGCCCTGATGGGCATGCACTACGGCGAGGGGCCGCTCGGGGCCCACTCCGCGCCCGGGCCCTGGTGGGACAAGGTCCCGTCCAAGTTCGACCGCTGGGGCGAGGCGGAGTTCCGCGCCGCGGGCTTCCGCGCCGTGCCGGGCGCGGTGGCGCGGCGGGGGGCCTTCGTGGGCCGCAACGTCGTGCTCATGCCTTCGTTCGTGAACATCGGCGCCTATGTGGACGAGGGGACCATGGTCGACACCTGGTCCACGGTCGGCTCCTGCGCCCAGATCGGCAGGAACGTGCACCTCTCGGGCGGGGTGGGGATCGGCGGGGTGCTGGAGCCGCTGCAGGCCAGTCCCACGATCATCGAGGACGACTGCTTCATCGGCGCGCGCTCTGAGGTCGCGGAGGGCGTGATCGTCGAGCAGGGCGCGGTCATCTCGATGGGCGTGTTCCTGGGCCAGTCCACCAAGATCGTGGACCGCGCCACCGGCGAGCACTTCCGCGGGCGGGTGCCGGCCTACAGCGTCGTGGTCCCGGGCGTGCTGCCCGACGCGGAGGGCCGTCCCGCCCTGGCCTGCGCGGTGATCGTCAAGCGCGTCGACGCCCAGACCCGCGCCAAGACCAGCATCAACGCGCTGCTGCGCGACTGACGCGTCGCATCGGGCAACGCTTCCTTCAGGGCTCTTCGGCAGTCTGGCCCCCGATCAAGGAGCCGCCCGCCTTGCCCCTTCTGCACCTGCTCGCCCTGGCCGCCTTCCCCGCCCTCGTGATCACCGCGGCGCTGAAGGACGTCACCTCCTACACCATCCCGAACTGGATTTCCGGCGCGCTGGTGCTGGCGCTGGCGCCGGCGTCCCTGCTGGGCGGGCTCGGCGCAGGCGCGCTGGGCGTCATGCTGGCGGTGGGCGTGGCGGGCCTTGCGGCGGGGGTGGCCATGTTCGCCCTCGGCTGGATCGGGGGCGGCGACGCCAAGCTCTTCGCAGCCGCCGCCCTGTGGCTCGGCTTTCCCGACGCGCTGCCCTACCTCGCCTGGACCGCGATCGCGGGCGGCGGCCTGGCGGTGGCGCTGCTCTGGACGCGCCGGCTCGCGCCCGAGGGCCTGGCGCAGGGTCCCGCCTGGGTCGGCCGCCTGCTGACCCCCGGGGGAGACGTGCCTTACGGCGCTGCGATCGCGTTCGGCGCCCTGATGGCCTTCCCCGACAGCCTGCTCGCCCGCGCCCTATCCGCCGGCGTCGGCGCTTAAGACCAAAGCCGCATTAGGGTTTAGGCCCGTCTTAACGAACGCCGGGCCAAGCTCGCCTCTGCAATTGGGAGAGGTGCGCGGGCCGGATCGCTCCGTCGCCGCCTCCGGGAGCCGCGATCTGATGAACCCCAGACGCCTGGCCGTGCTCGCCGCCGCGCTCGTGGTGGCGATCCTGGGCGCCCTCCTCGCCCGGGCCACGCTGTTCGGCCACGAGACGCCCAAGGCCGCGCCCCTCGTCGCGCCTGTGGCCCCGCCGCCCCCGCCCATGGCGCAGGTGCTGGTCGCCCGGCGCGACCTGCAGCCCGGCGACCGCATCGTGGCGGGCGACCTCGGCTGGCAGGCCTGGCCGAAATCGAGCCTGAACCCCGCCTTTGTCGTCCAGCCCGAGGTCCCCGCCGCGGCGGCGGGCGCGCCGACCGGGGCCAAGCTCGCGAGCGCCGCCGCCAAGGGCTACCAGGCCGCCAAGAACGCGCTCACCCCCGCCGACGACGGCCCCGCCGCCCAGTTCGTGGACGGGGTCGTGCGCGAGGCCCTGCTCTCCGGCGAGCCGGTGATCCCCAGCAAGATCGTGCGCGCAGGCTCCAGCGGCGTGCTGGCCGTGACGCTCAGCCCCGGGATGCGCGCCGTCGCCGTGCCCCTCTCGCCTGAGACCTCCGCCGGCGGCTTCATCCTGCCTGGCGATCACGTGGACGTGGTGCAGAGCGTGCCGGTGGACAGCCAGGGCGCCGCGCGCCGGTTCGAGGCCCGCACCGTCCTGCGCAACGTCAAGGTGCTGGCCATCGACCAGAACCTCAAGGCGTCCAAGGGCGGCGCCACGGCGCTGGGCGCGACGGCGACGCTGGAGGCCTCGCCCGAGCAGATGGAGGTGCTGGTCATGGCCAAGGCCGCCGGCGCCCTCACCCTGGTGCTGCGCTCCTACGCCGACGCCGCCGGCCCGACCGAGGTCGGCGACGGTCGCGGCGCCCAGGCCCCGATCGTGCGCGTATTCCGCCACGGCGCCCCGACCGACGTGGTGGTGAACCAATGAGCCGCGCTACGACCAACTCTGCGCCTAAGTCCCTGAAGCTCGCCTGCCTGGCCGCCGCGGTCGCCTGGCCCTGCGTCTGCGCGGCCGCGGACGGGAGCAATCCCTTCCCGACCACGACGCTGAAGCCTTCGGCCTACGCGGGCCTGCGCGGCGCGCCCGCCGCCGCGCCCCGGCCCCGCCCGCCGCTCGCCGACGCCTATGGGTCCGAGACGGCGGCGGGCGCCCAGACCGTGCGCATCGACCTCGGCGGCAACGCCCCGACCCGGGCCCTGGCCCTGCCGCGGGGCAAGAGCGCCATCATCGACCTGCCGGTCGAGGCGCGCGACGTGCTGGTCTCCGATCCCAAGGTCGCCGACGTCGCCCTGTCCACGCCCCGCCGCATCTACGTCATGGGCGTCGCTGCGGGCCAGACCGACGCGACCTTCGTGGACGGCATGGGCCGCCAGATCCTGCGGCTGGAGATCCGCGTCGACCAGGACACCTCCGCCATCGCCGACACGCTGAACCGAGTGCTGCCGAACGCGCATCTCAGGGTGGAGGCCGCCAACCAGAGCCTGATCCTGTCGGGCGAAGTCCGCAACCCCGCCGACGCCGACAAGGCCGTGCGGATCGCCTCCAGCTTCGTGGCGAACCCCAACCAGGTCGTGAACATGATCGGCGTCGCCGCCCCTGAGCAGGTCATGCTCAAGGTCCGCATCGTGGAGGTGAACCGCAGCGTCATCAAACAGCTGGGCGTCAACCTCAATGCGGTGCTGGGCCAGGTCGGCATGCCGCAGTACGCCTTCAGCCGCGCCAACACCTGGGGCGTGTCCGGCTCGCTGCTGGGCGGGCTCAGCGGCGGCTACAAGTACGACAGCACGGTCAACCCGGCCGACAGCCCGGTCTTCTGCAGCATGGTCAACGGGGCCCCGACCTGCGTGCAGAGCCCGCAGCTGAACCTCGACCGCAACAACAAGCTGGCCGCGCCCACGACGGGGGCGGGCGCCCGCGGCTGGAACAAGGCGGAGAGCACGCTGCAGGCCTTCGAGCGCGTGGGCCTGGTGCGCACCCTGGCGGAGCCGAACCTCACCGCCATCTCCGGCGAGAGCGCCAAGTTCCTGGCGGGCGGCGAGTTCCCCGTTCCCGTCGCCGAGGACAACAACGGCCGCGTCACGATCGAATTCAAGCCCTACGGCGTGGGCCTGGGCTTCACCCCGGTGGTGCTGGCCAACGGCCGCATCTCCCTGAAGATCTCCACCGAGGTGTCGGAGCTGACCTCGCAGGGCAGCTTCACCCTGGCCGGATCGAACGGTTCGGGCGGCCTGAGCGTGCCGGGACTTTCGGTGCGCCGCGCCGAGACGGTGGTGGAGCTGCCCTCCGGCGGCGCGACCATGATCGCGGGCCTGCTCCAGTCCCAGAGCAAGCAGGCGCTCGACAGCCTGCCGGGGCTCATGCAGGTGCCGGTGCTGGGCGCGCTGTTCCGCTCGCGCGACTTCCTGAACAACGAGTCCGAGCTCGTCGTCATCGCAACGCCCTACCTGACCAAGGCCGTCAGCCCCGACCAGCTGCAGACGCCAGCGGACGGGCTGCAGATCGCCAGCGACGTCGAAACCAATCTGCTCGGGCGCCTGAACCGCGGCTTCGGCCGCCAGCCGCCCGCGGGCCAGACCTACCAAGGACCCATCGGCTATGTCGTGGACTGATCGCCTGCGCCTCATCGCCCCCGTGGCCGTCGCCGGCGCGCTCTCGGCCTGCGCCTCCATGGGCGAGCGCACCGCCCCGGCGGGGCCGCCGCCGCGCCTGCCCACCGAGCAGTTCAAGCTCACGCCGGTCCAGGGCGAGGAGCAGGTCGCGCTGGGCGTCCATCCCGGCCCGCTCTCCGCCGATCAGCAGCAGGCGATCGCGGCTCTGGTCGCGCACTGGCGCGTCACCGGCGAGGGCCCGATGACCCTGCGCGTCCCGCCGGGCGACGAAGGCCGGCGCAGCGCCGACCTCGTGCTGCAGCAGCTGGCCGCCGATGGCGTGCCGCTCGCGACCGTGCGCCAGGAACCCTTCAGCGTCGCCGGCGGCCGCCCGGTCGTGGTCCTGGCCTTCGCCCGCTACACCGTGACCCCGCCCGACTGCTCGACCCAGTGGTCCAACCTGGCCAGCACCAACGCCAACCGGCCCTATGGGGCGTTCGGCTGCGCGGTGGCCTCCAACGCGGCGGTGCAGCTGGCCGATCCGCGCGACCTGCTGGGGCCTCAGCCTGAAACCCCCGCCGACAACAGCCGCCGCCAGGTGGTGATCGGCAAGTACCGCAAGGGCGAGGTCACCGGGTCCGAGAAGGACGAGCAGGCGTCCGGCGCGGTCTCCCGCGCGGTCGGCAAGTGAGCATGAGCATGAGCATGAGCGCACGCCCCCAGCCGGATCCCTTCGACGACCTCGGCTTCGACGCCGACGACGAGTTCTCCATCCCCGAACCGGCGGGCGCCTTCCCGGCCCAGTTCGATCCGCCGGCGGGGCAGCGTCCGCAGCTCCAGGCGCCAAGTCCCGCCATGGCCCCGGCCGCCCGGGCGCTAGCCCAGGCGGTCTCGACCCTCCAGGCGGTGGACCTCGCCGCCCCGTCCGCGCCTTTAGCGCAGGCCGCCGGCAACCCGGTCGGCGCCCTGATCGCCCAGACCGAAGCGGCGCTGGGCGACGTCGCGGTGCCGCGCATCACCATCCACATCTTCTGCGAGCGCCCCGACACGGCCGAGACCGCCCAGCGTGCTGCGACGGACCGGCGGCTCGCCCGCGCCTCCACCGTCGTGCGCCAAGGCGGCCTTGCCGAGGCGCTGCAGGTCTACCAGAGCCAGCCCACGCCGCCCCTCCTGATCGTGGAGAGCGGGGATCACCCGCACGAGCTCCTGGCGGGGCTGGAGCGCCTGGCCGAGGTCTGCGACCCCGGCACCAAGGTCGTGGTGATCGGCGCCCACAACGACATCCACCTCTACCGCGAACTGATGCGGCGCGGGGTGAGCGAGTACCTGGTCCCGCCGGTGCAGGTGCTGGGGCTGATCCGCGCGGTTTGCAGCCTCTACGCCGACCCGGCGACGCCCTTCGTAGGCCGCAGCCTGGCCTTCATCGGCGCCAAGGGCGGCGTGGGCTCCTCCACCCTCGCGCACAACGTCGCCTGGCTCCTGTCCGAGCGGCTGGAAAGCAATACGGTCGTCGTCGACTACGACCTGCCCTTCGGCACCGCGGGGCTGAACTTCAACCAGGACCCGGTGCAGGGCGTGGCCGACGCCCTGAGCCAGCCCGACCGCCTGGACCCGGTGCTGCTCGACCGCATGACCTCGCGCTGCAGCGAGCGGCTGAGCCTGTTCGCCGCGCCCGCGAGCCTGGACGACGACTATGCGATCGACCCGGAGGCCTTCGAGGAGGTCACGGCCAAGATCCGCACCACCGCCCCCTATGTCGTGCTCGACCTGCCCCACCTGTGGTCGGGGTGGATCCGCACCACCCTGCACACCGCCGACGAGGTGGTGATCACGGCCTCCCCGGACCTCGCCTCGCTGCGCAACGCCAAGAACATCGTGGACCTGGCCCGGCGCACGCGCGCCAACGACAACCCCCCGCTGCTGGTGCTGAACCAGGTGGGCGTGCCCAACCGGCCGGAGATCCCGGTGAAGGAGTTCGCCAAGGCGCTCGGCCTGGAGCCCGCCCTGGTCCTGCCCTTCGATCCCAAGCTGTTCGGCCAGGCCGCCAACAATGGCCAGATGCTGCAGGAGGTGCAGCCCAAGGCCAAGGCCGTCGAGGGGCTGGCGCAGTTCGCCCAGACGATCGCGCGGCGCGAGGCGCCCGCCGCCCAGGCTGCGCCCGCGGAGAAGGCCAAGAGCCTCTTCGACCGCTTCCTGAAGCGCGGCTGAGGCGGAGCGCGGCATGTTCGGCAAGCGCAGCGGAGCCGGATCGGCCGCTCCTTCGGGCCCGCCGCCGGCGGTGGGGGCGGAGGGCATCGCGACCCGCCCCAAGCGCGTCACTCCCGCCGCCGCAGCGCCCCTGGACGCCCTCGCCGGCGCCGCGCAAGCCAAGTCCGCGGGCGGCCCGGCCGGCCCCAAGGCTACCGCCGCTTTCGAGCAGCTTCGCCTCGCCGCCAGCGGCGCGGTCTCGACCAGCGGGCCGGTCTCCGAGATCGTCCGCGAGCAGAGCGACTACTACCACGCCACCAAGACGACCATCTACACGGCGCTTCTCAACACCATCGACCTGACCCAGCTCGCCCAGCTCGACGGCAAGACGGCGGCCGAGGAGATCCGCGACATCGTCGCCGAGCTGGTGGCGATCAAGAACGTTTCGATGTCCGCCGCCGAGCAGGACCACCTGGTCCAGGACATCATCAACGACGTGCTGGGCTATGGCCCGCTGGAGCCCCTGCTGGCCCGCGACGACATCGCCGACATCATGGTGAACGGCGCGCATCGCGTGTTCATCGAAGTCGCCGGCAAGGTGCAGCTGACGAACGTCCGCTTCCGCGACAACGCCCAGCTCATGAACATCTGCCAACGGATCGTCAGCCAGGTCGGCCGCCGCGTGGACGAGAGCTCGCCCATCTGTGACGCGCGCTTGCCCGACGGCTCGCGCGTGAACGTGATCGCGCCGCCGCTGGCGCTCGACGGCCCCACGCTCACGATCCGGAAGTTCAAGAAAGACAAGCTGACCATGCGCAATCTGGTGGAGTTCGCCTCCATCAGCCCGGAGGGCGCGCGGGTGCTGGGCGTGATCGGCGCCAGCCGCTGCAACGTGGTGATCTCGGGCGGCACGGGCTCGGGCAAGACCACGCTGCTCAACTGCATGACCGCCTTCATCGACCCCACCGAGCGGGTGGTGACCTGCGAAGACGCCGCGGAACTGCAGCTGCAGCAGCCCCACGTGGTGCGGCTGGAGACCCGTCCGCCGAACCTGGAGGGCCAGGGCCAGATCACCATGCGCGACCTGGTCAAGAACTGCCTGCGCATGCGTCCGGAGCGGATCATCGTGGGCGAGGTGCGCGGACCGGAGGCTTTCGACCTGCTGCAGGCCATGAACACCGGCCACGACGGCTCGATGGGCACGCTGCACGCCAACTCGCCGCGCGAGGCGGTGTCGCGCCTGGAGTCGATGATCACCATGGGCGGCTACGGCCTGCCGTCCAAGACCATCCGCGAGATGATCGTGGGCTCCATCGACGTGATCATCCAGGCGGCGCGCCTGCGCGACGGCTCGCGCCGCATCACCCACATCACCGAGGTCGTGGGCCTGGAGGGCGATGTGATCATCACCCAGGACCTGTTCGTCTACGACATCACGGGCGAGGACGGCGAGGGCAAGGTGCTGGGCCGGCACCGCTCCACCGGCATCGCGCGCCCGCGCTTCTGGGACCGCGCCCGCTACTACGGCCTGGAGCGCGAGCTGGCCGAAGCCCTGGACGCAGCGGAGTAGGAGCCATGGCGGTCGATCCTCTGGTCTATATGCTGGGCGGGATCGGGTTCCTGGCGCTGACGGGCGTGGGCCTGGTCTGGGCGGGGGGCGACGGCTCCGCGGCCAAGGCGACCAAGCGCGCCCAGGCCCTGGCCGGCGCTGCGCCCGCCGAGAAGCGCGCCCGCACCTCGGCGGAGAGCCAGTCGGTCCGCCGCAAGCAGATCCTGGAGAACCTGAAGACGCTCGAGAAGGAGCAGCGCAAGGCCAAGCTGACCCTGCCGGCGCGCCTGCGCCAGGCGGGGCTGAGCGCGACACCGCAGCAGTTCTGGATCGCGAGCGCCCTCGCTGCGGTCGTCCTCGCCCTGCCGGCCCTGGTCCTGACCCGCAGCCCCCTGATCGCCCTGGGCGCCCTGTTCGTCGCGGGCCTGGGCCTGCCGCGCTGGGTGCTGTCGATGATGGCCAAGATGCGGATGAAGAAATTCACCGAGGAGTTCCCCAACGCCATCGACCTGATCGTGCGCGGGGTGAAGTCCGGCCTGCCCGTCAACGATTGCCTGAAGGTGATCGGGCGGGAGAGCCCCGAGCCGCTCGGGGCCGAGTTCCGGTTCCTGACGGAAAGCATGAGCATGGGCCTGACCACCGACCAGGCCATGGACAAGATGTACGGCCGCATGCCCACCTCGGAGGTGAAGTTCTTCGCCATCGTGCTGTCGATCCAGCAGAAGACCGGCGGCAACCTGGCCGAGGCGCTCGGCAACCTCTCCGCGGTGCTGCGCGCCCGCAAGCTGATGGTGGAGAAGATCAAGGCCCTGTCCGGCGAAGCCGTGGCCTCCGCCTTCATCATCGGCGCCCTGCCGCCCGGGATCATGACCCTCGTGACGGTCACCACGCCTGCGTACATGATGCCGATGTTCAACGATCCGCGCGGCCATCACATGCTGATGTTCGGCGCCGTGTGGATGGGGCTCGGCATCTTCGTCATGCGCCGCATGATCAACTTCAAGTTCTGAGCGGAACGCGCATGGGCCTGCTGGACGCCGCGACCGAACCGCAGAACCTGGCCACCGCCGGGGTCGCGGTGCTGTGCTTTGCGACCGTCGTCACCCTGGCCAGCCCGGCCCTGCGCCGCGACCAGCTGGAAGCGCGCATGAAGTCGGTCGCCGCCCGGCGCGACGAGCTGCGCAAGCGGTCCCGCGCCCAGATCGCGGCGGGCAGGTCGGCGCTCCGGCAAGAGGACGCCGGCCTCGCCAAGCAGATCGTCGAGAAGCTCGACCTGCGCCGGCTGCTTGAAGACCCCAAGCTCGCCGACAAGATGGCCCAGGCCGGCTACCGGGGTCCGCGCCCGATCACGACCTTCTACTTCTGCCGTCTGATCCTGCCGTTCCTGTTCGCGGCGCTGGCGGGGTTCTACCTCTTCGCGGTGAACGGCTTCGGCCTGCCCACGCCCACGCGCTTCGCCCTGACCTTCGGCGGCCTGGGCCTGGGCTACTATGCGCCGAGCCTCTATCTCTCCAACCAGATCTCCAAGCGCCGCGACAGCATCGTGGGCGCCTTCCCCGACGCGCTCGACCTGCTGCTGATCTGCGTGGAGGCCGGCATGTCGATCGAGGCGGCGCTGCAGAAGGTCTCCGGCGAGATCGGCACGCGCTCCATCGAGCTGGCCGAGGAGCTGGCGCTGCTCACCGCCGAGCTCAGCTACCTGCCGGACCGCCGCCTGGCCTACGAGGGGCTCGGCCGGCGGACCGCCCACCCCGGCATCAAGGCGGTGGCCACGGCCATGATCCAGGCCGAGCAGTACGGCACGCCACTGGGCAATGCGCTTCGCGTCATGGCCAAGGAGAACCGCGACCTGCGGATCGCGGCGGCGGAGAAGAAGGCCGCCCAGCTGCCGGCAAAGCTGACCGTGCCGATGATCCTCTTTTTCCTGCCGGTGTTGTTCGTGGTGATCCTCGGCCCCGCCTTCATGCGGGTGCAGGACAGCCAGAAGCACCCCCAGACCATCTCGGCCCAGGACGCGCGCAACTCGAAGAAGTAAGGGGAGGCGATGGCCCAGCCCCCCGCGCCCTGCCGCCTCTACCTGATCACGCCCCCCGCCCTGCCCGACCTTGAGGCCTTCGCCGCCCAGGTCGAAGCGGCCCTCGGCGCCGGCGATGTCGCCGCGCTTCAGGTCCGGCTGAAGACCGCCGCCGACGCGGACGTCGCGCGGGCGGTGCAGCGCCTGGCCCCGCTCTGCCGCGCCCGCGAGGTCGCCCTGATCCTGAACGACCGCCCCGACCTCGCCGCGGCGCTCGGGTGCGACGGGGTCCACATCGGCCAGGAGGATGCGCCCTATGCGGAGGCCCGCCGGCGCGTGGGCCCGGACCGCATCGTGGGCGTGACCTGCCACGACAGCCGCCACCTGGCCATGGAGGCCGCAGAGGCGGGGGCGGACTATGTCGCCTTCGGCGCCTTCTTCGACACCGCCACCAAGGCGGCCAAGACCCGGGCGGACCCGGAGATCCTGAGCATCTGGCAGGAGACGATGCAGACCCCGTGCGTCGCCATCGGCGGGATCACGGTGGCGCATGCGCGGGCGCTCGCCCGGGCCGGCGCCGACTTCCTGGCCGTCAGCGCGGGCGTGTGGCGCCACCCGGACGGCCCCGCCGAGGCGGTCCGGCGGTTCAATCTCGAAATGGCGGCCGGCGTCGCCGAGCGGGCGCAGGCGTGAGACTTCCGCCCGGAGGGGCGCAGTGCTAAGTCGCCGGGCGATGTTCCGCGACCTCGCCCGCCGCCGCCAAGTCCGAATTAGCCGCCCGGCGTGACGCCGGCGCCGCCCCAGGCGCGCGCCCTCGCGCCGGGACCGATCCCCCGCCCAGCCGCTTTTCGATCCGACCCGCCGCCCCGCGCTTGATCCCGGGCGGCCTTTGCGCGACGGACCCCCATGGCCGACGACCAAGCCCCTCCCCCCGCGGGCCGCGACTATCGCCCCACGGTCTTCCTGCCCCAGACGTCCTTCCCCATGCGGGCGGGCCTGCCCAAGCTCGAGCCCGAGATCCTGGCCCGCTGGGCGCAGATGGACCTCTATGCGGCGCTGCGCGCCCAGCGCCAGGCCGAGGGCGCCCCCCTCTATGTGCTTCACGACGGCCCGCCCTATGCCAACGGGGCGATCCACATCGGCCATGTGCTGCAGAAGACGCTGAAGGACTTCGTGGTCCGCAGCCGCTTCGCGCTTGGCTACGACGTCGACTATGTGCCGGGCTGGGACTGCCACGGCCTGCCGATCGAGTGGAAGGTCGAAGAGGAGCTCCGCGCCAAGGGCCGCCGCAAGGACGAGGTCTCGCCAGTGGAGTTCCGCGAACGCTGCCGCGCCTACGCCAGCGGCTGGATCGACGTCCAGATGGCGGGATTCCGCCGCCTCGGGGTGCTGGGCGACTGGGCGCATCGCTACGCCACCATGGACTTCGCCAGCGAGGCCGCGATCGTGGCCGAGTTCCACAAGTTCCTGATGTCGGGCCAGCTCTACCGCGGGTCCAAGCCCGTCATGTGGAGCCCCGTGGAGCGGACGGCGTTGGCCGACGCCGAGGTCGAGTACCACGACCACGTCAGCCCGACGATCTGGGTCAGGTTCCCGGTGCAGGGCGGCGAGGGCGCGACGGCCGGCGCCGGCGTGGTCATCTGGACCACCACGCCGTGGACCATCCCGGCCAACCGGGCGATCAGCTTCGGGCCGGACATCGCCTACGGCCTTTACCGGGTCGAGGCGGTGGCGGAGGGGCTGGAGTTCCAGCCCTGGGCCAAGGCGGGCGACCGCCTGATCCTGGCCGACAAGCTGGCCGGGGCGGTGTTCGCCGCGGCCAAGATCACCGCCTGGACCCGGCTGGACGGCGTGGACCCGACGGGCCTCGTCTGCGAGCACCCCCTGGCGCGGCTGACGCCCCGGTTCGGCTACGCCGTGCCGCTGCTCCCGGGCGATCACGTCACCGACGACGCCGGCACGGGCTTTGTCCACACCGCCCCGGGTCACGGCCAGGAGGACTATCAGGTCTGGCGCGACCACGCGGCCGACCTCGAACGTCTGGGGATCGACACGGCCATCCCCGACACCGTCGATCCGGACGGACGCTACTACCCCTCCGTCCCGCTCTTCGGCGGCCTGGCCATCCTGGAGACGGAGGGCAAGAAGGCCGGCAAGTTCGGACCCGCCAACGGCGCGGTCATGGAGAGGCTGATCGAGGCCGGCCATCTGCTCGCCCGCGGCCGGCTGGAGCACAGCTATCCGCACTCCTGGCGGTCCAAGGCGCCGGTCATCTTCCGCAACACGCCGCAGTGGTTCATCCGCATGGACGCGGACCTCGGCGACGGCACGACGCTGCGCAGCCGGGCCCTGAGCGCCATCGACGCCACCGCCTTCTTCCCCGAGCAGGGGCGCAACCGCATCCGCGCCATGGTGCAGGCTCGCCCCGACTGGCTGATCTCCCGCCAGCGCGCCTGGGGCACGCCGCTGGCCATGTTCGTGGACCGCCGCACCGGCGAGCCGCTGCGCGACGCGGAGGTCAACGCCCGCATCCTCGCCGCGATGCGCGAGCACGGGGCGGACGCCTGGTTCACCACGCCTTCTACGGTGTTCCTGGGCCCCGGCCGCGACCCGGCGGACTACGAGAAGGTCGAGGACATCCTAGACGTCTGGTTCGATTCCGGCTCGACCCACGCCTTCACCCTGGAGGGGCGGCCGCACACCCGCTGGCCCGCCGATCTCTACCTGGAAGGCTCCGACCAGCACCGGGGCTGGTTCCAGTCGTCGCTGCTGGAGGCCTGCGGCAGCCGCGGGCGGGCCCCCTACGACGCGCTCCTCACCCACGGCTTCACCGTGGACGAGAAGGGCGAGAAGATGTCCAAGTCGCTCGGCAACGCGCTCGACCCCGACATGGTCATCAAGGAGAGCGGGGCGGAGATCCTGCGCCTGTGGGTCGCCATGAGCGACTACACCGAGGATCAGCGGATCGGGAAGACGATCCTGCAGACGGCCACGGACGGCTACCGCAAGCTGCGCAACACCCTGCGCTATCTCTTGGGCGCGCTCGACGGCTTCGAGGCGGCCGAGCGGGTCGCGCCGGAGGACATGCCGCGGCTGGAGCGGGCGGTGCTCCACATGCTGGCGCTCTACGATGCGGAGGTGCGTCAGGCCTATGCGGAGTTCCGCTTCCGCGACGTCTGGCGTGCGCTCAGCACCTTCTCGTCCGTGGCGCTCTCCGCCTTCTACTTCGATGTCCGCAAGGACGCGCTCTATTGCGACGACCCGGCGAGCCTGCGCCGGCGGGCTTGTCGCACGGTCATGGACCTCGTTTTCGAACGCCTGACGATCTGGCTGTCGCCGCTCCTGCCCTTCACCACCGAGGAGGCCTGGACCACGCGCTTCCCGCAGGCCGGCTCCAATTGCGCGCGCACCTTCCCCGAGACGCCTGCGGCGTGGCGGGGGGTGGACGACCTCGTCTGGTGGGCGAGGGTCGAGGAGGTCACGGCCGTGGTCACCGGCGCGCTTGAGCAGGCGCGACGGGACAAGCGCATCGGCGCGGCGCTGGAGGCCGCGCCCCAGGTGTTCGTGGCCGACCCCGAGCTCGCGGCCGCCTTCCGCGACATCGACCCCGCCGAGGCCTTCCGCACCAGCGCCGCGGAGATCGTGGAGGGCGAGCCCCCGAGGACGCCTTCCGCCTGGCCGAGACGCCGGGGGTGGGCGTGGTCTTCCGGTCGGCGCCGGGCTGCAAGTGCGAGCGCTGCTGGCGCATCCTGCCGGAGGTGACGCCGCCCGCCCTGCTTTGCCTGCGCTGCGAGGCGACGGTCGCAGCCCTTGACGGACAGGCTTCGGCCGGGGCCAAGGCGGGCGCGTATCAGGCGGAAGGCGCACGATGAGCCCCTCGAACCCCACCGCGCCGGGCCAGCTGCGCATCAGCCGCCACGCCTGGCTGGCCTTCGGCGTGGCGGTCGCGACCGTCTTGGTCGACCAGCTCAGCAAGGCCTGGGTGCTGGACGGCCTGAGGCTGCCGGAGCGCGGCACCATCCCCGTGCTGCCGATCTTCCGCCTGACCTGGACGGGCAATCCGGGGGTCAGCTTCGGGCTCCTTAAGGCGCAGGGCGGGCTGGGGGTGGCGCTGCTGGTCGCCTTCTCCATGGCGGTGGTGGTGGCGCTGGCGGTCTGGGCGACGCGGGTGCAGCGCGCCTGGACGGCCCTGGCCATCGGCCTGGTCATGGGCGGGGCGATCGGCAACAACCTGATCGACCGCATCCGCCAGGGCTATGTGACCGACTTCCTGGACTTCACGGCGCTGCACTTCCCCTGGATCTTCAACGGAGCGGACAGCGCGATCAGCATCGGCGTCGGCCTGCTTCTCGCCGAAAGCCTGCTCGCCCCGAAAAAGGCGTGAAGGCCTGCGACGTTCGCCCCCGCTTTGCGCCGAGGGCGTCCTTGCGTTAAGTCCTTGTCCAAGCACCGGGAGCGCGCGGGCGCGCCTGATCGGTCCACGGGAGTTCTCCATGTCTGCAACGCGTCTGACGGCCCTGGCCCTGGGCGGCTCGGCGATCCTGGCGCTCGGCGGCTGCGGCGGCGGCGCGGCGCTGGGCTTTGGAAAGTCGGCGCCGGACGAGTTCCGCGTGGTGACCAAGGCCCCGCTGGTGGTGCCCCCCGACTATGCGCTCCGTCCGCCCGCCCCGGGCCAGCCCCGCCCTCAGGAGCTGCAGCCGGAGAGTTCCGCCCGCCAGGCCCTGCTCGGCGAGCGCGAGAAGGCCGAGCGCACCCAGGGCGAGAGCCTGCTGGCCGCCAAGGCCGGCGCGGACAAGGCGGACCCCCTGATCCGCTATGTCGTCGATGACGAGTTCGGGGAGCTGGCCCACAAGGACAAGAGCTTCGCCGACACGGTGATGTTCTGGAAGAAGCGCGCCCCGCCCAGCCAGCAGCAGGTCGCCGCCGCCGCCATGGCAACGCCTGCGCCCCTCGACCCGGTGCAGGAAGAGCAGAAGGTCAAAGCCCTAACTGGCGGCAAGACGGTGGTCATCGAGCGCGCGCCGCAGAGGCGCGTCATCAAGCTCCCGGGGCTCTGAGCCGGCGCCCCAGCCCGCGCTCGACCAGCCCGCGCTCGACCGGAGCGCCTTGGCCGGTGCGCCTTGACCGGGCGGAGGCGAACGGAGACACCTCGCGGCGACGCGGGCCCGTCGAGGTCCGCCGCCGGAGGCGCGCATGACACCCTCTGATCCGATCCCGCCCCCTCGCGTGCTGCTGATCGTGGGCGGCGGCATCGCGGCCTACAAGGCGCTGGAGCTGACGCGCCTGCTCCGCAAGGCCGGCGTCGAGGTCACGCCGGTGCTGACCGCCGCCGGGGCGCAGTTCGTGACGCCGCTCAGCCTCTCCGCCCTCGCCGAGCAGAAGACCTACCAGGACCTGTGGTCCCTGACGGACGAGGCGGAGATGGGGCACATCGAGCTCTCCCGCGCCGCGGACCTGATCGTGGTCGCCCCCGCCACCGCCGATCTGATGGCCAAGGCGGCCAACGGCCTGGCGGACGACCTCGCTTCCACGATCCTGCTCGCGACCAACAAGGCCGTGCTGATGGCGCCGGCCATGAACGTGCGCATGTGGCTGCATCCGGCGACCCAGCGCAATGTCGCGCGCCTGCAGGCCGACGGGGTGGCGATGGTCGGCCCGGACGAGGGGGCCATGGCCTGCGGCGAGTTCGGTCCCGGTCGCATGAGCGAGCCCGAGGCCATCTTGAGCGCCGCCCTGGCCTTGCTGCAGCCCCGGGGCGCAGGAGCCATCCGCATGCCGCCCCCGCCCTCGCTGCCCCCCTCCGGCCCGCTGGCCGGGCGTCGCGTCCTGGTCACCGCCGGCCCGACCCACGAGCCGCTCGACCCGGTGCGCTACATCGCCAATCGCTCCAGCGGCCGGCAGGGCTATGCGGTCGCTGCGGCCCTGGCGCGCCGAGGCGCGGAGGTGACGCTGGTCTCGGGCCCGGTGGAGCTGCCCGCCCCGGCGGGCGTGACGCGGGTTCAGGTGGAGACCGCCGAGGCCATGCTGGCGGCCTGCCGCGCGGCCCTGCCCGTCGAGGTCGCGGTGATGGTCGCGGCTGTGGCCGACTGGCGCCCCGAACGCGCGACGGATCAGAAGCTGAAGAAGGACCAGGCGGGCGAGGCCCTGCGGCTCGTGCCGAACCCCGACATCCTGGCCGAGCTGTCCCGCCCCGGCCCCTGCCGGCCGCGGCTCGTGGTGGGCTTCGCGGCCGAGACCGAGAAGCTCGAGACGCACGCTCGCGACAAGCTTGTGCGCAAGGGCTGCGACTGGATCGTCGCCAACGACGTGTCGCAGGCCGGCGTCATGGGCGGCCAGGACAACGAAGTGACCCTGATCACCCGCGAGGGCGTCGTCGAGCGCTGGCCGCGCCTGTCCAAGGCCGAGGTGGCTGAGCGGCTGGCCGATCGCATCGCCGCCGCCCTGCGCGCGCCGGCGGCCGCAGATGCGCCCGGAGACGCGGCGTGAGCGCGCCCTTCGCCGGCGCCGCCGTCCGGGTCAAGGTGCTGCCCCATGGCGAGGGGCTGCCCCTGCCGGCCTACCAGACGCCCAGGTCCGCGGGCATGGACCTGCGCGCGGCGCTCGGCGAGGGCGCGCCGCTGGAGCTCATGCCCGGCCAGCGCGCGCTCGTGCCGACCGGCCTCGCCCTCGCCCTGCCCGAGGGCTGGGAGGCGCAGATCCGCCCCCGCTCGGGCCTGGCGGCCAAGCACGGGATCACCTGCCTGAACACGCCGGGCACGATCGACTCCGACTATCGCGGCGAGGTGCAGGTCCTGCTGGTGAACCTCGGCCCCGCGCCCTTCGCCATCGCCCGCGGCGAGCGCATCGCCCAGATGGTGATCGCGCCCGCGCCCCAGGCCACGCTTCAGGTCGTGGCGGCGCTGGAGGACACGGCGCGCGGCGCCGGGGGCTTCGGCTCCACGGGGCTGTGAGGGCAGGGCGGCTCAGCGGCCCTGCAGGTCCTCCCGGCGGTCGACGTCGAAGAGCACGCCGTCGTCGGGCGCCGCGATCTGCACCAGGCGCTCGCCCAGGGCGTCCAGCAGGCGGCCCGCGCCCGCGTCGCCCTGCAAGCGCAGCAGCTCGGGAAACATCGCGCGCCCGATCGCGGCGGGATGGCCGCGCCGCCCCGCCAGACCGGTGCGGCCGCGGGCGCGCCTGCGCGCACCGCCTCCGTCAGGGGCGCCAGCACCGCCCGGGGCACGCGCGGCATGTCGCCCAGCAGCACCAGCGCGCCCTCGCAGTCCTTGGGCAGGCTCGCGATCCCCGCCTTCAGCGACGCCGCCAGCCCCTCCGCCCAGCGCGCGCACGCGATGATCCGCACGCGGGGATCGGCCGCGCGCGCCGCCTCGGCCACCCTCGCCCCCTCCGCGCCGGTCACCACCGTAACCCCGGCCGCCGGCGCGGCGAAGGCCGTCTCGACCGCCCAGGCGACGAGCGGCCGTCCCCGCCAGAGCGCGGTCAGCTTGCCCCCGCCGAAGCGCGACCCCGCCCCCGCCGCCAGCACCAGCGCCTCGACCCCGCCTTCCGCTTCCATTCCGTCCCGTCCATATTCCGCAGGAAAGGACTATAGAGCTCGCATGGCGCCCTACGACCCCGGTCTGGTCGACGCGACCGCAGCCGCGCCCCTGTCGGGGCTGGCGGACGGATTCGGCCGCCGCATCCGCTACCTGCGGGTGTCGGTGACGGACCGCTGCGACCTGCGCTGCGTCTACTGCATGCCCGAGCGGATGCGCTTCCTGCCCAGGGCCGAGGTGCTCAGCCTGGAGGAGCTGGACCGGCTCTGCAGCCTGTTCGTGGCGCAGGGCGTGCGCAAGCTGCGCCTGACCGGGGGCGAGCCCCTCGTGCGCCGGGGCGTGATGGACCTGGTGCGGAGCCTGTCGCGGCACCTGGCGACCGGGGCCCTGGACGAGCTGACGCTGACCACCAACGGGACGCGGCTGGCCGAGTTTGCGGGCGCGCTGGCGGCGGCGGGCGTGCGCCGCGTCAACGTCTCGCTGGACACCCTGGACCCGGCGCGTTTTGCGGCCCTGACCCGCGGCGGGGACCTCAAGGCCGTGCTGGCGGGGCTGGACGCGGCGCGGGCGGCGGGTCTGCAGGTCAAGCTGAACACGGTCGCGCTGGCCCAGCGGAACTGGGACGAGTGGGCGGCGCTGGTCGCCTTCGCTCACGGCCAGGGCTTCGACCTCAGCTTCATCGAGACCATGCCCATCGGCGAGGTGGACGAGGATCGCACCGACCAGTTCGTCCCCATGGCCGAGGTTCGCGCCGCCCTGGCCGCCGTCTGGACGCTCACGCCCTTGCCGGACAGCACCGGCGGCCCCTCGCGCTACGTCAGGGTGGCGGAGACCGGCGGGAGGGTGGGCTTCATCACCCCCATGACCCACAACTTCTGCGACGACTGCAACCGGGTGCGCCTGACCTGCACCGGCGTGCTGCACCCCTGCCTGGGGCAGGAGGACGCGACGGACCTGCGCGCGCCGCTCCGCGCCTCGCCCGGGGACGACGCGCCGGTGCTGGCCGCCATCGCCCGCGCCCTCGCCGCCAAGCCGCGCCGCCACGATTTCGTCATCGCGCGGCAGGCCCGCGCGGCCGTGGCGCGCCACATGTCCACCACGGGAGGCTGAGGGTGGCGCGGGTGCGGCTGTTCGGACCCCTGCGCGACCTCGCCGGCTGGCGCGAGCGCGAGGTCGAGGCCGCCTCCCTGGCGGCGCTTCGCCATGCCCTGGCCCGGGAGGACGCCGTGCTGGGCGCCGCCCTGGACGGCCCCGGCGTGCAGGCCGCGGTGGACCGTACGATCGTGCGCGGCGACGCGGCCCTGTCCCCCGCCTCCGAGGTCGCCTTCCTGCCCCCCATGAGCGGGGGCTGAGCGGGGTGCGGGTCGAGCTGGTCGAGGCCGCCGTCGATCCGGGGGCGCTGCTGTCCGCCTTCATCGCCGGGCGGCGCGAGACCGGGGCGGTGGTCAGCTTCACGGGCCTGGCGCGGGCGGACGGCGGCGAGACCACCGCCCTGGAGCTGGAGGCCTATCCCGGCTTCACCGAAGCGGAGATCGCCCGCATCGCGGCGGCGGCGGCGGAGCGCTTCGGGCTGCAGGACGCTCTGGTGGTGCACCGGACGGGACGCATCGCGCCGGGCGAGCCCATCGTCTTCGTGGCCGCCGCCGCGGCCCACCGGCGCGCCGCCTTCGAGGCGGCCGACCACCTCATGGACTTCCTGAAGAGCCGCGCCCCCTTCTGGAAGAAGCGGCACGGGCCCGGCGGCGAGGCCTGGATCGAACCCTCGGCCGGGGATTACAGGGACGCGCAACGCTGGGAGCGCCAGGAGACCCGTCGCCCATGAGCGAGCTGCAGATCCGCCCCGGCGGCAAGTTCGACGAGACCGCGCCCTTCAAGCGCGTGCGCATCGCCGTGCTAAGCGTCTCCGACACCCGCGACGAGGAAACCGACACCTCCGGCGCCCTGCTCGCGCGCCGGATCGAGGAGGCCGGCCACATTCTCGCCGCCAGGACCCTGGTGCGCGACGACATCGACGCCATCCGCGAGACCGTCCTGGGCTGGGTGGCCGGCAAGGAGGTCGAGGTGGTGATCACCACGGGCGGCACGGGGCTGACCGGCCGGGACGTCACGCCCGAGGCGCTCGAGCCCCTGTTCGACAAGCGGATCGAGGGCTTTTCGGTCATCTTCCACCTGATCAGCTACCAGCAGATCGGGCTGTCCACCCTGCAGTCGCGGGCCCTGGCCGGCATCATCGACGGCGTCTTCGTCTTCTGCCTGCCGGGCTCCAACGGGGCGGTGAAGGACGGCTGGGGGGTGATCGCGCCGCAGCTGGACAGCCGCCATCGCCCCTGCAACCTTGTCGAGCTCATGCCGCGACTGCTGGAGCGCTGAGGGCCATGGCCAAGGCGGACGCGCCGGAGTCCTTCGCACCGTGAGCGAGCGTCTGACCCACCTGGACCCGCAGGGACGGGCGCGCATGGTCGACGTTTCCGACAAGCCGGAGACGGTGCGCGAGGCGCTGGCCGAAGGCTTTGTGCGCATGCGGCCGCAGACGCTCCAGCTCGCCCTGTCAGGGGAGGCGAAGAAGGGCGAGGTGCGCGCCGTCGCCGAGCTCGCCGGCGTCATGGCGGCCAAGCGGACCGCCGAGCTGATCCCGCTCTGCCACCCCCTGCCCCTGTCCAAGGTGGCGGTGGAGGTCGCCCCGGCGGCGGACGGCTCGGGCCTGCGCGTGACGGCCCAGGCGCGCACCATCGCCCAGACCGGGGTGGAGATGGAGGCCCTGACCGCCGTCTCCGTCGCCTGCCTCACCCTCTACGACATGTTGAAGGCGGCGGACAAAGCCATGGTCATCGAGGGCGTGCGCCTGCTGGAGAAGCGCGGCGGCCGGTCCGGCGACGTCCGGGCCGACTGATGCGCCTGCTCGCGGTCGAGGACGCCCGCGCGCGGATGCTGGCGGGGATAGGCCCGGGGCCGGCGGAGCAGGTCGCGCTGGACGCCGCGGTCGGGCGCGTGCTCGCCGCACCCGTGCGCGCCAGCCGCGACCAGCCCCCCTTCGACGCCTCCGCCATGGACGGCTGGGCGGTCCGCAGCGCCGAGGTCGTGGCAGAGGTCACGCTGGACATCGCGGGCGAGAGCGCGGCCGGCCGCGGCTTCGACGGCCCGCTGCCCGCGGGCGCGGCGGTGCGCATCTTCACCGGGGCGCCGGTGCCTAAGGGCGCAGACCGCGTGGTTGTGCAGGAGGAGGCGGCGGTGCGCGAGGGCGCACGCGTCCGCCTCGGCCCCGCGGAGGGCCAGACCTATGTGCGACCCCGCGGCGGCGATTTCCGTGCAGGCGACGTGCTGCTGGCGGCCGGCGTCCGGCTCGACCCCTGGCGGCTGGCGCTCTGCGCGGGCGCGGGCCTGCCCGAGGTCGCCGTCGCGCCGCGGCCGAGGGTCGCCATCCTGTCCACCGGCGACGAGATCGTTGCGCCTGGCGAGACGCCGGCCGCGTGGCAGATCTTCGACTCCGGCGCGCCGGCCCTCGCCGCCCGGGCGGCGCAGTGGGGCGCGGCCGTCGAGCGCCTCGCCCCCGCCGGCGACGATCTTGCCGCCCTGACCGAGGCGGTCCGGGGCAGCGCGGCCGAGCTGGTGGTCACGGTCGGGGGCGCCTCGGTGGGCACGCACGACCTCGTCAAGCCCGCCCTGGCGCGGCTGGGCCTTGAGCTCGCGGTCGAGAGCGTCGCGGTGCGTCCGGGCAAGCCGACCTGGTTCGGGACCCTCAAGGACGGCCGGCGGGTGCTGGGCCTGCCGGGCAACCCGGCCTCGGCCCTCGTCTGTGCAGAGCTGTTCCTAGGGCCGCTGATCCGGGCGTGGCAGGGCCTGCCGCCCGGGCCGGCCCTGACCTCTGCGCGCCTCGCCGCCGCCCTGCCGGCCAATGGGCCGCGCGAGCACTGGATGCGCGCCAGGCTTGAGCCGCTCGCGGACGGAGCGCTGCACGTGCACCCCTTCCCCGACCAGGACTCTTCGCTGGTGACGGTGTTCGCGGCCGCCGACGCCCTGCTCCGCCGGCCCGCCCAGGCGCCCCCCGCACGCCCAGGCGAGCGGGTGGAGATCTTGCCCCTGCCGCGGCTCTAGGCGTCGCAGGCGCTCAGCCGGCGGCGATCGCCTCGGGCATGGGCGCGGGCTGCGGTGCGGGCCCGGCTGCCGCCTCCGCGGCGATCACGCGGGAGACGGCGTTGACCACCGCGGCGATCCGCAGCGCGCCCTGCACGACGGTGCTTGAGACGCCGCGCTTGCGCAGCTCATCCTCGTGAGCGTCCAGGCACATGCCGCAGCCGTTCACCGCTGAAACCGCCGTGCACCACAGCTCGAAGTCGGCCTTGTCCACCCCGGGGTTGGCGATCACGTTCATCCGCAGCTTGGCGGGCAGGGTCCGGTACTCCTGGTTCTTCATCAGGTGCAGCGACCGGTAATAGACGTTGTTCATGCCCATGATCGCCGCCGCCGCCTTGGCCGCGGTCGCCGCCTCGGGGGAGAGCGGCGCGGCCGCGTCGATGGCGCGGATCACCTGGGGCGTGCCGATCGCGTAGGCGGTCGCGACCAGACAGCCCCACTTCTGCTGGTCGTTCAGGCTCGTGTCGCTGACCAGCGACGACAGGTTCAGGCTGAGGTCCTTGGCGTAGGCCGGCAGGCTCTCGCGCAGGGTGTCGAGCGACATGGGCGTGTCCTCATAGGTCTGGCAAAGCGTACGGCGGACGCGAGAGGGGCCCCGGGGGAGGGCTGGGTGGGGGGCAAGCGGCCCTCCCCCGGGCGGCCGGGGCGTTACGCTGCGGGACGCAGGGTCTCGCCGCCGACCGGACGGTTGCAGGGGCAGAGCTCGTCCGTCTGGAGCGCGTCCACCACCCGAAGCGTATCCGCCGGCGCGCGGCCGACGTTCAGATTGGTCACATAGACATGCTGGATCGTGTTGTGCGGGTCCACCACGAAGGTGGCGCGCAGGGCCACGCCCTCCTCCTCGTCCAGCACGCCGAGGGCGCGGGCGAACTTGCCGCCGTTGTCGCCGAACTGCCAGATCGGGAGGTTGGCGAGGTCCGGGTGCTCGCGGCGCCACGCCAGCTTGGAGTGCTCGTTGTCGGTGGAGCCGCCGAGCACGACCGTGTCGCGCTCCTCGAAGTCCTTGCTGAGGCGCGCGAACTCCACGATCTCCGTCGGGCAGACGAAGGTGAAGTCCTTGGGATAGAAGAAGATCACCTTCCATTTGCCGGGGAAGGATTCGTTGGTCAGGGTTTCGAAGGCGCTATGGCCGTTCTCCTCGTGACGCATGAACTTGGGCTTTACGCCCTGGACCTTGAACCGCGGGAGTTGCTCTCCGACGCCCAGCATCGTTTTCTCCTCAGAGATGAACGGGGATGCGGCGGGCTGCCGCACAAGGGGCTAAATAGGGGCGGCGGCTCAGAAGGCAAATCGATTATATCTCTGGAACCCATAGGCTCGATCTTGGATCTGCCGCCGCCTATCTCAGCCCCATGCTCCCGACGCTCCGCCAGCTGCAGTACCTGAAGCTCCTCGCCGAGCACGGCTCGTTCAGCCGCGCCGCGGAGGCCGCGCACGTCACCCAGCCGACGCTCTCCGCCGGCATCCAGGAGCTGGAGAAGGCCCTGGGCGCCCCCGTGGTGGACCGCAGCCGCTCCGGCGTGATCCTCACGCCCGTGGGGCGCGAGGCGGTGCGCGGCGCGGCCGACATCCTGACCCGCGCCGAGGACCTGGTGCAGGCGGCCAGACGCGCCGGGCGGCCTCTCACCGGGCGCTTCCGCCTGGGGGTGATCCCGACCGTCGCGCCCTTCCTGCTGCCCGCCGCCCTGCCGGCGCTGAGGCGCGCCTTCCCGGAGCTGAAGCTCTACCTGCGCGAGGACCTGACCGCGCGCCTCATCGCGGCGCTGAAGTCCGGGGCGCTCGACGCCGCCCTGATCGCCCTGCCCTACGACACGACAGGGCTCGACCACGCCGAGGTCGGAGAGGACCGGCTGCTGGCCGCCGCCCCGGCCAACCACGCCTTCGCCCAGAGCGAGGCGGTCGACCCCGAAGAGCTCAACCGGCCGGACCTGATCCTGCTGGAGGACGGGCACTGCCTGCGCGACCAGGCGCTGGGCGCCTGCCGGCTGGAGGCCCCGCGGGGGGAGGACGCCTATGCCGCGACTTCCCTGCATACCCTGGTGCAGATGGTGGGCTCGGGGCTGGGCGTCTCGCTGATCCCGCAGATGGCGGTGCAGGCCGGCCTGACGGACTCCGTCCCGCTGGTGCTGCGCCCGATCGCCGGGGCGGGGGCGAGGCGCGACATCGTGGTGGCCTGGCGGGCGGGCTCGAGCCGCGCCGCGGAGGGGCGCCTCCTGGCCGAGGCGCTGAAGGCCGCCTGAGGTCGCGTCCGCCCGCTTCCCCGATCCGGCCCGCCGCGTTAGGTCTGCCGGCCTGCGCCTCAGGAGCGACCCGGTGAAGAACTTCGGCGATATGATGAAACAGGCCCAGGCCATGCAGCAGAAGCTGCAGGACGCCCAGGCGCGGCTGGCCGAGACCGTGCTGGAAGGCCAGTCCGGCGGCGGCCTTGTCAAGGTCAGCCTGACCGGGGCGGGCGAGATGAAGGGCGTCGTGATCGACGACAGCCTGCTGGAGCCGGGCGAGGGCGAGGTGCTGTCGGACCTGATCGTGGCCGCCCACGCCGACGCCAAGCGCAAGCTGGACGCGGCGCAGGCGAAGCTGATGCAGGAGGCCATGGGGCCGCTGGCCGGCCTGGCGGGCGGTCCGGGCGGGCTGCTCGGCGGCATGCCGGGCCTGCCCAAGCTCTGAGCCGGCTCAGCCCTGCCGCCAGACCGCGGGGCCGGAGGCTTCGCGGCGAAGCGCGGTGATCTCCGCCAGGATCGCCGCGGCGATCTCGAAGGGCGCCTTGCCGCCAAGATCCAGGCCGATGGGTGCGCGCAGTCGCCTCAGTTCAGGCGCGGCGACGCCGGCGGCCCCAAGCCGCGCCAGCCGCTCGGGGATGCGACGGCGCGCGCCCAGCACGCCGACATAGGCCGCGCGGGAGGGCAGGGCGGCGACCAGCGCCGCCTCGTCCGCCTCCAGATCGTGGGTGCAGACGGCCACGTGGGTGAAGGCGTCCAGGCCGATGCC
This sequence comes from Caulobacteraceae bacterium PMMR1, assembly GCA_000733915.1. Classification (GTDB taxonomy): domain Bacteria; phylum Pseudomonadota; class Alphaproteobacteria; order Caulobacterales; family Caulobacteraceae; genus PMMR1. The sequence goes on from JPOM01000001.1 coordinate 175,891, forward strand.
GGCCAGGGCCGCTTCGGCGGGATCGCGCCGGTAGCGCAGGCCCGCGATCGGCGGCGCCGCCTCGGGGCCCTTGGGCCGCACGAGCCAGGTCTCGAACTCCGCGGCGAGGGCGAGCTTGGCTAGCGCCAGGGCGGTCGGGTCGCCGCCCACCACGATCAGCCGCGGCTGCGGCTCGACGGCGACGCGCCAGCCGGGCAGGTCGCTCGCCTCGGCCTCGGCCAGGCAGGCGCGGCGCGCGCCGTCCGTGGCCCAGACCGCCGGCGTGCGGGCGTCGTCCAGCGCGAGCAGGCGCGCCACGGCCGGATCGTCGGGGGCGAGGGGCTCCAGCAGCAGCTCGATGCGGGCCCCGCAGAGCAGGCGGATGTCGGGATGGGGGCTGTCCCGGCCGTAGACCAGGCTCGCCGGGCGGCCGCTCTGCAGCACCTCGGCGGCGTGGCGCACGACGTCGCCCTCCACGCAGCCGCCGGACAGGAACCCGGCGACCTCGCGCCCGGTGACCAGCATCTGGGCGCCGGGATCGCGCGGCGCTCCGCCCTCGGTCGCCACCAGCGTCGCCAGTACGGCCCGCTCGCCGGCGGCCCGCGCCCGCCGAAGCGCTGGGCGCATGTCCTGCGCCAGGCCGAACAGGGGCCAGTCGGGCAGCTCGGGCGGCTCGGGCGGATCAAGGCTCACGCCGTCCGGCTTAGACCCGGCGCGCCGCCCCCGCAAACGCCCGCGCCTTTCCTTTTGACGCCGACCCCGGGCTCAGCGATGAGGCGCGCATGATCCGCATCTTCCCCCAGGGGACGGCGAGCGACACCCCCGACGCCGCGGTGCGCCCGCCGGTCTGGATCGACCTGCTCGACCCCACGCCCGACGAGGTCGCCCAGGCGGAGGCGCACTGCGGCCTCAGGATCCCGACGCGCGAGCAGCTCAGCGAGATCGAGAGCTCCAGCCGCGTGTCGAGCGAGAACGGGGCGCTTTACCTCTCCGCCCCGCTGGTCGCCCACCCCGAGGCGGACGTGAGCCAGCTGTCGCCGGTGGGTTTCATCCTGACGCCGGAGAAGCTGGTCACCGTGCGCTGGTTCGCTTTCCGCACCTTCTCCCGGCTGGAGGACGAGTTCGCCAAGTCGCCGGACGCCTGCAGCGCGGAGGCGTTCACGCGCCTGATCGAGGCGATCGTGGACCGGGAGGCGGACCTGCTGGAGGCCGCCCGCGACGAGCTCGACCGCATCTCGGCCCTGATCTTCCGCGAGGGCGAGACCTCGCGCGTGCGAAAGGCTCAGATGAACACCCTGCTCCGCGCCACCCTGCAGCGGGTCGGGCGCATGGGCGACCAGATTTCGCGCATTCGCGACAGCCTCGTCGTGCTGCAGCGCGTGACCGGCTATGTGACCGAGACCGCCAAGGGCTGGATGCCCGAGGCTTTCGCCGTGCGCCTCCTCGCGGCCAAGGCCGACCTGGTCTCGATCAGCGACTATGAGGGCCACCTGCAGGGCAAGGTGCAGTTCCTGCTCGACGCTGTGCTGGGCCTGATCAACAACGAGCAGAACGACATCATCAAGGTGCTGACGGTGGTGTCGGTCGTGGGCGTGCCTCCGACCCTGGTCGCCAGCCTCTACGGCATGAACTTCAAGATCATGCCCGAGCTGAACTGGACCTACGGCTACCCCTATGCGCTCGGGCTGATCGTGCTCACGACCGTCCTGCCGCTGGCCTGGTTCAAGTGGCGGGGCTGGCTCTGAGGCGACCGCCTCAGCCCTGCAGGAAACGCCGGATCCAGCCGCCGACGCGGGCGCTGTGGCCTGGCGCGCTCAGGCTCGCGATGGCCGCGTTGGCGACGGCGTCGCTGTAGCGGGTTCCGCGCCGGGTCTCGATCAGGGCCTGGGCGTAGGCGGGGCTGAACTCCGGGTGGCCCTGGAAGCTGACGGCGTCCTCGCCATAGGCCAGGCCCGCGAAGGCGGTGAAGTCGGAGGCGGCGAAGACCCGCGCGTCCGGCGGCGGCGCCACGACCTGGTCCTGGTGCGAGGCGGGGATGGCGAAGTCGGGGCCCCGCCCGGCTCCATCCAGGGCTCGGCGGCGAGGATGCGGTAGCGGTTCAGCCCCACGCCCCAGCCCTTGGGCGACTTGATCACCCGTCCGCCGAAGGCCTCCGCCATGATCTGGTGGCCGAAGCAGAGGCCGACCATGCGCGCCCGGCCCCGGTGCGCCTGCAGGAAGGCCTTCAGCTCGGCAATCCAGGGGAGGGGCTCGTAGACGCCGGCGGCGGAGCCGGTCACGACCAGGGCTTGGGGCGCCTCGGGAAAGGCGCCCTGCGTCACGTCATAGGGCGTGCAGTCGAACCCGGACCCGAGCAGATCCGCGATCATGTCCGGATAGGTCCCGAAGCGCTCCACGAGGCTCTCCGGGGGCCGGCCGGTCTGCAGGACGGCGACGCGCATCAGTCGGCGATCCCCTGGGCCACGGCCTTCAGCCGTCGAGACTTGCCGCGCCCGCGTATCACTTTCCGGTAGAGGGCGCCCCTTATAGCTCAAGGCCTTCCCGAGTTACCTTGAAAATGTGTGGCTTCTCCCACGATACCCCCCACTCACGCCCTATGGACAGAGCGGTATAGTCTGGATTGCAGGCGACCCAAATCTCGGGCATAAAATCGTACGTATCTAAGACGCTCTGTAGGGCCGAAAATCCTTTTGGATCAACCGGGGCGCCATTTACGCTAGCTGAGTTCAACCTGATCTTATATTTTGTTTCTACTCTTCCCTGCTCCAGATGTAGCTCGATGTCGTGGACCGCAAACCAGTCAGTACAAGACATGCTCACGATGAGTTCATAATGTCGGGGCCTTTCTGAGTCTCCGTCGTATGCAAAGGCCACAGCTGGAAAGAGTGCAAAAACCGAGCACCAGCCAGCAACCCGACGTGAGACGAGGCTCAACATGCGGGCAGCATATTCCGGTCTACGCCCGGCGCGCATATGATTGCCCTCCTACAAAGCACAGCGTAACGAGCGAGGGAAGCTCACCTTCGTTAGCCGTAGAGATTTGCCGCATCGGCTTATAGCCGCCGCTTTAATGGACGGCTTATCAATTCTACGGTTTCCGGAGTCACCTTAAGAATGGCGGGCAATTCCCCCAAAATCGGCCAATCAGGTCCTAAGAACAGGGCGACATAGCCCGGATTGCAGGACGCCGAAATCCTGGGTATAAAGTCTAAATCGTTCAATACCTTCTGCATCACAGAAGCGCTTTTTGGATCAACCGGAGCGCCATTCACTCTGGCCAAATTCAACCGTCTCTTATACTTCGTCTCTTTTTCGCCCTGCTCAATGTGCAGCTCGATATCCCTGACAGCAAAGGAAGGATCACAGGACAGGCGCGCGATCACCTCACGGTGTCGGGGCCCTTCCGGGCGTCCGTCGTACGCCCAGGCGATCGCGGGCAAGAGTGCAAAGAAGGAGCACCAGCCAGCAACTCGACGCGAGGCGAGGCTCAGCATGCAGGCCCCATATCTCGGTCTACGCGCGGCGCGGGCATAGGCGCACCCCTAAGAAGCACAGCCTACGCTTCTACCGGGACGCCGTGCGCCCATCAACGCGGATCACGTTCACGAAGACGTTCACAAGGGCGAGAGACTGCAGGACGACGGCGACGCGCATTAGTAGGCGATCCCCTGGGCCACGGCCTTCAGCCGTCGAGACTTGCCGCGCCCGCGTATCACTTGCCGGTAGGGGGAGCCCCTAGGCTCAAGACTCATTCACAGCCAGAAGGACAGTAGCGCTGCAAGGGCGACGGCGGAGAGGAAGTTGGCCGCGAGCTTGTCGTAGCGGGTGGCGACGCGGCGGAAGTCCTTGAGCCTGCAGAAGGCGTTCTCGATCCGGTGGCGCTCTCGGTAGCGGTCTTGATCGTAGGCGATGCGGCGTTTGCGGGTGCTTCGGCCTGGGATGACCGGCACGGCTCCGGACTGCCGCAGCATCCGGCGGAGCGCGTCGGCGTCGTATCCCTTGTCGGCCAGCACGTAGCGGGCGCCTTGGGCGCGGGCGAGCAGGGCCGGCGCGACAGTAATGTCGGAGACGTTGCCCGGGGTCAGCGTCAGCGCGAAGGGGCGCCCGACGGTGTCGGTGAGGACATGAACTTTGGTGGTCTGACCGCCGCGCGAGGGGCCGATCGCCTGCGCCCGCGCCCCCCTTTTCCGCCGAAGGCCGAGCGCTGCGCCTTGACGTAAGTGCTGTCCACCGCGGTGCTTTTCGTCACCGCGCCGGAGGCGGCGAGCGCTTCCAGCAGCTGGATCCAGAACCGTCGGCGAGACCATCGGTTGAACCGGTTGTAGACCGTCGTGTGCGGGCCGTAGTCGCCGGGGCAGTCCTGCCAGCGGCAACCCACCTTCAGCACGTGGAGGATGCCCGAGATCACCCGCCGGTCGTCCACCCGCCTGGCGCCGGGCTGGTTCTGCGGCAGGTGCGGCTCGATCGCCGCCCACTGCTCGTCCGACAACCAGAACAGGCCCATGCCCCCCTCCAACGCCGCTCAGGGCGCCGGAATCATGATTTGCCCACCGGCCTCAAGCGCGTGATTGGGTTTGGAGCCTAAGAGCTCAAGGCCTTCCCGAGTTACTTTAAAAATATGTGGTTTCCCCCATGACACCCCCCACTCACGCCCTATGTGAAGAGCGGTATAGTTCGGAGTGCAGGAGACCCAAATCTCGGGCATAAAATCGTACGTGTCTAAGACGCTCTGGATGGCGGAAAATCCTTTTGCATCAACCCAGGCGCCATTTACGCTGGCTAAGTCCAGCCTGATCTTATATCTTGTCTGTACTTTTCCCTGCTCTAGATGTAGCTCGATGTCGTGGACGGCAAAAGAAGAATCACAGGACATGCTCACGATGAGTTCATAATGTCGGGGCCTTTCTGAGTCTCCGTCGTATGCAAAGGCCACAGCTGGAAAGAGTGCAAAAACCGAGCACCAGCCAGCAACCCGACGTGAGACGAGGCTCAACATGCGGGCAGCATATTCCGGTCTACGCCCGGCGCGCATATGATTGCCCTCCTACAAAGCACAGCGTAACGAGCGAGGGAAGCTCACCTTCGTTAGCCGTAGAGATTTGCCGCATCGGCTTATAGCCGCCGCTTTAATGGACGGCTTATCAATTCTACGGTTTCCGGAGTCACCTTCAGAATGGCCGGTAATTCCCCCAAAATCGGCCAATCAGGTCCTAAGAACAGGGCGACATAGCCCGGATTGCAGGACGCCGAAATCCTGGGTATAAAGTCTAAATCGTTCAATACCTTCTGCATCACAGAAGCGCTTTTTGGATCAACCGGAGCGCCATTCACTCTGGCCAAATTCAACCGTCTCTTATACTTCGTCTCTTTTTCGCCCTCCTCAATGTGCAGCTCGATATCCCTGACAGCAAAGGAAGGATCACAGGACAGGCGCGCGATCACCTCATGGTGTCGGGGCCCTTCTGGGAGTCCGTCGAATTCGTGTCGGGGCCCTACCGGGCGTCCGTCGTACGCCCAGGCGATCGCGGGCAAGAGTGCAAAGAAGGAGCACCAGCCAGCAACTCGACGTGAGGCGAGGCTCAGCATACAGGCCCCATATCTCGGTCTACGGACGGCGCGGGCATAGGCGCACCCCAAAAAAGTATAGCCTAAGCTTCTACCGGGACGCAGTGCGCCCATCAACGCGGATCACGTTCACGAAGACGTTCAGGACGGCGACGCGCATCAGTAGGCGATCCCCTGGGCCACGGCCTTCAGCCGCTCCAATACGGCGAGCTTGTCGTCGGGGAAGTCGAGATCGACCCACCACGCCTCGACCTCGCGCCGCACCTGCCCCACGAGGGGCCCTTCCGGCACGCCGGCGGCCTTGATCTCCTGGCCCGACAAGGGGAACGGCGGCGGCGCCCAGGTCTCGGCGAAGACGTAGAGCATGCGCCACTGCGGCCAGGTGACCGGCCTGGCCTGCGCCCAGGCCAGCTTCACCCGATCCCTGAAGCCCTGGCGTCCCAGGCGATAGAGCGCCCGGCGGGCCTCGCGGGGCGACATCCAGCTGGTCAGCCGCGTCGGCCCCTCTCCCGTCGCCGCCAACCAGCGGGCGCGCAGCGCGTTGGAGACCTTCAGCCGGTCCGCCGTCGCGGCGACCGCTGCAGGATCGTCGGCCAGCAGGGCCAGAAGGCGCAGCTCCGGGTCGGGCGCCTCGAACAGCTGGGTGGCCTCGACCTCCACCAGGCCCTCGATCCGCGCCAGGCCCTGGGCTTGGGGCAGGAGCGCCGCGAGCACGCCCGTCGCCGCCATCAGCCTGAGCGCCGGGCGGGGGTCGTCCGCCGCCATGAGCTTCAGGAGCTCCTTGCCGATCCGCTCGCCGGACAGCCGGGCCAGCCCCGCTTTCAGCGCCGCGCACGCCGCCAGGGCCGCGGGGTCCGCCTCGCCCCGGCCATAGCGGGCGAAGAAGCGGAAGAAGCGCAGGATGCGCAGATAGTCCTCGCGGATGCGGGTCTCAGGGTCGCCCACGAACACGATCCGGCCCGCCCGGGCGTCCTCGATCCCGCCGCCGGTGGGGTCGTGCAGCGTCCCATCGGGCTCCAGGTAGAGCGCGTTCAGGCGGAAGTCGCGCCGGGCGGCGTCCTCGGCCCAGTCGGCGGTCCAGGCCACCACCGCGCGGCGGCCGTCGGTCTGCACGTCTCGCCGCAGCGTCGTGATCTCGACGGGCTTGCCGGACGCAAGGGCGGTCAAGGTGCCGTGCTCGATGCCGGTCGCGACCGACTTGATCCCCGCCCGCGCCAGCGCTTCGGCGACCTCGGAGGGAAGGAGCGGGGTGGCGATGTCGACGTCGTCCACCGGTCGGCGCAGGAGGGCGTCGCGCACGCAGCCGCCCACGAAGCGCGCGCAGCCGACCCCGCCCTGCGCCTCCAGCGCCGCGATCACGGCCAGGACGCCGGGCTCGCTCATCCAGGGCTGCGGCGGCAGGCGCTCGGTCATGCGCCGTATCTAGGCCGCCCAGAGCGTCGGCTCAAACGCGGGCGAGGTCTGCGATCAGGGCGGCGGTGGAGGGATCGTGCGCGCCCTGCGCCCCCCTGTCCCACTCGCGCAGGACCTGGACGGCCAGGCTCTTGCCGAGCTCCACCCCCCACTGGTCGAAGCTGTTCACGCCCCAGAGCACGCCCTCCACGAAGGTCTTGTGCTCGTAAAGGGCGATCAGGGCGCCCAGCGTCTCCGGCGTCAGGGCCTCCAGGAGGATGAAGGTCGAGGGCCGATCGCCGGGAAAGGTGCGCTGGGGGGCGAGACTGGCGATCTCGGCCTCGGACGCGCCCCGGCCGGCGAGCTCGGCGCGGACCTCCGCCTCGCGGCGTCCGATCATCAGGGCTTCGGCCTGGGCGATGGCGTTGGCCAGAAGCTTGCGGTGCAGGTCGGCGGGGCCGTCCATCGGCGCGCGCACCGCTACGATGTCGACCGGGATCACGTCCGTGCCCTGATGCAGCAGCTGGAAGAAGGCGTGCTGGCCGTTGGTGCCGGCGTCGCCGAAGACGACCGGGGCGGAGGCGCGGGGCAGGGGCCGCCCGTCCGCCCCCACGCGCTTGCCGTTCGACTCCATCTCGAGCTGCTGCAGGAAGGCGGGCAGCAGGCGCAGGCGCTGGGCGTAGGGCGTGACGGCGCGGGCGCCGCGGCCAAGGCCGTTCCGGTTCAGGACCTGGGCCAGGGCCATCAGCACCGGGGCGTTCGCCTCCAGCGGCGCCTCGCGGAAGTGGCGGTCCATGGCCCGGGCGCCGGCCAAGACCCCCTCGAAGGCCTGAAACCCCAGCGCCACGGCGCAGCTGAGCCCGACGGCGGACCAGACCGAGAAGCGGCCGCCGACCCAGTCCCAGAAGGCGAAGACCCGTTCGGGGTCGACGCCGAACGCCTCGGCCCGCTTCGGCGCGGCCGAGACGGCGGCGAAATGCGCCCGGGCGCCGGTCTCGCCCAGCGCCTCCCGCAGCCAGGCGCGCGCCACCTCGGCGTTGGCGAGCGTCTCCAGCGTGGTGAAGGTCTTGGACACCACGACCACGAGGGTCCGGGCGGGGTCGAGGCCCGCCAGCGCAGCCGTGATCTCGGCGCCGTCGACATTGGCCGCGAAGCGCAGCTCGATCTCGGGCGGGACGGGCTTCAGCGCCTCCCAGACCAGCCGCGGGCCGAGGTCGGAGCCGCCGATGCCGATGTGCACGATGGCGCTGAACCGCTCGCCGGTGCTCCCGCGCAAGGCGCCGGAGCCGATGGCGTCCGCGAGCGCCCGCATGCGCTGCAGCCCCTCTGCGACCGCCGCCGAGACCGGCTCGCCCTTGGCGGTGTAGGCATCCCCCGGGGCGGCGCGGAGCGCGGGGTGCAGCACCGCCCGGTCCTCGCTGACATTGACCGCCTCGCCGCCGAACAGCCGCGCCCGGGCGCCGGCGACGTCGCAGGCCTCGGCGAGGGCGATCCCCGCGGCCAGGGTCTCCCGCGAGAGCGGCTGCTTGGAGAGGTCCAGCCTCAGGCCGGCCGCCTGCAGCGTCAGGCGCGCGACCCGGTCCGGCTCCGCCTCGAAGAGGCTGAGCAGGCTCCGCCCGGCGGCCGCCTCCGCGGCGCGGTCGAAGGCGGCCCAGGCGAGGTCGCGGGCGGCGGCGGCGGTCGCGTCGGTCATGGGCGGGGCGCGTCCAGATTGTCGCAGGGCGGGCGCTTCTTAGCCAGCCGCGGGCGTCAGGGCGAGGGGCGTTCGGCGAGGGGCGCGCTTGCGCCCCGCCGCCCCGGCGGTATGACCGCGGCGATGCGGGCCTCCCTCCAAGCGTTCTGGCGCTTCCTGACCGGCATGGACGAGCGCGCCTGGCGCGCGGTGGGGGTGACGGTCGGCCTTTTCGCCTCCGTCGCCCTGGTCTTCCTGGTGGGCAAGACGGCGCTCGGCATCGGCACGGAACAGGCGATCGAGGCCTGGCTGAAGGGCTTCTCCGGCAGCCCGTGGGGACTGCCCGCCGCCATCCTGGTCTTCACCGTCACCGCCTTCATCGGCGCGCCGCAGTTCCTGCTGATCGCCGCCTGCGTGGTCGCCTTCGGGCCCTGGCTGGGCTTCCTCTACAGCTGGATTGCGACGGTGGCCTCGGCGGGGGTCACCTTCTACGTCGGCCGACTCGCGGGCGGCCGCACCTTGAACCGGCTGGGCGGCCGGCATCTGCACCAGATCTCGGAGTTCGTGGGCAAGAACGCCTTCGTGGGCTCCTTCATCATCCGCAATGTGCCGTCCGCGCCGTTCGTGCTGGTCAACATGGCGTTTGGCGTATCGCGCGCCTCTTTCACGGGCTTTCTGGCCGGCTGCGCCCTGGGCGTCTTGCCCAAGACCGCCCTGGTCGCCCTGTTCGGGCGCTCGTTCATGGCCATCGCCGTGGGCAAGGACTGGCGGGGCGCGCTGGCGCTCACGGTGATAAGCTTTGCCTGGCTCGGGCTCATGCTCCTGGCCCGCCGCGCCCTGCAATCCCGCCTCGCCCCGACCTCAAGAGATGCATGACATGCTGAAGCTGTTCTTCGCCGCCGGCGCCTGCTCGCTCGCCTCGCACATCGCCCTGGAGGAGGCGGGCGCGACCTACGAGACGGAGCGGGTCGACCTCTCCAAGGGCCAGCAGCGCTCGCCGGAGTACCTGCGCGTGAACCCGGAGGGCCGCGTCCCCGCCCTGGTCACCGACCGGGGGGTGCTGACCCAGAGCCCGGCGATCCTGGCCTTCATCGCTCAGAGCTTTCCGGAGGCTGGGCTGGCGCCCCTCGACGACCCCTTCGCCTTCGCCGACATGCAGGCCTTCAACGTGTGGCTGACCAGCCACGTGCACATCGCCTACGCGCACGTGTTCCGGCCCGCGCGCTTCGGCGACGAAGCCGCGGCGGAGGCCATGAAGGTCAAGGCGTTGGAGACCCTGTCGGAGTCCTTCGCCCGGGTCGCTGAGCGCCTGGGCGACGGGCGCGCGTGGGTGCACGGCGGCTTCACCATCTCCGACCCCTACCTCTACGTCTTCGAGCGTTGGGCCGGGCGCGTCGGCGTGGCCCTGCCCGAGGCGGCGCAGGCGCACATGCGGCGCCTCGACGCCCGCCCCGCCACCCGCCGGGCGCTTCAGGCCGAGGGCCTGACGCCGGTCTGAGCGCGTGCCGGCCTTCGTCCGCCGCTACGAGGAGGCCGAGCCGCAGCGGGTGAACCGCTGGCTGGCGCAGGCGGGCGTGTGCTCCCGGCGCGAAGCCGAGGCGCTGATCGCGGCGGGGCGCGTGCGCATCGACGGCGAGGTGGTGGCCGACGCCGGCCGAAAGATCGCGCCAGGCCAAACCCTGACGCTCGAGCCGGATGCGGGCGACGCGCCCGCGGACGGGTTCAGCCAGCCGGGCCCCTTCACCGCCGTGCTGCATAAGCCGGTCGGGGTGGTCTCCGCCCAGCCGGAGAGGGGTCAGACGCCGGCCGTGCGCCTGCTCACCCGCGAGGCCCTGGTGGGATCGAGCCCGCTGATCCCCGGCCGGGAGGTGCGCCTGGCGCCTCTCGGACGTCTGGACCAGGATTCCCGGGGGCTGCTGCTGCTCTCCACCGACGGCGTGCTGGCCAAGGCGGTGATCGGGCCGCAGTCCGCGCTGGACAAGGAGTATCTGGTGCGGGTCGAGGGACGCATTGACGCCGGGGTCATGGCGCGCCTTCGGCACGGGCTGAGCCTGGACGGCCGGGCGCTGAAGCCCGCGGAGGTCACGACGGTCGCCGCCGGCCGGCTGCGCTTCGTGCTGCGCGAAGGGCGCAACCGCCAGATCCGCCGCATGTGCGAGCTGGTCGGCCTGCGCGTGACGGACCTCTACCGCACCCGCATCGGTCCCCTGCGCCTGCTTGACCTGCCCGAGCGCCGATGGCGGGTCCTGACGCGCGAGGAGCGGGCGGCCCTTCTGGCTGTGTCCGACCCTAGAACAGCACCCGCGGGTTCATGATCCCCTTGGGGTCGAGCGCGCGGCGGATCGCGCGCATGGTCTCGACCTCCACCGGGTCCTTGTAGCGCAGCGCCTCCTGCGACTTCATCGATCCGAGGCCGTGCTCGGCGGAGATCGAGCCGCCCAGGCGATGCGCCACATCGTGCACGGCCCGGGAGCCCTGATCCCGCAGCGCGGCGTGCGCCTCGGGGTCGCCGCCCTCGGGCCCCAGCACGTCGTAGTGGATGTTTCCGTCGCCCACGTGGCCGAAGGCGACGATGCGGGCGCGGGGCGAGAGCGCGCGCACGGCCGCGTCCGCCTGGGCCAGGAAGCGCGGGACCTCGGCCACCGGCACGGCGACGTCGTGCTTCCAGGCGGGCCCCTCGGGCTTCTGGGCGGCGGACTGGCCTTCGCGCAGCGCCCAGAAGGCGTGCGCCTGGGCCTGCGAGGCCGCGATCGCCGCGTCCTGCACCAGGCCGTCCTCCAGCGCGCGCGCGAGCAGGCCTTCCAGCACGGCCTCCGCCTGGCCCTCCGCGGCCGTGGCGAGCTCGATCAGCACGTACCAGGCGTGCAGCTGAGCCAGGGGCTCGCGGGCGGCGGGGATGCGCTCCACCGCAAGGCCCACGCCCAGGCGTCCCATCAGCTCGAAGGCCTCCACCGCCCCGCCGCTCTCCGCCTTGGCGCGGCCGAGCAGGGCCAGCGCCGCCTCCGGGCTCGCCAGCCCGACGATGGCCACGGCGCGCGAGGCCAGCCGGGGGAAGAGCTTCAGCGCCGCCGCCGTCACCACGCCCAGGGCGCCCTCCGCCCCGATCAGGAGCTGCTTCAGGTCGTAGCCGGTGTTGTCCTTGCGCAGCCGCTTCAGGCCCCTCAGCACGCGGCCGTCGGGCAGCACCGCCTCCAGCCCCAGGACCAGGGCGCGCATGGTCCCGTAGCGCAGCACGGCGGTCCCGCCCGCATTGGTCGAGACCAGGCCGCCGATGGTCGCCGTCCCCTGCGACGCCAGGCTGAGGGGGAAGGTCCGCCCGGCCGCCTCCGCCGCGTCGCGCACCGCCTGCAGGGTGCAGCCCGCCTCGGCGACCAGCACGTCGTCGTCGGGCGAGACGGCGCGGATGGCCCGCATCCGCTCCAACGAAAGCAGCACCTCGCCCTGCGGGATCTGGCCGCCGACCAGGCCGGTGTTGCCGCCCTGAGGGGTGATGGCGAGCCCCGCCTCGGCGCAGATCCCGACCGCGGCGGCGACCTCCTCGGTCGTGCGGGGCAGGAGCAGCAGCGGCGTCGCGCCCCGCCAGCGGCCCCGCCACTCGACCAGCTTTGGGGCGAGGCGCTCGGGGTCCTGGCTCCAGCCCTCCGGCCCGAGCGCGGCCTTCAACCGGTCCAGGCCGGCGGAAGCGGCGGCGGACGCGGCGGCGGGCGCATCGGGGGCGTCGGGTGCGGGACGGGGTTTCAGCATCCCCTCAGTCTATCACAAGCGGCGCGCCACCTGCGGCGGCGACGGGCGTTGAAGCGCGGAGGGAATGGGAGTATCGCGACGCGCCGCGCGACCTAGGGCGTGGTGTTTCGGGAGCGGGCCGTCCTCCCCTCGCACGGCTCCTCCGGAGGTCTTGAATGGCTCTCGCAGCCACGCCGCGCCGTGCAGGCCGCGCCTTTGACGGGCGTCCCCCGACGGACCATCTCTTGGCAATGCCGCCGGCGATGCGCCCGTGACCACCCTCACACAGAGCGCCGACGTCCCTGCGCCTGCCGAAAGCGCCGCCGACGCGACCCCCGACCCGGTCGACAGCCCGGTGGCGGCGTCCCCTAGCGACGTCACCCGCGCCAACGAAGAAGCAACCCTGCACGGCGCCGCCGGCGGCAAGGGCAAGCACGCCGGCTACTGGGGCCTGGCGCTGGGCTCCCTCGGCGTCGTCTACGGCGACATCGGCACCAGCCCGCTCTACGCCTTCAACGCCGCCATCGGCCAGGCGATGAAGGACCCAGTGACCACGCCCGCGGTCCTGGGCGTCGTGTCGCTGGCGATCTGGGCGCTGCTGATCGTCGTGACGGCCAAGTACGTGCTCTTCGTCATGCGCGCGGACAACAAGGGCGAGGGCGGGATGCTGTCGCTGATGGCCTTGGCGCAGCGCGCGCTCGGCAAGCGGACGCGGCTCGTGTTCGTGCTGGGCCTGATCGGCGCGGCGCTGTTCTATGGCGACAGCATCATCACCCCGGCGATCTCGGTCTTAGGCGCCTTCAAGGGCCTGCAGGACGTCCCGGCGCTGAAGGGGCACGTCACTCCGCATCAGATCACCGCGCTCGCCTTCGTGCTCCTGGTGTTCCTGTTCCTGGTGCAGTCGCGCGGGACCGCGGGCGTCGCCCGCATCTTCGGTCCGGTGATGGTCGTGTGGTTCCTGTCCATCGCCGTCCTGGGCGCGATGCACCTGTTCGACGACCCCGGCGTGTTCTGGGCGCTCAGCCCGCACTATGCGGTCAACTTCATGATCCACCACGGCCTGGTGGGCTTCCTGGTGCTGGGCTCGGTCTTCCTGACCGTGACCGGGGCCGAGGCGCTCTATGCCGACATGGGCCACTTCGGCCGCTGGCCGATCCAGTCCGCCTGGCTGTTCTTCGCCCTGCCGGCCCTGGCGCTGAGCTACCTCGGCCAGGGCGCCTTCGTGTTGAAGACCCTGCACTGGAGCCAGGCGCACGGTCGACCGCTCGAGAACCTCGACTGGTTCTTCGTCATGATCCCGCCGGTGCTGCGCATCCCCATGGTGGTGTTGGCTGTGATGGCGTCGGTCATCGCGAGCCAGGCGGTGATCACCGGGGCCTATTCCCTCAGCCAGCAGGCCATCCTGCTGGGCCTGCTGCCCCGCATGGAGGTGCGACGCACGTCGGAGACCCAGTCGGGGCAGATCTTCCTGCCGCAGGTCAACAACATGCTGATGGTGGGCGTGCTGGCGCTGGTGCTGATCTTCCAGAACGCCGAAAATTTGACCAACGCCTATGGCCTGGCCGTGACCGGCACCATGGTCGTGACCACCATCCTGGCCTTCATCGTCACGCGCCACATGTGGAAGTGGCCGCTCTGGATGTCCGCCTCGATCGTCGCCCCGCTGCTGACGCTGGACGTCGTGTTCCTGGTCGCCAACGGGCTGAAGATCGCGTCCGGCGGCTGGCTGCCCCTGAGCATGGGCGGCCTCTTGTTCTTCGTCATGTCGACCTGGGTGCGCGGCAGCCAGATCCTCACCGAGAAGACGCGCCGCGACAGCGTGCCGCTCAAGGACCTCATCGACATGTTGGCCGCGCGCCAGCCGCACCGGGTGCCGGGTACGGCGATCTTCCTGACCTCGGACCCCGAGGTCGCCCCGGTCGCCCTGATGCACAATCTGAAGCACAACAAGGTGCTGCACGAGAAGAACGTCATCCTGACCGTGCGCATCGCCGAGACGCCGCGTGTGCCGGAGTGCGACCGGGTGCGCCTGGAGCGTGTCTCCGACGACTTCATGAAGGTCTATGTGAACTACGGCTTCATGGAGACGCCGAACGTGCCCAAGGCGTTGGGGCTTTGCCGCAAGCAGGGACTGAAGTTCGACATCATGGCGACGTCGTTCTTCCTGGGCCGCCGCTCGGTCGTGCCCTCGGCCCAGTCCGGCATGCCGCTCTGGCAGGACAAGGTGTTCATCTTCCTGCTCAAGAACGCCGGCAACCCGACCGACTTCTTCCGCATCCCGCCCGGCCGCGTGGTGGAGCTGGGGGCGCAGGTCACGGTCTGATCCCGCCCGCCTCGCCCGCTTTTTGAGCGCGTCTACGGAACGAAAGCCGCAGCCGAGCTCTTAGCCCCCGAAGCTACAAAGCTGACGGGAGCTGAAGGCGCGGGGCATGGATGGCAGTCTGCCGCTGAGCGAAGCCAAGGTCCGCGTCGGGCTGGTGGGGGTCGGCAACTGCGCCTCCTCCCTGGTCCAGGGCCTGGTCTAGTACGCCGACACCCGCTCCAACGAGCCCGTGCCCGGCCTGATGAACGTGGAGTTGGGCGGCTATCATGTCGCCGACGTGCAGGTCGCCTCGGCCTTCGACGTCTCCCGCGCCAAGGTCGGGTTGGACGTGTCCGACGCGATCTTCGCCGCGCCCAACAACACCCACGTCTTCGCCCGGCCGCGCCGCACCGGCGTCACCGTGCGCCGGGGCCCCACCTTGGACGGCCTGGGCGAGTACCGTCGCGAGGAGATCGCGGAGAGCGCCGAGCCGGTCGTCCCCCGTGGCCGAGGTGCTGCGCGAGTCCCGCACCGACGTCTTGGTGTCCTACCTGCCCGTGGGCTTGCAGGCGGCCACCGAGTTCTACCAGGCGGAGCGGATCGCCGAACGCCTCGCGCGCCAGGCTGTGGCCGAGGTGCACGCCAGCCCGCTGGAGCGCACGCTTGAGACCGCCCGGCCCATCGCGGCCCGCTGCGGCGCGCCGCTCAAGGCCGTGGACGCCTTGACCGCTCTATTGATCCGGACTTCGTCCAGCGCCTGGCCGGCTATGGCCTGATGGACGAGATCGACATCGTGGCCGTGCACGGCTTCCCCCTGGACTGGAACCTGTGGCCGATCCATCACTGGCCGCAGAAGCTGGGCGAGATCAAAGCGGTGATTTCCAAGCCGCTCTGGGTTTCGGAGGTCGGCGTGTCGTCCTTCGGCGCCGAGGAGGTGCAGGACTGGGCCTGAAGCGCACCGCTGAGCTGCTGATCGGCCGCACGCCGCGGATCCACTGGTACTCGCTCTACGACCTGCCCCGCGCTTGGGAGGCCACCACCCGCCACAAGGAGGCGGAGGGGTCGAGCTATTACCGGCACTTCGACATGGTCACGATCAAGACCGCCGAGGGCTACGCCCACTACGCGGTCTATCCGGAGCTCTACGCCGAAGCGGCGCGGGGCATGGACGCGCCGCCCGTCGTCATCGGCCTGCGCAGCATCGGGCTCGGCCTGGCCTGCATGGTCGCTGCGGCGTGCGGGGCGGAGCCGCCCGTGACGCTGCGTCCCGTCGGCCATCCGTTCCGCGGACCCTGCGGCTCTCTCCCCCGCTCGAAGACCTCTCCGCCGGCGCCTGGGCCCGCGGTCGTTCCGACGCGGACGTCGACCCGGCGCGGGAGCGACGCAAGTACCGGGTCACGACGGCGCAGGGAACGTGCCTTCTGAGGTTCGCCGGGCCTGGGGCGGGACGGCGCGCGCACGCTCCGCCACGCCGAGGCTCTGGCTCGGGCCGGCTGGGCATGCGAACGCGCCGGAGCGGCTGCTCCGACGCGTCCGGCTTCGCCTCTAGGCGCTCAGGCGCCGTTGTGGCGCTCCCAGCGGACCAGGTCGCGGATGTAGTCGAGCCGGCGCTGGATGAAGGCGGCGTGCGCGGGCGACAGCCGGCCGCCGTCGTAGCGCCGGAAGCGCTGGACCTGCATGCGCGTGCGGCGGACCTCCTGCCAGGCGCGGCGCGCCGCCGCCCTTGACCCGCCCGCTCCGACGCCGCCTCATGGGCCAAAGCGGGAGAGGACCATGGCTGGGGCGGCGCACGCGAACGGGCGCAAGAGCATCTTCATCACCGGCGCGGCGAGCGGGATCGGCCTAGCCTCGGCCAAGCGGTTCGCCGCCCAGGGCTGGTTCGTGGGGCTGAGCGACATCGACGCCCCGGGGCTTGAGCGCGCCCTGGCCGTCATCGGGCCGGAGAACGGCTTGAGCCTCAGCCTCGACGTGCGCGAGCGGGCGCAATGGGCCCAAGCGCTGCAGGCGTTCGGCGCGGCCACGCGCGGGCGGCTGGACGTGCTGCTGAACAACGCCGGCATCGGACGCTACGGCTGGTTCGAGGAGGTCGCGCCCGACGAGGCGGACCTGATTATCGACGTCAACGTCAAGGGCGTGATGAACGGCGCCTACGCCGCCCTGCCGCTGCTCAAGGCGACGCCCGGCGCGCGGCTGATCAATGTGGCGTCCTGCGCAGGCCTGGCCGGCGCACCGCGGCTGGCGGCCTATGCGGCCAGCAAATTCGCCGTGCGCGGGCTGTCAGAGGCGCTGGACGCGGAGTTCAGCCGCTTCGGCGTCCGCGTCGCCTGCATCATGCCCTGGTTCATCGACACGCCGATCCTGAACATGGGCGCCCAGGGCTCGAACGTGAACATGAAGGACGTTATCGCCGCCTCGGGCGCGGAGGTCTATCCGGTCGAAGACGCCGCCGAGGCGATCTGGCGCGCCGCCCACGGGACGGACCTGATCTACACGGTGGGCAAGGCCGCCCAGCGGCTGCGCTTTGCGGCCCGGTTCATGCCGAACCAGCTCCGCCGCCAGCTCAGGCGGCAGGCGCAGGCGCAGGCGTCGTAGCCGCGGGCGGCTTGGCGGCGGGATCAGGCGTCGGCACCGTCGCCTGGACGGCAGGCTTGTCGGACTTCTCGACCGCCTTCTCCACCTTCGGCGTCTCGGCGGCGGCGGGCTTGACGACCGCGCCGACAGCCTGGGCCGCCTTGTCCACCACCGCCCCGGCCTGGGCCGCCAGCGCGCCTGGGTCGGGGGCCTTCACGCCGAAGCTGAAGCTGGCGAGCAGCGGCTTGGCTTCGGCCGCCTTCTCCGAGGGCAGGGGCTCGCTGTGGAACATGGACGGCCGCCCGCCCTTGCCCGCAAAGGCGTAGAAGATGTGCGAACCGATCTGGGCCACGCGGCTCAAACCGCTCGTCCAGCCGCTCCCGACATAGGTGGCGTGGAAGTGCGTCGCATTGCCGACCTCGGGCATCACAAAGCCGTCCAGCGCCCGGGCCGCGACCCGGCGCGCCTGGCGCCAGGCCTCGGACTCCATCGGGCGATGGGCGGAGCCGTCGCAAGCGAAGCTGAACTGGCAGCCGGAGCCGGCGCGCTGGAACACGACGCCGCAGACCGACTTCGGGAAGGCCGGGTGGCGGACCCGGTTCAGGATCACCTGGGCGACGGCGGCCTCGCCGGTCTGCCCCTCGCCGCGCGCTTCGTAATAGACGGCCTGGGTGAGGCACTCCAGGTCGCGGGACTCGTCCAGCGCCCCGCGGAGCTTGAAGGGCTGGGCGGCGACGGGGCGGGCGAGGCTCGCCCGCATGACCGCGCCGGCCGTGGGCGGGGCGCTGTGCGGGGCCGGCGCGTCGGCGGCGTGGGGAGCCGGACTTAACGCGGGAACCGGCGCGAACTGGCGCGCGATGGCCAGGGCGCCCGGGTCGGCCTTGGCCTCGGCGGCCAGGGCGGAGTCTGAGAAGTCCTGGCCGGCGACGGCCGCCAGGCGTTGAACGCGGGTCCGAGCGTCGGCATGCTCCGCCAGGCTCCCCGCCAGATAGGCGCCCCCGATCGCCAGGCCCACGACGGAGCCCAGCGCAGCAGCCCCCACCAGGGCGCGCGCCTCTGCGGCGCGCACCTTCGCGATAATCGACAAAATCCTCTAGTCCCCTGCGGCGAGAGCGTCCCGCTCCCCGACAGTCGCGGCCCCGGGAATCATCCGTCTGGGGCGGCAGGCCGGCAATATGGCCCCGGCTGATGCCGGTGTTATAGCCGACCAATCATGGCCAAATTGTGTCAAACGCCTCCCGCTTCTGCTGCACTGCAACAAAGCCTAACATTAACAAGGCCTTAGCGGGTCAGGCTGCGAGTCGTCGCCAGACATGGCGGTCGGCGGAGACGGGGTCGAGCACCCCGTCGCGATGTCGGGCGTAGAGATTCGCCATGGTCTCCATCGAGACTTCGGCCAGCCGCCACTGCACCTGGTCGGGGTCGCAGTTCTCCGCCGGGGCGACGAACAGGGCGGCGTTCACCTCCGGCCGCTTGCAGCGGATCAGAAAGGCCAGCCGGCGCGCCCGCTCAGGGTCCGTGCGGTGCAGGAGCGGCGCCTCGGCATAGAGCTCGCGTGCCAGCTCCACGACGAAGTTCAGGCTCAGGGCCTTGAAGCGGACCGGTCCGGGCGGCGTGGGAAAGGCCTGCGGGCTGATGTCCAGGACCGCGTCGTTCATCAGGAACAGCATGGGCGGCATTTATCGCGTCCCGCTTTCGGCGCGGTTGAGGAACGGCGTTAACGCGTCTCAACCGCCTCGGTCAGGAAGTGGCGGCCCTCGCGGTCCTCGATCTCCACCACCCACAGGTCGGGATCGATGCGAGCCTGGCGCTCGGCATAGAGGTCGAGCTCGGCCTCCTCGCGGGAGTCCGCCGGCTGCATCCAGACCCGCTCTCCATCGCCGCGCGTGGCTTCGCTATAGAGGCGCGCCTCGCGGGTGAGGGGGTTGTAGGTCTTCACCAGCACCGCGCCCGCCTGCGGATCGCCCTTGCGCGCGACCATGGCGAAGGCCCCGCCGAGCTCGGCGCGGCGGATCAGGGCGGAGACCCAGAGGTCGGTGGACAGCAGCAAGGCCTTAACCCTTCCCGTCAACCGCGTCGCAAGTCGCCCTGTGTAGGGTCAGGGCATGGACAAGACCACCCTTCTCGCCCTGGGCCTCGCGGGCGCGGCGGCGCTGACGCCGGCCGTGGCGCAGGCCGACGTGGGCGCGGCGCTCTATCAGCGCGCGCTGATCGCCTCCGCTGACAGCCGCTGCCGCCTCTTCGCCTCCCCGGTGTCTGCGGTCGTGTCGGCCGGCGTGGACCAGGCCCGCGGCGACGCCCTGCGTGCGGGGGCGGCGGACGGCGCCGTCGCCCAGCTGATCGCCCAGGCGCGCCTGACCGCCCAGGCGGTGGACTGCGCCTCGCCCAGCCTGCGCCTCGTCGCCGACCGGGTGCAGAAGGCCTATGCCGGCTATGCCCGCCTGCCGAGCGAGCGCTTCCCTGGCCAGTTCGCCGCCTGGCGCGCTGATCGCCAGGGCCGCGGCGGCTGGCGATTGGTGCAGACGGCCCAGGGCGCGCCCACCGGGCTTAGCGTCGCCTTCGGCCTCGGGCCGAGCGGGCGCCCCGAGGCGCAGGTCGCAGGTCCCGGCGCCGATCGCCTGGCCGGCGCGCGCCTGCTGTTTCGGGACGAGCGCATCGCCGCCCAGCCCTACATCGACCCCCGGGCGCCGGGGCTGGCGGGTCGCGCCGCGCCGGCGTCCGTCTCCCGCGCCGTCTACGCCCAGGACCGCGACACCGAGGCGAACCGCGCCACCTTCCGCTTCTCGCCGGCGGCGCTCGACGCCCTGGCCGAGCTCGACCCTCGGGAGGCGGCGACGCTGGAGCTGATCGCGCCCGACCAGAGCGTGCGTCGGGTGTTCATCGAGGCGGGGGACCTGCGCGCCGCCCGGGCGTTCCTGGCCGCGCGCTGAGCCTCAGCCTAGCGCGTCAGCTCGAAGACGCCGCTGACGTCGATCCGCACCTTCAGTTCGCCGGGCGCCACCGGCGTGCTCTCGGCCCGGGCCGGGGCCGCGGCGAGGCGGAACATCGGCCGGGGCGGCGAACCGTCGCCGCCGCCCTCCGTCAGGTTCACCAGCCGCGCGATGCGGTAGCCCGTCGCCTTGGCGTAGAGTTCCGCCTTGGCCTGCAGCGCCGTCACCGCCTCGCGCCGGGCGGCGTCCTCGGCCGCGCGGGGCGATTGCAGCCCGAAGGCGATGCCCTGGACCTGGTTGGCCCCCGCAGCGACGACGGCGTCCACGGTCGCGCCGAGCTTGCCGAGGTCGCGCACCGTCGCGGTCACCTGGTTGGACGCCTCATAGCCGGTCAGCTTCGGCGGCTGCCCCTGGGCGTAGACGTACTGCGGGTTCAGGTTCAGGCCCGAGGTCTGGATGTCCCGCTCGGCGATCCCCTGGGCGGCCAGGCTTCTCAGGGTGGCCGCCATGCGGGTGCGGTTGGCCGCCATGGCCGCCGCGGCGGTCGGGCCCGGGGTGGTCACGCCGAGGGTGATCGTCGCCTGGTCGGGCGCGAGCGTTGTCTCGCCATAGGCCGACAGGCTGAGCGTGGTGGCCCGGAAGGCGGCGTCTTCCGCCCGCGCGGCTTGGGCTAAGGCGGGGGCGGCGGCGCTGGTCGCCAGTCCGAGGGCGACGAGGGCGGCGGCGAGGGGGCGCATGGGCGTGGAGCTCCGAGGGCGAGGTCAGATAGCGCTATTTAGCTCAACTTGGCCGTGAACGTCTCCTGAATGCGCCGGCGATCGCGTCGGGCGCGACGAACGGACTACCCAGTCGGGTCGCATCGTGCTCTAGCGCGCCTCTCGACCCAGCCCCTGACGGACTTCGCCGCATGCGTTTTCGCACCCTGGACCAGGCCCGCGACCTGAGCGGACGTCGCGCCCTCGTGCGCGTCGACTTCAACGTGCCCATGGCCGAGGGCCGGGTCAGCGACGACACTCGGCTGCGCGCGGCTCTACCGACCATCCGCTGGCTGACGGAGCGCGGGGCCAAGGTGGCGCTGCTGGCCCACTTCGACCGCCCCAAGGGCAAGCGCGTGGACAGCATGAGTCTGAAGCCGGTGGTCGCGCCCCTGTCGGCTCTGCTGGGCCGGCCCGTCGCCTGGTCGGACGACTGCGTGGGGCCTGAGGCCGAGGCGACGGTGAACGGGCTGGAGCCGGGCGGGGTGGCGCTCCTGGAGAACCTGCGCTTCCACGCCGGCGAGGAGGCCAACGACGAGGGCTTCGCGCGCCAGCTCGCCGCGCTTGGCGACCTCTACGTCGACGACGCGTTCAGCGCGGCGCACCGGGCGCACGCCTCCACCGAGGCCGTGGCGCACCTGCTGCCCGCCTATGCGGGCCTGTCGATGCAGCGCGAGCTCGAGGCGCTGGATGCGGCCCTGGGCTCGCCCAAGCGGCCGGTGATCGGGATCGTGGGCGGCTCCAAGGTCTCCACCAAGCTCGACCTCCTGAAGAATCTGGTGACCAAGCTCGACAAGCTGGCCATCGGGGGCGGCATGGCCAACACCTTCCTCTACGCCCAGGGGCACGACGTGGGCGCTTCCTACTGCGAGACAGAGCTGGCGGAGACGGCGCGCGACATCATCCGCCTGGCGGGGCGGAACAACTGCAAGCTCTTCCTGCCGCTGGACATCGTGGTGGCCGAGAAGATGGCGCCCGGCGCGCCGGCGCGGGTCCGCGGGCTGGGCGAGGTGGACGAACACGAGCGCATCCTGGACGCCGGGCCGGAGACCGTGGCGCGGCTGAAGCGGGCGATGGACAATTCCGCCACCCTGATCTGGAACGGCCCGCTTGGCGTGTTCGAGATGCCGCCCTTCGACGCTGCGACGGTGGAGGCGGCGCGCCATGCCGCGGCGCTCGCCAAGGCGGGCCGGCTCATCGCCGTGGCCGGCGGCGGCGACACCGTGGCGGCCCTGCACCACGCCGGGGTGGCGGGCGACTTCACCTTCGTCTCCACCGCCGGGGGCGCGTTCCTGGAGTGGATGGAGGGCAAGGCGCTGCCCGGCGTCGACGCCCTGAAGGGCTAGGGCGCCATTCGCAGGGGCCCGAAGATCAGGGGCCCGAAGATTCAGGGGCTGGGCGTCTTGCGGACGTTGATCACCTCGAAGGAGCCGCGGCTGGCGCGCGCGAGCTGACGCTTGCGCTGCGTCTTGCGGCGGAAGACGAGGTGCAGCGCCCAGTTCGCGATGCTGACCAGCAGACCTCCGACCAGAGCCGCGACGAAGCCGTGCACATGCAGGCCCGGCAAGAACACCGAGGCGAGCCCGAAGGTCGCCGCGTTCAGCACGAACACGAAAAGGCCGAGGCTCACCAGCACGATCGGCAGGGTGATGATGAACAGAAGCGGGCGCACGATCGCATTGACCAGCGCCAGCACGAGCGCCGCCATCCCGAGGGTGACCCACCCGGGCATGGCGGTCAGGGAGTCGATCACGACCCCGCCCGGCAGGAGGACGGTCGCCAGCCAAATGCCCAGCGCGTTGGCGGCGATCCGGACCAGTAACGACATCATCCCCGTGGCTCTCCGGCTTTCGTTGCTCCAAGCTTAGCCGCAGCGCACAGAGAGGGCGACGGGGCGCGCCCCTCTCCCCGCCGGGCTCAGCGGTTGGCGCCGCCCTTGGTCCCGCCCCCGACCTTGTCTTCCTTGTTCTTGATCGCCGCGTCGAGCGCCTTGGCCATGTCCAGGTGCATCTGCACCGTGGGCGCGGTCTTGGCGGCGAAGGCTTTCAGCTGGTCGTTGTCGC
This sequence comes from Caulobacteraceae bacterium PMMR1, assembly GCA_000733915.1. GTDB lineage: Bacteria > Pseudomonadota > Alphaproteobacteria > Caulobacterales > Caulobacteraceae > PMMR1. The sequence goes on from JPOM01000001.1 coordinate 198,843, forward strand.
CGTGGTCGGCGAAGCCCTTCATCAGGGTGACGGCTTCCTCGTGCGCGGCGACCTGCTGGTCCGCGTAGCGCACGTCGAGGTCGTCCGCCGAGGCGGACTTCAGGTTGTCGACCAGCCCCTGGCGGCGCTGGTCCAGGGCGGTGGGGATCTGCTCCTTGATGTTTCCGCCCTGGACGAGGGAGGTCAGCTCCTTGGTCGTCTTGGTGTGGTCCTTGATCATCTGGGCCGCGAACTTCTTCACGGCCGAGGACTTGGAGCGCTGCTCGACGACCTTGGCGGCGTCGATCTCGTACAGGTCGCTGCGGGCGGCGTTCAGCACGAACTCGTGGGTGTTCACCGAGCCCAGGGTCGAGGCGGAGACGGCGCCGACGCCGGCCGCCGCCGTGTCCTGCGCCTTGTCCACCACGTCGGAGATCTTGGCCATCGCCGCGTCCGTGGCCGACAGGTTGTTGCCCGAGCCCGAGTTGGTCTCAGGATTGGCCGGGGCGGAGGCGTTGGTCAGGTTGTCGTTGCTGGCCATCCCGTTGGCGGCGGAGTTCCCGCTCTTGCTGCACGCGGCGAGCGCAAGGGCGGCGAGGGCGGCGCCCAGAAGCTTGGGACCGATCATGGCGTGGCTATCCTGAGACACGGCAGAGCCGAAACACGCGCTCGTGATCGAAGTTCCTGCGACGCTGCCGCAACGGGCGCGGCGACGGGCGCCTCAGGCGACGCGCTTGATCCGATTGCCCTCGTCGAGCAGCACGACGCTGGGGTTGTAGTTGCGGGCCGTCTCGGCCTCGAGCTGGGCGTAGGCGACCACGATCACCTTGTCCCCGGTCTGGACGAGACGGGCGGCGGCGCCGTTGACCCCGATAGTGCGCGAGCCCCGCGGCGCCTCGATGGCGTAGGTCGTGAAGCGCGCGCCGGTGGTGATGTTCAGGACGTCGACCTGCTCGTGGGGCAGGATGCCGGAGGCGTCCAGCAGGTCGCGGTCCACGGCGATGGAGCCCTCGTAGTGGAGATCGGCCTGGGTCACCGTGGCCCGGTGAAGCTTGGCCTTCATCATCGTGACCAGCATGCGGCCCCCCGTCAGGGCGGACGCGCCCCCCAGAGCGGGCGGCATATAGAGGGCTCGGCGGTCTTTCGCAATCGCAGCGAAGCCGCCCGCTGACGCTGCGTCAGCCCGCCCGCTCCGGTTAGGCCGCCTGCGGGGTCCCCGCGGCGGCGTTGCGTTCCCGCGCCTCAGCTTCAAAGATGGCCTGCAGGTTCTCCGCGGGCCAGCGCTGGTTGAAGGCGGATTGCTGCGCCGCACGGGCCCGCCGCTCGATGGCGCGCCTCTGCTCGGGCGTGAGCGCGCGCAAGGCCCGCTCGTGCTCGCTACGGATGTGTTCGGCCGTGAAGATCATGGGACCTGCTCCCGATCGGGCCCGCAGTCTGCACCGGGGGCCCTGAACCCGCGCGGGCCGCTCCGGTCATCTACGGTTCACCTCAGTCCGGCCGCGGGGCCCGGGCGTCCCGCCGCGCCAGCACCCGCAGGCGCAGCGCGTTCAGGCGGATGAAGCCGGCGGCGTCGCGCTGGTCGTAGCTGGAGGAACCCTGTTCGAAGGTCACCAGGTCCTGGTCGTAAAGGGCGTAGGGGCTCTCGCGCCCGGTCACGGTGACGTTGCCCTTGTAGAGGCGCACCCGCACCCGCCCGGCGATCATCTCCTGGCTTTTGTCGATCAGCGCCTGCAGCATCTCGCGCTCGGGGCTGAACCAGAAGCCGTTGTAGATCAGGCTCGCATAGCGCGGCATGATCTCGTCCTTCAGGTGCATGGCCCCGCCGTCCAGGGTGATCGACTCGATGCCGCGGTGCGCCGCCAGCAGGATGGTCCCGCCCGGGGTCTCGTAGACGCCGCGGCTCTTCATGCCGACGAAGCGGTTCTCCACCAGGTCCAGGCGCCCGATGCCGTTGTCGTGGCCCAGCTGGTTCAGGCGGGTCAGAAGGGCGGCGGGCGTCAGGCGCTCGCCGTCGATGGCGACGGGATCGCCGCGCTCGAAGTCCAGGGTGATCTCGGTGGCCCGGTCCGGCGCCGCCTCGGGGCTCAGGGTGCGCTGATGCACGAACTCCGGCGCCGGTTGGCTGGGGTCCTCCAGCACCTTGCCCTCCGAGGAGGAGTGCAGGAGGTTGGCGTCGATCGAGAACGGGGCCTCGCCGCGCTTGTCCTTGGAGATGGGGATCTGGTGCTTTTCGGCGAAGTCGATGAGCGCCTCGCGACCGGTGAAGTCCCACTCCCGCCAGGGGGCGATCACCCGGATCGAGGGCTCCAGCGCATAGTAGCTGAGCTCGAAGCGGACCTGGTCGTTGCCCTTGCCGGTGGCGCCGTGACAAACGGCGTCCGCGCCCACCTGCCGGGCGATCTCGATCTGCTTCTTGGCGATGAGCGGGCGGGCGATGGAGGTGCCCAGCAGATACTGCCCCTCGTAGACCGTGTTGGCCCGGAACATCGGGAAGACGTAGTCGGCGACGAAGGTCTCGCGCAGGTCCTCGATGAAGATGTTCTCCGGCTTGATGCCGAGCATCAGGGCCTTGTCGCGGGCCGGCCCCAGCTCCTCGCCCTGGCCCAGGTCGGCGGTGAAGGTCACCACCTCCGCGCCGTATTCCGTCTGCAGCCACTTCAGAATGATCGAGGTGTCCAGCCCGCCGGAATAGGCGAGCACGACCTTCTTAACAGGCGGTTGGGCAGGCATGGGCAGGGTCCCCCGGGGGCGCCGCCCGATGCCATGGTGCTCAGGCGACGGCGCGCTTTAGGGACCACGGGCCCGGGGGTCAACGGCGGAGCCGCTCGGGCCTCAGTGGCGGAACACGCGCACCCCGGTGAAGGCCATGGCCAGGCCGTGGGCGTCGGCGGCCGCGATCACCTCGGCGTCGCGGATGGAGCCGCCGGGCTGGATCACCGCCGTCGCCCCCGCCTCCGCCGCCTGCAAGAGGCCGTCCGCGAAGGGGAAGAACGCGTCCGAGGCGCAGGCGGAGCCCTTGGCCAGCGACTGCGGCGCGCCTGCGGCCTGCGCCGCCTCCCGGGCGCGCAGCGCGGCGATGCGCGCAGAGTCCCGCCGGTTCATCTGGCCCGCCCCGATGCCGGCGGTCTGACCGTCCTTGGCGTAGACGATGGCGTTGGACTTCACGTGCTTGGCGACAGTGAAGGCGAAGAGCATGTCGCGCACCTCCGCCTCGGTGGGCTGGCGCTGGGTCACGACGGTCAGGTCGGCCGCGCGCACCCGGGCGACGTCGCGGCCCTGGACCAGCAGGCCCCCGCCACCGAGCGCACCGTCTGGCCGGGCTGGGCGGGATCGGGCAGGCCGCCGGTCAGCAGCAGGCGCAGGTTCTTCTTGGCCGCAAAGACGGCGACGGCGTCCTCGTCGGCGTCGGGGGCGACCACCACCTCGGTGAAGATGTCGGCGATGGCGCGGGCGGCGGCGGCGTCCAGCTTGCGGTTCACCGCCACGATGCCGCCGAAGGCCGAGACCGGGTCGCACTGCAGCGCGCGCCGGTAGGCGGTCTCGAGGTCGCGCCCCAGCGCCACGCCGCAGGGATTGGCGTGCTTGACGATGACGGCGGCGGCGCTCTCGCCGGGGTCGAACTCCGCGACCAGCTCGATGGCGGCGTCGGTGTCGGCCACGTTGTTGTAGGACAGCGCCTTGCCCTGCAGCTGGCGCGCGGTGGCGACCCCGGGCCGCACCTCGCCCGTGCGGTAGAAGGCCGCGCCCTGGTGGGGGTTCTCGCCGTAGCGCATCGCCTGGATCAGCTCGCCGGCGACGCTCATCCGGGCCGGGAAGAGGTCGTCGAGCTCGCGGGCGAACCAGGCGCTGACCGCGGCGTCATAGGCGGCGGTGCGGGCGAAGGCGCGGGCGGCCAGGCGCGTGCGCAGCTCCAGCCGCGTGGCGCCCTCGGCGTGCAGCGCGTCGAGCACCTCCGCCATGCTCTGCGGATCGACGCAGACCGCCACATAGCCGTGGTTCTTGGCGGCCGAGCGCGTCATGGCCGGGCCGCCAATGTCGATGTTCTCGACCGCCGTGGCGAAGTCCGCCCCCGCCGCGCTCACCCGCTCGAAGGGGTAGAGGGTGCAGTAGAGGATATCGATGCCGCCGATCCCGTGCGCCGCCATGGCCTCGGCGTGGGCGGGGGCGTCGCGGACGCCGAGCAGCCCGCCGTGCACCATCGGGTGGAGCGTCTTGACCCGCCCGTCCATCATCTCCGGGAAGCCGGTCAGCTCGGCCACGTCCCGCACCGGCAGGCCGGCCTCGGCGATGGCCGCGCGCGTGCCCCCCGTGGACACCAGCTCGACGCCGAGCGCGTGCAGGGCGCGGGCGGTCTCCACGAGCCCGGTCTTGTCGAAGACGGAGAGAAGGGCCCGGCGGGGCTGAACCCGGTCGGGCGGCGGTGGAAAGACGGCGTCAGGCATGGGAGAGCGCCCTTAAGCCGCGTCACGCGCCAAGGGAAGCCGCTCCGTTAACCGCTCCGTAGCCGCGCCGCCCTAGAGTGCAGGCAAGAACCGGGCCAAAGTCGGGGAGAACGCATGGCGCTGTCGGCGCGTCTGGAGCTGCGGCAAGGCCAGGGCCTGGTCATCACGCCCCAGCTGCAGCAGGCGATCAAGCTGCTCCAGCTCTCCAACCTGGAGCTGGAGGCCTATGTCGACCAGGAGCTTGAGCGCAATCCGCTGCTGGTGCGCGAGGAGCCGGACGCCCTTGAGCCGGACGGCGAGGCGGCCCCCCGGTCGCGGCCGAGATGCGGCTGGACGAGGCGCCCGGCGGCGAGGCGCACCGCGACCTGGACGCTTCCGCCGCCGACCTCGCGCCCGAGGCGGCGCCCGGCGACTTCGCCGAGCAGCAGCTGTCGGGGCCTGCGGGGGGCGCGGTGGACTGGTCCCGCGCCGGCGCCGGCGGCGACTTCGAGGGCGAGGGCGATCCGCTCGAGACCCGCCTCAGCGGGCCGCCCTCCCTGCGCGAGCACCTGCAAGGCCAGCTGGCGCTGGCCGGCTTCGACCCCGCCCGGCGCGTGATCGCCGCCCAGCTCCTCGATGCGGTGGACGAGGCGGGCTATCTCCGCGCCGACCTCGCCGAAACGGCGAACCGCCTGGGCTGCGCGCCTGCGGAGGTCGAGGCGGTGCTGGCGCGCCTGCAGGGCTTCGAGCCGACCGGCGTCTTCGCGCGGGATCTCAAGGAGCGGCTGGCGCTGCAGCTGAAGGAGCGCGACCGGCTGGACCCGGCCATGGCCGTCCTGCTCGACAATCTGGAGCTCCTGGCCCGTCGGGACGTGCTGGCGCTGCGCCGGCTCTGCGGCGTGGACGACGAGGACCTGCGCGAGATGATCGCGGAGGTGAAAAGCCTGAACCCCCGTCCCTGCGCCGGGTTCGAGGCGGACGCCTCGCCGCCCGTCGTGCCCGACATCTTCGTGCGCGAGGACGCCCAGGGCGCCTGGCGGGTGGAGCTGAACACCGATACCCTGCCCCGCGTCCTGGTGGACCACAGCTATCAGGCGAGGATCGCCCGGGGCGCCCGCACCGAGGCCGACCGAGCGTTTGTCAGCGATTGCGTCGCCTCCGCCAACTGGCTGGTGCGCAGCCTCGACCAGCGCGCCCGCACCATCCTGAAGGTCACCAGCGAGATCGTGCGCCAGCAGGACGCCTTCCTGGCCTACGGCGTGGCGCACCTGCGCCCGCTGAACCTCAAGCAGGTCGCCGAGGCCATCGGCATGCACGAGTCCACCGTCAGCCGGGTGACGTCGAACAAGTACATGGCCACCCCCCGGGGCGTGTTCGAGCTGAAGTTCTTCTTCACCTCCGCCATCGCCGCCACCGACGGACGAGAGGCGCACTCCGCCGAGAGCGTGCGCCACCGCATCAAGCGCTTGATCGACGGCGAGCACGAGACGTCCGAAGGCGTCTTATCCGACGACCGCATCGTGGAGATCCTGAAGGGCTCAGGGGTCGACATCGCCCGCCGCACCGTCGCCAAGTATCGGGAGGCGCTCAGGATTCCGTCTTCGCTCGAGCGTCGCCGCACGATGCGCGCCGCGGTCTGAACCCAAGGCCGTCCGCCTGAGTTTCCGCCATCTCCGGGCCGCCGCCGAGCCGTTCCCGGCTTGACAGGCCCCCCACACGGACGTGCACTCTCCCCATGGCGACGAGCAACCCCACCCCCATCACCGTCAAGGTTTCCGGCAAGCACGTGGACGTCGGCGATGCGCTGCGAACGCGGATCCAGGACGAGTTGAACGCGGGCGTGGGCAAGTACTTCGAGCGGGGCGGCACCGCCGAGGTCGTGGTCAGCCGCGACGGCCACTTCTTCTGCGTCGACACCGTCATGCTGCTGGCCTCGGGACAGCAGCTCGTCGCGCGGGGCCAGGGGCCCGACGCCCACGCCGCCTTCAGCCAGGCGCTGAACAAGATCGAGACGCGCGTGCGCCGCTACAAGCGCCGCCTGAAGAACCACCACGCCCAGCCGAGCGCGCGGGAGAGGGTGGAGACCCTGCCCTACGCGGTGCTCCGCGCGCCGGAGGCGTTGGACGAGGGCGACGAGGGCGAGGACTGGGGCGCGGACGGCTCCGCCGGCCACGGCGCGCCGGAGGCCATGATCATCGCGGAGAGCCAGGCGGAGGTGAAGACCATGACCGTCATGATGGCCGTGATGGAGCTCGACCTGACGGGCGCGCCCCTGGTGCTCTTCCGCAACGCCGCCCACGGCGGCATGGCGGTGGTGTATCGCCGCAACGACGGCAATATCGGCTGGATCGACCCCCAGCGCACGGCCGCCAAAGCCGGGCGCAGGCCGCCGCCGGGGCGGGCGCCCAGACCGCCGGCGGGAACGGAACTGTGAACGGGGCCGCGCAAGCCAGCGCTTGACCTCGCGCGTTCCAGGGTCGAATGCCCGGCGACGAACGCCGGGATCCGTGTCAACATCCAAGTTCTCGGGAGCTTCGCCTTTGGATATCGGCGAATGGCTCGAAGCGGGCGCGATCGCGCACCGCTCGAGCGCCGACAGCAAGCGTCAGGCCCTGGCGGTGATCGCCGACCTGGCCGCCAAGCGGTTCAATCTGAAGTCCGGCGAGGTGCTGGACGCCCTGCTCGATCGGGAGAGTCGCGGCTCCACCGGCGTCGGCCACGGCGTGGCCCTGCCGCATGCGGTCCTGCCCGGGCTCGACGGCCTGCGCGCGGTCTTCATGCGGCTGGAGACCCCGGTCGCCTTCGACGCGGTGGACGACCAGCCGGTGGATCTGCTGTTCGCGCTCTTCGCGCCGGAAGGGGCGGGGACCGAGCACCTGCGGGCGCTGGCCCGCGTCTCCCGCCGCCTGCGCCAGGGCGAGCTGCGCCAGCAGCTGCGCCAGGCCCGCTCGGCGGACGCCATCCGCGCCCTGCTCGCGGTGACGCCCGCGTCGAGCGCGGCCTAGCGGCCCCGCCCCCGCGCCTCAGTAGCTCACCGCCACGCCGACGTAACCGGAGCGGCCGGGCTCGCCGTAGCCCAGCGCCTGCTCGTAGTGCGTGTCGGCCAGGTTCTCGATCCGGCCGAACAGGCGCAGGCCCGGGCGCAGCCGCCAGCTTCCCGACAGGTTGGCCACGGTGAAGCCGCCGTTGCGCCCGCCCACGTCCGGAAAGCCCGACTGGCTGCGCACCAGCAACAGCGCGCTGAACGGCCCGCCGCTCCAGCCCAGCTCCGCCGACCCGGCATGGCGCGGGATGCGCAGCAGCGGCTGGCCCGTCGTGGCGTCGCGGCTGTCGGTGTAGGCGTATTCCGCGCCCAGGCTGAAGCCCCGGGGCAGGGCCGTGCGCGCCTGCGCCTCCAGCCCGGAGGCCTTGGTCCGCTCGAGGTTCCTGTAGCGCGCGGCAAACGTCGCGGGGTCGAACGCATAGGTGATCTGGTTTCTGACCCGCAGGCTGTAGCCCGTGAGCGCCACGGCGGCCGCCCCGCCCGGCGCCGTCCAGCGCACGCCGCCGTCATAGCCCTCCGCCGTCTCCGGCTTGAGGTCGAGGGCGGGCCCCGCGGGGAAGCAGAAGTCGCAGGCCGTCTCGCTGATCGTGGGCGTCTTGAAGCCCTGGCCGAAGCTGGCGTTCAGCGACAGCCCGTGTCCGAACTCATAGACGCCGGACGCCCGCGCGGTGGTCCTGGACGCGAAGCGGTCCGGATCGTCCCAGCGCAGGCTGGCCGTCAGCGTCAGGGCCGCGATGGGCCGCACGCGCCCCACCAGGAAGGCGCTGTCGGTATTCAGGCTCTGGCTCTGGCCGGTGGAGAGGTCGGCGGCGTCCTCGGTCCGCTCCACCCCGCCCTGCACGGCCCAGGCCTCCCCCGGGCGGTCGCGTTCGACGCTCAGGCGGTAGACGCGCCGGTCGGCGGTGTAGCGGTCGGGGAAGTCGGTGGCCACGTCAGCCCGGTCGATGCCGGAATAGGCGACGCTGAGGCTGTGATGCAGGCCCAGCGCCTCGCCCTGCAGCCGTACGAAGCCGGACACGCTGCGGCTCTTGTACCGGGAGGGGTCGTCGGCCAGCACATAGGCGGGCGCGGGATAGCCGTCCGTGTCCACGTGCGCCTCCGCATAGCGCAGCTGGCCGTCCAGGCGCAGCTGCGGCGCGAGCTGGTAGCGTCCGCGAAGGCCGAGCGTCGCCTCGTCCATGCCGTCGCGCTCGCGGGCGCCGTTCGCCGCATCGGCCTTGGAGATACCGTCGCTGCGCAGGCCCGAGGCACTGACGCCCAGGCCCCACCGGTCCCGGCTCAGCCCCGCCGAGACCGCGGCGCGCGCCGTGCCGTAGCTGCCCGCTTCCAGCAGGGCCGAGACGCCCTGAGGCTCGCGGGTGATGATGTTGATCACGCCGCCGATCGCGCTCGATCCCCAGAGCGAGCCCTGGGGCCCGGAGAGGATCTCGATCCGCTGCACGTCGGCCAGGTCGAAGGTCCCGAGGTCGAAGGCGCCGGTCGGCTGGCTGGGGTCGTTCACCGGCACGCCGTCCACCAGCACCAGCGATTTGTCCGACGAGGCGCCGCGGATCCGCACCGACGTCACGCCGCCGAAGGCGCCGGCGCGGGTCAGGGCCACGCCGGGCACGGTGGAGAGGACGTCGGCGGCGAAGACCGCCTGTCGGGCGTCGATCTCGGCGCGGTCGATCACCTTGGCGTCGGGCGCGTCGGCCGGGGTCGCAGGCAGGCGGGTGGTCACCACGACCTCGCTGACCGGAGCCGGCGAGGGGGCCGGAGAGGGGGCGTCCTGGGCCGAGGCCGGCAGGACGGCGGACGCGAGGGCGCAAAGGCTCGCCGACGCGAGCAGGGCAGGGCGGATCATGGGCTCAAGGGCTCCGTCGTGAAGCGCCGCGCCCGCCGCCATCGGGACTCGGCCGGGTTCAGCGACGGCCCGCACGCATGGACGCGCACGATGGCGGCCGGCCGCTGTCGCTGCGACGGTCTCCCCGCGCCTTGGGCCTGGTCCCGGGCCAAGGACGAGCGACGTGGGCGGCAGGTCTCCTGGCTCGCGGCCATCGCCCGGCGCCCTCGCCTTCCCGGAACCCGGAGGTCCCAGTGACGCCGCCCCCGCGCTCGCGGAGACGGACGGACGTCGGGCCGAGGCGAGCATCTCCGCCTCGACCGCTTACAGTTGCGGGCACAGCCGGGGCGTCACACCCCGTTCCCTCTTAGCTTCCGGTCGCCCGGAAGCACCGCCACGGCCCTAGATGCCGGACCCGCGCCGCCTTGGCAATGGGATGTCCGGGACCCAACCCGAACGGGAGCGCGGCCCTACTTCGCCGACGGCGGGGCGTTCGCCGTCCAGCGGTTCAGCCACTCGCCCACGGCGGCGTGCCACGCCAGCGAATTCTGCGGCTTCAGCACCCAGTGGTTCTCGTCGGGGAAGTAGAGGAAGCGGCTCTCCACGCCTTTGCGCTGCAGGGCGGTGAAGGCGCCGATCCCCTGCTCCAGGGGAACGCGATAGTCCCGTCCGCCGTGGACGATCAGCTGCGGCTTGGTCCAGGCCGCCACATGGTTCACCGGGTTGAACTGCTCGTAGGTCTCCGGATGCTCCCAAGGGAGGCCGCCGTGCTCCCACTCCTCGAACCACAGCTCCTCGGTGGAATAGGCCATGGAGCGGGCGTCGAAGATGCCGTCATGGGTGACCAGGCACTTCCAGGGCTGGTTCCAGACCCCGGCGATCCAGTTGATCATGAAGCCGCCATAGGAGGCGCCCAGGGCGCAGGCGCGGTCCTGATCCAGATAGGCATACCGGGCCAGCGCCGCGGCCCAACCCTTTTGCAGGTCCTCCAGCGGGCGATCGCCCCAGTGGCGGGAGATGCTGTCGGTGAACGCCTGGCCGTAGCCGGGGGAGCCGTGGAAGTCGATGAACACCACCGCATAGCCCAGGCCGGCGTAGAACTGCGGGTTCCAGCGATAGCTCCAGGCGTTGGCGAAGCTCGACTGCGGGCCGCCGTGCACGATGAAGGCGACCGGATACTTGCGCCCCGGCTGCCAGCCGTAGGGCTTCATGACGTAGCCGTGCACGGTCTCGCCGTTCCAGCCGGGGAAGGCGAACTGCTCGTACGGCGCCAGGTCGACGCCCGCGAGCTTCTCGGCGTTATGGTGCGTCAGCTGCGCCGCCGCTTTCGCCCCCGCCGGCAGGGCGTAGAGCTGGTCCGGGCCGCCCAGGGAGGCCTGGGCGTAGACCAGGCCGCGGGGCCCCACGTCGAAGGCGTTGGAGACGTGGCCCTCGCCGGTCAGGGGCGTGACCCGGCCGCTCGCGACGTCGATGGCGAACAGGCGCACCTGCCCGACATCGTCTGCGGTGGTGTAGAGCGTGCGCCCGTCGGCGGACCAGTGCAGCTCGCCCGCCGAGCGGTCCCAGCCGGGGGCGAGCTCGCGCTCGGCGCCCGTGCGCAGGTCGCGCAGCACGATCCAGAAGCGGTCCGCCTCGAAGCCCGGGCGCTTCATCCGGCGGTAGGCGGCGGTGCGCCCGTCGGGCGAGACCACCCAGCCTGTGTCCCAGGCCTTGTTCGCCGCGGTCAGGTCCTCCGGCGGGCGCGAGCCGTCCAGGGGCGCGCGCCAGACGTCGAAGTTGGTGCTCCAGGGTTCGCTGCGGCCCGCCAGGCGGGCGGCGAAATAGACCTCGCCCGCCGGCGTGATGCTGTACTCGGCGTCGTCGCCGAAGGGCTTGGAGGGCGTATCGCCGTCGAAGCCGCGCATCAGCGTGACGGCCGGGCCGCTCGCCGTGCCGTCCGGGCCCAGGGCGAGGGCGAAGAGGTGGTTGCGCGTGCCGTCCGCCCACTGGTCCCAGTGGCGGATGAAGAGGCGGTCGTAGACGACCCCGGACGCCTTCCCCTTGGCCCGGGCCTCCAGCCGCGTGCGGGTCTCGGCGGGATCTTCGGTGTCGGGGAAGACCGCCAGGGAAACCACCAGGCGCCGCCCGTCCGGCGCGAGGCGGAAGCTGCCCACGTCCAGGGGCAGACGGGTGACCTGGCGAGGCGTCGGAGCGGCCAGGCACTTCGCGCCGGGCGGGCAGGGCTGGACCGCGAAGACCTGGGTCACGCCCTCCTGATCTGGCGCGAGGTAGAAGAGCGTCAGGCCCTGCGGCGCCCAGCGCGGGCTCGTCCCCTCCACGACGCGCACCGGCTCGCCGCGGCCGTCCGCGCGCACCAGCCAGACGGCGTGCCGGCCCCGGTTGGCGGCGAGGTCGGTGGTGCGCAGGTCGTAGGCGACCAGGGCGCCGTCTGGCGACAGGTGCGGGTCCGACACCCGGTCCAGCGTCACCAGGTCCTGGGCGGTAAAGGGGCGGGCCGCGGTCGGGCCGGCCAGGGCGGAGACGGCGAGAACGGCCGCGAGGGCGAGGGCTGAGCGCTTCATGGACGCCAGCGCTACCATGCCGGCGGCGACGGCGGAACAGGCGTCTCGCCTGGGCATGGCCGTGCCGCGATTGTGCAATGCAGCGCAAGGCCTTGCCTGCCTGCGGCCCGCGCAAGGGCAGGAATTGACGCCGCCTGCGTCTTTGCCCATGAGGGCGCAAACTCACGCCAAACCGCGAAGGGTCGGCCGCGCGCCGCCCCTGCACCCGGTCCGAGGGAGGACCCGTCGCTCATGGTCGACACCGCGCTCAAGCGTGGCCGCAACGCGGTCGTGCTCAGCCTCCACATCCCCGAGCCCGAGGGGCGTCCGGGCGACCCCGCCGATTTCAGCAAGATCAAGCTGCCCGAGCCGGGCGAGGTGCGCCGCCCGCCCATCGAGGTCGAGCCCGCCGAGATCCGCGACCTCGCCTTCACCCTGATCAGGGTGCTGGACAGGGAAGGCCGGGCGGTCGGGCCCTGGGACCCGCGGCTGCCCGCCGAGACCCTGCGCCAGGGCCTGCGCCACATGGTGCTGACCCGCGCCTATGACGATCGCATGTACCGCGCCCAGCGGCAGGGCAAGACCAGCTTTTATATGAAGTGCACGGGCGAGGAGGCGGTCGCCATCGCCGCCGCCCAGGCGCTCGAGTTCGACGACATGTGCTTTCCGACCTACCGGCAGCAGGGCCTGCTGGTGGCGCGGGGCTATGCCCTGGTCGACATGATGCACCAGGTCTATTCGAACGCGCGCGACCCGCTGAAGGGCCGCCAGCTGCCGATCATGTACTCGAGCCGCCAGTTCGGCTTTTTCTCGATCTCAGGCAACCTCGGCACCCAGTACGGCCAGGCGGTCGGCTGGGCCATGGCCAGCGCCTACAAGGGCGACAGCCGGATCGCGGCGGCCTGGATCGGCGAGGGGGCGACCGCCGAGGGCGACTTCCACAACGCCCTGACCTTCGCCAGCGTCTACCGGGCGCCGGTGATCCTGAACATCGTCAACAACCAGTACGCCATCTCGGCCTTCCACGGCATCGCGGGGGGGCAGCGCTCGACCTTCGCCTCGCGGGGCATCGGCTATGGCCTGCCGGCGCTGCGCGTGGACGGAAACGACTATCTGGCGGTCTATGCGGCGACGGCCTGGGCGGCGGAGCGGGCGCGGTCCAACCTCGGCGCCACGGTCATCGAACTCTACACCTACCGGGCGGAAGGGCACTCCACCAGCGACGACCCCAGCCGCTATCGCCCGCAGGAGGAGCGGGAGCGCTGGCCCCTCGGAGATCCCATCAACCGCCTGAAGCAGCACCTGATCGCGATCGGCGCATGGTCGGAGGCGCAGCACAAGGCGCTGGAGGCGGAGTGCGCCGAGGCGGTGCGCGCCGCGCTGAAGGAGGCCGAAAGCGTCGGCACGCTCGGCCAGTCCCGCCCGAGCGCCAAGGAGATGTTCGAGGACGTCTACAAGGAGATGCCCTGGCACCTTCGCCGCCAGCGCCAGGAAGCGGGGGTCTGACGTCCATGCCGACCATGAACATGATCCAGGCGCTGAACTCCGCCCTGGACGTCAAGCTGAACGACGACCCCAATGTCCTGATCTTCGGCGAGGACGTGGGCTATTTCGGCGGCGTATTCCGCGTGACCGAGGGGCTCCAGAAGAAGTACGGCGCGACGCGCTGCTTCGATGCGCCGATCGCGGAGGGCGGCATCGTCGCCGCCGCCATCGGCATGGGCGCCTATGGTCTGCGCCCGGTCGTGGAAATCCAGTTCGCCGACTACATCTACCCCGCCTATGACCAGCTCGTGTCGGAGGCGGCGCGCCTGCGCTACCGCTCCGCCGGCGACTTCACCGCGCCGCTCACGGTGCGCAGCCCCTACGGCGGCGGGATCTTCGGCGGCCAGACCCACAGCCAAAGCGTGGAAGCCCTCTTCACCCACGTGGCGGGCCTGAAGACCGTGATCCCCTCCACGCCCTACGACGCCAAGGGCCTGCTGATCGCCGCCATCGAGGACGACGACCCGGTCATCTTCCTGGAGCCCAAGCGCATCTACAACGGCCCCTTCGACGGCCATCACGAGCGGCCGGTGCAGCCCTGGTCCAAGCACCCCGCCTCCGAGGTGCCCGAGGGCCGCTACACCGTGCCTCTGGGGCAGGCGGCGGTCGTGCGCGAAGGCGCGGACGTCACCGTTCTGGCCTATGGCACCATGGTGCACGTGGCCCTGGCCTCGGCGGCGGAGGCGGGGGTGGATGCGGAGGTGATCGACCTGCGAACCTTGATTCCGCTGGACATCGAGACCGTCCAGGCCTCGGTGAAGAAGACCGGGCGCTGCGTGATCGTGCACGAGGCGACGCGGACGTCCGGCTTCGGGGCGGAGCTCTCGGCCCTGGTGCAGGAGCACTGCTTCTTCCATCTGGAGGCGCCCATCGAACGCGTGACCGGCTGGGACACGCCCTATCCGCACGCCTTCGAGTGGGACTACTTCCCCGGGCCGGCCCGGGTGATCGCGGCGCTCCGCCGCGTGATGGAGGGCTGAGCCGTGGGCCGTTACGTCTTCAAGCTGCCCGACGTGGGCGAGGGCACCGCCGAGGCGGAGATCGTGGCCTGGCACGTGGCCGTGGGCGACGAGGTGCGCGAGGACCAGCCGCTCGTCGACGTGATGACCGACAAGGCGACGGTGGAGATGACCGCGCCTGTGGCCGGCAAGGTGGTGGAGGTGCACGGGGCCCCGGGCGACATGCACCCGGTCGGCGCGCCCATCGCCGTCTTCGAGGTCGAGGGCGCGGGCAATGCGGCCGCCCGGCCCGAACCCCCGGTGGTCCCGAACCCCGCCGGCCAGCGCAACATCGACCCCCGCGACCCGCCGCCGACGACGCCCGCTGCGGAGCGGCCTGAGCGCGAGGATCATCACCCGCCCCCGGCCTTCGAGGCCCCTCCCCCGCCGGGGCGCGCGCCCCGGAGGCGCCGCCCGCCTTCCCGAACCGCAGCCCGGGCGAGCGTCCGCTGGCCTCGCCGGCCGTACGCGCCCGCGCCGAGGAGCTCGGGATCAAGCTCGCCTATGTCGCGGGCTCCGGGCCAGGGGGGCGCATCACGCATCAGGACCTGGACGCCTATGTCGCCGCCGCGGGCGCAGACCGCCGCAGCCCGTCGCCGCCGTCCGCCGGCGCGCGCCTCGCCCCGCGGGACGGGGTGGAGGCCGTCAAGATCATCGGCCTGCGCCGCCGCATCGCCCAGCAGATGCAGGAGGCCAAGCGCCGCATCCCGCACTTCATGTACGCCGAAGAGGTGGACGTGACGGAGCTGGAGGCGCTGCGCGCCCACCTGAACGCCGCCAGGAGCAAGGACCAGCCCAAGCTGACCCTGCTGCCGTTCCTGATCACCGCGCTCTGCAAGGTGCTGCCGGACTATCCCAACATCAACGCGCGCTTCGACGACGAGGCGGGCGTGCTGCACCGGCACCGGGCGGTGCACCTCGGTATGGCGACCCAGACGGCCAACGGCCTCATCGTGCCGGTCATCCGCCACGCCGAGGCGTTGGACCTTTGGGGGCTCGCCGCCGAGATCGCGCGCCTGGCCCAGGCCACCCGGGACGGCTCGGCCAAGAAGGAGGAGCTGTCCGGCTCCACGATCACGCTCACGAGCCTCGGCCCCCTGGGCGGGGTCACGCACACGCCGGTGATCAACCATCCGGAGACCGCGATCGTCGGTCCGAACAAGATCATCGAGCGCCCCGTGGTCCGCCACGGCCAGGTCGTCGTGCGCAAGATGATGAACGTCTCCTCCAGCTTCGACCACCGGGTGGTGGACGGCTGGGACGCCGCCGAGATGATCCAGAAGCTCAAGGGCCTGCTGGAGCACCCGGCGACGCTGTTCATGTGATCGGGGGCGCGCTGGAGATGACCGAGACGATCCAGGCTCAGGTGCTGGTGGTGGGCGGGGGCCCGGGCGGCTACGTCGCGGCGATCCGCGCGGGCCAGCTCGGCCTGAAGACCGTGCTGGTCGAGGCCGACCGGCTGGGCGGCACCTGCCTCATCCGCGGCTGCATCCCGTCCAAGGCGATGATCCACGTCGCCTCGGAGTTCGACACCATGGTCAAGGCCGCCGCCAAGGGCCGGCACGGGGTGCGCCTGTCCGCCCCGCCGGCGCTCGACCTCGCCGAGACGGTGGCCTGGAAGGAGACAGTGGTCGGCAAGCTGAACGGCGGCGTGGGCGCCCTGCTCAAGCGCGCCAAGGTGCAGGTGGTCGAGGGCTGGGGCGTCTTCTCCGACGCCAAGACCTGCCGGGTGCAGACCCCGGGGGGGGCGGTCAGCATCGCGGCTGAGAATGTCATCCTGGCCACGGGCTCGCGCGCCGTGGAGCTGCCGCACATCCCCTTCGGCGGGCCGGTGATCTCCTCGACGGAGGCGCTGAGCCTGGCTGAGCTGCCCCGGCGGCTGGCGGTGGTGGGCGCGGGCTATATCGGGCTGGAGCTCGGCATCGCGTTTCGCAAGTTCGGCTGCGAAGTGACGGTGGTGGAGGCGCAGGACCGCATCCTGCCGCTCTATGACGACGCCCTGACGGCTCCGGTGCGGCGCTGGCTGGAGAAGGCGGGCGTGGCCCTGCACCTGCGCGCCAAGGCCAAGGCGGTGGAGACCCGCGGCAACGCCACCGAGCTGGCGATCGAGGACGCCGACGGCGCGGAGCAGCGGATCGCGGCGGACCGGGTGCTGGTCACCGTCGGCCGCCGCCCGCTCACCGAGGGCTTCGGCCTGGAGGCCATGGCCGTGGACATGGACGGCCGGTTCGTGAAGGTCGACGGCCAGTGCCGCACCTCCATGCGCGGCGTCTACGCCATCGGCGACCTGGTGGGCGAGCCGATGCTGGCGCACAAGGCCTCGGCCCAGGGCGAGATGGTCGCCGAGATCATCGCCGGCAGGAAGCGCCGCTTCGATCCGGTCGCCGTCGCCGCGGTGTGCTTCACCGAGCCCGAGATCGCGTCCGCGGGCCTCCTGCCCGAGGAGGCCAAGGCGGCCGGCCACGACGTCATGACCGCAGTGTTCCCCTTCCAGGCCAACGGACGGGCGCTCTCCATGGAGGCGGGCGACGACGGCGGCTTCGTGCGGGTGGTGGCACGCCAGGGCGACCATCGCCTGTTGGGGGTGCAGGCCGTGGGCGCGCATGTCTCCGAGCTCAGCGCCGAGTTCGCCGCCATGCTGGAGATGGGCGCGGTGCTGGAGGATGTGGCGCACACCATCCACGTGCACCCGACCCTGTCGGAGGGCTTCCACGAGGCGGCCCAGCGCGCGCTCGGCCACGCGATCCACATCTGAGACCCGCATTCGACGCCCCGGCTGAGGCGTCGCGCCCTGTTGAACGGCGGTCACAGCCAGCCTTTATCGCACCCTGACGGGTCCGGGGCGGGGCCGCGCGCTTGACCCCGGCGGTCTGGCGTCGGAACGGACGCGGATGCCGCACGCTAAGCCGAGGGAGCCGCGGGGGTGAGGTCGTCTCGTCGAATGCGTCGAATGCTGTCCTGGGCGGTCGCGCCCCTTCTCGCCCTAGCCGTCTTCGCCCTGCCCGGCGTGGCCGCGCTTGCTCAGGTGCAGGTCGCGCGCCTGCCGCCGGGCTACGTCCCGCCGCCGGCCCGGCCTGCGACCCGCAAGCCGGCGCGTCCCCCGCCCGGCCCAGCCTCGCCGCCCCGGCCGCGTTGCGTGCGCCCGGCGCCGCAGCGCCCTTGACCTCCCGCCCCGCGCCCGCCCAGGCCGTGGCGACCGCCGGGACGCAGCCCGCCGCCACCGCGCCGCGCGAGCCCGCGATCCTCGCCAAGCCCATGCCGATCCCCACCGTGACGCTGCGTCCCGAGCAGATCGGCGCCATGGTGCGCACCCTGCGCGAGGCGCCCCAGCACGGTTTCGGCGCCGACGAGTTCGCCCCGGCCAATCTCGACGAGATGCTCCGCTCCCCTGACCCCGCGGCGCGCACCAGGGGCGCGACCCTGCTGGAGGTCGCCATCCTGAACTACGCCCGGGCCCAGCGCGGCGGGCGCATCCGCGAGTGGCCGGTGGAGTGGTCGATCCGGCCGGAGCCCTACGATCCCACCCAGGACTTCCTGGACGCGGTGAACGGGGGCAAGGTCGACGCGTGGCTGGCCTCGCTGCCGCCGCCCTTCGAGGGCTATCGCGCTCTGAAGGAGGCGCTGGTGCGCTATCAGGCCATCGCGGCGCGGGGCGGCTGGGGCGAGATCCCGGACGGCCCGGCGCTGCAGGCCGGGTCCAAGGGCGCCCGCGTCCGGCAGCTCCGCCAGCGCCTCGCGGTGGAGGACGGGGCGCAGGCCGCCGACGGCCCGGGCGCGGCGGTCTTCGACGACCAGCTCGCCGACGCCGTGCGCAACTTCCAGGGCCGCCACGGCCTGACGGAGACCGGCGTGGTCGGGCCGGAGACCCTGGCGGCGCTCAACGTCAGCGTCGAACAGCGCCTCACCCAGCTCGGGCTCAACATGGAGCGCTGGCGCTGGATGCCGCGCACCCGCCCCGCCACGCGCATCGAGGTGAATGTGCCGGCCGCCGATCTCTTCGTCTACCAGAACGGCAAGACGGTCCTGACCATGAAGGCCGTGGCGGGTCGGCCTACGGACCGCACGCCCATGCTGGCCTCGGCCATTCACTCGATCGTGTTCAACCCGACCTGGCACATCCCGACGAGCATCGCGACCAAGGAGATCCTGCCCAAGGCGCGCCGCTCCCCCGGGTATCTGGCCGCCCATGGCTATGTCTTGCGCAAGGTGGGCGAGCCCGGCCACGAAACCGTGCAAATCCAGCAGAAGCCGGGGCCCAAGAATGCGCTGGGCCAGATCAAGTTCGACTTCGACAACCGGTTCGGCGTCTATCTGCACGACACCTCGGCCAAGTCGGCGTTCAATCGTCAGAGCCGCGACGTCAGCCACGGCTGCGTCCGCGTGGAGAAACCCCGCGACCTCGCGGCCCTGCTGTTGCAAGACAATCCTGAATGGTCGCCAGACCGGATCAGCGAGACCATAGACCAGGGCGACACCATGAGGGTCAAGCTTCAGCAGCCTATGCCGGTATACCTGCTCTATTGGACGAGCTTTGTGGATGCTTCCGGCGATATCAACTTCCGGAGCGACTTCTACGACTGGGATCCGCTGCTCCTGCAGCTTCTCGACGCAGGGCGCCGGCCCGCTTAACGGATTGACCACGCCTGCGCCGTAAGGATACTCAGGCGCGTTCCCGCCGGACCGCGCGCGGAACGTCCCAGTTCCCAGCGTGAGGTGAGTGCATGCTCCACGCCCGCCGTGATCTTCTGCGCTTCGGCCTGGCCGGAGCGAGCGCCGCGGCGAGCGGCCTGGCCCCCAAGGCGGCTCTGGCCTCCAACAGCGGGTCAGACCCCTTCAGCGTGCTGCAGCCGCGCCGGGTGGCGCTGCACAACCTGCACACCGACGAGCGCCTCGACATCGTCTACGCGGAGTGGGGCCGATATGTTCCCGACGCGCTCTCCCTGGTGAACCGCGTGCTGCGCGACTACCGCACCGGCGACGAGCATCCGATGAACCCCGAGCTCTTGGACCTGCTGGCCAGCCTGGCCCAGGCGACCGGCTCCAAGCAGCCGTTCCAGGTCATCTCGGGCTACCGATCGCCGAGGACCAACGCCATGCTGCACGAGCACACCTCGGGGGTGGCGAACAACAGCTTCCACATGAAGGGCATGGCGATCGACATCCGCCTGCCCGACGTGCGCCTGGATCACCTGCACCGGGCGGCGCTCAGCCTGCGGCGGGGCGGGGTGGGCTACTATCCGGCGTCCGATTTCGTGCACGTCGATGTCGGGCCCGTGCGCCAGTGGGGCGCGGACGTCCACCACGACTGAGCGGTCCGCTCGGCCCCGCTGAAAGACTGAAGCTCAAGCCTCAGGCCGCGTCCTGGAACTGCAGCCGGGCCAGGCGCGCATAGAGCCCGCCGCGGACCACGAGCTCGCCGTGGCGGCCCTCCTCCACGACCCGGCCCTGGTCCATGACCACGATGCGGTCGGCCTTCAGCACGGTCGCCAGGCGGTGGGCGATCACCAGGGTGGTGCGCCCCTGCATGGCGGTCTGCAGGGCCAGCTGCACCAGGCGCTCGTTCTCCGCGTCCAGCGCCGAGGTCGCCTCGTCGAGCAGCAGGATGGGCGCGTTGCGCACCAGGGCGCGCGCGATGGCCAGACGCTGGCGCTGGCCGCCGGAGAGGGTCTTGGCGCGCTCGCCCAGCGGCTCCTCCAGCCCCCGGGGCAGGGCCAGCAGGAAGCCCTCGGCCTCCGCGGCCCGGGCCGCGGCGCGGGCGTCGACCTCGTCCGCGTCCTCCCGCCCGAAGCGGATGTTGTCGAGCGCCGAGCCCGAGAACAGGCCGGCGTCCTGGGCGACCAGGGCCATGCGGCCGCGGACCTCGGCGGGGTCGGCCTCGCGCAGGTCGACGCCGTCGACGCTGACCCGCCCGGCGTCCGGGTCGTAGAAGCGGAGCAGCAGCCTCAGCGCCGTGCTCTTGCCCGCGCCGGAGGGGCCGACCAGGGCCACCGTCTCCCCCGGGCGCACGCGCAGGCTGAAGCCGTTCAGGGCGGGCAGGTCGGCGCGGCCGGGATAGGCGAAGGTCACGTCCTCGAAGGCGATCTCGCCGCGGGGCGGGACGGGCAGAGGCCTCGGCGCAGGGGGCGCGGCGATGCCGGGGCGCGCGCGCAGCAGGGCGTCGATACGCTCCATGGCGCCGGAGGCCTTCTGCACCTCGCCCCAGACCTCGCCGAGCGCCCCCACCGAGCCCGCCGCCAGCACCGAGAGGAACAGAAACTGCAGCAGCGCGCCCCCGCTCATGGAGCCGCCGGACACGAAGTGGGTGCCAAGCCAGAGCACCGCGGCGACGCCCAGGAACACCAGGCTCATCACCAGGAAGGTCATCATCGCCCGCGCCCTCACACGCGAGAGCGAGGCGGCGAACGCGCCCTCCACCGCCGCGCCGAACCGCGCCTGCGCAGCGCGCTCGCGGCCGAAGGCCTGGACGGTTTCGAGCTGATCCAGGCTCTCGCCCGCGAAGCCCATGGCGGCGGCGAACTCGTCCTGCGCCTTCACCGATAGCCGACGGACGTTGCGCCCCACCACGAACAGCGGGACCAGCACCACCGGCACGATCGCCAGGACGCAGAGGGTGAGGAGCGGGCTGACCACGAGCAGCAGGCCGATCGCGCCCACGAGCGTGATGGCGTTCCTGAGCGCGATGGAGGCCGAGCTCCCGACCAGGGTCTCCAGGATCGCGATGTCGGTGGACAGGCGCGACAGCACCTCCCCGGTGGTCATCTTCAGGAAAAAGGCCTGGTCCAGCCCCAGCACATGGTCGTAGACCGCACGGCGGAGGTCCGCGACCACGCGCTCGCCGAGCTTGGTGACGAAGTAGAATCGCAGCGCCGTCGCCAGCGCCAGGGCGATGGCGACCGCCGCGGCGATCAGGAAATACTCGCGCCGGAAGCCGTGATCGAGCACGAGGCGCGAGGCGCCGGTCAGGCCCAGCGTCGCCGAGGTCGAGCCCAGCAGGAACACGCCGGCCAGGATCGCCTCGAGCTTGTGCCGGGCGACGAACGGCCAGAGCCGGAGCAGCGGACGGGCGTCGCGCGCCTTGGGCCGGGCGGCGGCGGCCTCCGTGATCTTCTGGGCGAAGCTCTGCCCGGTGGACGGGCGGCCGGCGGCGGAGGTCGTCTCGGAGGCGTCGTTCAAGCTCACCGGTTGCGCATCCTGGGGCTGATCGTGTATAGCCGCGCGCTCACGGCCCGCCGCCCGCTCGGCGGGCCTTCGTCATTGCGTCGGTCGGGCGGTGCGCCGCTGGGCCCTATGTCGGTCGGACCTGGTCATGAAGCAAGACATCCACCCGGACTACCACTTCATCACGGTCGTGATGACCGACGGCACGACCTATCTGACGCGCTCGACCTACGCCAAGGAAGGCGCGACGCTGAACCTCGACATCGATCCGAAGACGCATCCGGCGTGGACGGGCGGCAACGCCACCCTGCTGGACCGCGGCGGCCGCGTCTCGCGCTTCGCCGCCAAGTATGGCGGCTTCCTGCGCAAATAAGCGACCGGAGTGCTCGGTCGGGAGGGCGTTAGGGGCGGCCTCAGCCCAGAAAGACCACCCGGCGGGTCTCCTTGCCCGTCTTGATCCGGGTCATCAGGTCCTGGAATTCCGGCGAGACCTCGGCCTCCTTGCGGGTGCCCTCGACATAGACGGTCTCGTCCATCGCCTTGGCAAGCATGTCCGCCGACCACTTGTGGGCGGTGAAAAGATCGACCGCCAGGTCTGCGATGGGCAGGGGGATCTCGCTAACGAAAGTGCGGATGCCGATCAGGACCGCAGCGGTCATCAAGGTCGTAGGGGCGATCCGTGCACGGACGCCCTCGACGATCAGCAGCACGCCCGCCCCGGCCGAGTAGAGTCCGCCAAGCCCCGGAATCCAGGTCAGAATCCCGTCCAGGCCGATCTTCACCGGTCCTAGGTGGACGATGTTGTCCGAAAGGTTGCCGATGCGCTCGATCGAATGACGGATGTTATGCAGATCAAGGTGGGACCGCGCAAAAAACATCCCTCAACTCTCCCCCGCCACGCGAACGCCTCTGGCATCCGCCTAAGCCATTCTGCATTATAGTTAGCGGGTCAGCAAAGCGAGGGTTCCACGTGGCCAAGTCGAAGCAGCCGCTGCTGCTCACGACCACCGCGGTGGTCGAGGGCCGCCCTGTGGTGGAATACATCGACGTGGTCGCCGGGCAGTCCATCATCGGTGTCAACGCCGTCAAGGACCTGTTCGCCTCCATCCGCGACCTCGTGGGCGGTCACTCCAAGACCTACGAGCGCACCCTGGACAAGGCGCGCAACGAGGCCCTGAAGCGGCTGGAGGACCGGGCCGCGGAGATGGGCGCGGACGCTGTGATCGGCATCGACATCGATTTCTCCACCATGGGGCCGCACGGCGGGCTGATCATGGTCAGCGCCTCCGGCACGGCGGTGAAGCTCGGAACGCTCGCCGACCGTCGCACCGCGCCCTCGCCCGCCTTCACGCAGCCCGCTCCGCCGCCGCCCGGCGCCGGCCGTCAGAGCGCACCCTACGAGTCCGCCGCCCCGCCTGCGGCCGCGCCCCAGGCGACCTCTACCGCCCATTCCTTCCCGCACAGCCTGCAGTCCTGACCCGCCGTTGACCGCCGGCGCGCAGGCGGGCAGGGTCGCGCCGGATCAGACGGCCGGACGGTCGCGGCGCCGGCGCAAGCGGGCGTCGAGGAAAGTCCGGGCTCCACGGCGACAAGGCGGCGGGTAACGCCCGCCGGGGGCGACCCCAGGGACAGCGCCACAGAAAGCAAACCGCCGGACCGCCTTAGGGCGCTCCGGCAAGGGTGAAAGGGTGGGGTAAGAGCCCACCGCGGACCTGGCGACAGGGACGGCATGGCAAGCCCCGCCTGGAGCAAGACCGAATAGGGATCGCGCGCCGCAGGCCTGGCCTGGGGCAGGACCGTCGCCGGTCCGAGCGGTCCGGGTTGGTCGCGCGAACCGGTCCGCAAGGGCCGGTCCAGAGGAATGACCGTCTCGCGCCGTCTCAGGCGTATGACAGAACCCGGCTTACAGGCCGTCTGATCCCTCGCCTCGCCCCGCCCCGCCCGCGACGACGGCCCCGCACTTGCCCCCGGCATTCCGAAACCGGCGCGGGCGTTCCGCAGCGGGACAGCGAAAGGCTTTGCGGGATGCGCGCGTGGGTCAGACGGGGCGGAGCAGGGCGCGAGCGGACCTTGGACGGGGCCGCGCTGGAGCTGCTGGACATCGGCGCGCTGCAGGGCTTCATGCCTGAGCTCGGCCGGGCCGCGACCCTGACCGACCGCGCCGCGATCGCGCTGGAGCTGGCGCGGCGCTGCGGCGACCCCGCCTTGCTCGACCGCGCCACCGCCGCCATCGAGCGCGCCGCGACGGCGGCCGGACCGTCCCAGGCCTTGCAGACGCTCCGCATCGAAACCTGGCGACTGCGCCTGGACTGGACCGGCGAGCCTCTGGCGGAGGCGGCGCTGGCCGCGCTGGTCGCGCCCGCCGACCTGGTCAGCTCCGATCCCGCCCTGAAGGCGCGCGCCCTGGCGCTCTCGGCTTGGCTGGAGGCGCGCGCCGCCCTGGCCTGCGGCGACCTGGAGCTCGCCACCCGCGCCGGGGGCGCCTTCGACCGCGCCGTCCTGAGCTACCTGGAGGCGGCGCGCCGCGGTCGCCCCGACGGCGAGGGCCTGGTCCGCGCCCGCCTGGACCGGGCCGCCCTGCTCACCGGCTTCGCGATGCGCCTGGCGGACGCACGCCTGGCGGACCTGGCGGCCGAAGAGCTGCGTCGCCTGGCCCGCGAGGTCGATCCCGACTATCGCCCCCTCACGGCGTTGCGGCTCGAGGCCCAGCTCGCCGAGGCGCTCATGGCCCAGGGCGAGGCGACCGGCGAGGCGGCCTATCTGCTCGAAGCCGCGAGCGTCGCCAGCGCGGCCCTGGAGCTCGCGCCTGCGGATCATTCCCCCTTCGACCATGCCTCAGGCCTCGCGACCCTCGGACGAGCGCTCTCCGCCGTCGGCGAGTCGACCGACGACCTCGCCTCCCTGGACCGGGCCTGCGAAGCCCTCAGCGCCGCAGCCCAGCTGGCCGAGGGCCTGCGCGCGCCGCAGCTCGCCGAGCAGGCGCGCTGCGACCTCGCCCTGGCCTGGCTGCGCCGGGGCGAGCGGGCGGGCGCCGATGCGGAGCTCGTCCGGGCCGAGCAGGCGTGGCTGAAGGCGCTGACCCGGCCTGCAGCGCGTGAGCCGGTGGTCTGGGCGGGGCTTCAGCTCCTGCTCGCCCGCACGCGCGAGGCGCGACAGGCGCTGGGCGCCGCGACCGGCGATGCGGCCGGCCTGCACCTGGCCCTGTCGGCGGCCTTCGACGTCTTCGCCGAATGCGGCCTGCGCTCGCCCGCCGCCGAGGCCGTCATGGCCCTGAAGCGGCTGGAGCGCGCCCGGGGCCACCCCGCCTGAGCCGCGCGATCAGCCTCCGGCGAAGCGCCTGCCGCCGCCGCCGCGGTTAGGCGCCCGCCCCTGAGGCCGGGAGGCCTGACCCTCCGGGCGGGGCTGGCGGTTCGCCTGGCCCTCGCCGCGCGGGTGCTGGCCGGGACCATGCTGGCCGTGAGCTTGTCCGTGGCCGTGACCGTGACCTTGCGGCCGTCCGGGAGCGCGGCCCTGCGGTCGCGCCTGCGGACGGGCTTGCGGACGCGGCTTGGCGGACGCGGTCTCGGGCTGGGGCTCCCAGCCGCCGTCCTGCTGGTCCAGCGCCTTGTTGGCCTTGGCCATCACGGCCAGGGCCGGGTCGCGGCGGCGGTCGAGGGCCGGGATGGTCTGGCGCGTCACCCGCTGGATGTCGCGCAGCAGCGGCCGCTCATCGTCGGCCACCAGCGCGATGGCCGAGCCGTCCGCGCCGGCGCGGGCGGTGCGCCCGATCCGGTGCACATAGCTTTCCGGCACGTGCGGCAGCTCGAACTGGACCACGTGGCTAACCGCGTCCACATCGATGCCGCGCGCGGCGATGTCGGTGGCCACCAGCACGCGCACGCGCCCGGCCCTGAAGGCCGCCAGCGCCCGCTCGCGCTGGCCCTGCGACTTGTCGCCATGAATGGCGGCGGCGCCGACGCCGGCGACCTCCAGGTGCTTGGCCACCTTGTCAGCGCCGCGCTTGGTGCGCGTGAAGACGATGGTGCGCGTCAGTTCGGGGTTGGCGAAGAGCTCGACCAGGAGCTCGCGCTTGCGCGCCCCTTCCACGAACAGCACCTGCTGGTTGATGCGCTCCACCGTCGTGGCCTGGGGCGCGACGGAGACCTTGGCCGGGTCTTTCAGCAGCTCGCCCGCGAGCTTGCCGATCTCCCCCGGCATGGTGGCGGAGAAGAACAGGTTCTGGCGCGACTTGGGCAGGTGCTGGGTGATCTTGCGGATCGGCACGATGAAGCCGAGGTCCAGCATCTGGTCGGCCTCGTCCAGGACAAAGATCTCGGTCTCGCCCAGGAAGCAGGTCTTCTCGCCGAGGTGGTCGAGCAGGCGGCCGGGGGTGGCGACCAGCACGTCCAGGCCGGGGGCCAGCGCGCGCACCTGCGGTCCGTACTTGGCGCCGCCGAACACGACGGCGACGCCGAGCCCCAGGCCCTGGCCGTAGGTGCGGAAGCTGTCGGCGATCTGGCTGGCGAGCTCGCGGGTGGGCGAGAGCACGAGGCAGCGGGCGCCGCGGCGCGGTGCGGGGCGCTTGCGGTGGATCAGCCGTTGGATGATCGGAAGGGCGAAGGCCGCCGTCTTGCCGGTGCCGGTCTGGGCGATGCCCAGGAGGTCGCGGCCTTCCAGCACATAGGGGATGGCCTGAGCCTGGATCGGGGTGGGGGTCTCATAGCCCTGGGCGGCCAGGGTCTTCAGGATCGGCTTGTCGAGGCCGAGGTCGGCGAATTGAGTCAAGAGGGTGTCTTTCGGACAGGCGCGCGAGGCGGCGCCGCTCATGGCGGCCGCGCAAACGCAGGCGCAGATTGGGAGCGCCCGCGTGTGGCCTGGGCGAACGATGCGGCGGCTTTGATCTGCTCGACAGGCTGGATGCGGAAGCCGCATCCTCCACGCGACGAGAGCGCCGGAAAACCTCGCGCCGGCCGGCGGCCGCAACGAAGCGAGGCTTACATCGGCCGTAACGCCTGCAAAGTCAAGGCGCGTTGGCGGATCGCGGCGAACGTGCGGGCTCAGTTGACGCTGACCGCCTCGCCGGGGCGCACCAGCGGGAAGGTCGGGATGACCACGGTCAGGCCTTGGCCCTTGTCGCTGACCATCTGGTAGCTGCCGGCCATGACTCCGCTGGGCGTGGGCAGCGGGCAGCTGGAGGTGTAGCGGAAGCCCTCGCCAGGCTTCAGCACGGGGGTCTCGCCCACGACGCCCGGCCCTCGCACCTCTTCATGGCGGCCGAGGGCGTCGGTGATGATCCAGTGGCGCGAGATCAGCTGGACCACGTCGGGAGAGTGGTTCTCCACCGTCACGTGGTAGGCCCAGACGAAGCGGCGCGCCTCGGGGTCGGACTGGTCGGGCAGGTACTGCGGGCGCACCCGCACGGTGATGCCGGCCGTGGTGGCCGAATAGCTGTCCATGGCCGCCGGCCCCTGTTTTCCGACCAGCTTACGCCCGATCCAGCGCCCGCGCGATATCGCGCGCCAGGTCGCCGGCGTCCTCCAGCCCCACCGACAGGCGCACATGCCCAGGCCGCAAGCCGATCAGCGCCTGCTCCTCGGCGGGGACGGCGCGGTGGGTGGTCGTGGCCGGGTGGGTCGCCATCGACTTGGCGTCGCCCAGGTTGTTGGAGATGTCCACGATCCGCAGCGCATTGAGGAAGCGGAACGCCGCCGCCTGATCGCCGAGGTCGAAGGCGACGAGGCTGCCCCCGCCGCGCATCTGCTTCACCGCCGTCGCGTGCTGCGGGTGATCGGGGCGGAAGGGGTAGAGCGTCTGGCGCACCTTGGGGTGTGCGGCGATCATGTCGGCGAGGCGCCCGGCGGTCTCGGCCTGGCGGCGGACCCGCAGATCGAGCGTCTCCAGCCCCTTCAGCAGCACCCAGGCGTTGAAGGGCGACAAGGCGGGGCCGGTGTGGCGGATGATGTCGCGATAGGCGCTTTCCAGCAGGTCGCGCGCCCCCAGGATGGCCCCGCCCAGGACCCGCCCCTGGCCGTCGATGTGCTTGGTGGCGGAATAGACCACCACGTCGGCGCCGAGCGTCAGGGGACTCTGGAAGATGGGCGTGGCGAAGACGTTGTCGACGACCACCTTGGTCCCGACCGCGTGGGCCAGCTCGGCGATAGCGGCGATGTCGGCGATGTCCAGCAGGGGGTTGGCCGGCGTCTCCAGGAACGCCACCCGGGTGGTGTCGCGGATCGCGCCCCGCCAAGCGTCCAGGTCGGCGGCGTCCACGAAGGTCGTCTCCACGCCGAACCGCGAGGCCCACTCCTTCAGGATCCAGCGGCAGGAGCCGAACAGGGCGCGGCCCGCCACCACGTGGTCGCCGGCCTTGAGCAGGCCCATCAGCGCCGTGTGCACCGCCGCCATGCCGGACGCCTGGGCGCGGCAGAGTTCGGCCCCTTCGAGCAGCGCCAGCCGGTCCTCGAACATCTGCAGCGTCGGGTTGCCGTAGCGCGTGTAGACATAGCCCGGCGCCTCGCCCTTGAAGCGCGCCTCCGCCGCCTCCGCGCTGTCATAGACGAAGCTCTGGGTCAGGAAGAGCGCCTCGGACGTCTCGCCATAGGCGCTGCGCTGCAGCCCGCCGCGGACCAGGCGGGTAGCGGGAGCCCAGTCTTGCGGGCGCTCTTCGGATGGGTCGCTCATGGGCGGCGTATCGACCCCGCCTCGCCCCGCGGTCAAGGCGAGGACGGCGAAAGGCGCTCTCGGCGGGCGGCGACGGCGCGCGCTCGCGCCCAGCCCGGCGAAGGGCTAGACTGGCGGCGAGGTCTCCGGGGCGGAGCGGGATGGCGCGCAGGCTGGGCGGGCGGGTGCTGGATGCGGATCGGGTGGTCGAGACCCTCGACCGGCTGGAGGCGCGCGTCCAGGATCGCTTCCCGAACTCGGGCCTGGCGGCGGTCTGCGCCGATCTCGCCGACGTGGCGGAGCGCACGGCGGAGCAGGCCGAGCGCCTCTCGCGGCCGATCATCTGGCTGCGCGTGCTGCTGGTGCTGCTCTTGGGCGCCGCCCTCGCCGCGGTCGCGTTGATCGTGCAGGCCGCGGGCCAGAGAGGCGTTTTCCTTTCCGAGCGGTTGGACGCGATCAACCTGGCCCAGGGGCTGGACGCGCTGGTGAACCTGGGCCTCCTGGTCGGGGGCGGCGTCTGGTTCCTCTGGACGGCGGAGATGCGGCTGAAGCGGGCCAGGATCCTGGCGCAGCTCTACGAGCTTCGCTCCTTCGCCCACGTCATCGACATGCATCAGCTGACCAAGGACCCGACCCTCATCCTGGGCGGCGGGTCGCCGACGCCGGCCTCGCCGGTGCGGCGCATGACCCGCTTCGAGCTCGCGCGCTATCTCGACTACTGCTCCGAGATGCTGGCCCTGACCGCCAAGCTGGCCGCGCTCTACGCCGACCACAGCCGCGACGCCGCGGTGATGGCGGCCGTCAATGATGTGGAGGTCTTGGCGTCGGACCTCGGGCGCAAGGTCTGGCAGAAGATCACCATCCTGAGCGACCTGGAGGAGCGGGCGCCGGCGGGCGGCTGAGGGCGCTCAGCCCGGCGGCACGTCGATCTGGTCGCCGGCCGCCTTCAGCCGGTCCAGCACCCCATTGGGGCGCAGCAGGTAGTGAAGGTCGATCACCGCCACGCTCCGCCCGCCGGCGCTGAGCGCGTCCTGGATGGCGGCCACGCCCTGGGCCGTGCCGCGCTCGAGCACGCTCTCCCAGGCGGGCAGCTGCGCCAGGCAGGGCTCCAGCGCCGGGGGCGGATAGTGGGCCCGCACCCCCGCCAGGTCGCCCCGGGCCCAGGCCTCGCCGGCGGCGGGGGCGTTGCCCGCCTCGCTCTCGATCTGGTCCAGGGCCGCGGCGAAGCAGGCCAGGTCCTGCGCCCGGGTCAGACGGCGCGCGGAGTCGTAGAAGTCCATCAGCCGCACCCCGCCCACCTCGCGCACGCGCACGTGGGCCGCCTTGGCCATGCGCGCCACCGTGCTGCCGGGCTTGGCCTCCGAGAGCCCGCCCTGCTCGCGGAAATCCGCCAGCATCAGCAGCCCCGCCGCCGCCGGTCGCCACTCGCGATAGCGCAGGGGATCGCTGCGGAAGCTGTCGCGCACCCGGGCGTAGCGAGCGCGCAGCTCGGGCGTCAGCACCGCCTCCAGGCTCTGGCCGCGCGGCAGCTTCAGCGCGCCCTGGCGGAAGAAGAAGGAAGCCGCGTCGAGCAGGCCGAACTTGGCCCGGGGCGGCAAGAGCAGTTCGCGGGCCCCCTCCAGCGCGCGCTCGACCCGCCGCCGGTCCCAGGCCTGCATGTGGCGGATCGGGGTCACGCCGCCCAGGATCACGACCTCCGCATCGCCGCGCCTCACCCGCCAGAGCGCCGGCCCGGGCGGGCGCGCCACCACGGTGAGCTCCTGCACGACTGTGGAGACCCCAGGGTCCAGGGCGGGGTCTGGGGCGGGGCCGGCGGGCGCGCGGGCGGAGTGCTTTGGGCGGCCGCGCAGAGCACCAGAGCGGCGAGGAGGAGCAGGGGCCGGGGCGGCCTACACTTGGGCGGCGGGAGCTTGGGCGGCATAAGGCTAGCATAGCACCGCGGCGCGGGTTGGGGGCGACGCGCCTTGCACGCGCGCGCCGGCTCCGCATAACTCGGCGAAAGGCCGCACCCACGCACAGAGACAAAGAGCGCCGGAGGAACGCATGCCCGAGGTCCAAGGCCGCCCGCCCGAAGTGTTTCCCGTGCCCGCGCACTGGCGGAGTGCGACGGGGATGGACAAAGCCGCCTATGACGAGATGCGCGCCCGGGCCGCGGCGGACCCGGTCGGCTTCTTCGGCGAGGCGGGCCGGCGGCTGGACTGGATGCAGCCCTACACCGTCGTGAAGGATTGCGCCTTCGACCTTCAGGACTTTCGCATCCGCTGGTTCGCCGACGGAGTGCTGAACGTCTCCGCCAACTGCATCGACCGCCACCTGGTCGCCCGGGGCGAGCAGACCGCGATCCTGTGGGAGGGCGACGACCCGACCGAGCATCGCGCCATCAGCTACCGCGAGCTGCACCGCGAGGTCTGTCGCATGGCCAATGTGCTGAAGGCGCACGGGGTGGGCAGGGGCGACCGGGTCACGCTCTACCTGCCCATGATCCCGGAGGCCGCCTACGCCATGCTGGCCTGCGCGCGGATCGGGGCGATCCACTCCGTGGTGTTCGGCGGCTTCTCCCCCGACAGCCTGGCCGGGCGCATCCAGGACTGCCGGTCCAAGGTGGTGATCACCGCCGACGAGGGCCTGCGCGGCGGGCGCAAGGTGCCGCTGAAACGCAACGTGGATGCGGCGCTGCAGAGCTGCCCGGAGGTGGAGGTCGTGCTGGTCGTGACCCGGACGGGGGCGGACGTGCCCATGATCGCCGGGCGCGACGTCGTCTACGAAGAGGCCGCCCGCGCCGTCTCCGACGACTGCGCCCCCGAGCCCATGGGGGCGGAGGACCCGCTCTTCATCCTCTACACCTCGGGCTCGACGGGAAAGCCCAAGGGGGTGCTGCACACCTCCGGCGGCTATCTGTTCTGGGCGTCGTTCACCCACGAGCTGGTGTTCGACTACCGGCCCCAGGCGGGCGCGCCCGCGCCGGTCTACTGGTGCACCGCCGACGTGGGCTGGGTCACGGGGCACAGCTACATCGTCTACGGCCCGCTCGCGAACGGCGCCACGACGGTGATGTTCGAAGGCGTGCCGAACTGGCCCGACGCCAGCCGCTGCTGGCAGGTGATCGACAAGCACCAGGTCGAGATTTTCTACACCGCCCCTACGGCCATCCGGGCCCTGATGCGCGAGGGCGACGCGCCGGTGCAGCGCACCTCGCGCGCCTCGCTGCGCCTGCTCGGCACGGTGGGCGAGCCGATCAATCCGGAAGCCTGGCTCTGGTATCACCGCGTCGTCGGCGAGGGCCGCTGTCCCATCGTCGACACCTGGTGGCAGACCGAGACAGGCGCCTGCCTGATGTCGCCGGTCCCGGGCGCAGTGGCGCTCAAGCCCGGCTCCGCCACCCTTCCCCTGCCGGGCGTCAAGCCCGTGATCGTGGACGCGGACGGGCGGGAGCTGGAGGGCGCGGCCGAGGGCGCCCTTTGCCTGGCCGACAGCTGGCCCGGACAGATGCGCACGGTCTTCGGCGACCACCAGCGCTTCATCGACACCTACTTCAAGACCTTTCCCGGCAAGTATTTCACCGGCGACGGCTGCCGGCGCGACGCGGACGGCTACTACTGGATCACGGGGCGGGTGGACGATGTGATCAACGTCTCGGGTCACCGCATCGGCACCGCCGAGGTCGAGTCCGCCCTGGTCGCCAACCGCAGCGTGGCCGAGGCGGCCGTCGTCGGCTTCCCCCACGACATCAAGGGCCAGGGCCTCTACGCCTATGTCACCCTGAAGCAGGGGGTCGCCGCGACCGAGGCGCTCAAGGACGAGCTGATCCAGTCTGTGCGTCGCGAGATCGGGGCCTTCGCCGCACCCGACGTGATCCAGTGGGCGCCGGGCCTGCCCAAGACGCGGTCGGGCAAGATCATGCGCCGCATCCTGCGCAAGATCGCGGAGAACGCCACCGACCAGCTCGGCGACACCTCGACCCTGGCCGACCCCGCCGTGGTCGAGGACCTGGTGAAGAACCGCGCGGGGGCCTGAGCCTCCGGCGTCAGCGCGCCGCGCGGGCCGGGGCGCGGGTCACGGACACCCGGAGGGCGGGGGCGGGCGCCTCGGCCTCCATGACGGCGAGAAGCTCGGCCTTCAGCCCGGCCACGCGCCGGGGATCGGTCAGCTTGCCCCCCTGCTCGTCCACCACATAGAAGGCGTCCACCGCCCGCTCGCCGTAGCTGTCGACATGGGCGGAGAGCAGGGACAGCCCCGCCCGGGCGAAGGTCTGCGCCAGATCGCCGAGCAGCCCCGGGCGGTCGCGGCAGGAGACCTCGATGACCGTCGCGTGCTCCGAAGCTTCGTTGTCCAGGGCGACTTGCGCGGGGACGGTGAAGGCGGAGCCCCGCCCGTAGTCCCGCCGGGCCGCCGCCTGGCTGCGCACCGGCTCGCCGCGGGCGGCGGCCTCCAGGGTGCGGAGCAGGCGCTCCAGCGCGCCTGGACTGTCGGTCCCGAAGGGCTGGCCCACGGCGTCCTGCAGGTGGAAGGTGTCGAGCGCCTGGCCGGCGGTGGAGGTGTAGATCCGCGCGCCCATGATGTTGGCCCCAAAGCTCGCGATCACCTGGGCGAGGTCGGCGAACAGCCCCCGCCGGTCGCGGGCGGCCACGGCGACCTCCACGGCGTTGCGGGCCGGGTCGCGCTGGGCCGCGGCGGCCGCGCCGCCCTGTTCGGCGGCCTGGCGCACCAGGGCGTAGTGCATGGCCTGCTCGGCCTCAGGGAAGGCGGTGAAGTAGGCGTCCTCCATCTCCCGCGCCCAGGCGGTCAGGCCCGGATCGTCGTCCAGCGCAGCGCCGGCGAGCTTGGCCCGGGCGTTCTCGGCCGCCGCCTGCTGCTCGCGCCGGACGTGGGCGATCGGGTCTGAGCCCCGCCCGCCCCGGAACACCGCCTCCGTGCCGGCGTAGAGCTCGCGCAGCAGCTGGCCTTTCCAGCCGTTCCAGACCCCTGGGCCCACGGCGCGAATGTCCGCCACGGTGAGGATGAGCAGGAGCCGCAGGCGCTCCGGCGTCTGCACGATGCGCGCGAAGTCCGAGATGGTGCGGGGGTCCGCGACGTCGCGCTTCTGGGCGAAATCGGACATGATCAGGTGGTGCTCGACCAGCCAGGCCACCAGGTCGGTGCGCTCGGGCTCGAGCCCCAGCCGCTCGCACGCCGCGCGGGCCGAGCGCGCCCCCGCCAGGCTCTGGCCGCCCTCGCCGCCCTTGCCGGTGTCGTGCAGAAGCATGGCCAGGTAGAGCGCCTCGCGATCGCCGATCAGCGGGAAGACGGCGGTCGCCAGCGGATGATCCTCCGCCAGCCGCCCGTGCTCGATGTCGTCGATCAGGCCCACGGCGCGCAGGGTGTGCTCGTCCACGGTGTAGGAGTGGTACATGTTGAACTGCATCTGGGCCACCACCCGGCCGAACTCCGGCAGGTAGCGGCCGAGCACCCCGCACTCGTTCATGAGCGTCATCACGCGGTAGGGTTTCTTGGCGTGCGCCAGCACATCGAGGAAGCAGCGCGCCGCCTCGGGGTCGCGCCTCAGCCGCCCCCCGATCAGGTGCAGCGAGCGCATGGCCGCCGAGACGGCGTCCGGGTGCAGGTCGAGGTCGCGCCGGTCCGCCACCTTGAACAGGCGCAGGAGGTTGACCGGGTCGCGCTCGAAGGTCTGGACCCCCTCCACGGTCAGGCGGCCGCCCTCCTCCAGGAAGCCGGCTTCCAGCGGGCGGGGGCGTCGGCGTCGGCGTCCCGGCAGGAAGCGCGACAGGCCCTGGGGCGCGCCCTTGGCCTGCTCCGCCTCCAGCTTGGCGGCGAAGATGCGGGTCAGCACCCCCACCTCGCGCGCAATCAGGAAGTAGCGGCGCATGAAGCGCTCCACCGCCGCGGTGTCGGCGTCGCCGCCGCCGCCGGTCGCGCCGTACCCCATGCGGCGCGCGATCTCGGGCTGCAGATCGAAGCTCAGCCGCTCCTCCGCCCGGCCGGTGGCGAAGTGCAGGTGGCAGCGCACCGCCCATAGGAAGTCGAAGGCGCGCAGGAAGGCGCGCACCTCGCGGCGGTCGAAGGCCTCCAGCCGCACGAACTCCGACCCGTCGTCGGAGGGGTGCAGGTCGCGGGCGATCCAGAACAGGGTGTTCAGGTCGCGCAGGCCGCCCTTGCCCTCCTTCACATTGGGCTCGACGAGATAGCGGGTCGCGCCCGCACGGGCGTGGCGCTCGTCCCGCTCGGCGAGCTTGGCGGCCACAAAGGCCTGGCCTGCGCCCTCCGCCACGTCCTTGCGGAAGCGCCGCTTCAGCTCCCCCGCCAGCGCCTCGTCGCCGGTCAGGCGCCGCGCCTCCAGAAGGGCTGTGCGGATGGTGAAGTCCGCCCGCGCCAGGCGGATGCACTCCTCGACCGTGCGCGAGGCATGGCCCACTTTGAAGCCCAGGTCCCAGAGCGCATAGAGCATGAACTCGATCACGCTCTCGATGTGGGCGGTGGGCTTGTAGGGCCGCAGGAACAGGAGATCGAGGTCCGAGAAGGGCGCCAGCGCGCCCCGGCCATATCCGCCGACCGCCATGACCGCCATGCGCTCGCCCTCGGTCGGGTTGCGCGCCCGAAAGACGTGCACGGTGGTGAAGTCGTAAAGCGCGCTGACCACCTCGTCGGTGATGCCGCTGAGCAGGCGCGCGGTCTCGATGCCCCCCGCGCCGGCCTCCAGCCGCTCCTTGGCGATCATACGGCCGCGGAACAGGGCGGACTTCAGGATGTCCATCGCCCGGCGGCGCTGCTCGGCGGGATCGCCCGCGGCGTCGAGGGCGGCGGCGCTCAAGAGGGCACGCAGCCGGTGCCCGTCGACGACATGCTCCAGGCGCGTGGGCTTCAGGCGGGCCATGGCTTTGGAGGTTAAGCCCCCGCCGCCCCCGCGTCACGACGCAAAGGGCCGCTCAGCGCCGGGCCGCCTTACGCGCCGTAGCCCAGCGCCTGCTGGATGAAGCGGTAGGTTTCCGCCCGCTCGCAGGCGCAGCCGTACATCCGTCCCGCCTTGTCGCTCCAGATTAGGGTGGGGTAGCGCAGCTCGATGCCGTTGTCGGCCAACAGCGGCATGAGCCTGTCGACCAGCACGCGGCTCTTCTCCACCAGGGCGGCGCGGGCCGGGTCGGTGTCGCCGGAGGGCAGGCCCTCGCCGGTCAAGGCCTCCACCGGCATGGATGTCCAGCGCTCGTAGGTCTTCCAGTCGCGCTTGGCCCAGAGCTCGGCGACGCCGGTGCGCTCCGGCGCGGTGGAGCGGGCCCGCCGGGCGACCATGATGACGCGGGTGTCTATCCTGGCCTTGTGCAGGGCCGGGAACTGCGTCTCCTCAAAGCGGATGCAGTCCGGACAGCTGCGGAAGCTGATCATGTAGAGCGCCCGGTTGGACAGGTGCGGCGAGACCCAGCCCGCGCCTTGCAGCAGGCGGTGGATCTCGCCGGCGTGCTTGACGATCGGGCGGATGCCGGCGGCCTCGGCGCTGGCGGGGGGCGGGGGCTCGGCCGGGGAGGCGACCTGCGCGGCCAGCAGGCCGGGGGCGAAAGCGAAGGCCAGGGCGAACCCGGCGGCGAGGGGGCGAGCAGGCGCATGGACGAGGGCTCCGGGCCGGACCTGAAGACCGTCATTTGGCCCATCGCGCCGCCGCCGGGAAGGGGCTCGGCCGCCCAGGCTTTCTGAAGCCTGGTTCAGCTGTGCGCCAAGCTCAGCACCGCCCAGGCGCAGGCGGCCACCGCCCCGGTGCAGAGCAGGGCGTAGAGCGCCGGCCGCTGCACCCGCCGGCGCGTTCGGGGCGCCCGATCGGCCTCGCTCATCGCATGGTGGGGATGACGAAGGCGGAATCCTCGACCAGGCCCTCGGGCCAGCGGGCGGTCACGGTCTTGATCTTGGTCCAGAAGCGAACGCCCTCCATGCCGTGCTGGTTGGTGTCGCCGAAGGCCGAACGCTTCCAGCCGCCGAAGGTGTGGTAGGCGACCGGGACGGGGATGGGCACATTGATGCCGACCATGCCGACGTTGACCCGGGCGGCGAAGTCGCGCGCCGCACGGCCGTTGCGGGTGAAGATCGCCACCCCGTTGCCGTACGGGTGCTTGCTGGGCAGCTCCAGCGCCGCCTCGAAGCTGTCGGCGCGCACCATCTGCAGCACCGGGCCGAAGATCTCCTCCTGGTAGGTGCGCATCTGCGGCGTCACGTGGTCGAACAGACTCGGCCCGATGAAGAAGCCCTTCTCATAGCCCTGCAGCTGGAAGCCGCGGCCGTCCACCACCAGCTCCGCGCCTTCGTCCACGCCCAACTGGATGTAGTTTTCGACCCGCTGCTTGTGCGCGGCGTTGACCACGGGCCCGTACTGGGCGGCGGGGTCGGTGGAGGTCCCGACCTTCAGCGTCTCAATCTCCGCCACGAGCCGCTCGCGCAGGTCCTCGGCCGTGCGCTGGCCCACCGGAACGACCACCGGCAGCGCCATGCAGCGCTCCCCCGCCGAGCCGAAGGCCGCTCCGGCCAGGTCCTTCACCACCTGGTCGAGGTCCGCGTCGGGCAGGACGACGCCGTGGTTCTTGGCCCCGCCCATGGCCTGGACGCGCTTCCCCATGGCCGCGCCGTGAGCGTAGACATAGTGGGCGATGTCGGAGGAGCCGACGAAGCTGATGGCCTGCACCGCGGGGTGTTGCAGGATGGCGTCGACGGCGACCTTGTCCCCGTGCACCACGTTCAGGACGCCCGCCGGCGCGCCGGCCTCCATCATCAACTCGGCCAGGCGCACGGGCACCGAGGGGTCGCGCTCGCTGGGCTTCAGGATGAAGGTGTTGCCGCAGGCGATGGCCACGCCGAACATCCACATCGGGATCATGGCGGGGAAGTTGAACGGGGTGATGCCGGCCACCACGCCCAGCGGCTGGCGCATGGAGTAGACGTCGATCCCGGGCCCGGCGCCCTCGGTGAACTCGCCCTTCAGCGCATGCGGGATGCCGCAGGCGAACTCGATGACCTCCAGCCCGCGCTGCACGTCGCCCCGGCTGTCGGCCAGCACCTTGCCGTGCTCCGAGGAGAGCAGCTCCGCCAGCTCGTCCATGCGCGCCTCCACCAGGCGCTTGAACTCGAACATGACCCGCGCCCGGCGCTGCGGGTTGACGATGGACCAGTTGGTGAAGGCGCGCTGGGCGGCCTGAACGGCGAGGTCGAGCTCCTCGGCCGTGGCCAGGGGCGCCCGCGCCTGCACCTCGCCGGTGTTGGGATCGTAGATGTCGCCGAAGCGGCCCGAGCGTCCTTCCAGGGCTTGACCGTTCACGAAATGGCGCACTTCGCGCATGGGGCGTCTCCGGCGGCTGCGGGTTCGGGGTCTGTTTGCCCTGGGTTTAGGCGTCCCCGCGTCCTGAGGCCAGTGCTTGCGTGCGCGCTCCGAACCGGGGCACGCTCGCGCCATGACGAGCGCCCTGCTCAGCGCCCGGACAGCTCGGCCCGCCCGCGCCGGCGAGCACATTGTGGACGTGCTGATCGCGGAGCGCGCGCCCAAGCTCACCGCCTCGCCCGCCTGGCCGGTGCTGCGGCCCCTGCTCTACAGCCTGCTCGACTATCGCAAGGCGCGGCGGATGGCGGACGCGCTCGCGCCCATGCGGGGCCGCGCAGCGCTGGCGCACGCCTCCGCCCTCCTCGGCTTGAAGGTCGAGGCGAGCGGCCTGGAGCGGGTTCCCGCCGCCGGTCCGCTCATGGTGGTCGCCAACCACCCGACCGGTATCGCGGACGGCGTTGCGGTCTACGACGCCTTGCAGCGCGTGCGCCCGGACCTGGTGTTCTACGCCAATGCGGACGCCCACCGCGTCTGCCCCGGCTTCGACGAGGTGCTGATCCCCGTGGAGTGGGTCGAGGCCAAGCGCACCCGCGCGCGCACGCGCCTGACGCTTACGCGGACCCAGGCGGTCCTGGAGGCGGGGCGGGCTCTGGTCGTCTTTCCGGCCGGCCGCATCGCCCGGCGCGGATCGGACGGGCGGCTGCGCGACCCCGCCTGGCAGGCGAGCGCCGTCAGCGTCGCGCGAAAGGCCGGCGCGCCGATCCTTCCCGTGCACGTGGCGGGACCGAACTCGGCGCTGTTCCACCTCTTCCACAGGGTCTCGCAGGAGCTGCGCGACATCACTCTGTTCCACGAGCTCCTGAACAAGCGCGGGCGGCGCTATCGCATCGCCGTAGGCGCGCTCCGCGACCCCGCGGCCCTGTCCGGCGACGCCTCCGAGGCGATCGCGGCTCTGAAGCGCTATGTCGAAGACGAGCTGCCGCAGGAGGCGGACGCGAAGGACGCAGACGCGGCGAGCCGGCGGCTCGGGCGCTAGGTGTCGAAGCTATGAAGGTTATTCACCCGGGATCGGGCTGAGAGAGTGGGGGTGCGAAGCTCCAACCTCTAGCCGTGAGACCCCGGATGAACATGCATAAGAATGCCCGGCTGACGCCGTCTGGTCGAGCCTTGTTGGCCGGTCGTGTTCAGTCTGGCTGGACGGTGAAGGCGGCGGCTTTGGCTGGCGGTGTATCGTTGCGGACGGCCTATAAGTGGCTGGGCCGGTGTCGTCGGGAGCCGAGCGAAGACTTCAAGGATCGCAGCTCGGCGCCCCGACGATGTCCGCGCCGGATTTCGCCGCAGCGCTTGGCCGAGATCGAGCGGCTGCGACGCCAGCGCATGAGCGGCGTGGCGATCGCCCGCCAGCTGGACATGCCGCGCTCGACGGTGGGCGCGATCCTGCGGCGGCTCGGCCTGGGCAAGCTCTCGGCGCTGCAGCCGCGCGAGCCGGTGATCCGCTACGAGCGGGAGCGGCCCGGCGAGCTGCTGCACCTGGACATCAAGAGCCTCGGCAAGATCGACGGCGTCGGCCACCGCATCACCGGGGATCGCGCCGGTCAGAGCCGCAAGCGCGGCATCGGCTGGGACCACCTGCACGTCGCCATCGATGACGCCTCGCGGCTGGCCTACACGGAAGTCCTGCCCGGCCTGACCGGCGAAGACGCCGCCGGCTTCCTGGACCGCGCGCTCGCCTGGTACGCCCGCCTGGGCGTAAAGGTGGAGCGGGTGATGACCGACAACGGCTCGGCCTACGTCTCAAGGCGCTTCGCCCAGACCCTGACGGCCGCCGGCGTGCGGCACGTCCGAACCCGGCCCTTCCGGCCGCGCACCAACGGCAAGGCCGAGCGCTTCATCCAGACCAGCTTGCGCGAATGGGCCTACGCACGGCCCTATGTCTCATCAGACCAACGCGCCGCCGCCATCGGACCCTGGACCGACGCCTATAACCTCGTCCGCCCCCACGCCGGCATCGGAGACCTCAGCCCCTGGCAAAGGCTGAACAACCTCCTTGGCAACGACAGCTAGGCCCCGCTGTCGCGTCCGCCGGCCGCACGGTGGAAGAGCTGCAGCGTGCGCAGGCGCGCCAGCTTGGCAGCCTCCGGGGCGTAGTCGGCCCGCCGGTCGGAGTTGAAGCCGTGCCCGGCCTCGTAGAGGTGCACGGGCACGTCCGGATGCGCCGCGCGGATCGCCGCCACCGTCTCCGGCGGGATGGTCGGGTCGGCGCGCCCGAAGTGCAGCAGGATCGGACAGCGCGGCGTCTCGGCCAGCAGCTCGAGGATGCGCCGCCCATAGTAGCTCGACGCCGCCGCCAGACCCCGGCAGCGGCAGGCGGCCAGCCACGCCGCCGTCCCGCCCCAGCAGTAGCCGACCGCGAAGACGGGCGGCGCCAGGGCGTCCACCGCCGCCTGCAGGTCGCCCGCCACCTGGTCCCAGGGCGCGGCCTCCGAATAGGCCCGGCCCCGCGCGACGCCCTCGGCGTCGTAGCCCGCCTCGAAGCGGCGCTCGGCACGATCGAACAGGGAGGGAGCGATCACCTCGTAGCCGACCTCGGCGAACTGCCCGGCGAGGTCGCGGATGTGGGCCGTGACGCCGAAGATCTCCTGGATCAGGACCAGGCCCCCGCGCCGCGCCTCGCGCGCCGGCTCGCGCCAGGCCGCGAGCTCGAAGCCGTCGGTCGGGCTTTGGAGCGTGCTCCAGTCGCCCATCAGAGGGCGCCGTTGGCCCTGAACAGCTCCAGCGTCCGCTCCCGGGCGAGGTGCGCGGCCGCCGCGTCATAGGCGGGGCCGCCCTCGTTGTTGAAGCCGTGACCCGCCTCATAGACGTAGACCGGCACGTCCGGCCGGGCGCGCTCGAACGCCTCCACCGCCTCGAGCGGGATGAAGCCGTCCTGGCGGCCGAAGTGGCAGATCACCGGGACCAGCGGTTGGCTCCCGCCGTGCTGGGGCACGAGGCTGCCGTAGTAGGACGAGGCGGCCGATAGCGCGCCGATCTTGCAGGCCGCCAGATAGGCCAGCGATCCGCCGTAGCAGTAGCCGACGACGAACACCGGCCCCTGCGCCTTCAGGCGGTCGGCGCAGGTCTCGATGTCATGGATCGGGTTGTCCAGCCCGTTCGCCTGGGCGTAGCGGAAGCCCTCCTGGATGCCCTCCGGGGTGTGCGCGGCGCAAAATCCGGGCTCCTGCCGGTCGAACAGCGAGGGGGCGAGCGCCTCGAACCCCGCCCTGGCCCAGCGGGCGCAGTCCGCCTTCACATAGGCGTCGATGCCGAAGATCTCCTGCAGCACGATCACGCCGCCCCGGCGATGGCCCTGCGCCGGCTCATGCCAAGCCTGGAAGGCGAAGTCGTCGATCTTGGATTTCAGCGTGATGAACGCAGCCACGGTCGGCTCTCCGTTCAGCCGAACAGGCCGCGCTTGGCGCCCGGCGCCGCGTGATGCGCGCGGAAGTGCGCCAGCATCCGCGTCCAGCCGTCCTGCGCGGCCTTGGCGTCATAGGTCTCGCGGTAATCCGCGTGGAAGCCGTGCTGCGCCTCGGGATAGACGATGATCTCGTCGGATCGCCCGGCGGCCTTCAGCGCCGCCCGCATCGCGGCGATGTCGGACGGCGGAATGCCCTTGTCCTGGCCGGCGTAGAGGCCCAGCACCGGGGCGTGCAGCTGGCCGGCCACGTCGGCGGGCCAGGGGCGCTGCTCGCCGCCCAGGAAGCCGTTCGCCGGCGGGTGCGTCAGCCGGCCGTACCAGGCGACCCCGGCCTTGATCTCCGGAAAGCGCGCCGAGGCCATCCAGACCACCGCCCCGCCCCAGCAGAAGCCGGTGATCGCAAGCCGGTCCTTGTCCACGAACGGCTGGCTCTTCAGCCAGTCGAGGGTCGCCCCGACGTCGCCCATGACCTGGGCGTTGGAGGCCGTGGCCACGATCTTCTGGATCTTGCCGAAGTCCGTGGTCTTGGCGAGCTCCCCCTCGGGGTCGGCGCGCACGAAGAAGGCCGGCGCGATGGCGACGTAGCCCAGCTTGGCGAAGCGGCGGCAGACGTCACGGATGTACTCGTGCAGGCCGAACACCTCCGAGACCACGATCACCGCCGCGTAGCGTCCCTTGGCTTCCGGCCGCGCGACATAGGCGGGCAGGGCGCCGCCGCTTTCGGGGACCTCGACCATCCCCGTGACCAGCCCCTGCTCGTCGGTGTGGATCGGCTCGGCGTCCGCGGAAAAGGCGGCCGCGGCGTAGCCGCCGAAGGCCAGGGCCGCCAGGCCGCGGCGCGTCGGGGCGAGGTCGGTAGGCGCGGGCCCTTCGGGACGCAGCAGCACGGGCATGGGTCGGCTCCTCTCAGGTCGAGGCCGCTATCTGCGGCGGTCGGGCGCGGCCTGTCAAAGGGATCGGCCGCCCGCTCCAGCGATTGACCCTGCAACCCCCACCGCCGACGATCCGCACGCCAATATCAGGGGGCGGACCCCGCTGAAGGCGAAGACGGCGAGAAGGGGCTGGAGCGCGAGCGCAAGGACGCTCTGCCCAAGAGCATCACGCGCTGACCGCCGCCGTCTCGCGCCCGCCGCCTCGCACGAACAGCATGCCGAGGAAGCCCAGCACGAGCAGGCCGGAGATGGGCGCAAATCCGGCCTGGAGCGTGCCGAACAGGCTCGTGAAGAGGCCGACCAGGGCCGAGCCGAGCCACATGGTCGCCGTGCCCGATAGGGCGTAGAGCCCGAAGAAGGACGCGATCTGGTCCGGCGGCGCCAGTCGGGTCAGGAGCGTGCGGCTCGACGCATAGGCCCCGCTGATCGACACCGCGATGCCGCAGCCCAGCGCCAGGTAGACGACCTCCGGCAGGGTCCGGAACAGGGGCCCGTTCCAGAGCGCCGGGTGGGCGGCGACGTCATAGGGAAAGAACAGGATCCGCGTCTTCGACATGCCGAGAAGCAAGAGTTGGATCACGAATGTCGCCGCGATCTGAAGCTGGATGGCGCGCTTGGGCCCGAGCCTCTCGTCCGCCACCCCCGCCAGCACGCCGCCGCCCACCGCGAAGATCGACAGCAGGATGCCGTAGGCCAGCATCTCCAGCGCATGCCAGCCCATGACGCCGGCGGCATAGACGCCCCCGAACAGCAGGATGGACGTCTTCCCGTCGGTGTAGAGCATCCGCGCGCCGAGATAGACGGCGAGGTCGCGATGGCGCTTCAGGCTCCCCAGCGTGCGGCGGAGCTCGCCCAGGCCGGCCCGCAGCGCGCCCGACAGGGGCGCGGTGGTGCGCGGCTCATCCGGCGTCAGCAGGAAGAACGGGATCGCGCCCAGCACCAGCAGGATCGCGGAGATCGGCCCGACGATACGGTCGGGCTCGTGCTTGGCCGAGCTCAGGCCGAAGAGGGGCGCGTGCGGGACCAGCGGCCAGTCCACCTTGCCGGGCAGGGCGAAGGCCCACAGCACCAGAACCAGGCTCAGCACCGAGAAGAAGTTCCCCGCCGCGAGCGCCGCGCCGGAGGCGTGGGGCGCCTCCCGCGGGCTGGCCGCCCGGGTCAGCAGCGAATTGTGCAGCATGTCGGCATAGTTGATCAGCACGGCGGTGATGGCGAAGTCCACGGGATAGACCCAGGCCGGAAGGCCCGCGCCGCCGGGCTCGATCCACCACAGCGCGGCCATCAGGGGCGCCATGACCGCGACGCAGAGCGCCAGCAGCGGCTTTCGGGGCCCCAGGCCATTGACCATCGCCCCCAGGACGGGCGCCGTCAGGGCCACGAACAGGCCATAGAGCGTGCCCGTGTTGGCGATGATCGCCTGGCCCTGGGCCATGCGGGCGGGGTCGCCGCCGCCCACCACCGTGGTCACATAGTAGGGCGCGAAGATGTAGATGGTGACCAGGATCACCCACGGGTCGCGCCCGCCCTGCATCAGCACCCAGGCCCAGGCCGAAGCGCTCAGGCCGCGGCGGCTGCGCGCGACCTCGGCGACGGCGGCCGGCGCCGCGCCTGCCCGGGCCTCGCCGTCGATGCTGCCAGCC
Organism: Caulobacteraceae bacterium PMMR1; assembly: GCA_000733915.1. Taxonomy (GTDB): domain Bacteria; phylum Pseudomonadota; class Alphaproteobacteria; order Caulobacterales; family Caulobacteraceae; genus PMMR1. The sequence continues at coordinate 242,303 of JPOM01000001.1, forward strand.
AGGGGCGCAGCGATGGGCGGGACCGGAGGAGGGCCGTCGTGGGTGCGCTCGCTCATGACGCCTCGCTGGCGGGCCCGGACGTCGCGGCCCTTGGGCAGCGTGGCGGACCGCGGCGGGCTTGTCACGGGGGGTCGAGCGGGCGAGGGGCCGCGCTGTCTTCGGCCCTCACGCCATGGTGATTAGAACGCCAGCGCGATCCGTCGTTTAGTGCGGGCCTTGGATGGAGGTCCAAAGTCCCTTGCGTCCGTCGCCTGCCCGGGCGGCGGACGCTCCTTTGTCCGGAGTCTGTTTTGTTCCGGCCCCTCCGCCGCCCTGCCGCAGATCAGGTGAATGCGACCGGCGCCGCTCTTGAACGGGCCGTCCCGAGCCGCCGGGCAGATCGCCTCGGCTGTGCGATTTCGGGAGCCGACCCTCATGAAGCTGATCGCGACCGGCCTGATCGGCGCCCTGCTGTCCCTGTTCGGGACGGTCGAAGCGGCCCTGGCCCAATGCGCCCCCGCCGCCTGCCCGGGCGCCTACGCCCCGGCGAGCCCGGCCTACGCCTTCGCGCCGCAGGGCTATGCCCGGGCGGAGGCCGCGCCCTACGCCGGGCAGGCCTACGGCTATGCGCCGCAGGGCTACGGCTACGGCTACGGCTACGGCTATGGCGCGCAGCCCTGTCCGGTGTGCCAGCCGGCCTACGTTCCGCCGCCCGCCCCGCCGCCCTGCGGCTGGTACGCGCCCTGCGCCGCGCCGATCGTCTACGATCAGCCGGGCCTGCACCTCCAGGAGGGTGGCTTCGGGGGCGGCGTGGGCGAGACCGAGTCGGCCTATGTCGCCGGCGGGGGCGGCGGGTCGAGCCAAGGCCTCCAGGGCTTTGGCGACATCTCAAGCTTCAACGGCCGCATGGAAGCCTACGCCCAGGCCAGGAGCCAGGCGAACGCATCGGCGACCGCCACGGCCACCGCGACCGCCTCGAGCTGGAGCTGGTCGGGCGGCGCCGGTCACTGGCGCGGCGGCTGGCGCGGCCACAACGGCGGGCACGACTGCGGCTGCAAGCCTCCGCCCCCGCCCTGCGGCGCCTGCGGCCATCGCCACTGAGGCCTGAGGCTCAGGCGCCAGGGCCCCAGGATCAGGCGCTCGGTCTCGATCATCGGGATCCGAACACCCGCTGCGGCGCCACCGCCTCGTAAAGGTCCGTCCGCCGGTCCCGGAAGAACCCCCAGGCCGCCCGGTGGGTCTGCAGGAAATCGAGGTCCACGGTCGCGGTGATCACGCCTTCCTCCTCGCGCTCCAGCGCCGCCAGCAGGTCGCCGCGGTGATCGCAGATGAAGCTCGAGCCGTAGAACCTCTGGCCGCCGCCGGGATAGCCCTGCGGCCCGGGCTCGAAGCCGGTGCGGTTGGCGCCCACCACGGGGATGACGTTGGCCACGGCGTGGCCCTGCATGACCCGGCGCCAGGGATCGCGCGTGTCGAGGCTGTCGTCGTGCGGCTCCGAGCCGATGGCGGTGGGGTAGAGGAGCACCTCCGCGCCCATCAGCGCCATGGCCCGCGCCGCCTCGGGGTACCACTGGTCCCAGCAGATGCCCGTCCCGATCCGCCCGAAGCGCGTCTCCCAGACCTTGAAGCCCGTGTCGCCCGGCCGGAAGTAGTACTTCTCCTGATAGCCCGGGCCGTCGGGGATGTGGCTCTTGCGGTAGACGCCAAGCGCTGAGCCGTCCGCGTCGAGCATGACCAGGCTGTTGTAGTAGTGCGGACCGTCGCGCTCGAAAATCGAGACCGGGATCGCCACGCCGAGCTCGGCGGCCACGGGGCTCAGGGCCGCGACGCAGGGGTGCTCGCGCCAGGGATAGGCGGTGGCGAACCAGCGCTCCTCCTGGGTGACGCAGAAGTAGGGGCCCTGGAACAGCTCCGAGGGCAGGATCACCTGGGCGCCGCGGCCCGCGGCCTCCCGCACGAGCGCGACGGTCTTGGCGATGTTGGCCTGCATGTCCAGGCCATAGGAGGTCTGCAGGGCGGCGAGGGCGAGGGTGCGCGGCATCAGGCGGGCTCCTGCTGGCTGATGCAGTGGAACGACCCCCCGCCGGTGAGCAGCGCGCGGGAGGGCAGGCCGATCGCCTGCCGCTCGGGAAACAGGTCGGCCAGGGCCTCCAGCGCCAGGCGGCTGGCGGTCTCCTCGTAGACGGGCACGATCACGGCCTTGTTGGCGATCAGGAAGTTCATGTGGGACGCCGGGACCGAGAGGCCCGCCTCGTCCTCGATCCGGCCCGGCGAGGGGATGCGCACGACCTGCAGCGCCACGCCGCGGGCGTCGCGCAAGCTCGCCAGGCGCCGCGCGGCGTCGTCGTAGACGGCGGCGTTGGGGTCGCTCCGGCCATAGGCCATGGGGCAGGCCACCACGCCCGGCGCCACGAAGCGCGCCAGATTGTCGACGTGCCCGTCGGTGTGGTCGCGCCTCAGTCCTTCGCCCAGCCAGAGCACGCGCCGCGCGCCCAGGGCCTCGGCCAGGGCGGTCTCGGCCGCGGCGCGGTCCCAGTGCGGATTGCGGTTGGGATTGAGCAGGCACTGCTCGGTGGTCAGGATCGTGCCGTGGCCGTCGTGATCCAGCGCGCCCCCCTCCAGCACGAAGGGGTGCTCCACCCGGCGCACCCCGGCGGCGGCGGCCAGCTGTTCGGCGACGGTGTCGTCGTCCTCCAGCACGTACTTGCCGCCCCAGCCGTTGAAGCGGAAGGCCAGCGCCACCTCGTCCTCGCCCTCGCGCGCGAAGATCGGGCCGGTGTCGCGCAGCCACACGTCCCCGAAGGCGCCGCGCACCAGCTCGATCCCGGCGACGTCGCCGACCTGCGCGCCCGCCGCCTCCCACGCAGCGTCGCCGGCGACCAGCAGGCGCACGCGCTCCCCGCCTTCGGTCGCGAGCGCTCGGGCGAGTGCGGCCACCTCGGCCTGGGCGGCTTCGAGGTCGTCCTGCCAGAGCTCGGCGTGGCTCGGAAAGCCGACCCACATGGTGCGGTGCGGATCCCACTCGGCGGGAACGGTCAGCGTCATCGGCGCTCCTCGGGGCGGGCGCAGTTAGGAACCGCCGCGGTCGGGGTCAAGGCATGGAAAAAGGGCGGCCCGTCGCCGGACCGCCCTTACGCCAGATCGCTGGACTGAGCCGCCGCTTAGAAGGTGGCGTTCAGCGTCAGGTAGAAGGTCGACGGCGCCCCGATGTAGTAGCCCGGCGTGTTGGCGCTGTAGATGAGCGCCGTGCCGGGGATCGCGTACGGGGTATAGTTGGAGTCCGTCGTCGCGCGGCTGATGTAGGACTGGTTGAACAGGTTCTGGACGTTCACCTGGATATAGCTGCGGCCGCCGAAGTAGGGCAGGTCCACCCGGGCGTCCAGGTTCACGACGGTCGTCGAGCCGATCGAGGTCGAGTTGATGTCGTCGATGTAGCGGCGGCCGGTGAAGCGGGCCTCCGCACCCAGGCGCACCGGGCCGAACCGGTAGCTCGCCCGGCCGAACAGGGTCTCGTCCGGCGTCAGCACCAGCTCCTTGCCCTTGGTGGGCAGGGCGAAGGTCGTGGCGCCCGACGCCAGCTGGTAGTTCGACTTCAGCTCGCTGTCGTTGAAGTTCGCGCTGGCGTAGAGGTTCAGGTTCTCGATCGGGGTGTAGCCGACCTCGATGTCGATGCCGCGGACCGTCGCGTCGCCGACGTTGCGGTCGATGCTCAGCGTCGGATCGTTCGGATCGACCGACTGGACGATGCGGTTCTTCCACTCGGTGTCATAGAGGTTGAACGACACGTTCAGCTTGCGGGTCTGGAAGCGGTAGCCGGCGGTGAAGTTGTCGCTGGTCTCCGGCTGCACCCCGTTCGGCGACGAGGTGTAGAGGTTGTCGGTCTTGGGCGCGTTGAAGCCCCGCGCATAGCCGACATAGAAGAAGTTCAGGTCGTTGAGGCGGTAGCTCGCCCCCACGTTCGGCAACACCTTGTCGTAGCTGTAGTCGCTCTTGCCCGGGAAGCGGAAGTTCGGCAGGCCGCTCGCGCCGTAGCGCACCGTGGTCCCGAGGACCCTGCTGAGGTTCGTGGCGGTCGAGCCGGGGGTCCGCGTCGCCGCGCCGGCGTCGGCGGTATAGGCGGTCTGGACAGCGGTCGGATCGATCGTGTCGCAGTACGCGCTGCTGCCGTTGTAGGTGTAGCAGAACTGGTTCAGGTGGCGCTTGAACTCCGGCGCGCGCACGCCGAGCTGGACGTGCAGGTCGTCGTTCAGGAACTTGCCCACATAGCTGGCCGAGAACTGGCTGAGCTCGGCGACCGACAGACGGTTGCGGTTCTGAAGCACCGCGCCATCCGCCGTGATGATCGGGCGGCCGTAACCCGGACGCGCGCCGAACACGTCGTACGGATTACCCGTCGCGGGATCGACATAGGTGAGTTCGCCCGTCTGGCGGTGATGGCCGTAGTCGTAGGTGTAGGCGAGGCGGAACTGGTGCCGGCTGTTCAGGTCATAGATCAGCGAGCTGGTCACGCCCCAGCGGTAGGTCTGGGTGTTGCTGGGGCGATAGACGACCACGGTGTCCTGGCAGTCGCCGTCGCCGTTCAGGTCCACGCCCGTGACGAACCCCCCGGCGGTGCAGGCCCGGCTTGCGCCCGAGGCGGCCGAGCCGGTCGGGTTGGTCGCGGTCCTGCCATTGCCGATCAGCTGGGCGCTCTTTTCCGACAGGGTCGCACCGCCGCCGCCGTTGGCCAGGGTGTAGAAGAACTGAGGGTCGAAGGTGAAGGTCAGGTTCTTCAGCAGCGAGAACTTGGACTGGCCGCGGATCGACCCGAAGTCGACGGGGTTCGGGAAGAGCTTGTAATAGTTGCTATCCGACAAGCCGCGGTCGCTGACCGGGACCGTGTCCGCCACCCCCGGCGTCACCGTCTCGGGCTTGAAGGTGTAGGCGTCGCCATAGAAGTCCGTGCCGAATTGGTTGATCTGGGCCTGCGTCAGACGGAAGCGCGGATACTGGCGCTCACGCGAGTAGATGCCGGACACGCTGATGAAGTCGGTGCCGCGCAGGGGCTGATAGACCTTGAAATTGTAGTTGGTCCGGTGGTTCACGCCCGGGACGTCGTTGCCCCAGTTCTGGTTGCGACCGTACTCGACGCCGACGTAGGCCTTGGTGCCCCAGGGGCCGAACTGGCCCGACTGCAGCTCCACATAGCCGCGACGGTAGTCGTAGCTGCCGCCGGACAGCTTCACCGTAAACCCCGGCGTGTTCTGCGGCACCTTGGTCGTGACGTTCAGCGTCGCGCCGAGCGCGGACGCGGTCGGGCTGTCGACGTCGGAGGAGCCGATGTTCAGGCGGATGCGGTCGATGGTCTCGCCTATCACATACTCGCCGAAGTAGACCGCGTAGTTGCCGGTGTCGTTCAGCGGCGCGCCGTCCAGGGCGACGGCCACGTGGGCGCCGTCGAAGCCGTGGATGCGCAGGTCGCCCGAGTTGAAGCCGCCCGGATCCTCGGTCGTATAGGTCACGCCCGGCAGGGCGTTGATGATCTGGCCGACGTTGGCGCTGGGCGCGCGGGTCTCGATGAAGTCCTTCTGGATGATCGCGACGTCCAGGGGCTCGTTGACCTGGGTGGCCAGGCCGGCGGTGGATGAAGCCTCGCGGCGGCCCGCGACCACCACTTCCTGCACCTGGGTGGCGGTGGACTGGGCGTAGGCTTCGCCGGCGCAGGCCAGGGCGAGTGCGGACAGCGCGGCCGAGGCCGCGAGCTGCATTTTGAACGTCATGATATCCCCTCTTGCCGACTGCGCAGGCGGAAAGCGGCCTGCTGCCTCGCGCGGTCGTTAACCCCGGACTACTAAGGCCCGGCGACACATAGGTGACAGATCGATGACGCCGGCGGGGGTGTGGCGACGCCGCACCTGGATTGGGCCGGTTGCGCCCGCGCAAGCTGTGGGTCACACCTGGGCTGCGCTACCACACACGGTGGAGGACACGGGTTTGCAGCCCCAAAATGTGGCCGCCGCGAGGCGCGTGGCGTTTCGGCCACAGTTGTTCACAATCGTTGTCCTGGCCGTGGGCGGCTTGACCCTGCTGCGGATCGCGGCGCTCTTCGCCACGCCGCTCGAACTCTATCCGGATGAGGCGCAGTACTGGGTGTGGTCCCGCGCCCTGGACCTCGGCTATTTCTCAAAGCCGCCGATGATCGCTTGGCTGATCCGGCTGACGACCGCCATCGGCGGCGACGGCGAGCCGTGGATCCGCCTCTCCGCCCCCCTGCTGCACGCCGCGGCGGCGCTGGCGCTGGCCAAGGCCGGCGAACGGCTGTTCACGCCCGCAGCCGGCGCGCTGGCCGCGGCCATCTACAGCCTGATGCCCGGCGTCCAGCTCTCCGCCGGGGTCATCGCCACCGATGCGCCTTTGATGTGCGCCCTCGCCTTCGCGCTCTGGGCCTACGCCAGCCTGGTCCGGGCTGCGACGGCGCGGGCGGCGGGGCAGGCGGCGGTCGGACTGGGCGTGAGCCTCGGCCTCGCCATGCTGTCCAAGTACGCCGCGCTCTACTTCGTCGTGGGGCTCCTGCTGCACGCAGGGCTCAGCCGCTCCGCACGGGCGGCCTGGACCCGCGGCCGGGTCGCCGCCGCGGCGCTGGCGGCGCTTGCGGTCCTGGCGCCGAACCTGATCTGGAACGCCGCCCACGGCTTCTCCACGGTCGCCCACACCGCGGCCAATGCGGACTGGAAAGGGTCCCCGCGCGCCCAGGCGCTTTCGGCGCGGCTGATCAACTGGCGCGGGCCGATCGGCTTCCTCGTCGCCCAGGGGGCGGTGTTCGGCCCCGTGCCCTTCGCCCTCCTGCTCGGGGCCGGCGGCCGGCTGGCCTGGCGCCGGAGGCTGACGCCGCAGGACGGGCTGCTCCTGGCGCTCGCCGTCCCCGCCCTGGCGCTGGTGCTGGGCGAGGCGGCGATCAGCCGGGCGAACACCAACTGGGCCGGACCGGCCTATGCCCCGGCCAGCGTGCTCGTCGCCGCCTGGCTGGTGCGCTGGCGGGCGTGGCGCACCGCGCTGGCCGCCGTGGTCCCGCAGGCCCTGGTCGCCGCCCTGGCCCTGGTCGTGGCCGTCTCGCCGGCCTGGGCTGACGCGGTCGGGCTCGGCAATGCGCTGAAGCGGGCGCGCGGCTGGGCGGCGTCGGCGCGCGCGATCGCGGCGCGGGTCCGCGAGGCCCGCATGAGCGGGCCCGTGAGCGCGGTGGCTGTAGACGACCGCTTCCTGTTCAACGCCCTGAGCTACTACGGCCGGGGCGACTTCGGCGGCGAGGGCCAGCCGCCGCTGCGCATGTGGGTCCGCGGCGCGCGCCCCCGCAACCAGGCCGAGACCGCCGCCCCCCTCACGCCGGCGTTCGGCCTGCGCGTCGTGTTCGCGAGCGCGGTGAAGGACTACCTGCCCCAGAGCGAGGCGGACTTCGCCCGCGTGGACGACCCCCGGCCGGTGGCGATCCCGCTCGACCGCAAGCACGCCCGCGTCTTGACCCTCTACCTCGGCGAGGGCTTTGCGCCCCGGCCGCGCGATCCGCTCACCGGGCTCCCGCCCACACCGCCTTCAACGCCGGGCCCCGCCCGCAGCCGATGAAATAGGCCTGGTAGCGCAGCGGGTTCTTCTTGGTGAACTGCTGGTGATAGGCCTCGGCCGGCCAGAAGGTCTGGGCCGGCAGGATGGGCGTGACCACGCGCTTTCCCTTCAGCTCGGCGGCGACCTGGGCCTTGACCTGCTCGGCGGTCGCGCGCTGGGCGGGGCTGACGTAGATCGCCGGGCGATAGCTCTCGCCGCGGTCGCAGAACTGGCCGCCGTCGTCGGTGGGGTCCGTCGCGTGGAAGTAGGCGTCCACCAGCTTGGCGTAGCTGATCCTGGCCGGGTCGAAGGTGACCTTCACCGCCTCCCGGTGGCCGGTGGTCTCGGTGACCACCTGCTCGTAGGTCGGGTGCTCGACCCGCCCGCCGGTATAGCCCGACACCGCGCTGACCACGCCCGGCAGGTCCTCCAGGGCGTGCTCCATGGACCAGAAGCAGCCGCCGGCGAAGACGGCGGTCTCGAGCCTGGGCTGGGTCTGGGCAAGCGCGACGCCGCCCGCGGACAGGGCGGCGACGAGGGCGAAGGTCAGGCGGCGGCGGTGAAGCGTCATGGGCGGGGTCTCTCCGTTTCCGGCTAGGTTCGCACCAGGCGGGTGAAAGGTTGCGGATCAGTCGGCGGCGGGCGTCAGTCCCGCCCCCGCCAGGGCCTCGGCCTGCCTCCGGGCCAGCGCGCCCTCGTCGAAGTCCCTCAGCGTCGCCTGGAAGAGGTCGTGCCAGTTGTGCGCGGCGCCCAGGTGCAGGAAGGCGCTGCCGAGTCCGATGGCGGCGCGGTCCATGAAGACGAACTCGCGCGGAATGCGCACGGGCCCGCGCTCCTGCAGCGCCTGGCGCACGCGGAAAGCCTCGCGGCGGCCGTACTCCCCCGGCGCGACCCCGTCGGCGACGGTGCGCACGCGGTCGTCGAGCAGCGGGCCGTAGATGAACCGCGCCCACACGTTCAGCACCTCGATCAGCTCGTCCGACAGCCCCTGGAAGCCCCAGCTCTCGTAGGCGTGGCGCTGCTCGGCCTGGTCATCGGCCAGCAGCGCGCGATAGAGCCGCACCACCCCGGCCACGAACCGCGGCGGGAAGATGCGGATGCAGCCGAAGTCGAGCAGGTTCAGCCGCTCCGCCCGCCCGGCCTCGCCCGCGAAGGTGTAGTTGCCCAGGTGCGGGTCGCCGTGGATCACGCCGAGGCTGATCATGGGGCTCCACCAGGCCTCGAACAGCAAGGCGGCGATGCGGTTTCGGGTCTCCTGGTCGGCCGCCTTGAAGGCCAAGAGGCCCTGGCCGTCCAGCCAGGTCATGGTGAGCAGGCGCCGGGTGCAGAGCGCCTCGACCGGTTCCGGCGCCACGATGCACGCGGTGTCGGCGAAGAAGCGGCCGTAGAGCTGCATGGCCCGGGCCTCGCGGCCATAGTCGAGCTCCTCGCGCAGGCGGTCCCCGATCTCCTCGGCGATCTCGGTGGGGTCGATGGCGCCGCTCATGCGCTTGACGAGGGCGAAGACGGCGCGGAGCTGGCCGAGGTCGCTCTCCACCGCGCTCTGCATCTCCGGGTACTGCAGCTTGACCGCCAGCTTGCGCCCGTCGAGCGCGGTCGCCCGATGCACCTGGCCGAGGGACGCGGCGGCGGCGGCATCGAGCTCGAAGCTGGCGAAGCGCGACGCCCAGTCCGGCCCCAGCTCCGCCGCCATGCGCCGGCGCACGAAGCCGCGACCCATGGGCGGGGCGTTGGTCTGCAGCTCGCCGAGCTCGCGCGCCAGGTCGGGCGGCAGCAGGTCCGGGACGGTGGCGAACATCTGGGCCGCCTTCATCAGCGGGCCCTTGAGCCCGCCCAGCGCCTCCTTGATCAGGCGGGCGTTGCGCGCGTTCACGTCGTCGCCGCCGCGCAGGCGATTGGCTTGGAAGGCGATGCCCGCGCGCCCGAGGCCGGCGCCGACTTGGGCGAAGCGCAGGAGGCGCCCGCTCAGCCGGTCGCGCTCCGGGTCGCGCCCAGGGTCGCGCCCAGACCCGCGCCCAGACCCGCGCCCAGACTCGCGCCCGGACTCGCGCCCAGACCTTGGCCCTGAGGCGGGGTGGGGCTCCGGACGGGGCGGAGGGGCGTCGTAGGGCTCGGCCATGGCGGGCATATAGGGGCGCTCGCCCCCGGGCGGAGGGGGCTTGAAGGCGCGACCGCGCTTGACAGGGGCGCGCGGCGGCCGGACTGGCCCTGCGATGACGGCGCGCGGGGCAGGCGAGGGCGAAACCGCGGGGGGCGCACCCCCGGCCCCCGCCGTGACCGTGGCGATCGTGGCCTATCAGTCGGGCGCCTATCTGCAGCCCTGCGTAGCGGCGCTCGCGGCCCAGACCTTCGCCGACTTTGAGGCGCTGATCTTGGACAACGGCTCCACCGACGGCGCGACGCGGGCGCTGCGGCTGCCCGACCCTCGGTTCCGGGTGGTGGCGCTGGGCGCCAACCTCGGCTTCGCGGCGGCCAACAACCGCGCCGCTGAGCTCGGGCGGGGCGCATGGCTGGCGACGCTCAATCCCGACACTGAAGCCGCCCCCGACTGGCTGGCCGAGCTCATGGCGGCGACGCGGCGCTGGCCGCAGGCGGACGCGTTCGGCTCCACCCAGCTGTTGCTGAGCGATCCCTCGCGGCTCGATGGCGTGGGGGACGTCTGGCACGCCGCCGGCTTGCCCTGGCGCGCCGGGTTCGGCCGCCCGGCCTCGGCGATCCCGCCGGAGGGCGAGGTGTTCAGCCCCTGCGCGGCCGCCGCCCTTTATCGCCGGACGCGGTTCTTGGAGCTCGGCGGCTTCGACCCCGCCTTCTTCTGCTACTGCGAGGACGTGGACTTCGGCTACCGCCTGCGGCGCGCGGGCGGGATCGCCGTCCAGGTCCCGCGCGCGGTCGTGCGTCACGCTGGCTCGGGGACGTCTGGGCGGGCCTCCGCCTTCAGCGTCTTCCATGGCCAGCGCAACCGCCTCTGGACGTTCCTGAAGAATACGCCGTCGGCCTGGCTTCCCCTGCTCGGGCCCTATGCGGCGGCCCTAAGCGGCCTTCGCCTGCTCCTGGCCGTCCCGCGCGGCGAGGCGGGCGTGGTGCTGCGGGCCTACGCCGCGGCGCTGAAGGGGGCGCCCGCCGCCTGGCGCGCGCGTCGAGGCCTGCCCCGCACCGCCGCTCGGGGGCTTGCGCGCCGCATGGCCTGGAGCCCCTGGTCGCCGTGGTTCAGGCCGATCCCCCGCCCCCCGGCGCGAGCCCGCCCCGCGGCGCGAGCCCGTCCGCCGGCGCGAGATTGAGCCGCGCGCGGACATCGGCCAGCCAGGCGCCCTCGTCGAACACCGCCCGCGCCCGCGCCCGCGCCCGCCGTCCGAGCGTGGCGCGTCGGGCGGGATCAAGCGTCAGGGCCCGGATATGCGCCGCCGCCGCCTCCACGTCCGGCTCCGCCCAGCGCCCGCCGGCATAGGGGCCGGCGTCCGGCCCCGCCGTCGTCAACCGATACGGCACCAGGGCCGCGCTCGTCGCGTCCAGGAACTCCGAGGTCGCCGACCAGTCGGTCGCGATCACCGCCTTGCCGAACCAGAGCGCCTCGGCGGGGACCAGGCCGAAGCCCTCCGACCGGTGCAGCGACACCACCCCGTCCACCGACGCCAGCAGCCGGCGCATGTCGGGCCCGTCCAGGCGCTCGGTCATGAGCCGCACGTCCGCCCGCCCGCGCACGCGCGCCTGCAGCCGGGCGAAGGCCTTGGGCTCCGCCTCTCCGCCGGAGACCTTGAGCAGCAGACGCCCGCCCGCCTCGGCGACGCCGGCGTGGTCGAAGGCCGTGAGCACGCCCTCGGGGTTCTTGCGCGCCGAGGTGCTCTTGAGGTCGAAGGCGGCCAGCCAGACGACCGTCTCGAGCTCCAGGCCGAACCGGGCGCGGTCGGGCTCAGGGCGCTCCAGGACGAAGATAGGGTACGGGACCACGGAGACGGGAAAGCCGGGCGGGGCGATGGCGCGGATCGCTCCGGCGGTGAAGCCGGACGGCGCCCAGACCTCGTCCACCCACCGGAACGCGGGGCGCCAGTCGAGGGGCGGCTCGGCGAGTTCCCATGCCCAGTAGCCGATGTGCCGCCGACCCGCGTAGGGCCTTTGCCCGCCCCGCGCCGTCCACCAGAGCATCTCGGGCGGATTGAGGTGCGTGATCACCGGCCCGGCCCGGTCCTGGCCGAGGTCGTAGGACACCTCCCGGCCGAAGCGATAAGCGCCGGAGAGGTCGGCCAGCCCGACCTCCGCTCCGCCCCGGCGAAGGGCGGTGGCGAACAGGCGCGCGCCCTCGCCCACGCCCAGGACCGCGTGCGGGAACGCCACGATCAGGACGCTGTCGGACCGCGCAGGCAGGGGCGCGGGGGGGGGCGGGGCCTGCGCAGCGAAAGGCTGAGCGTCGCGATCCGGCGGACCTCCCGGTGCAGACGCACCCGCGCGGGCCGGGGCAGGCGCTTCCAGAGGCGGATGGCGAAGCGGGCGGGGCTCATGGGCGCCCGCCCCTAGCCGATGTCAGCGCGGGCGCGCCAGGGTCTTGAAGCCGTACTGCGCGAAGATCGCGCCCGCCTTGGACCCCTGCAGCCAGCCCAGGAAGCGGGCGGCGGCCTGCGGTTGGGTCGCGCCGGACGTGACCGAAGCGGGGTAGATGATCCTGGGATGGGTGCTCTCCGGAAACAGGTCGACGATGCGCACCTGCGGCTCGACCTTGGCGTCGGTGTCATAGGTGATCCCCAGCGGCGCCTCGCCCCGCGCCACGAAGGTCAGGGCCGCGCGCACGTTCTCGGCGCGGGCGACCCTGTCCTTCACCTGATCCCAGACGCCCAGCGCGGTCAGGGCCGCCTTGCCGTACTTGCCGGCCGGCACGCTGTCGGGGTCCGCCATGGCCAGCCGCCCCGGCCCCAGCGCCTTGGCCAGCGGGAAGCCCCGCGCGATCTTCAGGCGCACGCCGCTGTCCTTCGGCGCGATCAGGGCCAGGCGGTTGGTCAGCAGGTCCCGCCGGGTCTCGGGCGTGATCAGCTTGCGCTCGGCCAGATAGCTCATCCAGTCCACGTCGGCGGAGACATAGAGGTCCGCCTTCGCGCCCTGCTCGATCTGGCGCGCCAGGGTGGAGGAGGCGGCGAAGCTGAACTGCACCGGCTGCCCGGTCTCGGCCGTGTAGGCGCGGCCCGCGTCCTTCAGCGCATTCTGCAACGATGCCGCGGCGAAGACGTTCACCGGCCGAGCTTGCGCCAAGGCCGAGCTTGACGCGCCGAAAAGGCCTGCCAGAACCGCGGCCATCAGGGCGGCCGCGCGACTTGTCAGGGTCATGTGATCGTCTCCCGTGAGGAGCGCGACCATAGCCGAGGGCGGAGCGGAGCGGCAGGCCTTGCAGGGGACGGCGGGTGCGACCGGAGGTCCGGCCCGCGCGCGCATTCGAAGGGGTGAGACAATGGATCTGACGGCGCTGAACGCCATCGCGGAGAAGATGGTGGAGCCGGGCAAGGGCATATTGGCCGCCGACGAGAGCTCGGGCACGATCAAGAAGCGCTTCGACGCCATCGGCGTTGAGTGCACCGAGACCAACCGCCGCGACTACCGCGAGCTGTTGTTCCGCGCCGAGGCGATGAAGACCTACATCTCCGGCGTCATCCTCTATGACGAGACCCTCTGGCAGAACGCCGCCGACGGCACGCCGCTGGTGGAGCTGATCGCGGCCGCGGGTTCGGTCCCCGGCATCAAGGTCGACGAGGGCCTGCAGCCCCTGCCGGGCTTCCCCAATGAGACTATCACCGTGGGGCTGGACCGCCTCGCCGAGCGCTTGACCAAGTACTACGAGCGCGGCGCGCGCTTCGCCAAGTGGCGGGCGGTGATCGACATCGCGGACGGCGTCCCGACCGCGGGTGCGGTCAAGGCCAACGCCCATGCGCTGGCCCGCTACGCCGCCATCTGCCAGGCGCACCAGATCGTGCCCATCGTGGAGCCCGAGGTGCTGATGGACGGGGCCCACCACATCGACCGCTGCGACGAGGTCACCCGCTTCGTGCTGCAGACCGTGTTCCAGGAGCTTTTCGAACAGCGCGTAGCGCTGGAAGGCATCGTTCTGAAGCCAAACATGGTGGTCTGCGGCAAGGGCTGCGGCAAGCGGGCCTCGGTGGAGGAGGTGGCGCTGCGCACCATCGCGGCGCTGAAGGCCACGGTGCCCTCCGCCGTTCCGGGCATCGCCTACCTGTCGGGCGGCCAGACCGACGAGGAGGCGACCGCTCACCTCGACGCCATGAACCGCATCGGCGGCTTCCCCTGGAAGATGACCTTCTCCTACGGCCGTGCGCTGCAGGCCGCGCCGCAGAAGGCCTGGGCCGGCCGGCCCGAGAACGTCGCCGCCGCCCAGCGCGCCTTCGACCATCGCGCGCGGATGAACAGCCTGGCCTCGCTCGGCCATTGGGAAGGCGCCCTCGAACAGGCCGCCTGAGCGGCGATCCGACAGCTGAGGTCCGCAGAGGGGCCGTCCGTGCGGGCGGCCCCTTTTCGCGGGGCGGTGACCCTCGCGTGAACTGGCGCGCGTCGCGCATCGGCGCTAACCGTGTCGGCCCAACGCCAGCCTTGAGCCGCGAGAACCAGAACATGCGTGACGCCGTCATCGTCTCCTACGCCCGCACGGGCCTCGCCAAGTCGGTCCGGGGCGGGTTCAACGCCACCCACGGCGCGGCCATGGGCGGCCATGCGATCAAGCACGCCATAGCGCGCGCCAAGATTGATCCCGCGGAGGTCGAAGACGTGGTCATGGGCTGCGGCAACCCGGAAGGCGCCACGGGCCACAACACCGGGCGGGACGCTGCGCTCTGGGCCGGCTGCCCGGTCACGACCTCGGGCACGACCATCAACCGATTCTGCTCCTCGGGCCTGCAGTCGATCGCGGTCGCCGCCAACTATGTGAAGAACGACGGCGCCCAGGTCGCCGTGGGCGCAGGCGTCGAGAGCATCTCGCTCGTCCAGATGGGCGGCCACTTCAACACCTACTTCTACACCGAAGAGCAGCTGATGCGCTCGCATCCCGCGCTCTGGATGCCGATGATCGACACCGCCGACATCGTGGCGGAGCGCTATGGCGTCAGCCGCGAGGCGCAGGACGCCTACGCCCTGCGCAGCCAGCAACGCATCGCCGCCGCCCAGCAGTCCGGCAAGTTCAAGGACGAGATCGTCCCCATGCCGGTGAAGATGAAGCACGTCGATAAGGCGACCGGCCAGGAGACCATGGTCGACTACGTCGTCGAACGCGACGAGTGCAACCGCCCCGACACCACGCTGGAGGGCCTGGCCGCCCTGAAGCCCGTGAAGGGCGAGGGCCGCTTCGTCACCGCCGGCAACGCCTCGCAGCTGTCGGACGGCGCCGCCGCGGTCGTGATCATGGAAGGCAAGGAGGCCGAGCGCCGGGGCCTTGAGCCCCTGGGCGTCTTCCGCGGCTTCGCGGTTGCGGGCTGCGAGCCCGACGAGATGGGCATCGGCCCGGTCTTCGCCGTGCCGCGCCTGTTGCAGCGCCACGGCCTGAAGGTCGACGACATCGACCTTTGGGAGCTGAACGAGGCCTTCGCCTCGCAGTGCCTCTACTGCCGCGACAAGCTGGGCATCGACCCGGAGAAGTACAACGCCAACGGCGGCTCCATCGCCATCGGCCACCCCTATGGCATGACGGGGGCGCGCCTCTCCGGCCACGTCCTGATGGAGGCCAAGCGGCGCAAGGCCGAGGGCCAGAAGATGAAGTACGCCGTGGTGACCATGTGCATCGGCGGCGGCATGGGCGCGGCGGGCCTGTTCGAGGTCGCCTGAGGTGGCCGACGGCGAGGCGCGGCTGGTCCACGGCGGGCGCACGACCCAGGTCTGGGACGCTGACGCCCGCCACCTCCAGAGCGGGCGGGTGCTGGCCCTGTTCCGCTGCACCCAGCTGATGATCTACCCCAGATGAGGGCGCTGCTCGCGGCTCTGGCGCTCACGGCCGCCGCTGTCCTCCCCGCCCGCGCCGCTGAGCTGCAGCGCTGGCGGCTCGAGGCGCAGCGGGTCACGATCACCCGCGACACCTGGGGGATCGCTCACGTGCACGGGCGCAGCGACGCCGACGCGGTCTTCGGCATGATCTACGCCCAGGCCGAAGACGACTTCCCGCGGATCGAGAGCAACTACCTCGACGCGCTCGGCTGGCGCGCCCGGGCGGAGGGCGAGGCGGCGGTGTGGCAGGACCTGCGCCAGCGCCTCTTCATCGACGAGGCCGGGCTGAAGCGCCTCTACGCGACCTCGCCGGCGTCGCTTCGCGCGCTCATGCGGGCCTGGGCGGACGGGCTCAACGTCTATCTCGCGACGCACCCGCAGGTGCAGCCCCGCGTCATCCGCCGCTTCGAGCCCTGGATGGCGCTGAGTTTCAGCGAGGGCTCCATCGGGGGCGACATCGAGAGCATCGACGTCGCGAAGCTGAGGGCCTTCTACGCGGGCGCGCCTGCGCCGCCGCGCTTGCAGGCGTCGCGCCCCGCTATCCCCGAGCCGTCCGGCTCCAACGGCATGGCCATCGCGCCTCAGAACACGGCCAACGGCCACGCCCTGTTGCTGATCAATCCGCACACGTCGTTCTATTTCCGCGCCGAGCAGCAGGTGAGCAGCGACCAGGGGCTGAACGCCTACGGGGCCGCCACCTGGGGCCAGTTCTTCCTCTATCAGGGCTTCAACGCTCACGCCGGCTGGATGCATACGAGCTCGGGCGCCGACAACATCGACGAGTTCGCCGAGGTCGTCCGCACAGCGAACGGCCGGCCGGAGTATCTCTACGGCGGCGTCTGGCGCCCGTTGCAGGTGCGCGCGGTGACCATCCCCTACCGCACCGAGACGGGGGGCGAGGCGAGCCGGACCGTGCGGGTCTACGCCACGCCGCACGGCCCGATCGTGCGCCAGGACGGCGGCCGATGGATCGCCGTCAGCCTGATGAACCGGCCGGTTCCCGCGCTGATGCAGTCGTTCCTGCGCACCAAGGTCTTCGACCTCGCGAGCTTCCAGAAGGTCGCGTCGCTTCGGGCCAATTCGTCCAACGACACCGTCTTCGCCGACGATCGCGGCGAGATCGCGCTGTTCAACCCGCAGTTCTCGCCGCGGCGGAACGATCGCCTGGACTATCGCAAGCCGGTCGACGGAACCGATCCTTCGGCCGACTGGAAGGGCCTGCACGCCCTGTCGGAGCTGCCGCAGGTGGTCAATCCGGCCTCGGGCTTCGTCTACAACTCAAATGACGCGCCCTGGAACGCCTGCGGGCCGGGGTGCCTGAAGCGCGAGGCCTACCCGCCCTATGCGGACCAGGCGGGGGCCACGCCCCGGGGCGAGCATGCGCTGCGGGTGCTCAGCGGGCGTCGCGACTTCACCCTGGAGCGCCTGCGTGCGGCGGCCTACGATCCCGCCCAGCCGGGGTTCGAGCGCTGGATTCCCGCCCTGGTCCAGGCCTACGACCGTCTGGGCCCGGACGACCCGCGCCGGGCGGCGCTGGGGGAACCGGTGGGGGCGCTGCGGGGGTGGGACGGTCGCTGGGCGCTCGACTCCGTCCCCCAGACGCTGGCCGTCTACTGGGCCGAGGCGATCGCGCCCAAGGCGAAGGCCAACGCCGACCTGCCGCGCGTGAGCCTGGCCGACGCCATCGCCGCGGCGCCGGATGCGGACAAGCTCGCGGCCCTGGAGGCGGCGCTGGCTCAGCTCAGGCACGACTTCGGGACCTGGCGGGAGCCTTGGGGCGAGGTGAACCGCTTCCAGCGGCTCACCGGCGCGATCAAGCCGAGCTTCGACGACGCGCAGCCCTCCACGCCGGTGCCCTTCGCCTCCGCCAACTGGGGGTCGCTTGCGAGCTTCGGCTGGCGCGGCGCAGGCCCGGCGCGCCGGTACGGCGGCTACGGCAACAGCTTCGTGGCGGTCGTGGAGTTCGGCCCTCGCGTGCGAGCGCTCGCCGTCACCGCCGGGGGAGAGAGCGGCGATCCCGCCTCGCCGCACTTTCGCGACCAGATCGACCGCTACGTCCGCGGCGACCTCCGCGAGGTCTGGTTCTACCCCGACCAGCTGAAGGGCCACGTCGAGCGGGTCTACCACCCGGGCGGTTAGTCGTCGGCCCCCAAGCGCGAGGCGGGGGTCGAGGGCGGGCTCAGGCGGCGGGCGGGGGCGGCGCCGGGGCGTACTGCTGCACCAGCTGGATCGAGAGGCGCTGGCAAAGCTCCGCCCCGCCCTTCTCGGAATTGGCCATGACGACGATGGCCCGCTGGCGCACCGGCGCCACCAGGGCGATGCAGTGCCAAAGGGTGTTGGAGCCCTCGTGCGCCAGCACCGGCCCTTGCGCCCAGGCCCGCTCGGCGAAGGTGAGCCAGCCGCCGGGCGCATAGGCGTCCGCCTCGCCGCGCCAGGGCCGGCCGAGCCGGGCCAGGCTGGCGGGCTTGAGGAACCCCGCCCCGTCCGCCAGGAACAGCTGCAGGAACTTGGCGTAGTCGTCGATCGTCACGTTCACCCGACCGGCCGGGCCGAAGATCGGCGGGTTGTCGGCGACGCCCGCCGGGTCGACGGGCTCCAGCTGCCCGCGCGCGTTGGCGGCATGGCCCCAGGGCGCCGCGCCCCGGGGAGCGCCGAAGCCGGCGGTATGCATCTCGAGCGGCTGGAACAGCTCGGCGGAGATGACGTCCTCCCAGGCCCGGCCGGTGGCGCGCTCGATGATCGCCCCCGCCAGGATGTAGTTCAGGTTGGCGTAGTCGAAGACGCCCGGGCGGCCGTTCGGACGGCTGGTGATCAGTCGGGCCGCGAGCGCGGCGCGCTGCTCCCGCACGGGGCGGGGGTCCAGCTGCCAGTCGCGCAGAGCCAGGGGCGTGACGATGCCGGCGTCGCTGATGCCTGAGCGGTGCGCGAGCACGTCGTCGATGCTCACCGGGCCCCAGCCGAGGTCGGGCGTCAGCTCCGGGAACAGGGCGGGCAGCTTGGCGCCCCAGGCGAGCTTCCCCTGCTCCGCCAGCTTCGCGAACAGGGCCGCGGTCATGGCCTTGGTGTTGGAGCCGATGTGCCAGTTGTCCTCCACCGTCGCCGCGTCGGGGCGGTCGATCCGACGGCGGCCCGCCGCGCCTTGGGCCAGCACCCCGCCCGGCCCGATCACCGCCCAGGCCGCCCCCGGCGTCCCGGTGATCTTGAGAAGCTCCGGTACGGGCAGGGGCTCGATCTCGGGGACGACCGGCGGGCCGATATGGGCCAGCCCTGAAAGGCCAGCGGCAGAGGCAAGGCGGCGAGCAGGCCGCGACGGTTCAGCTGCATGACCTCACCCTTTCGTGCGATCCCGGCCGAAGTTGGGCTCCGCGCTCTCTTGGCCGAGCGCGATCAGCTGGCGGCGGATGTCGCGGGTGCGGCTGAAGAGCTCGAACAGCTTCTCGCCCTCGCCCCAGCGGATGGCGCGGGAGAGCGCCTGCAGGTCCTCGGTGAAGCGCGCCAGGATCTCCAGCACCGCCTCCCGGTTCAGCAGGAACACGTCGCGCCACATGGTCGGGTCGGACGCGGCGATGCGGGTGAAGTCGCGAAAGCCCCCGGCGGAGAACTTCATCACCTCCGCCTGGGCGACGGTCTGAAGATCGTCCGCTGTGCCCACGATGTTGTAGGCGATCAGGTGCGGCAGGTGGCTGGTGACGGCCAGCACCAGGTCATGATGGCGCGCGTCCATCAGCTCGACCTGCGAGCCGAGCGCGCGCCAGAAGTCCGCCAGGCGCGCCACCGCCGCGTGATAATCAGCCTCCGGACGGTCCAGCGGCGTCAGCACGCACCAGCGGTGCTGGAACAGCTCCGCAAAGCCCGCCTCCGGACCCGACTGCTCGGTGCCCGCGATCGGGTGGCCGGGGATGACGTGCACGCCTGCGAGGTCCGCCGCCGCGCTCATCGCCTCGGCCACGACGCCCTTCACCGAGCCCACGTCGGTCAGGGTGGCGCCGGGGGCGAGATGCGGGGCGCAGGCCTGCGCCGCCTCGCCGATCCGCGCCGGCGGGACGGCCAGCAGCACGAGGTCGGCGCCCGCGACCGCCTCGGCCAGGGACTCGGGCGCGGCGTCCGCCAAGCCCAGCCGGCGCACTGCGGCGCGCACCTCGGGCGCGACATCGAAGGCCGCGAGCGTCCCCGCCGCCCCGGTCTTGCGCGCCGCGCGCAGCACCGAGGAGCCGATCAGCCCGCAGCCGACCACCGCCAGCCGCTCGTACACCTTCGCCATGCCCTGCCGTTCGACGCCCGACCGCCCAGTGTCAAGGCGCCCAGTGTCAAGGCGCCCAGTGGCAAAGCGCCCGTGCGGCGGGAGGGCTCAGCCGGCCGCCTTGGCGGGCTTGGCGAGGGGGTGGCGGGTCAGCACCGTCTCGCGCAGGCGCTCGCTCGCCACGTGCGTATAGATCTGGGTGGTGGCGATGTCGGCGTGGCCGAGCAGGGTCTGCACCGCCCGCAGGTCCGCGCCGCCCTCGAGCAGGTGCGTGGCGAAGCTGTGGCGCAGCACGTGCGGGCTGACCCGGGCGGGGTCGATCCCCGCGGCGCCGGCGGCCTCGCGCAGCAGCTGCCACACCCGCGCCGCGCTGAGCCGCCCGCTGGCCGCTCGGGAGGGGAAGAGCCACGGGCTGGACGCCTGCCCCCGGCGCAAGTGCGCGGGGCGAAGCGCGAGGTAGGCCGCGAGGGCGGCCCGGGCCGAGGCGTTCAGGGGCGCGAGCCGCTCCTTGCCGCCCTTGCCCCGCACGATGAGGTAGGCCGGGTCGCGCGCCACTGCCGACAGGGGCAGGCTGAGCAGCTCGGAGATGCGCAGGCCCGAGGCGTAGAGCGTCTCCACCACGCAGGCCAGGCGCGCGCCGTCCGCGCCGTCCCTGGCGCTCGCGGCGGCGAGCAGGGCCTCGATCTCCGTCCGGGAGAGCAGCTTGGGCAGCGGGCGGCCGCGCCTGGGCGCCTCGACCCGGCGGGCGGGATCGGCGCCGACCCAGCCTTCGCCCAGGGCGAAGCGGTAGAACTGGCGCACCGCCGCGCGGCGGCGCGAGGCGGTGGCGGGGCTAAGGCCGCGCGCGCCCAGCGTCTCGAAATAGGCCTCGATGTCGGTCTCGGCGGCGGCGATCAGGTCGAGCCCCCGGCCCGCGAGGTGCGCCGCCGCATCGGCGAGGTCGGCGCGATAGGCCTTGAGCGTGTGGGCGGAGGCGGCGCGCTCCACCGCCATCATCTCCAGGAAGGCCTCGACCTTGAGCGCGGCGCTCATCGTCGGGCCGGGCGGTGCGGCCGGGCGGGCGCGCGGGCGGCCGGGCGGCGGTTCGGGACGGGGTCGGGAGGGCGGCGGGCGCGGGCGCCGGGCGCACCGCGAGCTCGAGCAGCCCCTCCAAAGCGATCGCCCGCGCAGCGCCGGCGAGCTCGCCCGTGCGCGCCAGCGCCGCCTCGATCCGGCCGCGGTCGGCGGGGAGCAGGAACCCGCCCGAGGGGGGCTCGGCCGCGACCTCCAGCGCCAGCAGCGCCGTCTCGCCCACGCGCCCGCCCTGCGCCGCCTCGTCCAGCGCCAGGCCGCGGGCGGCGCCCAGCCGGCTGTCCATCTCCGTCCGCGACGACAGGATCGCCCGGCCCTCGCCGCTCAGCGCCAGGCCGCGGGGCTGCAACGGCGCGGCGATGGCCAGGGCGGCGGACGCCAGGGCCCGCAGGCGCGGGTCCGCATTGGTCGAGACCTCCGCCAGACGATCCAGCGCGCCCTCGCCCGGGCCCCCGCCGGCGACCTCCAGCACCGCGTCCAGCAGCATCAGCTCGCCGAACGGCGCCGTCCCGTCCGCGATCGCCCGGCGGATCAGGCGCGCGCGCTCCACCTCGCCGGCGGCGGCCGCCGCCATCGCCAGAACGACGCGGTCGCCCTCCGCCAAGGCCGCCGGGTCCAGGCGCGCGAGCGTCGCCCGGCTGAGCAGCGCCACGCCCTGGAACGTCGGGCCGGACTTGGCCGCCTTCAGCGCCTGGGCGAGGGCGACGGGGTCGGATAGCTCGGGCTCGGTTGCGGGCGGGAGCAGGCCGCGCATCACGCCCTCGTGCCGGGCGAGCTCGCGGGCGGCGGGCGCAACGCCCGCATCGTTGGCCAGCACGCTCAGCACCGCCGGCGGGGCGCTCTTCGCGACGGGCGCGAGGTCGAGGTTCATGTCCCGCGACAGGGCGAAGTCGAGGCTGTTCAGGACCGAAGCCGCCCCGGGGTCGCCCACGCCCGCGAGCTTCACGCCCATCAGCCGCGCATAGGGCTCGTCCTGGACCGGCTGGTTTATGGCCAGGTTGTAGACGATCTCGGCCTCGCTCGTCTTGCCCTGGCGCAGCAGGCACCAGGCGCGGAGCTTGGGCCAGTAGGGGTCGTCGCGCCCGACGGCGAGCACGTCCAGCACGCCGCAGGCCTTGTCGATGCGGCCCAGGATCAGGTTGGCGGCGGCCGCGGCGCGCGACAGGTCCAGGCTCCGCTCCACCCCGGGGGTGTGCTCGATCAGATCCGCCACGATGGCGGTGTCGCCGAGCTGCAGCAGGGCGGCGGCGCGCGCCCCCGCCAAGCTCGCATCCTCGCCTGCGCCGTCCGGAGCGCGGCCGGCGGTGGCCAGCACGCGCCGCGCCAGCGTCGCAAAGGCGGGGCTGAGACGCCCGGGCGTGAGCTTGGGGATCGCCCGCCGGGCGATCTGCGCGGAACTGCCGACCCAGAGGGTGGGGCTCAGTCCCGTGTCGTGCGCGCCCGCGGCGAACAGGTCGGGGGCGGCCAAGGGCGTGGCGGAGACCTGCGCCCGGGCGGCGGTCCCGCCCGCCAGCAGCAGCGCCGAGAGCGCCGCGCCCATGATCGCTGTTCGCCGTCCCTGGCTCATGTCCGACTCACCCGCTGACCCTGCCGCCTTCATAGCGCAGTCGCCCGGCCGCCGCGCGTCCTACGGCTTGGGCTTGGCGCCGGGCTTGCGGCCGCGCTTGGACTTCGGTTTCGGCCGCGCCCAGCCGGCCTTGCGCACCAGCTTGGGCGCCTCGGGGCTCGCGGCCGGCGGCGGCGGCCGGCCCGCGCGGGCGCTGGCCCCGGCTGCGAGGGTCGGCGCGGCGGCGCGCCCTCGACGGTTCGGATCACGCCGACGGAGGCGCGCGCCCCCCGAGGCAGGCTCTCCGGTGCGATGAACGCGGCCAGCTGCTCGCGGATCACGCGGGGGCCGACCTCTTCGACCTCGCCGACGCCCAGAGTCCCGAGCGCGAAGGGTCCATAGGCGAGGCGGAGCAGGCGGTTCACCTTCAGCCCGAGCGCCTCCAGCACCCGGCGCACCTCGCGGTTCTTGCCCTCGCTGAGCGAGACGGTGATCCAGACGTTGGCCGGCCCGCCCGCGTCCTCGTCCGCGCCCTTGGCCTTGTCGAGCCGCGCCTGGATCGGGCCATAGCGGACCCCCTCCGCCGTGATCCCGTCCTTCAGCCGGTCCAGCGCCGCCTGGCTTGTGCGGCCAAAGGCGCGGGCGCGATAGGTGCGCACCCAGCCGGTGGCGGGCAGCTCCAGCGCGCGGGCGAGCGCGCCGTCGTTGGTAACGAGCAGGAGCCCCTCGGAGTTCAGGTCGAGGCGTCCGACCGAGATCACCCGGGGCAGGCCGGCGCGGCCCAGGGCCTCGAACACGGTAGGACGCCCGCGCGGGTCCTTGTGCGTCGTGACCAGGCCCGCGGGCTTGTGATAGCGCCAGACCCGCGTCGGCTCGCGCTCGGCTATCGGGGCGCCGTCAAGGGTCAGGATGTCGCCCGGGGCGAGCTTCACCCCCGGCTCGCTCAGGATGCGCCCGTTCAGGGCCACGCGCCCCTCCGCGATCAGGCGCTCCGCGTCGCGCCGAGACGCCACCCCGGCGCGCGCCAGCGCCTTGGCCACGCGGTCGCCTGCGCCCGCCGGGGTCTGCGTCCCGCTTTCCGATTGACCGCCCGGCGTCCGCGGGGTTCGGTCACGCCCGTGATCGACCATGATCTGGCTCACATGCGCCGAGCGCTCGCCTGCGCGCAAGCCGCCGCTCAGGCGGGCGAGGCCCCGGTCGGGGCGGTGCTGGTCGATCCTGCCACCGGCGAGGTGCTGGCGGAGGCCGCAAACGCCCCCATCGCCCGGCACGATCCCACGGCGCATGCAGAGATCTGCGCCATCCGCGCCGCCGCGGGGCGCCTTGGCAACTACCGCCTGACCGGGCTTTGGCTCTATGTGACGCTGGAGCCGTGCGCCATGTGCGCGGGCGCGATCAGCCATGCGCGCCTGGGTAGGGTCGTGTTCGGGGCGGACGACCCCAAGGGCGGCGGCGTGCGGCACGGCGCGCGCGTGTTCGACCAGCCGACCTGCCACTGGCGGCCCGAGGTTCAGGGCGGCCTCCTCGCCGAGGACAGCGCCGCCCTGCTCCGGAGCTTCTTCCGCGCCCGCCGGGGCTGATCAGCCCTTCTTGGCGGCGAGCGACTTGACCGCGGCGAGGGTGGTCTCGACGTGCTTGTCGGGATTGAGATTGCTGTAGGCGGTGACGATCTTGCCGTCGCGCCCGATGACATAGCTGGTGCGGTCCGACCAGTCCGGCTTCAGCGCCAGGACGGCCTTGTACTGGGCGGCGATCTTCGCGCCCGGGTCGGCGGCGACGGCGAACTTGTTGCGGCACTCCACCGCGCTGAACTCGGCGACCCGGTCGACATTGCCGGCGGTGACGCCGATCACCGTCGCGCCGGCCTTCTCGAACTCCGGCGTCGCCTCGGCGAAGTCGTGCGCCTCCTTGGTGCAGCCCGAGGTGAAGGCCGCCGGGAAGAAGTAGAGCACCACGGGGCCCTTCTTCAGCGCGTCGGACAGCTTGAACTCGAAGCTCTTGCCGGCCAGGGCGGCCTTGGCGGTGAAGTCGGGGGCGGCGTCGCCGGGCTTCAGCGCGGCGAGGGCGGCGGGGGCGGCGGCGAGGACCGCGGCGGCGGCGAGGGCGGGAACGATCAGGCGCATGGGCAGGGCTCTCCTTCGGGGGTGCTGGGAACTTAGCCGCGGCGGTCCGCCGCCGCCAGGGGGCGCTGCGCGGGCGGTCGTCAGACCCCGCTTCCGGCGAGACGGGGCGCTTGCTACATAGACGCCGTCCCAAGGGGGAAGGCCCAAATCCATGACGAACCGTCGTTTCGCTCTCGCCGCGACCCTGCCGCTCGTGCTGAGCGTCGCCGCCTGCGGCAGCCCCAACACCATCCCGACCAAGGAAGAGGCCGCCAAGGCCGCCTGGGCCGAGGTCCAGACCCAATATCAGCGCCGGGCCGATCTGATCCCGAACCTGGTCGCGACCGTGAAGGGCTACGCCGCCCAGGAGAAGAGCGTGCTGGTCGAGGTGACCCAGGCGCGCGCCTCCGCCTCGTCCATCAAGGTGGACGCCTCCACCGTGTCGGACCCGGCCAAGTTCCAGCAGTTCCAGCGGGCGCAGGACCAGCTGAGCGGGGCGCTCGGCCGCCTGCTCGTCGTGTCCGAGCGCTATCCCGAGCTGAGGTCGAATCAGAACTTCCTGGCGCTGCAGTCGCAGTTGGAAGGCACGGAGAACCGCATCGCCATCGCGCGGCGCGACTACAACCAGGCGGTCCAGGCCTTCAACCTGGAGCTCCACACCTGGCCGGGCGTGCTGTGGGCCAACACGCTCTACAAGAACGAGAAGCCGATGCAGATGTTCGCCGCCGCCGCGGGCGCCCAGACCGCGCCGACGGTGAGTTTCGACGGGCCGGCCGGCCCTGCGCCCGGCTCCGCGCCCCCGCCAGCGCCGGGACGGCGACCTCCACGACCACGACGACCAGCACGACCTCGCACTGATGCGGGCCGCTCTCGCCGTCGTCCTGGCCGCCCTGTTCGCCTGGGCGCTCGGGACGGCGGCCCCCGCCCTGGCCGAACCGACCTTTCCGCCCCTGACCGGGCGGGTGATCGACGACGCCCATGTGCTGAAGCCCGAGACCGTCCAGGCCCTGACCCAGAAGCTGGCGGACCTGGAGGCCAAGACCTCGCGGCAGCTGGTGGTCGTCACCCTGCCCTCGCTGCAGGGCTATGACATCGAGACCTACGGCTACCAGCTCGGGCGGGCCTGGGGCATCGGCGAGGCGAAGCTGAACAACGGGGCGCTGCTGATCGTGGCCCCGAACGAGCGCAAGGTGCGGGTCGAGGTCGGGCGGGGGCTCGAGCCGATCCTGACCGACGCCCTGTCCAGCGTGCTCCTCCAGACGGCGGTCCTGCCGAAGTTCCGCGCCGGCGACATCGACGGCGGGGTGGTCGCGGGCGCGGACGCCCTGATCGAGCAGCTGTCCCTGGACCCCTCCGAGGCCGAGAAGCGCGCCGCGGCGGCGGCGAGCCAGCAGGCCGAGCAGCGCGGCGCCGAGGGGGCGCGCCCGCATCCCTTCTCCGTCCTCTTCACAGGGCTCTTTCTCTTCTTCCTGGTCGCCCACATTCTCGGCGGCTTCGGGCGGCGGCGGCGCTTCGGGGGCGGGATGTTCCCCATCGTCTTCTGGGGCGGCGGAGGCGGCGGCTGGGGCGGCGGCTCCGGCGGCGGGGCGGCGGCGGCTTCAGCGGCGGCGGCGGCGATTTCGGCGGCGGCGGATCTTCGGGGAGCTGGTGACATGCGGCTGAGCCCCGAGGATCATCGACGTATCCGCGACGCGGTCGCCTCGGCGGAAGCCAAGACCTCCGCGGAGGTGCTCTGCTTCGTCACCGACGAGGTGTCGCCCTATCGCGAAACGCCCCTGGCCTGGGCGACCGCGGCGGCCCTGCTGCTGCCGGCGCTCGCCTTTTGGCTCGGGCTGAACCCTCAGGTCTATCTGCCGGGCGCGGCGCCGTGGGAGGTCGGCCACGGCGACGGCGCGGCGGCCAGCGCGTCGCAGACCCTGACCGCCTATGTGCTCAGCCAGGCCGTGGTGTTCGGCCTCGTCGCGCTCCTGGTCCTGATCCCGCCGGTCCGCCGCGCCCTCACCCCCGGCTTCCTGAAGACCGGCCGGGTCCACCGCCAGGCCGTGCGCCTGTTCGCGGCGACGGGCCTGCCCCACATGCCCAACCGTACGGGGCTGATGATCTTCGCCTCCCTGAAGGACCGCCGGGTGGAGCTGGTCGCCGACCAGGCGGTGCACGACGCCCTCGGCCAGGCGGTCTGGGACGCGGGCGTGGCCGCGGTGGTGACGGGCATGAAGCGCGGCGATCCCGCCGGCGGCTTCGTGGACGCGATCGAACTCTGCGGCCAGCGGCTGGCCGAGGTCTTCCCGCCTGAGGGGAAAAGGGACAATGTCTTCGCCGACGACCTGACCGAGGTCTGAAGGCGTGAGAACATGTATTGTGAGGGAGCCCGGACGGAGCTTGGCCGTTGTCGAGCGGGGACGGGGGCGTCGTGCGCAGATCCGATCTTTTCGCTCTACGCCCTGTGAGCGAGCCTGACGAGCTGGCCGCGCGCACCCTCGCGCTCGAAGCGGCGCTGGAGGCGCGCGACGCCTTCCTCGCGGTGGCGGCCCACGAGCTCCGCAACCCGATGACGCCCATGCTGGGTCAGGTCCAGCTGTTGCTGTCCGCCGCCCGGCGGGACGGGACCTCGCCCCAGCTCCTGGCCGGGCTGGAGCGGCTGGAGCGTATCGTCCAGCACTACATCCGGCGCGCCACCACCCTGCTGGAGGTCTCGCGGATCAACACCGGCGGGCTCAGGCTGGAGCCGCGCGAGGTGGACCTCTCGGCCCTGGTCCAGGGCTGCACGGACAGCTACGCCGCGGCGGCGGAGCGAGCCGGGGTCGCGCTCCGCACCGAAGTGGCGCCCGGCGTGCGCGCCCGCCTCGACCCGCTGGCGGTGGAGCAGACCGTCGACAATCTGATCTCCAACGCCCTGAAGTACGGCTATGGCAAGCCGGTGGACGTGCGCCTCGCCCGAGACGGCGGCTTTGCTCGGATCAGCGTGCGCGACCGCGGCGAAGGCATCTCCGAACAGGACCAGGCGCGCATCTTCGGCCGCTTTGAGGGCGCAGTCGGCCAGCGCAAGCACGGCGGCTTCGGCGTCGGCCTCTGGGTCGCCAGCCAGCTTGTCGAAGCCTCCGGAGGAAGGATAGGGGTCGCAAGCCGGCCCGCGGAGGGCTCGGAGTTCCAGGTTTGGCTGCCGCTCGGCGTGTCGGGCGCGGACGGCGGCCCTGAAGGAGGTATGGGGGCATGACGGACAGCGCGGCCGACGGGTACGGCCTGACGCATGTGCCGAGCGGCGTGCTGGGCCTGGATCAGGTCCTGCGCGGCGGCTTCTTTTCGGGCGGCGTCTATATCATCCGGGGGGCGCCCGGGGCGGGCAAGACCATCCTGGCCAACCAGATCTGCTTCCGTCACGCGGAAGCGGGCGGGCGCGCCCTCTATGTGACCCTGCTGTCCGAGAGCCATGCGCGCATGATGCAGCACATGGAGCGGCTCAGCTTCTACAACCCTGACACGATCCCCAGCCGTCTCTACTTCGTGAGCGGCTTCAATGCGCTCGAGGAGGACGGCCTGCGCGGCCTGATGACTCTCCTTCGGCGCGAAGTGCGGAACCACCGGGCTAGCCTGCTGGTCTTGGATGGCCTACTTGCTGTCGAAGAGTCCAGCGGCTCGGATCGAGAGTTCCGGAAGTTCATCCATGAGTTCCAAGCCTACGCCTCGGCGGAGAACTGCATAGCTCTGCTTCTGACGAACGGCTCGCGTCGGGATTACCACCCGGAGCATACCATGGTGGATGGTCTGATCACCTTGGAGGACGTCAGGTTCGGTAAGCGGGCCCAGCGCGAGCTGGAGGTCCGCAAGTTCCGCGGGTCGGGGTCGCTCAGGGGCCGCCACCCGTTCCGCATCAGCGATCAGGGCGTAACCGTCTACCCCCGGGTTGAGACCGTCTATGGCCTGCTTGGCCCCGAGGAGGAGGATCACGTCGGCGACGCCCGCGTCTCGACCGGCGCGCCTGAGCTCGACCGGCTCTTGGGCGGCGGGTTGCAGCAGGGGACGACGACCCTGCTCCTGGGCGCCTCGGGGTCGGGCAAGACCACCCTTGGAACCCAATTCCTGGCCCAGGCGAGCGCCGAGCACCCGGCGCTGCACTTCGGCTTCTACGAAACCCCCATGCGGCTGATGGCCAATGCGCGCACCCTCGAGCTTCCGCTCGAACGCCTGCATGCCGAGGGCGCGCTGCACATCCTGTGGCGCTCGCCCACCGAGCAGATGCTGGACGACCTCGGCCACCTGTTGATCGAGACGGTCGAGCAGCGGGGGATCAAGCGCCTGTTCGTGGACGGGATCGGCGGCTTCATGGAGGCGGCGGACCTGCCCTCGCGCGTCCCCTCGGTGTTCTCGGCCCTGTCCAACGAGCTGCGCAAGCGGGACGTCACGACGCTCTACACCGCCGAGACCTCCAACCTGGTCGGCCCCTCGGTGTTCAGCCCGCTGGACGGCCTCTCCGCCATCGCCGACGGCCTGGTCCTGCTGCGCTACGTGGAGGCCGGGGCGCACCTTCACCGTCTGCTGTCGGTGCTGAAGATGCGGGGCGGCAGCTTTGATGCCGCGGTGCGAGAGTTCACGATCGGAAAAGGCGGCGTGGACGTCTTCACCGACGGCGAGACCGCCGCCGCGCTTCTGGGGCTCGGCACGGTGCAGACCGGCACCCCCTTCGGCCAGGTGCGCGCGACGCCTCGGCCCGACTCCGCCCCGACGACGCTGCCGGACGGAGGTTAGCGCGACCATGCCCACCGTCCTGGTCGTGGACGACGAGTTCGGCGTCGCCGAAGTCATCGAGGCCATCCTCGAGGACGAGGGCTATCGCGTGCTCACCGCGGTCAACGGAAAGC
This sequence comes from Caulobacteraceae bacterium PMMR1, assembly GCA_000733915.1. GTDB lineage: Bacteria > Pseudomonadota > Alphaproteobacteria > Caulobacterales > Caulobacteraceae > PMMR1. The sequence continues at coordinate 271,634 of JPOM01000001.1, forward strand.
AAGGCCTGGAGCGGCTCGCCGAGGCGCAGGTCGACCTGGTGGTCCTGGACGTCATGATGCCGATCCTGGACGGACCGGGGATGCTGAAGCGGATGCGGGCGGAGGGGTTCGCCGCCGTTCCGGTGGTGATGATGAGCTCTTTGCCGGAGAGCGTCGTGCGCGAGCAGGCGCCGCACGCTCAGGCCTTCCTGCGCAAGCCCTTCCGGGCGCAGGCGGTCGCCGACATCGTGCGAAGCCTGATCGGTCCGGGGAACGCGCCCGCCTGAGCGCGCCGGCCTTGTGCGGCAAGGCGGAGGGGCGTAACGCGTGCGCCCTTCGGACAGCATGGGAGCGCGTGCGATGGGCTATCGCGTCGCCGTCGTCGGCGCCACGGGCAACGTAGGCCGCGAGATGATGACGATCCTGGAGGAGCTTCGCTTCCCCGTGGACGAGATCTTCGCCATCGCGTCGCGCAAGTCGGTCGGGGTCGAGGTGAACTACGGCGAGCGGACCCTGCGCTGCCGGGACATCGAGACCTTCGACTTCAGCGCGGTGGACCTGGTGCTGATGAGCGCCGGCGGCGAGGCCAGCCGCGCCTGGTCGGAGCGGATCGGCCGCGCCGGCCCGATCGTGATCGACAACTCCTCGGCCTTCCGCATGGACCCCGACGTGCCGCTCATCGTGCCGGAGGTGAACCCGGACGCCGCCGACCTGGCGCGGCGCAAGAACATCGTGGCGAACCCCAACTGCTCCACCGCCCAGCTCGTGGTGGCGCTGAAGCCCCTGCACGACGCCGTGCCGATCAAGCGCGCGGTGGTCTCCACCTACCAGTCGGTCTCAGGCGCCGGAAAGGCCGCGATGGACGAGCTCTGGGACCAGACCAAGGGCGTCTTCGTGCTCGGGCCCAAGGACCCGGACGTCTTCCCCAAGCAGATCGCCTTCAACCTGATCCCCTGCATCGGGGACTTCCGGGACGACGGCTACACCACCGAGGAAGCCAAGATGTGGAAGGAGACGCACAAGATGCTCGACCCTGCCATCGCCCTCACCGTCACCTGCGTGCGGGTGCCGGTGTTCGTAGGCCATGCGGAGTGCGTGAACCTGGAGTTCGACGGCCCGCTCGACGCCGATGAGGCGCGGGAGATCCTGCGCGAGGCGCCCGGCGTGGTCGTCGTCGACAAGCACGACGCGGAGGAGGGCTATGTCACGCCCGTGGAGTGCGTGGGCGAATTCGGCGTCTTCGTCAGCCGCATCCGCAAGGACCCGACGGTGGAGCACGGCCTGAACCTCTGGGTCGTGTCCGACAATCTGCGCAAGGGCGCGGCGCTGAATGCGGTTCAGATCGCCCAGCTGCTCGACGAGCGCGGCATCCTGCGCGAGCGCGCGGCGGCCTAAGCGTCACGGCGGCTCAGATGCTAAGGCCCAGGGCGGAGAGCGCCCAGGCCCCTGCGCCGCAGCCCAGCACCACCGCCCAGGCGGGGACCCGGGCGAGCTGCAGGGCGGCGAAGGCGGCCAGGGCCAGCGCGACGTCCAGCGGCGCGCGCACGCCGGACGTGATCCCCGGCGACCAGACCGCCGCGAGCACCAGGCCCGCGACGGCGGCGTTGATCCCGTCCACGGCGGCGCGGGCGCGCAGGCTGCGCACCCAGGCGTTCCAGAAGGGCAGGAGGCCCAACACCAGCAGCCCGCCTGGGAGAAAGATGCCGACCAGGGCCGCCAGCGCGCCCAAAGGACCGTCGATGGCCGCGCCGAGATAGGCGGCGTAGGTGAAGAGCGGACCGGGGACGGCCTGCGCCGCGCCATAGCCGGCCAGGATGACGGGGTCGCTGATCAGGCCGCGGGGCGCAAGCTCGGAATGAAGCAGCGGCAGCACGACATGTCCGCCGCCGAAAACGAGGGCGCCCGTGCGGTAGAAGATCGCGAACAGCTGGAGGGCCGGCGGCAGGTCGGCCCGCGAGCCCGCCGCGAACGCGCCCGCCAGCAGCACGGCGAAGGCCGCCAGGAACCCCGCCCCGACCCGCCGGGACAGCGGACTGGGCTCGGGCTCGGGCGCGACCTCGCGCTGGGGCAGGACCAGCAGGCCGACCGCTGCGCCCGCCGCGATGGCCGCCAGGGGCGCGACCTGCGGCGGAGCCAGGAGCGCCAGCGCCGCCGCCGCGACCGCCAGGCCGCGTCGGGGCCAATCGGGCGCGAGGCTCCGCAGCATGGCGAGCGCCGCCTGCGCCACCACCGCCACGGCCGCGAGCTTCAGGCCGGCCAGGAGGCCCGCCGGCGGCTCCATCCCGCCCTGCGCCCCGCGCCGCATCGCCAGGCCCAAGGACGCCATGATCAGGGCCGAGGGCAGGGTGAACCCGGTCCAGGCCGCGAGCGCGCCCACAAGGCCGGCCCGCTCCGCCCCGATCACCAGCCCGAGCTGGCTCGACGCCGGCCCAGGCAGCGACTGGCAGAGCGCCAGACGCTCGGCGAAGCGCGCCTGGCTCAGCCAGCCCAGGCGCGCCGTCGCCGCCCGCCGGAAATAGCCGATGTGCGCGACCGGCCCGCCGAAGGCGGTCAGGCCGAGCCCCAGGAACGTCCGCAGCACCTCGCCGGCGCGTCCTTGCACGTCGAGCTTCCTCCCCTCGCCTCGCCTCGCCAGACTTGCCCACAGCTGTAACGCGCCCGTGAACACGCGGGGGGTGGCGCTGCGGAAAGTGCGCCCTATCTGTGCGCTGTCGGACGATTTCCCCCGTCGTCCGGCCCTGCGGCGCCGATTTCGTCCCAGCAGCGATGGCGCCGCACTCTGAACCGCTCCGCCGCACCCTCAGGCGGAGCAAGCCCCGCCGGAAGCCCCCCTCCGGCGGGGCTTTTTTGTGTGCGATTTCGCCGCGCCGCGGTGTTCCAACGGTGACGATGGACGGGTAGGGTCGCCCGTGATCAGGCCCCGCGCGGGGCGAAATATTGCGGGTGGAGCGTGGACGACGCGAGTTTCGGCGCAGGCGGCGGGCGGGACCTGGAGCAGGCGTATCGGGCGGCCCTGGGGGGCTCTCCCCTGCAGGCGGCCGAGGCGGCCTTCATCGCCCAGGTGCTGAAGGACACGCGGCCCGAAGAGCTGCCCGACCTCGCCACCGAGACCCTGGCCGAAGCCCTGGCCCAGGCCTGGCGCGCCACCGATGTCCGCACCGACTCCGCGCCGCTCATCCGGCTGAGCCCGATGTCGGGCGGGACCTCGGACGCGGACCGGGCGGGCGCGCCAGCCCTGGACCTGCTGGCGGTGCTGCAGGACGACCGCCCCTTCCTCGTTGACAGCGTCATGGGCGAGCTGGGCGACCAGGGGCTGGACGTGCGGGCGATGTTCCATCCCGTGGTGAGCGTCGCGCGCGACGCGTCCGGCAAGCGCGCGCCGGGCGGGACCGAGCGGCGGGAGTCCCTGATCCTCGTCGTGCTCGGCCACGTGGGCGCGGACCGCAAGGCCGCCCTGTGCGAGGGGCTGAAGGCGACCCTGGCCGACGTGGCCGTGGCCGTGGACGACTTCCCGGCCATGCTGGCCCTGATGCGACAGGTCGCCGAGGACCTGAAGCGCGACTATCCGCGACACGGGCCGGCCGTCCGCGACGGGGACCTGGACGAGCACCTGGCGTTCCTGGAATGGCTGTCGGCCGAGCACTTCGTGTTTCTGGGAGCGCGCACCTACGAGTATCCCCTGGACGCCAAGGGCGACTACGCCGCGGAGGAGCCGCGCTTTCGCGACGCCGACAGCCTGGGGGTGCTGCGGGACGGCTCCCGCTCGGTCCTGCGCCGCGCCAGCGAGCCCGCCATCCTGACCTCGGCGCTGAAGGACTATCTGAACGCCGCCCAGCCCCTGGTTGTGGCCAAGTCGAACCTGCGCTCGCGGGTGCACCGGCGGGTCTACATGGACTACATCGGGGTCAAGCGGTACGGCGCGGACGGTCGCGTGGCGGGCGAGACGCGCTTCGTGGGCCTGTTCACCGCGGAGGCCTACCAGGAGCCCGCCCGCGTCACGCCCCTCATCCGGCGCAAGATCGAGCACGTGCTGGCCCGCGCCGGCGACAACCCAAGCGCCTATACCGAAAAGCGCCTGCGCAACATCGTGGAGACCTTCCCCCGCGACGAGCTGTTCCAGATCACCGAGGACCAGCTCCTGCCGATCGCGGAGGGCATCTTGCACCTCTACGACCGGCCGCGCGTGCGCCTGTTCGTGCGGTCCGATCCCTTCGACCGCTTCGTCTCCTGCCTGCTTTACGTGCCGCGCGACCGCTACGACTCCGGCGTGCGCGAGCGGGCGAGCGAGATCCTGGCCCGGGCCTATGGCGGGCGCGTCTCGGCCTATTATCCGAGCTTCTCCGACCAGCCGCTGGCGCGGGTGCACATCATCATCGGGGTGTCTCCGGGCGCGCACCCCACGCCCGACCTGCGTCAGGTCGAGGCTGAGATCGCCGAGACCGCCCGCACCTGGACCGACCGCTTCGAGGCGGCGATGCGCGGCGCCGGCGGCGAGCTGGGCGACGCAGGGGCCCTGCTCAAGCGCTACGCCCGCGCCTTCCCGGCCGGCTACCAGGACCTCTACGACGCCGCCGAGGCGCTCTGCGACGTGCGCGAGATCGAGGCGCTCGGCGAGGCGCCCGTGGCCGTGCGCGCCTTCCGTACGCCCCAGGACAGCAAGATCCAGTTCCGCTTCAAGCTCTACCACGCCGGCGACGCCATCCCGATCGCCGACGTCCTGCCCATCCTCGAGGACATGGGCATGAAGGCTCTCTACGAAGAGGGCTTCGGGCTGCGCCTGACCGACGGCGAGGGCGCTCCCCGCCGGGTCTGGGTGCACGAGTTCGTGCTGGAGGACGAGCGCGGCGAGCACCTGAGCTTCGCCGACGTGAAGCGGCCCTTCGAGGACACCTTCTTCGCGGTCTGGACCGGCCGGACGGAGAGCGACGGCTTCAACCGCCTGGTGCTTGAGCTCGGCATCGACTGGCGCCAGGCGGCGCTGGTGCGCACGCTGGCGCGCTATCGCCAGCAGTCCGGGCTCGACCCCAGCCAGGCGGTGCAGGAAGAGGCGCTGCGCGACCATCCGGACGTGTCGCGCCTGATCCTGGACCTCTTCCGCATCAAGTTCGACACCTCGCTCACCGCGGCGATCGACGAGCGCGAGCGCCAGGCGGACGCCGTCTTCGCCGAGATCGTCGCGGCGCTGCAGAAGGTCGACAGCCTCGACCACGACCGGGTGCTGCGCCGCCTGGCGCTGCTGGTGCGGGCGCTGAAGCGGACCAACTTCTACCAGACCGACTCGGAGGGCGCGCCCAAGCCCTACATCAGCGTCAAGATCGCCAGCCGCGAGCTCGACGACCTGCCCGCGCCCAAGCCCTATCGCGAGATCTTCGTGTGGGCGCCGCACGTGGAGGGCGTGCACCTGCGTTTCGGGCCCGTGGCGCGCGGCGGCCTGCGCTGGTCGGACCGCCGCGACGACTTCCGCACCGAGGTGCTGGGCCTGGTCAAGGCGCAGCAGGTGAAGAACGCCGTGATCGTGCCGGTCGGCTCCAAGGGCGGCTTCTACCCCAAGGCCCTGCCGCGGGGCGGGGCGCCGGACGCGATCCGCGCCGAGGGCGTGCGCGCCTACACGACCTTCCTCTCGGGCCTGCTCGACATCACCGACAACCTGGACGCCGCAGGCCAGGTCATCCGGCCCGCCGGCGTGATCGCCCACGAGGGCGACGATCCCTATCTGGTCGTGGCGGCCGACAAGGGCACGGCGAGCTTCTCCGACATCGCCAACGGGGTCGCGGAGTCCTACGGCTTCTGGCTGGGCGACGCCTTCGCCTCGGGGGGCTCCGCCGGCTACGACCACAAGGCCATGGGCATCACCGCCCGCGGCGCCTGGGAGGCGGTGAAGCGCCACTTCCGCGAGCTCGGCAAGGACATCCAGACCGAGCCCTTCCTCTGCGTCGGCGTGGGCGACATGTCGGGCGACGTCTTCGGCAACGGCATGCTGCTGAGCCGGGCCACCCGGCTGGTGGCCGCCTTCGACCACCGCCACGTGTTCCTAGATCCCGATCCGGACCCGGCCAGGAGCTGGGCGGAGCGCAAGCGTATGTTCGACCTGCCGCGCTCGTCCTGGGACGACTACGACAGGAGCCTGATCTCCCCAGGCGGCGGCGTCTTTCCGCGCACGCTGAAGTCCATCCCCCTCTCGCCGGAGGTCAAGGCCCGTCTCCAGGTCGAGGCGGACGAGCTCGCGCCCGCCGACCTGATCCGCGCCATCCTGAGCGCGCCCGTCGAGCTGCTCTACCTCGGCGGCATCGGCACCTATGTGAAGGCCGCGTCGGAGAGCAACGCCGACGTCGGGGACAAGGCCAACGACGCCGTCCGCATCGACGCCTCCGAGCTCCGCGTGAAGGTCGTGGGCGAGGGCGCGAACCTCGGCTTCACCCAGGCGGGACGGATCGCGTTCGCGCGGGCGGGCGGGCGGATCAACACCGACGCCATCGACAACTCCGCCGGCGTGGACACCTCCGACCACGAGGTGAACATCAAGATCCTGCTGGGCCAGGCGGAGCGCGCCGGCGCTCTGCGGCGCGAGGACCGCGACGCCCTCTTGGCCGCCATGACCGACGAGGTCGCCGCCCACGTGCTGGCGCACAACTACGCCCAGACCCTGGCGCTGTCGCTGCAGGAGGCGAACGCCCCCGCCGAGCTCGAGGCGCAGGCGCGCTTCATGCTCGACCTGGAGGCCAAGGGCCGGCTCGACCGCAAGGTGGAGGGCCTGCCCGCGCCGCCGCCATCGCGGAGCTGCGCGCCGCCGGGGAGGGCCTGACCCGGCCCGAGCTTGCGGTCGTCACCGCCTATGGCAAGCTCGAGCTCTCCGCCGACATCGTGGCCTCCAAGGCGCCGGACGACCCCTATTTCGAGGGCGTGCAGAAGGGCTACTTCCCCGACGAACTCGCCCGCTTCGGCGCGGAAATGAAGACCCACCGCCTGAGGCGCGAGATCATCGCCACGGTGCTCGCCAACGACATCGTGGACATGGCCGGGCCGACCTTCGCGCCCCGGCTGATGGCGTCTGCGGGCGTGGATGCGGACGGGCTGGTGGTCGCCTTCGAGGCGGCGCGGCGCATCTTCCGCCTCGACGAGGCCTGGGCGGCGATCGGCGGGCTGGACCTGAAGATCGACGCCAAGGCGCAGCTGGCGCTCTACGGCGAGGTCGCCTCCGTCCTGCGCGGCCAGACCTACTGGATGGCGCGCAGCGAGGCCGCGGCGGGCGCGAGCGTGCAGGCCCTGATCGACCGCTACCGCCCCGCGGCGGATGCGCTGCGCGAGGGCGGGCTCGCCCTGCTCTCCGACTTCGAGCGCGCCGAAGCCGAGGCGCGGGCCAGGCGCTTCGTCGACGCCGGCGCGCCGGAGTCCTGCGCCCGCATGGTGGCGGCGCTGCGCCCGATGACCGCCACCGCCGAGATCGCCGACCTCGCCGCGCTGAAGTCCTGGCCGGTCGAGAACGCCGCGCGCCTGTTCCACCAGACGGGGCAGGCCTTCGGCTTCGACCGCCTGCGCGCGGCGGCGGGCGCGCTCCGCGGCGGCGACGCCTACGAGCGCGCAGCGCTGCGGGGCCTGATCGTGGAGCTGTTCGAGGAGCAGGCCGCCCGGGCCCGCGCCATCCTGCAGGCCGCCGACGGGCCGCAGGCCGCCGCCGACCTCGACCGCACCCGCGCCGCCATCGCGCGCTGGATCGAGCCGCGGAAGGAGGCGGTGGAGCGCGCGGCCCGCACCCTGTCGGAGATCGAGCGGTCCGCGGACGGCTGGAGCTTCGCCAAGCTCACCATCGCCAATGCGGCGCTGCGCGCCAGCTCCCAGCTAGGCTGAGGCCCCACCCATGTCCGATCCCATCGCCACGCCCTTCAACGAGGTGGTGCACCCGATCACCCCCTCCGAACACCCGCCGGTGCTGCTGGAGGCGACTCCCGAGGGCGCGGCCCTCGTGACCCTGAACCGGCCGGAGAAGCGCAACGCCTTCGACGCGGGCATGATCGCTGCGCTGCACGACGTGTTCACGACCCTGGCCGCTCAGGAGACGGTGCGGGTCGTGTTCCTGCGCGGCGCCGGCGGGACCTTCTCGGCGGGCGCGGACCTGGCCTGGATGCGCGAGGCCGCCGACTGGCCCGAGGATGAGAACTTCGACGATGCGCTCGAGCTCGCGCGCATGCTGAAGGCCCTCCACGCCCTGCCCCAGCTGACCGTCGCCCTGGTCGAGGGCGCAGCCTTCGGCGGCGGCGCGGGGCTGGTGGCGGCCTGCGACATCGCCGTGGCGCTGCAGGGGACGAAGTTCGCCTTCTCCGAGGTGCGGCTGGGCCTGACCCCCGCCACCATCAGCCCCTACGTCGTGCGGGCGATCGGCGCGCGCAACGCGCGGGCCATGTTCGCCGCCGGCCGCGTCTTCGACGCCCATGACGCCCTGCGCCTGGGCCTGATCCAGGAGATCGTGACCGAGGCCGAGGGCCTGGAGCGCGTCCGCGCGACCCTCGCCCGCGAGATGCTGGCCGCCGCCCCCGGCGCCGTCGCCGACGCCAAGCAGCTGGTGGACGACGTGGACGGGCGGCGCATCGACGACCACCTGATGCGCGACACCGCCCGGCGCATCGCCAAGCGCCGGGTCGGCGCGGAAGGGCAGGAGGGCGTGCGCGCCTTCCTCGATAAGCGCAAGCCCAGCTGGCAGGGCTAGGCCCGGGGGCGGACGGAGAGGGGGCGATGTCGCACGAACTGGAGACGGCCGCGGCGGGCTCCGTCGGCGGCTTCCTGCGCTGGCGGCGGTCCAAGGCCCACGCCGCGCCCGTGGGCATGCTCTGCGCCAACTGTGCGACGCCGCTGATGGGCCCGTGGTGCTATGCGTGCGGCCAGCTCGGCGAGGACTTCCTCCGCTCCGTCGGCCACCTGGTCATGGAGGCGTTCGAGGGCCTCTTCCACTTCGACGGGCGGCTCTGGAACACCCTGCCCGACCTGCTGCTCAGGCCCGGCAAGCTGACGCGGGCGTATCTGGACGGCCACCGCGCGCCCCAGATCCCGCCGCTGCGCCTGTTCCTGGTGACGCTGCTCGTCCTGGTCGCGGCGGGGTCGCTCAGCAGCGCAATGGGCGAGGGCGGGCCAGGCCGCGTGATCAGCATCAACGCCAAGGACGAGCACGGCAAGGCGCACGCGGTCCACGACTTGAAGCACCTCACGCCGCAGGAACGGGCGGAGCTCGACACCATCCTCGGCTCCGCCAAGGTTCAGGTCGGGTCCAAGCCGTCGCCGGCGGCCTCGGCCTGGCTGTCCCAGCGGGCGCGCGCGGCTCTGGAAGACCCCGAGCGATTCGAGCTGGTGCTGGAGAGCTGGTCGGAGCGCTTCAGCTTGCTGATGCTGCCCCTGACCGCGGCGATCCTGAGCGTGCTGTTCGCCTTCAACCGCCGCTTCTTCATCTTCAATCACACCATCTTCAGCCTGCACAGCCTCAGCTTCCTGAGCCTGCTGCTCGCGCTCATGGTCGTGCTCGTGCGGCTGGTCGGCGGGGCGGGCGCGCGCTCGTGCTCCTGGCCGCGCCCGTGCACCTCTTCGCCCACATGCGCGGAACCTACGGAACCAGTTTCCTCGGCACGCTGGTCCGGATGGCCGTGCTCTTCTTCACCAGCATGATCGGATTCACCTTCATCATCCTGGGCTTGATCTGGGTAGGCTTAAGCGCCATGGGCGGGGCGTGATCGACAGCCTGCTCATCGCCAACCGGGGCGAGATCGCCCGGCGCATCATCCGCACCTGCCGCAAGCTCGGGGTCCGCACCGTCGCGGTCTATTCCGACGCCGACGCCCACGCCCCCCACGTGCGCGAGGCCGACGCCGCCGTCCGCCTGGGCCCGGCGCCGGCGCGGGAGAGCTACCTCAAGATGGACGCGGTGCTGGAGGCCGCCCGGCGCACCGGCGCGAGCGCCGTGCACCCCGGCTACGGCTTCCTTTCGGAGAACGCGGCCTTCGCCGAGGCGGTGATTGCGGCCGGGCTGACCTGGGTCGGGCCGCCGCCGGCGGCGATCCGCGCCATGGGCCTGAAGGACGCCGCCAAGCGTCTCATGGCCGAGGCCGGCGTGCCGGTCACCCCCGGCTACCTCGGCGAGGACCAATCGCCCGAGCGCCTGGCGCGGGAGGCGGCGGCGATCGGCTATCCCGTGCTGATCAAGGCGGTGGCCGGCGGCGGCGGCAAGGGCATGCGCCGGGTCGATGAGGCCGCAGCCTTCGCCGACGCCCTCGCCGGCGCCCAGCGCGAGGCGGCCTCCAGCTTCGGCGACGAACGGGTGCTGATCGAGAAGTATGTGAGCCGCCCCCGCCACATCGAGGTGCAGGTCTTCGCCGACAGCCATGGTCAAACCGTGCACCTGTTCGAGCGCGACTGCTCGCTGCAGCGCCGCCACCAGAAGGTGATCGAGGAGGCGCCCGCCCCCGGCATGGACGCGGCGACCCGCGCCGCCGTCGCCGCTGCGGCGATCAAGGCTGCCCAGGCGGTGGCCTATGAGGGCGCGGGCACGGTGGAGTTCATCGCCGACGCCTCGGAGGGCCTGCGCGCCGACCGCATCTGGTTCATGGAGATGAACACCCGGCTGCAAGTCGAGCATCCGGTCACCGAGAGGATCACCGGCCTGGACCTCGTGGAGTGGCAGCTCCGCGTCGCCTCGGGCGAGCCCCTGCCGCTCCGCCAGGACGACATCGCCATCGACGGCTGGGCGATGGAGGCGCGGCTCTATGCCGAGGACCCCGCCCGGGGCTTCCTGCCCAGCACGGGGCGGCTCGAGGTGTTCGGCGTGCCCGAGGGCGGCGCGCGGGTGGACTCCGCGGTGGAGGAGGGCGGCGAGGTGACGCCCTTCTACGATCCGATGATCGCCAAGGTGATCGTGCATGCGCCCGACCGGGCGAGCGCGGCGGCCAAGCTGGCGCAGGCGTGCGCGGAGGTCCGCGTCTGGCCCGTGCGCACCAACGCCGGCTTTCTGGTGCGCTGCCTGCGCGAGCCTGCCTTCGTGGCGGGCGAGGTGGACACGGGCTTCATCCCCGCGCGCCAGGACGCTCTGACCGCGCCGCCGGGGCTGTCGCAGGCGCGGCTGAGCGCGCTGGCCGCCGCCGTCTCTGCGCCGCCGCCCTTCCGCGAGTCCGGACCGCTGAACGCGCCCGAGCTGACGGGCTTTCGCGCCAACGGCCGGCCGGCCCGCGAGGTCGCCCTGTGGGTCGACGGCCAGCTCCGCTTGGCGGAGGCGCAAGGCGGCGAGCCCGCGCGGGCGCCCGCCGGCCCGCCGCCCTGGCGGGTGTTCGAGGGCGGCGAGGTCTATGAGGTGGCGCTCGATCCTCCCGTCGCGGCCGGGCTCGCGGGGGGGGCGTCCAACGGCCAGCTCACCGCGCCCATGCCCGGGCGGATCGTGTCGGTGGCGGTCAAGGCTGGCGACGCGGTGCGCAAGGGCCAGGCGGTGGTCGCGCTGGAGGCCATGAAGATGGAGCACGCGCTCAGCGCGCCCTTCGACGGCGTCGCCGCCGAGGTCCCCGTCGCGGTCGGCCAGCAGGTCAGCGAGGGCGCCCTCCTGGCCCGCATCGCGCCCGCAGCCGCTCAGGCCTGAGCCGGCGCCGCCTCCCCGCGGACGTCGAGCGCCAGCCGGGTCGCGAGGGCGACGAAGACCATCCAGAGGATGTCGTTGTAGGTGAAGGCGACGCTCTCATCCAAGGTGGTCAGGCTGAAGGCGGTCAGGAACGGCAGGGCGATGTAGCCCGCCGGCCCCGTGAAGGTCGCCACCAGGGTGCGCAGCCACGCGCTGGCGAAAAGGGCGCTCCAGGCGGCGAGCCCGATCCAGCCCAGCGCCAGGCGGGTCTCCAGCCAGGTGTTGTGCGCCTCGAACGGGCGGAAGCGGACCTCCTTGACGATGCGGGCCAGGGGCGACCAGACGCCCTCGCCCGTCCAGACCGCGCCATAGCCCCAGCCGGTCAGCGGCCGCTCCGCGATCAGCCGTCCGACCGCCGCCCAGATCTGGGTGCGCCCAGTAAGCGTGGCGTCCTTGCCCAGGGCGGCGAACACCAGGGCCGGCTGCAGCATGAGCACGGCGGCGCCGGCCAGGACCGCGGCCGCCCCGCTCCAGACAGCCAGGATGGTCGCGACCGGCCCGCCCCTGCGCACCACGCCCACGAAGGCCAAGGCCGCAAAGCCCAGGCCCATGACCACCAGCGAGGTCTTGGAGCCCGACATCACGACCAGCCCCGCCGCCAGCACGGCGCCCGCGCTCCACAGGCGCCGCCGGCGAGGATTTAGCACCGCCGCTCCGGCCAGAAACAGGGCGCCGTGGGTCATGTAGCGCCCCAGGCCGTTCTTCTCCTGGAACACGCCGCGCCAAGCGCCGGGGAAGACATCGCTCATGCGGCCGTAGGCGGGCAGGAACAGCGCGAAGAGCAGGGACAGGATCGCCAGCGTGAGGAAGGTCGCAGCGAAAAGGTCGGCCAGCCGCCGCCAGTCGAAGCGCACCGCCACCACCAGACCCGCCAGCGCGGTGAAGCCGACCGCGAGCGCGCGCCTCGAGGTGGCGTCGGGGTCCGCCGACCAGGTCGTGGACGCCGCAACGACGGCCATCAGCACCCAGACCAGCGGCTCCCGCAGCGCGCCCCGCATCGCCGCCCCGGGCTTCAGGAGCAGGAGCGCCAGGGCCACGCCGTACGCGGGAAAGAAGGCGTTGCGGATCGCGGCGGAGGCGGCCGGATCGCCCTTGGGCCCGGCGATCAGCATGGCCCAGCCCTGGCTGAAGGTCAGGGCGAGCATCAGGGCCGCCGCCCAGGTCCAGCGCGACGGGCCGGCGGACGCGGGCTGCGCCGCCGAGGACGCCCCCGAGGACGCTCCCGAGGACGCTCCCGCGGACGTCGCATCGGTCATGTCATAGGCCAGGCCGCTCATGCCGGCTCCGACTCAAGGGCGCTCATCGCTGGCGAGCCTATCCTGTCCGGGCCCCGATGGCAGGCGTGCAGCGACGCCGCGGGGGCTCAGTAGCCCAGGTCGTCCACGACGTGGGCCTGAAGCGCGGGGCGAGCGGCCTCGCTGATCGCAATGGCGCGGCGGCGATCCAGGTCGAAGCTGACCGCCACCGCCTCCGACGTGCCCCAGGCGCGCCCGGTCGCGGGATCGAGCAGCCAGTGGTTCATGCGCTGGGTCTTGGCGTCGAAGCCGGCCAGCCCCGAGCGCAGGACCAGGCGATCCCCCGCCCGCGGCCAGTCAAGATAGAGCAGGCGATACTCCAGCACCGCGCCGCCGACGCGGGCCACGGGCTCGGCGGCGCGGGCGGCGACCTCCTCGCGCAGGCCGGCCAGGAGCGCGGGAATCCCGTCCGACACCCGGCCGATGAACTGCTCCGCCCGCATGCGCCCGAAGGCGTCGCAGTCGGAGGGCAGGAGCCCGCCGGCGCCAATGGTGCTGAGGCCGAGCGCGTCGGCGCGCGCCAGCGAGGCGCGGCTCTCCACCGGGCCGGGCGCGATGCCCCGGGGCGCGGCGAAGGGCGGCGCTTCGACCCGGATCGCATCGGCCAGGGCCTCTGTGCGGCGCGGCCAGGGAAAGGCCCGCCCGTCCTTGGGCGCGGCGTGGATCACCCGCGTCAGGAAACTCGCGCAGGGCTCGCCGGAGCCGGAATGCCAGAGCACCTGCAGCAGCTCCGCCCCCGTCTCGGTCAGGGCGAGGACCCCGCCGGTCATGTGCAGGGGCTGGCCGGCCCGCGCCTCCTTCAGGAAGCGGACGTGGTGCTCGCGGACGATCAGAGTGGAGCGGCCATGCGGCGAAAAGGCCTCGGGCAGGCCCAGCGCCGCCGCCAGGCCGATCAGTCCCTCCTGGGCCCGGGCGACGTAGAAGCGCACGTTCATGTGCCCCATCTCGTCGCATTCCCAGGTGTTCACGCCCCCGCGCCACACCTCCGCGCCCAGAGCCCGATCGGCCATGTCGCGCCCCCGGCCCGGCCCGCCCTAGTGCTGGCTTTCCGGAGTCTTGACCACCAGGCCGTCCAGCGCGTCGGAGACCTTGATCTGGCAGGACAGGCGCGAGTTCGGCTCAACCCCTTCGGCGAAGTCCAGCATGGACTCCTCCATGGCCGAGGGCTTGCCCACCTTGTCCAGCCAGGGCTCCTGCACATAGACATGGCAGGTCGCGCAGGCGCAGGCGCCGCCGCAGTCGGCGTCGATGCCCGGGACGTTGTTCTTCACGGCCCCTTCCATGACCGACAGGCCGGGCTTCACGTCCACGGTGCGCTCGGAGCCGTCGTGGGCGATGTAGGTTATCTTGGCCATCTGATCCTTCGCAAGTCGCCGCGCGCCCTCAGGCCGCGACCTCCTTCATCGAAACCGACATATCCCGAAGTTTCTCGGGCGCAACGGGCTTTCGGTTCCCGATCAGCAGCCGGCCGGCCATGAACTCGGGCGCGGCGTTGACCGCCTCCACCGCCTGGACGCGATGCTCCGGGTCTAGATGGAAGACCGCGAAGCGCGCCGTCGTGGGCTCGCCGCGCACGATCGTCTGGGCCACATCGAAGGGCAGGCCGGCGATCTGGAGCTTCAGGTCGTACTGGTCGGACCAGAACCAGGGCACCTCCGGCGCAGGCTCGGGGCGGCCGCAAAGGTCGGCGGCGGCCTGCTTGGCCTGCTCCAGCGCATTGGGCACGCTCTCCAGCCGGTGCGCCTGGCCATAGAGGGGCAGGGGACGGCGGGTGCAGTCGCCGATGGCGTGCACGTGCGGGTCCGAGGTGCGGGCGCGCAGGTCCACCCGGATACCGCCCTCGCAGGCCAGGCCGGCGGCCTGCGCCAGCTCCTGGTTGGGCACGGCGCCCACGCCCACCAGCACGGCGTCGCAGCTCAGGATGCGCCCGTCGGCTAGGCGCACGCCCTCGGCCCTGCCCTCGCCGACGATGGCCTGGACATCGGCCCCGAGCACGAAGGCGACGCCGCGCGCCGCGTGATAGTCCTGAAAGAAGTTCGACAGCGCCGCGCAGGCGACCCGCGCCAGGAGGCGGGGCTCGCGCTCGATCACCACGGCTTCGGCGTCCAGCGCCCGGGCCGAGGCGGCCGCCTCCAGCCCGATGTAGCCGCCCCCGATCACCGCCAGCCGGCGCCCCCGACCGAGCGCCTGCTTCAGCGCCTCCGCGTCCGCCGCGGTGCGCAGCTCATGCACGCCGGGCAGCTCCAGCCCGGGGAGGGGAATGCGCCGCGCCCGCGCCCCGGTGGCCAGGATGAGCCGGTCGTAGGCTAGGCGCTCGCCGCCTTGCAGCGTCACCGTGCGGCCGGCGAGGTCCATCGCCTCCACGCGCGCGCCGAGCCTGAGCGCGATGGCCTGCTCGGCGTAGTAGCTGTCCGGCCGAAGCGCGAGCGCGTCGGCGTCCGCCTCGCCCTTCAGCCAGGCCTTGCTGAGCGGCGGGCGCTGGTAGGGCGGCAGGGGCTCTTCGCCCACGAGCGTGATCGGGCCCGCAAAGCCGTACTGGCGCAGGAGCGCCGCCGCCGTGCCCCCGGCGTGGCCCGCGCCCACGATCACCACCCGAGCCTCGGCTGCGAGCACGCGCCCCGTCCTCCCCGTCTCCGACGTCTGGCCCGCGATCATGACGGGGGCGTCACGTTTTGCAACCGGCTTGCGGGGACGCCGCCCGGCATGGGAGAGCCCGCGCGATGACCGCCGCCCGCACCCTGGCTCTTAGCACGCCGGAGGCGACCGCCAAGCTCGGCCGGGCCGTGGCGGCCAAGCTGCGCGCCGGCGACGCGGTGTGCCTGTCGGGGCCGCTCGGAGCGGGCAAGAGCGCGCTGGCCCGCGCCCTGATCCGCGCCCTGACTTCGCCGGACGAGGAGGTGCCGAGCCCGACCTTCACCCTCGTCCAGACCTACGACGGGCCGGGGTTTCCGATCGCGCACTTCGATCTGTACCGCCTCGCCGCGCCGGAGGAGGCGGTCGAGATCGGCGTGTACGAGGCGCTGGATATCGGGGCCGCGGTGATCGAGTGGCCCGAGCGGCTGGGGGCGGCGCTGCCCGCCGACCGGCTGGACATCCGCCTCGAACCGGCGCCGGATCGGGGTGCGTCCGAAGGCCGGGTTGCGAGCCTGACGCCCTGGGGGACATGGATCGGCCGTGAGCCAAGCCTCTGACCTGATCGTGCGCGCGATCGACCGCGAAGCCGAGAAGGCGGCGTTCCTGAAGCGCGTCGGCGTCGGCGCCTGGACCCGCGAACCCCTGGCCGGGGACGCCTCCACCCGGGCCTACGAGCGGCTGCACGGGCCTGAGGGCGCGACCCTGATCTTCATGGACCAGCCGCCTGCGCTGGAGACCGCGCCCTGCCCGCCGGGGGCGGACGAGGCGACGCGGATCGCGCTGGGCTTCAACGCCGCCTATCGGCTCGCGGCCGGACGGGTGGACGCCTTCGTGGCCTGCGCCGGCTGGCTGAGGGCGCAGGGCCTGTCGGCGCCGGAGGTGCTGGCGGCGGACCCCGACGCGGGGCTGGCGGTGATCGAGGACCTCGGCGACGGGCTCTTCGCGCCGCTGATCGCGGCGGGCGCGGAGGAGCGGCCGCTCTACGCCGCGGCGGTGGAGGCGCTGGTCCGGCTGCACAAGGCCGAGCCGCCCGACGTGCTGGAGGCGGACGGCCGCGTCTGGCCGCTGCTCGACTACGACGGCCTGGCCCTGAAGTGCGCGAGCGACCTGTTCGTGGAGTGGCTGCCCAAGCTGCACCCGGAGCTCAGCTTCGGGCCCGAGACGATCGCGGCCTGGGACGAGGTCTGGGCGCCGATCCGGGCCCATGCGGCCGCGAACGCAAGCGTCTTCTGTCACCGGGACTATCACGCGGAGAACCTGGTCTGGCTGCCTGACCGCGAGGGACCTGCGCGCGTGGGCCTGCTCGACTTCCAAGACGCCGTGCGCGCCCACCCGGCCTGGGACCTCTCCATGCTGCTGCACGACGCCCGGCGGCGCGTGAGCCCGGACCTGGAGCTCTTCTGCCTGCAGGCCTATTTCAAGGCGCGCCCGGACATCGACGCCGGCCAGTTCCTGTCCGACTACCTCTGCCTCGGCGCCCTGAACCTGTGCCGCATCATCGGCATCTTCTGCCGGCTGACGGTCAGGGACGGAAAGCCGCGCTACGCGGCGCTGCTGCCGCGCCTGTGGGGCTATCTGAACCGGACGCTCGCGGACCGTCGCCTGCAGCCGCTCGACGCCTGGCTGGAAGCGCACGTGCCCCGGGAGCTCCGCCGGTGAGCGCGGTCCCCGAGACGGCGATGGTGCTGGCGGCCGGGCTCGGCACGCGCATGCGTCCGCTCACGGATGATCGGCCGAAGGCGCTGGTCGAGGTCGGCGGGCGGGCCCTGGTCGACCACATGCTGGACCGCCTCGCCGAGGCCGGGGTCAAGCGGGCGGTGGTCAATGTCCACGCCCACGCCGAGCCGCTGATCGCCCACCTTTCGGCGCGGCGCGGCGGCCCGAGATCGCCGTCTCCGACGAGCGCGCCCACCCCCTGCCCCTGGAGACGGGGGGCGGGATCAAGTTCGCCCGGCGCCTGCTGGGCGAGGGCGTCGTCCTGGTCGCCAACATCGACAGCGTCTGGGTCGAGGATTCCGAGCCGCCGGCGCAGGCGATCGCCGAGCTCTGCGCGGGCTTCGATCATGGCGCTGAGACCTGCCGCCTCCTGCTGGCCGAGATGGCGCGCACGAGCGGCTTCGACGGGCCGGGGGACGGGGAGCTGGACGCCGCCGGCCGCTTCACGCCGCGCCGGCTGACGGGCGCGGCCTCGGCGAGCCTGAACTACATGGGCGTGCACGTGGTCGATCTCAGGCCCGTCTACGATCATCCGGAGACGGCGTTCGGCCTCTTTCCTCTCTGGGCCGCCTGGGCGAGGGAGGGGCGGTTGAAGGGCGCGGTGATGCGGGGCGACTGGATGCACGTGGGCGACCCCGCCGCGCGCGACGTCGCGGAGGCGCGGCTCGGCCGGGCCCGGACCGCCGCGGCTTGAGCCTCTTCGCCCCCGCCCGTCCGCGCTGGTACGCCATCCCGGCGCATCGTCCGTTCCTGGATGACCTGGCGAGGGGGCTGGCGGACGAGCTCCTGGCGCGCGGCGGCCCGGAGGCGCTGGCGGACGCCCTGGTGCTGGTCCCCACGCGCCGGGGGGCGCGCGCCCTGGCCGACGCCTTCGTCCGCGCCGGGGAGGGCCGCGCGCTGCTCCTGCCCCAGATCCGGGCGCTCGGCGACCTCGACGAGGGCGAGCCGCCCTTCGAGCCTGGCGACCTGGCGCTGGACCTGCCCCCGGCCATCGAGCCTCTGCAGCGCCGCTTCGAGCTGGCGCGGCTCGTGGCGTCGCAGGGCGCGCTGTTCGGGCGCGAGCCGGACGCCGCGGACGCGCTCAGGTGGGGCGACGCGCTCGCCGCCTTCCTGGACTCCGCCGAGATCGAGGAGACGACCGCCAGCTTCGACCGCCTGGCGACCCTGGTGGAGGGCGACCTCGCCAGGCACTGGCGCGTCTCGGCGGAGGTGCTGCAGACGGCGGCCCAGGCCTGGCCCGCCCGCCTGGCCGAACTCGGGCTGATCGACGTGGCCGAGCGGCGCACGCGGCTGCTGCGGCGCCTGGGCGAGCAGTGGCGCGCCCGCCCGCCGGAGCGCCCTCTGATCGCCGCGGGCTCCACAGGCACGGCGCCGGCCACCGCCGACCTCCTGGCCGCGATCGCCGAGGCGCCCCGGGGCGCGGTGGTGCTGCCCGGGCTCGACCCTGATCTCGCCGACGAGGCCTGGGCGGAGGTGAGCTGGGCGCATCCGCAGGGCGCGCTGAAGCGCCTGCTCGACGGGGCGCGGATCGCCCGGGGCGAGGTCAGGACCTGGCCCGCCTCGGAGAGCGGCGCGGCGCGGCGAGCCGGGCGGGCCCGCCGGCGGGTGGTGAACGAGGCGCTCCGCCCGGCCGAAAAGACCGGGGACTGGCGCGACCAGATCGCAAAGCTCCGCGCCGAGGCTGGGCCCGGCGACCCCGACCCGATCCGCCTGGGGCTCGAGGGCCTGGCGCATGTGTCGGCGCGCTCGGAGGACGAGGCGGCCACGGTCGCGGCGCTCGCCCTGCGCGAGGCGCTGGAGACGCCGGGCAAGACCGCCGCGCTGGTGACCCCCGACCCGGTCCTGGCCCGCCGCGTCGCCGCCAAGCTGGCGCGCTTCGGCCTGCAGGCGGACTCCTCCGCCGGCGCGCCCCTGGCCGGGTTCCCGGTCGGACGGCTGCTGCATCTCGCCGCCCTGGCCGCCGGCGACCCCCTCTCGCCGGTGGAGATGCTGGCGCTCCTCAAGCACCCGCTGACCCGCCTGGGATGGGAGCGCGACGCCCTGCGGGACGCGCGCCGGA
Source organism: Caulobacteraceae bacterium PMMR1 (assembly GCA_000733915.1). Taxonomy (GTDB): domain Bacteria; phylum Pseudomonadota; class Alphaproteobacteria; order Caulobacterales; family Caulobacteraceae; genus PMMR1. The sequence goes on from JPOM01000001.1 coordinate 290,958, forward strand.
CGCTGGAGCGCCACGGCCTGCGCGGACCCCGGCCGCACGACCTGGACGGGCTGAGGCTGCGCCTCGCCCCCGAGCCCGACCGCGATCGCGAGCCTGCACCCCCGGAGCAGGTCGCTGCGCGCGCCGCGGCCGCGGACCTGGCCGCCGCCCACCTGCGGGCGCTGGAGCCGCTCCGCGCGGCCTTCGCGTCGGGCGCCTGCGACGCCGGCCGGGCCGCCCGCGCCCTGGCCGAGACGGTGGAGGGCTATGCGCGGGACGCCGCGGGCGACACCGGCGAGCTCTGGGGCGGCGCGGGGGCGAGGCGGCGGCGGAGCTGGTGGCGCGCTTGATGGCCCACGGCGGGGCCCTGCCGCCGACCACGGTCTCGGGGTTTTCGGAGCTGATCCAGGCGCTGACGGCCGAGACCCTGGTGCGGACCGGCGGCGCGACCCACCCGCGCCTCGCCATCCTGGGCGCGATCGAGGCGAGGCTCGTGCGGGCCGACCGGCTGGTCCTGGCCGGGCTGGAGGAGGGCGTCTGGCCGCGCCTGCCCGCGACCGACCCGTTCCTGTCCCGTCCCATGCGCGAGGCGCTGGGCCTGCCCCCGCCGGAGCGGCGCCTGGGGCTCTCGGCCCACGACTTCGCCCAGGCGGCCTGCGCGCCCGAGGTGCTGCTGGTCTCCGCCGAGCGCCGCGGCGGTCAGCCGGCGGTGAAGTCGCGCTGGCTCTGGCGGCTGCAGATCCTGGCCGCCGGCGCCGAGGTCGAGATCCCCTCCCGGCCCGAGCTGCTGGACTGGGCGCGCGCCCTGGACGCCCCCCTCGCCGATCCGCCGCCTGCGCTCAGGCCCGCGGCCCGGCCCGAGCCCCGTCCGCCCCTCGCCGCCCGGCCGAGGCGGCTTTCCGTGACGCAGGTCGAGACCTGGACCCGCGATCCCTACGCCATCTATGCGCGCCACATCCTGCGCTTGTCGCCGCTGGACGCGCCCGACGCGCCGGTCGAGGCGGGGCCGCGCGGGACCGCCATCCACGTGGCCATGGAGCGGCTGGTCAGCGACCACCCCGAGCTGCCGCCGGACGCTGAAGCCCGCTTCGAGGCCCTGCTGCTGGAGGAGCTGGTCAAGGTAGGCGTGCGCCGTCCCGCCCTGGCGCGGGAGACCGCCTACGCCCGCCGCCTCGCCCCCTGGGTGATCGGCTGGGAGCGCCAGCGCCGGCCCGACGCGCGCATCTTGGTGGAGCAGCAGGGCGCGCTGCATCTGGGGGAGATCGACTTCACCCTCACCGCCCGCGCCGACCGGCTGGAGCTGAAGGACGGCCTCGCCCACGTGATCGACTTCAAGACCGGCGCGCCGCCGACCGCGAAGCAGGTGAAGGCCCACTTCGCGCCCCAGCTGACCCTGACGGCGGCGATCCTGCAGGGGGGCGGGTTTGCGGCTCTGGGCCCGGTCGGGGCGGGCGAGCTGCTCTATGTGCAGCTGACCGGGCGCGAGATCGCCGGCAGGGTCGTCCCGGCCCTCGGCGCCGAGGAGGACGCCCAGACGATCGTGGCCGCCGCGCTCGCCGGCCTGAAGCAGAAGGTGGCCGAGTTCGACGATCCGACCAGCCCCTACATCTCCTGGAGCGCGCCGCAGCACGCGAAGAGCTGGGGCGGCGACTACGACCACCTGGCCCGGCGGTTCGAGTGGCACGTCATGGGCGGCTCGGGCGCGGAGGGCGGGGCGTGAGCGCGCCGACCGCCCAGATGCGGGCCGCGGACCCGACCGCGTCGGTGTTCGTCACCGCCAACGCCGGATCGGGCAAGACCAAGACGCTGGTGGACCGGGTGGCCCGCCTGCTGCTCAAGGGCGTGAAGCCGGAAGCGGTGCTCTGCATCACCTACACCAAGGCGGCGGCGGCGGAGATGCAGGGGCGCCTGTTCGAGGTGCTGGGCGCCTGGTCGGTGCTGGAGGGGGCCGTGCTGCGGGAGAAGCTCGCGCAGCTGGAAGGCCGGCCGGCGGACGCCTTCGACGACGAGACCCTGTCCCGCGCCCGCACCCTTTTCGCCCGGGCGCTGGAGACCCCGGGCGGGCTGAAGATCCAGACCATCCACGCCTTCTGCGAGAAGCTGCTCAGGCGCTTCCCGCTGGAGAGCGGCGTCGCGCCGGGCTTTCGCGTGCTGGAGGACGCCGCGGCCTCAGCAGTCTCCGCGCGGGCGCGGGAGCGGGTGGCGGAGGCGGCCCTCGACGGACCGGAGGGGCCAATCGGCCGCGCCTATGCGCACCTCGCCGTCAAGCTCGACAGGCGCGCCTTCGACGGCCTCCTGGCCGCGTTCGAGGGCCAGCGGGACGCCATCCGCGCCTATGTCACGCGCTGCGAGGCCGCGGGCCGCACCGTGGCGGACGACGTCTGGACCGTCTGCGGCTTCCCCGGCGAGCCGTCCGACCCCGAGGCGCTGGAGGCCGAGGCGGTCGCCGCCTGCGATTGGGCGAAGTGGCGGCTGGCGGCCGAGGCGCTCATCGCCACCGCCTCGTCAAGCGATGCGAAGCTGTCGGCCAGGCTCGCCGCCCTGGCGGAATGCGCGGCGCAGGGCCGCGGCTTTGAGGACTGCTGGGGCGTGTTCTCGACCGCCGCGGGCGAGCCGCTCAAGGATAGCTCGCTTGGGACCAAGAAGCTCGATCCGGCGATCAAGGCCTGGCTGCTGGAGGAGCGCGACCGCCTGCACCGCGCCTGCACGCGCGCCCGCGCCGCGCGGGTGGCGGTCGACACCGTCCACGCCCTGACGCTCGCCCTGGCGCACGGGGAGCTCTACGCCGGCGCGAAGGCCGAGACGGGCGCCCTCGACTTCGACGACCTCGTCGCCAGGACGGTCGAGCTCCTGACCGAGCGGGCCGACGCCGCCTGGGTGCTCTACAAGCTTGACGGCGGGATCGACCACATCCTGCTGGACGAGGCGCAGGACACCGCCCCGGCGCAGTGGGACATCCTGCGCGCCCTGACGGAGGAGTTCTTCGCGGGCGAAGGCGCGCGGGCGGCGCAGCGCACCCTGTTCGTCGTGGGCGACGAGAAGCAGTCGATCTACGCCTTCCAGGGGGCCGCGCCCGAGCGTCTGGCCGAGGAGGCGCAGGGCTACAGCGCGCGCATCGCCGACGGGGGCGGGGTCTTCCTCGGCGTGCCGCTGCTGGAGAGCTGGCGCTCGACGCCCGAGGTGCTGCGCTTCGTCGACGAGGTGTTCCGCCCGGCGGAGATGCGCAAGGCCGTCCCGCCGCCGCCGGGCCTGGACGTCGTGGCGCACAAGGCCGGACGCAGCGACGGCCTTGCGGGGTTGGTGGAGCTTTGGCCGCTGGAGACCGAGCCGGACACGCCGGAGCCCCAGCCCTGGACCGCGCCGGTGGACGCCCCGCCGGTGGAGAACGCCCGCAAGGCCCTGGCTCAGCGCATCGCCGCGCGCATCGCAGACGCGATCGCCCGGGGCGAGGCGGTCTACGACAAGGAGCTGAAGCGGCTGCGCCCCATGCACGGCGGCGACGTGCTGATCCTGGTGCGCGGGCGCGACGGCCTGTTCGAGGAGATCATCCGCGCCCTGAAGAGCCGCGGCCTGGCGACCGCGGGCGCGGACCGCATGCAGCTGTCCAAGCACATCGCGTTTCAGGACCTGATGAGCCTGATCCGCACCTGCCTATTCCCGAGGGACGATCTGAGCCTGGCCGAGGTGCTGCGGAGCCCCCTTTGCGACGTGGACGAAGCGGAGCTGTTTCAGCTGGCGCACGGACGCCAGGGCTCGCTCTGGGCGGCGCTGCACGCCCGGCGGGGGGAGGCGCCCGCGTTCGAGGCGGCTGCGGCCTTCCTCGACTGGGCGCGGGAGGAGGCGGCGATCCGCACGCCCTTCGACTGGCTTGGGCGGGTGCTGGCGCGGCTGGACGGGGCGGGTCGATCGGTCCGCCAGCGGATCGTCACGCGGCTGGGTCGCGAGGCCGAGGACGCGCTGGACGAGACGCTGAACCAGGCCCTCGCGGCGGAGGCCCGCGGCGTCTTCGACCTGGAGCGCTTCGCGGCCGCCCAGGCCGGCAGCGAGATCGAGGTCAAGCGCGAGCTCGAAGGCCCGCGGCGCGAAATCCGCGTCATGACCGTCCACGGCGCGAAGGGGCTGGAGGCGCCGGTGGTGATCCTGCCGGACACGACGCGGACCAGGCAGGGCGCCCGCTCGCCCCTCCTGCCCACGCCGGACGGCGGCTTCCTGTTCGCCGCCGGCAAGGCGGACGACTGCGAGGCCTCCGCCGAAGCCCGTGAGGCGCTGGAGGCCAAGGACGAGGCGGAGGACCTGCGGCTGCTGTACGTGGCCCTCACCCGGGCGCGCGACCGGCTGATCGTCTGCGGACGGATCGCCAAGCGGGCCGGAACCGCCAGCGGCGCGCCGGACCAGACCTGGTATGCGCACTGCGCGCGGGCGCTGGAGACGCTGGAGGCCCGCAAGGTCGACGACGGCGGGCTGGCTCTGCGGCGCTTCGGGGCCGACCCGATCACGGCCCCTGCGAGCGCTCCTGCGGAGTCCGACGCGCCGGCCGCCCTGCCCGCCTGGGCGCGGGGCCTCGCGCCGGCGGAGCGCGCCTTGGCCGAATACGCCTCGCCCTCGGACCTGGCCGGTCGCGCCCGGGCGCCTGCGCCCTCGCCCTTGTCGCAGACGCGCGGCCTGGGACGCTTCCGGCGGGGCGAGCTCATCCACCGGCTTCTGCAGCTGCTGCCCGATCTGCCCGAGGCGGAGCGGGAGGCGGCCGCCGCGCGCCTGCTCGCCCGCGAGCGCGACCTGGACCCGGATCAGCGCACGGAGATGGCCGAGGCGGCGCTGCGCGTGCTGGGCGATCCGCAGTTCGCCGACGTCTTCGGCCCCGGCTCCCGCGCCGAGGCCGCCGTCGCCGGGACCGCGCCCAGCCTGCCCCCAGGCCTGGCGGTCTCGGGCTATGTGGACCGCATGGCGGTCGCGCCCGACCGGGTGCTGGTCGTCGACTTCAAGACCAATCGTCCGACCCCGGACGACATCGCCGGAGCCGACCCGGCCTACCTCGACCAGATGGCGCTCTACTGGGCGGTGCTGTCCGCCGTCTTCCCCGAGCGCCGGGTCGAGGCCGCACTGGTCTGGACCGACGGACCGCGCCTGATGCCCGTGCCCCAGGCCGTGATCGACGCCCGCCTGGAGCGCCTTCGCAGCCTGAGGCGCTAGGGCGGGCCTACTGCGGGCCGGCGTCCTTGTCGGCCTTGTCGCGGCCGGGCTTGTCCGTATGCGGCTTGTCCGGCCCGGGCGGGCGCACGGTCGCGAGGCCTTCGGCGGCGCGGCGCTGAGCCTCGGCGGCCTGACGCGCCTGCTCGGCGGCCTGGCGCTGGGCCTCCAGCGCCTTCTTGCCGGCGTCGACGCTCTGCGCGGCCTGCTGGCGCGCCGCATCGGCCAGCGCCTGCTGTTGCGCCCGGCGCTGCGCCTCGGCCTGGGCGCGCGCCTGGGCCTCGGCCTGAGCTTTCGCCTGGGCTTGGGCCTGAGCCGCGGCCTGCTGCTGTTGCGCCTGGCGCTGCGCCTCGGCCTGGGCGCGCGCCTGGGCCTCGGCCTGAGCCTTCGCCTGAGCTTGGGCCTGGGCCGCCGCCTGCTGCTGTTGCGCCCGGCGCCGCGCCTCGGCCTGCAGCTGCTGTTGGCGCAGCTGAAGCCGCTGCTGCTCGAGCTGGAGGCGCTGCTGCTCCAGGAGCTGTTGCTGGTAAGCGGCCTGGGCGTTCTGGGCGTTGATCCTCGCCTGGTCGGCGGCGAGCTGAGCCCGCTGCTGCTCGGCTTGCTGCTGCAGCCGCTGCAGCTCGGCCTGGCGGCGCTCGCGCTCGGCTTGCCAGCGCCGATCCTCCTCCGGGCCCTGCGCATCGTGCCAGGCGCGCCACTCGGAGTCCTGCGCCTGGCGGGCCTCCCAGCGCTCGCGGTCGCGGAGGAAGTCGTTGCGGCGCTGGGCCCAGGCGTCGTAATCGACCCCCCGGCGCTCGCGCTGAGCGGCCAGGAACAGGGCGGCGGCCCGGGCCAGCAGGCGTCCGGCCTCGTCGGCCCGATCCGGGACCGCGTCCGGCGGCAGCACCCGCCCGCTCCGGTCATAGACCGCCGCGAGCTGGCCGTCCTCATAGCCATAGGCGTAGTTCGGCCCCTCCACATAATAGGGCCGGTCCGCGCCGGGGGCGTAGTAGTAATAGCGGTAGCCGCCGGGCGCCGGCTCCGCCACCCGATAGGCGCCGCGCTCGCCGCGCCAGACCCAGGGCCTGACCCCGCCGTAGTCGAAGGCGTAGTCCGGCGGGACCTCGTCCCAGGCGCGGCGCGCCGCCAAGGCCCGCTCGGCGTAGGCGTAGCGGACCCTGGGCTGGGTCACCGGCCGGATCGGCGGCGGGGCGGGCGGCAGGGCGTTCACGGGCGGGGCCAGGGCGCCGACGTCGGAGCCCGCGCCGGGGGCGGTCGTCACGGTCAGCCCCGCGGTGTCGCCGGCGGTGTTGGCCGTGGTGTTGCCTTGCGGCGGCTGACAGGCGGTCAGCAGCGCGAGGGTCGCGCCTGCGGCCATCAGAGCGGTCGTCCTCACCTCGGCTCTCCTCGTCATCTGCGGTCAGGACCGCCTTGTCGCCCGTCGCAATGCTACAGCCAAGCTCGGGTTCAGCGACGCTACGGTTGCGCGTCAACCTGCCGGAGGGCAGATGAGCACAAACTGAAGGGCTCCGTCACATGCCGAACAGCTCCGCCGACCCCGTGGTCATCGCCGCCTACGCCCGCACGCCGATGGGCGGCTTCCAGGGCGCGCTGGCGCCGGTGAAGGCGACGGAGCTCGGGGCGGTCGCGGTCAGGGCGGCGCTGGAGCGGGCGGGGGCGTCCGGCGAGGCGGTGGAGCAGATCGTGTTCGGCTGCGTCCTCCCCGCCGGGCTTGGCCAGGCGCCCGCGCGCCAGGCGGCGCTCGGGGCGGGGCTGCCGCTGTCGGTCCAGGCCACGACGGTGAACAAGATGTGCGGCTCGGGCATGCAGGCCGCGATCATGGCCCACGACGCCCTGGCGGCCGGCCAGGCCGACCTGATCGTGGCGGGCGGCATGGAGAGTATGACCAATGCGCCCTACCTGCTCGCCAAGCACCGCTCCGGCGCGCGCATCGGCCACGACGTGGTCAAGGACAGCATGTACCTGGACGGGCTGGAGGACGCCTACGAGCCCGGCAAGCTGATGGGCGCCTTCGCCGAGGAGGCGGCGCGCCACTACCAGTTCACCCGCGAGGCGCAGGACGCCTACGCCATCGAGAGCCTCGCCCGCGCCAAGCGCGCCACCGAGACGGGCGCTTTCGCCCGCGAGATCGCCCCCGTCGAGGTTCAGGGCCGCAAGGGCGTGGAGACCGTCGCCGCCGACGAGCAGCCGCTGAAGGCCGATCCCTCCAAGATCCCCAGCCTCAAGCCCGCCTTCGCCAAGGACGGCACCATCACCGCGGCGAACGCCTCGTCCATCTCCGACGGCGCGGCGGCCCTGATCATGACCCGCGCCTCGGTGGCGGAGGCGCAGGGCCTGCCGGCAGTGGCGCGCATCGTGGCCCACGCCGCCCATGCGCACGAGCCCGCGCACTTCACCACGGCGCCGGTCCCCGCCATGCGCAAGGCGCTGGACAGGGCGGGCTGGAGCGTCGGCGACGTGGACCTGTTCGAGGTGAACGAGGCCTTTGCGGTGGTCGCCATGATCGCCATGCAAGAGCTCGGCCTGCCCCACGCCCAGGTGAACGTGAACGGCGGCGCCTGCGCGCTCGGCCATCCGATCGGGGCCTCGGGCGCGCGGATCCTGGCGACGCTGCTGGCCGCGCTTCAGGCCCGCGGCGGCAAGCGCGGCCTGGCCTCCCTCTGCATCGGCGGCGGCGAAGCCACGGCGGTCGCGGTCGAGCTCATGCCCTGAGCCTCGCGCCGCGGCCGCCGGGGCCGCGTCAGAGCACGCTGTTGCCGCGCAAGGCTCGCGCGACGAAAGTCACGATCAGCAGCGCCAGGAAGATGAAGAACAGGATCTTGGCGATGAACGTCGCGACGGACGCCGCGGCGACGAAGCCGAAATAGCCCGCGATCAGCGCGACGATGGCGAAGACGATGGCCCAGCCCAGCATGGGGGTCTCCCAGGGTTGCGACGCGATCAGCCGCGCCTACTCGGGGCTAACGCGGGGCAAGCTCGGCCGTTCCCGGTCGCCCTGAGCGACCACCACGGTCTTGATGTTCACAAACTCGTGGATGCCGAACTCGCTGCACTCGCGGCCATAGCCTGAGTGCTTCACCCCGCCGAAGGGGATGCGCGGGTCGGAGCCCACGTTCTTGTTCACGAAGCTCATGCCGGCCTGCAGCGCCTCCGCTGCGATGCGCTCGCCCCGGGCGAGGTCCTGGGTCAGCACGCCCGAGCCCAGGCCGAAGGACGAGGCGTTGGCGATCTCGATGGCCTCCGCCTCGTCGCGGGCCTCGATGACCGCGGCCACGGGGCCGAAGATCTCCTCGTCGTAAGCGGGTTGCCCGGGGCGGACATCGGTCAGCACCGTGGCGGGGTACCAGGCGCCCGGACGCTCGGGGATCTCGCCGCCGGCGAGCCGGCGCGCCCCGCCCTCCAGGCTGCGCCGCACCTGGGCGTGCACCTCGTCGCGCGCCTTCACGCTGACCAGGGGGCCGAAGCGGGTGTCCGCCTGAGCGGGATCGCCGAAGGTGAAGGCCTGCATCTCGCGGACGAAGGCCCGCTCAAAGGCCTCGCGCACCTTGGCGTGCACGATGAAGCGCTTGCCCGCGACGCAGCTCTGGCCGGCGTTGACCATGCGCGCAGCCGCCGCGACCTTGGCGGCCTTCTCAGGATCGGCGTCGTCCAGGACGAGGTAGGCGTCGCTGCCGCCGAGTTCCAGCACGCACTTCTTCAGATTGCGCCCGGCGGCCTCGGCGACCTTGCGCCCGGCCTCGACGCTGCCGGTGAGGGTGACCGCGGCGATGCTGTCGTCCTCGATCAGGGCGTTCACGTCGCCGCTGGGGATGAGCAGGGCGCGGAACAGCCCGTCCGGAAAGCCCGCGTCCTTGAACACGCCCTCGATCGCCAGCGCGCAGCCCGGCACGTTGGACGCGTGCTTCAGCACCGCGGCGTTGCCGGCCATCAGCGTCGGGGCGGCGAAGCGGAAGAGCTGCCAGAACGGGAAGTTCCAGGGCATCACCGCCAGGATCACCCCCAGGGGATTGAAGGTGACAAAGGCCTTCTGGCCGGGCCCGAGGTCTGCAGGTCGCCGGGCGAGGTAGCCCTCGGCGTGCTCGGCGAACCAGTCGCAATTGGCCGCGCACTTCTCGATCTCGGCGCGGCCGTCGGTGAGCGTCTTGCCCATCTCCGCCGTCATCAGCGCGGCGAACTCGTCCTTGCGGTCGCGCAGCACGGCGGCGGCGGCGCGGACCCGGCGCGCCCGCTCCGAAAAGGGCGCGCTGCGCCACTCGCGAAACGCCTCGTGGGCGCGGCGGGCGGCGGCGAGCGCCTCCTCGCGGGTATGGCCGTCGTAGGACTTCCCGGGCTGATCCGTGGCCGGGTTCACCGCCTGCAGGCGCGGCCGCGCCCCGGTCGTGCTCAGCGCGCTGCTATCGGGCATGGCTTGATCCTCCGCATGATCGACCGCTCCAACCAGGGGCTCAGGCCAGGCGTTCCGCCAGGGCCTCCAGCCGCGCCGCCGCCTGGTCCAGCGCCTTGGCCGCGCGGTCCTCGCCCGCGGACGGCCCGCCCCGACCTCCGCCCGAGCGCGCCAGCTCCGCCTGGGTCGCGTTCAGCCGCGCCCGCGCCTCGGCCAGCTCGTCGGCGGTCAGGAGCGCGGCCATGAGGAACAGGCGCAGGTCGCCCACCTGTCCCACCTGCTCGGCCACCTCGCGCACCTGCTGGTCGAAGGCGGCCGCGAGCGCGCGGACGTGGTCCTCCTGCCCGTCCTCGCAGCCCACCGCATAGGGCCGCCCGTTCACCACGACGCTGACCGTCGCCATGGCTCAGGCCTCCGCTTCGAGCGGGCGGGCGGGGGCGTCGAAGTCGTTGGCGAGGGCCTCGCGCACTGCCGCCGCCGCCCGCGCCAGGGCGTGGGACGCGTCCGACGCCGCCTCCTCCAAGGTCCGCCGCCGCGCCCGCTCGGCCTCCAGGTCGCTGGCCAGCCGCGCGCGGTCGTGGTCGAACAGCTCGCCTTCCGACGACGCGGCCCGACGCGCGTCCAGCCGGGCCTCGAGCAGGGCCAGCGCCCGGTTCATCCGCGCGGCCGCCGCGGCCAGCGCATCTCGGGAGTCGTCCATCGGAGCCTCCGATCCTGAAGCGCCCCACTTAAGACCTGCCGCCCGGGGGAGGGAAGCGCCGGCGTCGGGTCTCGCGCCGCGCGGTCCGCTCTGCTAGCCCCCGCCCATGCCGGCGACCCGCGACGAGCTCTTCGCCTTCCTGAACGCGCATGGGATCGCCCACCGCACCCTTGACCACCCGCCCGTGTTCCGCGTCGAGGACGGGCGCGAGATCAAGGCCGCGCTGCCCGGCGGGCACAGCAAAAACCTGTTCCTGAAGGACGCCAAGGACCGGCTCTGGCTGATCAGCGCGCTGGCCGAGAGCCGGATCGACCTGAAGGCCGCCCCGCGCGCCATCGGCTCGGCCCGGCTGTCGTTCGGCTCCGAAGCGCGGCTCTGGGCGGCGCTGGGGGTGCGGCCGGGATCGGTCACCCCCTTCGCCCTGATCAACGACCCCGGCCACGCGGTGAGCTTCGTGCTGGACAAGGCGCTCTATGAGCGCGAGCCGCTGAACTTCCACCCCCTGTCCAACGAGGCCACGACGGCGGTGTCCCGCGAGGGCTTCGAGCGCTTCCTGCAGGCGCTCGGGCGGCCCCTGACGCTGGTGGACTTCGCCGCTCTTGAGGCGGGCGCCGGATTGCAGCAAACCCCGCCTGCGACCATTTAGGCCTGATACGCCCACCTAAAGACCTGCGGGAGCCTCCTCCGATGAGCCTGATCGGCGACATGCTGCAGCGGACCAAGCCCCAGCCCGCCGGCGGCGACGCCGCCGCCCCGGGGGCGGCGAGCGACATCCTGGATGTCACCGACGCCAGCTTCCTGCGCGAAGTGGTGGAGGAGAGCCGCCGCCGCCCCGTGGTGATCGACTTCTGGGCGCCCTGGTGCGGTCCTTGCCGCCAGCTGACGCCCGCGCTGGAGAAGGCGGTCAGGGCCGCCAAGGGCGCGGTGCGGCTGGCCAAGATCAACATCGACGAGAACCCCCAGATCGCGAACCAATTCCGCGTGCAGTCCATCCCCGCGGTGTTCGTGGTCGAGCAGGGCCAGGCCTTCCAGGGCTTCATGGGGGCCCTGCCCGAAAGCCAGGTGAAGGCGTTCATCGAGAAGCTGGCGGGACCCGCCCAGCCCGGCGACCTGGAAGCCTTCCTCGACGAGGCCAAGGCGGCCCTGGCCGAGGGCGATGTGGGCGGCGCAGCCCAGATGTACGCCCAGGCGCTGCAGCTGGAGCCGGAGAACCTTAAGGCCATCGCGGGCCTGGCGCGCTGCTACCTCGCCGGCGGCGACCGGGAGCGGGCGCGCGAGACCCTGGCCATGGCGCCGGCGGGCGCGCACGACCCCGATCTCGCCAGCGTCAAGGCGGCGCTGACCCTGGGCGAGGGGGCGCCGGGCGCGGGCGAGCTTGCGCTGCTGGAGGCCCGGGTGAAGGCCGCCCCCGACGACCACGCCGCCCGCTTCGATCTCGCCCGCGGCCTCGCCGGCCAGGGCCGGCTGGAGGCGGCCGTGGACCACCTGCTCGCCATCGTGCAGCGCGACCGCGCCTGGCGCGACGACGCGGCGCGCAAGGAGCTGCTGACCGTGCTGGAGGCCGCGGGCCCGGGCTCTGAGCTCGCCAAGTCGGGCCGACGGCGGCTCTCCGCCATCCTCTTCAGCTGAGGCCCGCGCGTCATGGCGACCGCCGCCTATGTGAAGGTGGACGACCTGCCCCAGGTCATCCCGGTGTTCCCGCTGACCGGGGCGCTGCTGCTGCCCCGGGGCGGCATGCCCCTGAACATCTTCGAGCCGCGCTACCTGAACATGATCGACGACGCCATGGCGGGCGATCGCATCATCGGCATGGTGCAGGCCGAGGCCGGCGGCGACCGCGAGCGGCCGAAGCTGGCCCGGATCGGCTGCGCGGGGCGGATCACGAGCTATGCCGAGACCTCGGACGGGCGCTATCTGATCACCCTGATGGGCGTGTGCCGCTTCGTGCTGGCGCAGGAGCTGCCGGCCCAGGCGCCCTATCGCCAGGCCCGGGTCGAGTACGGCCTGTTCGAAGACGACCTGAAGCCCGCGGGGGAGGAGCCGATGGACGAGCGCCCCGCCATGCTGGAGGCGCTGAAGGCCTATCTGGAGCGGCGCGGGCTCGATATCGACTGGACCCAGGCCCTGCAGGCGCCCCTGGAGGCGGTGGTGAACAGCCTGGCCATGGCCCTGCCCTTCGAGCCGGCGGAGAAGCAGGCCCTGCTCGAGGCCGTGGACCTGTCCGAACGGCGCGACGTACTGGTGGCCTTGCTCCGCATGGACGCCGCCGCCCACGGCGACGACGCCGACCAGACGCTGCAGTGAGGGGGCCCCGCCCATGACCGACGACCGCTCGCCCGAGGTGGACCCGCGCCTGCTCGAGGTCCTCGTCTGCCCCGTGACCCGCGGCCCGCTGGAGTATGATCGCGAGCGCGCCGAGCTTGTCAGCCGCGGCGCCAAGCTCGCCTATCCGATCCGCGACGGCGTGCCGATCATGCTGCCCGAAGAGGCCCGCGCCCTGGAGGGGTGAGGGCGCGCGCGTGACGGTCCGCCGTCCCCCATGACACGCAAGTAATGTTGCGGCGCCCTTCAAGTATCGGGGCGCATGAATAGTTCGTAATGAACCAAGATGACTTGAATTTAACTGGTCCGACTTGGGTCTGGGGAAGATAAGGGCGGCGTTCCAACACCCCGGCGGGCGCACCGCCGCCCCCGAACCCGAAAGGACCCAAGTCATGCGCGTTCCCGCCTCCATGCTGCTCGTCGCCACTCTCGTCCTCGCCATGGGCGCGGCGGTGGTCACCGAAGTCCACGCCCAGCCCGCCCGGTCCGCGGCGTCGGCCGCGGCCCCGACCGCCGTACTCGGCCAAGGGTGGTGATCCCCGCGAGAGCACGGCGGCGGCGCCGGAGACGCGCCGGTCCGCCGCCTTGCTCTCGCCATGCGCTTCCCCTAAGTGGGGGGTTTACCCGCCCGAGAGACTTATATGGCTCGTGTCACCGTCGAGGACTGCGTCGAGAAGGTCCCCAACCGCTTCGGCCTCGTGCTGCTGGCCGCGCACCGCGCCCGGGCGATCTCGACCGGCGCGCCGCTGATGGTCGAGCGCGACAACGACAAGAACCCGGTGGTGGCGCTGCGCGAGATCGCCGACGGCGCGGTCCAGCCCGACGAGTTGCGCGAGGCCCTGATCGGGACCCTGCAGCGCGTCGATGAACGCACCGAAGCGGAGGAAGAGGCCGAGACCCTGGCCCTGATCGCCGATCCGCAGCACATGCACATGAGCGAGCAGGAGCTCGTCCGCGCGCTGCAGAGCGACCGCGACGGCGGGCAGGAGGAGCGCTACTGACGCCCCCGGGCGTCGAGCCTCTCGCGATCCCGGCGGCGACCGGCCCGGTTCCGCCGCCGCTCCCCATCGGGCCTGATGCGCCCCCAGCCGAGCCGCCCCCGCCCCTCCGCCGCGGGCCGGGGAGGCTGCGCCCCCGCGCGCCGCTATCTGCGCCAGTACGAGCTGATCGAGCGCGTCAAGGCGTACGACCGCACCGCCGACGAGGGGCTGCTCAACCGCGCCTACGTCTATGCGATGCGCATGCACGGCGCGCAGCTCCGGGCCTCCGGCGACCCCTACTTCGCCCACCCCATCGAAGTCGCCGGCATCCTGACCGAGTACAGGATGGACACGGCGGCCATCGTCACCGCCCTGCTGCACGACGTGATCGAGGACACCGGGGCGACCCGCGCGGACGTGGCGGCCCTGTTCGGCGAGGAGATCGCCGCCCTGGTCGAGGGGGTGACCAAGCTCTCCAAGCTGGAGCTCACCGCCGAACACGCGCGCCAGGCGGAGAACCTGCGCAAGTTCATCTTAGCCATCAGCAAGGACGTGCGCGTCCTGATCGTGAAGCTGGCCGACCGGCTGCACAACATGCGGACCCTGGAGTTTCTGCGCCCGGACAAGCGCGAGCGCATCGCCCGGGAGACGCTGGAGATCTACGCCCCGCTCGCCCGCTCCATCGGCATGCATCGCATCACCTCGGAGCTGGAGGAGCTGGCGTTCCAGACCTTGAACCCGGGCGCCCGGGACGCCATCGTGCGGCGGCTGGAGCTGCTGCGCGCCAGCCAGGGCAAGGCGGTCTCCGACATCTCCGAGGAGATCTGCGCCCGGCTGGAGCAGGCCGGCGTCCACGCCCGCGTCTTCGGGCGCGAGAAGCAGCCCTATTCAATCTGGCGCAAGCTCCAGCGCAAGTCGGTCGGCTTCTCCCAGCTCTCCGACATCTACGCCTTCCGCGTGCTCGTGGACGACGAGAGCGACTGCTACCGCGCGCTGGGGGTGCTGCATCGGGCGTGGCCGAGCGTGCCGGACCGCTTCAAGGACTACATCTCCACGCCCAAGCGGAACAACTACCGCTCGCTGCACACCACGGTGGTGGGCCCGCGGGGGCTGCGCATCGAGCTGCAGATCCGCACCGAGGCCATGGACCGGGTGGCCGAGCTCGGGGTCGCCGCCCACTGGCGCTACAAGGACCAGAGCTACGGCTTCGACGCCGACGCCGCGGGGGCGGCGGGCGGGCGCGACCCGCTGATCAACATCCGCCACCTGGTGCAGGTGCTCGAGCACGGCGGCGACAGCGACGACCTGGTCGAACACGCCAAGCTCGAGATGTTCCTGGACCAGGTGTTCGTCTTTACGCCCAAGGGCCAGCTGGTCAGCCTGCCGCGAGGGGCGATGCCGCTGGACTTCGCCTATGCGGTGCACACCGACGTCGGCGACGCGGCCATCGGGGTCAAGATCAACGGCGAACTGCGCCCCCTCCGCACGCCCCTGCAGAACGGCGACGTGGTGGAGGTGATCACCGGGCCAAAGCCGCCCAATCCGCCCGACTGGCGTTCGCTGGCCGTGACCGGCCGGGCGCGCTCGGCGATCAAGCGCCACATCCGGGCGGCCGAGCAGAAGGAGTTCGTGCGCCTGGGCCGGGCGGCGGTGGATCAGGCCTTCGCCCGCGCCGGCCGCTCCATGAAGGACATCTCGCTGCGCCCCGCCATGGACCGCTTCGCCGTCGCCACGGAGGACGAGCTGTTCGAGGCCGCCGGCCGGCGCCGGATCGAGCCCGTCGCGGTGCTGGAGGCCGTCTATCCGGGCCTGAAGGCGGACGAGAAGGCCGCCGCCGCCTCGCGCGTGAAGATCACCGACGGGCGCGCGGCGCGCCTCTACGTGCGCGGCAGCGGGCTCACCCCCGGCGTGACCCTGCACTTCGGCGAGTGCTGCACGCCGGTGCCGGGGGATCGCATCGTGGGCATCCTGGAACCGGAGGGGCGGGGCCTGGCCGTGCACGCCATCGATTGCCCCAGGCTCGCCGAATACGAGGACCGCGAAGAGCTCTGGCGCGACCTGCACTGGACGCCGGAGGCCGAGCGCTCGACGCTTTCCCGCGCCAAGCTGCGCGCCTCGATCCGCAATGCGCCGGGCGTGCTCGGCCAGGCCTGCACCCTGATCGGCGAGGCGGGGGGCAACATCTTGAACCTGCGCATGCACCACCGGCAGTCGGACTTCTTCGAGGTCGATCTCGACATCGACGTGAAGGACGCCCGCCACCTGACGCACATCGCCGCCGCGCTGAGGGCCTGCCCCTCGGTGGAGACCGTGGACCGGGTCCGGGGTTGAGGCCGGCTACATGACAAAGTGGTAACACCACTTCGCCAAGTCCTGTGCTAATTGCTGGGCGACGCCCCAGGGGAAGGGCGATATCGATCTATGGGAGAGACGTTCTTGCGTAATTTCGTCGTGCGCGCGGCCGCGGTCGCGCTGCTCAGCAGCACTGTACTGGCCGGCGCGGCCCTCGCCGCAGACGCGCCCCTGAGCGCGCCCCGCTTCGGGACCTGGGGCGTGGACACCTCCGGCGGCGACCACGCCGTCAAGCCCGGCGACGACTTCTTCCGCTATGCCAACGGCAAGGCGGTGGACGCGATGGTGATCCCGCCCGACCAGGCGCGCTGGGGCAGCTTCAACACCCTGCGCGACCTGTCGCTGGCCCGCCAGCGCGCGATCCTGGAGGAGGCTGCGGCGCATCCTACGGACGCCGAGCAGGCCAAGCTCGGCGCCTACTACAAGGCCTTCATGGACACCGCGCGCATCGAAGCGCTGGGACGCAAGCCGCTGGACGCCGACCTCGCCAAGGTCCGCGCCGCCACGACCCGCGCCGACTTCGCCCGCCTGATGGGCCGCAGCGTCATCGACGGGACGGCCTCCATCTATGGCTTCGGGATCAGCCCCGACGCCAAGGACCCGAACCACTACGCCGTCAGCCTGGGCCAGGGCGGCTTGGGCTTGCCGGACCGGGACTACTATCTGGATGCCAAGTACGCGGACAAGAAGGCCGCCTACCAGTCTTATGTCGCCAAGATGCTGACGCTGGCCGGCTGGCCGGAGCCTGAGGCCCGCGCCGCCGACATCCTCGCCTTCGAGACCAGGCTCGCCCAGGCGCACTGGAGCCGGATCGAGAGCCGCAACCGCGACAAGACCTACAATCCGATGACGCTCGCGGACCTGAAGGCCGCCGCGCCGGGCTTCGATTGGGACGGCTTCTTCGCCGCGGCCGAGCTGCCCAACCTGCCCCGCGTCGTGGTCGCTCAGAACACGGCGGTGCCCAAGATCGCGGCCGTCTTCAACGAGACCCCGATCGCGACGCTGCAGGCGTGGGAGGCGTTCAACCTCGCCGACCGCAACGCAGGCGTCCTGCCGGACCGCTTCGTGCAGGCCCGCTTCGACTTCCGCGCCAAGACCCTGTCCGGCGTGCCTGAGCTGGAGCCCCGCTGGAAGCGCGCCGTCGGGTTCATCGACGGGGCGATGGGCGAGGCGCTTGGCAAGATCTACGTCGCCCGCTACTTCCCGCCCGAGAGCCGGGCCAAGATGCAGGACCTGGTGGAGAACCTCCGCGCCGCCTACCGGCAGCGGATCACCAACCTGCCCTGGATGAGCCCGGCCACCAAGCAGCAGGCGCTGGAGAAGCTGGCCGCCTTTAACCCCAAGATCGGCTACCCGTCGAAGTGGCGCGACTACAGCGCGCTGCAAGTCTTGCCGACCGATCTCTACGGCGACGTCAAGCGCACCCGCGCCTTCGAGTGGGACTACCGCCGCAACCGCCTGAACCAGCCGGTGGACCGCACCGAGTGGGGCATGACGCCGGCGACGGTGAACGCCTACTACAACCCCACCCTGAACGAGGTGGTGTTCCCGGCCGCGATCCTGCAGCCCCCGTTCTTCGATCCCCAGGCGGATCCGGCGGTCAACTACGGCGCCATCGGCGCGGTGATCGGCCACGAGATGAGCCACGGCTTCGACGACCAGGGCCGCAAGTCGGACGGCAAGGGCGTGCTGCGCGACTGGTGGACGGCCGAGGACGCGGCCAAGTTCCAGGCCCAGACGACCCGCCTCGGCGCCCAGTACGACGCCTTCGAGGTGGCGCCCGGCTTCCACGTCCAGGGCAAGCTGACCATGGGCGAGAACATCGGCGACCTCGGCGGCATCCTCGCCGCGCTGGACGCCTATCACCTCAGCCTGGGCGGCAAGCCCGCGCCGGTGATCGACGGCCTGACCGGCGACCAGCGCTTCTTCCTGGCCTTCGCCCAGGTGTGGCGCTCCAAGTCTCGCGAGGAGGCGCTGAAGCAGCAGGTCGCCACCGACGCGCACTCGCCCGAGCGCTTCCGCGTCAACGGCACGGTGCGCAACGTCGACGCCTGGTACGCCGCCTTCGACGTGAAGCCGGGCGACGCGCTCTACGTGCCGCCGGAGGAGCGCGTGCGCATCTGGTAAGGCCGGCCCGGGCGCCGAGGCCTGGGCGGCGCACGGAGCGGGTGACAGGGGCGGCCTCGGGAGCCTAGGCTCGCGGCGCCGACCCTGTCCCGGAGCCGCTCATGCCCCCCGACGCCCTGACCGCCGAAGCTCCCACGCCCGGCGCGTTGACGGGCGCGGCCCTGACGCATCTGGAGCGGCTGGTCGCGTTCGACACCACCTCGCGGGACTCTAACCTCGCCCTGATCGCCTATGTCGAGGCCGAGCTCGACCGCCTCGGCGCGTCCCACCGCCGGGTGTCGAACGCGGACGGGCGCAAGGCCAATCTGATCGCCACGCTCGGGCCGGCGCGCGAGGGCGGCGTGGTGCTCTCGGGGCACACCGACGTGGTGCCCGTCGACGGCCAGCCCTGGACGTCGGACCCGTTCGCGCTCACCCGACGGGGCGAGCGGCTCTTCGCCCGGGGGGCCTGCGACATGAAGGGGTTCCTGGCGCTCGCCCTGGCCGCCGCGCCCGCCCTCGCCGCCAAGCGCCAGGCGCGGCCGGCGCACCTCGCCTTCTCCTACGACGAGGAGGTCGGCTGCCTGGGCGCGCCGGACATGATCGCCGTCATCGCGCGCGAGCTGCCCCGCCCGTCCGCCGTCATCGTGGGCGAGCCCACCGACATGGTCGCGGTGAGCGGCCACAAGGGCATTTCGACCTTCCGCGTCACCGTCACAGGACGCGAGGCGCACTCCAGCCTCACCCACCTCGGCGTTTCGGCCAACATGGCGGCGGTGCGGCTGATGTCGCTGCTGGTCGAGCTCTCGGCGCGGCTGGAGCGGGAGGCCGAGCCGGCGTCGCCCTTCCTCCCCAAGGGGCCCACCCTGACCATCGGCCAGGTGAACGGCGGCACGGCGACCAACATCTTGGCGCGGGAGTGCGTGTTCCTGTTCGACCTTCGCACGCCGCCCGGCGTCGATCCCCTCGCCCTGCTGCAGCCCTTCCTGTACGAGGTCGAGCGGCTGGACGCGGAGCTGAAGGCCCTCGCGCCGGAGGCGGGCGTCAGGGTCGAGCGCCGATCCGCCACCCCGGCCTTCGCCCCCGAGCCCGACGGCGCGGCGGAGCGCCTCGCCCGCAGCCTCGCCGGCGACAACGGCCCCGCGCGGGTGGTGTCCTATGCCGCCGAGGCGGGGCAGTTCCAGGCCGCCGGATTCTCCACCGTGATCTGCGGCCCGGGCTGCATCGAGCAGGCCCACCAGCCCGACGAATATGTCGAGCTCAGCCAGATGCAGCGCGGCGCCGCCTTCATGGTCCGCCTGGTCGAGCACTTGCGCACCTGAGGCGGGAACGCCAGAGGGGCGCCGGAGCGTTTTCGCCTCGATCACTGAAGGAGCAGCGCTATGAAGACGCCCGGACCGGACCACCCCGTCGAGATCGCCCGGGCCCCGCGCCGGATGCGGGCGCGCTTCGAGAACCACGTGATCGCCGACTCCGCCGAGGCCCTCGTCCTGCGCGAGGCGGAGGCTCCGCCGGTCGTCTACTTCCCCCGCGACGACGTAGAGAGGTGGACGAGGCCGAGATCGCCGAGCGACGCTCGCGGGACGCCGTGCGATCCTGGCCCGCGCCGGGCGAGGCCATGGCCGAGAAGCGCTAAACCGCCTAACCTTTGGACGCGGACGCGGTCTTAGCCCGACTGTAAGACTGCGCCCTTACGGACGCGCCCATGGGGCGCTAAGACCCGTGAGAAAAGGGAAGGGAGGCCCATGGCCGATCGGGGCCTGGCCCTTCGCGGGCCGCGAAGCCTGCTGCGCCAGATCCGCGAGGCCATGGCCGGGGGCGGACCCGCCCAGGCGCGCCTGGACATGGTCGTGCGCATCATCGCGGCCTCCATGGTGGCCGAGGTCTGCTCGATCTATCTGCGGCGCGCCTCGGGCGACATGGAGCTGTTCGCCACCGAGGGCCTGAAGCCCGAGGCCGTGCACGTGACCCGCCTGCGTCCCGGCGAGGGGCTGGTGGGCGAGATCGTGCGGCTCGGCCGGCCGCTGAACCTGTCCGATGCGCCGCAGCACCCGCGCTTCGCCTATCGCCCCGAGACGGGCGAGGACCCCTACCACGCGTTCCTGGGCGTGCCGCTGTTGCGGGGCGGCCGGACGGTGGGCGTGCTCGTCGTGCAGAACCGCACCTCGCGCCACTACGAAGAGGACGAGGTCGAGGACCTGCAGACCATCTCCATGGTCCTGGCCGAGATGGTCGCCGGCGGCGAACTCATGGGCCAGGAGGAGCTCAAGGACATAGAGCTCGCGCCCCACCGGCCCGAACGGCTGAAGGGCGCGCGCTTCGCCGACGGCCTGGCCTTCGGGACCGCGGTGCTGCACGACGCGCCCGTCGCCCCTGAGCGCCTCCTGTCCGAAAACCCCGCGGCGGAGGAGGCGCGCCTGCATGCCGCGGTGGAGGTGCTCCGCGCCCAGATCGACGAGATGCTGGAGGGGCACCACCTGTCGGGCATCCCCTACGAGGTGCTCGAGACCTACAAGATGTTCGCCCACGACCGGGGCTGGAACCGGGCGCTGGACGAGGCGGTGCGCTCCGGCCTGACGGCGGAGGCCGCGGTGGAGCGGGTGCGGGGCGAGCAGCGCGCCCGCTTCGCCCAGGCCCGCGACGGCTACATCCGCGAGCGCCTGCACGACCTGGAGGACCTGGCCGACCGGTTGCTCCGCATCCTGATGGGCGAGACGCCGGGCGGCCGCGCCCTGCCGGAGAACGCCATCCTGGTGGCGCGCAACCTCGGGCCGGCGGACCTGCTGGAGTACGACCGCACCCGGCTGAAGGGCCTGCTGCTCGAGGAGGGGTCGACGGCCAGCCACGCCTCCATCGTGGCGCGGGCCCTGGGCATTCCCTGCGTCGGACGGCTGGAGGGGCTGCGCGACCGCATCTCCGAGGGCGACCCGGTAATCGTGGACGCCGAGACCGGGGAGGCGTTGCTGCGCCCCCGCGCGGACGTCGTGGAGGCGTTCAAGGCGCGCGCGGCGCTGCGGGCGCAGCGGCGCGCCGAGTTCGCCAAGCTGCGCGACACCCCGGCCCTCACCCGCGATGGGGCGCGCATCACGCTGCTGATGAACGCCGGCCTGGCGGTGGACCTCGACAACCTGGAGGAGACGGGCGCGGAGGGCATCGGCCTGTTCCGCACCGAGTTCCAGTTCATGGTGTCGGAGGAGCTGCCCCGGCTGAAGGCGCAGACGGAGCTCTACGCCAAGGTGCTGGAGGCCGCCGGCGGCCGGCCGGTCACCTTCCGCACTCTGGACCTCGGCGGCGACAAGGTGCTGCCCTACATGCAGGCCGAACGGGAGGACAATCCCGCGCTCGGCTGGCGGGCGGTGCGCATGGGGCTGGACCGCCCGGCGTTGCTGCGCATGCAGCTCCGCGCCCTGATCAGCGCCGCGGGGGGCCGGGAGCTGCGCATCATGTTCCCCCTGGTGGCGACGGTGGACGAGTTCCGCGCCGCCCGCGCCATGGTGGAGCAAGAGGTCGCCTGGGCCCAGCGGCGGGGCCGGCCCGCCCCCGATCCCTTGCGCGTGGGGGCCATGATCGAGGCGCCCTCGCTGGTCTGGCACCTCGACGCGCTGCTGCCGCTCACCGACTTCGTCAGCGTCGGGACGAACGATCTGATGCAGTACATGTTCGCCGCCGACCGGGGCAATCCGCGGGTGTCGGACCGCTACGACCCGCTCTCGCCGCCGGCGCTGCGGGCGCTGGCCGCCATCCAGGCCGCCTGTGCGGAGACGGGCACGTCGGTGTCGGTCTGCGGCGAGGTCGCCGGGCGGCCGCTGGAGGCCTTCGCCCTGGTCGCGATCGGGTTCGAGCGCCTGTCCATGCCGCCGGCGGGCGCGGGCCCGGTGAAGCGCATGATCCTGTCCCTGGACCGCGAGGCGGCCTCCCGCGGCGTGCACACCCTGCTCCGCTCGCCCGCCAGCTCCATCCGTAACGAGATCGAAACCCTTGCCCGTAAGCTAAATGTCGCACTCTGAAGGAGTTAGGCGCCGTTGTTGCATCGCGCCCGGGCTGTTATCCACAACGGAACAGCACCGAGAATTCGGGCGGGGTGTCTTGGCGGGGGCGGACGCTCTCGCCGAAACGGTGGTTGAGGACGGCGCGCGTCATGGCCTTGGACACGGGCTCCCTGACGGGTCTGCGACTGGTTGACCCCTTGGGCTACCGGGTCGGTCCATCGCCGGACGACTATCCGAACATCGGCGAGTATCTGCGCGCCCTGCGCGAGCATCAGAACCTGAGCCTGGCCGAGCTCGCCGTCTCCACGCGCATCCGCAAGTCCTATCTGGCCGCGCTCGAGGAGGGCAACCTCTCCGCCCTGCCGTCGCGGCCCTTCGCCATCGGCTACATCCGCGCCTACGCCGCGGCCCTGGGCGTGGACGGCGAGGCCGCCGTCGCCCGCTTCAAGCGCGAGCTGCCCTACATGGCCGAGCCCCTGCGCGGGCCCGTCGGGGTGCAGCACGAGGAGGTCAAGAGCCGCCGGCCGCTGGTGTTCGCCGCCATCGCCATGGTGGTGACCGCGGTCGTGCTCTGGAACATCGCCCAGCGCGCCATGATCGCTGAAGACCCCAAGGCGCCCAAGCTGCACGCCCGCGCCCAGGACTTCGCCGATCCCCTGCCGCCGCCGGGTCCGGTGAAGATCGGCGCGCCCACGCCGCCGCCGGCCGAGGCGACGACGCCCACGCCCTATGTCACCCCGGGCATGATCCAGGCCGAGCCAGGCGCGCCCGCGCCGCCGCCGCCTGCGCCCCAGCTGCTCGGCCCCATCGCCCCCGACAGCCTCGCGACCTTCACGCCCCAGGGCGAGGTCTATGGCGTCGGCGCCGCTCAAGGGCCGGTGGCGCTCTATGCGCATCGCCCGACCGCGCTCGTGATCCGCGGGGCGGACAAGACGGTCTACTTCGCCCGTCAGCTGAGGGCCGGCGACGCCTATCGCGCGCCCATGGGCAAGGGCCTGACCGCCGATGCGGCCGACCCCTCCGCCATCGACGTCTATGTGCAGGGCAAGCTGATGGGCGTCCTGGGACAGCAGCTGGCGCCGATCGACAAGCTGCCCCTCCCGCCGCCGCCGCCGGTGGTCCAGCCCGCCGCCGCTGCGACCAGCGCCGCGGCTGCGGCCAGCGCCGCTCCGGCCCCAGCGCCCCTGCCGACCCCGGCGCCTGTGACGGCTCAGCCTCCCCTGACGGCTAAGGCGCCTGGGACCTCGTCGAACGCCGTCGCCGCGCACTGACCCTTGCCGGCCCCGCCCAAGCCTGAGACGCCTCTGCCCTCCTTCCGGGGCTTCACGCCGGACCTGTTCGCCTTCTTTGATGAGCTGGCGGCGCACCAGACCCGCGACTGGTTCGCCGCTCACAAGACCCGCTATGAGACCGCCGTCCGCCGGCCGCTGGCCAGCTTCGTCCAGGCGCTGAGTTTCGCCTTCGGCGTTCACGACATCCCCCTTCAGGGCCGGCCCGAGACGTCCCTGTTCCGCATCAACCGGGACATCCGCTTCTCCAAGGACAAGCGGCCCTACAAGACCAACGCCGGCGCGGTGCTGACCCGCGACGGGACCAAGCAGTCCAAGGGCCTCTTCTACATCCACCTCGGCCACGACCACGACGGGGGCGCGGCCCACGGCGGCTTCATGGCGCTTGGGCTCTACGGGCCGGAGCCCGCGGACCTGCAGGCGATCCGCAGCCTTATCGTCGCGGACCCCGCGCGCTGGGCCGAGGTCGAGGCCGCCCTCGCCGGGCGCGGGCTAGCGCTGAGCGATGGCGAGCCCCTGGCCCGGCCGCCCCGGGGCTTCGAGGCCCATGCCGAGGCGCCGTTCGTGGGTGTACTGAAGAAGCGCCATCTCACCGTGATCCGCCCGTTGGCGGAGGCTGAGGCGCTGCGTCCCGACCTCGTCGACACGGCCGTGGACTTCGCGCAAGGCGGGCTGCCGCTCCTCAGCTTCGTGTGGTCGGCGCTGGAGCGGCGCTGAGCCTTTCCAGGCGCCCTGGTCCGGGTTAGAGGGCGGCGACGCCCGCGCCCTTCCGGAGCCTCCATGCCCGTCCGCCGCCTCGCCGCCACCGCGCTCGCCGCCGCGCTCGTACTCGGGACCGCCAGCCACGCCTTCGCCTGGGGGGCCACCGGCCATCGCATCATCGGCCAGGAGGCGATCCGGGCGCTTCCCGCGGAGATCCCCGGCTTCCTCCGCACGCCGCAGGCCATGGAGCAGATCGGCGAGCTGTCGCGCGAGGCCGACCGCTCCCGCGGCGCCGGCAATCCGCACGACGCCGATCTCGATCCGGGCCACTTCATCGATGTAGGCGACGACGGGCGCATCCTCGGCGGGCCGGCGATCACCGCCATGCCGGCCGACCGCTTCGCCTACGACGCGGCCCTGCAGGCGGTGGGGGCCGACCCGGCCAAGGCGGGCTACCTCTACTACACCCTCGTCGACGGCTGGCAGCAGCTGGTCAAGGACTTCGCCTACTGGCGCATCGACCGTGTCGGCGAGACCCGCGCCGCCACCCCGGAGGAGCGCGCCTGGTGCGCCCGCGATCGGCTGCTCCGTGAGCTGATCATCGTCCGCGACCTCGGCTATTGGAGCCACTTCGTCGGCGACGCCTCCATGCCGCTGCACGCCAGCGTGCACTACAACGCCTGGGGCGAGCCGAACCCCAAAGGCTACACCCGCGAGAAGATCCACTCGCCCTTCGAGTCGGCCTTCGTCGGCAAGTATGTGACGGCGGAGGCGGTGCGCGCCGCCATGCCGGCGCCGGAGCCCGTCGGACCGGACATCCAGGCCTACGCCTCCGCCTACCTCGCCCACACCCAGACCCTGGCCGAGCCCCTGTTCGCCCTGTGGACCGCCGGCGAGTTCAAGGACGAGAGCCATGCCCGCGGCCAAGCGTTCGCGACCGAGCAGGTGGCGGCGGGCGCCGCGCGGCTGCGCGACCTGATCGTGGCCGCCTGGCGGGCGAGCCCGGAGGCGACCATCGGCTATCCGGCGGTCAAGGTCTCAGACGTCGAGGCCGGGCGCGTCCCCTTCCCCTTCGACGAGCTGTTCGGCAAGGAATGAGCCGGCCGGCGGTCGCCGCGCCCGGGGAGGGGCCGCTGCAGTTCGGGCGGCCGATCCCGGGGCGGGCGCACGCGGACCGCGCCTGCGCCTATGGCGTGGTTCCGGATGCGCAGGGTCGGCTGGCCCTGGTCGAGATCGACCGGCCCGAGGGGCGCTACTTCGACCTGCCCGGCGGCGCCTTGGACCCGGGCGAGAGCGAGGCGGCCGCCCTGACGCGCGAGTTCGGCGAGGAGACGGGCCTGATCGTGCGCCCGGTGCGCCTGCTCGCCCGCGCGAGCCAGTACATGGTCAAGACCGACGGGGCGCCGGTGAACAACCGCTCCGCCCTGTTCCTCGCCGAGCCTGTCGGCGCCAACGCCGCGCTGAAGATCGAAGCCGACCACGCCCTGCGCTGGATCGAGCCGCTTCAGGCCCTGACCCTCCTGCGCCACGACAGCCATGCCTGGGCCGTCGCGGTCTGGCTGCGCACCCGGGGGCCTTGAGGCTCAGCGCGCGGCCGGCGCCGCGGGTGGCGGCGATGCGAAGAACGCCCCCGCCGGCCCCGGGAACTCGACCGGGCTCTCAAAGCCGTCCGCCGAGACCGCCGCCACGCCGAAGAACCAGTCGTCGATGACCACGCCGGGCAGTCGCAAGGCGGTCGCCGCGCCCGCGTCGCGGCTGTGGCTCCAGAACGGCTCCGTCGTGTCCCGCCAATAGACGCGATAGCTCGCCGCCCCCGGCGAGGGCGTCCAGCTGACGGTCGTGTCGGAGCTGACCTGACCCTCGATCTTCACCTGGGCGGGCGGGGGCGGGGCCGCCGCCAGGGCCGCCGCCGTCATGGCGTTCAGGCGCGTCACCTGCGCCAGATAGGCGAAATCGACCCCGGACAGCACGTCGCCATAGGCGCGCCCGTGCTCGGTGCGCAGGTCCTGGTGCTGGCGGTCGTAGTTCTCCCCCGCCTCGGTCAGGCGCACGCCGGGAAAGCCGGCCTCCAGCATCGGGGTCTGGTCGCCGCCGCGTCCGAAGCGATCGGTGCGATAAATCAGGCGCGCCCGGAAGCCTGCGCCGTAGCGGTCCGCCAGGGCGGCGATATAGCGCGCCAGGTTGCGCGAGGGGCTGTCCACCTCGCCGCCGTTATAGCGCCGCCGGTTGGCTTCCGTCGGCGTCTCCACCGCCTTGGTCCCCTCCGAAAACACCCGCACATAGCCGCGCTCGATCACGCCGGCCTGGCTCTGGACGTTGCCGACGATGTCGTTGTTCAGCACAGCCTCCACCCGCCAGCCCCGCGCCTTGGCGGTCTCGGCCAGCAGCCGCCCGCCGAACAGCCCCTGCTCCTCGCCGGAGAGCACGGCATAGACGATGGTGGCCGCGAACCGGCGGCCGCAGAGCACGCGGGCGGCTTCGAGCACCGCGGCCACGCCGGAGCCGTCGTCGTCCGCGCCCGGGGCGTCGGCGGCGGCGTTCATAACGTCGCTGACGCGGCTGTCGATGTGGGCGGAAAGGACGATCACCCGGTCCGGGTCGCTCGTCCCGCGCTGGACGGCCAGCACGTCCTGGATGAGGGCGCCGTCCGGCGGCAGACGCTCGCCGGTGAACCGCGCCTGCGGCGTTTCGACCGCCAGGCTCCCGCCGCACGCCTTCGAGACGTCGGCGAACCGCGCCGCCGTCCAGCGCCGCGCCGCCCCGATCCCCCGCGTCTCAGACGTGGTGTCCGACAGGGTGTGCCGGGTGCCGAACCCGACCAGGCGGGTCAGGGTCTCGCGCAGTCGATCCGGGCTGACCGCCTGGCGGATGGCGGGCAAAAGGCGATCGGGCCCCAAGCCCGCATCCCGGCTCGGCGCCGCCGCCCCGGCCTGACCCGCGCCCAGCGCCACAGCCGCCGCCGCGGCCGCCGCCGTCCAAACCCGAAGCCTCATCCGCTCAGCGCTCCCGCTCAAATCCCCTTGCCAGGAGTGACCGCAGGAGAGGCGCCGCGCAAGAGCCGAGCCCCCCGCCCGCGGACCGATCGGACCCGCTGCGCCCGGCCCAAAGCCGCCCGCCCTGCGCTGCGGGGCTGCGCGTCGGCAGTGCTGCTGGCGGCCCGGAGAGGACTCGAACCTCCGACCTCCGGTTTAGGAAACCGCTGCTCTATCCTGCTGAGCTACCGGGCCGCGCGCCGCTTCCCCTAGCGCGTTGCGCCGGCCGAGGCAAAGAGCGACGGGGCGGGTCGCACGAGGACTGCGGCGCGCGCCTCACCTGGGGCGACAATCTGTCAAAACCCATGAGCGACGTGGTGCAGGTCGCCGCGGGGCTGACGGGCGTCAAGACCATCGTCTCCTACGCCGGCGGCTACACCCTGCCCACGGAGGTGCAGAACCTTGACCTTCTACGGCCAGGGCGCCTGGGGCGTGGGCAACGCCCTGGACAATCTGATCATGATGGGGGGCAATGATTGCCGCTACATGGACGGGCTGGTCGGCGACGACGTGCTGGTGGTCGGCGACGGGCCAACCCCTTCGGCTTCGACGCGACCTCCGGCGGCCACGACGTCATCTACAACTTCCACCCCGCGTACGACACCCTGCGGGTCCGCAACAGCCCCTTCGCCAGCTTCTCCGACGATCAGTCGGCCCTGAAGCAGGTCGGGGCAACGTGGTGCGGACGTTCGACGCCACCCTCAACGTCGACAAGGACCACAACACGGTCGGCTCGACCACGCTCGCCAACGGGATTGGCGCGGGGTCGATGTGGCTTCAGGGGCGATGTATGACCTCACGCCCAATCCGGTCGACGTGCAGCTCGAGACGGCGGACGCCGCCGACACGGCGATGTCGGTGGCCGCGCCCGTCGCAGCCCCGCAAGCCGCGCCGTTTGCAGAGAACACGGCGCCGGCGGCTGATCCGGCAGCCTCCGTCCAGAAGAAGCCCGCAGAGTGATCGTTACGGCGTCCGGCCCGAGCGCCGGGCGCCGTCACGCTCCAGGCCCGCGGGCGATCGCCCGAGCTCTTGAGCTCCCGGGCGACTACGCCGTCCTCGGGGCGGTGTTCCCCGCCGTGCTGGGCCCTCAGAGGCAGGCGTAGAGCGCCTGGATCAGGTCGAGGGCGCGGCGGTCGCCGATGAGGTCCGCCGACTGCTTGTTCATGACATAGGCGGCCGAGACCCCTCGCTCGGGGTCTGCGAAGGCGCAGCTGCCGCCCCAGCCGGAGTGCCCGAACGTCTGCGCGCCGGGGCCGTAGATCCAGCGTCCTTCGTTGCGCATCACGCCGGCGCCCCAGCTGATCCAATAGGGCAGGACCAGGTCCTGGCCGTGGATCCGCTCCCGCGCCAGCGCCTTCACGCCGTCGGGCGACAGCACGCGCGTCCCTTGGGTCGCGCCGCCGTTGGCCAGCGCCGCCATCAGCCGCGCCAGCCCCTCGGCGGTGGCGTGGCCGTTGGCCGAGGGCACCTCGGCGCGCCGCCACGCCGCTGTGCCCCGTCCTCCCGGCGCCGCCCAGCTGGTCAGGAAGGCGACCCGCGTGGCCGCGTTCATCTCGCCGAAGCTTGGCAGGGTCTTGGGCCGTTCGAAC
This sequence comes from Caulobacteraceae bacterium PMMR1, assembly GCA_000733915.1. Lineage (GTDB taxonomy): Bacteria > Pseudomonadota > Alphaproteobacteria > Caulobacterales > Caulobacteraceae > PMMR1. The sequence goes on from JPOM01000001.1 coordinate 319,566, forward strand.
TGCGAGGCGCGGGGGTGTTCGGCGTCCGGCAGGCCGATCCAGAGATCCAGTCCCAGCGGCTCGGCCAGGTCCTCGCGGAGCGCCCGGCCCATGGTGCGCCCGTCCACCCGGCGGAAAATCTCGCCCGCCAGATAGCCGAAGGTCACCGGGTGATAGCCCGACGCGCTGCCGGGCGGCCACATCGGGGCCATGGCGGCGAGCTTGGCGCAGATCGCGTCCCAATCGAACCAGGTCGCCGGGTCCATGGGCTCGGCGAAGCCCGGCAGGCCCGCCTGGTGGCTCAGCGCCTGCTCCACCGTGATCGCGCCCTTGCCGGCCTGGGCGAACTCCGGCCAGACGCTGGCGACCGTCTGGCGGTAATCGAGCCGGCCTTGGTCGACCAGCCGCGCCACGAGCAGCGCCGCGATCGCCTTGGTGGTGGAGAAGACCGGCGTTAAGGTGTCGGTCTGGAAGGGCAGGGTCCGCTCGCGATCGCGCCATCCGGCCCAGAGGTCGAGCACGACCGCATCGCCCTCGGTCGCGGTGAAGCGCGCGCCCATCTCCAGCCCGTCCGCAAAGTGGCGCGCAAAGACGTCCCGCACCGGAGCGAACCGGGGCGGGCAGAGGCCGCTGATCTCGGGAACGGGGAGGGGACCGGTCATGGCCGCCAGGGTTAGACCGATCCCCCGGCGAGGTTAAGCCCGCTCGATCGCGACGGTCGCCGCGTCGAGCTGCTCCACGATGCGCCGGACCTCCGCCTCGCTCAGCTCGCCCTGGCCGAGCTTCAGCCGCAGCGCGGTGCGCAGGTTCTCCATCGCCCGCACGATCTGGGGCGAAGCGCCCTGGCTGCGGGCCCGGACCTCGCTCATGCGCGCGGCCAGGGCGTCCAGGGCGGAGCGGTTCTCGTCAAGGCGCTTTCGCCCCTCCTCGGTGATGGCGAACGCCTTCTTGGCGCCGTCCCCCGGCTGGGCGGCGATCAGGCCCATGTCCTCCAGCAAGGTGAGCGTGGGGTAGATCACGCCCGGGCTCGGGGCATAGGCGCCGCCGAGCTTCTCCTCGATGGCCTTGATGAGGTCGTAGCCGTGCCGGGGCTGCTCCGCGATCAGCTGCAGCACGACCAGGCGCAGGTCGCCCTGGTCGAAGACGCGACGGCGGGGGCCGCCGTGGTCCCACTGACCCCAGCCGCCGTGGCGACCGCGGCCGAAGCCCTCCGGCGACCGGCAGGCGCCGCCGCCGTGACCGCGCCAGCGATGCGGGTGATGATGTCCAAACATACTTCGATCCTTTCTCGATATATCTGTTTGCTGGGCGTGCAGATATATCTAAGATGCGTCGTGCGCAAGAGGCGGTCGATCGAGGGCGGCGGGCGCTGCTAGGCCGGCGGCGAGAGCCTCAGGCGCGCGGCGACCGCGAGCAGGTCCTCGGGCAGGGGCGCCTCGACGGTCGCGGGCCGGCCGTCCTCGGGGTGCGGGAAGCTCAGCGCCCGGGCGTGCAGCATCAGGCGCGGGACCGCCGCCCCGCCCGCGGTCAAGGCGCCGCCATAGCGCGCGTCCCCCAGGATCGGGCGGCCGAGGCTCGCCAGGTGCACGCGCAGCTGGTGCATGCGCCCGGTTTCGGGATGAAGCTCCAGCTCAGCGGCGCCCTGACCCGCAGCCAGGGTGCGATAGCGGGTGAGGGCGGTCTCCGCATCCGGGTGATCGGGGGCGCAAGCGCGCATCCAGGTCTGGCGTCCGACCTCCTCGCGGCGGAGCGGCGTGTCGATCCGACCCTCGGGCGGCTCGGGCGCCCCGCCGCCCACGAGCGCGACGTAGGTCTTGGCCATCTTGCGCGCCATCAGCGCCTTGCCGAGCGCGGCCGCTGCAGGCTTGGTCTTGGCGGCCAGGATCACCCCGGAGGTGTCGCGATCCAGCCGATGCACGAGCTCGGGCCGCTTGCCGTTGGACCGGGCGAAGGCCCAAAGCAGGTCGTCCAGGGTGCGCGCCTTGATCCGCCCGCCCTGGCTCGACACCCCCGCGGGCTTGTTCAGCGCAAGCACCTGCGCGTCCTCGAAGATCACCAGCGAACGGGCGTAGGCGATCTCCTCCGCGGCAAGACTGATCGGGGTGCGGGCCATGCGGGGCGGGGGGTAGCCGGGCCGCCTTGCCGCCACAAGCCGGCCCTTGCGAAGCCGCGCTCGGATCGTCGCCCGCTAAGCCTGCCCCGCCTCGCGCCGCAGCGCCGACCAGCGGTCCAGCCGCTCGCGGATCGCCGCCTCGGCGCCCTCGCCACGGGGAGCGTAGAAGGTGCGGCGCGCCATCCCGTCGGGGAAGTAGTTCTGGCCGGAGAAGCCGGTGTCGGTGTCCGGGTCGTACTGGTAGCCCTGGCCGTAGCCGAGGTCGCGCATCAGCCGAGTGGCCGCGTTGCGGATGTGCGCCGGGGGCATGAGCGAACCGGTCTCCCGCGCAGAGCGCTGAGCGGCCTTGAAGGCGGCGTAGGTCGCGTTCGACTTCGGCGCCGTCGCCAGGTGCACGACCGTCTGGGCCAGGGCGATCTCGCCTTCGGGCGAGCCCAGGAAGTCGTAGGCGTCCTTGGCCGCGAGCGCGATTAAGAGGCTCTGCGGGTCGGCCTCTCCGATGTCTTCGATGGCGGCGCGCACGAGGCGTCGCGCGATGTAGAGCGGCTCCTCCCCGCCCGCCAGCATGCGCGCAAGCCAGTAGAGCGCCGCGTCGGGGTCGGAGCCCCGGATCGACTTGTGCAGGGCGGAGATCAGATTGTAGTGCTCCTCCCGGTCCTTGTCGTAGGCGGGCGCGCGGCGCTGGAGCATGGCGGCCAGGCCCGCGGGATCGAGGGGCTCTGGGGGCGCAAACGCGAAGAGGCTCTCCGCCAGGGTCAGCACATAGCGCCCGTCGCCGTCGGCCATGGCGATCAGCGCGCTCCGGGCCTCCGGCGTGAGCGGCAGGGGGCGGCCTTCCGCCGTCTCGGCCCGGGCGAGCAGCTGCTCCAGCGCCGCCTCGTCCAGCCGCCGCAGCACGAACACCTGGCAGCGGGACAGGAGCGCCCCGTTCAGCTCGAAGCTGGGGTTCTCCGTGGTCGCCCCCACCAGGGTCACGTCGCCGGCCTCCACATAGGGCAGGAAGCCGTCCTGCTGGGCGCGGTTGAAGCGGTGAATCTCGTCCACGAAGAGCAGAGTGGCCTGGCCCGCGGCGCGGCGGGTGCGGGCGGCTTCGAACGCCTTCTTCAGGTCCGCCACCCCGGAGAACACCGCCGACAGCTGCTGGAACTCATAGCCCGCCGCGCGCGCGAGCAGGCGCGCGATGGTCGTCTTGCCCACCCCCGGCGGGCCCCACAGGATCATGGACGCCAGCCGGCGCGCCGCCGCCATCCGCCCGATCGGACCCTCGGCGCCCAGCAGGTGCGCCTGGCCCACGACCTCCTCCAGCCGCGTGGGCCGCAGCCGCTCGGCCAGGGGGCGGGGCGCGGAGGGCGCCAGCCCCGCGGCTTCGAACAGGTCGGACATGGCGGCAGGATAGCAGCATTGCTCGGCGGGGCGGGAGCCTGCGGCCGCGCTGAAACCCTTCGCCCGCGTCGCCTGTTGGCTCCGCACATCCCCAAACGGAGGAGTTCAGCCATGAAGGTGCGTGACATCATGACGACGGACGTGGAGGTCTGCCCGCCGGGCGCCACGATCCAGGACGTCGCCCGGCGCATGTCGGAGCTCGACACCGGCTTCATCCCCATCGGCGACGGCCGCCATGCCGCGGGCGTGATCACCGACCGCGACATCGTCCTGCGCGTGGTGGCCGAGGGCCGGCCGCTCACCACGCCGGCGTCAGAGGTGATGACGAGCCAGATCGAGTACTGCCGCCTCGACGACGACCTGCAGGACGTGGCCGAGAAGATGAGCCGGCTGCAGATGCGGCGCATGCTGATCCTGGACGACCAGCGCCAGATCCAGGGCGTGGTCTCGCTCGGCGACCTGGCCCGCGACGCCAAGGCCAAGCAGAGCGGTCACGTGCTGGCCGACGTGTCCGAGCCCGGCGACCGCCTCCAGCACTGAGCGTCGGCGGGCGGGGTCGGGGTCGGAGCCGCCCAGCGCCTCGCGACCCGCCGCCCCGGTGACCAAAGGGCCGCTCAGGCGTTAGAGCCCTCCGGCGACAACGGAGCAACGACGCATGAGCCTTCTCGACAGCCTGGGCGGCCTCCTGGCGGCGCAGCAGGCGCAGGGACGACCGGCCGAGCCGGCGCAGGCTGGCGACCAGGTTGCGGGCGCGCTGGGCTCGCTGCTCGGCAGCCAAGGCGGGATCACCGGCCTGCTGGAGCAGTTCGCCGCCAACGGCCTTGGCCACGTCGCCCAGTCCTGGGTCCAGCCCGGCCAGCCGAACCAGCCGGTCAGCGCCGACCAGGTCACCCAGGTGATGGGCTCCGGCCCCATCGGGGCGTTTGCGCAGAAGCTCGGCCTGCCCCCCGACCAGGCCGCCCAGATTGCCGCCCAGGTGCTGCCCCACCTCGTCGATCACCTGACGCCGGGCGGGCAGGTCACGCCGGACAACGGAACCGGGCCGAGCCTTGAGGGCGCGCTCGGCGGCGTGCTGGGAAGCCTGCTGGGCGGCCGGGCCTGACCGCGCACAGGTCCATGTTGATCAGGGCGCGACCAACGCCGCCAGCAACAGCCCCGCGCTCCGCATGATCAGGCCTGCACCGCCTCGCTGAGCCACTCCACGATCTTGCTCTTCGGCATGGCCCCCACCTTCATGGAGGCGACCTGGCCGCCCTTGAACAGGATCATGGTCGGGATGCCGCGCACGCCGTAGCGGGGCGCGGTGCGCTCGTTCTCGTCGATGTTCAGCTTGGCGATGGTGATCTGATCGGCCATCTCCTCGGCGATCTGGTCCAGGGCCGGCGCGATCTGCTTGCAGGGCCCGCACCACTCCGCCCAGAAGTCGACGAGCACGGGCTTGTCGGACTTCAGGACGTCGGTCTCGAAACTGTCGTCGGTGATCTTGAGCGTGGCCATAAGGGCGCCTCGGGTCTGTTCGGGTCGAAGATAAGCGGCGTCGCGGCCCCCGCCAACGGCGGGCGCGCGCAGCTTTTCTGTCGGGCGCCCCGAGGTTGGATTTCGGACGTGCGTCGGCCTCCCGCGCGGGAGGGCGGAGACGCCCCTTCATCTTGCCAGCGGGGGTGACTAGAATCAGCGTCGTCCCTCGGCCGGACAGTGTACGACTTCGTCATGAGCCGTCTGATCGCCAGCCCCTCCCCGGAGTTCGCCGCGGCCCGCACGGCCAGCCTCGGCGAGCTGGACGAGCGCGCCCGCGACATCTTCCGCCGCGTCGTGGAGACCTATCTGGAGACCGGCGAGCCGGTGGGCTCGCGCACCGTGTCCCGCGGCGGCGTCCAGCTGTCGCCGGCCTCGATCCGCAACACCATGCAGGACCTGACCGAGATCGGCCTGCTCGCCGCGCCGCACACCAGCGCCGGACGCCTGCCGACCCACACGGGGCTGCGCCTGTTTGTGGACGGCCTGCTGGAAGTCGGCGACCTCGGCGAGGAGGAGCGGCGCGAGATTGAGGCGCGGCTGGCCGGGCGGGGCCGGAGCCTGGAGGAGGCCCTGGACGAGGCGAGCGCGATCCTGTCCGGACTGGCGGGCGGCGCCGGCATGGTGGTCACGCCCGTGCGCGACCTCGGCGTGAAGCACGTGGAGTTCGTGGCTCTGGGCCCGGACCAGGCGCTGGCGGTCATGGTGTTCGAGGACGGGGCGGTGGAGAACCGCCTCATGCGCACGCCCCCGGGCCTGACCCCCTCAGCGCTGCGCGAGGCGTCCAACTTCCTCAACGCGCGGCTGAAGGGGCGGCCGCTGGCCGAGGCGCGCCAGGAGATGACGGCGGAGCTCGAGGCGGCGCGGCGCGCGCTGGACGAGACCGCCGCGCGGCTGATCGAGGACGGGCTGGCCGCGTGGGGCGGCACAAGCGACTCCCGCACCCTGATCGTGCGCGGCCGCGCCAACCTGCTCCAGGACGCCGCCGCGGCGCAGGACCTGGAGCGCGTGCGCTCCCTGTTCGAGGACCTTGAGCAGAAGGAACAGCTGATCGGCCTGCTGGACGACGTGCGTCAGGCCCAGGGCGTGCGCATCTTCATCGGCGCGGAGACGCGGCTCTTCTCGCTCTCCGGTTCCGCCGTGATCGCTGCGCCCTATATGGGAGACCGCAATCGGGTCCTGGGCGCCATCGGCGTGATCGGGCCCGCCAGGCTCAACTACGCCCGGATCATACCGCTGGTGGACTACACGGCGCGTGTGCTGGGCCGAATGCTCGACGGCTGAGATCGGCGTCGGGCCAGCCAGAGGAACGAGATGGTCGATCAGACATCCGAACACGAGTCTCCCAACGGCCTGGGCGGCGGCGAGCCGGCCGACGAGCTCGACTCCGCCCCCGCCCCCGACGGCGAGCTGATCTCTCGCCTGACGTCGGAGAACGCCGCGCTTCGCGAGCAGGTGCTGCGCTATGCGGCGGAGGCCGACAACACCAAGCGCCGGGCCGAGCGCGAGGCCAACGACGCCCGCGCCTACGCCATCCAGAGGTTCGCGCGCGATCTCCTGGACGCCGCCGACAACCTCGCCCGCGCGCTCCAGGCCGCCCCCAAGGGCGAGGTCTCCGACCCGGCGGTGAAGAACCTGCTGATCGGCGTGGAGATGACCGAGAAGGCGCTGCAGACCGCGTTTGAGCGCAACGGTCTGAAGAAGGTGCATCCGGAGCCGGGGGCCAAGTTCGACCCCAACCTGCACCAGGCCATGCTGGAGCAGCCTGCCGACGGCCTGCCGCCCGGCTCGGTGACGGCGGTGATGCAGAGCGGCTACGAGCTCTTCGGGCGCATCGTGCGTCCCGCCCTGGTGGCGGTCACGCCCAAGGCGGCGGCCTCGACCGCGGGCGCGGAGGGCGCAGCCTCGCCCTACGCCCCCCAGGACGGCGGGGCCGCCGGCGCCCAGGTGGATCAGCGCGCCTGAACCGCGCGGGGCCGCGCTTCGGGCCGGGCGCCGAACACCGCGGACCCCACCCGCACCGAGGTCGCGCCAAGGCGGATGGCGGTCTCGAAATCGCCGCTCATGCCCATGCTGAGCTGAGACAGGCCGTTGCGCGCCGCGATCTTGGCCAGGAGGGCGAAGTGCGGCCCGGGCGGCTCCCCGGCGGGCGGGATGCACATCAGCCCCTCGACCTTCAGCCCGAACTCGGCGGGCAGGCGCGCGAGGAAGGCGTCCGTCTCGGCGGGGGCCACGCCCGCCTTCTGCGGCTCCTCGCCCGTATTGACCTGGACGTAGAGCCTGGGCGCGCGGCCCGCCTTCTGGACGGCGTCGGCGAGAGCGCGGGCGAGGCGCTCCCGGTCGAGGGTCTCGATGACGTCGAAGCGCGCGACCGCGTCCGCCGTCTTGTTGGTCTGCAGCGGCCCGATCAGGCGAAGCTCGAGGTCGGGCGTGCGGGCGCGGACCTCGCCCCAGCGCGCCTCGGCCTCCTGCACCCGGTTTTCTCCAAAGACGCGTTGGCCCGCGATCAGCACCGGCTCCACGGCTCGCCAGGGCTGCTGCTTGCTGACCGCGACCAGGCGCACGCTGCCGGGCGCGCGGCCGAACCTCCGCTCGGCGGCGGCGATGCGCGCGCGCACGTCGCGCCAGCCGGCGATGGCGCTGTCGTCAGCAGGATCGGGGCGGGGCTCGAGTGAGGGGCGCAACGGGTCAGGTCCGGCGGCTGCAGGCGATCGCGGAGCGGCTTAGGCGGGAGGCGCGCGTTCCCGCAAGGCCCGACCTGCCGGCGCTTTGGTTCGTGACCGATCCGGCCAGGACCCCCGATCCGGTGCGCCTCGCCCACGCCCTGCCGGCGGGTGCGGGCCTGATCCACCGGGGCTTCGGGCGGGCGGCGGCGGAAGCGGAGGCGCAGGCCCTGGCCGAGGTCGCCCGGCGGCGGAACCTGGTGCTGCTGATCGGGGCGGACGCGGCGCTGGCGGCGCGGACCGGCGCGGATGGCGTGCACCTGCCCGAGCGACTCGCGCCCGAGCTGCCGCGCCTGCGCGCGCGCTTCCCGCGGTGGATTCTGACGCTTGCGGCGCACAGCCCGGCGGCCCTAGCGAAGGCTCAGGACCTCGGCGCGGACGCGGCGCTGCTGTCGGTGGTGTTCGCGAGCCGCAGCGCCTCGGCCGCAAGGGTGCGGCCGCTCGGCCCCCTTCGCCTGGCGCAGATGGCCCGTCACGCGCGCACGCCCGTGATCGCCCTGGGCGGCGTCAGCGCGCGCACGGCGCCGCGACTACTCGGGACCGGCGTTGCGGGCTTGGCCGCCGTGGACGCCTTTAGAACTGGAACAGGGTTTCCAGATGCACCCGGGGATTGTTGTCCTCCGGAGCGATCTTAGGGGCCTGCTGCAGGTACTTGTTGCCCACGCCCACGCTGCCGCCGATCTTCAGCTGCGGGCTGAGGCGGAAGTAGGCGCCGGCGTCGACGTCCTTCCACTGCATGTCGCGGCCGACAGGCTGCTGCATGTCGAGCTTCAGGCTCCAGCGGCCCTTGGGCTGGTACTGGAGCGTCTTTTGCTGGCCCTGCAGGGTCCAGGGCTGGGCCTGGTTGGGCGCGACGTTCAGCGGCGCGGCCACGGTCACCACCTGGGCATGGGCGTTGGACGCCGCCGCGAAGGCGAACGCGCCAAAGACCCCGACCAGGATCCCGCGAACGAACATGACGACCCCAACTGCGCGGGCCGCACCTGCGCCCCGCATCGAACGCCTCCATAGAAGGACAAGGATGTTTCCGGTCAATGACCGAAGCACGCGTCTGGCTCCATTCCTCACCCGCGACCTCGCGCCTGTGGCGAATCGGCCACGCGATTCCACTTGGGACCGGGCGGGAGCCTGAGTATACGTCGCGCTTCGCCGCACTGGGCGCGCCGTGGGCGCAGGCCTGGTCGTAAGGGGGGCGGCGGCCGCAGGCGCGCAGCGCGCGCCTCGGCTCAAGGTGTGTGGAGAGAGACGTGTCTATGTCGATCGTGCGTGGCGCCCCGGTTTCAATCCTGGCGGCGATCTTGGCGGCGGCGCTGGCGACGACGGGATGCGCGAGCCGCGGCTCGGGCGCGTCCTCCTCGGGCGGCGGCTTCTCGATCTTCGGCATCGGCCGGACCAGCGCGCCGGCCCGACCCGCGACGGTTCCCGCCGGGCTCGGCGTGAACAGCTATCTCTGGCGCGCGGCGCTGGACACCCTGGCGTTCATGCCGCTGCAGTCCGCCGACCCGTTCGGCGGCGTGATCATCACCGACTGGTACACCAACCCCGAAAAGCCGGACGAGCGCTTCAAGGCCACCGTCTACATCCTCGACACGCGGCTTCGCGCCGACGGCCTGAACGTCACCGTGTTCAAGCAGGTGCGCGACGCCCAGGGCCAGTGGGTGAACGCCGAGGTCGCCGGCCAGACCGAGATCGACATCGAAAACGCGATCCTGACCCGCGCCCGCCAGCTCCGCCTGTCCAACCTCAACGACCGCGGCTGACGCGCCTCGGCCTCAGCTCTTGGTCGGGGGCTGCGGCCGGGTGAAGACCCAGTCCTCGGCCGAGGACTGGTCCGGCTGGAAGCGGTAGCCGTCGAGGTCGAAGGCCTTCAGGTCCTCGGCCCGCTCGATCCGGTTGACGATCGCATAGCGCGCCATCCTCCCGCGCGCGACCTTGGCGTAGAGCGCCAGGTTGCGGACCAGGCCGTCCTTCTCCTGCTTGAAATGGCAGGTCGCCAGCGGCCGCTTCAGCGCCTTGACGTCCACGCCGCCGAAATACTCCCGGCTGGCGAGGTTCACGACCGTCGGGTCGGCGTGGCCCTCGCCGGCCTTGCGGATCGCCTTGGCCAGGCGATCGCCCCAGAACGCGTAAAGGCTGGCGCCCCGCGGGGTCGCAAGCCGCACGCCCATCTCCAGGCGGTAGGGCTGGATCGCGTCCAGCGGCCGCAGCAGGCCGTAAAGCCCTGACAGGATGCGAAGGTGCGCCTGGGCGAAGGCGAGGTCCTCGGCGCTGAGCGAGCGCGCGTCCAGCCCCTCGTAGACGTCGCCGGCGAAGGCCAGGGCGGCGGGCACGGCCTCGGGCGAGCCGGCGGGATCGAAGGCCTTGAACCGCGCGACGTTCAGCTCGGCCAGCTTGTCGGAGATGCCCATCAGCCGCTTCAGGTCGGCCGCCTTCAGCCGGCGCGCCACGCGCGCGAGCGCGGCCGCCTCCTTGCCGAACGCGGGCTCGGTGATGGGCAGCCCCGGCGGGGGCGGGGCGAAGTCGAGCGTCTTGGCGGGGGAGAGGAGCAGGATCACGGCTTGGCCCGATGTGGGAAGCTCCGCCCCGCCGTCAAGCTGGCGTCCGCTCCAGGAAGCCGGCCAGCAGCGCCACGACCGCGCGGTTGTGCTCTTCCAGGCCGATGGTGATGCGCAGGTGGTCGGGCAGGCCGTAGTTGGCGACGCCGCGGGTCAGATAGCCGTGCCGGGCCAGGTGCGCCTCCGCCTCCGCCGCGGTGCGGCCGGGCTCGCGCGGGAACCCCGCCAGCACGAAGTTGGCCTGGGAGGGCACGACCTCCAGCCCCAGGCCGCCCAGCTGCTGCGCCAGCCAGGGCCGCCATCGCGCCACGTGCTCGAAGGATCGCGCCTGGAAGGCGTCGTCGGCCAGGGCCGCGACCGCGGCGGCCTGGGCGGGGATGGAGGTGTTGAAGGGCGGGCGGATGCGGTCGAAGGCGTCCGCGACGTGCGGGGGACAGTAGGCCCAGCCGACGCGCAGGGCCGCCAGGCCGTGCAGCTTGGAGAAGGTGCGCGTGACCACGACGTTTTCAGCCCGGCGCGCCAGCTCCAGCCCGCTCTCGAAGCGCGGGTCGTCGGCGAACTCGGCATAGGCCTCGTCGAGCACCAGCAGGGTCGCGGGCGGCAGGGCGGCGTGCAGCGCGCGCACCGCCTCGCCGGTCAGGAAGGTGCCGGTCGGGTTGGCCGGCTGGGTGATGAACACGAGCCGCGTCCGCCCATCCACCTGCTCAAGGATCGACTCCGGCGAGATGCGATAGTCCGGCTCCTCGGCGAGCCGCACGTCGCCCTGGCTGGCGCGCGCGCCGATCGCATAGGCGGCGAAGCCGTAGCGGCCCATGACGATGTTGTCGCCGGGCTCCAGGAACAGCTGGTTGAGCAGGTGCAGGCACTCGTCGGTGCCGTCGCCGAAGACCAGGCGCTCGGGCTCCAGCGCGTACTTGGCCGAGATCGCGGCGCGCAGCGCCGTGGCCCGGCTGTCGGGGTAGATGTTCAGCGTGTCTGCGGCGGCGAGGAAGGCGTCCCGCGCCTTGGGGCTGCAGCCCAAGATGTTCTCGTTGGACGACAGCTTGATTGGGTGGGCGATCCCCTCCGCCTTCGCCTTGCCGGGCTTGTAGGCCACGATGTCCAGGATGCCGGGCTTGGGTTCAGGGCGCGGGGCGGGCGCGCGTTCGGCGGTCAGGGCGAGGGACATGGGCCGGGCTCGGGGACGGGTGCGGGTCTCAGGGTGCGGGTCTCAGGGGGCGGGTATCAGGGTGAAAGCGGCGGGCCGGGCGCGGACCCGGCCGGATCAGAGGTCGAACGCCGCTGGCGCCGCTCCGATCACGCCGCTCAGGCGTCCCGGGGCCGCGCGCGCCAGCCGCTCGTCCGTCGGCTGCACATAGCCCGCAAGGGTCAGGAGCTTCAAGCCGCCCCCCTCCGCCAGGAGCTCGGCGGCGAGGCCCGCGACGGAGAGGCGCGCAATCAAGGCCGAGGTCGGACCGGGGTCGTCGGCCACGAACAGGGTCTCGTCCCCCCCGGAGGGCTCCACCTCGACCTGCGCCACCGCCAGGGCCGCCGGCGGGCCCCAGGCCTGCAGGCAGGGCAGGACGGCGAAGACCCGGAGCTGAGGCTGGGCGAGCAGGCGCGCCCACCAGGCGCTCCCGGGCTCCAGCGCCAGCACGGCCACGCCGCCCGGCCGTTGCGCCGCGGCCAGGGCGAGCTCGGGGCTGGCGACCTCCGTCAGGGGCGGCGCCGCGCCGAAGCGCCCCCGCGCCAGCTCCACCGTGCGGCCGGCCGCCTTGCCGCCCCAGACGCTGAGCTGGAAGGGGCCCTGCAGCATCAGGCTTTCGGCCATCAGCTCGCGCCATACGCGCACGACCAGGCCCGGCGTCGCGCCCCGGCGCGGCTGGGCCAGCAGGCGGCGGAGCACCTGGCTCTCCCGGGCGGGACGCAGGCCGAAGCCGACTTGGCCGCTGGCGCGCTTGGCCTCGGCCACGGCCCGGGCCAGGGCCGCGCGCTCGTCGAGCAGGGTCAGGAGGTCGGTGTCGATCGCGTCGATGCGCGCCCGCACCGCCTCCAGCGAAGGCGGCGCGTCCTCAGGAGCGTCATTCGGGTGGTCGAACATGGCCTCAGCGTAAGACCATGCCCCGAAACCGGCGACAAGACCGTTCGCTGCGCAAGGATATTGCGCTCAGGCGCGGCGGGGGACGGCGGCCCAGTAGTCGAGGTCCAAGATGACCTCCGGCGAATACCTGCCCGCCGCGTCCTTGTCCGGGAAATCCTGGCAGGGCCGGTCCCGGGTCGCCACCGTGCGCAGTCGCAGCGCCCCGGCGCTCTCGCTGAGCTCGGCCTTGTCCAGGATTTCGGACCAGGCGAAGACCGTGCCGCCGGCGAAAAACGGGTTCACGTGCCGCCCGGCGTTCAGGCCCAAGATCAGCCCGGCGTTCTGCAGCCCGTTGAAGGACAGCGCTTTGGCGGTCGAAATCACCACGCCGCCATAGACGAGCCGCCGGCCGGAGGGGTCCTTGGCGCGCTCGAAGGCGTTGAAGTGCACCTTGGCGGTGTTCTGATAGAGCCGCGTGGCGAGCTGGTGCTCGGCCTCCTCGATCGCCATGCCGTCGACGTGGTCGATGCGCTCGCCCACGGCATAGTCCTCCAGCGCGTGCGCCGCGCCGGCGAGGGCGACGTCGTAGCCGGCGAAATCCAGGCCTTCGGGGATCACGAGGTCTGAGCGCGCCACCGCGGCGGCGAGCTTTGGCGTGTGCTCGCGGGGGCGGGCGCTTCGGGGTCGCGCTTGCGCACCAGCACCCAGCGCACATAGCTCAGCACCGGCGCGCCGTCCTGATCCCGCCCGGTGGTGCGCACATAGACGACGCCCGACTGGCGGTTCGAGGTCTCCTTCAGTCCAATCACCTCTGAGGAAGCGCTGAGGGTGTCGCCGGGGTAGACCGCCTTCAGCCAGCGCCCTTCGGCGTAGCCGAGGTTTGCGACCGCGTTCAGCGAGACGTCGGCCACCGTCTTGCCGAACACGGTATGGAAGACGAGCAGCGGGTCGAGGGGCGCCTGGGGCAGTCCGCACGCCTGGGCGAAGGGGTCCGACGAGAACAGCGCAAAGCGCGCGCCGGTCAGGGCCGTGTAGAGCGCCTGGTCGCCCTCGGTGAGCGTGCGGGGCGTGGCGTGCGACAGGGTCTCGCCGAGGCGGAAGTCCTCGAAGAAGCGGCCAGGGTCGGTCTTGCTCATGGGCGCCAGGGTTCAGCACAGCCCCTGGGGCGCGGCAAGCGCTTCCCCGCCCTGCCGCGGCCCGCTAATCAGGCGGGAGTAGGGCCCTTGAGGCAAGGGCGAGGCGGGGGGCGAGACATGCGGCGGTTCGGGGCGGGGATCATCGGGGCGGCGGTCCTCGGGGCGGCGGCGCTGGCTGGCGTCGCTCGGGCTGCGCCGGTGCAGGTGCGGGTCGAGGCCGGGGCGCTGAAGGGCGCCCGCGAGGGCGCGGCCACCGTGTTCCGCGGCATTCCCTATGCGGCCCCGCCGGTGGGTCCGCTGCGCTGGCGCCCGCCCGAACCCGCCGCGCCCTGGACTGGCGTGCGCCCCGCCGAGGCCTTCGGCGCCGCCTGCCCCCAGCCGCACACCGCCTACAATAGAGTGCGGGAGGCGCAGTCGGAGGACTGCCTGTTCCTGAACGTCTGGACCCCGGCTGCCGCGCCGGCGAGCGCCAAGCTGCCCGTCATGGTCTGGGTGCACGGGGGCGGCTACGTCACCGGCTCCGGCGCCCACCCGGCCTACGGCGGCCAGGCCTTCGCGCGGGACGGCGTCATCCTGGTGACGCTCAACTATCGCCTGGGCGCGCTCGGCTTCTTCGCCCATCCGGCCCTGACCAAGGAGGCCGGCCCGGATCAGCCGCTCGGCGACTACGGCCTGATGGACCAGGTCGCAGCTCTTGGCTGGGTGAAGCGCAACATCGCGGCCTTCGGCGGCGATCCCTCCAACGTGACCCTGTTTGGCGAGAGCGCCGGGGGCGGCGCGGTGCTCGCCCTTCTGGCCGCGCCCTCCGCCCGGGGCCTCTTCGCCAAGGCCATCGTGGAGAGCGGGCCGGGGTTCAACATCCCCGCGACCCTGACCGCCAAGGAGGCGCAGGGAGCGGCTCTGGCGGCCCGCGCGGGCGCGCCCGCCGACGCCACCGCCGCGCAGCTTCGCGCGCTTGCGGCCGAAAGCCTGCTGCCAGCGGGCGAGAGCGTGAGCTGGGGGCCGATCGTGGACGGCCGCTTCCTGCCCGTCCCCGTCGAGGCGGCGTTCGCCACCGGCAAGGCTTGGCGCGGGCCGCTCATCATCGGGACCAACACCGACGAGGGCTCGCTGCTGAGCGGGGGCGCCTATAGCGATGCGCCCAAGCTCATCCGCCTGGCTCTGGGGCCCGACGTCGCGGCCCTGCGCGCCGCCTACGCGGCCGAAAATAATGGCGCGGAGCTGAAGAGCGAGGCGGACTTCGACCGGCTGATGTTCGCCGACTTCGTGTTCGGCGCGCCCTCGCGCTGGTTCGCCGGCCAGGCGTCCAGGACCGCGCCCGCCTGGCTCTACCGCTTCGGCTATGTGCCGGCCGCGCACCGGGCGGAGGCGCCGGGCGCCTGGCATTCCGCCGAGATCCCCTATGTCTTCGACACCCTGGAGGCTGCGCGCGGAACCGCGCCCCCGCCGCAGGACCAGAAGGTCGCCGACCGGATGCACAGCTGCTGGGTCGCCTTCGCCAAGTCCGGCGCGCCCGCCTGCCGCGGCGGTCCGGCCTGGCCGGCCTATGCGCCCGAGCGCGACCCGCTGCTTCTCGTGACGGAGACCGGCGAGGCGGAGATCGCCACCGGCTATCGCAAGGGGCCCTGGGACGTGATCACGCGCTCGGTGATGAGCCGCTTCGCCGGCCTGCTCGGCCTGCCGGCGAGGCGCTGAGCCCTGGCCTTTTCCGGGCGTTTGCCGGCCGCGGGTCCTGGGCGCCGGTCCGAGCGGCGCTCACGTCCCGATTCGCCCTTCCCACCTGATCGCCGATCACTAGAATGAGCGGCGAGAAGGCGGGCCCGGACGCGCGGCGTCCTGGGACCCGCCCGTGGGATGCCAAACCGTTTCGCCCCGCCCGCGACCCAAGGGAGACCCGCCATGCGCGACTACGTGAAGTTCTACATCGACGGCCAGTGGGTGGACCCCGCAGAAGGCCTGCTGCCCCTGGAGGTGATCAACCCCGCCACCGAGGGCGTGGCCGGGCGCATCGCCCTGGGGTCCGCCGCCGACGTGGACCGTGCGGTCAAGGCGGCGCAGAAGGCGTTCCCCAGCTGGTCCAGCACCTCGCGCGAGGACCGCATCCAGATCCTCGAGCAGATCGTCGCCGAGTACCAGAAGCGCTATGGCGAGATGGCCGACGCCATCACCGAGGAGATGGGCGCCCCCGCCTGGCTGTCGCAACGCGCCCAGGCCGCCATGGGCGTGGCGCACGTCCAGACCGCCATCGGCATCCTGAAGTCCTACGCCTTCGAGGAGCAGCGCGGCACGACACTGATCGCCAAGGAGCCGATCGGCGTGTGCGGCTTCATCACGCCCTGGAACTGGCCGGTGAACCAGATCGCAACCAAGGTCGCGCCGGCGCTGGCGGTCGGCTGCACCATGGTGCTGAAGCCGTCCGAGATCGCGCCCTTCTCGGCCCAGATCTGGACGGAGATCCTGCACGCGGCCGGCGTGCCGGCGGGCGTCTTCAACATGGTCAACGGCGACGGCCCCACCGTCGGCGCCGCGATCAGCTCGCACCCGGGCGTCGACATGGTCAGCTTCACCGGCTCGACCCGCGCGGGCGTGGAGGTCGCCAAGGCCGCCGCCCCGACCGTCAAGCGCGTGCACCAGGAGCTCGGCGGCAAGTCGCCCAACATCATCCTGGAGGATGCCGACTTCAAGGCGGCCGTCACCGGCGGCGTGCGCTCGGTGATGATGAACTCGGGGCAGAGCTGCAACGCCCCCACCCGCATGCTCGCCCCCAGGACCCGCATGGACGAGGTGATCGAGCTCGCCAAGGCGGCTGCGGAGTCCACCACCGTCGGCGATCCGACCGGCAACGCCCAGATGGGCCCGGTCGTCTCCGAGCTGCAGTGGAACAAGATCCAGGGCCTGATCCACAAGGGCATCGAAGAGGGGGCGACCCTCGTCACCGGCGGCCCGGGCAAGCCCGAGGGTCTGGAGAAGGGCTACTATGTGAAGCCCACCGTCTTCGCCAACGTGACCAACGACATGACCATCGCGCGCGAGGAGATCTTCGGGCCGGTGGTGTCGATCCTGGGCTACGACACGGTGGAGGAGGCGATCGAGATCGGCAACGACACGCCCTATGGCCTCGCGGCCTATGTCCAGGGCTCCGACATGGCCAAGGTGCGCGAGGTGGCGCGCCGCCTGCGCGCGGGCCAGGTCAACATCAACCAGGCCCAGACCGACATGATGGCCCCGTTCGGCGGCTATAAGCAGTCGGGCAACGGCCGCGAGTGGGGCGACCACGCCTTCGCCGAGTTCCTCGAGACCAAGGCGATCATGGGCTACGGCGCCCAGCCCCCCGCGGAGTAGGGGAAAGACGGCCGTCGCCGCGGACATCGCTTCGGGCGCTCCGCGGCGGCGGCGCAATCGCGGGAGGCCGGCGTCAGATCGGCCCCCGGGAACGGCCAGGGAGCTAGGAAGATGGCTGACGACCTCGGTGCGAGCCTCCAGGCGGCGACCGCGACGCTGGAGAATAAGCCGCCCTTCAAGCCGCTGCCGATGAAGGCGCCCGACGTCGAGGTGGAGCGGCGCGCCGACGGCTCGGTGGTCCTGCGCTCGCGCCATGCGCCGGGGCCGGGGCCCCGCTCCATCGCGGCGCTGCTCAAGGAGAGGGCCGAGGCGCATCCGGACCGCCCCTACATCCTGCAGCGCGCGCCCGGGCACGGCCCCTGGCGCGGCGTCACCTACGGCGAGGCGCTCCGCGCGGCGGAGGGGATCGCGCAGTGGCTGCTCGACCGGGGCCTCGGCGTCCGCGACAGCGTCATGGTGCTGTCCGCCAATTCGGTGGAGCACGCTCTGGTCATGCTGGGCTGCTACACGGCCGGGACGCCGGTGGCTCCGGTCAGCCCGGCCTATTCCTTGCTCTCCCACGACCACGCCAAGCTCAAGCACTGCTTCGCCCTTGTGCGCCCCCGCGCGGTGTTCGCCCAGACCTACGAGCCTTTCGCGCGCGCCATCCAGGTGCTGCGCGATCTCGACCCGACGCTTCAGGTCGTCACCACGGACGGCGGCGGCGGCACGACCCCGCTGGCCGAGCTCACCGCGACGACGCCCTCGCCGGCGGTCGACGCCGGGCGCGAGCGCCTCGGCCACGACGATGTGGCCAAGTACCTCTTCACCTCGGGCTCCACCGGCATGCCCAAGTGCGTGCCCCAGACGCATGGCATGATGGCGGGCGTCATCGCCGGGCAGGAAGGCCTGAAGGACGACCCCGAGGCCGATCCCGACCGCGTGCTCGAGGCGCTGGAATGGATGCCGTGGTCGCACATCTCGGCGGGGAACATCGGCTTCAACGGCGTGCTCTGGGCGGGCGGAACCCTCTACCTCGACGAGGGCAAGCCCCTCCCGGGGCTGTTTGAGACCACCATCAAGAACCTCTACGAGGTCTCGCCTCCGGTGTTCGGCTCCGCCCCGATCGCCTTCTCCATGCTGGCCGAGGCGATGGAGCGCGACCCGGCGCTGCGCCGCAGCTTCTTCAAGAACCTCCGCTACATGGCCTACGGCGGGGCGACGCTCTCCAACGACGTCTACGAGCGGCTGCAGGCGCTGGCTGTCGCCGAGACCGGGCGGCGCATCCCGCTGACCACCATGTACGGCGCGACGGAGACTCAGGGCGTGACCGTCGTGCACTGGCTGACCGAGCGCGTCGGGCTGGTCGGCCTGCCGCTGCCGGGCATCGAGCTCAAGCTCGTGCCGAACGGCAGCAAGTACGAGGTGCGGGTCAAGGGCCCGACGGTGACCTCCGGCTACCACAACGACCCGGAGAAGACCGCCGCCGCCTTCGACGAGGAGGGCTTCTACAAGCTGGGCGATGCGGCGCGCTTCGTAGACCCGGACGACCCGGCGCAGGGCCTGATCTTCGACGGCCGCGTGACCGAGGACTTCAAGCTCGACAGCGGGACGTGGGTTTCGGTGGGCGTGCTTCGGCCCGACATCGTGGCCGCCTGCAGCCCCTATGTGCAAGACGCCGTCATCGCGGGCCAGGACAAGCCTTTCGTCGCGGCCCTGGTCTGGCCCTCGGCCGCGGGGCTGCAGGCCCTGGCCGCCGAGCCGGGCGCGGGCTCGCCCCTCGACAAGCTGGCCGCCGTCCTGAAGGCGCGCCTGGCGCAGCACAACGCGACGGCGGGCGGCTCCTCCCGGCGAATCGCCCGGGCGATGATCCTCACCGAGCCGCCCTCCATCGACGCGGGGGAGATCACCGACAAGGGCTATGTGAACCAGCGCGCCGCCCTGGAGCGCCGGGCCGGCCTGGTCGCGCGCCTATATCAGGAGCCGCCGGGCGAAGGCGTCATCGTGATCTGACGCGCCCCGCTTGGCTTGCCCGCAGCGCCCCTGAGGCCTATTTTGGAGGTGTGGCGGGTCGTGCTGCGGCTCGCGTCGGAGGCCTCACATCCCGGGGACCTTAATCGCCTCTGAAGGGAGCTGTCCCTTCCCGGGTCCGTGGACCTGGGAAAACGGCGCCCACCTGGACAACCAGGTCCGAGGGGATTGAACCGCCTCCACGGTTCTTCGCGGCGCCGCCACGCTCTCCCCCTTGCGGACGCCCCATGAGCGACGGAGCCGATCCGGCGTCGGACAAGGCCGAGCTCCGTCGGCGTATGGCGGCGGTGCGCGCCGCAGCCCACGCCGCGCAACCGGGCGCCCCGGCGGCCCTGATCGGGCGCTTTCCGCACACGCGGCTTCCCGCGCCCGGCGCGGTCGCGGCCTGCTATTGGCCGATGGGCAGCGAGATCGACCCGCGCCCGCTGATGGCGTGGCTGGCGGGGCGGGGCGTCCGCCTCGCCCTGCCCGTCGCCCCGCCCCGGGGCGCGGCGGCCCGCTCGCCTTCCGCCTCTACACGCCGGAGACGGCCCTCGTCCGCGGGCATTTTCGCGTGCCCGAGCCGCCCGGAACCGCGCCCGAGGCGCAGCCGTCGCTGGTGCTCGCGCCTCTGCTGGCCTTCGACCGTTCCGGCGCGCGCCTGGGGCAGGGCGCAGGCCACTACGACCGCACCCTGGCGGCCCTGAGGGCGCAGGGCCAAGTGACCGCGATCGGCCTCGCCTTCGCCGAGCAGGAGGTCGGACGCGTCCCCACCGGCGCGCACGATCAGAAACTGGATGGCGTGCTGACGCCCGACGCCTATATCCCCGCGTCATGAGACGTGTCGGATGAGACTGGCCTTTTTCGGCGACGTGGTGGGCCGGCCCGGGCGCGATGCGCTGGAGACCCACCTGCCGGGTCTGCGCCGGCGGCTTGCGCTCGATTTCGTCGCGGTCAACGCCGAGAACGCGTCCGGCGGCTTCGGCCTGACGGAGAAGACGGCGCGGGAGCTGTTCGAGCTCGGCGCCGACTGTCTGACGCTCGGCAACCATAGCTGGGACCAGCGCGAGGCCCTGACCTATATCGAGCGCGAGGCCCGCCTGCTGCGCCCCTGCAACTATCCGCCGCTGAGCCAGGCGCCGGGGCGGGGCGCCAACCTCTTCACCACCCCCGCGGGCCAGAGCGTGCTGGTGATCTCCGCCCTCGGGCGCGTGCACATGGACGCGCTGGACGACCCGTTCTCCGCCGTGGATCGGGAGCTCGACGCCTGCCCGCTCGGCGTCGCGGCGGACGCGGTGATCGTGGACATTCACGCCGAGGCGACCTCGGAGAAGATGGCCATGGGACATTTCTGCGACGGCCGGGCGAGCCTCGTCATCGGCACCCACACCCACGTGCCGACCGCCGACGCCCAGATCCTGCCGGGGGGCACGGCCTATCAGACCGACGCCGGCGCGTGCGCCGACTACGACAGCGTAATCGGCATGAGCAAGGGCGAGGCGGTGCGCCGCTTCGCGACCCGCCTGCCCGGAGAGCGGCACAAGCCGGCCTCGGGCGCCGGCACCGTTTGCGGGGTGTTCGTGGAGACCGACGCGCGCACGGGCCTGGCCCGGCGCATCGCGCCCATCCGTCTGGGCGGGCGTCTGGCGCAGAGCTCGCCCCAGCTGGAGGTCGAGCCGGCCTAGCGGGCCTGCGCGGAACCAAGGCGCCTGGCCGCCGGTTGGCGGCGCAACCCCGAACATGAGGGTCCGAACACGAGAGGGCTGTCCCCCGCCCTGCTCATGCGTAGCGCCAGGGCGCGGCTGACCCCGTCGAGGGCCTGCGGACGGGGAAATGGTGGACGCGGCTGGGATCGAACCAGCGACCCCCTCGATGTCAACGAGGTGCTCTCCCGCTGAGCTACGCGTCCGCCTCGGGAAGCGGAGGGCTATACGCGGAAGGGCGGGTCTGACGCAACCTCCCTACTCCCCGCACCTCTTCGCGCCCGCCCTCACACCGTCTCGGCGCTAAGGTCGCGGGCGGGGGAGGGCAGGCCCTGGCTCTCCAGGTCGCGGGCCAGGGCCGCGAGCTGCCGGCGGAGCGCCCGCCTGCGCCGCCAGGGCGCCCAGGAGTCCTGCGGCCCGGCGGGGTCGCCCAGGTGGAAGGTCGCGATCAGGCTGGCGAGCGGGCCAATGGGCGCAGGGCGGAGCGGCTGCATCCGGCGCTGCGGCCGGCCGGCGTCCAGGGCCTCGATCGCAGCGCCCAGCCCGCCGGAGCGAGCCGTCGCCGCCTCGACCTCGGCGGGATCTACGCCCAGCCAGTGCCCGACCAGGCGCGCACGGGCCCGCGCTATGCCGGCGCGGGTCCTGGCGCCCGCCGGCCCGGGCTCCGCCTCCAGCGAGACGTCGCACTCGGTGTCGAAGCCCGTCGAGCGATTGTTCAGGTTGGCCGACCCGATCCGCAGCAGCACATCGTCGATCACCGCCAGCTTGGCGTGGACGATGATCGTCCCTCCGCCCGGCGTCAGCGGGCAGTAGGCGTGGAGGCGACCCTGCACGTCCGCGTCCTGCAGCCGCTGCAGGAAGGCCATGCGCGTCCGATCCATGGTCATGCGGTCGAACCAGGAGGGCGAGTGCTGGGTGGAGACGAGCACCACCTCGGGTCCGTCCGGCTCGGCCAGGCGCGCGGCCAGGGCCTCGGCGATCACGGGCGAGGTGAAGTACTGGTTCTCCAGATAGATGGTCCGCCGCGCCGCGCCGATCGCCGCCAGATGCAGGCTCTCCGTCTCGCGGATGTCCTCGCGGTCGCGCCAGCCGGGCTGGCTGCGGGAAAGGCCGAGGGTCGCGTCGTGGAAGTCGGGCTCCACGCCGGCGGGCCAGAGCTCCGGCGGGTCCAGGTCGACTGGCGGCGGGGCGAGGGGCCCGTGCGCGGCCCGCGCCCACCGGCTGCGGAAAAGGTCGCCCAAGGCCTGGGCCGCCTCGTCCTCGACCAGCCACATGACCTCGTGGCGCGCCGCGTGCGGCTTGCCGTTGGGCAAGGTTCGGCGCGGGTCCTGGTCCAGGTGCTCGGTCGTGTCCCAGCGGTCGACCCCGATGTCGGCGCCGCCGACGAAGGCCAGCCGGTCGTCGATGACCACGAGCTTCTGGTGGTGGCAGGCCCCGAAGGGGACCGTCCCGTCCAGCCGAAAGCGCACCGGCGTGCCGTTGAAGCAGGCCCGCGCCCGGTGCGGGAAGAAGTTCTGCGACGCGGCGATGGGCAGCGAGGACTTCCAGATCAGCACCCGAACGTCGAGCTCGGGCCTGGCGCAGGCGAGCTGACGGAGGAACGGCCCCGCGCGCTCGGCCAGGGGCGCGTCGCCGTCCGGCCCCGGCGTCAGCCGCGTGTCCGGGTCGAACGCCCACCCGGCCAGCAGGATCGAGCGGCGCGCCCGCGGCAAGGTCTCCTTCAGCAGTCGGAAGTAGTCCTGGACGTCCAGGATCATGGCGGCGCGGCTGCTCTTCGCCGTTCGCCAGCAGGTGTGGCCGGGTTGCAGCAGCATCGGGCGCGCAGGTCCTAGGTCCCAGCCGAAAGGCGCAGCTTAGCGGCGAGGTTCCTTGCCGCGATGTGAGCGACGCTCCAGACACGAATCCGTGATGGCGTCACGCAAATGTTATCCGCGCGGTTTAGACCACACCCGGCGCCGCTGTTCCAAGGCTGCGGCCAGAGGGAGAACAACGTGATGATGAAAAAGCTTGCGGTCGCCGTCGGCGCGACCCTGCTCGTGGGCGCTGTGAGCGCGAACGCCGCTGAGATCTCCGGCGCGGGCGCGACCTTCCCGGCCCCCGTCTATTCGGCTTGGGCGCAAGCCTACAAGGCCAAGACCGGCACGAGCCTGAACTATCAGGCGATCGGCTCCGGCGGCGGCATCGCCCAGATCAAGGCGAAGACGGTCGACTTCGGCGCCAGCGACAAGCCGCTGTCCCCGGCGGAACTGGACGCCGCGGGCCTGTTCCAATTCCCCACCGTGATCGGCTCGGTCCTGCCGGTGGTGAACATCCCCGGCGTGAAGCCCGGCCAGCTGCGCCTGAACGCGCAGGTCCTGACCGACATCTACCTCGGCAAGATCACCCGCTGGAACGACCCTGCGATCGCCGGCCTGAACCCGGGCCTGCGCCTGCCGGGCCTGCCGATCACCGTCGTGCACCGCTCCGATGGCTCGGGCACGACCTTCGTGTTCACCAGCTACCTGTCGCTCAAGAGCCCCGAGTGGAAGAGCCGCGTGGGCGCCAATACCGACGTGAAGTGGCCCGTCGGCCAGGGCGGCAAGGGCAATGACGGCGTCGCGGCCCTGGTGAAGCAGACCCCGGGCGCGATCGGCTATGTGGAGTACGTCTATTCGCACGCCAACAACCTGTCCGACGCCCAGCTGCAGACCCGCGACGGCCAGTTCCTGCGCGGAACCGAAGCCGCCACGGCGGAGGCCGCCAGCCACGCCGACTGGGCGCACGCCCCGGGCTTCGCCGCCAATATGCTGGACCAGCCGGGCAGCTCCTGGCCGATCGTCTCGGCGACCTTCATCCTGATGTACAAGAAGCAGGCCAACCCGGCCAAGGGCGCCGAGGTTATCAAGTTCTTCGACTGGGCCTATACCAACGGCGACGCGATCGCGTCCAAGCTGGACTACATCCCGCTGCCGACCGCGGTGAAGAACGATGTTCGCGCGCTTTGGAAGCGTGAACTTCACTAAGCGTTAGAGCCGGGCTAAGGCGGGCGCGGCGCAGGCCGCGTCCGCCGACTTTGCGTTCGCCGAGGGGGTATGAGCCTGACCGCCAGAACCGAGATCGCGCCGGATGCGCGGGCCAGGCGCCGCAGCGCCCCGTCGGGCGCCGCCTTCGATCCCTTCTTCCGCTACCTCTGCTTCGCCGCGGCCACCATGCTGCTGGCGGCGCTGGGCGGCATCGTCGTGTCGCTGCTGATCGGCGGCTGGCCGGCGCTGTCGCATTTCGGCCTGGGCTTCATCACCGGGGCGGACTGGGACCCCAACCCCGAGCACGAGGTCTATGGCGCCGCCGGACCGATCGTGGGCACCCTGATCACCGCCTTTCTGTCGCTGCTCATCGCCCTGCCGGTGGCCTTCGGCGTGGCGGTGTTCCTGGTGGAGTTCTGCCCCTCGATCCTGCGCCGCCCGATCGGCATCGCCGTCGAGCTGCTGGCCGGCATTCCCTCCATCGTCTACGGCATGTGGGGCCTGTTCGTCTTCGCGCCCCTCTTCTCCAAGTGGGTGGAGCTGCCGCTGATGAGCGCGGACTGGGCGAGCCAGGGCGTCTGGGCGACGCTGATCTCGGGGGTGCCGAACGGCCAGGGAATCCTCTCCGCCTCAATCATCCTGGCGATCATGATCCTGCCCTTCATCGCGGCCACGATGCGCGAGCTCTTCCTGACGGTGCCCGCCAAGGTGCGAGAGAGCGCCTATGGCATCGGCTGCACCCCGTTGGAGGTCGTCTGGTCGGTGACCCTGCCCTATGTCCGCCGCAGCGCCGTGGGCGCGGTGATGCTGGGCCTGGGCCGGGCGCTCGGCGAGACCATGGCGGTGACCTTCATCATCGGCAACGCGCACCAGTTTCCTAAGGGCTTGTTCGACGCGGGCTCCACCATCGCGTCCACCATCGCCAACGAGTTCGCCGAGGCCACCACCGTGCTGCACAAGGCCGCCCTGGTGGCGCTTGGCCTGGTGCTCTTCGTCATCACCTTCGCCGTCCTGGCGCTGGGGCGAGCGATGCTCGGCTCGGCCAAGACCGCCTGACGTCCGGGGAGACCGCACACGCCATGGCCCTCCTGGACCGCCGCGGCCGCCGCAGCGCCGCCAACGCCGCCTTTGTCGTCTTCTCCGTCGCGACCGCGGCCATCGCCATCGCCGCCCTGGCCGCCATCCTGATCTCGTTGCTGGTGCAGGGCGTGGGCGGCTTCGACCTGCAGGTCTTCACGCAGGAGACCCCGGGCGCGGGCGGCCACGGCGGCCTCGCCAACGCCATCGCCGGCTCGCTCATGCTCAACTTCGTCGCCATGATCGTGGCGGTGATCGTGGGCCTGCTCGCCGGCACCTGGCTGGCGGAATTCGGCGGCGACTCGGCCTACGCCAATCTGGTGCGATTTCTGAACGACGTGCTGCTGTCGGCGCCGTCGATCCTGATCGGCCTGTTCGTCTACGAGGTTGCGGTCGTGCCCCTGCACAGCTTCAGCGGCCTGGCCGGCTCCCTCGCCCTGGCGCTGATCGCCGCCCCCGTGGTGACGCGCACCACCGAAGACGTGCTGAAGCTCCAGGCGCGCCAGCTGCGCGAGGCCGGCGCCGCGCTCGGCACGCCTTTCTGGATCACCACCCGCGCGATCCTGTGGAAAGCGGCCCAGGGCGGCATCCTGACCGGCGCGCTGTTGGCGTTCGCCCGCATCTCCGGCGAGACCGCGCCCTTGCTCTTCACCTCCTTCGGCAACCAGTTCATGCAGTTCAACCTGCTGAAGCCCATCGCCAGCCTGCCGCAGGCCATCTTCCAGTTCGCCCTCAGCGCCGATGACAACTGGAAGCGCCTGGCCTGGGTGGGCTCTCTGCTGATCGCCGGCACCGTGCTCAGCATCAACATCCTCGTCCGCGTGCTCGCCAGGGAGCCCCGTCGCTCATGACCGATACGACCTTCCAGGCGTCGGAGTTCGACAACTTCGTCGAGCCCGTGCCCCCTGAGCAGATCAAGCTGGAGACGCGCGACCTCGACTTCTTCTACGGGAAGTCCCAGGCGCTTTATGGGATCTCCATCCCGTTCCAGGCGAACGCGATCACCGCGCTCATGGGCCCGTCCGGCTGCGGCAAGTCGACCCTGCTGCGGGTGCTGAACCGCATCTACGCTCTCTATCCCGGCCAGCGCGCCGAGGGGCAGGTGCTGCTCGACGGCGAGAACATCTTGGATCGGGGCGTGGACCTGGCGCACCTGCGCTCGCGCATCGGCATGGTCTTCCAGCAGCCGACGCCCTTCCCGATGTCGATCTACGACAATGTCGCCTTTGGGGTGCGTCTTTACGAGAAGCTCTCCAAGGCCGACCTCGACGCCCGCGTGGAGGAGAGCCTGCGCCGCTCCGCTCTCTGGGACGAGGTGAAGGACAAGCTGCATACCTCGGGCCTGGGGCTCTCCGGCGGTCAGCAGCAGCGCCTGTGCGTCGCGCGCGGCGTGGCCGTGCGGCCCGAGGTGATCCTGCTGGACGAGCCCGCCTCGGCGCTGGACCCGATCTCCACCGCCAAGCTGGAGGAGACGCTGGTCGAGCTGAAGCGCGACTACACCATCGTCATCGTGACGCACAATCTGCAGCAGGCGGCGCGCATCAGCGACCACGCGGCCTTCATGTACCTCGGCCGGCTCATCGAGTTCGCCACGACCGCCAAGCTGTTCGACAACCCGCGCTCGCAGCGGACGGCGGACTACATCACCGGCCGTTTCGGCTGAGCGGCAGGGGCGGGCGGCAGGGACTGGACGTTTCGTCTCTGGCGCCTCGTGTCCGCTTGGGCTAAACCAAGGCGGGCGGGGCGCGTTGATCCCCCGCCTTCAGGCCCGCTTGCGCGGGTGCAGAGCCCGTGGCGCGGATGCCCTCCCGACAGTTTCGTCTTTCAACGATCTCCAGCATATCTGCGTTTGGCAGCCTGGGCTTGGGCCTGAGCTTCGGCCGCGTCCCGCGCCGCGGAGCGGCGTCCCGGTGAGCGCGGCAGGGGGCGTTCCCCAGTTTCCGGTCACGGTGGAGCGCGTGGGTCCGCTGGCGGGCCAGGTCGCGACCGCCATCGCCGTCCCGGTCAAGGACGAGGCGGAGCGCATCCAGAGCTGCCTGGCCTCCATCGCCGAGCAGCAGAACGTGGACTTCGGCGACCTCGTGGTCGTGCTCCTCGTCAACAACACCACCGACGACACCGTCGAGCGCGTGCGGGCCTTGGGCGAGCTTTTGCCCTTCGAGGTGGCGCTGCACCGGGCGGAGCTGCCGCCTCCTTACGCCAACGCCGGCTGGGCGCGCCGCCTGGCTATGGACGCCGCCGCGGACCGGCTGAAGCCCGGCGGGATGATCCTGACCACCGATGCGGACACCCTGGTCGACGGGGACTGGATCGAGGCCAACCTGCGCGAGATCGCCGCCGGCGTCGATGCGGTGGCGGGCTTCGTCATGGCCGATCCCGTCGAGCTGATGGAGCTGCCCCCGGCGGTGCTGGAGCGCGGCTCGCTGGAGTGGGAGTACCAGCAGCTCGCCGCGGAGCTCGAGGCCCGCGCCGACCCCGAGCCGCACGACCCCTGGCCCCGGCATAACCAGAACTGCGGCGCGAGCGCGGCGGTGCGGCTTGACGCCTACCGCGCGATCGGAGGCCTGCCGCCCAAGCGGGTGGGCGAGGACCGGGCGCTGTTCGCTGAGCTGCGCAAGATCGACGCCGCCATCCGCCATAGCCTGGACGTGCACGTGGTGACCTCGGCGCGCACCGACGGGCGGGCGTCGGGCGGCATGGCCGATGCGATCCGCCTGCGCGGCGACCCCGACACCCCCTGCGACGAGCTGCTGGAGGTGGCGGTGGTGACCCTTCGCCGGGCGCTTTGGCGGTGCGAGCTCCGCCAGGCCTGGCGGGCAGGGCGCCTGGACGTCCCGCTCTGGGCGCGCCGGCTGAGGGTGGAGCCCGCGGTGCTCCGCCGGGCCACGGAGACCACGCCCTACTTCGGCGCGCTTTGGGCCGAGCTGGAGGGGCGGAGCCCGCGCCTGGTGCGCCGCCTGGTCACCGGCGGCGAGCTGAAACGCGAACTGCGCAGGCTCCGCCGCCTGGTCGACTCGGCCCGTCGCCGCGAGACCGCCGCCCGCGTCGCGGCCGAGACGCCCCGGCGCGCGATCGGCTGAGGCCGCGCACGTCCTAGGCTAGCCATACCAAGGTGCGGCCGAGCGCCGGCCCGCCCCGGGCGACGCACTCCATCGGCTTCACCTCGCCGGTGGGCAGGAACCCCGCCTTGATCAGCACTTCGCCGGACGCGGGGTTGTCCAGGAAGTGGCTGGCGATCACCGCGCGGCGGCCCCACGCCCGCTTCCCCCAGTCCATGCAGGCGCAGGCCGCCTCCGTCGCAAAGCCCCGGCCCCAGAACGTCCGCCCCAGCCAGTAGCCGATCTCGGGCAGGCGCGAGGTCTCGTCGCGATAGAAGACGCCCACCCCGCCGATCAGGCCGAAGTCGGGGTGCTCGATCTGAAACGGACGGGAGCGGGCGGGGTCGCCCGTCTCGACCCGCTCCAGATAGTCCTGCGCGTCCTGCAGCGAATAGGGATGCGGGATACGCGAGGTCATGCGCGCGATGTCGAAGTCGTTCAGCAGGTCGGCCAGGCGCGCGGCGTCGTCCCGCCGGGGCGGCCGCAGCCTCAGCCGCTCGGTCCTGATCTCCGCGTCGTGCACAGCCATAGCTCCCCCTCGCCTGGTCGGTCCGCTCGCGGGGGAGAAACGAAGGCGGGGAGCCCGTGATCCGGACTCCCCGCGAGATGTGATGCGGTCCGGATCGCAGGCGCGACCCGGATGAGGAACCGAGGGGTCGCTTACTCGGCGGGCGGGACCGCCACGGCGAGCGGGGCCACGTTGACGTAGGTCCGGTCGTCACGCTTGGTGGTGAAGGCGACCGCGCCATCCGCCGTGGCGAAGAGGGTGTGGTCGCGGCCCATGCCGACGTTCACGCCCGGCCAGAACTTGGTGCCGCGCTGACGGACGATGATGTTGCCGGCCACGACGCGCTCGCCGCCGAACTTCTTGACGCCGAGGCGCTTGGACTCGGAGTCGCGGCCGTTGCGCGAGGAGCCGCCGGATTTTTTGTGAGCCATCGGTGGGTGCTCCCGAACTTACGCTTCGGTGTCCGCCGCGGGCGCGGCGTCGGTCTTGGGCTTGCGGGGCGCGCGGGGCTTCTTGGGCGCTTCGACGCCGGCCTCCACGACCGCGGGATCGGACAGCACTTCCGCGCCGATCGGCGCCGGCGCGGCGTCCAGCGCCTCGATCTTGGGCGCCAGGCCGCGGGCGCGGGCCACCAGCACCGCGCGCGGGGTCAGGTCCACGACGCCGTCCCACTTGGCCGTCTGGCCGCCGGCTTCGACGCCGGTCACGCGCAGCACCGTCTCGGACTGGCGGTGGCCGCGGGTGCGGCGATAGCCCTTGCGGCGAATCTTCTTGAAGATCTTCACCTTCTCGCCGCGTCGGGTCTCGATCAGGGTCGCGCGGACCACCGCGCCGTCCACGACAGGCGCGCCCACGGTCACGCCGGCCTCGCCGCCGACCATCAGCACCTGGTCGAAGGCGACCTCGGCTCCGCTCTCGCCGTCCAGCTTTTCGACGACCAGCACGTCGCCGGGCTGGACCCGGTATTGCTTGCCGCCGGTCTTGATCACCGCGAACATCTTCAGCCGCCTCAGGACAGGAAAGGCGGCGTCGCCGCCGCGCATAAAAGGGTTCGCCCGCGAGACGACCCGCGGGCGGAAGCGCGCTGTTATAGCCGCAAAGCCCTGCGCGTCAACCGCCAACGCCGCTCGCCAACCCGGGCCCGCCAGCCTGCCTCAGGGGCGGCCGGAGCGGGGCCGCGGATCGCGCAGGACGAAGAGGTCGGGGCTCAGCCCGCTCTCGGTCTTCAGGTCGCTGAGCGTAACCCGCGTCTCCTGTCCCTGGGCGTCCACCACCGTCCAGCCGCGCAGTTGCAGGGGGTCGTCGGCGAAGATCATGGTGATCCGCCCCTCCGCCTGCTTGCGCGCGTCCCGGGCGGTGATCGCAAAGCCGGCGGCCAGCTTCTCGACCTTGGTGATCACCACCCCCCGGTCCAGCCGCACCTCCTTGGCCAGCAGCAGCACCAGGGGCGTGGTCCCGAGCGGAAACTGGTCGAAGGTCTTCAGCCGTCCGTCCCAGACGTTCACATTGTGCCCGTCGGAGACCACCAGCATCTGGGCCGGCGGATCATAAGCAAAGCGCGCCTTGCCCGGCCGCTGCAGGTAGAAGACGCCCCGGCTGACGTCCCCCTTCGGGCTGATCTGGGTGAAGCGCGCCGAGGCCGAGCCGAGGGCTTGGATATAGGCCTGGGCCTTGGCGACCAGCGCCTTGTCCGCCTCGCTGAGCGCGCCGTCGATCTTGGCGTGGGCGGCGGAGGGCAGGGCGAGGAGCGTAAGGGCGACCAGGGCCGAACCGGCCAGGGCGGACAGGCCGGCCAGGGCGGACAGGAACGAGCGACGACGCATGGACAAGAACCTCGCAGAGACCGGGGGCGTGCGGGTCGGTTCTGCCCGATCGCCGCTGAACAGGGGCTGACCGGACCGGTAGCGCCCCGCTTGCAGCGCTAGAAGTCCAGATCGCGCCCGCGGGTTTCCGGCAGGAAGAAGATCGCCACCACGATGCTGATGCAGGTCGCGATCACCGGGTACCAGAGGCCGAAGTAGATGTCGCCGCTCGCCGCCACCATGGCGTAGGCGGTCGCCGGCAGGAAGCCGCCGATCCAGCCGGTGCCGATGTGATAGGGCAGGCTGAGGGCCGTATAGCGCACCCGGGTCGGGAACAGCTCCACCAGCAGCGCCGCCTGCGGGCCATAGAGCGCCGTCGCCCCGACCGTCAGCACCAGCAGGACCAGGAAGATGCCCGCCGCATTGGTGCGCGCCGGGTCCGCCCGCTCCGGATAGCCCGCCGCGTGCAGGGCGGCCTTGAGGCGCGCCTCCACCTCGGCCTTCGCGGCCTTCAAGGCTGCGGGCGCCAAGCCCCGGCCCTCGATGGAGGGCACGACCGTCTGGCCGATGCGCACGGTCGCGAGCGCGCCGGCGGGGGCGGCCTCGTTACGATAGGCCACGCCGGCGTTGGCCAGCACGCTCTTGGCGATGTCGCATGAGGCGCGGAACTGGGTCTTGCCCACGGGATCGAACTGCAGCGAGCACTGCGCCGGGTCGGCCAGGACGGTCACCGGCGCGCGGGCCTCAGCCTCCACCAGCGCCGGGTTTCCGAAGCGGGTGATCAGGTGGAAGCCCGGGATCATGAAGGCGGTCGCCAGGATCATTCCGGCGACCACCGTGATCTTGCGCCCGATCCGGTCCGACAGCCACCCGAAGAAGATGTAGAGCGGCGCCGAGCAGGCCACGATGGCGATCATGATCGCGTTCACCGTCTCGGGCGCGACCTTGATGATCTTCTCGATGTAGAACTGGGCGTAGAAGAAGGACGTGTACCAGACCGCGCCTTGGGCGACCATGACGGAGAGCAGCGCCACGATGACGTAGCGCAGATTGGACCAGCGCCCGAACGCCTCCGCATAGGGCCGCGCGGAGCGGGCCCCCTCCTCGCGCATGCGCTGGAAGAGCGGGCTCTCGTGCAGCTTCAGCCGGATCCAGATGGAAATGGCGAGCAGCACAATGGAGACCAGGAACGGCGCCCGCCAGCCCCAGGCCGCAAACGCCGCCTCGCCCAGCACCAAGCGGGTGGTCAGCACCACGATCAGGGCCGCCCCGAGCCCGAAGGCGGCCGAGGCCCCCAGCCAGCTGGTCAGATAGCCGCGACGCCCGCGCGAGGTGTGCTCGGCGATGTAGACCGCCGCTCCGCCCCACTCGCCGCCGAGCGCCAGGCCTTGCACCAGGCGCAGCAGGATGAAGCTCACCGGCGCGATCAGGCCGGCGTCCTTCCAGCCCGGAAACCAAGCCTGGGCCTGGGCGTAGGTGGGAAGCAGGCCGATCAGGAAGGTCGCCACGCCCATCAGGGTGACGGTGATCAGGAAGGTGTTCTTGCGCCCCGCCCGGTCTCCCACGCGCCCGAACAGCAGCGCGCCGATGGGGCGGAAGGCGAACCCCGCGGCGAACGAGCCCAGGGCGAAGACGTAGGCCGCCGTCTCGTTCAGCCCCGCGAAGAAGGTTTTGGAGATGATGGTGGCGAGCGGCACGAAGATGAAAAAGTCGTACCACTCGAAGGTCGTGCCGGCTGAGGACGCCGCGACCACCAGGCCCATGTCGGCTCGCTCAGTCCCCCTCGCCGCCTCGCCTGCGCCCGCCATCGCTTCCCCCTGTTTCGCAATGGCTTAGCATCGCTCAGCGCTGTCGCAAACGCGGCGCGGGCCCGTTCAGCGGGGCAGGTCGTGGCGGACCTGGAACTCGACGCGGAGCGGACGGCCGTCGACGGTCAGGACGGCGGGAACGCGGTCGCCGGGCTTCAGCGCCGCCTTCAGCCCCATGAGCATGAAGTGATAGCCGCCGGGCTTCAGCTCCACCCGGCCGTGCGGGGGCACGGTGAGCGCCGGCGCCGCCGCCATGTGCATGACGCCGTCCGACATGGTGCTGGCGTGCAGGCTCATGCGGCGCGCGGCCGGCGACCGGGCTGCGGTCAGGGTGGCCGGGCGCGCGCCGTCGTTGACGAGGATGGCGTAGCCGACGCCGACCGCGCCGGCTGCGGCCGGGCGGCTCCAGGCGGCCTGCACGTGAACGGCGGAGGCGACGGCGGCGGGGCTCGCTGCGGCGAGAAGAAGGGCGGGGAGCAAGGGCGGCATGGCTCGGCTTAGGTGGTGAGGGCAGGGGCGCGCCGCAACGCCGCGGGGACGGCTCGGGAGCCGGGGCGCGGGCTTGAGCGTTGCAGCGGCGGGCCTTTGCACAAGGAGCCTCGTCCCATGCTGAGACCGCTGATCGCCGCCGCCGTCCTGCTCTGCGCCCCCGTTTCGCTGAGGGCGCCCGTCGCCTTTGCTCAGGTTCCCTCGTCCGGCGGCGCCGACACGGGCGCGCCCGACGCCTTCGCGGGCGTCAGCCCGCGCGCCTTCTACGACTTCGACGGGCGACTGGCCGCGGTCGAGGGTCGCCTCGGCGCGCTGCCGCCCCGCGAGGCGCGGGCCGCCGCCAGGGACCTGCGCGCGCTCAGGGCCGAGGAGCGGTTCCGGCGGGCGCGCCGGGGCGGCGACCTCTGGGACTTCGACCTGGAGCTGCTGAACACGCGTCTGGACCGGATCGTCGCGCGCTATCCCGGCCTGCACGCCTGAGGCCGCGGCTCAGGTCGAGGGCGGAACCCGCCCGGTAGCTGGGCGTTCCCTCGTCACGGAGAGGTGCGTCATGAGCCGGACAGTCTATGTCGTTCGTCAGCGAGGCGGCTGGGGCGTGGAGTTCGACGGCCTCGTCCGAAGCGGCCACGCCTCACGGGAAGCGGCGCTGCGCTGCGCCCGCGAGCGCTGCCAGGCGCTGGCCGAACGCGGCCTGGACCCCGTGCTGAAGGTGCAGGGCGAGCGCGGCCTGTGGCTGGAGGATCGGAGCTTCGCCGCGCCGGCCTGTGCAGAGCCCCGCCTGATCGCCTGATCGCCTGATGGCGTAACGCGAGCGCGCCGGGCGGGTCAAAGCGGCTTACAGAAATGTAGGTCGGCGCCCTATTGCTGCGTCGAAACGAAGCACGCAAGGTCAGGGCGCGCCGTGTGTTCACGGCGCTCAACCATGTCCAAGGGCCTCACCATGACCAAGCTGCTGATCGCCGGCGTCGCCGCCGCCGCCCTGTGCCTCGCCCCCGCCGCGATGGCTCAAAACAAGTCCGGCTCGATGTCGACCGGCTCCATGTCCTCGGGCAACATGTCTTCGGGCAACATGTCCTCAGGCAAGTCGGGCTCCATGAGCTCCTCGTCCATGTCCTCCGAGACCAAGTCGACCAAGACGACCGCTCACCACAAGAAGCACAAGAAGCATCACCACAGCTCCAAGAAGATGAGCGAGACCGAGGGCAGCATGTCCTCCGGCAACATGAGCTCGGGGAACATGTCCTCGGGCAATATGAGCCACTAAGCGCACCAGACCGTCCCTGGTCTGACGGCCCCCGGAGCCCGGCTCCGGGGGCCTTTGCGCGTCTTGAGCGGCGGTCGAGGCGAAAGGGGCTGAGCTCGATTGACGGACGGGCGGGCTAAGGCTTCAGTCGCGCAGGTCAGATCAGGCGGGCCGGATCGGGCGGGTCAGGCGGGGGGCGGACATGGCGGACGGGCTCAATCGCGCGGGCGCGGTCGCGGCGGTCGCGGCGGCGGTGGTCGCTTTTGCGGGCGGGATCGTGGTCGGCCGCGCCTCTCCGGGCGCTGCGCCGGGGGCGCCTCAGGGGAGCGCCCCCGAGAGCGCCCCCTGGTCTCTCTTCGGCAAGCCCCGCGCGGCCAACGCCGCCCGCCCCGCCGGTCCCAAGCCCGCCGGATTTGCGGTCTGGACCACCCGGCTGGACACCTCGGGCCCTGAGGCCCTCTCCTGCATCCGATGAGCCGGCCGCTGGCGTCCTCGCGCGCCTATGGCGACTTCGTCCAGATGTCGCCCGACCCCGGCCGTCCGCTGGCGGTCAGCGTCAGGGGGGCCGACGAACTCTGCGTCGCGGGCGGCGGCCTCTACGGCCACCGGATCACCCTGCTGAAGGGCCTGCCCGCGGCGGACGGCTCCACCCTGGCGGCCAACGCCGACGTGGACTTCACGCCGGGCGACACGCCGCCCTACGTCGGCTTCGCCGGCCAGGGCGTGGTGCTGCCGCGCGACGAGAGCGACGGCCTGGGCATCGAGACGGTTAACGTCGGAAAGCTGGCGTTGGAGGTCTGGCGCGTGCCGGACCGCAATCTGGTGCGCAAGTCGATCACCGCGCCGGACCCGACCGCCGAGGGGGCTTACGCCGACGACTATGGCGACGGCTCGGTGGGCGAGGACGGCCGCAAGGTCTGGTCGGGCGAGGTCGTGGTGCATGCGCACCAGGGCCAGAAGGCGACCACCGTCTTTCCCCTCGGCGCCGTGCTGAAGACCATGGCGCCGGGCGCCTATGTGGTGAAGGCCCGCGACGCCACAGGGCTCAGCCCCAAGGCGCTGAAGAACGGCCCTGAGCCCGGCGACACCCCCGCCCAGGCGCGCCGCTGGGTGCTGTTCACCGACATGGGGCTGATCGCCTACCAGGGCTCCGACGGGCTGGACGTGACGGTGCGCGCGCTCCGCTCGGCCAAGCCGATGAGCGGGGTGAAGCTCGCCCTGGTGGCCAAGGACGGCGAGGACCTCGCGACCGCCCAAAGCGACGCCCAGGGTCGTGCGCACTTCGCCGCCCCCTTGCTCAAGGGCGAGGCCGGCGATCACGCCCGCATGGTCATGGCCTATGGTCCCAACGCGGACTTCACGGCCCTGGATCTGGACCGCTCCCCGATCGACCTCTCCAAGCAGGGCGGCGACGGCCGCCAGGTCGAGAGCCCGACCGCCGGTCGCGAGGCCAAGGGCGACGTGGACGGCTATCTCTACGCGGACCGCGGCATCTACCGCCCGGGCGAAACGGTGCACCTGGTCGGCCTGGTGCGCGACCGCCAGGCCAGGGCTGTGAAGGACCGGGCGGGCGCGGTGGTGGTCCGCCGGCCCTCGGGGCTGGAGTTCCAGCGGCTCCGCTTCGCCCGGGCGGACGGCGGGGCGCTGGCTGAGGACATCGTGCTGCCCAAGGGCGCGCCCCGGGGCCGCTGGCGCGCGACGCTGGAGATGGACGGCTCCGACCAGCCCGCGGGCGAGCTGAGCTTCGCGGTCGAGGACTTCGCGCCCCAGCGGCTGGCGGTGAGCGTGGCCGCCGACAAGGACCGGCCGCTGGTCGCGGGCGAGACGCGCAGGATCGAGATCGACGCGCGCTTCCTCTACGGCGCGACCGGCGCTGGCCTGCAGACCCAGACGGAGGCGCGGCTGCGGGCCGACCCGACGCCCTTCCCGGCGTTCAAGGATTTCCGCTTCGGCGATGAGCGACAGCCCTTCCAGGAAAAGCTGGTCTCGCTGCCCAACAGCGTCACCGACGGCCAGGGCCGCGCCTACGCCAGCCTTGACGCCGGCCAGGCGGGCGACACCGCCCAGCCGCTCGCCGCCGCCCTCACCGCCTCGGTGTTCGAGCCCGGCGGGCGGCCCGTGCGCGAGACGGCGGTGCTGAAGCTCCGCCCCAAGCCGCTCTACCTCGGCGTCAAGCCGACCCAGACAGGCGCCAGCGACTCCCCGACGGAGATCTTCGACATCGTCGCCCTGAACGCGGCGGGGCGGCGGGTGGCGGCGCCCGGCGTGACCTGGACGCTCATCGCGGAGAACTGGGACTACAACTGGTTCCAGAAGGACGGCCAGTGGGCCTGGCGGCGCACCAGCCGGGACACGCCGGTCGCCCGCGGCGCCCTGGACGTCGGCGCCGCTGCGCCCGCGCGGATCGTCAAGCGCCTCGCCTGGGGCGACTACCGGCTGCAACTCGAGGACTCGCGCACGGGCGCGCGCACCGTCATCCGCCTGGCCTCCGGCTGGGGCGAGCCCGCCGCGGGCGAGGACGCGCCGGACACGGTGCGCCTCTCCGCCGGGCCCAGGACCTACGCCCAGGGCGACACCGTCGAGCTCGCCATCAAGGCGCCCTACGGCGGCGAGGCCCAGATCGCGGTGGCGACCGACCGGCTGATCGACTTCAAGACCCTGAGCGTGCCCAAGGGCGGGACGACCCTGAGGCTCAAGACCTCCGCGGCTTGGGGCGGCGGCGCCTATGTGCTGGCCAGCGTGATCCAGCCGCGCGATCCCGCGGTCACGCCCAAGCCGCGTCGGGCGCTGGGCCTGCTCTACGTCCCGCTCGACCCCAAGGGGCGCAAGCTCACCGTCCAGGTGAACGCGCCGCCCAAGCTCGACGCGAGCGCCCCGGTCGTGGTTCCTCTCCAGGTGCAGGGGCTGAAGTTCGGCGGTCGCGCCCACGTTACGGTGGCGGCGGTGGACGAGGGCATCCTGCGCCTGACGCACCAGGACAACCCCGACCCGGCCAAGTGGTACTTCGGCAAGCGCGCCTTGAGCCTGGACTACCGCGACGACTACGGCCGAATGCTGGACCCCAACCTCGGCCCTGCGGCGGGAGTGAACTTCGGCGGGGACGAGATCGGCGGCGAGGGCGGCCTCTCCACCACGCCGATCAAGACGGTCGCGCTCTGGTCCGGCGTGGTCGAGACCGGGCTGGACGGACGCGCCAAGGTCACCCTGCCGGCGGCCGCCTTCAACGGCGAGCTGCGCCTTATGGCCGTGGCCTGGACCGATGATGCGGTGGGCGCGGGGGCGTCCAAGCTCACCGTGCGCCGCCCGGTGGTGGCCGAGCTCGCCCTGCCGCGCTTCCTGGCGCCGGGCGACCAGGCGCTGGCGACGCTGGAGCTGCACAACCTGGAGGGCCGCCCAGGCGACTACACGGCGGAGGTCGCCGGCCAGGGCGGGCCGGTGGCGGCCTTCCGCAGGCTGATCGCGCTCGGGCTCGGCCAGCGGATCGTGGCGCGCGCGCCGCTCAGCGCGCCCCCCGCCGCCGGCGTCGGGCGGGTGGACCTGCGCGTCTTCGGCCCGGGCTTTGACCAGCGCACCGCCTACCCGATCCAGACGCGGCTCGGCTGGGGCGCGGTCACCCGGGTCCAGACCGCCCTGCAGCGTCCGGGGGAGGCTTTCACGCCGGGCGGCGAGCTGCTCGCGGGTTTCGCGCCCGGGACGGCCAGCCTGAGCGTCAGCTTCTCGCCGTTCCAGGGCTTCGACCCTGCGCCCATCGCCGAGCACCTGAGCCGCTATCCCTACGGCTGCACCGAGCAGCTGATCTCCACCGCCTACCCCTTGCTGTTCGCGCGCGCGGTCTCGGCCGATCCGAAGCTGCGGACCGCCGATGCGGCGCTGGCCCAGGCGGTGTCGCGCCTGCTGGACCGCGAGCCGCTGAACGGCGCCTTCGGCCTGTGGCGGGCCGGCGACGGCGAGGCGGAGCCTTGGCTCGGCGCCTATGCGACCGACTTCTTGCTGGAGGCCAGGGCGCGGGGCGCCCTGGTGCCTGAGGAGGCGCTGCAGCGGGCGATGACGGCGCTCAGGGCGGTGTCCAAGCCGGAAGGGTTCGTCGCCTCCGGCTACAGGCTGGAGTATCCGCCGACCTGGTGGGCCGAGAAGGACGCGCTGAAGGCCGCCACGGCGCGCCTGCGCAGCCGCTCCGCCGCCTACGCCCTTTATGTGCTCGCCAAGGGCGGCCAGGGCGACCTGGCGCGCCTGCGCTGGTTCCACGACGTGCAGTTCAAGAGCGAGCCGAGCCCGCTCGCCCGCGCCCAAGTCGGGGCGGGGCTGGCGCTGATGGGCGACCGCGCCCGCGCGCACGACAGTTTCGTCCAGGCCGCCCAGGCTCTGGGCTTCAAGGACGAGCAGGACTGGTACCAGACGCCGCTCCGCGACCTCGCCGGCGTGATCGCGCTGGCCTATGACGCGGGCGAGGTCGCCGTCGCGCGTGAGCTGCAGGGCCGGCTCGCCAATGCCGTGAAGGACCCCGACGCCCTGTCCACCCAGGAAGAGGCGCGCCTGCTCCAGGCCGCCGACCGCATGCTGCGCGCCTCCGGCCCGATGCGGGTGACGGCGAGCGG
Organism: Caulobacteraceae bacterium PMMR1; assembly: GCA_000733915.1. Classification (GTDB taxonomy): domain Bacteria; phylum Pseudomonadota; class Alphaproteobacteria; order Caulobacterales; family Caulobacteraceae; genus PMMR1. The sequence goes on from JPOM01000001.1 coordinate 357,685, forward strand.
CGCGGCCTCGGCCGGCGCAAACCGCTGGATGGTGGGACGGCTCGCAGGGGCGCGCTTCGTGAACGCCGGCGGGCCGGTCTGGCGCACGGTCACGGTCCGCGGCGTGCCTGCGACCGCGCCGGGGGCGACGGCCGAGGGCCTGACGCTCACCAAACGGCTGTTCACCTTGCAGGGCCAGCCGGTGAACCCGGCCCAGGTCGCGCAGGGGCAGCGGGTGGTGATCCTGCTCTCCGGCGCCAGCCGCCAGGCCCGCTCGGCCCTGACGGTGATCGACGATCCTCTGCCGGCCGGCTTCGAGATCGAGACCCCGCTTTCGCCCGACGACGCCAAGTCCGGACCGTTCCGCTTCCTGGGGACGCTCTCGGCGGTGTCGGTGCAGGAGGCGCGCGACGACCGCTACGTCGCGGCCCTGACCCTGCCGGGGAACAAGCCCTACGCCGTGGCCTATGTCGCGCGGGCGGTGACGCCCGGCGACTTCCTGCTGCCGGGGGCGAGCGCGCGGGACATGTATCGCGCCGCCGTCCAGGCCCGGACCGCGCCCGGGCGCCTGCACATCGCCGCCGGACCGTGAGCGGGGGCGCGACCCGCGTCCGCCTCCTCCTGCGCGCCCTGATCGCGCTTGTGGCGCTGGAGGTCGCGGCGGCGGGCCTGGACGCGACCTGCCCGCCGGACCTGGCCAAGGCGCGCCGGGCCTCGCCGGTCGCCCTGGACCGCAACGGCGCGTGGCTCCGCGCCCTGCCGGTCGAGAACGGGCGCTGGCGCTTGCGCGCGGACCTGGCCCGCACCGACCCGAGCTTCGTCCAGCGCCTGATCGCGGTGGAGGACGCGCGCTTCTGGCTGCACGCCGGCGTGGATCCCGCCGCGGTGCTGCGCGCCGCGCTCGGCGACCTGGCCCGCGGGCGCATCGCCTCCGGCGCGTCCACCCTGACCCTGCAGGCCGCCCGGCGGCTGGAGCCTCGGCCGCGGACCTTTGGGGCCAAGCTGATCGAGGCGGCCCGGGCCCTGCAGCTGGAGGCGCGCTTCTCCAAGCCGGAGATCCTGGCGCTCTACCTCAGCCTGGCGCCCTACGGCGGGAACCTGGAGGGGGTGCGGGCGGCGTCTCTGGCCTGGTTCGGCCACGAGCCCTTAAGCCTCACCGACGGGGAGCAGGCCCTGCTGATCGCCCTGCCGCAGGCGCCGGAGGCGCGCCGCCCCGACCGGCGGCCGAGGCGGGCGGCTGCGGCGCGGGCGCGGGTGCTGGCCAGGCTCGTCCGGGCGGGCCTGATGTCTGAGGCGCGCGCCGCGGAGGCCGCCCTGGAGCCCCTGCCGGTGCGCCGCCAGCCCTTCCCCGGCGTCGCCTGGCAGGCGGCGGGCGAGCTCGCGCGCGCCGCCCCCGCCGGTCAGGCCACCGTCGTCTCGACCCTGGATGCGGAGCTGCAGCGCCGTCTGGCGCCCCTGGCGCTCGCCGCGGCCCGCCGCCAGGGCCCCGACACCGCCGTGGCCGTGCTGGTCGTGGAGGCCCGCTCCCGCGCCGTCCGCGCCGCCATCGCCGGCCAGGGCCTGGACGGACCGGCGGGCTGGCTGGACCTGACGCGGGCCCTGCGCTCGCCCGGCTCGGCCCTGAAGCCGTTCATCTACGCCATGGCCTTCGACGAGGGCCTGGCGGCGCCGGACACGCGCCTTGCGGACGCGCCGACGCGCTTTGAAGGCTATGCGCCCGAGAACTTCGACCGCCTCTTCCACGACCAGGTGAGCGCGCGCGAGGCCCTGGCCTATTCGCTGAACGTGCCCGCGGTCGCGATGCTGCAGAAGCTGGGCGCGAGCGCGTTCGAGGCGCGCTTGCGGGGCGTGGGCGTGCGGCTGGCGCGGCCCCGGGCGCGGCTGGCCGACCCCGGCCTCGCCCTGGCGCTCGGCGGCTATGGCATAAGCCCCCGCGACGTGGCGCTGCTCTACGCCGGCCTGGCGGACGGGGGCGAGGTGAAGCCCCTCGCCTGGACCGAGGCCGACGCCGCCCGCCGCCCCGACCAGCCGGGTCTGCGCCTCGTGCGGCCCGAGGCGGCCGCGCAGGTGGTCGACATCCTGCGCGAGAGCCCGCCGCCGCCGGGGCGGGCGCCGACGCAGCTGACCGCGGAGGGCCCGCGGCTCGCCTTCAAGACCGGCACCTCCTACGGCTTCCGCGACGCCTGGGCGGCGGGGATCGGGGCCGGCTATGTCGTGGTGGTCTGGAGCGGTCGGCCGGACGGCGGCGCGCGCGCCGCCGGCACGGGGCGGGAGGCCGCCGCGCCCCTGCTGTTTGACGTCTTCGACGCCCTGGGCGGCCCGGCGGGCGCGCCCGCGCGCTCGGCCCCGGCGTTGCGCCCGCCGCGCTTCAGGCGCTCACGCCGCCGACGTCCGACGGCTGCCCCGGCCTGATCTTCCCCCCGGACGGCGCGGCGGTCAGCGTCGAGGGCTTCGGCCCCGCCGCCCGAGGGCTGCAGCTGACCGCCCGCGGCGAGGGTCTGCGATGGTTCGTGGACGGCGCGCCCCTGAAGTCTCCGGCGCAGGGCGACCCGATCTGGCGGCCCTCGGCCCCCGGCTTCTACCGGCTGAGCGTGGAAAGCGCCGCCGGCTGCCGTGTCTCCGCCAAGGTCCGGGTGCGATCCAATTGACACGCTTACGCATTCGCGTCCGACGCGAACACTTTGTCGCCACCGGTCGGGAGCGAAACCTTGACTTTATAGTTAACGACCGGGAGAAGTGAGCGCAGTGCGATGCGGCGTGGTGGGGATCACATGAGGCTGTCCGACGCCAGCGCGTCGCGACCCGATCGAGGGCGTCCGGGGCTGAAAAGCCTTGCCGCCGCTGGCCTGATTGCGAGCCTTGGGCCCTTGATGGGCTGCGACACCGCCGAGTGGCGCCATCGCCTGGCCGTCGCCGCGTGCCCGCGTCCGCAGCAGCCGATCGGGGTCGCTCCGCAGTTCGCCGACCAGCAGAACGAGATCCGCGAGCTGCGCCAGCGCGGGTTCCGCAACGACTTCTTCGCCCAGCTCGAGCTCGCCCGCCGCTACGAGGGCCAGCGCACCCAGGACAAGAACCTGGAGGACCCGGTCGAGGCGGCGGTCTGGTACGGCATGGCGCTGGCGAACAACGCCGGCTACGAGACCCTGGGCGCGCGCTATGCAAGCCGCAAGCTCGGCGGCCGCATCCGCTTCATCACTCACTTCGACGACTGCCGCGCCTTCGAGCGGGGCGAGGCCTACGCCAGCCTGAACCGCCTGCTGTCGCGCATGGCCACCGACGAGCAGGAAAAGGTCCGGGATCGGATCACCTACATCCTCTCGACCCAGGGGGCGGACGGCTACCGGACCCTGGCGCGGCTGCACGACGCCTCCTTCGGCCCGTTCGGCGAGCCGGTGGACAACCCGCAGGCGCTCTACGCCATCGGCCGGCCCGATCGCCCGGGCGCGCCTGCGGTGCTGCAGCTGTTCTCGCGCAACGATGTCGACAGCTATCTCTACAACAGCCTGGCGGCCCAGACCGGCGACGTCGGGGCCTATGTCATGCTGAAGGACTTCGAGCGCTCCTCGCCGGAGCGGGCGCAGTACGCCTCCTTCGTGCAGTCCAAGGTGGACCGCTGGGTGCCGCCCTACGAGTTCTATCCGCCCGAAGCGCCGAATTCTGGCGTTCCGCACACGGACGAAAGCGAGCCCCAGGGCGAGGCGGCGGAGGCCGCGCTGGCCCGCATCTCCGAGCTGCCGTTCGCCCACATCGCCGATGCGCTGCTCTTCCTGCGGGTGATCCCCTCGCCCTGCCCGGGCGAGGCGTTCCTTCCGCCCAAGGCGGCGGAGACCTTCCAAGCCATGATCGGCCGGCCGCTGACGGGGCGCCTGAGCCCGCTGGAGCGCGTCCGCGTCATCCAGATGGCGGCGGTCGACGGCTCGCCCCACGCCCAGCTCGTGCTGGCCGTCATGTACGCCGAGGGCGTGGGCGTGCCGCGCGACACCGCCCGCGCCTTCGCCTGGTTCGAACGCGCCGCCAAGCAGGGCAACCCTGAGGCCAAGTACGCCATGTCCCAGTTCTTCTCCCTCGGGGTGGAAGGGGTGTCGGACCAGGACAAGGCCAAGGCGGTGGTCTACCAGATCGATGCGGCGCTCGCGGGCTTCAGGCCGTCCGCCGATCACCTGCAAGAGATTCTGGCCCGCATGTCGCATGCGCCTTATCCACGGCGCCAAGGGGGTTACTGGTGAGCGCGATCCGTCTGTTCGCCCCGCTGGCGGCCGCCGGCGCGGGCCTTCTCGCCCTGGCCCTGGCCGGCTCGTCTGAGGCCTATCCCGACGCGCGGGTGAGCGCGGCGGTGAACCCATCCGCCCAGATTGCGTCGGAGATCCGGCCGCCGTTCTGGGCGCTCATCCACCCGCGTCTGCGGCACTCCACGTCCTACTACGACTACTGCGAGCGGCGCTGGTGCTCGCGCTACCACCGCCGCCGCTGGTCCTGGCGCGACGGCCGCTACTACTACGACGGCGGCCAGCTCTGGGATCCCAGCCGCTTCGGCGGGCCCGGCGGCTACGGCGGCGGCGGGTCGATCACGGTGGACTGCGGCGAGCGTCAGTATAGCGAGCATCCTATCAGCGACGCCGTCCAGCAGGTCGAGCCCGGCGGGGTGATCTATGTTCGCGGCCGCGGCGGCGCCTGCCGCGAAACGGTCTACATCGACCGCCCGGTCACCCTGGTGGGCGAGGGCCAGTCGGTCTTCGACGCCCAGCCGGTCGGCCGTACGCCGAACCTGGAGGCGCCGGCCGGCAGCCCGTGCATCGTGATCGACCACGACGTGCCGCGGGTGGAGATCCGCGACCTCGTCATCGACGGCTCCAAAAGCGGGGCCGAGGCCTGCATCAAGGCCTGGAACACCGAGTTCGGCATTTCCGACGCCTCGATCAACTACACCGGCGAATCCTCGGCGATATCGCTGTCGGGCGGGCGGCTGGCGGTGGTCGACAGCGAGATCAACGCCAACAGCTATGACCCGGCGATCGTGCTGGACAAGACGAGCGCACGCTTCAGCGACGTCGGCATCCATGCCGCGTCCACCGGCGTGTTCCTCACCCCGGGCGCGTCGGGCGCGGCCGCCTTCGACCGAGTCAGCCTCTATGCGGCGCCGGGCTCCGCGCCCGAGGCCCTGGGGATCGTAGGCGTGCAGGTGCGGGGCGCGGGCTCGGCCGGCGCCAAGGTCGCCTTCAGCCACATGGACGTCCGGGGCTTCAAGACGGGCTTCCTGTTCGAGCGCGGGATCGACGCGGCGGTCTCCGACAGCCGGATCACCCGCGGCCGCACGGGCGTGGTCAGCGAGGCGGACGAGCTCAGCGTGACGGGCTCGGCGATCGGGACCGAGCTGATCGGGGTCTATGTCGCCGCGGGCCAGGCGCACCTGCGCCGCAACCGCTTCTTCGGCTTCTCCCAGCAGCCGGTGGTCTACGACCCGGGGCTTTCGGGCGAGGAGGCGGAGAACTGGATCCACCCGCGCGGCGGCTGCGGTTTCTACCCGCGCTACGGCGGCTGGTGCTCGCCGGTCCAGCCCGAATACTACGCCCGCGAGAGCTGGTCCTATCGTAACTGGGGCTGGCACGACGAGCAGCCCTTCGCCGGTCCGCCGCCGTTCGTGATCGTGCCCGAGGAGCGGCGCGAGCATCGCCGGGACCGCTACTACGACCACGACGGGGTGAACCTCGGCGTCGGCGTCGGCGAGCAGGAAGGCCGGCCGCGTGAATAACTGCGGCTGAGGTCGAACCTGCGCCGAAACCATCGCCGTCTCGAGGCGTTGATCGGAAGCCGAAAAGCTAGACCGCGTCAGAAGGCGCGAGGAGGCTTTTCGCCTGACCTACGCAAGGAGAACATGGTGATGAAGCGCCTTTTGACCGCGGTAGCGGCCCTCTCGCTCCTGGGCGGCGCAGCCGTCGCCCAGAACACGACCAACACCCAGACGGGCGGCGGCAACTATCCCAATGCGCAGCCGGCCAATGGCGGCTCGGGAACGGCGGCGGGTCCGATGGGCGACAGCGGTCCCTCCAGCGGAGCGACGACCAGCAGCAACGCGGGCTCCACGATGAGCTCGCCGGGAACGGGACCCGGCGAGACCTCCGCCCCGGGCATGACGGGCGGCTCGAACTCGATGACCGGATCGATGGGCGGCGCGGGCGCCATGGCCAACGACGCGCAGTCCGGCTCCGGGTCCATGACGTCCGGCTCGATGAACTCGGGGTCCATGAACGCGGGCGCGATGGGCCCGGGCCAGATGGGCTCGGGCCAGATGGAGGTGATCGGCAACACCCCGGCCGGCCCGGCGCCGGCCAGCTATCCGATCTGCACCCGCAAGGGGCAGGACCGCTGCATGCAGCGCAGCGCCGCGCACCGCGCGCGTTGATCCCCAAGGCGAGCACCGGGGCCGCCCCTCCCCTCGCCGGGGAGGGGTCGAACCCCGGGCGCCCGAAGCGCCTTCGCCGGCGCGAGACGTGATCCCGCGGCCCCGGCGATCACGTCAGCTCACGTCAGCGCCCGGTCAGGTCAGCGCCCGGCCGGCGCGGCGCTCCAGGATGCGCAGGGGCGAGCGCGCCTCGTCCTCCATCGCCGACACCGGCATCAGGAAGGTCTGCTCCAGGGCGTGCTGGCCCTCCAGCGCCGCATGCAGCGCGCCGTCGGTATAGACCACCCAGCTCATCCCCGGCGGGAAGGCCATGCGCCGGCGCGGCGCCTGGGCCTGGTAGGCGTCGTCGAGCTTGATCCCGTCGTGCAGCGCCAGCATGGCGGCGTCATAGTCGGTGCGCCGGCCGCGGGTGATGCGGAGCCGCTCCATCAGCCAGGGGGAGAGCGTGCGGGGCTTCAGCGCGGCGGGACCCAGCCGTTCCGCGAGGGTCTCAAAGTCGTCCTCGCCGATGTTCCAGACGCGCGCCTGCCGGTGCGGGTTGACGTTGGTGAACACGCGCAGGATGCGCCGCCCCTGCACCGGGCTGGCCGGAAAGGCGTCCACGTGCAGCCGGCGGTCGTCCTTGCGGGGGGAGAGCACGCGCGTGTCCACGGCGCCGGGGCGCAAGCTGGTCCGCCGCACCTGCAGCGCCTGGGCATAGCCGGGCGCCAGCCGCTCCAGAAGCGCCGTCGCAAACGCCGCGTAGCGCGCCATCATGCGGCCGAGCCCCTCGCGGGCCTTCCCCTGGGCCGAGGTCCCGCCGACCGCGCCCGTGCCGGGGTCGTAGCTGACGTTCTTGGTCTTGGGCGCCAGCACCGCCGGGTCGAGGAAGGTGCGCTCGGCCTCGGACAGCGCGAAGGGCAGCTCCGGCAGCAAGACCAGGCCTCCGCGCTCAAGGACGCCGGCCGCCCGGGCCGCGTCAGGGCCCTCGCCGGAGCCGGAGAGCTCCAGAACCTCCACCACGCTCAGAGCAGGCTCTGGATCAGGGACTCGATGGCGCGGTCCACGCCCAGGCCGATGCGCCGCGCCGCCTCATAGGTCTCGCCAAAGGCCTGGCGGCGGGAGATCGCGCCGGGCTGCGTCGGCTCGGGCAGCAGGTCGGGGGTGAGGATCTCCAGGGCCTTGCCGCCGCGGATGATCAGGATTTCGGGCTCCACGCCGGTGTCGCCGCCCTCGCCGATCTCCACGGTGAACTCGCCAATGGTCACCTGGTAGCGGCCCTCGTGCTCGGTCGGGGTCCACTCCAGCCCGCGGGCCAGGCTCTTGGCGTGAAGCCGTTCGATGAAGATGGCGTCGCGGGTGCGGTCGAGCGCGTACATCTGAGACATCCTCGTCACGGCGGCCGCTTGGGCGTCGGCGCCGGCCGGAGGCTTCTCTAGCGCGGGCGGAGCCGGGGCGGAAGCCGAGGCCGCTGCGGCGCTTGGGCTTGGCTCTCACGGGTTTCTGACGCTCCCGTCAGAGGCTCGGATCGGAGAGCCGCGCCTCGCGGCGCAGTTGAGCCGCCCCGGGCTCACGTCGCCCCTGGCCCAAAAGAGAACCCGCCGCGGGGGATGTTCGCGACGGGTTCGGCTTTCCTGGCACTCGACTTGAATTGGGCGTTTCCTCCCCGAAACGCCGGAGACGCCACAGCCTTAAGGGCCGTGTTCGCCTCACAAACCGAAGAGAACGTCAAAACCGACCGGGTGTCAACGCCTTCCTTCCACAGAGCCGGTAGACCTCACTCTCATGTTGACGGACACGTCAAAACCCGGCGATCAGGTCGCCATCCGGTGCAGGGCGCAGAGTTGGTCCCGAGCCTCACATGCGAAAACATCAGCATCTCCTCTGAGGCGGCTTTGCGCGGCGACAGGGGCCGGACGGGCGGGCGCTGTCAAGGCGGGGGACGGCGGAGCACGAAGGCCCGCGCGTCCCAGAGGCGAAACGGCTGGGCGTCCTCCAGCGTCGGCTGAAGACCCGAGGCGGCGCTGATCGCGCGCAGCGCCGCGACGTGCTCGGGGGGGGCCGCCGGCATAGGCGTAATTCAGGATCGCCACGGCGCCGCCGCGCCTCAGCGCCCGCGCCAGGGCCGCCTTTGCCTCCGCCGGGGTCGCCGCGGCCTGCAGCACGCGCATGGCGGCGAGACCGGGCGGCAGCCGGCCCGCGGCGAAGGCCTCGAACGGGGCGCCCTCCCCCCTCAGGGCGCCCGCCCGACCGCCGCCAGGGCCGCGTCCGCCGCCGCGCGCCCAGTCGTGAAGGCGCCGTGGGCGGTGGAGTAGGCGTGCTCGGAGCAGGCCTCGCCGGCGAAGAACAGGCGGCCCTCGACGGGCGCGGCGAGCACGGCCCGCTGGCCCGCCCGGCCGACCTTGGCGTGGGAATAGGCGCCCCGGGACCAGGGGTCCGTCCGCCAGGCGGAGGCGGCCAGGGGGCTCAGGCGCGGGCGCATGTCGGACCCGAAGGCCGCTGCCCACTCCTCGATGGCGAAGGCGGCGAGCGCGCCGGGGCCTTCGCGCTCCAGCTCGGCCGCGAGCGCGCCCCCGAAATAGGCCTCCACCGCCGGACGGCCGAAGGGGCGAACGTGATAGTTGGCGGTCCGCTCGGTGTCCGTGCGGCCGTAAAGCCGGCTCTCCGGCGGGAACTCCTCCGCCCCCGCCAGCGCGAGGAAGGCCTTGTTCACGCAGCCGAGGGGCAGGTCGGCGGCGGCCTCAGCCTTGCGGGGCAGGGGCGGGTCGAAGGCGACCGCCCCCTCGGCCAGGACGTCGGTGGGCAGGGTGATCACGGCGGCGCGGGCGCGCACCTCGCCCTGGGCGGTCGCGATCCGCACGCCGGGCGGGGCGAGGGCGACCCGGCGCGCCGGGCAGTCGAGCGCGACCGGCAGCTCCTGCGCCGCCCGCGCGATCGCTGCGCCGTAGCCGTCCAGCACCCGCCAGTTCACGCCGGTGTCGGCATAGGCCGCATAGTCCTTGACCGAGACGCGGTCGAAGGCCGCCCCATTGAACGCCCCGGAGAAGCTGTTGAGCAGGCCGTTCCAGCGCCCGCCAGGCTCCAGCAGCTCGGACGCGGGCCGGTCGGCGGGGGCCTCGGCCGCGGCCTCCAGCTGGGCCTCAAGGGCCGAAAAGGCGGCGCGGAACTCGCGCTGGGCCTCGGGCGGGAAGTTCACCGGGATCGCGGGCTTGCCCCAGGGCGGTTCGGTCCGGTCCAGGGCCAGGCCGAGGCCCTCGAAGATCGGCGCCCAGGGGTTTTCGTCCGCCGAGTGCAGCCAGCCGCAGCCGAGGTCGAAGGCGCCGAGCCGTGTTTGCACGGTATGGGCCCGTCCGCCGATCCGGGGCCGGGCTTCCAAGATCACGAACGCTGCGCCAAGCTCGCGAAGCCTGAGCCCGGCCGAGACCCCGGCCGCCCCCGCCCCGATCACCGCAACCTCGACCTCGGCGGGCAGGGTCATGGGCTTGGGAGGCTCACGGCAAGCGCGCGGCGGCCGTCGTGGCCGGTGATCCGCATCGGCTTCAGCTGGCCCGCAGCGCCCGGGCCCGCAAAGGCCACCTCGGTGAAATCCGGCGCGCGCGCCAGGCCCGGCCGCTCGACCACCGCGGCGACCTCGCGCCCGACCTGAGCCGCCAGGTGCCGGGCCAGGAGCGCCTCGCCCTCGGCGCGCAGCCGCTCTGCGCGGGCCTTCACGACCGGGCGCGGCAGGGGCGGCATCTTGGCCGCCGGCGTTCCCGGGCGCGGGCTGAACGGGAAGACGTGCAGGAAGGCGAAGCGCGCCCGACGCACCAGCTCCAGCGTCCGCTCGGCCATGGCGTCCGTCTCGGTCGGAAAGCCCGCGATCAGGTCGCAGCCGAAGGCCGCGTCGGGCCGCACCGCCCGCACCGCCTCGACCAGCGCCAGCGCCTGGCGGCGGTCGTGGCGACGCTTCATGCGCTTCAGGATCAGGTCGTCGCCGGACTGGATCGACAGGTGCAGATAGGGCGCGAGGCGCTCCTCCTCAGCCAGGCAGCGCAGCAGATCCGGGTCGATCTCCGCCGCGTCGATCGAGGAGAGGCGAAGACGGGGCAGCTCCGGCACGAGCTTCAGGATGCGCGCCACCAGCTGGCCCAGGGTCGGCCGGCCCGGCAGGTCCGCGCCCCAGCTGGTCAGGTCCACGCCGGTCAGCACCACCTCCGGCACGCCCCGGGCGGCGAGCGCGCGGACCTGCGCCACCACCTCGCCTGCGGCCGCCGAGCGCGAGGGGCCGCGCCCCAGCGGGATGACGCAAAAGGTGCAGCGGTGGTCGCAACCGTTCTGCACCTCGACATAGGCGCGCGCGCGGCTGTCAAGGTCCGGCGCGACGTCGACGTGGGGGGCCAGCGTTCGGACGCCGGCGATGTCGCTGACGCGCACGCGGCGCGCCAGGGCGTCGGGCGCATAGGTTCCGGCGCGCGCCTTCAGCTCGTTGCCGACGACGGCGTCGACCTCGGGCATGGCGGCGAAGGCGTCGGGGTCGATCTGGGCGGCGCAGCCGGTCACCACGAGGCGGGCGCCCGGCCGCTCGCGCCGAACCCGGCGGATCGCCTGGCGGGCCTGGCGCACCGCCTCAGCGGTCACGGCGCAGGTGTTGAAGATGACCGCGTCGCTAAGGCCGTCCGCCTCCGCCCGGGCCCGCGCCTGCTCGCTCTCATGGGCGTTCAGGCGGCAGCCGAAGGTCACCACCTCGACGGACGCGGCGGCGCGCGGGGGCGCGCGGGCCAGCAGCTCGAGCTCGCCGCTCATCCGACGCCCTCCAGATGCAGGCGGACGCGCTCCTGCCCATCGGGGCGCCGGCGCGACAGGGCGGAGGGCCGGCTCATGGCAGCGTTCCTGTGAACTCGACGGCGACGGGTCCGGTCATCAGGACGTGGTCATCGGCCTCGCGCCAGGCGATGTGCAGGCTGCCGCCGTCCAGCACGAGCTCGGCGGCGCGCCCGGCCAGCCCCCGCCGGTTCGCCGCCACCAGGGCGGCGCAGGCGCCCGTCCCGCACGCCTGGGTCAGGCCCGCGCCGCGCTCAAAGACCTTGAGGCGGAGGCGCCCGGGCCCCTGCACCTCGGCGAAGCCGACGTTCACGCCCTCAGGGAAGAGGGGATGGCGCTCGATCAGCGGCCCAACCTCGCGCACGGGCGCGGCTTCGGCGTCGGGGACGAAGAACACCACGTGCGGATTGCCCATGCTGACGCAGCCCGGCGTGTGCAGGAGGGGGGCGTCGATGGGGCCGACCTGCAGCTCCACGCGCGCCGTGTCCATCGGCTCGGCCAGCGGGATGTCCCGCCAGTCCAGCTTCGGCGCCCCCATATCGACCGTGACCTGGCCGTCGCCGGCGTCGGCGGCGTGCAGCAGGCCCGCGCGGGTCTCGATCGCCGCCCCGTCCCGTCCCGCCGCCTGCATCAGCAGCCAGCCGACGCAGCGCGCGGCGTTGCCGCAGGCGGAGACCTCTTCTCCGTCCGCGTTCCAGATCCGCATGAAGGCGTCGCCGCGCTCGGACGGCTCCACCGCGATCAGCTGGTCAAAGCCGATGCCCTGCGCGCGGTCGGCCCAGGCGCGCACCTGGGCGGGCGTCGGGCGGAAGGGGGCCGCCGCGCCGCGCTGGGCCTCGACCACGACGAAGTCGTTGCCGAGCCCGTTCATCTTCAGGAAGGGCCGGGACATGGACGCGCCATATAGGGCCTTAGCCCGGATCAGAGAAACTCCGCCCGCACGTCGATGGAGGAGTCCACGCCCACCTTGTCGTAGCAGGCCTTCAGCCAGGCGTGTGCGGCGCGCCGGCCCCGGTCTTTCAGTTCAATGAGAAAGCTCCACTCGGTGTTGAACTTGCTGGCGAAGCTGAGGTCCGAGAGCAGGGCGTCGGCCTTCAGCGCGTGCAGCCGCACCCGGCGGTAGCGCGCCCGGCCCGCGGGCGTCAGCAGCGCCTCGTCGATCAGCTTCTGCACGAAGGCGACCGCCCTCAGTTCCGCCACCAGCGAGGCGTTGAAGGTGATCTCGTTCAGCCGGTCCATGATGTCGCCCGCGGCGCGGGGCGTCTCCGGGCGCCGGAAGGGGTTCAGGTTGACGATCAGGACGTCGTCAGGCGTGTCCTGGTAGAACAGCGGCCAGAGCGGCGGGTTGGCCAGATAGCCGCCGTCCCAATAGTCCTCGCCGTCGATGGTCACGGCCTGGAAGAGATAGGGCAGGCAGGCGGAGGCCAGCACCCGCTCCAGGTCGAGCTCGGCGGCGTTGAACACCACCGCCTTGGACGTCCTGACCTGGGTCGCGGAGATGAACAGCTGAATGGGGCTGCGCGCCCGGATCAGGTCGAAGTCGATGGTGCGGCTCAGCGCGTCCCTCAGCGGATTGAGGTTCAGCGGGTTGAACTGATAGGGGCTGAAGGCCGTCGCCATGCTCTCCGCGGCGGAGAACAGCGGGCTGCTCTGCAGCCAGGCGGGGGGCGAGATCGCCTGGGCCCAGACCGAGGAGCTCCCGAACGGGTTCAGCCCGCCCGAGCGGTTGATCTCCCGCCAGAACGCCTCGAGCTTGGCGCGAGCGCCCTCGACGCCGTTCTCGGCCAAGCCAGCGGCCAAGGCGGCGGCGTTCATGGCGCCGGCCGAGGCGGCGGTGACCGCCTTGATCTCGACCGAGCCGTCCTCGAGGAGAGCGTCCATCACCCCCCACTCGAAGGCGCCGTGGGCGCCTCCGCCCTGCAGCGCCAGGCAGATGGGCTTGGCTGCGCTCACCGCCTCACGCCGCCGTCCAGCCGCCGTCGATGCTGAGCGCCGCTCCGTTCACGGACGCCCCCATGTCGGACGCGAGGTACAGCAGCAGGCCGGCCAGCTCTGAGAACTCCACGAAGCGCTTGGTCGGCTGGGCGGCCAGGATCACGTCGCGCATGACCTGCTCGGGGCTCATGTTGCGCGCCTTGGCCTGGTCGGCGATCTGGCCCTCGACCAGGGGCGTCTTCACATAGCCCGGGCAGATGGCGTTGCAGGTGACGCCGCTCTCCGCCACCTCGAGGGCGACCGTCTTGGTCAGGCCGATGACGCCATGCTTGGAGGCGACATAGGCGGACTTGAAGGGCGAGGCGACGAGGCCGTGGGCGCTGGCCAGGTTCACGATCCGGCCGCGCTTCTGCGCCTTCATGATCGGGACGGCGGCCCGGATCGCATGGAAGGCCGAGGTCAGGTTGACCGCGATGATCTTGTCCCATTGCTCGGGCGGGAACGCCTCCACCGGGGCCACGTGCTGCACGCCGGCGTTGGGCATCAGCAGGTCCAGGCGCCCGAACTCCCGCCTGGCCATGTCGACCATGTCGGCGATCTCCGCCGGCTTTGTCATGTCGGCGGGGTGGTAGCGGACCTCGACGCCGTAGTCGGCGGCGATCCTGGCGCGGGTCGCCTCAATGGCTGCGGGGTCGCCCAGGCCGTTCAGGATCACCCGCGAGCCCGCCTGCGCCAGCGCCTCGGCCATGGCCTGGCCGATGCCGGAGGTCGAGCCGGTCACGATGGCGACTTGGCCGGAAAGGTCGATGGCGGGGGCGGGCATGATGGGCTCCAGTCCGGGTTGCGCTGCGCTGCAGCATAGGCGAAGGCCGCGCGCCGCGGAAGCTCCGGCGGCCCTGCGGCCGGTGAACCGAGAATGAACGGCCCGCGTGGGCGCGCTTCAGCTTGAGCATGCGAAGACGCGCATGTGGCCCGCCGCGGCCTCGACCTGTCTAAGGGAGACTGACCGATGATGCGTAAGCTTGCCCTGTCCGTCCTGGCCGCCGCGAGCCTCGCGGCTGTCGCGGCCCCCGTCGCCGCCAGTGCGGAAGGCTACTGGCGCGATATCCACCACGACCGCGTGGACGCCCGTCGTGACCTGCGCGACATCCGCGTAGATCGCCGCGAGCGCAACTACGACCTCTACCGCGCCCGCCGCGCCGCCGAGTTCGGTCACTACGACCGGGCGGAGGCGTTCGCACGCCGGGCGCGGCTCGAGCAGCGCGATATCAACCGCGACCGCCGCGACCTGCGTCACGACCGTCGCGACCTGCACCGGGATCTGCACCGGGATCGCTGGGGCTACTGAGTCCGGACCCAGCGTAGGCGCCCGCGGCGGAGATCCTGTGCCAGCCCCTCCCCGCCGCGGGCGCCGCCTGACCGGCGCCGGATCGGACCATGACCAAAGCTTAATCCCGATCCGGCTTGACCACAGGCCGGACCGGGGCGGATGACGCGCTCCGGACGCATGCGCGCGGCGAGGTCGCCAGGCGCGCGGGAGGGCGTGATGATCCGCAAATTCCTGCTCGGCGCGGCTTGCCTGGCTGCCCTGTCCACCGCAGCCCACGCGCAGGCGGCGTCCGCCGCGCCCCAGGCGCCCGTGCCCAGGGGCAAGCTGCCCGACGCCGCGCGGCCGACCGCCTACCGCCTGAACTTCCGCATCCTGCCGGATCAGGCGAACTTCTCCGGCCACACCGAGATCGATGCTCAGCTGAAGACGGCGACCTCGCAGCTCTACCTGCACGGCAAGGGCCTGAAGGTCGCCAAGGTCACGGCCAGGGTCGGGTCCGAGGCCGTCCCGGCGACCTGGACCGAGGTCGATCCCTCCGGCGTCGCGCGGCTGGACTTCGCCCGCCCGCTGCCGGCCGGCCCCGTGACGCTGGCGTTCGACTACGAGGGCGGCTTCCGGGACAACCCCTCGGGCCTCTATCACATCAAGGTCGGGGACCAGTGGTACAGCTGGACCCAGTTCGAGAGCACCGACGCCCGGGCCGCCTTCCCCGGCTTCGACGAGCCCGGCTTCAAGACGCCCTTCACCGTCTCGGTCGAGACCCGCTCGGGCCTGAAGGTGATCTCCAACGCCCCTGAGGCCGCTGTCGTGCGCACGGGCGAGTTCGAGACGCACCGCTTCGAGCCGACCAAGCCGCTGCCGACCTATCTGGTGGCGATCGACACCGGGCCGTTCCTGCATCCGACCACGACCATCCCGCCGAACGCGCATCGCAGCCATCCCCTGCCGCTGGACGCGGCGGCGACCCAGGCCCAGGCCGGCAAGCTCGACTATGTCCTGGCCGAGACGCCGCGCATCGTGGGCCTGCTGGAGAGCTACTTCGGCCAGCCCTTCCCCTTCCCCAAGCTCGACCAGATCGCCTCGCCCAGCATGCCCGGCGCGATGGAGAACGCCGGCGCGGACACCTATGCCGACGAGATCATCCTGCTGGACAAGACCGCCACCCCCGGCCAGCGCGCCGCCTTCGGCATGGTGGTGAGCCACGAGCTGGCGCACCAGTGGTTCGGCGACCTCGTCACCCCCGCCTGGTGGGACGACATCTGGCTGAACGAGAGCTTCGCCAACTGGATGGGCTATCGCATCGGCAACGCGTGGCGCCCGGAGCTCGACATCGGCGTGGGCGCCGTCGGCGAGGGGCTCGCCGCCATGACCACCGACGCGCTGGAGGTCGGCCGCCCGATCCACCAGCATATCGAGACCAACGACGAGATCGACGGCGCCTTCGACCAGATCACCTACGGCAAGGGCGGCCAGGTCATCGCCATGATCGCGGCCTATATGGGCGACGAGAAGTTCCGGGATGGGGTGCGGCTGCACCTGTCGCGCCACCGCTATGGCAATGCGACCACCGAGGACTTCTTCAAGGCCCTGGCCGATTCCGGCAAGGACCCGCGCATCCTGGCCGCGATGCGCAGCTTCGTGGACCAGCCCGGCGTGCCGGTGGTTCGCTTCGAGCGTCAGGGCGGGCGGCTCGTCGCCACCCAGTCGCGCTACGCCTTCCTGGGCGGCGCGCCCAAGCCGCAGCTCTGGACCATCCCGCTCTGCCTCAGCGCCGCGCCGGGCCAGCGCCAATGCACCCTGCTCGACCAGGCCAGCGCGCCGGTCGCCGCGCCCCAGGGCGCCTATCTGATGCCCAACGCCGGGGGGACGGGCTACTACCGCTTCGACCTTCCCCGCCAGGACTGGCAGGCGCTGATCGCGGCCGTGCCGACCCTGCCGGTCGCCGAGGCCCTGGCCGAGGAGGACAGCCTGTGGGCGTCCTTCGCCGCCGGCCGCGCCCCCGCCGTCGACCTGGTCGCGGAGGCCAAGGCGGCCGCCCGCCATCCGAACTCCGCGATCAGCGTGGCCCCGCTGGGCCGCTTCGCCGAGCTTCGCCTGCGCGGCGTGCTCCCGCCCGAGGCGGTGGCCGACTACCGCCGCATGGTGGAGGCGCTCTACGCGCCCAAGCTGAAGGCCGTCGGGCTGGACCTGCGGGTCGGGGCTTATGCGAGCGAGACGCCGGAACAGCAGCGGGTGCGGCAGGCCCTGGTCGGCGCCCTGCGCGAGGCGGAGGACCCGGAGCTGAACGAACGGCTGATCAAGGCGGCGGAGCGCGCCCTCGCCGGCGACGCCGCGGCGCTGGACCCGGCGTTCATGCAGCCGGCCTTCATCGCCTACGCCCGGGCCGGCGGTCTGCTCGCCGCCAAGACGCTGCTGGAGCGGGGCCTCTCAAGCGAGGATGCGGTCCTGCGCAGCGCAGCGCTCGGGGCCGCCTCACGGACCGGCCGGCAAGACGCGGCGCAGTGGATCCTCAGCCTCGAGGATCCCCGCCTCCGCCCGCCGGAGCGGCTGCAGCTGATCTTCGGCCTGGTGTTCACCCCGGAGACCCGCGACCTCGGCTCCGACTGGTTGCTGAACAACTACGAGGCCTTGGCCCGGGGGGCGAACGGCATCTTCTTCTTGAACGGGATCACGCGCGCGTTCCAGGCGCAATGCTCCGCCTCCCGCGCCGAGGAGATCCGCGCAAAGCTCGAGCCCCGGGTGCGGGCGGCGGGGGTGGGCCTGCTGGAGTTCGAGCGGACCCTCGAAGACATCCGGCATTGCGCGGCGCTGAAAGACGCCCGCGGGGCGGAGCTCGCGGCGGCCTTGAAGGGCTGACCTCGCGCTTCGCCCGCCATTGACCGGCGGCGCGGCGCCTGGGATTGCTCGGACGCGGCCGAGGCGCGGCGCTGAGAGGGACGCGGGATGAGGCTGAACGACGGGGTGGCCCGCAACGCCCTCGTGATCGTGGCGGTGCTGATGAGCGCCTATGGCCTCTATTGGCTGCGGGCGATCCTGACCCCGTTGGCGCTCGCGCTCTTCCTGCTGATCATGGTGGACGGCCTGGCGCGCACGATCGGCAAGGCGCTGCCCATCGCGGGGTGGGCGGCCCTGCCGCTGGCGCTCCTGGTCTCGACCGTGGCGCTGGGGCTGACCGTCTGGCTGGTGGTGGACAACGCCGCGGGCTTCGCCACCGAGCTCGCCGCCGCCGCGCCCAAGCTGAACGAGGCGATCGCCCGGCTGGCGGGCCTGTTCAACGTGCGCGTTCCCCCGACAGTGCAGTCGCTGATCGACCAGCTGAACCCCAGCCAGTACATCGGCGACGTGGCTCGTGCGCTGCAGAGCTTCGCGTCGGGCGCCGGCGCGGTGCTTCTCTACCTCGGCTTCCTGATCGCGTCCCGCACGGGCTTCCGGCGCAAGGTCAATGCGCTCTTCCCCGACAGCGACGACCTGGCCCACGCCAGCGCGGTGTTCATCCGCATCCGCGACGCGGTGGAGCGCTATCTCTGGGTCCAGACGGTGACCGGCGCGGTGATCGCGATCGCCTCCGGCGTGGTCATGGCGGCTCTGGGGCTGCAGAACGCGGTGTTCTGGGCCTTCCTGATCTTTGTCTTCTGCTACATCCCGGTGATCGGCGGCCTGATCTCGGGCGTGCTGCCGCCGCTCTTCGCGCTGCTGCAGTTCGACACCTACTGGCAGGCCATCGCGCTCTTCGCCGCTCTGCAGATCATCCTCTTCGCCGTGGGCAGCATCCTGCTTCCGCGGATGCAGCAGGACAGCCTGAACATCGATCCGGTGGTGGTGCTGCTCAGCCTGGCGCTTTGGGGCGCGATCTGGGGCATTTCCGGCATGTTCCTGTCCACGCCGCTGACGGTGATGGGCATCCTGATTCTGGCGCAGTTCCAGGGCTCGCGCTGGATCGCCGTGCTGCTGTCCGGCGACGGCGAGCCGGAGACCGAGCCGGTCCTGCCCCGCCCGGCCCACGCCGCGCCCTCGCCCCGGCCGGACGCCTGACCCGGCCGCGCCATCGCCCAGCGCGCGACATTACGGCCCTTTCACTGGCGCTCCTGCGCCGGCTGACGCTAAGCCGGGCGCTGGAGGGCCCTCATGACACTGGCGGACGTTTCACCTGACACCTTTGCAGGGCGACCGACGCTCGCGGGGCGGGCGCTCGCGGGCGGGCTCGCCCTCCTCGGCCTGGTGCTTTGGGGGCTGGGCGTCTTCGGCGCGGCCCAGCTGATCCAGCTGAGCCTTCACGCGCCGCTTCGACCCAAGCCGGAGCTCAGCGGGTTCAGCGTGGCGGTGGAGCTCGCCGTCGCCGCTCCGGCGCTGCTCGTGGCCCTGGGGCTCGGGCGGTTGCGGGGCGAGGGCCTGGACCGCTTCGGCTTTTCCCGCCGGGGGCTGGGCCGGGACCTCGCGATCGGCCTCGGCACGGGCCTGGGGCTCATGTCCTGCATCGTGGTCACCCTCTACGTCCTGGGCGCGCTGCAGTTCGGGCCGGTCAGCCAGGCCGCGCCGACGCTCGCCCGCAACGCCGCCGTGGGCGCCCTGCTGTTCGCCCTCGTCGGCCTGGCCGAGGAGGCGGCGTTCCGCGCCTACGTGCTGGTGCAGCTGTCGCGGGCGGTCGGCTTCTGGCCCGCCGCCCTGACGCTGGGCGCCCTGTTCGGCCTCAGTCACAGCGGCAACCCGGGCGAGAACCCGACCGGGCTCTTCACCGCCGGCCTGTTCGCGGTCGTGGCCGCCTACAGCTTCCGGCGCACGGGCGCGCTCTGGTTCGCCATCGGCTTCCACGCGGCGTGGGACTTCGCCCAGAGCGTGCTGTTCGGCGTGCCGGACTCCGGCAGCGTCATCAAGGGCGCGCTGAGCGAGGCCAGGGTCCTGGGCCCGGCGTGGCTGACCGGCGGGGCCGCCGGTCCCGAGGGCGGCGTCCTGACCTTCGTCGCCCTGGCCATGACCGCGCTGGTGATCCGCTTTGGTCTGCCCCGCCGAAGCCCCGCCTAGCGCAGCAGGCGCTGGACCTCGCGGGTGAAGCCCGCCGACTGCACGAGGTAGTAGCTGAAGATCACGCGCCGGCCCTGCGCCATGCCGGCCAGGGGCTCCATGCCGGCCGGCAGCTCGAACTGCGGCGCGATCGTCCCGCCCGCCTTGGGCAGCGGCACGGGCTGGCCGCCAGTTTTCCTCACCCCCGGACACAGGCGCTGGGCTCGCTCCGCGCAGCGCAGGTGCAGCGGCGGCATGTTGCTGGCGTAGCGCAGCTCCCCGGACGGCAGGGGCACGAAGCGGCCCGCCACCGTGGGGAAGATGAAACGATCCCTGGGCGGGGTCGGCCGGCCGCAGACCTGGCACAGGTGCTGGACCAGGCCGCGTCTTTGCCGCTCCAGGTGCATGCCCTTCAGCAACGGCGCGCCTTGGCCGGGCTGCTCGATCTGGCGCGCCTCGTCATAGCCCTGGAACAGGGGCGAGGCGTCCAGGCCAAAGCGGTCCTCGCCCGTCCAGGCCACGACCCAGGGCACGGTCTCGCCGATGCGCCACTCCGAGGCGGTCGGGACGGCCGGCGGGGCGGCGGTCACAGCCAGGGGGCGCGGGGCTCGCCCGCCAGCATGTTGTCATAGGTCGGGCGGGGGCGGACCACCGCCCAGCGGTCGCCCTTCACCAGCACCTCGGGCACGAGGAGCCGGGCGTTGTAGGTGCTGGACATGACCGCGCCGTAGGCCCCCGCCGTCAGGAAGGCGACCAGGTCGCCGGACTTAAGCTCGGGCAGGCGGCGGTCCCGGGTGAAGGTGTCTCCCGTCTCGCAGACCGGGCCCACCACGTCGTAGAGGCGCTCGGGCGCGCCGGGGGGCGGGGGGCGGACGGGCGCGATGGCGTGGAAGGCGTCGTACATGGCGGGGCGGATCAGGTCGTTCATGCCCGCGTCCAGCACCAGGAAGCGCCGTCCCTCCGGCCGCGCATGGACGTAGATCACCCGCGCGAGGAGCACGCCTGCGTTGGCGGCGATCGCGCGCCCGGGCTCGAAGGCGAGCTCCACGTCGAGCCCGTCCATGACGCGCAGGACCATGTCCGCGTAGTCCCTGGGCGAGGGCGGGGCGGGCTGGTCGAAGTAGGGCACGCCCAGGCCTCCGCCGAGATCGAGCCGGCGCACCTGAAGGCCTTGGCCGCGCAGCCGCTCGGCGAGGCTCCGCATCTGGCGGAAGGCGGCTTCCAGCGGCCCAAGCTCGGTGATCTGGCTGCCGATGTGGCACGCCAAGCCCACCGGGGTCAGGGCGCGATGGGCCGCCGCCCGGGCGTAGAGGCGTTCGGTCTCGCTGATGGAGACGCCGAACTTGCTGGCCCCCTGGCCGGTGGTGATCTTGGCGTGGCCGCCCGCGCCCACGTCGGGATTGATGCGCAGCGCCACAGTCGCGGCGACGTCCTTGTCGTCGGCGATGCGGGCGAGGAGGTCGAGCTCGGGCTCGCTCTCCACGTTGATCTCGGCCACCCCGGCCTCAAGCGCGAAGGCCAGCTCGGCCGCCGTCTTGCCCACGCCCGAGAAGACGATGCGCCCGGGGGGAACGCCCGCCGCGAGGGCCCGGCGGATTTCGCCCTCCGACACCGTGTCCGCGCCCGCGCCCAGCCTGGCCAGGGTGGCCAGCACCGATAGATTGCCGTTCGCCTTCACCGCATAGGCGATTAGCACCGGGTGCGGCCAGGCGGCGAAGGCCTCGGCGTAGACCCGCCAGTGCCGCTCCAGCGTCGCGGTGGAATAGACGTAGGCCGGCGTGCCCACCGCGTCGGCTATGGCGCTCAGCGGCACGCCCTCGCAGTGCAGTTCGGGAGCGCCGTTCGGCCCCGGGCGCAGGTCGAAGTGGTTCACGCCCCGAGCGGCTCCGCCCCCGGGATCAGTTGGGCGGCGTCAGGGTCGGGGGCGAGCCGACCTTGTCGTTGTTGGAGCCCGGGATCGGAGCCTGGCGGATCGAGGTCAGCTGCTCGTTGGGATCGCGCAGGTCCCGCGCCGTGCGGGGCGCGTCGTCGGGGACGTCGGCCGCGGGGTGCGGTTCCCCTGGGCGGCGGCGTTGCGGGCGGCGGCGCGGTCCTGGGCCTGCTGGCTGCGCACCGCCTGCTGCTCGCGGTATTCCGCCTTGGCGCGGGCGCCGAACAGCGGCGCGGGCTGCTCCAGCGGCCCCTGCTTGCCGCAGCCCGTAAGCGCCGCCGCCGTCGCCGCGGCGACCAGGGCCCTCGCCGTCCGCCCGCCTCGACCGATGATCCCCGTCATTTCAGCTTTTCCTTCCAGCGCGCGATCTGCGCCCGGACCTGATCCGGGGCCGTACCGCCGTAGCTTTGCCGGCTTGTGACCGACGCCTCGGGCCACAGCACCTCGAACACGTCGGAGGTGATCTGGGGCTCGATCGCCTGCAATTCCTTCAGCGGCAGGTCGCCCAGGTCAACGCCCAAATCCTCCGCGCGCTTCACGGCGCGGCCGGTGATGTGGTGCGCCTGGCGAAAGGGCAGGTTCAGCCGCCGCACCAGCCAGTCGGCCAGGTCCGTCGCCGTGGAGAAGCCGCCCCCCGCCGCCTGGGCCATGCGCTCGCGCACGGGCTCCAGGTCCGCGACCATGCCGGCCATGGCGGCCAGCGCCAGCCAGAGCGCATCGAAGGCGTCGAAGACCGGCTGCTTGTCCTCCTGCATGTCCTTGGAATAGGCCAGGGGGAGGCCCTTCATGACCAGCGTCAGGCTGGTCAGGGCCCCGAAGATGCGCCCTATCTTGGCGCGCACCAGCTCGGCGGCGTCCGGGTTGCGCTTCTGCGGCATAATCGAGGAGCCGGTCGTAAAGGCGTCCGACAGGCGCACGAAGCCGAACTGGGGCGTGACCCAGAGCACGATCTCCTCCGCCAGGCGCGACAGGTGCACGGCGGCGATCGAGGCGGCGGCGAGCGCCTCCAGGGCGAAGTCCCGATCCGAGACGCTGTCGAGCGAATTGGCGGTCGGCCGCTCGAAGCCCAGGGCCGCCGCGGTCGCGTCGCGGTCGATCGGGAAGGGCGAACCCGCCAAGGCCGCGGCGCCGAGCGGGCTCTCGTTCAGCCGTGCGCGGCAGTCCTGGAAGCGCCCCGCGTCGCGGCCGAACATCTCCACATAGGCCATCAGGTGGTGGCCGAAGGTGACCGGCTGGGCGGGCTGCAGGTGCGTGAAGCCCGGCATCAGGGTCGCGGCGTGCGGCTCGGCCTTGGCCAGCAGGGCGCGCTGCAGCGCCGTCAGCCGGCGCACCGTGTCGTCGCACGCCTGGCGCACCCACAGGCGAAAGTCCACCGCGACCTGGTCGTTGCGCGACCGCGCCGTGTGCAGCCGCCCCGCCGCCTCGCCGATCAGCTCGGCCAGGCGAGCCTCCACGTTCATGTGGATGTCCTCGAACTCCTCCCGATAGGGGAAGGTCCCATCGGCGATCTCCGCCTCGATGCGGTCGAGCCCGCGATGGATCGCCTCGGCGTCTTCGCTTGCAATGACGCCCTGCTTGGCCAACATCGCAGCGTGCGCGCGCGAGCCCTGAAGATCCTGCGCCGCGAGCCTCCGGTCGAAGCCGATCGAGACGTTGATCGCCTGCATCAGCTCGGCGGGCTTCTGCTCGAATCGGCCGCCCCAGAGGCTTTGACCCTTGTGAGGACGGGAGGCCGAGTCGGGCATGAGCGAGGCGGGTCCTGAGGCGGGCAGGCGCGCGCGCGCCTGGGCTGGGTCGGCTGGGTTCTGGGCGGCGCCTTGGTGCTGGGCGCAGCGGCGGCGCTATACGTCATTGCGGGCTCGCTCGCCACACCCGACCCCTATGCGGGCTTGCGCAGCCTGGCGCACGGCGAGATGGCGAAGCTGCGGCCCGCTCCGGCCGGCGCGGGCACGCCTCCGGTCGCCTTCAGGGGGCCGGACGGCGCGCCGGTGCGCCTGAGCGACTTCCGCGGCAAGGTGCTGGTGGTGAACCTCTGGGCCACCTGGTGCGCGCCCTGCGTGAAGGAGATGCCGACCCTGGCCAAGCTGCAGCAGGCCTATGCCGGCAAGCCGGTGCAGGTGATTGCGCTCAGCCAGGACTCGCCGCGCGACGCCGACAAGGCCCGCGCCTTCATCGCCCGCAATCCTCCGCTGGCCTTCTACCAGGACGCGGCCTTCGCCATGGCGCCCGCCGCCAAGCCGCAGATCCAGGGCTTCCCGACGACCCTGATCTTCGACGCCCAGGGGCATGAGCGCGCCTATCTGGAGGGGCCGGCCGACTGGTCCTCGCCCGAGGCGCGGGCGGTGATCGAGTCCGCCCTGGGCCATTGAGCGTCCGCGACGGCCCCCAGACGGGGTCTCCGGCCCGCTCCCGGGCTCGTTCCCCGGCCGATCCGCGCGGGGCGATCCGCGCGCGGGCGCTCCAGCTCGGTTTCGACGCCTGCGCCTTCGCGCGCCTGGACGGTCCCTGGCCCGCGGGCGAGCGGCTGCGCGCCTTCGTGCAGGCCGGGCGGCACGGGACCATGGGGTGGATGCAGACCACGCTGGAGCGGCGCATGCATCCCACGGCCCTCTGGACGGAGGCGCGCTCCGCCGTGGTGCTGGGGCTGAACTACGGCCCGGACGGCGACCCCCGCGCCCTGCAGGCCCGGCCCGAGCGCGCCGCCATCTCCGTCTACGCCCACGGGGACGACTATCACGCGCTGATCAAGGGCCGGCTGAAGCAGCTCGGCGGCTGGATGGCGGCGCGCTTGGGCGGCGAGCTGAAGGTCTTCGTGGACACCGCGCCTCTGATGGAGAAGCCGCTGGCGGAAGCCGCCGGCCTGGGCTGGCAGGGCAAGCACACCAATCTGGTGTCGCGGGCGTTCGGCTCCTGGCTGTTCCTGGGGGCGATCCTGACGACGCTGGAGCTCGAGCCCGACGCCGCGAGCGGTGGGGACGGGGCCTGCGGCAGCTGCCGCGCGTGCCTGGACGCCTGTCCGACCGACGCCTTCCCCGCGCCCTACCAGCTCGATGCCCGGCGCTGCATCTCCTATCTGACCATCGAGCACGCCGGCCCGATCCCGCGCGAGTTCCGGCGCAAGCTCGGCAACCGCGTCTACGGCTGCGACGACTGCCTGGCGGCCTGCCCGTGGAACAAGTTCGCGAGCCAGGCGCGCGAAGCCCGGCTGCAGGCGCGCGAGGTGCTGCGCGCCCCGGCGCTCGCCGACCTCGCCGCCCTGGACGACGCGGCCTTCCGGGCGCTCTTCGCGCGCTCGCCGGTGAAGCGCATCGGCCGCGATCGCTTCGTCCGCAACGTGCTCTATGCGATCGGCGCCTCCGGGCAGGGGGACCTCGCGCCGGCGGCGGAGGCGCGGCTGGACGACGCGAGCGCCCTGGTGCGGGGCGCCGCGGCCTGGGCGCTGCAGCAGCTCAGGCCGGCGCGCTTCGCCGCCCTCGCCCCCGCCCGCCTGGCCGCCGAGCCGGACCCGGAGGTCCGCGCCGAGTGGGCTCAGCCCCTCAGCCCATAGTGTCGGGCCAGCCGCAGCAGGGCGAGCTTCAGCGCCGTCCTGCCGGTCTGCGGCGGCAGGCCCAGCGCCGCCTCGGCCGCGGCGAGGTCGCCGCCGTTGCGGCAGACCTGCTCAAGCATCGCCCGCGAGGCGGGGTCGAGGGACGCCAGCGCTGCTGCCCCCGCCGCGCGCGCGGGGCCGCGGCGAAGGTCGCTCCAGAGCCGCGCCCCGGCCTTCGCCTGCAGGCTCGACAGCCAGGGCCGCCCCTCGGCGTCGTCATGCCGGGCGAGGCGGGCGAAGGGCGACGGCGGCTCCGGTCCCGTCTCCGGTCCCGTCTTCGGCCCCGAAGAGGGCGTCGACGGCCCGGCGGCTCTCGCCCGCGCCGTCCAGCCGCCCTCCGCGCGGGGCTCAAGACCCGGGTCTGCCGCCAGGCGCTCAAACGTCGCCGCCCCGAATTTGAGCGCCGCGCGCCGGCGCCGGTCCGCCGAGGTGCGCAGCGAAAAGCGCCCCTGACCCGGAGCCTCGATCCAGCACTCCGCCCGCCGCAGCAGGCGCCGCACGCGCTCCGCCTCCCGCTCGACGTCCTCGGGCTCCTCGGCCTCCTCGGGCGCCACGGTCACAGGGGCAAGCCCTCGGCGGGCAGGGCGCGCAGGCACGCCTCCAGCCGCTCCAGCCCCTGGTCGAAGTCGCGCCGGTCGCGCAGGTCCTCCACGCACTGCACCGCATGGCCCGCAGTGGTGCGGTCGCGCCCGAACGCCCGGCCCACGCGCCACAGCGGCCAGTCCAGGCCCGTATGCGCCAGGTACATGGCCACCATCCGCGCCCGCGCCGCCTTGGCCACGCCCCGGGTCGGCCGGCCGATGTCCGCCGCGCTCACGCCCGTCGCCAGGGCGACCAACTCGGCCACCAGCACCGCCAGGCTGCGGTCGCGCGCGGCCTCCGTCTCGTTCCACATGCTCGCTACTCTCTTGCTTCCCGCTCCGGCGTCGGGCGAAGCCGTCCGCCGAGATCCGGAACATAGCACCCCTGCGACGCGCGAGGATAATATTCCTATCCGGAGGCGGGAGCGGGCGCCCGCCCGCGGCGGGGCGAAGCCGCCGCGTTGCGCTGTCGCGCGACGCCGCCTACTCAATCGCATGGCCCGGACGCGTGCGCCCCTTCTCCGCGACCTCGGCTGGCGGCTCGAAGCCTTGGCGTTCGACGCTGCGAGCGCGGTGGCGCGGCTCTTCCCGCTGGAGTGGGTCTCGGCGGCGGGCGGCGCGCTCGGCCGCTGGCTGGGGCCCCTGACCCGCGCGCACAAAGTGGCGGCGCGCAACATCGAGATCGCCTTTCCCGACCTGACGCCCGAGGCCCGCGCGGCCCTGCTGCGCGACCAGTGGGACAACACCGGGCGGACCTTCTTCGAGTTCCCGTTCATGGACCGGATCACCCCCGCCTCGGGCCGGGTGGAGGTGGTCGGGCGCGAGCGCCTGGTCGCCCTGGCCCGGGAGAAGCGCCCAGCCGTGCTGATCTCCGGCCACTTCGCCAACTGGGAGGTGATGGCCGCCTGCATCGTGGACTCAGGCCTGGATTGCCAGATCACCTACCGCGCGGCCAACAACCCCTATGTCGACCGCCGCATCAAGGAAGGCCGCGCGCGCTATGGCGTGCGCCTGTTCGCGCCCAAGGGCTCGGACGGCTCGCGGGAGCTGCTCGCGGCCTTGGCCAAGGGCGAGGCGGTCGCCTTCCTCAACGACCAGAAGTTCAACGGCGGCGTCGCCGCGCCCTTCTTCGGACGCCCGGCGCACACGGCCTTCGCCTCCACCCGGCTGGCGCTGCGCTTCGATGCGGTGATGCAGCCCATGGTGGTCGAGCGGCTGCCCGGGGCCCGCTTCCGGGTGATCGTGCCGGAGCCGATCCGGCTGCAGAACACCGGCGACCGCGAGCGCGACCTCCGCGCCGGGGTCGAGAAGATCAACGCCTTCGTCGAGGCCCAGGTGCGCCGCCGCCCGGCGGAGTGGTTCTGGGTGCACCGCCGCTGGCCGAAGGAGGTCTACCGCGCCCCCGAGCCGGTCCCGGCGGCGTCCGCCTCAGCCTAGATCTCGAGTTCCCTCACGATGCGGCTGCGCAGGTGCGCCGGGTCGTCGGCCCGCCGCCACGGCCCGGCGAAGTCGGGCAGCGGTCGCCGGCGGCGGCAGGGTCCGACGTAGCTCTGCGCCTCGACGAAGGGGCGCGGCTGGGTCAGCACCGCGCTCATGCGGCTCAGGACGGCGCGGGCGGTCACGGGCTTGGCCACGACGTCGTTGACGCCGGCGTCGCGCGCCTCCTCCACCCGCGCCCTCTCCGCATGCCCCGTCATCATGACGATCGGCAGGCGCCGGTCGGGGCTGTTCGGGTCCCGCCGGATGCGGCGGGTGAAGGCGACCCCGTCCATGGGGCGCATCACGAAGTCGACGAAGGCGAGGTCCGCGCGCCAGTCGCGCAGCACGGCGCAGGCCTGGGTCCCGTCCTCGGCCTGCCGGATGTCGCGCACGCCGGCTCCGGCCAGCATGGCGGCGAGGATCTCCCGCATGCGCGCGTTGTCGTCCACGATCAGCACCCGGAGCCTGGGCGCGATGGCGCTGAGCGGCATTGCCCGCCTGTCCTCTTGCGGCTGACGACGTCGACGCTGCGACAAATAGGACTAGATTTCAGGCTCGCTACAGCCTTCCCCGACAGAAATCCCGGACGGTCCCGCGGGGTTCAGGCCGATGCGCCCACCATCAGGCTCGGGTCCATGTGCCGCCCGCGCCAGGTCATGCGCCAGCAGAGGTGAGGGCCCGTCGCGCGCCCCGTGCGGCCCACCGCGCCGA
Source organism: Caulobacteraceae bacterium PMMR1 (assembly GCA_000733915.1). Lineage (GTDB taxonomy): Bacteria > Pseudomonadota > Alphaproteobacteria > Caulobacterales > Caulobacteraceae > PMMR1. The sequence continues at coordinate 385,393 of JPOM01000001.1, forward strand.
TCATCTGGCCGCGCGCGACCCGCTGGCCCGCGGCCGCCTGCTGGGCGGACTGGTGCAGGTACATGCTGACCAGGCCCTGGCCGTGGTCGATCAAGGTCAGGCCGCCTTCGAAGTGCATGGCCGGCTCGGCCAGCACGACCAGCCCCGGCGCGGGGGCCCGGATCGGGGTTCCCTCCGGCGCGGCGAGGTCCACGCCATAGTGCGGGGTCTTGGGCACGCCGTTCAGGATGCGCTGCGGCCCGAAGGCGGAGGTGCGGATCGCGTGCTCCAGCGGCCAGATGAAGCCGCCCGCGAAGTCCTCGCTGTCGTCGCGGGAGCCCAGCGCCGCGGTCTTCAGCGCCAGTTCGCGCCTGATCCGCTCGAGCAGCGCCGGGTCCGAAGGCGCGACCTGGTCCTCGGGCAGGCCGTCGATGCGTTGGACGTCGTAGGCCACCGGCGCGATCTGGACCGCCTGGCGGGCCAGGCCCTGAGGCGTCCGCACCGAAATCTCCGCCAAGGCCGGCGCGTCGCGGTCGAAGCCCACCACGAACAGCCCCGAGGCCGAAGCCCGCCCGACCTCGACCCCGTCCGCCAGCACCTGGGCGCGGGGCGCGGAGCGGCCGAACAGGAACCCGCCCTGCTGCGGCTTGCCGGTCAGGACGAGGGGCGGTGCGGCGGGCTCGGCGCGGCCGCCAGCGGGGGCGAGCAGGGCGGCGCCTGCGCTGCGCGTGAGGGCGCGTCGGGTCAGGCTCATGCGGAGCGGCGGCCCTGAGTCTCGGTCCAGCGCTGCAGCGCCTCGGCCGGGCCGGCGTAGGCCTCCTGCAGGTCGGGGCTCCAGTAGCGCAGCGCCGCCATCGGGATGCGCTGGCCGGTGACCGCGCAGAGCACATAGCGCCCCGGCCGCATGACGACATAGTCGCCATGGCCGTAGTGCAGCACGGCGGGCCCGTCCATGTTGCGGTCGAAGGCGTTCATCGCCTCAGTGTAGGGCGGCCGGCGCGCCTTCGCCACTGCGTCGAGGGTCTCAGCGCCTCAGAACAGATCACCCTGCAGCGCGCGTGCGCCGGCTGGGCGCGCCGCCCGGGGCTTGGGCGAAGGCCGGCTGGCCGCGGCGAGCGCGGGAGCGTGGGCGGCGCCCGCCTCGCCCTGCACCACCGCGTCCGCGGCGTCGCGCGCAAAGACCAGGCGCACCCGCTCGCCCGGACTGAGCTCGGCGGCGGCGTGCACGAGCGCCCCGGACGCCGCGTGCACCCGGGCGAAGCCGCGCTCCAGCGGACGGTCGGGGTCGAGGGAGCGCCGCAACTGCTCCAGGCGCGCCAGCCGGTCCGACGCCCCCGCAAGCTGGCGCTCGATCGCCGCCGCCATGCGCGCCTGCAGCGCCGGCAAGCGCGCGTGCTGCTCCGCCCGGGCGTGGCTGCGGCGCGCCGCCTGGTGCAGCCGGCGCGAGAGATCGGCCAGGCGCTCGCCCTTGGCCGCGATGGGACGGCGGAGCAGGGCAAGGCCGAGCCGCGCCGCCTGGCCGGCGAAGGCGCGCTCGTGCGCCGCCACGTTGCGCGACAGCCCCGCCGCAAGCCCCCGGCTCGCGCCGTCCAGCCGCTGGGCGGCGAGCGCCAGGAGGTCCTCCGGCCGGCCGAGCCCCCGCGCCGCCGCCGTCAGGCGCGTCCGCCGGGACTCCAGCTGATGGGTCGCGGAGCGGAGCATCCGCGCCTCCAGGCCCAGGAGCTGCGCCTTCAGGTCCGCCAGCACCGGCGTCGCCATCTCCGCGGCGGCGGTGGGCGTGGGCGCCCGGCGGTCGGAGACGAAGTCGATCAGGGTGGTGTCGGTCTCGTGCCCCACCGCCGAGATCAGGGGGATGCGGCTGGCCGCCGCCGCCCGCGCCAGGGCCTCGTCGTTGAAGGGCCAGAGGTCCTCCACCGAGCCGCCGCCTCGGGCCACGACCAGAACCTCGGGGCGGGGGACCGCGCCCGCCCCGTCCAGGGCGTTGAAGCCGCGGATGGCCGCGGCGACCTGGGCCGAGGCGTGCTCGCCCTGGACCACCACGGGCCAGACCAGGACGTGCATCGGCCAGCGGTCGCGCACCCGGTGCAGGATGTCGCGGATGACCGCGCCCGTGGGGCTGGTGATCACGCCGATGACCGCCGGATGCCGGGGCAGGGGACGCTTGCGCTCCGCTGCGAACAGGCCCTCTCCCGCCAGCTTGGCCTTCAGCCGCTCGAGCTGGGCCAGCAGCGCGCCGACGCCCGCCGCCTCCATGCTCTCGATCACGATCTGGTACTTGGACGAGGCCGGATAGGTGGTGATCCGCCCGGTGACCACGACCTCCAGGCCCTGCTCGGGCCTGACCTTGAGCGCCCGCACCGAGCTCCGCCAGACCACGCCGTCCAGGCACGCGTCATCGTCCTTCAGCGACAGATAGATGTGGCCGGAGCTGGGGAAGGTGACCTTGGAGAGCTCGCCCCTGAGGCGCACGAAGCCGTAGGCGTCCTCCAGGGTGCGTTTCAGCGCGAACGCCAGCTCCGAAACGGAATACGGCCTGGCGTTGCCGTCCGGCGCGGGCGGCGAAGCGGCGGGCGATGCCACGGGACTCATCTCGGCGACCATAGGACCCCCGGCCTGCCCTGGCGAGCGCTCACAGCATCGCGAGCAAGGCGCGCAGCGCCGCGACGAGCGCCAGCGGCTGGTCCAGCAGCACGTGGTGATCGGCCTGCGGAATGGGCACGAAGGGCGTGCCGAAGGCGGCGTGGGCGCGCGAATAGTCGATCACGTCCGGCGTCATGAGCAGCGACTGCTCGCCCCAGACGAAGGCCAGGCGGCACTGCGCCCGCGCCAGCTCCTCGCCGGACTCCCACGCCCGGCTGAAGTCCATCTTGGACCAGATGAAGGGGTCGAAGCGCCAGGTCCAGCCCATCGCGCCGGCCTCCCCGCCCTCGCCTTCGGGCAGGGGCGCGGGGTGCAGGGCCTCGCGCGCGATGTAGTCGACGGCGAAGGCGTTCGGGCACCCCTGGGGCGGCATCAGGCGGAAGCGGGCGAGCGCCTCGGCCAGCGTCGGATAGACCCGGTTGGGCTGGCTGCGCTGGGGCGGCCCGCGCCATTGCCGCTCGGGCGGGCGCGCGCCTGAGTCCACGATGATCGCGGCGCGCAGCCGTCCGCCGTCGGAGGCCGCCATGCTGGTCGCCGTCGCCGCGCCGAAGGAGTGGGCGATCACGACGGGTTTCTCGCGGCTGTCGAACAGGCCGGCGGCCTCAGCCCCCGCCCAGGCCTCGGCCTTGAAGATGTCGATGGCGTAGCGCTCGCGCCAGTCGGAACGCCCCATGCCCGACCAACTGATCGCGGCGCACCGGAATGCGCCGGCGAAGAAGGGCGCGATGAAGCTCCACCAGTCCGCGTGCGCTCCGTTGCCGTGCAGGAACAGCAGCCCCGGCCGGCCGCGCTCGCCCCAGGTCAGGAGCTCGATCTCCGCCCCCGCCACCCTGACGCGGCTGCGCTCGGGCGGCTGCGCCAGCGCGTGCTCGAACCAGTCGGGCCGCGGCGGCAGGGCGCCGGCGTAGGCGCCCAGCGGCGAGGTGACGAGGGGGTCCTTGAGGCGGCGGTCGCGCTCGGCGTCGATATCGGTCATCGGCCCCGGTTAGAGCGGGCGCCCCAGGGGACGGCAAGGGGCGAGGGCGCCCGAACCGCTTTCTTCGGGGGCGCGGTCCGGCCTAAGCTGGCGACCCAGAGCCGCCCAGGGAGCCGCCGCCATGTCAGACCTCGACCCGCACATCGACGCCATGCTGAAGGCGGCGGCCGCCAACAGGCTGCCGCCCATGAAGGATCGCCCGCTGGCCGAGGTGCGCGAGGGTTTTCGCATCCTGGGCGTCGGCAAGGACCCGGACGCGCCTCAGATGCAGGTGCGCGACCTTTCCGTCGACGGCGCGGCGGGACCGCTGAAGGCCCGGCTCTATACCCCGTCGGGCGCGCCTAAGGTCTCGGCCGGCCTCGTGTTCTTCCACGGCGGCGGGTTCGTGATCGGCGACCTCGACACCCACGACGCCCTGTGCCGGCGGCTGGCGGACCGGTCAGAGGTGCGCATCCTGTCGGTCGACTACCGCCTGGCGCCCGAGCACCCCTTTCCCGCCGCCTATGAGGACGCGCTCGCCGCGACGCGCTGGGCGTTCGACCACGCGGCCGAGATCGGCTTCGAAGCGCGCCGCATCGCCGTGGGCGGCGACAGCGCCGGCGCCATGCTGGCCGCGACGACCGCGATCCAGTTCCGCGACCAGGGCCTGGGCCCGCTGGCGTTCCAGCTGCTGCTCTACCCCGGGGTGCTGACCGAGACGCCGACCGCGTCCATGCAGCGCTTCGGCGAGGGCTACTTCCTGACCGCGGAGGACATGCTGTTCTTCGACCGGGCCCTGTTCCCGACCGAGCAGCACCGGCAGGACCCGCGCTACTGGGCGCTGGCCAAGGCGCCGCTGCAGGGCGTCGCGCCCATGCTGGTGACCACCGCCGGCTTCGACCCGCTGAAGGACGGCGGCCGCCTGTTCGCCGAGCGCGCCCGGGCCGAGGGCGTGACGGCGGACTATCTCGACTTCCCGAGCCTGATCCACGGCTTCTACAACATGTGCCACCTGTCGCCGGCGGCGGCGCGGGCGACGGCGGAAACAGGGCGGCGGCTTGGCGAGGCCATGGGCGCCCTGGAAGAGGTTTGAACTACCGCCACGCCTTCCATGCCGGCAACTTCGCCGACCTGGTCAAGCACGCCCTGCTCCTGGCGCTGATCGCCGGGCGGCCGCCGGGCGTTGCGCCGCTCACGGTGGTGGAGTCCCATGCCGGGGCGGGGCTCTACGACCTCGGCGACGGGCCGGCTCAGGCGTCGCGGGAGGCGCAGGCCGGCATCGGACGCCTGCTGGCCGAGCCGGAGCCGCCCGCCGCCTTCGCCCCCCTGGTCCGGATCGTGCGGGCGCTGAACAGGGGCCCGACCGCGCGGCTCTATCCGGGGTCGCCGCTCCTGGCCTGGCGGACGCTGCGGCGCGGGGACCGCTGGCGGGGGTTCGAGCTGCGTCGCGAGGAGGCGGCGGCCCTCAAGGCGCTCGCCCGGCGCGAGGCGCCCCAGGGGATCGACGTCCAGGCGGAGGCGGGGGACGGCTTTGCGGGCGGGATCACGGCGCTGCCGGCGCAGGGCAAGGGCCTGCTCCTTATCGACCCGCCGTTCGAGCGTGGCGACGACTACCTCCGGTCCGCCGAGCTCGCCCGCGCCGCCCGCGCTCGCAACCCCGACGTCGCCGTGGCGATCTGGACGCCGCTGAAGGACCTCGACACCTTCGACCGCTTCCTGACGGCGCTTCGCGAAGCGGCGGCGGGCGGCTTTGCAGCCCAGGCGCGGCTGCGGCCCCTCTCCGACCCGCTGAAGATGAACGGATGCGCCATGACCGTGCTGGGCGCCCCCGAGGCGGCCCTGTCGCCGCCGCCATCTGCCGCCACGTCGTGGAGCTGAGCGGCGAGGCCGGGGGCGCGGCGGTGCTGGAGCGGCTCTGACCCGCAACCCGCGCCGCGGCTCACGGGTTAGGCAGCCGAAGACCGGGCGTGCGTTTCGCAGTGCAACACCGCTGCAGCTCTGCTATGCTGCGGCGCACAATAATCTCGCCTGGATGGAGACCCGCCATGCAATCCGAGTTCGCGTCCCCCTCGTCCGAGACCGCGCCCGCCCGCCGCGCCCTGTACGTGGGCGTGGGCCTGGCCTCGCCCCTCTGGCCCGCGTTCGCCCTGGCCGCCGGGGCCGGCATGGCCGCCTGGTGGTGGCTGCAGCTGAGCCGCGGAAGCGTGCTGGCGCCGATGGGCCGGAGCCACCTGGAGGCCGGGCGGGGAAGCCCCCATCCCGAGCCGCCGCGGCCGACCGACGTCGACGAGGGCCGGGCCGTGGCCGAGGGTGCAGCGCACCCGCAGGACGTGATGGCGCACACCGTGGTCCCCCCCGAGGCGCCGGACGCGGTGGCCCATCCCCTGGACGACAGCCTGCCGGTCTCCGCCGCCGAGGTCATGGCGCACACGCCGCCAGAGACCGCAGGCGTGCGCCTGGCGAAGGACGGGGCGGCGGTTCCCGCCAACGACGGCCCCGCCGCGGACGCCGCGCCCCCGCCGGCGCTCCACGCCCCGCCGGGATCACCCCTGAGATCACCCCTGAGATCACCCCTGTGCTGGACACCTCCGCCAAGGCGACGGCGGACGCGGCGCTGGGCGTACAAGGCGAGCCGAGGCGGATCTCTCGCCGGGTGATCAGCAGCGTCGAGCACTCCGCCGCCGCGGCGGAGCCCACGCGCGTGTCGGCCCCTGCCTCGCCCGCCGTCTCGCCTCAGCTGGGCGATGCGGCGCTCGCGCCCTCGGCCGCCGCGGCGGCGGAGTCCGCGTCAAAGCCCGCGCCCCGCAAGCCTGCAGCCCCGAAGTCGCCGCCCAAGGCCTGAGCGCCGTCAGGCGCTCTTCGCCACGCTCTGGAACAGGATCGCCCCGTCCGACGAGCCGAGCTCGGCCTCGAAGGCGCGATCCGGGTGCGGCATGAGGCCGAGCACATTGCCGCGCGCGTTCACGATGCCGGCGATTCCCCGCGCGGAGCCGTTCGGATTTTCTTTGTAGCGGAAGACGACCTGGCCCTCGCCCTCCAGCCGGTCCAGGGTGTCCTCGTCGGCGTAGAAATTGCCCTCGCCGTTGCCGACCGTCATCTGCACCGTCCGCCGCCCCGCGTAACCCGCGGTGAAGCGGGTCTGGGCGTTGGCGACCTCCAGCTCCACGGGCTTGCACACATATTTCAGCCCCGCGTTGCGCAGCAGGGCGCCGGGCAGCAGGCGGGCCTCGCACAGCACCTGGAAGCCGTTGCAGATGCCGACCACGGCCGCGCCGCGCCTCGCCGCCGCCTTCACCGCCTCCATCACGGGGCTCAGCGCCGCCACCGCGCCGCAGCGCAGATAGTCGCCATAGGAGAAGCCGCCCGGCAGGACGATCAGGTCGAGGTCGGGGTCGAGCTCCCGCTCGGCGTGCCAGACGAACTGCGCCTTGGCGCCGGTGGACCGCTCGATGGCGGCGGCGCAGTCGCGGTCGCAGTTGGACCCGGGAAAGACGATGACGGCGGACTTCATGGGTGCGGGCCTGCGGACGGGGAGTCGAGATGGCGAGGGGAGACGGCGCCCCGACCCGCGCCGGTCGCCGCGGCCAAAAGGCGGCCTCGGCCGGCCATCAGGCGATCTCCACCCGATAGCTCTCGATGATGGTGTTGGCGAGGAGGCGCTCGCACATGTCGCGCACCTCGGCCTCGGCGCCGGCGGGGTCGGCGGGGTCGAGGGCGAAGCGGATGGTCTTGCCCACGCGCACGTCCGACACGCCCGGCCAGCCCAGGCCGTGCAGCGCCTTCTCCACCGCCTTGCCCTGCACGTCGAGCACGCCGGGCTTCAGGAACACCTCCACCGTCGCCTGCAGCCGTCCCTCCGCCATCAGTGCACTCCGCCTTGGATCACGGTCGGCATCTCCTTCATGATGCCGAGCCGGCGCGCCACTTCCGTATAGCTCTCGATGACGTTGCCGAGGTCGCGGCGGAAGCGGTCCTTGTCGAGCTTCTCGTTGGTGGCGGAGTCCCAAAGCCGGCAGCTGTCCGGGCTGATCTCGTCGGCCAGCAGCACGCGGGAGAAGTCGCCCTCCCACACCCGGCCGTACTCGCACTTGAAGTCGACCAGGGTGATGCCGACGGCGCCGAACATGCCGCACAGGAAGTCGTTGACCCGCAGGGTCATGGCGAGCATGTCGTCGATCTCCTGGGTCGAGGCCCAGTTGAACGCCGTGATGTGCTCCTCGGTGACCATCGGATCGTTCAGGGCGTCGTTCTTGTAGTAGAACTCGATGATGGAGCGCGGCAGCTGCTGGCCCTCGGGCAGGCCCAGGCGCTGCGACAGCGAGCCGGCTGCGATGTTGCGGCAGACGACTTCGAGCGGGATGATCTCCACTTCCTTGATCAGCTGCTCGCGCAGGTTCAGCCGCTTTATGAAGTGGTTCTGCACGCCGATCCCGTTCAGGCGCGTCATGATGTATTCGGAGATGCGATTGTTCAGGACGCCCTTGCCTTCCAGAACCGCCTTCTTCTGAGCGTTGAAGGCGGTCGCGTCGTCCTTGAAGTACTGGATCAGGGTGCCAGGCTCGGGCCCTTCGTAGAGAATCTTGGCCTTGCCTTCATAGATCTTCTTGCGGCGGGTCATGGGGGATGGCCTCCCTCTGCGCCGGGCGGTCGAACACGAAAGCGGCGCTGCCGAGAGTTCGGCGCGCCGGCTCGACTCGGCCCCGGGGCGAATATAGGTCTTCCCGACATTAGGGGAATGCGAAGATGGGCGCAAACGCGGCCGGGGAGCTGAAGGCCGGGCCGGACGTCGACATCGGCCTCGACGACGAGGACCAGCGCGCCGCCCCCGCCCCGCCCCGCCCGTCGATTCCCCGCATGGCCTCGCCCGACGGCCTGCGCCGCGTCGTGGTCAAGGGCCGCGCGCCGGGCGGGTGGCGCGACATCTATCACGGCGCCCTGACCGTCTCCTGGGGGTGGTTCGCGCTCATCGCCTTTGCGATCTACCTGGGCTCCAACCTCGTCTTCGCCGCCGCCTATGCGCTGGACCCCAACGGCATCGCGGGTCCGGGCCGCGGCTTCCTGCGGGCCTTCTTCTTCAGCGTCCAGACCATGGGCACGATCGGCTACGGCGCGCTCACGCCGGGCGACCTCTGGGGCAATCTGGTCGTCACCTTCGAGAGCTTCTATTCGCTGGGGCTGACGGCGGTGGCGACAGGGGTGATTTTCGCCCGCGTGTCGCGCCCCACCGCCCGCGTGATGTTCAGCCGCGTCGCCCTGATCTCGCTCAACGAGGGCAGGCCCACCTTCATGTTCCGCGCCGCCAACCAGCGCCGCAACCAGATCCTGGAGGCGCAGGTCAGTCTCTCGCTGGTGCATCAGGTGGTCACGGCGGAGGGCCAGGTCCTGCGCCGCATCGACGAGCTGAAGCCGGTGCGCGCCCGCTCGCCCATGTTCGCCCTGACCTGGACGGTGATGCACGTCATCGACGAGGCGAGCCCGCTTCACGGCTACACGCGCGAGCGGCTGGAGGCGGATCAGGCGGAGATCGTGGTCGTGCTCTCCGGCGTAGACGAGACCTTCGCCGACCGGGTGCACGCGCGCTATTCCTATGTGGCCGAGGACATCCTGTACGACCACGCTTTCGCCGACGTGCTGTCGATCGCCCCGGACGGCCAGCGGGTGGTCGACTACGGCGTCTTCCACGACGCGCAGCCGCGATCGTCGTTGTCCTAGGCGGCGCCTTGAGGTCGCCCGGGTTCCGCGCCCATAGTCCGGCGGATGAGACCCGACGCCGCCCTGCGGCCCGCGACGGCGCTGGACGCGATGGCGGTCGCAAGATGGTTCCGCACGGCGGAGGAGGCTGTGCTGTGGGCCGGGCCGGGCGCGCCCTGGCCGGTGCCGCCGCTCTGGCTGGCGCGGGAGTTCGACCATCCGGTCCGGCGGCACTACGCCTTCACGCTCTCAGGCCGGCTCGCGGGGGTGTTCAGCGTCGTGTTCCATCCGGCGCAGCGGCGCGCGCACCTGATCCACGTGGCGCTGGCGCCGGAGCGGCGAGGGCAGGGGCTCTCGCGCGACCTCCTGCAGGGCGTGCGCGAGGTGGCGCTGAGCCAGGGGGCGGCCGAGCGGCTGACGCTGAACGTCTTCGAGCGCAACGCGCCCGCGGTCGCCGCCTATCTCCGGGCGGGGTTTCGCGCCTACGCCCGCGCGCCGGCCGGCCGCGAGGGTCCCGACGCCGTGCTCCGCATGGCCCTGGCGCTGGACTGAGCCGGCGGGCGCAAGGCCGCCTGAGGCCGGGGCCGCCTCACCAGATCCGGACGCGCTGCTCCGGCGGCAGGTAGTACTTGCCGGACTTCACCCCGAAGGCGTCGTACCAGGCGTCGATGTTGCGGGTCGGGCCCACGACGCGGAACTCCGGCGGGCTGTGCGGGTCGGACGCCATCTGGGACTTCAGGGCGTCGTCGCGCACCTTCTCGCGCCAGGCCTGGGCGAAGGCCATGAACAGGCGCTGGTCGCCGGTGAAGCCGTCGATCACCGGCGCCGGCTGGCCCTTCAGCGAGGCGTGGTAGGCGTCCAGCGCCATCAGCAGGCCGCCGAGGTCGGCGATGTTCTCGCCCATGGTCAGCTTGCCGTTGATGTGCATGCCCGGCACGGCTTCGTAGGCGTCGTACTGCTCGCCGAAGGTCTTGGCCTGGGCCTCGAAGCGCTTGGCGTCCTCCGCCGTCCACCAGTCGCGCAGCGCGCCGGTCTCGTCGATCTTGCGGCCCTGGTCGTCGAAGCCGTGGGTGATCTCGTGGCCGATGATCGCGCCGATCGCCCCGTAGTTCACCGCCGGATCGACCGACGGATCGAAGTAGGGTGCCTGCAAGATGCCGGCCGGGAAGACGATCTTGTTCTCCAGCCCGCCGTTATAGGCGTTCACGGTCTGGGGCGTCATGCCCCACTTCTTGTGATCGACCGCCTTGCCAAGGTCTTCCACGCTGTAGGCCCACTCGAAGGCCTGGCTGCGGCGCACGTCGCCGAATAGGTCCGTCGGGTCGATTTTCAGGCCCGAATAGTCGCGCCACTTGTCAGGATAGCCGACCTGCACGTCCATTTTGGCGAGCTTTTTCAGCGCCTCGGCCTTGGTCTGGGCGCTCATCCAGGTGGCGCGCTCGATGCGGCCGGCCATGGCCGCCTTCAGGTTCGCCACCAGGTCCTGCATCTTGGCCTTGGAGTCGGCGGGGAAATACTTGGACACATAGACCCGCCCGACCGCCTCGCCGAGACTGCCGTCGATCAGGCCCACGCCGCGCTTCCAGCGGGGGCGCTGCTGCTCCTGGCCGGTCAGCGCCTTGGTCAGCTCGAAGCGGCTGTCGACAAACCGCTTGGACAGGAACGGCGAGGCCCCGTCGACGACATGGAACGTCTGCCAGGCCTTCAGCACCTCGAGCGGGGTCTCGGCGTAGATCCTGGTGATCTTCTGCACCGCCGTGGTCTCGCCCAGCACGACCGTCTGCGGGCGCCCCGTGCCCGAGGCGGCGAAATACGCGGCCCAGTCCAGGCCCGGGGCGAAGGCCTGCAGCTTGGCCACGCTCATCGGGTTGTAGAGCTTCTCCAGGTCGCGGCGATCGGCGGCGGCCCAGCTGACCTCGGCGATGCGGGTCTCAAAGTCGAGCACGCGCTTGGCGTTCCCGGCCGGGTCGGGATAGCCGACCATCTTTAGCGCCCGCGCGATGTAGGCCACATAGGCCGCCTTCTGGGGCGCGAACGACTTGGAGAGGTAGTAGTCGCGGTCGGGCAGGCCCAGCCCGGCCTGCTCGATCCAGAGCACGTTCAGGTCCGGCCGCTTGGCGTCGGGCTGCACGCTCAAGCCCACGATCGAGGTCCCAAAGTCGCCGTTCGCCTGGCCCATGCGGCGGGTGAAGGCGGTCTTGGTCCGGATCGCGGCGATGCGGGCGAGCTCGGGGCGGAGCGGCTTGTCGTCCAGCGCCTCCACCCGCGGCTCGTCCATGAAGGCCTTGTAGAGGCTCCCGACCTTGGCCTCGATCTCGTTGGTCGGATGCTCGGCCGCCTGCTCGATCACGGTGCGGAGCTGGGCGGTGGAGCGGTTGAAGACGTCGTAGCCGACGCCGGCGTCGGCCTGGTCGGCGGGGATGACGGTCTTGGCCAACCAGGCGCCGTTCTCGGTCTTGAAGAAGTTGTCGCCCGGGGGCACGGAGGGATCCCGCCCGGAGAGGTCCACGCCCCACGTTCCGTATTTCGGCGCCGTTATGGACTCTTGCGCCAGGGCCCCATCTTGCGCCAGCGCCCCGGGGGTGAAGGCGGGCGCGCAGGCGACGGCGGCCGCGCAAACGGCGGCGAGCAGGATGGTCCGCATGTTGGCGAGGGGTCCCCGAAAAGCGTGCGACCGTAGAATGGATCGCCCGCGCCCGCCTTCAACTTAAATCGCCGTAACCTGAAGGGTTATAGCACGCCCAGCGCTTGGGCGGTCTCGGCCGTATAGGCCCCCTCGCGCAGGTGCTGGTCGCGCTGGAAGCGCGCCATGGCCTGGCGCGTGCCCTCGGTCAGGAGGCCGTCGGCCGGCCCCTGGTAATAGCCGCGCTGGGCCAGGGCGACCTGCGCCTTGGCGACCAGGGTGTCGCCCCGCACGCCGACGGACGCTTGCGCCTGGGCCGACGCATAAGCCGGCGGCTCGCGACGGGGCGCATAGGCCGGGGCGGCGGGCGGCTCAGCCTCGCCGTAGGTCGTGCGCTTGGCGGCCGGATGATACGGGTGCGGCGCCGGCGGCTGGTAGGGCTGGGGAGCGGGCGTATAGCCCGGCTCGTCCTTCTTCTCGCACTGGAACTCCTGCCACTCGAAGCGGCTGGCGCTCACGACGCGGGTCTTGGTGACGTAGCGATAGGTCGCCGGCGCCGTGTAGGTCTCGGTCCGCTCGGGCTGGACCACCACGCGCACCTTCACCACGCCGTACTCGGCCGGGATGATGCGCTTCTCGACGTGGGCGTCCACGTCGATGACCTGGCGGGTGAGGGTGCGGGTCTCGGCGGGGACAGGAATCTCCACCGTGCGGCCTGGCGACTTCAGCACCTGGCGGGTGACGGTCTTGTACTCGGCGGGCACCGCGACGAGGCAGAGCACCTCGCCGGTCGGCAGCGTCTTCACGGCGGAGTAGCTCACCCCTCTGGGCGGCTTGCCGGGGCGCCACTCGTTATGCGCCTCGCGCACCAGCACCTGCTCCGTGATCGTCTCGTACTCGGCCGGCACGACCTCGGTGCGGGTGGTCGCGGGGCGGACCACGACCGTCTCTGTGACGGTCCTGTAGGTCGCCGGGATGGTGATCAGCTCGGTGCGCGCCTCGCGCAGCACCACGCGGCGCTCCTCCTCGCCATAGACGGCGGGGATGACACGCTTCTCGATCCGCTCGGGGGTGTCGACGATCCTGTCCTGGTAGGTCTCGGTCTGCTCGGGCAGGAACACCCGCTGATAGCAGTGCCCGGGCGTCGCATTCGGCGGCAGGTCGGCCGGCTCGGCGAAGGCTGCGCCCGCGCACAGGATGGCGGCCGCGCTCGCGGTCCACAGGACAGATTTCACGATCAAACCCCCAGACTGAACAGCGCCCCGGCCGCCTTGGTAGACGAAGGGTTAACGTCCAGCAATGAAAAGTTAAGCCGTTTCACCTCGCACACGAAACTTACGCGGGTCTTGGGCTGTTTTGTCGCGGCCGCGCCCCCGCTTGCGCCGTCCGGCGGCACAGGACGCGTCAGACCTCCCCGAACACCCGGGCGAAGATGACGTCCACGTGGGCGAAGTAGGGCTGAAGGTCGAAGAGCGGCTCCAGTTCGGCGCGATCGACGTGGCGGCTGACGTCCGGGTCGGCCTCAAGCATGTCGATGAACCGTCCCTCGCCGCGCCAGACCTTCATGGCGTTGCGTTGCACGGCGGCATAGGCGTCCTCGCGGCTCATGCCCTTTTGCGTCAGGGCCAGGAGCACCCGCTGGCTGTTCACCAGCCCCCCCAGCCGATCGAGGTTGCGCGCCATGTGCTCGGGATAGATCACCAGCCGCTCGATCACCCCGGCCAGCCGCCGCAAGGCGAAGTCCAGGTGCACCGTCGCGTCCGGGCCGATGCCGCGCTCCACCGACGAGTGGCTGATGTCGCGCTCGTGCCAGAGCGCCACGTCCTCCAGCGCGGGCACCACGGCGGAGCGGACCAGGCGCGCCAGTCCGGTCAGGTTCTCCGTCAGGACCGGGTTGCGCTTGTGCGGCATGGCGCTGGACCCCTTCTGCCCGGGGTCGAAGGGCTCTTCCGCCTCCAGCACTTCAGTCCGCTGCAGGTGGCGGATCTCCACCGCCAGCCGCTCGACGGATGCGGCCACGACGGCCAGGGCGGCGAAATAGGCGGCGTGGCGATCGCGCGGGATCACCTGGGTGGAGACGGGCTCCACCGCCAGGCCCATCTTCTCCGCCACATGGGCCTCCACCCGGGGATCGACGCTGGCGAAGGTGCCGACGGGGCCGGAGATGGCGCAGGTCGCGATCTCGAAGCGCGCCATGGCCAGCCGCTCCTTGGCGCGCTGGAACTCGGCATAGTGGCTGGCGAGCTTCAGGCCGAAGGTGGTGGGCTCGGCGTGGATGCCGTGGCTGCGCCCCACCACCGGGGTGCGCCGGTGCTCCAGCGCCCGCCGCTTCAGCGCCGCCAGCACCAGGTCGACGTCCTCGATCAGCATGTCGGCGGCGTCGCGCAGCTGCACCGCCAGGCAGGTGTCCAGCACGTCGGAAGACGTCATGCCCTGGTGCAGGAAGCGCGCCTCGGGCCCGACGATCTCGGCCACGTGGGTCAGGAAGGCGATGACGTCGTGCTTGGTCGTGCGCTCGATCTCGTCGATGCGCGCCGCGTCGAAGCGGGCGTCCTTGCCCTTGGCCCAGATGGCCGCGGCGGCCGCCTTGGGGATCACGCCGAGCTCGGCCATGGCGTCCGCGGCGTGGGCCTCGATCTGGAACCAGATGCGGTAGCGGGTCTCGGGCGACCAGAGGGCGACGGCCTCGGGCCGGGCGTAGCGGGGGATCATCTCGGGAGGCGAACCTGTCGGGGTTTTGCGCCTGTGGCGCGAAGACTGCAGGGCGATGGGCGCAGGCGCCCCGACGTGTCAAGCCGGGACGCCCCGTGATGCAACCTCGCGAGGACCGCCGATGTCCAACAATTCCGCCAAGGCCGCCGCCGCGCTCGCGCTCACCCTCTCGGCCTGCCTCGCGGGCGGCGCCCACGGGCAGGAGGCCCCGCCGCCCGACGGCGTGCCGGGCCGCTGCTACGGCCGGGTGCAGCTCGCGCCGGCGACCGTGCGCGAGGGCGCCGGCCGGGTGCTCGTCTCGCCTGCGCGGGTCGAGCGCCGGCGCGTCCCCGCCCACGACGTCTGGACCGTGCGCCGCACCCTCGTCGGCCTTGGCCCGCCGGTTCGGGTCGCCGTCCCCGCCGTCTGGCGACTGGAGACCCGCCGCACCCTGCTCGCCCCCGCCCGCGTCGTTTGGCGGCGCAAGGCCCAGCCCGGCTTCGCCTACGACGTCCCCCGCCCCGGCGTGCAGGCGCTGGAGCCCACGGGCGAGGTGCTCTGCCGTGTGGTCCAGCCCGCGCGCTGGCGCGTCGAGCACCGCCGCGTGCTGCTGCGGCCCGCCCGGGTGGAGCTCCGTCCCGGCCGTCCGCTCTATCGGATCGAGCGCGTGCGCACCCGCGTCGCGGCCCGTGTCGAGCTCGTGCGCATCCCCGCCGTCTGGCGCGAGACCGCCGGCTTAGCCCGCGTTCAGGCCCGCGCCGGCTGGGCGGAGGTGCTGTGTCAGGGCGCGGTCACGCCCGCCTTCCTTGCGCGGGTGCAGGCGAGCCTGCTGGCGCGCGGCTACGACCCGGGCGCGCCGGACGGGGCCGCCCGCGCCGAGACTTTCGCGGCCCTGCGCCGGTTCCAGCACGACCGCGGCCTGGGGGAGGGCCAGCTGACGGTGGAGACGGCCCGCGCGCTCGGCCTGCTCTGAGCCGCCGGTCTCAGCCGCGAGGTCTCGCCGGAGACATGCGCCGCGGCTTGCTGCTCCGTGCTTTCCGCTTGCAGGTACGCACCTCTTGATGCGCTACTTGGACATGGAGACGCGACCGAGCTGCTCGCAGGATCGACGCTCGCACAGAGGCCCGCGAGGGGCCGAATGGAGGATTAGATGGCTGTGAGCAACTGCGGTATGGCGGCGGTCAGCCCAAAGTGGACGCTGAGGCGGCCGCTGCGCCCGAGCTGGACGCGTGGGAGTGGGGATTGGTCTCTCACGTCATGGACGACGAGGGCATGGCGCTGCTGACCGACCGGGATCTCGGCGAGCGGATCATTTCCGCGGATCGGCTCTGCATCGGCATCGTCGAATGGGCGGACGGCGCGGCCGAGGCGGAGATGCTGCGGCCCGAGGCGGTGGCGCAGCGCGCTCGGCGATGGTCGGACGTTGAGCGCTGGGCGCTCATGATCCGGGCGCGAGCCGAGGCGACTCGCTCGCGCCCCGCCCGACCGGCATCCGAATGAGCTACCTAATCCGCCTGACCCTCGACACTGGCCATCGCTCCCGGGTCGGCCCTGAGGTGGTGACGGAGGCTAAGCGCGTTTCGCTCCGGCCGGTGATCGCGCAGGCCCTGTCGGCGCCGAGACGCCGCGTCGAGGTCCGCTCGGGCTGGCCCTATCGCCTGTCCGCGACGGCTGGAGGGCGCTCGGCCCTGATCGCCACCGTCTGGGGCGAGGCGGCGGGGCTGGAGGCGCCCGTCCTCACCTTTGGCGTGGCACGCAACTCGCGCGCCGGCGCCGGCCTCTGGCGCGTGCTGACGGATGGCCGCGCGCTGCATCCGGCCGCGACCAGGCCGCCCGCTCCCTGGCTGGCCGTGCACATGGAGATCGCCGCGCCCCTCATCCCGCGCGAGGACCTCACCGAGATGCCCGAGCTTGAGCGGGGCGTCGCCTGGACCTGGCTGGACCTATGACCGAGCTCCAGCGGCTCTATCCCGACGACAAAACCTGCGCGATGCACCTGGAAAGGGCTCGTTGGCCGGACGGCTTTTGCTGCTCCCACTGCGGGGCGCCCGGCGCGCCTTACCGCTCCACGACGCGGCCGAGCGTCCTGCGCTGCCGAGCCTGCCGCAAGGATAATCGCCTAGCCGTGGGGACGGTCATGGAGGGGTCGCACCTGCCGCTGCGCCTGTGGTGCTGGGCGGCGCACCTCGTATGGGATCGGCCGGACCTCAGCGCCGCCGAGCTGCAGCGGCAGCTTGGCCTTAGCCGCTACGCGACCGCCTGGATGATGGGTAACCATCTGCGCGCTCGCGTGGCCGCTCTCGGTGCGGATCGCGTCGCCGCGGCCGACCCTCATGCGTGCCTTAGCCTGCTAGGGCGCGCGACTGGCGACTGACTTACTTCGTCCGCACGACTTAGCGATTTGGGCCCCGCTTTCTCAGAAGGCGCCTTCTTGTCGTAACGTGGCCCGGCCTGGGCCTGGCGCCTGTGCTCAGGCCTTGGCGCGGTGCGGCTCAATGCGCTGCCGCGGCGGCCCGCTCTGTCCAATGTACAGGGCCGCTCCGAAGCCCGCGCATTCGCTAGATTAATCACCCGATGGTTGGGACAACCGACCGGCTCGCCGATGATCGCCTGAACTCGCGATCCCCGCGTCAGGGTCAACCCAGTCACCCAGCGGCGCTGCGATACGGTGATGAAGCGGTGAGTGCGCGGGCGGTGGGCCGCTACCCCCACACGTCCAAGACGGCGCATCGAAAATGACTCGCCCGCGCACGGAGAAGCTACACCTCCCGCGGCCCGGGTTCAACCGGCCGGCTCGTTCCAGCGGAGCGGCGATGAGGCGGTGAGTGCGCGGGCGGTGGGTCGTTAACCCCACTCGAGACGGTTCAACGAATGGCTCGCCCGCGCATGCGCAAAATACACCGACCGTGGGCCGGGTTCAACCAGCCGGCTCGCCGGCGATCTCCTGAGCTTGCGATCCCGCTCAGCCGCCGAGCTTCTCGCGCATCCAGTCGCCCGCGACGGCGATGGCGCGCCGGCCCTGCGCCAGGTCGCCGGCCATCCAGTGCCAGACGTGGATCATCTCCGGCCAGATCTCCAGCCGCACCTCCACCCCCGCCAGGCCCGCGGCCTCGGCCAGGCGCGTGCTGTCCGACAGCAGCACCTCTTCCGCGCCGCAGTGGATCAGAAGCGGCGCCAGGTCGCGGAGGTCGCCATGCACGGGCGAGGCCGTGGGCGTCCTTGGGTCGGCGCCCGCAAGATAGGCCCGCGCCATGTCGTCCAGCCCCGCCTTGGTGCAGAACGGATCGGACTCCGCCTTGTGCTCATAGGCGCGCCCGCCCTGGGTCAGGTCCGCCCAGGGGCTGATGCAGAAAAGGCCCGCGGGCTGGGGCAGGCCGGCGTCGCGCAGCGCCAGCGCCGTCGCCACGGTCAGGCCGCCCCCGGCGCTGTCTCCGGCGAGGACGATCCCCGTCGCGGGCGCGCCCTGGTCGAGCAGCCAGCGATAGCTCGCCACCGCATCCTCCACCGCCGCGGGATACGGATGCTCCGGGGCGAGCCGGTAGTGCGGGACGAGCGCGAAGGCCTGGGCCGCATGCCCGAGCTGGGACGCCAGGTGCCGGTGCGTGCGATGGCTGCCCATGACATAGCCGCCGCCGTGCAGATACAGGATCGCCGCGCCGAGCTGGCGGCCCTCGGGCGCGATCCGCTCGGCCGGGACCCCGTGAGCCTGGACCTCTTCGGCGACCCAGCCGTCTTGCATCGAATAGAGCGAGGCCATCGCCTCGTAGGTCGTCCGCTGTTCCTCGAGGGTCAGGGTGAGCCCGGGTTCGCGCAGATAAGCGAGGCGATCGCGCAGGGCGGCGATCTCGGGGTCCTTCCAGGCCATTGGCGGCTCCTTCGCAAGGGTCAACCGGCATCTTCAGCCGATAATCGACCGGTGTCACGACCCGCCCCGCCGCGCCGCCGCGCGCGCGGGCCCGGGGCGCGGCGCCGCCCGCCCACCAAAGGCTTGAGGCCTGGCCCCGCGCCAGCCTAAGCTCGCCCCATGACCGCCTTCAGCGACCCGGCGTCCCGTCCTGATCCCCTGGCCGATCCCTTGGGCCGCAGGCGCGGGCTCTCCAGCCCCGCCCTGTGGCTGATCGTCTACGGGACGGTCTGCCTGCTGATCGGGGTGGCGCTGGGCGTGGTCGGCGGCCGCGCCTGGCCCGGCAAGACGGCGGAGCGCCCGCCCGCCCGCGCCGTCGTCGCGCCCTCAGCAGCCGCTCCGCCCGCCGTTCAAGGCGCGGCGCTCCCGGCCGGAACGCCCCAGGCCGCCGCGCTGCAGGCCGCAGCGCCCCAAGCCGCCGGCGCCCAGGCCGCCGCCCCGTCCGACGCCCGCCTCGCCGCCCTGCAGGCGCGGGTGGAGGCGACCGCCGCCGCCGCCGAGGCCGCGCTCGCCTCGTCCCTGCTGGCTCAGGCGGCGGAGACCTCCCGCCCGTTCCGCGCCGAGCTCGATCAGGCCGACCGCCTGCTGCCGGGCTCGCCCGACATCTCGGCCCTGCGCTCGGTGGCGGCTGCGGGCGCGCCGTCCGTCGCGACCCTGGCGGCGGAGTTCCCCCTGGCGTCCTCCCGCGCCGCCGCCGCCGCCCGGGGGCTGAACGCGAAGGGCGCCTGGTCGCGGCTGATGGGGGCGTTCTCGGGCCTGGTCACCCTGCGCCGCATCGACAAGCTGACCGGCAACAGCCCCGACGCGGTCCTCGCCCGGGCTGAGCGGCGGGTGCGCGACGACGACCTCGCCGGAGCCTTGGCCGAGCTGGAGATGCTGCCGCGCCCGGCCCAGGACGCCCTGGCCGACTGGCGGGTGAGGGCGGGCCGCCGGCTGGAGATCGAACGGCGCATCGCCGCCATCCGGCAGCAGGCGCTGCAGCGCCTGGTCCTGCTCGGGCGCGCTGCATGATCCGCGCCTTCGCCCTGGCCGTCGTCGCCGCCCTGATCCTGGCGGCCCTGGCCGCACTGGCGGGCCAGCCGGGCCAGCTCAGCCTGGAGTGGCTGGGGTGGCGGGCGGATACCTCGGCGGCGGCGGCGCTGGTGCTGTTCGCGGCCGCGACCCTGCTGGCCGTGCTGGCCTGGTCGCTCCTGATCTGGCTGCTCGCCGCGCCCCGCCGCGCCGCCCGCGCCCGCGCCGAGGCCCGCCGCCGCGAGGGGCTGGAGACCCTGTCCCGCGGCTTCGTGGCCGCCGCCTCCGGCGACGCGTCCGAGGCGCGGCGGCTGGCGCTCATCGCCGGGCGGACGGCGGAGGACACGCCCATCCTCGCCCGCCTCCTGACCGCCCAGGCCGCCGAGGTCGCCGGCGACGACGCCGCCGCCCAGGCCGCCTACGCCGCCATGCTGGGCTTTCCGGAGCTGCGCCTGGCGGGGCACCGGGGCCTCATGCTGCTGGCGCTGCGCCGGGGCGACCCGGGCGAGGCCGTCCGCCAGGCCTCCGCCGCCTACGCCCTGGCCAAGTCGGCGCGCTGGGCCTGGCGCGCCTTGCTGGACGCGCGGCTGGCCGCCGGGGACTGGGCCGCGGCCCTGCAGCTCGTGGAGGACGGCGCCAAGCGCAAGATCGCGCCCCCCGTGGTGGCCGAGCGCACCCGCGCCGCCCTCCTGGCCGCGAGCGCGGCGACGCTGGAGACGGACCCCTCCGCGGAGGCCCGGGCCCTAGCGCTGGAGCAGGCGAGCGAGGCCGCCAAGCTCCGGCCCGGGTTCGCGCCGGGCGTCGTGGTCGCCGCACGGCTGCTCGCCGCCGCCGGCAGGAGCTCGCGCGCCGCCAGCCTCATCGAGCAGGCCTGGAAGACCGCGCCCCATCCGGCCCTCGCCCTGGCGTACCGCGACCTGGTCAGCGACGAGACCCCGCCCCAGCGCGCGCGCCGCCTGCAGGGTCTCGCCGCGCAGAACCCGGAGGCGCGGGAGAGCCGCATCCTCATGGCCGAACAGGCGCTTCTGGCCGGCGACCCCGCCGCCGCCCGCGCGGAGCTGGAGCCGCTGGAGGCCGAGCCCGTCACGCGCCGCACCGCCGGCCTGATCGCCCGCGTCGCCTTCGCCCAGAATCGCCGGGAGGAGGCCCGCGCCTGGGTCGCCCGGGCGCAGGCGGCGCCGGAGGAGCCGGACTGGTCCGACCTCGACCCCGACGGGCGGGCCTTCCACTACCGCCGGGCGGACTGGGCGCGACTGGTGGCGACCTACGGCGAGACGGGCGAGCTGACCCACCCGCGCCTGGAGCGCCAGGAGCGGACCATCGCCCTCGCCCCCGACCTGCCGCTCGTCTATGCGCCCGCGCCGGCGCTGGTGGCGGCGGAGGCGGGCGGCGGCTTCGCGCCCCTGCCCGACGATCCGGGCTTCGACCCGGAGGAGGACGAGGCTGACGACGCTCCCGCCCTGTCCGCGGGCGGGTGGCGGCGCTGAGCCTCAGTCGACCAGCTTGGCGGCCTTGAGGGTCCGGTAGGCCTTTAGCACCCGCTGCAGCTTGTGCTCCATGGAGCGGTCCCCGCCGTTGCTGTCGGGGTGGCAGCGCTTGACCAGGTCCAGGTAGCGGGCGCGGATGACGGCGGGGGCGCTGGCCTCGTCCAGGTCGAGGTCAGCCAGGGCCTTGCGCTCCAGCCGGCCGAGGGTGCGCATGCGCTGCGCCGCCTCCGCCGCCTGGGCCTGACGCCGGCGCGCGGCGGAGAAGATGCCGAACGGGTCGCTGAAGCTCTGGCCCGCGCCCTGGCCGCGCCCGAACATGGCGGCCGCTTCGCGGGAGCGGTTGGAGGCCTTGAACGACCAGGTCGGGCGCTCGCCGGTGGCGCGGGCTTCCTGATGGGCGCGGATCTCGCCCTCGCTCATGCCGGCGAAGAAGTCCCAGCTCTTGTTGTACTCGCCCGCGTGGCCCTGGCAGAAGGCGTAGTGCTCGCCCAGGCGCTCGCGCGACTTCGGAGCCCGCGCGGTGGCGGCCTTGCGGCAGCCCGGCCATTCGCAGGCGGTCTCGCCGGGCTTCAGGCGCAGGACGTCGGCCTCCGCCGCCTCCTCTTCCGGACGGGGCGGGCGCACGCGGATGTCCACCACGCGGGGCTTGTACTTGAACGCGCCGGGCATCTGGGGAGTCTAGGCGCGCCGCGCCGCTGATCAAGGATTGACAGGCGCGGAAGCGGGCGTCTCGCGCGTCGCCCGCCAGGCCGCGGCCAGGCCGATCAGGGCCAGGGGCGCGAGCGCGAAGAAGAGCGGGAAGGCCGTGCGTCGGGCGAGCTCCGGCGTCAGGCCCTCGCCCACCCCGAGCGCGTTGGCGATCAGCCCCGCGAAGGCCGCGGCCAGGGCGTTGCCCATCTGCTGCACGTTGGAGACGGCCGCCGCGCCCAGGCCCTGCTCGTCGCTGGGCAGGTCGGCCAGGATGAGCTCGATGACGAGGGCGTAGCTGAGGCCGAAGCCTGCGCCCATAAGGCCGGCCATGGCGGCGGAGACGACGACCGGCGCGGGCGCAAGCACGGCGGCGAGCCCGAAGGCCCCAAGGGCGACCGCGACCGCGCCCAGGCGGATCGAGCGCCGGCGCGCGGCGCCCGTCAGGTGCGACACGACCCAGGACGCCAGCGTCCAGCCCAGCGCCTCGCAGCCCACGACATAGCCCGACGTCAGCGCGCTGACCCCGTGCAGCGCCTGCAGATAGGCCGCGCCGTAGACGCTCCACACGATCACGGCGGCGAACTGGAAGAAGGTGGCGGCATAGGCGGCGCCGGCGACCGTGCGCGGGTCCGCGGCGCTGCGCGGCAGCAGGCGGAAGCGCGCCCGCCGGTCCAGGGCGAGGAACCCCGCAAAGAAGCCGAGCGCGACCAGCGCTGTGGCTGACCCTAGCCCCGGCCCGCGCGCCACGCTGGCGAGCGCCATGGCCAGGACGGCGGCGATCAGCACCAGGAGCTGGCGGAGCGGCGAGCCCTCCGGACCCGGCTGGCCGCGCTCGCCGCCGAAACGGACCAGGGCGATGGGCGCGAAGACCAGCGCCTGGACCGCGAAGGCCCAGAAGGCGCCGCGCCAGACGCCGGCGTCTGCGAAGACGCCGCCGAGCAGGGGCCCGAGCAGCGTCGCCGCCGCCCAGACGCCGGCGACCGCGCTGAACACCTTGGGCCGGATGCGCTCGGGAAAGACCGCGCCGATGGCGACCATGTTCATGCCGCCGAGCCAGCCCGCCGCCAGCCCCTGCACCAGCCGCCCGCCCAGGAAGGCGAACATGCCCGGCGCGGTGGCGCTCAGGGCGCAGCCGGCCGCATAGACGCCCGCCGCGACCGCCAGGCCGCGTCCGACGCCCAGGCGCTCGGCCGCCCGCCCCGCGGTGGCGCCCGCGACGATGGAGCCCAGCACGAAGGCGGTCACCGCCCAGCTGAAATAGCGATAGCCGCCAAGGTCGCCCACGACCTTGGGCATCAGGGTCACCGAGACCAGGGTGTCGGCGGCCCCCAGCCAGACGCTGAACAGGATCAGCGCCAGCGTCGGCAGGCGCGCCGGCGTGACGAGCTCGGCCCATCCGCCCGGACCCTCGGCAGGGGCGGCGGAGGCGGTCATGCGATCGCCTTCAGGTCCGCCGCCAGCGCGTCGACGGACTCCGGCGTCGTCGCCCAGGAGCACATGAAGCGTACGCTGCCGTCGGTGAAGCGATAGACGAACCAGCCCCGCGCGCGCAGCGCCTGCAGCCGGTCCTCGGCCATGTCGACGAAGACGCCGTTGGCCTCCACCGGATGGCGCACCGGGAAGGGCGTCAGGGCGGCCAGTCTGCGGGCCATGGCGTTGGCGTGGGCGGCGCGCGAGATCCAGGCGCCGCTCTCCAGCATGCCGATCCAGGGCGCCGACAGCATGCGGCCCTTCGAGGGCAGCTGCCCCGCCTGTTTCAGGCGCGCATCGAAGCGGCGGCTGAGCGCGGGGTCGAACAGCACGACGGCTTCCGACAGGGGCATGCCGGCCTTGGTTCCGCCGAGCACCGCGGCGTCCACGCCCAGCCGCTTCAGCGCCTTCAGGTCGAAGCCCGCCGCGACGGCGTTGGCGATCCGCGCCCCGTCCAGGTGCACCGCCAGGCCCCGCGCCTTGGCGGCCGCGATCAGCGCCTCAAGCTCGGCCTCGGCATAGACCCTGCCGTACTCGGTGGCCTGGGTCAGCGACAGGGCGGCGGCCGACTGGCGATAGGAGACCTCCGGCGCCTGCAGCGCGGCCTCAAGCGCGCCGGCCTCGATCCGCCCCGACGGGCCGGGCAGCGGGATCAGCCCCAGGCCGTGGCCGAAGAACCCCGGCGCGCCCGTCTCGTCGGTGCAGACATGGGCGTGCGCGTGGGCGAGCACCGCCTCGAAGGGCCGGCAGAGCGCCGCCAGGATCACCGCATTGGCGGCGGTGCCGGAGGCCACGAAGCGCACGTCGGCGTCGGCGTCGAGGACGCTCCGCACCCGCTCCGCCGCCCGGGCGGTGACGCGGTCCGTGCCGTAGCCCGACGCGAACCCCGCATTGGCGGCGATCAGGGCCTCGAGGGCCTCAGGGCAGGCGCCCGCGACGTTGTCGGAGGCGAAATCGTAGCGGGCGGTCGCGCTTGGGTCCGTCATGGGGCGGGCTTAAGCACCCGCCCCCTTTGACAGCAAGGCCGGCTCAGGCCGCGGCGGGCGCGTCCTTGGCCGTCAGCGCCTTGTAGATGGCCGCCGGCGGGGTCCCCATCAGCGGCAGGAGGATCGCATAGACCAGGGCGTTCAGCATCAGGGCCACGATGGCGGGCAAGGCGGTCAGCTCGGCCACCGTCTCAGCCTGGCGATGGAACGCCAGCCCCGCGGAACTGAAGCCGAACGCGATCGCCAACACCAGGGCGACCAGCATGGACGCGACCAGTCCCGCCACCAGGGTCGTCAGGGCCGCCAGCACATAGGCGCCCAGCATCGGCCAGAACTGGCCGCGCGTGAGCGTCCAGGAGCCGAAGAGGTTGATCTTCTTGCTGTCGAAGGTGAGCGCTGCGGCCAGCGACAGGCGCACGAGGACGAAGATCGTGGCGCAGAAGAGCGCGACGGCGAAGGCGATGGCCAGGGTCGGAACCAGCCAGGGCGCGCCGTGGACCGCACCGGCGATCGCGGCGAGGGCGAACGCCCCGGCGACGATTACGACGACGACGCCGAGATAGGCTCCGAGGGCGACCACCGCCGTCAGCAGGATCAGACCGATCTGGCGCAGCTCATCGCCGCCGAACCAGATGAAGCCGAAAAAGTCCTCGCGCGGGCGCAGGACCACCCGGTTCATGGCGCAGGTGAACACGGCCGAGGCCAGGATCGAGACCAGGATCGGGACCGGATAGAAGGTCGCCAGGCGGCTCAGCATGGCCAAGGCGGCCTTCGGGTCCCGGGCGTGCGTCGCGCCTTCAGCCGTCATCTTCGCGAGCAGGGCGGCCATTCCGGACGCCGCCATATAGTAGCCCAGCCCGCCGATGAAGATCGCGTGCAGCAACGCCCAAAGCAGGACCGAGAACGGGTGGCGGCGCACGACGCCAAAGCCCGTGAACGCCACGTCCGTGGCCGAGAACTTCGCTTTCATCCTGACCCCCCGAGGCCCCTCAGCCCCTCGCCGCCCGAAGATCACGCTCGCTAAGGATGACACCACGAGACGACGCTTCTGTGAAGCTGTCCACAGCCCGTCGCCCCGGGGGCGGGGATCGGCGTGAGGGGAAGGCGCTGGTCTTGGAGCGGGCAGCGGGAATCGAACCCGCACGAGCAGCTTGGGAAGCTGCCAGGCTACCACTACATCATGCCCGCCTGACACCCTGCCTATAGCGCCCCGGGCGGGGGCGGGGCAACAGGCGCGCAGGCCCCGGGGCCGCGGCGTTCGCCCGTCTTCACCTCGGGGCGGGATAGGGGCTATAGCGCGACATGGCCGCCCGACACGCCCCCGCTCACAGCAGCAATCCCGCAGCGGGCGGCGATCGCGCCGCTCGGCCGCACGGCCAAAGCCACGATCACGACCACGATCACCCTCACGATCACGACCACAGGCTTGGCCGTCACCATCACCACGCGCCAGCGCGCTTCGGGCGCGTTTTCGCCGTCGGCGCGGCCCTGAACCTCGCCTTCGTGCTGGCCGAGGCGGCCTTCGGCTTCGCCGCCAACTCCGTGGCGCTGCTGGCCGACGCGGGCCACAACCTCGGCGACGTGCTGGCGCTGCTGGCCGCCTGGGCCGCGAGCCGCCTCGCCGGCGCCCCGCCCAGCACGCGCTACACCTACGGCCTGAAGGCCACCTCGATCTGGGCGGCGCTGTTCAACGCCGTGGCCCTGATGGTGGTCACCGGCGGCATCGCCTGGGAATCGATCCGGCGGCTGTTCGAGCCGGCGAGCGCTCATGCCGCGACCGTCATGGCGGTGGCGGCGGCCGGCATCGCGGTGAACGGCTTCACCGCCTGGCTGCTCTCCCGGGAGTGGCGGGAGGACCTGAACGCCCGGGCGGCGCTCGCCCATATGCTGGCGGACGCGGCCATCGCCGCAGGGGTGGTGGTCGCCGGCGCGCTGATGCTCCTGACCGGCCAGGGCTGGATCGACCCGCTGGCTTCGCTGGCGATCTCCGCCATCGTGGTCTGGGGCGCCTGGAGCCTCTTGCGCGAGAGCGCGGACATGGCGCTGGCCGCCGCCCCGCCCGGCATCGACCCCCTGGCGGTGGCGGCCTTCCTCGAGCGGCTGGACGGCGTCGCGGCCATCCATGACCTGCACATCTGGCCGCTCTCGACCACCGAGACCGCCCTGACCTGCCACCTCGTCACCCCCGCCGGCGCGCCCGGCGACGCCTTCCTGCGCGAGACCTGCGCGGAGCTGAAGCGACGCTTCCGCATCGGCCACGCCACCTTGCAGGTCGAGACCAGCGTCGAAGCGGACTGCCCGCTGGAGCCCGCCCACGTCGTCTGAGCCGCTGGACCGGCGAGCTCTAACGCCGCCCGTCCCGCCGCCCAGCCGTCCCGCCGGCCGCCCTCAGGCCTGGGCGTAGCTCTGCAGCGGGCGCACGTCGAGGTCGCCTTCGGAGAGGGCCGCGATGGCCTGGGCGGCGGCCAGCGCGCCTGCGGCGGTGGTGAAGTAGGGGATCTTGCCCATCAGGGCCGTGCGGCGGATCGAGAAGCTGTCCTCCAGCGACTGCTTGCCCTCGGTGGTGTTGAATACGAGCTGCACCTCGCCGTTCTTCATCCGGTCCACGATGTTGGGCCGGCCCTCCAGCACCTTCTTCACCCGCTCGACCTCCAGGCCCTCCGCCTCGAGCGCGCCGGCCGTGCCGCCCGTGGCGATGATGCGGAAGCCCTGGGCGAGCAGCAGGCGAACAGGCTCCACGATCCAGGGCTTGTCGGCGTCCTTGACCGAGACGAAGGCCGCGCCGCCGGCGGGCAGCTTCACCCCGCCGCCGAGCTGGCTCTTGGCGAAGGCGCGGGCGAAGGCGGCCTGGAAGGGCTCGCCCGGCCGTCGCCAGTCCAGCCCCATGACCTCGCCGGTGGAGCGCATCTCGGGGCCCAGCACCGTGTCCACGCCGGGGAAGCGCGCGAAGGGGAAGACGGCCTCCTTCACCGCCACGTGGTCGCCGCGCAGCGGGTGCAGGGCGAAGTCCTTCAGGCTCGACCCGGCCATGACCTTGGCCGCGATGGCCGCCACCGGCGCGCCGATGGTCTTGGCCACGAAGGGCACGGTGCGGCTGGCGCGGGGGTTCACCTCCAGCACATAGATGCGGGGCTCAGGGCCCAGCGGCTCCTCGATGGCGAACTGCACGTTCATCAGGCCGCGCACGTCCAGCGCCCGCGCCAGCGCCTCGGTCTGGCGCTCCAGCTCCGCCACCGTCTCCGGGCGGAGCGAAAACGGCGGCAGCGAGCAGGCGCTGTCGCCGGAGTGCACCCCGGCCTCCTCGATGTGCTCCATGATCCCGGCGACGAAGACGCGCTCTCCGTCGCAGATGGCGTCGGCGTCCACCTCCGTCGCGCGCGCCAGGTACTGGTCGATCAGGACGGGGCTGTCGCCCGACACCTGCACGGCCTGGGTGACGTAGCGCTCCAGCTGCTCGTCGTCGCGCACGATCTCCATGGCCCGGCCGCCCAGCACGTAGGAGGGGCGGATCACGACGGGGTAGCCGACCCGGCGGGCCGCCGCGCGGGCCTCCTCGGCGGAGCGGGCGATGGCGTTGACCGGCTGGCGCAGGCCGATGCGCGTCAGGAGCTGCTGGAAGCGCTCGCGGTCCTCGGCCAGGTCGATGGCGTCCGGCGTCGTGCCCAGGATCGGGATCCCCGCCTCCTCCAGCGCGGACGCGAGCTTCAGGGGCGTCTGCCCGCCGAACTGCACGATGACGCCCAAGAACTCGCCCCTGGAGCGCTCCACGTCCAGAATCTCCAGCACGTCCTCGGCGGTCAGGGGCTCGAAATAGAGCCGGTCGGAGGTGTCATAGTCGGTCGAGACGGTCTCGGGGTTGCAGTTGACCATGATCGACTCGATGCCGAGGTCGTCCAGCGCGAACGCCGCGTGGCAGCAGCAGTAGTCGAACTCGATCCCCTGCCCGATCCGGTTGGGGCCGCCGCCCAGGATCACCGCCTTGCGCCGCGGGGAGGGGTCGGCCTCGTCCTCGGGCGGCTGGCCCAAGGCCCCGGTCTCGTAGGTCGAGTACATGTAGGGCGTGCGCGCCTCGAACTCCGCCGCGCAGGTGTCGATGCGCTTGAAGGTCGGGCGCACGCCCAGGGCGCGGCGCGCCAAGCGGACCTCCGCCTCGGCCTTGCCGGCGAGCTTGGCCAGGCGCGCGTCGGAAAAGCCGGCCGCCTTGAGCTGGCGCCAGCGCTGGCCGTCGCAGGGCAGGCCGTGCTCGGCGATGTGGCGCTCCGCCTGCACGATCTGCTCGATCTGACGCAGGAACCAGGGCTCGTAGGAACAAGCGGCGTTGACCTCCTCCACGCTCAGGCCGTGGCGGAAGGCCTGGGCGATGACCCGCAGGCGGTCCGGCGTCGCCACCCCTAAGGCCCGCACCACCGCGGCGCGGGCGGCGGCCGGATCGGCGTCGTCCGCCCCCGGGATCGCGATCTCGTCGAAGCCCGTGAGCCCGGTCTCCAGGCCCCGCAGCGCCTTCTGACAGCTCTCCGCGAAGGTGCGGCCGATGGCCATGACCTCGCCGACGCTCTTCATTGAGGTGGTGAGCGTCGGCTCCGCGCCGGGATACTTCTCGAAGGCGAAGCGCGGGATCTTGGTGACCACATAGTCGATGGTCGGCTCAAAGCTCGCCGGCGTGGCGCCGGTGATGTCGTTCAGGAGCTCGTCCAGGGTGTAGCCCACCGCCAGGCGCGCGGCGACCTTGGCGATGGGAAAGCCCGTCGCCTTCGACGCCAGGGCCGAGGAGCGCGACACGCGGGGGTTCATCTCGATCACCACCATGCGGCCGTCGCGCGGGTTGACGGCGAACTGCACGTTGGAGCCGCCGGTCTCCACCCCGATCTCGCGCAGCACGGCGATGGAGGCCGTGCGCATGCGCTGGTATTCCTTGTCGGTCAGGGTCAGGGCGGGGGCGACGGTGATGGAGTCCCCCGTGTGCACGCCCATGGGGTCCACGTTCTCGATGGAGCAGACGATGATGCAGTTGTCCGCCCGATCGCGGACGACCTCCATCTCGTATTCCTTCCAGCCCAGCACGCTCTCCTCGATGAGCACCTCGGTGGTGGGCGAGAGGTCCAGGCCGCGCTCCACGATCTCGCGGAACTCCTCGACATTGTAGGCGATGCCCCCGCCCGTGCCGGCCAGGGTGAAGGAGGGACGAACGATGGCGGGCAGGCCGACGAACTCCAGGCCGTCGAGCGCCTCCTCCATGGTGTGCGCGGCCTTGGAGCGCGGGCTCTCCAGCCCGAGCTTGTCCATCGCGTCGCGGAACTTCTGCCGGTCCTCGGCCTTGTCGATGACCTCCGCCTTCGCCCCGATCATCTCCACGCCGTAGCGGGCCAGCACGCCGGCGCGCTCCAGGGCGAGGGCCGTGTTCAGCGCCGTCTGGCCGCCCATGGTGGGGAGCAGCGCGTCGGGGCGCTCCTTGGCGATGATCTTCTCCACGATCTCCGGGGTGATCGGCTCGACATAGGTGGCGTCCGCCACATCCGGGTCGGTCATGATCGTGGCGGGGTTGGAGTTGACCAGCACGATCCGGTAGCCCTCGGCGCGCAGCGCCTTGCAGGCCTGCACGCCCGAGTAGTCGAACTCGCAGGCCTGGCCGATGACGATGGGCCCCGCGCCGATGATCAGGATGGAGTTCAGGTCGGTCCGCTTGGGCATGGGTCTCGCGCGCGCAGGGGCCGACGGCGCGCCCGCCCCTGTCGAGCGAGGGGCGCGCGTCCCGGGAACCGGCCGGACGTGGGGCTAAGGGGGCGGTCTAGCGAGGCGGGGCGCGCGGCGCAACCTCGCGCGGAACCGCACCCGGCGCGGGCCGGCCTATCGGCGCCTTCGCAGGCGCGCTAACCTCGCCGGCTCATGAATCGCCCCGAGCCGAACCTGAAGGCCGCCGAGCAGGCGACGCCGGTCATGGCCCAGTTCTTCGAGGCCAAGGCGCGACAGCCCGACGCGCTGGTCTTCTTTCGCATGGGCGACTTCTACGAGCTCTTCTTCGACGATGCGGTCCGGGCGTCGCAGGCGCTCGGCATCACCCTGACCTACCGCGGCAAGCACGCCGGGGCGGACATCCCTATGGCGGGGGTGCCGGTGCATGCGGCGGAGGCCTATCTCGCCAAGCTGATCCGCGCAGGCTTCAAGGTCGCGGTCTGCGAGCAGATGGAAGACCCGGCGGAGGCGCGCAAGCGCGGCTCCAAGGCGGTGGTGCGGCGCGACCTGGTGCGGGTGGTGACCCCCGGGACCCTGACCGAGGACAGCCTGCTGGACGCCCGCGGCGCGAACCGGCTGGCGGCCGTGGCGATGCGGGCCGGCCAGGCGGCGCTCGCCTCGGTGGAGCTCTCCACCGGCGAGGTGGAGGTGCTGCGGCTGGAGAAGGCGACGCTGGGGCCCGCCCTGGCCGCGTTCGCGCCTTCGGAGCTGCTGGTCCCCGACCGCCTGTTCGCCGATCCCGAATCGGCGGCGCAGCTGAAGGCCGCCCCCGGCTGCACCCAGCCCCTGCCCAGCGCCCTGGCCGAGCCCGCGGCGGCGGAAGCGCGCGTGAAGCGGCTCTACGGCGTGGAGACCCTGGACGGGTTCGGCGGCTTCTCGCCCGCGGAGGTGTCCGCCCTCGGCCTCATCGCGGCGCACCTGGAGACCACCCAGGCCGGGCGCATCCCGCCGCTGCGGCCGCCCCGCCGGGCCGAGGGGACCGAAGCCATGGCCATCGACCCGGCGACCCGGGCGAGCCTGGAGATCGATCGCGCGACCTCCGGCGCCCGCGAGGGCAGCCTGCTCGGCGCCATCGACCGCACCGTGACCGCGCCGGGCGCGCGCAAGCTCGCCGACCGCCTGGCGCGCCCGCTGCTGGACCCGGCCAGGATCGCTCAGCGCCTGGACGCGGTGGAGCGGCTGCTGGAGGCGCGCCCGCTCCGGCGCGAGCTCAGGGCGGCGCTCAAGGGTTCGGGCGATATGGCGCGGGCGCTCTCCCGGCTCGTCCTGGGGCGGGGCGGGCCGCGCGACCTCGGCGCGCTCAAGGCGGGGCTCAGGACCGGAGAGGCCGTCTGCGCCCTCGCGCTGGCCGCCGCCGAGCCGCTGCAGCCCCTGCCGGAGGAGATCGCCCAGGCGCTGGAGGCGCTGGACCCGCACCGCGCCCCTACGCTGGCCGCCTTCGCCGCAAAGCTGGAGGCGGCGCTCGCCCCCGACCTGCCGGCGCTCCCCCGGGACGGCGGCTTCATCGCGGCCGGCTTCCGGCCCGAGCTCGACCAGGCCCGCGCTCTGCGCGACGACAGCCGGCGGGTCATCCTGCAGCTGGAAGCCGACCTCGCCGCAGAGGCCGGCCAGCCGCTCAAGATCCGGCACAATGCGGTGCTGGGCTACTTTGTCGACGCCACCGCCAAGCAGGCGGAGGCGCTGCTCCGGCCGCCGCTGAACGCCCGCTTCATCCACCGCCAGACCACCGCCAATCAGGTCCGCTTCACCACCACCGCCCTGGCCGAACTCGACGCCCGCATCGCCCAGGCGGCGGAGCGGGCGCTCGCGATTGAGCTCCAGGCCTTCGAGGACCTGCGCCAGGAGGCCCAGGCGCTTGCGCCCGCGCTGCAGGCCGCGGCCGAGGCTCTGGCCGTGCTGGACGTCGCCGCCGCGCTCGCGGAGTGGGCGGAGGAGGCCGGCGCCGCCCGCCCGGTCGTAGACGACAGCCTCGTCTTCGAGGCCGAGGCCGCGCGCCACCCGGTGGTCGAGGCCGCCGTCCGCCGCGAAGGCGAGGCCTTCACGCCCAACGACTGCAGGCTCGACGGGGCGGGCGAGGTCTGCGCGAGGCTCGCCGTCGTCACCGGTCCCAACATGGCGGGCAAGTCGACCTTCCTGCGCCAGAACGCGCTCCTGGCCGTGCTCGCCCAGGCCGGGTGCTTCGTGCCGGCCAAGCGGCTGAGGCTGGGCGTGGTCGATCGCCTGTTCAGCCGCGTGGGCGCCGGCGACGACCTCGCGCGGGGGCGCTCCACCTTCATGGCCGAGATGGTGGAGACCGCCGCCATCCTGACCCAGGCCACGCCGCGCTCGCTGGTGATCCTGGACGAGATCGGGCGCGGCACCGCGACCTACGACGGCCTGGCCATCGCCTGGGCGGCTGCCGAGCACCTGCACGACCACAACCGCTGCCGGGCGCTCTTCGCCACGCACTACCACGAGCTCGCCCGGCTCGAGGGGCGGCTGGCGCATGTGTGCAATCTGTCGATGCGGGCGCGGGAGTGGAACGGCGAGCTCGTCTTCCTGCACGAGGCCGCGCCGGGGGCGGCGGACCGCTCTTACGGCGTGCAGGTGGCCAAGCTCGCCGGCGTGCCCGCCGCCGTGGTCGCGCGGGCGCGGGAGGTGCTGGATCGCCTGGAGCGGGAGCCCGGATCGCCGACGCGACTGGACGACCTGCCGCTCTTCGCCACCGCCGCCGAGCCCGCCGCGCCCGCCTTCCGCCCGGGGCCCAGTCCGCTGGAGGCCGCGCTGAAGGACCTCGACCCGGACTCCATGAGCCCGCGGGAGGCGCTCGATGCGCTCTATCGCCTGAAGGCCTTGGCCTGATCGGGAAAATCGCGCGACATCGCCCTGCAATCTTGCCCAAGTCTTCGCACGTTCAGGGCGCGTTCAGCGGCCCCGGGCTAGGGAGAGGACCATGATCACCCGATCCGCCATGCTTGCGCTGCTGTTCGCGGCCGTCATGACCGGCGAGGGGCGTGCGGCCCAGGCCCAGCCCTACTCCCGCGACAGCCTGGGGGCGGACTGGCGCGAGCGCACCGACGACGCGCGCCAGGGCGTGCGCCAGGGCCGGCTGATCCCGCTCGCCCGGGTCGTGGACGACCTCCGGCGCCGCCAGCCGGGTCGACAGCTCGACGCCGGCCTGGAGACCGGCCCCGACGGGCGGCCCGTCTATCGCGTGCGCTGGGCCACCGATCAGGGCCGGCGCATCGACTTCCTCGTGGACGCCGAGACCGGCGCCGTCATCTCCGCCTCGGGCGGCTAGTGAGGGACTGCAACGCTTGCGCATCCTGCTCGTCGAAGACGATCCTGACCTGTCCCGCCAGCTGAAGGCCTCGCTGGCGGACGCCGGCTACGCCGTGGACCATGCGCCGGACGGCGAAGAGGCGCAGTTCCTGGGCGAGACCGAGCCCTATGACGCCGTCGTGCTCGACCTCGGCCTGCCCAAGGTGGACGGGGTAAGCGTGCTGGAGCGCTGGCGGCGCGAGGGCATGGCCACGCCGGTGCTGATCCTGACCGCCCGCGCGGCCTGGTCGGAGAAGGTGCAGGGCTTCGACGCCGGCGCCGACGACTATCTCACCAAGCCCTTCCACACCGAGGAACTCCTGGCGCGGCTGCGGGCGCTGGTGCGGCGCGCGACCGGCCACGCCAGCCCCACGCTCAGCTGCGGCGGCCTGCGCCTGGACCCCCGCGCCGCGCGGGCCAGCGTCAACGGCGAGCCGCTGCGCCTGACGTCGCTGGAGTACCGTCTGCTGCACTATCTGATGATGCACCAGGGCCGGGTGATCAGCCGCACCGAGCTGGTGGAGCATCTCTACGACCAGGACTTCGACCGGGACTCCAACACCATCGAGGTGTTCATCGGCCGCCTGCGCAAGAAGATCGGACCCGACCGGATCGAGACCGTGCGCGGCCTCGGCTACCGCCTGACGCCTCTGGCGGGCGAGGCGGCGTGAGGCCTGACCGGGGCGGCTTGGCGCGCCCGTCCGGCTTCGGGGCGGGATGAGGGCGAGGCTGCTCTTTCCCCGGAACTCCCTGGTCGGCCGCCTGATCTGGCTGGCCGCGGGCTGGAGCCTGATCGTGCTGGTCGCCATGGGCGTGGCGCTCACCGCCTTCTTCCACGACGCCGCGGTCTCGCGCATCGACCGCACGCTAGCGGGGCTGATCGACAGCCTCTACTCGGGCTCCACCGTCGATCCCGGCGGCGAGGTCGTGGCGCCCCCGCTCACCGACGAGCAGGCGCTCAGGGTCTATTCCGGGCGCTACTGGCAGATCGCCGACTTCCACGGCGGCCGCCTGCACCCGGTGTCGCGCTCCCGCTCGCTGTTCGACGCCGACCTGTCCGCCCCGCCCAAGGTCATGGCCGAGGCGCGCGCCCGGCCCGGGCGGCCGGTGTTCTACGACTCCACCGGTCCGGCGCAGAACGGCAAGGAGCCGACGCGGGCGGCGTTGCAGATCGTCTTCCTGCCCGGCCACCCCGGTCCCGTCGCCATCTTCGTGGCCGAGAACCGCGCCAGCCTGGAGCAGGACGCCCGCCGCTTCGCCTGGCGGATCGCGGTCTCGCTCGTGATCCTGGGCGCGGGGCTGGTCGCTGCGGTGGTGCTGCAGGTGCGCGTGGGCCTGCGCCCCCTGTTCAGCATGGGCCGGGAGGTGGCGGAGGTCCGCACCGGCCGGGCGCAGCGGATCGGCCGCGACTATCCGGCGGAGCTCGCCCCCCTGGCCGGCGAGCTGAACGCGCTGCTCGACCACAACCAGGAGACGGTGGAGCGCCAGCGCACCCACGTCGGCAACCTGGCGCACGCCCTCAAGACGCCGCTTGCGGTGATGCTGAGCGAGGCCGATCGCCATCCCGGTCCCCTGGCCGAGGTCGTGCGCCGCCAGGCTGCGGCCATGCAGGGCCAGGTGGAGCGGCACCTCCGCCGCGCCCGCGCCGCCGCCCGCTCCCAGGCCTCCGGCGAGCGCACGCCCGTGGACGAGGTGATGGAGGAGCTGGCGCGCATGCTGGGCTCGGTCTTCCGCACGCGCGACCTCGACTGGGACAGCGCCCCGGGCCTGTGCTTCCGCGGCGAGCGCCAGGACCTGCAGGAGATGGTCGGCAACCTGATGGAAAACGCCTGCAAGTACGGCCGCTCCGCCGTGATCGCCCGCGCCGAGCCGGTCGCGCGGGGGCGGCTCAGCATCGTGGTGGAGGACGACGGCGATGGCCTGCCGGAGGACCGCTACGGCGAGGTGCTCAAGCGCGGCGCGCGGCTGGACGAACAGGCGCCGGGCTCGGGCTTGGGGCTCTCGATCGCGGACGAGCTGGCGCGGGCCTACGGCGGGACGCTCGCGCTTGGGCGCTCTAAGGCCCTGGGCGGCCTGCGGGTCGAGCTGACCCTGCCTGCGGCGGACTAAGCCGGCCTCCCTGTTCCGCGCACCCCTGTCCCGCGCACCCCTGTCCCGCGCCCCCTCCGCGGGCCTATATCGGGCGCATGAGCGAGGTCCCTGTCCTGGACGACGGCGTCATCTGCGACGCGCCCGATCACAGCGCACCGGCGCAGGCCGCCCGCAAGGGCGCGGCCCTGATCAAGGACGAGGTGCGCCGCCTGCCCGACGCGCCGGGCGTCTACCGCATGATCGGCGAGGACAACGAGGTCCTCTACGTCGGCAAGGCGCGCTCGCTGAAGAAGCGCGTGGCGCAGTACGGCTCGGGCCGGGTGCACAGCCAGCGGCTGGCGCACATGGTCAGCCTGACGCGATCCATGGAGTTCGTGACCACCCGCACCGAGACCGAGGCCCTGCTGCTGGAGTCCAACCTGATCAAGCACCTGAAGCCGCGCTTCAATGTGGTGCTGAGAGACGACAAGAGCTTCGCCGAGATCCTGCTGCGTCGCGACCACCCCGCGCCCCAGATCCGCAAGCACCGCGGCGCCCATACCATCGCGGGCGACTACTTCGGCCCTTTCGCCTCCACCTGGGCGGTGAACCGGACGGTGGCGATCCTGCAGAAGGCGTTCCTGCTGCGCTCATGCTCCGACAGCGTGTTCGACAGTCGCTCGCGCCCCTGCATGCTGCACCAGATCAAGCGCTGCTCGGGCCCCTGCACGGGCGAGATCGCCCAGGCCGACTACCTGGCCCTGGTCGAGCAGGCGCACGCCTTCCTGACCGGCAAGAGCCGGGCGGTGCTGGCGCGCCTCTCCGAGGAGATGGGCCAGGCGGCGGAGAACCTGGAGTTCGAGCGCGCCGCGCGGCTGAGGGACCGCATCCGGGCGCTCTCCGCCATCTCCATGGAGCAGCAAATCAACCCGGAGTCGGTGGAAGAGGCGGACGTCTTCGCCCTGCACGCCGAGGGCGGCCAGGCCTGCGTGCAGGTGTTCTTCTTCCGCGCCGGCCAGAACTGGGGCAACCGCGCCTACTTCCCCCGGGTCGCGAGCGCGCTCTCCGACCTCGACGAGGGCGTCGATCCGGACGCGGCGGTGCTCGACGCCTTCCTGGGCCAGTTCTACGACGCCCAGCCGGTTCCGCGCCTGATCCTGCTCAGCCACGACATCCCCAACCGCGAGCTCCTCGCCGAGGCGCTGTGCGTCAAGGCCGGCCGCAAGGTCGAGATCGCGGCCCCCCGCCGCGGCGAGAAGCGCGAGCTGGTCCAGCACGCCCTGACCAACGCCCGCGAGGCGCTCGGCCGCAAGCTGGCCGAGGGCTCGGCGCAATCCAAGCTGCTGGCCGGGGTCTGCGAGGTCTTCGGCCTGGAGCAGCCCCCCGAGCGCATCGAGGTCTACGACAACAGCCACATCATGGGCACGAATGCGGTCGGCGGCATGATCGTGGCCGGGCCCGAGGGCTTCCAGAAGAGCCAGTACCGCAAGTTCAACATCAAGGGCGCCGAACTCGCCCCCGGCGACGACTACGCCATGATGCGCCAGGTGCTGCAGCGCCGCTTCGGCCGCCTGGTCAAGGAGGAGGAGGAAGGCGGAAGCCCGCCCCGCCCCGACCTGGTGCTGATCGACGGCGGCGCGGGCCAGCTGGCGGCGGCGCGCGAGGCGATGGCGGACCTCGGCCTCGACGACATCGTCGTGGTGGGCGTGGCGAAAGGACCCGACCGCGACGCGGGGCTTGAGCGCTTCTTCCTGCCGGGCCGGGAGCCGTTCATGCTCGAGCCGAAGAGCCCGGTGCTCTACTATCTGCAGCGCCTGCGCGACGAGGCGCACCGCTACGCGATCGGCAGCCACCGCGTCCGCCGCAAGATGGACCTCAAGAAGAACCCCCTCGACGAAATCGAGGGCGTCGGGCCCGCCCGCAAGCGCGCGCTCCTGCACGCCTTCGGCTCCGCCCGGGGCGTCAGCCGCGCCTCCGTGCCGGACCTGGTGAAGGTGGAGGGCGTGAACGAGGCCCTGGCCCAGCGCATCTTCGCCCACTTCCACCCGGCCGGGCGGGGCTGAGGCGCGCGCTCAGCCCTTCTTGAGCGCCTTGCGCTGGGCCTCGATGGCGGCCTGCAGCGCCTCGGCCTGCCAGCCGGGCAGCATGGTGTCGCCGACGATGAACGCCGGCGTGCCGTTCACCCCGATGGCGGCGGCGAGGGCGTGCACATCGCTCAGCTGGTCGGAGATGGCCTTGCTCTGGCCCGCGGTCCGGGTCGCCGCCGGGTCCAGCCCCTGGGTCTTCAGCACGCGCGCGATGGCGTCCTCGTCCAGCGCCTTCTCCTGCAGCAGGGCCTGATAGAGGTCGAAGGCCTTGCCCGTGCCCTTGCTGGCGAGCACGGAACGCGCGGCCTGCTCGGAGCTCTCCGACAGGATCGGGAACTCCTTCAGCACCAGGCGCACGTCAGGATTGTCCTTCAGCAGGCGCACGACCCCCGGCCCGGCCACCTTGCAGTAGGGGCAGCGGTAGTCGAAGAACTCCACCACCGTGACGGCGCCCTTGGCGTTGCCGGCCACGACATCGCGCGGATCGCGCTCGAGCTTGTCGCGGTTCTGGCGGATCGCGACCTTGGCGGCGGCGTTCTGTTCGGCCTGCTTGCGGGTTTCGGCCTTCTCGATCGCTTCGGCGATCACCTCGGGATGGGCGAGCAGATAGGCGCGCACCTTCTCGCCGAAGGCCTGGTCCTCGGCGGGCTTGGAGCAGCCCGCGGTGGGCGCCGCGATCAGGGCGGCGCAGAGGGCGGCGGCGGGGGCGAGGCGCATGAGGCGGAACATGGCTTTAGGCTCGTTGACGGCGGGTTGACGGCGGGTGGCGAGGGGGGGAGGTCAGCCGGTGCGGCCGAGCTGCTTCAGGTCGTCCGCCGAGGGCTTGGAGACCAGGACGATGTCGGTCGCGCGACGCCATTGCGGCGTGTTCTTGGGCAGGTACTCCCGCGCGCGCATGGCGAAGATGCGCGCCTGGGTCAGGTCGCCCGTGGAGAAGTGCTCCTCCGCCGCCGCCAGCCGCGCCTGGCCCTCGTCGTGCTTGGCGGCGTAGGCCTGGCTCATCAGCCGCCAGGCGAAGGTGTTGTCCTTGTCGTGCGCCAGCGCCTTCTGCAGCTCGGCCAGCACCTCGTCGGCGCGCTTGCCCTCGTCCTGCGCCAGGATGGCCTGGGCGAGGTTGATGCGGAGCAGGGGCGCGTCGGGCTTCAGCTCCACCGCCTTGCGGTGCGCGGGCTCCGCCTCCTTGGCGCGGCCGGCCTCGAACAGCACCTGGCCTTTCAGCTCCCAGAGGTAGGGGTTGTTCGGATAGTCGGCCAGGAGCGCGTCCAGCTTCTTCAGCGCCGTCTCGGTCTCGGTCGCCTTGTAGTAGGCGATGGCGCGGGCGTAGCGCGCCGGGAACGAGGTGTCGGTCTCCTTGAACTTGATGAAGGTCTGCTGCGGCGGGTCGATGAAGGCGGCGAGCTTGGCCTTCATGACCTGATGCTCGGCGATCAACTCCGGAGAGTCCGTCTCGCCATAGTGCTTCTGCTCCTCCGCCCGGCGCCGCAGCGACTCGATCCGCTCGGAGCTGATCGGGTGGCTCTGGAAGAAGGGATAGCGGCGCGCCTCGGAGAAGACCTCCTCGTAGCGGAAGTTGTCGAAGAACTCGACGAGACCGCGGGACGAGTAGCCGGCCCGCTCCAGATAGGTGATCGCCGCCTGGTCGGCGCGGCTCTCCTGCTCGCGGGAATAGGTGAGCGCGCCCAGCGTGCCGAAATAGCCGGACGAGCCCACGAGCACCGCGCCCGCGTCCGGCGCCCCGGCGATGGCGGCGAGCACGCCCAGGCCCAGGGTCAGCAGGAAGGGCGCCATGCCCGCCCGCATCATCTCGCCTTCGCGCACGGTGTGGCCGCCCGCCGCGTGGCCGGTCTCGTGGGCGATGACGCCTTCGAGCTCGTTGGGCGTCTTGGTCTCGATGATCAGGCCGGTGTTCACCGCCATCAGGCGGCTGCTGACGGTGAAGGCGTTCAGCGACCGATCGCCGATCAGCAGGACCTGCATGTCCTTGGGGTCCAGGCCCGCGGCCTTGAAGATCGGGTCGGCCTCCTTGTGGATGGTGGCCTCGATCTCGGTGTCGCGGATGACGTTCAGCCCGCCGCCGGAGTCCTGTGCGGCCGCCAGCGCCGGGGCCAGCGCGAAGGCGAGCGCCCCGGCGGCGACGCAAAGGCGCGCCCACGAAAGACCGCGGCCCGCGCGCGGCCGGGAGGGGAATGGGATCAGGCCTGCCACCGCGCGGTCGCTCCTCGCACCTCACGCCCGCCCAGCACGCCCGATCCCCTCATACCGCCTCAGCCCAGGCGGCGCCACCAGCCGCGACGCGGTTGCGTCGGGGGCGCGCTGATCTCCGCGGGATCGGGTGCGGGCGGACGAGCCGGCGCGACCGGCTCCCGCTCGGGCGACGCCGCGGCGGGAGACATCGCTGGGGACATCGCTGGAGCCGTCTCTGGGGACGCCTCGGGGGCGGCGGGCGCCGGCTCCGGCGCGATCGCGGGCGCTTCGGCCTGGAGCGGGCTGGCGTCCGGTTCGGCCGGAGCCGCCTCCGGAGTCGCTTCGGCCGCCGCCTCCGCCGCCGCCGCCTGAGCCGCCTTGCCGCGGGGCGCCCGGGGCGCGCGCGGCTTGCGGGCGCGGGCCGGCTTGGCCGCCGTCGCCTCGCTCACACCGTCTTCGCGAGAGGCCCCGTCTTCGGGGGCCTCCTGGCTGATCGGCGTCTCGACAAAGGCGCCCTGGGCGGCGGGCGCGGGCTCGGCTTCGGCGTGCGCCTGCCCGGCGACCTCCGGCTCGGCCGTGCGCTCGGCGTGGGCGGCGAAGGCGACCGCGGGCGGTCCGGCCTCCATCGGGTCCTTCCAGACGTAGGGGTCCTCGTCGCGGCCGACGCGCGGCGGCGTGACCCAGGCGTAAGGGTCTTCGGCGCGGCGCTCGGGCCCGCCCTCCTCGCGCATGCGACGCCCGCCCCGGCGTCCGCGACGGCGGCGACGCCGCGCCCGCTCGCTGTCCTCGGCCTCCGCCCCGTCGGCCCGAGCGACGAGTTCGCCGCCTTCGCTGGCCTCCGCATCGGCGTCGGCTTCGTCCTCGTCGCCATCGGAGTCCGGGTCCCGGGCCGCCCGCGCCTCGCCCGGGCCGGCGTCGTCGCGCCCGCGCCCGCCGCGGCGGCGGCGCCTGCGGCGGCGCCCGCGCTCGCCGTCGGCGGACTCCGCCTCGCGCCCAGCGCTGCGCGCGCCGCTGCGCTCGCCCGGCGCTTCGGCCGCGTCGTCCTCGTCCTCCTCCACGTCGGGCTCGTCGAAGACCGCCTCGTCGGCCTCGTCCGCCTCGAAGGCCTGGGACGCGGCGACCTCGATGCGCGGCGCGTTGAAGGTCGTGCTCTCCAGCCGCGGGGCGCCCTCGACGGCGGCCGTGCGCTCGATCTCATGCTCGGCGTGGGTCAGCGCGGCCTCGACCGCGACGGCGACCTTCAGGCCCTGCACCTGCTCGAGCCGCGAGAGATGGGCGCGCTTCTCATTCAGGATGTAGAGCGCTACGTCGGTGGGCAGGCGCAGGGTGATCGCGCCCGGACCGCCGCGCACCGCCTCCATCTCCACCGCCCGCAGCGCGGCCAGCGCGCTCGACTCCACCGAGCGCACCCGGCCCGTGCCCTGGCAGTGCTCGCAGACGTGGGTCGTGCCCTCCAGCACGCCGGAGCGGCGGCGCTGGCGGCTGATCTCCATCAGCCCGAAGCTGGAGATCTTGCCGATCTGAACCCGGGCGCGGTCGTCCTTCAGGCAGTCCTTCAGCTTCTTTTCGACGGCGCGATTGTTCTTCGCCTCGTCCATGTCGATGAAGTCGATGACGATCAGCCCGGCCAGGTCGCGCAGGCGCAGCTGGCGCGCGGCCTCCTCGGCCGCCTCCAGGTTGGTCTTGAGCGCGGTGGCCTCGATGTTGCGCTCGCGGGTGGACTTGCCAGAGTTGACGTCGATGGCGACGAGCGCCTCGGTCTGGTTGATCACCAGGTAGCCGCCCGAGCGCAGGGGCACCACGGGGGAGTGGATCTGGGCCAGCTGGTCCTCGATCCGGTGCGCCACGAACAGCGGCGTCGGCTCCTTGTAGTGGATGACCTTCTTGGCCTGGCTCGGCATGATCATGCGCATGAAGTCGCGCGCCTCGCGATAGCCGGCCTCGCCCTCGACCAGGATGCCGTCGAGGTCCTTGTCGAACATGTCGCGCACGGCCCGCTTCACGAGGTCCTCTTCCTCGTAGATCAGCGCGGGGGCGATCGACTTCAGCGTCGTCTCTCGGATGTTCTCCCAAAGGCGCAGCAGATAGTCGTAGTCGCGCTTGATCTCCGCCTTGGTGCGCTTGGCGCCGGCGGTGCGGATGATCAGGCCCATGCCCTGCGGCACGTCGAGCTCGTCCACCACCTTCTTCAGACGCTTGCGGTCGGTGGCCGTGGTGATCTTGCGGCTGATGCCGCCGCCCCGCGCCGTGTTCGGCATCAGCACGCCGTAGCGACCCGCCAGGCTGAGGTAGGTGGTCAGGGCGGCGCCCTTGTTGCCGCGCTCCTCCTTGACGACCTGCACCAGCATGATCTGGCGGCGACGGATGACCTCCTGGATCTTGTAGCGGCGGAGCAGGCGCCGCCGACGGCGCTCCAGCTCCTCCTCCATGACGTCGTCGTCGTCGTCCTCGACGGCGTCATCGCCCTGGGAAGCCTCCGCGCCCTCGTGGCCCCGGCCGCCGCCGTTGCCGTGGCGGCGGGCGTGCTCCTCTTCCTCCTCCGCCTCCTCGCGCATCAGCGCTTCGCGGTCGGCGATGGGGATCTGGTAGTAGTCGGGGTGGATCTCGTTGAAGGCCAGGAAGCCGTGCTTGTTGCCGCCGTATTCGATGAAGGCGGCCTGCAGGCTCGGCTCTACGCGCGTGACCTTGGCGAGGTAGATGTTGCCCCGCAGCTGCTTGCGGGACTGGCTTTCGAAGTCGAGCTCCTCAATCCGGTGCCCGTCCAACACCACGACACGCGTCTCTTCCGCGTGGGAGGCGTCGATCAACATACGCTTGGTCATAGAAGGGATCTCCGCGGCGCGCGGCGGGAGCCTGTCCCGGGCGCCGGACGGGGCCGGCGCGCAGCGTCGTCGCTCCGCCGCGCGGGGCCGAAGCGGCCTCTGCGGAGCGGACTTGGCGATGAGCGGCGCGGCCCATGGGTTTTGATTCCTGAGGCGCGGAATAGCGCCTGAGCGGAAAGGGGTGCGTGTCGCCGGTCGAACCGGGTCGGCGCGGCTGCGCGCATCCTTGGCCGGGCGGAACGTCGCGGCCGCGATGCTGGCGCGGGAGAGACTCTGCAACACTGCGCGCCAAAAGGAAAGCGACGCACTGAGGTCTGGCTTGTTTAAGCATTTGTCTACGGAGCGCTTGCGATACAAGCGCTTCACGACAGAGGCGGTCTAGGTGGCGGTTCAGACGACAGCCGGGCGAGGGCGCGCGCGCAGGCCGGGGGCCCGGACCCTGGCCGGCGGGCTGGCGCTGATCGCCGTGCTGGCCGCGGCCGCGGCCTCCCGCGGCGAGACCGGCGCGGGCCTGCTCAAGGTGCGCCTGGGCGGCGATCCCGAGCGCGCCCGGGTGGTGCTGGAGCTCGACCGCGCCGTGAGGGGCGAGGCGGCGGAGCCGGCGTCCGCGGACCGGCTGAGCCTGCGCCTGCCGCACGTCGCGACCGCCGGCGACATGGCGGGCCCGGGCCAAGGCCTGGTGCGGGGCTGGCGCGTCGCGGGACGGGGCGGCGCGGCGGTGCTGAGCCTGGAG
This sequence comes from Caulobacteraceae bacterium PMMR1, assembly GCA_000733915.1. Taxonomy (GTDB): domain Bacteria; phylum Pseudomonadota; class Alphaproteobacteria; order Caulobacterales; family Caulobacteraceae; genus PMMR1. Next base: position 428,446 of record JPOM01000001.1, read on the forward strand.
CTCGCGCGGCCGGGCGTGGTGCGGCGGCGCTTCCTGCTGCCGCCCGGCGACGGCGTCTTGGTCTACCGCTACGTCATCGACGTGGAGGCGCAGGGGCAGCCTCAGCTGCAGCGCGCCGCGCTCCGCCGTCGGCCGCCCGTCCCGGCAACGGGGCCTGAGCCTGCGCCGCCCGCCCTCGACGCCGGGCCGCGGGTGATCGTCATCGACGCCGGGCACGGGGGCAAGGACCCGGGTGCTCAAGGCCTTTTCGCGCACGAGAAGGACATCACCCTGGCCGCCGCCCGCGGGCTCAAGGCGCGCCTGGAGCGCACCGGGCGCTACCGCGTGGTGCTGACCCGCTCGGGCGACGTGTTCGTGCCGCTGGAGGAGCGGGTGCGCCTGGCCCGGCGCGCCAACGCCGACCTCTTCATCTCCCTGCACGCCGATGCGGACGCCGATCCGCTGGTGCGCGGCGCGACCGTCTACACCCTGTCGGACAAGACGGCGGACCACGTGCAGCGCAAGCTGACCGGCGGCGGCGACTGGATCATGAGCGTGCGCCTTCCCGCCCGCGACGAGCAGGTCAACCGCATCCTGCTCGACCTGACGCAACGGGAGACGAAGAACCGCTCCTCGATCTTCGCGGAGAGCCTGCTCGACCGGGTGTCGGAGGAGGCGCCCCTGCTCCGTCGCAGCCACCGCGATGCGGGCTTCGTGGTGCTGCTGGCCCCCGACGTGCCCGCCGTGCTCATGGAGATGGGCTTCATCACCAACGCCGGCGACGAGCGCGCCCTGGCCGACCCCGCCCGCCGCGGCCGCCTCATGCAGGCGGTGGGCGACGCCATCGACGCCTACTTCGCCCGGGCCAGCGCGCCCCAGATCGCCATGCGCTGAGCGGGCCTGCGGCGAAAACGTCGCAGCGGCAACGGTTTAGAAAGGGCGCTCCCCTAGGTTGGGCTGGAACCTTTGGAAGCCGAACGCTTCGCCATGCCGAACCAGGGCCTGCTCGCCGTCCCGACCCCCGGCCGAAGGTCGCGACCGCGCGCCTCCCGCGCCGCGGTCGCCGCCTCCAGCGCGCAGGAGGGCCGCCGCACCTTCCTGCGGCTGGCCAGCCACGAGCTGCGCACGCCCCTGAACGCCATCATCGGCTTTTCCGAGATCATTGCGTCCGAACTCTACGGCCCGCTGAGCGAGCCGCGCTACCGCGAGCACGCCCGGCTGGTGCACCAGAGCGGGCTGAAGCTTCTGGGCCTAGTCAACGACATCTTGGAGATGGCGCGCCTTCAGTCCGGCGCGGCGGACCTGGAGCTGCAGCCCGTCCGGCTGGACCAGGCGCTGGCCGATGCGGCCGCCGCAGCCATGCGCGAGTTCGCCGGCCGGGGCGTGAGCTTCGACTGGGCCGAGGCGCCTGAGCTCACCGTGCGGGCCGATCCCCAGGCGCTCGGCGCGGTGCTGACGCACCTGCTGCACCATGGCGCGCTCAGGCTGCCCGGCGGCGGGACCCTGTCGCTGCGCCTGCGCTGCCTGCACGACCGGGCCATCGTGGAGATCGCCGACGACGGCGAGCGCCTGCCCTTCGACCATCTCGCCCGCCTGCTGCAGCCCTTCGCCCAGGGCGACGACGCCCTGACCGGCGCGGCCAATCCGGGCGGCCTGCGCCTGCCGCTGGCGCGGCTGCTGGCCGAGGCGATGCAGGGCCGCCTGCGCCTGCGCCCCGGCGTGGACGCCGGCCTGGTGGCGGTGCTGAGCCTGCCCCTGGCCTGAGCCGGCCCGCCGCACGGTTCCCCGCGGCCTTGCGAGGCCCTATTTGGGCCTGCATGCCGTCCCCCATCGAGCAGGACCTGGACGCCCTCGTCGACGAGTTCGATCTGCTGGGCGACTGGGAGGAGCGCTATCGCCACGTCATCGACCTCGGGCGCGGGCTTGAGCCGCTGTCGGAGGCGGAGCGCTGCGACGCCAACAAGGTCCGCGGCTGCGCCAGCCAGGTGTGGCTCGTGACTGAGCGGACGGCGGACGGGCGGCTGAGGTTCCGGGGCGACAGCGACGCCCATATCGTGCGGGGGCTGATCGCCATCGTGCTGCGCCTCTATGACGGGCGCACCCCGGAGGAGGTGCTGGCCTTCGACGCCCGGGCCGCCTTCGACCGCCTGGGCCTGGCGGGCTCGCTCTCCAGCCAGCGCTCCAACGGGCTCGCCGCCATGGTCGAGCGCATCCGCCGCGACGCCCGGGCCGATGCCGCCGCAGCCTGAGGCCGCGCCCCCCGAGAGCGCTTTGCCGGGCGTGCGCATCGGCGATGTGCTCGTGCCGGGCCGCGTGTTCGTCGCGCCCATGACCGGCGTCTCCGACCTGCCGTTCCGGCGGCTCGCCGCGCGCTTGGGGGCGCCTTACGTGGCCACCGAGATGGTCGCCTCGGCGGAGTTCGCCAGGGGTCGCCCCGACGTGGTGCGCCGCGCCGCCGTGGGCGAGGGCCTGCCCCTTACGGTGATCCAGCTGGTCGGCGCCGATCCCTTGGCCATGGCCGAGGGCGCGCGCCTGGCTGAGCGGGCGGGCGCGGACCTGATCGACCTCAACTTCGGCTGTCCGGCCAAGGAGGTGACCGGCGCCGCCTGCGGCTCGGCCCTGATGCGCGACCTGGAGCAGGCGCGGCGGATCATCGGCGCGGCGGTCGCGGCGACCTCGCGCCCGGTGACGCTGAAGATGCGGCTGGGCTGGGACGAGGCGTCCCGCAACGCGCCCGCATTGGCCGAGGCGGCGCAGGCGCTGGGCGTGCAGGCGATCACGGTGCACGGCCGCACCCGGGCGCAGTTCTACCGGGGCGTCGCGGACTGGGCGGCGGTGCGCGAGGTGCGCCAGGCGATCCGCCTGCCGCTGGTCGTGAACGGCGACGTGACCGATGCGGAGTCTGCGCGCGCCGCCCTCGCCGCCTCCGGGGCCGATGCGGTGATGATCGGGCGCGGCGTCTATGGCCGGCCCTGGCTCGCCGCCGCGATCCAGCAGGCGCTCGACGGGCGCCAGCCCTTCGCCGAGCCCGGGCCGGACGAGCGGCTGGGGCTGGTTCTCGACCACCTGGCGGAGAGTCTGCGTTTCTACGGCGAGGGGCTCGGCCTCAAGGTCTTCCGCAAGCACCTGGCCTGGGCGATCGAGGCCGCCCCCTGGCCGGCCAGCGCCGAGGCGCGGCGCGCCGCCCGCGCGCGCCTGTGCCGCCTGGAGCAGGCCTCGCAGGTGCAGGCCGCGCTCACCGCCCTGTGGCTGGAGCCCGAGCGCCTGGCGGCTTAGACCAGCAGCCGCGCCAGGATCGCCGCCCGCCGGGCCGCGTCCACGCCGAGCGCCTGCTCCAGATAGGCGTCCAGGCTGCCGTAGCGGGCGGTGATCGCGTCCAGCGCCGTCGCCAGATAGTGCGGCTCCACGCCCAGGAAGGCGCGCACCGCCGCTTCGGACGGCGTGCGTCCATAGGTCTCGGCGATGTGGGCGGTCACCTCCGGCAGACGCCGCTCGATGCGCGCCGCATCGTTGGTGAGCAGATAGTCCGCGATCAGGTCCTCGCGGCTCACGCCCGCCAGGTGGTGGGTCAGGGCGGCGAGCAGGCCCGTGCGGTCCTTGCCCGCCGCGCAGTGGATCAGGACCGGGGCGTCCGTCGTGGCCAGCGCCTCGAAGTAGCGCCGGAACAGGTCCAGGTGGCGCGGCTCGAAGGGCGAGTGGCGGTAGTGGTCGCGCATGAAGGCGTCCACGCTCTGCGGCGTCAGGTCGGTGGAGCGCAGGAAGGCCACGTGCGGCGGATCGGTCGTGTCGCCGGTGTCGTTCTCGATGACGCGGCCTTGAAAGGCCGGGGGCCGGCGCGAGGGCTGGGCGAGCCGCTCGGCCCGGCGGCGCAGGTCCACGATCGTGTTGACGCCGAGCGCCTGCAGGCGCTGGAGGTCCGCCTCGCTGGCGCTCGCGTGGTGGGCGGAGCGGAACAGCCGCCCCCGCGCCAGGCGGGCGCCGTCCCGGCCGGGATAGCCGCCGTAGTCGCGGAAGTTCTCGATCCCCTCGAAGGCGAGCAGGCGGTCGGCGGGGCTCATGGCGCGCGCATCGCCTCGATGCGGTCCCACATCAGGGCGGTGGCGTCCACGCCGGTGAAGCGCTTCAGCTGCTGCGCGCCGGTGGGCGAGGTCACGTTGATCTCGGTCAAATAGTCGCCGATCACGTCCACGCCCACGAACAGCAGCCCTCGCCGCCTCAGCTCCGGCCCGATGAGGGCGCAAAGCTCCCGGTCGCGCGCGCTCAGCTCCACCGCCTCGGCGCGCCCGCCCACGTGCAGGTTGGAGCGCACGGCCCCCTGCTGGGGAATGCGGTTGATCGCCCCCGCCGGCTCCCCGTCCACCAGCAGGATGCGCTTGTCGCCCCGGGACACGGCCGGGAGGAAGGCCTGGACGATCACCGGCTCGCGGCTGGCGGCGAAGAAGAGTTCGAGCAGGGAGTCCAGGTTCGGGTCGTCGGGCCGGAGACGAAACACGCCTGCGCCGCCGTTGCCGTAGAGCGGCTTCACGATCACGTCGCCCTGACGGGCGCGGAAGTCGGCGATGGCGGACGGGTCGCGGGTGATCAGGGTCGGCGGCTGCACCCCCGGAAAGGTGGTGACCAGCAGCTTCTCGGGCGCGTCGCGGACCTCGCGGGGGTCGTTCACCACCAGCGTCTTGGGATGCACGTGCTCCAGGATGTGCGTCGCGGTGATGTAGGCCATGTCGAAGGGCGGATCCTGGCGCATCAGCACCACGTCCACCGCGGCGAGGTCGAGCATGGCCGGATCGCCCTGGCGGGGCACGGCCCCCGCCTCAGGCGCGACGTCGAGCAGGGGCCGGGCGCGACAGGTCACGCGGCCGTCCTCCAGCGCCAGGCTCTCCGGTTGGTAGGTCTGGACGGCGTGGCCGCGCTGCAGCGCGTTCCAGGCCATCAGGACGGTGGTGTCGGCCGTCGGGTCCACGCCCTCGATCGGGTCCATCTGGATAGCGACCTTCAGCGGCATCGCACCCCCTCGCGCATGACGCGGGCGCCCGAGGCGATCAGGCCAGGCCGGCCGCTCATCGCATCCTGCGCCGCAACGTCGACATCTGGCGCGCGCCTCCGTCCAGGACCCGGTCCCGTAGCCGGAGCACGCCCGAGCCGCGCCTCATGGCAGGGGCGGCCGCGCGAGGCAATTCGCGCCGACCTCAGTTCAGGCGCAACCGCACCCGGTCGCGCGCAGCGCGGGCGGCGACGGCCTCCGCCCCCTCCAGGGTCTGCGCCCTGGCCAGCGCGTCCAAGGCGCCCGAGAGCCGCCCCTGCTTCTCCCGCGCCTGGGCGACGTCGAGCCAGGGGCGGTGGTCGGCCGGATCGAGCAGCGCCCGCCGGAGCGCGGACCGCTCCGCCAGCGGCCAGTCGCCGGACCGCATGGCGCGGGCGAAGATCACGTTCTGCAGCCGCACCAGGATCTGGCGGTCCTTCACGGGGGCCATCAGGCGGTCCAGACGGTCGGCGGCCGAGGGCGGAAGGCCGGTCGCCAGGGCGCGCTGCACCAGCTCCGAGGGCATGACCACGCGGCCGCCTGCGAAGGGATCCAGCGCCATCGGGCCCTCGCCGGTCTCGATGCGCAGCATGAAGTGGCCGGGGAAGTCGACGCCTGCGACCTTCAGATTGGCGCGCCGCCCCGCCTCCAGATAGACGATGCCCAGCGCCACGGCTCCGCCCTTGCGCCGATCACAGACCGAGATCAGGTCGGCGTTAGTCGGGTCGTCGCGGGTGATCACGTCCCCGCTCAGGCGCATGTCGCCGCCCAGCGCCTCGCAGAGCGCGTCCTCAGGCAGTTCCGACCTGAGCCGGTCCTTCAGCCGCGCCGTCGCCTCGTCCAGCAGGAGGCGGGCGGGCTCGGGACTGCGGTCAGGCCGCTCGTGCAGCGCGCAGCTGATCGCCGCCTCGAACAGCGGAAAGCGGGCGTCGGGCGCTGCGCCGGCGGCGGCAAGGGCGTGCTCCACCTCCGATCGCGTGGACGGCGCGCCCCCTACCGCCCGCTCCATGAGTTGCTCGCCGGCCATGCGTCGGCAATATGACGGGGTCTTCGGCCGGGCGCGAGCGCCACCATGTCGAGGCGGACATTCAGTCGCGATCCGCCGCCCCACTTCGCCGCAAAACGCTCGCCGGCGCGGCGCAGGCGATCGCGCTGGTCGGGGGTGACCGCCTCCAGCGCCTCCAGCAGGGTGCGCCGCGCCTTCACCTCCACCACCGCCAGCACCGCGCCCTTGCGGGCCAGGAGGTCGATCTCCGCCTCCGGCGTGCGCAGCCGCATAGCGAGAATGCGCCAGCCCTTCAGCATCAGCCAGGCCGCCGCCAGGATTTCGGCGGCGCGGCCGTCCCTGCGCGCTCGGCCGCCCCGCAGGCGCCGGGCGGCGGCGCGCTCGGCGGGCCGCTCGCGGCGTCTCACCCCTCGCCCCTCAGCGCCAGGGCGCGGCGATAGAGCTCCCGCCGGGGCAGGCCCAGCGCCTTGGCCACCTCGCCGGCGGCCTCCGACGGGCTGAGCCGCTGCAGCGCCTCGGCCAGCGCGCGGTCGGCGTCCGCCTCGCTCGCGGCCGCCTCCCGGCCCGGGGCGACCAGCACGACGATCTCGCCCTTGGGGCGGTCCAGGCGCGGGTCGGCGGCGAGCTCGGGCAGGGGCGCGCGGATGCAGGTCTCGTAGAGCTTGGTCAGCTCGCGGCAGACGGCCGCCTCGCGCGGGCCGAACACCGCGGCCATGTCGGCGAGGCTGTCGGCCAGGCGCGGCCCGCTCTCGTAGAGCACCAGCGTCGCGCGCACCGCGGCCAGCTCCTCCAGGAAGGTGCGCCGGGCGGCCGGCTTCGCCGGCGGAAAGCCGGCGAACAGGAAGCGGTCGGTGGGCAGGCCGGCCATGGCCAGGGCCGCCAGGCTCGCCGAGGCGCCAGGGACGGGGATCACCCGGGCGCCGGCTTCAAGCGCATCCTGCACCAGGCGAAAGCCCGGGTCGGAGACGGTGGGCGTGCCGGCGTCGGAGGTCAGGGCGATCCGCCCGCCCTCGGCCAGACGCTGCAGCACGCGGGGCCGCGCCTGCGCGCCGGCATGGTCGTCGTAGCGCTCGACCTTGGCCTTGATGCCGTAGGCGCCGAGCAGGCGCGCGGCGACGCGGGTGTCTTCGGCGAGCACCAGGTCTGCGCCCGCGAGCACGTCGAGGGCGCGCAGCGTGATGTCGCGCAGGTTCCCGATCGGGGTGGACACCACATAGAGCCCCGGCTGGAGCGGCTCAGCGTCGGGATCGGGGCGCCAGGGGGCCATGAGGACCCCTTAGGCCCCCCCGCCGCCCCTGGCCAGAACGGAACGGGAGCGGAGGATCGCGCCGCCGCTCCCGCCTGGCCTCGGCTCGGGCGGGCCCGCCCTCAGGTCCGAAGCCGCTTCAGGATCGCATGGGCGGTGGCCAGGTCGAGCCCGCCCTCCCGCCGCAGGGTGCGCAGCGCCTCCAGCGACCTGTTGCGCGCCTTCAGCGTGCGCACCTCCTCCACCAGCTCAGCGGGGAGGCCGTTCAGCGCCGCCGTGACCTCCGCCTGGGTGGGCGGCGCCTTCCAGGTCAGGGTCGTGAGCAGAAGCATGCCCGGCACGAGCATGAAGAGCGCATTGTCGATGTCGTACTTCACCAGGATCAGCCACAGGGCCATAGCGCCCAGGGCCAGGAAGATCGCCCAACTGACCGCCCTGACCGCTTTCCCGGGGTCGCGGGCTCGAGCGCGGCTCATTTCCGGCACTCCCGGACAGCCTTGATGCCAAGCTTGGCGAGCTGGGCCTGCACGCTGTCAGGTCCCGCCAGGTGACCAGCGCCGACCGCCACAAAGGCCACCCCCGGCGTCTTCAGCCGCTCGGCGATCTTGGCGGCGAACCGCTCGTTCCGCTTGGTCAGGAGAATGTCATAGAGCTTGGGATCGTCCTTCTTGATCGAGTCGTCGAGCTCGCGGGCGATGGCGTCCACGTCGCCGGCGTCCCAGGCCTTGGCCACCGCCTCGAGCTTCGTCGCGGCCTCGGCGTAGTCCTTCAGCGTGTGGCGTAACCACGCGACCTCTTCCTCCTGCGGCAGGTCGGCGAAGTACTTCAGCTGCTCTTCAACGGTCTCGAAGGCCTTGATCGGTTCGCCCCGCGCCGTGGCCTGCTGGCCGAGCAGCCGGTCGACGCCCGCGGCGGGGTCGTAGCCCGCCTTCAGCAGCGGCGCGATGGAGAGCTGCAGCGCCACCAGCCAGGGGCGAAGCGGCTCCAGCTGAGCCGGATCGGCGCCCAGGGACTTGGCCGCCTCCTGCAGGCGAGCCTTGTCGGCGTCATTGAGCTTGGTGGACAGCGGATGGGCCGGATCCAGGCCGTACTTCGCAAAGAGCTGCGCCATCTCCGGCGAGGGCTGGGGCTGGGCGGCCGCGCCGGCCTCCTTGATCTCCAGCCACAGCTCCTGGCTCTTCTCGAAGGCCGCCTTGATGCACGGGCTCTCCCAGTCGAGCTGCGGGCGCAGCAGGTGCACCGTGCCGAACAGATAGACGGTGGTGGTCGGCGACTTGACCGCCCACAGGGCCGGCTCGGCCTGGGCGGCGGGGGCTGCGGCGGCGAGGCTCAAGGCGCCCGCCGCGCCGGCCAGAAGGCGTTTCAACGTCATTCAGGACTCCTCAGGGTCGGCGTTGCATTGGCCGCGCGCTCGGAGGCCGACAAAGACCGAAGCGGCGACATAGAGGGCGAAGAGCAGGACGAAGACGTCCCACGGCCTCAGCCCGAGGTGGACGCCGAGGCGGTCGAGCGCCGCCCAGGCGAAAAGGAGCGAATTGACCAGCGCCGAGCCGATCCCGGCGGCCTGGAGCATCATCTGGCGCGCGAAATCGTCGGCCCCGCGGACCAGGCTCCAGTTCAGCCAGGTCTGGACCATGAACAGCGCCGCGGTCGCCGCTACGGCGAGCGCCCTGACCTGAGCGTCCTGCGACGCCAGCACGCCCAGCAGGGTCGGGACCGCGATCAGCACGCCGGTGAGGATCATGACGATGCCCTGCAGCACCGTCTGGCGGGTTTCGTAGCCGCTCGCCGGAGCCGTCGCATCGCATTCCAGCATGCGCCCGAGCCTGCGCCGGTCCGCCGCCAGGACGAGCAGATAGCCTCCCCCGCCCATGAGGCTGACGGACACGAGGTTGCCGAGATTCACGCCGAAGTCGTGGCGCTCCATCCCCAGATGCCGGCCCAGCATCGCCATGCCCGCGCCGGCGACCGCGCCGATGGCGGCCCCCACGCCCGCGCGGACCAGCTGCAGGCGGGTGGAGTATAGGCTCTCGCTCATCGGCGGGGGACCTTTCCCTTCGAGGCCAGTTCGGGGTCGAACAGCCGCTCCAGCGGCACGTCGAACAGAGCCGCGAGGCGGAACGCGAGTTCGAGCGTCGGATCGTGGCGACCCGTCTCGATGGCGTTGATCGCCTGGCGCGAGACGCCGCCGAGCCGCTCGGCGACCTCGCCCTGGCTCCAGCCCCGCTCCGCTCTCATGACCCGAAGACGATTGCGCACCTATCAGGCCTTGCTGACCAAATGACAGGTAAACCTTACATACGCAGCCGCAGCATGTCAAGCGTACCTGACTTTATGTCTTGAACCAGCGACATCTCTCGCCGCAAGGCGATCGCCGTCGCGTGAGGCCGGGACCGTTACCCCTCGGACGGCCAGAGGTCCGCAGCGGAGCCCTTGCGGTTCAGGGCCCGGGCGACGCGCTTCACCACCGCCAGCAGGTCGGCGGTGCGGGCCGCCGCATTGTGGCTGAGGCGAGCGCGGGCCAGCCCCTCCAGCATGAAGCGCGCAAGGTCCCGCGAGGCCAGGAACCGCGGCCCGTCCGCGCCCTGCACCAGGTCGAAGAGGCCCTCGGCCAGCTCGGCGCGGTCGAAGGCGTCGCGGGCGGGCGCCAGGCGCGCGCTCAGGGCCTCATCGGTGCGGGCCGCAGCCTCGAGCTCGGCGAAGGCCACGAACGGCGGCGTGTGCAGAAGCCGCCAGTAACTGTCGATGGCGTGGTCGGTGCGATCCGCCCCATGCGGCGCGGACGCCACCGCCTCCTGCAGCAGGCGCGTGCGCTCGCCCTGGATGTAGGGGATCACGGCCTCCAGCAGCGCCTCGCGGCTCTCGAAGTGGTAGAGCATGGCGCCCCGGGTCAGGCCCGCGGCCTCGGCGATGGCAGGGTTGCTCGCCGCCGCATAGCCGCGCTCGACGAACAGGCGCAGCGCCGTTTCCAGGATCCGGGCCCGGGTGCGTTGGGATTTCGGGCTGTTGCGCTCGCCCTGCCGGCGGGACGAAGCGGGGAGGTCGAACCCGTCGGCCGACGCCATGCCTGACCCTGATCCCCCTGGTGAACGTCGAACAGCCCATGGGAGATAGGCGCCGGGTCTTGCGCTGCCTAGGTTCGCCGCGGGCAGGAACGGTGAGCGCGCCTGCGACAAAGGAGCTGGGCTGATGGCCAAGGACTATCGCGAGATCATCCACGACGTGGACGAGTACGCGCTCAAGCTGAAGGCGCTCATCCCTGAGACCCTGCACGCCTTCGGCGAGCTCGGGCGGGCGGCGCAGGCCCCGGGCGCGCTCGACCGCAAGACCAAGGAGCTCATCGCCTTGGCGATCGCGGTCTCCGGGCGCTGCGACGGCTGCATCGGCTACCATGCGCGGGGCGCGGCGCGAGCAGGGGCGAGCCGCAACGAGGTGGCCGAGGCGCTCGGCGTGGCGATCCAGATGGGCGGCGGGCCGGCGGTGGACTACGCTGTCGACGCGCTCAGGGCCTTCGACCAGTTCACGGTCACCCCGCCGTGAGCCGCAGGAAGCTGACCCGCGCGACGCCGTAGGTGCGCGTGTCCAGGGTCTGAAAGCCCGCGAGCTGAAGCGCCGGCTCGTCGGTGCGCTGCTCTACGACGCAGAGCGCGTCCGCCGCCAGCCAGCCGCCCGCGGCGAGCTTGGTCAGGGCGCGCTCCGCCAGGCCCTGGCCGTAGGGCGGGTCGAGGAACGCCAGGCCGAACGCCTCCCCCGCGGAGCCCGGACGCGGGCCAAGGTCGGTCGCATCGCGCCGGTGCACGCGGGCCTCGCCGAACAGGCCGAAGGCTTCGATGTTGTCACGGATCGCGCCCCGCGCGGCCTCGTCGGTCTCCACGAACAGGGCGAAGGCTGCGCCCCGGGAGAGGGCCTCCAGGCCAAGCGCCCCTGAGCCCGCGAAGAGGTCGATCACCCGCGCCCCGGTGAGCCGCCCTTCGCCCCAGGGCGCGTGCTCCAGGATGTTGAAGATCGCCTGGCGGGCGCGGTCGGAGGTCGGGCGGGTGCCCAGCCCCGGCGGCGTCTTCAGCGCGCGGCCGCGGAACCGCCCGGCGGCGATGCGCACCTCAGGCCCGATCCCGGCGACGGCGACGGCGAAGGCGCTCGCCCAGGCGCTCCGGTTCCGCCATGCCCGTTTCTCCCCAAGAGGCGTCCGATGCTAGCCTGCGCCCTCGGCGCTCGGCAACTTGAGGCCCTCAATCCGGGATCAGCATGTAGCCCACGCCCCGCACCGTGGTGAGGTAGCGCGGCGTGCGGGGGTCGGGCTCGATCTTGCGCCGCAGCCGCGTGACATGCACGTCCACCGCCCGGCCGGAGGGGTCGGCGGTGTCGCGCGCCAGCTCCAGCCGGTCCACGGGGGCGTTGGGCTGCAGCGCCAGCGCGCGAAGCAGGTCCGCCTCGCCCTCGGTCAGGCGGACTCGGTCCTCGCCCCGCCAGAGTTCGCCGCGCTCCAGGTCGAACACGCAGTCGCCGAGCGTCAGCTTGCCGCCGGCCCCCGGCCGCTCGCCGGCGCGCCTCAGGATCGCCTCGATGCGCAAGATCAGCTCCTGCGGTTCGAAGGGCTTGCCGAGGTAGTCGTCGGCGCCCCGCGACAGGCCCTCGATGCGGTCGGTCGGCTCGCCGCGGGCGGTGAGGATCAGGACAGGCGTGGCGCCGCGCTTGCGCACCCAGTCGGTGAGGTCAAAGCCGCTCTCCCCCGGCATCATGACGTCCACAATGAGGAGATCGAAGGCCATCAGGCCCAGGAGACGCTTGGCGGCGGCGGCGTCGGCGGCGACCGTCACGCGGAAGCCGGCCCGGGCGAGGTACTCCTTCAGCAGGGCGCGCAGGCGGTCGTCGTCGTCCACGACCAGCAGGTGGCGTCCGTTCATCGCCGGGCGTCTCCGTCCGCGCGCGGGCCGGCCAGCGCGGCCAGGATGCGTCGCGCCGCGGGCGCCGCGTCCAGCCCGCCGGTGCGATAGGCGGAGGCGAGGCGCGCGCGCATCCGCTCGCCCACCCGCTGCTCGAACGCCCGGCCCTCCGGAGTCAGCGCCATGGGCCGGCGGCGGGCGTCCTCGGGCGTCTCGGCGTCGGGCGCGACCAGCCCCTTGCCCTCCAGGTCCTTCATCACCCGGCTCGCGCCCTGCTTGGACAGCCCGGTCAGCTCGGCCAAGGCCTGCACGCCCAGCCCCGGCCGGCGCTTCAGCAGCAGGGCGGCGCGATAATGCCCGCGCCCGAGCCCGGTGGGGTCGCTCGCCAGCGCCCCGTCCGCGGCGCTCCACAGGGCGGCCTCGGCCAGGACGAACAGCTCCAGCCCGCCCTCCAGCTCGTCGGGCGTGAGGATCAGGCGCGGGTCGGCGACGGGGGCGGGCAGCACCAAGACGGGACGCTCACGGACAACTTCTCGCGCGCGAGATTGACGCGGCGGGGTCGGGCGCGTCTATAGGCGGCGACGCCTCCAACGCACAGGCAGGAATTGCCCCGTGACCCTCATCCCCTTCGACGATCGTGACGGATGGATCTGGATGGACGGTGAATTCGTGCCCTGGCGCGAGGCGAAGGTGCACGTCCTCACCCACGCCCTCCACTATGCCTCGTCGGTGTTCGAAGGCGCGCGCATGTACGACGGCGAGGTGTTCGAGCTGACCCGTCACAGCCAGCGCCTGCACCGCTCCGCCGAGATCTTGGACATGCAGGTGCCCTTCAGCGTAGCGGAGATCGACCGCGCCTGTGTCGAGACCGCCCAGCGCATGGGCCTTTCGGACGCCTACGTCCGGCCGATCGCCTGGCGCGGGCCCGAGCAGATGGGCGTCTCCGCCCAGGCGACCAAGACGCACGTGGCCGTCGCCGTCTGGGCCTGGCCGAGCTACTTCGACCCGGAGGAGAAGCGGCGTGGCATCCGCCTGACGCACGCGAAGTACCGCCGCCCGGCCCCCGACACCGCGCCGACGGAGGCGAAGGCCTCGGGGCTCTACATGATCTGCACCCTGTCCAAGCACGCCGCCGAGCGCGAGGGCTACGCCGACGCCCTGATGCTCGACTACCGCGGCTATGTGGCGGAGGCGACCGGCGCCAACATCTTCCTGGTGCGCGACGGGGCGATCCACACGCCCACGCCGGACTGCTTCCTGAACGGCATCACCCGCCAGACCGTGATCGGCCTGGCGCGCCAGCACGGCTTCGAGGTGATCGAGCGACATATCCACCCCGATGAGCTGCCGAGCTTCTCGGAGGTGTTCATCACCGGTTCGGCGGCGGAGGTCACGCCGGTGCGCGAGATCGGCGAACACCGCTTCACACCGGGGAACATCTCCCTCACCCTGATGGACGACTATAGCCAGCTGGTGCGCAACCGGCGAAAGGCGGCCTGAGCCCGCGCGCGCTCGGCGCGCCCGACCCGCGCCGCCGGCTCATGTTTGCGGGGTGAGGGCGGCGAGGCCATGGGGGGGCTCTTCGACATCGGATCAGAGGTCTGGTCGGCCCTGGGCGTCAGCCTGGTCGTGGCGGGCCGCGCGGTGCTCTTCGCCCTGCCGCTGGCGGTGCTGGCGGCCTGGCTCCTGGCGCGGGGACGCTTTCCCGGGCGCACCGCCCTGGACGCCCTGGTGCACGCCCCCGCCGTCCTGCCCCCCGTCGCCGTCGGCTTCGGCCTGCTGCTGCTGTTCGGCGTGCGAGGCCCGATCGGGGCCTGGCTGCAGCAGGCGCTGGGAGTGCGGCTCGTGTTCACGTCGCAGGCGGCGTCGCTGGCGGCCGGGGTCATGGCGTTTCCGCTCATGGTGCGCTCCGTGCGCCTGTCGCTGGAGGCGGCGGACCCGGGGCTGGAGATCGCCGCGCGCTCGCTTGGCGCCGCGACGTGGGACCGGCTGTTCAGCGTGACCCTGCCCCTGGCCCTGCCGGGGATCGCCGGCGCGGCGGTGACCGGGTTCGCGGCGTGCCTGGGCGAGTTCGGGGCCGTGATCACCTTCGCCGGCGACGTCCCCGGCGAGACCCGCACCCTCCCGATCGCGCTCTACGCCGCGCTGCAGACCCCGGGCGGGGAGGGCGAGGCGCTGCGGCTCGCCCTGATCGCCCTGGCCATCGCCATCGCCGCCCTGATCGCGGCGGACCTTCTGGACCGACGGGTGCGGGCGTGGACGGGCCGCTGAGCGTCGCCGGGCGCGGGCGCTTCGGCGCGTTTTCGCTGGACGTCGCTTTCGAGGCGCCGGCCGCAGGCGTGACCGCCCTCTTCGGTCGCTCCGGCGCGGGCAAGAGCCTGACGCTCGGCATGATTGCGGGCGCGGTCCGTCCCGCGCAGGGCCGCATCGCCGCCGGCGCTCGCGTGCTCTTCGACCGCGCCGCCGGGATCGATCTGCCCATGGAGCGCCGCCGCATCGGCTGGGTGTTCCAGGACGCGCGCCTGTTCCCTCACCTAAGCGTCGCCCGCAACCTCGCCTATGGGGCGCAGCGCGCCGGCGGCCTGGACGCCTCCGCCTTCCAGGCGGCGGTGGGGGTGCTGGGGCTGGAGCGCCTGCTCGAGCGGCGCCCCCGCGACCTCTCCGGAGGCGAGCGGCAGCGGGTGGCGGTGGGTCGCGCGCTGCTCGCCCGGCCCGACGTGCTGCTGATGGACGAGCCCCTCTCCGCCCTCGACCAGGCCCGCAAGCAGGAGGTGCTGCCCTACCTGGAGCGGCTGAAGGCGGAAGCCCGCATCCCGATCGTCTATGTCACCCACGCCCTGTCCGAGGTCGTGCGCCTCGCCGACCGGCTGGTGGTGCTGGAGGCCGGGCGCGTCACCGCCCAGGGCCCGCTGGCCGAGGTGCTGGCCTCCGGCGAGGCGCCCGCGATGGCCGGCCGCAGCGACGCCGCCGCGGTGCTCGAGGGGCGGGTCGGCGCCCACGCGGGGGCGCTGACGGCGGTGGATTGCGCCGGCGCGCGCCTGCTGACGCCGCGGCTGGACGCGCCCCCAGGCGCCGCCGTGCGCCTGGTGGTGCTCGCGCGGGACGTGCTGCTGGCCCTGCACGAGCCGCGGGGGCTTAGCGCGCGCAATGTCCTTGCGGGCCAGCTGCTCGACTTAAAGCCGCGCGCGGACGGGACGGTGCTGGCGCGGGTGCAGCTCGAGGCTGGGCCCGTCGTTTTGGCCGCGATCACCGAGGACGCGGCGCAGTCTCTCGACCTCAGGCCCGGCGTGGGGGTATGGGCGGTGGTGAAGTCCGTCGCCGTCGAGGGCGCGCGGGGAGGTCTCCTGGCCCTGTTCGATGAGTGACGACGCCGACCTGATCATCGCCGGCGGCGGCTTGGCCGGGGGGCTGATCGCGCTTCGTCTGGCGCAGACACGGCCGGAGGTGCGCGTCCTGCTCGTCGAGCAGGGGCCCACGCTCGGCGGGCGGCACACCTGGTCCTCCTTCGAGACGGACCTGAAGCCCGCGTCGCGCGCCTGGACCGACCGACTGATCGCCCACCGCTGGCAGGGTTATGAGGTCCGCTTCCCCGCCCACCACCGCACCTTGCAGGCGGCCTACCGCTCGGTGACCTCGGAACGCTTCCATGCGGAGCTCAGCGCGCAGCTGGGCCCTGCGGTGCTGACCAATGCGCCGATCGCGGAGGTCGCGCCCGACGGCGTGCGCCTGGCGGACGGCCGCCGCTTCAAAGCGCCGGGCGTCATCGATGCGCGCGGCCAGGCGGGAGGCGAAAAGGGGACCGGCGCGGCGCCGCACCTGATCCTCGCCTGGCAGAAGTTTCTGGGCGTGGAGGCGATCACCGGCCAGCCGCACGGCCTGACGCGGCCCATCGTGATGGACGCCACCGTGCCTCAGGAGGACGGCTACCGCTTCGTCTATGTCCTGCCGCTCGCCCCCGACCGTCTCCTGATCGAGGACACCTTCTACAGCGATGGCGCGGACCTCGACGTGGCGCGCCTGCGCACGAACATCGAGCGCTACGCCGCCGCCCAGGGCTGGAGCCTCGCCCGCGTGGCCAGGACCGAGCAGGGGGTGCTGCCCATCGCGCTGGAGGGCGACATCCAGGCCTTCCTCGCCGCAGGGGAGCGCGAGACGCCCGTCGCCCGGGCGGGCCTGCGCGCGGGCCTGTTCCATCCGCTGACCGGCTACTCCTTCCCCGACGCGGTGGGGCTGGCGGAGCGGGTCGCGGCGGCGCGCGACCTCCGTTCGCCTTCGCTCCTGGCGCTTACGCGGGCGCACGCCATCAAGACCTGGGAGGCGCGCAGCTACTATCGCCTGCTGAGCCGGCTTCTCTTCCGCGCCGCCGCGCCCGAGCAGCGCTTCCGCGTCATGCAGCGCTTCTACCGCCTGCCCGAGCCCCTTGTGGAACGTCTCTATGCCGCCCACCTCACGCCCGCGGACAAGCTTCGCATCCTGACCGGCAAGCCGCCGGTCCCCATTCTCGCCGCCCTGCGCCAGCTTAGGAAAGAGACGCCCGCGCCATGACGACGCCCGCGCCGAAGACGCCCGCCCCTCGCCGCGCCGCCGTGATCGGCGCCGGCTTCGGCGGCCTGGCGCTGGCGATCCGGCTGCAGTCGGCGGGGATCGCGACCACGCTCTTCGAGGCGCGGGACAAGCCGGGCGGCCGCGCCTATGTCTATGAGCAGGACGGCTTCACCTTCGATGCGGGGCCGACCGTCATCACCGACCCGGCCTGCCTTGAGGAGCTGTTCGCGCTCAGCGGGCGCAGGCTTAGCGACTACGTGACCCTGCTGCCGGTCAGCCCCTTTTACCGGCTGCAGTGGTCCGACGGCGTCAGCTTCGACTACGTCAACGACCAGGCCGAGCTGGACCGCCAGATCGCGGCGCTGGAGCCGCGCGACGTCCAGGGCTACCGCCGCTTCCTGGCCTATTCCGAAGAGCTCTACCGCGAGGGCTACGAGAAGCTCGGGTCCGCGCCCTTCCTCGACTGGGGCTCGATGCTGAAGGCCGCGCCGGAGCTGATGCGGCTGCAGGCCTGGCGCAGCGTCCACGACAAGGTCGCCGAGTTCATCCGCGAGCCGCACCTGAGGCAGGCGTTCAGCTTCCACTCCCTGCTCGTGGGCGGCAATCCGTTCGCTACCTCCTCGGTCTACGCCCTGATCCATGCGCTGGAGCGCCGCGGCGGGGTCTGGTTCCCCAAGGGCGGCACGGGCGCCCTCGTGCAGGGGCTGGTCCGCCTGTTCCAGGACCTCGGCGGCGAGGTGCGGCTGAACGCGCCGGTGTCGCGTATCCTGACCCGCGCCGGCGCGGTCGCCGGGGTGGAGGTCGACGGCAAGGTCGAGGCCTTCGACGTGGCCGCCTCCAACGCCGATGTGCGCACCACCTACGCCCGCCTGCTGCGCGACGAGCCCCTCGCAGCGCCCGTGGCGCGGTCGCTGGAGCGCAAGCGCTGGTCCATGAGCCTGTTCGTCATCTACTTCGGGACCAAGCGGACGTTCCCGGACGTGGCGCACCACACCGTCCTGTTCGGCCCGCGCTACAAGGAGCTGATCGGCGAGATCTTCAACGGGCCGAAGCTGGCGCAGGACTTCAGCCTCTACCTGCACCGCCCGACCGCCAGCGACCCTGACCTCGCGCCTCCCGGATGCGACGGCTTCTACGTGCTGTCGCCGGTGCCGCACCTGGGCCGCGCCGACCTCGACTGGGCCAAGGAGGGGCAGCTCTACCGCGACCGCATCCTCGCCTACCTTGACCGCACCCTGATGCCGGGCCTGACCGAGAGCCTGGCGACCACGCGTATCTTCACGCCCTTCGACTTCCGCGACGAGCTCGGCGCACACCTGGGGTCGGCCTTCAGCCTGGAGCCGATCCTGACCCAGAGCGCCTTCTTCCGGGCGCACAATCGCGACGACCGCATCGGCGGGCTCTATCTCGTGGGGGCGGGCACGCACCCCGGGGCGGGCGTGCCGGGGGTGGTCGGGTCCGCCAAGGCGACCGCGGGGCTGATGATCGCGGATGCGGCGGCCCTGCGACCCGCGGCGTGACCGAGGCCCCCCTCGCGGAGTTGGCGGAGGACCTGGCACAGGACCGGGCGCTGGTCGCCCAGGCTGAGGCGATCATTCGCCAGGGGTCGAAGAGCTTCGCCGCCGCCGCCCGCCTGTTCGATCCTACGACCCGCGCCCGCGCCTATTTCCTCTACGCCTGGTGCCGGCATTGCGACGACGTGATCGACGGCCAGGCGCTGGGCCACGACGCGGCGGAGCCCTCGCCGGAAGACAAGCGCGCCCGCCTGGCCGAACTCCAGCGCGCCACCCGTGCCGCCCTCGCCGGCGCGCCGACGTCGGATCCGGTGTTCAGGGCCTTCCAGCAGGTCGCGCGCGCCGTGGACCTGCCGCAGGCCTACCCGCTGGAGCACCTGGCCGGCTTCGCCATGGACGTTGAGGGGACCGCCTATGGCGCGCTCCAGGACCTGCTGGTCTACTGCTGGCGGGTGGCGGGGGTGGTCGGGGTCATGATGGCCCATGTCATGGGGGCGCGCGAGGCGGAGGTGCTGCGGCGTGCCGCCGACCTCGGCCTGGCGTTCCAGCTGACCAACATCGCCCGGGACGTGGTGGCCGACGCCAGGGTCGGGCGGCTCTACCTGCCCGCGGACTGGCTGGCGGAGGCGGGGGTGCCCGCGACGCCTGAGGCCGTAGCCGATCCCGCCCATCGCCGGGCCGTCTTCGGCGTGACTCAGCGGCTGATCGCGGCGGCGGAGCCCTACTACGACTCCGCGCGCGAAGGGCTGCCCGCCTTGCCGTTCCGCTCCGCCTGGGCGGTCGCCGCGGCCCGGGGCGTCTATCGCGAGATCGGCCGATCGGTGGCGCGCGCGGGTCCCGCCGCGTTCGACGGCCGCACGACGGTGAGCGGCGCCGCCAAGACCCTGCGGCTCTTGGAAGGCGGGCTGCTGGCCGCCCGCGCCGCGAGCCTTGGGCGCGCCTTTCCGCCCAAGCCCCGACCGGTCACGCTCTGGTCTCCCCTGTGAGCCCTGCAGCGCCTTGCCACCGCCGCAAAAGCCGGGCTAGCTCTGCCCCTGGGGCCGAGCCCCGACCGCCGCCCCCCGCGGCCTTCTGGAGAGACGCACCGTGATCTCGATCCGCATCGCCTTCGCGGCCGCAGCCCTCGCCGGCTTCGCCGCCGCGCCCTTCGCCCTCGCCCAGACGCCGAGCGCCGCCGAAGCGATCAAGGCGCGCCAGGCGCACTACAAGGAGCTCGGCAAGAACTTCAAAGGCCTGCGCGACGAGCTGCAGAAGTCCGATCCCGCCAAGGCCGACGTCCAGCGCTACGCCAAGGCGATCTACGACCTGTCCGGCCAGCTGCCGACGTGGTTCCCCGCCGGCTCAGGCCCGGAGAGCAAGCTCAAGACCGCCGCCAAGGCCGAGATCTGGACCAACAACGCCGAGTTCAAGACGCTCGCCACCAACTTCGCCACCGAGGCGGGCAAGCTGAACGCCCTGGCGCAGAAGAACGATATCGCCGGGGTCAAGGGCCAGGTCCCAGCGCTCGGCGGGACCTGCAAGGCCTGCCATGAGAAGTTCAAGGCCAAGGACGACTAGGTCCGTGGCGGCCGCGGGCGCGGAGGGACTGAAGCCGGTCCGCGTCTGGGACTGGCCCGTCCGCCTGATCCACTGGACCCTGGTCCTGCTGATCGCTTTTTCCTGGTGGTCGGCGGAGAACGATCACCTCGGCTGGCACCGGCTGTCCGGCTATACGATCATCGGGCTTCTGACCTTTCGGCTCTACTGGGGCCTGGCCGGCAGCCAGACGGCCCGCTTCGGCGCCTTCGTGAAGGGGCCCGGCGAGGTTCTGACCTATGCGCGCGGGCTGTTCGGCCGCCGCCCCGCCGACGGGGTCGGCCACAACGCCCTGGGCGGCTGGAGCGTGCTCGCCATGCTGACCCTGCTTGTGGCCCAGGTGAGCCTCGGCCTCTTCGCGGTGGACACCGACGGTCTGGAGAGCGGCCCGTTTTCGGCCTACGTGGACTTCCACACCGGACGGGTGGCGGCGCACTGGCACCACGTCGTCTTCAACCTGCTGCTAGCGCTGATCGCCCTGCACGTCGCGGCCATCGCCTTCTATGCGGTGGTCAAGCGCGACAACCTGGTCGGGCCCATGCTGACCGGGTTCCGCACCCTGCCCGCCTCCACCCCGCCGGTGCGCTTCGCGCCGTTCTGGAAGCTGGCGCTCGGGATCGTGATCGCGGCCGGCGTCGCCGTCGTTCTCAGCCGGGGCGGCAGGCTGCTCTGAGCGGGGCGGCCGCGGGGCCGGGGAACGGCCGGGTCCGCCGCAGGTTAGAGGGGCTCAGTCCCTTCAGACCCAGACCCGCCCAGACGCCCCCAGACCCCCAGACCCCCCAGACCCCCCAGACCCGCCCAAACCCGCCATGGCCGCCTCCGACCCGTCCCGATCCCCCGCCCGGGGCACGCGCAACACGCCGCCGCTGTTCTGGATCATCGTGCCGGGGGGGCATGCTGCCCCTGGGCGCCATGGCCCCGTTCGCAGATGTTCGTGGTCGTCCGGAAATACGTTGAATTTCAAGGATTTCTCGCATGATTTCGGTCGCGAGCGTCCGCGGCCAATCGCCCGAAGCCGGCGAATTTGTTGGTACTTTTGTTGGCCAAAAAGACGCCGACGGGAAAGTACCAACACGCGCCATGCCGCTGACCGATACCGCGATCCGCAAAGCGAAGCCCGGGGCCCGCACGATCAAGCTGTCGGACGGCGGCGGGCTACAAATGCACGTTCATCCCAAAGGCTCGAAATATTGGCGCCTCGCCTATTGTTACGACGGCAAGCAGAAGAGTCTTTCCTTCGGCCTCTATCCCGAAGTGTCGCTCGCCGAAGCGCGCCGGCGCCGCGAAGCGGCGAGAGACTTGTTGCGCGACGGCAAGGACCCGATGGTGCAAAAGCGGGCGGAGAAGCTCGCCCGTGCGATCGCTGCCGGCAACACCTTCGCGGCCGTCGCCGACGAATTGCTCGCAAAGATGGCGAGGGAAGGCCGCGCCGAGACGACTCTCAAGAAGACGAAATGGCTTTTCGACTTTGCCCGCCCGCTCATCGGCAATCGGCCCATCGGCGAGATCAGCGCGGCGGAGGTGCTCGCCGTGCTGCGCAAGGTCGAAGTGCGCGGCCGTCTTGAGAGATCGTGTCCCGAGCCGTGGTGTAGCTTCGGCGGTGTGATCCGCGCGATCTCCGGCTGGGCCGGGTCTGGTCAGGCGGCCATGGCGGGCAGGCGGACGAGGGCATCATCGCTGAGCGGTGCGAAGCTTTCCAGCGGCATGTAGCGGGAGCGCTGGACGGCCCATTCGTCGGATTGCTCGAGCAGGATGGCGCCGACGCGGCGGGCGAGCGCGGCCTCGTTTGGGAAGATGCCGACGACCTCGGTTCGCCGCTTGATCTCCCGGTTCACTGGCTCGATCGGGTTCACCGAGTGGATCTTCACCCGATGGGCGGCCGGGAAGCTCATGTAGGCCAGCACGTCGTCCTCGGCCCGGTCCATCAGCTCGGCGAGCTTGGGCAGCTTGGGGCGCAGCTGGTCGGAGACCCTGCGCCACTGGGCCTTTGCGGCCTCGGCGTCATCCTGGGCGAAGGCGGCGGCCATCCGCGCCGAGACCACGCGCCGACCGTTCTTGCCAGCGTGGGCCAGGGCGTTGCGGGCGAAGTGCACGCGGCAGCGCTGGTGAGTGGCGCTCAGCACCCGCGCGGCCGCCGCCTTCAGCCCCGCGTGAGCGTCGGAGACGACCAGCTTCACGCCGCGCAGGCCGCGGCGGGCCAGCTTGCGCAGGAACTCCGTCCAGAAGGTCTCCGCCCATCGCCCGGACCAGGTCGTCCACCGAGCGGGTGGAGACGCCCTGGACGCAGGCCTCCTGGATCACCGCGGTCAGCGCCTTCTCCGCCAGCCGCCGTGGCTCGAGAAAGAACGGGAAGTAGCTGCCCTTCCGAAGCTTCGGGATGCGCAGCTCGACGGTCCCGGCGCGGGTCTCCCCGTCGCGGTCACGATAGCCGTTGCGCTGCACCAGCCGCTCGGCGCTCTTCTCCCCATGCTCCGCGCCGGTGAGCTGGCCCGCCTCCAGCTCCATCCGCCGCTGGGCGGCGAAGCCGATCATCTCGCGCAGCAGATCGGCGTCGGCGCTCTTCTCCATCAGCCCGCCAAGGGCGATCATGTCCTCGGTCATCTTCGGTCCTTGGTCAGAGTTGAGTCAGGCAAATCCGACCCTAACCGATGATCGCAGATGACCACCGCGCGACGCCGCTCGCTCGCTACGGCGCCTTGTGGGGGCGCGCTACGCGAGCGGCTTCGCTACCGCCCAGCTACACCACGTCTGGGGACACGACCGCGCCGAGAGATCAGGCCCCGCATATCCGCACCGTTCCCAGTCCTTCGTCGAAATGCACGTCCGCGGTCGAGGCTCTACGCCCGGCTGGGATTGTTGAACGGATCGACGCGGTCGCTGACGCGTGCCTAACAATCTTCCCGAGCGCGGCCTCGATCTTGCCCGGCGATGGTGCGGATGCTCGCGCGAATGCGCCCTCTTCGATAGGGATCGAGCGGCAATCTCAATCAAGAGACCGCGACCTGGCTGGACCGCACCACGATCGTGCCAGTGAGCCTGGTCGGCTTGCAGGCAGGCGGCCGGCCCGGAGTCGGCTAGGCTGGGACTTGCCATGCAGATATGGCCGGGGGCGTAGGCAGTGGCTGAGCCCCAAACGATGCGTGAAAAATACGGCATTTTGCCGTATATGATACGTCCGAAGGAGGCCCTATGCCCAAGCCGCACGTCGAAGCCGAGACCGCCCGGTTGGAAGCGCGCATCCCGGTCCAGGTCTATGACCAGATGCAGCGCGCCGCGCGCCTGCGCGGCCTGACCCTGACCGGTTATCTCATCGCCACGGCCGGCGAGGACGCCCGCCGCGTTGTCGAGGACGCCGACATCATGCGCCTCGCGCGCGAGGACCAAATCCGCTTCGCCGAGGCGCTGATCAATCCGCCCAAGCCCAACGCGCGGCTGGCCCGCGCGGCCAAGCGCCATGCCGAGCTGATCGAACGGCGGTGAGCGTCCGCTTCGCCATCGAGCCGCTGGCGAAGGCGCATAAGCGGACGGATTTCACCTGCGGCAACGACCGGATCGACGCCTATTTCCGCGAGACCGTCTCGCAGGACGTGAAGCGCAACTACGCCACCTGTTTCATCGGCAGGGAGATCGCGACGGATCGCGTGGCGGGCTTCTACACCCTTTCATCCAGCAACGTCCCCTTGAACGAGGTTCCCGAACCGCTGGCGAAGAAGCTGCCGCGCTATCCGACCGTTCCGGCCGTGCTGATCGGCTGGCTTGGGCGGCATAGCGACTACGCCGGACAGGGGCTTGGGGAAGCCCTGCTGTTCGACGCCATCAAGACGGTGGCGACCGCGCCTATCGGCGCACACGCGGTCTTCGCCGACGCCATCGACGATCGCGCAGCCGCCTTCTATGCGGCCTACGGTTTCACGCCCTTGGTCCGGCGGCCGCGCACCCTGTATCTGCCGGTGGCGACGGCGTTGAATCTGGTTTTGCCATGACGACCACCTTAGGCCCTACGCCGTTTCCACCTCGCACCGCCACGCGCAAGTATTCTTACGCCACGGCGCGCGGAAGCTCTCAGGGTAGAAAAGGGCTGTTCTTTCGATGGCCGCGTTCGGCGATTTTGGCGCAATGGCCAGAGTCCGAAAGGAGCGCCCGCCGACCGCATCCGAGCAGCTTGAGAGGTTGCTCGGTTATCCTTGGCCGTTTCCGGGGCGCTCGCCCAAGCACAATCTCTCGGCCTGGATCGTCACCGACGATTGGTCCGAGCATGTTCCCGTCACGGACGCCGAGGTGGACGTGTTCGAGGCGTGGTTCGGCGATCTTTTCGATGAGCTGTTCGGGCCGTGCCGATGAGGTGAGAAGGAGACAGACGCCATGACCGTGCCGCTGCGCGCCGCCCTCTATCTGCGCGTCTCGACGGCGCGGCAGGCGGAGCATGATGTCTCCATCCCGGACCAGAAGCGGCAGGGCGAAGCTTATTGCGCCTCACGCGGCTATGATCTGGTCGAGACCTTCATCGAAGCGGGTGCCTCCGCCACCAACGACCGCCGGCCCGAGTTCCAGCGCATGATCGAGGCGGGCACATCCAAGCCCGCGCCCTTCGATATTGTCGTGGTTCACAGCTTCTCGCGCTTCTTCCGCGACCACTTCGAGCTTGAGTTCTATGTCAGGAAGCTCGCCAAGAATGGCGTCAAGCTCGTCTCCATCACCCAGGAGATGGGCGACGATCCGATGCACGTCATGATGCGGCAGATCATGGCGCTATTCGACGAGTATCAGTCCAAAGAGAACGCCAAGCACGTCCTGCGGGCGATGAACGAGAATGCCCGGCAAGGATTCTGGAACGGCGCCTTGCCGCCCATCGGCTATCGCATCGTCGCCGCCGAGCAGCGGGGATCGAAAACCAAGAAGAAGCTGGAGATCGACCCGCTGCACGCCGACACGGTGCGGCTGATCTACCGTCTGTTCCTTGAGGGCGACGGTGTGAAGGGGCCGATGGGCGTCAAGGCCATCACCTGTTATCTCAACGAACGCCGCATCTTCACCCGTGACGGCGGGCGCTGGGGGTTGGCTTCGATTCATCAGATTCTCACCCGCACGACCTATATCGGCGAGCACAGGTTCAACACCCGCTCGCACAAGGACCGGGAGAAGAAGCCGAGAGCGAAGTGGCGGTCATGGCCCGCCCGCCGCTGATCGACCGCGAGACCTTCGATACGGTGCAAGCCCGCCTCAAGGCCCGCGATCCCAGGATGACGCCGGCCCGTGTCACCAGCGGCCCCACCCTCCTTACCGGCATCTGCTTCTGCGCCAAGTGCGGAGGCGCGATGACGCTCAGGACCGGCAAG
The DNA here is from genome assembly GCA_000733915.1 of Caulobacteraceae bacterium PMMR1. GTDB lineage: Bacteria > Pseudomonadota > Alphaproteobacteria > Caulobacterales > Caulobacteraceae > PMMR1. The sequence continues at coordinate 453,550 of JPOM01000001.1, forward strand.
GGCAGCGCGGGCGGTGTCTATCGCTACTACACCTGCTCGACCAAGGCCCGGCAGGGCAAGGCCGGCTGCGAGGGCCGCTCGATCCCGATGGACAGGCTCGATCAACTGGTCGCGGGCCACCTGGAAGATCGACTGCTTCAGCCCGAGCGGCTGGAAGCCATCCTCGCCAGCATCCTCGACCGCCGCCAGGAGCGCACCGAGCGCCGCCGTGTGCACCTAGCCGAACTCCACAAGCGGATCGCCGAGACCGACCAGCGGCTCAACCGGCTCTTTGACGCCATCGAGTCTGGCGTCGTCGACCTTGACGCCCCTGGTCTGAAAGAGCGCATCGCCGGCCTCAAGGCGATTCGAGAACAAGCCAGCGCCGACGCCGAGCGCGCCCAGGCTGCGCTCCATCATGCCGGCAATCAGGCTGTCAGCCCCGATATGGTCAAGACCTTCGCCCGCGCGGCCCGCCAGCGTATCCGGCTGGACAGCGGCGGTTATCGCCGCGACCACCTGCGCGCGCTGGCCCAGCGCGTCGAGGTCGCGGACACTGAGGTCCGCATCATGGGATCAAAATCCGAACTGCTGCGCACCCTGGTCGCCGCATCAGGCGGAAAATCCGGCGTAGTCGGAGTTCAGAGTTCTGTTCTGAAATGGCGCACCCGACACGATTCGAACGTGTGGCCTCCACCTTCGGAGGGTGGCGCTCTATCCAGCTGAGCTACGGGTGCGCGTCAGGGTAGCCCGCGAGGCATAGCGGAAGGGGCGGACCGGCGCAACGCGCTGTCCGGGGTCAGCCCATGTGAGACGGCGGGGTCTCTTTGGCCTGGGGCTGGGCGAGGTCGCGGGCTGGGGTGAGGCCGTCCAGGGCGCCGTGGGGCCGGTGGTGGTTGTAGCGGTGCTGGAAGGCGTCCAGCAGCGGGTTCAGCTTCTCGACTGACCTCGGCAGGTCGTAGACGCCGTAGACCTCATAGCGCCAAGCGCCGTTGCAGCGCTCCACCGCGCCGTTGAGCTGGGGCCGCTTTGGCGGGAACTCGTAGAGGATCAGGCCTTTGTCATGGCAGGCCTGCTCGAACTTAAGCCTTGAACTCCGAACCGCCGTCGACCTGGATGGCCTGCACCGGGAAGGGCATCTCGGCGATGACCTTGTCGAGGAACAGGCTGGCGGCGTGGGCCGTGGCGCGGTTGACCGCCTTGGCGACGGTCCACTTGGCGACGGGATCGTAGGCGGTGAAGTGTTTGATGGCCTTGCCCGGAGCCAGGGTGACGAACACCGTGTCGATCTGCACCACCCCGCCTGGCCGGTCGGGCCTCAGCCCCTTGGGCAGGCGCACGGCATGGCGGCGCCGGGCCGTCCAGCGGTGCGAACGCGGCCGGCGACGCAGCGTCGCAACAGGCTGCACCACGCCGCGGTCCACCAGGCTCCTGATGATCCGCCCTAAAGTGGCGTTCGACACGGAGAAGCCCTGCTCCCGCAACAAAGGGCCGAGCTTGGCGCGGCCCCACATGGGGTAGTCGTCCCGCAGATCCTGGACCGCCCGCACCAGCTTGGGGGTCCAGCTCTTCAGCCTCACCCGCAGCGGCCGGCGGCTCCTGGGCTCCAGCCGCTTGGACCAACGGTGCAGCGTGGCGCGGCTGACGCCCACCGCCTTGGCCGCCTGCTCGGCGGTGAGCCCGCCTTGCCGGGCCAATCGGAACCGGCGGAGCCCGTCTCGCCTGGCCGCTCCGATGTCTGTGGTCTGCGCAGCCAGGCGAGACGACAGCCTCGCGCCGCGATATGCTGCGCTCTGTAGGCCAAAAACCTGCACGGGGGTCTCCTTCGGTCTTGAGTCGGCAAACCCAAGCCTCAGGGACCCCCACCCAGGGTCAAGCCCGTCTCAAATCTGTCTGAACCCGATCAGTCCCGCGCCGACCTAGCTGTCGAAGCTATGAAGGTTGTTCACCCGGGATCGGGCTGAGAGAGTGGGGGTGCGAAGCTCCAACCTCTAGCCGTGAGACCCCGGATGAACATGCATAAGAATGCCCGGCTGACGCCGTCTGGTCGAGCCTTGTTGGCCGGTCGTGTTCAGTCTGGCTGGACGGTGAAGGCGGCGGCTTTGGCTGGCGGTGTATCGTTGCGGACGGCCTATAGGTGGCTGGGCCGGTGTCGTCGGGAGCCGAGCGAAGACTTCAAGGATCGCAGCTCGGCGCCCCGACGATGTCCGCGCCGGATTTCGCCGCAGCGCTTGGCCGAGATCGAGCGGCTGCGACGCCAGCGCATGAGCGGCGTGGCGATTGCCCGCCAGCTGGACATGCCGCGCTCGACGGTGGGCGCGATCCTGCGGCGGCTCGGCCTGGGCAAGCTCTCGGCGCTGCAGCCGCGCGAGCCGGTGATCCGCTACGAGCGGGAGCGGCCCGGCGAGCTGCTGCACCTGGACATCAAGAGCCTTGGCAGGATCGACGGCGTCGGCCACCGCATCACCGGGGATCGCGCCGGTCAGAGCCGCAAGCGCGGCATCGGCTGGGACCACCTGCACGTCGCCATCGATGACGCCTCGCGGCTGGCCTACACGGAAGTCCTGCCCGGCCTGACCGGCGAAGACGCCGCCTACGCACGGCCCTATGTCTCATCAGACCAACGCGCCGCCGCCATCGGACCCTGGACCGACGCCTATAACCTCGTCCGCCCCCACGCCGGCATCGGAGACCTCAGCCCCTGGCGAAAGCTGAACAACCTCCTTGGCAACGACAGCTAGAGCCGAGGAGGGGTCTCCGGGCGGCCTCAGGCGGGGGGCTTCTTCCGCGTCAGAACGAAGACGCCGAGCGACATGACGATCACGAACACGATCGCCGAGCTCACGAAACCCGCCCCAGTGCAGAACCACAGGGTCAGGAACAGCACCAGCGCGCCTATGACCAGGGAGGCCCACTTGTAGAGAGAGCTGAACGCGGCATAGGTCGCGACCTGCTCCGAGATCGGTTGGTCGCCGTTGTGAGGTTCGGCGGCGCTGTGGACCATGGCGGCGGGGGCTCCTTCAATCGCGGCGCGGACTATACCCAGGCGCGCCTCGGGCTCAAGCGGGTCGGCAAGCTGCTTCCCGCGTCGCCTCGCCGGCGGATCGACAACATGTCGCACCCCAAAACCCGACCCTGGGGCTCGGTTTTGCGAGCTGAGCGGGAGACCGGCCTTAAACGAGCCGCAACCAATGCTTAAATTCCATAGTTGCAAGGGACGGGACGCCGCGCTCCCACCGCGGCCTGGCGACGCCCCGAACATTGGGTTTGGCGTCCCAAGCAGGAAACTTCGACGCGCTTTGCGCCGAAGTCTCCATATGGGACGGCATCTAGGGGATGAAAAGCCGCTATGGCCATGAACGCGCTGGCGACCATCTCGCCAGAAGGCGGATTGTCTCGGTACCTTTCCGAAATCCGCAAGTTTCCAATGCTTACCAAGGACGAGGAGTACATGCTCGCCAAAGCCTGGCGCGAGCATGAGGACTCCCAGGCCGCTCACAAGCTGGTGACCTCCCACCTGCGGCTCGTGGCCAAGATCGCCATGGGCTACCGCGGCTATGGCCTGCCCATCGGCGAGGTGATCTCCGAGGGCAATGTGGGCTTGATGCAGGCGGTGAAGAAGTTCGAGCCCGAGCGGGGCTTCCGCCTGGCGACCTATGCGATGTGGTGGATCCGCGCCTCGATCCAGGAATACATCCTGCGCAGCTGGTCGCTGGTGAAGATGGGCACGACCGCCAGCCAGAAGAAGCTGTTCTTCAACCTGCGCAAGGCGAAGAGCGAGATCAGCGCGCTGGAGGAGGGCGACCTGCACCCCGATCAGGTGGCGCAGATCGCGACCAAGCTCGGCGTCACCAACGACGACGTCATCTCGATGAACCGGCGCCTGGCGGGGCCGGACAGCTCGCTGAATGCGCCGCTCCGCTCGGACAGCGAAAGCGAATGGCAGGACTGGCTGGCCGACGACACGGCGGTGGATCAGGAGACCCTGGTCGCCGACACCGAGGAGCACACCCTGCGGATGGCGCTGCTCGAGGCCGCGATGCAGGAGCTGTCGGAGCGCGAGCGGCATATCCTGACGGAGCGCCGCCTGTCGGAGACCCCGACCACGCTGGAGGAACTGGCGGGCCAGTACGGCGTCAGCCGCGAACGGGTGCGCCAGATCGAGGTGCGGGCCTTCGAGAAGCTGCAGAAGGCGATGCGGGCGGCCGCCATCGAAAAGCGGCTGGTGGAGGCCTGAGCGCAGGGCCTGGGCGCGGGTCCTGAGCGCCGGTCGGCGGGGTCGAGGCGGGGCTGAGCTCCGCCCGCTTGCGGCGAGGGCGTTGCTTGGGCAAAAGCCTGCGGACTCCCGCCGTCTCAGACACGTCGCTTCTGCTGACCCGTACCTTCCGGAGCCGCCCATGGCCGCCATCCTGCCGATCCTGATCTTCGTCGTCGTGGTCCTCGCGGCCAACTGGGTGGAGTTCGGCCGTCCTGACTGAGCCGCCTGGGAGCGTGTCTCGCGCCGCGGCCCTGGTCACCGGCGGCGCGGTCCGGATCGGGCGCGCGATCGGCCTCGCCCTCGCCGGGGCCGGCTTCGATGTCGCGATCCATTACGGCGCGAGCCGGGAGGAGGCCGAGGCGACCGCCCGGGAGCTTCAGGCCAGAGGCGCGCGCACGGCGCTGGTGCAGGCCGATCTGGCCGACGCCGCCGCAGTGGCGAGCCTGACGGATCGCGCCCGGGAGGCCTTGGGACCGCTCTGCCTGGTCGTGAACAACGCCTCGCGCTTCGACGATGACCGGGCGGGCGGGCTTAAGCTCGACGCCTGGGACCGGCACATGGCGATCAACCTGCGCGCCCCGGTCATGCTGGCCCAGGCCTTCGCCGCCCAGGTCCAGGACGGGGCCGACGCCCAGGTGATCAACATCCTGGACCAGCGGGTGCTGAAGCCGAACCCGCAGTTCTTCAGCTACACCGTGTCCAAGTCCGCGCTCTTCACGGCGACGAAGATGCTGGCCCAGGCGCTCGCGCCCCGGGTGCGGGTGAACGGCGTGGGGCCCGGGCCGACCCTGCCCTCGATCCATCAGACCCCCGACGCCTTCGCCGCCGAGGCCCGCAACATCCCGCTGCAGCGGCCCACGACCCCGCAGGACGTGGCGGCCGCGGTGCTCTACCTGGTGCAGGCGCGCTCGGTGACCGGCCAGATGATCGCCGTGGACGGCGGCCAGCACCTCGCCTGGCGTACGCCCGATATCGTGCAGGACTGATCCCGCCCGTGGCCGACCAGACCCCGCCCCCCTCCGCCGCCGCCCTGACGGGCCAAAGCGTCTTCGTGCGCGGCTTGAGGCTGGACGCGGAGATCGGCGTCAACGCCCACGAGCGCGGCCGCCGCCAGCCTCTCATCGTCGATATCGAGCTCACGCTCGATCCGCATCCGATCCGCCGCCTGGCCGACACGCTGAACTACGAGCGCCTGGTCGAGGAGGCGCAGGCGCTCGCCGCGCGGGGCCACGTGGAGCTGGCCGAAAGTTTCGCCGAGCGCCTGGCGACCGCCTGCCTGGCCTATCCCCGGGCGGTGCGGGCGCGGGTGCGGGTGGAGAAGCCTGAGGCGATCGGCGATGCGGCGGGCGCGGGCGCGGAAGTCGTGTTGAGCCGACTCTGACCCTGTGGCAACTTCGCCGCCCAGCTGGAGGGCTTCCACGTGAGCGACGAGTTCTACAACACCCAGATCGAGCCGGACGAGAAGTCGGCCGTGATCGTCGTCTACGTCCTCTATCTGCTGATGATCCCCACGCTCGCCATCACCCACATCATCGGGGTGATCATCGCCCACGCCAAGCTCGGCGACGCCGGTCCCGGCGCGCGGAGCCACTACATCTTCCTGATCCGGACCTTCTGGTGGAGCCTGCTGGCGATCCCGCTCGGCCTGATCCTGCTGCTCGTGGGCGGCGTGCTGTCGCTGGTGCTGATCGGCATTCCGATCTTCATCGCCGCGGTGCTGATCCTGGGCGGACACCAGATCTGGTACTACGTCCGGGTCATCGTCGGCCTGATCCGGGCCGTCGAGGGTCGCGGCTACGCGAACCCGCGCACCTTGCTGGTCTGAGGAACGACTGGGCCGCGCCCGGGGTTGGCGGGGTCGTCAGAGGGTAAGGAGACCGCGCCCATGTCCGTCGTCGACAACGCTGCTGCGCACCGCTTCGAGCTCGAAGAGCAAGGCCAGACCGCCTTCGCCGATTATCGCCGCGAGGAGGGGATGCTGGTCGTGACCCACGTGGAGGCCGCGCCCGCCCTGCGCGGGACCGGCGCGGCGGGCCGGCTCATGGAGGGCCTCTTGCAGCAGGCGGCCTCGCGCGGCGAGCGCGTGCTGCCGCTCTGCGCCTATGCGGACGCCTACATGCGCCGCCACAAGGCGTGGGACCGCCTCCGCGCGGGCTAAGCCGGCAAGGCGTTGGCGCGGGCGATGGCGCCGAGCCTGAGGGCCGAGGGCTTGATGAAGCGCCGCTGGGTCGCGCGGTCCACCGCGACAAGGCCGAACTTCTGGGCGTAGCCGTAGAACCACTCGAAGTTGTCGAGCAGGCTCCAGTAGAAGTAGCCGCCGATCGGCACGCCTTGGGCGCACGCCGCCTGCAGGTGCGTCAGCACCTCCTCCACATAGTCGCCACGGCGCAGGTCGCCGGGCTCGGCCAGGCCGCTCTCGGTCACGATCACCGGCGCGCCCGTCTGCGCCCACGTCCAGCGGCAACAGGCGGCGACGGCGGGCGGCCAGTCCTCGTAGCGCATGGTGGTGAGCGGCGCGCCCTCGCGCGGCCCTGCCGTCCCGTCCGCCTTGGAGGTCACGCGCGTATAGGTCTGCACCCCGATGAAGTCGTCGCCCCCGAGGTCGCCCATGAAGTCGAGGTAGTGGCGCCGGAGCCGCGCCTCCCGCGTCGCCTCTCCGCCGGGCTCGGCGACCTCCTCGGCGATCGAGAGCGTGAGGCCGACCCGCGCCTCGGGCCGGGCCGCCTTCACGGCGTCATAGGCCTTGCGGTGCGCCCGCACGCCGATGGTCTTGAGCCGGGTCTCGTCGGCGAAGACGAAGCAGCCGTGGATCGGTCCGCCGAGCGCCGCCTCGGCCGCCGCATAGCGGTCGGGATGCTTGGCGCGGCCCTTCACCAGGCCGCCGGTGAAGAGCAGGGGCACGTTCAGCTCGTTGATCGTGCACCAGATCGGCACGCCTTGGAGCCGGCCCGCCGCCCGCTCGGCATAGCGGGCGAAGAGGTCGGGAAACTCAGGGTCGTGGAAGCCGCCCCGGCGCGCCACCCAGCGCGGCAGGGTGAAGTGCTGGAGCGTGACGACTGGCGTGATGCCGCGCTCCAGGCAGGCGAAGACGCAGCGCTGGTAGTGATCGAGCGCCGCCTCAGACCAGACGTCCGGCTCGGGCTGGATGCGCGCCCACTCCACCGAGAACCGATAGGCGTTCAGCCCGATCGCCGACAGGATCGCCATATCGTCGGCGAAGCGGTGGTACTGGTCGGTCGCGTCGTCCGAAGGCTCGACGAAGAGCGAGGGCTGAGCATGCTCCATCGCCCAGAAGTCGCTGTTGACGTTGCCGCCCTCGACCTGATGCGCCGCTGTGGCGCTGCCCCAGATGAAGCCGTCGGGAAAGGCGCGCGTCATGCGGAAAGCCTCCGGGAGCCGGGATCCTCGACCGGCAGGGCGGCGAGCTCGGGGGGCAGGGCGTCTGCGGGATAGGCCGGCACGTCCAGGCTGGCCAGGGCCACGAGCGGAACCCCCACCTCCGCCCGGCCCCCGAGCGGTCCACGATGCAACCGGCGCAGACCACCTCGCCGCCGGCGGCCGCGATCGCGGCGATGCATTCGCGCGACGACAAGCCGGTGGTCACGATGTCCTCCACCATGGCGACGCGGGCGCCGGGCTCCAGGTGGAATCCGCGGCGAAAGCGGAACTGGCCGCCCTCACGCTCGACGTAGAGGGCCGGCGCGCCGAGATGGCGCGCGGTCTCATAGCCCGGGATGATCGCGCCGACCGCCGGCGAGACGACCACGTCCACGCGGCCCGCCTGGGCGAGGATCTTGGCGGCGAGCGCACGGCAGAGGCGCTCGCTCCGCTGCGGGTGCATGAACACCAGATTCTTCTGCAGGAACACGGGGCTGTGCAGGCCGGAGGAGAGCACGAAGTGCCCCTCGCGGAGCGCGCCCGCGGCGCGGAATTCGTCCAGGACGTCGTCGGCGGTCATGCGGTCCTGCTTAGGCGCGGCCGGCGGCGAGGTCGAGGGGCGCGGCGGCCCGCTCAAGCTCCACGCGTGGAACGCATCTTGCAGGGGCGCGCTTCAGCAAGGTCGGAAACGTCTGGTCTCACCTATGCGCCTTGTCCTGTCCCTGCTGGTTTCGGTTGTGACCTTGGTCGCAGCCGTGTGGATCGCGCTCATCGCGCCTGCCCACGCGCGGATGTACAGCGAGGACCATGCGACGCGGCTGGTCGCGGGCCACGCCCAAGCGCCGTCTACGGCCGGCTGATCCGCGCCGCCACCTCTTCCCCGATCGCCAGGGACGAGGTCAGGCCCGGGCTTTCAATCCCGAACAGGGCGACCAGGCCGTCCAGGCCGTGCGCGTCAGGTCCGTCGATGCGGAAGTCCGGCTGCTTTTCCCCCGGGCCATGGATCTTCGGCCGGATGCCGGCGTAGTCCGGCATGAGCGACCCGTCCGGCAGGCCTGGCCAGAAACGGCGCACATAGGCGTAGAACTCCGCCGCGCGCTCCGCCTCCACCCGGTAGTCGAGCGTGTCGACATAGTGCAGGTCCGGGCCAAAGCGCGCCTGACCTCCGAGGTCGCGCCGATAGTGGGTGCCGAGCGCGCCCGGGATCGGCGTCGGATAGACCAGCCGGGCGAAGGGCGCGGGCCGCCCCTGCAGCAGGAAGTAGTTGCCCTTGCCGTAGTACTGCACCGGGATCAGCTGGGTCGGAAAGCCCTCGATCCGCCGGGCGCAGGCCTGGGCGTTCAGACCGGCGGAGATGACGAGCCGGCGGGTGGTGAGCTGCGCCGGTTCCGCGCCGCCGGTGCGCACGCAAAAGCCGCCGTGGGGCAGGGGCTCGGCGCCTTCGAAAGGCGCGCCCAGCGCCACCGCGCCGCCGCGGTCTTCGATCTCGCCCTGCAGCGCCAGCATATAGCCGTGGCTGTCGAACACCCCGCTCTCCCGCGAGCACAGGGCCGCGAGGCAGGCGAGCTCAGGCTCCTGGGCGATCGCATCGGCGGCCTCCAGCCAGCTCATGCCCTCCACGTCGTTCAGCTCGGCCTGGCGCGCGATGGCCTCCAGCCGCGGCAGGTCCTCCGGCGAGGTGGCGACCACGAACTTTCCGCAGCGGTCGTAGGCGACCTTGTGCGCGTCCAGGAAGGGATAGAGCAGGCGGCGGCCGCGCACGCAGAGCTTCGCCCGCCACGAGCCGGTGGGATAATAGAGCCCGCCGTGAACGACCTCGGAATTACGCGAGGAGACACCCTGGCCGATGGCGCGCTCGGCCTCCAGCACGATCACGTCCAGCCCCTCGCACGCGAGGGCATAGGCGCAGGCGAGGCCCACGGCTCCGGCCCCAACGACGACGGCCTCGGTGTCGAAGGCGGAAACGCTCATGGCCTGGGCCTCTAGCAAGGCGGCCCGCGATCAGGCCAGAGCTTGACGTGCAGCTCGCGTGCGGCGATGCGCGCTTCGCCGTCGGACTGGAAAAATCTTGCGCGAGGCGCCGCGGGCGGCAAGGTGGCGCTTGAGGGTCGATCGAGGTCGCGTCAGCGCCCGATTCCGGTCCCGCACGCAACGGCCTGTCGCCCGGGCCGCGTCCTGGAGGTGAAAATTGGCCGAAGTCCTCGACGCCGTGGACGCGAAGATCCTGGACCTCATCCAGCACGACGCGGGGCTGTCTGTTGCGGAAATCGCAGAGCGGGTGGGGCTTTCGTCCTCGCCCTGCTGGCGGCGGATCAAGCGGCTCGAAGACGCGGGCGTCATCCAGCGCCGGGTCACCCTGCTGGACTCCGAAAAGCTCGGCCTCGCCTTCGAGGTTTTCGCCGAGGTGAAGCTAAGCCTGCCGACCAAGGAGAACCTGGAGGCCTTCGAGCGCGCGGTGGAAGGCTGGCCGGAGGTCGCGCAGTGCGCCACGGTCACCGGCGGGATGGATTATGTGCTGCGGGTGATCACCCGCGACATGCACGCCTTCGACGACTTCCTGCGCGACCGTTTGCTGTCGCTGGGCCTGGTCTCCAACGTGGAGAGCCGCATCGTCATCCGCAACGTGAAGCGCTCCACCGCCGTGCCGCTGGGCCTGGTCAGTCCCTGGCTCAGCGCGGCGGGCTAGCGTTTCCGACTTCGGACCCGCCGGGCGGGACCTTGGACGGATTGGCCGGGTCGTCGGCCTTGGCCGAACCGCCGTCGGCGTTGAACATGTCCGCCTTCTTGCGGTCGAAGGTCGCCTCGGCGCCGCCGCGCGGGCCGGAGGCCAGCCCCGGCGCGTGGACGGCGTAGATGACGAGGTAGCCCCCGACGATCAGCACCATGCTGGCGATCAGGATCCAGAGGACCCGCCCGGAGCGCCGCCCCTGCCTCGCCTCCGCCGCGCTGACGTCCAGCCCCTGCCCGCTGCGGTTCGCCTCGGCCTCGCCGGGGGTGACGCTCTTGCGGATCGGCTGGTTGTCGATGTCGGACATGCGCGACCTCGCTCAGGTGCTGCCTCTGCAACGAACGTGCGGTCCCGCGCCGCCGTTCCCCTTCGCGTCCGCCCAAGAAAAAAGCGGGCCGGGGCCCGCTTCAAGGTCGCATCATCGAGAATGAGTACGGAGGCGGCAGGCTGGCGAACCAGCCTCAGGTCGGGGGGGGGCGTCGCCGCCTCCGCAGGGAAAGAACCCCGAGCGCGGGGCTGGGTTCCCGCCGCTGAAGCATTTTTCGCAGGCGTTCAGCGCCCGGGCGGCAGCGCCTGGATGATCACCTCGGTGGAGCGGAGCTCAGGCCCGGCGGACCGGCGATAGAGCCGCGCCCCCGGCACGGTCTCGATGTCGAACATCGGCGCGGGAAAGCCCGCCGCCTGCAGCGCCTGGGCGGTGGCGGCGGCGCGCTTGCGGGGCAGGTCGGCGAATTGGGGCGCGGCGCCCTTCACGGCCAGGCCCACCACGCCGACCTCTTCGATGCGGCAGCCTTTGAGCCTCTGGGCGTAGTCGCCGATCACCTGGCGCGCGATGGGGGTCAGCTGGTCCGAGCCGGTCTCGAAGTAGATGGGGAAGCGGGTCTCGGTGCAGATGATCTGGGGCGTGACGGCGCTGCGGGGCTGGCGGGGGCCGCACAGCCGGCGAGGGCCGCCGCCGCAAAGCCGACGGCGCAGAGGCCTGCGGCCCCCCTAGGATTGATCCTGACCATCCCCGTCCTCCCTCAGCCCCAGTTCAGCCGCGGCGCGGAGCGCCGTCTTCCCAGAAGTACGCCTTCCGGACCGGATCGAAGTAATAGAAGCGCCTGTGCCGCTTGTCGAAATATTGCCGTCGATTCAGCCCGTCGCTGGAGCGCGGCGTCTCGGCGGCCGGCGCGTGATGCGCCGCGCGAGAGGCCGGCGGCGGGCCCGGCGGCGTGGACGGGGGCGGCGGGGCCGGCTCCCCCCTCAGCGGCGGAAGGCTCTGCATCGGGGGCCGCGAGGCGCTCGCGCACGCGCTCAGAACCAGCGCGCCTGAAACCAGCGCGGCCACACGCGCTAAGGTCACCCCCGTCCGCATCGACGCCGAACCTCGTGAAGCCTGATCTCCGCCCGCGCATTGGGGGGCGCGAGTGGAGCTGTCAAGGGAACGCGCGCGGGCTGAAAAGGTCCACCGCGATCGGCGCTGAGACGACGCGCGGGCATGAGGGGTCGCGGGAACGCCGCGTTCTGAGCTACGTTGCTCCCGCAATGCCCCTCGATGTCGCCGCCGCGCCGCGTCCCTTGAGCGGAGACCTCGCCGGTCGCCGGATCGAGGCCGTCGTGAACGGCCTTTCGGGCAGCGTGGGCCTCGGCGGGGCCAAGGCGCTGGAGGCGATGCTCCAAGAACGCGGGCTTGAGGCCCATGTGGTGGACGCGCCGCCGGGCGGGATCGGCGAGGCGGTGCACGCCGCCCTGGCGAACCGCCCCGACGTGCTGATCGTGCTGGCAGGGGACGGGACGGCCAACCTCGCCGCGGGGCTCAGCGGCGCCGACGGTCCCCTGATCGCGCCCCTACCCGGGGGGACGATGAACATGCTGCCCCACGCCCTCTACGGCCAGGTGGACTGGAAGACGGCGCTGGAGGCGACGCTCGCCGCTCCCACCGAACGGGCGGTCTCGGGAGGCGAGATTGGGGGCAAGCCCTTCTATGTCGCCGCCATGCTGGGTTCGCCCGCGCTTTGGGCGCCGGCGCGAGAGGCGGTGCGGCGCATGCGCTGGCGGCTGGCGCTCATGCACGGCGTGCGCGCCTGCCAGCGGGCGTTCACGGGGCGGCTCAGGGTGCGCTTCGACGGCCTTCCTGAAGAGCGCGTGCCGGCGCTGACCCTCATGTGCCCGCTGGTGTCCAAGGTGCTGCCGGACTCCGCCGGCTGCCTCGAAGCCGCCGAGCTTGATTTCCACAGCGCCCTGGACGCCGCCCGCCTGGGGCTGAGGACCCTGACGGGCGCCTGGCGCGACGACTCGGCCGTCACCGTGCGCCGGGTGACCCACGGCGTAGTGGAGACGCGCACCCGCATCCCCGCCATCCTCGACGGCGAGGCGCACAGGCTGCCCTCGCGCTGCGAGATCGTCTTCCGCCCGGTCGCCTTCCGCGCGCTCGTGCCGCAAGCGACCGCTCCGGCCCAGGCTCATGGCTGAAGCCTCGCCCGAGCTGGCGCCTGCGCCGTCGCCTGCGCCTGCGCCCGTCCGCGTGATCCAGCTCAGCGACATCCACTTCGGGGGCGAGGACAAGCCCGCCACGGAAGCCGCCCTGCGCTGCGCCTGGGACCTCGCGCCGGACCTGACGGTGGTCACCGGCGACCTGACGCTGAACGGCAAGCTTGAGGAGTTCCAGAGCGCCGCTGCCTGGCTGGCGGAGCTGCCCTCGCCCCGGGTGGCGACCCCCGGCAACCACGACACGCCCTATTGGAACCTGGCGCTGCGAACGCTGACGCCCTTCGACCGCTACCGCCGCTACATCGGGGCCACGACGGCGGTGTTCGACAGCCCGCGCGTGAGGCTTCGGGCGGTGAACACCGCGCGAGGGCCCCAGCCCCGCCTGGACTGGTCCAAGGGCGCCATCAAGCTCGACGAGGCCCAGGCCATCGCCACGGCCTTCCAGGGCGAGCCCCTCGCGGCGCTGCGCCTCGTCGCCTGTCACCATCCCCTGCTCGAAATGCCGGACAGCCCCGTCACGGGCGGCGTGCGCCGGGGCCACCGCGCGGCCGCGATCCTGGCGCGGGGCGGCATCGACCTGATCCTGACGGGCCACGTGCACGTGCCCTTCGCCCTGCCGCTCGCCGCGGGCGACGGTCTGACCCATGCGATCGGCGCTGCGACCCTGTCCCTGCGGCTCCGCGGCGCGCCGGCGGGCTTCAACCAGATCGAGGCGGACGCGGGCGAGATCACCGTCACCGCCCAGGGATGGACCGGCAAGCGCTTCGAGCCCTGGCGAGTCTGGCGCCTGCCCCGCAGGGTCCACGCCGCCGCGGCCTCGGCTTGACCGCCGCAGCCCGCGCCGCCACATGCGCGCGATGTCCGAGCCCAGCGCGCCCGGTCCCGGCTGGCACGGGACGACCATCCTGGCGGTGAAGAAGGACGGCCGCACGGTCGTGGCCGGCGACGGCCAGGTCTCCATGGGCGCGACCATCGTAAAGGCGAACGCGCGAAAGGTCCGCCGCCTCGCCGGCGGGCGCGTAGTGGCGGGCTTCGCGGGCGCGACGGCGGACGCCTTCACCCTCATCGAGCGGCTGGAGCAGAAGCTCGAGGCGCACCCCGAGCAGTTCGCCCGCGCCTGCGTGGAGCTCGCCAAGGACTGGCGGACGGACCGCTACCTGCGCCGGCTGGAGGCCATGCTGATCGCGGCGGACAGCGCCAACGTGTTCACCATCACCGGCGCGGGGGACGTGCTGGAGCCCGAAGCCGGCATCGCCGCCATCGGCTCGGGCGGACCCTATGCCCTGGCCGCCGCCCGGGCGCTCGCCGGCTTCGACCTCGACGCCGAGGACATCGCCCGGCGCGCCATGGCGATTGCTGCGGAAATCTGCGTGTACTCCAATACGAACGTGATCGTGGAAGTGGTGAGTTGACCGATTTCAGCCCCCGCGAAATCGTCTCCGAGCTCGACCGCTTCATCGTCGGACAGGGCGACGCCAAGCGCGCCGTGGCCATCGCGCTGCGCAACCGCTGGCGGCGGCAAAGGCTCGGCGAGGACCTCCGCGACGAGGTCTATCCCAAGAACATCCTGATGATCGGGCCTACAGGCGTGGGCAAGACCGAGATCGCGCGCCGCCTGGCCAAGCTCGCGCAGGCGCCCTTCCTGAAGGTGGAGGCCACCAAGTTCACCGAGGTCGGCTACGTCGGGCGCGACGTGGACCAGATCCTGCGCGACCTGGTCGAGGTGGCGCTGGGCCAGGTGAAGGACCGCAAGCGCGCCGCCGTCGCGGCCCGCGCGGAGGGGGCGGCGGAAGACCGGCTGCTGGACGCGCTTGTCGGCCCGGGCGCCGGCCCCGCGACGCGGGACAGCTTCAGGAAGCGCCTGCGCGCCGGCGAACTCGACGACAAGGACGTCGAATTGACCCTCGCCGACGCCGGCGGCGGGCTGAACATGTTCGACATCCCCGGCCAGCCGGGGGCCTCCATGGGCGTGCTGAACCTGTCGGACATCATGTCCAAGGCGCTGGGCGGACGCTCCAAGACCGTGCGCATGACGGTGGCCGACGCCTGGAGGCCGCTGATCGCGGAGGAGAGCGAGAAGCTCATCGACCAGGAGGCCTCCACCCAGGAGGCGCTCAGCCTGGCGGAGAACCACGGCATTGTCTTCATCGACGAGATCGACAAGGTCGCGGGCTCCGCCGAACGCCGCGGGGCCGACGTCAGCCGCGAGGGGGTGCAGCGCGATCTGCTGCCCCTGATCGAGGGCACGACGGTCTCCACCAAGTACGGGCCGGTGAAAAGCGACCACGTGCTGTTCATCGCCTCCGGCGCCTTTCACGTCTCCAAGCCCTCCGACCTCCTGCCCGAGCTGCAGGGCCGCCTGCCGATCCGGGTGGAGCTGAAGGCCCTCACCCGCGAAGACTTCCGCCGCATCCTGACCGAGCCCGAGGCCAATCTGATCCGCCAGCACCAGGCCCTGATGCGGACGGAGGGCGTGGACCTGACCTTCACCGAGGACGCGGTGGACGCCCTGGCGGACGCAGCGGTGCAGGTGAACGCGAGCGTGGAGAACATCGGCGCCCGGCGGCTGCAGACGGTGCTGGAGAAGGTCCTGGAGGAGATCAGCTTCACGGCGTCGGACCGCAGCGGCGAGACTGTGACCGTCGATGCGGCCTACGTGCGCGGCCGGGTGGGCGAGCTGGCGGGCGACGCCGACCTCAGCCGCTTCATCCTTTAGGGCCTCGCTCCAGAGCCGCCAGGCGATGCTGGAGCCGCGCCATGTCGTCGGGCAGCGGCGTCTCGAAGCGCAGGCGCTCCCCCGTCGTCGGGTGCACGAAGCCCAGCACCGCGGCGTGCAGGGCCTGGCGCGCCAGCCCCGCCTCCGCGATGGCCTCGCGCACGGCCTGCGCCGGCCGGCCTGAGCCGTAGAGCGGGTCCCCGAGGCAAGGCGCGCCGCGGCTGGCCAGGTGGACGCGGATCTGGTGGGTGCGCCCGGTCTCCAGCTCGCAGGCGACCCGGGCGGCGAGCGGGCGGACCTCGCGCCCGAAGGCGCGCTCGGTGTCATAGCGCGTGACGGCCTCCCGCCCGCCGGCGCGCAGCACCGCCATCTTCTTGCGGTCGTGGGGCGAGCGGCCGAGGCGGGTCCCGATCACGCCGCGCCGGGGCTCGGGGGCGCCGCGGGTCAGCGCCACGTATCGCCGCTCGATGTCGTGGGCGGCGAAGAGGGCCGCGAGGGCCCGGTGCGCCCGGTCGCTCTTGGCCGCGACCATCACGCCGGAGGTGTCCTTGTCGAGCCGGTGCACGATGCCCGGCCGTGCGACCCCGCCGATGCCGGACAGGCTGTCGCCGCAGTGGGCCAAAAGCGCATTGACCAGCGTCCCGTCGGGTGTGCCGGGGGCGGGGTGGGCGGCCATGCCGGCGGGCTTGTCCACGACGATCAGGTCGGCGTCCTCGAAGAGGATGGTCAGCGGGAGGGCTTGCGGGCGAGGCAGGGCGGCCTCGGGGGGCGGCAGGACGATCTGCACCTGCGCGCCCGCCCGCGCCTTGGCCGACGCGCCCAGGGCCGGCGCGCCGTCGATCTCCACCGCGCCCTCCGCCAGCAGCGTCTGCAGCCGGGCCCGCGACAGCTCGGGGAACGCCAGCGCCAGCGCCCGGTCGAGCCTCAGCCCCGCCGTCGCCGCGTCCAGGACAGCGGTCAGGACCTCGCCGCTCTCGCCCTCTTCCTTGCCGTCGGGGTCGGGCGCGTCGTGCGGCTCGGAGGTTGCGGGCCCGCTCACGGGCGCTCCACCAGGCGGCCGTCCTCGATCGCGCGATAGAAGCAGGAGCGGAAGCCGACGTGGCACGCACCCCCGTCGCCCTGGGGCAGCACCTTGAGCCAGACCGCGTCCTGGTCGCAGTCAATCCGCGCCTCGACCACGCGCTGCACCTGGCCCGAAGTCTCGCCCTTCTTCCAGAGCGTCCCGCGCGAGCGGCTGAAATAGTGCGCCTCGCCGGTGTCCAGCGTCCGGCGCAGCGCCTCGGCGTTCATCCACGCCAGCATCAGGACCTCGCCGGTCTCCGCGTGGGTCGCGACCGCGGCGATCAGGCCTGCAGCGTCGAAGCGCGGCGTCAGCTCGGTCCCGCGCTCGAGCGCCTCGGTCGGGCCGGGGGGAGGGAAGTCCGTCATGCGGCGAGACTTAGCGGCGTGCGCCCGCCCGCGCACCCCCCGCCCGCGCGCCCCCGGCGCTCGCAGCCTCCGGCGCTCAGCTGACGGTGACGCCGATCAGCCGTCCGACGCCATAGGTGATCGCCGCGGCGAGGTAGCCGATCAGAAGCTGCCGTCCCGCCGAGAACAGGACCGTGCGCCCGGTGAAGCGCGCCGTGACCGCTCCGATGACGGCCAGCGCGATTCCGCTCAGCACCAGGCTCGCCGTCACCGCGGGCCCGCCCGAGGCGAAGATGAAGGGCGCGACGGGAAAGATCGCGCCGGTGGCGAACAGGCAGAACGAGGAGATCGCCGCCGCCCATGCCGAGCCGCCGAGCTCCTCGGGATCGACGCCCAGCTCCTCGCGCGCCAGGGTGTCCAGCGCCGCGTCCTTGGACTGGAACAGCTTGTCCGCCAGGGCCGAGGCGTCCGCCTCGTCCAGCCCCTTAGCGACATAGATTGCGACCAGCTCGCGCTTTTCCCGGTTCGGGTCCGCCTCGAGCGCCTTGGCCTCGCCGTCGATCTGGCGCTGGGTCATCTCGCGGGAGCTGTTCACCGAGAGCCACTCGCCCATGGCCATGGAGCAGGCGCCCGCGACCAGGCCCGCCAGGCCGGTCAGGAGCACGTTGCGCGCGCTGACCTCTGCGCCGGCGACCCCCATGACGAGGCTGAGGTTGGAGACCAGGCCGTCGTTGGCGCCCAGCACCGCAGCGCGCAGCGCATTGCCGCCTCCGGCCTTGCGGTGGGTCTCGCCATCCTGACCGGCGGCGGAGGTTGGGGACGCGTCGAGGCTCATGCGGGTCTCCGGGTCGAAGGCATCAAGCGAGGGCTCGTTTAGCGGAGAAGGGTGCGGCCGACGATGGGCTCCGGCCGGGCGGCCCAATGCGTCTTGTAGGGTTCCGCCCCCCGCAGGAACCGCGCCTCGGCGCAGCCCTCCTGAGCCGCGCCCGCCAGGGTCTCGGCGATGAGCCGCACGGTGCGCAGGCGAAGCAGGCCCGCGGCGTTCCCCCGGGGCGCCGCCGTCTCCAGGAAGGCGCGCAGGAGGGGGTCGTCCAGCACGCCCGGATCGCCCACGGCCCGCGAGCGCGCGCCATGCAGGTCGAAGAGCGCCTGCAGCGCCGGCGCGACCGCCGGTCAATGCGCCCGCGCGACCGCGACCGCTCCGGCGCGCCTGCGGCGATCAGGGCGCTAGCGGCGCGCCTCTTCGAGCTCCGCCTCGGCCGCGACGCGCGGAGCCTTCTCCGCGATCAGCCTCGCATAGAGCGCCAAATAGGCGTCCGTCATGCGCTGCAGGGGAAAGGCCCGGCGGGTCGGCGGCGTCCCGCCCATCGGGGCAATAGGAGGTGACGATTGCAGCGTCGGCCTTCCGCAGCGCGCGGACGGCGCGGTCGCGCACGCTGGCCCAGTCGGCGTAAAGCACCAGCTCCGCGCCGGGATGCGGCTCCGGAAGGGGGAGGCGCGCGCGCGGGGCGGCTTTCGCGGCGCGCGCGACGGGGGTAGAGGCTCGCCCCATGGCCGCCCAACCCGCCCAGCCCCCCGCGATCGACGCCGAAGACGTCTGGACCGTCGCGGGCCGCACGTTCCGCTCGCGCCTGATCGTGGGCACCGGAAAGTACAAGGATTACGCCACCAACGCCGCCGCTGCGGAGGCCGCGGGCGCGGAGATCGTGACCGTCGCGGTCCGCCGCGTGAACCTGTCCGACCCCAGCCAGCCCATGCTGGTCGATTACGTGAAGCCCGACCGCTTCACCTTCCTGCCCAACACCGCAGGCTGCTTCACCGGCGAGGACGCGGTGCGCACCCTGCGCCTGGCGCGGGAGGCCGGCGGCTGGTCGCTGGTCAAGCTGGAGGTGCTGTCGGATCCGAAGCATCTCTATCCTGACATGGAGGAGACGCTCCGGGCGCTGAAGCTGCTGGTCGCCGACGGCTTCGACGTGATGGTCTACTGCTCGGACGACCCCGTCTATGCGCGCAAGCTCGAGGACGCCGGGGCCTGCGCGATCATGCCCCTCGGCGCGCCCATCGGCTCGGGGCTCGGCATCCAGAACCAGGTCAACATCCGCCTGATCGTGGAGCAGACCACCGTCCCGGTGCTCGTGGACGCCGGCGTGGGAACGGCCTCCGACGCAGCGGTGGCGATGGAGCTCGGCTGCGACGGCGTGCTCATGAACACCGCCATCGCCGAGGCCAAGGACCCGATCCGCATGGCGCGCGCCATGAAGCACGCGGTCCTGGCGGGGCGCGACGCCTATCTGGCGGGGCGCATGCCGAAGAAGCGCTACGCCGATCCCTCCAGCCCGCTGGCCGGGCTGATCTGAGGCGTTGCGGGTCTAGCCGTCGTCGCGGGCGGCGGGGATGAACTCGTCCGGCTTGCAGCCTCGGTCCAGGGCGAACTGCCGCACCCGATCGAAGCCGCGGAGCTCGACCACCAGCGGCCCCGCCTTGGGCGAGGGCTCGATGACCAGCCGCCGCTTGCCCGTCAGCTGGTCGGCCGGGACGGCGATCTCGCCCGAGCCGCCGCCGGCGACCTGGCCGCAGGTCGCGCCGGGACGGGGCTGGGTGAGCGCGGTGCTCGTGCGGGCGGAGCCGACCGGCCCGCCGCCGACGCGCCAGGCCGCCTCCGAGATGTCCGCGTCCCGTCCCAGGCTCAGGGTCTCCTCCTCGGGCGGAAAGTCCGAACTGCGGCAAAGGTTCAACGGCGCCGGCGTGCTTGCGGTCCGGCCCCGCTCAGGCGCTAGAGTGGGGCGCAAGACAGGGTCGGAGGTCACGCCCATGCATCCCTATGTCCACGCCGCCGCGACGCCGGACAAGCCCGCCTACATCATGGGCCGGAGCGGCGAGACGGTGACCTACGCCCAGCTCGAGGCGCGTTCCAACCAGGGCGCGCACCTGGTCCGGCGCCTGGGCCTGAAGGCCGGCGACGCCATCGCCTTCTTCCTGGACAACACGCCGCGCTACTACGAGCTGCTGTGGGCGGCGCAACGCTCGGGCCTGGTGTTCACCTGCATCTCGTCCAAGCTGACGACCGGCGAGATCGAGTACATCGTCAGGGACTCCGGCGCCAAGCTCCTGATCGCCAGCGGCAGCCTGGCGGAGGTCGCCCTGAGCCTGCCGCCGCGCCTGCCCGGCGTTCGTTTCATGATGACCGGCGAGGCCGTCCCGCCGTTCGAGAGCCTGGAGGCGGCGCGCGCCGATATGCCCAGCGCCCGCCTGCCGGACGAAAGCCTCGGCCAGGCCATGCTCTACTCGTCGGGCACGACCGGCCGCCCCAAGGGCGTGCGGCGCGGCGGCGGCGACCTGCTCCCCGACCTCGGCCCCATCGACGCGCCCAACGGCCTGGCGACCCTCGGCCAGGCGCTCTACGGCATGGGGCCCGACACGGTCTTCCTCTCGCCCGCGCCTCTCTACCACGCCGCCCCCCTCGGCTGGTCCATGGCCGCCCAGACGCTGGGCGCCACGGTCGTCCTGATGGAGCGCTTCGATGCGGAAGAGGCGCTTCGCCTGATCGAGCGCCATCGGGTGAGCGTCGCCCAGTTCGTGCCGACGCACTTCGTCCGCATGCTGAAGCTGCCGCCCGAGGTGCGCGCCCGCTACGACCATGCCTCGCTGAAGGCGGTGTTCCACGCCGCCGCCCCCTGTCCGATCCCGGTCAAGGAGCAGATGATGGCCTGGTGGGGGCCGATCGTGCACGAATACTACGCGGGCACCGAGGGCAACGGGCTGACGGCGATCGGCCCCGAGGAGTGGCTGGCGCACAAGGGCTCGGTGGGCCGGGGCGTCACCGCCGAGGTGAAGATCTGCGACGAGGACGGCGAGCCCCTGCCGCCGCGTACGGAGGGGACGGTGTTCTTCGCCGGCGGCGGAGAGTACCAGTACCACAACGACCCGGAGAAGACCGCCGGGGCGCGCAACAAGTACGGCTGGACGACGCTGGGCGACGTCGGCTGGTTGGACGAGGACGGCTACCTCTACCTCACCGACCGCAAGAGCTTCATGATCATCTCCGGCGGGGTGAACATCTATCCGGCCGAGATCGAGAACCTCCTGATCACCCATCCCAAGGTCGCCGACGTGGCCGTGATCGGCGCGCCGCACGAGGAGATGGGCGAGGAGGTGGTGGCGGTGATCCAGCCCATGGACTGGCGCGAGGCCGGCCCCGGCCTGGCCGCCGAGCTCTCCGCCTTCGCCCGCGCCAACCTGAGCCACGTCAAGGCGCCGCGCAGGATCGAGTTCATGCCCGAACTGCCCCGCCATGCGACCGGCAAGCTGTACAAGCGGCTGATCCGAGACGCCTACTGGGGCAAGCCGGAGGCCGCCGCCTATCGGCCGCAGCCCGTCGCGGGCTAGGCGCCGCCCGGCCGGCCGCCCCGGCTCAGGGCCACTTCACGACGGGCGGCAGGGACGACAGGATGCTCTCCACATTGCCGCCGGTCTTCAGCCCGAACAGCGTGCCGCGGTCGTAGAGCAGGTTGTACTCCACATAGCGCCCGCGGCGGATCAGCTGTTCCTCGCGCTCGGCCTCGGTCCACGGCTCGGCCATCCGCGTGCGGACGATCTCGGGATAGACCTGGAGGAAGGCTTCGCCCACCGCGCGGGTGAAGGCGAAGTCGCGCTCGAAGTCGCCGGTGTCGTGGCGGTCGTAGAAGATGCCGCCCACGCCCCGCGGCTCGTTCCGGTGCGGCAGGAAGAAGTACTCTTCGCACCAGGCCTTGTACTTGGGGTACCAGGCGGGGTCGAAGCGATTGCAGGCCTGCTCCAGCGCCGCATGGAAGCGGATCGCGTCGGGGAAGTCGTCCCGGCGCTGATAATCCAGGAGGGGCGTCAGGTCCGCGCCGCCCCCGAACCAGCTCTGGGTCGTGGAGAGAAAGCGCGTGTTCATGTGCACCGCCGGCACGCGTGGGCTGCGCAGGTGGGCGATCAGGCTGATGCCCGTGGCGAAGAAGCTGGGGTCCTCCGCCGCGCCGGGGATGGTCCTGGCGAAGTCGGGCTCGAAGCGACCGCGCACCTGCGAGACATGGACGCCGACCTTCTCGAACAGCCGCCCATGCATCAGGCCCATGACGCCGCCGCCGGCGTCGGGCCCGTGGCTGGCGTCCCGCGACCAGGGGGTCAGGACGAAGCGACCGGGCTCAGCGGGGTAGAGATCGGCCGGGGCGTCGCGCTCCAGCTGCTCGAAGGCGGCCGTGATGCGGTCGCGGAGCGCGACGAACCAGGCGGCGGCGCGGGTCTGGCGGTCGTGCAGGTCAGGGCGCGGCGCGGCCACGGCGAGATCGGTCATGGCGGGAGCCTAGACCGGGATCGGGGCAGGCTCAAAGGGGGCGCGACCGCGCGGCCGTGGCGAGCGGGCGCAACGCGGCTTAAGTGAGGCGCGTGCCCGCCTCCGCCAGCCCCGAGATCGACCGCCTCATCGGCCTGCTGGCCAAGCTGCCGGGCATGGGACCGCGCTCGGCGCGCCGGGCGGCGCTGGCGCTGCTGAAGCGGCGCGAGCAGCTGATGCAGCCCCTGGCCGAGGCGCTGAGCGCGGCGGCCGAGAAGGTGAAGCCCTGCTCGACCTGCGGCGCGCTCGACACCCGTGACCCCTGCGCCATCTGCGCCGATCCGACGCGCGATCGCACCCTGATCTGCGTGGTCGAAGAGGTGGGCGCGCTCTGGGCCATGGAGCGGGGCGGCGCCTACCGCGGGCTCTATCATGTGCTGGGCGGCTTGCTCTCCGCGCTGGACGGCATGGGCCCTGATCAGCTGCGCATCGGCGAGCTCACCGCCAGGGCGCGCCAGGGCGAGGCGCGCGAGGCGATCTTGGCCCTGCCCGCGACCGTCGACGGCCAGACCACGGCGCACTACCTGGCCGAGCGGCTCGCGCCCAGCGGCGTGCAGGTGACGAGCCTGGCGCGAGGGGTGCCGGTCGGGGGCGAGCTGGACTGGCTGGACGACGGCACCATCGCCCAGGCGCTGCGGGCGCGGCGGCCGGCTTAGCGCGACTCCGCCTCGATCTGCTTCAGCGCGTCAGGCCGCCGGGCGAAGAGGGCGCGGGCGCGGGCGAGCGCCGCCTGCTCGGCCTTGGCGTCGCCCAGCACGCGATAGGCCCGCACCAGCCGCGCCCAGCCGGCCGGGTCGTCGGGCGAGGTCTGAAGGCGCGCGGCCAGGCCGGCGACCATGCCCCGGATCATGGCGGAGCGGTCCGCGCCGGAGGCCTGGACCGCTGGCGCGGCTTGGGCGGCGCGGGCGTCCACGCCTGAGCCTGACACCCGCCCGCTCTCCAGCGCCCTGACGTCGGCCTGCAGCACGGGGCGGCGCGGATCGTCCGCGGGCAGGGCGGCCAGCAATGCGCGCCAGTCGGCGAGCCCGCCCGCCACGTCGCCGCCCTCGATCTTCGCCCGCCCGAGGAAATAGCGCGCCTCCGCCTGACCTGGATCGCGCCGCAGCGCTTCCTGGAAGGCGGCGGTGGAGCCTGCGCTCGCCTTGCCGTCGGCCTGCGCCAGGCGGATCTGGCCCATCAGCGCATAGAGCGCGGCGTCGTCCGGGGCCAGACGAAGCGCCCGCCGCGCCGCACGCTCGGCCTCGAAGGGCTGCTGGGCGGCGAGCTCGGCCCGGGCCAGGAAGGCCCAGGCGCGGGGGTCGCTCGGGCGCTCCGCCGCCACGTCGCGGAGCACCGCGGCCAGGCGCGGCGGGTCGAGGTTGGCGGGGTCCTGCCGCCGCCAGGTCGCGACCCTCAGCGCATAGGGCGCGTCCGGGCGTCCGGGGGAGCCGAGAACGAGATAGAGCCCGACGCTGGCGACCGCCGTGAGCCCGATCGCGGCCAGGATGAGGCGGCGGCTGGCGCTGTCGGAAGCGCGCTCGGGCGGGTCGCGCCGGTCCGCCGCCCGCAGCAGCCGCCGCGCCGCCTCCGCCCGCGCCGCCTGCAGCGCCCCGGGGTCGAGCAGGCCCCGCCCGGCCAGCTCGTCGAGCTCCGCCAGCTGGCGGCGATAGAGCGCCTCCTCCGGGGCTTCGGCCGCGCCGGCCCGCCGGGCGGCCCAGGCCGCGCGGGCGAGGATCACGACGGAAAGGGCGACCGCCAGGCCGCCGGCGGCCAGCCAGAAGGCCAGCATCATGGCCGGGCGGTGTAGAGCCTTGCTCCGCCAGGCTCAACCGGCCTTAAGCGCCGGGCGCGGCCTCGTCATAGAAGCGCGCGAGGTCGGCCTTCATCTGCCGCAGCGCCTCGGTGTTCAGATAGACCATGTGGCCGGACGGATAGTAGGCGAAGCGGAGGTTGCCCAACAGCGAGCGATCCAGCTGCATGTGCGACAGGTCGTATTCGGTGCCGAAGAAGGGCGTCGCCATGTCGTAGACGCCGTTCAGGGAATAGACCTTCAGGTGCGGATTCTCCCGCATGGCGGCGGACAGGTCGAGCGCCACGTCGGCCTGGTTGGGGCCGCCATAGCCGCGCCCGCCCGGCGCGCGATGGTCGAAGCTCCAGTTCAGCCCGTTGGAATAGTAGGTCGGGCGGTAGGCGAGGTCGGTGGAGAAGTCGAGCTCGCGCGCCAGGTAGTCGTGGAAGCTGGACACGAACGCGCCGGTGATGCCGGTGTCGGACGGATCGTAGCTGGGCGCGTCGCCGCCGGCCCCGGCGTCGATGCCGAGGAACCGCCCGTCGTAGCGACCCACGGTGCGGCGCTGATCGCGCAGCAGCTCCTTGCGGAAGGCCGACGGCTCGATCCTCAGATCGTTGTCCAGGATGAAGCGGACGCTGAGCCCCGTATAGGCGGCGAGCTGGCGGGCGACCTGCTCGCGCGTGGCGTCGTCGAGCGCCTGGCCGCGCGACAGGGCCGCCGCGTAGGGCCCCTCGGCCCAGGCCCGCACCTCGCGCAGGAAGGCGTTGAGGTCGGCGGGCTTCTGTGCGGTCCGGCCGTGGTAGGCGGCGGTCGCGGCGAAGGTCGGGATGTAGTTGATCGCCTCGCGGTCGAAGCCCGGCGAGCGCCGGCCGTAGTTCAGGATCGAGGACAGCAGGATCACCCCGTTCAGCTGCACGCCGTCGTGCTGCAGCCGGTAGGACAGGCCCGCCGAGCGGGTCGTGCCATAGCTTTCGCCGAAGATGAACTTGGGCGAGTTCCAGCGGCCGTTCAGGGTCAGATAGCGCTCGATCCCCCGAGCGAAGGCGTCGATGTCCGGATCGGTGCCCCAGAAGGCCTGAAGCTTGGTGTCGCCGAGCGGGCGCGAAAAGCCCGCGCCCACCGCATCGATGAAGACGAGGTCGGACTTGTCCAGCAGGGACTGGTCGTTGGGGATCAGCTGGAAGGGCGCGTTGCGGGTCGCCTCCGGGCTGTCCGTCCGCACCCGCACGGGCGCCAGCGAGCCCATGTGCAGCCAGACGGAGGAGGAGCCGGGGCCGCCGTTGTAGAAGAAGGTCACCGGCCGGCGCGGCGCGCCGTGCTCCCCGCCCACGGTATAGGCGACGTAGAACATGGAGGCGGTGGGCTTGCCCTCGTCGTCGCGGATCGTGACCGTCCCGGCGGTGGCGGTATAGGCGATCGGTCGGCCGGCGATGACGACCGTGTGACGCGTGCTGCGGTGGATTTCACGCACGGGCGCGAGCGCGATGTCGGCGTCGGTCACCTTGTTGTTGCGGGCCTGCTCGACCCGGCGGTCTTCGCGCTCGCCCGCGCCCTCGCGGCGCTCGCCCGCAGCCGAGCGTGAGGGGCCGGGCTCGTCGGGGCTGACCTGCGCCCGCTCGCCGCTCGTGCGCTCGGCTCGCTCGGCGGTGCGGCGGCCCGGCTCATCGGGTCCGCGCTGGGCGGAGGCGGACTCTGTGTCGCGCGCAGGCCGCTCCTGGGCCAGCGAGGCCGCGGCCGGCGCGGCGAGGAGGAGGACGGAGGCGGCGGTCGCGAGCAGGCGCAGGCGCATAGGCGATGTGTTTCCGGTTCGATGGTCGGAACGGGATTATCGCCCCGCTCCGGCCCGAGTATGTCAGTCGTGCAACAGCCTGTCGCCGGAGGCGCTAGCTGTCGAGGCTATGAAGGTTGTTCACCCGGGATCGGGCTGAGAGAGTGGGGGTGCGAAGCTCCAACCTCTAGCCGTGAGACCCCGGATGAACATGCATAAGAATGCCCGGCTGACGCCGTCTGGTCGAGCCTTGTTGGCCGGTCGTGTTCAGTCTGGCTGGACGGTGAAGGCGGCGGCTTTGGCTGGCGGTGTATCGTTGCGGACGGCCTATAGGTGGCTGGGCCGGTGTTGTCGGGAGCCGAGCGAAGACTTCAAGGATCGCAGCTCGGCGCCCCGACGATGTCCGCGCCGGATTTCGCCGCAGCGCTTGGCCGAGATCGAGCGGCTGCGACGCCAGCGCATGAGCGGCGTGGCGATCGCCCGCCAGCTGGACATGCCGCGCTCGACGGTGGGCGCGATCCTGCGGCGGCTCGGCCTGGGCAAGCTCTCGGCGCTGCAGCCGCGCGAGCCGGTGATCCGCTACGAGCGGGAGCGGCCCGGCGAGCTGCTGCACCTGGACATCAAGAGCCTCGGCAAGATCGACGGCGTCGGCCACCGCATCACCGGGGATCGCGCCGGTCAGAGCCGCAAGCGCGGCATCGGCTGGGACCACCTGCACGTCGCCATCGATGACGCCTCGCGGCTGGCCTACACGGAAGTCCTGCCCGGCCTGACCGGCGAAGACGCCGCCGGCTTCCTGGACCGCGCGCTCGCCTGGTACGCCCGCCTGGGCGTAAAGGTGGAGCGGGTGATGACCGACAACGGCTCGGCCTACGTCTCAAGGCGCTTCGCCCAGACCCTGACGGCCGCCGGCGTGCGGCACGTCCGAACCCGGCCCTTCCGGCCGCGCACCAACGGCAAGGCCGAGCGCTTCATCCAGACCAGCTTGCGCGAATGGGCCTACGCACGGCCCTATGTCTCATCAGACCAACGCGCCGCCGCCATCGGACCCTGGACCGACGCCTATAACCTCGTCCGCCCCCACGCCGGCATCGGAGACCTCAGCCCCTGGCAAAGGCTGAACAACCTCCTTGGCAACGACAGCTAGGCGGCGCGGCGGGGCCGTCGGGCGCGGTCCAGCACCGAGGGGCCGGGCTGGGCGCCAAAGCCGTCGCTGCCTCGAGGCGCCGTGCGGGGCTCCTCTTCGAAGAGCTCCGCCAGCTTCTCGACCATCGCGCCCGCCAGCTGCTCCACGTCCACGATGGTCACGGCGCGGCGATAGTAGCGGGTCACGTCGTGGCCGATGCCGATCGCGATCAGCTCCACCGGCGAGCGGTCCTGGATTTCCGCGATCACCTGGCGCAGGTGGCGCTCCAGATAGTGGCCGGAGTTCACCGACAGGGTGGAATCGTCCACCGGTGCGCCGTCGGAGATCACCATCAGGATCTTGCGCGCCTCGGGCCGGCCGATCAGGCGCTGGTGCGCCCAGATCAGGGCCTCGCCGTCGATGTTCTCCTTGAGCAGGCCCTCGCGCATCATCAGGCCGAGGTTGCGCCGCGCGCGGCGCCAGGGCGCGTCGGCGCTCTTGTAGATGATGTGGCGCAGGTCGTTGAGGCGGCCGGGCTGGGGCGGCTTGCCGGCCTTCAGCCATTCGTCCCGGGCCGAGCCGCCCTTCCACGCCCGGGTCGTGAAGCCCAGGATCTCGACCTTGACGCCGCAGCGCTCCAGCGTCCGCGCCAGGATGTCGGCGCACACCGCCGCCACCATGATCGGCCGCCCGCGCATCGACCCCGAGTTGTCGATCAGCAGCGAGACCACCGTGTCGCGGAACTCGGTGTCCTCCTCCTGCTTAAAGGACAGGGGCGCGGTGGGGTCGACGACCACGCGGGTCAGGCGGCTGACGTCCAGCACGCCCTCCTCCAGGTCGAAGGACCAGGCGCGGTTCTGCTGGGCCAGCAGGCGGCGCTGCAGGCGGTTGGCCAGGCGTGAGACGACGCTGGAGAGCGCGGCCAGCTGCTGGTCGAGATAGGCGCGAAGCCGCGTGAGCTCCTCCGGATCGCAGAGGTCCACGGCGTCCACGATCTCGTCGCCCGCCGTTGAGAACACCTTGTAGGCGGGCTCCGGCCGGCCCGGATCCTTGATGTCGGGGCGGGCGGGCTTCAGCCCTTCGCCGAGCTCGGGCGCCTCGTCTGAGAGGTCGGTGTCGTCGCCCTCCTCGACCTGCACGGCCTGATCGTCGGCGGCGGTCTGGCTCTGGTCGCCTTCCGTCTGCTCCATGGAGGCGCCCTCGGGGCTCTCGCCCTCGGAGCCGCCCTCCTCGCGGTCGCCCTCGTCGGGCTCCTGCTCGTCTTCGGGCGCCTCTTCGCTGGCGTCCTCCGAGGCGGCGTCGTCGGCGGAGTCGCCGAGGTCGAGGTCGCGGATGATGGTCTTGGCGACCCTGCCGAAGGCGGCCTGATCCTGGATCAGCCCGGCCAGGCGATCCAGGGCCGCCCCGGCCTTGGCCTCGATCTCGGGGCGGAGCGCATCGACCAGCGCCTTGGCGCCGTCCGGCGCCGGCTCGCCGGTCAGGCGCTCGCGCACGATAAGCCCCAAGATGTCGGCCACCGGGGCGTTGACCCGATCCTGGCGCGTCAGGCCGCGCTTCTCCAGGTCGCTTTCCAGCACGGCGCGCAGGTTCGCCTTCACCCCGCCGAGCGCATTGGCGCCGATCGCCTCCACCCGTGCGCTCTCCACCGCGTCGAAGCAGGCCGCGCCGCCGGCGTTCACAGGCGAAAGCTTCGCGTGGCGGGCGTCGTCGTGGTGGACGTAGCGCAGCGCCATGCGGTCGGCCATGCCGCGCAGCCGCGCCGCCTCCTTCAGGCTCAGGTCCCGCGGCGGGTGGGGCAGGGTCACGCGCGAGCCGCTCATGGCCGGTCCGTCGCCGGAGAACACGACCTCCAGGTCCGGCGTCTCCGCCAGGCTCCGCGCCGCCTGGGCCAGGGCGCGCTTGAAGGGTTCGGTCGGGCTCTCGGGCTTGTTGGCCATGGTCCTACGTCAGATAGCGCCGCCCCGGCCCGCGTTGAAGCGGCAAACGGCGGCGCGCGCGCGGGCGCTCAGGCGGCCGCCTCGCCGGCCTCGGCCAGCACCGGCAGCCGCACCGTCACCGCCGTGCCCTCGCCGAGCTGGCTCTCCAGGGTCATGGTCCCGCCGTGCAGGGCCGCCATGGCGCGGACCAGGGAGAGGCCAAGCCCGGCGCCCTGCACCCGCTGGGGCGCGTCGCCGGCCTGCTCGAAGGGGCGGCCCAGACGCCGCAGGTCCTCCGGCGCGATGCCGACGCCGGTGTCGGCGACCCCGATGACCAGGTCCGCGCCGGAGCGGGCGACGGACACGGTCACCACCCCGCCTTCGGGGGTGAACTTCAAGGCGTTGGAGACCAGGTTCAGCACGATCTGCTTCACCGCGCGGCGGTCGGCGTCGACGGTGAGCGGGTCGGGCGGGAGCACGGTGCGCAGCTGCACCCGCGCGTCCTCCGCCTGCAGCCGCATGAGCCGCAGCGCCGCCCCCACCGCGTCGCGCAGGTCGAAGACCTCGCGCGAGAGGGTGAAGCGCTCGGCCTCGATCTTGGACATGTCGAGCACGTCGTTGACCAGGTCGAGCAGGTGGGCGCCGGACTCGTGGATCAGCTGGGCGTAGTCGGCGTAGCGCTCCGGCATGGGGCCGAAGAGCTGGGTCCTCATGATGTCCGAAAAGCCCATGATGGCGTTTAGGGGCGTGCGGAGCTCGTGGCTCATATTGGCCAGGAAGCGGGCGCGGGCGCGGGTGGCGGCCTCGGCGCGATCGCGGTCCTTGAGCGCGGCGTCGCGCTCGGCTTCGGCCTGCAGGGTGCGGGCGCGCAGCTCAGGGTCGGCGCTGGTCTCCACCGGCGCGGGGCGGAGCGCCGCGGCGATGCGGCCGTCCGACATGCGGCGGAACTCCGCGCGCAGGGTCCGAACGTGAGGCGAGGCGCTGCGGAAGGTGCAGGCGGCGTGGCCATGGTCGAGGCATTCGCCCAGGCACGCGCGCACCCGGCCCTGATCCTCGGGCAGCACGCCGGGCAGCAGGCCCTCGGCCGCGAGCACGCTTTCCGGCACGCCGAGCGTCTCGTCGCCGAACGCGGCGTCCGCGGTCCCGTCGCGATGCAGCACCAGGGCCTGGACGGGCAGCTGCTGCAGCAGGATCTCGAAGCCGGCCAGGGCGGGCGCGGCCTCGGCCCCCGGCGCGCGGGAGGCCAGCCCGGGCAGGCGCAGGCTGAGCCCCGCCGCGCCCGCGACCAGGGCGACGATCCCCGTGCAGCCGAGCAGGGCGGCCTGAACCCCCGCCACCGGGGGCGGCGCGACCCTGAGCGCGGCGAAGAGGATCAACGCCAGGGCCGCTGCGCCGGTCGCCGCCGCGCCCTCCGCCCAGAGCCCGCCCAGGGCGCCGGACGCCAGCAGCGGCGCGAGGGTCCAGCTGGCCAGAGGACCCGCCGGCCCGCCCGCCGTTGCGCCCGCCGCCACAGCGGCGACCGTCCAGATGGCGAGCAGGCCCAGCCGCGCCTTGCCCTCAGCGCGCCATACCCAGCCGATCAGGCCCGGAGCCGCCCCCGCAAGCAGCGCGCCGGCCGAGGCGCCCGACGCCCCGCCGAATACGATCATGAAGAGGGCGGCGGCCGCAGCGACCGCCAGCGCCCAGGCCGCGTGCCAGGCCTGCTGCGGCGAGGCGGCGAACAGCGCAAGCCGCGCCGCGCCCGAGGGCTGCGGGCGGTCCCCGGCCGGAAGGCTCGTCGCCGAATCCGTCATGTGCGCAGAAGAGTATAGCGGCTCGGTCCGCGGGCGTGAGCGCGCTCGCGCGCCGGGCGTGCGGCGCAATGGCTCCGCTCCGAGGCCCCGCTCCGAGGCCCCGGTCCGATGCCCCGTTCCGGCGGGGGCTAGAAATCCAGGTCGTCGTAGTGCGCGGCGGGCGGCAGGCCGGGCTGCCGGTCCGCTAGCAGCGGGCGGAAGGCGGGGCGCGACTTGATCCGGGCGTACCAGGTCTTGGCGGCGGGGAAGTCATCCCAGGGCGCCTCGCCGACATAGTCCACCACCGACAGATGCGCCGCGGCGGCGAAGTCGGCCCAGCTCAGCCGGCCGCCGGCGAGCCAGTCCCGCTCCCCCGCCAGGCGGTCCAGATAGCCGAGGTGCGCGCGAAGCGCCTCGCGCCCCCGCCTCAGGAGGGCGAGTTCGGGCGCGCCGAGGCCCAGCAGGCGCTTCTCCATCTTCTCGTGCAGCAGCAGGCCGTTGACGTCGGAGTCGAACTTGCGGTCGAACCACTGCACCAGCCGCAGGGTCTCGGCGCGTTCGAGGGGCTCTTCGGCCAGCAGCCGCGCGCCCGTCTCAACCGACTCCAGCCTGTCCAGGATGGCGCGGCTCTCACACAGGACCAGCACGCCCTCGGGCCCGCTCTCCACCAGCACGGGGGGCAGGCCCGACGGGTTCAGCCGCAGCAGCTCCTCCGGCTGCTCCCAGTAGCGCACGACCGCCTCGCGGAACGGCAGGCGCTTCTCCCCCAGCGCCAGGCGGACCTGGCGCGAGAAGGGGTCGAGCGGAAAGTGGTGCAGGAGGCGGTCGACGGGCATCTTGAGCCCTGCGGATGGACCCCTGGACCGTGGCGCGCAACGTTTAAGCGTCCGTTGACCGTGCGCTTACGCGCTGCACGGGCGAGCGGGCCGCGCTATATGCAGCGGCGATGGCTCTGCTTCCGAAATCCCGCAAGGCCCGCATGCGGCTGCTCACGGTCGCGATCGCCGCGCCGATCCTGGCCGGGTCGGTGGGCCTGTCGCTCTACGCCATGGGCGATGCGGGGGAGTTCTTTTTCTCGCCGAGCCAGGCGGCGGCCAAGCGCGTTCTCCCCGGACGGACGATCCGGCTGGGCGGGCTGGTCGAGGCGGGCAGCGTGCGCAAGCTGCCCGACGGCACGGTGGAGTTCGGGGTGACCGACCGCCGCGACGTCGACCGCGTCTTGTACCGGGGCGACCTGCCCGACCTGTTCCGCGAGGGCCAGGGCGTTGTGACCCGCGGCGCCTTCCGCCCGGACGGCGTCTTCGAGGCGCAGGAGGTGCTGGCCAAGCACGATGAGCGCTACATGCCCAAGGAGGTCGCCGACGCCCTGAAGCGCTCCGGCGAGTGGCGGGGGCGCACGCCGTGATCGCGGAGTTCGGCGCCTTCGCCTTGATCCTGGCGCTCGTCCTGTCCGCCGCCCAGACCGGGCTGCTCGCTGCGGCGCGCCTGCGGGGCGACGCGGGTCTGAGGGGCGCAGGCGAGGGGGCGGCGGTCGGGGCGGCGCTGGCGGTGGCGGCCGCCTTCTTCGCCCTGATGTGGGCCTTCGTGACGTCGGACTTCTCCGTCGCCAACGTCGCGGCCAACTCGCACACCGACAAGCCGCTGCTCTACAAGGTCGCCGCGGTCTGGGGCAGCCACGAAGGCTCCATGCTGCTCTGGAACCTCGCCCTGACCGGGTTCGGGGCGGCGGTCGCCCTGCGCGGCGGCGCGATCCCTGTGCGGCTCAAAAGCACGGCCTTGGCGGTGCAGGGGAGCCTCGGCCTGCTCTTCCTCAGCTACACGGCCCTGGCGTCCAATCCGTTCCTGCGCACGGCCCAGCCGCCAGTGGAGGGCGCCTCCCTCAACCCGATCCTGCAGGACCCGTTCCTGGCGATCCACCCGCCCTTCCTCTACTCCGGCTACGTCGGGTTCTCGGTCGTGTTCAGCTTCGCCGTCGCCGCCCTGATCGAGGGGCGCGTGGATGCGGCCTGGGCGCGCTGGGTCCGGCCCTGGACCCTGGCCGCGTGGAGCCTGCTGACCGTGGGCATCACGCTTGGCTCGTTCTGGGCCTATTACGAGCTCGGCTGGGGCGGCTGGTGGTTCTGGGACCCGGTCGAGAACGCCAGCTTCATGCCCTGGCTGGTCGGGACGGCGCTGCTGCACTCCGCCATCGTCACCGAGAAGCGCGGCGCGCTGGGGGGCTGGACGGTGTTCCTGGGCCTGGCGGGGTTCAGCTTCGCCATGCTGGGGGCGTTCCTGGTGCGCTCCGGCGTGCTGACCAGCGTGCACGCGTTTGCGGTCGATCCGCGCCGGGGCGTGCTGCTGCTCGCCATCCTGGCGCTGGCGAGCGGGGCGGGCTTCGGCCTGTTCGCCTGGCGGGCGGGCAAGATCGCCCCCGGCGGCCTGTTCCAGCCCGTCAGCCGGGAAGGCGCGCTGGTGCTGAACAACATCTTCCTGGCCGCGGCGACGGCGACGGTGGCGCTTGGCACGCTCTACCCGCTCGTGCGCCAAGCGCTGGGCGGCGAGCCGATCAGCGTGGGCGCGCCCTACTTCGCCCTGACCTTCGCGCCGATCATGGCGGCGTGCCTGCTGCTGGCGCCCGTGGGCCCTCTGCTGGCGTGGAAGCGCGCCCAGGCGGGCCAGGCGCTGGCGCGGCTGAGGGCGGCCGGGCTGGTCGCGGGGGCGGCGGGCCTGCTCGCCTTCGTCGTCTTCGAGCCCCGCAGCGCCCTGGCCGCCGTCGGCGTGGCGCTCGGCGGGTGGCTGGTCGCCGGCGCGATCGTCGAGCTCGCCGGCCGCGCCAAGGCGCGTGCGGGCTCCCCGGCCGCGTCCCTGCGGCGGCTGGCCGGCCTGCCGCGCGGGGCCTGGGGCATGACCCTGGCGCACCTGGGGCTGGGGGTCTTCGTGCTGGGCGCGTCCGTGGAGACCAGCTTCCGCCAGGAGGCGGCGAGCGCCCTGCCGCTCGGCGGCTCCCTCCGCGTGGGCGCCTACCAGCTGACTCTGCAGACGGTCGCCGGCTACGACGGCCCGAACTTCGACGCCGACCGCGCGGTGATCCGCGTGCAGCCGCCCGCGGCTTAGCTTTCGACGTCACGCCCGAGCGCCGCTTCTATCCCGCCCAGCGCCAGACCACCTCCAAGATCGCCCTGAGGCGCGTGGGGCTGGGAGACCTCTACGTCGTGCTGGGCGAGGCGCGGCCCGCGGCGAAGGGCGGCTCGGCCTGGCTGGTGCGCGCTTACGTGAACCCCTGGGCGCGCCTGATCTTCGCCGGCCCGATCCTGATGGCGCTGGGCGGCGCGCTGAGCCTCTCGGACGGGCGCCTGCGCCTGGCCGCCGGGCCCGTCGGCGCCCCGGCCCGCGCCCGTCCCGGCCCAGCGGAATGATGACGCTTCGCCCGCTCGCGCTGATCGCCGCCGCCCTGGCCCTAGCCGCCGCGCCTGCGCCCGCGCCGGACGTCCCCCTGGGCGACCCCGCCCAGGAGTCCCACGCCCGCGCCCTGTTCCGCGAGGTCCGCTGCCTCGTCTGCCAGAACGAGAGTATCGACGACTCCGAGGCCGACCTCGCCGCAGACCTGCGCCGCATCGTCAGGTCCGAGGTCGCGCAGGGCCGCTCGGACGCGGAGATCAAGCGCTTCCTGGTGGAGCGCTACGGCCAGTTCGTGCTGTTCCGCCCCGCCTTCGACCTCGGCAATGCGGCGCTCTGGCTTGCGCCCTTCCTGCTGATCGCGGCGACGGGCGGCTGGGCGCTCACGCGCGCGCTCGGCAAGTCCTCGGAAACAGAGCCGCCCCTCGATGCGGAAGAAGAGGCGCGCCTGGCGTTTCTCGCCGAAACCGCCCGGAAAGCTGAGCCGGACAGGATTTAGCCGCAACTCGGCCCAACGATTGGCTAAGGCCTTGCCTTCTAGCTTCGGCTGACGACATTGGCCGGCGTGCGGCAACCCGCGCCCGGCCCGACCATTTGGCATCTGGGCGCGGGCGGGTCGGCGGCCTCGCGCAGCGGACAAGGATCGAAGAGAGCCCATGGCTTTGAAGACGGGTTTCCTGGCGGGCGCGCTCGCGGGCGTGGGTCTGGCGGCGGTGGCCGCTGCGGGGGTGGGGCTGAAGTGGCCCGAGACGGTGGCCGAGCCCGCCCGCGCTCCGCTCATTCCGGCGGTCGCGCCGGCCGGGGCGCCTCCCGGCGGGCCGCAGTCCTTCGCCGACATCTTCGAGCGCGTCGCGCCGGCGGTGGTCTCCATCGACGTGACCTCCCGGATCGATCCGCGGACGCTGGGCATCCAGGCCTTGCCGTTCCCCTTCAACCTGCCGCCGGGCCTGGACGGGGACGAGGGCGACGACACGCCTCAGGCGACGCCTGCGCCCCGCGGACGCGGCGGCTCGGGCTCAGGCTCCGGCTCGGGGTCTTCCCGGTCGCGTCGCTTCCCAGAGGCCCAGGCCACCGGATCGGGCTTCTTCATCTCGCCGGACGGCTACATCGTCACCAACAACCACGTGGTGGAGAACGCCGAGTCCATCACGGTGCGCCTGAACGACAAGCGCGAGCTGAAGGCGCGCGTCGTGGGCCGCGACCCCAACACCGACCTCGCGGTCGTCAAGGTCGAGGGCGCGAACTTCCCCTATGTCAGCTTCGAGACTCAGGCGCGGCCGCGGGTCGGCGACTGGGTGCTGGCGGTCGGCAACCCCTATAACCTGGGCGGCACCGCGACGGCCGGGATCATTTCCGCCTATGGGCGGGACATCGGCGACCAGTTCGTCGACTACCTTCAGATCGACGCGCCCATCAATCGGGGAAACTCCGGCGGTCCGACATTTGACGTCTATGGCCGGGTGATCGGGGTGAACACGGCGATCTTCTCGCCCTCCGGCGGCTCAGTCGGCATCGGCTTCGCCATCCCGGCGGACATCGCCGACAGCGTCACCCGCCAGCTCATGGCCGGGCGGACCGTCGCACGCGGCTACCTTGGCGTCTCCATCCAGTCCATCACCAAGGACATCGCGGACAGCCTGGGCATCAAGGCCAACGAGGGGGCGCTCGTGGGCGACGTGATCCCCGGCGGTCCGGGCGACAAGGCGGGGCTCAAGAGCTTCGACGTCATCGTCAGCGTCGATGGGCATCCGGTGACCAGCGCCTCGGAGCTGACCCGTAACGTGGCGGCCGCCAAGCCGGGCGAGCTGATCCGGCTGCGGGTGCTGCGCGAGGGACGCCCCATCGAGATCGTCGCGCGATCCGGCACGCGCCCCTCCGAGGCCGAGCTGAATAAGCAGAATGGGGGCGATGAGGGCGGGTCCACGGCGCCGAACGGCGGCGGCAAGGCCAGCCCCGCGGAGCCGTCGGTTCTCGGCCTTCGGCTCGCGCCGCTCGACGAGGCGGCCCGGCGACGCTTCGGCATCGGGTCGACCGTGCGGGGCGTGGTGGTCGAAGGCGTGGCGCCCGGCTCGAGCGCGGCGGACCTCGGCCTGAAGCGCGGCGACGTGATCGTGCAGGTCGGCCAGGGCCGGCCGGCGAACACCCCGGCCGACGTGCAGGCCGCCGTGGCTGAGGCTCGCAAGGCCGGGCGGCCCTCCGTTCTGCTGCTCGTCTCACGGGATGGCCGAACCGTGTTTGCGCCCCTTAAGCTCGACTCCAAGTGAGTCGGGTCGGGTGACCCGGGCGGCGGGCCGAGCCGGGCCGCCGCCGGGCCTAGGGGAGGGGGGCGCGAATGCGGATCCTGATCGTCGAAGACGACGTCGGCGCGGCCGAGGCCATGCGCAAGGGCCTGGGCGAGGCGGGTCACGACTGCGCCCTGACCTACGACGGCGATGCGGGTCTCAAGGCGGCGGAGGCCGGCGGCTTCGACGTCCTGGTTGTGGACCGCATGATGCCCCGGCTCGACGGCATCGCCATGGTGGAGCGCCTGCGTCGACAGGGCGACCAGACCCCGGTGCTGTTCCTGTCGGCGCTGGGCGAGGTCGACGACCGCGTGACGGGGCTGAGGGCGGGCGGCGACGACTACCTGGTCAAGCCCTATGCCTTCCCCGAGCTCATCGCCCGCCTCGAGGCCCTGAGCCGCCGGCGCGAGACCGGCGCGGTCGCGACCTCGCTCAAGGTCGGCGACCTGGAGATGGACCTGATCGGCCGCAGCGTGCGCCGCGCCGGCCAGGAGATCGACCTGCAGCCTCGCGAGTTCCAGCTGCTGGAGTTCCTCATGCGCCACGCCAACCAGAGCGTGACCCGCACCATGCTGTTGGAAAAGGTGTGGGAGTATCACTTCGACCCCCAGACCAACGTCATCGACGTGCACATCAGCCGGCTGCGCGCCAAGATCGACAAGGGCTTCCCGGTCCAGATGCTGCAGACGGTGCGCGGCGCGGGCTACCGGCTGGAGGGCTGATCCGCCCGCCGCGCGCGGGAGGCCTGACCGGCCTAGCTGTCGGCCGTTCACATAAAGATATCCTTATGTCCGGGTTGCCGCCTCAAGGCAGGGCGGCTAAGAGGGCGACCTCACGCAGATCCTGGACCGTTTCCGCCATGGCCGACTACATCGTTCGCGACCTCTCCCTTGCCGAGTGGGGCCGCAAGGAGATCGAGATCGCCGAGACGGAGATGCCGGGCCTGATGGCGGTGCGGGCCGAATTCGGCAAGGACCAGCCGCTGAAGGGCGCTCGCATCGCCGGCTCCCTGCACATGACGATCCAAACCGCCGTCCTGATCGAGACCCTGCAGGCCCTGGGCGCCGAGGTGCGCTGGGCCTCGTGCAACATCTTCTCCACCCAGGACCATGCGGCGGCCGCCATCGCCGCCCGCGGCGTCCCCGTCTTCGCCGTGAAGGGCGAGACCCTGGAAGAGTACTGGGACTACGCGCACCGCATCTTCGAGTGGTCCGACGGCGGCTACCCAAACCTGATCTTGGACGACGGCGGCGACGCCACCCTGCTCTGCGTGCTCGGCCCCAAGGCGGAAGCCGACCCGAGCCTGCTCGACACCCCGCAGAACGAAGAAGAAGAGGCGCTCTACGCCGTCATGAAGCGGTATCTGCGCGAGAAGCCGGGCTTCTACAGCGCCATCCGCGACGCCATCAAAGGCGTGTCCGAAGAGACGACGACGGGCGTGCACCGTCTTTATCAGATGCAGCAGCGGGGCGAGCTGCCGTTCCCTGCGATCAATGTCAACGACAGCGTCACCAAGTCGAAGTTCGACAACCTCTACGGCTGCCGCGAGAGCCTGGTGGACGCCATCCGGCGCGGCACCGACGTGATGCTGGCCGGCAAGGTGGCGGTGGTCTGCGGCTACGGCGATGTGGGAAAGGGCTCGGCCGCCTCCCTGCGCCAGGGCGGCGCCCGGGTGAAGGTGACCGAAATCGACCCGATCTGCGCGCTGCAGGCGGCCATGGAAGGCTACGAGGTCGTGACGCTTGAGGACGCCGCCAGCGAGGCCGACATCTTCGTGACCGCGACGGGCAACAAGGACGTCATCACCGTCGACCACATGCGGGCGATGAAGAACAACGCCATCGTGTGCAACATCGGGCACTTCGACTCCGAGATCCAGATTTCGGGTCTGCGCAACTTCAAGTGGGACGAGATCAAGCCGCAGGTCCACCACGTGGAGTTCCCGGACGGCAAGAAGATCATCGTGCTGTCGGAAGGCCGGCTGGTGAATCTCGGCAACGCCACTGGCCACCCGAGCTTCGTCATGAGCGCGTCCTTCACCAACCAGACGCTGGCCCAGATCGAGCTCTGGACGCAGGGATCGAAGTACGAGCGCAAGGTCTACACCCTGCCCAAGCACCTCGACGAGAAGGTCGCGATGCTGCACCTGGACAAGCTCGGCGCGAAGCTGACCAAGCTTCGGCCGGAGCAGGCCGACTATATCGGCGTGTCGGTGCAGGGCCCCTTCAAGCCCGAGCACTACCGCTACTGACCGGCGCGGGCTAGGAGGGCGCATGCACCCCAGCGCCCTCGACCTCGGCCGTCGCTTTTTCCAGACGTACGCCTCCCACGCCAAGCTCGGGTCGATCCTGGATCTGGGCGCCTTGTCGGTGAACGGCGGCCTGCGACCGTTCGCGCCGACGTCCGCGCGCTATGTCGGCGTGGACCTCGAAGCCGGGCCCAACGTCGATGTCGTGGTGGCGCCGGGCGAACCGCTGCCCTTCGCCGACGGCGCGTTCGACGCGGCGGTCAGCACCTCTTGCTTCGAGCACGATCCCGCGTTCTGGGCGACCTTCCTCGAGCTCGGACGCTGCGTTCGCGAAGGCGGACTGCTCTACATCAACGCGCCCTCGAACGGCGACGTGCACCGCTGGCCCTGGGACTGCTGGCGCTTCTATCCCGACGCCGGGGCGGCGCTGGCGAGCTGGGCGCGCCGGAGCGGCATGGCCATGACGCTGGTGGAGTCCTTCATCTCGCCCCAGGGCTCGGGACGTTGGAACGACTGCGTCATGGTGTTCGTCCGCGCCGAACTTGAGACCTTGGAAGGACCGCGCCTGGTGGACGGGGTGCGGGGCGCGACCAACATCCGCAAGCTCGGCGACGAGACGCTGCACGCCTTTCGCCGCGAAAGCGAGGACCGGCGCAAGTATGACGGCCGCACCGTCCGGGGCCTCGCAAAACGGGCGGAGCGCGCCATCGGCCGCGCGTTCGGGCGACGCAGGGCGGGCTAGGAGGACAGGCTCAGCGCGGGATGGCGGCCGTCTTGCGCAGCACCACCTGGCGATAGACGGCCTCGAGCTCGAAATAGTCGCGGAAGGCGCCGTGGAAGCGATCCACCGCCTGCTTGACGCCGGGGCCGCCGATCTCGCTCTCGTCGTGCCAGTAGTCGTCCAGGATCAGCAGCCCGCCGGTCCGCAGCAGGGCGGCGCAGAAGCACAGGTCGATCATCACCGCCCAGGCGGTGTGGCTGCCGTCGACATAGATCAGGTCGAAGGCGTCGCCGGCCGCCAGGCGTTCGGGCAAGAGATAGGTCGAGAAGCCCTTGTGCACGCGCAAGGACCGGAAGCCGAGCTTTGCGGCGTTGCGGTGAAAGCGCGGCTCCACCTCCAGGTACTTGGGCTCAGGGTTCAGGGCCGGGTCGAACCAGGGGTCGATGACGGCGACGTCCAGCCGTCCTGGCAGGAGATGGTCCATGAAGGCGAGGTTGCGGCCCTCATAGGCGCCGATCTCAAGGTAGCCGATCGGGCCCGCGCGCGCCTCGGCCCAGCGGCGCAGGATCGGCGCGATGTAGGCGATGTTGTTGTCCGCCCAGGCGTCGGTGAACTCATAGGCCCGCTCGGCGACGTGCGCCTGGAACGCCTGCAGCTCGCTCGCGTCCCTCGGCCCGCCCAGCATGGTGCGCGCGAAGGCCGGGACGAAGCGGCCGTTCAGACCGGACAGGTTCGTGAGGCTTGAGACCATGGCGGGGTAAGGAGCTCGATTGCGAGCCGCCACCCTGCCACGAGCCGGTTAAGGAACCGGTTTCGCCCGGCGCCTGCGCAGCGGCAGGCGCGCGGACGAGCCTTGACGCCTATTCCGCCGCCATCAGGGTCGCCACGCCCCGGTTGCGGAAGTTGACGGTCTTCAGGAAGGCGATGCCCTCCTCGGCGATGGCGTCGCCCACCATGGTGTCGCCCTCGGCCTTCAGCTCATCCATGTCGACATACATGGCGTAGAAGGCGCGGGTCCGCTCGGTGATGATCCCGGCGTTCAGCAGCGTCTTGATCAGCACGCGGAAGATATTGGCGCTTTCCTTCATCTCCTCGCGCCGCTTCTCGTCGGTGACCGCGGTCTGCAGCTCTTCCATGACGCGATCGGCGTCCAGGCCGAACTGCTCATAGACCGCCCGCTGCTGCAGGGGATTGACCAGGTTGAACAGCAGGTTCTGGAAGCAGTGCGCGGCCCAGTCTTCCACGACGGCGTGTTCTTCCGCGTTCAGCTTGGGGATCGTCCGATCCGCCCACAACTTGCCGAACTTGTGGTGGAAGGCCTCGTCAGTCATCACCAGCTGGAACAGCTTGCGGCCGAGGGGGTCGGTGGTGTGCTGGAAGAAGGTCGCGAACGCGCCCATCGCCAGGCCCTCGATCAGCATCTGCATGCCGACGATCTTCTTGTAGACCTCCGGCGCGCTGATGATCTCCACCATCAGGTTCTTCAGCGTCTCGCCGCAAGGCAGCGGCGTGCCCCAGCGGGCGCGGATATAGGCGGCGAAGGCGGTGACGTGACGGGCCTCTTCGCGGGCCTGGTTGGCGGCGTATTCCTGCGCGCCCTGGTCCTTCAACACGTGGCAGAGCGAGGCGGACAGGTTCAGCGCGCCCTGCTCGCCATGCAGGATGGCCGACAGGTTCCAGCGCACGATCTCGTTCATGAAGCGGATGCGCTCCTTCTCGGAGAGCGAGTTCCGCACATAGTCGAGCTGCATCGGGATGAAGAAGTCCTCAGGCATCAGGGCCTGGTTCTCCAGGTCGAACGGCTCGGAGAAGTCGATGTAGGTCTTGTCCAGCGGATCCCAAAAGTGATCATGGGTCGCCGAGATGATCTTGTCGAAGGCCGGCGAGCGGTTGTTGTAGCGATCGACTTCGAGCATCGCCTCGAAATCGTCTGGCGCGACGGCGTCGTACATCGCGTCCTTGGTGATATTCCGGATCGCCGTCGTCATGCTGCTCGCTCCCGTCGCCATCGTGAACGCGTCGCGCACGCGCGCCCTGCCATTATGACGCAGCTTATGCCGGTTTGCCCGAGGCGCCGTCAAGAGAAAAGTGACGCCCGCGTCACGTTTCCTCGGGCGAGCGCTCAGGCCTGAGCGAAGGCGACCTCCAGGATGGCGCTGAGGCCCTCTGCGTCGAGGGCGCCAAAGGCGCCGGGCCGGTCGCAGTCCACGTCCAGCACCGCGATGAGCCGCCCGCCGGCGTCCCTGACCGGCAGCACGATCTCGCTGCGGGAGCGGCTGTCGCAGGCGATGTGGCCGGGGAACGCCTCCACGTCCGGCACGATCTGAACCTCCCCGGTGGCCGCCGCCGTCCCGCAGACGCCCCGGCCGAAGGCGATCCTCAGGCACCCGAGCGTCCCCTGATAGGGGCCCACCACCAGCTCGCGGGGGCGGTCGGTGTCCACGACGTAGAAGCCGGTCCAGAAGCAGGCTTCGAAGCTCGCCGCCAGCATGGCGGCCACGGTGGCCATGCGCGCGGTGAGGTTGGGCTCGCCCGCCAGCACGGCGGCGACCTCGTCCTTCAGCTCGGCATAGCGCCGGGCCTTCTCGGCGGGGGTGGCGGACAGGGGCAGGCGCTCGGGGGCGAAGGACTCGGCCATGGCGGCCACTTAAGCTCGGGCGGGCCCCGGCGCTAGGCGAACAGCTCGGGCCGGCGACGCCGGAGTTCAGCGGTGAGCAGCGCCGTCTTGATGTCGGGCAGC
The DNA here is from genome assembly GCA_000733915.1 of Caulobacteraceae bacterium PMMR1. Lineage (GTDB taxonomy): Bacteria > Pseudomonadota > Alphaproteobacteria > Caulobacterales > Caulobacteraceae > PMMR1. The sequence goes on from JPOM01000001.1 coordinate 495,566, forward strand.
TCGCCCCGGTCGGCGAGGGCGGCCAGCTCCCGGAGCGGCGTCTCGACCACGGCGATGTGCTCGCCCTCGCCCTCTGCGCCCCCGCCCGCGCCGACCCGGTCGCTGGCGCGGACCGCGGCGAGGTAGAGCCAGATCTTCTGGGTCAGGACGCCCGCGCTCGACCAGAAGCCGCCCACGCGCTCCAGCTCGCCCAGGCGATAGCCGACCTCCTCCAGCCCCTCGCGGCGGATGCAGGCCGCTGCGTCCTCGCCCGCGTCGATCAGGCCGGCGGGCGCCTCGAGCAGCGGCCAGGCCTCGCCCCGCACGACGGTCGTGGCCCGGGGCGCGCGCGCCAGGATCGCCACCCGCCGCTCAGGATCGTAGGGCAGGGCGCAGGCGGCGTCGGCGCGGTCCACCACCTCGCGGTGCTGGCGCGCGTCCCCCACGCCGAGCGTGATCCCGCGCACCGTCAGCCAGCCCCGGAAGAGAACCTCCTCGCCAAGGACCTCGAGCTTCACCGGGGCCCCTCGCGCACGAGGACGACCAGCAGCGCCAGCCAGCCGGCGATCAGCATCAGCCCGCCCAGGGGCGTCAGCGCGCCCCAGGCCCGCACGCCCGTGACCGCCAAGAGGTCGAGCGAGCCGGCGAAGACGAGGCCGCCGACGCCGAACAGCCAGACCGCCGCCCCGCCCAGCCGCCGGCTGCGGGCGAGCAGGCTCGCTGCGGCCAGCGCCGCCGCCGCATGGACGCCCTGATAGTGCGCGCCGGTCTCCAGCCACGCCTTGGCGGCGGGGGCGGCCCCATGCGCGGCGAAGGCGCCTGTCGCCACCGACAACAGGCCGTTCAGCGCCGCCAGACCCAGGCTCCACCGCATCGCACTTGGCTCCTCGCCGCTCGTCCCGGAGCATCGGGCGTCCGATCGGGTGAGCTGACCGACGCAAGGTCACCGTTGCGCCGGACGCACCCTCGACCTTACCCTCCGCCGGCCGGGCGGCAAGCGGTCCCCGCCCGAGAGGGACCGCGCACGCCAGGCGAGGAGACGGCCGGCCATGCTGACCAAGGGCGACGACTTTCCGATCCACCAGACCCCCGAGCCGATCGCCTATGCGGGGACGGACCGGAACTTCTACGATCGCTACTTCTTCAACGGCTATGCGCCGGCGGGCGAGGCGGGCCGGGCGGACGCCTTTTTCGCCTGCGCCTTTGGCGTCTATCCGCATCTGAACGTCGCGGACGCGGCTTTCGTGGTGGTGCGCGACGGGGTGGAGACGGCGCTGCACGCCAGCCGGCACCTGAACATGGAGCGCATGGACCTGCAGGTCGGGCCCGTCGCCATCGAGGTTCTGGAGCCCCTGCAGCGGCTCAGGGTGAGCGTGGACGCGCCGGAACAGGGTCTCCGCGCCGAGCTCATCTTCGATGGCCGCGCCTTCCCCATCGAGGAGCCGCGCTTCATCCGCCGCCAGGGCCCGCGGACCCTCATGGACGTGACGCGTTTGACCCAGAACGGGCGCTGGACCGGCTGGATCGAACTCGACGGCCGGCGCGAGAGCGCCGACGGCTTCTGGGGCACGCGCGACCGCTCCTGGGGGGTGCGCCCGATCGGTGCGCGCGATCCGCAGGAGACGCCTCCCGCCGCCCCGCCTCAGTTCTATTGGATCTGGGCGCCGGCGAGCTTCGAAAGCGGCAGCTTCTTCTTCCACGTCAACGAGGACGCGGCGGGCCGGGCCTGGAACAAGCGGGCGGTCTGGGTCCGCGACGGGGCCAGCGCAAGCGCGCAGGATCACAACGATGACGCGACGGTGAACGTGCAGTGGCGGTCGGGGACGCGGCATGCCGATGGGGCTCGGGTGACCCTGCGCGACGAGGGCGGCGAGCGCGTCATCAGCTATCGCCCGCGCTACGAGTTCTTCATGCTGGGCCTGGGCTACGGCCATCCCAAGTGGGGCCACGGCATGCTGCACGGGCCGCTGACGGTGGAGCGCGAGGACTTCCGCCTCGCCGACCTCGACCGACGCCTGCCGCAGCACCTGCACGTGCAGGCGCTCTGCGAGGTGACCTATCGCGACCCCTCGGGGCGCGAGCTCGCCGGCCGCGGCGTCCTGGAGCAGCTGGTGATCGGCCCTCACGCGCCGTCCGGATTCACCGACGTTCTGGATATGGCCCGGTGACGCTCGCCGAGCGCCTGCAGGCCTATCTCGCCGATCTCTGGGGCCGGCCGGTCGCGGTGGAGAACCTGTCGCGCATCCCCGGCGGCGCCAGCCGCGAGACCTATCGCTTCGACGCGGTCGTGGGCGGCGAACGGCGCGGCTTGATCCTGCGGCGCGACCCGACCGCCAGCCTGATCGACACCGACCGTCGGCTCGAGTTCCTGGCCTTCCGCTCCTTCCAGCACACGGCGGTGCCTGTGCCCGAGGCCATCGCGCTCGAGCCCGGGAGCGGGCACGTGCTGGAGCGGCCGTTCTTCCTCATGGGGCGCATCGAAGGCGGCGCGGCGGCGAGCCCCTTCAACGCGGGCGCCTATGCGCCGCACGAGGCCGCCCTCGGCAAGCAGGTCTTCCAGATCCTGGGCGCCATAGCCGCCGCCGATCCCGCCGGCCTGCCCCTGGCCGAGGTCGCGCCCGCGCCTGCGCCCGACCAGGCCTGGGCGCGCGAGCTCGCCTATTGGGAGGGCGTGATCGACGCCGACGAACTGCACCCCCAGCCCATCGTGCGCGCCGCCATCCGCAGCCTCCGCCGCTATCCGCCCGCGCCGGCCCAGAAGATCGCGGTGGTGCATGGCGACTACCGCTCGGGCAACTTCCTGCACGACGGGGCGGGACGGATCGTCGCCGTCCTGGACTGGGAGATGGCGCATCTCGGCGACCCGCTGGAAGACCTCGGCTGGGTGCTCGATCCGCTCTGGGGCCACTTTGTGGAGGGCTATGCGGCGGGGCTGATCCCGCGTGCGGAGGCTATCGCCATCTGGGAGCGCGCCAGCGGGCTGACCGCCGACCCGGCCGCCCTGGCCTGGTGGGAGCTCTTCGCCGCGGTGAAGGGGCTAGGCATCTGGATCAGCGCGGCCAAGGAGTTCGTGGCCGGCGGCCTGACCGACCCGGTGCTGGCCTTCTCCGCCTGCTATACGGCGCGGCGGCACGACCTGATCGTCGCGGAGCGCTTGGTCCAAAGGCTCGAGCGCCTGGAGGCTGCGGCATGAGGCCGACCGCGTCGGAGATGGCCCTGGGCGGGTTCCTGGCCCTGATCGAGCCGCCGCCGCCGGAGTCCGCGGGCGACTTCGCCGCCGGCCGCGCCGGGGCCGCCGCGATGGTCTCCGCCCTGGTGGCGCAAGAGGCCGAGCAGGGCGCCCGGGTCCGCGCCTGGGAGAACGCGGCGATGCGCGCCCTCTTCGCCAGCGCCGCGGGGCGCGCGCCCGAGGCGCTTCGGGGGCGGCTGAAAGCCGCCGCCGCGGGGGGCGACCTGGACCTTGGCATCGCGGCGCTCGACCGGGCCAATGCGGAGCTCCGCACCCTGCTCATCGCCCTGCACGAAGCCGCGGAAGCGGACCCGGGCCCCGCCGGCCGGACGCTGGAGCGCGAGATCCTGGATCTTCTGCTCCAGTCCGCCCGGGCGCGGCGACTTTACCTGCCGACCGAGCCTCCGCCGGCCGGCTAGACGGTCAGGCGCTCGCGGCTTGCGGCGAGCGCTGCAGGGTCACGGCGATCAGGCGGTCCCAGCCGAACAGCGAGTTCAGGTGCGCATAGATCTGCTGCAGCGCGCCGTTGTCGCGCAGCTCCGCCAGCTTGTCGGCCGGCAGCGCGTTGAGCTTGGCCTCCGACACGCCGAAGTAGTCCGCGATCTGGATCGGCTCGCCCGCCGTCCCATCCGGATTGCGCGGCGTGAACATGGCCTGCTTGGACTCGAGCAGGTCGAGGTCCCGCAGCATCTGCACGAAGGACTCGGTGCGCTGGCGCTCGGTCTCAAAGTCGGTGCAGAACTGGATGCAGTTCCGGGCGAATTCGGTCGGCTCGCCGTTCTCGAACAGTCGAACCTCGCCGTCTTCCGCGATCATCGGAGCGGCCCGGTCGATGCAGACCAGCAGGCGCTGATTGCCCTCGTCGTTGGCCAGGACGAAGGGATAGCGGCGGATGAAGGCCGGCACATAAGCGTCGGCCTGGAAGATGCCGTCCTTCACAAACAGGTTCTCGTTGGGCCGGATGCTCATGACGGCCAGCGGCGCATAGGCTTCGCCGCCGAAGATGATGGGATAGCAGGCGCCGGCCGGACCGAACTCGGTGACGGTCAAGGGCACCGCGTGGGCGGTCTCGGCGAAGGCGAAGGGCTTGTCGACCCGGTTCAGCCCCAGCCGCCCGTGCACCTCAGGGTTCAAGGGCTCAGGACGCTGGTAGAACAGCACGTTCCCGGCCAGGGCGCCGCCGGCGTCTTCAGTATTCGACATCTTGTTCGGGCTTCTTCTGGACTGAGGGTCGGGCGAAGGCCGGGTTCCTAGCGGATGCCCGGTCGGGCGGCAACGCACGTTCGGCCGCAGCGCTTGACGGGCCTGCGGGGCCTCGGCCTCATCGCCACGCAAACGTCATGCGGGCCGGTATAGGCTCTGGCTCGCTGTCCTGCTCGAACCACGAGACCTCCTATGTCCGACGGCGACGCCGTGTCCGCGCCGCAGAAGCTCCGCCCGCCGGTGTTCGGCTGGGAGGAGTGGGCCGCCCTGCCCGAGCTCGGCCTGCCGGCCATCCGCGCCAAGATCGACACCGGGGCCAAGACCTCGGCCCTGCATGCGGTGGCCATGGAGCCCTACGGCCCGCCGGAGAAGCCCCGCGTACGCTTCCGCGTGCTGCCCATCCCCGGGCGGGCGGACGTGCAGGTCGCGTGCGACGCGGAGCTGATCGACCGCCGGGCCATCACCTCGTCCAACGGCGAGACGGAGCTGCGCTTCGTGGTGCGCACGCCGCTGCGGATCGGGCCGCACGCCTTCGAGGCGGAGGTGTCCCTGACCAACCGGGACGCCATGACCTATCGCATGCTGCTGGGCCGCCAGGCGCTGGATGCGGCGCGCGCGCTCATCGACCCCCGCCGGTCGCTCGTGCAGGGCGAGCTGAACTATGGCGTCTACGATGCGAGCCTGGCGGTCGCGCCGAGCGAGCCCGAGCCCCTGCGCATCGCCCTGCTCACCGCCAACCCGAACAACTACTCCAGTCGCCGCCTGATCGAGGCGGCGACCACGCGCGGGCACCGGATCGAGGCCATCGACACCACTCGCTGCTATATGAACATCAACGTGCGCGCGCCCGGCGTGCTCTACGACGGAGCGCTGCTGCCGCGCTACGACGCGGTGATCCCCCGCATCGGCGCGCCGCTGACCGCCTACGGCCTGGCGGTCGTGCGCCAGTTCGAGATGACCGGCGCCTGGTGCCTGAACCGGGCCGGGGCGATCGCCGCGGCGCGGGACAAGCTGCACGCGCTGCAGGTGCTGGCTCGGCGGGGCGTCGCCATGCCCACCACCGCCTTCGCCCGCTCGCCCAAGGACACTGGCCACGTGCTGGGGCTCGTCGGCGGCGCGCCCTTGGTGGTCAAGCTCCTGCAGGGCAGCCAGGGCCGGGGCGTGGTGCTGGCCGAGACCAACCAGGCCGCCGCCTCAGTGATCGGCGCCTTCCGCGACCTGGAGGCGGACATCCTGGTCCAGGAGTTCGTGGCCGAGGCCAAGGGCGCGGACATCCGCTGCTTCGTCGTGGGCGCACGCGTGGTGGCGGCCATGAAGCGGCAGGCCAAGCTCGGCGACTTCCGCTCCAACCTGCACCAGGGCGGAGAGGCGAGCGCGGTGCGGATCACCGCGGCGGAGCGCGACCTGGCGGTGCGGGCCACGCGCGCGCTCGGCTTGCAGGTCGCGGGCGTGGACATCCTGCGCGCCGAGGACGGGCCCAAGGTCATCGAGGTCAACGCCTCCCCGGGGCTGCAGGGGATCGAGGCGGCCTCGGGCAAGGACGTCGCCGCCCTGATCGTGCGCCACCTGGAGCGTCGCGTGCGCCCCGAGGCCCCGGCCCCTGCGGTCGGGTTCGCGGACGTGGCCGCGTGATCTGATCCGGCGATGGTTCGTTAACCGAAGCGCGGCATTCCATCGAACGGAGGTGACATGCTGGCCGCCCTGCCGCTCCTGATCCTGCCGGTCGTCGTCTACAACCTCTACGCCCTGGCGCTGCCGGGCGGTCTGAGGTCGGTGGAGGCCCAAGCGCGCCTGCAGGGCCCGATCGTGACCGTGCCCATGGCGTCGGGCGGGCAGTGGATCGTAAGCTGGGGCGACCTCCTGGTCTTCGCCTCGCTCGTGATCCTGTTTGTCGAGCTCCTGAAGTCCACGACCAGCCGTCAGACGGCGATCATCAACCATTCGCTGTCGATGCTGCTCTTCATCGCCTGCCTGGTGGAGTTCCTGCTGTTCCGTCCCTTCGCGACCTCGGCCTTCTTCCTGTTGTCGGCCATGGTGCTGCTGGACGTGCTGGCGGGGTTCATCGTGACGATCGCCTCGACCCGGCGGGAGATCGACCTGCGCTGAGCGCAGCCCAGGCGCTTCGGCCCCGGCGCTTCAGCTCAGGAAGGTGAACACCAGGGCGACAAGGGCGACGTCGAGGACTCGGGCGGCGAGGCTCATGCCCGCCCCGGCTGCAAGCCGGGCGCCAGCGGCTTAAGGGTTCGTTCACACCTCGGTCCGGGCGATCCGTCCCGGCCTGGGACGGCGGTCGGCCGCGCCGGAGTACTCCGTCCCGAGATAGGCGCCCCGCGCCGTCTCCAGCACCGGCGCTCCGCCCTTCAGCCCGCGGCGCTGGGCGCCCCCGCCGATCAGCTGGGCGGCGAAGGCGGCGAAGGCGCGGCGGTGCTGGCCATCGCCGAACCGGCGCTGGGGCGGATCGGGGATCGGCGTCTGCGCCGGCTCCTCTGGCGAGGGCGCGGCGACGGGCACGGGCAGGCGCGGGTCCTGGCTCATCCCCTCCAGCCATAGGCCGGCGTGCTTAAGGCCGCCTTTGCGGGCAGGGTTAAGACGGAGACGGGACTCAGTCCTTAGGGCGGCTGTCGTCGTCGAAGCCCTTTCGGGCCGAATAGAACGCCAGCCACATCAGCAGCGCCCCCAGGCCGCCGGTGGCGACGACGCCGAAGGCGATCATCAGGCCCAGGAACAGATTGCCCCCTGTCCAGCTCCCCGAGAATCCGGACGAGACGTGGAAGGTCCAAGCCATGAAGCCCAGCACCAGGGCCAGGCCCAAGACGGTGATGACCGCGCCGGTCCGGTTCATGAGGGCTCCTGCTCGACGGCCGAACCGGCGCCCGACATCGCCTGTTCCAGGGCCGCGCTGACCCGCTCGACGGCGTGACGAAAGCGCGCCTCGGTGCGGAACTGCGGCGGTCGGGGCAGGGGCGCCTCGACGGTCTCGGTGTGCGCGATCCGTCCGGGGCCGGAGCTCAGCACCACCACGCGCTCGGCCATATAGACGGCCTCCTCCACGCTGTGGGTCACGAACACCAGAGCCGGCTTCTGCTCGGCCCACAACTCCAGCACGTCGTCGGCCAGGCGGCGGCGCGTGATCTCGTCCAGGGCCGCGAAGGGCTCGTCCAGGAGCAGCAGCCGCGGGCGGGTCACCAGCGCGCGGGCGAGGCTGACCCGCATGGCCATGCCGCCGGACAGCTGAGCGGGCTTCTGCCGCTCCGCCCCCTTCAGGCCGACCCGCTCCAGCGCCGCCTGGGCGCGGGCGCGCGCCTCGTCCCGGGGGCGCCTGCGAGCTCCAGCGGCAGGGCGGCGTTGTCCAGCGCATAGGCCCAGGGCATCAGCGTCGGGGCCTGGAACACGACCGCCGTCTCGCCCCGGCCCGGCGTGCGCACGACCCGGCCCCGCGTGGGCGCCTCGAGCCCCGCCAGCAGCCTGAGCGCCGTGGACTTGCCGCAGCCGGACGGCCCAACCAGGGCGGTGGCCGAGCCGGGCGCCAGCGCCAGGCTGATCGGGCCCAGGGCACGGCGGCCGCGGTAGTCGACCTCCACGGCGTCAAGGGCGGCCAAGGTTGCGCTCATGCGACGCCTTGTGGCGGCCCGCGGCCCGGCGCGCAACCGGTCGCCTTCCGCCCGGGCGCGGGCGCCGCTAGACGCGAAGGCAGCCATGGCGCCCGCCGCACCCATCCGCGCCGACCTCTCCCACGCCCAGGCGGTGCGCCGGGCGCTGCGCGTGCGGCTGGCCTGGACCATGGCGGCCTTCGTGGGGCTCGGCCTGCTCTTCTGCGCCGTCTGGGGCTGGCGGCTGGTGTTCGACGGCCTGCCGCGCATTCCCCGCGACACCGCGGCCCTGTGGTCGCTGAACCGCCCGCCCGGCATCACCTTCCAGGACCGCGTGGGCCAGGTGATCGCCATCCGCGGCTCCCGCCACGGGGAGGAGCTGAAGCTCTCCGAGCTTCCGCCCTACGTCCCGCGGGCGTTCCTCGCCGCGGAGGATCGGCGGTTCTGGTCCCATCCGGGGGTCGACCTCCTCGGCGTGGGCCGCGCCCTGCTGGCCGACGCCCGGGCGCGCGGGACGGTCCAGGGCGCCTCCACCATCGACCAGCAGCTCGTCCGCACCCTCTGGCTCGGGCCGGAACAGACGCTGCACCGCAAGGCGCAGGAAGCGGTGCTGGCGCTCATGCTGGAACAGAGGCTCAGCAAGGCGGCGATCCTGAGCCTCTATTTGAACCGGGTCTATTTCGGCGGCGGCGCCTACGGGGTGGAGGCGGCGTCGCAGACCTACTTCGGCAAGTCCGCGCGGCAGCTGACCCTGGCGGAGGCGGCGGTGCTGGCCTCGCTGCCCAAGGCGCCGACGCGGCTGGACCCGACCAACGACTACACCCGCGCCCTGAAGCGCTCCCGCCGGGTGCTGAAGGCGATGCGCGACCTGGGCTGGATCAGCGCGCCCGCCTACGCCCAGGCGCTCGCCCAGCCGGTGGTGCTGGCGAGCGGCCGCCCGGGCGAAGGGGCGTTCGGCTATGCGCTCGACCTCGCCGCGGAGCAGGCCCGCCAGCTGGCCGGCCGGCAGGCGCCGGACCTCATCGTGCGGACCTCGCTCGACTCGCGGCTGCAGAACCTCGCCGGCGAGGCGGTGGCCGAGGGCGTGCGCGCCGCCGGGCCCGGCGGGGCGAGCCAGGGCGCTCTGGTGCTGCTGAGCGCGGACGGGGGCGTGCGCGCCCTCGTCGGCGGGATCGACCACCGCATGAGCGCCTTCGACCGGGCGGTGCAGGCGCGCCGGCAACCCGGCTCCGCCTTCAAGCCCTTCGTCTACGCCGCCGCCCTCGAAGCCGGGCTGAAGCCGGGCGACGTCCGTGAGGACAAGCCCCTGACGCTCGGCGCCTGGAGCCCGACCAACGCCAGCGGCGGCTATGTGGGGCGCGTGACCCTCGCCGAGGCGCTGGCGCGCTCCATCAACACCGTCGCGATCCGGGTGGCCGGGGAGGTCGGGCCGGAGCGGGTGGCGGCCCTGGCGCGGCGCTTCGGCTTGGAGAGCCTGCCGCCCCGGCCGGGCCTGACCCTGGCGCTGGGCGCCTACGAGGTGACGCCGCTGGACCTCGCGGTCGCCTACCAATCGATCCAGACCGGCGGGCTCAGGGTCCAGCCGCGCCTGATCGAGGCGGTGGCCAACGCCCGGGGCGACGTGCTCTGGCAGGCGCCGCGCCCCGCGCCCCGCCGGGTCTTCGACCCCGAGCTCGACGCCCAGCTCATCGCCATGCTGCAGGGCGTGATCCAGCACGGCACCGGGCGCAAGGCCGACATCGGCCGGCCCGCCGCGGGCAAGACCGGCACCACCACCGACAACCGCGACGCCTGGTTTGCGGGCTTCACCCCGGACTTCACCTGCGTGGTCTGGATGGGCGACGACCGCGGCCGCCCGATGCAGGGCGTGCAGGGCGGCGAGGCCCCCGCCCTGGTTTGGCGGCGCGTGATGTTGGCCGCGTCGGAGGGGCTGGCGCCCCGGGCCTTCGTCAGCGCGCCCGAGCCTGACGCCCGCCCGGCCTTCTACCGCGATCTCGCCCAGGCCCTGGAGCGGCAGGCGGCCGAGGCGCCCTCCCGCTGACGCCCCGAAACCTCTAAGTGGGCCGCCCATGCCTGCGCCCTCCCGTCCCGCCGCCGACGCACGCCCGCCCATCGCGGCGCTGCGCGACGTGCGCCTCGCCGACGGCCCCCGCCCGCTGTTCGAGGGCGTGGACCTCGCGGTGGAGCCCCGGGTGCGCGCCTGCCTGGTCGGGCGCAACGGCGCGGGCAAATCGACGCTGATGCGCCTCATCATGGGCCAGGTGGAGCCCGACGCGGGAGAGCGCTTCCTGCAGCCCGGGCTGAACGTGGCTTATGTGCCCCAGGAGCCCCTGATCGAGGGCCCGACGCTGCGCGACCACGTCACGTCCGGCGGAGCCCCGGGATGGCGGGCGGACAGCTGGCTGGCGACCTTCCGCCTGGATCCCGACAAGCCGGCGGCGGGCCTCTCCGGCGGGGAGATGCGCCGCGCCGCCCTGGCGAGGGCGTTTGCGAGCGAGCCCGACCTGATCCTGCTCGACGAGCCCACCAACCACCTTGACATCCTCGCCATCGAGACGCTGGAGGCCGAGCTGAAGGCCTATCGCGGCGCGGCCCTGATCGTCAGCCACGACCGCACCTTCCTGGAGCGGGTCACGACCCGCTGCTTCTGGCTTTCCAACCGCAAGGTTCGCCGGCTCGACCAGGGCTTCGCCGACTTCGACGCCTGGGCCAGCGCCATCGAAGCGGAGGAGGCGGAGGCGCTCCGCCGCCTGAACAAGGCCATCGAGCGGGAGACCGCCACCTTCTACAGCTCCATCACCGCGCGCCGCACCCGCAACGAGGGCCGGGCGCGCTCGCTGGAGGCGCTCCGGCGCGAGCGGGCCGAGCGGATGCGCGACCAGACGGGCCAGCTGCAGCTCGGCGTCGACTCAGGCGCGACCTCGGGCCGGCTGGTCGCGGAGCTGAAGGGCGTGGCCAAGGCGTGGGGCGACAAGCCGGTGCTTCGCGGCTTCTCCACCCGGGTGCTGCGCGGCGACCGGCTGGCGGTGGTGGGGCCGAACGGGGCGGGCAAGACGACGTTGGTCAAGCTGCTGCTGGGAGAGGCGACCCCTGACGCGGGCGAGGTGCGGCTGGGCGTCGGGCTCGAGGTCGCCTACCTCGATCAGGCGCGCGACGACCTGAAGGCCGAGCTGACCCTGTGGGAGGCGCTGGTTCCGGGCGGCGGCGATCAGCTGCTCGTGCGCGGCCAGCCCAAGCACGTGGCCGCCTACGCCAAGGATTTCCTGTTCCGCGAGGCGCAGCTGCGCCAGCCGGTGGCCAGCCTGTCGGGCGGCGAACGCAACCGCCTCCTGCTGGCCCGGGCCCTGGCCAAGCCCGCTAATCTGCTGGTTCTGGACGAGCCCACCAACGACCTCGACATGGACACCCTGGAGCTGCTCGAGGATATGCTGGACGCCTACGAGGGCACCCTGATCCTGGTCAGCCACGATCGTGACTTCATCGATCGGCTGGCGACCTCGACCATCGCCCTCGACGGCCGCGGCCGGGCGGTGGAGACGCCGGGCGGCTGGTCGGACTTCGTGCGCCAGAATCCGGGTTTTCTCTCGCCCGTCGAGGCCGCCGCCCTGAAGCCCGCGCCCCGCGCCGCCGCCCCGCCGCGCCGCCCCCGCCCGCAAGCTCAGCTACAAAGACGCCCGCCGCCTGGCGGAGCTGGAGGTCCTCGTGGCGCGCCTCCCCGACGAGATCGCCGCCCTGGAGAAGACGCTCGAGGACCCCGGCCTCTTCGCCCGCGACCGCCCGGCCTTCGAGCAGGCCATGGCCGCCCTGGCCAAGGCGCGCGCGGACCTCCTCGCCGCCGAGGAGGCCTGGCTCGAGCTGGAAGCCCGCCGCGAGGCGCTGGAGGGTTAGGGCTGGGGCTCAGAGCCGCGCTTCGGCGGCGGCGACCACCGCCTCGGGGGTGATGCCGAACGCCTGGTAGAGGCGCTCGAAGGGGGCGCTGGCGCCGAAGCCGGTCATGCCGACGAACCCGCCCGCCTCGCCGATCAGCGCGTCCCAGCCCTGGCGCACGGCGGCCTCGACCGCGACGCGCACCGGCGCGCGCCCGACGACGCTCTCGCGATAGGCCGCGTCCTGCTCGAAGAAACGTTCGAAGCAGGGCACGGAGATCACGCGCGTGGGCACGCCCTGCGCCTGCAGCCGGTCGCGCGCGGCCAGCGCGATGGCGACCTCCGTGCCGCTGCCGAAGAGGCTGACGCGCGCCTCGCCGCCCTCGGCCGGGGCGAGCTCATAGGCGCCGCGGGCGCAGAGGTTCTCGCCCGCCGGGGCGGTGCGCACCGCCGGGGTCTTCTGGCGCGACAGGGCCATCACCGAGGGCGAGGCCTTCAGGCTCAGCGCCACCCGCCAGCACTCCGCCGCCTCGACCGCGTCCGCGGGCCGGAACACGTAGAGGTTCGGCATGGCGCGCAAAGAGGCGAGGTGCTCGACGGGCTGGTGCGTCGGGCCGTCTTCGCCCAGGCCGATGGAATCGTGGGTCAGCACGTGGATGACGCGGATGCCCTGCAGCGCCGCCATGCGGATCGCCGGCCGGCTGTAGTCCGCAAAGGCCAGGAAGGTGCCGGAGTAGGGGATCACGCCACCGTGCAGCGCCATGCCGTTCATGGCCGCCGCCATGCCGTGCTCGCGCACGCCCCAGTGCACGTAGCGCCCGGCGTAGTCGGGGGCGTCGAAGGCGCCCATGCCCTTAACCAGGGTGTTGTTGGAGCCCGTCAGGTCGGCGGAGCCGCCCACCATCTCCGGGACGGCGGGGATCAGGGTCTCCAGCGCGGCGCCGGAGTGCACGCGGGTGGCGTTGACGGGAGCCTCGGCGGCGGCCTTGGCGATGTGCGCGTCGAGCGCTTCGAAGGCGTCGGCGGGCAGGTCGCGATCAATCACCGCGCGGCGGAAGGCGGCTGCGCGGGGCGAGCTTTCCAGCCGCGCCTCCCACGCCTTGCGGAGCTTGGCCCCCGCCGCCCGGCGCTCTTCCAGGCGCGGGCCACCTCCTCGGGCAGCTCGAAGGGGGGGTGCGTCCAGCCCATGGCGGCGCGCGAGGCCTCGATCTCCTTGTCGAACAAGCTGTAGCCGTGGCTGTGCGGATCGCCCTCCTTCGGGCCGGCGCCCTTGGAGATCTTGGTCTTGCAGGCGATCATGGAGGGGCGGTCCTGCCTGGTCGCCCAGGCGAGGGCGCGGCGGATCTGGCCCTCGTCGTGGCCGTCGATGGTCCGGGTCGCCCAGCCCGCCGCCTTGAAGCGCGCGACCTGGTCGCCCGTCTCCGCGATGGTGGCCTCCCCGTCGATAGTGGTGTTGTTGTCGTCGAAGAGCACCGTCAGCTTGGACAGGCGGAAGCGACCGGCGATGGAGATCGCCTCGTGGCTGATCCCCTCCATGAGGCAGCCGTCCCCGGCGACGACCCAGGTGCGGTGGTCCACCAGCTCGGGCCCGAAGCGGGCCGAAAGATGCCGCTCGGCCATGGCCATGCCGACCGCCGCTCCCAGCCCCTGGCCGAGGGGGCCGGTGGTGGTCTCAACCCCCGGCGTGTGGCCGTATTCCGGGTGACCCGGCGTGACGGAGCCCCACTGACGGAAGTTGCGCACCTCCTCCAGGCTCACCGGCTTGAAGCCGGTCAGGTGCAGCAGGCTGTAGAGCAGCATGGAGCCGTGGCCCGCGGACAGCACGAAGCGGTCGCGGTCGGGCCAGTTCGGGTCGCGCGCGTCGTACTTCAGGAAGCGCGTCCAGAGCACCGCGGCGACGTCGGCCATGCCCATGGGCATGCCCTGGTGGCCCGAACGCGCCTTGTGCACGGCGTCCATCGACAGGACCCGGATCGCGTCGGCCATGCGCGTCAGCGGAACTTGCGCCATCGGTGGGGAGGTCCCTGCGTCGAGTCGGGTCCTTATGCCCGCGGGGCCCGTCTGCGCGACTGGGACGGCGGCCGCAAGGGACCTAGGCGTCGCGGGCTGAAGGCGGCCCGCCCTTGACCGCCCCTGTCCGCTCGTGAAGGTGCGGGCCGTCTGAACTGATCGCCTCGGAGACCCCATGGAGCTGGAGTGCTTCGCGCTCGGAAACCGTCCGCCGGAGATCGTGCCCGGCCGGCCTCAGCGCGGCTGGATGGACAGCTTCACCGACCGCCATCCCTACCGCTGCTTGCCCCTGACCATGGCCAACACCACCGGGTGGGAGATCCTCTGCCCCGTCGGCTTCACGGCGGAGTGGAACGGCGGCCCCGGCCAGGGCGACATCCAGCTGAAGCCCGACCGCCCGCACCCGGACTTCCACGAGTTCGTGAAGAGCCACTTCACCCATGGGGTGGTCACCTTCCACACCGGCTATCTGTTCCGCACGCCCAAGGACTGGGACCTGTGGTGCGGGGGGCCGCCCAACCTGCCCAAGGACGGCATTCAGCCTCTGTCGGGCATCGTGGAGACGGACTGGCTGCCCTTCCCGTTCACCATGAATTGGGTGTTCACGCGGCCGGGACGGGTGCGCTTCGAGAAGGGCGAGCCCTTCTGCTTCATCGCCCTGACCCCGCACCGGGTGCAGGAGCAGGTGCAGCCGGTGTTGCGCTCCCTGGCCTCGGACCCGGCCCTGACCCAGCAGTACAATGTCTGGATGCGCGAGCGGAACAGCTTCAACGCCCGGCTCGGCAAGCGCGACCCCGAGGCGATCCGCGAGGCCTGGCAGCGCTACTACTTCCGGGGCGAGATTCCGGAGGACCTCGGGTCCGCGCCCGCAGACCACGTGAACAAGCGCCGGCTGAAAGCGCCTCGCATCGGGCGCTGAAGCGCGGGGCTGAGGCTCAGCAGCACCAGCAGCCAGAACGGCCCGTCCTTCCAGCGCGCATAGGGGGTCGGGGCGAGCGCCGGCGGCAGGCGCGCATCGACCACGCCCTCGCGGCCAAGGCCCAGGGTCGCGCGCGGGCGGCCGTAGGCGTCGATCACGCCCGACACCCCGACCGGCGTGGCGCGCACGATCGGCAGGCCTTCCTCGATGGCGCGGTAGCTCGCCAGGTTGAAGTGCTGCTGGGGCCCGCTGATGCGGCCGAACCAGGCGTCGTCGGAGACATTGACGATCCAGGCCGGGCGGTGGGCCAGGCCCGGCATGTAGCCGGGGAAGAGGCTCTCGTAACAGATCAGAGGCTGGACCGGCGGCACGCCTGGGGGCGCGATCGGACGGGGCGAGGGGCCGGGCGTAAAGGGCGAGCGCACGCTGACCAGTTGGCGCAGGCCGAGCGGCGCCAGAACGCCCTCCGCGGGCAGGTACTCGCCGAAGGGCACAAGGTGGTGCTTGTCGTAGACGGCGACGGCGCGAAGGTCTGCGCCCTCGCGGCGGAGCGCCAGGAGGGTGTTGAAGGCGCGGGGCGCGGTCGACCCCGGCGCCGGGGCGTCCCAGCGATAGCCGCCGGTGAGGAGCGTGGCGCCGGGCTTGAGCGCATCGCGGATGGCCGCCTCCGTCCAGGTCCCCGGGGCCAGGTAGTCGTTCAGCGCGTCGGGGACGGCGCCTTCGGGCCAGACCACCACGTCGGGCGCGCCGGGCAGGGCGGTGAGCCGGGCGTAGCGCTGCACGGCGCGGGTCACGTCGGCTTCGCTGACGCGGGCGAGCTCGGGCAGGTTCGGCTGCACCACGCGCACGAGCGGTCCCGTCTGCGGATCGGGCCGCGCCCTGGCCAGGCGCGCCGCCCCCCAGCTCCAGACCCCGATCAGCGCCAGGGCGGCGAGGGCCTGGGCAAGCCAGGCGCGGGCGGGGCGGGGCCGGTCGAAGCGCAGAGCGGGGGCGGCGGCGACGGCCAGGGTGATCAGGCTCAGGCCATAGGCGCCGATCACCGCCGCCGCCTGGCTCATGGCCGAGCCCGCGCGCCAGGCCTCGCCGGGCAGGTCCCAAGGAAAGCCCGTCAGCATGTGGCCGCGCAGCCATTCGAAGACGGCGAACGCGGCGGCGAAGACCAGCACTCGGCCAGGACCGGGCGGCTTGAGCACGGCGTAGGCCAGGCCCGCGCCGCCCCAGAGCAGGCCGATCAGCCCGGGCACCAGGGCCACCGCGAAGGGCGCCTGCCAGGCATGGGCCGCGGCGTCCACAAAGAAGGGCTCGGCGATCCAGAAGGTGGAGACGAACAGGTAGCCGAAGCCCGCCGCCCAGCCCCGCACAAAGGTCGAGCGCAGCGGTCGCTCGGGATCGGCCGTGTCCAGGCTCCAGAGCACGGCGGCGAAGCCGAGCAGGCCCGGGGTAAGGCCGAACGGCGGATGCGCCAGGGCGGCTGCGGCCCCGCCGGCCAGCCCGACCGCCCAGCCGTGGCGCCGCCTCAGCGCCGGCCTCACGTGGCGCCCTCGGCCGCCGCCAGCGCGCCGGCCCCGCTTGCGGGCTCCGCCGGCGGGCGGATGCGCAGGCGACGGATGCGACGGGGGTCTGCGTCGATGATTTCGAACTCCAGTCCCGCCGGGTGCACGATGACCTCGCCGCGCTGGGGCACGCGACCGGCCAGGGTCGCGACCAGGCCGGCGACGGTGTCGATCTCCTCCTCCTGGTCGGCGGGGGTCAGCTCCTGGCCGAGCAGGCCCTCGAGCTCCTCCAGCGGTGCGCGGGCGTCGGCCTCGTAGACGCCGTTCGGTCGGGCCACGATCTCGGGCTCGGCCTGCTCGTCGTGCTCGTCGCTGATCTCGCCGACCACCGCCTCGATCAGGTCCTCCAGGGTGACCAGGCCGTCGGTGCCGCCGAACTCGTCGATGACGAGCGCCATGTGCGTCCGCCGCACCCGCATCCGCAGCAGGAGGTCGGCGCAGCGCATGGAGGCCGGCACATAGAGGACGTCGCGTCTCAAGCGATACAGCACCGGCTCGCGCCAGGCGGGGCGGGGCTGGTCCTCCGGCTCGCCGCCCATCTCTGGATCGGGAGGGGCGATCAGGCGCAACAGGTCCTTGATGTGCACCACGCCCACAGGGTCGTCGAGGCTCTCGCGATAGATCGGCATGCGCGAGTGCTCGACCTCCACGAAGCGACGGACGACGTCGAACAGGGGCGTGGAGATCTCCAGCGCGGCGATATCGGCGCGGGGCGTCATGACGTCCTGCACGCGCAGCGTCTGGAACTGCTCAGCCTGGTCGACGAGATCGACCTCCGCGCGGCTGGCGTCCGGGCCCGGCTCGCCGGTCGCGCTCGGGACGGGGGCGCTGGCGGCCTGGGCGGCGGCGCGGCGGCGGGCGACCCAGGCCTCGATCAGGTCGAGCACGCCCGCGCGCCCGGGGCGGCGGCGGTGGTGACGGGGTTCGGGTTGGGCGGGGCGACTTCGGCCGTCGTCGGGCATCACTCTCCGCTCGCCGCATAGGGATCGCCGACGCTCAGTCGCGCCAGGATCTCGCGTTCGAGCCCTTCCATGACCTCCGCCTCCGCGTCGGTCTCGTGGTCGTAGCCTAGCAGGTGCAGCACCCCGTGCGCCACCAGGTGTTGCAGGTGGTGGGAGAGCCGCTTGCCCTGCTCGGCCGCCTCCCGCGCGCAGGTCCCAAAGGCGAGGGCGACGTCGCCGAGATGCGGCTGAGCGAACGCCGGCGCAGGGAAGGACAGGACGTTGGTGGGCCTGTCCTGGCCCCGGAAGCGGGCGTTCAGGTCGCGAACCTCCGCGTCCGAGGTGAGGAGGATGGCCACGCCGGATCCGCCCTCCCCCGTCCGGGCCGAGCCGGGGGCGGGAGCGAGGGCGAAGGCGAAGGCCTGCTCCGCCGCGTCGATGCAGAGCGCTTCGGCGTCGGGCAGGGCCGCGGTCCAGGCCGCGTCGGCGATGTCGACCTCCAGGCTCATTGGCCGGGCGCAGGCGGGCTCAGCCGCGGTCGCGCTGGGCGGCGTCGGCGTCGTAGGCGCGCACGATCCGCTCCACCAGCGGGTGACGGACCACGTCCGTGGCCTCGAAGCGCGCCATGGCCACGCCCTTGACCCCCGTCAGGATCGAGACGGCGTGGGCCAGGCCGGAGTCCCGCGGATTGACCAGATCGACCTGGCTCGGGTCGCCCGTCACCACCATGCGCGCGCCTTCGCCCAGGCGCGTCAGCACCATCTTCATCTGCAGCCGCGTGGCGTTCTGGGCCTCGTCCACGATGACGAAGGCGTGGCTGAGGGTGCGACCGCGCATAAAGGCCAGGGGCGCGACCTCGATCTCGCCCCGGTCCCGGCGGCGACGCAGCGGCTCTGGGCCCATCAGGTCCGACAGGGCCTCCCAGATCGGCGCCATGTAGGGATCGACCTTCTCGGTCAGGTCGCCAGGCAGGAAGCCCAGCCGCTCGCCCGCCTCCACCGCCGGGCGGGTGATGACCATGCGGTCCACCTCGCCGCGCATGAGCAGGCTCGCGCCATAGGCGACGGCGAGGAAGGTCTTGCCCGTGCCCGCCGGGCCGATGCCGAAGGTCAGCTCGTGGTGCGCCAGAAGGTCGAGGTAGAGCGCCTGGGCCGCGGTCTTGGGCGTCACCGCGCCCCGCCGGCCGACGGGAAGCGCCGCTGCGAGGTGGGCCGCGGCGCCCTCCTCGCCCGCCCGGGCCAGGGTGATGGCCGCGCGCACGTCGCTCTCGCCCACCTCGGCGCCGGAGGCGACCCTCTGGGAGAGGGACTGCACCGCGCGCCTGGCCTGGACCCGCGCCTTCGCCGGGCCGCTCAAGCGCACGCCGCCGCCCGGCGTCTCGAGCTGCACGGAGAAGGCGTCCTCGATCAGGGCGGCGTGTCGGCCGCGCGGGCCGGAGACGGCGCGGGTCTCAGCGTCGCTGAGCGGCAGGAACTCTTCAGCGCCTTGCGGGCCTGGGCTCAAGCGGCGACCTCGTGCGGCGCGGCGGCGGGCGTCGTGGCCAGCGCACCGGCGAGGCTGTTGGTTCCAAGCCCCGTGATCGTGACCTCGGCGATCTGGCCCAGCAGGCTGTCCGGGGCCTCGGCCCAGACGGCCTGCAGATAGGGCGACTTGCCGACCAGCTGACCCGGCCGCCGCCCGCGGCGCTCGAAGAGCACGCGGACCCTCCTGCCGACCGTGCCCGCGTTGAAGGCGGTTTGCTGCGCGTCGATCAGGGCCTGCAGGCGCGCCAGGCGTTCGGCCTTGACCTCCTCCGCGACCTGGTCTGGCAGGGCGGCCGCGGGCGTGCCCGGCCGGCGGGAATACTTGAAGGTGAAGGCGGCGGCATAGGCGGCCTCCCGCACCAGCGCCAGCGTCGCCTCGAAATCAGCCTCGGTCTCGCCGGGGAAGCCCACGATGAAGTCGCCCGAGAGCGCGAGGTCCGGCCGCGCGGCGCGCAGCCGCTCCACCAGACGCAGATAGCCCGCCGCGGTGTGCTTGCGGTTCATGGCGCGCAGCACCCGGTCCGATCCCGCCTGCACCGGGAGGTGCAGATAGGGCATCAGCTGAGGCAGGTCGCCGTGGGCCGCGATCAGGTCCTCGCCGAGGTCGTTGGGGTGGCTCGTCGTGTAGCGCAGCCGCTCCAGGCCCGGGATTTCCGCCAAGCGATACAGCAGCCGCGCCAGGCTGACCGGCCTCCCGTCCGGGCCCTCGCCGGCGTAGGCGTTGACGTTCTGGCCGAGCAGGGTGACCTCCCGCACGCCCTGGGCGGCGAGGCCCTCGGCCTCCTGCACGATGGCGGCGACGGGGCGCGACCACTCCGCGCCCCGGGTATAGGGCACCACGCAGAAGCTGCAGAACTTGTCGCAGCCCTCCTGCACGGTCAGGAAGGCGGCGGGGCCGGAGACGACGCGTTGGGCGGGCAGGGCGTCGAACTTGGCGTCCGGCGCGAAGTCCGCCGCCAGCCGCTCGCCCCGCGCCCGGGCGGTGCGCGCGATCAGCTCGGGCAGCTGGTGATAGGCCTGCGGCCCCACCACGAGGTCCACCGCCGGCGCCCGCGCCATGATCTCCGCGCCCTGCGCCTGGGCGACGCAGCCGGCCACGGCGATCGTCATGCTTGCGCCGTCCGCGGCGCGGGCGGTCTTGAGCGCCTTCAGCCGCCCGACTTCGGAGAAGACCTTCTCCGCCGCCCTTTCGCGGATGTGGCAGGTATTCAGCACGACGAGGTCGGCGTCCTCGGGGCTGTCGGCCACGGCATAGCCTAGCGGGCGCAGCACATCGGCCATGCGCTCGCTGTCGTAGACGTTCATCTGACAGCCGTAGGTCTTGATGTAGAGGCGCTTTTCAGGCGCGGTCTCAGCCATGGCGGACTTATGGGCGCGCGGCGGCCCCGCCGCAAGCCGCGGCGTCCGCGCAGACCGGGCAGGCGGGGTCGGGGGCGACGCGCACCGTGCGGCTCTCGCCGGAAAGGCCGTCATAGATCAGCAGCCGCCCGGCGAGGGGCTCGCCCGCGCGGGCGATCCGCTTGATCGCCTCCAGCGCCATCATGGAGCCGATCACGCCGGCCAGCGCGCCGACGACGCCGACCGCAGCGCAGGTCTCCGCGTCCGGCGGGATCTCCGGCACCAGGCACCGCCAGCAGGGACGGCCCTTGAACACGCCGACCTGGCCCGTCCAGCGTCCGAGCGCGCCCGAGACCAGGGGGACCCCGGCCGCGACGCAGGCGGCGTTGACGGCGAAGCGGGTCGCGAAGTCGTCCGTGCCGTCCAGCACCAGGTCGTAGCCGGCGACGGCTCGCCCTGCGTTGGCCGCGTCCAGCCGCAGCGCATGCGCCTCCACCTGTACGTGCGGATTGAGGCCGCGCAGACGTCGCGCCGCCGCGTCGACCTTGGCCTCGCCCACCTCGGCGGTGGCGAAGAGCACCTGGCGCTGCAGGTTGGACAGGCTGACCGTGTCCGGATCGAGCAGGCCGAGGACGCCCACCCCCGCCGCGGCGAGGTAAAGCGCGGCCGGCGCGCCCAGCCCGCCTGCGCCCACGACCAGCACGCGCGCCGCCCTCAGCCGCTGCTGGCCCGGGCCGCCGATCTCGCGCAGCACCAGGTGGCGGGCGTATCGCTCGACCTCGTCGGACGAGAAGGGCGCGCTCATCCGAAGCGCCCCCGGCGATGGTCGCGCAGGATCTCCCGCGCGGCGTTGTGGCCCGGCGCGCCGGTGACGCCGCCGCCGGGGTGGCTGCCCGCGCCGCACAGGTAAAGGCCCCGCACGGGGGCGCGGTAGGCGCCGTGGCCGAGGACGGGCCGCGCGGCCCAGAGCTGGTCCAGGCTCATGCGGCCGTGGAAGATGTCGCCGCCGACCAGGCCGAAGCGCCGCTCCAGGTCGAGGGGGCTTAGCGCCAGGCGTGCGACGACGGAGGCCCTGAACCCGGGCGCATAGGCCTCCACGGTGTCCAGGATCAGCTCGGCGCAGGTGTCGCGGGCCTCGTCCCAGCTCGCGCCGCCGGGGAGGGCGGGGGCGAACTGCTGGCAGAACAGGCTCGCCACGTGCGCTCCAGGCGGGGCCAGGCTGTCGTCCACGGTGGAGGGGATCAGCATCTCCACGATCGGCGCGCGGGACCAGCCGCCGGCCTTGGCGTCCCGGAACGCCACGTCCATGTAGCGGAGCGAGGGCGCGATCACGATGCCGGCCTTCAGGTGCTCGCCCCCGTCGTCCGGCGCGCCGGTGAAGCGCGGCGGCTCCGACAGCGCGACGTTCATGCGGAACGTGCCTGAGCCGCAGGCGTAGGCGCCGATCCGCGCGCGGAAGTCCTCCGGCTGCGCCTCGACCGGCACGAGCCGCTCGAACAGCAGGCGAGGGTTGAGGTTGGAGGCCACGCGCCGCGCCGTGATCGCCTGGCCCGCTTCGGTGCGCACGCCGACCGCTCGGCCGCCCTCGACGAGCACCTCCGCGACGGGGCAGTCGGTGACGATCTCCACGCCGGCCGCCCGGCAGGCGCGGCGCATCGCCTGGGTGATCGCGCCCATGCCGCCGATGACGTGGCCCCAGGCCCCCTTGACCCCGTTCACCTCGCCGAAGACGTGGTGGAGCAAGACATAGGCCGAGCCCGGAGTGTCAGGGCTGGCGTAGTTGCCCACCACCGCGTCGAAGCCGAAGGCCGCCTTCACGGGCTCCGCGTCGAACCATCGGTCCAGCACCTCGGTCGCGCTCTTGGTGAAGAGGTCCAGCACGTCGCGCTGGCGCTCCAGGCTCAGCCCTCGCGCGACCGACGCCGTCTGGATCAGCCGGAGAAGCTCGCCCACGCCGCCCCCTGCGTTGGGCGGGGTCTTCAGGACGGTGGAGCGCAGCACCTCGGCGGCGCCCTCCAGCATGGCGGAGTAGGCGGGCAGGCGCTCGGCGTCGCGCGAGGAGAAGCGCGCGAACTCGGCCTGGGTGCGCTGAAGCCCGCCGCCGACGATCAGGCGATCGCCGCCTGGCAGGGGCAGGTAGTTCGCCACCGGCCGAGAGACGATGCGCAGGCCGTGGCCGTGCAGGTCCATGTCGGCGATGACCTTGGGGTTCAGCAGGCTGACGGTGTAGCTGGCGGTGGAGTTGCGGAACCCGGGATGGAACTCTTCGGTCACCGCCGCGCCGCCGACGACGCTGCGGCGCTCCAGCACCCGCACCTTCAGCCCCGCCCGCGCGAGGTAGTAGGCGCAGACCAGGCCGTTGTGGCCGGCGCCGATGACGACGACGTCGAGCATGTCGGGCTCGGGGTCAGTCCGCCGGGCGGAAAGTCTGGCGCAGGAACCGGTTCCAGCCGCGCTGGGTGCGGCTGCGCCAAGCGCCGATCAGAGGCGTGAGCGGCCCCAGCAACCCGCGCCCCCGCCTCCTGTGCGCCATCCTCAGCCCTTCTCCGCCAGCTTGGCGAGCTGGGCCTGCATGGCCTCCATCTGGCGCTTGAGTTCGGCAAGGTCGTCCCCGCCCGCCGGCGCCGCCGGCGTCGCCGGGGTCGCCTGTGCGGTCGCAGCCTCGCCCGCCGGGGCGTAGGCGAAGGGCGTGAACATCTTCATCGCCCGGTCGAAGAGCGCCATGTTGGCGCGCACCTGCTCCTCGAACAGGCCGTAGCCGGCGCCGGAGCCGAAGGCGCTCATCTGCTCCCGCATCCGCTCCTGCTGCTTGGCGAAGGCTTCCAGCGACAGCTCCAGATAACTCGGCACGAAGCTCTGCATCTGGTCGCCGTATAGCCGGATCAGCTGCCGCAGGAACTGGATCGGCAGCAGGTTCTGGCCGCGGTTCTCCTCGTCGAAGATGATCTGGGTCAGGACTTGGCGGGTGATGTCCTCGTTGGTCTTGGCGTCGTAGACGACGAAGTCGTGGCCCTCGCGGACCAGGGCGGCGAGATGCTCCAGCGTCACGTAGGAGCTCGACCCGGTGTTGTAGAGCCGCCGGTTGGCGTACTTCTTGATGACGATGCGCTCGTCGGCGGCCCCGGTCTCGCCGGGGACGGAGGACATGTCGGGCACGGCCGATACTCCTGCCGGCGCTGCTTGAGGCGGGCTCCGGCGCGTTGCTGCGTCGGCCCGGAGTATCGCCCGTCCGGCCCGGGAAGGCAAAGACGCCGTCAGGCCATCGCCTGCTCGAGGTCGGCGATCAGGTCGCCGGCGTCCTCCACGCCCACCGACAGGCGCACGAGCGCGTCGGAGATGCCGAGCTTCGCCCGCTGCTCCGGCGGGATGGAGGCGTGCGTCATGATCGCGGGATGCTCGATCAGGCTCTCCACGCCGCCGAGGGACTCCGCCAGGGTGAAAAGCTGCGTCCGCTCCAGCATCCGCCGCACGCCGTCCAGGTCGCGGTCCAGGATCGCCGTCACGATGCCGCCGAAGCCGTGCATCTGGCGTGCGGCCAGGGTATGCTGCGGATGGCTGGCGAGGCCCGGGTAGATCACCCGCCGCATGTCGCTGCGACCCTCCAGCCAGCGCGCGATCGTGAGCGCGTTCTGGCAGTGCCGCTCCATGCGCAGCGCCAGCGTCTTGACCCCGCGCAGCGCCAGGAAGCTGTCGAAGGGCGAGGCCACCGCCCCCACGGCGTTCTGCAGGAAGCGCATCCGGTCCACGAGCTCGCGGTCGTCGCGCACCACCGCCACCCCGCCCACGATGTCGGAGTGGCCGTTCAGGTACTTGGTGGTGGAATGGACCACGATGTCGAAGCCGAGCTCCAGCGGGCGCTGGCACCAGGGCGAGGCGAAAGTGTTATCCGCCGCGGTCCACACGCGGCGACGCCGGGCGAGCGCGGCGATGGCCTCCAGGTCGCACAGGCGCAGCATGGGATTGGTCGGCGTCTCGACCCAGATCAGGCGAGTCTTGGGGGTGATCGCCGCTTCGATGGCGTCGAGGTCCGAGAGGTCCACGAAGGAGAAGCTTAGCCCCGCCGAGCGCGTGCGCACCTTGTCGAACAAGCGGAACGAGCCGCCGTAGAGGTCGTCTGAGGCGATGACGTGCGCCCCCGCGTCGAGCAGCTCCAGCACGGTGGAGATCGCCGCCAGGCCCGAGGCGAAGGCGAAGCCGGCTGCGCCGCTCTCGAGGTCGGCCACGGCGCGCTCGAAGGCGAAGCGGGTCGGGTTGTGGCTGCGCGAGTATTCGAAACCCTTGTGCACGCCGGGCGAGGTCTGGGCGTAGGTCGAGGTCGCATAGATCGGCACCATGACCGCGCCGGTCGTCGGGTCGGGGGACTGGCCGCCATGGATGGCGCGGGTGGCGAAGGCCTGGCGATTGGACGGGTCGGAGACGGACATGCGGGCTCGTACAGGGGCAGGGACGGCCGCCTCATAGGCCCGTTCGCGGCAGGTGCACAGAGACGCGCATTGGGCCTTGCGTCCGGCCCAAGGCTCAGCTAGGACTGGAACATAAGCAGAACAAAAGTGATGATGGACACGCAGCAGGCGGAGGACGCGTCAGTGGCGCCTCGCGGACGCCGGACCTCGCCTACGCCGCGCGACGGAGGTGGTTGATCAGGTCCACGCGGGTGATCAGGCCCAGGAACTCGTGGCCGTCGAGCACGATCGCAACCTCGTCGCGCTCGAAGACCGGGATCAGGGCCTCCAGGCGCTCGTTGGCCTGAAGCGTGTTCAGCTTGGCGGTCATCGCCGAGACGACGGGCTTGCGGAAGGCCTGCTCGCGGTCTGCGCCTTCGACGGCGTCCAGCAGGTCGCTCTCGTCGATGATGCCGATTAGGCGTCCGCCGTCCATGACCGGCAGCTGGCTCACGTCGGCGACGCGCATGCGCTTATAGGCGGTGTCGAGGGTGTCCTCGGGCCCGACGGTCACCGCGCCGCCTTCCTTGACGCCTCGGGCGATCAGGTCGCGCAGGTCGCCATGCAGCGGCCGGTCCGCCAGGCCCTGCTCGGCCAGCCAGTAGTCGTTGAAGACCTTGGACAGGTACTTGTTGCCGCTGTCGCAGACGAAGGTGACGACGCGCTTCGGCTCGGTCTGGCGCCGGCACCAGCGCAGCGCCGCCGCCAGCAGCGTGCCCGAGGAGGAGCCGCCCAGAACCCCGGCCTTGGCCAGCAGCAGGCGCGCGTGCTCCACGCTTTCCTGGTCGGTGATGGTGAAGGCGTTGCCTTGACGCACGAAGCTCAGGTCGCAGTTGTCGGGGATGAAGTCCTCCCCGATCCCCTCCACGATCCAGGAGCCCGGCGTGATCCGCTCGTTGTCGTTGATCAGAGGCGCCAGGATCGAGCCCTTAGGGTCGGCCAGCACCATCTCGGTCTTGGGCGACACGGTGCGGAAGAACCGTCCGAGGCCGGTCAGGGTGCCGCCTGAGCCCACGCCCACCACCACCGCGTCGATGTCATGGCCGAGCTGCTCCCAAAGCTCGGGCCCGGTGGTGGTCTCGTGCGCCAGGGGATTGGCCGGATTGCAGAACTGGTTGATGTAGAGCGCGTCCGGCATGTCGCGGGCGATGCGCTCGGCCATGTCCTGGTAGTATTCCGGGTGGCCCTTGCCGACGTCGGAGCGGGTGATGCGCACATCGACGCCCAGGCCGCGCAGGTGCTGGATCTTCTCCCGCGCCATCTTGTCGGGAACCACCAGCACCAGGCGGTAGCCCTTCAGGATGCCGACCTGGGCCAGGCCCAGCCCCGTGTTGCCCGCCGTCGCCTCCACGATCACGCCGCCGGGCTTCAGCCGGCCGTCGGCCTCCGCCTGCTCGATCATGGTGCGTGCGATGCGGTCCTTGATCGAGCCGCCGGGGTTGGCGTTCTCGAGCTTCACGAACAGGCGGCAGGGGCCGGTGTCGAAGCCGCTCAGCTCCAGCACGGGCGTGTTGCCGATCAGCTCCAGCGCGCTGGACACCGGCGCGGGCAGGCTTTGCAGCACGGAGGCGGGCGCCTTAGCCGAGGGGGCGGTCATGGGAGGGTCCGTAGCGGAAGGGGGCGAAATCGGTTGAGCTTGGCGCTGTTCGGGGCCGACCCGCCCCGCGTCGCGCCGCATCCTGGACGACGTTGCCCCAGCGGCAGGGCGCGAGGCAAGCGCGCTCACTCCACGTCGTCAAGGAGCTCGGGCGCGGGGTGGTCGATGGCGTCCTCGATCTCCTCCAGCTCGTCCTCGGAGAAGGTCTTGCCGCGCACGCTGACGCCCGCCCGGTGCACGCTGTCCGGGTCGCCGGTCCGCAAGGGATGCCAGCTCGGCAGGCCGCGCCCCTCGTGCAGGCGGCGGTAGGCGCAGGTCGGCGGCATCCAGGTCAGGGCCTCGATGTTCCAGGGCGTGAGTTTGATGCAGTCCGGCACGTGGCGCTTGCGGCGCGCGTAGTCGCGGCAGCGGCAGGTCGCGTCGTCGAACAGGCGGCAGGCGGCCCGGGTCGGGATCACCTCGCCCGTGTCCTCGTCCTCAAAGCGCACCAGGCAGCAGCGGCCGCAGCCGTCGCACAGGCTCTCCCACTCCTTGGCGCTCATCTGGTCCAGCCGCTTGGCGTCCCAGAACGGCGGATCCTGCTCGGCGTCGCTCACGTCGGCCCCTATGCGCGCCGAAGACGGCGGGCGGAAGGCGCGACGGACGTCACGCGGCGGCGGCGGCGGCGACCGCGGGCGGCGCGACGGGGTCGTAGTTCAGGATCGGGCTCAACCAGCGCTCGGCGGTCGCGAGGTCCCAGCCCTTGCGGCGGGCGTAGTCCTCCACCTGGTCCCGATCGATCTTCCCGACCCCGAAATAGTGGCTTTCCGGGTGCGCGAAATAGAGGCCCGACACGGACGCCGCCGGGGTCATGGCGAAGCTTTCCGTCAGGCCCATGCCCGCGCGGGCCTCCGCGTCCAGCAGGTCGAACAGGGTGCGCTTCTCGGTGTGGTCCGGCTGGGCGGGATAGCCCGGGGCCGGGCGGATGCCGACGTAGGTCTCGCTGATCAGCTCTTCCGGCGAGAGGTCCTCGTCGGGGGCATAGGCCCAGAGCTCGGTGCGCACCCGCTGGTGCAGCCGCTCGGCGAAGGCCTCCGCCAGGCGGTCCGCCAGGGCGGTGGCGATGATGGCGGAATAGTCGTCGCCGCGGGCGCGATACTCGGCCGCCAGCGCCGTCTCGCCATGCCCGGCGGTCACGGCGAAGGCGCCCAGATAGTCGGGGGCCGCGCCGACCGGGGCCACGAAGTCGGCGAGCGCCGTGTTCGGGCGCCCCTCGCTCTTGCCGATCTGCTGGCGCAGGGTGTGCAGGCGCGCGCGCTCGGTCCGGCGGGTCTCGTCGGTGTAGAGCACGATGTCGTCGCCCTCGGCGTTGGCCGGCCAGAAGCCCACGACGCCTGACGCCTTCAGCCGCCGTTCCCGGAGGATCCGCTGCAGGATCGGCTGGGCGTCGGCCCAGAGCCCCCGCGCCGCCTCGCCCACCACGTCGTCCTGCAGGATGTCGGGATAGCGACCCACCAGGTCCCAACTCTGGAAGAAGGGCGACCAGTCGATCACCGGCACGAGGTCGGCGAGGTCGTAATCGGAAAAGCTCCGCACCCCGAGGAAGGTTGGGCGCTGTGGAGCGTAGCCCGTCCAGTCGATGCGGAAGCGGTTGGCGCGGGCGGCGGCCAGGGGCGTGCGCGCCTTGACCTCCCGACCGCGGGCGAACTGCTCGCGGATGCGGCGATACTCCGCCCGCGTCGCCTCTATGATGCGGTCGCGCTGCTCGGCGTTCAGCAGGCCCGAGACCACGCCCACCGCCCGGCTGGCGTCGAGCACATAGACGGTGGGGCCCCGGCGATAGGCGGGCTCGATCTTCACCGCCGTGTGCGTCCGCGAGGTGGTCGCGCCGCCGATCAGCAGGGGCACGGAAAAGCCGCGCCGCTCCATCTCGCTGGCGACGAAGACCATCTCGTCCAGCGACGGCGTGATCAGGCCGGAGAGGCCGATCATGTCGACCTTGCGCCGCTCCGCCTCCTCCAGGATGCGGTCGGCCGGGACCATGACGCCGAGGTCGATCACCTCGTAGTTGTTGCACTGCAGGACCACGCCCACGATGTTCTTGCCGATGTCGTGCACGTCGCCCTTGACGGTCGCCATCAGCACCTTGCCGGCGGACTGGCGCTCCTGGCTGGCGGCTTCGGCCTCCATGAAGGGCAGCAGATAGGCGACGGCCTGCTTCATCACGCGGGCGGACTTCACGACCTGAGGCAGGAACATCTTGCCCGCGCCGAACAGGTCGCCCACCCGGTCCATGCCGGCCATCAGGGGACCTTCGATCACCTCCAGCGGCTTTGAGACGGCTTGGCGGGCCTCCTCCGTGTCCGCCTCGATGTAATCGGTCACGCCGTGCACCAGCGCATGCGCCAGGCGCTCATGGACGGGCAGGCTGCGCCAGGCGAGGTCGGTCTTGGCCGCCTGGCCCGCCTCGCCCTTGTAGCGCGGGGCGATCTCGACCAGGTGCTCGGTGGGGTCCGCGCCGTCCGCGCGGCGGCGGTTCAGGATCACGTCCTCGACCGCCTCTCGAAGTTCCGGCTCGATGTCGTCATAGACCGGCAGGTCGCCGGCGTTGACGATGCCCATGTCCATGCCCGCGGCGATGGCGTGATAGAGGAACACGCTGTGGATGGCGCGGCGCACCGGCTCATTGCCGCGGAAGGCGAAGCTGACGTTGGACACGCCGCCCGACACCCGCGCATAGGGCAGCGTCTGCTTGATCCGTCGCGTGGCCTCGATGAAGTCGACGGCGTAGTTGGCGTGCTCTTCGATCCCGGTGGCGACCGCGAAGATATTCGGGTCGAAGATGATGTCCTGCGGCGGGAAGCCGATCTGTTCGGTCAGAAGACGATAGGCGCGGGCGCAGATCTCGACCTTGCGGTTGGCGGATTCGGCCTGGCCCTGTTCGTCGAAGGCCATGACCACGACCGCCGCGCCGTAGCGGAGGCAGCGCCGCGCCTGGGTCAGGAACTCCGCCTCGCCGGCCTTCAGGCTGATCGAATTGACGATGGCCTTGCCCTGCACGCACTGGAGCCCCGCCTCGATCACCTCCCACTTCGAGGAGTCGATCATGACGGGCACGCGGGCGATGTCGGGCTCCGCAGCGATCAGGTTCAGGAAGGTGCGCATGGCGTGGACGGAGTCCAGCAGCCCCTCGTCCATATTGACGTCGATGATCTGGGCGCCGGCTTCGACCTGCTGGCGCGCCACCGACAGGGCCTCGTCGTATCGGCCCTCGGCGACCAGCTTCCTGAACTTGGCGGAGCCCGTGACATTGGTCCGCTCGCCGATGTTGACGAACTGAGCGTTAGCGGCGGGACGGTCTGAAGGGACCATTACGCGTCCTTAAGGGCGGGCTCGCGCCCGGCGAGCTGGAGGCGGCGGGAGATCACCGCCTGGGGAACGCCGGCCGCCTGCAGGGCGCGCCAGCCTAAGGGATTGGCGAGCCGCACCTTGAGCACGCCCAGGGCGGCGGCGAGCTCGTCGGGGCCGGCGGTGCGGATAGCGCGGAGCAGCTGGTCGGCGCCCGCGGAGGGCTTGGCGGGCGCGGCGGCGGGCAGGGCGCCGACCCGCTCCAGGATCTGGAAGAAGGCGCGGCCGAGCGCGGCGGCGGCGGCGTCGCTCACCGCCGGGCGGTTCAGGCGCGTTCGCATCTGCCGCAGAGCCTCGACCTCGACATCGGAAAGCTTCAGGGCGTCCGCCATCACGCCAGCTCGAACGGTTCCAGGCCCGCCAGGCGCAGGGCCGGGCGGCGCTCAGGCAAGGCCCGGGGCGGAAGCCCCTCCACCGCTGCGGAGATGGCGCGGATGTGCTCCGGCGTCGTGCCGCAGCAGCCGCCCACGATGTTGACGAGCCCCGCGCGCGCCCACTCGCCCACGAAGGCGGCCGTCTCCTCCGGGCGCTCGTCGTATTCGCCGAAGGCATTGGGCAGACCGGCGTTGGGATAGGCGGCCACGAGCACGTCGGCGACGCGGCTCATCTCGACGATGTGGGGGCGCATCAGCTCCGCGCCCAAGGCGCAGTTCAGGCCCGCCGCGAAGGGCCGGGCATGGCTCACCGAGGTGAAGAAGGCCTCCACCGTCTGGCCGGACAGGGTGCGCCCCGAGCGGTCGGTGATCGTGCCGGACACCCAGATCGGCAGCGGCTCCAGCCCCTCTTCGTCCAGGTCCAGGATCGCCTTGATCGCCGCCTTGCAGTTCAGGGTGTCGGTGACCGTCTCGATCAGGAAGAGGTCGACCCCGCCTTGATGCAGCGCCCGCGCCTGGTCGCGATAGGCGGCGTAGACCTGATCGAAGGTCACCTTGCGCGCGCCGGGGTCGTTCACGTCCGCCGACATGGACAGCATGACGTTCAAGGGCCCGATCGCGCCGGCGACGAAGCGCGGCTTGTGCGGCTCGGCCGCCGTCCAGCGGTCGGCGGCTTCGCGGCCGAGGCGCGCGCCCTCGAGGTTGATGTCGCGCACGTCCTGCGCCGTCAGGCCGTAGTCCGCCTGGGCGATCACCGTGCCAGAAAAGGTGTTGGTCTCCGAGATGTCCGCGCCCGCGGCGAAGTAGGCCTCGTGAAGGCCCGTCACGATGTCGGGACGGGTCAGGTTCAGGATGTCGTTGTCGCCCCGCATCTGGCCGGGCAGGTCGGCGAAACGCGCGCCGCGGTAGTCGGCCTCGTCCAGGCCTTGCTTCTGGATCATCACGCCCCAGGAGCCGTCGAGCACCAAGATCCGCTCCCGCGCGATCCGATGCAGGCGGTCGATCCGCTCGGCCCGGGTCATTGGGCCGCCTCCGTCTGCACGCCCCGCACTCCCAGCACCCGGCAGATGGCGTAGACCAGGTCCGCCCGGTTCAGGGTGTAGAAGTGGAAGGCGCGGAAGCCCTCCTCCTCCAGCTTGGCGCACATCTCGGCCGCGACGGAACAGGCGATCAGGCGGCGCGTGTCGGCGTCCTCGTCCAGGCCCTCGAACAGGGTTCCCAGCCAGGCGGGCAGGGCGATGCCGCAGGGGCCCGCCATGCGCTGCAGGCCGCGGAAGTTGGACACGGGCATGATCCCCGGCAGGATCGGGATCCGCACGCCCGCAGCATCCGCCTTGTCGCGGAAGCGCAGGAAGGCGTCGACGTCGAAGAAGAACTGGGTGATCGCGCGCGTGGCGCCCGCGTCGATCTTGGCCTTCAGCACCTCGATGTCGTGCTCGATGGAGGGGCTCTCCGGATGCACCTGCGGATAGAGCCCGACGCTGATCTCGAAGGGGGCGATGGCGCGAATGGCGCGGGCGAGCTCGGTGGCGTTGTTGTAGCCGTCCGCGCGCGGCTGATAGGCGCCGCCGATCTGGCCGGGCGGGTCGCCGCGGAGCGCCACGATGTGGCGCACGCCGGCGCGCCAGTAGTCGCGCACGACCTCGTCCACCTCCTCCCGCGAGGCGCCCACGCAGGTCAGGTGCGCCGCGGGCGTCAGGCGCGTCTCCTCCAGGATGCGCTTGACGGTGCGGTGCGTCCGCTCCCGCGTCGAGCCGCCCGCCCCATAGGTGACCGAGACGAACGAGGGGTGCAGCGGCTCCAGGCGGCGGATCGCCTGCCAGAGGCTCTCCTCGGCCTCGGGCGTCCGCGGCGGTGAGAACTCGAAGGAGACCTCGAGCCGCTCGGTGGCGCGCTCGCCGGCGCGGGCCACAGGGCCCAAGGCGGTCTGCCGAGGCCGGACCTCGGCGGCGGCGGTCGCACTCATGCGGCGCTCCTCTGGGGGTGGGCGGCGGCGGGGCGGTCCGCGCGCCAGATCTTCACGGTCAGGCCCTCCGGCGTGGCGGGGGGCAGGGCGGCGTGGACCTGCGCCTCAAGCCCCGCGGCGCCCAGCCAGCGCGCAATCTCCTCGTCGGAGAAGCCCAGCCGGCGATGCTGGTGCGCGGTCCTCAGATACTCCAGGCCGTGGGGCGCGAAGTCGACGATCAGCAGGCGGCCGCCGGGCGCGACGAGCCGGGCCGCCTCCGCCGCCGCCGCGCCGGGGTCGGAGAGGTAGTGCAGCACCCAGTGGAGCACGACCAGGTCGGCCGAGGCCGCGGGCAGGCCCGTCGCGGCGACGTCGCCGTGGCGCAACTCGCAGCGGGCGAGCTGCGCCTCCGCCGCCCTGGCCCGCGCGAGGTTGAGCATCTGCTGGCTGAGGTCCAGGCCGACGGCGCTCTGCGCCCGCGGCGCGAGCAGGGCCAGCATGCGGCCGGAGCCGGTGCCGAGATCGATCAGCCGATGGAACGGGCCCGGGCCGGCGGCGTCGGCGATCGCGCGCTCCACCGCGTCTTCGGCGACGTGCAGGGCGCGGATCTGGTCCCACTGCGGCGCATTGCGGGCGAAGTAGTCGGCGGCCTCCGCCGCGCGGGCGCGCTGAACCGCGCAGAGCCGCTCCCGATCGCGCGCCAGCAAGGGGTCGTCCCGGTCCAAGCGGGCCAGCATGGCGTCCAGGAAGGCGCGCCCTTCGCCCTCGGCCGGCAAGCGGTAGAACACCCAGGCCCCGTCCGGAAACCGCTCGATCAGCCCGGCTTCGGCCAGCAGCTTCAGGTGGCGCGAGACCCGCGGCTGGCTCTGGTCCAGCACCTGGCCGAGCTCCAGCACGGCCAGCTCCTCCTGGGCGAGCAGGGCAAGGATGCGCAGCCGCGTCGGCTCCCCCGCCGCGCGCAGCCGTTCCACCAGGTCCGAGGCGCTACCCGTCATGGCGCATATAAAGATATCTTTATGTCCTTATGTAAAGGGGCGCCGCTGCGGCCCCCGGGCCACAGGGGAAGCGGAACCACGTCGGTTGCAGTGACATCTCCCGCGAGGGAACAACCCGGGCCTTGAAACGGTCACGACTTCGCATCAGGTGCGCGATTAGATGCGGCCAAGCTCGCTCGCCACGCGAGCGCGGCCCCCGCAGGAGACTGAAGCCAATGTCGGTTCGGCGTTTCATCACCACGGCGACGTTGGCCTGGGCCATCCTCGCCGGCGGCGCGCCCGCCTGGGCCGAAACCGCCGCCCAGTCCATGGAGGCGCTCTCCCGCGCCGCCGGCGCGCCCGCCCAGCCGGTGCGCGATCCCTGGGAGCCCGCCAACCGCCAACTTTACCGCTTCAACCACGCGCTCGACCAGGCGCTGTTCCGCCCGCCGGCGGTCTTCTACCGCCACGCCGCCCCGCGGCCGGTGCGCCAGGGCGTGCACAACGTCATCACCAACCTGGAGCAGCCGTCCATCTTCGTGAACGACGTGCTGCAGGTGCGCCCCTCCGACGCGCTCAGGACGGCGGGTCGCTTCGTGGTGAACACTACCGTCGGCGTGCTGGGCGTGTTCGACGTCGCGACCGGCGCAGGCCTGCCCGGCCACGACGCCGACTTCGGCCAGACGCTCGGGCGTTACGGCGCCGGGTCGGGTCCGTACATCTTCCTTCCGGTGCTGGGCCCCTCCAACGTTCGCGATCTCGCAGGCCGCGCGGTGGACAGCGTTATCGACCCGGTCAACCTCGCCGTGCGCAAGCAGCCGGCCATCTGGATTTCCCGCGCCGTCGTGGGCGGCCTGGACGCCCGAGCCGCCGTGGATCCCGCGCTGAAGGACATCGACCGCACCGCGACCGATCCCTACGCCACCATCCGCTCCGCCTACGACCAGTCGCGCCGCAGCCTGATCAGCGGCGAAAAGGTCGATGTGCAGGCGCTGCCCGACTTTGGGCCGGAACCCGCCGCGGGACCCGCGCGCTCCCCGCCTCGGGCCCAGGCGACGCCCGTGCCCCCCGCCAAGCCGTAAGGACACCGCCGACATGATCAGCCCGACCTCGCGCCTGACGGGCCTCGCCGCCCTCGCGCTCACCCTCGCCGCGCCGATGGGAGCCGTCGTGCTGCCCGCCCCCGCCGCCCTGGCGCAAGCCGCGCGCGCCTCGCGCGATCCCCAGGCCGAGACGTTCGTGCAGAACGAAGCCTCCCAGGTGCTGTCGATCCTGAACGACAAGTCGCTGAGCCTGGAGGCCAAGAAGCGCCAGTTCCGCGCCATGGTCGACCAGGTCGCCGACGTGCCGCGGATCACCAACTTCGTGCTCGGAAAGTACGCGCGCACGCTCACACCGCAGCAGAAGCAGGCCTTTGCGGAGACCTTCCGCGAGTACGCCAACAGCGTCTACGAGTCGCGCCTGGGCGACTACCACGGCGAAGGCCTGAAGGTGACCGGCTCGGTCGAGCGGGCGCCCGGGGACGTGGTGGTCACCAGCCAGGTGGTCGGCGGCCAGGTCAAGCAGCCGACGCCTGTGAACTGGCGGGTGCTGAAGGGTCCCGACGGCCGTTGGAAGGCGGTGGACGTCCAGGTGGGCGGCGTGTGGCTGGCCTTCACCCAGCAGCAGGACTTCAACTCCACGCTC
Organism: Caulobacteraceae bacterium PMMR1; assembly: GCA_000733915.1. GTDB lineage: Bacteria > Pseudomonadota > Alphaproteobacteria > Caulobacterales > Caulobacteraceae > PMMR1. Next base: position 530,122 of record JPOM01000001.1, read on the forward strand.
GACAACGCGCACGGCGACATCAATGTCCTGATCGCCCAGCTTCGCAGCCAGATGAACAAGAACGAAGCCGGCCGGCGCTGATCCGGCCCAAGGGCGCTAGCGCCCGAACGCCTGGTACTTGATGCGCTTGGGGATCAGGCTGTCGGTGCCGAGGCGGCGCTTCTTGTCGTTCTCGTACATCTCGAAATTGCCTTCGAACCACTCCACGTGGCTGTCGCCCTCGAAGGCCAGGATGTGCGTCGCCAGCCGGTCCAGGAACCAGCGGTCGTGGCTGATCACGACGGCGCAGCCCGCGAACTGCTCGAGCGCCTCCTCCAGCGACTGCAAGGTCTCGATGTCGAGGTCGTTGGTCGGCTCGTCCAGCAGGATCAGGTTGCCGCCCGCGGCCAGGGTCTTGGCGAGGTGCACGCGGTTGCGCTCCCCGCCGGACAGCAGGCCGACCTTCTTCTGCTGGTCGCCGCCCTTGAAATTGAATGAGCCCACGTAGGAGCGCGTGTTCACCTCGCGAGCCCCGACCTTCATGACGTCGAGCCCGCCGGAAATCTCCTGCCAAATGGTCTTGTTCGGATCCAGGCTGTCGCGGCTCTGGTCGACATAGGCCAGCTTCACCGTGTCGCCCAGGCGGATCGAGCCGCCGTCGGGCTGCTCCTGGCCGGTGATCAGCTTGAACAGGGTCGATTTGCCCGCGCCGTTCGGCCCGATCACGCCCACGATGCCGTTCGGCGGCAGGCGGAAGCTCAGGTCCTTGAACAGCAGTTTGTCGCCATAGGCCTTCTGCAGGTTCTCCACCTCCAGCACCAGATTGCCCAGGCGCGGGCCCGGCGGGATCTGGATGTGGGCATAGGTCTGGGCGCCGCGGGCGTTCTCCTGCTCGCGCACCATCTCGTCATAGGCGGCCAGGCGGGCCTTGGACTTGGCCTGGCGGGCCTTGGCGTTGGAGCGGACCCACTCCAGCTCCTTGGTCATGGCGCGCTGGCGGGCTTCGCTCTCGCTCTGCTCCTGGATGATCCGCTTGGTCTTCTGCTCCAGCCAGCTGGAGTAGTTGCCCTCGTAGGGGATGCCCTTGCCGCGATCGAGCTCCAAGGTCCACTTGGTCACCTGGTCGAGGAAGTAGCGGTCGTGGGTGACCAGGATCACGCAGCCCGGAAACGCCTCCAGGTGGTGCTGCAGCCAGGCGACGCTCTCGGCGTCCAGGTGGTTGGTGGGCTCGTCCAGCAGCAGCATGTCCGGCTTGGACAGGAGCAGACGGGCCAACGCGACGCGGCGCCGCTCGCCGCCGGAGAGCTTGTCCACCGGCCAGTCGGCGGGCGGGCAGCGCAAGGCGTCCATCGCCTGTTCGATGCGGCTGTCGATGTCCCAGAGATCGGCTGCGTCGATCTTCTCCTGCAGACTGTTCATCTCCTCCATGAGGGCGTCGGAATAGTCCTCGGCCATCTGGAGCGCGATCTCATTGTAGCGGTCGAAGATCTTCTTCTCTTCGCAGGCTGAGATGACGTTGCCATAGACGTTGAGCTGCTCGTCGAGCTGGGGCTCCTGCTCCAGGTAGCCCATGCGGGTGCCTTCGGCCGCGCGCGCCTCGCCCGAGAACTCGGTGTCGATGCCGGCCATGATCTTGAGCAGGGTCGACTTGCCCGATCCGTTGACCCCGACCACGCCGATCTTGGCGTCGGGATAGAACGACAGCCAGATGTTCTCGAACACCTTCTTGCCGCCGGGGTAGGCCTTCGTCAGGCCCTGCATCTGGAAGATATGTTGTGCGGCCATGGGCGCGCGCGCTCGCTTGTCTGGTGCCGGAGGTGCGGGGAACGGGGGCGCAGATAGCCGCCGCAGCGCCTCGGCGCAACGGCCTGTCCGGGATCAGCCCCTGTGAGACGGGAAGGGCTCTGCCGCTCCCGCCGTGCGCGCGTGCGCTTGCCCGGGCGGCGGCGGGCGTGTCAGATCGGCTCATGCGCGCGCGACGAGCCTCTCCCCTGGTCCTGGCCCTGCTGGCGGCGACGAGCCTGGGGGCCTGCGCCACCCAGGGCGGGCCCGCGCCGACGGTCGCGGCGGGCCTGCGCGGCCCCATGCCGGCGTCGAGCGGCCCCAATCCGGCTCCCGATCTGGCGTCCGACCTGCCGGGTCTCGGCGGGGAGAGCCGCTCGGTCTTCGGCCTCTATCTGGCCGCCCAGGCGGCCATCGACGCGGGCTCCAGCCGCGAGGCCGCCGCCTACCTCGCCCAGGCCAGCGCGGCGGCGCCCGACCAGACGCACCTGCGCGACCGCGCCTTCACCACGACCTTGCTGTCGGGCGAGGTCTCCCGCGCCGCATCCATGGCGCCGGCCCAGGGAGACAGCCCCCAGGCGCTGCAGGGCCTCGGCCTCTTGACCCGCGCCACCGAGGCCCTGGCCGAGGGTCGCGCCAAGACGGCGGCGGCCCTGCTCGCCGAGCCCGGCATCCAGCCGCCCCATGCGCTGGCCGCCAGCCTGCTCCGCCCCTGGGCGCTCGCCCTGTCGGGGGACACGGTCGCCGCGCTGACGCCCCAGCCGGCGGGCTCCGACCGGGTCGCGGCCGCCTTCCTCACCCTCAGCCGCGCGCAGCTGCTGGAGCGGCTCGGCAAGCCCGCCGAGGCCGAGGCCTTGCTGAAGCCGCTCGCGGAGGGCGCGGGCGGCGTCTTCGCGCTCGCCTACGGCGGCTACCTTGAGCGGCGCGGCCGGGGGGAGGAGGCGCTGAAGCTCTACGAGGCGCGCCTAGCCAAGAACGCCGCCGACGGCGCCTTCCTCGCCGCCCGCGCCCGGGTGCAGGCGCACCGCCCCCGCCCGCCCTGCCCAGCCTGAAGCAGGGCGCGGCCCAGGCCCTGATCGCGCCCGCGGCCTTGATGCTCGCCACGCGCGAGGGCGACCACGGCCTGGCGTACCTGCGGCTGGCCCTACGCATCGATCCCGCGATGGACGAGGCCTGGATCCTGGTCGGCGAGGCCATGATGGCCGCGGGCGACCGCGACGCGGGCCGCGACGCCTTCGAACACGTCCGCCCGGCCTCGTCCGAATACGCCACGGCCCAGACGCGGCTGGCGATGAGCCTTTCCGCCGCCGGCGACAAGGACGGGGCCATGGCCGCGGCCGAGACCGCCTTCCGCGCCGCCCCCGAGACCCCCGAGGCGGTGCTGGTCTATGCCGAGCTGCTGCGCGCCGCGGAGCGCTACGACGAGGCGGCGGCGGCGGTGCAGCGGCTGATTCCGGCCTATGGCGCGACCCCGCTCGGCTGGCGGCTCTACTACGTCAAGGGGGCCTGCGAGGAGCGCGCCGGGCGCTGGGCCGAAGGCGAGGCGGACCTGAAGCGGGCTGTCGAGCTGAAGGGCGACGACCCTGAGCTCTTGAACTACCTCGGCTATGCGTGGGCCGACCGCGGCGAACACCTGAAGGAGGCCGAGGCGATGCTGACCAAGGCCGCTGCGCTGCAGCCGGAGTCCGGCGCCATCGCCGACAGCCTGGGCTGGGTCCGCTTCCGCCTGGGCGAGCGGCGCGAGGCGCTTCGCCTGCTCGAGCGCGCGGCGGGGCTCTCGCCCGCGGACCCGGACGTGAACGAACACCTCGGCGACGCCTACTGGAGCGTCGGGCGCCAGCTCGAGGCGGCCTACCAGTGGCGGCGGGTGCTGACGCTGGATCCCGGCAAGCGCACGCGGGAGCGGGTGCAGGTGAAGCTCGCCTCCGCCAACGCCTCGGTGGCGGCGCACGCCGCCGCCGCCGCCCCGTGACGGCGAGCGCATGAGCGAGGGCGGGCGGGCGTTTGCGCCGGCCAAGGTGAACCTGTTCCTGCACGTGAGCGCGCCGGCGCCCGACGGCTTCCACCCGCTGTCGAGCTGGATGGTGTTCGCCGACCTGGGCGACCGGGTCACGCTCGCGCCCGCCGACCGCCTGGAGCTGGTCGTGGGCGGGCCGTTCGGCGCGGAGCTGGCGGGGGAAGACCCTCAGCAGAACCTGGTCTGGCGCGCGGTCCAGGCCCTGATGGGCGCGGTTCGACGCCCCCTCCCGCCCTTCCGCCTGGGCCTGGAGAAACACCTGCCCGTCGCTGCGGGGCTCGGCGGCGGGTCCAGCGACGCCGGCGCGGCCTTGCGCCTCATCCGCCGGGAGCTCGGGCTGGCGCTGGACGATGCGGCGCTAGAGGCCCTGGCCGCCGGCCTCGGCAGCGACGGCCCGGCCTGCCTTTGGGGCCGCCCGGCGATCGGCGAGGGGCGCGGCGACCGGCTCAGGCCTGCGCCGCGCCTGGCGCCGGTGGACGCGGTGCTGGCCAACCCGCGCACGCCCTGTCCGACGGGGGCGATCTACCGCGCCTACGATGCGGCCGGCGCGCCGGGCTCTGCGGAGGCGCCGCCCCTGCCCGAAGCGCTGGACGGAGCCCCCGAGCTGGCCGCGGTGCTGAGCCTCACCCGCAACGACCTGGAGCCGCCCGCCCGGGCGCTCGTCCCGGAGGTGGCCGACGTGCTGGACGTGCTGGCCGGCGAGCCGGAGTGCCTGTTCGCGCGCATGACCGGCTCAGGCGCGACCTGCTTCGCCCTGTGCGGCTCCGACATCGAGGCGGCGGCCCTGGCCGACCGGGTCGCCGCCCTCCGGCCCGGCTGGTGGGTCCGCCCTTGTCGCCTCGGCGGTCCCTGGGAGGACTGAGGGCGGGTCAGCGCCCGTCAGCCCCCGCCATCGCGTCCGCGCCCGAGCCGTCAGTACTCGTGCAGCGCCTCGCCGTGCAGAGCCGCGTCTAGGCCCTCGGTCTCGCCCTCCTCGGAGACCCGCAGGCCCGTGGTGAACCTGCAGACCATCAGGATCAGGAAGGTGGCGACCGCGGTCCACGCGATGGTGGCGACGCAGCCGATCGCCTGGGTGTAGAGGCTGTGCACCTTGCCCGCCGGATTGATGGCGGCGTCGGCGAAGACGCCGGTCAGAAGCGCGCCGATCAGGCCGCCGATCCCGTGCACCCCGAAGGCGTCCAGGCTGTCGTCGTACTTGAACAGGCGCTTGAGATACACCGCCGCGAGGAAGCAGCCGACGCCGGCGATGAGGCCGATGATCAGCGCGCCCATCGGGTTCACGAACCCCGAGGCCGGGGTGACCGCCACCAGACCCGCCACCGCGCCCGAGGCGAGACCGAGCATGCCGGGCTTTTTCCGCTCCAGCCACTCCGCAATCATCCAAGCTATGGCCGCGGCGGCGGTGGCGATCTGGGTGTTGGCCATGGCGACGCCGGCGAGGGCGTTGGAGCCCACCGCAGACCCGGCGTTGAACCCGAACCAGCCCACCCACAGCAGGCTCGCCCCGATCATGGTGTAGACGAGGTTGTGCGGCGCCATGTTGTCTCGGCCGTAGCCCTTGCGGGGCCCGAGCACGAGGGCGCAGACCAGGCCCGCGACGCCCGCGTTGATGTGCACCACCGTGCCGCCCGCGAAATCCAGCACCGGCGGGGTCGCGCCGCCCAGGAAGCCGCCGCCCCACACCCAGTGCGCGATGGGCGCATAGACGAACAGCGACCAGAGCACCGTGAACAGCAATAGGGCCGAGAACTTGAACCGCTCCGCGAAGGCGCCGGCGATCAGGGCCGGCGTGATGATCGCGAAGGTCATCTGGAACATCATGTAGACGTATTCCGGGATGGTGACGTCCGCTCCGGCGATCTGGAACGGCTTGTCCATCGTCACGCCCCGAAGCAAGGCCTTGCCCAGTCCGCCCCAATATTTGTTCTGCCCGGCGTCGACGTTCGTCCCGAAGGCGATGGAATAGCTCGCCACGTACCAGACCAACGTCACGACGCAGCAGATGGCGAAGGACTGGGCGACGGTGGCGATCACGTTCTTGCGCCGCACCATACCGCCGTAGAACAGCGCCAGGCCCGGGATGGTCATCAGCAGCACCAGCGCGGTCGAGGTCAGCATCCAGGCCGTGTCGCCGCTGTCGGGCTTGGCGTTGGAGTTGTGAGGGGCGGCCGGCGTAGCCGGGGCGCCCGCAGCCGCCGGCGCGCTCGCCGCGGGTGAGCTGGAGGCCGGCGCGCCGGCGGCAGGCGTCGCGGTCTGGGCCGTAGCTCCGCTCATCGCGCCCCATGCCAGGCCAGCAGCCAGCGCCGCGCCGGCGAGCCGCGCGGCCCAGGTCTTGTCCGTCATCTTGATCCCCTTCTTGTCGCCCATGTCCGCCCCGTTCCCGCTCACAACGCCGCCGAGCCGGTCTCGCCGGTCCGGATGCGCAGCGCCTGCTCGACGTCGAGCACGAAGACCTTGCCGTCGCCGATCTTGCCCGAGCCCGCTGCGCCCTTGATCGCGTCCACCGCGGCGGGCGCGATCGCGTCGTCCACCACGGTCACGATCTGGACCTTGGGCACGAAGTTCACCGCGTACTCCGCGCCGCGGTAGATCTCCGTCTGGCCCTTCTGACGGCCGTAGCCCTTCACCTCCGAGACCGTCATGCCCTCCACGCCGGCGCGGGTGAGGGCTTCGCGGACATCGTCAAGCTTGAAGGGCTTTATGACGGCCAAGATCAGTTTCATCCGGACACCCTCGTTTCGAGCGGAACCTGAGCCTAGCCGCCGAGAGCCCGCCGCCCCGCCGCTCGCGCCGCGCCAAGCGCCACGGGCCGGGCTAGAGCCGCGCGCCTAGGCGCCAGCTCGTCGCAGGCGCCTGCTTTCTGGGCGTTTCATAGCCTCAGCACTTTGGAAAGCCTTTCATGCAAAGCTTCGGGTCAGGAGGCGTCGATTGCGATGAGCACCACGACCAGCGCCAGACAAGCGCAGGGCCGCACCTCGCTCCGGGTCCACCGCTTCCAGGACTGGGCAGGCGGCCGGGACGCGTCGCGGGCGGCGAGCGCCCTGGCGTGCGTGGGGGAGCTGGGCGAGATCGGCTACTGGCGGTGCTGGGGACCGGACTTCGAGTCCGTCTGGTCCGACGAAATGTTCCGCCTCTACGGCTTTGAGCCCGGCGCGGACACCTTGACGCTCGCCGACTACACCGGCCGCATCCATCCGGAGGACCGCAACCGCGTCACGCGGGTCCTCGGCGAGGCGCTGGCGCATGATCGCCATGCGGACCTCGAGTATCGCATCGTCCTGCCCGACGGCGCCCTGCGCTACGTCCGCTGCCGATCCCGCCGGGAGTGGAACGAGGCCGAGAAGCGCTTCGAGATCTTCGGTATCGTCATGGACCAGACCGCCCGCCTGGGGCGCCTCCGCGACCTTGCCGACGAGCAGGCCGCGGCGCGCTTCGTGGCGGAGAACGCACGGGACATCATCTCCCGCACCGCCGTGACTGGAGAGGTGCTCTACATCTCCAAGGCCGTGACCGTCATCACGGGCTGGCGGCCCGAGGACTTCATCGGCCGCTCGGTCTGGCACCTGATCCATCCGGACGACCTGGAGCGCGTGGCCGCCGCCATGCGCACCCTGTGGGATGACCGCCGGCGTCGCGCGTCCACCACCATCGTGTACCGCTTCAAGCGGCGGGAGGGCGGCTGGGTCTGGCTGCAGGCCAATCCGCGGCTGGTCAAGGACACGCACGGCCGGGTGCTGGAGTGCGTCGACGTCATCCGCGACGTGACCGAGCGAAAGGCGCAGGAGGCCGAGCTCGCCGCCGCTCGCGCCGCCGCCGAGGCCGCCGCCGCCGCCAAGAGCGAGTTCCTGGCCAACATGAGCCACGAGCTGCGCACCCCGCTGACCTCCATCCTGGGCTTCGCCGACCTGATCGGCCAGTCGAGCGAGCTTGCGCCCGCCGATCGGCGCAGGCTGGAGCGGGTCCGCGACGCCGGCCGCACCCTGCTGGCCGTCGTCAACGACGTGCTCGACTTTTCCAAGCTCGAGGCCGGCGGGCTGCAGCTCGACGTCCAGCCCTTCGCCCTGCCGCGCCTGCTGGAGGACGTGGCGGCGCTGGTGCAGGGCCAGGCGGAGGAGAAGGGGCTGGCTCTGAGCTGGGCCTGCGACCCCGACGCGCCGCCGCTGGTTGGGGACGCCACGCGCCTGCGCCAGGTGCTGCTGAACCTCGCCAGCAACGCCGTGAAGTTCACCGCCGAGGGCGAGGTGGCGATCAGCGCGCGCCTGACCGCCTGCGACGGGGACCACGCCATCGTGCGCATCGAGGTCGCCGACACGGGAATCGGCATCGCGCCCGAAGCCCGCGGGCGGCTCTTCCAGCGCTTCCGCCAGATCGACGGCTCGATCTCGCGCCGGTTCGGCGGCACGGGTCTGGGCTTGGCGATCTGCAAGCGGCTGGTCGAGCTCATGGGCGGCGAGATCGGGGTGGACAGCCGCGAGGGCGAGGGCTCGACCTTCTGGATCGAGGCGCCTCTGCCGGTTGCGGCGTCCCTGGACGTCCCCGCCGCGAGCCCGGAGCCGGCGGTCGCGCCCTCCAGGGGGCTGCGCGTGCTGGTGGCAGAGGACCATCCCGCCAATCGCGAGCTGATCGCCGCGGTGCTGGGCGCGCTCGGCTGCGAGGTGGCTCTCGCCTGCGACGGGGTGGAGGCGGTCGAGGTCATGGCGGCCCAGGCCTTCGACCTCGTCCTGATGGACATGCAGATGCCCAATCTCGACGGCCCCTCGGCCGTGCGGCGGATCCGGAGCATGGGCGGTCCGGCGGCCGCCACGCCCATCGCGGCGCTTACCGCCAATGTCCTGCCCGATCAGGTCGCCGCCTGTCGTGCAGCCGGTATGGACGCGCACCTCGCCAAGCCCATCGACGCCCGCGCGCTCGCCGCCCTGCTGGACGACGTCGCCCAGGGCCGGCTCCGCGCCCGCGAGAGCCATAGCGCTCAGCGCGCCTGACCCGCAGCGCGCCTGACCCGCAGGGCGCCTGACCGGACGCGAACCCCCCGCGAGGAGGCCTCACGGGCGTCAGGCGATCGAGGGCCTAGGACGTCAGGCCAGGTCTTCGGTGATCAGCGCGATCTTGTAGTAGCCGCCCTCCTGAAGCGCGTTCACGATGGTCATGAAGGTGTTGTACTTCACCTCCTTGTCCGAGCGGATGAACACCGCCTCGGCGTTCGGGCCCGGCGGTCCGATGAGCGCCTGCAGATCCGCCGCGACATGGTCGGCGTCGGTCTGCTTGTCCTTCAGGAAAATCGCGCCCGACTTCTGCAGCGAGATCACGGTCGGGGGCTTGGGCTTCTGGCCAGGCGGCGGCGGCAGCGACGGCGGCAGGTCGAGCTTGATGGACACCGTCGCCAGCGGGGCGGCCACCATGAAGATGATCAGCAGCACGAGCATGACGTCCACCATGGGCGTGACGTTCATGTCGGCGTTCTGGCCCACGGTGTAGCGGCCTTCGCCTCCGGGGCCCGACAGTTTAGCGGCCATTCCAAAACTCCCTGCGGCGCCCGCGTCTCTTTCGGCGGTCGCTCGGTCGGCGCTTAGATTCCCGCCCCGGCTCGGCTTGTAAAGCGCTGAGGCGCGAGACGTTGCAGATTACACGCGCGGGCGGCGAGAATGCGACCGCCTTCGCCCCTGGGGCGAGGGTTTAGAGGCGGGGGTTCAGAGATCCGGGCGCAGGATCGCCTTGCCGACCACCTGGCGCGTCGCGAGCAGGTCGAACGCCTCGCGCCAGCGCTCAAGGGGCAGTTCGGCATGGACGCGCGGGCGGATGCGGCCCTCCGCGGCCAGGCGCGCGACCTCGGCGCTGTTCTCGCGGCCCTTGTCCGGGAACTGGCGCCCATACTCGCCGGCGCGCACGCCCACGACCGAGAAGCCCTTGATCAGGGGCATGTTGACCGAGACGGTCGGGATGCGGCCGGAGGTGAAGCCGATCACCAGCAGGCGTCCGTCGAAGGCGATGCAGCGCACGCTCTCGTCGAAGACGTCGCCGCCGACGGGATCGTAGATCACGTCCGCTCCGCGCCCGCCGGTGATCGCCTTCACCGCGTCCCGGAAGCCGGCGCTCGTATTGACGATCGCATCGGGAGCGTACTCGCGCTCGACCACCTGCAACTTCGCGTCGGAGGCGGAGGCGGCGATCACGCGCGCGCCCAACGCCTTGGCGAGGTCCACGCAGGCCAGGCCCACGCCGCCCGCCGCGCCGTGGACCAGCACCCACTCGCCGGGCTTCAGCTGCGCCCGCCGGACCAGGGCGACATAGGCGGTGAGATAGGCGGCGGGGTAGGCGGCCGCCTGGCCCCAGTCGAGCCGCTCGGGCTTGCGGCCGATCGCGGCGGCCTCGACCACGACATACTCGGCGAAGGCGCCCAGCCGCGCCCCGCCCACGACCAGATCGCCCACGCGCCAGCCCTGCGCGCCCGGGCCCAGCGCATCCACCTCGCCGGAGAAGTCCAGGCCGGGCGTGAAGGGCAGGGACGGCTTCAGCTGGTATTCGCCGCGGGTCATCAGAAGGTCGGGGAAGTTGACCGAGGCGGCGCGCACCCGCACCCGCACCTCCCCCGGGCCAGGCTCGGGCCGATCGACCTCCGCCAGGCGGCACCCGGCGTAGTCGGGTCCCAGCGCCTGGACCTGCAGCGCCCTCATGCAGCGCGGGCGTGGGCCGGCTCGGGCAGCTCGCCGCGAAGCCCCTGGGCGACCAGGCCCGCGATCTCGCGGCAGGCGGTGTCAGCCGCAGGCGCCACGCCCGTGAAGCTGCAGAAGCTGTGGCAGAGGCTCTCGTAGCACCGGAACACGGTGGGCACGCCCGCATCCATTAGCCGCTTGGCGTAGGCCTCGCCCTGGTCGCACAGGGGATCGAAGCCGGCGGTGGCCACGATGGCCGGGGCCAGGCCCGACAGGTCCGGCTCGCGGATCGGCGAAAGGCGCACGTCGGCGGGATCATCGCCCGGTCCGAGGTACTGGTTGACGAACCAGACCATGGTGTCCCGGCTGAGGGGATAGCTGTCGGCGTAGGTGGTCATGGACTGGGTCTCGCTCGCCAAGTCCACGGCCGGATACACCAGAAGCTGCAACACCGGCTGCGGCTCGCCGGCGCGCTTCAGCGTCTGGGTGATCACGGCGGTGAAGTTGCCGCCCATGCTGTCGCCGGACAGCGCGAGGCGGCCCTCCGCCACGCCGAACCGCCCCGTGTTCGCCCGCGCCCAGCGGTAGGCGGCCAGGCAGTCCTGAAGCCCCGCGGGGAAGCGGTGCTCGGGCGCAAGGCGGTAGTCGATGGAGAGCACCGGCGACTTCGCGCAGTGCGCCAGGATGCTGCAAAAGGCGTCGTCGCTGTCCAGCCCGCCCAGGACGCCGCCGCCCTGGTGCAGGAAGACGATCACCGCCGCCTCGGGCGCGAGCGAGGGCGGGAGATAGGCTCGCGCGGGGATGGGACTCTCGGCGCCGTCCACGCTCAGCGCCTCGACCCTGACGCCCGGCTCGCGCTTGCCCTGGCTCATGGCGAAGCCCTGGTCCGCGGCCGCGCGGGCCTGCTCCGGCGTCAGCGTCGAGATCGGCGGGAAGCGCCGCGCCTGATGCGCCAGGAACTGCAGCCGCGGGTCCAGCGTCCGCCCGCCGACATACACCGCCCCGCCCCCCGACAAGGCCCGCAGCACCGGTCGCGGCAGCGACAAAAGCGCCTTCAGCACGGCTTTCTGGGCGGCGATGTCGGCCATGGCGGGTCTCCCTAAGGTCGGCGCTGGTCCGTGCGCGGCAGGGCGGGCAAGCCGCCTAGGATCAGGCGCAGCGAGAAATCGGTGGCGGTCTCCACGTCGATGCGCCGCTGCTCGAGCATGAGCTCGCACACGTTCTGGGCGATGCCAATGCAGGCGACGGTGAGCAGGTCGAGGTCCACCGGCGGGGCGAGGCCGCGCTCGATGACCCCGCCAAGCGCGGTGCGCACCTCTTCGAACACCGCCACGCGGGCGGGCGAGTCGGAGTGGGCGATGCGGACCATCGGCTCGCCGGGCGGACGGCGGAGCTGCCAGCTCTCGTGCTCGTCGGCCATGAAGCTGAAGTAGGCGAAGAGCGCTCCGCGCACGAAGCTCTCGAAGTCCTGCGCCTTCTCGTATTCGGCCCGCAGGATCGGCCGGAAGCGCTCCGCCCCGTCGTCGGCCAGGGCCTGGAACACCTCCTCCTTGGACCGGAAGTAATTGTAGAACGCGCCCACCGACAGCGACGTGCGGCGGATGATGTCGCGCACGGTCGCCGCCTCGAAGCCCATCTCGGCGAAGACCTCCCGGGCCGCCTCCAGGATGGACTCGCGGTTGGCCGTCTTGGTCTGCTCGCGCCGGCCGGCACCGGCGGGCAGCGGAGAGAGGAGGTTCGCGTCGTCAGCCATGACGGACCGGGGCGATGAGGGGCGCAGGCTCACGCCTGGATCAGAGCCCAAGTCGCCGCCTGGGGGAAGGGGCGCCTGCGCCGGTCGGGCCTTCTCAGCGGGTGGGGTCGACGATGGAGGGGACCGACGGCTTGATCTCGGAGGGCTGGGCGAACTGACCGCCGGGGCGGAACCGCCAGAGATAGGTCGGGACGACCGCCTCAACCGCCGTCGGGGTCACGCCGAGGTCGGCCAGGGTCAGCGCGCCGGGCGCCACGACGTTGTCGCGCTTCAGGAGCTCGACCTGATCGGTGGTCAGGGGCGGCGGGATGACCGGCAGGACGGCGGACAGCACGTCGCCGGCGACCCCGATCAGGCGCGCGACCTCGAACGGCAGGGGAACCAGGGCGCGCCGCCGCTGGGTCTCGTTCAGCACCAGCTGCATCAGCTCCTTGAAGGTGTAGATCGCCGGCCCGCCGAGCTCGAAGATGCGCCCGCCCGCGGAGGCCTGCTCCAGGCTGCGCACGATCGCCTCGCCCACGTCGCCGGCGTAGACCGGCTGCATCCGCGTCTTGCCGCCGCCGATCAGGGGCAGGGCGGGGGCCACCGCGGCCATGGCGGCGAAGCGGTTGAAGAACTGGTCCTCCGCCCCGAACACCACCGAGGGCCGCAGGATCACGGAGTCCGGCAAGCGCGTGCGCACCGCCGCCTCTCCCGCCGCCTTGCTCCGCGCGTAGGCCGAGGCGGAGCTCGCGTCCGCGCCGATGGCCGAAACCTGGACCAGGCGCGTGATCCCGGCGCGGGCGCAGGCCTCGGCGATCAGGGCGGGGCCGCGGGCATGCACGGCGTCGAACTTCTGCGCCCCGGCCTCGTAGAGCACGCCCACGAGGTTCACCGCCGCGACGCTTTCGGCGAGCGCGCGGGCGACGGAGTCCGCCACGCGGATGTTGGTCTGCACGAGCTCGATCTGGCCGACGTCGCCCATGACGCGCAGCTCCGGCGCCAGGTGCGGCCTGCGGATGGCGACTCGGATGCGCCAGCCGTTGCGCGCCAGCGCCCGCACGGCGTAGCGGCCGATGAAGCCTGAGCCTCCAAAGACGGTGACGAGCCCCTGCATGGCGGACGGCGTGCTCCGAGAACGAACCGGCGCTGCGATAGACGACCCCCGCGCGCGGCGCAAACGGGAGCTGACGCGTGAGGCTCAGCCCGGGAGCGGGGCTGCGGGCGGAGCCGCTTGGGCGGCCTCGGACCGCAGGCGCTGGATCAAGTCCAGCGTCAGATAGCCGTCGGCGGGCAGGCCGCGGGCGCGCTGCCAGCTGCGGGTCGCTGCGCGCGTGTTCAGGCCGAAAGCCCCGTCCTGGGCGCCCGGATCGAAGCCGAGCGCCTTAAGCGACGCCTGGGCGGCGATCCGGTCCTCCAGGTGCAGCGGCGGGTCCTTGGGCCAGGGCGTCACGAGCGGAGGACGCCCGGCGACCCCGTCCGCGATCAGCCCGACCGCCAGGGCGTAGGCCACCGAGTTGTTGTAGACCCGGATCGCGAAGTGGTTCGGCCACGCCAGGAACGCTGGCCCGCGCCAGCCCTGGGGCAGGAGAAGCTGCGCGACCTCGCCCGCATCCGCCGCGGAGACGGGGCCGCCGTCGGCCATGCGCACGCCCAGCGCCTGCCACGCCGCCCAGGCCTGCTTTGGCCCCTCCGACAGGCCGTAGTCGAAGCCGGAGGGCAGGATCACCTCCCGCGCCCAGCGCTCGCTGGCGCGCCAGGCGGCCTTGCGGGACAGGAAGTTGGCGGTGGAGGCGAGCGCGTCCAGAGGCGAGCCCCAGATGTCCCGTCGCCCGTCGCCGTCCCCGTCCACGGCGAAATTGAGATAGTCCTCCGGCATGAACTGGGTCTGGCCCATGGCGCCCGCCCAGCTGCCCTTGAGCTGGCTGGCGCTCGCATGGCCCTCAAAGACGATGCGGAACGCCGCGATCATCTGGCCCTCGGCCCAGTCGCGCCGGCGTCCCTGCACCGCCTGGGTGAAGAGCGAGCGGAAGACGTCGTAGTCGCCCTGGATCGCGCCGAAGCTGGTCTCCATGCCCCAGACCGCGACCAGGATCTCCGACTGGACGCCGTAGCGCGCCGCGACCTCGCCGAGGCCGGGCAGCTCGGCCAGGCGCTGCTGGCCCTTGGCGATCCGCGCGGCGGTGACCGCCCCTTGCACATAGTCGCCGATCGGCCGGGAGAGCTCGGGCTGGCGGCTCTGCAGCGTCAGGACCCGCGGATCGGGAGTGAGCGGGTCCAGAATCGCGTTGACCCGCTTAGGGTCGAAGCCCGCGGCGATGGCGCGGGCCCGCACCTCGCCCTTGACGAGCTCCACGGCGGGATCGACCGCCAGGGACGACGACGCCAGCGGCGCCGCGGGCGGCGGATCGGCTGGGCCGCTCGCACCCGACTGCGGCTGCGGCGTGACGCCCAGCCCGGCCACCGACATCAGAAACGCGCGACGATCCATGGGGGGAGCCTAGCGGCGGTCCGTGACAGGCCGCAATCACTTCTCGGACACTGGAATGGCCGGACAGCGGAAAGGCCGGACAGCGAAGAGGCCGGGGTCGCCCCCGGCCTCCCGCGATGTTCATACGCCGGCCCGGGCTCAGGCCGCGGCGGTTTGCTGGCCTTCCTGCGGGTCGCGCAGCACATAGCCGCGGCCCCAGACGGTCTCGATGTGGTGCTGGCCGTTGGTGGCCGTCGCGAGCTTCTTGCGGAGCTTGCAGATGAAGACGTCGATGATCTTCAACTCCGGCTCGTCCATGCCGCCGTAGAGATGGTTGAGGAACATCTCCTTGGTCAGGGTCGTGCCCTTGCGGAGCGAGAGCAGCTCCAGCATCTGGTATTCCTTGCCCGTCAGGTGGACGCGGCAGCCGTTCACCTCCACGGTCTTGGTGTCGAGGTTCACGACCACGTCGCCGGTGCGGATCACCGACTGGGCGTGACCCTTGGAGCGCCGCACCACCGCGTGGATGCGCGCCACCAGCTCGTCCTTGTGGAAGGGCTTGGTCAGATAGTCGTCGGCGCCGCCGCCGAAGGTCTTGACCTTGGTGTCGATCTCCGAAGTGCCCGACAGGATCATGATCGGGGTGTTGATCTTGGAGACGCGCAGCTGCCTCAGCACGTCGATCCCCGACATGTCCGGCAGGTTCAGGTCCAAGAGAATCAGATCGTAGTCATAGATCTTGCCGAGGTCGACGCCTTCCTCGCCCAGATCCGTCGTGTACACATTAAAGCCCTCCGACTTCAGCATCAGTTCGATGCTTTGCGCGGTGGCCGAATCGTCTTCGATCAACAGTACACGCATGGACCCCTCCCGGGCTGCGTCCGAGCCAAGCTATGCAGCAAGCCGCCTTTTGCAGCCCGCCGTCCCATCACGTTAAGGCTAGGGCGGCAGTTACTTAAACATCGTTAATCGCCGTTGACCGTAGGGTGATTTGGAGTCCGGTCCAAGCGGAGCGATTCTCCTGGCGGGCGGGAATTGGCTGCGGCATGCGGACTCAGGCCAGGGCGCGGCGGGTTCACGACCGATTAACGCGAAGTGACCAGCGTCCCTCGCCATGCGCAACCTGATCGCCGCAGTGGAGCTGATCGATCCGCTCCAGGTCTATGGCCGGGTGGCGGCGGTGTCCGGCCTGCTGATCGAGGCGCGCGGAGGGCTGTCGCACCTGTCGGTGGGCGCCCGGGCGGAGATCGCCCGCCCTCGCGGCGAGGCGCCCCTGCCGGCCGAGGTGGTCGGCTTTCGCGAGTCGCGCGCCCTGCTCATGCCGTTCGGCGCGGTCGAGGGCGTGGCGCCTGGGGCGGAAATCCGCATCGCGCCCGAGCCCGCGTCCGTTCGCCCCACGCTGGCCTGGCGCGGGCGGATCGTGGACGCCTTCGGCCAGCCTATCGACGGCCAGGGGCCGCTGCCGCAGGGGCCGGTCCCCTATGCGCTGAGGCGCCCGCCGCCCGCCGCCCATGCCCGCGGCCGGGTCGGCCCGCGGCTCGAGACGGGGGTGCGCGCCATCGACGCCTTCGCCACCCTCTGCACCGGCCAGCGCATGGGCGTGTTCGCGGGCTCCGGCGTGGGCAAGAGCGTGCTGCTCTCGATGCTCGCGCGGGGGGCGGCGTGCGATGCGGTGGTCGTGGGCCTGATCGGCGAGCGCGGGCGCGAGGTGCGCGAGTTCGTCGAGGAGACGCTGGGGCCCGAGGGCCTCGCCCGCGCCGTCGTGGTGGTCGCCACCTCCGACGAGCCCGCTCTGAAGCGCCGCCAGGCCGCCTATCTGACGCTGGCGATCGCGGAGTTCCTGCGCGACCAGGACCTGCACGTGCTCTGCCTGATGGACAGCGTGACCCGCTTCGCCATGGCCCAGCGGGAGATCGGCCTGGCCGCCGGCGAGCCGCCGACCACCAAGGGCTATACGCCGACCGTCTTCTCCGAGCTGCCCAAGCTGCTGGAGCGGGCGGGCCCGGGGCCGATCCGCCCGGACGGGACCGAGGCCGGGGCGATCACCGGGCTCTTCACCGTGCTGGTGGACGGGGACGACCACAACGAGCCGATCGCCGACGCCGTGCGCGGCATCCTGGACGGCCACATCGTCATGGAGCGCGCCATCGCCGAGCGCGGCCGCTTCCCCGCCATCAACGTCCTGAAGTCGATCAGCCGGACCCTGCCGGGCGCCCAGACCCCGCCGGAGCGCGCCGTCGCGCGGGACGCGCGCGAGACCCTGTCCGCCTATGCCGACATGGAGGAGCTGATCCGGATCGGCGCCTATCGCGCGGGCGCGGACGCCAAGGTCGACCGGGCGATCCGCCTGAACCCGGCGCTGGAGGCCCTGCTCAGCCAGGACAAGGGCGAGCGCACCGGCATGGAGGAGACCTTTGCGCGCTTGGCCGCGGTGATGGATGAGGCGGGCGCGCCGTGAGCTGGGCCGAAAGCCTCGTCCGCATCGCCGACTACGAGGTGGAGACGCTGCAAAAGCGCCTGGCGGAGATCGCCGACCGCCGCAGGACCTGCGAGCGGGTGCTGGCCGCCCAGGACCACGAGAAGGCGCAGGAGGCCGCCCACGCGCGCGAGCACGCGGAGGCGGGGCTCTATCACGCGGGCTTCCTGGCGGGCTGGAAGCTCAGGCGCGCCAAGGCGGAGGCCGACCTCAGGGTCCTGGAGCTGGAGGAGGCGGGCGCCCGCGCGGCGCTTCGGGACGCCTTCGAGGCCCAGAAGAAATACGAGAAGGTGCTCGAGCGCATGGGCGCGAGCGCCGCGCGCGCGACCGCGCGCCGCGAGAGCGCCGCCCTGGACGAACTCGCACTGCGCCGCCGCGCACGATGACCTGAGGCGCGCGTCCGACCGAACGCCTCAGGCCGCGGCGTCTGCCGAAGGCGGGAGCGACCGGCTCAGCGGGGAGGCATGCGGATCGCGCCGTCCAGGCGGACGTGCTCGCCGTTGAAGTAACCGTTGCGGCACATCTCCACCGCCAGGGACGCGTACTCCTCCGGCTTGCCCAGGCGCTTGGGGAAGGGAACGCTGGCGGCGAGCGCGGCCTTCACGTTCTCCGGGGCGGCGTTCATCAGCGGCGTGTTGAAGATGCCCGGCAGGATGGTGTTCACCCGGATGCCTTCGCCCATCAGGTCGCGCGCGATCGGCAGGGTCATGCCCACTACCCCGCCTTTCGAGGCGGAATACGCGGCCTGGCCCATCTGGCCGTCGACGGCGGCGACGGAGGCGGTGTTCACGATGACGCCCCGCTCGCCGTCGTCGTTCAGCGGCTCCAGCGTCAGCATGCCCGCCGCGGACTTGGCGATGCAGCGGAAGGTGCCGACGAGGTTGATCTGGATGATCATGTTGAAGGCGTCGAGGGGGAAGTGCTTGATCGCGCCGGTCTGCTTGTCCCGGCTGGCGGTTTTGGCGGCGTTGCCGGTGCCCGCGCAGTTGATCAGAATCCGCTCCTGGCCGTTGCTGGCCCGCGCCTTTTCAAAGCCCGCGTCAACCTCCGCGTCTGAGGTGACGTTCACCTTGCAGAACACGCCGCCGATGGACTTCGCCACCGCTTCGCCTTTCTCTTCGTTCATGTCGAAGATGGCGACCTTGACGCCGTGTTCGGCCAGCAGGCGCGCGGTGGCCTCGCCGAGGCCGGAGGCGCCGCCGGTGACGACGGCGGAGATGGAGGAGTTCAGCTGCATGGGCGTCTTGTCCCTCAGAGGTGGCGGTGTCGCGACGCCGTTCGACCGGCGCTCGCGTCCGCTTTAGCGTCATGTCGGAGGAAGCCAAACCCCTTGCGGAGCCTGACGTAGCGGCAGCTTTGCCGATCTCCCGCGCGCTGACGCCCGTGAGCGTGCGGCTGAACGAGACGGTGGTGAAGCGCGGCTTCTGGCGCAAGGTCCGCAGGGTCGCCCCGCACGTGCCCTTCGCCGAGGACGTGGTCGCGCTCTGGTTCTGCATGCGCGACCCTGCGACCCCGAACCGGACCAAGGGCATTCTGCTCGCCGCCCTCGCCTGGTTCGTCCTGCCGGGCTCGATGGTGCGCTGGATGCCGGCCCTCGGCTTTGCGGACGATGCCGCGGTGATCGGCATCGCCATAGCCGTCGCCGAGAAGTCGCTGAGGCCCGAGCACCGCGAGGCGGCCCGCGCCGTGCTGCAGCGGATCGCGGGCGGCTGAGACTCAGCGGGCGGACAAACGGCTACGCTCTCGGTTTCGTGTCTTTTGTCTGCTCAGGAAGCTTCTACAATCTTTGCCGTCGCGGTCAGACCCCAGCCCAAGAAGGCGACCCTGATCCACCAGGCCGAGGAGGACACGCGCAGCTTCATGCGCCCGTTCGGCCTGCGCGTGGAGCGGCTCTATTGGGCCAGCGACATCCGCATGCCCGGCCAGGTGCGCCAGCAGATCGAGCAGAAGATCGCCAACGAGCAGGCCGCGCTCGCCGCCCAGGCAGGGGACCGGGGCGACGCCCTTCGTCCAGCTGGGCCGATGACCCGCGGCGGAGCCCAGCCGCAGGTCGGCCCCTAGGCGCTGGCCCGGTCGAGTTCCGCCAGGTCCTCGGCGGACAGGCTCAGCGTCACGGCCTTGATCAGATCGTCGAGCTGGGCGGGCCGGGTGGCGCTGGCGATCGGCGCGGTCAGGGCCGGGCGGGTGAGCAGCCAGGCGAGCGCGACCTGCGCCGGGGTCGCGCTCTGGCGGGCGGCGACCGCCTCCAGCGCCGCCAGGACCGCCGGCCCCTTGCCCTGCAGGTACTTCTTGACGCCGCCGCCGCGCGGGCTCTGGCCGAGGTCGGCCTCGCTCCGGTACTTGCCGGTCAGGAACCCCGAGGCCAGGGCGTAGTAGGGGATCACGCCGAGGCCCTCGCGCACGCAGAGGTCCTGCAGCGGCCCCTCGAAACGGGCCCGCTCCAAAAGGTTGTAGTGCGGCTGGAGCGCCTCGTAGCGCGGGGCCCCCACGGCGGCGGCGGCCTTGAGCGCGCTGGCGAGCCGCTCGGCGGTGAAGTTCGAGGCGCCGACCGCGCGCACCTTGCCCGCCGCGATCAGCTGGCCGAACGCCTCGGCGGTCTCATCCTGAGGCGTCGCCTCGTCGTCGCGGTGGGCCTGGTAGAGGTCGATGTAGTCGGTCTGGAGCCGGCGCAGGCTGTCCTCGCAGGCCGCGGCGATATTGGCGGCCGAAAGACCAGGGCGGGCGGGCCACATGCCGACCTTAGTCAGGATCTTGACCCGCGCGCGCATCCCCGGCCGCGCCGCCAGCCAGCGCCCGATCACGGTCTCGCTTTCGCCCCCCGTGTGGCCCGGGACCCAGGCGGAATAGACGTCGGCGGTGTCGATCGCGTCGAAGCCGGCGTCCACGAAGGCGTCGAGCAGCCGGAATGAGGCCGCCTCGTCCGCGGTCCAGCCGAAGACGTTGCCCCCGAACACCAGCGGCGAGATCGTCAGGCCGGATCGGCCGAGCGGGCGCTTGTCCATGAGCCTGACCTTATGCTGCGGCTTGAGAGGAAGCCTGCATCGCCCTAGCCTCGGTCTCGTGATCGCCGCAACCCCCGAGCCGCCGCACTCCGCGGTGATCCTCACCTCGCTGCGTCGCGCTGAACCTACTCCGCGGCGGCGCGGGCGGTGGCGACGAGCTGCTCCAGGGCGGCGACGTGGGCGGCGAAGGCGCGGCGCCCCTCGCGGGTGAGCGAAAGCCAAGTGCGCTGGCGGCCGCCAAGCGCGGCCTTGCGCAGGCGCACGTAGCCGGCGTCCGCCATCTGCGACAGATGCTTGGACAGCACCGAGTCGGAGACCTTCACCGCGTCGCGCAGGAAGGCGAACTCCGCCTCGTCCACGGCGCTGAGCAGGGTGGCGATCTGCAGCCGGGCAGGGGCGTGGATCACCGGGTCGAATTCGGGAAGCGGCGCGCTCACCGATGTCCGCCCTCGCCCAGCAGCTCGGCGCGGTAGGTCTTCTGCCAGACGTAGCCGCCGTAGGTCCCGATCGCGAACATCAGCGCGCCGAGCGCGAGCGCCGGCCAGTGCAGGCCATAGCTGCCCTTCAGCGCCGCCGCGAGGGAGAACAGCACCAGATAGATGCCCGCCAGGGTCAGGGCGATCGGTCGCGTGCGCCCGCGCCGGTAGCCATTGACAAAGAAGCCCAGCCGCCGGCGGCCGAGCACGAAGTAGACGAGGGCGGCGACGGCGATGAGGCCCTCGATGATCAGCGTTCCCTTGTCCGACGCCGCCTCCGAGGCGACCAGCCCGCCGAGCATGGCGCCGAAAATCGCATGCATGTAGACGGGGCAGCGCATCTTGTCGGCAAGCTGGTTGCGCGACGCCTGGGCGCTCTCCAGCGCCGCGGCCGCGAACTGTGCGTCGGTCATCGGGGTGGTCTCCTCACTTTCCATGTCGGAAAGCGTATCGGCGACTTTCCAACTCGTCAAGTTAAAGCTTTCCGATGCGGAAAGTGAGTTGCGGCGCGTTGTGGCGGGCGGGGCGATCCCTTAAGGTCGGCGAGTTCTCCGGGGCGCCCGCAAGGGCTGAGACCGGCTTAGGCCGGAACCCGCCGAACCTGATCCGGGTCATGCCGGCGAAGGGAGTTGAACCGATCCGCTCACCCCGGCCAAGGCCGGGGCCCAGCTGAAGCCCCGGACCTGGGCGGAGGCATGGGGATCCCGGCTCTCGCCGGGACGCGCGGAGGCGGGGCGCCCTGCCGGTCTGGCCGCCCTGTGCAAGAGGCCGCGCCGCCATGAACGCCATCACCCCCATCCTCCCCGCCGGCCAGGTCGCCACCGGTCCCATCCCCGGCAGCCGCAAGGTCTATGCGTCGGGCGTGCTGCACGCGGACCTGCGCGTGCCGTTCCGCGAGGTGGCGCTGCACCCCTCCGCCGCCGAGCCGCCGGTCACCCTCTACGACCCCTCCGGGCCCTACACCGACCCCGAGGTCGCCATCGACATCGAGCAGGGGCTGGCTCGTCCGCGGGACGCCTGGGTCGTCGCGCGCGGCGACGTGGAGACGGTTCAGGGCCGGGCGGTGAAGCCCGAGGACAACGGCCATGTCTCCCAGGCCTACCTCGTGCCGGAGTTCCCGGGGCGGCGCCCGGTGCTGCGCGCCAGGGCCGGGGCTGCGGTCACCCAGCTCGAGTATGCGCGGCGCGGCCTGATCACGCCGGAGATGGAGTTCGTGGCCATCCGAGAGAACCTGCGGCGGGAGCAGCTGCGCGAGCTGATCCGTGACGGCGAGGACTTCGGCGCGGACATCCCCGACGAGGTCACCCCGGCCTTCGTGCGCGACGAGGTCGCCCGGGGCCGCGCCGTGATCCCGGCCAACATCAACCATGGCGAGCTCGAGCCCATGGCGATCGGGCGCAACTTCCTGGTCAAGATCAACGCCAACATCGGCAACTCCGCCGTCGCCTCCACCGTCAGCGAGGAGGTGGAGAAGATGGTCTGGGCCATTCGCTGGGGCGCGGACACGGTCATGGACCTGTCCACCGGCCGCAACATCCACAACATCCGCGAGTGGATCGTGCGCAACGCGCCCGTGCCGATCGGGACGGTGCCGATCTACCAGGCTCTGGAGAAGGTCGGCGGCGTGGCCGAGGACCTGACCTGGGAGGTGTTCCGGGACACTCTGATCGAGCAGGCCGAGCAGGGCGTGGACTATTTCACCATCCACGCGGGCGTGCGCCTGCCCTACATCCCGCTGACGGCGAAGCGCGTGACCGGCATCGTGTCCCGCGGCGGCTCGATCCTGGCCAAGTGGTGCCTGGCCCACCACCGGGAGAACTTCCTCTACGAGCGCTTCGACGAAATCTGCGAGATCATGCGCGCCTACGACGTGACCTTCTCGCTGGGCGACGGCCTCAGGCCGGGCTCGATCGCCGACGCCAACGACGCCGCCCAGTTCGCCGAGCTGGAGACCCTGGGCGAGCTGACCAAGGCGGCCTGGGCGCACGGCTGCCAGGTCATGATCGAGGGCCCGGGCCACGTGGCCATGCACAAGATCAAGGCCAACATGGACAAGCAGCTCGCCACCTGCGGCGAGGCGCCGTTCTACACGCTCGGCCCCCTCACGACCGACATCGCGCCCGGCTACGACCACATCACCAGCGCCATCGGGGCGGCCATGATCGGCTGGTTCGGCACGGCCATGCTCTGCTACGTCACGCCCAAGGAGCACCTGGGCCTGCCCGACCGCGAGGACGTGAAGCAGGGCGTGATCGCCTACAAGATCGCCGCCCACGCCGCGGACCTCGCCAAGGGGCACCCCGCCGCCCGCGCCTGGGACGACGCCCTGTCCCGGGCCAGGTTCGAGTTCCGCTGGGAGGACCAGTTCAACCTCGGCCTCGATCCGGAGACCGCGCGCGCTTACCACGACGAGACGCTTCCCAAGGAGGCGCACAAGAAGGCGCACTTCTGCTCCATGTGCGGGCCGAAGTTCTGCTCGATGAAGATCAGCCAGGACATCCGCGACGCCGCCCGAAACCAGAACGACGTCGCGGCTCAGGCCGGCATGGCGCAGATGGCCGAGCGCTTCCGCGAGGGCGGCGGCGAGATCTACGTACCGGCGGCGGACTGAGGCGCGCTCAGAGCGCGGCGGCCGCCGGGCTGGCGGGCTTGCGCCGGGCGGGATGGACGAGGGCCGTCAGGGGGCGCTCCAGCGCCGCATAGGCCACGAGGCCCGCCGCGATGCCTGCGGCGACATAGAGCGGCAGCGCTACGGCCGGCAGGCGGTGCGTCAGCGGAGCGAAGAGCTTGACCGCCAGCGAGATCGCCAGGCCGTGCACGAGGTAGACGGAATAGCTGGCGTCGCCGAGCCTTTTCAGCGCGGGCCAGTCCGGCGTGCGGCCGGCATGATCCACGGCCAGCGCCCCCCAGACCACCAGCAGGGCGGGCGCGCCTCAGTAGAGCGGCCGCAGCAGGCCGTTGGGGTCGGTCGGGACCCACGAGCTGCACCGCAAAAAGGCCGACGCCGAGGGCCGCCGCCCCGGCGCCGATCGCCGCCCCCTCGCGCCGCCAGGAAAGGCACCCCGCGTCCAGACTTCCGCGAGCCAGACGCCGGCGATGAACTCGAGCATCAGCGGGCTCGTATAGGTCTGCAGCGCCTGGCCGGCGGGTCTGGCGAGCGCGCCCGCCACAACGAGCCCGACCGTGACGGCGCTCAGTGCCATGGCTTGTCTCGCCGCCGGAGGCGAGGCTGCCCAGCTGCTGCACGAACAGCGTGGCCAGGAAGAGCGCAAAGGCGAAGCCGCCGTCCAACAGGCCCTCGGTG
The DNA here is from genome assembly GCA_000733915.1 of Caulobacteraceae bacterium PMMR1. Lineage (GTDB taxonomy): Bacteria > Pseudomonadota > Alphaproteobacteria > Caulobacterales > Caulobacteraceae > PMMR1. Next base: position 554,010 of record JPOM01000001.1, read on the forward strand.
AGCCGCAGTCCGCGCCTGCGGCCGCGCGCGGGGGGCAGGACATAGACGCCCGGCTGCGGCCCCATAGGCTGCCGGCGAGCGGCGGTAGGCCCGCACCGGCGCGCGGCGCACATAGACCCCGGGCTCGGGGCTTGCGATGGAGGTCATGGGCCGAACCGGTACATGCGGATGTAGTCGAGGGAGAACGCGGCCGGCCAGCGCGTGGTCGCATCCGGCTCGCCGGCCCAGACGCCGCCCACGGCCAGATTGGCCAGGATGTACATGGGCGTGCGCATATCGGCGGGCGTGGCCGTCCGCAGGGTCTCCACCCCGTCCAGGTAGAACACGACCTCCCGGGCGTCCCAGGCCACGCCATAGGTGTGGAAGCCGCCGTCGGCGGGATGCACCTCCGTCTTCTTGGTCGGGACATAGTTGGAGTGGATCGTCTGGAAGGCCTTGGTCGGATCGCCGATGCTTTCCATGACGTCGATCTCGGGCGGCCAGCCGCCGCTCGCGGGCAGGAGCCAAACCGCCGGCCAGAGCCCCTTGCCGGCGGGCAGCTTCACGCGGGCTTCGAAGTAGCCGTACTGCTGGGCGAAGCGACCGCGGGTCGTGATCAGGCCCGACACATAGGGCAGGCCGAGGGCGGCCTGTTCCACCGGGCTGGCCGGGCGCGCGATTAGGTCCAGGATCCCGTCGTGCAGGCGATAGGGTTGAAATCCGAACGGCCGTTGCGCCGGGTCGGTCATCTCCGGATCGACGTAGATCTGCCGTTCCTTGTTGCTGGCCAGGGTGCGGACGTCCCGCCCCGTCTTGCTCCCGTCGCCGAACACCGAGCGCCAGACGCCGTCGCGGTCCTCGGCGTCATGGCCGGTGCGGACGCGGCGAAAGGTTGTGAACTCCTCATCGAAGGTGAGCACCAGCGGCCGGCCGTCCGGGGCGCGGACCAGGGGCGGGGTCACCGCCGAGCTCGCCGCCCGCGTGCAGCCGGGCAACATCGCCAGTCCCGAGGCGCAGATGTGGGTGTCCGGCCCCTTCGCCAGGGCCACCGCCTGCATCAGGGTCGTCGGACCCGTCAGGGGGAAGATGCCAGGCGCGTTGACCGCGCCGTCGACGGTGATGCGCTCGCTCTGGGCGTCCTTCACCGCGACGGCGACCTCGGCGTGCTTGACGTAGCTGGACTCGAGCTTGGTCTGGATGTCGGTCGCGAGCTGAGCCGTGGTCTTGCCGGCGGCCGGCACCGCTCCGATCAGGGGCATGGTCACGCGGCCGGAGGAGTCGATCTGGACGGTGCGGTTCAGGTCGTTCAGCTGGAAGACCGAAACGTCCAAGGTGTCGCGCGGTCCGATGCGATAATCCTCGCCGGCCGCCAGCCCCGTACCCCCCTTCAGCGCGGCTGCGGCGAGCGGCGCGCTGGTCGCCGGGGCGTCGGCGGCGACGGCGGGTCGAGCGAGGGCGGCCAGCGCCAGGCTGGCGGCGGTAATCGTCAGTAGCCGGCTCATGCTCAGGCCTTCCAGCATCAGAAAAGACAGGGGTCGGGCGGAACCCGACGCGATCCGAACGCCCGAGCTTTCGCCACTGTTCCACAATCGGGCGACGATTTGTCCAGACGGCGCCGGCTTGGCCGAGCGGGCCGGGGGCTACTGCCAGACCACCTTGGGGTGGGCGCTGCGCCGCTGCAGCCGCTCCACGCCGGCGACCAGGGAGCTGGCGCCAGAAGCCCAACGGCCAGGCGAGGTGCATGGTCATGGCCGCAGGTCCGGAGGCGAGCACGACGGGGCTGCGGGCCTTTGCCGCCAGCAGCCCGCCCCAGAGCAGGCACGCCCCGCCCAGATCGCTGCGGGCAGGGCGCCCAGGGGCTGCACGGCCGTGAACGCCGCCAGCGCGACCGCAGGCGCAACCCCCATGGGCAGGAGCTGGCGAAGCTTCGGCCGGCGACGGTGGCGCAGCAACATGCGCGCGCGGCCCTGGCCGTAGGCGAGGTACTGGCGGAACAGCCCTCGCAGCGTCGTGCGGGGGTAGTAGGTGATCGTGAGCTCCTGGCTGAGCCAGATCCGCCCGCCCGCCCGGGTCAGGCGGGCGTCGAACTCCGCATCCTCGTTGGCGCGGAAGCTCTCGTCATAGCCGCCCACGGCGCGGAAGCGCTGCAGGTCGAAGAGCGCGTGGCGGCCGTGATCGACGAAGCGCGAGGCGCCGCCGGTGCGTTGGGCCGATCCGCCCACCCCCAGCGCCGAGTTCTGGGCCGCGGCGACCGCGCGCTGGAAGCCCGCCTTGCCCTCGGTCCGTATGGCGACCACCACGGAGGCCGCGCCGGTGCGCTCGGCCTCGGCGATCAGGCGGGAGACGAAGCCCCGCGGATAGCCGGCGTGGGCGTCGACCCGCACCATCCAGCGCCGCGGCCCGGCGGCCAGCTGCACCGCACGGTTCACGCCGGCGGCCTGTAGTCTGCGGGGGTTGTCGATCAGGCGCACGCGGGGGTCCCGCCGCGCGATCTCGTCGACGATCTCGCGCGTGCCGTCGGTGGAGCCGCCGTCGCTGACGACCACGAGGGGCTGGGGCCAGTCGGGATCGTCCAGCAGGTGCGCGATCAGGCCCGCGATGTGCTCCGTCTCGTTCAGGCAAGGGATGACCGCGACCGCCGGGCCCGGCGCCGGTTCGGCAACGGCCCTGTCCTCCGCGCCAGCCCGCGCCCGCGCGTCCGACGTCGTCTGCATCAGCATGGGATGGCCCCGCTTACGCGCGCCGCAGCCCCGCTCGGCACGGCTTTGCCGCCGCTAAATCGCCTTGCGGGCTCCGGGTTGCAGGGGCGCTCAGCTCAGCCGCCGCCGCGAGCGGCGTGCACGGCCAGCAGCAGCGCCGCGCAGATCAGGTGCGCCGCCATCCCCGCCAGCCCGAAGGCCGTGGCCAAAGGGACGAGGCGCCCCACCAGAAGCGCGAGCGCCAGCCAGACGCCGCCGCTGTAGAGTACGGCCAACACGACGCCGAGCGGCGGACCGGGCGCAGCTTTCTCGAGCTTGGGCATTAAACGCGCTCGCAGGACGGCAAACGCCCGTTCAACCGGCCTGGGCGCGGAAAGTTGCGCTGGACGTCAGGCCGGTACGCCGACCCGCTCCTTGGCTGAGAGCCGGGCGAGCCGCGCGGGGTCGAGCTGAAGCGCGCGGATCAGGGTCAGCAGGAAGCCGTCGCTGGAGGCCGCCATGCCCTTGAGAAAGCCCATGGTCAGGGCGGCCGCCTCCTTCAGGGCGAACTCGCAGTCGACCAGCGTGTTGTCGACCAGCGACACGGGCGCGCGACCGCTGAACATCGGCTTGCACCGCAGGAAGGTGCAGCCCTCGAAGCTTGCGCCGTCGAGGTCCACGATCTGGTCTGCGAAGTGCTCCCCGCGGTGTCGCAATGCTCAGTCAGCCCCTTGTGCCCAAGCCTCCTTTACAGAAGCTTCACCATTGGACCGAGGGGCAGGACGCCGCACCTCGCCATCTCCTGTGCATCATTTGTGCGACCTCGGGGCAGAGGCCTAGACCGCCGTGCCCCCGACCGTCAGGCCGCCGATCTTCAGCGAGGGCTGGCCCACGCCCACCGGCACGCCCTGGCCCGACTTGCCGCACACCCCGATCCCGGGATCGAAGGCGAAGTCGTTCCCGACCATGCTGACCCTGGTCAGGGCGGTGGGGCCGTCCCCGATCAGGGTCGCGCCCTTCACCGGGTGGGTCACCTTGCCGTCCTCGATCAGATAGGCCTCGGTGCACTGGAAGACGAACTTCCCGTTGGTGATGTCCACCTGGCCGCCGCCGAAGTTCGCGCAGTAAAGACCTCGCTTCGTCGAGGCGATCATTTCGGCCTGTGACGCTGACCCGCCTAGCATGGCGGTGTTGGTCATACGCGGCATCGGCATGTGAGCGTAGGACTGGCGCCGGCCGTTGCCCGTCGCGGCCAGACCCATCAGGCGCGCGCTCATCCGGTCGTGCATGTAGCCGACCAAGATGCCGTCCTCGATCAGCACGGTGCGCTCCGTCGGCGTGCCCTCGTCGTCGATGGTCAGGGACCCGCGCCGCTCCGGGATCGTGCCGTCGTCGATGACGGTCACGCCCGTCGCTGCGACCCGGTCTCCGATGCGGCCGGAGAAGGCGGACGAGCCCTTGCGGTTGAAGTCGCCCTCCAGGCCGTGGCCCACCGCCTCGTGCAGCAGCACGCCGTTCCAGCCCGGCCCCAGCACCACGTCCATCTCGCCGGCCGGGCACGCCACCGCGTCCAGGTTGACGAGCGCCTGACGCAACGCCTCGTCCACCTGCGCCTGCCAGCGCTCGGGCCGGATCCAGGTCTCAAAGTGCGCCCGCCCCCCCTCGCCGGAGGAGCCCGTCTCCCGCCGGCCGTCCCGCTCCACGGTGACGGAGATGTTGACGCGTGCAAGCGGGCGGATGTCGCGCAGCAAGGCCCCGTCGGCGCGCACGATCTCGATCACGCGCCGCTCGCCGCTGATGGAGGCGGAGACCTGGACCACCCGGGGGTCGCGCCCCCGGGCCCAGGCGTCGATCTCCTGCAATAGGGCCGCCTTCTCGCCGAAGGACGGCCGCGCCACCACGTCGTCGTCGCCATAGAGGCGGGCGTTGGTGCGGCGCGGACCCTCGGCCATGGTCCCGGCGTAGCCCCGCTTGGCGAGAGAGGCGGCGTCGGCGGCGCGCCGGATGGCGGCCTCGGAGACCTCGCTGGCGTGCGCATAGCCCGCCGTCTCGCCCGCCACGACCCGCAGGCCGAACCCCTCCGTGGTGTCGTAGGCCGCGCTCTTCAGCCGGCCGTCGTCAAAGACCAGGGACTCGCTCTCCGAGCGCTCGACGAACAGTTCGCCGTCGTCCGCCCCCCTAAGCGCCTCCGCCAGGATCGACTGCGCGCGCTGGGGATCGACCCCCGCTGCGTCCAGGAGCGAGGGGGCGGGCGTGATGGCGTTCATGCGGGTGACTCGGACCTTTCGTTCGCGCCCTTTAGATTGCGGCCCGCCCGCCCTGGGACAAGGGCGTGCGTCCCCGCGCGGCGCCGCGGCGATGCGGCGGATCAGACGTCCAGGTCCTCGGCGGCGAACTCCGCATTCTCCTGGATGAACTGGAAGCGCGCCTCGGGCCGGCGGCCCATCAGCTTCTCCACCAACGCCTCCACCGGCTCCTCGGCGCGGGGCAGGGTCACCCGGGCGAGCGTGCGCGTGGCCGGGTTCATGGTGGTTTCCTTCAGCTGGGCCGGCATCATCTCGCCCAGGCCCTTGAACCGGCTGATGTCGGGCTTTTTGCCCTTGAACAGCGTGGCGATCAGCTCGTCGCGGTGGGCGTCGTCGCGGGCGTAGGCGACGGTGCAGCCGTGGCTCAGGCGATAGAGCGGCGGCAGCGCCAGATAGAGCCGCCCGGCCCGCACCACCTCCGGCAGGGTGCGATAGAAGAAGGTGATCAAGAGGCTGGCGATGTGCGCCCCGTCCACGTCGGCGTCGGTCATGATCACCACGCGGTCGTAGCGGAGGTCCTCCTCGCGGTATCGGCTGCCGCCCTGGACGCCCAGCGCCAGCATGAGGTCCGACAGCTCCGCGTTCTTGGCCAGCTTGTCCGTCGCCGCGGAGGCGACGTTTAAGATCTTGCCCCGCAGCGGGAGCACCGCCTGGGTCGCGCGGTCGCGCGCCTGCTTGGCGGAGCCGCCGGCGGAATCGCCCTCCACCAGGAAGATCTCCGAGTTCTCCGCCCCGGTCTTGGAGCAGTCGGCGAGCTTGCCGGGCAGGCGCAGCTTGCGGGTGGCCGAAGCGCGGGCGACCTCGCGGTCCTTGCGCCGCTTCAGCCGCTCCTCCGCCGTGTCGATCACGAACTGCAGCAGGGCGTTGGCGAGCTTGGGCTGGGCCGTCAGCCAGTGGTCGAGGGGATCGCGCAGCGCCGTCTCGACCAGCTTCTGCGCCTCCTGCGAGGACAGGCGCTCCTTGGTCTGGCCCTGGAACTCCGGGTTGCGAATGAAGACCGAGATGAGCGCGCCCGCGTGGGCCGCCACGTCCTCTGCGGTGATCACGCCCGCGCGCCGTTCGCCGGTCAGCTCGGCATAGGCCTTCAGGCCCCGGGTCAGGGCGGCGCGCAGGCCCGCCTCGTGCGTCCCGCCCTCGGGCGTCGGAACGGTGTTGCAATAGCTCTGGGTGAAGCCGTCCGCCTCGCCAAAGCCGGAGGGGCTCCAGGTGACGGCCCACTCCACCGCACCCGCCTCGCCCTGCCGCTCGATCCTGCCGGCGAAGGGGTCGGGCGTGATCGTCTCCACGCCGGCGGTGCGCTCCTTCAGGAAGTCCGCAAGCCCGTTTGGGAAGTGGAAGGTCGCCTCGGGCGGCGTGGTGTCGGCGATCCGCTCCGGCGCGCACGTCCAGCGGATCTCCACGCCCCGGAACAGATAGGCCTTGGAGCGCGCCATGCGGTAGATCCGCGCAGGCTTGAAGGCGCAGCCCTCGCCGAAAATCTCCGGGTCGGGCTCGAAGCGCACGAGGGTGCCGCGCTTGCGGGAGGGGCCGACGCGCTCGATGGGGCCCTGCGGGTGACCGCGGGAGAAGCTCTGGCGCCACTCCGCCCCGTCGCGCCAGACGGCGACGTCCAGCCGCTTCGACAGGGCGTTGACGACGCTCACGCCCACGCCGTGCAGGCCGCCCGAGGTCTCGTAGGCCTTGCCGGAGAACTTCCCGCCGGAGTGCAGGACGGTCATGATGACCTCCAGCGCCGACTTGCCCGGATGGCGGGGGTGCGGGTCCACAGGGATGCCCCGCCCGTCGTCGCGCACGCTGAGCGCGCCGTCCGCCTCCAGCCGCACCTCGATCAGCTTGGCGTGGCCGGCGACCGCCTCGTCCATGGCGTTGTCGAGCACCTCGGCGAAGAGGTGGTGCAGCGCGCGCTCGTCGGTGCCGCCGATGTACATGCCCGGGCGCCGGCGGACGGGCTCCAGCCCCTCCAGCACCTCGATGTCGGCCGCCGAATAGCTGGACGCCTGGGCGGAAGGCGCGCTCGGGGCGACGGGCGGCGGGGGCGAGGCGAGCTGCGGCTTGGGCTCCGCCGTCCCGTCCAGGACCGGGTGCGCCGGCAGGGGCAGGGAGGCGGGGTCCTCCCCGAACAGGTCGAGGGCGGGAGCGGCTTTGCGGACGGCCTTGGCCATGCGGCGATCCTCCCCGATTCGGCGACCCGGCGGTATGCGGCTCTGCGGCGCCCGGATCAAGGCGGCGTCGACGGCGCTCCCTGGCCCGCCGCGCCGGGCTGATTGCGAAGCCGCGGCTGCGCTGATACCTCAGGCGCAAAGGTATCGAGGGGCGCGTGATGGCCGCCAATTTCGGGAGCATGCGCCCGCGAAGCCGCGGAGCGCTGGTCGAGATTCTGAGCTTCGACCGCATCATGGTCGGGCCGATCACGCACCTGATCTACTGGGCGGGCCTGGGCATCATCGCCATCATGGGCTTTGGCGTCGTCGGCGCCTCGGCGGGGCTGGCGATCCGGGAGCCGACGCTGACCAGCGTGCTGCTCGCCCTGCCGGTGCTGGTCGCGGGCCTTTTGGCCATGGCGGCGATCGGCCTGATCTGGCGCGCCCTGTGCGAGTTCTTCTTGACAGTGTTCCAGATCGCCGACGATCTGCGGGGGCTTCGGCAAGGGCTGAACGAGCTCGTGGCCGCCCAGGCCGCGGCGGCCGCGGCCCAGAACGCCAAGGCCCCGCCGGCGGCCGAGGGGCCCTAAGCGAGAACCTCTAAGCAAGGACCCTCAAGCGAGGACTTTGGCGAGCGCGCGGGCGGCCAGCTTCGGCCGGCCCTCGGCGTCGAACAGCAGCGGCGCATCGTCCGCCCCGCCCGGCTGGCCGCGCAGCCAGGAGTCCCGGTCCCTGAGCCCCCAGACCGTCAGCGCCCAGCGTTGGCGTGCGGGCAGGGCCATCAGCGCCTCGCCCGCCTCCTGCACCCGCGCCGCCTGGCGCTCGGCGGGGGCGTGGGGTCGAGCGCGCCGCCGCGGGTGGACACGTCCAGCTCCGACACGTGCACGGGCAGGCCCAACGAGGCCAGGTCGGCGACCGCCGTCCTGATCGCGCCCTTGGGCGTATCGATGCTGACGTGGGTCTGGGTGCCGAGCCCGCCCAGCGGCGCGCCGCTCTTCAGCAGGCTCTCGGCCAGGCGCAGGAAAGCCAGCCGCTTCTTGGGCCGGCTCTCCAGGTCGTAGTCGTTCAGGAACAGCACGGCGTCGGGGTCGGCGGCCCGGGCGGCGCGAAAGCTCTCGGCCACATAGCCGATGCCGCCGAAGGCCTGGCTCCAGAGGCAATTGCGGTAGCCCTCGCCATGCGCCTCGACGGGCTCGTTGACCACGTCCCAGCTCGCCGCGCGGCCCCGATAGCGGCCCGCCACCTCGCCCACATAGTCGAGCATGCGCGCCCGCAGCTTGGGCGCATCGCCGGCCAGGGCCTCGAAGGCGGGCGGGTGCTCGGCGTACCAGACCAGGGTGTGGCCGTGCAGGCGCAGGCCCCGGTCGCGGGCGAAGTCGGCGATCGCGTCGGCCCGGGCGAAGTCGAGCGCCCCCGCCTTGCCCACGATCGCCTCCATCTTCATCTCCCACTCCGGCGTCAGCTGGCCGAAGTTCGAGGCGAAGAGGTCGGCCCAGGCGGGATCGCTGGTGTCGCCGGTCTTGGCGCAGCAGCCGACGGTCAGGCGCGAAATCTGCTTCAGCGGCGGGAGCGGACCCGTCTCGGGCGCGGTCGCCGCCCGCCCCTGGCATCCCGCCAGCGCCGCCGCGCCCAGGATCGCGCTCCGCCGGTCCAGGCCGGAGCCCGTCATCGCGAGGGGACCTTGCGGTGGAAGCCGGTCAGCTTCGCCAGCGGCATGCCCATGAGCGACAGTCGTACTTCCTTCAACACCACGTCGGGCGAGGTCGCGACGAACAGGGCGTCGTAGATCAGCACGCGCTCGCCAAGCCCCGGCGTGCCCAGGCGGTTGAAGCGAAAGCGCCATGTCGGTCCTTTCAGCTCCACCTTGGGCTTGCCGACCATGGTCAGCTCGGTGGCCGTGAACGCCCCTGCGCGTCGCGCCCGACCGCCCAGCGCATGGCGTCCCGCTCGCCGTCCTCGAACAGATAGGTCTCGTCGAAGTGCAGCTCCGGGAAGCCGGGGTCCCGCGACCCTTCGGTCACGATCAGGCACCGCCGCCGGCCTGCAGACTGCGCACCAGCGCGCTGCCCTCCGTCCGCCCCTCGAAGAAGGCTTCCGGATCGAAGGTGGTGACGAAGCCCTCGCTCGCGAGCGCCTGGGCGCCGGTGCGCAGGGTCGCGACGGTCAAGGCTTTAGCCGCGCGACCAGCCAGTCGCGCATCAGGGTGACGACCTCCGGCGAGATCGTCTCCTCGATCTTGCCGTACTCGTCGGGCAGGCCCGTGCCGGCATGCTGGAAAAGGTGGTTCAGGCCCGGCAACGCCTTGAGGGTCACGTCGGGGTCGTCGGCCAGCGCCGATTTCAGAGCGGGAAGGTTCTGGTCGGCCGGCACCTGCAAATCCTTCGACCCGTTCAGCGCCAGCACGGGGGCGCGCACCGCCCTCAGGTCGGGCCTGGGGTCGTGGGACAAGAACCAGCGCACCCACGGCCACCTCGTCTTGGCCGCCGCGGCCTCCTGAGCGGCTTCGGGCGCGCCGGACCTGGCCGACGCCGCCTTGAACGCCCGGCGCGCGGCCTCCGGCGTCGGCGCGGCGAGCACGGCGGCGTAGACCGCCCGGTTGGCCGCCTCGGCGGCGCTCAGCTGCTCCGGCGTCGCCCCGGCCGCGGCCCCGATCGCTCGGGCCTGGGCGAGCAGAAGCTCGTCCCCCCGCACCCCCGGCCCCGCCATCAGCACCAGCGCAGCGATCCTGCGGTCGTGCGCTGCGATCATGGGGGCGATCACCGCACCCTCGCTGTGGCCGGCAAGGGCGATGCGGGCGGGGTCGATGTCGGGCCGGCTGCGGAGAAAGGCGACCGCGGCCTCGATATCGGTGGCGAAGTCCGCGGTGGTGGAGGCGGCGAACACGCCCTCCGACTTTCCAACGCCCCGGTCGTCGAGCCGCAGCACGGCGATCCCTGCGCGCGTCAGGGCGTCGGCGATCACGGCAAAGGGCTTGTGCTCAAAGATGGTCTCGTCCCGGTCCTGGGGGCCCGAGCCGGTGATGAGCACCGCCGCGGGATGCCGGCCCGAGGTCGGCGGCAGGGTCAGGGCGCCGGCCAGCCGGATGTGCGCGGTCGGGTTCTCGACCCTGACCTCCTCAGTCCGGTATGGGAAGGGCGGCTTGGGCGTCTGCGGTCGGTTCAGGGCCGCCGCCGCGCCCGCTGCGAGGTCGAGGGGCAGGTCTGCGCCGCCCTGGGTCCAACGCCCCGTCCAGACCTTGCGCCCCGCGTCCCAGGTTCCCGACCACCTAGCGTGCGACACGGGGATCTGAAAGCTGAGCGCCTCGCCGGAAGCCGTCACCTCGCTCATCGGCAGGCCGGTCGCGTTCTGGTCCAGGCTGTCGAGCGTGCCCGTGAGCGCGCCCGGCGTCCCGGAGATGTGCGCCGCCATCCGGAGCTCAAGGCCGCTGGGCAGCTTCAGCTTGCCCTGCCAGTCCCCCACCGGCGACGGGGCCGCGGCGTGGGCCGCCAGCGGCGCGGCGCTAAAGATCGCCGCCGCCACAGCCCATCCGATCAGGGAGATGTCCATACGTCCGTTCGTCATGCCCATCTCCGGCGCAGCCTACCGCGCCCGTCGCCCCAGCGCGAGGGCGACACGAGGGCCGGTCCTTACCGCCTGACCGGTCGCTTCAGCGCGAGGTCGACAATCCCCGAGGGCGGGGCGGTCTCGGCCAGGACGGCGTCCTTGATCGGGCGCGGCTCGCCGAACAGGTTGCCCTGGGCCAGGCCGACGTCAAGCTCTAAGATGTCCACGACCTGGCGCTCGGATTCGACCTTCTCGGCGATCAGCTCCAAGCCGTAGCGGCGGGTCAGGCGCGCGAAGTCCTCCGCCGCGACATCCTTCAGCGCCCGGATCGCCGGCGCGTCCTCGGCCGCGGCGATGGTCTGCAGCAGGCGCTCCGCCGTGACCTTGACGAAGCGGACGTCCGCTCGCGCCAGGTCGGGGAAGTCGAGGTCGAGATCGCAAACCTTGTCGAGCGAGAAGCGGAAGCCGAGCTCGCCGAGCTTGGCCATGTTGCGGGCCTCCGTCGCGCCGCGGTCGTCGAACGCCGCCTGTCCAAGCTCGAAGATGAGCGCGCCCGCCAGGTCGCGGTGCTCATCCAGGAACTCCAGGAACTGCGGGAAAAAGATCGGGTCGCCCAGAGAGGCCAGGGAGATGTTGCAGAAGATGCCGATCTTGCGGTCCTGGCCCGCGAGACGGCGCACGATCTGCACGCAGCGGAAGAGCAGGAGGTTGTCGATGGCCGGCACCAGGCCTTCGGGCTCGGCCACGGCCAGGTACTCTGCCGGCATCATGACGCGCCCGCTGTCGTCGCGCAGGCGGGTGTAGCTTTCGTAGTAGGAGGTCTTGCGCTGCGGCAGGCTGACGACCGGCTGCAGGTACAGGTCCACGCGGTTGCCGGCCAGGGCGTCGCGCACGGTGGCGAGCAGGGCGGCTTCCTGGCGCTCGCGGCGCAGGCCCGGGCTTCGCGCGCGCTCCTCGAAGGCCGGCGCCGGGCTAAGGTCGGCGGTGCGCGCCTCCACCGTCTCCGCCAGGCGGGCGACCAGGTCCTCCAGTATGCGCACCTCGGTGGTCAGGGCCTCGGTGCGGGCGGCGCCCTCCGCGTCGGCTGTCACGGGGCGCTCGGCCCATTGCTCGATGGCGGCGTGGGCCGCCTCCAGGTGGTCGGCGAGGATCTGGTTGGCCTCGCGCAGGCCGTCGATCTGCCGCTGCAACCGGCCGAGGTCCAGCGCGCGGGCGACGAAAAGGTGCAGTCCCAGCGCCAGGCCGAAGGTGGCCACGAGCGCGCTCGCGCCCGCGCCCCAGCCCGCGCCGGCGCGCCAGAAGAGCGCCGCCACGGTGAGCGCGATCAGGACATAGGCGCCAAGAAGCAGCGCCGCGGCCGCTTTGCGCATCGGATCAGTCCCCGCCACGAATCAACGGAGTATCCGACGCGTCGCCCGCCTTGGCGAGGGGCGGGCCTCGGGCCGTTTCAGGCCGCGCAGGCCTCGAACCCCGCCCGCAGCTCCGCCGCGTCGAGGTTGCGGCCGATAAACACCGCCCGGCTCCAGCGGAGCTCGTCCGCGCCCCAGGGCCGCTGCAGGTCGCCCTCCAGGATCATGTGCACGGCCTGGAAGACCAGCCGGCGGTGACGGGGGTCTTGGCGCGCCTGTCGGCTCGGGCGTCGTCGGTCGTCGTGAGGATTTCGGTCATGAGCCCGATGTGGGCCTGAGCGCGCCTCTTTTCACCCGCCGGGCGGGCGCCCTGGATGAAGCGGCCCTAGCTCGCGCGGCGCAGATCATGCCGCCGCCCGGGCGACGACCTGGTTGCGACCGCCCGCCTTGGCCGCATAGACGCCGGCGTCGGCGCGGGCGAGCAGGGCGTCGGGCGTGTCGCCCTCGCCCTCGGTGGTGGCGACCCCCACCGAGATGGTCACCACCAGCGGCTCGGCCACCCCGCTGGGGCGGAAGGGCGAGGCGGCGACGTGGCGGCGCAGGCGCTCGGCGATGCGGTGCGCGTCCTCCGGGCCGGTGTCGGGCATGACGACCACGAACTCCTCGCCCCCGTATCGGCACGCAAGGTCGATGGCGCGGATGTTGGTCGCCAGGCGCACGGCGAAGTCGCGCAGCACGTGGTCGCCCACCCCGTGGCCGAAGGTGTCGTTGATGCGCTTGAAGTGGTCGATGTCGATCAGCAGGGCCGAGACGGGCTCGCCGCCCTTGCAGGCGCGCTTCACCAGCGGGCCGAGCTGGCCGTTCATGTAGCGGCGGTTGTGCAGCCCGGTGAGCGGGTCGGTGACCGCCAGCTCCAGGCTCTGGTCCAGATTGTTGCGCAGGAAGTCGGTATAGCGCTTCTGGCGGATCAGGCTGCGGACGCGCGCGGAGAGCTCCTCGGGGTCCACGGGGCGGGGCAGGACGTCGTTGACGCCGATCTCTAGCGCCTTGGCCGCGCGGCCGCGATCGTCGCCGTTCACCACGGCCAGGATGGGCACGTGGCGGGTCTGTTCGTCGGAGCGGATGCGGGCGGCCAGGCGCAGGCCGTCGAAGTTCTGCGACGCGGCGTTCACGATCAGCAGGTCGGCGCGGGCGCCGGCCGCGAGCTGGGCTTGCTCCGGATCGGGCTCCAGCACCGGGCGGTGGTCGACCGCCAGCTCCTCGAAGATGCGCTTGCCCTGCTGCGGATGGTCGTCGGCCACGATGATGCGCCCGCCCAAGCCGTCCAGGCGCGCGCCGGCGGACTCGATTACGCCCATGCGCCGGCCCGAGGCCTCGCGCTGGCGCAGTTCGTCGATGACCAGCTTCAGCCGCGTCAGGCTCTTCACGCGGGCGAATAGCGATACGTCGTCGATGGGCTTGGTCAGGAAGTCGTCCGCCCCGGCCTCCAGCCCGGTCAGCCGGTCCCGCCGGCCGTCTAGGGCCGTGACCAGCACGACGGGGATGTGGCGCGTCCGGGGATCGGACTTCAGCCGGCGGCAGACCTCAAAGCCGTCCATGCCCCGCATCATGACGTCCAGCAGCACGATGTCGGGGGAGGCGGTCGCGGCCAGCTCCAGCGCCGTCGGCCCGTCGTAGGCGGTCAGCACGTCGTAGTAGTCCGCGCTCAGCTTCGCCTCGAGCAGCATCACATTGGGGGCGATGTCGTCGACGACCAGGATGCGCGCGGTCATGGCTCGGACCCCCTCAGCCCAGGAAGCGGCGGACGGTGTCGAGGAAGGTCGAGACAGAGATCGGCTTGGAGATGTAGGCCTCGCACCCGCCCTCGCGGATACGCTCCTCGTCGCCCTTCATGGCGAAGGCGGTGACGGCCACGACGGGGATGTGGCTGAGGTCGTCGTCCTCCTTCAGCCACTTGGTCACCTCCAGCCCCGAAATCTCCGGCAGCTGGATATCCATCAGGATCAGGTCCGGGCGATGCTGGCGGGCCAGCGCCAGCGCCTGCAGGCCCTCGCGGGTCTGCAAGGTTTCATAGCCCTGCGCGTCGAGCAGATCGTGGAAGAGCTTCATGTTCAGCTCGTTGTCCTCCACGATGAGGACCTTCTTCGCCATCATGCGCACCCGACCATCGCGAGGGGAGCGCGCGCCACGCGGGCACGGCGCTCCTTATTGGAGGCTCCTTTTGGCACGAACATCCCTAAGATCGGGTTTCGCAGACGTGAGCGAAACGTGAACGCTTCGGACGCCGCCCAGGCGCTTCAGTCCTTCACGCCCGAAAGCGTGCCGATCACGCCGGGCCGGCCGCTGGCGGTCATCGACGTGGACGAGGTCATCGGCCTGTTCGTCCAGGGCTTTTCGGCCTGGGTCGCCGCTCGGGGCTATGACCTGCGGCTGACGAGCTTTGCGCTCTTCGCCAACCTCTATCCGGCGGGGGGCGAGACGTCGGTGGGGCCGGAGCGCGGCAAGGACCTGCTGGATCGCTTCTTCGCGGAGGGCTGCGGCGAGATCGAGCCGGCGCCGGGGGCGGTCGAGGGGCTCCGCGCCCTGGCCGACGTCGCTCAGGTGGTGATCCTGACCAATGCGCCGGAGGCGGCGCGCCGGCTCAGGCGGGCGTGGTTGGCGCGCCACGCCATGCCCTATCCGCTGATCCTGAACGGCGGGCTGAAGGGGCCGCCCGTGAGGGTGCTGGCCGAGCGGGCCGGGGCGCAGTGCGTTTTCGTCGACGACCTGCTGCCGAACCTGCAGTCGGTGGCCGAGCACGCGCCTGATGTCACGACCTTCCAGATGGTCGCCGATCCGGTTCTCAGGACCCTGGCGCCGAGCGACCCCGTCCGGCATCCCCGGATCGACGACTGGCCGGCGCTCGTGCCCGCCGCCGTGGCTGCGCTCCGGAGCTAGCGGCCCGCGCCGTCACGGCCGCTCCGGCGTCAGGTCATGCGGTAGCGGATGGGCAGGCGCTTGGGGCCGCCCACGAAGACGGCCTGGCTCAGCGCCGGCTCGCCCGCGAACTCCACCGACTGCAGCCGCGGCAGCAGCTCCTCCCACAGGATGCGCATCTCCATCTTGGCCAGATGCTGGCCCAGGCATAGGTGCGCGCCGTAGCCGAAGGCCAGGTGCCGGTTGGGCGAGCGGTCCACGCGGAAGGCGAACGGGTCTTCGAACACCGCCTCGTCACGATTGCCGGAGACGTAGCTGAGGAATAGCCAGTCGCCCTTCTCGATCCTCTTGCCGCCGAGCTCGGTGTCGGCGGTGGCCGTGCGCATGAAGTGCTTCACCGGCGTCGTCCACCGGATGCTCTCGTCCACCAGGCCCGGGATCAGGCCCGGGTCGGCCTTCACCCTGGCGAACTCGCGGGGGTTGTCGACCAGGGCCCAGAGCGCGCCGGCGGTTGAGGACGAGGTCGTGTCGTGGCCCGCGGTGGCGACGATGACGTAGTAGCTCATGGCCTCGAACTGGCTGATCGGCTGAGCGTCGATCTGGCCGTTGGCGATGACGGTGGCGACGTCGTCGGTCGGGTGCGCCCGCCGGGCCTGGGTGATGGCGTCGAAATAGACGAAGAAGTCGGTCAGCACCGCCTGAATCTGCTGCACGGCCTCCTCGGTGCTGAGGTCCAGGGTCTTGCCGCGGTTCAGCTCCGGGTCGGTGGCGCCGAACAGCTCCTGCGTCAGGCGCAGCATCCGGGGCTCGTCCGCCTCGGGCACGCCCAGGATCTCCATGATCACGTGCAGCGGGTAGTGCAGGGCCACGCTGGCCACGAAGTCGCACTCGCCGCCGAGGTCGGCCATGCGGTCCACGAAGCCGCGGGCGATCTCGCGGATGCGCGCCTCCAGCCGCCGCAGATTCTGGGGCATGAACCAGGCCTGGGTCAGCGCCCGATACTTCAGATGGTCCGGCGCATCCATCTGGACCAGGGTGCGCACCAGGTGCGGGCTGCCGCCCGTCAGCTTGCGGGCCAGCGCCTCGGCCTCGCGGTTGGTCAGGGTGGTGGAGCGGTCCCCGTTGTGGAAAAGCGCGTTGTTGCGGCTGACCTCCAAGATGTCGGCGTGGCGGGAGACGATCAGGAAGGGGTCGTAGCCCTCGACCTCCGCCCGACCCAGCGGGTTGTTGGCCCGGATCCAGGCGAAGGTCTCGTCCAGCCGCTTCGGCTCCGCGTAGACGCGGGGATCGATGGTCGCCGCCGCGATGTCGGGCGGCAGGGTCTCGGGGCGGGTCTCGGGGCGGGTCGCGAGGCTCATGTGGGGTCCCCCGGGGGTCGGCCGGGGCACTGTGCTACGGCGCGCAGGCGACGACAATCAGTCGAAGCGGTCGCCGAGATAGACGCGGCGCACCTCGGAATTGTGCAGCACCTCGTCCGGCGCGCCTTCGAACAGCACCTCGCCGGCGTGGAGGATGGAGGCGCGGTCGATGATGCCCAGCGTCTCGCGCACATTGTGGTCGGTGATCAGCACCCCGATGCCGCGCTGCTTCAGGAAGCCGATCACCTCGCGGATGTCGTTGATCGCCAGGGGGTCGATGCCGGCGAAGGGCTCGTCCAGCAGCATGAAGGCGGGCTCGCGCGCCAGCGCCCGGGCGATCTCGCAGCGCCGCCGCTCGCCGCCGGACAGGGCCGACGCGGGAGAGCTGCGCAGGTGCGCGATGCGGAGCTCCTCGAGCAGCCGCTCGGTCGTCTCGCGCGCCTTGCCCTCGTCGGGCTCGCTCATCTCGACCACGGCGCGCACGTTCTGCTCCACCGTCATGCCGCGGAAGATCGAGGTCTCCTGCGGCAGGTAGCCGATGCCGAGCCGCGCCCGCTGGTACATGGGCTGGCCGGTGATGTCCTCGCCGTCGAGGTAGATGGCGCCATAGTCGGCCGCGACCAGGCCGGTGATCATGTAGAAGCAGGTCGTCTTCCCCGCGCCGTTGGGCCCAAGCAGGCCCGCGACCTCGCCGCGCTTCAGGCTGAGCGAGACGCTTTTCACCACCGGGCGGCCCCGGAAGGACTTGCCCACGTGATCCACGTAGAGGCCCTCGCGCAGCGCGCGCGCTTGCGGCCCGGACGCGTCGTGGTCCATCTGCGGCGATGCAGGCTTGGGGCGTTCCAGGGCGACCATCGACGGTGAGCCTAGCTCCTCGGCCGTTCCAACCCCGTCCGGGGCTTAACGGGCGGACGCGCCGGTCGAGTTCCCGGACGTGTTCTGGTTGGGATAGAAGACGCCGCGCACGCGCCCGCCGGGACGGCCCGGATTGTTCGCGATCACCTGGCTCTGGCCGGTCTTCTGATTGATGATCAGCTTGTCGCCCTTCACCACGTTCTTGTCCTGCACCAGCACCACGTTGCCGGTCAGGGTGATGGTGTCGTCGGCGGCGAGATAGGTGCCGTGGTCGCCGCGGGCGGACTGGGTCGGCGTGACGAAATAGACCGGGCCCTCGGCCTCCATACGCTCGATGGAGCCCATGTTGGCCGCGCCTGCGCCGCCGCTGGCCGCCGGCGCTGCGCTCCCCCGCTGGGCGTAGTAGACGGTCAGCAAGGGCGTGCTCAGGCGGTCCTGGCCCTGCAAGGCCTCGACCCTGCCTTTCCAGATGGTCACGCGTTCGGGCTGGCGGACCTCGAGCGTGTCCGCACTGATGTCGATGGGGGCGCTGGACGAGAAACCGGCGGGGCCCTGCCGCTGGCCGCCGCCGGAGGCGGGCTTGGCCGGCGTTTGGGCCAGGGCGCTGAAGGCAAGGGCGCTCATGGCCAGGGCGCTCACGGCCAGGGCGCCGCCGGACAGCAGCACGACTGCGGCCAGCGCCCCGGTCAGGCTCCGTGCCTTGCCGCCCATGGCTTTGCGCACCCGATCTCCCCTCATGCGATGACTCAATGGCTCACGATATGGGCGCGCACGCCCCCGCCGACGAGGATTTGGTCCCCATGCTCCCGGATTGAATAGGACGAACCCTCGAAATGGCCAAGAGGACCGTCGCCGATCACGTGGCTGTCGCCGCTGATCACGCCGGTGGCGGTGTCCACCGCCGCATGGTCGCTGCGGAACCGGTAGCCGCGCCCGTCGGCCATCAGGACGTGGCCGGACAGTCTGAGACTGTGCTGCCTCTCAAGGAAGACGCCTGTGTCCGCCCGGGCTAGGATCGGCTGGCCGTCGCGGGACTGCAGCGACGCGCTGGGCAGGTTCAGGGTCACGCGGTCCGGGTCTGCGGGGTCGCGGACGGCGTCCCTGGCCCTGATCGAGAAGGGCCGCCCCTCGCCGCTGCGGCCGAAGAAGTGCGGGTTCACCATGCGGATCACGCCAGGATTGTCGATCTGGCCAAGGCTGGCCAGGGCCGTGCGCACCAGGATCCAGCCGATCACCAGCGCGACCAGGCCCACGATGGTCCAGGGCAGGGCGCGCCGCCAGAACCGCACCTGGTGCGAGCGGGCGCGCCAGCGCTCCATCTGGGCGTGCAGCCGCGCCCTCGCCGCCTCCGTCCGAGGGTCGCCCAGGGGCTCAGCTGTGGGCGAAGACGTCGGCATCTTCCCAACCCGCGACATCCAGGCGCGCGCGCCAGGGCAGGAAGTCGAAACAGGCCTGGGCCAGTTCCAGCCGTCCCTCGCGCGCCAGCATGTCGTCCAGCCGCTGCTTCAGGCCGTGCAGGTTCAGCACGTCGGACGCCGCATAGGCCTGCTGCTCCGGGGTCAGCGACGCCGCGCCCCAGTCCGAGCTCTGCTGCGCCTTGGAGATGTCGAGGTTGAGCAGCTCCTTCGTCACGTCCTTCAGGCCGTGCCGGTCGGTGTAGGTGCGGGCGAGCTTGGACGCGATCTTGGTGCAGTAGACCGGGGTCGTGAGCACGCCCAGGTGCAGCTGGAACATCGCGATGTCGAACCGGCCGTAGTGGAAGATCTTCAGCACGCCGGGGTCGCTCAGCAGCCGCTTCAGGTTCGGCGCGTCGTAGGTCGCGCGGTCCAGCTGCACGAGATGCGCATCGCCGTCGCCGGCGGACAGCTGCACCACGCACAGCGGGTCCCGCCCGAGGCGCAGGCCCATGGTTTCGGAGTCCACCGCGACGCTGGCGCCGAAGCTCAGGCCGTCGGGGAGGTCGCCCTTGTGCAGATAGGCGGTCATGGGCCTCGCGGGATCGGTGTCAGCCGAGGAACGACAGGCGGCGCCGCGCCGCAATCGCTTCCGCGCCAAAGGCGGCGCGTCGTCGATCGCGTGGTGCCCAGGAGAGGACTCGAACCTCCACGGCTATTAACCACTGGTACCTGAAACCAGCGCGTCTACCAATTCCGCCACCTGGGCCCGACCACGGGGATCGCGCGAGCGGCGGTCTTTATGGCAGGCCGGTTGCGGGGTCAACAGAGCCGGGCGGCGGAGGCGTCACAAGGCGGCGGGCTCCACCTCATAGACGCGCGAGCAGTACTCGCAGGTGACGCGGATGCGGCCGTCCGCCTCCACCATCTCGGAGCGTTCCGCCTCGGGGAAACTCTGCAGCACGCGGGCGATGCTCTCGCCCGAGCAGCGGCAGAAGGCGTGCAGCGCCTTGGCCGGGAACACGCGCACGCCGTCCTCGTGGAACAGGCGATAGAGGAGCTGCTCCGGCGAAAGGGTCGGGTCGATCAGCTCGTCTTCGCCCAGAGTCTCGAACAGGAGCTGCGCCTTGACCCAGGCGTCCTCCGTCCCGCCGCGGGCGTCGTCGCCGGCGAGCTTCTGGATCATGGCTCCGCCGGCGCGCCAGCGCGCCCGGCCCTGCGCGTCCGCCGGCTCGCCCACGGCCAGGCGCATCCGCGTGGGCACCTGCTCGGACTGGGCGAAGTACTGCTCGGCGCAGAGCGCCAGCGTTTCCCCCTCGATGGCGGTGACCCCCTGGTAGCGCTCCTTCAGGTTGGTCGGGTCCATCGTCATGATGAAGAGCCCGTCGCCGATCAGGGTGCGCGCGCCGGGGCGGGCGAAGCCCTGGCTGGCCTCGGCCACGCGCTCGGGGTCGAACCGGCAAAAGCCGCGCAGGCCGCCTGAGGTGTCGTAGTCGGCGACGACGTAGGAGACGGGTCCTTGGCCCTGCGCCTGGACGATCAGCTTGCCCTCGAACTTCAGGCTGGCCCCGACCAGGGCGGCGAGAGCGCAGGCCTCGCCGAGCAGGTTCGCCACCGGCTCGGGATAATGGTGGCGGGTCAGGATCTCGTCCACCACGCCGCCCAGCCGCACGATGCGGCCGCGCGCGGGTTCGTTCTCGATCTGGAAGGCGGCGATCAGGTCGTCGGTCGGAGGGGGCTGGGGCTCGGTCAAGGGCGGTGTCCTCGGGCGGCGCAGACGAGGCGTGCGCGGCGGTCCGGCTACGGGCGGAACAGGGTCGGGCGGGATCGGTCGCCCTAGATAGGCGCCCCGGCGGCCGGCGCGAGAGGTCAGACGCTCGGCGCGGGCGCAGGGCCGGTCCGGTGCGCCGCATAGAGCCAGACCAGGCTCCAGGCCGCGAACAGGCCGAGCACTACAACCGCCGGCCAGGCCAGGCCGAAGCGCGGGAGGCGCGGGCGCCCGGGGGCGAGGCTGCGGGCCGCGGGTCGGCGCTCACGGCGGGCGGGCTACTGCGCCGCCCAGCGCAGGGTCTGCGGCTCGGGAGCCGAGACCCGACCTGTCTCGACCAGCTCGCGGTAGAGCTCGAAGAGACCCTCGAAGGCGGCGCTCCAGCCGAAGCAGGCCTCCGCCTTGGCGCGGGCGTTGCGGCCGAGCTGCTCCAGGTCGCGCTGGAAGAGCCCCTCGATGGCCTCGGCCATGGCCTCGGGCGTGGCGCGCGCCGCCAGTTCGCCGAACGACCGGTCCACGATCTCCGCAATGCCGCCGGACGCGACGCCCACCATCGGCAGGCCGCAGGCCATGGCTTCCAGCGCGACCAGCCCGAACGGCTCCTGATGGTTGGCGTGCACGAAGGCGTCGCAGCTGGCGAGCAGGCGTGCGACCTGGCGGGGATCGCGCACATAGTCGAGGAAGATGGCGTTGGGCTGAGGCTTGGCGCCCGCGCCCGCCGCGATCAGCAGCAGCCGCCAGCCCGGTCCGAGGCGATCCACCGCGCCCAGGAGCACGTCGATGTTCTTCTCCTTCGCGGGCCGGCCGGCGAAGACCAGCAGGCGCTCGTTCGCGCCGAGGCCGAGCTCCCGGCGCAGGCCCTCCCGGTCGGCGGCCTCGGGGCGGAAGAGCTCGGTGTCGACGCCTAAGGGCCGGACCGCGACATTGGGCACGCCGGCGTCCGCCAACCGCTCGGCGATGTGCCGGCTGGGCGCCACCACCTGGTCGAAGCGGCGATAAAGCCGGGCCCAGCGCCGGCGCACCGGCGGCTCGGCCCACTCGCCGAGGTGCAGCTTGGCCAGGGCCGCCGGATCGGAGTGGCAAAAGCCCACCACGGGCGCGCCCAGCCGCTCGCCGGCTTCCAGGGCCGCGTGTCCGGGGCCGTAGGGGTCGCCCGCCTCGATCAGGTCGGGCCGCAGGCGCACCAGCCGCCGCGCCCACTTCTCGGTGGAGGCCGGCCAGCGGTAGCCGTCGCCGAACGGCAGGCGGGCGGCGGCGATGGTGACCAGGCCGCGGCCGTTGTCCCGGCTCGCCGCCCCCGGCACCACCATGGTGTGGCGCATCTCAGGATGGCGGCTGGCCAGCCAGGCCCGCTTCGCCAGCAGGTAGCGTTTCACCCCGCCGCTGCGGGGGGCGAAGAGCATGGTGGTGTCGACGAGGTGCGACAGCTGTCTTTCGGGACGCGCCGCGCCGAAGCCGGCGGCGGCGGGAAGACGGGGCATGGCGGACAGCTCGAAGACCAATCGGCGCCCCTCTCTCGAAGCCTCATGTAACGCCGGCTGCGAAGGTTTCGTTCGCCCCCGGGCGCCGGTCCGGACAAACTATGTAGCGGGCCGAAGCTTGCGACGCAAAGGAGCGTGAGGTGCGGATGCTGATCGCGGGGGGAGGGATCGGCGGACTCGCGGCGGCGACGGCCCTGGCGAGGGCCGGCCATCGCGTCCGCGTGCTTGAGCGCGCGCCGGCGCCCGCCGAGGCCGGCGCGGGGCTGCAGCTCAGCCCCAACGCCTCGCGGATCCTGATCGGCTGGGGCCTGGGCGCGGCCCTGTCGGCGGTCGCCGGCGAGCCCGAGGCCGCAGAGGTGCGCGATGCGCAGACGGGCCGACCCCTGCTGCGCACGCCGCTGGGCCCCGCCGCCCGCGCCCGCTGGCGAGCGCCCTATTGGCAGGCGCACCGGGCGGACCTGCACGCCGCCCTTGCGGAGGCGGCGCTGGCGGCCGGCGCGGAGCTGAGCTGGGGGGCGGAGGTGGCCGAGGTCGCTCCCGACCGGGCCGAGCTGGCGCTGACCTCCGGCGAGAGGCTCGCCGCGGATCTGCTGGTCGGGGCGGACGGGGTGCGGTCCCGCGTGGCCGAGGCGCTGTTCGCCCGCGAGCCCGCCCGCTTCACCGGCCAGGTCGCCTGGCGCGCGGTGGTGTCCGCCGACCGCTTGGCTGCGGGCGGGGTGGAGAACCGGGCGATCGTGTGGACCGGTCCGGGCCGCCACCTGGTGACCTACCCCCTGCGGCGAGGGCGTCTGGTCAACCTCGTGGCGGTGGTCGAGCAGGCGGGCTGGACGCAGGAGAGCTGGCGCGCGCCGGGCGACCCCGCAGAGCTTCGCGCCGCCTTTGCGGCCTGGCCGGCGGAGGTCGCGCGCCTGCTCGCCGAGGTGGACGAGACCTGGCGCTGGGCCATCTTCGAGCGGCCGCCGCGTCCGCGCTGGAGCACCGCGTCCGCGACCCTGCTCGGCGACGCGGCGCACGCCATGGCGCCCTTCCTGGCCCAGGGCGCGGCCCAGGCGATCGAGGACGCCGAGGCCCTGGCGCGCCATCTCTCCGCCGCCAGCCTGCCCGACGCGCTTGCGGCCTATGCCGCCGAGCGTCAGCCTCGCACCGCCCGGATCCAGGCCGCCTCGCGCCGTAACGGCACGATCTTCCACCTCCCCCCGACCGTGCAGCGTCTGGGCTTCGGCGCGGCGGGCGTGCTCGACCGCCTGCGTCCGGGCGGCGAGGCGGCCCGCTTCGATTGGCTCTACGGCTACGTCCCGCCAGGCTTGCGGAGCGCTGAGGCAGACGCGCGATTTCTGGACGCCGCCGTCCAGAAGTAATCGCCGAGTTGTCAGGACGCCTCTAGGAGAAAACCTGCGTCTGGGGACTTGCGAAACCTTCTGGATTGATCGACAGTTAATCTCGCGACCGCCCAGAAGAGGCGGCACGAGGAAACGCTGGAGGCGACCATGGCGGCGGCTTGGCGGATGTGCCGCGGGCTGATGTCCCACATTTGGTTGGGGTTCAGCCTGTGCGGGCGGTATCAGGTCCGATTCTGAGCGAGGACCTGGTCTGAGGCTGAGGCCTCGACGTTAACCCCTGCTCGCCCCGTTCGTGCTGTAGGGTTGCGAACGGATGAGCAACACGATTCGCATTATCGGGCTCGACCCGGGCCTGCGGCGCACCGGCTGGGGCGTCGTGGCCTGCACCGGCGCGCGGCTGGCGCACGTGGCGCATGGCGTCGTCGCCGTGGCCGAGACCGCGACCCTGGCGGAGCGCCTGTGCGCCCTGCTCGAGGGGCTGGAAGGCGTCATCGCCCAGCACGCCCCGCACGAGGCGGCGGTCGAAGAGGTGTTCGCCAACATGAACCCCGCCTCGACCCTGAAGCTTGGCCAGGCGCGGGCCGCGTCCCTGATCGCGCCGGCGCGCGCGGGGCTGCCGGTGGCGGAATACGCCACGCGGCTCGTCAAGAAGGCGGTGGTGGGCGCCGGCGCCGCGGACAAGGCGCAGGTCGCCTTCATGGTGCGCCGCCTTCTGCCCGCGGCGGGGGACGTGAGCGCCGACGCGGCCGACGCCTTGGCCGTCGCGCTGACCCACGCGCACCTGCGCGCCTACGCCGCCCGCGCGAGCGCCGCGTGATCGGGCGGCTGCACGGCGTCGTGGCGGAGATCGAGGCCGAGGAGGCGCTGATCGACGTCGGCGGAGTCGGCTACCTCGTCCGCATGGGCGCGCGCAGCCTGTCCCGCCTGCCCCCGCTCGGCGAGCCGGTCACGATCCAGGTCGAAAGCCAGACCCGGGAGGACGGCACGCGGCTCTATGGCTTCCTGGACCGGGACGAGCGGCGCGCCTTCACCGCGCTCCAGTCCGTGCAGGGGGTGGGACCCAAGGCGGCGCTGGCGGTGCTGGACGTGCTGCCGCCGAGCGAGCTCGCCGCGGCCGTCGCGCGGGAGGACAAGGCGTCGGTGGCCCGCGCCCAGGGGGTCGGGCCCAGGCTCGCCCAGCGCATCGTGACCGAGCTCAAAGACAAGCCGATCGCGGCCGCGCCGGCGCTTTCCGGCTTCGCTCCCGCCGCGACTGTAGCGCCCGCACCTGGCGGGGAGCCTTCCCTGGCGGGCGAGGCCACGGCTGCGCTGATGGGGCTGGGCTATGCGGAGCCGGTCTCCCGCCGCGCGGTGGAGCAGGCGCTGGCCGCGGTCGCCGGCGCCGACCTGCCCGCCGTGATCAAGCGAGCGCTGCAGGAGCTTGCGCGGTGAGGGGCGCACGCGCTCTCGCGTTTTCCTCGAGGCGGACGGGCGGCGGCCTCGCATGAGCCGGCTCGTGTCCGGCGAGACGGGGCCGGCCGATCCCCTCGACCGCGCGCTCCGCCCCCAGACCCTGGCCGAGTTCGTCGGCCAGGCGCCCGTCAAGGCCAACCTCAAGGTCTTCATCGACGCGGCCCGCGGCCGGGGCGAGGCTTTGGACCATGTGCTGCTGTTCGGCCCGCCGGGGCTCGGCAAGACCACCCTGGCCCAGATCGTCGCCCGCGAGCTCGGGGTGAACTTCCGCGCCACCTCCGGGCCCGTCCTCGCCAAGGCGGGCGACCTCGCGGCCATTCTGACGAACCTCGAGCCCCGCGACGTGCTCTTCATCGACGAGGTGCACCGGCTGCCCGCCACCGTGGAGGAGATCCTCTATCCGGCCATGGAGGACCATGTGTTGGACCTGGTGATCGGGGAGGGACCGTCCGCACGCTCGGTGCAGATCCCGCTGAACCCGTTCACGCTGGTGGCGGCGACGACGCGGGCGGGCCTGCTCGCCACGCCGCTGCGCGACCGCTTCGGCATCCCGCTGAGGCTGGAGTTCTACACGCCCGAGGAACTGCAGGCGGTGGTCGCTCACGCCGCCCGCAAGCTCGGCGCCCGGCTGACGGCGGAGGGCGCGGCCGAGATCGCCCGCCGGGCCCGGGGCACGCCGCGGGTCGCAGGGCGCCTGCTCCGGCGCGTGCGCGACTTCGCCGAGGCGGAGGGCGCGCCCGAGATCGGCCAGGCGGAGGCTGCGCGGGGCCTGGCGCGGCTGGAGGTGGACGCCGAGGGTCTGGACCGCCTGGACCGGCGCTACCTCTCGGCGCTGATCGAGACCTACGGCGGCGGGCCGGTGGGGGCGGAGACCCTGGCCGCGGCCCTCGCCGAGGCGCGCGATGCCGTGGAGGACGTGATCGAGCCCTATCTGCTGCAGCAGGGCTATGTCCTGCGCACGCCGCGGGGGCGCGTGGCCGGGGCCAAGGCGTATCTGCACCTCGGCCTGCCCGCGCCCGGCAAGCCCGCGCAAGCGGGCCTCTTCGAGGACTGAGCCTCGGCTCCGCGGCTCGCGAGCATCGGCGCAGGGGAGGGCGGGCGTGCGGCCTGCGACCTGGCCGGCGCCGTCGCCCCGATGATCGCAGCCGCCACCCCGGCCGCCAGCACCAGCGCCGTGCGCTCGACCTTTACGATCCAGCCCGGCTCAGGGCTGCGAGGGCGCTGGAGCCCGTGGGCTCGGACGGGGCTTAGGACATCGTGCGGCATCGGCCCGTCTCCTTGTCGGGAGGCGGCCGGAGCGCGTCTCCCGGGCGCTTTTGCACCCCCCGTGCGGGGGTGCTAACACCCGAGCGGCGCGGAGGTTTCGGATGATTCCGAGCGCGCCGCAGATCGCCGTTCGGAGAGCGCTGCTCTCCCTCCTGAGATTTAGGTCCACGTGAGCGAAGACGCCCTTCCCCCAGGCCCGCCCCCCGGCGGCCTGATCGCCCCGATCGCCATCGAAGACGAGCTGAAGCGCTCCTACCTCGACTACGCGATGAGCGTGATCGTGGCGCGCGCCCTGCCCGACGTGCGCGACGGGCTCAAGCCCGTGCACCGCCGCGTCCTCTACGCCATGGGCCAGGCGAACTACACGCCGGACCGCCCCTACGTGAAGGCCGCCCGCGTGGTGGGCGACGTGATGGGCAGCTATCACCCCCACGGAGACCAGGCGATCTACGACGCCCTGGTGCGCCTGGCGCAGCCGTTCTCGATCAACGTCCCGCTCATCGACGGCCAGGGCAACTTCGGCTCGGTGGACGGCGATCCCCCGGCGCAGATGCGCTATACCGAGTGCCGGCTCACCCGCGCGGCCATGAGCCTGATGGCCGACATCGAGGCCGACACCGTCGACTTCAAGCCGAACTACGACGGCAAGGAGCTGGAGCCGACGGTCCTGCCGGCGCGCATCCCGAACCTGCTGGTCAACGGCTCGGGCGGCATCGCCGTCGGCATGGCGACCAACGTGCCGCCGCACAACCTGGGCGAAGTGGTCGACGCGTGCGTCGCCCTGATCGATGATCCCACAACGCCGCTGGAGCGCCTGCTCGAGATCGTGCCCGGGCCGGACTTCCCGACCGGCGCCGAGATCATCGGCCGCTCCGGTGCGCGCCAGGGCCTGATGACCGGGCGGGGCAGCGTGATCCTGCGCGCCAAGACGCACTTCGAGGAGGTGCGCGGGCGGGACTACATCGTGGTGACCGAGCTGCCCTACCAGGTGAACAAGGCGGCGACGATGGAGCGCATCGCCGAACTGGTCCGCGAGAAGCGGATCGAAGGCGTGTCCGACGTCCGCGACGAGAGCGACCGCCGGGGCATGCGCATGATCGTGGAGCTGAAGCGCGGCGCCTCGCCCGACGTGGTGCTGAACCAGCTCCACCGCTTCACCGCGCTGCAGACCTCCTTCGGCGTCAACATGCTGGCGCTGAACCGGGGCAAGCCGGAACAGCTCAGCCTGCGGCAGATCCTGGAGGCCTTCCTCGGGTTCCGCGAGGAGGTCGTGGTCCGGCGCACCAAGTTCGAGCTGAACAAGGCGCGCAACCGCGGCCATGTGCTGGTGGGTCTCGCCATCGCGGTGGTCAACATCGACGAGGTGATCGCCATCATCCGGGGCTCCGGCGATCCGAACGAGGCGCGCGAGCGCCTGGTCGCCCGCGACTGGCCGGCGGGCGACATGCTGGCCCTGATCGACCTGATCCAGGACCCCCGCACCGTGCTGGTGGTCGGCGACCGCGTGCGCCTGACCGACGAGCAGGCCCGTGCGATCCTGGCTTTGACGCTGTCGCGCCTCACCGCTCTCGGCCGCGACGACATCTTCAAGGAGGCGCACGAGCTCTCCGACGCCATCCGCGAGTATCTGGCCATCCTGGGCTCGCGTGAGCGGATCCTGGGCGTGGTGCGCGAGGAGCTGCTCGAGGTGCGCCAGGCCTACGCCACCCCTCGCAGGACGGTGATCACCGAGGGCGAGGCCGACGTCGAGGACGAAGACCTGATCCCGCGCGAGGAGATGGTCGTCACCGTCACCCACGGCGGCTATGTGAAGCGCACGCCCCTGTCGGCCTATCGGACGCAGCATCGCGGCGGCAAGGGCAAGGCCGGCATGGCGACCAAGGAGGAGGACGTGGTCACGCGCGTCTTCTCCGCTTCGACCCATGCGCCGGTGCTGTTCTTCTCCTCCACCGGCAAGGTCTACAAGCTCAAGGTCTGGCGCCTGCCGCTGGCCCCTGCCAACGCCCGGGGCAAGGCCTTCATCAACCTGCTGCCCATCGACAAGGAGGCGGGCGAGACCATCACCACTGTCCTTCCACTGCCCGAGGACGAGGCGCAGTGGGAGCGGCTGGACGTCATGTTCGCGACCACCACCGGCGGGGTGCGGCGCAACAAGCTCAGCGACTTCGTGCAGGTGAACCGCGCCGGCAAGATCGCCATGAAGCTCGACCCCGGCCAGCACATCGTGGGGGTGGCGCTCTGCAATGCGGGCGAGGACGTGCTGCTGACCACCGCGGGGCGCCGCTCGATCCGCTTTCCCGTCGAGGATGTGCGGGTCTTCGCCGGGCGGGACTCCACGGGCGTGCGCGGCATCCGCCTGGCGGAGGGCGACGAGGTCATCTCCATGACCATCCTGCGCCACGTGGAGGTGACCGGGACCGAGCGCGCGGCCTATCTCCGCTACGCCGCCGAGCAGCGGCGCGTCCGCGGCGAAGACGCCGACGCCGAGGGGCTGGACGCCGAGGCCGCCGAGATCGAGGCCGAGGAAGACATCGACGCGGCCGAGGAGAGCGCCGTCCCGCACGAGCGCCTGCTCGAGCTCGAGGCCGCCGACCAGCTGATCCTGACCGTCAACGAGCGCGGCCTCGGCAAGCGCACCTCCGCCTACGACTACCGCACCACCGGCCGCGGCGGGCAGGGACTGAACGTCTGGTCGCGGAACTCCAGCGATCGCCTGGCGGCCAGCTTCCCGGTCGAGGACGGGGACCAGATCATCCTGGTCACCGACGCCGGCCAGCTGATCCGCACCAGCGTGGACGCGGTCTCGATCCGCTCCCGCGGGGCGGGCGGGGTCTATGTGCTGCGCGCCGCCGAGGACGAGCGGGTCGTGTCGGTGGAACGCCTGGCGGAGAGCGACCCGGACGACGGCGACGCCGCGCCGGAGTCGGAGGGCGACGCCCCGGCGGAAGGCTGATCCGAGCGCGGCGACGTCCGACGTTTCGACCCCCGGCTTTCGCTCTGGGCGCGCGAAAAGCTGAATCGCCCCCGTCGACAGGCGGCCGCCCGTTTGCTAGAAGCCCGCTTCTGGCACGAAGGGGAACCTTCGGGCGTAAGACGTGTTCGCTCGCGTCGACCGCCGGCCGGCTCATCAGACATCCGACGCGAGCGCCTGCAGGAGGGCCCAGTCATCGTTCAGATTTTCGTGCGCGACAACAACGTCGACCAGGCGCTGAAAGCGCTGAAGAAGAAGATGCAGCGGGAGGGCACCTTCCGCGAGATGAAGCGTCACGTGGCTTACGAGAAGCCGTCGGAGAAGCGCGCGCGCCAGGAAGCCGAAGCGGTGCGCCGCGCCCGCAAGCTGGCCCGCAAGCGCCTGCAGCGCGAAGGCCTGCTGCCACCGCCCAAGCCGCGCGCGCCGCGCGCCGGCGCCGGGCCCCGCCCGCCCCGCTGAGGCTCAGGCGCGCCCGGGCGGAGGTCTCCGCCTCTCAGGGGCGCGCACAGGGGCGCGCACAAGCTCGGGCCTAGAGACGGTCCCGCCGCGACCTGCTAAAGCCGCGGCGGCGCGTTTCCTTGGCTCGAGGCCTTCATGCCGTTTCCGGATTTCGACCCGGTCCTGATCCACATCGGGCCGATCGCCGTGCGCTGGTACGCGCTGGCCTATGTGGCGGGCATCCTGCTGGGCTGGCGCTATGGCGTGGCCCTCGTGCGCAACCGCCGGCTCTGGAACGGCCCGCCCACCACCACCGACCGCCAGATCGACGACTTCGTCCTCTGGGTGACGCTCGGCATCATCCTGGGCGGGCGGATCGGCTACATCCTTTTCTACATGCTGTTCCAGCAGCGCGCCCAGCTCCTGGCGGACCCGCTGATGATCTTCCGGACGTGGGAGGGCGGCATGTCCTTCCATGGCGGCATGATCGGGGTCGCCATCGCCATCGTCGGCTTCGCCCGGCGCAACCGCATCCCGCTGCTCGGCCTGGCGGACCTGACCGCGCCCTGCGTGCCGATCGGCCTTTTTTTCGGGCGGCTGGCGAACTTCATCAACGGCGAGCTCTGGGGCCGTCCGACCCACGCGCCCTGGGGGATCGTGTTCTGCAACGCGCGCCTCGCCCAGACCTACGGCGGGGCTGCCCGCCGGGACCGCGCCCCGGCACCCGAGCCAGCTCTACGAGGCGGCGCTCGAAGGCGTGCTGCTGTTCATCATCCTGCGCCTGGCCACCCACCGCTGGCGCTGGCTGAACCGGCGGGGCGCGATCGCCGGCCTGTTCCTGACCTTCTACGCGCTTTTCCGGATCAGCCTGGAGAACGTGCGCGAGCCCGACCTCGGCATGCCGAACTTCCCCTTCGGCCTGACCATGGGGATTCTGCTTTCCATCCCCATGCTGCTGGCGGGATTGGGCCTGCTCGCCTGGGCGCTGCTGCGAGAGCCGGGCGTCGCCCCTCCCGACCCCGGCGCAGAGGCTCCGCCCGCCGGTCGCCGCGACGAGGCGCATGCGGTGGGCCAGCCCTCGGGCGATGAACCTGAGGCCGCGGCCGATCCGTTCCGCGCTTATGACGCCCCGCCCGAACGCCCCGCCGCCGCCCTCGCCGTCCCCGATGAGCCTGGCCGCGCAGCTTGAGGCGCGGGTCGCGGCCGAGGGACCGCTGAGCATCGCGGAGTTCATGACGGCCTGCCTCCACGACCCGGAGAGCGGCTATTATGCGACGCGGCCGGCGCTGGGACCGGAGGGCGACTTCATGACCGCGCCCCTGGTCAGCCAGATGTTCGGCGAGCTGATCGGGCTCTGGGCGGTGGAGACCTGGCTGCGGCTGGGGCGCCCGGAGCCGTTCCGCCTGGTCGAGCTCGGCCCCGGCGACGGCGCCCTCATGGCCGACGCCCTGCGGGCGGCGCGGGTCGTGCCGGGGTTCCATGAGGCGGCGAGGCTCTGGCTGGTGGAGACCAGCGCGCCGCTCCGCCGGCTGCAGGACCTGAAGCTTGGGGTCTACGAGCCTGGCTGGGCCGACAGCCTGGAGGGCGTGGGCGGCGAGGGCCCGCTGATCGTCATCGGCAACGAGATCCTGGACTGCCTGCCCGCCCGCCAGTTCGTGAGCCTGGGGGCGGGCGCTGGGCGGAGAAGCGGGTGGGACTGAGCCCTGAGGGCCGGCTCGCCTTCGGCCTCGCGCCCGCCCCCGCCGGCTTCGCGCCCCGCCGGAGCTCGCGCAGGCGCCCCGGGGCGCGGTCGTGGAGGTCTCGCTGGCGCAGGAGGCGCTGGGCTTCCAGCTCGGCTGGCACGTGGCGACGCACGGGGGCGCGGCCTTGCTGATCGACTACGGGCGGGACAGGCCGGAGCCGGGCGACACGCTGCAGGCGCTCCGCCGGCATCGCAAGGTCAGCGTTCTGGACGCGCCCGGAACGGCCGACCTGACCGTCCACGCCGACTTTCCCGCCGTCGCCCTCCAGGCCCGCGCCGCCCGCGCCGAGGTCTCGCAGATCCTGACCCAGGCGCGACTGCTAAAGGCGCTCGGCATCGAGGCCCGCGCCTCCGCCCTGGCCCGCGCCCGTCCTGACCGCGCCGAGGTGATCGGCCGCCAGCTCGATCGGCTGATCGGGCCCGACCAGATGGGCGAGCTCTTCAAGGCCCTCGCCATCGCCCAGCCGGGGCTGGCGGTTCCAGGCTTCGACGCGGCATAGGGCCACGATGCGCCTTGATCCGATCACCTCGCCCTTGCTGGCCGCCCTGCCCGGCGTCCGCCACGGCTTCTTCACCCGCGAAGGGGGCGTCTCGACGGGAATCTACGCCAGCCTCAACGTCGGCCAGGGCTCGAGGGACGATCCCGAGGCGGTCCGCGAGAACCGCCGGCGCGTGGCGACGCACTTCGGAGCCGAGCCGCACAGGCTCATGACCGCCTACCAGGTGCATTCGGCGACCGCGCTCATTGTCGAGGGGCCCTGGACGGACCCGAGGCCCCAAGGCGATGCGGTCGTCACCGCGACGCCGGGGCTGGTGGCGGGCGCGCTTGCAGCGGACTGCGCGCCGGTGCTGCTGGCGGACGCGGAGGCGAGGGTGGTCGCGGCCGCGCACGCAGGCTGGCGGGGCGCGCTGGGCGGCGTCCTGGAGCAGACCCTCGCCGCCATGGCGAGGCTGGGCGCGGAGCCCGGGCGCATCGTCGCCGTCGTGGGCCCCTGTATCGGGCCGAGCTCCTACGAGGTGGGGCTGGAGTTCCTGGAGGCGTTCAGGGCCGGCGCCCCGGGGTCTGAGCGCTTCTTCCTGCCGGGCGAGCGCGCGGACAAGCGCCGCTTCGATCTGCCGGGCTTCGTGCTAGATCGGCTGGCGCGCGCCGGCGTGACCCGGGCGGCGTGGACCGGCCACGACACCTTCGCCGACGCGCCCAGGTTCTTCTCCAACCGCCGGGCGACGCATCGCGCCGAGGGCGACTACGGCCGCCTGATCTCCTGCATTATGCTGGAGCTGACATAGCCTTCAGCGCCCGCCCCTCCACCGAGATCCGGAGCGCCAGGACCGCGAGGTTGAGCAAGCAGAACACAGCAGCGGTGAGCGGCAGGCCGAACGCCAGCGGCAGGACGGGAATCTCGAGCGCCACGACGAGATAGTTCGGGTGGCTGAGAAAGCGGTACGGCCCCCTGCGGATCAGCGGCGCGCCGGGCAGGACGATGATCCGCGTCGTCCAGCGCTCGCCGAGGCTCGTCAGCACCCAGAGCCGCGCGGCCTGCAGCCCCGCGAACAGGGCGACCCAGCCCCAGTTCAGGGCGTGGCTCCAGCCCAGCAGCCAGATCGCGGCCAGCCAGGCGGCGTGCAGCATCACCAGCAGCGGATAGTGCGCACGCCCGATCTCCACCGCTCCCCGGGCGCGAAGCTTGCGCTCGTGATTGCGGCTGACGACCAGCTCCGCCCCGCGCTGCAGGGTGACCAGCGCAAGCAGGACGACGGACTCAGGGCGCATCGGCGGGCCCGAGGGTCAGGAAGTGCGCCGAGAAGCCGGGGCCGAGGCTCGCCATGACCAGGCGTCCGGTCTCGCCCGCGGACAGAACCCGGTCCAGCACGAAGAACACCGTCGGCGCGCTCATGTTGCCGAAGTCGCTCAGCACCGCCCGCTCCTGATCGAGCGCCCCGTCGGGCAGGTCGAGCACCGTCTCGAGCGCGGTCAGCACCTTGGCGCCGCCGGGGTGGCAAACGAAGCGGGCGACCTCGGTCCCGGGCGCGCCGGCCAGATAGCCGTGCGCGGCCTGGCCCATCTCGCGGGTCACGAACGCGGGCAGGGAGCTCGCCAGCACGACGCCAAGCCCGCCCTCGTCGACGCGCCAGCCCATAATGTCCAAGGTGTCCGGCCAGGTGTGCTCGCCGGAGCGCTCCACCACGCGGCCTCGCGCGGAGGCGTCCGCGATCAGCACGGCGGCCGCGGCGCCGTCCCCGAACAGGGCGGTGGCCACGACATTGGCCTTGGTCGCCTCGTCCGGACGACAGCTCAGCGAGCAGAGCTCGACCACCACCAGCAGCACCGGGCGGCCAGGCTCGGCCTCCGCCAGGCGCGCCGCGATCGACAGCCCCGCGACCCCGCCGCCGCAGCCCAGGCCGAAGACCGGCGTTCGCCGGACGGTGTTGGAAAAGCCCATCCGAGGCAGGACGCGCGCCTCCAGGCTGGGGGTCGCCACGCCGGTGGAGGAGACGGTCACAACGGCGGCGACCTCGCCGGGGCTCAGGCCGGCCTTGGCGAGGGCCGCCTGCGCCGCCTCCATGAACAGCGCGTCCGCAGCTTCGGCATAGACGGCGTTGCGCTCCGGCCAGGGGCGCGGCGCGACGTACCAGTCCATGGGGCGCACCGTACGCCGGGTGCGGATGCCGGTGTTGGCGAACAGCTCGAGCAGGTCGGAGGTGCGAAACACCTTGCCGCCGAACGCCTCCGCCGTACGGGCCGCGGCCACGTCCTGATCGGCCTCAAAGGGTGGGACGGCGGTCGCATAGGCGAGGAGGCGCGCGCGCAGGCCGGGTCGTTCAGGCTGCGACGAGCCCGGCTGGGGGCTCAAGCGGGCTGCGCCTGGGGCGTCTCAGCCGCGCCGGCCTGAGGTTCAGCGCGCGTCTGCAGCTGGCGGTCGCGGGCGGGCTCGGGGATGGACAGGTACACGCGCGGCTCCCGTATGTTCAGCTGGGCCCGGGCGGCGAAGAGCGGCTGGGACAGCAAGGTCTCGTAATCCTGTCCCAGAAGCCACTCGGCCGCTCGACCGTTCCGATACCCCTCCCAGATCGCCTGCACGTAGGGTTGGCGGCGGTCGTGCCGCCAGTACTGGAACGCCGCGGAGGCGGCGATGAAGGCCCAGCCCAGCCCGCCTGTCTGGGCGTAGCTGAAGGCGACCAGGCACGCCTCGCCCAGGGCGTCGCGGCCATAGCCGGTCAGCACGTGCCAGAGGTCGTGGATGTCGCGCGTGCGCCGGCCGAACCAGGCGACCGGATGCTCCACCACGATCTCCTCGGGCTTCAGCCCCTTGCGGCTCTCCTCCGCAAGGCCCTGCGAGCTCAGGCCTTCGCGGCGGGTGAACTCGGCGTAGGCGTGGCCGAGCGTGCCGGGCGCGAAGGCCTCCACATAGGCGCGGTCGTCGAGCAGCTCGGCCAGTTCCAGCCGCCGATAGGCCTGGCGGGCGCCCTCGCGGGTTCGGAGCAGGCGGTGATAGCCGTTCAAGGTCGAGCGCCCGTTCAGGGCCCGCATGATCTCGAAGACCTGCTGCGTGTCCTCCTTGTCCGCGATCAGCCGGCGCATGGCGCGCACCGCCGTCAAGGGCCGGAGGCGGTAGGGGTCGCGGCTGCCTTGCAGCCGTGGGAAACGTCGAGGGGCGGTCATGGTCGTCCCGGGTTGCGGTCCCAAGGTGAGGGCGCAGGCCGAGCTTCGCAAGCGCTGCGCGCGGGCCGGGCCTGCTTAGGCCACGCCGGCGAGGGCGGCGGCTTCCCGCAGCGGCAGCACGCGCAGGCCCCTGCGCGCCACGCTCTCGATCACGCGCGCCAGCCGGCACGGCCTTCAGCTGCCCGAGGTCCATTCGGCCCGCGTTCAGCCCCGGCCAGATGCCGCGCGCGAGGCTGAAGCGGCCGGCGATCAGCGCCTTCTTGTCCAGGCTCGCATCGCCGAAGGGATAGGCGAAGCTGACGGGCGCGGAGCCCGGGGCGGCCTGACGCAGGAAGTCGGCGTTGCGCGCCAGGTCGTCGACGACCTCGGCCTTGGGCGTGACCGGCAGGCTGGCGCGCGCCCGGACGGGGATGTTGCGAGTGGTTCGGACGCGCAGCGCGGTGGCCGCCCGCGCCAGCAGGGGGCGGGGCGGCTCAGGCGTGTGCAGCGCCTCCACCAATTCAGTAGCTGCCCTTCTGCAGCAGCACGGCGGGCACGGTCCAGAGCATGATCCAGAGGTCGAGCCCGATCGACTCGCGCTTGGCGTAGAGCGCGTCGAGCGCGACCCGCTGACGCGCTCGCGTTGCTCAAGCCAAGCCGCGTTGAACTCTGGACGCCGAGCTTTGTTCCTGAAGGTCGCGGTCAGCGCGCGACGGGGAAGGCATAGACGCCGGTGCGCTTGACCTCGGCGTCCTCGAGCTCCCGCGAGGTCGCAACCCGGTACTCCGCCAGGCGCTGCAGACGCTGACGCGGGAAATAGGTGCGGCCGGGATCGCCGATCAACACCCGCACGCCGCGCCCATGCGCCTGCTCCAGCCAGGCCATCACGCGCTCGGCCAGCGGCCGCTCGTAGCAGACGTCCGCCGCGATCAGCAGGTCGCAGTCGGGCGGGGGGGTCTCCAGCAGATCGCGGCCGGTGAAGGCGACCTGCACCCCGTTCGCGGCCGCGTTCAGCGCCACCGCCGCCTCGCAGACCGGGTCGATGTCCGCAGCGAGCGCCGATTGCGCCCCCGCCGTCATCGCCGCGATAGCGACCAGCCCCGAGCCGGTCGCGACATCGACCACCCGCGCCCCGCGCACCGCCTCGGGATGGTCGAGCAGCCAGCGCGCCACCGCCTGGCCGCCGGCCCAGGCGAAGGCCCAGAACGGCGGCGGCAGGCCGAGTTCGCCCAGCTCCTCCTCCGTCATGCGCCAGATGGGCGTGATCTCGGAGGCGAGGTGCAGCTTCAGCTCCGGCGTGTGCGGCGGGGCCTGCAGCCTCGTGTGCTCCAGAATGAAGCTGCGCCAGTCGCGCTCTGCGGCCATGGGTGAGGCTCCTCCGCGGGGGCAAGCTCTTGTCAAGGTAAGGTTAATGTGGCGGACTACGCGAGCTTGGCTGGGGAGCGGGCGCGTGGCGTACAGCAGGTCGATGACGGCGGCGGTCGCGGGGGCGATCGTCTCGGGGGCGATCGTCGCGGGGATGGCGAGCGCCGACGCAGCCTGCGCTCAGGACGCCCTGGCGCGCACGCGCCTGAACGGGGCGGTGTTCGCCCACTCCGACCCGAGCCTCGTGGCCGGCGCGTGGCAGGGCGTGGTGCGAATGGTGTTCGTGCCGGGCTACGGCCTGGTGCGGGGCGATGCGCCCTTGCCCCTCCGCCAGGACTTGCCGACACCGGAGCTCACGCCGGCGCAGGACGCCGGCGGCGTCTCCGCCCCGCTGTTCCGGCCCGTCTTCAGCGCCACGCAGGACGCGACCGGCTACAGCCGGCGCTTCGGCGCCCTGTTCACCCTGCCGCGGAGCAAGCCGTTGCCTTTCGGGCTGCAGCGGGCGGAGCCGGCGGCGCGGGCGTCCCGCTGGTTCGTCTATGGCCTCAGCGGCCGCCAGACCCTCGGCCTTACCCTGGCCGGGCCCGAAGGCCCGGGCGCGGTGCTGTTGGACCGGGTGGGCTACTCGGGGGCGAGCTCGATCGGCGCGGGCTGGCGCTCCGGCGGGCTGGAGGCGCTCATCGGCTACACCCACGGCAAGATCCACGTGCAGACGTTCGGCGCCCACGGCCAGCCGGAGGAGAAGGTCGGCCTCATGCTTCGGCTGAGCGAGCCCCCGCCCAAGCCCGCCGCGCGCCCGCCGGAGTAAGCCGCGCCGGCTTCAGCCGTGCAGGAAGAAGCCTTCGCTCAGGGTGCAGGCCTGGGCGTGCCAGGTCCCGTTCGCCTCGTAGACGCTGATCGCGCGCCCCTGGTCGTCGACGCCGGCGAGCTCGCCCGGTAGCCCCACCTTGGGCCAGAGGCCGCCGTGGGCGTCCAGCAGCTCCGCCACCACGCCTGAGCTCGTGCGCCAGCTGGCCAGCAGCCCGCCGTCCTCGGCGGCGAAGGCGTGCACGCTCGCGAGGTCGCCGGTGGTCGCGCCGAGGTCGGTGCGGATCACCTCGCCGCTCAGCGGATCGAACAGCTCGGCCATGACATCGCCGCCCTGCAGCTAGACGAGGCCGGTGCGGTCGTCCGCCAGGGTGATCGCCTGGGGTGTGCGCCTGGAGCGCGAAGGTGGTGTGCCAGGGATCGAGGTCCGGGCCGAGGCTGAGCACGTCCGTGGTCGCCTTGCCGCTCGCATCGAACAGCTTGAGCTTGAGGCCCGTCGCCAGGCTCGCCTCGTCCTTGGGCGCGTTCAGCCACGTCTCGGCGAAGCCGCCGCCGCTGAGCGCGGCAAAGCCGGTCGCGAAGGTGGAGACGTGCGCGCCCGTGTCGCCGCCCGACGATGAGGACGTCCCGCCCCGCGTCGGCAGGGGATCGCCCGGCTTGAGGTAGGTCGCCGCGCCGCCGTCCCAGCTCACGGTGTAGCGGCCGTCCCGCGTCGAGGTCAGGGTGGGCGAGCCCGGGCTGGCGAGGCCGGCGATCTGGGCGGGCGCGATCGGCGCGCCATCGGCTCCGTACTCGCCGACATAGATCCGGTTCAGGCCGCCGGCGAGCGGATGCCCGGCGAAGGCGACCGCATAGCCCCCGTCCGCCAGGCCGACGACAGACGCCCCCGACGGGCGCGCCGTCGCTGGTGAACAGCTGGGTCCCGAACCCGCCCGGCACAGTGCGGGAGGTGACGTCGTCGCCATCCGCCAGTCGCGTGGGTTGGCTGAGAGGGGCGCTGGTGAACAGAGCGGAGCCGGACGCGTCGGCCATGATACATTCCCCCGAAAAGCAAGCACTTACGGGGGGCAACAGAACCCTCGGAACCGGGTTCCTAAGGCCGAGCTCGGATTCTGGCGGGTTTGCGGCGAAATCTTAGAGCAGGCTGCCGCGACCGCTGGTGATCTCCAGATAGCGGTGCACGCGCACGGACTGCACGAGGCCGAAACCGACCATGACCGTGACCATGACCGTCCCGCCATAGCTCATCAGCGGCATGGGCACGCCCACCACGGGCGCCAGCCCCATGACCATGGCGGCGTTGATCAGGACGTAGAGGGCGAAGGTCACGGTCACGCCCGCCGCGCTCAGGCGGCCGAAGTGGCTGTGCGAGACCGAAGCGACCCGAAGCGCGATGGCCACCACGCCGGCGTAGAGGGCGAGCAGGCCCACGCAACCGATCAGGCCGAACTCCTCCGCGAAGGTGGAGAACACGAAGTCGGTGTGCTTCTCGGGCAGGAAGTTCAGCTGGCTCTGGGTGCCGAGGCCATAGCCCTTGCCCAACAGGCCGCCGGAGCCGAGCGCGATCTTGGACTGCAGGATGTGATAGCCGGTGCCGGAGGGGTCCTCCTCCGGGTGCAGGAAGGTCAGCACGCGCTTGCGCTGATAGTCCTTCAGCACGAACATGATGAAGGGCGGTACCGCCGCGCAGGCCATGATCGCGCCCGCGGCGAGCAGACGCCAGCTCAGCCCGGCCAGGAACATGACGCCGGCGCCGGTGAACACCAGCAGAAGCGCGGTGCCGAGGTCGGGCTGCTTGGCGACGAGCAGCGTCGGCAGGCCGATCAGGGCGGCGGGGATCAGAAGCTTCCAGCTGAGCTGCGCCTCGCGCGCGCTGATGCCGTGGTAGAAGCGCGCGAGCGCCATCACGAGGCCGATCTTCATGACCTCGGAGGGCTGGATGCCGAAGATCCAGCGCTTGGCCCCTAGCGAGGTGTGGCCCAGCACCGGCACCAGCAGCAGCAGGAACAGCGCGAAGGCGTAGATCGGATAGGCGAGGGCGAACCAGGCCCTGAGGTCCACGAAGGACAGCACCAGCATCAGGGCGAAGCACAGGCCGAAGCGGATCATGTGCTTGTCCGCCCACGGGCCCCAGCTGTTGCCGGCGGCGGAGTAGAGGATCATGCCGCCGATGCCGGCGACGGCCAGCAGCAGGGCGCAGAGCCGCCAGTCGATCTCGGCGATCTTCTCCGTCAGCCGCTCGCGCTGGCCGGGGCGGGTGAGGGCGCTGGCGGTCATGCGGGAGTCCCTGCGGGGAGCGGCGGCGGGGTGTCCGGCGGGGTGTCCAGGATCAGCGGCTTTTCGATGCGCGAGCGCAGCTCGGGGTCTTTGAGCAAGGCGACCCGCATGATCTCGCGCGCCTTGGGCGCGGCGGCGTCCGCGCCGAAGCCGCCATGCTCGACCAGCACCGACACCGCATAGCGCGGATCGTCATAAGGCGCGAAGGCCACAAACCAGGCGTGGTCGCGCAGCTCCCAGGCGCCGACCGCCCCGTGGGCGCCGTGCCCGCCGGCGTAGGAGTGCGCCTGGGCCGTGCCGGTCTTGCCCGCCATCATCAGGGGGCCGAGGTCCAGCTGGCCGGTGGCCTTGGCGGTGCCCTCGGTGGTCACGTCCGCCATGGCGGCGCGCACGAACTGCAGGTGCGCCTTGTCTACCGGCAGGTCGGGGATGTTCGTGGGGGGCTGCTGCTCCACGCCGCCGACGGACTTGATCAAGCGCGGGTGCAGCGCCTTCTGGCCGTTCGCCAGGCGCGAGACCATGACGCAAAGCTGCAGCGGATTGACGTTGGTGTAGCCCTGGCCGATGCCCATCGAGGGCGTCTCGCCGGGAAACCACTTCATGTTCGCCGGATTGCTCTTGGCGAAGGTGCGCCTCTTCCACTCGGTGTCGGGGACCAGGCCCTTCTTCTGGCCTGGGATGCCGATGTCGAAGATCTGGCCCAGGCCGAAGCGCCGGGCCATGTCGGCGATCCGGTCGGGGCCGACGGTCAGCGCCGTGTTGTAGAAGAAGATGTCGCACGACGTCACGATGGCGCTGTGCATGTCCTGCGAGCCGTGGTGCTTGTCGCAGTGGAAGGTGTGGTTGCCGAACTGCCAGGCCCCGGCGCAGTAGTACGCGCGCTTGGGGTCGACCCCGTGCTCCAGCGCGGCAAGCGCCACCATGGTCTTGAAGGTGGAGCCCGGCGGGTAGGTGCCGGCCAACGCCTTGTCCAGAAGCGGCTTGTGGTCGTACTCGGCCAGGGCCTTGTAATAGGCCGCCGGCGCGCCGGAGACGAACTGGTTGGCGTCGAAGGAGGGGGCGGACAACAGGCACAGCACATCGCCGGTCCGGATGTCCATCATCACCGCCGCGCCGGACTCCTGGCCGAACACCTGCAGCGCGCGGTTCTGGATGTCGGCGTCCAGCGTCAGCACGACCTCCGCCCCGGGGGTGGGCGCCACGTCGCCGCCAGGGTCCTCCTTGATGACCCGCCCGACGCTGTCGACCTCGACTTTCTGGCCGCCCGGCTTGCCGCGCAGCGCCTGGTCGAGCGCCTTCTCCACCCCCTGCTTGCCGATGCGGAAGCCCGGGTGGAACATCAGCTGATCGGGGTTCGGCTCCTTCTTGATGTCGTCGGCCGAGACCTTGGACACATAGCCGATCACGTGGCTGAAGGCGCCGCCAAAGGGATAGACGCGCGCTTCGCCCATCTCGGCGGTGACGCCGGGCAGTTCGGGGGTGCGCACGGCGACGCGGGAGAATTCCTCCCAGCTCAGGCCGGTGGCGATGGCGACCGGCACGGCGCGGGGCGCGATCGAGACCTCGCGCAGGAGCTGGCGCTTGCGCTGGGCCGTCAGGGGGATCAGCTGCGAGAGGCGGTCCAGCGTCTGGTCGAGGTCCTGCACCTCGTTGCGGCGGACCACGAGGCGGAAGTCCGGGCGGTTGGAGGCGATCTCGACCCCGTTGCGGTCCAGGATGCGGCCCCGGGGCGGCACTACGACCCGGAAATTGAACTGGTTCTTCTCCGAAAGGTTCGAGTACTGCTGCGCCTCGACCACCTGCAGGTCCGCCAGCCGGCCGATCAGGGCGATGGAGCTCAGCCCCGCCAGCCCGCCCAGGATGAAGGTGCGCCGGTGGAAGACGCCTTGGCGCTCGTTCACCTCGTTGAAGTAGATCGACGGTTCTACGGTCACGGGCAGGGTCCAGTCGCGGCCGGCTCAGCTTAGCGGAAGCGGATGTCGGCGTCTTCGAAGCGTTCGATCAGTCTCTGAGCCAATGGGAACAGGGCGGCGGTTACGGCAAGCTGCCAAAAGGTCGCCAGCAGGTCCGGCGTCGTCTTTGCATCCAGCATCACGAACAGATACGCCATGACGAAGGCCAGGACGACGGCGCCCACATACCAGGCCGCCATCACGGGTACGCCCTGGCCCAGGATCAGGTTACGCGTGACCAGCACCGCGCCATAGACCAAGAGCAGGGACAGGCCCCAGAGCCCGAGAGGGCCCGACCAGAAGAGGTCCAGGAACACGCCGATCGCCAGCAGAGCGAAGGGCGCCAGGATCGACGGCCGGATCACCGCCCAGGCGAAGGGCAGGATCATGGGGAAGACGGGCTCGGGCAGGCGCAGGCCGAAGACCTGGATCGGCGTGCCGAGCAGGAAGGTGGCCAGCAGGCAGAGCAGGGCGGGGATCAGCAGCCAGCGGTGCGCCTTCAGCGGCTCGGAGGCCGTACTCATCCGCCCGCTCCGAACTTCTTCAGGATGTCCTTCAGGCCCCTGTGCTTGGGCGCCTCGGCCGCGGCGCCGTCCTTCGCGCCCTTGCCGTGCTTAGACTTGGGCTTCGTCGGCAGCTCTGATTTCGGGGTTGGGACGGCGGCCGCGGGCAGGGCGCTCTCAGGCACGG
This sequence comes from Caulobacteraceae bacterium PMMR1, assembly GCA_000733915.1. Lineage (GTDB taxonomy): Bacteria > Pseudomonadota > Alphaproteobacteria > Caulobacterales > Caulobacteraceae > PMMR1. Next base: position 595,717 of record JPOM01000001.1, read on the forward strand.
CGGTCGAAGCGGCCGGGGTCTGGGGCGCAGCACCGGGCGGGGCGCCCGCCTTGGCCGCGGCCGCCCGGGCGGCGGCGTTGGCTGCGATCTGGGCGTAGGAGGCGTTCAGGGCCTGCTGCTGCTGCGCGTTGAGAGGCGGCGGCGCGCCGGGCGCCAGGGTCGCAGGATCGACGATCTGGGACAGGTCGCGGAACTGCAGGATGCGCACATAGTCGATGGCGGCCTGGTCGGCGTAGAGCCGCACGCGCCAGGCGCCGGAAAAATCCTTCACCGCCACGCCCACCGGCAGACCGCGGGGATAGATGCCGCCGTCGCCGGAGGTCAGGATCATGTCGCCCTCGCGGATCGGATCGCGCCCGCGCAGATAATCGAGCCGCGGGGCCGCGCCGCCGTCGCCGGTCAGGATCGCGCGCGCGTTGGTCCTGTCCACCAGCACGGGCGTCTTGGCGTCCACGTCTGTGAGCAGCAGGATGCGGCTCGCGTGGGGGGCTGCTCCGATCACCCGCCCGACCAGGCCGTGGTCGCTCATCACTGGATTGCCGACCGAGACGCCCTCCTGCGTCCCGGCGTCCGCCAGGCGGGCGTTGGCGAAGGGCCCGCGCGCATCGACCACCACCCGGGCGGAGATCATCGGCACGGCGGGCTCGGTGCGAAGCTTCAGCAGGCTCTCGTAGCGGTCGTTGATGTTCTTCAGCGCGATGGCGGCGTCACGCCAGCGTTGCAGCTCGGCCACCTGCTGCTTCAGCCGGCGGTTCTCGGACACGGCGAAGAAGTAGCCCCGCACCTCATCGGTGGCGAAGCTGATCCAGCGCACCGGCGCGGCGGTCAGGTTGCCGGTGGGGGCCAGCACGCTGTCGAACACGCCGCGAATCTCGCCATAGCCCTTTTCGCCCACGTGGTCGCGGCGATCAGCGACCAGCAGCACCACGGCCAGCACGGCGGCGACCACGGTCGCGGCCCCTGCCATCCAGACAAGGGGCGCCTTGATCTGCTGGAACGGGCTGTCCCGATAGGCCAAGGGCTCTGCCTCCGTGAACGGCGCCGAAGAAGACCCCTGTCGTCGCCGCAGCTAGGGGTGAGGGTTGGGCGGAAAGTCTACGCCAAAGAGGCGTCCAAGACGCCCTTCATCCACTTCGGATGCTCGAGCACCTTGCCGCACCCCAGGGCGACGCAGCTGAGCGGATCGTCGGCCACGGTCACCGGCAGGCCGGTGTGGTCGCGGATCTCGCTGTCCAGGCCCCGCAGCAGGGCGCCGCCGCCGGTCAGCATGATGCCCTTGTCGGCGATGTCGGCGGCGAGCTCGGGGGGCGTGGCCTCCAGAGCGACCTTCACGGCCTCCACGATCTGGGTCACGGGCTCGGCCAGGGCCTCGGCCGCCTGCTTCTCGGAGATGCGCACCTCGCGCGGCACGCCCTGCATCAGGTCGCGACCCTTGACCTCGATGGCCAGGCCGTCGCCGTCGATGGGCGGACGGGCCGTGCCGATCTCCTTCTTGATACGCTCCGCGGTCGTTTCGCCGATCAGGAGATTATGGTGGCGGCGCATGTAGCTGATGATCGCCTCGTCCATCTTGTCGCCGCCGACGCGGACCGAGCGCGAATAGACGATGCCAGAAAGGCTGAGCACCGCGACCTCCGTGGTGCCGCCGCCGATGTCGACCACCATGGAGCCGGTCGGCTCGTGGATGGGCAGGCCCGCGCCGATGGCCGCCGCCATGGGCTCGTCGATCAGGCCGACGCGCCGCGCCGACGCGTTCAGGCAGCTGTCGTTGATGGCCCGGCGCTCCACCGCAGTGGCGCCGGAGGGCACGCACACGATCACCTTGGGGTTCACGAAGCCCTTGCGGTTGTGGACCTTGCGGATGAAGTGCTTGATCATCTCCTCGGCGACTTCGAAGTCGGCGATGACCCCGTCGCGCATGGGGCGGATCGCCTCCATGTGGCCGGGGGTGCGCCCCAGCATCTGCTTGGCCTCGATGCCCACGGCGTGGACCACCTTGCGACCGCCGACGTTTCTCAGCGCCACGACCGAGGGCTCGTTCAGGACGATGCCCTTGCCCTTCATGTAGATGAGCGTGTTGGCGGTGCCGAGGTCGATGGCGATGTCGTTGGAGATCACGCCGAATACCGATTGAAGCATGGATGGCCTTGTCGTGGACGCGCCACGAAGGGGACGGAGGGCCAAGCCAGCATATCCCGACGCGCCACCCCCTACGTCGCGACCGGGACTCTGACTCCGCCTTTGGGGATGGCTCGGTGTGCCTTGTCGCAGGTCTCTTTTCAAGGGCTGTCTCGCCGCACGCCCGCAGAGCCGCCACGCATGGGCGCCGGCGTCTTAACCCCATCTCTAAACGAGAGCTTAACCGCGGCGGTGGCAGGGTCGCCGCATGCGCCGGTTCCTCGCCCGCTTCCGATCCAGCATCCGCGGCAACGTCGCGGCCATCACCGCCCTGTCGATGCTGGCCATCACCGGCCTCGCAGGCGGGTCGATGGACCTCTCCGTGCTCTACTCGAAAAAGAGCGCGGTGCAGGATTCGCTCGACGCCGCCGCCCTCTACGCCGCCTCCTCCTCGTCGACCGACGCCGCCACGCTGGAGTCGCTCACACGCCAGGCGTTCGCGGCGAACATCGCCGACAAGGCCGTGAGCGGGGCGCAGATCACGAGCTTCGCCTTCGACTCCAGCGCCAACACCATCACCGCCACCGCCACCGGGTCCTACACGCCCATGTTCGCCCAGCTCATCGGCGTGACCCAGATGAGCTACCAGGCCTCGACCACGACCAAGAAGTCGGTGAACGGCACGCTGGAGGTCGCCCTCGTGCTGGACAACACCTGGTCCATGAGCGTGCCGCTGGACGGCGCCCAGACCAAGATCCAGGTGCTGAAGACCGCCGCCCAGAACCTCGTCGACACGATCATGACCTCGTCGAACACCGCCAACGGCGGGGTGAAGGTCGGGGTCGTGCCCTATGCGGACTACGTGAACGTGGGGATCCCGAACCGCACGCAGAGCTGGGTCAGCGTCGGGGCGGACTATTCCACGACGACGACCACGCCCAAGACCTGCACGACGATTACGACCAAAACGACCTGCACCGGCGGCACCCGGGGCACCTGCACGGGCGTCACCGACGGCGTGCCCTACACCTATAGCTGCTGGATCGTGCCTCAGACCTGCACGACCTCGCCAGTGACGCCCTACCAGCAGTGCAGCGGCGGCACCACGAGCACGACCAACTATAAGTTCTACGGCTGCGTGAAGAACCAGGTCTCCTCGGGCACGCTGATGATGCCCGACCCCACCACGCCCTATCCGGGGTTCCTGCAGACCAGCCAAACCTGCCTCAGCCCCATCCAGGCCCTGACCTCCAACGCCGCCTCGGTCACGAGCTCGATCACCAACCTCGTGGTCAATATCGGGGGCTACAAGCCTGAGACCTACATCCCAGGCGGTCTGGTCTGGGGCGTGAACCTGCTGTCGCCGGCGGCGCCGTTCACCGAGGGCGCCGCGTACGATACGAGCGGGCCGAACAAGATGCCGCGCAAGGTGCTGATCCTGATGACCGACGGTTCCAACACGGAGTACCTGAAGTCGGACGGCACGCTGCAGCGCATCAACGTCGATCCGGTCACGGGCCTGCCCGCAACCAGCACCGACACCAGCAATGTGGCCAAGACCTACGCCGACCAGCAAAAGGTCTGCAGCTACGCGAAGGCGCGCAATATCGAGATCTACACCATCGGCTTCGGCGTGACGGACCCGACGGGCCTGTCGAACCTGAAGTCCTGCGCCACGGATGCGGCGCACTACTTCGATGCGCAGAACTCCGCGGCCCTGATCGCGGCGTTCCAGACCATCGCTGGCACGCTCAGCAAGGTCCGTATCAGCCAATAGGCGCGGCCGCCCCCGCGGCGAGCTCCCCCGGCGCGCGTCCGGCGCCCGTCCTGCGCATCCCCGCCCCTTGACCCGCCCCAGGCCCCGCACGGATATGACGGCGCGCAACGGACGGCTTCGGGCCGGATCAGGGAACCGCTATGGCGAACGACGACGTCGACGTGATGGGCCAGATCGACAACGAGCCCCGCGAGGCCATGGAGTACGACGTGGTCATCGTGGGCGGCGGGCCGGCCGGGCTCGCGGCCGCCATCCGCCTGAAACAGCTCGCCGCGCAGAAGGGGACCGAGGTCGCGGTCGCCCTGCTCGAAAAGGGCTCGGAGATCGGGGCGCACATCCTGTCGGGGGCCGTCATCGACCCGCACGGCCTGAACGAGCTGATCCCCGACTGGAAGGACAAAGGCTGTCCGCTCCAGACCGAAGTCACCGAGGACCGCTTCCTGCACCTCAGCAAGAACGGCTCGCTCGACATCAGCTGGCTGCCCATGCCGCCCTGGATGAAGAACCATGGCAACTATATCGGCTCGCTGGGTTCGGTCTGCCGCTGGCTGGCGCAGCAGGCCGAAGAACTCGGGGTGGAGATCTACCCCGGCATGGCGGCGTCCGAGGTCGTGTTCGGCGACGGCGGCGAGGTCAAGGGCGTCGTGGCCGGCGTGTTCGGCATCGCCAAGGACGGGACGCGCAAGCCGGACTACCAGCCGGGCCTGGAGCTGCACGCCAAGTACACCCTGCTGGCCGAGGGCGCCCGGGGCTCGCTCTCCAAGCTGATCCAGGCCAGGTACGACCTGACCGCCGGGCGCGAGCCGCAGAAATACGGCATCGGCCTGAAGGAGATCTGGCAGGTCCCGGACGCCAATTTCAAGCCGGGCTATGTCCAGCACACCCTGGGCTGGCCGCTCGACGACGCCACGGGCGGCGGCTCGTGGATGTACCACTTCGGGGAGAACTACATCTCCATCGGCTTCGTGGTTCACCTGAACTACGAGAACCCGTTCCTCTCGCCCTTCGACGAGTTCCAGCGCTTCAAGACCCACCCCGCCATCCGCAAGTTCCTGGAGGGCGGCAAGCGCATCTCCTACGGCGCGCGCGCAATCGTGGAGGGCGGGCTGCAGTCCATCCCCAAGCTGGGCTTTCCCGGCGGCGCCCTCATCGGCGACTGTGCAGGCTTCGTGAACGTGCCGCGCATCAAGGGCAGCCACAACGCGATCAAGACGGGGATGCTGGGCGCGGAGGCCGCATTCGCGGCCCTGCAGGCCGGCAAGGCGGGGGACGCTGCGGCCGACTACCAGGGCCTGTTCGACAAGAGCTGGGTCAAGAAGGAGCTGCGCCTCGTCCGCAACGCCAAGCCCCTGCTCAGCGCCTACGGCACCGTGAAGGGCACGGTCCTGAGCGGCATCGACATGACGATCACCCATGCGACGGGGGGCTTCTCGTTCTTCGGCACTCTGAAGCACGGCAAGACGGACGCGGCCTGCACGGGCCTCGCCGCCGATTTCCAGCCCATCGCCTATCCCAAGCCCGACAATGTGATCAGCTTCGACAAGCTGTCGTCGGTGTACCTCTCCAACACCAACCACGAGGAAGATCAGCCGAGCCACCTGAAGCTGAAGGACCCCTCGATCCCGATCGCGGTCAACCTGCCGAAGTATGGCGAACCTGCGCGTCTATATTGCCCGGCGGGCGTCTACGAGGTGGTCTACAACGAGCAGGGCTCGGACCCGCGGTTCGTGATCAACGCCCAGAACTGCGTGCACTGCAAGACCTGCGACATCAAGGACCCGTCTCAGAACATCGTCTGGACCACGCCGGAGGGCGGCGGCGGCCCGAACTACCCGAACATGTGAGGCGGACGAGGCCGACTACCCGAACAGGGCCAGGTTGGCCGGGTCGATCTCGCGGGGCGCGCGGCCGATGCGAGCGAGCACCTCGAAGAGCTCGGCCGGCTGCACCGGCTTGGTCAGGAAGCCGTCGAAGCCCAGCGCCTCGCAGCGTCGGCGCTCATGCTCCGAGACGCCTGCGGTCAGGGCCACGATCGGCGTCCCGGCGTTGGGCCCGCCGGAGCCGCGGATGCGCTGGGCGGCGTCAAAGCCGTCCATGACCGGCATGTGCAGGTCCATCAGGATCAGGTCGAAGGCGCGCAGGCCCGCCTGGCGCAGGCCCGCCGCCCCGTCCTCCGCGAAGGCGAGCGCGACCGGCGCCTCGGCCAGCAGGGCGGAGAGCACCTTCTGGTTCACCAGATTGTCCTCGACCGCCAGGACGTGGAGGCGGTGGTCGAGCTTGGGGCCGTCGACGAAGAGGGTCTCCAGCACCGGGTCCGGGGCGGCGCAGGCCGTAAGCGGCGTCTCCAGCGTGAAGGACGAGCCCCGTCCGACCTCGCTGACGACAGTCAAGGCGCCGCCCATGGCCTCGGCGATGTTGCGGGAGATGGCCAGGCCCAGCCCCGTCCCGCTTCGGCCCTTGGACAGCCCCGCATCGGACTGCACGAACGGCTGGAACAGGCGCTCCAGCGCCGCCTCGCTCAGGCCCGGGCCCGTGTCTTCGACCGTGACGCGCAGGCGGTCGGCGCCCGCGTGCATGAGCACCCGCACCTCGCCCCGCTCGGTGAACTTCACCGCGTTGGAGACGAGATTGCCGATCACCTGGCGCAGGCGCGTGGCGTCCACCAGCGCATAGCGCGCGCCGTGGTCGTGCAGGGTCAGGCGGAAGCCCAGGCCCTTGTCGTACGCGGCCTGCCGCCAGATGCCCGCCGCGTCCTGGATCAGGGCGGTGAGGTCGGTCGGCGCAGGTGTCAGCACCAGCTTGCCGGCCTCGATCTTGGACATGTCCAGGATGTCGCTCAGCAAGGCGTGCAGGGTCTCGCCCGCCGTGACGATGGTCTGCACCTTATCGCGCTCGGCGGGGCGCAGGTCGCCGCGCAGAAGCGCGTGGCCCATGCCGAGCACGCCGTTCAGGGGCGTCCTGATCTCGTGGCTGACGGTGGCTAGGAAGTCGGACTTCGCTCGGCTGGCCTGTTCGGCGCGGCGGGTCTGGTCCTTCAGGTCGTCCTGGTAGCGCTCGATCTCGCGCTCGCGCTTCCAGAAGGTCTGGAGCGCGCGGGCGCTGAAGGCCAAAAGGTTCAGCGAGACGAACGCCAGCATCAGGCGCATGGGCCAGGCCAGGTCCGGCACGATGAACGGCGCGGCGAGCAGCCCCGCGACGGTCCAGCAGCCGGTCACCGCGGCGGCGGCGAGCGAGCGATAGCTGAAGGTGAGCTGATAGACGAGCACGCCCGCCATCCACAGGGTCGCGACCTCGCGCGCGCCGGCCACGCTGGAAAGCCAGAGCCGTCCCGGGCCGCCCACCCAGACGCCGGTGATCAGGAAGCTGCGCACCATGAAGCTGACGACGGCGCGGTCCTCGCCTCCCGCCCTGACACGGCGGGCGATACGCTGGCCGTCGATCTCCAGCACAAGCACCGCGCAGGCCCAGAGGGCGCAATAGAGCGGGTCGAGCCACCAGATGAAGGTGGAGCAGATGAACAGGAAAATCAGGCGGGTCCAAAAGGCGTCCGCGGAGTCCTGGATCGCCCGCTTCGAGCCGGGCCCGAACAGCTGAGCCAAGGTTTGCATGACCGAAAAGCTAAGCCCGCCGGCTGAAGCCCGGGTAAACGCCTGGGGCAGGTCGCCGCATCAAGCGGTCGCGCGGTATTCGCTGGCGAGGCCCGGCTCGCCCTCGGTCTCGACCGCGCCGATACGCACCAGCCGGATCAGGTGGGCGAGCACGGAGTGCGCCGCGGCCGGGTGCAGGCGGGGGTCGACGCCGGCGTACATGACCGGCACCATCTCGCCGATCCTGCGCCGCCCGGCGTGCAGCTGTTCCAGGATCTGCCGCTCGCGATCCAGGCGGTGCGCGCGGTAGGCGGCCAGGAAGGGCGCGACCTCGCGCACGGGCGGCCCGTGCGTCGGCCAGATCACGTCGAAGTTCCGCGCCGCGACGACGTCGAGGCTCTGCAGATAGGCCGTCATGTCCCCGTCTGGCGGGCTGACGACGGTGGTGGACCAGCCCATGACGTGGTCGCCGGAGAAGAGCGCGTTCTCCTCCAGCAGCGCGAAGCAGATGTGGTTGGACGCGTGCCCGGGGGTCGCCAGGACCTGCAGCGTCCAGCCGGGGCCGTCGATCGTCTCGCCGTCGAGGACCTGCACGTCGGGGCGAAAGCCGCGCTCGTTGGCCTCCTCGAAGCCGGTCTCCTGCCCGGGCTCGGCGCGGCCGTAGACCGTTGCGCCCGTGCGTTCGGCCAGGGGGCGGGCGAGGGGCGAGTGGTCGATATGCGTGTGGGTGGTCAGGATCGCGCGGACCCGCTCGCCCGCGATCGCGGCCATGAGCGCGTCGAGGTGTTCGGGCAGGTCGGGGCCGGGGTCGATGACGGCGACCTCGCCCTGCCCCACGATATAGGTTCCCGTGCCGGTGAAGGTGAACGGGCCGGGGTTCCTCGCCACCACCCGGCGGATCAGGGGGGAGGCCCGGTCGCTCCGGCCATAGGCGAAGTCGAACGTCCGCACGAAGGGGATCGTCACCGCCACCTCAGGCGACTCCGGACCCGTGGCGCGGCGCTTGCGAGGGGCGGGCCATGACGCGCGCGCACGTCCTGAAACGGCTGAGGCTGCTCGCCGCCGCCCTGCTGGCGCTCGCGGTCGGGCGGCTCGCGGGGCTGGCTTCTGACCCGCGCCTTGCGGCGACCCCGTCGGCGGTCACCGTCGCCCTCGGCCGCTGAGCCCGCCTCACCCCAGCACGGCCGAGAGGTCGTAGCCCGCGGCCTCGGCGGCGGCGCGCAGCTGCTCCGTCGAGACCCCTCCGACCTGCCGGGCCCCGAGCGCCCAGGCGGTGATGGAGCGCGTGCCCGACCGGCAGAAGGCGAGCGCGGAGCCCGGCGCCCCCTGCGCGGCTTCATACTGCGCGACGGCCTGCTCCGGCGACGGTCCGCCCCGGATCGGCAGGTAGAGGTAGCGCATCCCGAGCCGCTTGGCCTCGGCGGCCATGTCCAGCGAAGTCGGCTGGTCCGGCGCCTCGCCGTCCGGCCGGTTGTTGATCACCAGCACATAGCCCCGCTCGAGGGCGGCCTCCAGATCCTGCGGATGCAACTGAGGCGCGACGGCGAAGGTGTCGGTCACGCGGCGGATGTCGGGCATGGCAGGTCTCCTCCACGCCTTCTAGGCCCCCGCTGGCCGGCTGGCGAGGGGCCGCCCGCCGAGAGACGATCCCCCGCCCAAGGCCAAGCTTTCGCCGCACGGTCCAGTCGCAGGCCCCGGTCGACCCCTGACCGCCGCAGTCGCGCCTTGAAAGTCTCGGACGTGTGACCAGAATGCGACAGGCTGTTGCGGAAAACATTACGCCGCCGTAACCCGCGTTGACGCTATGACGGCTCCGCTCCTAGGCTCCGCCGCAACCCGTGGGAGGCCTCGGGTCAAACATCTTGAGCGGGACGCGCGCGGCCTGGACGCGCCGTTTGCCTTGGAGGGACACGCTTTGAAGACCAATCCGACTCGCCAGCGCTTGCTGGGCTCGTCGATGCTGATGGCCGCCGCCGTCGCGATCGCCGCCCCGGCCACCGTGGCCTTGACCCTGGCGGCTCTGCCTGGCCAGGCCTTCGCCCAGGACTTTTCGAACGGTACGATGACCGGCCGGGTCACGAACGACTCCGGCGCGCCCGTTTCGGGGGCGAGCGTGACCATCCGCTCCAACAACAAGGGCGTGACGCGGTCCGCGACCACGGACGCCAGCGGTCACTACGTGATCCCGCAGATTCCGATCGGCGCCTACACCGTGACCGTGAACGCCGCGAACTATGCGACCGTGACCGAGGGGAACGCCCAGGTCAGCGTCGGCAACGCCTCCACCTACGACTTCACCGTGCACCCCGTTAACGCCGTTTCGGCCGTCGTGGTGCGCGCCGTGCGTCGCCCTGGCATCGACTTCAACCAGACGACCACGGGCTCGGTGATCAACGTTCAGCAAACGCTGGATCGCTTGCCGCTGGCGCGCAACATCAACGCGATAACCGAACTCACGCCGACGGTTTCGATCAATGGCGTTTTCGGCAGCCCGTCGATCGCGGGTTCGTCTCCGGCCGAAAACATCTATTATGTGAATGGCTTCAACGTCACGAACTTCCGTAACCTGCTCGGCGGCGCGACGATTCCGTTCAGCTTCTACGATCAGGTCGAAGTGAAGACCGGCGGCTTTGCGGCCGAGTTCGGCCGGACCACCGGCGGCGCCGTCATCGCCGTGACCCGTTCGGGCTCCAACGAGTTCCACGGCGGCGTCGAGGCCTTTTGGTCGCCCAAGAGCCTGGCCGGTCGGGCCCCGGCGGTTAATATCAACAACAGTAGCTCGGACTTCAACGGCCAAAGGCTGTCCAAGAACGACGATTACAGCAGCGACGTCTGGCTGTCAGGACCGCTGATCAAGGACCACCTGTTCTTCTTCGGTTTCTACGAGCAGCGTCACGTCGAGGGCGGCTACGACCAGAGCGGGATCGCTACGGGGCCCAACGCCACCGACCCCGTGAAAGATCGCACGACCCAGGATAAGCCGTTCTACGGTGGGAAGATCGACTTCAACCTCACCTCCAAGCAGCGGTTCGAAGCGACCTACTTCAAGGACAAGCAGCAGGTTAAGGACTTCAACACCGTGGGCGCTGGACCGACGTCGCTGACGAACACGTTCAGCGGCGGCGAGGTGAAGATTTTCCGCTACACGGGCAACTTCACCGACTGGTTCACGCTTTCGGCGCTGTATGGCGAGAACCGCTTCGACCAGACCTCGCGCGGCACGCTCGACACGCAGCCGAACGTGTACCTGAACGGTGCGATCGTACGCGGCAACCCGAGCTTGTCGGTGTCGCAGGGCAACGACGAACGTAAGCTGGCCCGCGTCGACGCGGACTTCTACGGAAACTTCTTTGGTCGTCACCACCTTCGGATCGGATACGACCAGGAGGATCTGCGCTCGCTCGCGACTCAGACCTACTCCGGCGGGGTCTATTATCGCTACTACGGCGCCGGAACGAATTGCGGCGGCAGCGGCGTGATCACAGATTTCTGCGTGCGTCGGCGCATCTTCATCCAGGGCGGCACCTTCTCCATTCAGGATAAGGGCTATTACATCCAAGATGTCTGGGATCCAACCGACCGGCTGTCGCTGCAAATCGGCGTGCGCAACGAAGATTTCAACAACCGGAACGCGATCAAAGGCTCCTTCATCCACACGACGGATCAGGTCGGTGCGCGGATCGGCGTTTCGTACGACCCCGTTGGCGACCGCAGGACGAAGCTGACCGGCTTCTACGGCCGCTATTATCTGCCGATCGCCGGCAACACCAACATCCGTGAGTCCGGCGCTGAGACGTTCCGTGAAGAGTTCTTCACCTATACGTCGCGCGACCCCACCACGCTGGTTCCTGTGCTGGGCACCAATGTGACGGTCAAGGACTCCAACCACCCCTGCCTGGAAGGCCAAGACACCGGCACCGCCTGCGCCCCGTCCGTGCCGGCCGCCGGCGTCATTGCGGCGATCAACCTCAAGCCGCAGTACCAGGACGAATTTATTATCGGGGTCGAGCACAAGTTCGACAACGGGTGGAAGGCCGGCGCGCACGTGACCTACCGCACGCTGCAGAGCGTGCTCGAAGACTCCAACATCGGCTACCACGACGCTGGCAAGGTCTCTCCGTCCTGCGCCTACGTCGCGGGCCAGCTCGGGATCGCGCCTGGCAGCTGCGGCACCTTCGGCACCAGCGGCTACGTGATCCTGAACCCTGGCAACGACGCGACCATCCGGCTCGACAGTAGCTGGGGTGCGAATGCGGGCAAGACCGTGACGATCCCGGCCAGCGTGATCGGGTTGCCCAAGGCGAAGCGTGAATACTACGCGCTGGAGCTCAACTTCGAGCGTCCTTGGGACGGCAAGTGGCAGCTTGACGGTTCGCTCGTGTTCTCGACCTCGAAGGGCAACTACGAGGGCGGCGTGAAGTCCGATAACGGTCAGACCGATACCGGCATCACCCAGGACTTCGACGAGGTGGGTTGGGTCGACGGCGCCTACGGCCTGCTGCCGAACCACCACGGCTATCAGCTGAAGCTTCATGGGACCTATCAGATCATCGATAACCTGAAGCTGGGCGGCAGCCTGAACGTGCTGTCACCGCGTCATTACGGCTGCATCGGCTACTATCCGCGCAACGACAACCGCGCTGACGGCAGCACACTGACGGCGTGGTACTGCGGCGGGAAAGAAACGCCGCGGGGATCGTCATTCGAAGGCGATTGGGACACGCGCCTGGACCTGTCGCTCTCGTATGATCTGGCGCTCCGGTTCATGCCGGGCACGCTTCAGCTGCGCGCGGACGTGTTCAACGTCTTCGACAGCCAAGCTGTGACCCAGTATGGCGAGTTCGGCGAGATCGGCGGCCCCGGCACGCCGAACCCGCTCTACCGCCAGCCGCAAGGGTATCAGGCGCCTCGTGTCGTGCGCCTGGGCGCCTCCTACCGGTTCTGACCTGCGGAAGGCATGACGCTGAAGGGAAGGGCGGCTCGCGAGAGCCGCCCTTTTCTTTTGCGTCATGGGCGATCCGGGGCCGCGCATGGGCGGGGGGGCCGCACGCCCGCCGGGCGGTGCGGTCAGGCCAGAGCCGCGGGGCGCGAGAGGCTCAGCCCTCGACGCGGTCGAGGTCGGCGATGCGGCTTGCGGTGCGGCGCAGGCTCGAGAGCAGGCGCAGGCGGTTCAGGCGCACGGCCGGGTCCGGATCGTTGACCAGCACCTTGTCGAAAAAGGCGTCGACGGCCGGCCGCAACGCAGCCAGCGCCTGCAGCGCCTGGTCCAAGCGCTCCATCTCCAGGGCCTGGCGAATCTCCGGTTCCGCCGCGGCCAGCGCCTGGCGGAGCGCCGCCTCCTCCGGCGCGACCGCGCCGACGCCGCCGTGGGGGGCGCCCCCGTGGCCGCCGTCCTCCACAGGCGCGTCGTAGGACGGGGCCTCGGCGGGGGTCTTCCGGGCCTCGGCCTTCAGGATGTTGGCGGCGCGGCGATAGCCGGCCAGCAGGTTCGCCCCGTCCTCGCTGCGCAGGAAGGCGTCGAGCGCCTCCACCCGCGCGATGATCCGCACCAGGTCGTCGTCGCCCAGGGCGAACACCGCGTCCACGAGGTCGTGCCGCCGACCCTCGTCCCGAAGCATGACCTTCAGCCGGTCCGCGAAGAAGGCGCGCAGCTCCGCCTCCAGGTCTGGCGCGTCGGACGGCCCGGCGCCCCCGGCTGGTCCACCAAACCCCTGTCTGGCCGCGGAGATCGCGTCCCTGAGCGGCAGGCGGACTCCGGTTTCGCGCACCAGCCGGATCACGCCCAGGGCGGCGCGGCGCAGGGCATAGGGGTCCTTGGAGCCCGTCGGCGTCTCGCCGATGGCGAAGAAGCCCGTCAGGGTGTCGAGCTTGTCGGCCAGGGCCACAGCCACGGCGACGGGCTCGGTCGGCACGGTGTCGCCTGGACCCAGCGGGCGGTAGTGGTCGCGCACGGCGTCGGCGACGGCGTCGGGCTCGCCGGCCATCCGGGCGTAGTAGCCGCCCATGACGCCCTGCAGCTCGGGGAACTCGCCCACCATGGCGGAGGCGAGGTCGGCCTTGGCCAGGCGCGCGGCGCGCTCGGCCAGGCCGGGGTCGGCGCCCACGGCCGGCGCCAGCGCCCGCGCCAGGACCGCGAGGCGCGCGACGCGCTCGGCCATCGTACCGAGCCTGGCGTGGAAGGTGACGCCCTTCAGCCGGTCCAGCCAGCGCTCGAAGGCGCCGGCCTTGCGGTCCTCGTCCCAGAAGTAGCGGGCGTCCGACAGGCGCGCGGACAGGACGCGGCCGTTGCCGCGCGCGATCTCCGCCCCGCCGTCCGCCGCCTCGACATTGGCGACGACCACAAAGTGCGGCGCAAGATCGGTCTCCCCCTGCCGGCGCACGGCGAAGTACTTCTGGTGCGTGCGCATGGAGGTGCGGATCACCTCCGGCGGCAGGTCCAGGAAGCTCGGGTCCATGTCGCCGAGCACGGGCGTGGGCCATTCCGCCAGGCCCGCCACCTCGTCCAGCAGGCCCGCGTCGGGGACGAGCTCCAGCCCCCGCGCGGCGCAGACCGCCTGGGCGCGCTCCAGGATGCGGGCCTTGCGCGCCTGCGTCTCGAGCAACACGAAGCGCTCCGCGAGCCTGGCGCGATAGTCCTCGAAGCCAGCGACGGGGAAGGCGCCCTGCGCCTCGCCCATGAAGCGGTGTCCCTCGGTCAGGTCGCCGGCCCAGAGCCCCTCGATCTCAAAGGGCACGACCTGACCGTCGAACAGCGCCACGATGCGCCTCAGCGGCCGCACCCAGCGGAACGTCGACGCGCCCGAGCGCATCGATTTCGGCCAGGGGAAGCTGCGGATCACGCTGTCCAGCATCTCCGCCACGATCGCGGGCGTCGGCCGGCCCGAGCGGCGGACGGTGGCGTAGAGCACGCCGTCGCGCTCATCGAGCTGCTCCCGCGTCAGGCCGGTCTTGCGCAGGAAGCCCTCCACCGCTTGCGGGGGCGCCGAGGCCTTGGGGCCCTTCAGGGATTCGGTCAGGTCGGGGGTCGCGGCAGGCAGACCGCGGACGTGGAGCGTCAGGCGCCGCGGGCCGCAGAAGGCGTCCTGCCCCTCCCACGAAAGGCCTGCGGCCGAGAGGCGCTCCGCCGCCAGCCGCGCCAGGTCCCTCGCCGCCTGCGCCTGCATACGGGCGGGGATCTCCTCGGAAAAGAGCTCGATCAGGAGGTCAGGCATGGCTCAGGCCGCCGCCTCCTGCGCGACCCAGGCCTCCGCGCAGGCCCTCACCAGGTCGCGGATGCGGCCGATGTAGCTCTGGCGCTCCGCCACGGCGATGGCGCCGCGCGCGTCCATCAGGTTGAAGAGGTGGCTGGCCTTCAGCGCGCGGTCATAGGCGGGCAGGACCAGCGCCTGACCCTGCGGCCCGCGCCCGGCCAGGATGCGCGGCACGTCGCGCTCCATGTCCTCGAACTGCCGCTGCAGGGTCGCGACGTCCGCGATCTCGAAGTTGAAGGCGGAGTTCTGGCGCTCGTTCTCCAGGAACACCTCGCCATAGCGCACGCCGGCGGTGTTGAACCGCAGGTCATAGACGTTGTCGACGCCCTGGACATACATGGCCAGACGCTCCAGGCCGTAGGTCAGCTCGCCGGAGACGACCTCGACCTCGAGCCCGCCCACGCCCTGGAAGTAGGTGTACTGGGTCACCTCCATCCCATCGCACCAGACCTCCCAGCCCAGGCCCCAGGCCCCCACGGTGGGGTTCTCCCAGTCGTCCTCCACGAAGCGGATGTCGTGGGCGGCAGGGTCCAGGCCGATGGCCTTCAGCGAGCCCAGGTAGAGGTCCTGCAGCTCGGGCGGGTTCGGCTTCAGGATGACTTGGAACTGGTAATAGTGCTGCAGCCGATTGGGGTTCTCGCCATAGCGGCCGTCGGCCGGGCGGCGGCTGGGCTGGACGTAGGCCGCGCGCCAGGGGCGGCGGCCGAGCGCGCGCAGCACGGTGGCGGGGTGCAGGGTGCCGGCGCCGACTTCCAGGTCATAGGGCTGCAGCAAGAGGCACCCCTGCGCGCTCCAATAGTGCTGGAGCGTCAGGATTAGGTCCTGGAAGGACAGGGGCTCGGAAACAGGCGCGGGAGCAGGCACGGGCGTCCGGGGTGGGCAGGGGCGTTGGAAGGCCGCGGACCATAGGGACCTAGGCCGCGCGCGGCAACCGGCGGCGGTCCTCGCGCGCTTTGCGGGCGCTGCAGCGGCGCGCGCGGCGGCGTCGTGCGGCGGCGTCGTGCGGCGGCCGTCATGGAGGTGTCGCGCTTTTTCGCTTATGGTCCCGCCCGCGGCCGGAAATGCTGAGTGATTCCCGGCCTCAACACGATCGAGAAGGAGCCTGGTCTTCAGTCAGACCCCTCGTTCCGCGTCGATGAACCTTCGGTCCGCCCCCGTGGGGAGCGCCTGACATGCAGGTGCTCAAGAAACCGCCCTCGGGCTGGCCCGCCCTGGTGCTCAACGCCGACTACCGTCCGCTGTCCTATTATCCCCTGTCGCTTTGGCCCTGGCAGGAGGTGATCAAGGCGGTTTTCCTCGACCGGGTGGACGTGATCGCCACCTACGAGCAGACCGTCCGCTCGCCGTCCTTCGAGATGCGCCTGCCGAGCGTGGTGGCGCTGAAGAGCTTCGTCGCCCAGGACCGACCGCCGGCCTTCACCCGCTTCAACCTGTTCCTGCGCGACGCCTTCGCCTGCCAGTACTGCGGCTCGATGGAGGACCTGACCTTCGACCACCTGATCCCGCGCTCGCGGGGCGGGCGGACGAGCTGGGAGAACATCGTCACGGCCTGCGCGCCTTGCAATCTGGCCAAGGGCGGGCGCACGCCGCGCGAGGCCGGCATGATCCCGCACAAGCACCCCGCACGGCCGACCATGCACCAGCTGCAGGACCTTGGGCGGCGGTTCCCGCCAAACTTCCTGCACGAGAGCTGGCTCGACTACCTCTACTGGGACATCGAGCTGGAGGCGTGAGGCGGATGACCCAGGACGAGCATCGCCGGCGCCTGGCCGAACTCGCTCAGGCGGACCGGGCGCGGCGGGCCCTGGCGGAACCCGAGATCGCCCGCAAGGAGGCCGCCCTGGCCGAGGCGCGCGCCAAGCTCGCCCGCACGAACGCCGAGCTCGACGAGATGCAGGCGGCGCTGGACGCGGCGCGCGCCGACCTGGCCGCGGAGGCGGCCAACGAAGCCTGAGCGCCGCCGACGTTGCCGCTGCGGCCCGCATCCGCTAAGCGCGCCGCCATGCCCGACTCCGAGACGAGCAGACCCGAGGCCCGCGCGCCGCGCGGCTTCCAGGACCGCCGATCGCGGGACGTACGCGCCGAGCGCGCCATCCTGGCCCAGGTCTCGGCGGTCTATGAGCGCTACGGCTTCGAGCCGCTGGACACCTCCGCGTTCGAGTACGCCGACGCGCTCGGCAAGTTCCTGCCGGACGCCGAGCGGCCGAACGAGGGCGTTTTCGCGCTCCAGGACGACGACGCGCAGTGGATGGCGCTCCGCTACGACCTGACCGCGCCCCTGGCCCGCTTCGCCGCCCAGACCTGGGAGACCCTGCCCAAGCCCTTCCGCCGCTACGCCTTCGGGCCGGTGTGGCGCAACGAGAAGCCCGGCCCGGGCCGCTTCCGCGAGTTCGTGCAGTGCGACGCCGACACGGTCGGCTCCGCTCGTCCGGAAGCGGACGCGGAGATCGTCGCCATGGCGGTGGAGGGGCTGGAGGCTGCGGGCCTGCCGCGCGGCGCCGCCGTGCTGAAGCTGAACGACCGGCGGCTGCTGGACGGGGTGCTGCGCGCAGCGCGGATCGACGAGGGCCGGCGCAAGCTCATCGTCATGCGCGCCATCGACAAGCTCGACCGCTTGGGCTGGGGGGGCGTGCGCGATCTCCTGGGGCCCGGGCGTCTGGACGAGTCCGGAGACTTCACCAAGGGCGCAGAGCTCGACCCCGCAGCGATCGGCGTCGTCGAGAGCTTCTTCGGAAAGGTCCTGGACCGTTCCTTCGAGACCCGCCAGGCGGCGATCACGGCGCTGGCGGACCTGGAGATGCCCGAGCTGGATGGGCCGCTGAACGGGCTGGCCGAGATCGACACGGCCTTAAGGGCGCTCGGCGTCGCGGACGATCGCGCGCGCTTCGATCCCTCGATCGTGCGCGGCCTGGAGTACTACACCGGCCCGGTGTTCGAGGCGGAGCTGCTGCTCGACACCCGTGACGAAAAGGGCCAGCGGGTGCGCTTCGGCTCCATCGGCGGGGGCGGGCGCTACGACGATCTGGTGGCCCGCTTCACCGGCCAGCAGGTCCCCGCCACCGGCTTCTCCTTCGGCGTGTCCCGCCTCGCCGCGGCGCTCAGGGCGGCGGGGCGCGATCCCGGGGCGGAGGCGCGCGGGCCGGTGGTGGTCATCGCCTTCAGCCCCGAGCGCATGGGCGACTATTTCGCGGTCGCAGGCGAGCTCCGCGCCGCCGGCATCGCCGCGGAGGTCTATCTCGGCGCGTCCGGCATGAAGGCGCAGATGAAGTACGCCGACCGCCGGCTCGCGCCCGCCGCTGTCCTGCTGGGCGAGGACGAGCTCGCGGCCGGCACGGTGACCGTGAAGGACCTTGACCTGGGCCGTCGCCTGGCCAGCCAGGTCGCCGACAACGCCGCCTGGCGCACCGAGCGTCCGGGCCAGGCGACCATCCCCCGCGCCGAGCTCACCGCCTTCGTGCGCCGCATCCTGGAGGCCTAAGGTGAGCGCGCCCGGCGCAGAGGCGCCGCCTCCGCCCGAGGTGCTGGCCGCCATCCGCGCGCCCTTCGAGGCGTTCGGCGGCGCCTGGACCGACGCGCCGGTGCTGCAGCCCCTCGGCCGCCTGCTCGACCTCGCTGGCGAGGGCCTGCGTGCGCGCCTGTTCGTGGTGCAGGGCGAGGGCGCGGAGGAGCTGTGCCTGCGCCCTGACTTCACGATCCCGATCGCCGTCCAGCACCTCGCCTCGGGCGCGGCCGCGGGGCGCTACCTCTACCAGGGCAAGGCGTTTCGGGCCGCCCCCATAGGCTCCGGCCGGGCGGCGGAGTTCCTGCAGCTCGGCGTGGAGGTGCTGGGCGCTGACGACAGCAACCCGGCGCGGCAGGACGCGGCGCTGCTCGACCTCGCCTGGCGTGCGGCTTCGGCGGGCGGGCGTGACGACCTCCAGCTGGTGCTAGGCGACATCGGCCTCTTCGCCGCGTTCGTGCGCGCGCTGGGGCTCCCGGAGGCCATCGCGGCGCGTCTGATCCGCGCCTTCCCGAGCGAGCGCAACTTCCGGCTCGAGCTCGACCGCGCCCGGTCCGCGCCCGACTCCGCCCACGCATCGGGGCGGCTTGCAGACCTGCTCTCCGACCTGCCCGAGGGGGAGGCCTCCGGCGTGCTGGAAGAGCTTTGGCGGCTGGCCGGCATCCAGCCCGTGGGCGGGCGCGCGGCGGGCGAGATCGTGCACCGCCTGGCCGAGCGGGCCGCCGCCGCCCGGGGCCCGCGCCTGTCGGACGGGGAGGCGGACCTGATCTGGCGCTACTTCGAGATCGCCGACCGCCCCCGCGCGGCCCTGGACCGTGTCGAGCGCCTCGCCTACGAGGCCCGGGTGGAGTTTGACGTCCAGCTGCAGCCCTGGATCGCGCGGCTCCGCGCCCTGACCGAGGCCGGCATGCCCGAGGCCGCCCTGACCTTCGACACCGGCTTCGCCCGCCCGTTCGGCTATTACGACGGCCTGCTGTTCGAGGTGCGCTCCCGCGCGCTCGGCGACGAGCAGCCGGTGGCGGCCGGCGGGCGCTACGACGGCCTGATCGCCCGGCTCGGCGGACCGGCGGAGGGGGCGCGCGCGGTCGGCTGCATGGTGCGCCCCGGTCGCGCCTGGGCCGGAGGCCGGCGATGAGCCTCATCCTGGCGATCCCGTCCAAGGGGCGGCTGAAGGAGCAGGCCGAGGGCTGGCTCGCAGACGCCGGCTTTCGCCTGGAGGTCGACGGGGGCGAGCGCGGCTATCGCGCGGCCGTGGCCGGCCTGCCGGGCGCGGAGGTGCGGCTGCTCTCGGCCGGCGACATTGCTGCGGCGGTGGACGGCGGCGAGGCGCATCTGGGGGTCACGGGCGAGGACCTGCTGCGCGAGCGCCCGGCCGGCGTGGACGCGCGCGTCATGCTGCTGCGCGCCCTGGGCTTTGGCCGCGCAGACCTGGTGGTGGCCGCGCCGCAGAGCTGGATCGACGTGGAGACCATGGCGGACGTGGACGAGGTCGCGCACCTCTACCTCGCCCGCACCGGCCGCAGGCTCAGGGTGGCGACCAAGTACGGGGCCCAGACGCGGGCCTTCTTCGCCGCCAAGGGGGTTGCGGACTACCGCATCGTGGACTCCTCCGGCGCCACAGAGGGCGCGCCCGCGGCGGGGGCGGCGGAGCTGGTCGTGGACATCACCACCACGGGCGCGACGCTCGCCGCCAACGGGCTGAAGGTGCTGTCCGACGGCGTCATCCTGAAAAGCCAGGCCCAGCTCGCCGCGTCCCTGACCGCGACCTGGTCCGCCGAGGCGCTGGCGGGGGCGCGGCGGCTGCTGTCGGTGGTGGAAGCCAAGGCGCGGGCGGGAGACCTGGCTTCGCTGCGCTGGCCCCCCGAACAGGACGCGGCGGCGGAAGCGGTCATGGCCCCCTGGCTCGAGCGCGGGGCCAGCCGCCGCGCCGACGGCCTGCTGATCGCCCGCGCCGACCTGTTCGAGGCCGCCGCCGCCCTGGCCGAGGCCGGGGTGGGCTCGGTCAGCGTGACCCGCCCCGACTACGTCTTCGAGGCGAGCTGCGCCCCCATCGACGCGCTCGAGGCGCGGCTGGGCCGGTCCCCTACTCCCCTACGATCTTGAAGACGCGGATCGGGGCGTCCTCGTCGTTCTCGAGCTCCAGCCAGTCGGGCCAGTCGCCCCGATCGAGCACCGCCTGCAGCGAGTTGGGCGCCAGGCCGTCGCGATCCACGTGGTTGGCGTGGCGGCGGCATTCCAGGACGTAGGTCACCCTGAGCCTGCGGGCCAGGGCATAGGCCCCGTCCGGCCCTGGATCGTCCGCATCGGCGACCAGCACGTGGCGCGCCTGCAGGATGCCCCAGCTCATGCGGTGGTAGGGCGCGCTCATGCTGGAGCTCGGGGTCAGCGCCGTCACGAACGGGCCAAGGTCGATCTCCGACAGGGTCGTGCCCGCGGGCAGCCGGGCCAGGTCGCGGTAGGAGGCGCTGTCGTAGCAATAGTCCGGCGGATCGGGCCGGGGCTTGCGGGCGCCGGGCTTGGGCGCGGGCTTCTGGGTCGCCATGAGACCCAGGCCCGTGGCCGTCATCGGCTGGGCGATGGCGCCGGCCAGCACGACGGCGAAGAGGCCGCCCCGGGCGTAGCGATGCTGGACCAGGGCCGCGGCCGCCGCCCCGATCGGCGCCACCGCCAGCCAGTCGGCGTAATAGGCCATGCGGTTGGACAGGAACCCCGCCACGGTCGTGGCCAGCAGCACGGCGCCGAACAGCAGCCAGCCCTGGTCGCGCCTCACGTCTCGCCGCACCGCCAGCAGCCCCCAGGCGAGGCAGCCCAGCACGGCGGGCACCCCCAGCGCCAGGGCGTTCTCAGGCTCCCGCTTGAACATGACCCAGAGCGGGCGGACTTCCTGCACGTGGTCGAGCCAGAACGGCCGCACGGCGGGATCGACGTCGGCGAAGATGCCGTGCAGGCAGTTGGGGTCGAGCTTGACGTAGGCCGCCGCGGCCAGCGCGCCTCCGAGCGACAGGGCCCCCAGGCGCCAGGGCAAGGCGCGGCGCTCGGTCAGGCGGGCCGCCAACACTAGCGCGCCGGACGCGACGGCGATCCCGCCCACCAGGTTCAGCGCCATGGCGTCGCAGGCCGAGACGCTCCAACGCCAGGGCGGCGTCTGCAGGCAGAAGGCGCTGAGGGTGCTCAGCCCCAGCGTCGCCCCGTAGGTCTCCAGCCGGCGCGCCTCCTTGGGATCGAAGGCGAAGGCGAGCGCAAATGCGGCGCCCACCAGGACGTCGAAGGCCAGCGCCTCCAGGCCGATGGCCAGGCCCACGCCGGTGGCGAGGCCCGCGAGCGCCGCGCCGCGCACGCTCGGCCCCCGGAGGCAGCCGCCCAGCAGCGCTAGCATGGCCAGCACGATCTGCACATCGTGGTGGTCGATGCGCCCGGGGCGGAACTGATCGCCGAGCTTGGTGGTGGTGACCAGGCAGAGGGCGGCGATCAGGACCGCCGCCCCCGCCGTGTCGCGCCGCCGCGCCGGCCCCTCCGCGAGGCGGCGGGTCAGCAGCAGGGCGGCGATGCACGCGGGGACCAGCCACAGCATCGGCCAGAGAAAGCGCGTCAGCCACTCCGCCCGGCTCTCCGGCATGACGAGGCGGAACAGCCCCATCATGGCCGCGATGCCGCCGTCGAGCAGGCGCGACCAGTGCATGTAGACGCCCATCGGCGGCTGGAAGCGGACGATCCGCTGGTCCCACCAGCCCTGGCCGTGCAGCAGCGCCCTGGCCATCATCAGGCGGGTGGCGTCGTCGGTGTCGCCGAGCCCGGCCGACAGGAATTTGCCGTCCTGCCATCCCATGATACAGGCCATGATCAGCGCCGCGGCCAGGGCGGTCAGGACCAGCCGGCGGTCGGGCGCAAGATCGGGCGCGGCGGGCAGCTTCATCCTGGGTTCCGGAGCATGAGGCGGGACATCGGCGCGACGACGGGTCGCGCCATCCGCCCCCCTATAGGCGAGAGCGGCGAATTGCGCTTTACGGCGTCTAAAGTTGTCTACACGAGGTTCAGCGTGATGCGGCGGTCCTGCCGCGCCTGCGGGAGCGCGGTATGATGTCCCTGCCCGCCCGAGTGCAAGCCCGGATCCACGCCCGAGTGCAGGCCGAGGTGCGGACCGTCAGGTCCCGCCTTGCGCCGCTGCTCGCCCCCGTCTTGGCGCGGGCGCCCAGGTCGCTGATCCGATTCCTCTCCGTCGGCGTGTTCGGCCTGGCGGTCGACCTGATCGTGCTGGAGACGGCCGAGCGGCTGGGTGCGGACAAGACGGTCGCGCGCGCCGTGTCGCTCAGCGTCGCCACCGCCGCGACCTGGATCTTGAACCGGCGCGTGACCTTCGCCGCCTCGGGCCGGCGCGCCCATGCCGAGGTCGCGCGCTATGTGGCCGTCGCCGCCGTCGCCCAAGGGGTGAACTACCTCGTGTTCCTGGGCGTGCTCGCCGCGGACCCGCACCTTTGGCACCCCGCCGCCGCCGTGATCGGCGCGGTCGTCGCCACCCTTTTTTCCTACACCGGCCAGCGCTTCTTCACCTTCGCGCCCGCGAAGGCGGAGCCGGCCGAAGACCCCAAGCCATGCACACCGACACCGACGTTCTGATCATCGGCGCAGGCCCCGCGGGCCTCACATCCAGCTATCTGCTCACCAAGGCGGGCAAGCGCGTGCATGTGATCGAGCGCGATCCCGTCTATGTGGGCGGGATCAGCCGCACGGTGGCGTACAAGGGCTTCCACTTCGACATTGGCGGCCATCGCTTCTTCTCCAAGAGCCGGGAAGTGGTGCAGCTCTGGGACGAGCTGCTGCCGGACGATTTCATCGACCGGCCGCGCCTGTCGCGCATCTATTACGGCGGCAAGTACTATGCCTATCCGCTGAAGGCGTTCGAGGCGCTGATGAACCTTGGCGTCTTTACCTCGACGCTTTGCATGGCGTCTTATGCTTGGGCCAAGGCGTTCCCGGTGCGCGATCCTAAGAACTTCCATCAGTGGGTCCGCAACCAGTTCGGCGAGAAGCTGTTCTCGATCTTCTTCCGCACCTACACCGAGAAGGTGTGGGGCATGAGTTGCGACGACATCTCGGCGGACTGGGCGGCGCAGCGCATCAAGGGGCTGAGCCTGACCGCGGCGGTGATCGACGGCCTGAAGCGCTCGCTGAAGCTGAACCGCGCCCCGGCGGCCAAGCTCGGCGAGAGCGGCGGGGTCAAGACGCTGCTGGAGAGCTTTCGCTATCCCCGCAAGGGCCCCGGCATGATGTGGGAGGCCGCCGCCGCCAAGACGCGGGCCCAGGGCGGCGTGATCCGGATGGGGCACAGCCTGAAGTCCCTGCGCTTCGACGCGGCGAACGCGGTCTGGACGGTGGAGGCGGTCGCTCAGGACGGGACGGTGGAGACCACCACCGCCCGCCACGTCATCTCCTCCGCGCCGATCACCGAGCTGGTTTCGGCGCTTCAGCCCGCCCCGCGCTGCCAGAACGCCGCGGCGCAGCTGAAGTATCGCGACTTCATCACCGTCGCCCTGATCACCAGGGCGGGCAAGGTCTTCCCCGACAACTGGATCTACATCCATGACCCGTCCGTGAAGGTCGGGCGGATCCAGAACTTCCTGTCCTGGTCGCCGGAGATGGCGCCGGAGGGCTACGCCTGCCTGGGGCTCGAGTACTTCTGCTTTGAGGGCGACGGGCTTTGGACCTCGCCGGACGCCGAGCTGATCGAGCTCGCCAAGCGCGAGATCGGCCAGATCGGCCTGATCTCGCCGGACGACGTGGTCGACGCCGCCGTCGTGCGCCAGCCCAAGGCCTATCCGGTCTATGACGATCTTTATGCCCAGCACGTCGAGGCCGTGCGCGCCGAGTTCGACCAGGTCTATCCGACGCTGCACCTGGTCGGGCGCAACGGCATGCACAAGTACAACAACCAGGACCACGCCATGATGACCGCCATGCTGACGGTCCAGAACATCCTGGCGGGCGAGAGGCTCTACGACGTGTGGTCGGTGAACGAGGACGCCGAGTACACCGAATCCGGCGTGTCCGGCGCCGAGGAGGCGCTGAAGAGCGTGCGCCTGGTGCCCCGCAGGGTCGCCGCCTAGCCTAGCCTCAGATCAACCGCGTCTGGGGCTGGAGGAAGGCCGCGCCCTCGTGGCGGAGCAGCCAGGTCTTGTTGGGCAGGCCGCCGCCATAGCCGGTCAGCGCGCCATTGGCCCCGATGACGCGGTGGCAGGGCACGACGATAGCGATGGGATTGGCCCCGGTCGCCAGACCCACCGCGCGCCTGGCGTTCGGCTTGCCAAGGCGCGCGGCCAGAACGCCATAGCTCTCGGTCCGGCCGGGCGGGATGTCGCGCAGGGCCGTCCAGACGGCCTTCTGGAACCCTGTGCCGGTCGCGTCGGTCGCGAGCGCCTCCAGCGCAGTCAGCTCGCCGTCGAAATAGGCGGTGAGGGCCTCGCGCACCAGCTCGGGCGGCGGCCCCTCGCGGGTTTCAGCGTCGCCCAGCGCGCGGGCGAGATAGCGCTCGGTGAAGCCGTCGAAGAGCAGGGCCTTCAGCCGGGCCGCCGGATCCGTCGCCAGGGTCAGGGCCCCGAGCGGCGAGGCGAAGCGGGCCAGCGTCAGGGTCATGCGATCAGGGCGTAACGGGTCGGCGTGTCCATGATGTTGTTCCCCTCCAATGGAACGGGTGGAACCTTAGCTGCGCTCCTGTGGCCCCTTAGTGACGCGATTACGCCCCAACTTGGCCCGGCCTCACGTGGAACATACAAAGAACGCTGCTGGACCGCAAGGGCGACCCGCGGCGGCCTCAGCCCAGCTTCTCCGGCGCGATCCGCGCCCGTCGGCTCGGCAGCTCCGCCATCAGCCGCGCGCGCTCCTCCTCGGTGAAGGCCGTCCATCCCGCGATCTCGCGGAGCGTGCGAAAGCAGCCGAGGCACAGGCCGCTCTCTGCGTCCACCACGCAGACCTTGACGCAGGGGGTCGCGATGCTGGGGCTGGGCATGGGCTCAGCGCGCCTCCTCGGGAAGGGCGTAGGCGACCGTCGCCTGGGCCGCAGGGCGCTCGGGCCCGCTTTCGGTCCAAAGACGCACGTCGGCGGTGGCGATGCGCCGCCCGAGCCGCAGCAGCCGAGCCTCGGCCACGATCGGCGCCGGCCGCGCCGGCTTCAGGAAGTGCATGGTCAGCGAGGTCGTGACCGCCATCGCCACCTCCCCCACATGCGCTAGGACCAAGGCGTAGGTCGCCGCATCCGCCAGCCCCATGAGCGTGGGGCCGGAAACGACCCCGCCGGGGCGCAGCAGCCGGTCGGAGAACGGCTGGACGAGGCGCACGCGACCGGGCTCGGCCTCCGTCACCTCGCCGCGGGCGCCAGGCTCGGCGAGCGGAAAGGCGCGCGTCAGGAAGGCGTTCAGCTGCGCCACGTCCAGGCGCAGACGGTCGGACGAGGGCGGAGGGGGCGCGCTCATGTGGCTGGAGCGCTTAGCAGGGTCGGGGCCCGGCCGCGAGCGGGCCGCGCCCGCTTAAGCTCAGTTCTGCTGGCCGCTCGCGGCCGAGGCGCTGGGCCCCAGCCCTACGGCGGCGGCGGCCTTGCCCGCCGCGTCCATCACCGCGTGGGCGGCGTTGGCGGCGATCTGCTGGGTCACGCCCTGCGCGCCCTTGTAGACGAAGCCGTAGGTGGGATAGACCGTGCCGCCGAGGTCGCGCGACGGGTTGTTCCAGACCTTCACCTGGCTCCAGTCGCCGTTGGGCGACACGTCCACGATGGTGACGTCCTTCTCGACCTTGCCCCGGCTTCCCTCGATCAGGGACCAGTTCGCGTGGGTCACTTGGATAATGCGGTCGGTCAGCACCTGGCTGACCACGGCGACGTGGCCGCGGGTCATGGGGCCGTAGGGCTTGAAGACCAGCACCGCGCCCGCCTCCGGGGTGTAGCCGCGGGCGTACTTGCCGACAGCCTTCTCCCACCAGGTCCAGGCGTCGCCGAAAATCTGGATGCCGGAGAAGACGCGCGCGAACTGGGCGCACTGCCAGCCGCTGCTCTTGGACGCGACCGGGGTCTCAGCCTGAGCCTGGGGCGCCGCCGCCGTCAGCACGAGGACTGCAAACAGGGGCGCCGAGAGGCGTTTCAGCATGCGGCCATTCCCTCGCGTTCACCGACGAGCGTCAGGCTAATTGTGGCGCGGCTGTGTGAACAGTCCGTAATCACGCCCGTGTTGCGCGATGTTTCGCCGCGTGAACGATAGGCGAACGCCCTTGAGCCGCCTCAGGAAATCGCGCGCGGGCCGCTCGATCAGGTGGTGCGCGGCCATGGCTGCGGGCAGCACGCCGCCGGTGAGCAGCAGCCAGACCGGCCAGGGCAGGGGCCCGCGCGCCAGGCCGAACAGGGGCGCGATCCCGTGGCTGAAGACGATCTCCCAGGGTGCGGACACCATGTAGACCGCAAACGAGACCTCGCCGAGGTAAAGACCCAGCGGCGCGGCCAGCCAGCCGGCGCGGGCCTTGGGCAGGGCGGCGAGGCCCAGGATCAGACCGCCAAAGGCAAGGGTGACGCTCCACTCCGGCGCGGCCAAGGCGATCAGGCCGGCGAGGAGGGCGAGGCTGCCCAGGCAGAGGGCAAGGGGACGCCGCGCCAGCCCTGCGCGCCACGCCAGATAGACGGCGGCGCCGTAGCCGAACGCTGGCAAGACGCGCAGCGCGCCCCAGCGGAAGGTCGCCGTCGTCAAGAGCTCGCCCGTCCAGGCCTGATAGGCGAGGTAGGCGGCCACGAGCAGCGTCGCTGCGCCGATCAGCGCCGCGCGCGGGCGAAAGCGCAGCGCCCAGGCCAGGGAGGCGAACGCCGGGAAGAGCAGGTAGGCGAACCACTCCGCCGAGATCGACCAGGCGGGATGGTTCCAGCCCGCGACGGGGGCGAGACCCCAGGCGTTGGTCAGGGTCAGCTGCGCCGGCAGGGCGGCCAGGGCGTTCAGGTTCGGGTCGACCGCGATCCCCTTCAGGGCCGCCACGCCGCCCAGGACCGCCAGCCCGCCCAGGATCGCCAGGTGCAGGGGATAGATGCGCGCCAGCCGCGCCCAGAGGAAGCCGCCGTAGCTGAACCGCTTCTGCCCGAACGCCTCCAGATAGACGTGGCTCAGGATGAAGCCGGACAGGACGAAGAACAGCTCGACCCCGAGATAGCCCTTGTCGATGGCGGCGATCGCCGGGGCGCCGGCGAGGCGAGGCCAGTAGCTAAACGCCACGACCCACAGGGCCGCGGCGAAGCGCAGCGTGGTCAGAGGCTTCAGCGCGACGGGGCGCAGGGCGGCGGGGTCAGGGCGGGACATGGCCTTGCCGGGCTGCAAGCCTCGTGCCGCCTGCCGCCCGGCTGTTCAGCTCACGTCCGGCTCAGCGGCCCGGCTGGAAGCTCAGCGCCACCCCGTTCATGCAATAGCGCAGCCCGGTCGGCGGCGGGCCGTCAGGGAATACGTGGCCAAGGTGGCCGCCGCAGTGGGCGCAGTGCACCTCCGTGCGGGTCATGAACAGCGAGCGATCCGTCTCGGTGCCGACCGCCCGGTCGTTGATCGGCCGGGTGAACGAGGGCCAGCCCGTGCCGCTCTCGAACTTGTCCTTCGACGAGTAGAGCGGCCAGTTGCAGGCGGCGCAGTGGAACACGCCCAGGCGATGCTCCTTCAGGAGCGGGCTCGTGCCCGGCGGCTCCGTACCCTGGCGGCGCAGGACCTCATAGGCGGCCGGGCTGAGGCGCTTCCTCCACTCCGCGTCGCTCATCTCCACCGCATAGTGCTGGGCCATCGGCTGCTCCTTCCCGTCGACCACAGAGACTTAGGCGCGCACGGGGGCGCGCGCCATGTCGCTGATCGAGGTTCGGAGGCAGGTTCGGCGCGGACCTGCGAAAGGTTTCAGCTCAGCCGAAGGTTTCCGTGGTGGTCACGACGTCTTCGCGCTGTTCGCGCAGCGGACGCACGATTCGCCGGCGGCGGCGGATCACAGGGTCGGGGTCGTAGTCGTAAGGGTCGTCCTCGGCGCACCGCGCCGCCCGGCTCGCCGCAACGTAGTCCGCCGCGATCGCGATCCACCCGGCGATGAACAGGAAGCCGCCGGCCAGGGCCAGCATCATGCGCCGCCCGCCTCCAAAGCCCGCGCCCGCGCTGGCGAAGCCGCTGGCGTAGAAGGGCTGGCTGCCGTCGTCGATGTAGGTGGCGACCGGCGCGCTGGCGTAGCCGTCGTCCCACATGGCGCTGAAGCCGTGGTTCATATAGGCGGCCCACAGAAACAGGATCACGCCCAGAAGGACAAGCATCCGTCCCGAGCCGCTCAAACTCCCAGCCATGGCGAAGCCTCCTGATCGCCTCGCCTAACGCACGACAGCGCGGCAGGATGCTTTGCTCGAGCAGCGACCTCGACAGGGAGCCGAGCGCATCGGCGCGGCCGGCTTAGGCGTAGACGACGGACAGGGTCTCGGCCACGCAAGCGGGGCGGTCTTCGCCCTCGATCTCGATCGTGCACTCGTTGACCATCTGCAGCCCGCCCGACTTCGCGTCTGCGGCCAGGAGCTTTTGGCGCAGGCGCACCCGCTTGCCCACGCGAACCATGCCGGTGAAGCGCACCCTGTTGGAGCCATAGTTCACGCCCCGCGACACGCCCTCCAGCCGTAGGATCTGTGCGCTGAGGTAGGGGATGAGGCTCAGGGTCAGATAGCCGTGGGCGATGGGGCCGCCAATCTCGCGCGTGGCGCGCTCCACGTCGACATGGATCCACTGGTGGTCGCCGGTGGCTTCGGCGAACTGGTTCACCCGCTCCTGGGTGATCTGGAGCCAGTCGGAAACGCCGATCTCCTGGCCGACCAGGCCCGCGACGTCGTTGAGGTGGACGGTCCTCGCCGCCATGGGCCTGCTCCGCCGTTGGGTTATTGGACGCATCCTGGCGGTGCGCCGCGGGTTCGGCAAGCGGTTCGGCCTCGCCGGCCGAGCCTGCCGGATGAGTCTGCCGGACCAGTCTGGCGGCCAGGGCTCAGGCGACCGCGCGGGGCAGCTTGAAGGTGACCGTCTCGCGCGCCGTGGCGGTTTCGGCGATCTGCACTTCGAAGCGGGCGCGCAGCCAGTCCAGCACGCCCTCGACCAGCACCTCAGGCGCCGAGGCGCCGGCGGTCAGGCCTAAGCAGCGCACCTGGTCGAACCAGGCCGGGTCGATGTCGCGGGCGTCGTCGATCAGCCGGGCGTCGCGGGCCCCTGAGCGGCGGGCGACCTCCACCAGACGGAGCGAGTTCGACGAGGTCTGGGAGCCGACCACCAGCACAAGATCGCAGTTCTCGGCGATGGCCTTCACCGCCTCCTGGCGGTTGGTCGTCGCATAGCAGATGTCGCGTCCGTGTGGCCCCTTGATGCCGGGAAAGCGCGCCTTCAGCGCCGCCACGACCTCGGCGGTGTCGTCCAGCGACAGGGTCGTCTGGGTCACGAAGGCGAGGTTGTCGGGGTCCTGCGGCCTCAGCGCCGCCACGTCCTCGGCGGTCTCGATGAGGGTGATGGCGCCCGGCGGCAGCTGGCCGAGCGTGCCCACCACCTCGGGGTGGCCGGCGTGACCGATCAGCACGATGTCGCGCCCCGCCGCGTGATGGCGCTCCGCGTCCAGGTGCACCTTGGAGACCAGCGGGCAGGTCGCGTCCAGGAAGAACATCCGCCGCGCCTCGGCCTCGGCAGTGACGGCGCGCGGCACGCCGTGGGCGGAGAACACGACCGGCCGGTCCGGCGGGCAGTCGTCGATCTCCTCCACGAACACCGCCCCGAGCCGGCGCAGGTGCTCCACCACGTGGACGTTGTGCACGATCTCGTGGCGGACATAGACCGGCGCGCCGTAGCGCTCGATGGCCCGCTCCACGATCTGGATCGCCCGGTCCACGCCGGCGCAGAACCCCCGCGGTTCAGCCAGCTTCACGGTCAGGGCAGGGCGGAGGGCGGCGTCCATGTCGCCGGACAACCTAGGGCCTGCGAGCCGCAAGCGCCAGCGCGCCGCGGGGCGGGCGATTGGGCGCGTTGCCGGGCGCGGAGCTTGCGGATAGAAGAGATAGCTCTCGGCGCAGGTCCGCATCCCGGCGGCGCCCTCGTCCCCCTTCCGCGGATTCCTGCCATGCGGCCCACCCTTGTCGCCCTCTTCGCCGGCCTGGCGCTGGCCGGGACGCCCGTCCTGACTGTCACCCTCGCCGCCCAGGCGCAGTCGCGCTCCGAGCGCGAGGACGACGCCCGCCGCCGCGCCGAAAGCGAGCAGGAGGCGAAGAAGAAGCAGAAGGAGAAGGAGTGGAACACCACGCCGGCGCCTCTGCCGTCGGTGAAGAACGCGGGCCCCTGCCCGTATGTGAAGGTGCTCTACGACGCGGCGCGCTATGTGGAGTTAAAGGACCAGCAGGAGACGGCCAACGCGGTCGGCTATACCGGCGAGATCACCGGCTTGAGGGCCAGCTGCAGCTACAAGGGCGCAGAGCCGATCAAGCTGCAGGTCGCCGCGCAGTTCGCGCTCGGAAAGGGGCCCCAGGCGCAGGGCGACACCAAGGTCTACCGGTATTGGGTGGCGGTCACTGCCCGCAATCAGTTCGTGCTCGCCAAGCAGGACTTCGACCTGAAGGTCAAGTTCCCCAAGGATCAAGACCGGGTCGTGGTGGTCGACACCTTGCGCGACATCGTGATCCCACGCTCGAAAGCGACCGTGTCGGGCAGCAATTTCGAGGTGCTGATCGGCTTCGACGTCACGCCCGAGATGGCGGAGTTCAACCGCCTGGGTAAGCGCTTCCGCGTCAACGCCGCGCCTCAGACCACCCAGACCGCGTCCGCCGGCGGAGCGTCCCAGCAGCAATGAGCGACATCAGGGCGCGGCTCGGCTCCGCCGTCTCCGCCGCCTTCGAGGCCGAAGGCCTGGACCCATCGCTGGGGCGCGTGAGCGCGTCGGACCGGCCGGACCTGGCGGATTTCCAGTGCAACGGTGCGCTTGCGGCCGCGAAGGCGGCCCGCGGCAACCCGCGCGAGATCGCCTCGCGCCTTGTCGCGCGCCTGCAGGGCCTGCCCGAGCTCGAAGCGGTCGAGAGCGCCGGTCCCGGCTTCGTGAACCTGAAGGTCGCGCTGGGGCTCCTCTCCGAGCGGGCGGCGGAAGTCGCCGCCTCCGACCTCGCCGGAGCGTCGCGGGTGGCGGCGCCCCGGCGGGTGCTGGTCGACTACGGCGGGCCCAACGTCGCCAAGCCCATGCACGTGGGCCACCTGCGCGCCGCCATCATCGGCGAGTCGATCAAGCGCCTTTTCCGCTTCCGGGGCGACGAGGTGCTGGGCGACGCCCACTTTGGCGACTGGGGCTTCCAGATGGGGCTCCTGATCACCGCGGTGCTGGACGAGGGTCTGGACCCCGCGCGCCTGACCCTCGAGGACTTGGAGCGGCTCTATCCGGCCGCCGCCGCCCAGGCCAAGGCCGACCCGGCCTTCCGCGACCGTGCCCGCAAGGCCACAGCGGAGCTTCAGGGCGGCCGCGCCGATTATCGCGCGCTCTGGAGCCGCTTCGTGGAGGTCAGCCGCTCCGCCCTGAAGCGCGAGTTCCATGCGCTCGGCGTGGACTTCGACCTCTGGAAGGGCGAGAGCGACGCCGATCCGCTGATCCCCGCCATGGTGGAGGACCTTCGCGCCAAGGGCCTTCTCGAGCACGACCAGGGGGCGGAGATCGTGCGCGTCGCGCGGGAGGGCGACAAGCGCGAGCTGCCGCCCCTGCTCGTGGTCTCCTCCGAAGGGTCGGCCATGTACGGCACCACCGACCTTGCGACCATCGTGGACCGGCGGAAAAGCTTCGACCCCGACCTGATCCTCTACGTCGTCGACCAGCGCCAGGCCGACCACTTCGAGCAGGTGTTCCGCGCCGCGGCTCTGGCCGGCTATGCGCGGGAGGGCGAGCTGGAGCACATCGGCTTCGGCACGATGAACGGAGCGGACGGCAAGCCTTTCAAGACCCGCGAAGGGGGCGTCCTGAAGCTGCACGACCTGATCGCCATGGTGACCGACAAGGCGCGGGCGCGCCTGCGCGAGGCGGACCTCGGCGCGGAGCTGTCGCCCGAGGCGTTCGAGGCTACCGCGCACAAGGTGGCGGTGGCGGCCCTGAAGTTCGCCGACCTCTCCAATTTCCGAGGCACGTCCTACGTGTTCGACCTCGACCGGTTCACGAGCTTCGAGGGCAAGACCGGGCCCTACCTCCTCTACCAGACCGTCCGGGTGAAGAGCCTGCTGCGCAAGGCGGCCGAGCAGGGCGCCGAGGCCGGGCCGATCGCTGTGGCCGAGCCTGCCGAGCGCGAGCTTGCGCTCCGGCTGGACGCCTTCGACGTCGCCGTCTGCGAGGCCTACGATCGCCGCGCGCCGCACGCGATCGCCGAGCACGCCTACCAGCTCGCCCAGGCGTTCTCCAGGTTCTACGCCGCCTGCCCGATCCTGGCCGTCGACCTGCCCGGACAGCGCGCATCGCGCCTGGCGCTGGCCCAGGCGGTTCTGAAGCAGCTCGAGCTTTCGCTGCACATCTTGGGCCTCGAGGCGCCCGAGCGCATGTGAGCAGCATCCTTAGGGGAAGGGTGGGGGATTCTGTTGCCAGGCTCCCCCGGGCCCCGCCTGGAGCGGCTAAGCCCCAGGACTTTGGGTCGGAGTTACTCGGACCGCATTACGCGGCCAGAGCGTACTCCTGAGCATAGTTGTCGTTCGCAACTATAAAACGGGCCGATCGCGGGGGCCCATTCCGGGAGAAAGCCACGCCTTTACACGTCTGTCGATGCTAGTCGGCCCCGCAAGGGTTGGTGGAGCCGCCGGGATTCGCACCCGGGTCCAGTCCGCTTATTCCGCGCGCGTTTATCTCCATAGTCCGGCGAACCGGACGATCGGAATATAGGCCTTCGGGGGCGGCAAGGGAAGGCGGCGGGCAGGTCAGAAGGTCAGGACGATCTTGCCGAAGTGCTCGCCCCGGCTCATCGACTCCAGGGCGGCGCGGGCCTCCGTCCAGGGGCGGGTCTGGCCGATCACCGGGCGGATGCGGTGCAGGTCCATGAAGCGCAGCATGGCTTCGAACATGTCGCGCGACCCGACCGACAGGCCTTGCAGCCGGGCGCTCGTCGCGATCAGGGCGGGCACGAGCAGCGGGGTGGAGGCCCCGGCCACCACGCCCACGATGGCGATATGTCCGCCGACGCGCACCGCCTTCAGGCTCTCCTTCAAGGTGCCGGCGCCGCCGACCTCCATGACGAAGTCCACGCCTCGACCCCCGGTGAGCCTGCGGGCGGGCTCGCTCCAGGCCTCGACGGCGCGGTAGTTTATCCCCTCGTTCGCGCCGAGCGCCTTGGCCCGCTCCAGCTTCTCGTCGGAGGACGAGGTCACGATGGTGCGCAGTCCGGCGGCATGGGCGAACTGCAGGCCGAAGATCGAGACGCCGCCCGTGCCCTGCAGCAGCACCGTGTCCCCCGGCGTCAGGCGGGCGTCCTCGAACAGTCCTCGCCAAGCGGTCAGCGCCGCGCAGGGCAGGGTCGCGACCTCCTCGTCGGTCAGATAGTCCGGAACCTTGGACACGCCCTCGGCGCTGAAGACCGCCAGCTCCCGGCCGGCGCCCGGGATCGGATGGCCGAGCGCGCTGGAGAGCTTGGCGAGCGTCGGCGGGCCCGAGATCCAGTCCTGGAAGAACAGGGTCGAGACCCGATCGCCGGCCTTCACGCGGGTCACGCCCTCGCCCACCACCTCCACGATCCCGCAACCGTCGGAGAAGGGCGTGATCGGGGGCTTGGCCGCGGCCCCATACGCCCCCGTCATCATCAGCAGGTCGCGATAGTTCAGCGACACCGCCCGCATGCGGACCAGCACCTCGCCCCGCCCGGGCGTCGGGTCGGGTCGCGCCACCACCTGTAGGGCCTCGAGCCCGCCAGGAACCCCCAATTCCAGCGCTTTCATGCCGCAGCTGCCGTGTTGTCGCTTGACGTCCGGGCGGCAGAAAGCACAGGGTCACGCCGCTGTCACGAGACGGGCGCGCGTGGGGACGACGATGCAAGGGGCGAGCACGCTCGGCGCCGAAGCGCCGGCGGCAGGCGCCGAAGCCAGCCGCGGGCGCATCGCCCCGGCGAACATTAGCCTCACCCTCCTGGTGTGCGCACTGGGAGCGGGCCCTCAGTCCCAGCTCCCATCCAGCGCCGAGGGCCTGGCCCCTATAGAGGGCGTCGACCTGCGCTTCGCCCCGCTGCCGGAGCGCCTGGACGAGGCGATGGCGAGCCTGTCGCACCTGCTGGAGAGCGCGCCTTTGGCGGGCCTGCTCCTCGTCGGCTTCGGGAACGAGCCCGGCGATTACCGTATCAAGATGCGGGCGGAAAACCGCCAGAGGCCCGGACGCAAGGAGCCTATCCGGCCCCAGGGGCCCGCCGTCGCCCGCTCCGCCGCGCCGATCCAGCCCATGGTGCAGGCGCTGAGGGATGCAGGCCTGCCGGCCCGCGCCTGTTCAGAGCCCGCGCCGGCGGGGCTGAACTTCGCCCTCTACAGCCTGCTCAGCGATCCGCCCGCTGCGCTCGGGCTAGCGCCGGTCGGCGCGCTCCAGGCCCCTAAGGGCGCCAACGGCGAACTCGGCCGGGCGGTCAGGGCGGCTGCAGGGGCGTTCGCGCGCTCGCTTTCGGCTCAGGTCCAGAGCCCGCGCGGCTGAGGTCCGCAACCTTCGGCAGGGCCAGGATGCCGAGCCCGCCCGCCGCGCACATGGCGCTCATCGCGAGGTAGCCCTTCACACCGGCATGGTCGAACAGGGCGCCGGAGCCAAGCGTCGCAAGTCCGATCAGGAGGCCGGACGCCACCGCATTGTTCAGGCTCTGGCCGGCGGCGACGGCGGGCTCCGGCGCCAGGCGCTGCACCAGCTCCAGCGAGCCCACGAACGCGGCCATGAAGGTGAAGGCGTGCAGCGCCTGCAGCGGGAAGAGCAGCCAGACGGGGGGCGACAGGGCGAACGCGGTCCAGCGCACGACAGAGGCGGCGGCTGCGATCAGCACCAGGCGCTCGGGCCCCATGCGGCGGCGGAAGGGCTCGCCGAACCACAGGAACGCGACCTCGACCACGACCGCGAAGCCCCAGAGCAGGCCGATGATCCCCGGCGACAGACCCTGAGCCCGCCAGGCGAGCGTCGAGAAGCTGTAGTAGAAGGCGTGCGCCGCCAGGATCAGGCCGGGGCTGATCAGGGCCAGCATGAACGTCGGGTCCGTCAGGAGGCCGCCCACGCCGCGCCAGCGCTCCCTGGCTCTGAGGCGCGGCGCGCTCGCCGGCGCGGGCTCGGCGGGCAGGAGCCAGAGCGCGCCCGCGGCGCTGAGCACGGCCGCCCCGACCATCCAGGCCACGACCGGCCAGGCGGCGGTGCGGGTCAGGATCGCGCCCATGGCGACGTTGCCCACCACGAAGGCCAGCGAGCCCATCCCCCTCGGCCAGCCATAGTTGAAGCCCTCGCTCAGCGCGCGACGGATCGCCAGGGTGTCGACCAGCGGGGTCAGCGCCGCCCAGGCGGAGTTGCCTAGGAACCAGGCGATCAGCCAGGGCCAGAAGCCGTGCAGCACGCCCAAGGCGGCGATGGCCGCCGCGGCGGCCAGAGCCAGCAGCAGCATGGCCGTCCGGCGGTCCCGGAAGCCCTCAGCCCAGACCGCCAGCGCCGGGCCGGTCAGGATGCGCGCCAGCTGCGGTGCGGCCAGCAGCGCGCCGATGGCCGCTCCGCCCAGACCATGCTCGCGGAACCAGACCGGCAGATAAGGCGAGCCGACCCCCGAGCTTACATAGAGCGCGGCGTAGTAGAGCCCTAGGCGCAGCGGCAGCGGCAGCGACATGGGCCGGGCTTAGCACCGCCTCGCGATTCTGACCTGTGGCCGAAGGCCCCGCGGAGGCGTTGGGGCGGTGTGCTGGAGGCGGCGCCTTACCTGGACCTGCGGCCGCCGCCCTGGCCCAGGCCCATCTGCTTGGCGAGGTCGGAGCGGGCGCGGGCGTAGTTCGGCGCCACCATCGGATAGTCCTTGGGCAGGCCCCACTTCGCTCGATACTCTTCGGGGCTCATGTTGTACTTGGTGCGCAGGTGCCGCTTCAGCGACTTGAACTTGCGCCCGTCTTCCAGGCAGATCAGGTAATCGGGCGTGATCGATTTCTTGACAGGAACCGCAGGCTCCTTGGGCGAGGTGGCGATGATCGGCTCGCCGAGCGTGACGCCGGCCAGCGCCCGGTGAACGCTCTGGATGATCGAGGGCAGCTCGTCGGCCGCCACCGTGTTGTTGCCGAGGTAGGCGGAGACGATGTCCGCCGTCATCTCGATCAGTTCCACATTGTTTTCCATGGACTTACCTGTGCCAGGGCCCCCGCGCGCCGCCGTGTGACCCATGGAGGCTTCCCCAATCCTCGCCCTGCTCTAGGGAGCTTCGCTCGCCAAGACAATAGGTCGCGAAGCGGGGCGTCAAGTCTTCGCTGGGGATAGTCGAGTCTAAGAAGAGCGAGGCGCGTGACTTGCGTCCGACTTGCAACGCCTCAAAACCGCTATCGCAGCTTCACTTGCGCCCGAAGTCCGAGGCCAGGGCGAGCATCGCGGCGCGCTGGGGTGCGGAGAAGGGGTCGATCTCCTGCTCGTCGCCGGTGCGGATCGCCTGAACCAGAGCCGGCGTCAGGGCCGAGGAGAGGGACCAGTTCCAATAGCGCAGCACCGTCTGGGCCCGGTCCACGGCCATGCGGTCGTAGGTGATCAGGGTCCGCTCAAGCGGCCGGGTCAGGGCGCCCGTCTCGGAGTCCGTCTCAGGCCGCCGCAGGCCGCGCCACAGGGCGTGGATCGCCCACTTCGGCAGGCCCGTCGCCTTGCACAGGATGGCCAGCGGCTCGCCCCCGAGGTCGGTGAGGATCTTGGCCCCCGTCGTGGGCTTCAGGCCGGAGAGATAGGCGATCTCGGACGCGATTTCCCGGGTCAGGCCCTGCTCGGCGGCGGCGACCGCAGCCTCCAGGCTCTCGTAGGCGCTCTTGGACAGGGCGGCGCGGTTGCGCTGGCGCCGTTCGATGAACTGAAGCGCCTTGCGGACCAGCGGGTCCTGCCAGCCCTCCGCGGCGGCCAGCGCGAAAACGTCCGCCGACACCTCCTGTATGGCCTCGCGCCCGACCGCGAAGCGGGTCAGGATCAGGGCGCGCGCGTCCGGATCGGCCCACCAGAACATGACATAGGCCTGAGCGGGGCGGAGCTCCGGCCGGCGCAGCAGGCCGGCCACATAGGGATCATGATGACGGCTCTGGGCCATGACGGCCTCGAGCGCGAAGGTCGAAAGCCGCGCGCCGGGGTTGCGGAGCAGGGTCTCGATGACCTCGGGCTCGCCGGCCTCCACCAGCGCCTCGCAGACGGTCTCGGCGACGTGGCGGCGAGCGGCGATCAGGCGGCGGTGCTCCGGCCCGGCGGTGCGGCAGCACTCGATCAGGTCGGAGTCGCTCAGGCCGTGGCCTTCCTCGAGCAGCGGGCCCGCCACGGCCACCTCGTCGCGGAGCAGCAGGCGCACCAGGCTCGCAGGCGCCTCGGTGAGGCCCGCGATGCGGCGCGCGACGCGGGCGCGGTCCGGCGTGTCGGTCTCGCGCAGCATCTCGACCAGCAGGTCGCCCACCATGCTGCGCTCAAAGGCGTTCACCCGGCTGGAGGGCAGGCAGACGACGTCGGCCAGGCGCTTGAACAGGGCCCGGCGCGCGCGGAAGGTGAGCGCGGTCGCGTCCGCCCGCGACGCCGCCTCGCCCGTAAGCGGCTCGTCCGGGGTCAGAAGGGGGGCGGGCTCGGCCACGGCTCAGTCCGGTCTCTCCCGGGCGAGCCTAGGGCCGGCGGCGTTAACCGGCCGTTTCGACCTTATTCCGCCGGAACGCGGGCCCGGCGACGGAAGGGCAGGGGCAGGGTCTCGACGCGCTTGGCCAGGCGCTCGGCGGCGTCGTAGTGCAGGGCCCAGCGCAGCGAGCCCGGGCCGAAGGGCAGGTAGAAGAACTTGGACGGGTCCGCATGGGCCTCGTCCTTACTGCCCGCGCAGTGCGCCTCGAAGGTCGTCACGACGAGGCGTTCCAGCGCCTCGCGGTCTATCGCCTGAGCGCTCGCGATCTGGTCGGCGATCGCCCGCACCACGGCATCCCGGTGACCCGACCAGCCCATCTGGGCGAGGGTGAACACGAGCTCCTCGAGCACGGAATCGGCCGTCGCAAAGCTCGGCTGGCGATGGCTGCGCGCACGGGCAAGCTCGACGATGGTGTTCATCAGGGGCTCCAGCGTTGAGGGCGGCGACTTAACGCTTCTGTCATCTCTCACGCTACCCCCCGATTCGCGAATCCTGCCGCGACGGGATGTCCCGACGGGCGAGTTATGCACGGGAACGTGCCGGGACTGTGGGCGGTTCTTTCTGACCAACCGCGGAGTTCCTCAATGGCCGGGCCTCAGCCTTCTGTTTCACCCGAAGTCGGCGACGCTTCGCCTGAGCCGCGCGATCGCCTGCAGGAGACGCTGGAGCGCGCAGAGCAGGCCGCCTTCGCCGATCCGGACCGGGAGGAGATCGCCGCGGACGACGCGGGCGGGAGCGCGCTCGCGGAACAGCTCGGCGACGCTCGCGGCGACAGGCAGGCCACCCCCGGCCGCGCCTGAGGCGGAGCGCTGTCCTGACGGACTTGGCGCGCTGGCCAAGCGTGTCGAATCATTTCGCTTGGCAGAGCGCCCAGGCGGGACTATATGTCGCGGGGTTAGGCTCACTCTGAGCATAACCCTCCGGTCGCCCTCCCGCTTCGATGACTCCGGTCGGCAGAAGCGAACAGGTCTGACCCAGAAATGCTCACTATGAGCATAAGGAGTGCGGACATGGCCGACGGTTTCGCTCCCGCCTTCGCCTTCACCCCTGAGGTCGACGCCGCCACCGCGTCGGTCTGGTCCAAGGTGAAGACCCGCATTTCGCCCCTGGAGTGGCGCGCGCATGCGCCGCTGATCGAGGCCATCAACCGGCTTAAGCGCGAGAAAAACGCCGTCGTCCTGGCGCACAACTACATGACGCCGGAGATCTTCCACGGGGTGGGCGACTATGTGGGCGACAGCCTGGGCCTGGCGCGGGAGGCGGCGCGGTCCGACGCGCGCGTGATCGTGCAGGCCGGCGTGCATTTCATGGCCGAGACGTCCAAGGTGCTGGCGCCCGACAAGACCGTGCTGATCCCCGACCTACGGGCCGGCTGCTCGCTGGCGAGCTCGATCACCGGGGCGGACGTGCGCCTGATCAAGCAGCGCTATCCTGGCGTGCCGGTCGTGACCTATGTGAACACCACGGCTGAGGTGAAGGCCGAGACCGATATCTGCTGCACCTCGGCCAACGCCGTGCAGGTCGTGGAGGCCGCGGCCGCGGCGTGGGGGACCGATCGGGTCATCCTGATCCCCGACGAATTCCTGGCCCGCAACGTGGCCCGCCAGACCGACGTCAAGATCATCGCCTGGCGCGGCCGCTGCGAGGTGCACGAGCGCTTCACCGCCGAGGACATCCTGGAGCTGAAGGCGGCCTATCCGGAGGCGCAGGTCCTGGCCCACCCGGAGTGCCCAACCGAGGTCATCGCGGTCTCGGACTTCACGGGCTCCACGGCTGCGATGAGCGACTTCGTCGCGACCCGGCGTCCCAAGCAGGTGGTGCTGATCACCGAGTGCTCCATGGCCGACAACGTCGCGGGCGACGCGCCTGAGACGGAGTTCGTGCGGCCCTGCAATCTCTGCCCGCACATGAAGCGGATCACGCTGCAGAACATCTACGACTGCCTGCTCAACGACCGCTATGAGGTGCGCGTCGATCCCGCGATGGCCGAGCGGGCCCGCCTCGCCGTGCAGCGCATGATCGACCTGCCGCCGCCCGCCCGCCCGGCCCGCTACGATCTGGTCAAGGCGCGCCACCACGTGGACGTGGAGCTGATCTGATGCGCGCCCGCCGCGACGGCGAGGTCGATCCCGTGCTGGTCCTGGGCGCGGGCCTCGCGGGGCTCAGCGCAGCGCTCGCGGCCGCCGGCGAGGGGCGGCGCGTGCGCGTGGTCTCGCCCGTCGCGCTGAACGCGGGCTGCGCCTCCGCCTGGGCGCAGGGCGGCATGGCGGCGGCGCTGGGCGCGGACGACACCCCGGAGCTGCACGCGGCCGACACCGTCGCCGCAGGGGCGGGGCTGGTGGACCCGGAGACGGCGGCGCTCCTCACCCGTGAGGGTCCCGAGGCTGTCCGGCGCCTTGCCGCGCTCGGCGCGCCCTTCGACCGCACCGCGTCGGGGACCTTCGCCCAGAGCCTCGAGGCCGCCCACAGCCGCGCTCGCGTCGCCCGCGTCAAGGGCGACCAGGCGGGCCGGGAAATCATGCGCGCCGTCACCGCCGCCGTCCTGGCCGAGCCCCGGATCGAGGTCTGGACCGAGGCGCGGGCGCGCGCCCTGCTGCAGGATGCGACGGGGCGGGTGCGCGGCGCCCTGATCGAGCGCGCAGGGGCCCTGGCGGAGGTGCTCAGCCCTGCAGTGGTGCTGGCGACCGGGGGCCTGGGCGGGCTCTACGCCGGAACCACCACGCCCGCGCAAGTGCGCGGCGAGGGCCTGGGCCTGGCGGCCCTGGCCGGGGCGGTGATCGCCGACCCGGAGTTCGTCCAGTTCCATCCCACAGCCATCGACATCGGGCGGGACCCCGCGCCGCTCGCGACCGAGGCGCTGCGGGGCGAGGGCGCGCGCCTGGTGGACGGCGAGGGGCGGGCCTTCATGGCCGCCTACCATCCGGACGCCGAGCTTGCGCCGCGCGACGTCGTGGCCCGCGCCATCCATGCCGAGCGGGAGGCCGGGCGGGGCGCGTACCTCGACGCGACCACAGCCGTGGGCGCGAAGTTTCCGCACGAGTTTCCGGGCGTCTTCGCCGCCTGCATGGCGGGCGGCCTCGACCCCCGGGTGCGGCCGATCCCCGTCGCCCCGGCGGTGCACTACCACATGGGCGGGGTGGCGACGGATGCGGAGGGCCGGACCTCGCTCGAAGGCCTCTTCGCCGCCGGCGAGGTCGCCTCCACAGGCGTGCACGGCGCGAACCGCCTGGCGTCGAACTCGCTCCTGGAAGCGGCGGTGTTCGGGGCAAGGGCGGGGCGGGCTGCGGCCGCGGAGCCGGGTTCATCTGGGCCGATCCTCCCTGCCGAGCCTTGGCCCGATCTACCCGCGCCTGAGCTTGAGGCGCTGCGTCGGGCGATGAGCCGCCACGCCGGCGTGGTGCGCGACGGCGAGGGGCTCTGCGCGCTCCTGGGCGAGATCGACGCCCTGGAGGCCGGCTTCGGCCGCGGTCCGGTGCTCGCCGCGGCGCGACTGGTCGCCGCCTGCGCCCTGGACCGCCGCGAGAGCCGGGGCGCTCACTTCCGCCGCGACCACCCCGAGGCCCGAGCCCCCGGCGCACCTTCACGACCTTCGCCGCCCTGGCCTACCCTCCGGCCTTCGCGCTTGCGGCTGAGTAGGCGCTTGATCCTGCCCACCTTGCCCGACGTCCTGATCGAGCCGGTCGTGCGCGGCGCGCTAGCCGAGGACCTCGGCCGGGCGGGCGACCTCACCGCGGCCCTGATCGACCCCGCGGCGCGCCTGGAGGCGGTGTTCTCGGCGCGCAAGGCCGGGCGGGTGGCGGGGCTCGCCTGCGCGCGGCTGGCGGTTCACGCGCTGGACCCGGACGGCGTCTTCGCCGTGGAGGTACCGGACGGGGCCGAGGTGCGCGCCGGCCAGGCCATCGCGCGGGTCCAGTGCAATGCGCGGGCCCTGCTCAGCGCCGAGCGCACCGCGCTCAATCTGCTGGGCCGGCTCTGCGGGATCGCGACCCTGACCGCCGCCTATGTCGAGGCGGTCGCCGGCACGCGCGCGCTGATCGTGGACACGCGCAAGACGACGCCGGGGCTGCGCGCGCTCGAGAAATACGCGGTGCGCTGCGGCGGCGGGGTCAATCATCGCTTCGGCCTGGATGATGCGATCCTGATCAAGGACAATCACGTCGCGGCCTGCGGCGGCGTGGGCGAGGCGCTGAAGCGCGCCCGCGCCGCAGCCGGGCACATCACGCCCATCGAGGTGGAGGTCGACAGCTTGGATCAGCTGGACGAGGCGCTGCCGCACCGGCCGGACGTGATCATGCTCGACAACTTCAGCCTGGACGACCTGCGCACGGCGGTGGCGCGGGCCGCCGGCGCGGTCCGGCTGGAGGCATCCGGCGGCGTGACGCTTCAGACGGTGCGCGCGATCGCCGAGACCGGGGTGGACGCCATCTCGGTCGGCGCCCTGACCCACTCCGCCCCGGCGCTCGACATCGGCCTGGACGCCGTCTGAGACCTGGGCGCGTCGGTCTCAGCTCAGGACGCCGGTGACGCCCTCCGTCTGAGCGAGCGTAAGCAGGCCCACCAGCCGGGCGCGAGTTTCGCCGTCCGCGATCCCGTCCACGCGCTCGGGCCGCCAGTGCCGCTGGAAGGCGCGCACCACGGTCGCGGTCTCCTCGTCGTAGCGTCCCGAGGGCCGGGGCTCATAGCCGAAGCGGTGCAGTCCGGCCTGCAGGGCGTAGACGCCCAGGCCCTCGTCGCCGGGCTTCAGGGGCGGGCCGGGCGCCGGCGCGGGCTCGAACCACAGGCCGTGGCCATAGGCGGCGAGGCGCTTCCACGGGAAGAGCTCGCCCGGGTCCTGCTTGCGCCCGGGCGCGACGTCGCTGTGACCGAGGATGCGGGCGTCCGCGATCTCCCAGCGGCTGCGGATGTCGACGATCAGGGCGATCAGGGCGTCGATCTGGGCTTGGGGAAAGGCGCGATAGCCGTGCTCATGGCCCGGATTGACGATCTCAAGGCCGATGGACCGGGCGTTGATGTCGGTCTCGCTCCTCCACCAGCTGACGCCCGCATGCCAGGCGCGGCGCGTCTCCGCCACGAGGCGGAAGATCCGGCCGTCCTCCTCGACGAGGTAGTGGGCGGAGACCTTTGCCGCCGGATCGCGTAGGCGCTCCAGCGCCGCCAGGCCCGTCGGCATGCCCGTGTAGTGCAGCAGGATCATGTCCGGCGGGCTGGACCGCGCGTCGAAGTTGGGCGACGGCGCTTCGATCACATCGAGCGGCATGGGCCGGCGGCAGGCTCAGGACTGACCCGGCGCGTCCCAGCCGTAGACGACCCAGCTATGGCCGACCTTGCGGGCTTCAAGCACCGCCTCGGCGGGCCGCGGGCGCGGCGTGACCTTCCAGACCAGGGCGGCCAGCGCCATCAGGAGGGTGAAGATGGCGGTCACCACCGCCAGGCTCGCGGCGAAGACGACCGCCAGGCCTGCTCCGATCACCAGGGCGGCCCCCGCCACCAGATTGGCGGCGAGGGTTACGATCCCGGCGCGCGCCATGAGACCGAAGCCCGGGCGGGGAGCATTCGACGACGGCCCGATCTGACGCATGCGGCGTTCCTCGACCCTATTCAGCACTCAAGACGTGTTTGGACCCGATGACCGGCTCCCGCTTATCGGATCACGCTCAGGAGCCGCATGTTGGACCTCCCCGGCGCGGGGTCAATCCTCCAGACCCGGAGAAGGCTCGCGAATGTGCAAGCGCCCGCCAGCTTACGGCGGCGATGGCGGCGCAACTTAGGCCGGCTGCAGCGCCCCGGCGATCTGACGCCGCTCGCGCACGATGGCGTCGTAGGCCGCGTTGATGGCGGCGGACTTGGCTTCGGCCACCTCCATGAACTCCAGCGGAAGGCCGCGCTGGGCGACGCGGTCGGGATGATTGTCCGAAAGCGCCTTGCGCCAGGCCTTTCGCACCGTCTCGTCGGACGCGTCGGGGGCCACGTCGAGCACCGCATAGGGGTCGTCGGGGCCGACGCCGAGATGCACGGCGCGGAGCCGTCGAAAGGTCAGGGGGCTCAGGCCGAACAGGTCGGAAACGCGCTCCAGATAGCTCATCTCGCGCCCGGTCACGGCGCCGTCCGCCTTGGCGATGTGGAAGAGGCCGTCCAGCACGTCTTCCAGCAGCCGGGGGCAGCGGGCGTAGCGGCGCGCGAGCTTGCGGGCGTAGCTTTCAAAGCCCAGCGTCGTCTCCCGCGCGAGGTCATAGAGACGGCGGACGCTGCGGCGGCTCTCGGGCTCAGGGGCGAACACCTCGTTGAAGGCTTCGTACTCCGTCCCGTCCGCACGGCCGTCGGCCCGGGCGAGCTTGGCGC
Source organism: Caulobacteraceae bacterium PMMR1 (assembly GCA_000733915.1). Lineage (GTDB taxonomy): Bacteria > Pseudomonadota > Alphaproteobacteria > Caulobacterales > Caulobacteraceae > PMMR1. The sequence continues at coordinate 640,112 of JPOM01000001.1, forward strand.
CGAGCGCGGTGACGGCGGCGGCGAACACAGGGTCCTCGCCGGGCAGGCCCGTTGGGCACTCCGCACAGGCGCGGCGCTCCGCAAGCGTGGATATGGTTCGCCAGAACCCCATTGCAGGCCGGATCCTACGCCGGCGCAGGCCTGAAGCCAAGGCAAACCGCAACCGCATGTGCTGCGGAAGCTCAGCCGAGGCTGCGTTGCATGAAGACGACGTCGAGCCAGCGGCCGAACTTGAAGCCGACCCTCTGGAACCCGCCCGTCACCTGAAAGCCCAGCGCCCGATGCAGCGCGATGGAGGCCTGGTTCTGGCTGTCGCCGATCACCGCCAGCATCTCGGTCGCGCCCCTTTCGCGAGACCGCTCGACCAGCGCCTCCAGCACCGCGCGGCCGCATCCCTGACCCTTGGCGTCGTGGGCCACATAGACGCTGGTCTCCGCCGTGAAGCGATAGGCGCTGCGCGGGCGGAACGGAACTGCATAGCCAAAGGCCAGCACGCGTCCCGCGGCGGCCTCCACCACGACGTAGGGACAGCCCTGCGCCTGCACCTCGCCCATGCGCCGGGCGATCTCGACCGCGTCCGGCGGGACCTCCTCGAAGGTGCCGGTCTCGTGCAGCACGGCGTGAGCATAGATCGCCGCGACCGCGGGCGCGTCCTGCACCCGCGCGTCCCTGACCCGCAGCTCCGGCCTCACGCCTGGGCGCGCGTCCGCTCGACCGCCCAGACGGCGAAGGCGAAGTCGAGGGCGATCTCCTTCAGGAAGTCGAACCGGCCCGCGGCCCCGCCGTGCCCGGCCTCCATGTTGATCTTCAGCAGCACGGGGTTCTTCGAGGTCGTGTGGGCGCGGAGCTTCGCCGCCCATTTCGCCGGCTCCCAGTAGGTGACCCGCGGGTCGCTCAGCCCCCCCGTGGCCAGGATCGCCGGATAGGGCTTGGCCGTGACATTGTCGTAGGGGCTGTAGCTCGCGATGTAGTCGTAGGCCTTCTCGTCGTGGATCGGGTCGCCCCACTCGGGCCACTCCGGCGGCGTGAGCGGCAGGCTGGTGTCGCTCATGGTGTTCAGCACGTCCACGAAGGGCACGGCGGCGATGATCCCCGCCCAAAGGTCCGGCCTCATGTTGGCCACCGCCCCCATCAGCATGCCGCCCGCCGAGCCGCCGTAGGCGACGATCCCGCCCTTGCGGCCATAGCCCTGGGCGCACAGGGTTTCGGCGCAGGCGATGAAGTCGGTGAAGGTATTGGTCTTCTTGAACTTCCGCCCGTCCAGGAACCAGCCCCAGCCTTTCTCCGACCCGCCCCGGATGTGGGCGGTGGCGTAGATCCAGCCCCGGTCCACCAGGCTGAGGCTGCGGATCGAGAAACCCGGGTCCATCGCGGCGCCGTAAGAGCCGTAGCCGTAGAGCAGCAGGGGCGCGGAGCCGTCCAGCGGCGTGCCCCGCTTCATCAGGACGGTGATCGGCACCTCCGCCCCGTCGGGCGCCTTGGCGAAGAGCCGGCGCGCCTCGTACCTGGCCGGGTCGTGGCCGGAGGGCACCTCCTGGACCTTGCGCAGGGTGCGCTGGCCGCTGCGCATGTCGTAGTCGAACCAGGACCGCGGCGTCGTCGGCGACTGATAGCTGAAGCGCAACTGGTCGGTGTCGAACTCGTAGCCGGGCTCAAGCGTGAGTGCGAAGGCCGGCTCGTCGAAGGCGATGGGCTGCTCCGCGCCGCTGGCCTTGTCCTTGATCACGATGCGCGTGTTGGCGTCCACGCGCTCGAGCCAGGCGAGCTTGCGGGCGGTGGGGCTGAAGCCTGTCACATAGCGACCCGGACGGTGCGGCACGTACGTCTGCCAGCTCGCCTTGGCGGGCACGGCGGCGGTGCTGGTCATCAGCTTGAAGTCGATCGCGCCGTCGTCGTTGGTGCGGATGACCCAGCGGTCGCCCCAGTGGTCGACGTCGTACTTCACGCCCACGCGCCGGGGTTCGACCACCACCGGCCTGGCGGTCGGGTCGGCGGCGGGAATCAGCAGGGTCTCGGTCGTCTCCTGATTGCCGATGTGGACGATCACGTGGGAGCGGTCCGCGCTCACGCCCACGCTCATGAACATGCCGGGGTCGGCCTCGTGGTAGACCTCCACGTCCTCGCCGGGCCCGCCCCGGGCCGGACGGCGGAAGAGCTTCGACGGTCGCCCGCTCTCGTCGCGGAAGATCCAGAACAGCCAGCGGCTGTCGGGCGAGAAGGCGAAGTCGCCCATGGCGTTCTCGACCGCGCCGGGCAGCAGCTCGCCCGTCACCAGGTCCTTGACGTGGATGCGGTAGAACTCCGAGCCCTGCTCGTCCACGGCGTAGGCGAAGAGCGCGTGGTCGGGGCTGTGCTCGCCGGCGGCGACGTGGAAATAGGCCTTGCCCTTGGAGAGGGCGTCGGCATCGAGCAGCACCTGCTCCCCGCCCGTCTCGTCGGAGCGGATTTGGGCGCGGGGCTTGCGGGCGTAGATCGGGTGCTGGGCCCCGGTCGCATACCGGACGTAGTAGGAGAAGGCGCCGTCGGCCGCGGGCAGGGTGGAGTCGTCCTCCTTGATGCGCCCGCGCATCTCCCGGAACATGGCCTCCTGCAGCGCTTCGGTCGGGGCCAGCACCGCCTTGGTGTAGGCGTTCTCGGCCTCCAGATGCGCGCGGATGTCGGGGCGCAGTACGGCGGGGTCGCGCAGCACCTTCTGCCAGTCGTCGTCCTTCATCCAGGCGTAGTCGTCCACACGCACGCGGCCGAGCTGCTCGATGCGCTTGGGACGCTTCGGCGCGACGGGCGGCTCGGGCAGGGCGGCGGAGGGGGCGGCGGCCATGGCGGGGCTCCCGGAAGCAAGGACGGAGGGCGGGACGGCTGCGAGGGCGGCGACCCCGGCCAAAAGACGACGGCGATCCATTCGGCGTTCCCCTCGGCCGGCACGGCGAGGCGGCGAAAGTGGCCCGCGCGCGCCGGCGGGGTCAATGGCCCCAGCGCACAAGAGCAGCGCCCAAAGAAAAGGGCGGCGAGCAAGCCCGCCGCCCAGTCGTGCTGGAAGGAAAACCGAACCTAGAGCAAGAACGGACGACTCAGCGGGTCTGGGCCGTCTGAGTCACGGGCGGCTTGCCCGTGCACTTGGCCTGCTCGTCCGCGGACAGGCCGGAGAACTGGACGACCTGGCCGACTTCGCGGGCCAGGGCTTTGCACCCGCCCACGCCTTGGGCGCGGTCCGGCGGGTCGGAGGCCGAGACGCAGGCCTGGCCCTCGCAGGACCAGACCGCGCCGCCGGCGATCACCTTCGTCGGCTTGGCGACGGGCTGGGCGAGAGTGGCGGTCAGGGGCTCGGCCATCGCGGCCGCGCCGAAGGCGAACGACATCAGGCCCGCCAGGGCCAGGGGTTTCATGGACATGATCGGACTCCGTGTCTCGGGGAGGAGAAGGAAGCGGTACGCCGGGCACTGCGTTTGACCGCCCGGGCATCCCCGCCCGCCGACCAAACTTAACACCGCTAAATTAACATCGCTCAGATCGGCGTCAAGTCGAAAAACGCCGGTGCGGGCGGCTCGCCTGCCGGAGCGTCGGGCCTGGCCGCGGTCAGGACAGCGTCGGCAGGCGCCAGCGGCCCTCCAGCGCCGCCGGCCGGGGCCGGTAGAGGCGGAGCACCAGCTTGTAGGGTCCCCGCGGGCAGGGCAGCCAGTTGTTGCGGAAGAGCGCGCTGACGGGCGGGTCGGGCGCGACGATCACGTCCAGGCTCTGGTTGAGGCCTCGCCCGGCGTAGCGCAGGTCCGGCGAGTTGCTGCCGATGGCATAGCGCTTTGCCGGGTTGTCGAAGAGATAGAGGCCGCCCTCCAGCGCCTGCTCATAGAGGGTCACCGACCAGAAGGCGTCCACGGGGGGCAACTCGCCCTTGGCGAACCTGAGCCGCCGGGCGGCGGTCCCGTCCAGCACCGCGTCCGTCGTGAAGTACATGGCTTCCCGGTTGGGCAGCGCCGCCAGGCCTGAAATCGCCGTCTCCGCCCGGACGCGGTAGTCCGTCCCGAAATCGCCGAGGTCCGCAGGCGGCGTGCGCCAGCCGTTCACGACCTTGCTGGCCTTGGCGGCTTTCAGGTCGGCGAGCGCCGCGCGAGCGCCCTCGAGCACGGCCTGCTTCTCCGCCGGGCTCAGGCCCTGACCGAAGGCGAGCCCTGGGCCGACGCCGATCCGCGCCAGACGCTTCAGGAGGGGGCCGTCGCCCGGCAGGGGCGCGTCCTCGACCATCAGGGTGTTGCAGAGGCTCAGCACCGCCTCCACGTCGTCGCGCCTAGGCATCGGCGAGGCGGGGGCGGCGGATTCGGGCCTGAGCTCGCCCAGGGTGCGAATCTTCAGCTGGTCCTGGACCCGGCGGGCCTGGGCCAGGGTGTCCGGGCCCGCATAGGTCCGCGCCAAGGCCCAGACGTGGCGCGTAGGCGCAAGCGGCAGGGCGGGGCGATGGGGCATGTCGGCGGCGTCGAGCGGCGGGATCAGGCGCTGGCTCGGGCCGTAGCTGACCACCGCGTCGCTCCGCCGGCCCGCAGCCTCATCGTGCAGGACCGCGAAGTTGTTGGACCATGCGTCCATGAGCGCGAGCGAGAAGTAGCGCCCCCCCGTCGGCGGCAGGGTCATGGCGACGGGGGCGGAGAGGTCCAAAAAGACGCTGGAGTAGAGGGTGTCCAGGTTGGGGGTAGTCACCTCGCGGCGCTCAGGGGTCGCAAGCTCGCGCCGGTGCAGATAGGTGTTGGGCTTCAGGCCGAGGCCCTGGGCGCGCAGCCGCTGGCTGGCGACCTCGAACAGGGGCAGGACGTAGGTGTAGGCCTCTGCGCCCAGGGCCCGCAGCTCAGCCAGAGCCTTGACCGGTCGGTCCTGCGCCAGGGTCCGGCCGACGCCGGCGGCGGCGCTCACGGCCCCGCCCGCCAGCCCCGCGATAACGCCCCGCCGGTCCATGCCTGATGCTCCCTCGCCTGAACTGGCCGCCATCTTAGGGCGCAGCGCAAGGGCGGCAATCGCCAAGCCGTGACGGTCCTAGGCGCGCAGCAGAAAAAGGAAGGTGTCGACTGACCGGCCGCCCACCGATCCGGGGGGCTGGGGGGGCTGTTCAGGATCCTGGACCAGCAGGTGCGCCGATCAGCCGACGAGGGTGTTTATCGAGGGCGTACAAGGCGCGTGCTGGACCGGATTAGGGCCATTTCGTGACGGTATGCTGCAGCGCGGCACGTCGGAGCCGTCGAACCGGCTCAGGCGTCCCCCGACGCGTTCAGCCTGAGGCGCAACTCCTTGCCGCTCTTGAAGAAGGGCACGGCTTTAGCCGGCACGGAAACTGCCTCGCCGGTCCGCGGGTTGCGGCCTGTACGCGCCGGGCGGGCGCGGACCGAAAAGGCGCCGAAACCGCGCAGCTCCACCCGGCCGCCGCGCACGAGGGCCTCCTCCATGCAGCCGAACACGCAGGACACGACGCGCTCCACGTCGTGCTGCGACAGGTGCGGGTTCTCCGCCGTGAGTTTCGAGATCAGTTGCGACTTGATCACTGTCCAGCTCCCCGGTCCCCGCATTCTCAATGCCCTCTGGGAAGCTCGGCCACAAGCCGGACAGAGCGCCGCAACGCCTGCCTGCCCGCTCGCCTCAGCACCAGGGGCGGAAGTGCTTGGACAGGCGCAGGCCCTGGCGCTGATAGTGCGACCCGTCGAAGCCGTAGAGCCGCGTGGGCCGCTCGGTCAGGGGCTCGTAGACCAGGCGCGCCACCGTCTGGCCGTCCTCCAGCAGGAAGGGCGTCTCGCGCGACCGCACCTCCAGGACGGCGCGCGAGCCCAGGCCGGCCGCCTCCTCGGTGCCGAAGCCCGGGTCGAAGAAGCCGGCGTAGTGGACGCGGAACTCGCCCACGGCCGGATCGATCGGCGTCATCTCCGCGGCCTGGGCGGCGGGGATCTCCACCGCGTCTTTGGAGGCCAGGATGTAGAACTCGCCGGGATCGAGCAGCAACTCGCGCCCGCCGCCTGGCAGGGTGCGCGTCTCCAGCGGGTGCCAGTACTCGCGCGGGTCGTGGCCGTCCTCGCGGTCGAGGTCGATCACCGGCGCGTGCCGGCGCGCGCGGAATCCGACGAGCTCGCCGGTCAGGTCCACCCCCACGTCCTTCGTGGACAGGTGCGGCGGCCGCCCTTGCTTCAGCCGCAGCTGATTCAGCCGGGTGCCCCGGCGGACCAGGACCGAGAAGGTCTGGGGCGCGATCTCCAGATAGAGCGGACCCGCATAGCCCGCCTCCACGTCGTCGAAGGCGCAGCCCCGGTCGGTGAGCAGGCGCACGAACACGTCCACGCGACCGGTGGAGCTCTTCGGGTTGGCGCGGGCGGAGACCCCGGGCGGCAGGGCCAGGCGCTCCTGCACCTCGGCGATGTAGACGCAGCCGCGCTCCAGCACCGCCCCTTCGGTGAGGTCCAGCCGGTGCATGGCGACATCGGCCAGACGCGCCTGGACCCGCCGCTGCGCCCCCGGCAGGAACGAGGCCCGGACACGCCAGGCGTAGCGTCCGAGCCGGAGATCAAGGCTCGCCGGCTGCGCCTGGTCGGAGAGGAAGGCGTCCTCCGCTGCGACCGCGCCCTGGTCCATCAGGGCGGCGATGGTCTGGAACGGCAGGATTCCCGCTGAGTCGCTCATCTCGGCACGCCAGCCGGAAACCTGAGCGCCGGTCAAGGCGCGGCGGTGGGCCCGGCCTCAGCCGCCGTGGTTCGGCGGCCAGCCGTTCACGTGCCCAAGCTCGTGGCAGAGCATGTGGGCGTAGGGATCGCTGTCGGGGAAGGCGCACGGATTGGGCATGATGATCTTCTTGCCGGTGAAGCACGCGTTGGTCTTCATGCCGGGCGGCGGCGCGCCGAACAGCGACTGGCAGCTCGCGTCGATGCCCGCCTGGTGCGTGAACTGGACCACCGTGGTGGCGTCGCCCTGCAGCCGCTCGGGCGGGCGGGAATCGCTGAACGGCGTGGGCGGGGGCGTCTGGGCGATGGCGGAGGTCGCGAGCAGGACCAGCGCGAGGCCGGCGGCCTTGGACAGAGACGAGCGGGACTTGGACACTGGCGACATCCGGGCGATGCGCAAAGGATCGGCCCGGCGCGTCCGCTTCGGAATGCGACGCGGCGTCCGCCCTTGGCCGTGGACGTGCGACACGGCGGCGCGGCCCGGGGTCCGAGATGTGTGATGCGGCGTGTTAGAGCGTCGGAATGATCGAGATCACGCCCAGCCTGGCGATCGAGGAGCGGGAGCTTGAGGAACGCTTCTTTGTCGCCGGCGGCCCGGGCGGTCAGAACGTCAACAAGGTTGCGACGGCGGTTCAGCTGCGTTTCGACGTGGCCGGCTCGTCCTCCCTGCCCGAGCCGGTCAAGACGCGACTGGCCAAGCTCGCCGGGCGGCGGCTGACGTCCGACGGCGTGCTGGTCATCACCGCTGTCCGCCACCGCACCCAGGAGCGCAACCGCGCTGATGCGCAGAAGCGCCTTGTCGAGCTGATCGCCGAGGCCGCCCGCCCGCCGCCCGCGCCGCGCCGTCCGACCCGGCCCACGCGCGCCTCCAAGGAGCGTCGGCTCGGGGCCAAGACCCGGCGGGGCGCCGTCAAGGCCCTACGCGGCCGGCCGGGCGGGGAGGACTGAGGCGGAAGGCTGGGCCGGAAAGCGTGCCTGGCGACTAGACCAGGGGCTCAGCCCGAGCGGGCCAGCCGCAGGAACTCCGACCGCGTGCGCGGATCGTCCCGGATCACGCCCAGGAAGTGGCTGGTCGAGAGCGAGGAACCGGGCGTGTTCACGCCCCGCAGCGTCATGCAGCTGTGCTCGGCCTCGAGCACGACGCCCACACCCTGAGGCTGCAGCACCTCCTGGATGGCCCCGGCGATCTCGGCCGTCAGCTTCTCCTGGATCTGGAAGCGGCGAGCGTAGCCGTGCACCACCCTCGCGAGCTTGGAGATGCCCACCACCCGATGGTTCGGCACATAGCCCACGTGCGCCTTGCCGATCACGGGCAGCATGTGGTGCTCGCAGAAGCTGACCACGCGGATGTCGCGCAGAACGATCAGCTCGTCGTAGCCGCCCACCTCCTCGAAGGTGCGCTCCAGGTACCCCCGCGGGTCGGTGTCATAGCCGGCGAAGAGCTCGCGGTAGGACCGGGCGACGCGCGCCGGCGTGTCGCGCAGGCCCTCGCGGCCCGGATCCTCCCCCGCCCAGCGCAGCAGGGTGCGCACGGCGTCCTCAACCTCGGTCTGGGAGGGGCGACCGTCGCGGGCGATGCGGGGCGGCAGGGCGCCCTCGTCCTGGTCGCCCTCGTCGTGGGTGGCGGGCGGGGGCGTCATTGCGGGGTGCTCGTCTGCATCAGGCTCATTTGTGCGCGGGCGGAAGCTTTGCAAGGCGTGTCGGTCGCAGCCTCGGAGTCAGATTCGATTAACCATGTCGGGCGAGCCTTGACCGGAACGGCGAAGCAGCCGCCTTCTCGCCTATCCGGAGCGCTGGGATCATGAACGGAGCCGAGGTCCTCGACGTCGGGCGCGACGCCATCTGGCTGACGCTCCAGGTCGCAGGTCCGATTCTGATCGTCGGCCTCCTCGTCGGCGTGGCGGTCGGCATGCTGCAGGCCCTGACCCAGATCCAGGAGCAGACCCTGGTCTATGTGCCCAAGATCGTGGCCATCTTTCTGAGCCTGCTGCTCTTCCTGCCCCTGATGGGCGCGCTGATGGGCGCCTTCATGCGCCAGATCGCCGCCCGCATCGCCGGCATATGAGCCCGCCATGACCCCTGCGCCGGTCGAGCACTACGCCCTGCCGGTGCAGGTCTATGGCGCGGGCCTGGTGTTCGCGCGGGTGGGCGGGCTGGTCATGCTCATGCCGGGGGTCGGGGAGGCGTCTGTGCCGACCAACGTCCGCCTGGCGTTCGCCTTCACCCTGTCGCTGGCGCTCTACCCGGTGCTGGCCCCCACCCTGCCGCCCGTGCCCGGCGAGCTTGGCGGGCTCTTCGCCCAGGTGATCCTGGAGGTGCTGATCGGGCTTGGGCTGGGCGCTCTGCTGCGCCTGTTCCTGGGGGTCTGGACGGTGACCGGAGAGATCGTTTCGCTGCAAACGACCCTGTCCTTCGCCCAGACCACCAATCCAGCCGGCCAGCCGACCACGACGGTGGCGACTTTCCTCAGCCTGGTGGGCCTGACGCTCGTCTTCGCCACGGGCCTGCACCACCAGTTCATCGCCGCGGTCGTCCGCTCCTACGCCCTGTTCGTCCCGGGCAAGGCGATGAGCGCGGCCGACTTCGGCGCCCTTGCGGTCCGCGCCATGGGCCAGAGCTTCGCGCTCGGGGTCCAGCTGGCCGCGCCGGTGATCGTCTTCAGCCTCGTCTTCAATGTGGCCAGCGGCCTGATCGCCCGCGCCATGCCGCAGTTTCAGGTCTTCTTCGTCGCCACGCCGCTCAGCGTGCTGCTCGGCCTCGCCGTCCTGGCCATGAGCCTCGGCCTCATGGGCCTGGTCTGGGTCGACGCCTTCCAGCGCTTCCTGCGCCCTCTGACCTGAGGGCGCCATGGCGGAACAGCCGGAACGGTCGTCGAAGACAGAGGCCCCAAGTCAGCGCAAGCTCGACGAGGCGCGCCGCCGCGGCGACGTGGCCAAGTCGCCCGAAGTCGCCCCTTTCGCCGCGCTCGCGGCCGCGACCGCCGTCCTGCTCCTGCAGGGCCCCGCCCTGTCGCGCGCCATCGCCGACGCGCTTGTGCCGTTCCTGGACCACCCTGAGCGGATCGACCTGCACGATCGGGGCGGGGGGGCGGTGCTGACCGCGACGCTCCAGGCCGGAGCGCCGGTGCTGATGGTGCTGGTCGCGGCCATGGCGGGGGGCGTGGCCGGCAACGTCGTCCAGCATGGCGTCCTATGGGCGCCGTCCAAGCTCGCGCCCGACCTCGCCAAGCTGAACCCGCTCTCCGGCTTCGGGCGCGTCTTCGGCCCCGACGGCCTGGGGCAGTTTGTGAAGAGCACGGCGAAGCTGGTCTCGGTCACGGCCGCGGCCTTCTTCGTCCTGAGGCCGCGGGCGATGGAGTTCGGCGCCATGGCGGCGCTGGATCCCGCCGCGCTCCTGGGCGTGACGGTAGACCTGCTCCGCGCCCTCGCCATCGCCGTCCTGATCTTCTTGGCGCTCACCGCCGGGCTCGACTGGCTCTGGCAGCGGCAGCGCTTCATGGCCCGCATGCGGATGACCCGCGAGGAGTCCAAGCAGGACGCCAAGGACAGCGACGGCGACCCGCATGTGCGCGCCCGCCAGCGCCAGATCCGCGCCGACCGGGCCAAACGGCGCATGATGCAGGCGGTGCCCAAGGCGACCGTAGTGATCATGAACCCGACCCACTATGCCGTGGCGCTGCGCTACGTCTCGGGGGAGACCGCCGCGCCGCTCTGCGTCGCCAAGGGGGTGGACAGCCTGGCGCTCAAGATTCGCGAGGTCGCCGAAGGCGCAGGCGTGCCCGTGATCGAGGACCCGCCGCTAGCCCGTGCGCTCTACGCCGCCATCGACGTGGACCAGGCGATCCCGCGGGAGCACTACGAGGCCGTGGCCAAGGTCATCGGCTTCGTGATGCGCGGCGCCAAGCGCTGGCGCGCCTCGGAGCGTGCGCCGCAGGCCCGGGCGGGGCTATGATCCGGGACGAAGACTGAGGGGCGGGATCATGGGCGAAACGGACGTAAGCCGGGACAAGCGCGGCCTGTCCATCGCGGCGGGCGCCTTCTTCGTGCTGGCGGTGCTGGGCGCGGCCTATCCGGCGTTCAAGGCGGGACCGGCGACCGGGCCGGGCCTGCTCCTGCTCCTGGGCCTGGGCGTGTTCGCGGTCCTGGGCCTCGTCGGCTTCGCGCCCGTGGAGCGCCGTCTGAAGCCCGACAGCGAGGAGGCCGCCCAGGCGGTGCTGCGCGCCCTGCCCGAGCCGGCCTGCGTGCTGGCGCTGGACGGTCGGGTGGTGGCGGCCAATGCGAGTTGGAGCGAGGCGAGACAGGACGGCCTGCGCCTGCAGGGCGGCCCGGAGCTCTTCGTGGCGCTGCAGCAGGCCCGGCGCGAGGGCGCGTCCACGGCCGAGCTGACGATCGGCGGGGAGCGCCGCGCCGCCGCCGTCTCGCGCCTGGCGGAGAACCGGCTGCTGCTGCGCCTGGACCGGCAGGCGGAGCCGCCGAAGCTGCTCACCGACCAGAGCGCCCCGCAAGCCCCCGCCGCCGCGGCGAGCGATCCCCTCGCGGGGGCGTCGGCCAGCCTGGACGCCTTCGCCGCCGCTGCTCCCTTCGGCGCCGCCCTGCTCGATGGGGAGGACGCGCTGGACGCCCTGATCGTGGAGACCAATCCGGCGCTGGACGCGCTGACCGACCATCGCGGCCGGCCCGGCGCGCCGTTTGGCGAGCTGTTCGACCCCGCCTCCCGAGCCGAGCTTCAGCTTCGCCTGGCGGCAGCCAAGCCCGGCAAGCCGCTGGACGCGCGCCTGGCGGGGGGCCGGATCGCGCACCTTTACCTCACCCGGGCCCAGGGCCGGACGGTCGCCTATCTGCTTGACGTCTCCGAGCAGAAGCAGCTCGAGCTTCAGCTCGCCCAATCCCAGAAGATGCAGGCCATCGGCCAGCTTGCCGGCGGCGTGGCCCACGACTTCAACAACCTGCTCACCGCCATACAGCTGCGGCTGGACGAGCTCCTGCACCGGCACCCCGCCGGCGATCCCTCCTATGAGGGCCTGAACGAGATCCGCCAGACCAGCCTTCGCGCCGCCGACCTCATACGCAAACTGCTGGCCTTCTCGCGAAAGCAGACGGTCCAGCGCGAGACGCTGAAGCTCGGAGAGCTGATCAGCGAATTCGAGGTGCTGCTCCGCCGGCTGCTGCGCGAGGACGTGAAGCTGGTCACCGACTATGGGCGGGACCTGCCGGAGGTGCGCGCCGACAAGAGCCAGCTCGAGACCGCGGTCATGAACCTGGCCGTCAATGCGCGCGATGCGCTGCGCAGCCACGGCGCCCAGGCCGGCCAGTCGCCGACAGTCCGCATCCGCACCGCCCGCCTGACCCAGCTCGAGGCGCGCGCCCTCGGCCATCCGGAGCCGCCCGCCGAGGGCTGCGCCCTGATCGAGGTCGCCGACAACGGCCCCGGCATCGCGCCGGACGTCCAGGCGAAGATCTTCGAGCCCTTCTTCACCACCAAGCCGGTGGGCGAGGGCACGGGGCTCGGCCTTGCGACCGTCTACGGCATCGTCAAGCAGGCGGACGGCTGGATCCATCTGGCGAGCGCGCCCGGGGAGGGGGCGGCCTTCCGCGTCTTCCTGCCCATCCACCAGGCGCCGGCGGTGACCGCGCCCGCCCTGCTCGCGGCCGCGCCCAAGCCCAAGCCGGCCGCCCGCGACCTCTCCGGCGCCGGACGCATCCTGTTCGTGGAGGACGAGGACGCGGTGCGCGGGATCGCGGCCCGCCTGCTGCGCGCCCGCGGCTACGAGGTGATCGAGGCGGCCGACGGCGAGGCGGCGCTGGATCTCGCCCAGCAGCACGCGGGTCAGATCGACCTCCTGATCTCTGATGTGATCATGCCCGGCCTGGACGGACCGTCGCTGCTGAAGAAGGCCCGGCCCTATCTCGGCGATGCGCCCGTGATGTTCATCTCCGGCTACGCCGAAGCCGAGTTCTCCGACCTGCTCGAAGGCGAGGAGGGCCTGAGCTTTCTGCCTAAGCCGCTGGACATCAAGGCGCTGGCCGAGCGCGTCAAGCAGCAGCTGCAGCCCGCCTGACGCCCGCCGGGCGGGGGAGAGGGGCTCGCCCGGCCAACCGTCCGCATCCCGCGCCTGTTCCTGAGCCGCCTCCGCCTCAATGCGTCGAGGTCAGCTCCGCCGGGACCAGGGCCACATCGGCCTCGACCAGCGGGCCCGAGCGCTTGCTCCGGACCCGCCCGTCAGCGCCCACCATGAAGCTCTCCGGCACGCCTGAGATGCCGAGCTCCACCCCCGCGCGGCCGTCGCTGTCGCTCAGGACCTCCGTATAGGGCTGGCCGTTCCTCTCCAGGAAGGCTTTCGCTGCCGCGGGATCATCCTTGTAGGCCACGCCGATGATGCGCACCCCTCGCGCCTTCAGAGCCATGAGGTAGGGCGCCTCCGCCGCGCAGGGCACGCACCAGGAGGCGAAGAGGTTCACCACCGCCGGGCCGTGCAGATCGGCTCGCAGCGAGCGCGGCGGGCCGGAGCCGTCCAGCGGCTTCAGCGCGAGGTCCGGCAGAGGCTTGCCGACCAGGGCGGCGGGGCTCACGCGCGGGTCATGGTGCAGGCCGTAGCCGGCGAACAGCGCCACGAGCCCGAGCAGGACCAGGACCGGCAGAGGGGCGAGCCAGCGGGCCACGTGCGCGCCTCAGCCCTCGCCGTCCCGCTCCGCCCGCCGCCGCCATCTCGCGGCCCGGCGCACGGCCCAGAGCACCAGGCCGCCCAGCACCGCGGCGCTGATCGCATAGGCCGGCCAGACGTAGGCGGCGTAGCGGCCGGCGTCGAGGTGCAGCGGAGCCATGGCTCAGGCGCCCGCCCGGGCGAGCTCGGCGGCGAGCGTGCGCCGCCGCCAGACCTCGGCCCGGATCAGGACCAGCCAGAGCGCTCCGAACAGGGACATGTAGCCCACACTCATCAGGCCGAGCGGCCACAGATAGACCGCCGCAATGGTCGGCCCGCCCTTGCGGAACAGGCTCTCGCCCTGGTGAAGCGTGCTCCACCAGTCGACGGAAAACTTGATGACCGGCAGGTTGACCAGCCCCACCAGCGCCAGGATGGCGGCGGCGCGGGCGGCCTTCTGCTCGTCGTCGAGCGCCGCCTGCAGCGCCATGTAGCCCAGATAGAGCAGGAACAGGACCAGGACCGAGGTCAGACGCGCGTCCCACACCCACCACGTCCCCCACTCCGGCCGGCCCCAGAGCGAGCCGGTCACCAGCGCCAAGCCCGTGAAGGCGGCGCCGAGCGGGGCGGCGGCCTTGGCCGCGAGGTCGGCTAGGACGTGGCGGAACACCAGGCCGAAGAAGGAGGCGACGCCCAGCGCGGCATAGGCCCCCATGCCGACGAAGGCCGCCGGCACGTGGATGAACATGATCCGCACCGTCGCCTTCTGCTGGTAGTCGTCCGGCGCGGCGAAGCCGAGATAGAGCCCCGCGACGAGCAGAACCGCGGCCAGGGCGCCCAGCGCCGGGGCGAGCCAGCGGCTCGTCGCCATGAAGCGCGCAGGGTTGGCGAGGGCGGAGATCACGCGCGCGGTTTAGGTCGCCGCGGCCCGGCGCTCAAGGGCGGCTGACAGCGGGAACGCCCACCGCACTGTCGCGCTAAGGCAGTGGGAGCGGGCGCCGCCCAGTAACGCACGCATGTCGCAGACCGGAACCGTGGACCGAGCCGAGACCCAAGCGCGCCGTGGCGACGACGCCGGCGTGCCCGCCTGGCTCAGGTGGGCGGGCGGCCTGCTGGCGCTGCTCGTCGCGGTGATCGTGGTCGTGTTCCTGCTCTTCGACTGGGACTGGCTGCGCGGTCCCATCGGGCGCTACGCCTCGGCCCGGCTGCATCGCGAGGTGCGCATCACCGGCCACCTGAAGGTCCATCTGCTCACCTGGCAGCCGACCGCGACCGCAGGGGGGCTGCGCATCGCCAACGCGGACTGGGCCAAGGCGGAGGGCTTTGGGACCGGCGACCTCGCCGACGTGGACCAGCTGACCGTCTCGGTGGACCTGCCCCGCCTGCTTCGCGGCCAGCTCCTGATCCCGCTCGTGCAGCTGGAGCGCCCGCGCCTCGATTTGGCAAGGGACGCCCAGGGCCGCGCGAACTGGAATTTCGGCCCGCCGACGGAAAAGCCGACGAAGCTGCCGCCCATCACGCGCTTCATCATCGACGACGGCCAGCTGCGCATGCGCGACGTGAAGCGGAAACTCACGCTGACGGGAACGGTGAACACACAGGAGAAGGCCGGCGGGCCCAGCGCCCACGCCTTCAGCCTCAAGGGGAACGGCTCGCTGAACGCGCATCCGTTCGCGCTGAACGTGGCCGGCGGGCCGCTGATCAACGTGCGCCCGAACCAGCCCTATCCCTTCGACCTCGATGTGCGCATGGGCGAGACGCACGTGATCGCCAAGGGCGACATCCCCAAGCCCTTCGACCTCGGCGTGCTCGGCGCAAGGGTGCAGGCGAGCGGGCCGGACCTGGCCGACCTCTACTATCTGACCGGCGTCGCCCTGCCGAACTCGCCGCCCTATTCCGCCTCGGGCCGGCTGGAGCGGCGGGGCACGCGTTTTGAGGCGACCGATTTCACTGGGCGCGTGGGCGCGAGCGACCTGGAGGGCCGCTTCTCCGTCGACACCAAGGGCGGGCGGAAGTTCGTGGACGCCACGCTCCGCTCGCGCGCGCTGGATCTCAAGGACCTGCTGGCGGTCACCGGCGCCAAGCCCCGCGACGTCCGCCCGAAAGGCGCGCCGCCGCCCAAGCGGGCCGCCCAGCCCCCGGCGGGGCGGCTGCTGCCCGACGCCCCGCTCTACGCCGACCGGGTGCGCAGCATGGACGCGCGCCTGCGATATACGGCCGAGAGCGTGAAGGCCTCGCCCAACCTGCCGCTCCGCGAGGCGGCGGTGAAGCTGACGCTGGATCACGGCCTGCTCACGCTGGATCCGATCCGCTTCGACTTCCCGCAGGGGAGCCTCTCGGGGACGATGCGCCTGAATGCTCGACCCGAGACGCCCGTCACCGACGTCGACCTGCGGGTCACCAATGTGGCGATCGAGCAGTTTCTGCCCGCCAACCTGAAGACGGCCATCGAAGGGCGGCTGCTGGCGCGGGCGCAGCTGAAGGGGGTGGGCGACTCGGTGCATCGCGCCGCCTCCACGGCGGACGGCGCGATCACCTTGGTCGTGCCGGGCGGCCATATCCGCAAGACCTTCGCAGAGCTCCTCGGCATCGACGCCGCGCGGGCGCTGGTCCTGCTCCTGTCCAAGGACCAAGCCGATACGCCCGTGCGCTGCGCCGTCGCCAGCTTCAAGGTCGTGAACGGCCAGGCCCAGCTGCAGCAGGCCATCATGGACACGGGCGTGGTCACAGCGACCGCCAAGGGCGGCCTCAATCTCCGGACCGAGGCGCTCGACCTGCAGATCCAGGCCCGGCCGAAGTCGTTCCGCCTGGTGCGCCTGAACGCGCCCATCACCCTGGAGGGCCCGCTGGCGCACCCGCACGTGGGGGTGAAGGCCGGCGGCGCCATCGCCCAGGCCGGCATCGGCACGGCGCTGGCCGCCCTGGCGACCCCGCTCGCCGCGGTCCTGCCCTTCGTTGACGCGGGCTTGGCCAAGGACGCCAACTGCGCGGGGCTGGAGAGCGCCGCAAAGGCCGGTTCTGCGCCTGTCAAGGCGCTCAAGCCCTCCGAGCCGCCGCCCAGCCGGAAGAGGTGAGGGCGGCGCCCCGCCCGTGGCCGCCCGGGCGCGCTTAGGTTTCAGCACTGCAACAGCGTCGGTTTCGGCTTCCGTCTCGCGGCGGGCCGCTCTATCTCGGCGAGCATGCTTCCCGACGGGGAGCTTCGCCTTGGGAGCTTCGGCTTGAAGCGACGAGTTTTCATGACTGCGGTCGGGCTGGGGCTCGCCGGCGCGCTGGCGGCCTGCGGAGCGAAGAAGGCACCGCCCGCTCCGCCGATCCCCACCGTCGCGGTCTCTCATCCGCTGGTGCAGCGCATCGTCGACTGGGACGACTACGTCGGCCGCTTCGAGGCGGTGGACCAGGTGGACGTAAGGCCCCGCGTTTCGGGCTATCTGCAGTCGGTCGGGTTCAGGGACGGCGGCTATGTGCGCAAGGGCCAGGTGCTGTTCGTCATCGATCCGCGGCCCTACCAGGCGGCGCTCGATCAGGCCAAGGCGCAGGTCATGCGGGCGCAGGCGACGCTGCAGAACGCGCGCACCGAGCTCGCCCGCGCCGAGCAGCTCTTCGCAGCCCACGCCGGGTCGCAGCAGGACCTGGCGACCCGTCAGGCCGCCGCCGGCCAGGCCGCCGCCGACCTTTTGGCCGCCGAGGCCCAGGCCCGCAGCGCCGCCTTGAATCTGGGCTTCACCCGGGTGGTTGCGCCTCTGTCGGGCCGCATCTCCGACCGCCGGGTCGCGCCGGGCAACCTGGTCACCCAGGACCAGACGGTGCTGACCACCATCGTCACCACCGACCCGATCCGTTTCGCCTTCACGGGATCGGAGGGCGTCTACCTGAAGTACCAGCGCGCCAACGAGGCCGGGACGCGGCGCTCCTCCCGGTTTCAGGCCAACCCCGTGGAAATCCGGCTTCAGGATGAGCCGGACTACCGCTGGAAGGGGCGCATGGAGTTCGTCGATAACGCCCTGGACGTGAACTCCGGCACGATCCGCGGCCGGGCCGTGGTGCCCAACCCGAGCGGCTTCCTGACCCCGGGCATGTTCGGCCACCTGCGCCTCCTGGGCTCAGGCGCTTATGACGGCCTCTTGGTGCCCGACGAGGCGGTGGTCACCGACCAGACCCGACAGGTGGTCTATGTCGTCGATGGCCATGGCAAAGTCGCCCAGCGCCTGGTCGACACGGGCCCCCTGGTGAACGGCCTCAGGGTCATACGCGCAGGCCTCTCGGCCCAGGACGTGGTCGTGGTGGACGGCGTGCAGCGCGCCAGACCCGGCATCACGGTCCGGACCCGCCCCGGGCGGATCGAGCCCACGTCCGCCGGCCAGGCTCCGTCGCCCCCCGGGGTCGTGACCCCGCCCGCCGCCTCCGCCACCATCGCCGGCTGAGCGCGAGGCGAGGCCTGACCCATGCGGCTGTCGCATTTCTTCATCGACCGGCCTGTTTTCGCCGCGGTGATCTCGATCATCATCGTGCTTTTAGGCGCGATCGCCTTCCCGAGCCTGCCGATCGCGCAATATCCCCAGATCGCGCCGCCGACCGTGGCGGTGAACGCGACCTATCCGGGCGCCTCCGCCGAGGCCCTGGCCCAGCAGGTCGCCGACCCGATCGAGAGCCAGATCAACGGCGTGGAGGACATGGAGTACATGTCGTCCAACTCCACCGGCGACGGTCGCCTGACGATCACAATCACCTTCAAGCTCGGCGCCGATCTGGATAAGGCGCAGGTGCTGGTGCAGAACCGCGTCGCCGTGGCCTTGCCGCGCCTTCCTCAGGTGGTGCAGCAGACCGGCGTGACGGTGCGGAAGTCCTCGCCGGACTTCATCCTTGCCATCCACCTGTTCTCGCCCGACGGCTCGCTCGACCAGGCCTACATCGCCAACTATGCGACGCTGCAGATCCGCGACCAGATCCTGCGCGTGCCGGGCGTCGCCGATATCGGCAGCCGGGCCGGGCGCGACTACGCCATCCGGGTTTGGATCGACCCCGACCGCGCCGCCGCACGCAGCCTGACGGTCGAGGACATCGTCTCGGCCCTGCGCAGCCACAACGTGCAGGTCGCCGCCGGCGCCATAGGCCAGCCGCCGTTTGGAGCGGGCGGAAGCGCCTATCAGCTCAACGTCCAGGCGGTCGGCCGTCTGACCCAGCCGGAGCAGTTCGGCGACATCGTCGTGAGGCGAGACGCCCAGGGCCGGGTGACCCGCATCTCCGACATCGCCCGCGTCGAGATGGGCGCGCAGGACTATACCACGGACGCCTTCGTCAACATGCCGGGCGAGGACCGCCTGGACAGCAAGAAGGCCGTCGCGATGGGCGTGCTGCAGTTGCCCGGCTCCAACGCGCTCGAGACGGCCGACAAGGTCAAGGCGCTGATGGCCCGGCTGAAGCAGAACTTCCCGCCGGGGCTGGACTATCGCATCATCTACAACCCCACCGACTTCATCCGCGAGAGCGTCAGCGAGGTCCAGAAGACGCTGTTCGAGGCGCTGATCCTCGTGGTCGTGGTGGTGATCGTCTTCCTGCAGAGCTGGCGCGCGGCGGTGATCCCGATCGTGGCGATCCCGGTGTCTCTGATCGGCACCTTCGCGGTGATGGCGGCGTTCGGCTTCTCGCTGAACAACCTCAGTCTCTTCGGCCTGGTGCTGGCTATCGGCATCGTGGTCGATGACGCCATCGTGGTGGTGGAGAACGTGGAGCGACATCTGCGCGAGGGCATGTCGCCCTCGGAAGCCGCCCACACCACCATGGACGAGGTCGGCGGCGCGCTGATCGCCATCGCCCTGGTGCTGACGGCGGTCTTCGTGCCCTCGGCCTTCATTCCCGGCATTTCCGGCCAGTTCTACAAACAGTTCGCCCTGACCATCGCGACCGCGACCCTGATCTCGCTGGTGGTGTCCCTGACCCTGTCGCCGGCGATGGCCGCCCTGATCATGCGGGGGCACGACCCGCGCCATCGGCCCCCGGCGTGGCGGCGGCCGCTGAACCGCTTCGGCGAAGGGTTCAACCGCGGCTTCGCCCGGCTCGCCAACGGCTATGCCAGCCTGACCCAGCGGCTGGTGCGCCTGGCGGTGGTGATGCTGGTGCTCTACGCCGGGCTCCTGGCGCTCGCGGGCTGGCGGCTCGTGGCGACGCCCACCGGCTTCATCCCGGCGCAGGACCAGGGCAACCTGCTGCTCGCCGTCACCCTCCCGGCCGGCGCCACGCTGCAGCGCACGGACGCCCTGGCGCTCAAGGCCGTGCACGAGGTCATGACCACGCCGGGCGTAAAGGCGATCAGCCTGAACTCCGGCGTCGATCCGACCACCCAGACCACCCAGTCGAGCTCGGCCCAGGCCTACATCATCCTGGACGACTTCCGGGCGCGGGCGAAGCACAAGGGCCAGGACACCCAGTCGCTCGTCGCCGCGCTGAAGAAAAAGGTCGCCGTCATCCCCGGGGCGGACATCCGCATCATCCCGCCGCCCCCGGTGCGCGGCATCGGCACCACCGGCGGCTTCAAGATGATCGTGGAGGACCGTTCCGGCGCAGGGCCGCGCAAGCTCGAGCAGGCGGCCCAGGCGCTCGCCGCCGCGGCAACGAAGGACCCGGCGCTCGGCGCCGCCTTTGCGACGTTCAACACGCGCACGCCGCGCCTCTTCGCCGACGTGGATCGCGACAAGGCCGAAATCTTGGGCGTGCCGGACCAGAACGTGTTCGACACGCTGCAGACCTATCTGGGGTCCAGCTACATCAACGACTTCAACTTTCTGAACCACACCTACCAGGTGCTGGCCCAAGCCGACGCGCCGTTCCGGCGGGACGAGAGCGACCTGCTGCTGCTCCAGACCCGCTCGGCGTCCGGCGCCATGGTGCCGCTCGGCAGCGTCATGAGCGTCAAGCGGATCACCGGCCCCTATCGCGTCCTGCGCTATAATCTCTACCCCGCCGCCGAGGTGAACGCCGAACCCGCCGCGGGCCGCTCCACGGGGGAGGCCATGGCGGCGATGGAGCGCCTGGCCAGGCGCGTCCTGCCCGCGGGTTTCGGCTACGAGTGGACGGAGATCGCCTACGCCCAGCAGCAGGCCGGCGCGACCGGCGGGCTGGTCTTCATCTTGGCGGTGGTGTTCGTCTTCTTGCTGCTGGCGGCGCTCTATGAGAGCGTGACCCTGCCGCTGGCGGTCATACTGATCGTGCCGATGTGCGTCCTCGCGGCGCTGCTCGGCGTCTCGGCCATGGGGCTGGAGAACAACATCCTGACCCAGATCGGGCTGATCGTGCTGATCGGCCTGGCGGCGAAGAACGCCATCCTGATCGTGGAGTTCGCGCGCCAGGGCGAAACCGAGCACGGCCACGAGCGCCACGAGGCCGCGGTCGAGGCGGCGCGCACCCGCCTTCGCCCCATTCTCATGACGTCCTTCGCCTTCATCCTGGGGGTGGCGCCCCTGGCCTTCGCCCATGCCAGCGCAGGCGCAGAGATGCGGGCGGCGCTGGGCGTGGCGGTGTTCTTCGGCATGATCGGGGTGACGGTGTTCGGGCTTCTGTTCACGCCGGTGTTCTACGTCGTCATGCGCCTGGTCGCCGACAGGCTGCCCAAGCCGCCCCGGCCTGCGCCCCGCGTGCCGACGACGGGCGGCGCTCCGCACGGCGTCCAGATGGAGCCGGGCGAATGAGGCGGGTCCTCGCCGGCGGCCTCAGCGCGCTGGCGCTGGCGGCCTGCGCCGTGGGACCGACCTATCGCGCGCCCGCGCCGGCCCCCTCAGCCCGAGGCGCACTTGTGGAGAGCCGGCCGGGCCTCACCGCTGAGGAGGCGCCGCCGCCCGACTGGTGGCGGCTCTACAGCGACCCGGTGCTGGACGCCTTGGTCGCCGAGGCCCTGACCCACAACCGCGACCTGCAGGCGGCCGCCGCCAACCTCGCCTATGCCCGCGCGGTGCTGCAGGAGGCGCGCGCGGGGCTCTACCCGACCACCGACCTCGCCGCGGGCGCAAGCTACGGCAAGCGCGGCGGCTCAGCCGCGGGCGGGGCCGGCTCAGGCGCGGGCGGGGCGAGCCCGAAGGCGCGCTGGACCTATGACGCCGGGCTGGACGTGGGCTGGCAGCTCGACCTCTTCGGCCGCCTCCGCCGGGGCATAGAGGCCGCCCGGGCCGACGCCGCCGCCCAGGCCGCCGCCCTCGACTACGCCCGCGTGACCGTCGCGGCCGAGACCACGCGCGCCTACGTGTCCGCCTGCGCGCTGGCCCAGCAGCTCAGCGTGGCCCGCCAGTCGGTGGCGCTGGTGCAGCAGACCTACGCCCTGCAGCAGACGCGGGCGCGCCTGGGCGCGGCCTCGGACTACGACCTCGCCCGGCAGGGGGCGCTGCTGGCCTCCGCCGAGGCCGCCATCCCCGCCCTGGAGGGCCAGCGCCGCGCCGCCCTCTACAGCCTCGCCGCCCTGACCGGCCGCCCGCCCGCCGAGGTCCCCGCCGCCGCCCAGGGCTGCCAGGCCGCGCCTGCCTTGACCCAGCCCCTACCGGTGGGCGACGGGGCGAGCCTGCTCCGCCGCCGGCCCGACGTGCGCGAGGCCGAGCGCCAGCTCGCGGCCGCCACCGCCCGGATCGGGGTTGCGGTGTCGCTGCTCTATCCGAGCGTCAGCCTGTCGGGCTCTGTCTCGGCGGCGGCCAGCAGGGTCGGCGACCTCGGCCGCTCGGCCGCGACCAGCTACAGCCTCGGCCCGCTGATCAGCTGGACGTTCCCCAACACGCTCGTCGCCCAGGCGCGCATCCGCGAGGCCCGCGCTAGCGCGTCGGGCGCTTACGCCCGCTGGGAGAGCACTGTGCTCAGCGCTTTGCGCGACACCGAGACGGCGCTCTCGACCTATGCCGCCGAGCTCGACCGCAACCGGCAGCTCCGCGCCGCGCGCGACCAGGACCGCCGCGCCTATGAGCTGGCGCAGATCCGCTTCCGGGCCGGCGCCATCAGCGCGCTGGACCTGCTCGACGTCCAGCGCACGCTCATCGCCGACGAGGCCAGCCTCGCCCAGTCCGACGCGACTCTGGCCGCGGACCAGGTGCAGGTGTTCCTGGAGCTCGGCGGAGGCTGGGAGCAGGCGCCCGTCACGCCGGTTCCGCAGTTCCCTTGAGCGGGACGGCCCCCGGGGGTCGGGGCTTAGGCCCTCAGCCCGGCGCGGGCCTTGTCGACGCCCAGCGCCCGCAGGCACGCGGCGGCGATGCCGTCCGCGTCCAGGCCCGCCTCGGCGTACATGACCTCGGGCTTGTTCTGGTCCTGGAAGCGGTCGGGCAGGGTCAGGGTGCGCACCTTCAGCCCGCGGTCGAGCACGCCGCGGCTGGCCAGCAGCTCCAGAACGAAAGCCCCGAAGCCGCCCCGTGCGCCTTCCTCCACCGTCACAAGCGCCTCGTGCTCCGACACCAGGCGCAGGATCAGGTCCTCGTCCAGCGGCTTGGCGAAGCGGGCGTCGGCCACCGTGGCGGAGAGGCCGCGGGCAGCGAGCTGGTCGGCGGCCTTCAGGCACTCCTGCAGGCGCGCGCCGAGGCTGAGGATCGCCACCGCCGT
Source organism: Caulobacteraceae bacterium PMMR1 (assembly GCA_000733915.1). GTDB lineage: Bacteria > Pseudomonadota > Alphaproteobacteria > Caulobacterales > Caulobacteraceae > PMMR1. Next base: position 662,993 of record JPOM01000001.1, read on the forward strand.
GCCCTCGCGCACCACGCGGCCGCGGCCGATCTGAAGCGGGGCGGCGAGGTCGGGTATGGCGACGCCCACGCCCTCGCCCCGCGGGTAGCGTAGCCCGCAGGGGCGGTCGTCGATCTCGCAGGCGGTCGCGACCATGGCGGCGAGCTCGGCCTCGTCGGACGCCGCCATCAGCACGAAGCCCGGCAGGGCGCCGAGGTAGCCGATGTCGAAGCTGCCCGCGTGCGTCGGGCCGTCCGCGCCTACCAGGCCCGCCCGGTCTATGGCGAAGCGCACCGGCAGGCGCTGGATGGCCACGTCGTGCACGACCTGGTCGTAGCCGCGCTGCAGGAATGTCGAATAGATCGCGGCGAAGGGCTTCATGCCGTCCGCGGCCAGGCCCGCGGCGAAGGTCACCGCGTGCTGCTCGGCGATGCCGACGTCGAACGTCCGGTCGGGGAAGCGCTGGGCGAAGATGTCCACGCCGGTGCCCGACGGCATGGCGGCGGTGATCGCCACGATGCGCTCGTCCAGCGCGCCCCGCTTGGCGAGCTCGGTCCCGAAGACCTTGGTGTAGCTCGGCGGGCCCGAGGCGCCCTTGGCCTGCTCGCCGGTCACGACGTTGAACTTGACCACGCCGTGGTACTTGTCCGAGGCGTTCTCGGCCGGGGCGTAGCCCTTGCCCTTCTGTGTCACCACGTGGACCAGCACCGGGCGGTCGGTGATGCCCTTCACGTTCTCCAGCACCGGGACCAAGGCGTCCATGTCGTGGCCGTCGATGGGCCCGACGTAGTAGAAGCCCAGCTCCTCGAAGAGGGTGCCGCCGGTCACCATGCCCCGGGCGTACTCCTCGGCCTTGCGCGCCGCCTCCTTGAGCGGACGCGGCAGAGCCCCGGCGACCGTCTTGCCGAGCTTGCGCAGCGACTGGTAGCCGCCGCCCGAAACGAGGCGCGCCATATAGGCGCTCATTCCGCCGACCGGGGGCGCGATGGACATGTCGTTGTCGTTCAGCACGACGATCAGCTGGCGCGTGGTCTCCGCGGCGTTGTTCATCGCCTCATAGGCCATGCCCGCGCTCATCGAGCCGTCGCCGATCACCGCGATGACCTTGTTGTCGCGGCCCTGGCGATCGCGCGCGACGCAGAAGCCCAAGGCGGCGGAGATCGAGGTCGCCGCGTGGGCCGCGCCGAAGGGGTCGTAGGGGCTCTCGGCCCGCTTGGTGAAGCCCGACAGGCCGCCGCCCTGGCGCAGGGTGCGGATGCGGTCGCGCCGCCCGGTCAGGATCTTGTGCGGATAGGCCTGGTGCCCGACGTCCCAGATCAGGATGTCGTCGGGCGTGTCGAAGACGGCGTGGATCGCGACCGTCAGCTCCACCACCGCCAGGCCTGAGCCCAGGTGCCCGCCGGTCACCGAAACGGCATCGATGGTCTCGGCGCGCAGTTCGTCGGCGACCTGGCGCAGGCGCTCGGGCGGCAGCTGGCGCAGATCGGCCGGACTGCGAACCGTGTCCAGGAGAGGAGTTTTCAGCGGCATGCGCGACCTTAAGCCTTCGTCACTCTGCGGCAAAGCCGCGTCAGCAGCGCCGCTCCAGCACAAAATCGACGCTCTCGCGCAGATATCGGGCCCGCGACCCGAAGATGTCCAGATGCGACTTGCACTGGACCGCGAGCATGGCGGCGCGCTCGCGTGCGGATTGAACCCCGAGCAGGGTCACGAAATTCGCCTTTCCCTGCCTTTCGTCCTTGCCCGCGGTCTTGCCGATGACCTCGGTCGCGCCCTCCGCGTCCAGCAGGTCGTCGACGATCTGGTAGGCGAGGCCCAGGTCCTGCGCGAAGTGCGCCAGCGCCTGGCGCTCCGACGCCTGGCAGCGCGAGATGATCACCGGGATCTGGAAGGCGTAGGCGATCAGGGCGCCGGTCTTCATGCGCTGCATGCGCGCCACAGTGTTCAGGTCCGAGCCCAGGCCCAAGATGTCGATCATCTGGCCCCCGGCCATCCCGCCTGCGCCTGACGCCGCGGCGAGCTCCAGCACCAGCTCGGCGCGCACGTTCGGGTCGTCGTGGGTGTCGGGATCGGCCAGGATCTCGAAGGCGATGCTCTGCAGCGCGTCGCCGACCAGGATGGCGGTGGCCTCGTCATAGGCCTTGTGCACCGTAGGACGGCCGCGGCGCAGGTCGTCGTCGTCCATGGCCGGCAGGTCGTCATGGACCAGGCTGTAGGCGTGGATGCACTCCAGCGCACAGGCGGCGCGCAGCACGGGGCCCTCGTCGAGGTCGAAAAGACGCGCGCTTTCCAGGGCGAAGTAGGGGCGAAGGCGCTTGCCCGGCCCAAGCGCGGCATAGCGCATGGCCTCCGTCAGCCGGCTCTCCGGGCCCTCGCCGCGGGGCAGCAGCTCGTCGAGCGCCACGGTGATCAGGTCCGCGGCCTCGGCGATCCGCCGGCCGATCTCGTCGTTCGCGACGGCCGGCGCCTGGGGCATCAGGCGAAATCCGCCGGCTCGGCGCGCTGGGCCTGACCGTCGGGCCCGACCACGATGCGCTCGACCTTGAGCCGCGCGGCCGCCAGCCGCCGCTCGCAATGCGCCTTCAGCAAGGCTCCGCGTTCGTAGCGCTCGATGGAGTGCTCCAGAGGCGCCTTGCCGGACTCCAGCTCCGAAACGATGGCCTCCAGCTCCTCCAGCGCCGCCTCGAAGGTCAGGGCGGCGATGTCCGGCGGGATCTCGGGGGCGGGCGCGTCGCTCATGGGCGGAGTCTTAGAGAGCCGCGCGGAAGGCGGCAACGTCCCCCGTTCATGCCCGCTCGAAGCGGCGGGTGGCCCAGTAGCGGTAGCCCCGGTCCTGCTTCAGCCGCCAGCCGCGGCGCTGCAGCTCGCGTCCCATCATGTGGTTGAAGAAGCCGTGCGCCAGGACCAGCACCGACTGGCCCTGTTCGGCGGCGGCGACCAGAATGTCAGCTGCGCGGGCTGCGCGGGCCTGGGCCTCGGGGCGGGTCTCCTGGCCGTCGTGATAGCCCCACCACCAGGCGAAACGGGCGATGACGCCCCAGGTGCGCGGGCTGAACTTCAGGAAGCGCGGCAGGGGCGGGGGCGGCAGAGGCGCTTCGACGAAGATCGGGTCGCGCACGAAATGGCGTCCCTGCACCACCGCGTCGGCGGTCTCCACCGCGCGCCTGCGCGTCGAGGCGAAGATCACGTCGGCGTGGCGCGCCAGCTCGAGGAGCTCCGCCGGCGGGGTCTGGCCGTCGCGCAGCCCGCCCTCCTCGTAGCGCGCCCACCAGTCGCGATAGCCGGGGGAGTCGAGCTTGATCCTGCGGGAGAGCGCCGGCTCGCCGTGGCGGGCCATGACGATCGGCCCGGCCTTCGCACGCAGGGCGGCGGAGGGCTCAGCGCCCGCCAGGGGATCGGAGATCGCGCCAGCCATCGCTCGCCTGGCCGCGCCCGCGCCGTCCCGGGCGGAGGTCTGCAGCCTAGCCCTCCCTCAAGGCCTGCACATGCGCCAGGGCCGAGCGGCCCAGCGCCTGAAGGTCGTAGCCGCCCTCCAGCGAGGACACAACCCGCCCGCCGGCCCGCGCCCGTGCGACATCCAGGATCGCGCGCGTCGCCCACGCGAAGTCCTCGCCCTCCAGCTGCTGTTGCGCCAAGGGGTCGCGGGCGTGGGCGTCGAAGCCCGCGGACACCAGGATCAGCTCGGGCGCAAAGGCGTCCAGCTCGGGCATCAGGCGGGTCTCGAAGAGCCTGCGCCAGAGCTCGCGGGGCGCGTTCGGCGGCGCGGTCGCATTCACGACATTGCCCACGCCCGTCTCGGAGGGGTCGCCCGTGCCCGGATAGAGCGGCGCCTGGTGGATAGAGAGGAACAGCACGTCCGGATCGGACTCGAACACCGCCTGGGTGCCGTTGCCGTGGTGCACGTCGAAGTCGACCACCGCCACGCGCTGCGCGATGCCCTCCGCCTGGGCGACGCGAACCGCCGCGGCCACCGACGAGAACAGGCAAAAGCCCATGGCGCGCTCGGGCTCGGCGTGGTGCCCGGGCGGGCGCACGGCGCAAAAGCTGACCGCGTGCTCGCCCCGGCCGGTCGCGCGCACCGCCTCGATCACGGCCCCTGCGGCCCGGAGCGCCGCCGGCAGGCTGCCGGGCGACAGCGCGGTGTCGGGGTCGAGCTGGACGCGGCCCTCCCGCGGCGCGGCTTGGAGCAGAGCCTCCACGTAGCGGTCGGGGTGCACGCGTGCGAGATCCTCCCTTGCGGCCAAGGGCGCCTCGCGCCAGTCGAGGCCAGGGGCGCCGTCCCTCAGCGCGTCGACGACGGCGGTCAGGCGCGCCGGTTGCTCGGGATGGGCATGGCCGGCGTCGTGGCCCAGCATGTCGGGGTGGCTATAGACGGCCAGGCTCATGGGCGGACCGCCGTGCGGGCCTGGAGCGGGCGAGCGCCGCTCGGGAGCCTTTCAGCCAGGGCGTTCAGCGCTGTCGCGTGCGGCCGACCACGGTTTGTCATGGGGCTGCTCCTTCGCCTAAATCGCGCGGGTGGCAAGGGCGAACTGCGCGTCGGGCGCATCCGTGCCGGGGAGGGGCGTGCGTGCATGCAGGGTTGGTTCATGGCGCCTCGCCCGGCATGACCCCGGCCCGCGGCCCAGAGCCCCGCATCCGCCCGGCGCGCCTGGACGAGGCCGCGCGCCTGGCCGACTTCGCCCGGGGGACGTTCCTCGACACCTTCATGGGCGAGTTCGCCATGGGCTATCCGGAGGAGGACCTGAACCCCTGGCTGGCGGAGAGCTTTGCGGAGCAGGCCTTCGCGGCGATCATCGCCGATCCCCGAACGGGGGTCTGGGTGGCGGAGCACGACGGCGCCTACCTCGGATACTGCACGGCGGGCGACAACACCTTGCCCCTGCTGGGCGCAAGCGCGGCGGACGGCGAGCTGAAGCGCCTCTACCTCGCCCGCAGCGCCTTCGGCTCGGGCCTGGCGGGCCGGCTCATGGCGACGGCGCTGGCCTTCCTCGATCCTGAGCGGCGGCGCACCGTCCTGATCGGGGTCTGGTCAGGCAACCTGCGCGCCCAGCGGTTCTACGCCCGGTACGGCTTCGTCAAGGCGGGCGAGTACGCGTTCCCCGTCGGTCGGGTGCGCGACCGCGAGTTCATCCTGAGGCGCGGCCCGGCCTGAACGCCCATCCGTCTTGCGTGGCCGCTCGGGCTCGGCCACATCGCGCGCGACCGCGACGCCCTCACCCCCCTGGAGCCGCCATGGCCGACGCCCTCGACGCCGCCGCCCTCGACCAGCTTTTCCTGCAGGCGCGGACCCGCAACGCCTGGCGGAGCGAGACCCTGCCCGAGGCGACCTGGCGGCGGCTCTACGATGTGCTGAAGTTCGGCCCGACGTCCGCCAACTGCTCGCCGGCGCGCTTTGTGTTCCTGACCACTGAGGCGGGCAAGAAGCGGATCGAGCCCTACCTGTCGGAGGGCAACCGGGCCAAGACCATGGGCGCGCCCTGCATCGTCGTGATCGGCTACGACCTCGACTTCGCGAGCCGACTGCCCAAGCTCTTCCCGCATAATCCGGACGCGCCGAACTGGTTCAAGGACCCCAAGACGGCGGAGGTCACCGCCTTCCGCAACGGCTCGCTGCAGGGCGCCTATCTGATCCTGGCGGCGCGGGCGCTGGGCCTGGACGCTGGGCCGATGTCGGGCTTCGACAACGCTGGCGTGGACCGGGAGTTCTTCGCCGGCACGAACGTCCGCTCCAACTTCATCTGCGCCCTGGGGCACGGCTCCGACACGCCCTTCCCCCGCTCGCCGAGGCTCGATTTCGACGAGGCCTGTCAGATTCTCTGAGGCGTGATGCGGACGCTGGCCGTCGATACGGCGCTCGAGGCCTGCCAGGCGGCGTTGGTCGCCGAGGGCGAGGTGCTGGCCTGCGCGAGCGAGCCGCTGGCGCGGGGACATGCGGAGCGCCTGCCGGTCATGGTCGCCGAGGTCATGGACGGGATCGCCTTCGACAGCCTGGACCGCATCGCGGTGACGCTTGGGCCGGGATCCTTCACAGGGCTGCGGGTGGGCCTGGCCTTTGCGAAGGGCCTGGGTCTCGCCCTCGAGCGGCCGGTGATCGGCCTCGGCACGCTGGAGGTCCTGGCGGCGAGCGCGGGCGGCGGCGCGGCGCTGGCGGTCGCGGCCATCGAGGCCCGGGCGGGGCAGGTCTACATCCAGGCGTTCACGGAAGGCGGCGCGCCCCTGATGGCGCCGGACCTGCTCGACCCGGAGGTGGCCGCCGCGCGTCTGGTCGAGCTCTGGTCGGGCGGCGAGGCCGTGGTGGTCGGCCCAGGGGCGGAGCGGCTCGCCGCCGTGCTCCCGGGCGTGGCGATCGACCCCCGGCCCGCCCCCGACGTCGCGGCCCTGGCCAGGCTGGCGGCGCTGAGGCCGGCGCCCTCCGCGCCTCCGCGGCCGATGTACCTGCGCGCGCCGGACGCCCGCACCATCGCCGAACGCCAGACGAGGGTCTGAGATGAAGCGCCCTTTAGAGGTCGACGCCTCCGCCGCCGGCGCGCTGGCGGACATCCACGCCGAGGCCTTCTGCAAACCCTGGCCGGCGCAGGAGATCGCGAGTCTCATGACCGGTCCGCAGGCGCTGGGCCTGGCGGACGCCGACCCGCCCCGCGACGCCTTCCTGCTCGCGCGCGTGATGGCGGGCGAGGCGGAGATCCTGACCCTCGCGGTACGGCCCTCGGCCCGCCGGAGGGGCTCGGGCGGGCGCTGGTCGAGGCGGCGGTCGAGCGCCTCAGCGGCGTGAACGTCGAGGCCCTTTGGCTCGAGGTGGCGGAGGACAACGACCCGGCGCGCGCGCTCTACAAGGGCTGCGGCTTCCAGTCCGTGGGTCGCCGCGCCGGCTACTACTTGCGAGGGGACGGCACGCGGCGCGACGCCGTCGTCATGCGCCGGCTGCTGAACCCGCCCGCTTAACAGGCGCGCCCTGGCCGCCTATGTTGGCCTGGCCGCGGGAGGTCGCCCTTGCATCGTCTCGAACAGCTCTGCGCCGAAAAGGGCCTGCGCATGACCGACCAGCGCCGGGTCATCGCGAGGGTCCTGTCCGAGGCCGCCGACCACCCGGACGTGGAGGAGCTCTACCGCCGCGCCTCGGCGGTCGACCCGCACATTTCCATCGCGACGGTCTATCGCACGGTGCGCTTGTTCGAGGAGGCGGGGATCATCGCCCGCCACGACTTCCGCGACGGCCGCTCCCGTTATGAGGAGGCGGGCGAGACGCACCACGACCACTTGATCGACATGAAGACCGGCCAGGTGGTCGAGTTCGTCGACGAGGAGATCGAGCGGCTGCAAAAGGCCATAGCCGCGCGGCTGGGCTATCGCCTGGTCGACCACCGGCTCGAGCTCTACGGCGTGCCGGCGGACGACTAGGATCGCAGGGGCGGGAGAGCGCTGGCCTGGCCGGGCGGCTCAGCGCCCAGCCGCGTCGCCACCCTCAGGGCTCCGGAAGGCCTCTTCGACCTCCTCCTGCCCGATCCGGTTCTCCGGATGGCCGGGCTGGTTCAGGTTCTGCTCCTCGGTCCCGTCGCCCATCATTCCGGGATGCGGGTCCGGGGTGCGGTTCTCTTGCGGGGTCTGATCGGCCATGGCGCGTCTCCCTTGGGGGCTCCGCGTGCAACCCGTCCGCAGCCGCGCCTGTTCCTCGGCGGGTCCTCTCGCCGAGCCCGGCGCTTCGCTCGGGTTCGGGCGCTCCGCGCCGTCACGCCCCCTCGGCGGCGGAGACCTCTACGGCGACCTCCTCGGAGTAGAGATCGCCGCGCCGGTTGGCCTCGATGGCCTGACCCTCCTGGTTCAGGATGCGGAACACGCGGTTGAGGTACGCCTGGGTCCACAGCCCGCGCTCGGCCGCGGCCTCCGCGTCCGGCTGGAAGCGGTCGAACTCCGCCCGGTCCAGCAGGCCCTTGTCGGCGAGCAGCCGCTCCAGCGTGTCCAGCCGCGCCCGCGTGACGCTGAGCTCCTGCACGAGCGCCAGAACGATGTTCAGGACGCGCTCGACCTGCGGGTCCAGGAAATAGGGTCGCTTGCCCGCGGGCTTGTCGGCGGAATGGGCCAGGGCGTGGGCGAGGCTCACTTGCGCGCTCCGATCACGTGCCAGGCCGCCTTGCGTCCGTAGTCCTCGCCCGCGTCGTCCGCCGCGTCGGGGAAGACCTCGCGGTCGACGACCGCCGTCACCCCGCCTCGGATCAGCCGCGCCTTCGCAAAGCCCGCCTCGACCATGCAGGCCTCAAGGTCGATCTCGTGCAGCGTGCTCCAGAAGGGCTCGTTGTTGTAGAAAGCGTCCCAGTCGCGCATCGCCTGCTCGAACAGCGGCATGCCCTCCGCATACTGCGGCTGCTCGACGTGCAGGACGATGCCGCCGGGCTTCAGGACCCGGAAGCTCTCCGCAAAGACGCCCCGCAGGGAGGCGGAGGAGAGCTCGTGCAGGAACATGGTCGTCTGCACCCAATCCACGCTCTCGTCGGCGAAGGCGGCGAGGTTTGACCCGTCGCCCTGGACGAAGCGGACATTCTGAACCCCCAGGGATCGGGCCCGGGCCGCGCCGTAGCGCAGCATGGGAGCGCCCACGTCGAGGGCGACGACCTCCGCCTCCGGAAAGGCTTGGGCGATCGGGATCACGTTGTGGCCCAGGGTGGCGCCGATATCGAGAATACGCCTGGGCTGGAACTCCGGCAGGTTGCGTCGGACCCAGTTCACCACGGCGTGTCCGCCGCCGTCCGAGAAGCGGCCCAGCATGCCGCCCGTCGTGGCGAAGATGGCGTGGTCGTAGCTTGCCGCATTGGACACGTCGCCGGGAAACAGCTCGCCGTGATAGCTGCCGGGCATGCAGTGATGGTCGACCGCGGAGACGTAGCGGGGCACAGCCAGCTCGGGATCGAGCTGAAGCTGCTCGCCTGAGCCGATCAGGGCGTCGGCCCGGGCCTTCAGCTGCTCGGCCTGGCGAAGCGCGGTGAAGCGCCCCGCCTCCTGTCGCTGCTCCATGGTGGCGCGGCGCATCGCCGACCAGGTCTGGAATGTGGGATCGTTCAGGAGCGCCGTGCGCACCTCGTGGCGGCTCTCCGGCGGCCGGCCGTTGGAGCGGATGAAGTCCGCCTCGCCCCGCGCCTCCCACGCCTGCTTGACGAACGGCATGACGCGCGTCGCAAGGTGCCGGTTCATGTGCGCCAGGAAGTTCAGGCGCTCGACCTCGTCGTGGTCGGTCTCGGGGAAGACGCCGTGGCGGCCCACCTGGCGATAATCCGGCGGCCCGTCGTAGGCCTGGGCCGGTCCGGAGTTCTTCAGCTCGCCCGATCCGTCCATGTCCGCCTCCGCGCGATCGCGCCCGCCTCGCTTAAGATGGGGCTTCCCGCTGTAAATGGTATATGTCTATATCATTTCAACATGCCGCCTGCCCCGCTGCAAGGCTGACGGCCGCGGTCACCTGAAGCCTTGGGGGCGTCCCGTCGTGAGCAAGATCATCGCCTTCTTCAACCTGAAGCCCGGGGTCAAGGTGGCCGACTACGAGGCGTGGGCCCGTTCCGTGGACCTGCCCACGGTTAACGGCCTGCCCTCGATCCGCAAGTTCGAGGTCTTCAAGACCACCGGCCTGCTCGGCTCCGACGCTAAGCCGCCCTACCGCTATGTCGAGATCATCGACGTGCGCGACATGGGCCAGTTCGGCGAGGACGTCGCCACGCCGGTCATGCAGAAGATCGCGAGCGAGTTCCAGGGCATGGCCGAGGTCACCTTCATGACGCTGAAGAAGATCGGCTGGAAGCGGGCCAAGGACGCGGCGGCGGACGCGGCCTGATGGGACGCTTCTCGGGCAAAACGGCGGTCGTCACGGGCTCGGGCCGGCGTAAGGGCCTGGGCGAGGCCATCGCCCGCCGCCTGGCGCAGGAGGGCGCGGCGGTTGTGATCTCCGACCTCGGCGCCCCGCGCGACGCCGCCACCCCAGGCGGCATGATCGGCGCGAGCGAGGAGATGGAGGCGATCGCAGCGGACCTGCGGGCCGAGGGCGGGGCGGCCTCGACCTTCGTGTGCGACGTGCGCGACTACGACCAGGTGCGCGCCCTGGCCCGTCACGCGGTCGAGCGCCACGGCGGGCTCGACATCTGGGTCAACAACGCCGGCATCGGCTACATCATGAAGCCGCTGCTCGAGGTCCAGCCGCAGGACTGGACCGCCGTCATCGACGTGAACCTCACCGGCGCCTTCTTCGGTCTGCGCGTCGCCGCCGAAATCATGGTCGCGCAAGGGCGCGGCGGGCGGATCATCAACATCGCGTCCCAGGCGGCGAAGTCCGGCTTCCCCCACGCCCAGGCCTACACCTCCTCCAAGCACGGCCTGGTGGGACTGGTGCGCTCCGCCGCGATCGAGCTCGGCCCGTACGGGATCACCGTGAACAACGTCTGCCCCAACCACGTCACCACGGGGCTGGGCGCCTGGCAGAACGAATATTTCTCCAAGGTCGTCGGCGCGGCCTCGGTGGACGATTACCTGAAGCAGATGGCCGCCCGCATCCCGATGCGTCGCCCGGGCCTTCCCGAAGACACCGCCCACGCGGTCGCCTTCCTCTGCTCGGACGAGGCGGTCTACATCACCGCGGAAAGCCTGAACGTCTCTGGCGGCGAGGAGCCGCACTGATGCCCGCGCCAGAAGGCTTCCGCTGGCCGGACGGGTCGCGCTTTGCGCTCTCGCTGGTGGTCAACGTCGAGGAGGGCGCGGAGCAGAACATCCGGGACGGCGACAAGGGGCCCGAGCCCGTCGATGAGCTCTCCGTCGCGCCTCAGCGCCCGATGCGCGTGCACGGCAACGAAAGCAACTACCAGTATGGCCTCAAGGCGGGCGCGCCGCGCATCCTGCGCCTGCTGGACGCCTACGGCGTCCGCGCGACCTGGACGGCGGCGGCGCTGGCGCTGGAGCGCGCGCCCGACCTCGCACGCGCGATCACGGCGCGGGGCGACGAGGTCTGCTGTCACGGCTATCGCTGGGCGCACCAGTTCTGGATGAACGAGGCGCAGGAGCGCGACTTCATCCGCCGGGGCTGGCAGTCCATCGCGCGCATCACCGGCCAGCGGCCGGTCGGCTGGCTCTCCCGCTACCTGCACACCGAGGTCACCCGGCGGCTGCTGGTCGAGGAGGGCTTCCGCTACCACATGGACGACTACTCCGACGACTTCCCGTTCTGGGATTTCGTGGAGACGGCCGACGGCCAGCGCCGGGCGATGGTGATCCTGCCCTATGCGCTGGACTCCAACGACATGAAGTTCTGGCTTGCGCCGGCGCTGACCCCGCGGGACTGGACGCAGTACGCCATCGACACCTTCGAGCAGCTGCGCGCCGAGGCCGAGGCCGGGCAGGCCTGCTACATGAGCCTGGGCCTTCATCTGCGCATCATCGGGCGCCCGGGGCGGATCGGGGCGCTGCGGGCCTTCCTGGACCATGTGCGGCCGAGCTCGGGCGTATGGATCGCCACCCGCGCCGAGATCGCCGACGCCTTCGCCACGGCCGTGCCGCCCCCCGCCGCATGATGACGCTCTACTCGGTCGACAGCGCCAACGGGCACAAGGCGCAGATCGCGCTGGAGGAGGCCGGGCTGGCCTACAAGCTCCGCGCGGTGAACCTCGAGGCCGGCGAGCACAGGACCGAGGCGTATCGGGCGCTCAACCCCTTCGGCAAAGCGCCGGTGCTGCACGATCCGGAGGGGCCGGACGGCGCCCCGATCGCGCTGGGCGAAACCCTGGCCATCTGCCGCTACGCGCTGGAGAAGGGCGGCGGCGCGGGCCTGGCGACGGACGCCCGCGGCCGGGCGGAAGAGGCGATGTGGTCCGCAGCCGTGGCGTCTTCGGTGGCCATGCCTTTCGCCATGCAGTTCTTCGCGACCCGGCTCGCGCCGACCCCCGACCCGTGGCTGGTGGAGACGATGACCTCTGGCTGCCATGCGGCGCTGCAGGTCTTCGAGACGCGGCTCTGCGACCGCCCCTATGTCATGGGCGCGGCGTTCGGGCTGGTGGACTGTCTGTTCTGGCCGGTGGTCGCCACTTCGGCCGCGCGGCTGGAGGGCGGGCTCGACCGCTATCCCAACCTGATCGCCTACCGGGAGCGCGTGGGCGCGCGCCCGGCGGTGCGCCGTGCGATGGCGCGGCGGCCGGCATGACGACGCGCTCGCTCCTGTTCGTGCCGGGCAGCCGTCCCGAGCGCTTCGCCAAGGCCCTGGCGGCCGGGGCCGACGCCGTCTGCATCGACCTCGAAGACGCCGTGCCCCCCGACGGCAAGGACCCGGCGCGCGCGGCCGTGCTCGCCTTCCTGCAGACCGCCGAGCGATCGGTCGGCGTGCGCGTGAACGGGGTCGCAAGCCCGCACTTCGAGGCGGACTGCCGGGCGCTGGCGGGGGCCGGGCCTCTCGCCTTCGTCATGATCCCGAAGGCCGACCGCCCGGAGCATCTGGCCCACGTCCGCAAGCTCCTGGGCGAGCTCGCGCCTCCGCTCTGGCCGGTGGTGGAGACCGCCGAGGGGCTGAGGAACGCCTGGGATATCGCGGGGGCGGACGGCGTGCAGGGCGTGCTGTTCGGCGGCGCCGACTTCGCCGCGGAAATCGGCACGGACCTGAGCTGGGAGGCGCTGCTCTATGCGCGAGGCCGGCTGGTGGCGGCGGCGGCCCGGGCGGGGGTGGAGCTGCTCGACGTGCCTGGCCTGGACGTGCGGGACGCCGAGGGCCTGGAGGCCTCCACGCGCCGGGCCAAGGCGATCGGCTTCACCGGCCGCGCCTGCATCCACCCCGACCAGGTCGCGACCGTCAACGCCGTCTTCGCCCCGAGCGCCGGCGAGCTGGCCCACGCCCGCCGGGTGCTGGACGCCTTCGACGCCGCTAAGGGCGCCGCCGCCCTGCTCGACGGCAAGCTGATCGAGCTGCCCGTGGTCCGCGCGGCCCGCCGCATTCTTGAAAGAGCCAAGGCCTGATGGTGCAGAACTGGAAGCAAGTGGGTCCGCAGCGCTATCGCGAGACCTTCGGACGCTACTTCGAGGACTTCGTCGTGGGCGACGTCTACGAGCACCGTCCGGGTAAAACGGTGACCGAGTACGACAACCACCTCTTCACCCTGCTGACGCTGAACACCCATCCGATGCACTTCGATGCGGAGTTCGCCGCCGCCTCGGAGTTCAAGAAGAACCTGGTGGTCAGTCCCTACACGCTCGCCCTGCTGATCGGCATGAGCGTCACGGACACCAGCCAAAAGGCGATCGCCAATCTCGGCATGGACGAGGTGAAGTTCACCGCGCCGGTCTTTGCGGGCGACACCATCTATGGCGAGAGCGAGGTGCTGGCCAAGCGGGAGAGCCAATCCCGTCCCGGCCAGGGCATCGTCACCATCCGCACCCTGGGCAAGAACCAGCGGGGCGAGGTCGTCTGTTCGTTCAAGCGCAACATGCTGATCCCCGCTCGCGGCCACGCGGTCGAGGACAAGGTCGGGACCTACTGACATGAACGCCCACGCCCCCGTCGCGTCCGCCGCCATCTCCGAGGCCGACGAGCGCGCGATCCTGGACGCCATCGACAAGTGGATCGAGAAAAAGGTCGCGCCCGTCGCCATGACGCTCGAGCACGACGACGTCTGGCCGGCCGAGCTGGTCGCGGACATGACGGAGCTCGGTCTGTTCGGCGCCCTGATCGCCCCGGAGTACGGCGGCCTTGGCCTCTCGGCCACGACCTATGCGCGCATCGTGACCCGCATCAGCGAGGAGTGGATGTCGCTGACCGGCATCTTCAACTCGCACCTGATGATGGCGACGGTGGTCCAGCGCTTCGGCACCGAGCGGCAGAAGGACTATTGGCTGCCGAAATTCGCGTCGGGCGAACTCCGCGGCGGCCTCGGCCTGACCGAGCCGGACGCCGGCACCGACCTGCAGGCGATCCGCACCACCGCCCGCCGGGAGGGCGACGCCTATGTCGTGAACGGGACCAAGACCTGGATCTCCAACGCCATTCAGGGCCACGTCGTGGCGCTCCTGGTCAAGACCGACCCCGAGGCCCAGCCGCGCTACAAGGGCATGTCGATCCTGATCACCCCCAAGATCGACCCGAAGACCCGCCAGCCGCTGCCCGGCGTCAGCAACGGCCGGAAGCTGGAGAAGCTCGGCTACAAGGGCATCGACTCCGGCGAGTTCATCTTCGAGGACTACCGCTGCGATGCGGACCTCTGCCTGGTCGGGGGGCAGGAGGGGCAGGGCTTCTTCATGGCGACGGGCGGGCTGGAGATCGGGCGGATCAACATCGCCGCGCGCTCCGTGGGCATCGCGCGCCGGGCGCTGAAGGAGAGCGTCAGATACGCCCAGGTCCGCAAGACCATGGGCAAGCCGATCTGCGAGCATCAGGCGATCCAGCTGAAGCTCGGCGACATGGCGGCGCGCACCCGTGCCGCGGAACTGCTGGTGGAGGACGCTGCGCGGGCCTTCGACACCGGCGCGCGGATCGACATGGAGGCCGGCATGGCCAAGTATTTCGCGTCGGAGACTGCGGTCGAGGTCGCCACCGAGGCCATGCGGATCCACGGCGGCTACGGCTATTCCAAGGAGTACGTCATCGAGCGCCTGTATCGGGACGCGCCCCTGATGTGCATTGGCGAGGGCACCAACGAGATGCAGCGGATCATCATCTCCAAGCAGCTCGTCGCCCGCAATCCGGCGTGAGCGGCCGCCCATGAACCGCCCCCTCGCCGGCGTTCGCATCCTGGCCGTGGAGCAGTACGGCGCGGGCCCGTACGGCACCCAGCTCCTGGCCGAGCTCGGAGCCGAAGTGGTCAAGATCGAGGCGCCCTCGATGGGCGGCGACGTGTCCCGCGCGGTCGGGCCCTTCCAGCTGGGCGAGGGCGACAGTGAGTTCTTCCAGACCTTCTCCCGGTCCAAGAAGTCCGTCGCGCTTGAGATCAAGACGCCCGAGGGCCGGCGCGATTTCGAGCGCCTGGTCGCCACCGCCGATGCGGTGGTCGACAACGTGCGCGGCGATCAGCCGGCGAAGCTCCGGATCACCTACGACGACCTGAAGGCGATCAAGCCGTCCATCGTGTGCGCCCACCTGTCCGCCTACGGCCGGGACAACGCGCGCGCGGGCTGGCCGGGCTACGATTATCTAATGCAGGCCGAGGCGGGGCTGATGAGTCTGACCGGCGAGCCGGACGGCCCGCCGGTCCGCATGGGCGTGTCGATCATCGACTTCATGACCGGCTCCATGTTCGCCGTCGGCATCCTGGCGGCCATCGTGGGCGCCCGCGCGTCGGGTCGGGGCTGCGACGTGGACGTGAGCCTCTTCGACACCGCGCTGCACCAGGCCTCCTACCCGGCGACCTGGGCGATGAACGAGGGCTATGACGTCGGCCGCCTGCCCCGTGGCGCGCACCCCTCCATCGCGCCGTCGCAGATGGTGCGGACGCGGGACGGCTGGGCCATGCTGCTCTGCCAGACGCAGAAGTTCTGGGAGATCCTGTGCGAGCGCGTCGGCCGCCCCGACCTGGCGGACGACCCGCGCTTCAAGGACATCCCGACCCGCCGGGCGAACCTCGCCGCC
Organism: Caulobacteraceae bacterium PMMR1; assembly: GCA_000733915.1. Taxonomy (GTDB): domain Bacteria; phylum Pseudomonadota; class Alphaproteobacteria; order Caulobacterales; family Caulobacteraceae; genus PMMR1. The sequence continues at coordinate 678,540 of JPOM01000001.1, forward strand.
CTGACCGAGGCGCTGGACGCGATCTTCACCACGCGCACGAACGCCGAATGGATGTCGCTGCTGGGCGGACACGCGCCCTTCGCCCCGGTGAAGAGCCTGCCCGACGCGCTGGCGAGCCCGTTCGTGGCCGAGATCGGCATGCGCGACGTGGTCGAGCATCCCGCCAAGCCCGAGGGCCTTCACCTGCTCGCCTGCCCCATCAAGATCGACGGCCAGCGCATGCCGGGCCGGCGCGCGCCCCGCCTCGGCGAGCACACCGACGCGCTGCTAGGACGGGGAAAGGACGCCGCGGAATGAAGCTTGAGGGCGTGCGCGTTCTGGACCTGAGCCTGTTCCTGCCCGGGCCCATGCTGACGCTGATGATGGCCGACCACGGCGCGGACGTGATCAAGGTCGAGCCGGCCGGCGAGGGCGAGCCCACGCGCCACATCGGCTACGAGAAGGGCGGCGCGACGGTGTGGTTCCGCAACACCCACCGGGGCAAGCGCTCGATCCAGCTCGACCTGAAGTCCGAGGCCGGCCAGGCGGCGTTCTGGAGGCTGGCCAAGGATGCGGACGTCGTCGTGGAGGCGTTCCGGCCGGGCGTCGTGGACCGGCTGAGCGTGGGCTATGAGGCGGTGCGCGCCGTCAATCCCAAGGTGGTCTACTGCGCCATCAGCGCCTTCGGTCAGGACGGGCGCTATCGCCTGCGCCCGGCGCACGACCTGGCGGTGCAGGCGCTGGCGGGCATCGTCGCCCTGACGGAGGGATTCGACGGCAAGCCCGCGCCGCCGGGCCTGGCCGCCGCGGACGCCCTGGCCTCGCTCACGGCGCTCTCCGGCGTGCTGATGGCGCTTTACCGCGCGGAGAAGACCGGCCAGGGCGACTACCTCGACGTCGCCATGCTGGACAGTCTCCTGGCCTGGACGCCGAACGTCACGGGCAAGATCTTCGCCACGGGTGAACCGCACATCCCCAAGCACGAGCGCAGCTTCGGCGGCCAGGCGATGAACGCCCTCTATGAGACGGCCGAGGGCCAGTGGATCGTGCTCGGCGGCTCGGAGGTGAAGTTCGCGACCAACCTCCTGAACGCGCTCGGACGCCCCGACCTGATCGACTACGCCCGCCTGCCCCCCGGGCCGGGACAGGCGCCGCTCGCCGCCTTCCTGCGCGAGACCTTCCGCACCAAGACCCGGGCCGAGTGGGAGGCTTGGTTCGCCCCCCTCGACGTCTGCTTCGCCCCGGTGCGCAACCTCAAGGAAGCCTTCGACGACCCGGTCGTGCGCGAGCGCGGCATGCTGGCCTATGACGCCGAAGGAAACGAGATCGTCGGCACGCCTCTGAAGTTCAGGCAGGAGCCGGCGGTCATCAATCCCCATGTCCCGGCGCTGGACGAGCACGCCGGCGCGACCTGGACGCCCCGGTAAGCCTGCGGTGAGCGGCCGCTGGATCAGCGAGCGGTTGGCGGCGATCGCGCTCAGGCCGGTCGCGCGTGGGGATCGGGCCCGCGCCGCGCTGCACCTGCTGGACTGGGCCGGGTGCGTCGTGGCCGGCACGGTCGAGCCGGGGACGGCGGAGGTGAGGCGGCTGGCGGCGCGTGAGGGCGCAGGCCCCTGCACGGTGGTCGGCGGCGCGCCTGCGGGGCCTCAGGCGGCGGCGCTGGCCAACGGGCCGGCGGGGGCGATCCTGGAGATGGACGACGTCGACAAGCGGGCCCTGCTGCACCCCGGGCCGGTGGTCTGGCCCGCGGCGCTGGCGGTCGCCCAGGCTCAGGGCCTGGAAAGCGGCGCGGCCCTGCTCGACGCCGGGGTCCGCGGCTACGAAGCCATGATCCGCGTCGGTCGCGCCGTCGGCCCGGGCCACTACGCGCGCTTCCACGCCACCGCCACCTGCGGCGGGTTCGGAGCCGCGACGGCGGGCGCAAGCCTGCTCGGGCTGTCGCAGGCGCAGATGGCGTGGGCGCTCGGCAACGCCGGCCAGCAGGCGTTCGGGCTCTGGCGGGTGCGCCATGAGCCCGTTTTCACCAAGGCGCTTCACGACGGCTGGGCGGCGGCGAACGGCGTGGCGGCCGCGCTCCTGGCCGCCGACGGCTTCGCAGGACCGCTCGGCGTGTTCGAGGGCGAGCAGGGGTTCTTCGCGGGTTTCTGCCCGGACGGCGACGCGGCGTGGGTCGCGGCCGACCCCGACGCCGCCTGGGCTATCCACGACGTCAGCTTCAAGCCGCACGCGGCCTGCCGCCACGGCCATGCGGTCATCGACGCGGTGCTGGCGCTCCGCGCCCGAGCCGAGGGCGCCGCGCCCGAGCTGATCGAGGTCGCGTCCTATGCGGACGCCCTGACCTTCTGCGACAGGCCGGAGCCCCGCAGCCCGGCGCAGGCCAAGTTCTCGCTGCAGCATGCCGCCGCCGTCGCCTGGCGCTTCGGCGACGCGGGGCTCGTGCGCTTCACGCCCGAGGCGATCGCAGAGCCTGCGACTGCCGCGCTTCGCGCCCGTGTGCGGGTGGCCGAGGACCCGGGCGCGAGCGCCCGCTATCCCGCCCGCTTCGGCGCCTCCGCCCGGGTCCGGCTGGCGGACGGGCGCGAGATCGCGGTCGAGACGCCGGACGCGCTGGGCGATCCCGAGCGGCCGGTCGGCCCCGAGGACCTGAAGGCGAAGGCGCGGGCGTTGATGGCCTGGGGCGGGCTGGACGCGAGCGCGACCGACCGCCTGATCGCCGCCGCCCTCAGCTTGGCCGAGGGCGGCAGTGTCCCGGACTTCGCCGCGGCCCTGCCGGGAGCCCTGCCCGGAGCTAAGAGCGGAGCGCGGCCATGATCGCCGCAGAGCGCCTCGCTGATCACGCCATCGGCCTGGACTGGGCGCAGGTCCCAGAGCCCGCGCGCGCCGCCGCCGCGACCTTCCTGCACGACACCCTGGCCGTAGGCGCCGCCGGCGCCGGCGCGGCCCATGCCGACCAGGTCCTGGCCGCCGCCCGGTCCTGGGGCCAGGGGCGGGCGTGCGGCGTGCTGGGCCGCCCCGGCGTGCGCCTGCCCGCGCCCTCCGCCGCCTTCGTCAACGCCTTCCAGATCCACGGCCAGGAGTTCGACTGCGTGCACGAGCCCGCGGTCCTGCATCCCATGGCCACCCTCAGCGCTGCAGTCATGGCGGAGGTCGAGCGCCAAGCGCGCGCCATCCCGGGCGCGGAGGTCCTGGCCGCTGTCGTCGCGGGCTGCGACGTCTCGGTCGCGCTGGGCCTGGCGGCGACCAGCCCGCTGAAGTTCTTCCGCCCGGCCACAGCGGGCATCTTCGGCGCGACAGCGGCGGCGGCGCGCCTGCGCGGGCTGGACCGGGCGCGCACGGCGGACGCCCTGGGCTACGCCCTGGCCTTCGCGTCCGGGACCATGCAGGCGCACACGGAGGGCAAGCCCGCCCTGCCGGTGCAGATCGCCAACGCCGCCCGGGGCGCGCTCATGGCGGTGGACCTCGCCGAAGCCGGCCTGCCGGGGCCCAGGGGCTCCATCGACGGCCCGTTCGGCTATCTGCCCCTGTTCGAGACCGCCTTCGACCTCGAGCCGGCGCTGGACGCCCTTGGACGGGTCTTCCGCATCGCAGAGGTCAGCTGGAAGCCGTTCCCGACCGGACGCGCGGCCCACGGCGCCATCGTGGCGACCCAGGCCCTGGCCCGCGAGCACGGGGTCACGCCGCAGACCCTGGTCCAGCTCACCTACCGCGCTCCGCCGCTGATTAAGCGCCTCGTCGGACGGCCGATCGCCGCGGAGCTGACGCCCGCCTACGCCCGGCTCTGCTTTCCCTACCTGGGGGCGGTCGCGCTCACGCGCGGCACGGTGAGCCTTGGGGACTTCGGGCGGGAGAGCCTGAGCGATCCCGCCTTGCTGGCGCTCGGCGCCCGGATCGCGGTGGAGGCGGACGACAACCCCGATCCCGCCGCCTTCACGCCCGCCCGGGCGGTGGCGCACCTGAGCGACGGGCGCGAGGTCGCCGTGGAGGTCCACGCTCAGTTCGGCAGCCCCGCCTGGCGGCTTACGCCGGCGCAGCATCTTGAGAAGGCCCGCGCCTGCCTGGCCTTTGCGGGCCTGGAGGCGCTGCACGATCCCCTCGCAGCCGCCATGGCCGGGTTCGCGGCCGCGCCGGACGCTCGCACCGCCTTCGCCCTCGCCTCCGGGGACCGCCCATGACCGACACCCATCGCAGCTACTGGCAGGAGATCGACTTCAACGCCCTCGTCCGCGAGCACCCGATCGGCGAGGACTTCGTGCGCTTCGCGACCCAGACCAGCCGCAACGCGCTGCGCGCGCACCAGGAGCGGCTCTTTGCGCGCTGCCTGGACCGGGCCTGGCGCACGCCTTTCTACCGCCGACTCTGGGGCGATCGCGGCATCGAGCCCGGCGATATCCGGAGCCTCGAGGACATCGAAAAGCTGCCGGTGTTCGACAAGTCCGACATCATGGCGAGCCTGGAGCGCGCCCCGCCCTTGGGCGACTTCGCCGGTTTTGAGAGCTATCCCGCCGACGCCCGCCCGCCGGTGATCCTGCACACGACCTCGGGCACGACCGGCAAGCCGCAGGTCCTGCTCTTCGGGCCGAAGAGCCGCGAGGTGCAGGCGCTGCTGCTGGCGCGGCTCTATCGCTTCCAGGGCTTGCGCCCCGGCGACGTGGTGCACAGCGTCTATGGCCACGGCATGATCAACGGCGGCCACTATGTCCGCGAGGCGGTGACGCACTGGACCAGCGCCGTCTTCCTGTCCGCCGGCACCGGCGTCGAGACCCGCTCGGCGCAGCAGGTGGAGCTGATGCGCAACTTCGGCGCGACGGTGATCGTGGGCTTTGCCGACTACATCAAGAAGCTGGCCGAGGTCGCGCGGGCGCAGGGCCTGGAGCCTGGGCGGGACATCCCCGTGCGCATGATCTCCGGCCACCTCGGGCGCGAGGACAAGGCCGCTATGGGCGAGGCCTGGGGCGGCGCCCAGTGCTTCGACTGGTACGGCGTGGGCGACACGGGCTGTATCGCGGGCGAGGGTCCCGACCGCGACGGCCTCTATGTGATGGAGGACGCCCAGTTCCTGGAGGTCTGCGACATCGACACCGGCGCGCCGGTGGCGGACGGGGCGGTCGGCGACATGGTCGTGACCTGCCTCTACAAGGACGACCTCTATCCCATCATCCGCTTCAACACCCACGACGTGACCCAGGTGAAGACCGGCGACAGCGCCATCGGGGTCAGGTTCAAGCGGATCGAGGGCTTCATGGGCCGCTCGGACAACATGGTGAAGATTCGCGGCATCAACATCTTCCCCCAGGGGGTGGGGCCGATGCTCGCCGAGCACCCCGCGTTCGCAGGCGAGTTCGTCTGCCGGGCGGAGCGGGACGGGAGCGGTCGCGACAGCTTCGTCGTGGTGGCCGAGGCGCTGGACGCCGATCCGGCGACCGCAGCGGCGTTCCGCGAAATCCTGAAGCGCAAGATCGGCATCGAGGTGGAGGTCGAGCTGGCGGCCAAGGGCGAGACGGCGGCCCTGACCCAGATCGACGTGCGGCAAAAGCCGATTCGCCTTATCGACCGGCGGTTCGCCTGAACCTCGCGGGCAGGGGCGCCCCTCAGAGGTCCCTGTGCACCCTAAGGAGGTCGGGCGTGTAGGGCCACCAGCCGGTGCGCAGGATGCCGAGCGCGCCGACGAACACCAGGAAGTCGCGGACGAGCATGCCGGCGACCGTGGCGTAGATCACGCTGAGCCCGCCGACGAAGGGTATGGTGGCGGCCAGCACCCCGCCGAAGGCGATCGCGCTCACAATCGACCAGGTCAGCATCAGGTCGTCCCGCTGGGACGCGCGATAGATCGGGCTCCAGGGCCCGAAGACCGAGTTGCCGACGTACGCCAGGCTGAGCAGCACCAGGCGGCCGTAGGCGGCGCCGTACTTGGCGCCGAACACCAGGCTCACGCCCTGCCGGCCGAGGAGCGCCACCGCGCCCAGCTGGCCAAGGGCGCAGACCCCGCAGAACAGCGAGGCCACGGCCAGGAGCCGCCGCGTCTGCTGCCGGTCGCCCGAAACCCAGGCGCGGGTGACCGTCGGGGTGATCACGAAGCCCAGCGCCCAGGACACCAGCGAGCTCAGCGCCGCCACGCGCCAGGCGATGTCGGTCAGCCCCGCCTGGACCGCGCCGAAGAGCATGAAGGCGATCGGCACCGGCGCGCGCTGAACCGCCGTCAGCACGCCGAGCCCGGAGAAGATCAGGAAGGCTTCCTTGGGCTTGATCCGGAAGCGGGCCTCGCCCGCCGGCGCGACCAGCACCCGCCTGAGGTCCCACAGAAAGCCCAGGATGGCGCAGGCCTGGGCGGCGGCGAGGGACAGGATGCAGGCCTGAAGGCTCAGCACGCCTGCGAGCCGACAGCCGATTACGCCCCCGAGCAGCGCCAGGTAGAAGAGCACGACCTCCGGCAGTTGCGCCCGCGTCGATCCGCGCACCACGCGGGTGGCGGCTGAAAGCACGCCCATCGTCGAGGTCATCGGCAGCATGGCCAGGACCACCAGGCTCAGGACCGGGCCGATCTTCAGCGGGTCGGGCCCGGCGAAGACGACCACCACCGTCCCGAGCAGCGCCGCGGCGACCAGCGAGGTGACGAGGTTGGTCTTCAGCGCCGTCCGCGTGATCCGCGCCTGCATGGCCAGCGGCTCGTCGCCCGCGATGGCGGCCATCTCGCGCACCACGATCTGGTCCAGCCCGAACGCGCCCAGGAACCGCATCACGGTTTGGGAGGCGAACACCAGGGAGAACACGCCCACGAGCTCGATCGGAATGCCGTGGGTGATCACGGCCATGGCGAGGAACTGGCCCGCCAAGAGCCCGCCGCGCAGCCCCAGCGTGATCGCCGCCGTGCTCGCCAGCTCCGAGAAGCGCACCGACAGCCGCACGCCGCCGAAGCGCACGACCGCCGCGGCGGACGCGTCAGGCGCGGCGTCGGCGGACGGGGCGAGGACGGGCGAGGCGCTCATGGCCGCTTCCTACGCGAAGTCTAGGGCGATGTCGGTGACCGCGACGCGGTTGTCGCTGTCGCGCGATGTCACGGCGCCCGAAATCTCGATCCGCCGGCTTGGCAAGAGCACATTGAACGAGGGCGAGACCGGGTGATCGACCACGCGCCAGGCTAGCGGCGCTGCGTCAAGACCGGTCGCACGGAGGCGAAGGCTGCGGCCCTTGGGCGTCACGAGCCGCGCCGAGCCATCTTGGGCGAGATCGAGGCGAACGCCGGGATCCAGGGTGAACCCGCAGGACCAGGCCAGGTCCGGACGGGAGGGCGACCCGAGCAAACGGTCGGTGATCGCGAGCTTCACGCCGTCGAAGGAAATCGTGCGCTGGTGCGTCAGCCCGTAGCGGCGTCGGTACCCGTCATGCTCGGCCCGGATGGTGGCGTCCCCTGACGCTCCGGATAAGGCGGCCGTCGCGTGCGCCGTCCAGTTGAACGGGCCGCCGATCAGGCTCTGATCCCGGCCGTCGATCGCAAGCGTGTTGTGCGCGGGCGTGCCGCGGAGCCGATCCCGGATCGCGCCCCCGGCGTGGTAGAGGTAGGTCCCGGGATCGACCAGCACCGGCTCGTCCTCCAGGTGCAGCCAGACGCTCAGCGCATCCGCATGGCCGTGGGCGGCGATGGAGAGGTAGCCGAGCGGGCCGTGGTCGAAGACGACCAGGGCGCGGCCCTGGGGCGTGTCGCGCCGGAAGACGGTGTAGCCGCCCTCGCCGAAGGTGCGGACCCCTTCGCGAACGCTCGCGTCTTCCGGCGTCGCGCCGCCGATGAGGTCGCGCAGGTGCGGCGTCCGCAGCCGCGCCGGGACCTGCGGCCGCCCCGTCACCCTCTGCGCCAGGGCGACGACGGAGGCGACATATCCGGCCTCCGGCTGCTGCTGCAGGCACAGCACCCGCCCGTGGTCCTCGTCGCCGATCTTCGGCGTTTCGCCCGCGGCGTCCATCATCCAGCACAGGTGCTCAGCGGCGGCGGCGAGCCGCTCCAGATAGGCCGGCGACAGCGGCCGCCCCGCCGCCTCGCCCGCTGCGGCGCACACGGAGAACCACTCCAGCGAGAACGCGGCGTAGTTCAGGGCCTGCTCCGCCCCGACGCCGTCCGGATGGAATTGGCGCAGGACCTCCGTCTCCAGCTCGGCCGAGGCGTGGTCCAGCTCGCGCGCCGCGCCCGGCCGATCGGGCTGGCAGAGGCCGGCGAGGAAGAGCCCCGCCAGCTCCGCGACGCGGTGGTTGTTGGCGGACGAGAACAGCGAGGGGAAATAGCTCAGCCACCGCGCGTGCGCCGCCATGAACCGGCTCAGGCGGGCGGCCATCCCGGCGTCGGTCGGCGGGGCGAAGGCCAGCGCGATCCCGACCGAGGCGATCCGGCTCGCCACCTCGATCCCGCTCGTCCAATTGATGCCCTGGAACGGTGGGTTGCGCGCCATCCAGCCCTGAACGATCGCCCAGACCGTGTCGCGGGCTTCGGCGTCGCCGCTCGTGGCCGCGTGGAGCGCCAGGGGTTGGATCATCTGCAGCCGGTTCGGCTCCCAAACCCATTTGATGTCGCCAAAGCCTTCGGCCCTGCGGAAGCCGGTATCGAAGGCGTAGGTCTCAGCCCCTGGCCAGTGCCGGCCCGTGGCGGGATCAAGGGTCCAGACGTCGCTGGTCCACCAGGGCCGGGAGCCGGGTGCGGGCCAGGCTTGGCCGAGGTAGTCGAACTCCCCGGCGATCGTGCGCTGCGCCGCCTCGCCCGCCGCCGCAAGCAGGGCAGGGGCGGCGTCCTTTGCAGCGAGGCCGGGCATGGGTTTGACCGGCCAGTCGCCGGAGAACCGCTCCCAACGCCCGGTCTGCAGCTTCAGCACCTTCTGCGTCGCGAGTTCGCGGAGGCGATGGGCCACCTCTGGCGGGGACATCCGCTGCAGGCGCTTCAGGTACCAGCTCGGCGAGCCGTAGGACATCGCAACTCACTCTGTCCGAACCTCCGGAGGGGCTCGCGCCGTTCAGGTTGGCCTGCAGCATCGCAAGCTTAAGCAGGCGCTTCTAGCTCAGGCGGTACTCGCGCAGAAAAACCTCCAGGCTCAAGAGCGCCCAGAGCTTTTTGACCAGCCGGTCTCGCCCGCTGCGGAACTCCTCGACGATCCGGTCCACGCCCGCGGGGTCGAGCAGGCGGCGGGTGACGGACGCCTCGCTGGTCAGCAGGTCGTCGATGATCTCGCCGTGGCCGTTCATCAGCCAGGCCCCGATCGGAACGGTGAAGCCGACTTTCGGGCGGGCGATCACCCTGGGGTCGATCAGGCCCTGAGCATATCGGCGCAGGATGGCCTTGCCCCGGGGGTGACCCGACAGGTAGCGGTCCGGCATGCGGGCGACGAGCTTGGCGAGCTCGACATCCATGAAGGGCATGCGGCCTTCCACGCTGCCGCCCATCATCATGCGGTCGCCGCGCTCAAGCAGGTTGTCGGGCAGCCAGGTCAGCTGGTCGATCAGCTGCAGCCGCCGGGCGGGCGAGCCGGGCGGCATGTCGGCAAGCTCGGCCAGGATCACCGGGGAGAGCTCACGGCCAGCCAGGACCGCCGCTTCGGCGTGGGAGAGGCTTGCGAACCAGAGCTCACCCCGACGCATCGCATCGGGCTCGCCCACCGCCCGGGCGAGAACCGAGGCGCGTTGGCGGCCGAGCGGCATTGCGCGCAGGGCCGGGGCCGCCAGCTGCGAGACCCGCCCGCCGAGGAGCGATCGGGACAGGCCGACCAGAGGCTCCGCCTTGTACTTGGGGTAGCCGCTCAGGAGCTCGTCCGCGCCCTCGCCGGTCAGCACCATCTTCACCTTGCGGCCGGCGGCGCGCGACAAGGCCAGGATCGGCAGGTCGGAGGGCTCCGACACCGGCGCGCCGCGCAGGCGGGTGGCTTCCGGGAGCAGGTCGAAAAACGAGTCCGCCCCGATCTCGTGCTCCTCGTGCTGGGTGCCGAGGTCGCGCGCCACGGCGGCGGCATAGGTCAGCTCCGAGGCGCCCGGCACGTCGAAACCGACGGAGAAGGTGCGCGTAGGGTGCGCGCTGTGCCGCTGCATCAGCGCCACGATGACGGAGGAGTCGAGCCCGCCGGAGAGATAGGCGCCAAATGGGGCGTCCGAGCGCATCCTGAGGCGGACGGCCTCGTCGAGGGTCTCCGCGAAAGCGGCGTCCGCCTCGGCTTGTCCCATCGGCTCGGGCCGCACCGTCGCAAAGGGCGGGACGAAGAACCGGTGCGCCTCGGTTCGCTGCGGACCGATGAGGAGGCACGAGCCCGGGTTCAGCTTGCGCACGCCCTGGAACAGGGTTCCCGGGCCCGGCACGTAGCGGGCGACGAGGTAGTTCGCCAGGGCCGAGCGATCCAGGCGCGCCTCGATCAGGTCCGCATCGATCAGGGCGGCGATCTCGGAGCTGAAGGCGATCCCGCCATCGGGCAGGTCGGTCAGGAACAGCGGCTTCTTGCCGAAAGCGTCCCGCGCCAGGACGACCTCGCCGGCCTGCAGATCCGCAAGAGCGAAGGCGAACATGCCGCGCAGGCGCGGCAAGGCGTCTCTGCCCCAGGCGCGCCAGGCTTCGATGACGACTTCGGTATCGCTGTCGGACGTGAAGGCGTGGCCGCGGGCCAAAAGCTCGGCCTTGAGCTCGACGTAGTTGTAGACCTCGCCGTTGTAGCACAGCGCGAAACGGCCATCGTGACTGAAGAAGGGCTGCCGCCCCCCGGCGATGTCGATGATCGCCAAGCGTCGATGGGCGAAGGCGACGGCATGGGACCCGACCTGGCCGGTCCAGGTGGTCGCTCCGTCAGGGCCCCGGTGTTGCAGCCTTTCCAGCGCGCGGGCCAGGCGCGCGTCAGGCCGATCGGGAGAGTGTCGGGCGGCCCACCCGAATATGCCGCACATGCTTAGCCCCGACACCCGCCTAGACGACGACCCACCGAGGCGTCTAGCACAGCCGCACCGGCGGGCGCACGTGAATATTGCAGTCCGGAAACATGCGAACTCGCAAGGTTCACTTTTGCGATATCGCTCACGTTCCGGCCGGGCTCAGCCGACGGAATAATAGCTCTTATAAGCGCGGTAGTAGTAGCTGGCGTCGCCATAGCCGGAGCGGGCCTGCTCTCGCATGTCGACCTGGGTCAGACCGACCCCGGCCACGAAGGCGCCGACGACCTCGAGTTGGCGGAGCGCGTTCTGGACAGCCTTGCGCGGCGTCCGGCGCCACTGCGCGAGGAACAGCACGGCGTCGACCTTGGGTGCGATGACCCGGGTGTCGGCCACGGGCAGGACCGGCGCGGTGTCGAGGATGGCGATCTCGAAGCGGGCCCGGATCTCTTCCAGAAGCCGGTCCATCGCCTCGCTCGAGAACACATCGCGCGGCGTGTAGCTCGACTTGGTCAGGGGCAGCACATAACAGCCGCTGGCGGGGTCGCGCAGGATCGCCTGATCCAGGGTGCAGGCGCCGCTCAGCACCTCCAGAAGGCCAAAGGTCGGCTCCTCGCGGAAGAGGCGGTTCACCGTGCGGCGGCGCAGGTCGCAGTCGACGAGCAGAGTGGCCGCGCCCCCCACGGCCATGACGCGCGCCAGGCAGATGGCGGTGGTGGTCTTGCCTTCGTTGGGCAACGACGAGGTGACGGCGATCAGCTTCACCTGCTCGCCGACCCGCGAGGCGGAGATTGAGGTCTTCAGGTTGCGGAACGCCTCGGCGAAGGACGAGAGCGGCTTTTCGACCACATAGTCGGTGGGCGCGATGCCCCGCACGTCCCCCTTCTTCCGGTCGATCGAGGAGGCGAGTTCCGGCGTCGCCCCGAGGTAGGGCATGTTCAGTTCGCGCTCGACGTCCTCGGAGGTGTAGAGCCCGCTCTCCAGCGCCTCGCCCAGGAACACCGCCCCCAGCGCCGCGCCCATGGCCAGGACGATGCCGATCGCGAGGTTCAGCGGAATGTTGGGGAAGCTGGGCAAGGTCGGAATCTTCGCCGGCGAGACGATGCGGGCGTCCGACTGCTCCAGCCCCTGCTCCTGTGAGGTTTGTTTGAAGCGGTCGAGGAAGGACTGGTAGAGCGTCTTGTTGGACTCCGCGACGCGCTCCAACTCGTCGAGCTTCACCTGCGCCGTGGTGTTGGAGTTCAGGACGCTCTTGGAGCCCGCGACGCTGCTTGCGATAGAGGCCGTGCGTTGCCGCGCCACCTGCGCCTGGGCGTCGAGATTGGAGATGATGCGCCGGATCTCGGCCTGGATCTGGGCGTCGATCTCGGCGAGCTTGCGCTGTGCGGCGACCAACTCCGGGTACTTGGGACCGTAGCGGCCCTGCATGTCGGCGACCTGGGCGGCGAGTTCGGTCCGCTGCTTGCGTAGATCGATGATCGTCGCGGAGCTGAGCGTCTCGCCGAGGTCCTCGCCGGTGGAGCCGCGCGCCAGCTGGGAGCGAGCCGTCGACAGCTTGGCTTCCGCCTCCGCCTGTTGCGCCCGCGCCGCCGCCAATTGGGTGTTCAGGGTGGAGACTTCCTGTTGCGCGATGGTCGCGCCTTCCGAGCTCTGCAACCCGACTAGGCCGTTGGCCGCCTTGAATTGCGCCACCGCAGCCTCGGACGCGATCACCTCCTGGCGCAGGCCGGCGAGGCGGTCGTTCAGCCACTTGTTGGCGCGCTGGGTCGCGTCGAACTTGGCGTCCAGCTGCTCTGTCAGGTAGCGCTCGGCGAAGGTGTTGGCGATCAGCGCCGCCTTCTTGGGGTCTTCCGACTCGAAAGCGACGTTCATCACATAGGTGACGCCTTGGCGCGTGACCTTCAGCCGCTTGACGACCTCGTCGATGAGCTTGGCGTGCTTGACCGCCGGCGAGGCCTCGCGGCCGCCGAACATCGCCGCGACCTTGGACAGCGGCGAGGTCTTGCGGAGGTCCGGATTGAACTCCGGATCCTGGTCGAGCTTGAGCTGGGCCACGACCTTTTCGGCCAGGGCGCGCGACTTCAGGATCTCGACCTCCGTGTCGACCTGAGCCGCATCGCTCGGTAGGCCGGACAGAACGGCCTGGGTGTCGACCACCTGGTGCTTGCGCGTGTCCAGCATCACGGTCGCCACCGCCGTGTAGCGCGGCGTGAGCTGAAGCGTGATCAGCACGACCGACAGGAAGACCAGCGCCGCGATCGCCAGGAACAGGCGGAGCCGGCGCCGGAACAGGGCGATCTGGCGGTGGAGATCAATCGTCGGACGCAATGCGTCCAGCATCGGCGAGGCCTGAGCCTCAGCCGGTTCTACACGCGCAAGCATAGCTTGAACTCCCTGTCTCGCCAAGGGCTAGTCGGCGGAACCTTCTCTTAGAACTGATAGGTCAGGGACGCTAGCACGCGGTTGATGTCGTAGCTTTTGTCGCGGGCCGCACCGCTCGAGTCCACGTTGTAGTAGGCATAGGAGACGTTCAGCCCGACCGCCCGGTTGATCAGGAAGGTCGCCGAGACGGTCGCGCCCGTGCGGTCGTCGCTCCGGTCCACGCCCTTGTAGTCGTCGTTTTCGTAGGACAGGCCGCCCGTCAAGATGATGTTGCGGCGAAGCTCGTGATCGACTTGAACGCCGACCGAGCTCGCGATGTAGCCCGCAGCGCTCGACACCGCGCCGTCTTCGATGCTGCGCGACACCGTGCCCGTCACCGTGGTCAGCTGGCTCGGGAACCACTCCAGCTGCCCGCGGGCGCCCAGGCCGCTGATGTCCTTGAACCGGGAGTCGTCATAGCTCTGGCTCAGGTAGCCGACGGAAACCTCGCCGCGCAGCAGCGCGGAGATGTCGGTGTTCACGCCGACGGACACATCGTAGCCGTTCGAGGTGCGCGAAATGTCCGCCGGCCGCCGGTTGCGATAGTCGTGCCAGTTCGCCACCGCCTGAACGAAGACCGCGGTATCGGGGCTGACCGCATATTCCACCTTGCCGCCGAGCTTGGTCTCGGTCCGGTCGCGGTTCTTCTCGTAGATCGGCGCGCCGTAGAAGTCGTTGGCGTTGTCGTATTGGTAGTCGCGCACATCGGCGCGGCCCGTGACACGGACGCGGTTGAACTCGCGCACGGCCTCAAGGAACGCGGCCGGCTGATAGTAGCGCACCGGCTCCCGCGTGTTTGCGATCACCCCGGACGCGGTCCGCGGCTCCGTGTCGCGCTCGAAGCTCGCACCAGCACGCACATAGGCCCCGCTGTACACATCCAGACGACCCGAAACGCCGGCAAAGTAGTCGAAGGTGCTCTCGCTGTCGTGGTCGAGGTACTCGTTGTCGCTGGCCCGGACGGTGAAGGCGAGCTGGTGGCGGTTCCAGTTCGACGCGAGGATCGCGCTCGGCTGGATCCGAACGATGGTGTCGCTCTTCTCGTTCGTATCGGAGGCGTAGATGTTGTCGTTCAGCTCCAGGCCGCCGGTGATGTTGGCGAGCAGCTGGAATCCGCCGAAGGGGATCGGGTCTTTGGAGTATTCGGGCTTCGGCCGCTGGCGGACCGAGACGTTCCGGTCGCGCTGAAAGTAGCCGGCCTGGTCGGCCTGCGGGGTCGCGCCGCCGGCCGCCTTCAGCGCTGTGGAGCCCTCGGTGCTCTGCGCCTGAGCGCGCACCGGCAGCATGGCGGCCAGGATAAGCGGCGCCGCATAGACGATCTTCGAATTCATCTTGACCCCCACATGAAAGGGATCGATCTGCGACCGACCCCACCCTATGTCCGGCTGACCCGAATCCTTGTTCTCCGACGGAGCCGCCGGACCCATAATCGAGCAAGGGGCGGCCCCACAAGCCGCCCCCGCCGATGCCTACTTGTAGCCCGAATTGCCTTGATTGTTGTTGTCCGAACCCTTTTGGCCGGTCGAGGTCGGCTGCTGGTTGGCGTCGTTCATCGCCTGCTGGATGACGGCCATGCTGGCCTTCACGGCCGCCTGCGCCTGCGCGTTGTTCGCCAGTTCGTTGGCCACGGCGTTCAGCACCGCCAGCGCCTGGTCCGGCTTCAGCCCGAGCTTCGCCACCTCGGCCTCGATGGCCTTCTGGATGGCGTCCTTGGTCTGGGCGTCGCTCAGGTGCGCCTTACGCGCGTCCTTCTGCGCCTTCAGGATCGCCGCCTTCATCTGGGCCGAGGTCGAGGACGACTGCACGCCGGACCCGTTCGCCGCCAGGGCGGGGACAACGGCGGCGACGCCGCCGCCGACCAGAGCGAGGACCGCCGCGGCGGCCAGGATCTTCTTGTTCATCGGAACCCCCAACAAAGCTTTGCGTTTCTCTAGGCCCTCATTTGGCCGGAGTCGAGTGACGTTTCTAAGGTATCCGGGCGAGCTCCAGCTTTCACAAGGATTCGCTCAGGAGGTGATCAGAAGTAGCGCTCCCCGATGCGGATGGTGTCGCCGGGAAGCACGACGGTGGCCTGATCGAGATCAAGACGCTGCTCCGCCGTGTCGTTGGCGCGGCGGATGTAGACGTGCTTCTTATCCGCCCGATAGGTGAAGCCGTTGGCGGTGGCCACGGCATTCAGGACGGTCAAGCCGTTTGTATAGGGATACTCGCCCGGCTTGGCGACCTCGCCCAAAATGTAGAACGGGCGGTAATTCAGGACTTCGACACTGACGTTCGGGTCCTTGAGGAAGCCGTCCTTCAGGGCGGTCTCGATCGCCACCTTCAGTTCCGAGGTGGTCTGGCCGCTGGCCTTGATCTCGCCGATCAAGGGAAACGACACGGTGCCGGCCCCCGAGACGAAGAACTCGCCAGTCAGCGAAGGCTCGCCGTAGGTGGTGATCCTGAGCTTGTCGCCGGCGCCCATGCGGTAGGCGGTGAGCGCGGGGGCGATTGAGGCCACGGTCGCAGGCGGGGGCGGCGGAGGCTGTGCGGCGGCCAGCGAGGCGGTCCCGAGCGCGGCCATCCCGAACGCGGCCGAGACGACGGCGGCCATGATCGCAAGGCGCTTGAACAGGCGCGACATATCGGTCCTCTGGCTCACTGCCCCAGCCCGCTCAATGACTTGGGAGAGCCCCGAGACACAAGTCCCGAAGGCCTGCTTCACGCGGCCGCATCAGCCTTGCGCATCAATAGCATAGCTCGGCCGTTTGGCAAGCCTGTTGCGCTGCAGCAAGACGGGCGCGGGCCGTTGCGGGACAGGTCTTTCGCATCGCGCTGGCACGGTGCAGCTTGCATACCGAACCGTGGCTGAGCGTCGCCTTCAGCCGGCGTTCACCCGATCGCTGCAAGGCTCAAAGCTTCGGCGCAACTTAGACGGTCAATTAAGCGGGCTTTGCAGTATAGGCGCGAGTTCTGCGCTTGCGCCGCCTTGCGCTCGCTGCAGGCCCAATCCGGCCTCGGCGAACCCTCGCGCTTTCTGCGCGCCAGCCTAACGGCCGATTAACCGGATCGGGGCAAGCTTGGCATGCCCGCCGCCCGCTTTAGGTCCGGTACTCCGCGCCCGCTATGACCACGACGCATCCGTTCGCGCGCACCGACCAGAGCCGCTTCGGCGTGTGGTGGTGGACCACCGACCGCCTGCTGATGAGCGCGGTCGCCGCCCTGATCGTGCTGGGGGTCCTGCTTTCCTTCGCCTCGAGCCCCGCGGCGGCGGCGCGCATCGGCATCGCCGACCCGTTCCACTTCGCCTTGCGCCAATGTCTTTACGCAGCGGCGGGCGCGGCGATCCTGCTGAGCGTCTCCATGCTGTCGCCCCGGGGCGTCCGCCGGGCCGCCTTCTTCATCTACGGGGCCTCGATCCTGGTCATGATCGCGCTTCCCTTCCTGGGCCACGCGGCCAAGGGCGCGGACCGCTGGCTCCAGATCGCCGGCTTCACCCTGCAACCGTCGGAGTTCATGAAGCCCGCCCTGATCGTGCTGGCGTCCTGGATGTTCGCCGAGGCGCAGAAGGGGCAGGGCGTGCCGGGCGTCTCGATCGCCTTCGGGCTCTACGCCGTCGCCGTCGTGCTCTTGCTGCTCCAGCCCGACGTTGGCCAGACGGTGCTGATCACCACGGCCTTCGGCGCGGCCTTCTTCATGGCGGGGGTTCCGATCCGCTGGATCCTGGGGCTCGGCGGCGGAGCGGTCTCGGGGTTCGTGCTGATCTATCTGACCTTCGGCCACGTGGCCGCGCGCATGCACAAGTTCCTGTCGCCCGACAAGACGGACACGCTGCAGGTCGACAAGGCCGGGGAGGCCATCGCGGCGGGCGGGCTCTTCGGGCGCGGCCCCGGCGAGGGGCTCATGAAGCGCCACGTGCCGGACCTGCATACCGACTTTATCTTCGCCGTGGCCGGAGAGGAGTACGGCCTGCTCTTCCTGCTCCTGCTGATCGGGCTCCTCGGCTTCGTGGTGATCCGGGGCCTCTACAAGGCGATGCGGCTAAACGACCCCTTCGAGCAGATCGCCTCGGCCGGGCTGTTCGTGCTGGTCGGGCTGCAGACCTTCATCAACATCGCCATGGTCTTGAAGATGATCCCCACCAAGGGCATGACCCTGCCCTTCATCTCCTACGGAGGATCCTCGATGCTGGCCTCCGCGCTCACCCTGGCCATGGCCCTGGCGCTGACGCGGCGCCGGCCGGGGGCCTATGCGCCCGCCGCAGAGGGCTTCGGCCCGAGCGCCGCGGCCCTGCCGTGAGCGGGCGTCTGGCGGTGGTGGCGGCCGGGGGCACCGGCGGCCACCTGTTTCCGGCCGAAGCCCTGGCGCGCGAGCTGCAGGCCCGCGGCTGGCGGCTGGTGCTGGCGACCGATGCGCGGGGCGCGCAGTACGCCCAGAACTTCCCGGCCGAGGAGCGGCTGGCGCTCGAGGCGGCGACATTCCGCACCGGCGATCCTCTCGGCATGGCGCGGGGCGGCCTGGCCATCGCGGCCGGCGTGCTCCAGGCCCGGCGCGCCTTTCGACGGCTGAGGCCTGCCGTGGTCGTCGGCTTCGGCGGCTATCCGTCCCTGCCGGCCCTGCTCGCGGCGAACCAGACCCGCATCCCCACGGTCATCCACGACCAGAACGCGGTGATGGGCCGGGTCAACCGCCGCCTTGCGGGCAAGGCCGCCGCGGTCGCCTGCGCCTTTCCTATCCTGGAAAAGGCCCCGCCCAAGGTGAAGGCCGCCGCCGTGGTGGTCGGCAACCCGGTGCGGCCCAAAATCCGCGCCCTCTACGACCAGCCCTACGCCCCGCCCGAGCCCGGCGGCCCCTTGCACGTGCTGGTGACCGGGGGCAGCCAGGGCGCGCGCCTCCTGTCGGAGCTCGTGCCCGACGCCACGCTGATGCTGGCCGAAGACCTGCGGGTGCGCCTGAAGGTCGAGCAGCAGACGCGCATGGAGAGCCTGGAGCACGCGCGCCAGACCTATGCCCAGGCCGGGGTGGAGGCGGAGGTCGCGCCCTTCTTCCGCAACGTGGCGGCGCGCCTTGCGGCCGCGCACCTCGTCATCGGGCGGGCGGGGGCGTCCACCGTGTGCGAGCTGGCGGTGGCGGGGCGACCCGCGATCCTGGTGCCGCTCGCCATCGCCATGGACGACCACCAGCGGTTCAACGCGCGCCTGCTGAGCGACGTCGGGGCCGCGCGGGTCCTGCCTGAGCGCGACCTCAGCGCCGAACAGATCGCAGGCGCGCTGCAGGAGATGCTGTGCGACCCGGCGGGCCTGGCGCAGGCGGCCGCCGCGGCCCGCTCGGTGGCGCGCCCGGACGCGGCCGAGCGCCTCGCCGACCTCGTCGAGCGGGTCGCCAAGGCTTAGACGCGCTGCGCCGCGCCGGCGGACCGGGCCCGACTCGGATAGAGTGCAGGCCGCACACCTCTGCGGAGACTGTCCCGTGTTCACCCCCGCCGTCCTGATGTTCGCCGGCCTGCTCCTTCTGGGCTTCGGCACGGTGATCGCGCTGATCTTGCTGCGCGGTCGAGCCGAGGCCTCCGCCTCTCCGGAGCTGATCGAGCGCCTGGCGCGGCTGGAGGCTTTGCAGGGCCAGGCCGCGCCCCAGCTGCAGGGCGAGCTGCGCGGCCTGCGCGAGGAGATCCGCACCGCCCTGGCCGAGGCCCGTCGGGAGGCCGCCGAGAACCAGGCCCGGTTCGCAGAGCAGCTCAAGGCCTCGACGGAGAGCTTCGCCCAGACCCAGCGCCAATCGCTGGGCGATAATGCGAACGCGACCAAGGCCTTAGCCGACAAGCTGGAGAGCCAGCTGAAGCAGCTCCTGGAGTCCGATGAAAGGCGCCAAGCGATGCTGCGCGACACCCTGACCCAGACGCTGGATAAGCTCCGCGAGGGCAACGAGAAGAAGCTCGACGAAATGCGGGGCGTCGTCGACGAGAAGCTGTCCGCCACGCTCGAAACCCGCCTCGGCGAAAAGTTCAAGACCGTCTCGGAGCACCTGGAGGCCGTGCACAAGGGGCTGGGCGAGATGCAGAGCTTGGCGACCGGGGTGGGCGACCTGAAGCGCGTCCTGACCAATGTGCGCAGCCGCGGCGCCTGGGGCGAGCTTCGCCTGGGCCAACTGCTCGAAGACATCCTGCCCGGCCAGTACGAGGCGCAGGTGCAGGTGCGCGCGGGAACCTCCGAGCGGGTCGATTTCGCCGTCAAGCTGCCGGGCAAGGGCGAGGCGCCGGTCTGGCTGCCCATCGACTGCAAGTTCCCGCAGGAGGACTACGAGCGGCTGCAGGCGGCGCAGGAGCTGGGCGATCCCGCGGAGGTCGAGGCCTGCGCGACCGCGCTCGACCGCGCCATCCGGATCCAGGCCAAGTCGATCGCGGCGAAGTACGTGCACCCGCCCCAGACGACCCCCTTCGCCTTCCTCTATTTGCCGACGGAGGGGCTCTATGCGGAGGCGATCCGCCGGCCGGGCCTGGTCAGCGATCTGCAGACCCAGCTCGGGGTCCTGATCGCCGGGCCGAGCACGCTGACGGCCAACCTCGTCAGCCTGCAGGTCGGGTTCAAGTCGCTGGCGGTGGAGAAGCGCGCCGCGGAGGTCTGGACCCTGCTCGGCGAGGCCAAGGCGGAGTTCCGCAAGTACGGCGAGGTCTGGAGCAAGCTCGGCGAGAAGCTCGACCAGGCCAAGGACTTGCACGAGAAGGTGGCGACGCGCAGCCGTGCGGTGCAGCGCAAGCTCCGCGGGGTAGAGGAGATCGAGGCCGCCGCCGGCACGCCGGCCCTGCTCGAGGCCGCGGCCGAGCTGGACGCGGAGGACGAGGCCGCCTGAGCCTAGGTGAGCCGTCGCCGGTCAGGTCGGAGCGGGGCGCGCTCTTGATCCCAGGCCGCTCCGTCCCCAGAAACGCCGGTCACCTTGGGCCCGATCGTCAATGAAGTTCCTCGACCAGTGCAAGATTTACATCCGCTCTGGCGACGGCGGGGCGGGGTCGGTCTCCTTCCGCCGTGAGAAGTTCATCGAATACGGCGGGCCCGACGGCGGCGACGGCGGCCGCGGCGGCGACGTCTGGATCGAGGCGGTGGAGGGGCTGAACACCCTCATCGACTACCGTTACCAACAGCACTTCAAGGCCAAGACCGGCGCCCACGGCATGGGCCGGCAGATGCATGGGGCCGCCGGCGAGGACGTGGTGCTGAAGGTGCCCGTCGGAACCCAGGTGCTGGAGGAGGACAACGAGACCCTGGTCGCCGACCTCGACCATGCCGGGGCGCGCGTGCTGCTCGCCCGGGGCGGCAACGGCGGCTGGGGCAACGTGCACTTCAAGGGGCCGGTCAACCAGGCGCCCCGCTTCGCCATGCCCGGCCAGGAGGGCCAGGAGCGGTGGCTGTGGCTCAGGCTCAAGCTGATCGCCGACGCAGGCCTCGTGGGGCTCCCGAACGCGGGCAAGTCGACCTTCCTGGCGGCGGTCTCGGCCGCCAAGCCCAAGGTGGCGGACTATCCCTTCACGACGCTGACGCCGAACCTTGGCGTGGTGGACCTGGCGGCGGACGCGCGTTTCGTGCTGGCCGACATCCCTGGCCTGATCGAGGGCGCGTCGGAGGGGGCGGGCCTCGGGACCCGGTTCCTGGGCCATGTGGAGCGGTGCAAGGTGCTGATCCATCTGGTGGACGGCACGCAGGAGGACGTCGCGGGCGCCTATCGCACCATCCGCGGCGAGCTTGAGGCCTACGGCGGCGGGCTGGCGGAGAAGCCGGAGCTCCTCGCCCTGAACAAGGCCGATGCCCTCGACCCCGACACCCTGGAGCAGCGCCGCGAAGCGCTGCAGGACGCTGCGGGCGGACCGGTCGCGGTCGTGTCCGGCGTATCAGGCCAGAACGTGCGGGCGCTCCTGCTGAAGGCGCTCGCCCTGATCCGCGGAGAGGCCGTGAGCGCGCTCGCCCCCGCCGACGCGGAGCCCTGGCGGCCTTAGCGCAGGGCGGACGCGGCCGCGCGGAGGTAGCCCCAGCCGGTCCAGAGCGTCAGGCCCGCCGCCAGCCACATCAATGCGTCGGCGACCAGCGCCAGCGCCGGAAGCGGAACCGCCAGGATCTCGAGGGTGAGGGCGACGAGCTGAACGGTGGTCTTCCACTTGGCGAGCCGGGTGACGGGAAGGCGCACCCCCTGGGCGCCGCCGGCTTCCCTCAGGCCTGAGACGAAGAGTTCCCGGAACAGGATCAGGAACCCCGGGACCGCCACGCCGACCTCCGGCCGCAGCAGGGCCAGCCCCAGCACCGCGGCCGCGATGGCGATCTTGTCGGCGATCGGGTCCAGCATGGCCCCGAAGGCGGAGGTCGCGCCAAGCCGGCGGGCGAGCCAGCCGTCCACGAAGTCGCTGAGCGCCGCGACCGCCAGCACCGCCGCGCTCGCCCAGGCCCAGGCGTCGCGGTCGGCCGGCCCGAACAGCCCCGCCGCCGCCGCCAGCCCGAAGAAGACCAGCGCAGAAAGCGCGATCCGGGCGGCGGTGATCAGGTTCGGAAGCGACGAGGAGCCCATGACAGCAGGATAAGCGCGTCGCCTCGCCCTGTCGCCGACCCGGGGGTCGTTCAATCCTTATTCATGTCGTGGTCTGGTTTTCGACACAGATGGGACAACAACGACGGACGCTGGCCAGGCGGCCGCCGCAATGTGTGGCTTTGAGGCATCAGAAGCCGTCTAGATAAGCTGAGACTGGCCGGTGGGTGTGAACGTTTCGATTGGTTCGGATTTTCCGCTGCCTGGGTGGGTGCATCCTGGAGTGTGCGATGAAAGCTATTGTTTTGCTTACAACGGCCTGCAGTGTTCTGGCGGCGGCGCCTGCGATGGCGCAGGACGCGACCGCGCCGGCTTCGAACTGGTATGGCACGCTCGGCTACACCGGCCAGACCTCCGGGCGGAACGGCGCAGACACGGGGGCGGTCACGGGACGGCTTGGCTATCGCGCGAACCGTTGGCTCGGCGCGGAGATCGAGGCCTCCGGCGGCGTCAACAGCGACACCCGCAACGGCGTGCGCACCAAGCAGGACAGCGCCTATTGCGCCTATGTCGTGGGCTACTATCCGGTCACGGACCGGGCGGAGATCTTCGGCCGCGTGGGCTACGGCTATGAAAAGTACAAGGTGCGCGGCTCGACCATCCCGGTGGTGAACGGCGAGCACGACCAGAACAGCGTCAACCTCGGCGCGGGCGCCCAATACATGTTCGACGGCGTGAACGGCGTGCGTGGAGAGTACACCAAGTTCGTCGGCCAGGGCCGGGGCGCCGACAGCGACAACTACACCTTGTCCTACGTCCGCAAGTTCTAGACCCGAAACCCGGCGGGCGCGTGCGGCGGGCCCGTACGCGTCCGTCGGCCTTGCGCTACTTGCCTGGCCCGTCGGCCAGCATCTTGCCCAGCGCCTGGCGCTGCTCGGGCGTGCACGATGACTTGACGCAGAAACGCTCGACCGTGCCGCGCACCAGGGCGGGCATGTTCTGCACCAGGAAGGGCGCGAGCTGCTGTGTGATGGCGGGCACCTTGGCCACCACCGCCTTGCCCGTGGGCGTGCGGTAGAAGGCCAGCATCTCGCTCAGCTGCGCCTCGGTGAAGTCCTGGGCGTAGAGGGTCACGATCTGCTCGAGCAGGCGCGGGGCGAAGGCCTGCATTTCCTCGCTGGACGCCTGGACGTAGACGTCGGCCTTGGACTGCTGGTCGGCGGGCAGGCCGTTCACGATGGCGCCCGCCATCGACTGGCTCAGCCCGGCGGAGAGCTCGCCCACCATGCGCTGGCCGTTGGTGGCGTCCACCACCTCGCGGGCGAGCTGCATCGCCCGGGCGGTCGGCGCAGGCGCAGGCGCGGGCGTCGCTGCAGGCGGGGCGGCGAGGAGGAGCAGGGCGAGGGCGAACGGGGCCGGCATGGACTGAACGATCTCCGAAAGCGCGCGGGCCGAATGTGAGCGGGCGAGACGCGGACCCTAGGCGGTCTGCTTCTCCTGCAGAAGGTCGAAGGAGCGCTCGTACTCGCCCAGGCAGTCGATGCGCGTCAGCTCGGGACAGATGAAGATGGTCTGCTCCTCGTCGTAGACCCCGAACGGGTCCACGCAGAGCACGGCGATCGAGGCGGCGCTGACCAGCCGGATCAGACCGACCCGCACCTCCCCCGGGCGAGCCTCCTCGTAGTGGAACACCCCATGCACGCCGGCCCGCATCATCCAGATGCAGAAGTCCTGCAGCGAGAAGCTGGCGATCTTCGGCACATAGGCGAGGTGCGCGCCCTTGGCCTTCAACACCCGGCTATAGAAGGCGGAGCGGGGGCTCTCGAACTCGTCGGCGATGTCGCGGGTACGGACCAGCTGCACCCCGTCCGGCACGATATAGTCGCTGATGGTGGCGTAGAGCCGCCAGTCGGGGGTCGAGGCGACCAGCACGCCGGAGAAGCGGTCCTCGAACCCGCCCACGCGGCGACGCACGCGTACGAAGCGCTCCTTCGACAGGTCGAGCTCGCTCCACCTCGCGCGCATGCGCGGCCCCCAAGCCTACTCAACGCCAAGCTAACGCGGGGCGGTCCGCCTCGCCAGCGGGATTCGTCCACAGATGGCTCGCGCCGTCGACGCAGGGCGGCTCGGCGGATCCGAGCCCGGGTGACGGGCCCCGGGTGACCGGCCCGGGTGACGCGCTTGGCGGACGGCCCTATCCTGCCCCGATGAGCAGCGACGTCGACGTGCTGGACCCGGCCGAGGCCGACCCGAGAAACGCCATCCGGGAGCCGGCGGCCGCCGAGCCGCAGGGGCCGATCCGCCTCTATCTGGTGGACGGCTCGGGCTACATCTTCCGCGCCTTCCATGCCCTGCCGCCGCTCACGCGCAAGTCCGACGGCCTGCCGGTCGGCGCGGTCCAGGGCTTTTGCAACATGCTCTGGAAGCTGCTCTGCGACATGCAGGCGGAGGCCGAGCGCCCGACGCACCTCGCGGTGGTGTTCGACGCCTCGGAGACCACGTTCCGCAACACGCTCTACAGCGACTACAAGGCCCACCGTCCGCCCTTGCCCGAGGATCTCGCGCCTCAGTTCCCCCTGGTGCGAGAAGCGACGCGCGCATTCGGCGTACCGGCGGTGGAGGTGAACGGCTACGAGGCCGACGACGTCATCGCCACCTACGCCCGCAAGGTCGCCGAGGCCGGGGGCGAGGTCGTCATCGTCTCGTCCGACAAGGACCTCATGCAGCTCGTCAATGAGCAGGTCTTGATGCTGGACCCGGTCAAGCAGGTGAAGATCGGGCGCGACCAGGTCATCGAGCGCTTCGGCCTCGGCCCTGAGAAGGTGGTCGAGATCCAGGCGCTGGCGGGCGACAGCGTCGACAATGTGCCGGGCGCGCCGGGCATCGGCGTCAAGACCGCCGCCCAGCTGCTCGCCGAGTACGGCGACCTCGACACGCTGCTCGCGCGCGCTGGCGAGATCAAGCAGCCCAAGCGGCGCGAGACGCTCGTCAACTTCGCCGACCAGATCCGCCTGTCGCGCGAGCTCGTGCGCCTGGCGGACGACGCGCCCGTGCCCCTGCCCCTGGACCAGCTCGCGGTGCGCGACCCCGATCCTGCGACGCTGGGCGCCTTCCTGGAGGCCATGGAGTTCCGCACCCTGGCGCGGCGGGTGAGCGAGGCCGGGCGGGCGTCCGCGCCCGCGCCGGCTGAGGTCGCCGCGGCGGTCGCCATCGACCCCGCGCGGCACGTCTGCATCCGCGACCTTGAGACCCTGGACGCCTGGATCGCCCGCGCCATGGACAAGGGGCGCGTCGGCCTGGGCGTGCAGGTGGACGCAAGCTGCGGCGAGAACGGCGTCTACGGCGTGGCCCTGGCGATCGACCCCGGCGAGGCCGCCTATGCGCCCCTGAGCCACTGCGCCCGGGGCGGGCTTGAACTCGGCGACGGCGAGGCGTGGCGTCAGCTTGATCCGGCCGAGGCGCTTGCCCGGCTGAGGCCCCTGCTGGAAGCGCCCGGGGTGCTGAAGATCGGGCACAACATCAAGACCGCGGTCCGCGCCCTGGCCCAGGCCGGCATTGCGGTCGGCCCGGTCGAGGACGTGATGCTGATCAGCTACGTCCTGGGCGGCGGGGCGCATGGCCACGACCTGGAGGCGCTGGCGCAACGGCGCCTGGGCCACATGCCGATCCCCTGGAAGTCGGTGGTGGGCTCTGGCCAAAAGCAGGTCGCGTTCGGCGAGGTCGAGCTCGGGCCCGCCGCCGCCTACGCCGCGCAGGAGCCGGATCTGGCGTTGCGCCTGCACGCCCAGCTCCGCCCGGAGCTGCAGGCCCAGGGCCTGATCACCGTCTATGAGACCCTGGAGCGCGGCATGCCCGCCGTCCTGGCCGAGATGGAGACCCACGGGATTCTCGTGGACCCCGAGCGCCTGCAACAGCTCGCCCATGAGTTCGGCAGCCGCATGGCGGCGCTCGAGGCCGAGGCGCACCGCCTGGCCGGCCATCCTTTCAACCTCGGCAGTCCCAAGCAGATCGGCGACGTGCTCTTCGGCGAGCAGGGCCTGCCCGGCGGGCGGCGCACGGCGACGGGCGCATGGTCCACCGACGCCGACACGCTGGAGGCGCTCGGCGCCTCGGGGCATCCGTTGCCCCTGACCATCCTGGAGCACCGCCAGCTCGCCAAGCTGAAGGGCACCTATGCGGACGCGCTGCTGGTGGCGCGCTCCCCGCGGGACGGGCGGGTGCGGTGCAATTTCCAGCTCGCCGCCTCCTCGACCGGCCGGCTGTCGGCGACTGACCCGAACCTGCAGAACATCCCGATCCGCACGGAGGTCGGCCGCCAGCTCCGCACCGTCTTCGTGGCCCCGCCCGGGCACGTCCTGGTCTCCGCCGACTACAGCCAGATCGAGCTCCGCCTGCTCGCCCACATCGGCGACATCCCGCAGCTTAAGCAGGCCTTCGCGGAGGGAGTCGACATCCACGCGCGCACCGCCTCGGAGATGTTTGGCGTTCCCGTCGAGGGCATGCCGTCTGAGGTCCGCTCGCGGGCCAAGGCGATCAACTTCGGCATCGTCTACGGCATCTCCGCCTTCGGGCTGTCCAACCAGCTCGGCATCCCCCAGGAGGAGGCGGCGGCCTACATCCGAACCTACTTCGAGCGCTTCCCCGGCATCCGCGACTACATGGACCGGGCGAGGGCGGAAGCCCGGGCGAAGGGCTATGTCACCACCCTCTTCGGGCGGCGGGTGCACATTCCCGACATCGCGGCCAAGTCCGTGGGCCAGCGCCAGGCCGGCGAGCGCCAGGCGATCAACGCCCCGATCCAGGGCGCCGCCGCCGATGTAATCCGCCGCGCCATGATGCGCATGCCCGCCGCGCTCAAGGCGGAGGGGCTGAAGGCCCGGATGCTGCTGCAGGTGCACGATGAGCTGGTGTTCGAGGCGCCGGAGGCGGAGGCCGAAGCCCTCTGCCGGGTCGCCAAGCTAGTGATGGAGCGCGCCGCCGAGCCGGCCGTGTCCCTGACCGTGCCGCTGGTCGTCGACGCCCGCGCGGCCCGCAACTGGGACGAGGCGCACTGATGGGCAGGCTGCAGGGGCGGGTCGCGATCGTCACCGGCGCGGCCTCCGGCATCGGCGCGGCGAGCGCGCGGCTCTTCGCGGACGAGGGCGCCCAGGTGCTGGCGGTGGACCGCCCGGGCGCGGCCTTCGGCCTCGACCGCCCCGGGATCGCGACCCTGCCCTGCGACCTCCTCGACGACGACGCGCCCGACCGGGTGGTCGGCGAGACCCTGGCCCGCTTCGGCCGGCTCGACATCCTCTTCAACAACGCCGGCGTGTCCGCCGCCGTGCCCGCGGCCGAGACCTCCGACGCCGAGTGGGACCACGTGAACGGCGTGAACCTGCGCGCCGTGTTCCGCCTGACCCGCCGCGCCATCCCGGCGCCGATCGCATGCGGGCGGGGGCGGATCGTGTCCACCGCGAGCACGGCGGCGACCCACACGGACTACGGCCTTGCGGCCTACAGCGCATCCAAGGCGGGCGTCGTCGGCCTGACCCGCACCCTGGCGCTGGAGCTCGGCCGGCACGGGGTCACGGCCAACGCCATCCTGCCGGGCGCCATCCTGACCGGCATGACGGCCGCGAGCTTCGCGCGGGAGGAGGTGGCGGCGATCTGGGCGAAGAAGGCGGCGCTGAAGCGGCTGGGCGCGCCGCTCGACATCGCCCGCGCCGCGCTGTTCCTGGCCAGCGACGATGCGGCCTTTGTGACCGGCCAGGCCATCGCAGTGGACGGCGGGCTGACGCTGCGGCTTTAGTTCTTAATTTGTTCTTGCGCCCGGCGGGCGGCCGTGCCAGCTTGATGGCAGGCGGAACGAGGGCGCGCGCATGGTGGGGCGGGTCGTCACGGTCGCGTTCGACGGGGTCGACGCGCGCCGGGTGGATGTGGAGGTGCAGCTCGCCTCGGGGACAGTGGCCCTCGTGGTCGTGGGCCTGGGCGACAAGGCCGTCGCCGAAAGCAAGGAGCGCGTGCGGGCGGCCTTCGCGGGCCTGGGCCTGGCGCTGCCGCCCAAGCGGGTGATCGCGAGCCTGGCGCCGGCCGACCTGCCCAAGGAGGGGAGCCACTACGACCTGCCGATCGCGCTTGCCCTGATGGGGGTCATGGGCGTCCTGCCGCCGGATGCGCTCGCGGGCTGGATGGCCTTCGGGGAGCTCGGGCTCGACGGCTCGATCGCTCCTACGGCCGGGGCGCTGCCCGCTGCGGTCGCGGCGGCCTCCATGGGGCTGGGGCTGATCTGCCCGGAGGCGAGCGGGCCCGAGGCGGCCTGGGCGGGCGAGGTGAACGTGCTGCCGGCGCGAAGTCTGATCTCGGTGGTCAACCACTTCCGGGGCAGCCAGGTCATGAGCGCGCCCAAGCCCGGTCCGGTGCTGGACGGCGGGCCGGTCCCCGACCTGCGCGACGTGAAGGGCCAGGAGCAGGCCAAGCGCGCCCTCGAGATCGCCGCGGCCGGCGGTCACAACCTGCTGTTCCTGGGGCCGCCGGGCTCGGGCAAGTCGATGCTGGCTCAGCGCCTGCCCGGCCTGCTTCCGCCGCTCTCGCCCCGGGAGCTGCTTGAGACTTCCATGATCCAGTCCGTGGCCGGGCTGATCGCCAAGGGCGCCCTGACCCGGGCGCGGCCGTTCCGGGCCCCGCACCACAGCGCCAGCATGGCTGCGCTCACCGGCGGCGGGCTGAAGGTGAAGCCCGGCGAGATTTCGCTGGCGCACCACGGGGTGCTGTTCCTGGACGAGCTGCCGGAGTTCAGCCCGCAGGTGCTGGACAGCCTGCGCCAGCCGCTCGAGACGGGCGAGGTGATCGTCGCGCGCGCCAATGCCCATGTGCGCTATCCGGCGCGCTTTCAGCTCGTGGCGGCGATGAACCCCTGTCGCTGCGGTTACGGCGGGGCCGGGCGGGGCCACTGCGGCAAGGCGCCCAAGTGCCAGCGCGACTACCAGGGGCGCATCTCGGGGCCCCTGCTCGACCGCATCGACCTGCAGGTGGAGGTTCCGCCGGTGACCGCCGCCGACCTCGCCCTGCCGCCCCCGGCGGAGGGGACGGCGGAATCGGCCGCCCGTGTCGCGCAGGCGCGGACGCTGCAGGCGGAGCGGGCCGAGGCGATCGGCTCGCCGGAGCGGCTGAACGCGCGGCTGGAAGGCCGGGCGCTCGAGGCAGCGGCCATGCCGGACGCGCCGGGGAAGGCGCTGCTCGCCCGTGCGGCCGAGGCGGCGGGGCTCACCGCCCGGGGCTGGACGCGCACGCTGCGCCTGGCCCGCACCATCGCCGACCTCGACGGCTCTGAGATCGTGCGCAGAGTGCATGTGGCCGAGGCCCTGATCTACCGCCGCACGGGCTTCGACCCGGCCGAGCCCGCCCCGCGCGCGCCGGCCTTCGACCCGGCTTAACCCAGACTTAGGTGCAGCCGGCCTAGGGTCCTGGAATGACCGCGCCGCCCACCGCCCGCGACCTGAACGCCCGCGAGCGCTGGCTGGCCACCCTCAGCCACGAGATCCGCACGCCCCTGAACGGGGTGCTGGGCATGGCCGACCTCCTGGCCGCCACGCCGCTGGACGCGACTCAGCGCGCCTATCTGCAGACTCTGCGCGACTGCGGCGACCACCTGCTGGGCCTGGTGAACGGCGTGCTCGACTGGGCGAAGCTGGAGCAGGGAGACCTCCGCCTCGAACCCGCAAAGACCGACCTCGAGGGCCTGCTTCAGGGCGTGGCCGAGCTTTTGAGCCCGCGGGCGAATGCGGGCGGGATCGAGCTGGCCTGGGCCGTGGACCCTGATCTACCCCTGGTGCTGGCCGACGATGGCCGGCTGCGCCAGATCCTGTTCAACCTGGCGGGCAATGCGGTGAAGCTGACCGCCTCGGGAGGCGTGCTGCTGACGGCGGAGCGCCGCTTCGAGGGCGCCGGCAGGCTGGGCCTGAGACTTGCGGTGCGCGACACCGGGCCGGGGCTTGATCCGGCCTGCGCCGTGCGCCTCTTCGAGGAGTTCGAGCAGGCCGAGGCGGGGGTCGCGGCAGGCGGGGCGGGGCTCGGCCTGGCCATCGTCAAGCGCCTGGCGGAGGCCATGGGCGGGAGCGTGGCGGTGCAGAGCCGGCCGGGGGAGGGGGCGCTGTTCGCCGCCGACCTGGACCTGCCCATTGTTGAGGCGTCCCTGGGGGCTCAGCCGCTCGCCGGCCTCCGCGTCGGTCTGCAGGGCCTGCCGCCGGTCACCGCGCTCGCCGCCGCCCGCCAGATCGCCGCTTCGGGCGGGGTTCCGGTAATCGGCGACCCGCGCGCCGACGTGCGCCTGCTGACGGCGGACGCGCCCTTCGATCGGCCCGGCCCGCCGGCCCTGGTGCTGCTGACGCCCGAGACGCGCCAGCGCTGGGACATGCTGAAGACGCAGGGCTATGCCGGCTTCCTGATCCAGCCGCTTCGGCGCGCCTCCCTGACCGACCGCGTGCTGGCGGTTCTCGGCCGCGCGGCCCCGCCGCCGTCTCGCCGTCCGCCGCGCTCGACGAAAGGCAGGAGGCGCCCGCGTCCTTGGCCGCGCGGGTCTTGCTGGCCGAGGACAATCCGGTGAACGCGCTGCTCGCCCAGGCCCTGCTGGCGCGGGAGGGCTGCGTGGTGGAGCGGGTCGTGAACGGCCGCGAGGCGCTCGAGGCGGCGGCGCGCACGCGCTTCGACCTGATCCTGCTCGATGGGCGCATGCCGGAGATGGACGGGCCGGAGACCGCGCGGCGCCTTCGCGCCTCCGGCTGGAGGGGCCCCGTGCTGGCGCTTACCGCCAACGCCTTCGAGGAGGACCGGCGGGCGTGCCTGGAGGCCGGCATGGACGACTTCCTGGTCAAGCCGCTGGAGCCGCGCGTGCTCCGCGCCGCCTTGGCGCGTTGGCTGCCGGCCGCCGCCGGCGCGGCGCGCTCGGTCGCGGCCTGACGCCCCGTCCTACTGGCTGGCCCAGAGGATTCGCGCCACCCAGGCCACGTCCTTGCGGTCCAGGGTACGCGGGGGATAGTCGGGGTTCAGCGACCTCAGCTCGAGCCGGCGCGCCGTGACCCGCGCCACCTCCTTGGCCATGACCTCCCCGTCGGCGGTCTTGACCACCACCCGGTCGCCCCGGCGCGGCTCGGGCGTCGGCTGCACCAGGATTCGGTCGCCGTCGCGATAGACCGGCGACATAGAGTCGCCGGAGATCTCCAGCGCATAGACGCCGTCGGCGAGGCCCGGGAACTCCACCTCGTCCCAGCCCTGGCCGACGGGATAGCCGGCGTCGTCGAAGTAGCCGTCAAAGCCCGCCTGGGCCAAGCCGATCAGGGGCGCGGTGCGGGCCGGCGCGCGGCCCTTTCCCTCGGCGAGCGCGGCGAACTCGGCGAAGCTCACGCCAGTCGCCTGCAGCACCTTGGCGAGACTCTCGGTCGAGGGCCAGCGGGGACGAGGCGAGGTCTCGTTGGAGGCGCGCTTGGAGCGGTTGAAGCTGGTCGGGTCCAGACCCGCCAGGCGCGCCAGGCCGGACGGCGTCTCCCCCAGCCGCGCGGCGAGGGCGTCGATCGCCGACCAGACCTGGGCGTGGGTCAGCACCGCCGCGCCTCCGTCCGCCGGGCCAGCCCCGGCTCTAAGATGGAGGACTACTATCCTAATTGCAGGAATTCAACCCGCTCGCTCTGAGCCCCGTGCGCCCGCCGGCCAGGTCTCGCCTCAACGCGAAACGCCCGGAGCAGGGCCCCGGGCGCCGGCGGTCGTCCGCGCGGACCTGGCGCCTATTTGATCTTGCCTTCCCGAAACTCCACGTGCTTGCGCACCACCGGGTCGTACTTCTTGAGCACCAGCTTCTCGGTCTTGGTGCGGGCGTTCTTCTTGGTCACGTAGAAAAAGCCCGTGTCCGCGGTCGAGTTCAGGCGGATCTTGATGCTAGCCGGCTTGGCCATGACGCGGTCGTCCCTGCCCGCGCGCGGCGGGGTGAGATTCGGAAGGCGCGGAACCTAGCGGCGCGCGCCTGAATGTCAATCGCGGTTGATCGACCGGCGGCCGACGGTCGTGTCTCCGGACGTGGTGTAGCTGGGCGTTAGCGAAGCCGCTCGCGTAGCGCGCCCCCACAAGGCGCCGTAGCGAGCGAGCGGCGTCGCGGGGTGGTCATCTGCGATCATCGGTTAGGGTCGGATTTGCCGACCTCAACCCAAGACCACGAGACCGAAGATGACCGAGGACATGATCGCCCTTCGCGGGCGCGATGTTGAACAGCCACAGCCCCTCGGCCACGGCGTGCAGGCCCGGGATCGGCAGGGGGAATTGCGCCAGCGTCAACGCCAGGATGCCCGTGCCCATGGTGGCGGTGAACCAGTTGGGCATGAACTGTCGCACCACCTCGCGCGGACTGGACAGGCTCGCGAGGGGGCGCAGGCCCGTGGTGACGGCCAGGACGGCGGCTTGGTCGGTCATGGGGTCGGCCTCCTTGGAGCAGGGATTGTGCGCCTTCGCCGCCCGCCCGTCCAACCGGGCCTTGCGTCCAAACCGTTCGGCCGAGCCGATGAGTCCGGCGCCAGGCGGCGTCGATTGATCATCATGAGCGATCGGACTACGCCCCAGGCATGACGCTGGGGCCGCCTCACATCACCAGCATCCAGACCGCCATGGCGACCATCAAAATTTCAGTGTCAAGCTTCGACACGAGGACCCACAACTAACGGATCGTCAGCGGAGCGCGCCGCTTCCCGATACGATCCCCGCCCTCCAGTAGACTTGCGGGCAACGGCGAGTTCTCTACACTGAACGGATCGGGCGCCGTGTTGAACCGGCCTCGCTTGCGCGGGGGAAGGGATGGCGAAGTAGCTGTGGATCTTCGCAGCCTTGGTCGGGCTCACAGCCGCGCCCTGCGGTGCGCAAAGCATCGATGCGTCGCGCTACTATCCTGGGCGGGCACTGCGGATGGGCGTTGAGGGCACGGCCATCATCACCTGCCATGTTGCAGCCGAGGGGCGGCTCGCGCGATGTGTCGTCGTGTCGGAGACACCGCCCGGGTTCGGGTTCGGCGAGGCGGCGATCAGAGGGATGTCGTCCCTCTTCAAGCCACGGCCCGCGATGCGCCACGGTGCAGCTGTGGACGACTACAAATTCACAGTCCCAATGCAGTTCAAGCTGCCCGAGGGCGCGCGGCCGGGGGAGCCGGTCAAGCCCAGCCTATAGCGGAACTGGTGGCGGCCGGAGACGCTGGCGCACTTCAGTTCACGCTTGTCGACCTAGACGGCCTTGAACCTGCAGGTCGCGCGCGAAGGCCTGCGCGGACTGGCGGCCGCCTGCGAGGCTGGCGGGACCGGCCCATGTCCGATCCTGGCCGCCTTTCAACAGGAGGCGGCCTTCGAAGAGCAGAAGTGAAGTCGCCAAGCGCGCCGTCGAGCCAAGGCGGCAGCGGGGTTCGAAGTACGGCTTGAAAAATCGCCAACGGCATGCATCCATGGGTCATGGCATGTTGGGGTCACGCGTATGTGGTCGAAGAACTTGCTTGTTCGCATAGCCAGAACACCCCTGGCCATTTTTGCGCTGGTGAGCTGGGTGACCTTCTGCGGTTCCGCAGAGGCACAGGATCAGCGTAAACCCACCCGATTCGACTTTTTCCTTCAGGCGGACCGCCACCATCGGGGCCGTTTGAATTTCGACGAGTGGCTTGACTTCGAATGGACAGTGTACGCGCCCTACAGCACCACCGGGAGAGGTACGCTAAGCCTGGATGATTTCTTACGCATGCGGTGCTTGCCTGACAGTGGTGGTGAGCTGCCTGAGCCGCAGCGGTCCCTCTGCAGTAAGTCGGCGAAGAGGGAGTTCCATCGATTGGCGGGCTGGAAAGACGAGCTCACGAAACAGGATATCGCGCCGATCTCGCTTCGGTGGTTCCTCCTGAACGACCGAAATCACGATGGCTTCGTGAGCTGGGAAGAACTGAATTCACCAACTAATCCATAAAAGAGTAGGGTGGTACAGGTCATTCAATGTGCAGTCCCAGGTGTGGTGGAATGAGCCCATCTAATGCCGCCGGTCACTGGGGACGTTAGGGGGAAGGTTCTTCACGGCTGCGCCCACGACCCCGCACGCCGTCCGAGAGCAACGCCACAGAGATCAATGGCTCCGCTCAAAGTCCTCGCCGCCCCGCACGGTCTGAGCTCCGAGACCGCCGCCAAATGGCGCAAGCGGGTCCCTCACTCCTATTTCCACCTGAGCTTTCTCAACAGTTCGTCGAACGTTTGGGCGCGCAGATCGACATCCCCCGCAAAAAGGTCATGCCCCGCATCCGGGACTCTGGCGGGGTCGATTGACGTCTTCTCCGTCTAGAGCTTCCCGGTCGGGAGGAGCTCGCTCAGCAGCCGATTGGGGAACCGCCGCTTCTGCACAACGGCGTAGAAGGTCTCGGTGACCTCGGGTATCCGGCAGTGCTCGACCAGGACGCCGGTCTCAAGCTCATCGCGGACGACGATGGGCGGCACGAGGGTCACGCCCTCCCGTTCACGGGCGAGCAGACGCAGCATCGCCATGTCGTCGACTTCGGCCAGGACGGTGGGTCTTATCCCGGCGAGCTCGAGCACCCGATCGAAGGCGACGCGGATGTCGCTGTCCAGACTGGGCAGGAGGATCGGCTCTGACCGGAGATCGTCGGGGAAGCTGAACTTGCGCCCGTCGGGACGCGGGTGGCCGACCAAGCTCACCGGCTGCTCGTTGAGCAAGTGATTGCGCAAGGACGAGCGGGCGTCGCGGGGTGCAGCGCTGTTGGCCAGGACCACGTCGATGGCGTGCGCCTCCAGCTGCGCGAGCAGATCGCGGATGTTGCCCGAGCGCACGATCAATTCGACATCCGAGCGGCCCACCAGGGGCCGGAGGAATTCGAGCTGGAAGTTCCGCGACAGGGTCGTCAGGGCGCCGACGCGGAGAACCTGACGGGTGGCCGAGGGCCGCCCCCGCAGGGTGCTCATCAGTTCGTCGCCGGCCTTGAACACCGTGTCGGCGTAGTCGAGCGCGATCTGTCCGGCCTCCGTCAGAACGAGCTTCCGGCCGACGCGCTCGAAAAG
Organism: Caulobacteraceae bacterium PMMR1; assembly: GCA_000733915.1. Classification (GTDB taxonomy): domain Bacteria; phylum Pseudomonadota; class Alphaproteobacteria; order Caulobacterales; family Caulobacteraceae; genus PMMR1. Next base: position 713,351 of record JPOM01000001.1, read on the forward strand.
CGCGTGCCCCATCTGATGCTCAAGCTTCTGAATCTGAACGGAAAGCGCCGATTGGGACAGGTTCAAGCGCTCGGCCGCCCGCGTGAGGCCGCCCTCGTGGGCCACCACCCAGAAATAGCGCAGGTGATTGTAGTTCAGGTCTCGCATGTTGTTCTATTAAAACGAACGAATTAGCCGAAACAATGAAATTTTTTCGAGGTTCCGTGATCAGGTACCAACGTCCACGGACAGTCATCGTTTTTGAAGGAGGCTCTCGTGCAGCACTTCCTTGCGCCGCTGTCGGCGTCCGTTCCGCTGCTTCTCGCCGGAGCGGTCAGCTTCCTCGATCGTGGTCGGCGCCCGAAGATCGGCCCCTGGATGGCCGAAGCCGCCTCGCTGCTCGCCCTGCTGGCGGCGGTGGCGACCGCGGGCGGGCTGATCCTCTTTGGCGCGGGCGAAAGCCCCGTTTTCGGGCTCATGGGATGGGGTCTGTCGATCAGATTCGACGCCGTCAGCGCGACCGTGCTGCTGGTGGTCACATTCGTGGGATGGATCGTCGTCCGCTATGCTCGGACCTATCTGGACGGCGAGGCCCGCCAGGGCGACTTCACTGGGTGGCTCTGCCTGACGCTGGCGTCGGTGGTGCTTCTGGTGAGCGCCGGCAATCTGTTGCAGCTGGTGATCGCCTGGATCGGCACCAGCCTATTTCTGCACCGGCTGCTGCTGTTCTATCCACAGCGGGTCGCCGCGCAGCGGGCGGCGCGGAAGAAGTTCATCATCGCGCGGCTCGGCGACGCCGCGCTCCTCGGCGGCGCGTTCCTGCTGGCCGCCGCTTACGGGACATCTGACGTCGGGACGATCCTTGCCGCCGCGAAGTCGGGGGCGGGCGGAGGTCTTGCCGTCGCCGCGGCTGGGCTCCTGGCGGTCGCCGCGGTGCTGAAGTCGGCCCAGTTTCCCGCCCACGGCTGGCTCACCGAGGTCATGGAGACGCCGACGCCGGTGTCGGCGCTCCTCCACGCCGGCGTCATCAATGCCGGCGGTTTCCTGCTGATCCGCTTCGCCGACGTCATGCTTCTGGCGCCCGGCGTGCTTGCCGCCCTGGTCGTGATCGGCGGGTTCACCGCGCTTTTCGGCAGCCTGGTCATGCTGACCCAGCCCGCGGTCAAGACCTCGCTCGCCTGGTCCACCGTGGCCCAGATGGGGTTCATGGTCTTCGAGTGCGGCCTGGCGCTCTTCCCCCTGGCGCTGCTGCACATCGTGGCGCACTCGCTCTACAAGGCGCATTCCTTCCTCGCGTCCGGCGGCGCCGTCGAGCGCGTGGCGGCGATCCGCAGGCCCGGGCCGGTCGCTGTGCCGAAGGCCGGCGCTGTGGCGCGCGCCTTCCTGTCGGCGCTCGCCATCTATGTCCTTGTCGGGGCTTGCTTCGGCTTCGAGCACAAGTCGCCCCAGGCGGTCGCGCTCGGCGCCATCTTGATCTTCGGCGTCGCCTATATGCTGGCGCAAGGGTTCGCCGACGCGGCGCCCCGAGCGCTGACGCGGCGCACAGCCGTCTATGCGGTGGCGACCTCGGTCGGCTACTTCGCCCTTCAGTGGGCGGCGACCGCGATCACCGCCCATGTCCTGCCGCCGCCGCCGTCGCCGGGTCCGCTCGAATGGGCGCTGATCGCACTGACGGCCGCAAGCTTCGGCCTGGTCGCCGTCGTGCAGGCCATGTTCCCCCTCTGGGCCAACCACCCCGCCGCCGCCGGCCTTCGCGTGCATCTTTCGAACGGATTTTACGCCAACGCCGTTTTCGACCGGCTGATCGGCGGCTGGTCCGTCCGCAACCCATCCTGACTGACCCGGAAGACCGATCATGACCCACGAACTCCTCTCGACCTGGCCCAACCCTCAGGCCTTAGCGGCCGCCATGAACCGCGCCGCGCGGGCAATCCCGCCGGTCTGGCCTCTGGCGTCCAGCGTCGCGGTCAATCCGTTTCTCGGGCAGGCCGAGGAGCCCCTCGCCAAGGTCGGCGCGCGGCTTGCTCGGGTCGCCGGCGCCGCGGTCGCCATGCCCCGGGGGTGGTATGCTCAGAAGATCGTCACCGGCGCGATCAGCGATGCCGATCTGGAGGCGGCGATCGCGAGCACGCCGGCCGGATCGATGCGCCTCGATGTTTCGACGCTCAAAGCCGCGCTCAGCGTCGACGCGCCGCGCCCAGAGGCGCTTCCCACGATCGCTGATCTGGCCGCGCGCGCATCCGGCGTCGATTGGCCCGGGATTATCGCGGAGCGCTTCGGAGCCTGGGCGGCCGGCTATTTCGACGAAGGCCAGGCGCTGTGGACGGCGCCGAAGGGCAAGGGCGCCTATGCCGCCTGGCGGGCGATCGCGACGCACGACCTCACGCCCGAAATCGCCGGGCTGCCGAACTTCGCGCTGCACGTATCGGAGGCGCCGGAGACCGCCTCGGCGCTGGTCGAGCGCGTTGCGGCCCGGCTGGGGTTAGAGGCGGGCGCTGCTGAGACCTACTTCCATCAGATGCTCATGACGCTTGGCGGTTGGGCGCAGTATGCCCGCTATGCCCTATGGCAGGCGGAACTCGCCGGCGGCGCGGACGAGACGATCACCGATTTCCTGGCGATCCGGCTGATCTGGGAAGAGGCGCTCTTCCTGCGCTACGAAGCCAAGATCGCCAAGGCTTGGGTGAGCGTGCGCACGGCCCATGCCGCGCCCCTTGCGCCGACGCTCGATGGCGTCATCGACGCCGTGCTCCAGGAAGCCGCCGAGCGGGCCGCGCAGCGGAGCTTGGCTCAGGTCCTTGCGAGTGAGGCGCCGCACGCGCTCGACGACCGACCCGCGCTTCAGGCCGTATTCTGCATCGACGTCCGTTCGGAAGTGTTCCGCCGGGCGCTGGAAAGCCTGGATCCCCGGATCCAGACGATGGGCTTCGCGGGCTTCTTCGGCTTGACCACCGCGCATCGGCGTTTCGCCTCCGACGTCGAGGAACGGCGGCTGCCTGTCTTGCTCAACCCCGCGCTCAGCTCCTGCTCGGGCGGCCCCGAACTCCAGGCGAAGGATCAGTCCACGCGGTTCAAGGCGCGGGCAAAGCGCGCCTGGGGCCGGTTCAAGCTCGCCGCGGTCTCCTCCTTCGCCTTCGTCGAGGCGACAGGCCCCGTCTATGTCGGCAAGCTCCTGACCGATGCGTTACACCTGCAAGACCCCCTTACGCCCAACGACCCGCCGCCGCGGCTCGATCCTGCGCCCGATCCGGCGGCCCGGTTGCAGGCTGCCGAGAGCGTGCTGCGAGCGATGTCGCTGACCCGCGATTTCGCGCGGCTGGTGCTGCTGGCCGGTCATGGCGCCAGCGTCGTCAACAACCCGCATGCCAGCGCCCTGCATTGCGGCGCCTGCGGCGGCTATTCTGGAGAGGTCAACGCCCGGCTGCTCGCCTTGCTTCTGAACGATGCCGAGGTGAGGGATGGGCTGTCGCAGAGTGGGATCGAAATCCCCGACGACACGCTGTTCGTGGCGGCGCTGCACGACACCACCACCGACGAGGTGACCCTCTACGACGGGGATCATCCCGCCGCCGCCCACCGGGGCGATCTCGAGCAGGCGAGAGCCTGGCTGGCTTCGGCAGGCAAGATCGCCCGGACCGAACGCGCCCTTCGCTTGCCGCGGGCCGCAAGCGGGGCGGCGCTGCATCGCAGAAGCCGCGACTGGTCCGAGACCCGGCCCGAATGGGCGCTGGCCGGATGCCAGGCCTTCATCGCCGCGCCGCGCCGGCGCACGGCTGGCAAAAGTCTGGAGGGGCGGGCCTTCCTGCATGACTACGACTGGAAAGAGGACAAGAGCTTCAGCGTTCTCGAACTGATCTTGACCGCTCCGGTCGTGGTGGCGAGCTGGATCAGCCTGCAATATTATGGATCGACTGTGGCGCCCGAGGTCTTCGGAGCCGGAAATAAGCTCCTGCACAATGTCACTGGCGGGATCGGCGTGGTCGAGGGCAACGGCGGCCTCTTGCGCGTCGGCCTGCCGTGGCAGTCGGTCCATGACGGCGAGCGCTATGCGCACGATCCGCTGCGCCTGTCGGTCTGCATCGAGGCGCCGCGCGAGGCGATGTCGGAGATCCTTGGCCGGCACGCGGGCGTGCGGGCCCTGTTCGACAATGGCTGGCTGCATCTGTTCGCCCTGGACGAGGCCGGGCGCATGGCCTGGCGTTATGCCGGCGATCTCAAGTGGTTGGCGATGGGGGAGCGCGAGGCCTCTCACGCGGCCCCGCCCCTCAAAGTGGCGGTCTGACGCCATGCTCCGTCCCCTCTCTCCGTGGAGTGGGGCCGAAACGCGAAATAGGCTCTGCGGCGAAGGCGACACGTCGCGCGACGTCGTCTGGAGGGTTCAAAAGCCCGGGCCCCGATTTCCTTCTCGGCGGCGGTCGCATCGGTGAAGGGCGGCGGCGGGCGGCTCAGGGGGCGGGTTTCGACCTGGCTAGTTCGGCCTCGAGCTCGGCGATGCGCGCGTCGCGCTGGGCGAGTGCGGCGGCGACGTCCTCGGCGTCGAACTTCTGCGGGATATGCTGAGGGCAGTTGAGGTCCCAGGCGGCGATCTGAAACAGGATCGCAGCCTCGGCGCGCGCCCTATACCCCGTCGGCATCAGCATCGCGTTCAGCGCGGCGTCGCCCTCCACAACCCGTGCGCGGCCCCAGATCTTCACCCGCTGGCGCCGGGCGTAGTCCATCAGGAACAGGAACGCCTTGGGATTTTCGGCCAGATTGCCGGTCGAGACATACTGCCGGTTGCCCGCATAGTCCGCAAAGCCGATCGTCGTCTCGTCAATCACCCGGATGAACCCCTGGGGCCGCCACGATGCTGGGCGTAGGGCTGTCCGTCAGCACTGGCGGTCACCAGATACGCGCTGTTGGCCTCGGCCAGGGCCTGGCGCAAGCGGGAGTCGATCGCCGCTCGAAAGCCGCTATCAGGCTGCCCCGGCGATCCGCCAGGGTCGGCTGACGTCGATCCTTGAGGACTACGCGCCAGACCCGATCCCCGTCCACCTGCTCCACACCGGCCCGCCCTTGCCGCCGCTGAAGCTGCGAGCGTTCCTCGATTTCGCGACCCCTCGGCTCAGGTCGGCGCTCGCCGGCCTGCCGACGTGAGGGGCGTGCGGACGATTAGGCCGAATTCGCGTACTGTTATCGCGGTCTGAACGTCGAGTCGCTGGGCGGGCAGCTGTGAAGCTGTCCTGTACTACCCCTCTCGGCGGCGGCGGTGGCCGGCTGTTCCAGCAACGCTGGGGATCAGACCAGCGCGCCGTGGCAGTGCTTGAACTTCTTGCCCGATCCGCAGGGGCACATGGCGTTTCGCGCCGTGCGCTCCCAGCCCGCCGGCAGGTCCTCCACCGGCAGCGCCGCGGCGAGGGCCGGGTCCAGGAAGCCGCCCTCCGAGCCCAGCGCCGCGCCGGATCGCGCCGCGTTCTCGCCCGTGGTGGGATCGAGATGCACCTCGAAGGCCTGCGGCGGCTGGGGGGCGAAGGCTTCCGGCGGCTGGAACTGGAACTCCACCGTCATGATCCAGCGCGTCACGTCCTGGCGCAGATCGATCAGCAGCTTCTCGAACAGGGAGAAGGCCTCGGTCTTGTATTCGTTCAGCGGATCGCGCTGGCCATAGCCGCGCAGGCCGATCACCTGGCGCAGGTGGTCCAGGTGGGTCAGGTGCTCGCGCCAGTGCAGGTCGATCATCTGCAGCAGGAAGTTCTTCTCGACCTCGCGCATCTGCTCAGGGCCGAGCTGGGCCTCGCGCTCGGCGGCGCGGGCGTCGGCGGCCTCGTTGATGCGCCGGGCGATCTCCTCCTGCTCGATCCCGTCCTCCTGCGCCCAGGCCTGCACGGGCAGGTCCAGACCGAGGTAGGTGCGCAACCGCTCCGCTAGGCCCTCCACATCCCACTGCTCGGCGTATTGCTTGGGCGGGAGGTGGCGGGTGACGAAGTCGTCGATCGTGTCGCGCCGCATCTCGGTGGCGATCTCCGACAGGTCGGTCGCCTCCATGAACTCCTGGCGCTGCTCGAAGATGGCCTTGCGCTGGTCGTTGACGACGTCGTCGTACTTCAGGAGGTTCTTGCGGATCTCGTAGTTTCGCTGCTCTACGCGCTTCTGGGCGGTGGCGATGGCGGAGTTCAGCCACTTGTGGGTGATCGCCTCGCCCTCCGCCACGCCGAAGGTGCGCATGATGCTGTCGAGGCGATCGCCCGCGAAGATGCGCAGCAGGTCGTCCTCGCAGGAGAGGAAGAACTTGGAGCGGCCGGGGTCGCCCTGACGGCCCGTGCGGCCGCGGAGCTGGTTGTCGATGCGGCGGCTCTCGTGGCGCTCGGTGCCGAGCACGTAGAGACCGCCCGCGGCGAGGGCCTGCGCCTTCTTGGCGGCGATGTCGGCCTTGAATTCGGCCTCCATCGCCTTGGCCTCGTCTTCGGACACCTCGCGCCCGAGCCCGCGCTGCTCGTTGCGCCAGCGCTCCATGCGCATCTCGAGGTTGCCGCCGAGCTGGATGTCGGTCCCGCGGCCGGCCATGTTGGTGGCGATGGTCACCGCGCCCGGCACGCCGGCCTCGGCCACGATGTAGGCTTCCTGCTCGTGGTAGCGGGCGTTCAGCACATTGTGCGGGATGCCTCGGCGCTTCTGGCCGTCCTGCTCGAACTCGTAGGCGTTCAGGAACTCCGAAAGCAACTCGGACTTCTCGATCGACACCGTGCCGACCAGGATCGGCTGGCCGCGCACGTAGCAGTCGGCGATCTGGGCGGCGATGGCGCGGGTCTTCTCCGCATAGGTGCGATAGACCTCGTCGTCCTCGTCGATGCGGGCGACGGGGCGGTTGGTCGGGATCTCCGAGACCTCCATCTTGTAGATGTCGGAGAACTCCTGCGCCTCGGTCGCGGCGGTCCCGGTCATGCCCGAGAGCTTCTTGTAGAGGCGGAAGTAGTTCTGGATCGTCACCGAGGCCAGGGTCTGGTTCTCGGGCTGAATCTCGACGCCTTCCTTGGCCTCGATCGCCTGGTGCAGCCCTTCGGACAGGCGGCGGCCCTGCATCATGCGGCCGGTAAACTCGTCGATCAGCATGACCTCGCCGGCGCGGATGATGTAGTCCTTGTCGCGCTGGTAGAGCACATTGGCGCGCAGCGCCTGGTTGACGTGGTGCACGACCGAGACGTTTGCAGGATCGTAGAGGCCCGCGGAGTCCGTCTCCAGATAGCCGCCCGCGAGCAGCATCTCCTCGACGGTCTCGTTGCCGTGCTCGGTCAGGATGACCTGGCGCTGCTTCTCGTCGTGCTCGAAGGTGGCGGGGTCCTGGATCAGCTCCTTCACAACCTTGTCGATGGTCCGATAGAAGTCCGAGCGGTCCTCCGTCGGGCCGGAGATGATCAGCGGGGTGCGAGCCTCGTCGATCAGGATGCTGTCGACCTCGTCCACGATCGCGAAGTTGTGGCCGCGCTGAACCATGTCGCGCACGTCGTAGACGAGATTGTCGCGCAGATAGTCGAAGCCGAATTCGTTGTTGGTGCCGTAGGTGACGTCGCTCTGATAGGCGCGCTGCCGCTCGCCCTGGCTGAGGCCGTTCACGATCACGCCCACGCTCATGCCGAGGAAGCCGTAGATCCGGCCCATCCACTCCGCGTCGCGCCGGGCGAGGTAGTCGTTGACGGTCACCACGTGCACGCCCTTGCCGTCCAGCGCGTTGAGATAAACGGGCAGGGTGCCGACCAGGGTCTTGCCCTCGCCGGTGCGCATCTCAGCAATGCCGCCCTTGTGCAGGCACATGCCGCCGATCAGCTGCACGTCGTAGTGCCGCTGTCCGAGCGTCCGCTTGGCCGCCTCGCGCACCGCGGCGAAGGCCTCGATCAGCAGGTCGTCGAGGGTCTCGCCCTTCTGAAGGCGCGCGCGGAACTCCTCGGTCTTGCCGCGCAGCTCCGCGTCGGACAGCGCCGCCATCCGGGGTTCCAGCGCATTGATCGCCTCCACCTTGGGACGCAGGCTTTTCACCTTGCGTTCGTTGGAGGAGCCGAGAAAACGACGGGCCAGAGCGAGCATGAAGGGTCCGAACTCGAGAGCGTCCGCATGTATCGCCTGCGGACCGTCCCGGAAGACTAGGGATCAAGCGGAGCGGAAATACGGCCCGCGGCGACGGCTGCGCCCTGCCGGAAAACCGCTCGACTTGCGGGCGCGCGAGACTTAGGCAAGCCCCCTTACCCTGTCAACGCGACCGGGAGCGGCGAGGCTTTGGGCCGGGGACTGGCGATCGCAAGACAGGGGGGCGGAGCGCGGCGGGCGGGCCTAGGCTGGGCGGGCCCAGGCTTGGCGGGCCTCGGCTGTGCAGGTTTTCTGGGCCTGAGCGCTCTGGCGCTCGCCGCTTGCGGGCCGCAGGCCGCGCCGGATCGCGCGCCGGAGCCCGGCGACCGCGTCGTCGCGCGCGTCGGGCCCGAGGCCGTCTACCTCTCCGACGTGCGCCGCGCCGCCCAGGCGCAGGGCGCAATCGGGGAGGGGGAGGCGCTGGACCCCGCCTCCGACCTTTATCGCTCGGTGCTGGACGAGCTGATCGACCGCAAGCTGCTGGCCCGGGAGGCGCAGCGGCTGCACCTGGACCGCGACCCCGCCGTCGCTCGGCGGCTGAAGGCGCTGCGGGAGAAGGCGCTGGCCGACGTGCTGGTCTCCAGGGCGGTGGACCGGCGCGTCACCGACGAGGCCGTGCGCGAGCTCTACGCCGCGCAGCAGAAGCAACCCGCCGCCAGGCCGCTCAGCCTGGAGGCCGCGCGCCCCGAGATCGTGCGCTACCTGACCTTCGACGAGGTCCGCACCCTCCTCGCCCGCCTGCGCCAGGAGACCTCGGTGCAGGTCTTTCCCGCCCCCCGATCCGCCGCCAAGCCTGATCCCGCCGGAGCCCGCCCGTGACCGCCGCCCCCGCCGCCGCCTCCGCCCCTGGCAAGCCCGGCCTCGCCGTCTCGCCCCTCGCCACGCCCTTCCCTGAGATTGCGCCGGTGCCGGGGGTCCAGCTCGCGATCGGCCGGGCGGGGCTTTACAAGCACGAGCGTGCAGACGTGGTCCTGATGCGCTTCAGCGCCGGCACGACCTGCGCGGGCGTGTTCACCCGCCACAACGTGGGCGCCGCGCCCGTGGACTGGTGCAAGGCGGCGCTGAGGGCGACCCGCGGGCGGGCGCAGGCGCTGCTCGTCAACGCCGGCTGCGCGAACAGCTTCACAGGGTCGGCGGGCGCGCAGGCGGTCGTGCGCGTCATGGAGGCCGTCGCGACCGACCTCGGCTGCCGCGACCGCGAGGTGCTGATGGCCTCCACCGGCGTGATCGGCGTGCTCTTGCCCTACGGCAAGATCCTGAACGTGCTGCCGAGCCTGACCGAGCGGCTGGACGGGGCGGCCTGGGCCGAAGCCGCCCGGGCCATCATGACCACCGACACCTTCCCCAAGGGCGCGACCGCCGACTGCGAGGTCGACGGCCGCCGGGTGCGCATCGCGGGCGTCTGCAAGGGCTCGGGCATGATCGCGCCCAACATGGCGACCATGCTGGCGTTCCTGGCCACCGACGCCGCGCTCGCGCCCGAGGCGCTCGACGTGCTGCTGCGCGAGGCGGTGGAGGACAGCTTCAACGCGGTCACGGTCGATGGCGACCGATCCACCAACGATACGGCCTTGCTTTTCGCGACCGGCCGCTGCGGCGGGCCGGCGATCGCCAACCCTCGCGACCCGCGGCTGCAGGGCTTTCGCGAGGCCCTGAACGCCGTGTGCCTGGACCTCGCCCAGCAGCTGGTGCGCGACGGGGAGGGCGCGAGCAAGTTCGTGAAGGTGACGGTGAACCAGGCCGCCTCGGTCGCCTCCGCCCGCAAAATCGCCCGCACCATCTGCGAGAGCCCGCTGGTGAAGACCGCCCTCGCCGGCGAGGACGCCAACTGGGGCCGCATCGTTATGGCGGTGGGGCGCGCCGACGAGCCCATCCTGCGCGAGAAGATCGCCATCCGTTTCGGGCCGCTCTGGGCGGCGCGGGGCGGGCAGGTCGCGCCGGACTATGACGAAGCGGCCATGAGCGCCTACGTGAAGGGCGCCGAGCTAGAGATCGAGGTCGACGTCGGCGCCGGCGACGCCTCGGCCGTCATGTGGACCTGCGACCTGACCCACGGATACATCTCGATCAACGGCGACTACCGGAGCTGAGCGGGGGCGGGTCGCTAGCCTGCGTCCGCCGGAGTGATGAAGGGCGTCAGGCGCGTCACGAGGACCGAGGGAGGGCGACGCGGGCGGCCCTGCAGGTCGATGCAGGCGGCGAACACGAGCGCTTCGCACAGGACCTCCTGGCCGCGCATGATAGCCTGGCGGGCGTTCAGCTTCGCCCCGCGCAACCTCTCCCAGCGCGTGCGCACCAGGAGCGCATCGTCGATCCGCGCCGGGCGCTTGAAGTCGATCTCCATGCGCACGATCACGAAGGCGGCGGGGTCCTCCCGCTCCAGAAGGCTCGTGTGGTCCGCCCCGGCGATGCGCAGGAAATCCGACCGGCCTCTCTCAAAATAGCGCACGTAGTTGGCGTGGTAGACGACGCCGGTGAAGTCAGTGTCCTCGTAGTAGACCCGCACCGGCAGCACGTGCTCGATCCCCTCCAGCCAGCCGGCCGAGGGTTCGGGGGGCGACGCTTGCGGGGCGGCGTTCGGCGCCAGGGGCGGAGGGGACGACGGCGGGGCCATGCCGTCCTGCTAACCGCCTCCGCGGCGTCCGCAAAGCCTGACCGCCACGCGTTAACAACGTTCAGGTCCGGTTCAGCCGCAGTCGGATAATTCAAGAACCATCGCGCGAAACCCGCACGCCGACCTTTCATCAGACCGTGCGTCCCGGGCTTTAGCGAACCGCAAGGAGGAGATCATGAAGAAGATCCTGACCGGCGCGCTGGCGGCCCTCAGCCTCGGTGGCGCGGCGCTGTCTGGCGCGACCCCCGCCGCAGCCCAGCACTGGGGCGGCTACGGCGAGCATCACGAGGGGTGGGGCGGCTATCGCGGCTACTACCACCACGACCATGACCGCGACGGCGCCGGAATCGCGCTGGGCGTCCTGGGCGGCCTCGCCGTCGGCGCGGCGATCGCAAGCAGCAGCCACCCGCACTACTATGCGCCGGCGCCTCGCTACTACGCCGCTCCGCCTCCGGCCTACTACGTCGGCCCGACGTACTACTACGCGGGTCCGGTGTGCCGGACGCATTACCGCTGGGACCCCTACTGGGGTCGCTATGTGACGGTGGAGCGCTGCTACTGAGCGCGCCCCGCCCCGCCTGAGCTGAAGGAGCCCCGCAGGTCCGCCTGCGGGGTTTCTCTTTGCGGCGCGCGGAAATCGGGGTCGTATTTTCCCACGCGCTCAGGCTAGCATGGCGGGCATGAAACTCGCGTCTTTGAAGGGCGGCCGCGACGGGCGGCTGGCGGTGGTGTCCCTTGACCTCGCCTGGTGCGCCCTGGCCGATCCGATCGTGCCGACCCTGCAGGCCGCGCTGGACGACTGGGACCGCTACGCGCCGCAGCTCAAGGCGCTGTCGGAGAGCCTGGAGCATGGCGGCGTGCCGCGCCTGCGTTTCCACGAGCACGAGGCCGCCTCGCCGCTCCCGCGGGCGTACCAGTGGGCGGACGGCTCGGCCTATGTGAACCATGTGCAGCTGGTGCGGCAGGCGCGGGGCGCTGAGATGCCCGAGAGCTTCTGGACCGACCCCCTGATGTATCAGGGCGGGTCCGACGGGTTCCTGGGCCCGCGCGATCCCATCCCGCTCGCGGACGAGGCCTTCGGCTGCGACCTGGAGGCCGAGGTGGCCGTGATCACCGGCGACGTGCCCATGGGCGCCTCGGTGGAGACGGCCCGGGCGGCGATCCGGCTCATCCTGCTGGTCAATGACGTGAGCCTCAGGAACCTCATCCCGAAAGAGTTGAGCAAGGGCTTCGGCTTCTTCCAGTCCAAGCCCGCCTCGGCCTTCTCCCCTGTGGCGGTGACGCCGGACGAGCTCGGACCGGCCTGGGACGGCGGGCGGCTGCACGGCCCCCTGGAGACGTTCGTGAACGGGGAGCCGCTCGGCCGGGCGGATGCGGGCGTCGACATGACCTTCGACTTTCCCACGCTGATCGCGCACGCCGCCAGGACGCGGAGCCTTTCTGCGGGAACGATCATCGGTTCAGGCACGGTCTCCAACCGCGGGCCGGACGGCGGGCCTGGGCGGCCGATCGCGGAAGGCGGGGTGGGCTACGCCTGCCTGGCGGAGGTCCGCACGGTGGAGACGATCCTGCACGGCGCGCCCAAGACGCCCTTCCTGCGCCACGGCGACGTGGTGCGCATCGAATACGGCGGCGTCCGCGGCCGCCATATGTTCGGCGCGATCGAGCAGCGGGTCGAGGCGCCGCCGCCGGCGTCTTAGCTGTCTTCGGGCGAGGTCGTCTCGTCGCCGGCCTCGATCTCCGGCGGCGGCACGATCACGATCAGGCCGGCGGCGAGATCGATGCGGGGCGCGACCTCGCGCGTGAAGGGATAGAGCGCCGTGGGGCGGCCTTGGCCCGGATCGACCTCCAGAATGTCGCCCGCGCCAAAGTCGTGCACCGCCTTCACCGTCCCCATGGGCGCGCCCTCGGCATCGACGGCGCGAAGTCCGATCAGGTCGGCGAGGTAGAACTCGTCCTCGTCCTCCGGCGGGGGGAGGGCGGTCCGGGGCACGTGCAGCCGCAGGCCGCGCAGGGCCTCGGCCGCTTCGCGGGTCGCGACCTCCTCGGCCCGGACGACCAGCTCGCCGGGCTTGTGCAATCGCCCGCCCGTGAGCGTCAGGGCGGGGGTCCCGTCCTCGCGGACGAGACGGCCGTAGCGCAGCAGCGCGAGCGGCTCCGCCGTATAGGAGCTCAGCCGCACCTCGCCGCGGACGCCGAATGCGCCCGCGACGCGGCCGACCAGGACCAGCTTGGGCCTCACGTCTGCGCAGGGGCCTCTTCGGCGGGCGCAGCATCTGCTTCGGCCGGAGCAGCTTCGGCGTCGGCGGGCGCGGCTTCGGCCGCGGGCTCATCCGCGGCGGGCGCCTCGACAGGCGCGGGCGCCGCCGCGGCAGCGGCCGCCTCGGCGCGGGCGGCGGCTTCGGCTTCCGCGCGATCGGCTTCGCGTTGGGCGCGTTCGGCGGCGCGCTCCTGAGCCTTCTTGCCCGGCTGACCCTTCTTCGGGTTGTTGCCGTGCTGCCAGGCGACGATGCCCTCCGCGGCCAGGAAGCGGGCGACGCGGTCGCTCGGCTGGGCCCCCTTCGCGATCCAGTCCTGGATGCGCTCGGTCTTCAGGGTGACGCGCGGCGCCGGGCCGTCCTTGGCCAGCATCGGGTTGTAGGTCCCGACCTTCTCTATGAAGCGGCCGTCGCGGGGCGAATGGCTGTCGGCCACCACGATGGAGTAATAAGGCCGCTTCTTAGCGCCGCCGCGGGTCAGTCGGATTTTCAGCATCTCTCAGGGTCTCTTTTCTGTTTCGGCCTTGGTTGGAGGAGTTACTTCTTCTTGCCGCCGAGGCCCGGCGGGCCGCCCGAGCCCAGGCCCGGCAAGCCGCCGGGCAGGCCCTTGCCGGCGCCCAGCGCCTTCAGCCGGTTCAGGTCCAGCCCGCCGGGCAGGCCGCCGCCTGCGCGCGGAGGCGCGATCCCGGGCGGCAGGCCCAGGGCGTCCTTCGCGCCCGGACCGGCGCCGGCGCCGAGCCCGCCCATCATCTGGGCCATGCGGGCCATCGACTTGCCGCCGTCGCGGCTCATCGCCTTGAACATGTCCGCCATCTGGCGGTGCTGCTTCAGCAGGCGGTTGACCTCGGCCACGTCCACGCCCGCGCCCCGGGCGATGCGGCGCTTGCGCGAGGCGGCCAGGATGTCGGGCTTCTTGCGCTCCAGCGGCGTCATGGACGACAGGATCGCAGCCTGGCGCTTGAAGACGCGGTCGTCGATGCCCGCCTCCGCGATCTGCTTCTTCACCTTCTGCACCCCCGGCAGCAGGCCCATGATGCCGCTCATGCCGCCGAGCTTCTGCATCTGCTGCAGCTGCTGGGCGAGATCGTCGAGGTCGAACTGCCCTTTGGCCAGCTTCTTGGCCATGCTCTCGGCCCGGGCCTGGTCGATCTCCTGGCTGGCCTTTTCGACAAGGGCGACCACGTCGCCATAGCCCAGGATGCGGTCGGCCACGCGCCGGGCGTCGAAGACCTCGAGCGCGTCGAGCTTCTCGCCCGCGCCCAGGAACTTGATCGGCAGGCCGGTGACGTGCCGCATCGAGAGCGCCGCCCCGCCCCGGCTGTCGCCGTCGGTGCGGGTCAGCACCAGGCCGGTGAGCGGCAGGCGCTCGTGGAAGGCCTTGGCGGTGCGCACCGCGTCCTGGCCGGTCAGGGCGTCGGCGACCAGCAGCGTCTCGGCCGGGGCCGCGATGCGCGCGATCTCCGCGGCTTCGCCCATCATGGCCTCGTCCAGCGTCGTGCGGCCGGCGGTGTCCAGAATCAGCACGTCGAAGCCGCCCAGCCGCGCCGCGTTCAGGGCGCGGCGTGCGATGTCCGGCGCGCTCTGGCCGGGGACGATGGGCAGCACCTCCACGCCGACCTGGCGGCCCAGGGTGGCCAGCTGCTCCATGGCGGCGGGGCGGCGGGTATCGAGCGAGGCCATCAGCACCCGCTTCCGCTCGGTCTTCTGCAGCCGCGCGGCGAGCTTGCCCGAGGTGGTCGTCTTGCCCGAGCCCTGCAGGCCGGCCATCAGGATCACGGCCGGGGGCGTGACGTTCAGGTTCAGCGGCTGGGGCGCGTCCCCGCCCAGCATCTCGACCAGACCGTCGTGGACGATCTTGATCACCTGTTCGGACGGCTTCACCGCACGGATCACCGCCTCGCCCTGAGCCTCGCTGCGGGCGCGGGCGATGAAATCCTTCACCACCGGAAGCGCCACGTCGGCCTCGAGCAGCGCCAGGCGGACCTCGCGCAGGGCCTCGTCGATATCGCGCTCGGACAGCACGCCCCGCCCGGTCAGCCGGTCGAAGACGCCCGTCAGCCGCTCGCCGAGATTCTCAAACATCACGCTTCCCGAACATCCGTCCGCCGTGCTCCGCATCGCCCAAACGCCACCGGCCCCCGTGGACGATCACGTCGACGGGGGGCCTCGCCGCCCTCGTCCGGGGGGTCTCCCATCGGGAGCCGGGGTCGTGGCGGTGGAGGGCGCGAAGGGATATTGCGCCGGAGGGTGCGCGCTTAGGGGAAAGGCGGGGCGAAGTCAAACGCAGGGGGCAGGGCGGCAGGGCGGCAGGGCGGCTCCGGCGTTTCCTTCCCCGGAGAAGGGCGCTATCAGCGGAAGCTCCCTCAGTACCTGCGCTTCCATCCTCGACCGGGGCCGCCATGTCGCTCGAATCCGCCGCGCTGAGGCGCGTGAAGCCCTCGCCCACCATCGCCGTAAGCGCCAAGGCGCGCGAGCTGGCCCGCGAGGGGCGCGACATCATCGGGCTCGCCGCCGGCGAGCCGGACTTCGATACGCCGGACAACGTCAAGGAGGCCGCGATCCGCGCCATCCAGGACGGCAAGACCAAGTACACCGACGTGGACGGCATCCCCGAGCTGAAAGCCGCCATCCGCGCCAAGTTCAAGCGCGAGAACGGGCTGGACTACGGCCTTGACCAGATCAACGTCAGTCCGGGCGGCAAGCCCGTGCTCTACAACGCTTTCGTGGCCACCCTGTCCCCTGGGGACGAGGTGGTGATCCCGACGCCCTACTGGGTGTCCTACCCTGACATGGTCTATCTCGCCGGGGGCGAGCCGGTGTTCGCGCCCACCACGGCGCAGGACGGCTTCCGCCTGAAGCCCGAGGCGCTGGAGGCGGCGATCACCCCGCGCACCAAGTGGCTGGTTCTGAACTCGCCGTCCAACCCTTCCGGCGCGGCCTACACCGCCCAAGAACTGCGCGCGCTCGCCGATGTGCTGGTCCGCCACCCGCAGGTCTGGGTGCTGACCGACGACATGTACGAGCACCTGCTCTACGACGACTTCCCGTTCGCCACCATCGCCCAGGTCGCGCCCGAGCTCTACGACCGCACCCTTACGATGAACGGCGTGTCCAAGGCCTATGCGATGACCGGCTGGCGGATCGGATACGCCGGCGGGCCCGCGCCGTTGATCAAGGCCATGGCCAAGGTCATGAGTCAGTCGACCTCCAACCCGTGCTCGATCTCCCAGTGGGCGGCGGTGGAGGCGCTAAGCGGGCCGCAGGGCTTCATCAAGGCGCGCGCCAAGGCGTTCCAGGCCCGGCGGGATCTGGTCGTGTCGATGTTGAACCAGGCGCCGGGGCTGAGCTGTCCGCGGCCCGAGGGCGCCTTTTACGTCTACCCCTCCTGCGCGGGCCTGATCGGCAAGACCGCCCCGACCGGCAAGGTGATCCAGACCGACGAAGACGTCGCCTCGGAGCTGCTGCAGGCGGAGGGCGTGGCGGTGGTGCACGGGGCGGCCTTCGGCCTCTCGCCCTTCTTCCGCATCTCGTACGCGACGTCGGAGCACGTGCTGGAGGACGCCTGCGGGCGAATCCAGAGGTTCTGCGCCAGCCTGAGCTGAGCCGGGCGCCTGAGCGTCGTGCGCGTGAGCTTCCCCCTGGCGGTCGTCGGCGCCGCCTTCCTGTCCTGGGTGCTGTGCCGGCTGGTGCTGGCGGCGGGTCCCGTGGACCGGCCCCGGGCCCGCGGCACTCATGATCGCGCCACGGTGACGAGCGGCGGCGTGGCCATTGTGGTCGCCACCGCGGTCGCGACCGGCTGGGCGGCTCAAGGCCTGCATCTGGGATCGCCGGCGGCGGCCTGGTCGCTGGCCCTGGCCGCGATCCTGGCGATGGCCGGCCTGATCGACGATGTGATCGACCTCGGCGCCTTGACCAAGCTCGGGCTTCAGCTCGGCCTGGCCCTGGGATTTGCGGCCTTCGCGCGCGTGCAGGCGCTGCCGGTGGCGGGGGCCGTCGTTCCGCTCGGAGCCGTGCTGGGCGCTTTGGGCTCGGTCGCCTGGATCGTGCTCGCCGCCAATGCAGTCAACTTCGTCGACGGCGCGAACGGGGTTGCGGCCGGCGGGGCGGCCTTCGCCTTCGCCGCCTTCGCAGCGGCGGCCCACGGGGGCGGAGCGGACGACCTGGCCCTGCTCGCCGGCTGTGCGGCCGCGGCCAACCTCGGGTTCCTCGGCTGGAACATGGCGGGGCGGCTGTTCCAGGGCGACGCCGGCGCGCTCTTCTCAGGCTTCCTGCTCGGGGCCTTGGCGGTGGTCGGGGCAGGGCCGTCGTCGGTGGGGCCGGTCTCGCCCTATGTGCTGCCGACGGCGCTGGCGCCGATCCTGACGGACGTGCTGGTGACCCTGGCGCTGCGGGCGTCGCGCCGCGAGCGCCTGTTCGAAGCGCACCGCAGCCATCTTTATCACCGCTGGCTGGAGGCGCTGGGCGGTTCGCACCTGAGGCTGGCGCTCAGGGTCTGGGCGATCGAGGCGGCCTTCGCCCTAGCCGCCCTGGGCGTGGCGGCGGCCCCGCCGCGCCTGCAAACCGCCGCCTTCCTGCTCTCGGCCTTCGTGAGCCTCAGCGGCTGGATCGTTCTGGACCGCCGCCTTCGTCCGGCCTGAAGGCGGGCGCGCGCGGCGCCCGCCCTGCCGTTTGGCCGGCTACTCGATGATCTTGGTCACCACGCCGGAGCCGACCGTGCGGCCGCCTTCGCGGATGGCGAAGCGCAGGCGCTCCTCCATGGCGATGGGCGTGATCAGCTCCACCTCCAGCTCGGCGTTGTCGCCCGGCATGATCATCTCCACGCCTTCCTTCAGCTTGATGATCCCGGTCACGTCCGTGGTGCGGAAGTAGAACTGCGGCCGGTAGTTGCTGAAGAACGGCGTGTGGCGCCCCCCCTCCTCCTTGGTCAGGATGTAGGCTTCCGCCGTGAACTTCTTGTGCGGCTTGATCGTGCCCGGCTTGCACAGCACCTGGCCGCGCTCCACGTCCTCGCGCTTGGTGCCGCGCAGCAGCACGCCCACGTTGTCGCCCGCCTGGCCCTGGTCGAGCAGCTTGCGGAACATCTCCACGCCCGTGCAGGTCGTCTTCTGCGGGTCGCGGATGCCGACGATCTCGACTTCCTCGCCCACCTTGATGACGCCCCGCTCCACCCGGCCGGTCACCACCGTGCCGCGGCCGGAGATGGAGAACACATCCTCCACCGGCATCAGGAACGGCTGGTCGATCGGACGCTCGGGCTGGGGGATGTACTCGTCCACCGTCCGCATCAGCTCCAGGATGGCGTTCTCGCCGATCTCCGGATCGCGGCCTTCCACCGCCGCCAGGGCCGAGCCCTTGGTGATCGGGATCTCGTCGCCCGGGAACTCGTAGGAGGAGAGCAGCTCGCGCAGCTCCATCTCCACCAGCTCCAAAAGCTCAGGGTCGTCCACCATGTCGACCTTGTTCAGGAACACCACCAGCGCCGGCACGCCGACCTGACGGGCCAGCAGGATGTGCTCGCGGGTCTGGGGCATGGGGCCGTCGGCGGCCGAGCAGACCAGGATCGCGCCGTCCATCTGCGCCGCGCCCGTGATCATGTTCTTCACATAGTCAGCGTGGCCGGGGCAGTCGACGTGCGCATAGTGACGCTTGGCCGTCTCGTACTCCACGTGCGCCGTGTTGATCGTGATGCCGCGCGCCTTCTCCTCCGGCGCCGCGTCGATCTCCTCGTACTTCTTCGCCGTCGCACCGCCCGACTTCGCCAGCGTCATCGTGATCGCCGCCGTCAGCGTCGTCTTGCCGTGGTCCACGTGACCGATCGTGCCGATGTTGCAGTGCGGCTTCGTACGTTCAAACTTTTCCTTGGCCATGGCTCAACCTTGCGCGAGTGCTGGGACGGAGGCGTCGTCTACTGGGGAAGTCTGCGAGGTCTGGAGCGGGTAGCCGGGATCGAACCGGCATCCTCAGCTTGGAAGGCTGCTGCACTACCATTGTGCTATACCCGCCCGCGATACGCGATCTCCCGCTCCTGGTTCATGTCGGCCTGGAACGGCCGCCGTCGGACGGGCGCGGCCTTGTCGGAACCGGCGGGGTCAGCACGTGGTGGGGGAAGAAGGACTCGAACCTTCGAAGCTTACGCAGCGGATTTACAGTCCGCCCCCTTTGCCGCTCGGGACATTCCCCCGCGCGCGTGACCTTGGGCCGATCCCGGGGCGCATCCCCCGGCCGGGACGTCGGACGCTTCCGCCGGGCCTCGTCGCCCGCTAAGGGCTTGGAAAACCGGTCGAAGGCGGCCAGGGCCCCAAAACGGAGCGCGTCTTATAGTGTCCTCGCCCAAGCAACGCAACGACCGCCGACGGGGCGCTCCGAAGGGGCCGAAAGCCCAAGCTGGGCCTCAGAGTCCGGGCGGTTTGCACCGCGAGCGGCGGGTGCGGCGCGAGGCGGCGGAGAGCGGCTGGCTCTGGGGCTGGCACGCCGTGGAGGCGGCGCTGAAGAACCCCGCGCGCACCGGACTGCGTCGCCTAATCTGCGCCTCAGCCCGCGCGGCGGAGGCGGAAGCCCTGGCGCGCGCCGCCGCCGAGCCGATCCGCGTGGAGCCGCTGGAGCCGCAGGAGATCGCCCGCACCCTGCCGCCCGGGGCCGTGCACCAGGGCATCGCCCTTCTCGCCGATCCCCTCGAAGGTCCGGACCTGGAGGACGTCGCCACGCCGGCGCAGGGCGTCATTCTCATGCTGGACCAGGTCACCGATCCGCAGAACGTCGGGGCCATCTTACGCTCCGCCGCGGCGTTCGGGGCCAAGGCCGTGATCCTGCAGGACCGCCGCGCGCCCCAGCTCACCGGCGCCCTGGCCAAGGCGGCGGCGGGCGCGGTGGAGCGCACCCCGGTGGTGCGGGTCGTGAACCTCGCCCGGGCGCTGGAGACCCTGGCCGATCTCGGCTGGCGGGCGGTGGGCCTGGACGGTCAGGCGGCGGACGAACTGTCAGATGTTCTGGACGCCAGGCCCACTGTACTGGTCATGGGATCGGAGGGGGAAGGTCTCCGGCGCCTGGTGCAAGAGCATTGCGACGGCCTGGCCCGGATTCGCATGCCAGGCGAGTTGGAGAGCCTGAACGTCTCCGCCGCCGCGGCCATTGCGCTCTACGCCGCGACGCGACGCTGAATCACACACGTGTCACACGAGGAAGGTTGATTCTTCTCTAACGTTGGGGCCTTCTACCTTCGCCATGGGCCCAACCAGGGGGGCGATGGCGCCGAGCGTGCAATCAGGCGTTAGTTGGGGCAATCGAGGCGTCAATGATGAACGGGCGATGGATCAAGTCGGCGCGGGCGTCAGCCGCCGCCGCGGTCATGATGGCGGGCGCGATCGCCCTTTCGGCCTGCGAACAGCGGCCCTATCCGACTCCCGCCGTCGATCCCCAGCCGCCCCCGCCGCCGCCGCCGGCCGAGCTGATGGGCGCGCCGACGCCGCCCCCCCGCCGCCGCCGCCCGTGGCCGAGAACAACGCACCTGTGGTCGTGGCTATGGCGCCCATCCCGAACCCGCCGGGGGCCAGCCGCTATGAGCGCCGCCGCGCCTGGGCCGAAGAGGGCTATGCCCGCGCGCCCGCACATCGGCGTCACCGCGAGGCGCCCGAGACCTATGGCGAGGCCGCGCCGCCGGTCCGCCACGCCCGTACGCACCACGCCTACGCCGCCGCGCCGGCCCCCGCCGCCCACGCCTATGTCCCGCCGCCGGCGCCCAAGGCCCTGCCGCGTCCCGTCGCCCCGAGCGTGGCCAGCGCGGCGCATCAGGCCGACATCGCCGCCCGCGCGGCTGCGGCGGCGGCGGCGGTGAAGGCGCAGGAGGAGGCCCGCAAGGCCGAAGCTGCGGCCCGAGCGGCTCAGGCCAAGGCCGCGCAGGACGCCAAGGCCGCGGCGGCGAAGGTTGCGGCCGACGCCAAGGCCGCCAAGGACAAGGCGGCCGCCGCCGCCAAGCTCGCCGCCTCCGGGGCCGCGCCGAAGCTGGCCGCGCCCGTCACGCCGCAGGCCACGCCCTCCACGGCGAGCGCCGGTGCCGATGACCGCGTGCAGCACCTGAAGGACCTGCAGGCGGCCCTCACCGCGGCCGTCGCCAAGCAGGCCGTGCTGAAGAAGCCTGTCACCTTCACCGCCGGCCAGCCCGCCGACGTGTCGCTGAGCCTGCCGGCCGGCTTCGCCGAAACGGTGCGCGACGCCGCCGCCAAGACCGGGCTCACCGACGCCGCGGCGTCGGTCAACCTCACCGCCATCCTCTCGGGCGACGGCTACACCGCCGTGCCGGACGAGACCCAGTCCCAGCCGTTGACCGTCGGCCAGCCGGTCGAGTTCCACTGGACCGTCACCGCCGCCCCGAACGCCAAGGGGCCGCTGCACGCGGACGTGGGGGCCGACCTGCTCGGCGCCGGCTCCGACAGCCTGGCGCTGGGCTCGGTCCAGGGCGCGGCCAAGGGCGGCTTCCACCTGACGCCGCAGGTGCTGGGCGCCGCGCTCCTCGTCCTGATCGTGGCCGTGCTGGTCGCCTGGCTGTCGAGCGGCCGCAACAGCGGGCCGACCCGCTCCGCGGCCGCGCGCCGGGCGGCGCGCCGCATGCAGCGGGACCGCCGCCCCGCGAACCCCGACGGGGGCGCCGAAGTCGCCCACTGAGGCGATCCGACTCCAGGACCTGAGAACGGCGAAGGCCGGGGGAGACCCCGGCCTTCTGCTTTGAAGAGGCCAGCTCCTCAGGCCGGCCGCGCCTCGGGCCAGCCGCGCCTCAGGCCTTTTCGGCCCCAGCCGGGTCCGCGCCGCCGAACCGTTCGGCCCACGCCGCGACCTGGGCGTCCTCGATCTTGCGGAAGAGCACCTCGGGCGCGGACACCGGCCGGCCGGCAGGCAGGCGGTCGAGCTCTTGCGCGGCCGGCTGATCCGGCCAGGGCAGGGGCCCGCTCTCCCCTACTGCGCCAGCAATCTTGGCGGCGGCGAAGGGGATGAAGGGCTGGGACAGGCGCGCGAACAGGTGCGCGAGGTTCAGGGCCGTGCGCACGATCACGCCCGCGCGCTCAGGCTCGGTCTTGATCGCGGTCCAGGGCGCGGCTTCCTGAAGGTACTCGTTTCCGAGCACCCATAGCCCGCGGAGGGTCTGGGCCGCCTTGCGGACCTCGATGCCCTCCAGGTTGGCGGTCAGCTCGGCCAGCCGCGCGTCCACCTCGGCATAGAGGCGCTGCTCGACCTCGCCCGGCGTTCCGCCCTCGGGCACGCGGCCCTCAAAGCGCGTCTCCGCGAACTTCACGACGCGGTTGACGAAGTTGCCGAGCACGTCGGCCAGGTCCTTGTTCACCGAGGATTGGAACTGCTCCCAGGTGAAGGCGGTGTCCGATCCCTCCGGCGCATTGGCGGTCAGGTACCAGCGCCAGCAGTCCGCGGGCAGCAGCTCCAGCGCCGTGTCCATGAACACGCCCCGCCGCTGCGAGGTGGAGAACTTGCCGCCGTACCAGTTCAGCCAGTTGAAGCTCTTCAGCTGGTCCACCAGCCGCCAGGGCTCGCCCGATCCGAGGATGGTCGCGGGGAAGCTCACCGTGTGGAAGGCGACGTTGTCCTTGCCCATGAACTGGACGTAGCGGACCTGATCGGCGCCCTCGTCCAGCCGCCACCAGCGCCGCCAGGCGCCCTCCCCCTGGCCGGTGGCGTGGGCCCACTCCGCGGTCGCGGCGATGTATTCAATGGGCGCGTCGAACCAGACGTAGAAGACCTTGTGCTCGAACCCCGGGCGGGGGACGCCGTCCTTGGCCACCGGCACGCCCCAGGTCAGGTCGCGGGTGATGCCCCGGTCGATCAGGCCTTCGTCGAGGTGCTTATAGGCGATGGAGCGGGTCAGGGCGGGCCAGTCCACCCGGCTGTCGACCCAGGCCCGAATGCGATCCTGCAGCTTGGACTGCAGGAGGTAGAGGTGGCGGGTCTCGCGCACCTCGAGGTTGCGCGAGCCGGAGATGGCGGAATAGGGCGCCTTCAGGTCGATGGGGTCCAGCAGCGAGCCGCAGTTGTCGCACTGGTCGCCGCGCGCGCTCGGGAAGGCGCAGACCGGGCAGACGCCCTCGACATAGCGGTCCGGCAGGAAGCGGCCGTCGTCGATGGAATAGATCATGCGGTCGGTGCGGGCCTCGATCAGGCCGTTGGCCTCCAGCACGGCGGCGAAGTGCTGGGTCAGCTCGCGGTTCTCGGGGCTGGAGGAGCGGCCGAACCAGTCGAAGCTGAGGCCGAAGGCCTGGGCGACGCGCGCCTGAATCTCGTGCTGCTCATCGCAATAGGCGCGCACGTCCTGGCCGGCCGCCGCGGCGGCGAGCTCGGCGGGCGTTCCGTGCTCGTCGGTGGCGCAGATGTAGAGCACCTCGCGGCCCCGCGCGCGCTGGAAACGGGCATAGACGTCGGCCGGCAGCATCGACCCCGCCAGATTGCCCAGGTGCTTCACGCCGTTGATGTAGGGCAGGGCCGAGGTGATCAGGACGCGCCCGGGGCGAGGTCGGCGGGCGGGGCGGCGGTCATCGGGGCGGCGCAGGTCCGGAAAGCTGGAGCGGGGAGCGCATATAAGCCGGACGATCTTAGAAGCGAAGCGAGCGCGCCGCATGGCTCCGCTGTGCGTTACCGCTCCATACATCGAAGGAGAGGTCATGAACTGGCAGGAGGGCATAGCCTTCGCCCTGATCGGCACGGCGCTGGTCATGTTCGCCTGGGGGCGGTTCCGCTACGATCTGGTTTCGTTGGCGATCCTGGCCGCCGGCATCCTCCTGGGCGTGGTCAAGCCCGCCCACGCCTTCGACGGCTTCAAGAACGAGATCGTGGTCATCATCGGCGCGGCGCTGGTGGTGTCCACCGCCGTGTCCCGCTCTGGCGTCGTGGAGGCGCTGCTCCGGCCGATCACGCCCTATCTGAAGACCGAGCAGGCGCAGGTCCCGGCGCTGGCGGTCTCGACGACCCTGCTCTCCATGGTGACGAAGAACGTGGGCGCGCTGGCGATCTTCCTTCCGGCCGCGCTGAGGCTGACGCGCACGACCCCTACGCCGGCCAGCCGTCTGTTCATGCCGATGTCGTTCGCGAGCCTGCTCGGCGGGATCGTAACCCTCGTCGGCACCTCGCCCAACATCATCGTGTCGCAGGTGCGCGGCGAGATGCTGGGCAAGCCCTTCGCCATGTTCGACTTCGCCCCTGTCGGCCTGACGCTGGCCGGGCTCGGAGTCGCCTTCGTCTCCGTCGCCTATCGCCTCCTGCCCAAGGAACGCGTCGCCGAAACCGGACCGGACGCCGCCATCGAGCGCGCGCCTTATCTGACCGAAGCGGTGGCGCCCGGGGACTATGCGCACGGACTGGAAGCGGTCGCCGAGCTCCACAAGCGCCTGGGTCAGGACGTCGCCGTCGTAGGCCTGACGCGCGAGGGCGCGCCCCGCGCCGCAATCGGGCCGGACGCCCGCATCGAGATCGGCGACGTGCTGCAGATCGAAGGCGAACCGAGCACGCTGCAGGACGCCATCGCCCGCGCCGGCCTGCGCCTCACCCGCGCCGACTCAGCCGCGCCCAAGAGCGATGCGACGGAGGAGGTCCGCTCGGCCGAGGCTGTCGTCACCACCCAATCGGAGCTGAACGGCCGCAGCGCTCGCCAGGCCGCCCTGTTCGACCGGCTGGGCATCAATGTGCTGGCCATTAGCCGGGTGGCCGAGCGGCTGCGCGGGCGGCGGCTGAAGGACGTGCCCCTCCGCGCTGGGGACGTGCTGGTGCTGCAGGGCGGGGCCAAGGCCCTGCCCCGGGCGATGAAGGACCTCGGCCTCTTGCCGCTCGCCGAGCGCGACGTGCGGCTGGGGGCGACCAAGCCCTCCTTCCTGCCCATTGCGGTCCTGGCCGTGTTCATGGTGCTGGTGGCGCTGAAGCTTCTGCCCGTCGCCCAGGCCTTCTTCTGCGCCGCGGTGCTGATGGTGCTGCTCGGCAGCCTGTCGATGCGCGAGGCCTACGAAAGCCTGGACCCGCCGGTGCTGGTGCTCATCGCCGCCCTGGCGCCAATCAGC
Source organism: Caulobacteraceae bacterium PMMR1 (assembly GCA_000733915.1). Taxonomy (GTDB): domain Bacteria; phylum Pseudomonadota; class Alphaproteobacteria; order Caulobacterales; family Caulobacteraceae; genus PMMR1. The sequence goes on from JPOM01000001.1 coordinate 738,343, forward strand.
GAGGCGGTGCGCGAGAGCGGCGGCACGGCCCACGTCGCCGTCCTGCTCAGCCACATCGTCGGGCTGTTCCCGCCGCTCGGCGCGCTGATGTTCGTGATGACCGCCGCCATGCTGCTCGCGCCGTTCCTGCACAACGTCCCGACCGTCCTGATGCTGGCCCCCATCGCCGTCGACCTGGCGCGTCGGCTGCACCTCAGCCCCGATGCGTTCCTCATGGGCGTGGCGACCGGCGCAGCCTGCGACTTCCTCACCCCCGTCGGGCACCAGTGCAACACGCTGGTGTGGGGGCCGGGCGGTTATCGCTTCACCGACTATGCGCGGCTGGGGGCGCCCCTGTCGGTGCTTGTCATCGCGCTCGGCGCCCCGCTGATCTCCGCTGTCTGGGGCCTGCACCTGCGCTGAGGTCCCGCGGCGTCAGGGTTGCCAGGGCGCGGGCCGCCGCTCCAAAGTCGCTTTCGCGATCCGTCCCGAGGAGTCCCGCGTCTTGTCCTTCGCCACGTCCGGCCTCAGCGCCGACCGACTGAACCGCATCGCGCCCTATCTGGAAGACAAGTACGTCAAGCCCGGGCGGCTGCCCGGCACGGCCACGGCGGTCTGGCGTCGCGGCGAGCCCGCCCACTTCGCGACCACCGGCTTCGCCGACGTCGAGCGCCGCACGCCGCTCAGCCAGGACACCATCTACCGCATCTATTCGATGACCAAGCCGGTCACGAGCGTCGCTTTCATGATGCTCGTAGAGGAAGGCAAGGTGGCGCTGGAGGACCCCGTCCATCGCTTCATTCCCTCCTGGCGGGACCTCGGCGTGTTCAACGGCGGCACGCTCGACGCCTTTCAGACCAAGCGCACCGACCAGCCGATGCGCATGATCGATCTGCTGCGCCATACCTCGGGGCTCACCTACGGCTTCCAGAACCGCAGCAATGTCGACGCCGCCTACCGCAAGCTGAAAATCGGCGAGATCGAAAAGGCCGGGACCCTGGAGGACATGATCGAGAAGGTCTCCAAGCTGCCGCTGGAGTTCTCGCCGGCCAGCGCCTGGAACTACTCGATCTCGACGGACGTGCTGGGATATCTCGTGGGCGTGATCTCGGGCTTGCCCTTCGACGAGTTCCTGCGCACGCGCATTTTCCAGCCGCTCGGCATGTCGGACACCGGCTTCTTCGTCCCGCCGGAGAAGGCCTCCCGCCTCGCCGCCTGCTACGCCATGGCCCCTCCGGGCGCGACCGCCCTTCCAGGCGCGAGCGCGGCCTCGGTGCTCGGCACGGGCCTCACCGGCCTTGGCGGCATGGTCCTGCAGGACGACCCGCAAAAGAGCCCCTATCTCCACCCGCCGAGCTTCGTGTCCGGCGGCGGCGGCCTGGTCTCCACAGTCGACGACTATCTCCGCTTCTGCCGCATGCTGATCAGCGGCGGCGCGCTCGACGGGGTGCGCCTTTTGTCCCCCAAGACCGTGGAGCTGATGACCCAGAACCACCTGCCGGGCGGGGCGCAGCTGATCGACATGTCCCGCTCGCTGTTCAGCGAACAGACCTATGCCGGGCTGGGTTTCGGCCTGGGCTTTGCGGTCAATCTGAACCCGGCGGCGACCATGGTGCCGGGCTCGCACGGCGACTTCTACTGGGGCGGGGCGGCCTCGACCTTCTTCTGGATCGACCCCCGCGAAGCGCTGATCGGCATCTTCATGACCCAGCTCCTGCCCTCCTCCGCCTACCCCGTCCGGCGGGAGTTCCGCACCCTGGTCTATTCGGCGCTGGAGGACAGCGCGACCTGGCCCTGAGGCGAGCCGGGCCGCTTGCGCCGATCAGATCGCGCCTCTAGCGGAACGGCTCCGCCTGCGGCGAGTTCTGACATGAGCAGAGTGCGGGAGGTGGTTTGAGCGTTCTTCAGGGCAAGACGATCCTCGTGGTGGAGGACGAACTCCCGGTCGCCATGGGGATCGAGGACGCGCTCGCCGATTTCGGCTGCAGGGTCGCGGGGCCGTTTCCGACCGTGGACGAGGCGCGCACGGCCGCCGCCGGAACGATCGACGGCGCCATCCTGGACGTGAACGTGCGGGGCGAGCTTGTCTTTCCCCTCGCCGAGCAGCTGCGCGCGCGCGGCCTGCCGATCGTGCTCTGCAGCGGCTACGCCGAGATCGGCGTGATCCCCGACACCTTCGCCGGGGCGCCCCGGGTGTCCAAGCCGTACACCGACGCGGATCTGAGAAACGCGCTCGAGGCGGCGTTCCAGCGCCAGGCGGCCTGAGCGGCCCAGGCTCTCGGCCTTAAGCGCTCAGGACCATCTCCGGGCGGGCCTCCGTCTGGGAGCCGGCAGGGAAGTCCAGGCGGCAGACCAGGCCCGTGGGCTCGAAGCTCATGTGCGCGGAGCCGTCGAGCTCGTACTGCGCCGTGCGGGCGATCAGCTCCGCCCCGAAGCCGAGCTCGCCCGGCTGAGCGACCTGGGGGCCGCCGACCTCGCGCCAGGTCAACTGCACGCGCCCGTCGCGATCGGTCCATTGCAGGTCGATCCGGCCGCCCTCGCGGGACAGGGCGCCGTACTTGGCGGCATTGGTGGCGAGCTCGTAGGCGATCAGCGCTATGGCGAGCGCCGCCTTGGGGGGCAGCTTGAGCGGAGGTCCTGAAAGGCTGAACCCCGGGCTGCCTTCCTTGGCGTAGGGGGCCAGGACCCGGTCCAGCACGCGTCGGATGTCCGTCTCGCCCCATTTGGCCTGGAAGATCAGGGCGTGGGCGTCGGCCAGGGCCTTTAGCCGCCCCATGAAGGCGGTCTCGAAGCTCTTCAGGTCCGTGCTCCGGCGCAGCGTCATGCGCGCGACCGTGGCGACGCTGGCCAGGGTGTTCTTCACGCGATGGCTGAGCTCGGCGACCAGCAGCTGCAGGCGCGCCTCCGCCCGGCGGCGTTCCTCCCGCTCGTGCGCTTCAGAGAAGGCGCGCAGCACCGCGCTCGGCAGACGCTCCAGACGCGGCTTCAGCACATAGTCGGTGGCGCCGGCCTTCAGCGCGTCGACCGCGAACTCCTCGCCCAGGACGCCGGAGACGATGATGAAGGGCACGTCCGGCCACCGCTCGCGCGTCAGCCTCAGCGCCGTCAGGCCGTCGAAGCCCGGCAGGGAGTAGTCCGACAGCACCACGTCGCACGCGCGATCCTGCAGCGCCGCCTCGAAGGCGGTGCGCGTCTCGACCCGCTTCAACTCGGTTCGAAGCCCCGCCCGTCGGAGCGCCGCCCCGATCAGCTCCGCGTCGATGTCGCTGTCCTCCACCAGCAGGATGCAGATCGTGGGGGTCGAAGCGGGAAGGTCGGACATACGGGGCAGGCACTCAGGTTGTCGGGGCAGCCGTCGGGGGAGGGGGCACGTTCAGGATTCCCCAAAACACGCCAAGGTCCTGAATCGCTTCAAAGAAGTCGCGAAAATTCACGGGCTTGACCACGAAGGCGTTCACGCCGGACTGATAGCTGCGCACAAGGTCGCGCTCCTCGCGCGACGAGGTCAGCATCACGATCGGGATCTGGCGCTGCTGCGGGTCGCTCTTGACCTGCTGCAGCACCTGCAGGCCGTCGACCTTGGGCAGCTTGAGGTCGAGCAACACCACGGCGGGATCGCCGGGCGGCCGCTCGGCGAACTCGCCCTGGCGGTAGATCCAGTCCAGCGCCTCGGCCCCGTCCCGCGCCACGACGATCTCGTTGGCGAGCTGGCAGCGGCTGAGCGCCGCCAGGGTCAGCTCCATGTCCCTGGGGTTGTCCTCCACAAGCAGGATTGGTCTTAGATCAGCCAACGCTACGCTCCCGACCGAGGTGCGGCAGGGCGAAGCGGAAAGTCGCCCCTTCTCCGAGCCGTCCTTCGGCCCAGATCCGACCCCCGTGTCGATCCACGATCCGGCGGCTCAAGGCAAGGCCGATCCCGGCCCCCTCGAACTCCTCCACCCGGTGCAGCCGCTGGAACACGCCGAACAGCTTGTCCACATAGCGCATGTCGAAGCCGACGCCGTTGTCGCGCACCGCGTACACGGCTTCGCGCTCGTTGCTTTCCGCAAAGACCTCGATCACCGCGGGCCTGCGATCGCGCGAGTATTTGACCGCGTTGCTGACCAGGTTGAACAACACTTGTCGCAGCAGCGAGCCGTCCCCGTAGGCTGGCGCAAGCTTGCCGATCCGCCACTCGATCTGCCGATCCTTGAGGTCGAGCTCCAGGCTCTTCAGGACCTCGGCCATGAGCTTGTCCATGTCGACGCGCGATTTCTGGAGCGTCACGCGGCCAAGCTGGGAGAAGGCCAGCAGGTCGTCCACCAGACGCCCGGCCGAGAGCGCCGCGTCGATGATATTCTCGAGGTAATGGCGCGAGGTCGCGTCCAGGTCCGGCGCGCGCTCCTGCAGCAGCTCCGAGTAGCCCACGATGTGCCGGAAGGGCGCGCGGAGGTCGTGGGAGACGGAGTAGGAAAAGGCCTCCAGCTCCTTGTTCGACCGCTGCAGCTCCTCCGCCAGCTGGGCGCGCTCCTCGGCGGAGCGCAGCACGATGTTCAGCACCGCGTTGCGGAACTCCCGCGCCGTTTCGATCTCCGCAGTGCGCCAAGGACGGGAGCGGCCGCGCACGACCTCCTTCCAGCGTTCGAAGGACTTGCGGGGGTGCAGCCGGTCGGAGCCCGGCTCGACGCGCTTGTGCGGCTCCCCGCCCCAGAGCACGGTCTGCTCCAACTCCGGGCGGAACCAGAGGATATAGCTGGGGTGCAGCTCCGAGATGCTGACGGCCAGAAGGCCCGCGGCCTCGGTTCGGAACCGCTCGGCGCCCGGCATGGCGGCGGGCAGGCTGTCGACGGCGATCACGTCCTGGCGCGGCTGGCTGTTCAGCCAGGCCACGATGTCTTCGACCTCCTCGCGCGAGGGTGTACGCCCGGCCATGATCACCGAGGTGGGCGAGACCAGCGCTGCGCCTTCCGCGCCACAGAGGCGGATCCAGGGCTCGGCGTTGGCGGAGAGCCCCTCCGCAAAGGTCGGGCTGCGCGTCATGCCGGCGAGCAGGTCGGTCATCTGCGACTTCAGCCGATTGCGCGCCTCGGCCGCCTCCACATGGGCGCGCGCGCCGAGCTGCAGCCCCAGCACCTGGCCGATCAGGTCGCAGGCGATGCGCACCGGCGGGGGAGGCAGGCGAGGCTCTGCGTGGTGGCAGGAGATCAGCCCCCAAAGCCGGTCCTCGACCAGCACCGAAACCGACATGGACGCCGGCGTGCCCATGTTGCGCATGTACTCCAGGTGCACCGGCGAGACGCTTCGCAGGCCGACGAAGCTGAGGTCGAGGGGCGCCCCGTCCATCGGGTTCAGCGGCGGCGACAGGGGCACGGGGGCGTAGCGCGCGTCCGGGATCAACCGCAGGCGGTTCGCCAGATAGAGCTCGCGGGCCTGGGCGGGGATGTCCGAGGCCGGGAAGTGCAGGCCGAGATAGCTCGGCAGGGCGCCCGAGCCGTCCTCCGCCAGGACCTCGCCGTTCCAGTCCGGGTCGAAGGCGTAGATCAGCACCCGGTCGAAGCCGGTGATCCGCCGCACGTGCCGGGCCGCCACGGCGCAGAGCTCGCGCATGTCCGCCGCCGCCTCCAGCCGCCTCAGCAGCGACCGCACCTCCGGATAGAGCCCCTCAAACGACGTCGGCGCGCCGGGGATGACAGGCTCGAGCTCCATCAAGGTGAGCGGGCCATGGCCATGGGCGGTGACGTGGAAGGCCCGACCGTTCACGCTCACGGTGCGCAGAGCCCCGTCCGGGGGCTCGGCCGGGACCTCGCGCGCGAGGGCGGCGATCTCGGGACAGAGGACGTCGAGCGGCTGCGGGTCGCCGGTCCAGGCCGCCCCGGTGAGGTCGGCGAAGTTGGCGCTGGCCTGCACGGCGCGTCCGCTCGTGCGGTCCGCGACGAGCAGAGCGCCATGAGGCTGGATCGCGCCGGGGACGCGGATCGGCTCGGCGTCGCAGGCTTCCAGGTCGAGAGCGCCCGCCGGGGCGGCGTCGGCCATGACCTCCTCCGAAAGTGGTGCGGAAACGCTGCGCACCATAGCGAGGCGCGACAGTCTGCCATGCGCAAATGCGGGGAGGGCCTGCCGGTTTCGGAGCTTGCGCGCGCTCAGTCCCCGAACCAGGCGAACCGGGGACGCCAGACGCCCAGCACGACGTTCGCCGCCGCCACCGCCAGCAGAACCCAGAGCGTGCCGACCTCCGAGGCCAGCAGGCGCTGGGCGGCGGCCGGGTCGGGCGCGACCGCCAGGCGGGCGGCGCTGCGGGTCGCCTCCTCCTGGATCGGGCCCAGCACGTGCAGTCCGCCCTCCAGCACCAGGACGCCGGTTCCGGCCTTCAGCCACACCCAGCCCAGGTCGTAGAAGGCCGGGTTCAGCGCCATGGCGAGCAGGCCCGAAACGACCGTCGCGATCATGCCGGGCCCGACCAGCAGGTTCGCCACCTGCGCCATCGCCGCCACCAGGGCGCCGTCGCGCGCCTCGCCCCCTGCGCCGGGCGCGGCCATCGACAGCACGACCGCCAGGGCCGCCATGCCGCCCATGAAGGCCGCGGCCCCGAGCGTATGCACGATCTTCACGAGCCGGCGCAGCGCGATCACCCTCGCAGCTTAGCACGGATCGCGGGCGCGGCGTCGCAGGGGCGTTCGCAAGCCGGCGGGATTTGCTAAAGCGACAGCCTTGTCACGGTCCTGAGGGGCCAGGGCGCGGCGCGAACGCGCGCGGGCCCCTGGCCGGGAGAGACGATTGCCACACGCCGTCATCGCGGCCACGGGGCTCTACACCCCGCCGCAGAGCATCTCGAACGCCGAGCTGGTGCAGGCCTTCAACGCCTTCGTCGAGCGCCACAACCGCCGCCATGCCGCGGAGATCGCCGCCGGGACAATGGAGCCGCTGCAGCCCTCCTCGGAGGCGTTCATCGAGAAGGCGTCCGGGATCAAGTCGCGATACGTGATCGACAAGTCCGGGGTGCTCGACCCCGAGGTTATGGCGCCCCGCATCCCGGAGCGCGCCAACGAGGAGCTGTCCGTCCTGGCCGAGATCGCGGTCCACGCCGCGCGCCAGGCGATCGAGGCGTGGGGCAAGCCGGTCTCGGACATCGGCGCGGTGCTCTGTGCGGCCTCCAACATGCAGCGGCCCTATCCCGCCATGGCCATCGAGGTGCAGCACGCGCTGGGGATCGAGGGCTTCGCCTTCGACATGAACGTCGCCTGCTCTTCGGCGACCTTCGGGATCAAGACCGCGGCGGACTTCATCGCCTCGGACCCGAGCAAGGCCGTGCTGATGGTGAACCCCGAGATCTGCTCGGGCCACCTGAACTTCCGCGACCGCGACAGCCACTTCATCTTCGGCGACGTGGCCACCGCCGTGATCGTGGAGGCGGGCGCGCGGGCTCAGGCCGGTTCGGGCTGGGACATCTTGGGCACGCGGTTGAAGACGGTCTTCTCCAACAACATCCGCAACAACTTCGGCTTCCTGAACCGCGCCGCCCCCGAGGGCGCGGGCGCCCCCGACAAGCTCTTCGTCCAGCAAGGCCGCAAAGTCTTCAAGGACGTGGTCCCGATGGTGTCGGAGATGATCGTGGAACACGCCGCCGACCTTGGGCTCGACCCGACCGGGCTGAAGCGGCTGTGGCTGCACCAGGCCAACATCAACATGAACGAGCTGATCGGAAAACGCGTGCTGGGGCGGGACCCGGCGCCGGGCGAGAACGTCATCATCCTGGACGACTACGCCAACACCTCCTCGGCCGGCTCCATCATCGCTTTCCACCTGCACCACGAGGGCTTCGCGCCCGGCGACACCGGCCTGATCTGCTCCTTCGGGGCGGGCTACTCGGCCGGCACGGTGTTCGTCCGCAAACGCTGAGCCCCGCGGGCCCGGGAACCGCCGTTCAAAGCGCATCCGGGGCTGGACAAGCGCGCCCCGCCGGAGCAGGGAAGCGCGCGTCGATCAGCCCCGCGCGCGGACCCGCGCCGCCTGAGGGCTCAGGAGAGATTCGGCCTTGGATTTCTGGACGACCCCCGGCGGCTGGACGCTGATCACCTTGGGCGAGATCGTGCTCGTCATGGTGGGCGTGTTGATCAGCCTGGCCTTCCTGCTGCTCGCCGACCGCAAGATCTGGGCCGGCGTTCAGATGCGCAAAGGGCCCAATGTGGTCGGGCCCTTCGGCCTGCTGCAGTCCTTTGCAGACTTCTTCAAGTTCATGCTGAAGGAGGTGATCATCCCCGCCGGCGCGGACCGCACGACCTTCCTGCTCGCGCCGTTGATCACCTTCACCCTGGCCTTTATCGGCTGGGCGGTGGTGCCCTTCGCGCCGGGCTGGGTGGTGTCCAACATCAACGTCGGCATCCTTTATCTGCTCGCGGTGTCGGGCCTTGGGGTCTACGGCATCATCATCGGCGGCTGGGCGTCGAACTCGAAGTATCCGTTCCTGGGCGCGCTGCGCTCCGCCGCCCAGATGGTCAGCTACGAGGTCTCCATCGGCTTCGTGATCATCACGGTGGTGCTGCTGGCCGGTTCGATGAACCTCTCCGCCATCGTGGAGCACCAGGCGGGCTGGATCTGGAACTGGCATGCGTTCCGGTTCCCCACGCTCGTCATCATGCTGCCCATGATGGGCATCTTCTTCTTCTCGGCGCTGGCCGAGACCAACCGCCCGCCCTTCGACCTGACCGAGGCGGAATCGGAGCTCGTGGCCGGCTTCCAGGTGGAGTACTCCTCCACGCCCTACCTGCTCTTCATGATCGGCGAGTACTGCAACATCGTCCTGATGTGCGCGATGCTGTCGATCCTGTTCCTGGGCGGCTGGAATCCGGGCGTCCCGGTCGGCTTCATGGCGAGCTGGCCCCCGGCGCTGGCGAGCTTGCTGCTGTTCGTCGTGTTCGCGCTGAAGATCGTCTTCTGGTTCTTCATGTTCGCCATGGTGAAGGCGATCGTCCCGCGCTACCGCTACGACCAGCTGATGCGCCTGGGCTGGAAGGTCTTCCTGCCCACCTCGCTGTTCGCCGTCGCCCTCGTCGCCGCCTGGAAGGTGTTTGGGACCGCCTGAGGAGTACCGCCGTGTTCGATCGTTTGACCCAGACCGTCCGCGGCGCGGCGCTGATGGACTTCGTAGGGGCCTTCGGGCTCGCCATGAAGTACCTGGTGCGGCCCAAGGCGACGGTGAACTATCCCTTCGAGAAGGGGCCGCTCAGCCCGCGCTTCCGCGGCGAGCACGCGCTGCGCCGCTATCCCAACGGCGAGGAGCGCTGCATCGCCTGCAAGCTCTGCGAGGCGATCTGCCCGGCGCAGTGCATCGTGATCGAGGCGGAGCCCCGCGCCGACGGCAGCCGCCGCACGACCCGCTACGACATCGACATGACCAAGTGCATCTACTGCGGCTTCTGCCAGGAGGCGTGCCCGGTGGACGCGATCGTGGAGGGGCCGAACTTCGAGTTCTCCACCGAGACCCGCGAGGAACTCTTCTACGACAAGCAGAAACTGCTCGACAACGGCGACCGCTGGGAACGCGAGATCGCCAAGAACCTCGAACTGGACGCCGCCTATCGGTAGCCGCCGATAAGGCTTGACCCTGACGCGCGAGCCTCTAAGCGCAGGACCGCCTGGGCCGGATCACCCAGCCGCGCCGGGCGCTGAGACACGAAAGGACCGCTGGCCGCGATGGGCTTGCAGGCGATCGCCTTCTATGTGCTGGCCGTGGTGACGGTTGCGTCGGCCTTCGGCGTGACCACCGCGCGCAATCCCGTGCACAGCGTGCTGTTCCTGATCCTGACCTTCTTCACGGCCGCGGGTCTGTTCGTGCTCCTGGGCGCGGAGTTCCTGGCCATGCTGCTGGTCGTGGTCTACGTCGGCGCGGTCGCGGTGCTGTTCCTGTTCGTCGTCATGATGCTGGACGTGGACTTCGCGTCCCTGCGCGCGGGCTTCGCGCGCTACCTGCCCATCGGCGGCGCGGTCGCGGTCTTCCTGCTCATCGAGATGATCCTGGTCTCGGGCGCGGTGGCCGAGCGCGGGGCGGCGGCGCACGTGAAGCCCCTGTCCGGCGAGAACATCAGCAACACCGAGGCGATCGGGCGGGTGCTCTATACGGACTACCTTTACGATTTCCAGATCGCGGGCCTGGTGCTGCTGGTGGCCATGATCGGCGCCATCGTGCTGACGCTGAAGCACCGCCCCGGCATCAAGCGGCAGACGGTCGCCGACCAGACCGGGCGCAGCGTGCGCGGCGGCCTGCAGGTCGTGCAGGTGAAGGTGGGCGAAGGGATCGCGGAATGACCGGGCTCAGCGAGGTCAGTCTCGGCCATTATCTGGCGGTCGCCGCGGTGCTCTTCACCATCGGCGTCTTCGGCATCTTCGCCAACCGTCGCAACGTCATCGTCATCCTGATGTCGGTGGAGCTGATCCTCCTGGCCGTGAACATCAATCTGGTGGCCTTCTCCGCCTTCCTGCACCAGGTCGCGGGGCAGATCTTCGCCATGATCGTGCTGACCGTCGCCGCCGCCGAGGCCGCCGTGGGTCTGGCGATCCTCGTCACCTTCTTCCGCAACCGCGGCGACATCTCGGTCGACGACGCCGCGCAGATGAAGGGCTGAGCGTGAAGCTGATCCTGACCCTTCTGGTCTTCCTGCCCCTGCTGGGCGCGGCGCTGGCGGGCCTGTTCGGCCGTCGGCTGCGCGACCGCGCGTCCCAGGCGATCACGACCGGCCTGCTCTTCATCTCCTGCGCCCTGGCGTGGTGGACCTTCTACCAGACCATCTGGGGCGGCTGGCCGGCGCACGCCGTGGTCGAACTCCTGTCCTTCATCCAGGTCGGCGACTTCCAGTCCACCTGGTCGATCCGCCTGGACAGCCTGTCGGCGGTGATGGGCGTGGTGGTGACCAGCGTCTCGGCCCTCGTGCACCTCTACAGCTGGGGCTACATGGCCGAGGACCCGTCCAAGCCGCGGTTCTTCGCCTATCTGTCGCTCTTCACCTTCGCCATGCTGATGCTGGTGACGGCGAACGACTTCATGCAGCTGTTCTTCGGCTGGGAAGGCGTCGGCCTGGCGAGCTATCTGCTGATCGGCTTCTGGTTCAAGAAGCCCACCGCCAACGCGGCCGCCATCAAGGCCTTTGTCGTCAACCGGGTCGGCGATTTCGGCTTTGCGCTCGGCATCATGACGGTGTTCTGGATGTTCCACACCATCCGGTTCCCCGACCTCTTCCCCCAGATCGCGGCGCACGCGGGCCGCAGCTGGACGTTTGCCGGACGGAGCTGGAGCGCGCTGGACCTGGCCGGCGTCCTTCTCTTCATCGGCGCCATGGGCAAGTCGGCGCAGTTCTTCCTGCACACCTGGCTTCCCGACGCGATGGAGGGCCCGACCCCTGTCTCGGCCCTGATCCACGCCGCCACCATGGTGACGGCCGGCGTCTACATGGTCTGCCTGCTCTCGCCGCTCTACGAGTACGCGCCGCAGGCCCGCACCGTGATCGTGGTGATCGGGGCGGTGACCTCGCTCTTCGCCGCGACCGTCGGCCTGGCGCAGAACGACATCAAGCGGGTCATCGCCTATTCGACCTGCTCGCAGCTCGGCTACATGTTCTTCGCCGCGGGCGTGGGCGCCTATCAGGCCGCCATGTTCCATCTGTTCACGCACGCCTTCTTCAAGGCGCTGCTGTTCCTGGGCGCAGGCAGCGTGATCCACGCAATGCACCACGAGCAGGACATGCGACGCATGGGCGGCCTGGCGCGCTACCTGCCGATCACCTTTGCGGTGATGACCATCGGCACGATCGCCATCACCGGCCTTGGCGTTCCCGGCCTCAACTGGGGCTTCGCGGGCTTCTATTCCAAGGACAGCATCCTGGGCGCAGCCTATGCGGCGGGCGCGCGCGAGCCGCTCGGCTACTTCGCCTTCGTGGTGGGGACGGCGGTTGCGGGGCTCACCGCCTTCTACAGCTGGCGGCTGGCCTTCATGACCTTCAATGGTCCCCCGGAGTGGGCCCGCGCCGACGCCCATGCGCATGGCCACGCCGACCAGGGCGCGCATGCGCTGTCGGACCACGCGACCTCAGCCCAGATCGAGACCCACGCCGAGCCGGACGAGACCCCCGATCATTCTCACAGCGGCGATCACGGCCACGACCTGAAGCCCCACGAGAGCCCCTGGACCATGCTGGTCCCGCTCTTCGTGCTATCGGCGGGCGCCATCTTGGCCGGGGCCGTCTTCATGCCGCACTTCGTGGGCCCGTGGCGGGAGGCGTTCTGGCGCGGCGCGATCTTCGTCGGCCGCAACAACAAGGTGCTCGACGGGGCTGAGAGCGGCCCGTCCTGGGTGGGCCTGGCCCCGCTCGTCGCATCGGTCGCGGGCCTGGCGATCGCGGCCTACTACTACCTGTTCGCGCGGGGGCTGGCGCGGCGCATCGCCGAGCGCGGCGGGCCGCTGCACACCTTCCTGTACAACAAGTGGTTCTTCGACGAGCTCTACGACGTCGTGTTCGTGCGGACGGCGCGGTGGTTTGGCGGCCTGTTCTGGAAGGGCGGGGACCAGCGGACCATCGACGGCCTGGGTCCCAACGGCGTCTCGGCGGTCGCGGCCTGGGCGGGGCGGGGACTGGGCCTGTTGCAGACCGGCTACCTCTACCACTACGCCTTCGTCATGCTGCTCGGGGTGCTGGGTCTTCTGACCTACGCGCTCACGGTCTGGGCCCGCTGAGGGGGGCGCCGCCATGATCCTCAGCCTCATCACCTACACGCCCCTGATCGGGGTGGTGCTGATCCTGGCGCTGCGGACGGTCCTTAAGCAGGATGCGGCGGTGGCGCGCCTGTCGCGGTGGATCGCGCTCTGGACGACGGTGGCCGCCCTCGCCCTGTCGGTCGTGATGGTGTCCCACTTCGATCCCGCCCAGCCGGGCTATCAGTTCGTGGAGCACGCGCGCTGGTTCTCGGGCGCCAGCTACCGCATGGGCGTGGACGGCATCAGCGTGCTGTTCGTCCTGCTCACCGCCTTCCTCATGCCGCTCTGCATCGCCGCCAGCTGGGACAGCATCAAGGATCGGGTCCCGGAGTACATGATCGCCTTCCTGGCGCTCGAGACCATGATGATCGGGGTGTTCTGCGCCCTGGACTTGGTGCTGTTCTACATCTTCTTCGAGTTCGGCCTGATCCCGATGTTCCTGATTATCGGCATCTGGGGCGGGCAGAACAGGATCTACGCGGCCTACAAGTTCTTCCTCTACACCCTGCTCGGCTCCGTGCTGATGCTGGCGGCGATCTTGGCGATGATCGGCATCGCTCACACCACCTCGATCCCGGAGCTGCAGGCCTATCACTTCGCGCCGGCGCTGCAGACCTGGCTGTGGCTGGCCTTCTTCGCCTCCTTCGCGGTGAAGATGCCGATGTGGCCGGTGCACACCTGGTTGCCCGACGCCCACGTGGAGGCGCCGACGGCGGGCTCCGTCATCCTGGCCGGCGTGCTGCTGAAGATGGGCGGCTACGGCTTCCTGCGCTTCAGCCTGCCCATGTTCCCAGCGGCGAGCGCCCTGTTCGCGCCCTTGATCTTCGCCCTCTCGGCGATCGCGATCGTCTACACCTCGCTGGTCGCCTGGCGGCAGACCGACATCAAGAAGCTGATCGCCTATTCCTCGGTGGCCCACATGGGCTTCGTCACCATGGGCATCTTCTCCGGCAACCTGCAGGGCGTGCAGGGCGCGATCTTCCAGATGCTGAGCCACGGGGTGATCTCCGGCGCGCTCTTCCTGTGCGTGGGCGTGATCTACGACCGCATGCATACCCGCGAGATCGCCTTCTACGGCGGGCTGGCGAACCGGATGCCCGTCTATGCGGCGACCTTCATGCTGTTCACCATGGGCAATGTCGGTCTGCCGGGCACCTCGGGCTTCGTAGGCGAGATGCTGACCATGACGGGGGTCTATGCGGCCTCGACCTGGACCGCGATCGTGGCCGCGACCGGGGTGATCCTGTCGGCCGTCTACATGCTGACGCTCTATCGCCGGGTCGTGTTCGGGCAGCTGACCAATCCGCAGCTCGCCGCGATCCCCGACATGGACATGCGCGAGCTCCTGATCTTCGCGCCGCTGATCGCGGGCGCCCTGGCGCTGGGCGTCTATCCGAAGTTCGTGTTCGCCGTGACCAACGCCTCGGTGGAGCGGCTGATCGACGTCTGGCGCGCCAGCGCGGGCGGTTGAGGGAAGACCTGAGATGGACCTGACGAGCGCGCTGCAGATCGCGCTGCCTGAAGTGATCCTTGCGCTAGGAACGCTCGTCCTGATCGTGGTCGGCGCGTTCGGGGGCGAGAAGTCGACCGGCCTGGTCGGCCTGGGCGCGGGCGCCGTGCTGGTCGAGGCGGCGGCGGCGGCCTGCTGGGGGCCGATGGGCCAGGCCTTCCACGGCGGCTTCGTCGCTGACGCCGCCGCGCAGTTCTCCAAGGTCGCGATCTATCTGATGAGCGCGGTGGCGATCGCCCTTGGCGCGCCCTGGCTCCGGCGCAAGCGGTCCGCCAAGTTCGAGTATCCGCTGCTGGTGCTGCTGGCCGCCACCGGCATGGGGGTGATGGTCTCCGCCGGCGACCTGATCTCGCTCTACATCGGGATCGAGCTGCAGTCCCTGGCCCTCTATGTGCTCGCCGCCTTCCAGCGCGACGACTCCCGCTCGTCGGAAGCGGGGCTGAAGTACTTCGTCCTGGGCGCGCTCTCCTCGGGTCTGCTGCTTTATGGCGCGAGCCTGATCTACGGCTTTGCAGGCTCGGTGCGCTTCGCCGACATCGCCGCGGCGGTGCACGCGGGCGCGGGCCAGGGCGTGATCTTCGGCCTGGTGTTCCTGATCTGCGGCATGGCGTTCAAGGTCTCCGCCGCGCCCTTCCACATGTGGACGCCCGACGTCTACGAGGGCGCGCCGACGCCGATCGTGGCCTTCATCACCGCCGCGCCCAAGCTCGCGGCCATGGTGCTCTTCGCCCGCGCCCTGGCGCTGGGCTTTCCCGGCGCGACGGGCCAGTGGCAGCAGGTCATCGTCGTGATCGCCCTCATCTCGATGGCGGTCGGCGCGCTGGCGGGGCTGGTGCAGCGCAACCTTAAGCGCCTGCTGGCCTATTCCTCGATCCTGAACATCGGCTACGCGCTGATGGCCATGGCCGCGGGGACCGAGGGCGGGATGCAGGCCATGCTGGTCTTCATGGTCCTGTACATGATCGACGTGACGGGCTTCTTCGCCTGCCTGACCGCGCTGCAGCGGGACGGTCGGCCGATGGAGCGGCTGGAGGACTTCGCGGGCCTGGTGCGGGTGCGCCCGGGCCTGGCGCTGGCGATCACCGCCCTCAGCCTTTCCCTGCTGGGGCTGCCCCCCTTCAGCGGCTTCTGGTCGAAGTACTACGTCTTCAAGGCCGCGATCGCCGGCGGGCTCTGGCCCGTGGCGGTGTTCGGCCTGGTCGCGAGCGTGCCCGCCGCCTTCTACTACCTCCGCATCCTCAAGACGATGTGGTTCGACGAGCCCGCAGGCGCGACCGACCGCACGCCGGGCGACGCCAGCGCCATCGGCATGGGCGCGGCCCTGTTCAGCTTCCCGCTGGTGCTACCCGCGCTCGCCGCCCTGGACCCGCTCGCCACGCTGGCGGCGCGGGCTTTCGGCCTCGCCTGAGCCGGCGTGACCCCGCCCGTCCTGCGCTTCGACGAGCTGGACTCCACCAATGCGGAGGCGCGCCGCCGAGCCGAGGCGGGCGAGACGGGGCCGCTGTGGATCACCGCCGAGCGCCAGAGCGCCGGTCGCGGACGCCGGGGGCGGGCGTGGGAGACCGGCGTGGGCAACCTCGCGGCCACCTTGCTGACCTGCACCGACCGTCCGCCGGCCGAGGCCGCCCAGCTGTCCTTTGTGACGGCCCTGGCGGTGCACGACCTCGTCGCCGCCTATGCCGTCCCTGAGACCGTGCGGCTGAAGTGGCCCAACGACGTGCTGCTCAGCGGCCGCAAGGTGGCGGGCATACTGGTGGAGAGCGGCGCGCGCGGGGACGGGCGGCTGTGGCTCGCGATCGGGACGGGCGTGAACCTTGCGACCCCGCCCGTCGCTCCCGAGCGCCCGGCCGCCGCCCTGGCCGACCACCTCGCGCCGGGCGTGCTGTCGGCCCCCTCGCCGGAGTCCGCGTTGCAGCGCCTGGCCGAGGCGTTCGAGCAGTGGGCCCAGACCTGGCGGGCCGGCGGGTTCGAGCCGATCCGCGCCGCCTGGACCGCCCGCGCCTGGGGCCTTGACGCGCCCTGCACCGCGCGCCTGGCGAAGGAGGAGATCCATGGCGTGGCCGAGGCGCTGGAGGCGGACGGCGCGCTGCGGCTTCGGCTGCCGTCGGGCCAGGTGCGGCGGATCACGGCGGGCGACGTGGTCTTCGGAGAGGGCTGAGGCGCATGCTGCTGGCCATCGAGCAGGGCAACACCAACACCCTCTTCGCCGTGCACGACGGCGCGCGCTGGCTGGCGCAGTGGCGGTCGGCGACCCAGTCGACCCGCACGGCCGACGAATACGCCGTCTGGCTGTCGCAGCTGCTGGCCATGGCGGGGCTGAAGCTCGGCGACCTCGACGCGTGCATCATATCCACAGTCGTGCCGCAGTCGCTGTTCAACCTGCGCAACCTGTCGCGGCGCTACCTGCACGCCGAGCCGCTGGTGATCGGGGAGAACGCCGAGCTCGGCGTCGCCATCCGCATCGACAAGCCGTCCGAGGCCGGGGCGGACCGGCTGGTCAACGCGGTGGGCGCCCACGTCGCCTATCCGGGGTCGCTGATCGTGATCGACTCCGGCACCGCCACCACCTTCGACGTGGTGGGCGAGGACGGCGGCTTCGAGGGCGGTGTGATCGCACCGGGGATCAACCTCAGCATGGAGGCGTTGCACCAGGCCGCCGCGCGCCTGCCCCGGGTCGCCATCCGCCGCCCGGACCGGAACCGCGTGATCGGCGCCGACACCGTCAGCGCCATGCAGTCCGGCGTCTTCTGGGGCTACATCGCCCTCATCGAGGGCCTGATCGATCGAATCCGCGCCGAGTACGCCCGCCCGATGACCGTGATCGCAACCGGCGGGGTCGCCTCGCTGTTCGAGGGCGCGACCTCCAAGATCGACCACTTCGACTCCGACCTGACCATCCGCGGCATGCTGGAGATCTGGCGCCGCAACCAGAAGGCGCCTCAGTGATCCCAGGCCCGAACGACGAACTCGTTTTCCTGCCGCTCGGCGGCTCCAACGAGATCGGCATGAACTTCAACCTCTACGGCTACGGCCCGCCGGACGACCGCAAGTGGATCGTGGTCGATCTGGGCGTGACCTTCGGCGACCTGACCACGCCGGGGGTCGAGATCATCCTGCCGGACCCCACCTTCATCGAGGCCTATGCCGAAGACATCTTGGGGATCGTGCTGACCCACGCGCACGAGGATCACATCGGCGCGGTCGGCTGGCTGTGGGATCGCCTGCGCGCGCCGCTCTATGCGACGCCGTTCACCGCCTTCCTGGTGCGCGAGAAGCTGCGCGAGGCCGACCTCCTGTCGCAGGTGAAGATCCACGAGGTGCCGCTCGGCGGCACGGTCCAGATCGGGCCCTTCGGCATCGACCTGATCACCATCACCCACTCCATCCCCGAGCCGAACGGCCTGGCGATCCGCACGCCCCTGGGCACCGTGCTGCACACGGGCGACTGGAAGATCGATCCCGACCCGCTGCTGGGCGGGCCCACCGACGTCGCCGCCATCCGCCGCCTGGGCGACGAAGGCGTGCTGGCCATGGTCTGCGACTCCACCAACGTCTTCGTGGACGGCTTCGCCGGCTCGGAGGCCGACGTGCGCAAGGCGCTCTTCGAGCTGATCGGCGGGTTGAAGGGCCGGGTCGCGGTGGGCTGCTTCGCGTCCAACGTGGCGCGCATGGACAGCGTCATCCGCGCCGCCCAGGCGAACGGTCGCCGGGTCTGCCTGCTCGGACGCTCCATGCACCGAATGGCGGCGGCGGCGCGCTCCGTCGGCCTCTTCGGCGACATCGAGCCCTTCGTGGCCGACACCGAGGCGGGGTCGCTGCCGCCGGACCGCGTGCTCTACCTCTGCACCGGCAGCCAGGGGGAGCCCCGCGCGGCCCTGGCGCGGATCGCCGAGGGCACGCACCCGCACGTGCGCCTGGGGCAGGGCGACAGCTGCGTGTTCTCGTCCCGAGTCATCCCGGGCAATGAAATCCCGATCCGCAACCTGCAGAACAAGCTCGCCGACCGGGGCGTGCGTCTCTACACCGAGCGCGACCATCCCGGCATCCACGTCTCCGGCCACCCCTGCCGGGGCGAACTCGCCCAGATGTACCAGTGGGCCCGGCCGCGGATCGCGGTGCCGACCCACGGCGAGCGCCGTCATATCCTGGAGCACCTCGCCTTCGCCCGGGACCTGCAGGTGCCTGAGGGCGTCGCGCCCCGGAACGGCGACATGATCCGCCTCGCGCCCGGGCGCGCGGAGATCATCGACGAGGCGCCGGCTGGGCGGCTGTTCGTCGACGGCAATGTGCTGACGCCCGAGAACGACCGCCCGCTGCGCGAGCGCCGCCACGTGGCGTCCAACGGCGCCCTGATGGTCACGGTGGTGCTGGACGGCAAGGGGCGGCTGGCCGCCTCGCCCCAGGTGCGGGCCCTGGGCCTGCCCGGGGATGCGGACTACCCGCTCGCCGAGGCGCTGGACGACCTCGCCGAGGACGCGCGCGAGGCGGTGGAGGCGCTGAAGGGCGGGGCGCGCGACGACGACTCCGCTGTGCAGTCCGCCGTGGCGCGTAGCCTGAAGCGCGCCGCCCAGCGGGTCTGGGAACGCCGCCCGGCGGTGGAGACCATGGTCGTGAGGGTCTGACGCCTCCGCGACGGCAAAGCCCCCGGCGGGACCCGCTTGAGCCCCGCGGCCGCATCTGATTTGACGAGGGCGCATCCCCGCCCGGCCGGGGCCTGCGTGCGAGAGGTGGATCATGATCGGCAAGCTGAACCACGTCGGGGTGGCGACCCCGTCCATCGAGGCCAGCGTAGCGCTTTATCGCGACATGCTGGGCGCAACCTCGATCACCGAAAAGCGCGCCATGCCCGAGCAAGGGGTCTGGGTCGCCTTCGTCAACCTGCCCAACAGCCAGATCGAGCTGATCGAGCCCTATGGCGAGGCGAGCCCGATCCACGGCTTCCTGAAGAAGAACCCGGCCGGGGGGCAGCACCACGTCTGCTTCGAGGTCGAGGACATCATTGCGGCGCGCGACGAGATGCGGGCCAAGGGCGCGACCGTGCTGGGAACCGGCGAGCCTCGCATCGGCGCGCACGGCACGCCGGTGATCTTTGTCCACCCCAAGGACATGGGCGGGGTGCTGGTCGAGCTGATGGAAACGCCCAAGGGCGCGCACTGAGGCGCGACGCGCCCTACATCCTCTTCATGAACCTGGTCTTCGGCATCTCCGTCTACTTCGTCGTCTGGTGGACGGTGCTGTTCGCCATCCTGCCGCTCGGAAACCGGACCCATGCGGAGGAGGGGACGATCACGCCGGGGGCGGCGATCCCGGCGCGCCGGTCAATCCGAACCTAAAGCGCAAGGCGCTGACCACCACCTGGGTCGCCGCGATCGTCTGGGCGGCGATCTGGGCCGGCGTGACCTTCCACCTGTTCCACCTGCCCGATCTGCCCAGCCGGTGAGCATGCGGCCGGCGCGCTCGCCCAACCGCGCGGCGCCCGGACGCGATCTTGGCCTCAGGCCGCGCGAGGAGGCGCCGCCTCGCGCCTGGCCGCGCTATTGCGCGGTGTGGTCGGTCTCTCTCCGACCGCCTCTGTGATGAGCCCGATGGCGAACCTGGACCGCGCGGCGACCGCGCGGTCCTCTTTTCCGACGGGCGCGCGCCACGCGGCGATCGCGCATCCCTTTTTCTTGATCCGGATCATTGGAACCTAGGGCCCGCAGGCGTAAATACCCGGCCATGGACCGTTCGGACTACAAGGCTCTGTTCCGCGCCGCCGTCGATCAGGTGCGCCAGGAAGGCCGCTACCGCGTCTTCGCGGACCTGAAGCGTCACCGGGGCCAGTTCCCCCGCGCGACCTGGACCCGCCCGGACGGGCGCGAGCAGGACGTGGTCGTCTGGTGCTCCAACGACTACCTCGGCCAGGGCCAGAACCCGGTGGTGGTCCAGGCCATGACCCGCGCGATCGAGGAGGCCGGCTCCGGCTCCGGCGGCACGCGCAATATCTCAGGGACGACCCGCTGGCATGTGGAGCTGGAGGCGGAACTCGCCGACCTGCATCGCAAGGAGGCGGCGCTGGTCTTCACCTCCGGCTATGTGGCCAACGAGGCGAGCCTTTCGACGCTGGCCAAGATCCTGCCCGGGTTGATCGTCTTCTCCGACGCCTTGAACCACGCCTCGATGATCGCGGGCATCCGCCATTCGGGCTGCGAGCGGCACGTGTTCCGCCATAACGACCTGGAGCACCTGGAGCAGTTGCTGGCGGCCGCGCCGGCCGATGCGCCCAAGCTGATCGCCTTCGAGAGCGTCTATTCGATGGACGGCGATATCGCCGACCTCAGGGGCACGATCGCTCTGGCCCGCAGCTATGGCGCGCTCACCTATCTGGACGAGGTGCATGCGGTGGGCCTCTACGGACACCGCGGGGCCGGCGTCGCCGAGCGCGATGGCTGCATGGGCGAGATCGACATCATCGAGGGCACGCTCGGCAAGGCGTTCGGCGTCATGGGCGGCTATATCGCCGGCGACGCGGACCTCGTGGACGCGATTCGCAGCCACGCGGCGGGCTTCATCTTCACGACCTCGATTCCGCCGGCCCTGGCCGCGGGCGCGACCGCCTCGATCCGGTGGCTGAAGGCGCACAACGAGGTGCGGGTCATCCACCAGGAGCGGGCGGAGACGCTGAAGCGCCGCTTCATGAACGCCGGTATTCCGGTGCTGCCCTCCGTCAGCCACATCGTTCCGGTGCACGTCGGCGACCCGGTGCACTGCAAGATGATCTCCGACATGCTGCTGGCCGACCACGGCATCTATGTGCAGCCGATCAACTATCCGACCGTGCCGCGGGGGACGGAGCGCCTGCGCTTCACCCCCACGCCCTTCCATACCGACGCCATGTTCGACGACCTGGTGGGGGCGATGGACCGGCTCTGGACGCACTGCAACGTCAAGCGCCTGGGCGGGATGGCCGCCTGATCCTGAGGTTTCGCTCGCACACGGGAGTGTGAGCGGCCGGCCGCCGGCGCGCGGGACCGCGGCCCCCTCGCTGTTAGTCCCTCTGGCTCAGGCGCAGCGTTCGCGCCGGCAGACGAAGGACTTTCCTTGTGGCGACGACCGGACAGCAGGGCACGGGCAAGCATCCGCATAAGAGCGCTGCAGAGCCTCACCCGCACACGAAGGACGGCAAGGGCGACGCAAAGGCCGCTCACGGCGCGCCGGCCAAGGGCGAGGAGCCATCCTTCCGCGAGGACGAGGCCAAGCGCGGCAAGAGCTCAGGCGCGAAGGCGCCGGCCTCGCACGGCTCGCCGTCCAAGGCTGCGGACGGCGGCGGCCGAGGCGCCGACAGGGCCGACCTGAAGTCGCGCGAATACCGGGGCGAGGACGGCCAGATCCACCACCACACCCGAACCTACGCGGAAGACCACAAGGGCGCCGGCGACAAGCGCTGAGTGCGCCTTGGCGGTCTGAGCGACGAAAGCCCCGCGCCGGCGACGACGCGGGGCTTCATTCTTGCCCTTTAGGAGCCCAACCGCCCCCGGCGAGGGAAGGCCGGCCAAAGCTAGACCAGGGCCGGTTCGTCAGTCCCGGCGGCGAGGTCGTCGCCGTCGCCCGACAGGTCCGTCTCGGGGTGGATGTCGATCTCGCCCGGCCGGGTCTCTCCCCCGTTGGACGCGATGTCGAAGGCCAGCTTGCCGTCCTTCAGCTCCACCTTCACGTGCCCTCCGCGCACCAGCCGCCCGAACAGGATGTCGTCGGCCAGGGGCTTCTTGATCTGCTCCTGGATGAGCCGCGCCAGCGGCCGGGCGCCGTAGAGCTCGTCGTAGCCGTTCTTGGCCAGCCAGTCCGCCGCATCGTCGCTGAGCTCGATGGTGACGTTGCGGTCGGCCAGCTGCGCCTCCAGCTGGATGACGAACTTCTGCACCACGTGGCGGATCGTGTCGGGCGTCAGGGCCTTGAAGCTGACCACAGCGTCCAGTCGGTTGCGGAACTCCGGCGTGAACAGGCGCTGGATGGCGGCCTGGTCCTCGTCGGTGACGCGGCCGCGGCCGAAGCCGATGCCCGCCCGGTTGTTGTCCGCCGCCCCCGCATTGGTGGTCATGATCAGGACCACATTGCGGAAGTCGACCTTCTTGCCGTTGGAGTCGGTCAGGCTGCCGTGGTCCATGACCTGCAGCAGGATGTTGTAGACGTCCTGGTGCGCCTTCTCGATCTCGTCCAGCAGGACCACGGCGTGCTTGTGCTGGTCCACCGCGTCGGTCAGCTGGCCGCCCTGGTCGTGACCGACGTAGCCCGGAGGCGCGCCGATCAGGCGGGAGACGGTGTGGCGCTCCATGTACTCGCTCATGTCGAAGCGGAGCAGCTCGATGCCCAGGGTGGAGGCCAGCTGGCGCGCCACCTCGGTCTTGCCGACGCCCGTGGGCCCGGAGAAGAGGTAGCAGCCGATCGGCTTCTGCGCGTCGCGCAGGCCCGCCCGGCTCATCTTCATGGCCGCCGCCAGCTGCACGATGGCGTCGTCTTGGCCGAAGACCACGCGCTTCAGGTCGCCCTCGAGGTTCTTCAGGGCCTCCGCGTCGTTCTTGGAGACGGACTTGGCCGGGATGCGCGCCATCTTGGCGATCACGATTTCGATCTCGCGCGCGCCGATCTTCTTGCGCCGCTTGGCCTCGGGCAGCAGCATCTGCGACGCGCCGGCCTCGTCGATGACGTCGATGGCCTTGTCCGGCAGCTTGCGGTCGGTGATGTAGCGCGCCGACAGCTCCACCGCCGTCTTGATGGCGTCGTCGGTGTAGCGGAGCTTGTGGAAGTCCTCGTAGTAGGTCTTCAGCCCCTTCAGGATCTTGATCGTGTCCTCCAGGGTGGGCTCGATCACGTCGATCTTCTGGAAGCGGCGCACGAGCGCCCGGTCCTTCTCAAAGTGCTGGCGGAACTCCTTGTAGGTGGTCGAGCCCATGCACTTCAGCGTGCCGGAGGCGAGCGCCGGCTTGAGCAGGTTGGACGCGTCCATCGCCCCGCCGGAAGTCGCCCCCGCGCCGATCACGGTGTGGATCTCGTCGATGAACAGGATCGCGTTGGGATGGCTCTCCAGCTCCTTCACGACCTGCTTCACCCGCTCCTCGAAGTCGCCGCGATAGCGGGTGCCGGCGAGCAGGCTCCCCATGTCCAGGGAGAAGATGGTGGCGCTGGACAGCACCTCCGGCACCTCGGCGTTGACGATCTTGCGGGCCAGGCCCTCGGCGATGGCCGTCTTGCCCACGCCCGGGTCGCCGACCAGCAGCGGGTTGTTCTTTGTGCGGCGGCACAGCACCTGGATGCAGCGCTCCACCTCCAGCGCCCGCCCGATCAGGGGATCGACCTTGCCCTGGCGCGCCTTGTCGTTGAGGTTCACGCAGTAGGCGTCCAGCGCCTCGCCGCCAGTCTTGGCCTGGGCCTTTTCGTCCTCGGCGTCCTGCGCCTGACCGCGCACGGTGCGGGGCTCCGACGCCCCGGCCTTCTTGGCGATGCCGTGGGCGATGAAGTTGACCGCGTCGTAGCGGGTCATGTCCTGCTCCTGCAGGAAGAAGGCCGCGTGGCTTTCCCGCTCGGAGAAGACCGCGACCAGCACGTTCGCGCCGGTGACCTCGTCGCGCCCGGAGGACTGCACGTGGATGACGGCGCGCTGAATCACGCGCTGGAAGCCGGCGGTCGGCTTAGCGTCTTCGCCGTCCTCGACAACGAGGCTCTTCAGCTCGGTGTCGACGTAGTTGGTCAGGTTCTTCTTCAGCACCGCCAGGTCGACGTTGCAGGCGCGCATCACGCTGGCGGCCTCCTGGTCGTCGACCAGGCTGAGAAGCAGGTGCTCGAGCGTCGCGTACTCATGCTTACGCTGATTGGCGTACGCGATGGCCCGGTGAAGCGTTTCCTCTAGATTTCGCGAGAAAGACGGCAAGGGCCTAATCCTTTTCCATTGTGCACTGCAGCGGGTGTTGGTGGCGGCGGGCCAAGTCGATGACCTGAGCGACTTTCGTCTCGGCCACCTCGTAGGTGAAAACGCCGCAAACACCCACTCCGTGCTGGTGAACGTGCAGCATGATGC
This sequence comes from Caulobacteraceae bacterium PMMR1, assembly GCA_000733915.1. Taxonomy (GTDB): domain Bacteria; phylum Pseudomonadota; class Alphaproteobacteria; order Caulobacterales; family Caulobacteraceae; genus PMMR1. The sequence continues at coordinate 762,604 of JPOM01000001.1, forward strand.
GCGTGGCGTCTTCGCGAGACTTGTTGAAGAAACGCTCGAGCACGTACACCACGAACTCCATCGGAGTATAATCGTCGTTCAGCAGCAGAACGCGATACAGAGACGGCCGTTGCGTCTTCGGCTTGACCTGAGTGATGACTGCCGAGCCGACGCCGTCGCCTTGATCACCTTGCTTCCGCTCGGCCATCAAAAAAGTCTCCATCGCGCGTGCTGCTGATCGCGCGGTCAGGGGATTAGATATGGAAACGCGACGGCTTGGAAAGCCCTTGACAGCGGGTCCGCGTCGATTCAGCCCGCCCGCCGCCCGAGGGTTCCGCTCGGCGCCTCGCCGTGCTCAGCCGGCGGCCTTGGCCGCAGCGCTGGGGGCGGCCAGTGCCTGCACCAGGGCGCGGAAGGCGTCGCCGCGCACCTCGAAGTCCGCAAACTGGTCGAAGCTAGCGCAGGCGGGGCTGAGCAGCACCACCTCTTCCCGCCCGCTGGCCTGGGCGTCGCGATAGGCGGCCGCCACCGCATGCTCGAGATCGCCGCAGACAATGTGCGGCGCGGCCTCGCCGATCTCGCGAGCGAAGTCCTCGGCCGCCTCGCCGATGAGATAGGCCTTCTCGACCTTGCCGAAGAGGTCGGACAGGGGGGCGATGCCGCCCGACTTGGCGCGCCCGCCGGCGATCCAGCGGAAGCGGGGCAGGGCCTCCATCGCCTGGCGCGCGGCGTCGGCGTTGGTCGCCTTGCTGTCGTTGATGAAGCGGACGCGGCCGAGGGCGCCGACCTCCTCCATGCGGTGCGCCAGGCCGGGGAAGCTCAAGAGCGCCTCCGCCGCGACCTCGGGGGCGATGCCGACGGCGAGGGCGGCGGCGTAGGCCGCAGCCGCGTTCTGCCAGTTGTGCCGGCCGACCAGCGCCCGCGCCTGGCCAAGGTCGGCAACCTCGATCGTGCGCTCGCCGGTCGCGTCATAGAGCAGGCCCTGCAGCGCATAGACGCCCCGGCCCATGGCGCGCCGGGCCGAGATGGGGCGGATGGTGCGTCGGTTGGCGGCCACGAGCTCGGTGCAGATCTGCTGGCAGTAGGGGTCGTCCACCCCCACGACGGCGGTGTCGCCCACGCCCTGGTTCAGGAAGATGCGGCGCTTGGCGGCGACGTAGTTCTCCATCGTGCCGTGCCGGTCGAGGTGGTCCGGCGAAATGTTAAGCAGGACCGCGGCGTCGCACTTCAGGCTGGAGGTCAGGTCCAGCTGGTAGCTCGACAGCTCCAGCACATAGACCGCGCCCCCGTGCATGTCGTCCAGACCTAGGATGCCGTAGCCGATGTTGCCGCCCAGGCGCACGTCCTTGCCAGCCTCGGCGACGATATGGCCGAGCAGCGCCGTCGTGGTCGACTTGCCGTTGGTGCCGGTGATCGCCGCGATCTTGGGCCGGCGCCACGCAGGCGCAGCGTTGACGGTCCGCGCGAAGACCTCGGCGTCGCCGATGATCTCCACGCCTGCGGCCCGGGCCTTGTCCACCGTCCAGTGCGGCTTGGGGAAGTAGAGCGGCACGCCGGGCGAGAGCAGAAGGGCGTCCAGGCCCGACCAGTCCGCCGCCTGCAGGTCCACGACGGGCAGCCCCTCCCGGGCGGCCTGCTCCCGAGCGGGCGGCTTCTCGTCCCAGCAAGCGACCTCCGCCCCGCCGAGCACGAGCGCGCGCGCCGCGGCCAGGCCCGTGCGGGCGAGACCGAAGACGGCGACCTTGCGTCCGGCGAAGGCGGCGGCGGGGATCACGGGCGGGGGCGCTCCTCTAGCGGATCTTCAGGGTGGCGAGGCCGGCCAGGGCCAGGACCGCCGCCACGATCCAGAAGCGGATGACGATGGTCGGTTCGGCCCAGCCCAGGCGCTCGAAATGGTGGTGGATCGGGGCCATGCGAAAGACGCGCTTGCCGGTCAGCTTGAACGACGCGACCTGGACCATCACCGAGACGGTCTCCAGCACGAAGAGGCCGCCGATGACGCCCAGCACGATCTCGTGCTTGGTGCAGATCGCCATCGTGCCCAGCAGGCCGCCCAGGGCCAGCGAACCGGTGTCGCCCATGAAGATCTTGGCCGGCGGCGCGTTGTACCAGAGAAAGCCCATGCCGCCCCCGATCAGCGCCCCGCAGATGATGGCGAGCTCGCCCACGCCCGGCACGAAGTGCAGCTGCAGGTAGTCGGCGAATTTGAAGTTGCCGACCAGGTAGGCGATGAACCCGAAGGCCGCCGTCGCGATCATCACCGGCACGATGGCTAGGCCGTCCAGCCCATCGGTGAGGTTCACGGCGTTGGAGAAGCCGCCGATCACGATCATGCCGAACACGACGTAGAAGAGGCCGAGGTTCAGCACCAGCTGCTTGAAGACCGGGAAGGTCACGCTGGTGTTCAGGCCCACCGGGTCGTTCAGCTGATGCCCTGCCGAGACGGTGGCATAGGTGGCGATGGCGGCGACGGCGAACTGCACCACGATCTTGACCTTGCCCGAGACGCCCGCGGTCGTCTGCTTGGTCACCTTCTCGTAGTCGTCGGAGAAGCCCAGCAGGGCATAGGAGGCGGTCACGAACAGGACCGTCCAGACATAGGGGTTGCCAAGGTCCGCCCAGAGCAGGGCGCCCACCGCCAGGCTGGCCAGGATCATGAACCCGCCCATGGTGGGCGTGCCCCGCTTCTCGGTGACGTGGCGCTCGATGCCGTCGGTGCGGATCGGCTGGCCTTTGCCCTGCCGCACGCGCATCCAGTCGATGAAGCGCTGGCCCATCAGCATCGCCACGACCTGCGCCGTCACCAGCGCCATGCCGGTGCGGAAGGTCAGGTACCGCATCAGGTTCAGGAGCGGCACATAGGCGTGGTGCGGGTCGAGGTGCAGGTAAAGCCAGTAAAACATCAGACGCGGGCTCCGGGCTCGACCGGCTGCATAGCCCTGAGCGCGTCGGCGACCAACGCGGCCTTCGAGCCGTTGGAGCCTTTCACGACCACCGCGTCGCCGGGCCGCACCTGCGCCGTCACCCGCGGCGCGAGCTCCGCCGCGCTCTCCGCCCAGCCGCCGCGCCGCTCGGGCGGCAGCGCCTCATGCAGGCTCCGCATCAGGGGACCGGCGGTGAACACCAGATCGAGCTTGGCGGCGGCGATCGGCTCGGCCAGGGCGGCGTGCATGGCCGGTCCCTCGGGTCCAAGCTCCAGCATGTCGGTCAGGACGGCGATCCGGCGGCCCTGGACCGGGCGGGCGCCCAGCGTCGCGAAAGCCGAGCGCATCGAGATCGGATTGGCGTTGTAGCTCTCGTCGATCAGGAGCAGCTCGCCGCGGGCGAGCGGGATGCGATACTCGCGGCCCCGGCCTTCCAGCGGCGCGAAGCTTGCCAGCGCCGTCATGCCGACTTCGAGGGGCACGCCGAGCGCCTCGGCGGTGAGCAGGACCGCGAGGCTCATCTCGCCCCAATGCGCGGCGGATTGGGCGATGGGGAAGCGGGCGCGCCGCCCGTGCAGCTCGGCCTCGACCAGGGCGCCCTCGGCGTTCGGCTTGAAGGCGAGCAGGCGCGCCTGGCGGCCCTCGCGGCCGAAGGTGAAGATGTCGGCGCCGCGCGCCTTCGCCGCGTCCCGAAGCAGGCCGAGCCAGCGGTTGTCGGCGTTCAGGATCGCCCGCCCGCCGGGCTGAAGCCCCTCGAAGATCTCCGCCTTGGCATGGGCGACGCCGGTCTCGCCGTCCGCGAAGTTCTCCACGTGCACCGGTCCCACGGTGGTCACGAGCGCCGCGTGGGGCCGGACCATGGGCGAGAGGGCCGCGATCTCGCCCGCGTGGTTCATGCCGATCTCAAAGACGGCGCGCTCGGTCCCGGGGGGCATGCGCGCCAGGGTGAGGGGCACGCCGATGTGGTTGTTGTAGCTCTTCACCGAGGCGTGGGCCGGGCCCGCCAGCGCCAGGGCGGCGGCGATGGCCTGGGTGGTGCTGGTCTTGCCGACGGAGCCGGTCACCGCGGCGCGGCGGCAGTTCGGGGCGCGGTCCCGGGCGGCGAGGCCCAGGGCCTGCAGCGCGCGCAAGGTGTCCGGCGCGAGGACCGCGGGCACGCCCTCGACCGCACGGGCGATCAGGGCGCCGGCCGCGCCTTTCCGCATCGCCTCGCCCACGAACTCATGCCCGTCGCGAACCCCTTCCAGCGCCACGAACAGGTCGCCGGGCTCAAGCGTGCGCGTGTCGATGGAGACGCCCGTCGCCGCAAATCGCTCGCCCTGCAGCGCGCCGCCTGTCGCCGCCACGATCTCGTCGCTGGTCCAGAGCGCGCTCACGGCGAGGTCTCCAGCGCCCGGCGGACCTCGGCGACGTCGTCGAAGGGCAGGGTGACGTCGCCGACGATCTGGCCCTGCTCGTGACCCTTGCCGGCGACCACCAGCACGTCGCCCGTCCTGAGCTCGGCCACGGCGGCGGCGATGGCGGCGCGTCGGTCGCCGACCTCGCGCGCGTTCGGGGCGCCCGCGCGGACCTCGGCGCGAATGCGGGCGGGGTCCTCGGAGCGCGGATTGTCGTCGGTGACGATGGCGAGGTCGGCCAGGCGCTCGGCCGCGGCCCCCATCAGCGGGCGCTTGCTCCGGTCGCGGTCGCCGCCGGCGCCGAACACCACGATCAGCCGGCCCGAGGCGTGGGGGCGGAGCGCCTCCAGCACCGTCTCCAGGCCGTCCGGCGTGTGGGCGTAGTCGACATAGGCCTCCCCGCCCGCCCGGGAGCGGCCGACGCGCTGCAGCCGGCCCGGCGCGCCGCGCAGCCGCTCCAGCGCCTCCAGCACTGGCTCCACGGCCTCGCCCGCAGCGATGCAGAGGCCCGCAGCCACAAGGGCGTTGGCGGCCTGGAACGCGCCGGCCAGGGGCAGGCGCACCGTGCGACGCGCGCCGAAGGCGTCGAGCTCAAGGGCCTGGCCGTCCGGGGTCGGGGTGCGCGCGACCAGGCGCAGGCCTTGGCCCGCATGGCCCACGCTCAGCACGCCCTGGCCATGGACGACCGCCGCGGCTGCAAAGTGCGGGTATTCCGGGCTGTCGGCGTTCAGCACCGCCGTGCCGCCCCGGGGCAGGAGCGCCTCGAACAGGCGGAGCTTGGCGGCGCGATAGGCCTCCATGGTCCCGTGGTAGTCGAGATGGTCCTGGGTCAGGTTGGTGAACCCCGCCGCCTTCAGCGTCAGGCCGTCGAGGCGCCGCTGCTCCAGGCCGTGCGAGGACGCCTCCAGCGCGAGCCGCGTCACGCCCCGCGCGGCGAACTCTGCGGCGAAGCGCGCCACCTCGCCGGCGTCCGGCGTGGTCAGCCCCGGGCCGGTCAGGTCCTCGCCGGGCTCGAGCTGCACGCCCAAGGTGCCCATGCTGGCCGCGCTCCGGCCGAGCGCTGCGAACAGCTGGCGGCAGAACGTCGCCACGGAGGTCTTGCCGTTGGTGCCGGTGACCGCGACGCAAACCTCGGGCTCGGCGCCCCAAAAGGCGCGGGCGGCCAAGGCGTAGGCGCGGCGGACGTCGTGGGCGCGGATCGTCGGGACGGCCTGCTCGGGCGTGTCCTCGGGGACGAGCACCGCGGCGGCCCCGCTCGCAATCGCCTGCGACAGGAAGGCGCGGCCGTCGACCTGCGTCCCCGGCAGGGCGGCGAAGAGCACGCCGGGGCCGGCCTTGCGGCTGTCGGCGGTCACAGCGGCGATCGGCGGGTCGACCGCAAGCTCCCGCTTCACGAGTTCGGACAGGCGCCTAGTCATGCATGCCCGTCCCCGCAGGGCTCGCGGCGGGCGCAGCGTCGAGGGCGGGCCCGGCGCGGCGCGCGACGCCGAGGAAGGGCGCGACGCGGTCGATCACCCGCCCTGCGGTCGGCGCGGCGTTCCAGCCCGCGGTGATGAAGCCGTAGGTGTCCTTGGTCGCCTTCGGGCTATCGAGCGTGATCAGCACGAAGTAGCGCTTGGCGTCTGCGGGTCCATCGGTCGGGAAGACCGCGGCGAAGGAGGAGACGTTGTTGGCGCCGTAGCGGCCGTTCTCGACCTTCTGCGCCGAGCCGGTCTTGCCTCCGACCCGCAGGCCGGGGGCGAGCTTCTCGACCTGCTTGCCCGAGCCCTCCACGACGTTCCGGCGCATGAGGTCGAGCATGGTGCGCGAGGTCGCCTCCGAAATCACTCGCCTGCCTTGGGGCGCCTGTCCGGGCCCGAGCTTGCGGATGGTGAGCGGGATGTAGCGGCCTCCGTTCAGCACGGCCGTCATGCCCGTCGCAAGCGCGAGGGGGGTCACGCTGATGCCCTGGCCGAAGGCGATGTTGGCGAGGGTCAGCTCCGACAGCTGGCGCGGAACCAGCGGCCGCGCGCTCTCCGCCAGCTCGCTCGGGGCCGCGCCGAAAAGACCCAGGCGGTGGAAGTAGTCGCCCATCACCGCGGGGCCGGCGCGCAGCGCCAGCTTGGCCGCTCCGATATTGGAGGAGTGGGTGAACACCTGGGCGAGGGTCAGGACCGTATCGCCCTTCTCGTGGTCATGGATCGGGCGCGCGTCGCCGATCTGGAGCGGCATGCGCACGTCGAAGGTGGAGTCGAGGGTCGCCAGGCCCTGGTCCAGCGCCACCGCCAGGGTGAACACCTTGAAGACCGAGCCCAACTCGTAGGGGCGGTTCGCGACCAGGTTCTGGGGCGCTGCGCCCGGCGCGTTCGGATCGAAGGCCGGCCAGCTGGACAGGGCCAGGATCTCGCCGGTCTGCACGTCCACGACGAGGCCTGCGCCGCCCACGGCGGAGAAGGTTGAGACCGCCCGGCGGAGCTCGTCGTCCAGCGCGCTCTGGACCCGCAGGTCCATGGCGAGCGCCACCGGCTCGCTGCGGGCGGCGGCGGCGTGGATCGCCCCGTCCAGGCCCCGCTCCGCTCCCGCCAGGCCCTTGCCGGACGGGTCCGCGTAGCCGATCAGGTGCGCGCCGGTCTGCCCGAGAGGGTAGTCGCGCCGCGCCTCCTCCTCGAACTGCACGCCGGGCAGGCCGAGGTCGTGGATCGCTTCCCGCTCCGCGGCGTCCAGCCCGCCGGCCAGGTACTCGCGCCGCTTGCCGGCCAGGGCGCGGTCCAGGCGCTCGCGCGCCAGCTTGGGATAGGCTTTCAGCAGGGCGGCGCGGGTCTGGTCGGGGTCCCACACGTCCTTGGGGTCGAGATAAAGGCCGTAGTGCGTGATGTCCGCCGCCAGCAGTTCGCCGTTGCGGTCGGTCAGGTCGGCCCTCACCACGAGCGGCGGCGGGGCGGCGTAGACGTCCTCGCCCACCGGCGAGAACAGGGCCGCACGGGTCGCCTCATAGGCCAGGGCCGCAAAGACGCACACGAACAGCGCCAGGATGAAGAAGATGCGCAGGCGGGTATCGTCGGCTGGGCGATTGGCGGCGCGGGCGCGCTCAAAGGCGTGCTCCAGCCGCCAGATCGCGCGGGCGCCCATGCGCAGCGCCTGGCCAAGTCCGGGGGCGGGCGAGGGCAGGGGGGCGACGGTCATCGCGGCGCGGCCTCCGTCTTGGGCAAGGTCGCGACGGGGCGGCGGAGGGCGTCGGCGACGGTGTCGAGGCTGGCCTCGCGCTCCGCGCGCGGAGGCTGAAGCCCCAGGTACTGGCTGGCCAGGATCTCCAGCCGCTCCGGCCGCTGCAGGGCGGCGACCTCGGCGCGGAGGCCGCGGATGCGCCGCTGCTCCACGGCGATGCGGGCGTTGACCTCGGCGAGGCGGGCGGTGTCCTGCCCGGCGCGGGCCTTCATGGCGTAGACGCCGACCGCAGCCGCCAGGAGCAGGACCAGGGCCGCCAGGTTCACGACCCGCACCCCCCGCCAGCGTCGGTCGTACAGCCGCTTGAGCCCGCTCATGCCGCGGTTCTCCAGGGCGGGGCGTCGGTGCGGACGGCGGCGCGGAGCTTGGCGGAGCGGGCGCGGGGGTTGGCGGCGAGCTCGGCCGCGCCCGGCGCGACCGCGCCCCGGGCCAGCAGGGCGAAGCTCGGGCGCGCGGCCTCCGTCCGCGGCGGCAGGTGGCGCGAGGTCTGGGGCGTGCGACCGGCCCGCTCCGTCAGGAAGGCCTTCACGATGCGATCCTCCAGCGAGTGGAAGGCGACCACGACCAGCCGCCCGCCCTCGGGAAGCAGGTGCTCGGCGGCCGCGAGCCCGACTTCGATCTCGCGGAGCTCGTCGTTCACCGCGATGCGAAGCGCCTGGAAGACGCGCGTGGCGGGGTGCGTCGGGGCGCCCCGGCGTCCGCCGAGCGCCGCCTCCACCGTGTCGGCGAGGTCGGCCGTGCGCGCGAAGGGCCGCTCGGCGCGGCGGCGCACCAGCACGGCGGCGATGCGGCGCGAGGCGCGCTCCTCGCCATAGGTCCAGAAGATGTCGGCCAGCTCCTCGGGCTCGGCGGTGTTCACGAGGTCCGCCGCGGTCGGGCCCTCGGCGCCCATGCGCATGTCCAGCGGACCGTCGCGCATGAAGCTGAAGCCGCGCTCCGCCTCGTCCAGCTGCATGGACGAGACGCCAAGGTCGAAGACGATCGCGTCCGGCGCGCCCGCGCCCGTCGCGGCCAGGCCCGCCTCCAGCTCGGAGAAGCGCCGCAGGACCAGGGCGAAGCGCTCGCCGAAGTCGGCCTTGAGCGGCTCGGCGAAGCCGGCGGCGCTCGGGTCGCGGTCGAAGGCGATCACCCGCGCGCCCCGCTCCAGGAACGCCCTCGAATAGCCGCCGGCGCCGAAGGTCGCGTCCACGACCAGGCGGCCGGGCCCTGGCTGGGCGGCGTCCAGCACCTCGGCCAGGAGGACGGGGATGTGCGCCGCCTCGCTCATGCCGCGGCTGCGCCCGTGCGGGCCCGTTGCGCCAGCCGCAGCCCGGCCAAGCCGTCCCGCGCCACCCGGCGCTGCTCGGCGCGGTGGGCGTGAAACGCCTCGCGCGACCAGACCTGGAAGCGATCGCCCAGGCCGACGACGGCGACCCACTCGGTGATGCCGAACTCCTGGCACAGGCTCTCCGGCAAGGTGATCCGCCCGGCGCTGTCGAACGCCAGCTGGTGCATGCCGCCAAAGACGGTCGTCTCCAGCGCCGAGCGCAGGGGGTCGCCGAACGGCAGCTCGTCGATCAGGCCGCGATAGCGCTGAAACAGGGCGTCGCCGCCGCCCTCCAGGCAGTCGGCCTCAAAGCTCGGGAAGCAGAACACGCCCTCGAACGGCCCGGCGGCCAGGGCGCGGAACTCCTGCGGCACGACGATGCGCCGCTTGGAGTCGAGCTGCTTCTCGAACGTCGAAAGGAACACGCCTGCCCGGCCCCGTCCCGCCTCGCGGTGCAATTGGGTTAACACGGGATTGAGTGGGATACAATGACACCAAGCGGGAAGCGCTGCTGCATTTTGGCGTGAGCTCGGCCTCCGCGGGCCGCCTCGATCATCACGGGCGCGCCCTCGCGACCGCCCGCCTTGAGCCCGCCGAGCAGGGCTCGAGCTCCGCGGCCGCCTCCCGCGCCAGGGCGGCGCGCCGGCTCGACGGCTCGGCCGGGGAAGGACCGGCGGACGGTGAAGCGGACACTTCGGGTATGCACGCACCCTTGCGATCGAGCGGCCCCGGGCCTCGCCCCGGCAATAGGCGCCAAGCTGCCGCCGACGTTCCCGCCGCGGAGGGGGTAGCCGCCCGCCCCGCGTGCGCCTACCTTGCGTTCATGCCCCGTTCCGCCGCCGGCGGAGGCGTCGCCGACGTCTCCCGTCCCTTCGTCTATGACACCACCCTGACGGACCAGACCGGCTGGGCGCCGCACCGCCCGGCGCGTCCGCAGAAGTCCGAGGGCGGCAAGCGCTTCGAGCTGGTCAGCCCCTTCAAGCCCGCCGGCGATCAGCCCCAGGCCATCGCCGAGCTCGTGGAGGGCATCCAGCGCCGCGAACAGGACCAGGTGCTGCTGGGCGTGACCGGCTCCGGCAAGACCTTCACCATGGCCAGCATCATCGCCGAGACCCAGCGTCCGGCCCTGATCCTCGCGCCCAACAAGACCCTCGCCGCCCAGCTCTACGGCGAGTTCAAGAACTTTTTCCCGAACAACAGCGTCGAGTACTTCGTCTCCTACTACGATTACTACCAGCCGGAAGCCTACGTTCCGCGAACCGACACCTACATCGAGAAGGACAGCTCGATCAACGAGCAGATCGACCGCATGCGCCACTCCGCGACGCGCGCGATCCTGGAGCGCGACGACGTCATCGTGGTGGCCTCGGTGAGCTGCATCTACGGCATCGGCTCGGTGGAGACCTACACCGCCATGACCTTCAGCCTCTCCGTCGGGGAGCCGGTGGACGAGCGCAAGCTGATGGCCGACCTCGTGGCCCTGCAGTACAAGCGCAACGACCAGGCCTTTTCGCGCGGCACGTTCCGCCGGCGCGGCGACAGCCTGGAGGTCTTTCCGGCCCACTACGAGGACCGCGCCTGGCGCATCTCCCTCTTCGGCGACGAGGTGGAGAGCATCGTGGAGTTCGACCCGCTCACCGGGCGTAAGCAGGCGGACCTGCCCTCGATCAAGATCTATGCGAACAGCCACTACGTCACGCCGCGCCGCACCCTGAAGCAGGCGATGGACCAGATCCGCGAGGACCTCGAGGCGCGGGTGAAGTGGTTCACCGACAACGGCAAGCTGCTGGAGGCGCAGCGGCTGGAGCAGCGCACCCGCTTCGACTTGGAGATGATGGAGACCACCGGCTCCTGCGCCGGTATCGAGAACTACAGCCGCTATCTGACCGGCCGCCAGCCGGGCGAGCCGCCGCCGACCTTCTTCGAGTACCTGCCCGAGAACAGCCTTCTGTTCACGGACGAGAGCCACGTCACCGTCCCCCAGATCGGCGGCATGTACAGGGGCGACTATCGCCGCAAGTTCACCCTGGCCGAGTACGGCTTTCGCTTGCCCAGCGCCATCGACAACCGCCCGCTCAAGTTCGAGGAGTGGGACGCCATGCGGCCCCAGACGGTGCACGTCTCCGCCACGCCGGGCCCCTGGGAGATGGAGCGCACGGGCGGCGTCTTCGTGGAGCAGGTGATCCGCCCGACGGGCCTGATCGACCCGCCGGTCGAGGTGCGGCCCGTCTCCAAGGACGGCTTCTCCCAGGTCGACGACGTCATCGCCGAGGTGAAGGAGGTCGCGCGGCGCGGCTACCGGAGCCTGGTGACCGTGCTCACCAAGAAGATGGCGGAGGACCTCACCGAATACATGCATGAGCAGGGTGTGCGGGTGCGCTACATGCACTCCGACGTCGACACGGTGGAGCGGATCGAGATCATCCGCGACCTGCGCCTGGGCGCCTTCGATGTGCTGGTCGGCATCAACCTGCTGCGCGAAGGGCTGGACATCCCGGAGTGCGGCTTCGTCGCCATCCTGGACGCCGACAAGGAGGGCTTCCTGCGCTCGGAGACGAGCCTGATCCAGACCATCGGCCGCGCCGCGCGCAACGTGGACGGACGCGTGGTGCTCTATGCCGACCAGATCACCGGCTCCATGCAGCGCGCCATGGCCGAGACCCAGCGCCGGCGCCAGAAGCAGGCCGCCTGGAACGCCGCCCACGGCATCACGCCGGAAAGCGTGAAGCGCGACATCGCCGATATCCTGGACAGCCCTTACGAGACCGGCGATCGGGTCACGGTGAAGGTGGGCGTGGCGGAGGACTCCAAGCCCTTCATGGGCTCCAACTTCCAGGCCACTATCAAGGACCTGGAGACCCGCATGCGCGAGGCGGCCGCAAATCTGGAGTTCGAGACCGCCGCACGCCTGCGCGACGAGCTGAAGCGGCTGAAGCTGCTCGACCTGGAGTTCGCCAACGATCTGATGACCGGCGCCGGCGAGACCGCCGACCGCGCCGAGCCCGCTCGCCAGCGCAAGGCCGCCCGCGCCGCCTCGGCGGAGGCGTTCCGCCGCGGACGTCGGTAGCGCTCGTTAGCGCTCGGGGGGCCAGGCGAAGAGCCGCCTGCGCCGCTCAAGCCTGGGCGGCGGCGCGGGCGTGCATGTGCTTGGCCAGGCCGAGCGCCGCAAGGAAGTAGTGCAGCGAGGCCCAGGCGTAGAAGCACAAGGAGACGATGATGCCCTCCCGCGTCGCCTGCACCAGCGCGGTGTGACAGGCGGCGTTGGCCGCGGCGCCCGCCGCCGTGGGCGCGGTCCCGCCCGGACAGGCGGCGGAGAAAGCGGGGGCGTTCGCGCCCGCGCCGGCTGCCGGGTGCAGGAGGCCGCCCAGCCACTCGGCCACCGTCTTGGGCCCCGCGTGCGTGACGTGGAACTGCGCCAGGCGGTCGATGATGAAGCCGGTGAAGGGCGGCCCGCCTCCGAGCGCGATCAGGTTCAGGAACAGGAACAGGATCGCGGTGGCCGTGGCGCGCCGGCGCGGCTCCACGCTGTTCTGCACCACCGCGAAGGTCGGCGCGAGGTAGGTGTAGTGGAACACTCCCGGGATGAGCAGCAGCAGCGCCGCCCCCTGCCAGGTCTTCTGCAGATAGATGGCGATGTAGATGGGCGTCGCGATCAGCAGGCCGAAGGCGGGCACGAGCGCGTACCAGGCCGGCCGGCGCTTGCCGAGCGCGTCGGTCAAGAACCCGCCCAGCAGCGTGCCGATCCCCGTCGAGGCGCCTCCAGCCAGGCCGACAATGGCCCCCACCGCCGCCAGCCCCAGGCCGAAGTTGCGCACGAAATAGGGCGGCACGAACTGCCCCGAGCCGTAGGATCCGAAGGAGGCGATGGTCACCCCCAGCACCATGTTCAGGACGGGCCACTTGCCGAAGAGGGCGGCTACGACCGCGCCCATCTCCTTCAGCTCGCCCCAGAGGCTGGCGCGCGGGACGGGCAGGGGCTCGGGGGCGACATCGTCGGCCAGCGCCGCGCGCGCCTCCGCCTCGGCGTGGCCGCGGGGCGGCTCGCGCACCAGGAGCTTGATCAGGAGCGCCAGAATGACGCCCGGCAGGCCCACGATGACAAAGGCCGCGCGCCAGCTGAGGTGCTCGGCGATCCAGCCCCCCGCCACCGCGCCGAACATGGTGCCGAGCGGGATGCCGAAGGCATAGACCGACAGGGCCGAGGCGCGCTGGCGCGGCGGATAGTAGTCCGAGATCAGGGAATGGGACGGCGGCGAGCAGCCCGCCTCGCCGAAGCCGACGCCGAAGCGATAGAGCGCGAGCTGGGCGAAGCTCGTCGCCGTGCCGCAAAGGGCGGTGAACCCCGACCAGATCACCAGCGCCAGCGAGATGATGCTGACCCGGTTCCAGCGCTCGGCCAGGCGCGCGATCGGCACCCCCAGCAGCGTATAGAGCAGCGCGAAATAAAGACCGCCCAGCAGGCCCAGCTGGCTGTCGGTGATCTTCAGGTCGACTTTGATCGCCTGGCCGATGGTGGCGATGATGGTGCGGTCGATGAAGTTGAAGGTGTAGCCGGCCAGGAGCATGGCCAGCACCAGGCCCTTGTAGGCGGCCGAATAGCGGGGGCGGGCGACGCCGCCGGCCTGGTCGCTCATGCGCTGATCTCCCCGCGCGGCCGTCCCGCCGCTTCTTCATGCTCGCCTGGCAGGCTAAAGCGCGGGCGCGCCCCGGGACAAGGAGAAGTTCGTCATGGAGATCGTCGTCGGCACCAAGCGGTGGTCCAGCTGGTCGCTGCGGCCCTGGCTGGCGCTGAAGCGCACAGGCGCGCCCTTCACCGAGACGGTGGTGGAGCTGCGCCAGGCGGACAACCGCTCCGAGGCGGCCATCCGCGCTGCTGGGTCGCCCTCGGGCCAGGTCCCGTTCCTGAAGGACCAGGGGCTGACAGTCTGGGACAGCCTGGCGATCTGCGAGCGCCTCGCAGAGCGCTTCCCGCAGGCGCGCCTGTGGCCCGCCGACGCCGCCTCTCGAGCGGTGGCGCGCTCCGCGGCCTGCGAGATGCACGCGGGATTCGCCTCGCTCAGGGGCGAGTGCCCGATGGACCTGCCGCTCCGCACGCAGGCCAGCGTGTCGGAAGCGACGCAGAAGGACATCCGGCGCATTGTCGATCTGTGGCTGGGTCTCCGCGCCAGCTACGGCGCAGGCGGACCGTTCCTGTTCGGAGGCTGGAGCATCGCGGACGCGTTCTACACGCCGGTGGCGACACGCTTCCGCAGCTATGGCGTGCAGCTCGCCGACTATGGCGACCGCGAGGGCGAGGCGGCGCGCTACGCCGAGGCCCTGCTCGCCACGCCCGAGTTCCTGGCCTGGGAGGCCGCCGCCTAGGGGTTGGGCGCGCCGGTCGCCGGGTTGGTCAGGGTCTTGTCGCTGCGACTTGAGCCGGCTGCGCCCTCGGGCTCGGTCGCGGGTCGCGGCGGCTCGCCGCCCTTGAGGTTGTCGTTCTCCCGTTCATAGGGCTTGCTCGGCGGCCTGGCGGGCGAGGTCTCGGGCGGTTCGGGCATGGGCGCTGTCCTGGCTCTCAGCCTGCCGCAACGCCCGCCGCGGCCCGATGCTCCCGCGCACGGAGCGCACGGCGTGCTTTACCCCCGCCGCCCCCGCTCTACAAAGACGCAGCAAGGGAGATCCGCCCATGAGCCGCAACCCCGACGGGACCTGGGACAAGTCGCGCCTGCCGAGCCGTCACGTGACCGAGGGGCCGTCGCGCGCGCCGCACCGCTCCTACTACTACGCCATGGCGCTCACCCCGGAGGAGATCGCCCAGCCCTTCGTGGGCGTGGCGTCCTGCTGGAACGAGGCCGCGCCCTGCAACACGGCCCTGATGCGCCAGGCGCACGCCGTCTCGGACGGGGTGAAGGCGGCGGGCGCGACCCCGCGCGAGTTCTGCACCATCACCGTGACCGACGGCATCGCCATGGGCCACGAGGGCATGCGCGCGTCGCTGGTCAGCCGCGAGGTGATCGCGGACTCCGTGGAGCTTACCGTGCGCGGCCACGGCTACGACGCCCTGGTGGGCGTCGCGGGCTGCGACAAGAGCCTGCCCGGCATGATGATGGCCATGCTGCGCCTGAACGTGCCGAGCGTGTTCCTCTATGGCGGCTCGATCCTGCCGGGCTGCTGGCGCGGGCGGGACGTGACGGTGCTGGACGTGTTCGAGGCTGTGGGCCAGCACGCGGCGGGAACGCTGGCGGAGGCGGACCTCTCAGACCTGGAGCGCCACGCCTGTCCGGGCGACGGCGCCTGCGGAGGGCAGTTCACCGCCAACACCATGGCCTGCGTGTCCGAGGCGATCGGCCTGGCGCTGCCGCTCTCCGCCGCACTGCCGGCGCCGTACGAGAGCCGCCACGCCTATGCGCGGGCGTCGGGCGAGGCGGTGGTGCGCCTGATCGAGCGCGGCTTGCGCCCGCGAGACATCTGCACGCGCGAGGCCTTCGAGAACGCCGCGGTGGTGGCCTGCGCCACGGGCGGCTCGACCAACGCGGCCCTGCACCTGCCGGCCATGGCGCACGAGGCGGGGATCGAGTTCACGCTGAAGGACTTCGCCCTGATCGCGCGCCGGACGCCCTATCTGGCCGACCTCAAGCCCGGCGGGCGCTACGTGGCCAGGGACATGGGCGAGGTCGGGGGCGTCCCGCTGCTCATGCGGACCCTGCTCGACGCCGGCCTGCTCCACGGCGACTGCATCACCGTGACCGGCAAGACCCTGGCGGAGAACCTCGTCGAGGTCGCCTGGCGCGAGGACCAGGATGTGATCCGCCCCGTCTCGAACCCGCTCAGCGCGCACGCCGGCCTGAGCGGACTGTGGGGCAGCCTCGCGCCGGACGGGGCCATCGTGAAGACGGCGGGGCTGGCGCGTCTGTCCCACCGCGGGCCGGCGCGGGTGTTCGACGGCGAGCAGGCCTGCTTCGAGTTCGTGCAGGCGGGCAAGGTGCGGCCCGGCGACGTGCTCGTCATCCGCTACGAGGGGCCGCGCGGCGGGCCCGGCATGCGCGAGATGCTGTCGACCACCGCCGCCCTCTATGGCCAGGGTCTGGGCGACCAGGTGGCGCTGGTCACCGACGGCCGCTTCTCCGGCGCCACGCGAGGGCTCTGCGTGGGCCACGTCGGGCCCGAGGCGCAGGTCGGCGGGCCCATCGCTTTGGTCGAGGATGGGGACATCATCGCCATCGACGCCGAGGCGGGCGTGATCAACCTGGAGGTCGACCACACCGAGCTGGAGCACCGGCTGAAGTACTGGAAGCCGCGGGTGACCGACTATGGCTCGGGCGCGATCTGGAAGTTCGCCCAGGTCTCGGGCCCGGCTCACGAGGGCGCAGTCACCCACCCCGGCGCCAGGGGCGAGCGCAAGGCCTATCCGGACCTCTGAGGGCAGGCGCGTCAGCGGCGCGTCAGCCCAGGAAGCGGCCGACCTCCTCGATCGCGTCCACCAGGCCCATGCGCTCGACCTGCACGCCGTCGGGCAGGCCGGAGAACAGGCGTGTGGGCGCGGCGGCGTCCAGCATCACGAACACCCCGCGGTCGTCGGCGCGGCGGATCAGGCGGCCGAAGGCCTGGGCGATCTTGGCCCGGGCCAGGGCGTCGTCATAGGCGCGCCCGCCGAAGCGCTCGCGCCGCGCCTTGTGCAGGAGGTCCGGGCGAGGCCAGGGCACGCGATCAAACCCGATCAGGCGCAGCGCCCGCCCCGGCACGTCGATGCCGTCCCGCACGGCGTCGGTCCCGAGCAGGCAGCTGTCCTCCTCGGCGCGGAAGATGTCGACCAGCGCCCCGGCCTCCAGCGGATCGACGTGCTGGGCGTAGAGCGCCAGCCCCTTTTCGGCGAGGGGGCCTGCGATGCGGCCGTGTACGTCGCGCAGCCGCCGGATGGCGGTGAAGAGGCCGAGCGCGCCGCCGCGCGACGCCAGGAACAGCTCCCGGAAGGCGGCCGCGACCTGGCGCGGGTCGTCCCGCTTCACGTCGGTGACCACGATGGCGCGCGCCTGGCGGGCGTAGTCGAAGGGCGAGGCGAGGCGCAGGAGACGCGGCGGCTCCTCCAGCCGGGCGGCGCCGGTGCGCATCTCGGCGAGGGCGAAGGGCTCCGGGTGACCCGGGTCGGCGAGGGTGGCGGAGGTGACCAGCACGCCGTGGGCCGGGCGCAACACCGCAGCCTCCAGGGGCTCGGTGGGATCGACCCAGTGGCGGCGGAAGGCGGCGTCGGCGGCCCGGCCTTGGTGATAGACCGCCTCGAACCAGTCCACGAAGGCGGCGTCGTCCTCTTCCGACTGCAGGCTCTGCAGCATGGCGCGCCAGAGGGGGAGCTGCATGCGGGCGCGCCGGTCCAGGCCGCGCAGCGCGCCTTCGATGCGGGCGCGGTCGGGCCCCTCCAGCGTGTCGGCCTCGTCGTCGAGCAGATCCTCGAGCGCCCGGGCCAGCGCCAGGAGCGGTCCCTCGACGGCGGCGAGCGCACGGGCGGCGGCCGGCGCGGCCTCCCTGACCGCCTCCGTCGCAGGGCGGGCCTGGCACTCCATGCCGAGGTCGGAGGGCTCGGCCCTGGCGCGCAGCTGCAGCATGACCGCCGCGAGGAAGGCTTCGACGGGGCCGATGGGCTGGGCGGGCAAGAGCTCGCCGTCGTGGTCCGGCATAGGCGCGATCCGCCCCGACCAGCCCTCTCCGGGCAGCTGGATCGCCGCGCGCACGACCGCCGACAGCGCCTCGCGCGCCGCCTCGCGGTCGGCCACGAGGTCGCCCAGCCGCTGGTCCAGGCCCCGCCCGCGTCGGCGCCCCTCCGGCCCGCGAATCCAGCGCCTGAGCTCCGCCGTCTCCTGCCCGGACAGGCATGCGGAAAAGGCGCTGTCGGCGGCCTCGAACAGATGGTGCCCTTCATCGAAGACGAGCCGCTTCAGGTGGGCCGTCTCCCCGTCCGCCTTGCCGCCCCGCGCCGCGCGGGCGCCGTCGAAGGCGGCCTGGCTCAGCACCAAGGCGTGGTTGGCGATGACGAGGTCGGCCTTGCGGCTGGCGCGGATCGCCTTTTCCACGAAGCAGGCGCGGTAGTGCGGGCAGGCGGCGTGCACGCACTCGCCCCGCCGGTCGATCAGGTTGGCCGGTCCGGCCTGAGCCAGAGTGCTCATGCCGAACAGGGTGGGCAGCCAGGCGGGGAAGTCGCCCCCGCTCATGTCGCCGTCGCGGGTCAGGCGCGCCCAGCGGGCGACCAGGGCCGCGCCCACCATGTCCGCCCCGCCCATGCGCGCGCTCTGCACCAGGTCCTGCAGGTTCAGCAGGCAGAGGTAGTTCTCCCGGCCCTTGCGCACGATCGCCTTGCGGGCGCGCACCGCCGGGTCGGGATAGACGGCCGCGCTCTCGCGCTCGATCTGCCGCTGCAGGGCGCGTGTGTAGGTGGAGATCCAGACCGCCGGGCCGTTCTGCTCCGCGTGCAGCGAGGCGGGCGCGAGATAGCCCAGCGTCTTGCCCACGCCCGTGCCCGCCTCGGCCAACATCAGGCGGGGCTGGCCCTCCTGCGCGCGGGGCTGGAAGGCGAAGGCGGTCTCCGCGGCGAAGGTCGCCTGGGCGGGGCGCGCCTCGTCCAGCCCGGCGCGGAGGAGCAAGGCCGAAAGCCGCTGGCGCGCCGCATCGGGCTCCACCGGCTTGGAGCCCGGCTCGCCCGAGGGCGCCTGGTCCTCCCAGGGCGGGATGCGGTCCCACACGTTGAGCGCGGAGCCGCGCACACGCTCGCGGACCGGGGCGATGCGGAGCGCGGCCAGGCAGTCGGCGGCCCAGGGCCAGCCCGCCCGCTCCAGCGTCTCGGCCACCGACAGCGCCTCGGCGCGGTTCGGCAGGGGCGCTCGGGCGAGCTCGTCCAGCAGGGCGTCGGCGATGGGGCCTGCGGCCTCCGCCTGGGCGAGCGCGCCGCGCGGCTCCGCCAGGCCCAGCGCCCGGGCGAGGCCCGGCACGGACGGGGCCGTGAAGCCTGCCGGGCGGACGAAGGCGAAGAGCTCGAGCAGGTCCCAGAGGTCGGCGGAGCGGGCGGGGGCGGGCAGGTTCAGCCGCCGGGCGGTCAGCGACGCATGCGCCACCACCGCCCCCTGGCCGAAGCGGGCGCGCGCCTGCAGGGGCGTCAGCTCGCGCACGCCCTCGCCGTCGGCCGTGGCCGCCTTGGGGCCGGGCAGAACCACCAGGGCCGGCGGGCGTCGCGGGGCCGTCGCGGGCTCCGAGGGCGGGGCGAGGGGGGCGGGCGACGCGTCGGGCACAGCCTGCGATAGCCCGCTTCGCCCAGAAACGAAACGGGAACTTAGGTCGCGGTCAGGTCGGGCCGCCGAAGCACCAGGCCAGCACCGCCTTCTGGGCGTGGATGCGGTTCTCCGCCTCGTCCCAGACCAGCGACTGCGGCCCGTCAAGCACCGCGTCGGTCACCTCCTCGCCGCGGTGGGCCGGCAGGCAGTGCAGGAAGACGGCGTCGCGCGCGGCGAGCTTCATCAGCCTCTCGTCCACCTGGAAGGGCTCGAAGGCCTGCAGTCGCGTCTCGTAGTCGGTGTCGCCCATGGAGACCCAGGTGTCGGTCACCACGCAGTCCGCGCCCTCCACCGCAGCGCGGGGGTCGTGCAGGATCTCGACCTCCCCCGCCCGCGCCCCCGCCCGCGCCAGGTCCATCAGGTCCGGATGGTACTGGACGGGGCAGGCGATGCGCAGCTTGAAGCCGAACTTGGGGGCGGCGTGGATGAAGCTCGCGCACATGTTGTTGCCGTCGCCCACCCAGGCGAAGGTCCGCCCCTGGACCGGCCCGCGGTGCTCCTCGAAGGTCAGCAGGTCGGCCAGCACCTGGCAGGGGTGGCTGCGGTCGGTCAGGCCGTTGATCACCGGCACGCTCGCCGCCTGGGCGAAGTGCTCCAGGTCGTCGTGGCGGTTGGCGCGGATCATCACCGCATCGACCATGCGGGAGAGCACCCGCGCGGTGTCCTCGATCGGCTCGCCGCGCCCGAGCTGCATATCGGACGCAGTGGAGATGATCACGTCGCCGCCGAGTTGGCGCATGGCCGCGTCGAAGGAGAAGCGGGTCCGGGTGGAGTGCTTCTCGAACACCATGGCCAGGACGCGGTCGGCCGCAGGCCGGTCGGCGTCGGGGCGACCCCTGGGCCAGCCTTGGCGCGCAGCCTTGCGGCGGGCGGCGTCGTCCAGCAGCGCGCGCAGGGTCGCGCCGTCGAAGCGCCAGAGGTCCAGGAAGTGGCGGGGCGGCGAGGCGCTCACGCCGCCGACGCCGCCTTCAGCTCGGCCCGGGCCCTCTCGCAGGCGCGCTCGAGCTTCTCGATGGCCTCGCTGGCCTCCGCCTGGGTCATCACCAGCGGGGGCAGGAGGCGCACGCAGTTGTCGCCGCCGCCGGCCACCAGCAGATGGGCGTCCCGCGCCCAGGCCATGAACTGGCGGTTGTTGGGCGTGAGCTTGATGCCGATCAGCAGGCCGCGGCCGCGGATGTCCACGATCACGTCGGGAAAGCGCGCCTTCAGCCCCTCGAGCTGCTGGGTGAAGAAGCCGGCGACGTCGCGGACGTGCTGGAGCAGGTCCTCGTCGGACAGCATGTCCAAGGCCTCCAGCGCCACGGCCATGGCCAAGGGATTGCCGCCATAGGTGGAGCCGTGCGCGCCCACGGTCATGCCCTTGGCGGCCTCGGCGGTCGCCACGCAGGCCCCGACGGGGAAGCCGTTGCCGAGCGCCTTGGCCAGCGCCATCACGTCGGGCCGGGCCGAGCCGGCCCATTGGTGCGCAAAGAGCTTGCCGGTGCGGCCGAGCCCCGCCTGCACCTCGTCGTAGATCAAGAGCACGCCGTGGGCGTCGCAGAGTTCGCGCAGACCCCTCAGGCAGTGATCGGGCACGGCGCGCGCGCCGCCCTCGCCCTGCACGGGCTCAAGGATGACGCCGGCGGTGGTGGGTCGGGCGAGGGCGGCCTTCAGCGCCTCGTGATCCCCGAAGGTCAGCTGCACATAGCCCGGCAGGCGGGGGCCGAAGCCCTCGACATAGGACGGATTGCCCGCCGCGTTCACCGCCGCATAGGTGCGGCCGTGGAAGGAGCCGTCAAAGCCGATGATGTCGATCCGCTCCGGCTGGCCGTTCGCCGCGTGGTGCTTGCGCGTCAGCTTCAGCGCGCACTCCACCGCCTCCGTGCCCGAGTTGCTGAAGAAGCAGACGTCCAGGCCCGACAGGTCGGTCAGCCGCTTGGCCAGCTTCTCCTGGTCGGGGATGCGGAAGACGTTGGACACGTGCCACAGCTTCTCAGCCTGGCGCTTGACCGCCTCGACCAGGCGGGGATTGGCGTGGCCGAGCCCGGTCACGGCGATGCCGGCCATGCAGTCCAGATAGGCCTGCCCGTCGTCGGTATAGAGGCGCACGCCCTCGCCGCGCTCGAACGCCAGGGGCGCGCGGTTGTAGACGCCCATCAGATGGTCGGCGGGAACGGGGGTCGCGGTCTTCACCGCGGCGTCGTGGGGCACGGCGGCCTCCCGGAAAAGCGACAAGTCCCCGAGCGCGGCCCGGGGACTTCGGAAGGCTCGGACTGATCGGCCAAGGCGGCCGCAAAGTCAATCGCGGGCGGGTTTGGACCAAGGGCGCAGCCGCTGCGGCGGGCGCCTGCGCGCCTCCCCTGGCCACCTTGGGCCGGGCGGACTAGATAGGCCGCAGTCCCTCAGCGGTGCACAGGAAGCCTCCCCGTCCATGGTCGCGTTCACGCTCCCGAAGAACTCCAAGATCAAGCCCGGCCGCCACGTGCCCGCGCCGCAGGGCGCCAAGGGTCCGATCAAGCAGTTCAAGGTCTATCGCTACGACCCCGAGGACGGCGGCAATCCGCGCTGGGACACCTTCGACGTGCCCACCGACCAGGTCGGTCCGATGGTCCTGGACGCGGTGATCTACATCAAGAACAACCTCGACCCGACGCTCGCCTTCCGCCGCTCGTGCCGCGAGGGCGTCTGCGGCAGCTGCGCCATGAACATCGGCGGGCGTAACACTCTGGCCTGCACCCATGCCTGGGCCGACGTGCCCGGCAAGGCCATTTCGATCAGTCCGCTGCCGCATATGCCGGTGGTGAAGGACCTGGTGCCCGACCTGACCATGTTCTTCGCCCAGTACGCCTCCATCGAGCCCTGGCTGCACACCGACACGCCCACGCCCCAGAAGGAGTGGACCCAGGACCCGCAGGACCGCGCCAAGCTGGACGGTCTTTACGAGTGCATCCTGTGCGCCTGCTGCTCGACCTCCTGCCCGAGCTACTGGTGGAACGGCGAGAAGTACCTCGGGCCGGCGGCCCTGCTGCAGGCCTATCGCTGGCTGGCGGACAGCCGAGACGAGGCCACGGGCGAGCGCCTCGACAACCTGGACGACCCCTTCAAGCTCTACCGCTGCCACACCATCATGAACTGCGCCCAGGTCTGCCCGAAGGGGCTGAACCCGGCCAAGGCCATCGCCGAGATCAAGAAGATGCTGGTCGAGCGGGTGGTCTGAGGCCGCCGGCAACGATGGCGCGCCGCCTCATCCGGCTGGGGGTCAACATCGACCACGTCGCGACCATCCGCAACGCGCGGGGCGGGGCGCACCCCGACCCGGTCCGCGCGGCGGAGCTGGCCATCGAGGCGGGGGCGAACGGGATCACCGCGCACCTGCGTGAAGACCGCCGGCACATCTCCGACGACGACATCGAGCGCCTGACCGCCTATCTGCGCGGGCGGGAGCGGCCGCTGAACCTGGAGATGGCCGTCACGCAGGAGATGCTGGCGATCGCCGAGGCGCATCGCCCGCACGCGGCCTGCCTGGTGCCTGAGAAGCGGGAGGAGCGCACCACCGAGGGCGGCCTCGACGTCGCGCGCCAGCACAGCATCGTCGCGCCCGCCGTGCAGCGCCTGCGCCAGGCCGGGTGCCGCGTCTCCCTCTTCATCGAGCCCAGCCCGGTGCAGGTGGCCGTCGCGGACGCCATCGGCGCCCAGGTGGTCGAGCTGCATACGGGCGCCTATTGCGACGCCGTGCGCGCGGGCGAGGCGGAGGTCGCTGCAGAGCACCTGAAGCGCCTGACCGAGGCCGCCCACGCCGCCGCCGCCCGGGGCCTCGAGGTGCACGCGGGACACGGCATCGACTACGCCACGGTCGAGGCCGTCGCCGCCCTGCCCGAGGTGGTGGAGCTGAACATCGGCCATTTCCTGATCGGCGAGGCGATCTTCGTGGGCCTGAAGGGCGCGATCGAGCGCATGCGCCGCCTCATGGACCGGGCGCGCGCGCCGTCCAGCTACGGATCGCCGGAGTGATCCTGGGTCTCGGCTCCGACCTCACTGACATCCGGCGGATCCAGGCCAGTCTGGACCGCTTCGGCGAGCGGTTCACGGGCCGCCTCTTCACCGAGGCGGAGCGGGCGCGCTCGGAGCGCAAGCAGGACCGCGCCGCCTCCTACGCCAAGCGCTTCGCCGCCAAGGAGGCCTGCGCCAAGGCGCTTGGCACGGGCATGAGCCGGGGCGTGTTCTGGCGCGACATGGGCGTCGTGAACCAGCGCTCGGGCCGCCCGACCCTGGCCCTGACCGGGGGTGCGGCCGCGCGCCTGGCCGCCATGACGCCGGCGGGCCTGACGCCGGTGATCCACGTCAGCCTCACCGACGAGCCCCCCTACGCCCAGGCCTTCGTGATCATCGAGGCCCTGACGCCGGATCAGGCGGCCTTGCTCCAGCGCGCCTGAAGCCCGGCGGCCCGGTTGCCTCGACGCCTCCCGCCGGATAAGCGGGGCGGCGTTTACTCGCCCGGCAGTCGGAGCCTCACGCCCCATGAACATCCACGAGCATCAGGCCAAGGCGCTGCTGAAGACCTTCGGCGCGCCGGTGTCCCGCGGCATCGCCGCCTTCACGCCGGAGGAGGCGCGCAAGGCGGCCGAGGCGCTGGGCTCCCCCCTGTTCGTGGTGAAGAGCCAGATCCACGCCGGAGGGCGGGGCAAGGGCCGCTTCGAGGGGCTGGGCCCCGATGCGAAGGGCGGCGTGCGCCTGGCCAAGAGCGTCGAGGAGGTCGAGGCCAACGCCCGGGAGATGCTGGGCCGGGTGCTCGTCACCCATCAGACCGGGCCGAAGGGCAAGCAGGTGAACCGCCTCTACATCGAAGAGGCCTCCGACATCGACAAGGAGTTCTACCTCTCCCTGCTCGTGGACCGTGAGACCAGCCGCGTGGCCGTGGTCGCCTCCACCGAGGGCGGCATGGACATCGAGGAGGTGGCGCACAACCGCCCGGAGAAGATCCACACCATCCAGATCGACCCAGTCACCGGCGTGTGGCCCCATCACGGCCTGATGCTCGCGACCGCCCTTGGCCTCTCCGGCGAGCTCGCCAAGCAGGCGTCGGCGGTGCTGCAGTCGCTCTACAAGGCCTTCGTCGAGACCGACATGGCGCTGCTTGAGGTCAACCCGCTGATCGTGACCAAGGAGGGCCAGCTGCGCGTGCTCGACGCCAAGGTCAGCTTCGACGACAACGCTCTGTATCGCCACCCGGAGATCCGCGAGCTGCGCGACCTGACCGAGGAGGACCAGAAGGAGATCGAGGCGTCCAAGTACGACCTCAGCTACATTGCGCTGGACGGCGAGATCGGCTGCATGGTCAACGGCGCGGGCCTGGCCATGGCGACCATGGACATCATCAAGCTCTACGGCGCGGAGCCCGCGAACTTCCTCGATGTCGGCGGCGGCGCCAGCAAGGAGAAGGTCACCGCGGCCTTCAAGATCATCACCGCCGACCCGAACGTGAAGGGCATCCTGGTCAACATCTTCGGCGGCATCATGCGCTGCGACATCATCGCGGAAGGCGTGATCGCGGCCGTGAAGGAAGTCGGGCTGCAGGCGCCGCTGGTGGTGCGGCTCGAGGGCACCAATGTCGAGCTCGGCAAGCAGATCCTGAACGAGTCGGGGCTGAACGTGATCGCCGCCAACGACCTGGCCGATGCGGCGGAAAAGATCGTCAAGGCGGTCCGCCAGGCCGCCTGAGCCGCACGCTAGGGTCGGGGCCGGAGCTCGGGCGCATGTTCTTGCTCCTGACCCAGGCCTTTCCGCCGCGGCTCGGCGGGGTGGAGGCGCTCATGGCCGGGCTGGCGGGCGCGCTGGCCGAGCAGGCGGGGCCGGTCACGGTCTTCGCTGACGGCGGGAACGAGCCCTTCGGCCGCGAAGACGCGGACGGCGCGCCCTATGAGGTGGTGCGCTTCGGCGGGCTGAAGCCGCTCCGCCGCCGCGCCAAGGGGTGGGCGGCCGCGCGGCTCTGGCGGCGCACGCGCGTGCGCGCGGTGATCTGCGACAGTTGGAAGAGCCTGGAGCGCATCCCCCGACCGCCGATCCCGACCTTGGTGTTCGGCCACGGGATGGAGCTGCCGGCCGAACCCTCGCCCTCGAAGGCGGCCAGGATCAGGGGCGCCTTCGCCAAGGCCGACGTGGTCTGCGTGAACAGCCGCTTCACCGCCGCCCTGGCCCGGCCCTACGTGCCCGCGGGGGCGGAGCTCAGGATCACCGCGCCGCCGACGCCGCCCCAGGCCGAGGCCGATCCCGCCGCCCTGGCGCGATACCAGGAGCTGCGCGCGGGAGGGCCCCTCGTCGTGACCCTCGGGCGCCTGGAGCCCCGCAAGGGGGTCGATCGGCTGATCGAGGCGGTGGCGGCGCTGCGCGCGCGCCATCCCGGGTTGCGCCTGCTGATCGCCGGCTCCGGCGGGGATCGTCCGCGCCTGGAGGCGCTGGCGCTGAGGTGCGGCCTCGACCCCGCCGCCGTCTTCCTCGGGCGCATCGACGACGCGGAGAAGTCCGCGCTCTTGCAAGCCGCCGATGTCTTCGCCATGCCGGTCCGGCGCGAGGGAGACAGCGTGGAAGGCTTCGGGGTCGTCTATCTGGAGGCGGGCTGGCACGGCGCGCCGAGCCTGGCCGGTCGCGACGGCGGATCGGCGGAGGCGGTGCAGGACGGCGTGACGGGCCTGCTCTGCGACGGGGCGGATGGCGCGGACGTGACCGCGCAGCTGGACCGGCTGCTGTCGGACGCGCCCCTGCGGGCGCGCCTTGGCGAGGCGGCTCGGGCGCATGCGCAGAGCCGGACCTGGCCCGCGGTGCTGGCCGCGCACCTGCCGCCGGGCGTGCTGGAGGCGGACGGGTGAGCACGACAGGACCGGCTCCGGCGTCCGATTCGGCGGCCACCCCCTGGCGCACCGCCGTCGCCTGCCTTCTGTTCGTGGGCGTCCCCTTCCTGGGCTACACAGGGCACCAGGGCTATGCGGCCCTGGCCGCCCTCGCAGGCCTCGCGGTCCTGCCCTTCGCACGCCTGGATCGCAGCCAGGCGGTCGTCTTCGCGGCCCTTGGCGCTCTCCTGTTGTGGGGCCTGGCGACCATGCCGTGGAGCCCGGCGACGCCCGATCTGCACGCCCTGCACAGGTACAAGGACTGGGAGCGGATCGTCGGGCTGAAGCTGGTTCTTCAGCTGATCACCTTCGGCGCGCTCCCCCTGGCGCTCAGTCGCCTGTCGCAAGCCGGCGCCCGGCGCGCGTCGCGCGTGCTGGCCTGGAGCCTGGTCGCCACCGGCCTGCTCCTGCTCGAGGAGAGCCTGACCCGGGGCAGGGTGCTGGAGGGCCTGCACCGGCTGCTCGGCCATCCGGTCCGATCCGACCTTGCGCCCATCCGCGCCTCCATCCTCGGCAACGGCTTGGCGCTGCTCGCCTGGCCCGCGGCCTTGGTCCTGTGGTGGGAGAGGCGCGCGGGGTGGATCGCGCTCTTCCCGCTGGCGATCGTGGCCGACAAGCTCGGCCTGGACGCCGACGCCCAGCCGCTCGCCTTCCTCCTGGCTGCGGTCGTCTTCGGGGCCGTCTACCTCTGGCGGCGCGCGGCGCTCGTCGTCGCCGCCTGGGCGATCTGGATCTACTGGCTCGGCACGCCCGCGATCCTGGGCCTGCTGGAGCGGGCGGGGGTGTTCGCCTGGGGCGCTCAGCACCTGCCGCCGTCCTACGTCGCAAGGCTGCAGATCTGGAGCTTCGCCGGGCGCCTGATCCGGAGAAAGCCGCTCTTCGGCTGGGGGCTCGATTCGGCGCGGAGCTGGCCGGGCATCATCCCGCTGCACACCCACGATGCGGCGATGCAGGTCTGGCTCGAGCTCGGGGGTTTGGGCGCAGGGCTCATGGCGCTGGTCTGGACGGCGCTGATCTGGGCGATCGGCCGCACCCGAGGCGAGCGCCTGTTTTGCGCCGCCGCGGCTGCGACGCTGGCCGCCTACACCCTGATCGGCGCGATCAGCTTCGGCGTCTGGCAGGAGTGGTGGCTGGCGCTGGGCGCGATCTGCGCGGCAGGGCTCGCGGTGCTCTGGCGCTGGTGGCCGAGGCGCGATCCGGCCGAGCGCGCGCCCTCGATCGTCGTCGTCCAGCCCCTCTGAGCTGAGCTTTCCGCGAAATCGCCGTTCCGCGGTTTCCCTTGCCCACGTCCTGCGCTATCCGGACCCCGCCTCGCTTTCCGGAGATGGCTGGAGCCCGCATGTCCGTCCTGATCGATAAGAACACCAAGGTCATCTGTCAGGGCTTCACGGGCCGCCAAGGCACCTTCCACTCCGAACAGGCTATCGCCTACGGCACCCGCATGGTCGGCGGCACCTCGCCGGGCAAGGGCGGCAGCCAGCACCTCGGCCTGCCGGTGTTCGACACGGTGGTGCAGGCGAAAGAGGCCACCCAGGCGGACGCCAGCGTCATCTATGTTCCGCCCCCGGGCGCGGCCGACGCGATCCTGGAGGCGATCGACGCGGAGATCGCGCTCATCGTCTGCATCACCGAGGGCATCCCGGTGGAGGACATGATCAAGGTCAAGCGTTGCCTGCAGGGCTCCAAGTCGCGCCTGATCGGGCCGAACTGCCCGGGCGTGCTGACCCCTGACGAGTGCAAGATCGGCATCATGCCGGGCAACATCTTCAAGAAGGGCTCCGTCGGCGTCGTTTCGCGCTCCGGCACCTTGACCTACGAGGCGGTGTTCCAGACCACCCATGCGGGCCTGGGCCAGACCACGGCGGTCGGCATCGGCGGCGACCCGGTGAAGGGCACCGAGTTCATCGACGTGCTGGAGATGTTTCTCGCCGACGAAGCGACACAATCCATCATCATGATCGGCGAGATCGGCGGCTCGGCCGAGGAGGATGCGGCGCAGTTCCTGGCCGACGAGGCTAAACGCGGGCGTAAGAAACCGACGGTAGGCTTCATCGCCGGGCGCACCGCGCCTCCGGGCCGTCGCATGGGCCATGCCGGGGCGATCATCTCCGGCGGCAAGGGCGGGGCGGAGGACAAGATCGCGGCGATGGAGGCGGCGGGCATCCGCGTGTCGCCGTCCCCCGCCGCACTGGGCGAGACCTTGGTTCAAGTGCTGAAAGGCGCTTGAAATAAACCTATCTAGATAGAGCGGCGCGACCAGCCCTCCCGTCCTTCGACGAGACCCGGCGCGCGCCGGGGACGAGTGACATGGCGGACGACGCAGGCGTTCAGGATCGGACCTCGATCAACCAGATCCTGGCCCAGACCTCCTTCCTCTATGGCGGCAACGCCGGCTTCGTAGAGGAGCTCTACGCGCGCTTCGCCGAGAGCCCCTCGTCAGTGGAGCCCTCCTGGCGCGCCTTCTTCGAGAGCCTGCGCGAGGCCAAGGTCGACATCGCCCGCGCCGCGGCCGAGCCCGCCTGGACCAGGCCGCCGCCTCCCGCGCCGCGCCCGGACTGGCTCTCCGCCCTCGACGGCATGTGGCCGGCGGTGGAAGCCAAGCTCGCCAAGGCCATCGAGCAGAAGGCGCCGGTGGCCACCCCGGACCAGATCCGCGCCGCCACCCTGGATTCGGTGCGCGCCATCATGATGATCCGGGCCTATCGGGCGCGCGGCCACCTGCAGGCCAACCTCGACCCGCTCGGCCTGGAGCCCAGGGTCGAGAGCCCCGAGCTCGACCCGGCCTCCTACGGCTTCGCCGCGTCCGACTACGACCGGCCGATCTTCCTCGACTATGTGCTGGGGCTCGAGACCGCCACCGTGCGCGAGATCCTGGCGATCCTGCGGCGCACCTACTGCGGCAACGTGGGGGTGCAGTACACCCACATCTCCGATCCCGCCGAGAAGGCCTGGCTGCAGGAGCGGATCGAGGGCAAGGACAAGGAGATCCAGTTCACGCCCGAGGGCAAAAAGGCGATCCTGAACAAGCTGATCGAGGCCGAATGCTTCGAGCGCTTCCTGCATCGCCGCTTTCCGGGCACCAAGCGCTTCGGGCTGGACGGCGCGGAGGCTATGGTCCCGGCGCTGGAGCAGATCATCAAGCGCGGCGGGGCGCTGGGCGTGGATGAGATCGTCATCGGCATGGCGCACCGGGGCCGCCTGAATGTGCTCGCCGCGGTCATGGGCAAGCCTTACAAGATCATCTTCCACGAGTTCCAGGGCGGCTCGAGCCTGCCCTCCGACATCGAGGGCTCGGGCGACGTCAAGTATCACCTGGGCGCAAGTTCGGACCGCGAGTTCGACGGCAACCGGGTGCATCTGTCGCTGACCGCCAACCCCAGCCACCTGGAGATCGTGAACCCGGTGGTGCTGGGCAAGGCGCGGGCCAAGCAGGCCTTCGACCTCGCAGCCGACCCGACCGCCGGACGCGGCAAGGTGATGCCGCTTCTGCTGCACGGCGACGCTGCCTTCGCCGGACAGGGCGTTGTGGCCGAGTGCTTCGCCCTCATGGGCCTGAAGGGCTATCGCACCGGCGGCACCGTCCACTTCATCGTCAACAACCAGATCGGCTTCACCACCAGCCCGCGCAATTCGCGCTCCACGCCCTACCCGTCGGACGTGGCCCTGATGGTCCAGGCGCCGATCTTCCACTGCAACGGGGATGATCCCGAGGCGGTGGTCTATTGCGCCAAGGTCGCCACCGAATACCGCCAGCAGTTCGGCAAGGACGTGGTCATCGACATGTTCTGCTACCGGCGCTTCGGCCACAACGAGGGCGACGACCCGACCATGACCCAGCCGGTCATGTACGCGAAGATCAAGGACCATCCCTCGACGCGCGAGCTCTACGCCGCGCGCCTGGTGAAGGAGGGGGTGGTCAGCGCCGCGGAGGTGGAGGCGGCTGTCGATGCGGCCATGGCCCTCCTCGATCGCGAGTTCGACGCGGGCAAGGCCTATCACGCCGACAAGGCGGATTGGCTGGACGGCCGGTGGTCGGGCCTGCGCACGCCGCCCGGCGGGGACGAGCGTCGGGGCGACACCGCCGTGCCGATGCAGAAGCTGCGCGACCTGGGGCTCAGGATGACCACGCTCCCGAGCAGCGTGGAGGTGCACAAGACGGTCGCGCGCGTCATCGAGGGCCGCCGCCAGGCCATCGAGTCCGGCGCAGGGCTCGACTGGGGCACGGCGGAGCACCTGGCCTTCGCCACCCTGCTGGACGAGGGCTTCCCGGTGCGCCTGTCCGGCCAGGACAGCGTGCGCGGCACCTTCGTGCAGCGCCACTCCGCCATCGTCGATCAGCGCACCGAGGACCGCTACATCCCGCTGAACAACCTGCGTCCCGGCCAGGCGCAGTACGAGGTGATCGACAGCTCCCTGTCGGAAGAGGCGGTGCTGGGCTTCGAGTACGGCTATTCGCTGGCCGATCCGAACACCCTCACCTTGTGGGAAGCGCAGTTCGGCGACTTCGCCAACGGCGCCCAGGTGGTGGTGGACCAGTTCATCTCCTCGGGCGAGCGCAAGTGGCTGCGCATGTCAGGTCTGGTGATGCTGTTGCCGCACGGCTACGAGGGCCAGGGGCCTGAGCACTCCTCCGCCCGGCTGGAGCGCTATCTGCAGCTCTGCGCGGAAGACAACATGCAGGTCGTGAACTGCACCACGCCCGCCAACTACTTCCACGTGCTGCGGCGTCAGCTGCACCGCGCCTTCCGCAAGCCCCTAATCGTGATGACGCCCAAGAGCCTGCTCCGTCACAAGCGGGCGGTCTCCAAGCTCTCCGACATGGCCGAGGGCTCGAGCTTCCACCGCGTGCTCCTGGACGACGCGGGCCGCAACCCGGAGATCACGCCCCTAGCGCTGAAGCCGGACGCGCAGATCCGCAAGGTCATCCTCTGCTCGGGCAAGGTCTACTACGACCTGCTGGACGCCCGCGAGAAGGCGAACGCCAGCGACATCTACATCCTGCGGCTTGAGCAGTTCTATCCCTGGCCGATGCAGTCGCTGCGCAAGGAGCTGTCGCGCTTCCCCAGCGCGGAGATCGTCTGGTGCCAGGAGGAGCCCAAGAACATGGGCGGCTGGACCTTTGTGGACGCATGGCTCGAGCAGACGCTGGAGCGCACGGACGTGAAGGCCAAGCGCGCCCGCTACGTCGGCCGCCCCGCCTCGGCCTCCACCGCCGCGGGCTTGATGAGCCGGCACCTGAAAGAACTCGAGACCTTCCTCGGCGAGGCCATGGCCTGACCGGGCCCGATCCCCGCCGCCACAGACCAAGACCTACGGACCTCAAGGCAGACCATGGCCGACATCCTGACCCCCGCGCTCGGCGAGAGCGTCACCGAGGCGACCATCGCCCGCTGGACCAAAAAGCCCGGGGACCCGGTGAAGAAGGACGAGGTGCTGGTCGAGCTCGACACCGACAAGGTGTCGCTCGAGGTCTCCGCCCCCGAGGACGGGGTGCTGAGCGCCATCGACGCGCCGGAAGGGGCGACAGTTACGCCGGGCCAGCGCCTGGGCGCCGTAAACGGGGCGGGGGCCGGGAAGTCCGCTGCGCCTACGCCTGCGCCTGCGTCCGCTGCGCCTGCGCCTGCGCCCGCCGCCCCGGACGCGGCGCGCGGGAGCGCGCCCGCTGCGTCGGCCGAGGTCGCGCCCCAGCAGGGCTATGGCAGCGCGGGCGGGCTGGAGGTCACCGTGCCCGCCATGGGCGAGTCCGTCACCGAGGGCACCGTGGGCCAATGGACCAAGAAGCCGGGCGATCGCGTCGCCAAGGACGAGGTGCTGGTCGAGATCGAGACCGACAAGGTCGCCGTCGAGATCGCCTCGCCCGCCGACGGCGTTCTGACCGAAGTGGTCGCCAACCCGGGGGACACGGTCACCCCGAACCAGGTGATCGCGCGGGTGTCCGCGTCTGGCGCGCCGGCGTCCCAGGCGGTCCCGGCCGCGACCCAGGCGGCGCAGCCCGCCGGCGGCCCTGACGGAAGCTCCGCCTCAGGCGCTCAGCCCAACGCCGCCCTGCCGCTTTCGCCCTCGGTCCAGCGCATCGTGGCGGAGAACGGGCTCGATCCGTCCCGCATCCCGGCGTCGGGCAAGGACGGCCGCATCACCAAGGGCGACGCCCTGGCTGCGCTCCAGGGCCGCGCCGCGCCGCAGCCGGCGGCGCCGACCCCGCCCGCGCCCGACTACCCCGCCTTCGCCGCGCCCGCCCCGCCCCGGCGCAGGCGCCCTCCGCACCCCGCCCGCTCGCCGAGCGCGAGGAGCGTGTGCGCATGACCCGGCTTCGCCAGACCATCGCGCGCCGGCTGAAGGACGCCCAGAACACCGCCGCCATGCTCACGACCTTCAACGAGGTCGATATGAGCGCGGTCATGTCGCTGCGCAACGAATACAAGGACGTTTTCGAGAAGCGTCACGGCGTGAAGCTCGGCTTCATGAGCTTCTTCGTGAAGGCCTGTATCGCCGCCCTGAAGGAGGTCCCGGCGGTGAACGCCGAGATCGACGGCCAGGACCTCATCTACAAGAACCACTACGACATCGGCGTCGCGGTCGGCACTGAGAAGGGTCTGGTCGTGCCCGTGGTGCGCGACGCCGACAGCCTGTCCTTCGCCGGCATCGAAAAGGCGATCGCCGCGCTCGGCAAGAAGGCCCGCGACGGTCAGCTGGCGCTGGAAGACCTGCAGGGCGGGACCTTCACCATCTCCAACGGCGGCATCTACGGCTCGCTGATGTCGACGCCGATCCTGAACGCGCCGCAGTCGGGGATCCTCGGCATGCACAAGATCCAGGAGCGGCCGGTGGCGGTGAACGGCAAGATCGAGATCCGGCCGATGATGTACCTGGCCCTGAGCTACGATCACCGCATCGTGGACGGCAAGGAGGCGGTGACCTTCCTCGTGGCCGTGAAGGACCACGTCGAAGACCCGCAGCGCCTGATCCTGGACCTCTGAGCGCGGTCGGGAAGGCGCGGCTCGGCAGAGCCCGTTCCGGGCGGCGGGCCGGTCCCGCTCGCATGCGGGGGGCGGGCGTGTTAGGGTGGATCGCTCATCTGGAGCCCCGCCCTGACCTCGCCTGCCGCCCACCCCCAAGACGCTGACGGTCCTGCCGCCGAGGCGCGTCATCCGCCCGACGCCGACGCCCTGGAACAGCTGATCACGGCGCGCCTGGACGAGGACAAGGCTGAGGACCTCATCTCGATCGACCTGCGCGGCAAGAGCCCGCTGGCCGACTTCATGGTCATCGCGTCGGGCCGCTCGGCGCGGCACGTCTCCGCCCTGGCCGACCGGCTGGGCCGCACCCTCAAGGACGCCGGGCTCGGCAAGGTCGCCATGGAGGGCTTGCCGCAGGCCGACTGGGTGCTGATCGACGCGGGGGACGTGATCGTGCACCTGTTCCGGCCCGAGGTCCGCGCCTTCTATCAGATCGAGAAGATCTGGTCGGTGGACGCGCCTCACCGCACCGGCAGCCGGGCGGTCTAAGGGGGCGCATGCGCCTGTCGATCGTGGCGGTGGGACGGCTCGGCCGCGCGCCCGAGCAGGCGCTCGCGCTCGACTACTGCGCCCGCGCGGCCGCGACCGGCCGCGCCGTGGCGCTCACCCCCGTCGACCTGGTCGAGGTGGAGCCCAGAAAGCCCGGCAAGGCGGCGGAGGGGGCGGCGATCCTGGCCGCCGTCCAGCCTGGCGAGCGCCTGATCGCCTGCGACGAGCGGGGCCGGGCCTGGCCCTCGCGCGCCTTCGCCGAACGGATCGCCGCCCTGCGCGATCAGGGCGAGCGCCGGCTCGTGTTCGCGGTCGGAGGCGCCGACGGCCTTGCCCCCGAGGTCACGGAGGCCGCCGCCGAGACCCTGGCCTTCGGTCCCCAGACCTGGCCGCACGCCCTCGCCCGGGTCATGCTCGCCGAGCAGCTCTATCGCGCGACCACGCTCCTGGCCGGCTCGCCCTACCACCGCGACTGAGCCGCCCGCCTTACGAGGAGTTCATCCAGGTTGCGGCGTTGTAGCGCGCCGAGAGGCGCGGCGGGCGCGTGCGCCTGAACGTCAGCTACGACCATCTGCCGTTCACGCAGACCGAGACCATCACCAGTCCAACAGCGTCGGCGGCGCTCACGACCTCCGGCCAGGTGCAGGCAGGCAACCCGAACCTCGATCCGCAGCAGGCCTGGGTCTACGAAGCGACGCTGGATCACCGTTTCTGGCGCGACGGGGACCTCACCGTGACCCTGCGCCACTACGAGCTCAGCCAGGTGGTGGACAGGGTGCCGATCCTGACGGCGTCCGCCGGCTTCGACGCGCCCGGCAACATCGGGGCAGGCGCGAAGGACTCTGTCTTAGTGGATCTGAACCTGCCGCTCGACCGGCTGGGGGTGAAGGGCGGCCTGCTGCGGCTGACCCAGACAAGCTACACGAGCGAGGTGACCGATCTCACCACGGGCCGCAGCCGCCGCATATCGGGCCTCCATCGAGGTCGACTGCGGCGCTCGACCACCGCGATGTGCGGGTGCAGCGCTCCAGCCCCATGCTGTACGCACAGGTCCGCCGCAGCATCGGCTGACGCGGCGGGGCAGGGGCGCGGGGGCCAGGGGGTCGGGGTTCAGGCGGCCAGGGCGCCGTCGCCGATCTTCTGCACCGCCTCGGCCAGCCGCGAGACGCTGGTCATGCGAACGCCCCCGTCCGAGGCCGCGGCAGGCCCGAGCGCCTGGGCGAAGCCGAGCTTGGCGGCCTCCTTCTGGCGGGCGTCCATGCGGTTCACCGCCCGCACCTCGCCTGACAGGCTGACCTCGCCGAACACCACGCAGTCCTGCGGCAGGGGCTGATCAAGTGCGGAGGACACCAGGGCGGCCGCGGCCGCGAGGTCGGCCGCGGGCTCGGAGATGCGCAGCCCCCCCGCCACGTTCAGATAGACGTCCCGGTCGCCGAAGCCGATGCCGCAGCGCGCCTCCAGCACCGCCAGCAACATGGCGAGGCGGCCGGAGTCCCAGCCCACCACCGCGCGCCGGGGCGTGCCATAGGCGGAGGGCGCGACCAGGGCCTGGAACTCCACCAGCACGGGGCGGGAGCCCTCGATGCCCGCGAACACCGCCGCGCCGGCGGCCCGCTCGCCGCCGTCGTTCAGGAACAGGGCGGAGGGGTTCTTCACCTCGCGCAGGCCGGCGTCGCCCATCTCGAAGACGCCGATCTCGTCGGTGGCGCCGAAGCGGTTCTTGGCCCCCCGCAGGATGCGGAACGGGTAGCCGCGCTCGCCCTCGAAGGCCAGGACGGCGTCCACCATGTGCTCCACCACGCGCGGGCCGGCGATCTGGCCGTCCTTGGTGACGTGGCCGACCAGCACCACGGCCGTGCGCCGCGCCTTGGCCAGCCGCACCAGCTCGCCCGCGCAGGCGCGCACCTGGGCCACCGAGCCCGGACCGGCCTCCAGCTGATCACTCCAGAGGGTCTGGATGGAGTCGATGACCACCAGGTCGAAGCTCTCGCGCTTCAGCGCCTCCACGATCTCGCGAAGCGCCGTCTCCGCCGCCAGGCGCACGGGCGCGTGGCCGAGCCCCATGCGCTGGGCGCGGGCGCGCACCTGCTCCACCGCCTCTTCGCCCGACACATAGGCGACCGTGCGGCCCGCCAGCGCCGCGGCGGCGCAGACCTGCAGCAGCAGCGTCGACTTGCCCACGCCCGGGTCGCCGCCGACCAGGACGGCCGAGCCCGGCACGACGCCGCCGCCGCAGACGCGGTCGAACTCCTCGATCCCCGTCGCGATGCGCGGCGGCACGGGGGTGGCGAGGTCCATCGTCTCGAAGGCGAGCCCCGACCGCTTGCCCGGCCTGCGCGCCGGCGCGAGCGCGCCGGGCGGACGCGAGGCTGCGACCTCTTCCACGAGGGTGTTCCATGCCGCGCACGCGGAGCACTGGCCCGCCCACTTCATGTGGACCGCGCCGCAGCTCTGGCAGACATAGGTCGCCCCGTCCCGGGCCATGCGCGCCTCCTCAGCTCCAGCGGTCTAGCATGGGCTGAGTCGAAGTGAACAAAGAAAGAACAAAAGCGGCGTGCGGCCGACCGCCTCAGCGTGGCAGGGTCGAGGCCGAGTTCCTCAAAGCCTCAGCCTCTCCGCATGCGTCTCCATCGCCTCCGCCGCAGCCTGGCGGCGCTCGGCCTCGCCCTGGCCGCAGCCATGGGCGCATCGGCCGCGCGCCCCGACGCCGTGCTGGTCGCCGCCGACCGGATGGTGGACGTCGCCTTGGGCAAGCTGGTGGATGCGCCTGCGGTGCTGGTCCTGGACGGTCGCATCGAAAAGGTCGGTTGAGGCCGGCTTCACGACCGTGCGCAACGTCGGCTCGAGCCCTTTTCAACGACGTCGGCCTGAAGCAGGGCATCGAGCGGGCATGACGCCGGCCGAGGCGATCCGCGCCGCGACCCTGAATGCGGCCGAGGCGCTGGGCCGTCCCGATGACGTCGGCCAGATCAAGCCCGGTCTCTACGCCGATCTGATCGCGGTCACGGGCGATCCCCTGAACGACGTCAGCCGGCTCCCGCACGTCGCCTTCGTCATGAAGGGCGGCGAGGTCGTGAAAGGCTTTTGACCCTGCGGCCCGGGCCCGCTAGGCCCGCTTGCGCTTGAGCGCGCCGATGCGGGCCCGACGGCGCGTCTCGTGGCGGTCGAGGAGCTCCTTCAGATAGCGCCCGGTCCAGCTCTTGGGGTCGGCGGCGATCTCTTCGGGCGAGCCCGCGGCCACGATCTCGCCGCCGCCGTCGCCGCCCTCCGGCCCGAAGTCCAGGACCCAGTCGGCGGTCTTCACGACGTCGAGGTTGTGCTCGATGACCACCATGGTGTTGCCGCTCTCGACCAGCTCGTGCAGCACCTCGAGCAGCTTCTTCACGTCCTCGAAGTGCAGGCCGGTGGTGGGCTCGTCCAGGATGTACAGGGTCCGGCCCGTCGCGCGCCGGCTCAGCTCCTTGGCCAGCTTCACCCGCTGCGCCTCGCCGCCGGAGAGCGTCGTAGCCTGCTGGCCGACCTTGACGTAGCTGAGGCCGACCCGCTTTAGCGTCTCCATCTTGTCCCGGATCGGCGGCACCGCCTTGAAGAAGTCGGCAGCCTCCTCCACCGTCATGTCCAGCACATCGGAGATCGACTTGCCGCGGAACAGGATCTCCAGCGTCTCGCGATTGTAGCGCTTGCCGTGACAGACGTCGCAGGTGACGTAGACGTCCGGCAGGAAGTGCATCTCGATCTTGACCACGCCGTCGCCCTGGCACGCCTCGCAGCGCCCGCCCTTGACGTTGAAGCTGAACCGGCCCGGGCCATAGCCGCGCGCCTTGGACTCCGGCAGGCCCGCGAACCAGTCGCGGATCGGCTGGAAGGCGCCGGTGTAGGTCGCCGGGTTCGAGCGCGGCGTGCGCCCGATCGGGCTCTGGTCGATGTCGATGACCTTGTCGAAGTGCTCCAGCCCCTCGATGCGCTCGTGCGGTGCGGGCGCGTCCGAGGCATTGTTCAGCCGTCGCGCCGCCGCCTTGTAGAGCGTCTCGATGGTGAAGGTGGACTTGCCCCCGCCCGACACGCCGGTGACGCAGGTGAAGGTCCCCACCGGAATCTCGCCGGTCACGTTTTTCAGGTTGTTGCCGCGGGCGCCGATCACCTTCAGCCGCTTCTTGCCGATCGGCCGGCGGCTGTCGGGGACGGCGATCTCCCGCACCCCGGTCAGGTACTGGCCGGTGATGCTGTCCTTGGCGGCCATGATCGCCTCGGGCGGGCCCTGAGCGATGATGTGGCCGCCGTGCACGCCCGCCGCCGGGCCCATGTCGATGACGTGGTCGGCGGACATGATCGCCTCCTCGTCATGCTCTACCACCAGCACGGAGTTGCCGAGGTCGCGCAGCCCCTTCAGCGAGGTCAGCAGACGGGTGTTGTCCCGCTGGTGCAGGCCGATCGAGGGCTCGTCGAGCACGTAAAGGACGCCGGTGAGGCCCGAGCCGATCTGGGAGGCCAGCCGGATGCGCTGGCTCTCGCCGCCCGACAGGGTGCCCGACGCGCGCGCCAAGTTCAGGTAGTCCAGCCCGACGTCGTTTAGGAAGCGCAGGCGGTCGTTGATCTCCTTCAGGATGCGCCGGGCGATCTCCATCTGCTTGTCGGTGAGGACGCTCTCCAGCCCCTCGAACCAGGTTCGCGCGTCCTTGATCGACAGGGCGCTGACCTCGGCGACCGACCGCGCCCCGACCTTCACCGCCAAGGCTTCAGGCTTCAGGCGCGCCCCGTGGCAGGCCTCGCAGGGCGTCTCGGACTGATAGCGGCCGAGCTCCTCGCGCACCCAGGCGGAGTCGGTTTCGCGCCAGCGCCGCTCCAGATTGGGCAGGACGCCCTCGAAGGGCTTCACCACCTCGTACTTGCGCGCCTGGTCGTCGTAGGTGAACTTGACCTTCTCCGTCCCGGTCCCGCGCAGCACGACGTCGCGCGCCTGTTCAGGCAGCTTGTACCAAGGCAGGTCCATGCTGAAGCCGTAGTGGCGGGCCAGCGCCTGCAGGGTCTGGGTGTAGAGGGGCGAGGGGCCCCGCGACCACGGCGCGACCGCGCCCTTGTGCAGGCTCTTGTCCTTGTCGGGCACGATCAGGTCGGCGTCGAAGGTGAGCTTCTGGCCGAGCCCGTCGCAGGCGGGGCAGGCGCCGGCCGGGTTGTTGAAGCTGAACAGGCGCGGCTCGATCTCGGTGATCGTAAACCCCGAGACCGGGCAGGCGAAGCGCTCGGAAAACAGCAGGCGCTTGGGTTCGGTCTCGCCCTCCTCCAGGGTCGCCCACTCCGCCGTCGCCAGGCCGTCGGCGAGGCGCAGCGCCTGTTCGAGCGAATCCGACAGGCGGGTTTCGATCCCGGCCTTCACCACCACCCGGTCCACGACCACGTCGATGTCGTGCTTGAACTTCTTGTCGAGCGCGGGCGCGTCCTCGATCAGGTACATCTGCCCGTCGATCTTGACGCGCTGGAAGCCCTGGCGCTGCCAGTCCGCCAGCTCCTTGCGGTACTCGCCCTTGCGGTCGCGGACCACAGGGGCGAGCAGGTTCAGCCGCGTGCCCTCGGGCAGGGCCATGATCTTGTCGACCATCTGGCTGACGGTCTGGCTCTCGATGGGCAAGCCGGTCGCGGGCGAGTAGGGGACGCCCACCCGCGCCCAGAGCAGGCGCATGTAGTCGTGGATCTCCGTCACCGTGCCCACCGTGGAGCGCGGATTCTTCGACGTCGTCTTCTGCTCGATGGAGATTGCGGGACTGAGCCCCTCGATCAGGTCTACGTCCGGCTTGCCCATCAGCTCCAGGAACTGGCGGGCATAGGCCGACAGGCTCTCGACATAACGGCGCTGGCCCTCGGCGTAGATGGTGTCGAAAGCCAGAGACGACTTGCCCGACCCGGACAGCCCCGTGATCACCACCAGCTCGCCGCGCGGGATATCCACGTCGACGCTCTTCAGATTGTGCTCGCGCGCACCGCGCACGCGGATGACGGGCGTCTCGGCGAGGGCCATGGCGCTCAAGGGCTCCAGAAGGGGACGGCCCGACTCGCGCGCCGGGCAGCTCCCTCATATGGGGCGCAAAGCGGGCCCCGCAGCAAGAACAAATCAAGAACTGTCCCGCCGCTCCGCCGCAGGCCGGCGAGCGGGAAGGCCGCCGGCTCGCGCCGACGGCCCCCTCGTCTTCGGACCTTCGAGCGCCAGCTCAGGCGCGGGCGCGTCGCACGCCCTTGCCGAGACCAATCTGCTTGGCGAACTCCGAGCGGCGATTCGCATAGGCCGGCGCCACCATCGGATAGTCGGCCGGCAGGCCCCACTTCCGGCGATATTCCTCCGGCGTCATGTTGAACTTGGAGCGCAGGTAGCGCTTCAGCATCTTCAGACGCTTGCCGTCTTCGAGACAGACGATGTAGTCGTCCTGGACGGACTTGCCGACCGGCACGGCGGGCTTCTGCTTTTCGACCGGCGCCGATTGAGGCTCGGGCTGGCCGATGCTGCTGAGGGATCCGTGCACGGTGCGGATCACATCGGGGATTGCGGCCGCTGGGACCTGGTTGTTGGAAAGATACGCCGCCACGATGTCGGCGCTCAACCGAAGGAGCTCTTCCTGGCTCATCTCCGGCGACTCACGCTCACTCATCCAAACCTCTGTTACGGAACTAGGACGCTGCAATCGCAAGGACTGCAAAGGGTCGGTTGTTCAATACGCAAAATGCGCCCAAATCAAGCCGAGCGAGACCTCGTCCTGTGAATTCTTGACGAAGCGAAGCTTGACTGTTCTTGGGGCGGCTGGCGTTGTCTGATCCGGGCGGCCCGTTTAAGAAAAGCGACTCTCCCCGCCAGTGACGGAGCGTCGCTCATGACCGTCCAATCCGCCGTTCTCGCCCGACCCGCGGCCGGCGACGCCGCCCAGACCGGACTCCCCCAGGGTCACCATGCCGGCGCCTTCTTCGGCGAGGGGCTGGAGGCGCGGGACCCGGAGCTGTTCGGCTCCATCGCGCACGAGCTCACGCGCCAGCAGACCCAGATCGAGCTGATCGCGTCGGAGAACATCGTCAGCCGGGCGGTGCTGGAGGCCCAGGGCTCGATCCTGACC
This sequence comes from Caulobacteraceae bacterium PMMR1, assembly GCA_000733915.1. Lineage (GTDB taxonomy): Bacteria > Pseudomonadota > Alphaproteobacteria > Caulobacterales > Caulobacteraceae > PMMR1. The sequence goes on from JPOM01000001.1 coordinate 803,171, forward strand.
AACAAATATGCGGAGGGCTATCCCGGACGGCGCTACTACGGCGGCTGCGAGTATGTGGACGAGGCGGAACGGCTCGCGATCGCGCGCGCCAAGGCGCTGTTCGGCTGCGCCTTCGCCAATGTGCAGCCGCACTCCGGCGCCCAGGCGAACCAGGCGGCGTTCCTGGCCCTGCTCCAGCCCGGGGACGTGTTCTTGGGCATGGACCTGGCGGCGGGCGGTCACCTGACCCACGGCAGCCCGGCGAACCAGTCCGGCAAGTGGTTCCGGCCGGTCTCCTATTCCGTGCGCCCGGACGACCACCTGATCGACTACGACGCCGTGGCCGAAATCGCCCGGCGAGAGCGGCCCAAGCTGATCATCGCAGGCGGCAGCGCCTATAGCCGCCCGATCGACTTCGCGCGCTTCCGCCAGATCGCCGACGAGGTCGGGGCCTATCTGATGGTCGACATGGCCCACTACGCCGGCCTGATCGCCGCGGGGGTCTATCCGAGCCCGGTTCCGCACGCGCACCTGTGCACCACGACGACGCACAAGACCTTGCGCGGGCCGCGCGGCGGCATAATCCTCAGCAATGACGAGGAACTCGGCAAGAAGATCAACTCCGCCGTCTTCCCGGGGCTGCAGGGCGGGCCGCTGATGCACGTGATCGCGGCCAAGGCGGTCGCCTTCGGCGAGGCGCTGCAGCCGGAGTTCAAGGCCTACGCCCAGGCCGTGGTCGACAATGCGCGGGCGCTGGCCGCGACCCTGACGGAAGCCGGTCTCGCCATCGTGTCGGGCGGCACCGACAGCCACCTGATGCTGGTCGACCTGCGGCCCAAGGGCGTGACCGGCAAGGCCGCGGAAGCCAGCCTGGAGCGCGCGGGCATCACCTGCAACAAGAACGGCATCCCCTTCGACACCGCGCCCTTCACCGTGACCTCCGGCATCCGCCTCGGCACGCCGGCCGGCACGACCCGCGGCTTCGGCCAAGCGGAGTTCCGCCGCATCGGCCAGCTGATCGCGGAGGTCGTCGACGGACTCGCCGCCTCGCCGGAGGACAACGGCGCGGCGGAATCGCGGGTCAGGGCTGAGGTGCTGGACCTCTGCGCGCGCTTCCCCATCTACGCGTGAACCCTCGCGGGGCCAGTGTTGCGGGACCAGTCTTGCGGGGCCAGTCTTTGGGGGCGGATGTGGGTGATCAGGTGACGCTGTGAAGTGCCCGTTCTGCAGCCACGCCGAAAGCCAGGTCAAGGACAGCCGCCCCTCCGAGGACGGGGCCGCGATCCGCCGCCGCCGCTCCTGCCCGGAATGCGGCGGCCGCTTCACCACCTTCGAGCGGGTGCAGCTGCGCGAGCTCGTGATCGTGAAGCGCTCGGGCCGGCGCGCGCCCTTCGACCGGGAGAAGCTGGTCCGCTCCATCGCCATCGCGCTGCGCAAGCGGCCCGTGGACCCCGAGCGGGTGGAGCGCATCGTGTCGGGCATCGTGCGCCAGCTGGAGAGCCGCGGCGAGACCGACATCGCCTCCCACGTGGTGGGCGAGCTGGTCATGAAGGCGCTGAAGGCGCTCGATGAGGTGGCCTATGTGCGCTACGCCTCCGTCTATCGCGACTTCCGCGAGACCTCCGACTTCGCGCGCTTCCTCGGCGAGGAGGGACTGGGCGAGGATGCCCTAGCCGATGACGGGCTCGAGCCCGAGCTGGAGCCGGGGCGGTCGTGAGCGGCTCCAAGGCCTGGGCGGTGTCGGGAAGGCAGGACCGCTCCGTCGCACGCCTCGCCGCGGTGCAGGCGCTCTACCAGATGGAGGTCTCCGGCGCGGGCGTGGACGCCGTCGTGCGCGAGTTCCGCGACCATCGCTTCGGCGGCGACCTCGAGGGCGAGCCGCTGGCGGCGGCGGATGAGGCGTTCTTCGACGAGCTGACGCACGGGGTGGTGGCGCATCAGGCGGAGGTGGATCGGGCCGTGGCGCGCCGTCTCGCCAAGACCTGGCGGCTGGAGCGCATCGACGCCACCGCCCGCGCCATGCTGCGCGCCGGAGCCTGGGAGCTGGCGCACCGCCGGGACATCCCGGCCGAGATCGTGATCGACGAGTATGTCGAGCTCGCCAAGGCCTTCTTCGAGACCGAGGCCGAGCCCAAGTTCATCAATGCGGCGCTGGACGGCGTCGCCCGCGACGTTCGGGCGTGAGCGGCGGGGGGCAGGGGCGCGAGTTCGAGCGGATCGCGCGGCTGTTTCGGCCCCTCGCCTCCGGCGCGCCGGGCGCCTTCGACCTCCTGGACGACGCCGCCGCCCTGCCGAGCCGCCCCGGTTGCGACCTGATCCTGACCAAGGACGCGCTCGTCTCGGGCGTGCACTTCCTGCCCGACGACCCGCCGGACTTGGTTGCGCGCAAGCTCCTGCGCGTGAACCTGTCGGACCTCGCCGCCAAGGGCGCGACGCCCGAGGGCTACCTGCTCGCGCTCGCTTGGCCCGACGGCATGGACGAGGCGGGCCAGGCGGGCTTCGCCTCCGGCCTGGCCGAGGATCAGGCGGCCTTCGGCCTGCAGCTGCTGGGCGGCGACACGGTCGCGACGTCCGGCCCCTGGACGCTTAGCTGCACCATGGTCGGCTGGACGCCGTCGCGGGGCATGGTCCGGCGTGCGGACGCGCGGGCGGGCGACCTCCTCTATGTGAGCGGGACGATCGGGGATGGGGCGCTGGGGCTGCACGCGGCGCGGGGCGAGCTCGACGCGCGGCTGTCGCCTGAGCAGGTCGCCGCCCTGGCGGGCCGCTATCGCCTGCCCGAGCCGCGGCTGGAGCTGCGCGACGCGCTTCGGGCGCACGCCTCGGCTTGCGCGGACATCTCCGACGGCCTGCTCGCCGACGCCATGCACATCGCCGAGGCGAGCGGGGCGGGGCTCGAGATCGCGCTGGACCGCCTGCCGCTATCGGACGCCGCGGCGGCTTGGCTGAAGGGCGAGAGCGACCTTGCGGCGGCCCTGCTGCGCCTTGCGACCGGCGGCGACGACTACGAGCTGGCCTGCGCCGTCCCAGCCGCTCGCGCCGCAGCCTTCGAGGCTGGGGCGGCGCACGCAGGCACGCCCGTCGCCGCCGTCGGCGCCTTCACCGCCCGGCCGGGCTTGCGGGCGAGCGTCCGGGGCCAGGCCGTTCAGCCGTCCGCGTTGGGCTGGGAGCATTGATCGCGGTTCCTGGCGCGACCCGACTCCCGGCATAGTCTGCCGATGCGCCACGCCCTCGCCGCCCTCGCTCTCGCGTCCGTCCTGGCTCTCACGTCCGCCCTGGGCGGTCCTGCGCTCGCGGCGGAGAAGGCGAAGGCCAAGGGTCCCGAAGGCCAGTACGTCGACCTGTCGCCGCTCGCCCTGCCGGTGGTCGAGCACGGGCGGCTGATCAACTACATCTTCGTCACCGTCCGGCTGACGCTCGCGCCCAACGCCGACAGTGCGACCTGGCGGGCGAAGGAGCCGTACTTCCGCGACGCCCTGGTCCGCGCCGGGCATCGCACGCCGTTCATGCGTCCGGACAGCTATACGCGCCTGGACGACGCCGCGCTGAAGGCGGCCATGGCCCGAGAGGCTCAGCGCATCGCCGGGCCCGGCGTCGTCACGGGCGTGATCTTGAGCAATGAGCAGGCGCGGCGGGTGGTCGGCCTGCCGAAGCCGCCCGCTGCGCCGTCTCGCTGAGTCGGCTCAGCCCGCCGCCGTCCACTGCTGTTGGGCCTGCGAGGCCGGCACGCGCAGCCGCACCTGGTCGCCCTGCACGTCATCCACCCAGTCCAGCGGGATGTAGTGGTGCTGGCCGTCCGCCGAGTCGTGCCTGGCGAGCTTGATCCGCGAGCCGCCGTCCACGTGATCGACCGAGCCGACGAGCTGACCGTCGGACCCCACCACCTGCGCGTGCTCGCGGATGTCGGTCGGGGCGAAGCTGCGCGTCTCGCCCAGGTCGCGGCCCATGGCGGCGCCCGCGACGCCCTGCGCGTCGCTTGAGCTCCGGCCCTGCTCGCCCAGGTTCTGCACGTCCACCTCGGTGTGGCGCACGGTGTCGCTCAAGGTTTCGGTGCGCTGATCTGAGGTCTTGGTGACGAGGAGCTCCTCGCGAACCCGCGCCTCCTTGGCGACCACGGCCTCCTCCGAGGTTTCGGTCATCTCGATTTCTCGGTCGCGGAACACGTCGTCGTCGGCGGACACCGGCGCCGAGGTGTTGTCCTTCGCATAGCCCGCGCCGCCGCGCTGGATGGAAACGCCCTGCGCGCCCACCTGACCGTCGGTCTGGTCGTAGAGCCGGTCGGAGCCCGTGCGCCCCTCCGTTGCCGCCGCAAGGCCGGACTGAGCGCCCGCCGGACGGTCCTGCCAGCCCTGGCCGCGCCACTCCTCCTGGCGGCGGTCGAAGTCCACGGCGCCGGAGTTCTCCAGCACCTGGATGGCGCGGTCGGCCTGCGCCTCCCGCACCCTGGCCGTCAGCAGGTAGCCGCCGCGGCGGATGTGCTCGGAATAGGCGTGCTTGTCCTCATCGCTGGGGCTGAACATGGTCTTCAGCCCGTCCCACCACGACGTGTGGTCGGAGCCGTGCTCCTCCTGGCTGGTGATGCGGATGTCGCTGGCCGATACGCCGGCGTCCTGGAGCTGGTGCTCCGCCTGCTTGGCGGCGTCCTTGTCGTCGAACAGTGCGGTGAGGGTTCTTTCGGTCATAGCAGTCTCCTGACTTAAGGTTTCGGGTAAGGCGGCGAGGCGGGAGGGGCTTCGGGCGCGTCGCGGTCGATGTCGGCGTGCATGCGCCGCACCGTGACTGGCGCCTCGACCGGCTCGAGGGTGCGAACCAGCCGGATGCGCAGCTCCTCCTTGAGGAGCAGCCGCTTTTCGGTGACCAGAACCTCTTCCAGCACCGGCACGATGAGCACGTCGCCCTCGTGGCGCAGGTCGGGGGCCTGATCGACGTAGCGATCGACAACAACGCGCTCGACCTCGACATCCTGGCGCGCCAGCTCCCCGCGCGCCCGGACGTCTTCGGTCTGCACGCGCGTGCGCACGCGGACCCGCCCGGTCACCCGCTGCGCTATGTCGATCACCGGTTCGTCTTCGACGAGCGGGATACGCTCGCTCAGGGCCGGTTCGTCGCGCGTCATGAGCTCTCGCCGCCTCGGGGACGGGTCAGCAACCGAGCAGCGACCGGACTGTTCCGTCGGGCCTTCCAGCCCAGCTGCGATTTCTCAGCGTCAGGTCAGGCGGGGCGGCTCTGCGCGCGGGCGATGGCCCGCCGGATCAGCTCGCAGGCCTCCTCCACGTCGGCCCAGCGCACGATCTCGGTCACCTTGCCCTTCTCAAGGTCTTTATAGTGCTTGAAGAAGTGGGCGATCTGCTCGGTCAGGATCGTCGGCAGCGAGCGCCAGCTGTCGATGCCGGTGTAGAAGGGGTGAAGCGCGTCCACGGGCACGGCCAGCACCTTCTCGTCGGCGCCCTTCTCGTCGGTCATCATCAGGCAGCCGATCGGGCGGCAGCGGATGATGGCGCCCGGCACGACGGGCGTGGGTCCCACCACCATGATGTCCATCGGGTCGCCGTCGTCGGCCAGGGTATGGGGGATGAAGCCGTAGTTGCCGGGATAGAACATCGCCGTGTGCAGGAAGCGGTCGACCATCAAGGCGCCGCTCGCCTTGTCGAGCTCGTATTTCACCGGCTCGCCGCCCTGCGGGATCTCAATCACGGCGTTGACGTCGAAGGGCGGGTTCGCCCCGATCGAAATCTTGGTGATGTCCATAGTGTCGACAGGTCCTGAAGAGCGGGGGCGGGCGGCGCGGCGCACGCCTTAGCACGCGCGCCTGCGGAGGGTGAGGCCGCCAGGGCCTTGTCGCAGCGGCGATTGCGCGTTGCGTCCGCAACCGGATTGCGGCACAGACCCCCCACCATGATCTGCGCTCCGCAGATTCATGATCTTTGCCAAAGACAAGCGGCGCGCTCACCGGCCTCGGCGAGGACCGACCGCCGCCATCAAGGGGGTCCTTGGAAGAATGAATGCTTTGACTTTGGTGATCGCGGCGGGCCTGCTCGCGGTCGCTTACGGCGTCATGCAGACGAGCGCGCTGCTGAGAGCGCCCGCCGGCAACGAACGCATGCAGGAGATCGCCGCGGCCATCCAGGAAGGCGCCGCCGCCTACCTGCGCCGCCAGTACACCACCATCGCCATCGTGGGCGCGGTCATCCTGGTCCTGCTCGCGATCCTCCTGGGCGCCCTGCCCGCCGTCGGCTTTCTGATCGGCGCGGTGCTGTCGGGCCTGGCGGGCTACGCCGGCATGCTGATCTCGGTCCGGGCCAACGTCCGCACCGCCCAGGCGGCCTCGGAGAGCCTCGACAAGGGCCTCTCCATGGCGTTCCGCTCCGGCGCGGTGACCGGCATGTTCGTGGCGGGCTTCGCCCTGATCGGTGTGGCGGGCTACTACGCCGTGCTGACCGGCCCCATGGGGCTGGACCCGACCAGCCGCGAGGTCGTCGACGCCCTCGTGGCCCTGGGCTTCGGCGCGTCCCTCATTTCCATCTTCGCCCGTCTCGGCGGCGGCATCTTCACCAAGGGCGCCGACGTGGGCGGCGACATGGTGGGCAAGGTCGAAGCCGGCATCCCCGAGGACGATCCGCGCAACGCCGCGACCATCGCCGACAACGTGGGCGACAACGTCGGCGACTGCGCCGGCATGGCTGCGGACCTGTTCGAGACCTATGCGGTGACCACGGTCGCCACCATGGTGCTGGCGGCGATCTTCTTCCGCGGCTTGCCCCTGGTGGGCACGATGATGCTGCTGCCGCTCGCGATCTGCGCCGTCTGCATCCTGACCTCGATCATCGGCGCCTTCTTCGTGCGCCTGGGCAAGAGCCGCAACATCATGGGCGCGCTCTACCAGGGCCTGATCGTGACCGGCGTGCTTTCCGTCGCCGCCGTGGCCGCGGTGATCTACACCCTGGTGCCGGCCGAGGGGATCACGATCTCCGCCGGCGTCGCCTCCAACATCGCGGCCGTGACCCACATCACCGCCACCAACCTCTTCATCTGCGGCCTGATCGGCCTTCTGGTCACCGCCGCCATCGTGGTGATCACCGAGTACTACACCGGCACGGGCTTCCGTCCGGTGCGGTCGGTGGCCCGCGCCTCCGTCTCCGGTCACGGCACCAACGTGATCCAGGGCCTGGCCGTGTCGCTGGAGTCCACAGCGCTTCCGGCGGTCGTGATCATCATCGCGATCATCGCCACCTATCTGCTCGGCAACCTGTTCGGGGTGGCCATCGCGGTGACCACCATGCTGGCCTTGGCCGGCATGATCGTGGCGCTGGACGCCTTCGGCCCGGTGACGGACAACGCCGGCGGCATCGCGGAGATGGCCGGCCTGCCGGGCTCCGTCCGCGTCTCCACCGACGCCCTGGACGCGGTCGGCAACACGACCAAGGCGGTGACCAAGGGCTACGCCATCGGCTCGGCGGGCCTGGGCGCGCTGGTGCTGTTCGCCGCCTATACGCAGGACCTGCACTACTTCTCCGACCCTGCGAACGCGACGTCCAACTTCTTCCGCGACCTCGGGCCGGTCACCTTCGACCTGTCCAACCCGTTCGTGATCGTGGGCCTGCTGTTCGGGGGGCTCCTGCCCTTCCTGTTCGGCGGTCTGTCGATGACGGCGGTGGGCCGGGCCGCGGGCTCGGTGGTCGAGGAGGTGCGCCGCCAGTTCCGCGAGAACCCGGGCATCATGACCTATGAGACCAAGCCCGAGTACGGCAAGGCGGTCGACATCCTGACCCGGGCCGCGATCCGCGAGATGATCGCCCCCTCGCTCCTGCCCGTGCTGTCGCCCATCGTGCTGTTCGTCATCGTCCTGGCTATTCCCGGCGGCGGCAAGGTCAACGCCTTCGCCGCGCTCGGCGCCATGCTGATCGGGGTGATCGTCACCGGCCTGTTCGTCGCCATCTCCATGACGAGCGGCGGCGGGGCCTGGGACAACGCCAAGAAGTACATCGAAGAGGGCAACTTCGGCGGCAAGGGATCTGAGGCGCACAAGGCCGCGGTGACCGGCGACACCGTCGGGGACCCCTACAAGGACACGGCCGGCCCGGCGGTGAACCCGATGATCAAGATCACGAACATCGTGGCGCTGCTGCTGCTGGCGGTCCTGGCCAAGGGCGTGATCGGGGGCTGAGCCCTCCCGTCCGGTCCTGACGCGGATAGGCAAACGCCCCGGGCCTCGCGGTCCGGGGCGTTCTTCGTTTTCGGCTCGGGATGTCGGCGGCGGTTCTTCCCCCAGGCGGAGAGACGCCCCGTCTCCGGCTCAGCGGCGCGGGCCGCGCTGGCCGGGGTCGGTGTTGTCCTGCGGCAGGATGCCCCGCCCGACGTTGCCGAGCAGCTGTTCGATCACGCTCAGCTCGCGCCCGCGGGTCGGCGTCTCCCGCTTGTTGTAGGCCAGCTGGTAGCCGTCCTTCAGCGTCAGCTGCTTCACCTGGGTCACCTTCTCGTCCTTGTCGAAGGTGATCGCCGTGATGTTCCGCGCCTTCACCTGCGGCTTGTCGTAGGCGTACTTGTCCGACACCTGGCTGATGTAGAACCAGGTATTCTGGTCGAAGGCGCCCGTCGTGGACGGCGAGCCGAGCTTGGTCAGCACGGTGGAGCGCGTATCCTCGCCCACCTTGATGTCCGTCGGCTTCACGTCCACGGCCTGGAAGCCGGTGTAGGTCGTGGTGGGGGCGCAGCCTGCGGCGCCGAGCGCGAGGACCGCTGCGCAGGCGAGAAGGGCGGGACGGATCATGGGTGAGCTCGGACTTTCGGGGCGCGGGTGCGCGTCAGGCCTTTGACCTAGCCCGCCCGGGCCCCTAGTTCAACGCAACCGCGGCTAACCCGATGCCGCGGCCGAAAAGAGGCCGCCCCGGCAGGGGCGAGGTCGCCCATGCTGAACCGGCTGTTCAAGCCCCGTCCCGCGGTGGTGGCGGGGAGGTCGCTCTACCGCTCCGCCGCCGCCCAGGCGCGCCGGCCCGAGTTCTACGCCGTGCTCGGCGTCCCCGACACGGTGCAGGGCCGCTTCGAGCTCTACGCCTTGCACGTCGTCCTGCTGCTCCGCCGCCTGAAGGGGCGGGGGGAGCAGGCGGCCGAGACCTCGCAGGCCGTGTTCGACGCCTTCCTACGGGGGCTGGACGATAGCCTGCGCGATCTGGGCGTCGGCGACCTCTCCATGGGCAAGCAGATGCGCAAGCTGGGCGAGAGCGTCTATGGCCGGATCAGGAGCTATGACGCGGCCCTGACGGCCCTGCCCGACGAGAGCGAGCTTGCGGCGGTGATCGCGCGGCTGGCGCTGGCCGGGCGCGAGGAGGACCCAGCGCCGCTGACGGCCTATGCGGCCCGCGCCGCCGCAGCGCTGGAGGCGCAGCCGCTGGAGCGCCTCTGCGCCGGCGAGGCGGCCTGGCCGAGCCCGGGAGCGAGCCCGGGCGCGAGCGCGGCGTGATCCGAGCGCCCTACAGTGCGCCCCTGCGGCTGGCGGACATCGGCCTGGGCCGCAGCATCGCGCTCCGTCCGAGCCCAGCGGAGCGGGCCAGGATCGGGCGCGCCCTGGACCTCGCCGCGCTGGACCGGCTGGAGGGCGAGCTTCGGATCGCCCCCTGGCTCGACGGGGCGGAGATCACCGGAGCCTGGCGGGCGGAGGCGGTCCAGACCTGCGGCGTGACGCTGGACCCGCTTCCGGTAAGCCTGTCGGGCCGGTTCGCGCTGAGGGTCGTGCCGGCCGGCAGCCCGCATGCCCCCTCGCCGGACGTCGAGATCGAACTCGACCCCGATGCGCCCGACCCGTCCGACGTGCTGGACGCCGACGGCGTGCTCGACCTCGGCGTCTATCTCGTGGAACAGCTGGCGCTGGAGCTCGACCCCTTCCCGCGCAAGCCTGACGCCGTCTTCGAGCCCCCGGAGGCCGATCCCGCGCCCTCGCCGTTCGCGGCCCTCGCCGCCTTGAAGCGGGACTGAGGCGGCCCGCTCGCCGCTCAGCGTCCGGCGGTGCGCTGGCGTCTGAGGCGGTTGGTCGAGAACACCACCAGCGCCCAGAGCGCGCCGAAGCACCAGCCCGCCGCCACGTCGGAGGGCCAGTGAACGCCGAGATAGAGCCGGCTGAACCCGATCAGCAGGGCCAGCACGCTGAACAGCGCCAGCACATAGGCGCGAACGCCCGCGCGGGTCTGGGCTTCCGCGATCATCACGCCCAGCGTCAGATAGACGGCTGCAGAGATCATCGAGTGGCCGCTGGGAAAGCTCGCATCGGTGACGCGGGCCAGGTGCGGCACGATCTCGGGGCGGGCGCGGCCGATCAGGGCCTTGAGCGTCGTGCTGAGCAAGGTCGCGCCGAGCAGGGAGGCCGCGAGCCAGGCCGCCTCTCCCCGCCGCCGCACCAGGACCAGGAAGGCCACGCCCGCCACCCCGATGAGGGTCATGACGGTGAAGCCGCCCAGCGCGCTTACGTCCTGCGCAGACTGCAGCATCCAGCCCGGGCCGATCGGATGCGCGAGGTTATGGGGCTGGCGCAGCGCCAACAGGATCGTGCGGTCCAGCCCGAAAGCGTCGCCCTCGATGACCTCCTCCGCCAGGTGTGCGCCCAGCGCGAGCAGGCCCAGCGCGGCTACGCCCAGCACCGGCCAGAGCCAGACCCGCGGCTCGGGCGCGAGCGGGGAGGTAGAGAGGCGGGAAGGGGATATGGTCCGCATTCAGATCGGCGGAAGCTCCGGAGCGCCCCGCCGGTTCCTCCGTCGCCTGACGAACCTGCGGCAGCCGCGACACCGCCTTGCGTCGATGGTACCGCCTCCCCGGTTCGAACGGGGGACCTCCAGAGCCACAATCTGGCGCTCTAACCAACTGAGCTAAGGCGGCGCGTCGCGAAGCCGGCCTTTTAGAGCGCGCCGCGGCCGGAGGGAAGCGGCTTTGTCGACGCGTCGGGGTCCGGGGCGGAGGCTTGCGGCGCGGCGGGACAGGCGCAGGGGGTCGCTAACGCCCGGGCCGGCCGCCTGGCCTCGCTCCGGGCGTGTAGAACAGCTTGCGCAGGCTGAGCGTGATCGTGCGGCCCCGCGGGTCGAGGTAGTCGGGCTGGTAGCTGATCGGCGTTGAGCCGTTCGCGTCGCGCACCCGCAGCTTCTCGTCGAACAGGTTGGTCACCGCCAGAGTGACCCGTACCCCGCGCAGGATCGGATAGCGCTGCACCAGCTCGGGCCGCTGGCCGAGGTTGGCGAACAGGCGCAAGTTCACCGTCGCGAGGTCGGAAAAGCGCAGGTCGCCGGTGGCGCCCGTCAGGCCGCTGACCGTGGTGCCGCTCTTCCAGTCGGCGCTGAACCGGGCGCCGAGCCCCTGGTAGAACCAGCCGAGCTGGGCCTCGACCTCGTGGCGGGGCTGGCCGCCGGTGGAGCCGGCCGCGGCGCCGTGCAGAAGATCGAGCACCGGGCCGCCCGGTCGCACCAGGGTCCGGTCCTCGAAGTAGACCGTGTGGAAGAGCGCGACCTGGAAGGCGCCCCCCTGCATGCCGCCGAAGCCGCCGGGGCGTCCGCCGCCGCCCCGCGCGGGCCGTCGCCGCCCCCTGCCGCTCGCCGCCGCGGCCTCCGCCGGCGCCGAAGCCGCGCCCGGCCGGCGCGCCCGACGGGCGCAGCGCCTGCTGGTAGTTGAAGCCCCAGCGCAGGGTGGAGCGATCCTCCTGGGCGAAGTTGATCGGGCGGAAGTCGACCTGGACCAGGTTCCCGCTCGCGTCGCGGACAAAGCGGGAAGGGAAGGCCGCCTCGATGTCGGCCGTCGCCGCCGGGAAGGTTTCGATGGGGTTCTTGAGCCGGCTCTTGTTGTAGGTGGCGCTCAGCGTCAGGTCGCGCTCGGCGAAGGGCTTCCACGTCAGGCCAAGCTTGGTCACGTCCCGGCTGTCGGACGCCAAGGCGGGGTTGCCGCCGGTGATGCTGGTCACGTCCACCGTGCGGCCGCTCGCGTAGTCGAAGATGCGTGTGGCCGGGGTGACCACGAGCGGGCCCCCGAGCTGCTGCACCGTGGGCGCGCCCTCGTCGTGGGTGTGCGAGGCGATCAGAGTGACGCCCTTCACCGGGGACCAGTTCAGGCCGTAGCCGATGGTCGCGAGCGTCCCGAAGTCGGAATAGTTCACCGCCGCGAGGTTCAGGTTAGCGGTCAGGTCGCCGAACCTGTCTAGGAAGCCCGACTTGCGGCTGGTCAGGGGCAGGTCGAGGTTGGCCTGGGCGTTCACGCCGGTGCGGGACAACGAGACCGCCTGCGCCGCGCCGAACCGCTCCGAGCGCGAATCATACCAGAGGCCGGTCGTCCCGAGCTTCAGGCTGGCGTAGAGCTGGCCCGCCGGCACGTCCAGCAAGGGCCCGTTGCCCAGGAACTGGGCGTTGACGGTGTCCGAGATCGAGCGGCCCTTGTTCTGCGCTCGCGCCGGGAAGAGGCCGGGGGCGAGGTCGCCGAAGGGGTTGAAGCTCGGGGAGCGCGCGCTCAGCAGCGCCTGGGCGGCGGTCCCGTCCACGCCCGTGTCCGTGGTCGTGAGCGTGTCCGCGTGGTCGTAGGCGGCCGTCAGCGAGTAGCGCCAATTCTTCTTGTCCTTGTTCAGCGTCAGGCCGAGGTGGCCCGTCCAGGTGTCGCTGTCCTGACGGAGCGCGCCGGCGTCGGTCAGCAGGCGATAGACGGTCACGTCGCGGCTGAACGGCGAAAAGGGGTCGCCCGCCGGCGTGGTCAGGGCGACGCCGGACAGGCCCTGCCGCGCGCGGCTGGTGTTGGCCTCGAGCGTGGCGTTCAGCGTGGCCCCGATGTTCCAGGGCAGGTTTCGCGCCTGGACGGCGTTCAGCTGCAGCGACTGGGTTTCGGGCAGGAGCGTGCGCTCGCGCCGCTGGTCGAAGGTGTTTGGCGTGTTCGCCGTGGCCGCGAAGTCGGCCAGGGTGACGGGGCGGCTCGCGGCGGCGGCGGGCACGCCCGCGACGGTGACGGTCTGGCCCTTCAGCGCGCTCAGGCCTGGATCAATCTCGGCCCCCGGCGTCGTGGAGGTCACATTGCCGCGAGGGTCGTAGAGCTGGCCCGACGTGAGGGGGACGAGATCGCGGTCCGCCTCGGTCAGAGCGGAGCTCGCGGCGTAGCGCACGGTCGTGTTCGTCCGGTCGTCGTCGTGCAGGTGCAGGGTGCTGTACTCGACCGAGCCTGAGGTCTGTCCGCCCGCGGCGGGCCCGCCGACGGTCGCCTCGCCCGCCGAGGCGAAGAAGCGCCGCCGAAGCACGAAGTTCACCACCCGCTGGTCGGCCGAGTAGCCGTACTTCAGCGCCGCCTCCTCGGGCAGGACGTCGACACGCAAGATCGCCTCGGCCGGGATGTCGCGGATCTCCTGGAAGCCGGAGATGCGCCGCCCGTTCAGCAGGATGACGGGCTGCTCCCCGCCGCGACCCCGCTGGCTGGAGGTGAAGGGGAGGATCTGCGCCAGCAGCTCCTGGATGTTGGACACGCCGTAGGACTGGATCTGGGCGGGGCCGAGCTGCACGTCCGGCTTGATGTCGCCGATGACCGCGCCGGGCTCGCGCCGGCCCCGCACCACGACCTCGGATACGGTGGTGTCCTCGTCCAGCTCAGGCTCGGCGGCGGGCTTGGGCGCGGGCTTCGGGGCCGGCGTCCCGGGGGGCGGCGCGGCGACCTGCGCCAGCGCAACCGACGATGAGAAGGTCAAGAGGCCGACTGCCCACGCCCCCCGGCGCGCGGCCTGCTGTAACGCTGAAATCCGCATCCCGCTCCGCCCGGCGTCGCACGGCCTTGAGCCTGCCCGCCGCTGTTGTTTCCTCGCCTGGGCATAGGCCGTCGCGAGATTGCGCGCGTATGTCAATGGACGCAAAAGGCCGGGCTCGGTCCGGGACTGCGGCTTTGCGCCCGGGCCGGCGGCGGAGCGCGGGAAGGAACGGACATGGCGGACGAGCGGATGCGGGTGATCGAGATCGCGAGGCCGGGCGGGCCCGAGGTGCTGACGCCCGCGATGCGGTCGCGCCCTGAGCCGGGCGCTGGCGAGGTGCTGATCGCGGTCAAGGCCGCCGGCGTGAACCGCCCCGACGTGATTCAGCGGATGGGTCACTATCCGCCGCCGCCGGGCGCCTCGGATCTGCCGGGGCTGGAGGTGGCGGGCGTGGTCGCCGCGGTGGGCGAGGGCGTGCAGGGCGTGGGCGTCGGCGCCCGGGTCTGCGCCCTGCTGGCGGGGGGCGGCTATGCGGAGTTCGCCCTCGCGCCCCAGCAGCAGGTGCTGCCCATCCCCGAGGGCCTGGGGTTCGAGGCGGCCGCCAGCCTGCCCGAGACCGCCTTCACCGTCTGGACCAACATCTTCGACCGGGGACGGTTCAAGGCGGGCGAGAGCGTCCTCGTGCACGGCGGCACGAGCGGCATCGGCGTCATGGCGATCCAGTTGGTCACAGCGCTCGGCGGCCGGGTGTTCGCCACGGCCGGCTCGCCGGAGAAGGCCCGCGCCTGCGAGGCGCTGGGGGCGGTGCGGGGCATCGACTACCGCGCGGAGGACTTCGTGACCGTGGTCCGCGAGGCGACCGAGGGGCGCGGCGTGGACCTCGTGCTCGACATGGTCGCGGGCGACTACCTGATCCGCAACCAGCAGGCCTGCGCGGTGGAGGGTCGGATCGTCATGATCGCCATGCTGCAGGGCGGGCGCCCGCCGGTGGATATCATGACCCTCATGGCCAAGCGGCTCACCCTGACGGGCTCGACGTTGCGCGCCCGCACGTCCGACCAGAAGGGCGAGATCCGCGACGCGCTCCTGGCCCGCGTCTGGCCCTTGATCGCGGCCGGCAGGATCAAGCCGGTCGTGCACGCGACCTTCCCGCTGGACCAGGCCGCCGACGCGCATCGGCTCATGGAGAGCAGCGCCCACGTGGGCAAGATCGTGCTGACCCTCTGAGCCGCGGCGATCACGGCTGCGTCAGATCACGGCTGGGTCAGATCACGGCTGCGTCAGATCACGGGGCAGTGTCTCGCCGATCGATCGAGCCTGCGGCATGCTGTCCGCCAGACCCGACCGGAGAGGGACCAGATGCCCGCGCCGAAGACCGCCGACCCGATCTCGATCCTGGTCGTGGAGGATGAGCCGGCCGCCGCAGGCCTGCTGGTGGAAGTGCTGGTCGAGGCGGGCCATCGCGTGATCGGGCCGGTCGCCTCGGCCGACAGCGCCATCACCCTGGCGGCCCAGACTGCGCCGGACCTGGCGCTCATCGACATCGGGCTTGAGGGCGAGGCGGACGGCTATGCGCTCGCCTATCGCCTGCGGACCACCTGGGGCGTGCCCGCGGTGTTCGCGACCGGAGGCGAGGTCGACGCGGCGCACGCCGGCGCCTCGCCCGTGCTCCGCAAGCCCTACGGCGAGGGCGATATACTGGCGATCGTGGAAGCGGCGCCGCGCCGCTAGGCGCTCACCAGGAAGCTGAGCTGACGCTGCGCCGGGTCGTTGCGGCCCTCGGCGAGCTCCCGGTCCAGAAGCCGCGTCGGATAATCGCCGGTGAAGTAGTGGTCGGTGAACTGGGGCCGTGCGGGATCGCGCGGACCGGAGTCCATGGCCCAGTAGAGCCCCTCCACCGACAAAAAGCCGAGGCTGTCCACCTCCAGCATCCGCCGCATGTCCTCCAGGCTGTGGTTGGCGGCGAGCAGCTTGTCCCGGTCCGGCATGTCGATGCCGTAGAAGTCCGGCCAGCGGATCGGGGGGGAGGCGGAGCGCAGGTGCACCTCCTTCGCGCCGGCCTCGCGCACCATGCGCACGATCTTCACCGAGGTCGTGCCGCGCACGATGGAATCGTCGATCAGCACCACCCGTTTGCCTTCCAGCACGGCCCGGTTCGGGCTGTGCTTCATGCGCACGCCGAGCTCGCGCACGCCTTGGCTCGGGGCGATGAAGGTGCGCCCGACATAGTGGTTGCGGATGATGCCCAGCTCGTAGGGCAGCCCGCTCTCCTGCGCATAGCCCAGCGCCGCGGGCACGCCGGAGTCCGGCACGGGCACGACCACGTCGGCGGGCCCGGCGCTCTCGTGCGCGAGCCGCGCGCCCATGCGCTTGCGCACCTCGTAGACGGAGCGGCCGTTCACCACCGAGTCCGGCCGGGCGAAGTAGACGTACTCGAACACGCAGGGCCGCGCCTCCAGCGCCGGGAAGGGGCGCAGGCTCTCGATGCCGAGGTCGGAGATCACCACCACCTCGCCGTGCTCGATGTCGCGCACGAAGCGGGCGCCGATCATGTCCAGCGCGCAGGTCTCGGAGGCGAGCACGTAGCGGCCCTCGAGCTCGCCCAGGACCAGCGGGCGGATGCCGAGCGGATCGCGGGCGCCAATCAGCTTGGTGTTGGTGAGCGCGACGAGGGCATAGCCGCCTTCGATCTGGCTCAGCGCGTCGATGAAGCGGTCCACCGTGCGCGCCTTCCGCGAGCGCGCCACCAGATGCAGGATCACCTCGGAATCCGAGGTCGACTGGAAGATCGCGCCGTCGCCGACCAGCTGATGGCGCAGCGTCAGGAAGTTGGTCAGGTTGCCGTTGTGGGCGATGGCGAAGCCGCCGCTCTCCAGGTCCGCAAACATCGGCTGGACGTTGCGGATGAAGCTGCCGCCGGCGGTGGAATAGCGTGTATGGCCGATGGCGGCGCGGCCGGGCAGGCGGGCTGCGAGGTCGCCGCCCCCGAAGGCGTCGCCGACGTGACCCATGTGCCGCTCGGTGGTGAATCTCTGGCCGTCGGAGGCGGCGATGCCGCACGCCTCCTGGCCGCGGTGCTGGAGCGCGTGCAGCCCCAGCGCCGTGATCCCGCTCGCCTCGGGCAGGCCCCACACGCCGAAGACGCCGCACTCCAGCCGCGGCCGGTCGTCGTCGGGCTCGCAGCCGGCGGGGACGTCGGCGTACGCGTCAGGGTCGATCATGGCGGCCGGGGCTCCAGTCGAACGTCAGATGGTGTGGCGGGCGGCGCGGAGAAGGGGGGGGACTGCGGTCGCGCTGATACGCCGTCCTCGGAGGATCCGTCGAGGGCTGCGGACGGCTGTGCGTCAGTCTGGACCAGGGTCTGGCCGCTAAGCTCCCGCCGGACGGCCTCGCCCAGCGCCTGGCCGATGCCGGCGGAGGTCGCGAAACTCTTGGGCGCAAACCGGGCCAGGACCTCGCCGGAGGCCTGCGCCAGGGGGAACAGGGCGGCGGCTTCGAAGCCCTGCCGCCCCGGGCCCGGCAGACGGCTGAAGAGCAGATAGAGCACGCCCAGGATCGCGGCGCCGCGCACGGCGCCCACGCCCAGCCCCAGCGTCCGGTCGATCGCTCCGGCTGCGCCCGTCCGGTAGCGCTCTGAAAGCGCGCGCCCGGCGAAGCCTAGGGCGACATAGAGCGCCACGAAGGTTACGACCACGCTCGCCGCCCCGCCCAGCCAAGCGGGATGCACGACGGCCAGCGCCAGCGGACGCAGCAGGGGCGCGAGGTGGAGCGTTTCCACCGCCGCGAGCAGGAAGGCGAACATGCCGATCAGCTCGCGCAGCAGCCCATGGCCGAACCCGGCCCAGGCCGAGCCCAGCAGCACCAGCAGCGCGATCAGGTCGAACAGGTTCACACCGAGCCGCCTTCCCCCCGCGACCCTGACTAGCCGAGGGCGTGAGTCCCGCCAAACGGAGAGCGCCCTAATCGAACCGTCACCCGACGAGGGCGGGCGGCTCATCGGCGGCTGGTTCGTGGATGCGCCAGGACAGGAGCCGGTCTGGCGGCCCAACCCCGCGCTCGGCGAAGCGACCTGACCTTGACCGCCCAGCCATAGCGCACGCCGCGGTTCGGCTCGGCGGCCGCGACCTGACGCGGGGTCACCGTTGCGGGCCGGCGCGCCTCGGCGGATACTCCGCCCGCCATTCAAGGGAGAGCACCATGCCTGAGGCCTATATTGTGGCGGCGGCGCGCACTGCGGGCGGGCGCAAGGGCGGTCGCGTGTCGGGCTGGCACCCCGCCGACCTCGCCGCGGAGGTGCTGAACGCCCTGGTCGAGCGCGCGGGCGCCGACCCGGACGCGGTGGAGGACGTGATCCTGGGCTGCGTCGGTCAGGCGGGCGAGCAGGCCTGCAACGTGGCCCGCAACGCCGTGCTGGCGTCCAAGCTGCCCGAGCACGTGCCGGGCACGTCGGTGGACCGCCAGTGCGGCTCCTCCCAACAGGCGCTTCATTTCGCGGCGGCCACGGTGATGAGCGGCGCCATGGACGTGGTCATCGCCGGCGGCGTGGAGAGCATGAGCCGCGTGCCCATGGGGCTGCCGATCACCCTGCCGGCCAAGAACGGCTTTGGGACCTACATGTCGCCTCAGATGCAGGCGCGATACCCCGGCATCATGTTCAGCCAGTTCGCCGGCGCGGAGATGATCGCCAAGAAGTACGGCTTCACCCGCGAGCAGCTGGACGACTTCGGTTTCGAAAGCCAGCGCAAGGCGATCGCGGCGACCCAGTCGGGCGCCTTCAAAGACGAGATCGTGCCGATCGAGGTGAAGCTGCCCGACGGCTCCACCGAGATGCATAGCGTCGACGAGGGAATCCGCTTCGACGTCACTCGCGAAGGCGTCGCGGGGGTGAAGCTGCTCTCCGAGGACGGGGTGATCACGGCGGCCACCTCCAGCCAGATCTGCGACGGCGCCTCAGGCGTGATGGTCGTGAACGAGGCGGGGCTGAAGCGCCTCGGCGCGCAGCCCATGGCCCGCATCCGCAGCATGACGGTGACCGGGGGCGATCCGGTCATCATGCTGGAGGAGCCGCTCTTCGCCACCGACAAGGCCCTAAAGCGCGCCGGCCTTACGATCGAGGACATCGATCTCTACGAGGTGAACGAGGCCTTCGCGCCGGTGCCCATGGCGTGGCTGAAACACACCGGGGCCGATCCGTCGAAGCTGAACGTGCACGGGGGCGCGATCGCGCTCGGCCATCCGCTCGGCGGCTCGGGCACAAAGCTGATGACGACCCTGCTGTATGCGCTGAAGGCCAAGGACAAGACGATCGGGCTCCAGACGATGTGCGAGGGCGGCGGCCTCGCCAACGTCACCATCGTCGAGCGGCTGTAACCTCTGGGCGCGGGCGGACGAACCGGTTCGAGCCGCCGGACATGCCCACCGATCCCGACCTGAACGCCCTGTTCCTGGCCGGCCTGGACGGCGACGCCCGGGCCTATGCGCGGCTGCTGCATGCGCTGCGGCCCAGGCTTCAGGCCTTCTTCGCGCGGCGGATCGGACGGGATGCGGGTGAGGTGGAGGACCTCGTGCAGGAGACGCTGATCGCCATCCATACCAAGCGGGCGACCTTCGACCGGAGCCAGCCCTTCGGCGCATGGCTGTTCGCCATCGCGCGCTACAAGCTCGTGGACCATTTCCGGCGAACCGGGCGGCGGGCTCAGGCCTCCCTTGACGATGCAGGCGAGCTGGCCGTTGCGGACGAGAGCGCCGCATCCGACGCCCGGGCCGACGTGGCGCGGGGCCTGGCGGTCCTTTCGCCACGAACGCGCGAGCTGGTGCAGGGCGTCAAGCTCGACGGCACGCCGGTGGCGGAGCTCGCCGCGCGCACGGGCCTGTCGGAGGGCGCGGTCAAGGTCGCGGTGCATCGGGGCGTGGCGCGCATGGCCGCGGCCCTGAGAGGCGTCCCGGCGTCCAAGGACGCGCCGCCGGGGGGATCGCCCGATGAGTGACGAGCTGATCGAGCGCCTCAGCCGGGACCTGAAGCCCGTGCCGCGCCTGGCGGTCGCGCGCCGCCTTGCGATCGGGCTCGGCGTGGGGGCGGTGGTCTCTGCGGTGCTGACCCGCGCCACCCTCGGCTTTCGCCCCGACATGACCGAGGCCATGGGCGAGGCGATGTTCTGGGTGAAGCTGGCCTATACCGCCGCCATCGCGGGGCTGGGCTGCTGGATCGTGGAGCGCCTGGCCCGGCCAGCCGGCGATGCGCGGCGGCGCACCATTTGGCTGCTTCTGCCCTTCGCGGCGGTGGCGATGCTTGCGGCGTGGCAGCTGATGCAGGCGGCCCCTGGTGAGCGGATGCATAAGATCATGGGCGGCTCCGCCGACGCCTGCCCCTGGTGCGTGCTCCTGTTCGCGACTCCGCCGATGCTGGGCCTGGTCTGGGCGGTGCGGGGCCTGGCGCCGACGCGCCTGCGGCTGACCGGCGCCATGCTGGGCCTGGCGGCGGGCGGGGCCGGGGCGGCGGCCTATGCGCTGCATTGCGACGAGATGACCGCGCCGTTCCTGGCGGTCTGGTACACGCTGGGCATTCTGGGCGCCGGCGCGATCGGGGCGCTCGTCGGGCCCCGCGCCCTGCGGTGGTGAGGCTTCTCCCGTACGCGCGGTCGGGTCACCGGCGTCTTGTAACCTGGGCGAGATCGGCGACGAACCCAGGTCAGCTCTCCACCCAGGACCTCAGCCCATGAACGCCGCCGCCTCCATCGCCCTCGCCTCCGCCCTGGCGCTCTCCACCGCGGGTCTCGCCCTGCCCAAGCCGGCCGCGGCCGCCGACGCCGCCCATCCGGCGGTGGTGGAGCTGTTCCAGAGCCAGGGCTGCTCGTCCTGCCCGCCGGCCAACGCCAACGTCTTGCGCCTGTCGAGCCGCCCCGACGTGCTGGCGCTCAGCTTCCAGGTCACCTACTGGGACCAGCTCGGCTGGAAGGACACCTTCGCCCAGCCCGCCTACACCGCACGCCAGTGGGACTACGCCCACGCCTTCCACCGCGGGGAGGTCGCCACGCCCCAGGTCGTGGTCAACGGCCGCCTGGACGGGATCGGCTCGCGCCCGGGCGAGATCGAGGAGCTGATCCGCAAGGCCGACCGGGGCGCGGCGGGCCCGGCGGTGCGGCTGCAGGGCGACAAGGCCGAGGTGACGGGCGGGGATCCCGCGCATCCCGCCGAGGTCTGGCTGGTCCGCTATGACCCGCGCGTGCAGGCGGTGCCGATCCAGCGCGGCGAGAACGGCGGCAAGACCCTGCCGCACAAGAACGTCGTCATGGAGCTGACCCGGCTCGGCGCCTTCAAGGGCGGAACCGCGCGCTTCGACCTGCCCCCGGCCACGCGCCCGGGCCTCGTGCCCGCGGTTCTGGTCCAGGCCGGACCGGGCGGACCGATCCTGGCCGCCGCCCGCGGTTAAGGACGAGCGACGGCGACGACCGACGGGCGGACGGGGCCCGGCCCCGCCCGCTCCGCCCTTCCCGCCTCAGCGTACGAGCGGCAGCTCGACATAGCTGGCCTGGCCCGGCGCATGGAACACCCGCTGCGTCGCCTTCTGGTAGTCGGCCGGCTTGGCGTCGAAGATCGACGGGACGTAGGTCTGCGGGTTCCGGTCGTAGAGTGGGAACCAGCTCGACTGGATCTGCACCATGATCCGGTGCCCAGGCAGGAACACGTGGTCCACGTTCGGCAGGGCCAGGCTATAGCTCACCACCTGGCCGGCCGGGATCGGCGAGGGCTTGGCCGGGTCGTCGCGATAGCGCCCGCGCAGCACGTCCATGGCGATCGGCAGCTCGTATCCGCCGAGCTCGGGTTGAGCCGGCGCCTCGTCAGGGTAGACGTCGATCAGCTTGACGACCCAGTCGCTGTCCGTGCCGCTGGTGGAGGCGAAAAGGTGCGCGACCGGCACGCCGGCCAGCTTGACCGGCTGCGTCAGCGGTTCGGTGGTGTAGGTCAGCACGTCCGAGCGGCTGTCGGCAAAGCGCTGGTCGTCCACCAGCCAGCGACCCCAGGTGCTGTCCTTCGCATAGGTCGGCCGGATCGGGCGCGCGCGATAGGTGACCGGCTTGGCGGGGTCCGAAATGTACTCATCGAAGGCCAGACCCGACGCCGGAGCCTGGAAGCCGAGCTTGGCGCCGGGCTCAAGATAGAGCGGCGTGGGCTTGGCCGCCGCGATGGGCCAGCGATCGTAGGTACGCCAGGTGTTCGTCCCCGTCTCGAAGGCCGTGACCGGCGCGATGTCGGCCTTGGGCGCGCCGTCCTTAAGGTGCGCGTCCAGGAACGGGATCATCACGTGCTCCCAGGTCCAGGCGCTCTGATCGGCGTCGAACTTGATGGCGCCGAGTTCCGACCCCGGGGCGTTCACGCCTCCGTGCCGCCAGGGGCCCATGACCAGATAGACCATGTCCCCGTTCACGTCCTTGGGCTTGGTGGCGGCGTAGGCCGCCGGCGCGCCGTAGATGTCCTCCTGGTCCCAAAGGCTGTGGACGTAGAGGGTCGGCACCTTCAACGGCTCTCGCGCCAGGAGCTTGTCCACCGCCTGGCCCTGCCAGAAGGCGTCGTAGCTCGGATGCTCGATCAGTCGCTTCCAGAAGGGCAGCTGCTCCATTCCCATGGCCCGGCCGTAAGCGGTTGGCGTGCCGTAGCGCATGAAGATGTCGTAGTCGTCCTGGCCGCTGGACCACCACTCCTTGCCCGAGCTCTTGTCCGCGGTCTGGCCGTAGACGTAGTCCATCATCTCTTCACGGAAGGTGCCGTTGTGGAACCAGTCGTCGCCCTTCCAAACGTCCACCATGGGGTTGATCGGCACCGCGGCCTTCAGGGCCGGGTGGGGCCGGATCAGGCTCATCAGGGTGGTGAAGCCGTCGTAGCTCGTGCCGATCGTGCCGACGCGGCCGTTGGACTCCGGCACGTTCTTCACCAGCCAGTCGATGGTGTCGTAGGCGTCGGTGGTGTGGTCGACCTTGGTGGGGTTCAGCGGCCCTATGACCGGGCGGTTCATGATGTAGCCGCCGCCCGAGCCGTACTTGCCCCGCACGTCCTCCATGGCGATGATGTAGCCGGCCTTGGCGAGGCGGGCGTAGAGCGGCGACATCACCGCCTCGAAATGCGCGCTGGCGCCCCGGCCGGTGAGGCGCTCGGCGTTGTAGGGCGTGCGGTCGAGCAGGATCGGCGCGTGCGTCAGCCCCTTGGGGATGACCATGACGACGTGCAGCTTCACCCCGTCGCGCATGGGGATGTCGGCGGTGCGCCGGACATAGTCCCAGGTCTCCGTCGCAGGCGTGAAGCTCTGCGGGATGTCGCTGCCGAGCGCATCCGGCTTCACCGCCTCGCCCTTGTGGCTCTGGGCCTGGGCGGCGGGCTGGCCGAGCAGGGTCGCCGCGAGCGCCAGGGCGCAGGCGCCGGCGAGGCGCATCGTGGAGGGAATCTTGGGAGTCACCGGGCCGCCTTTGATGCATCCTGAATGTCGAGGCGGCCGAGGTTGCAGGCCGCCCGCGCGCCGTCAAGCCGAAGCGCGCGTCTGCCGCCCTGGGCGTCAAGGCGCACGGCGGTCCGGCGCAAGGCCCGCTCTGCGACCATAGGGCGCTGGCGGCGTGGCCGTGCAGGGCGCGCTAGCCTGCCGGGCCAGCCAGCTCCGGAGCGCGCCCATGTCCTTGACGCTGAAGCCCCTCACGCTCACGGCCGAAGCGGCCGACGCCCATGCCGACGAGGTCCGGCGGACCAGCTGCACGGTGCTGAGGGGATGCTTCCCCGTCGAGACGATCGAGGCCTGGAACGAGGCGTTCCAGCCGCTGCTCCGCCGTGCCATCGCCGAAGACGGGCGCAATCCCAACCGCGGTGCGGCCCGCCACTATGTGACCTTGCCCTTCCACGGCCTGTTCGCGGACGCGAGGATCATCGACAACGACGCGGTCATGGCCGTGGTCGAGCGGCTGGTCGGGACCGACGGCGTGCTCTGCCAGCTCGCCAGCGACACGCCGCTGAAGGGCTCCGACTACCAGGGGCTGCACCGGGACACGCAGCTGCTGTTCCCCGAGACGGGGGTGGAGACGCCGCCCTACCAGCTGGCGGTGAACTTCCCCCTGGTGGATGTCACCCCCGAGAGGGGGCCGATGGAGTATGCGCCCGGCACGCACATGACGTCCAAGGCCGAGGGCCTGCGCCGGATCGAGAGCGGCGAGGCGCCGCTGCTGCCCGTGTTCCTGAACCGCGGCGACGTGATGATCCGCGACGTGCGCCACATCCACCGCGGCACGCCCAACCTGACCGATACCCCGCGGCCGATGGTCGTGATCGGCTACTCCCGCCGCTGGCTTTTCCGGCCGGAGGTGCAGACCCGCGTGCCCCGCGAGACCCTGGACGGCTTGCCCGAGCGGGCGCGGCGCTGGCTGCGCTTCAATCCGGTGTTCGACCGGACGGAGGAGGCGCTTCAGACGGCCGAGACCTATCGCGCCTTCGCCTACTGAGGCGCCGCCAGATCGGCTGGGGCCGGGTCGCGACCCGCCAGAGGTAGAGCATAAGGCCCAGCACGAGCAGGGCGTCGGCCAGCGGGCTCACCCAGTCGCCGACCTCGGCATAGTGCGCCTGCAGCTTCAGGCCGGCCCAGACCAGGAGCGCGCTCCAGAGCGTGGACCCCGCCAGGCAGGCGGCCAGGAACATCGGCCAGGAAAGGCGCGCGAGGCCGGCGGGGATGGCGATCACGCCGCGGATGCTGGGCAAGGCGCGCCCGACCAGCACCGCCAGCCCGCCGAAGCGCGCCAGCCAAAGGGCGGCGGCGTCGACCTCGTGCGGCGCCAGCGCGAGCCAGCGCCCGTGCCGCTCGCTCCAGCCGCGAAAGCGCGTCGCGCCCACCTTCCGCGCCGCCCAGAACCAGGGGATCACGCCCACCGTGGAGCCCACGCCCCCGGCCAGCACGGCGGCGATCGCGCCCATCCGCCCCTGCGCCGCCTCGAACCCCGCCAGCGGCAGGATCACCTCGGACGGGATAACCGGAACGAGGTTCTCCAGCACCATCAGGAGGAACACGGCCCAGAGCCCGCCCGTGTGGACCAGGCGGGCGATGAGTTCGAACATTCTGTCGGGCTCCGCGGTCCCGCGTGCAACAGTTGGAGAAGCTGCGCCGTTCCCCCGGCCATGAGCTCCCTGATCCAGAACGGCGTTGGCGTCGCGGCCGCCCTCTGCTCGATGTCGAGCTTCGTGCCGCAGGTCCTGAAGATCCTGCGCGAGAAGGACGCCTCCTCGGTGTCGCTCCGCATGTACGTCGTGACGGTGACGGGCTTTGCGCTCTGGACCGCCTACGGCTTCATGCTGCAGAGCTGGCCCCTGATCGGCTCCAATGTGATCAGCCTGGTTCTGTCCGGCGCGGTCCTGGTGCTGAAGCTGAGGTACGGCGAGGGCGAGACAGGCGGCGGCTCTTCGCCGGGCTGACGCGAAAAGGGCCGGGATCGCGCCCGGCCCTTCCGCAGTCGCACCTCGGTCAGGCGACTAGCACTTGTAGTACATGTCGAACTCCACCGGGTGCGGGTGGATTTCGAAGCGCCGGACCTCTTCCATTTTCAGCTCGATGTAGGCGTCGATGAAGTCGTCGTCCATGACGCCGCCCTTCTTCAGGAAGGCGCGGTCGCGGTCGAGACTGTCGAGCGCCTCGCGCAGCGAGCCGCAGACTTCCGGCACCTTCTTCTGCTCGCGCGGCGGCAGATCATAGAGGTTCTTGTCCATGGCCGGGCCGGGGTCGATCCGGTTCTCGATGCCGTCAAGGCCCGCCATCAGCAGCGCCACGAAGGTGAGGTAGGGATTGCCCATCGGGTCGGGGAAGCGGCACTCGATCCGCTTGGCCTTTGCGGACGAGACCCACGGGATGCGGATCGAGGCGGAGCGGTTGCGGGAGGAATAGGCCAGCTTCACCGGCGCTTCGTAACCAGGCACCAGGCGCTTGTAGCTGTTGGTGGTCGAGTTCGAGAAGGCGTTGATCGCCTTTGCGTGCTTGATCACGCCGCCGATATACCACAGGCACAGGTCCGACAGGCCGGCGTACTTGTCGCCGGCGAACAGCGGCTTGCCGTCCTTCCAGATCGACTGGTGGCAGTGCATCCCCGAGCCGTTGTCGCCGAAGTAAGGCTTGGCCATGAACGTCGCCGTCTTGCCGTACGCCGCCGCCACATTGTGAATGACGTATTTGTAGAGCTGCATGCGGTCGGCCATGGTCAGCAGATCGGAAAACTTCAGGCCGAGTTCGTGCTGCGCCGGGGCCACTTCGTGGTGGTGCTTCTCAGGCTCCAGCCCAAGCTCGCCCATGACCGCCAGCATCTCGCCGCGCAGGTCCTGGGCGGAGTCCACCGGGTTGACGGGGAAGTAGCCGCCCTTCGGCCCCGGGCGGTGGCCCATGTTGCCTTCCGGATAGCTCTTGCCGGTGTTGTAGGGCAGTTCGGTGGAGTCGAAGCTGTAGCCCGTATTGTTCGGATCAGTCGACCACTTCACGTCGTCAAAGACGAAGAACTCGGCTTCCGGGCCGAAATAGACCTTATCGCCCACGCCCGACGCCTTGACATAGGTCAGCGCCTTCTTGGCGATGGAGCGCGGGTCTCGGTTATAGGGTTCGCCGGTGTCCGGGTTCAGCACGTCGCAGAACAGGAACATCGTCGTCTGCTGGTAAAACGGATCGACATAGGCCGTCGACAGGTCCGGCTTCAGCAGCATGTCGGACTCGTTGATCGCCTTCCAGCCCGAGATCGACGACCCGTCGAACATGGTGCCTTCGGTCAGGAAATCCTCGTCCACCAGCGCGATGTCGAAGGTCACGTGCTGCATCTTTCCGCGCATGTCGGTGAAGCGCACGTCGACGTACTTGACCTCCTTGTCCTTGATGTCCTGCAGCACTTCGGCCGGCGTCATGGGTTCAAATCCTCTCAGGTCAGCGATGAAGGGAAGGGGCGGCGAGGGTCAGATCGCCTGGGCGCCGCTCTCGCCGGTGCGGATGCGGATCACGTCGGCGATGTCGGAGACGAAGATCTTGCCGTCGCCGATGCGCCCGGTGCGGGCGGCGGTCTGGATCGCCTCCAGCGCCGGGCCGAGCTGGTCGTCGGCGATCACGACCTCGATCTTGATCTTGGGCAGGAAGTCCACGACGTACTCCGCGCCGCGGTAGAGCTCGGTGTGGCCCTTCTGGCGGCCATAGCCCTTGGCCTCCAGCACCGTCATCCCCTGGACGCCGAGCGCCTGCAGCGCCTCCTTCACGTCGTCGAGCTTGAACGGCTTGATGATGGCTTCGATCTTCTTCATGCCTGACGCGTCCCGCCCTCGGGCGGCCTCCGGAGCACGAGCGGCGCGGGCCGATCAAGCGAGGCAGGCCGCTTGCGGGGTTTCGGGGCGGAAGAACCGCCGGGCGCCTGGAAACTACACAGCCGGCGCCCTCTAACGAGGCAGCGGCGACAGAGGGTCTTCGGGGGCTCGCCGGGCAGTGAAAGCGATCCGCAAGCGGCGGGCAGGGGAGGCGAGGGTGCTGGATTCGACGCCGGTTCTGATCGGAGCGGGCCAATTCACCTACAAGGACGACCCGCTCGCCTCGCCCTCGCCGCTGGAGCTGCTGAAGATTTCGGCGCTGGCTGCGGCCTCCGACGCGGGCCTGACGCCCCAGGCGCTGGCCGGGCTCGACACCCTGATGGTCGTGGGTTTCGCCGTCGACGCCCCGGGTGCAGGCGGGAGCCGCTCCGCCCTGCCCCGACCCCGCAACCCGCCGAAGAGCCTCGCCCGGGCGCTGGGCGCCCAGCCGCGGACCCAAGCCTACAGCCACATGGGCGGCAACACGCCCCAGTCCCTGGTCAATGAGGTCTGCGCCCGCATCGCCCGCGGCGAGGCGGCCTTCGCCCTGATCGCCGGCTGCGAGTTCCTGGGCTCCCTGACCAAGCGGATGAAGGCTGCGGTCGGCTTCGACGGCTGGGACGACGGGGAGACCAGCGAGCCCGAACGCATCGGCGATCCGCGCCCGGGCGTCTCGGCCTATGAGGCCGCGCACGGCCTGGCGTTTCCGGTCAACACCTATCCCCTGTTCGAGAACGCCCTGCGCGCCCGCGACCGGCGCAGCCTTGAGGCCCATGCCCGCCGCATGGGCGAGCTGTTCGCGCCCTTCACCCGCGTCGCCGCCGCCAACCCCTACGCCTGGTTCCCGGTCGCGCGCACGGCGGAGGAGCTGATCACCGTCACGGAGCACAACCGGATGGTGGGCTATCCCTACCCGAAGTACCTGAACGCCATCATGGAGGTGGACCAGTCCGCCGCCGTGATCCTGACCAGTCTCGGCAAGGCGCGCGAGCTGGGCGTCGGCCGCGACCGCTGCGTCTTCCTGCACGGCTGCGCCGACGCCGCCGACCTGTGGAATCCCCTCGACCGACAGGACTTCCACTCCAGCCCCGCCATGCGCCTGACCAGCCGCAAGGCGCTGGAGATGGCCGGCAAGAGCATCGACGAGATCGAGCTGATCGACCTCTATTCCTGCTTCCCCGTGGCCGTGGAGATCGCCTGCGAGGAGCAGGGCATCGCCCTGGACGACCCCCGCGGCCTGACCGTGACCGGCGGCCTGCCCTACTTCGGCGGGCCGGGCAACAACTACGCCATGCACGCGATCGCGACCCTGGTTCAGCGTCTGCGGGCCCGGCCTGGGGCGTTCGGCATGGCGACCGGCAACGGCTGGTACCTCACCAAGCAGTCGGTGGGCGTCTATTCGACCGCGCCGATCCAGGGCGAATGGACCCGCGAGGACCCCGCCGTGCTCCAGCGCGAGATCGACGCCCTGCCGCATCCCGAAGTGATCGAAACGCCCGAGGGCGAGGCGGTCATCGAGGCCTACACCGTCACTCACGACCGCGGCGGCTACCGCTCCGGCATCGTGG
This sequence comes from Caulobacteraceae bacterium PMMR1, assembly GCA_000733915.1. Lineage (GTDB taxonomy): Bacteria > Pseudomonadota > Alphaproteobacteria > Caulobacterales > Caulobacteraceae > PMMR1. The sequence goes on from JPOM01000001.1 coordinate 831,725, forward strand.
TCGGGCGGGATGCAGCCGGACGCCGCTTCGTGGCGGTGACGCCCGACGACCCTGCGGTGCTGCGCGATCTGGAAAGCCGTGAGGGCGTGGGCCGGGCCGGGACCGTCGGCCGACACCCGGACGGCAAGCGCAACCTGTTCCGGCCGGCCTGAGGTGTTCAGCATGACCGGTCGCCTTTACATGATCCGGCACGGCAGGCCCGCTGCGAGCTGGGACGAGGGGGACCCCGACCCGGGGCTGGACGAGACCGGGCGGGCGCAGGCCGAGGCCGTGGCCGCCGCCCTCATGTCGCTGGCGCCGGAGCATCGGCCGCGCACGGTCGCGACCTCCCCGCTGCGTCGCTGCCGTGAGACCGCCGCGCCCCTCGCCCGGGCGCTGGGCGTGGAGCTCGAGGTGGTCGAGGCGGTGGCGGAGATCCCCACCCCCCGCGCCGTGCCGCCGGGCGAACGCGGCGCCTGGCTGCGTGACGCCTTCGGCGGAACCTGGGCGGAGCTGAGGGGCGACATCGACTACGCCGACTGGCGGCAGGGGATCGTGGAGGCGCTGGTCGCGCGGCCGGGCGCGGCGGTGTTCTCGCACTATGTGGCGCTGAACGCGGCGGTGTCGGCGGCGCAGGGCGACCCGCGCGTGCACGTCTTCCGCCCCGACCAGGGCTCGATCACCGCCTTCGAGGTGGTCGAGGGCCGCCTGGCGCTGCTCGAGCGCGGCCGGCAAGCCGTCACGGAGGTGCTCTGAGCATGCCCGCGGCCCCGATCCTGACCGTGGCGGAGATGGCCGCCTGCGACGCCTCGGCGATCGCGGCCGGCGTCCCCGGCATCGCCCTCATGCGCCGGGCGGGGGAGGCGGTGGCGCAGGCGATCAGGGCCCGCTTCACCCCCCGGCCGATCGTCGTGCTCTGCGGCCCGGGGAAAAACGGCGGCGACGGCTATGTGGCCGCAAGCGCCCTGCAGGCCGCCGGCTGGCCCGTCCGGGTCGGGGCCGCGAGGAGCGAGCCCTCCGGCGACGCTGCCGAGGCGCGAGCCGGTTGGTCCGGCCCCGTCGCGGCGCTGACGTCCGAGGGGCTGGAGGGCGCGGGCGTGGTCGTCGACGCGCTCTTCGGCGCCGGCCTGGCGCGGCCGCTCGACAGCGGCCTGCAGCACCTGCTCCGCTGCGCTGAGGCCAGCCCGGCCGCCCTCGTCGCGGTCGACCTGCCCTCCGGCCTTTCCGGCGACACCGGTCGACCGCTGGGCTGGGCGCCGCGCGCCGAACTGACCGTCACCTTCCACGCCAAGAAGCTCGCGCACGTGCTGGAGCCGGGGCGCAGCCTCTGCGGCGAGGTCGTGGTCGCCGACATCGGACTTGCAGGGCCTGCGGTCTGCACGCTCTTCGAAAACACGCCGGAGCTCTGGGCGTCGAGCTTCCCCTGGCCGGGGGTGGAGGCGCACAAGGCCGAGCGCGGGCGCCTGCTGGTGGTGAGCGGCGGGCCCTGGTCGACGGGCGCCGCGCGGCTGGCGGCCCGGGCGGGGCTGCGCGTCGGCGCGGGCCTGGTCACCCTGGCCTCGCCCCTGGACGCCCTCGCCAGCAACGCCGCCCACCTCGAGGCGGTGATGCTGAAGCCCTTCGACACCGACCTCGACCTCGCCGACCTGGCCGAAACCGCCGACGCCGCCGTGATCGGGCCTGCCGCCGGGGTGCAGGACACCACCGCCCACAACGTCTTCGCCCTGGCCGAGAGCGGCGCGGCGCTGGTCGTCGACGCCGACGCCCTGACAGTGTTCCGCGACGACCCTGCCGAGCTCTTCCGCATCCTGGACCGGGACGACGTGCTGACGCCCCATCCCGGGGAGTTCGACCGCATCTTCCCGGGGCTGCTGGCCCGAGAGGCGGAGCGGGTGACGGCCGCGAGGTCGGCCTCGCGCAAGGCGGGCGCGGTCGTGATCCTGAAGGGCTCGGATACGGTGATCGCCGCGCCCGACGGCCGGGCGGCGGTGAACGGCAACGGCGCGCCCTGGCTGGCCACAGCGGGGTCGGGCGATGTGCTGGCGGGGCTGGTCGGCGGCCTGCTCGCCCAGGGCATGGACAGCTTCCAGGCGGCCTGCGCGGCGGTTTTCATCCACGGCGAGGCGGGGCGGCGCTTTGGCCCGGGCCTGATCGCGGAGGACCTGCCCGGGCTCGTGCCCGGCGTGCTGGCGCGTCTGCGGGCGGGCGCCGTCCCGTCCCGTTGAAGGGTGCGCCTCAGCCCAGCCGGACGTCGCGGCCCTTAAAGGTGATCGGCGTCGTCAGGAGCGCGCGGAACGCCTTGTAGCCCGCTTCGCCCGGCCGGTAGGCGTGCAGGAACAGGTGCGGCCGCCCGTCCGGCCCGGGCGCCACGGAGGGGTGACCTGGCGCGGACCAGGCGGTGCTGGAGCGGAGCAACGGCTCGGGCCGCTTCACATAGGGGCCGAGCAGGCGGTCAGCGAACGCCACCCCGATGCCGTAGCGGGCCGAGGAGAAGTCGTTGCCGGCGTAGAACAGCGCCCAGCCTTCGCCCGCGCGTTCCACCCAGCACCCCTCGATCAGATGCGCCTCCCACGGCAGGTCGTTCTCCAGCAGCAGGGTGCGCTCGCCGATCAGGCTGCGGCCGTCGGGGCTGAGCTGCTGGGCGTAGACCGGCGTGCGCATCACATCCAGAATCGAGTCGATAATCGCTGCTGTCCCAGTGTCTTGGCGGAGGGTCTTCAGGCGCTCTCGGAAGCCGGCGAAGTCGTCCGTCACCGCCTCGATCAGAGGCTGGCGCAGGACGAAGCGCTGCATGGGGTCCAGGGTCGCTGTCCACGGCCGCAGCGCCTGCCACAGTTCCGCCGTGCGCCGGTCCCGCGGGTCGGGAAACAGCCCGGGGAGGAGGTCGGAGCGCAGCGCGATCAGCTTCTCCAGCCGCCCGGGCCAGAGCCCGTTGTTGTCGGCCTTCCAGATCAGCCAGACGCGCTCGCCGTCTTGGGCCAGATGCGCGTCGATGACGTGGCCGTCCAGCAGGGGCTCGGGGTCTGTCCGCCACGGCCCCTCCGGCCGGTCCGCGCGAGCGAGCCCGATGGCCATCCGGCCGTCCTGGCCCCGCGCGCAGAAGCAGAGCCAGTAGGTCCCCCCAACCCGATGCAGCTCCGGCGCCCAGAAGTCCGCCCGGCTGAAGCCGCTGAGCGCCCAGGCCGGAGCCGCGCCCCGGGGGAACACGAAGCCCGCCGGGGTCCAGCGCTGAAGGTCGTCCGACCAGAGCAAGGGAAAGGCGTCGGGCGCGTCGTTGGAGGTGCAGACGAGCCACCAGCGCCAGTCGCCGTCCGGCCCCCGCGTCCGCAGCACGCTCGGATCGCCATAGCCGTAGAGGATGCCGGGCCCGGCGTTCTCGACCAGCAGGGGGCGCAGGTTCGGCTGGCTGTCGGCGGGGGCGAGGTCGATGTGCTCGCCCGGCGCGCGGGCGCCGGTATCGGCCGCGAGCGCGGAGAGGAAGGCGGTCACCGAGTCCGGCCGCCAGTCCGCCAGGCGATGCACGCGCGAACCGCCCGGCCGCTGCAGGGTGACCTGCACGCCCTCCCCGTCGGGGACGGCCTCGACCTTGAGCGGCGGCGCATCCTTCATGCGTCCTTGGTCGGCGATCCTTGGCCTCGCTGCAAGCAGAGCCGGCGTCCCGCTGGCGCGCGCGGGGCTTGCGCGCCGGCCCCGCCTGACCACCTTGGGCGAGCCTTGCCGACCCGCCGCTCCCTCCTCGCCAAGCTGGGCCTCCTGGCCGGAAGCGCCGCCGTCGCCGTGGTCGTGCGCGACCGCCTGGTCTGGCCCCGCCCCGAGATCGGGTTCGGGGACGGGGCGGACGGAAGCGGCTGGCTGGCGCTTTCGCCGGCGGCGCCCCTGCCGATCGTCCCGGTCCAGGTGAACGGGGTCCTGGCCCAGGCGCTCCTTGACACCGGCGCAGAGGCCTCCGCCCTCGACCGCGCCTTGGGCGACCAGCTCGGCCTCGGGGAGACCGCTCTCCTGCCGGTCGTCGCCTTCGGGGTGAACGGCGCCCCCAAGGTGGGCCGCAGCGCCTCGATCGCGGTGAGCCTCGGCCGCGCCAGCCTTCGGAGCCTCAGGGTCGCGGTGCTGGACCTCGGGCCCATCGCCCAGGTCTCGCCGGGGCCGGTCGCCCTGATCCTCGGGCTCGATGCGCTGTCCGCCTTCGTGCTCGACCTCGATCTGAGGGGTGAGGCGGGGCGCGTGGCCCTGCTCCGTCCGGGCCCCGGGCGCCCTTCGCAGGCGCGGTCACCGTGCCGAGCGAACGGCGCGGACGCCAGCTCACGACCTGGGTTCAGGTGAACGGCCAGCCGGTGCAGGTGGTCGTCGACACGGGGGCCTCCGCCGGCCTCGCCCTGGCCTCCGACGTGGCCCAGCGTCTTGGCCTGCTCTCCGGCGGCGGGGGGCGGGCGCTGCAGTCCTTCACCTTCGGCGGCGTCTCCCGCGACCGGCTGATCCAGGTCGAAGCGGTGACCTTCGCAGGCGAGACCCTGGCGGACGTTTCCGTCCAGGTGTTCCCGCGCGCGCCGATGTCGCCGACGCCCGATGGCCTGCTCGGCCTCGGCCTGCTGCAGGGGCGCCGCGTGCGGATCGACCCTGCAACGCCTCAGATCCTGCTGGGTTCGGCTTAGGCGGCGAAGCCCAGCCGCTTCAGCCGTTCGATCGCGCGGGGCGCGGCCTTGGTCGCCGCTTCAATGTCCTCCCGGCCGCCGGCGTCTCCCTTGGCCAGCCGCGCCAATCCGCGCCCGTAGAGCGCCGTCTGGTCCTTCGGGTCCTCCTTCAACGTGCGCTCGAAGTCCGCCAGGGCCTCCCCCGCCGCCTTGCGGCGCAGCTGCAGGTAGCCGCGGACCTTCCAGCTCGTTCCGCCCTTGGTCCCGTCCAGGGCCCGGTTGCAGTCGGCCAGCGCCTGGTCGAGTTCGCGATTGGCGAAGGCGCGCGCCTGGCACCGGATCATCAGGGCGTAGCGATAGCGCGGGTCCTGCGACCGGTTCGGAAGCCAGCGGTCCACGATCGCGATCGCTTGATCGAAGCTCTCGGCCCGCAGGTTCAGAATCGCCAGCCTGAACCGCTTGGCGCTGTCCGGCGGGATCAGCTTTTCCGCTGCGTCCAGATCGGCGCGGGCGCGCGTCGGGTCCCGCCGCACCAGGGCGAGTTCGGCCCGGTCCATCAGGCCGTCCACGTCAGCCGGATCGAGCGCCAGGGCCGCGTCGAGGTCGCTGATCGCCGCCGCCGCCTGGCCGAGCTCGACGTGCGCCTCGGCCCGCTGCTTCAGGATGTCCGCCCGTTTCGGGGCGAGAGCGATCGCACGATCCAGATCGGCGAGGGCGGCCCGATACTCGCGCCGCTGCACCCGCACAGAGGCCAGGCGCGCTAACTCGTCCGCGCTCTGCCCTTCCGCCTCGCCATCGGGTGCTGGCGTGGAGGACGGTGTTCCGCCCGACTTCGCCTCCAGCGCCGCCTTTTCGATCCGATCCTCCAGCTCGCCGGAGGACGTTATAGGCAGAGTGAACACGGGACCGCCGTTATAGGTGAAGTACATTTTCTTCTGGCTGTTCGCCACATAGACGCGGTGGGACAGGAAGAAGTCCATGCCGATCAGGATATCCCGCCCTGCGGCGTCGGAATCAGTGAAGCGCAGGCGGACGTTGGCGATCTGCTCGCCTCCGATCTGGACTTTGCTCACAGGACCCGTCCAGGCCCTGGAGACATTCGCGCCGATGCCCAAATTGATGCCGGCCGGCTCGACCCCGGGCGCGTCGGGCCGCAAGCCGATCCGGGCCGCGCCCGACCGGAAGATCACTGTGCTTGCGGCGCCGGAGTCGAAAATCGCCTCAAACGGCGCTCCGTTCAGGAACACCCGCCCGATGGTGTAGCGACCCGCGCCCTCCCCCGTCTCGAGGTCGATGTCCGAAACGACCTCGTCCTTGGCCCAATAGGCAAGGTTGGCGCGGCCGCAGTTCACCGGCCGGAAGATGCGCACCACGGCGTGGCCGAAGTCGTACTCCACGTCGAAGGCGCCGAGGATGTTCTGCCCCAGCAGTGCGGCGCCGTCGTTGTCCACGGTGATGAACTCGGAGTTGTGCAGGGTGAAGCCGCCGAACTCAAATGTGGCCGCCCGGGCGCCGTAGGCGTCGCTGCGCCCGCCAACACCGACGATCTTTTGGATGGGCGACTGGAACTCCTGCATGCCGAGGCGCTTGGCCTCCGACCGCGGCAGGGTGCTGTAGGCCGCGCCGCTGTCCACGATCACGTCGGTGGGCTTCCCGTTGATCTTGACGCTCAGGTGGCCGGCCATGTTGCGCATGGTGACCGGCAGCTCGGCGATCTTGTGCAGCTGGCACGCCGCCTTTGCTGGGACTGAGCCGACGAGGCCTGCGGCGAGCAGACCCAGGACGCTGAGACGGAACATGGACGCGCTCTCCCCCAAAGATTTTGCGATCTTAAGCTGAAGGTCGCGCGACGCTCAAGCTCGGCCATGGCCCAGCCCGCGCCCAGGCGTCGCAAGGCGCCTTCCTGATCGGCGATCACACAGCATGCTGGCGAGGCGGCGCGGGCGGGGTTAGTCTGGCGCGCGACAACGCCCGTCAGAGGCGGGTCGAGGGACGGAACCATCATGCCGACGCTTGCCGCTGAGCCCCAGTCCCCGCACGTGAAGGTCGCCATCCTGGGCGCGGGGTTCGGGGGGCTGGGTCTCGCCATCCAGCTGACCCGCCGGGGCGAGCGGGACTTCATGATCTTCGAGAAGGCGGGGCGGATCGGCGGCACCTGGCGCGACAACACCTATCCCGGCTCGGGCTGCGACGTGCCCTCCCACCTCTATTCCTACAGCTTCGAGCCCAATCCTGGCTGGACCCGCAAGTTCTCGCTGCAGGCGGAAATCCTGGCCTATCTGGAGACGCTGGTCGGCAAGTACCGGCTCGCGCCCCACCTGCATCTGAACGAGGCGGTGGAGCAGGCGCGCTTCGACGAGGTCGCCGGCCTTTGGCGCATCCGCACCGCCAAGGGGCGCGAGATCACGGCCGACGCCCTGGTGGGCGCCTGGGGGCAGCTGAACCGTCCCGCCTACGCCGCGATCCCCGGCCGGGAGAGCTTCCGGGGCGTGCAGTTCCATTCCGCGGAGTGGGATCATGGGGCGGACCTGGCCGGCAAGCGCATCGCGGTGATCGGCAACGGCGCCAGCGCGGTCCAGTTCGTGCCGCAGCTGCAGAAGGTCGCCGGCCGCCTGACCGTCTTCCAGCGCTCGGCCAACTACATCGTGCCGCGCCAGGACGGGCCCTATTCCGAGCGGGCGCGGGCGATGCTGAAGACCCTGCCGATCCTGCTCGGCATGAACCGCGCCCTGATCTACTGGACGCTGGAGATGCGCTGGAGCGCGTTCAAGCAGGGGACCAAGGCGGCCCAGAAGTTCACCCGCCAGGCGCTGGACTACATGGAGAGCCAGGTGGCGGACCCTGAGCTCCGCCGCAAGCTGACGCCCGACTATCCCATCGGCTGCAAGCGGGTGCTGGTCTCGGACGACTACTATCAGGCGCTGGTCCAGCCCAACGTCTCGGTCGAGGACACGCCCATCGCCGCCATCGAGCCTGAGGGCCTGCGCACCGCTGACGGGCGGCTCCACCCGGCGGACGTGATCGTCTGGGGCACGGGGTTTGAGACGACCTCGATGCTGGGCTCCGCCGAGATCGTGGGCCAGGGCGGCCTGAGCCTGCGCCAGGCCTGGGCCGAGGCGCCGCAGGCCTACCTCGGGATCACGGTGGCGGGCTTTCCCAATCTGTTCCTGCTCTATGGCCCCAACACCAATCTGGGACACAACTCCATCATCTATATGCTGGAGCGACAGATCGACTACGTCCTGCAGGGCCTGGACGCGAGCCGGCGGGCCGGGGCGGCGCTGAGCGTACGGCAGGAGGTCATGGACGCCTTCAACCGGCGGCTCCAGGAGGAGATCAAATCGACGGCGTGGGCGGGCAGCTGCTCGAGCTGGTACAAGACCGCCGACGGGCGGATCACCAACAACTGGTCAAGTTCGACCCGCGCCTATCGCCGGGCGACGGCGCGCTTCCGGATGGAGGACTACGCGCCCGTGCCGGCGCGCGCGGAGGCGCAGGTCCCGCAACGCGAGGCGGCCTGAGACGCTCAGCGACGCCGGGGCAGTGACGCCGGGCGGGAGGACGCAAGCCCCGCCCGGCTGACGCCTCGTCTCAGACCGTGGCCGTCTCGCCGTGCAGCGACTTGGCGAGGTCCAGCAGGCGGCGGCGCGGCCGCTCGCCCAGCTGGTAATAGGCGCGGATCAGGTCCAGGGTCTCCTTGCGGGCCATGACCTCGCCGCCGCCGGACCCGCCGCCGCGGGGCGTCTCGCTGGGGCCTGCCAGGCGCGCCGAGGCGGCCTCCGACAGGCCGTCGTAGAAGTAGCTCACCGGCACATCGAGCGCCTGGGCCAGCTGCCAGAGGCGCGCGGCGGAGATGCGGTTGGCGCCGCACTCGTATTTCTGGATCTGCTGAAAGCGGATGCCGACGCCGTCGGCGAGCTGCTGCTGGGTCAGGCCGAGCAGGCGGCGGCGGCGGCGCAAGCGGCGGCCAAGATGCAGGTCGATGTCGGTGGGCATGGGCGTCCTTCCGAGTGGCCTTGCGTCCCGGGATGGGACGCGCTCGCCGCAGGCGCGCAAGGCCCGTGCCGGGCTCTCCGCGGACGCGAGCGGGCGGGCAGACGCCTCAGCCCGGCAGCGGCTTGCCGGGACGCGCCACGAACAGGCCCATGAACTTCTCGTCGGCCAGGCCCAGCATCTCGTTGTCGCCGTCGCTGTCGCCGTAGGCCGCGGCCAGGCGCACGTCCTCGCCCAGCGCCGCGCGGATGCGCCGCACCTTCTCGGGCCCGCGGCAGTTGGGCGTGGCGAGCCGGCCGCTCACCCGATCGTCCGCATCGTACTCGAGCTTGGTTCCGATCAGCAGGTCGGCGCCGAGGCCCCGGGCGAAGGGGCCGACGATCTCTTCGGGGGAGGCGGTCACGATGATCGTCCGCGCGCCCTCCGCCTTGTGCCGACGCCAGGCCTTCAACGCATCGGGACGCAGCAGGATCGGGGCCGCGACGGTGGCGAACTCCAGCGCCTCGGCCTCCAGGGCGGCGCGCGGCAGCCCGCTCAGGAACTGGCGCACGGCCGCGACCTTCATGCGCGAGACGTCGCGGTCGAAGAGGTAGGACAGTCCCGCCCGGGCGAGCGCGGCAATGTTGGCGGCATAGCCGATCGGGCCCTCCCGCCACTTCAGGAAGGCCAGGAAGGTGTCCTCCACCGTCAGCGTGCCGTCGAAGTCGAACGCGACGATCGGGCCCGACCGCTGCATCCCGAGACTTCGGATCCGCCCAGGACCCTGGCGATCCGGCCCCCCGTCACCATATCTAAGCTCCAACGTCCAAGGCGCCGAGCGCAGCGCGAGCGGCGCCACAACATACGCTTTGATCGGCATGACGCGCTTGCGATCAAGAGCCGGATCGACGAATGTCAGGTTTCTGTAAGCCTCCCGTGCCTATCCTGCCCGACCTGGCCGCTCCGGACCAGTCCCGCAGGGCGAGAATCGGGGTGCGTGGCGTCCGACCCTCTTGCCGGTCGACGCCGCCGAGAGTGAGATGAGCCGATGACCAAAGCCGCCAGCGGCGACGCCAAGAGCACCCTCTACTGCTCCTTCTGCGGGAAGAGCCAGCATGAGGTGCGCAAGCTCATCGCCGGCCCCACCGTCTTCATCTGCGACGAGTGCGTCGAGCTCTGCATGGACATCATCCGTGAAGAGCACAAGATCTCGTTCGTCAAGTCAAAGGATGGAGTGCCCACGCCCAAGGAGATTTGCGACGTTCTCGATGATTACGTCATCGGCCAGGACCATGCGAAAAAGGTCCTCTCGGTCGCGGTGCACAACCACTACAAGCGCCTGAACCACGCCCAGAAGAACAACGACGTCGAGCTGGCCAAGTCCAACATCATGCTGGTCGGCCCGACCGGCTCGGGCAAGACCCTTCTGGCGCAGACGCTGGCGCGGATCATCGATGTGCCGTTCACGATGGCCGATGCGACGACGCTGACCGAAGCCGGTTACGTCGGCGAGGACGTCGAGAACATCGTGCTCAAGCTGCTGCAGTCGGCCGACTACAACGTCGAGCGGGCGCAGCGGGGCATCGTCTACATCGACGAGATCGACAAGATCAGCCGCAAGTCCGACAACCCCTCGATCACCCGCGACGTGTCGGGCGAGGGCGTGCAGCAGGCCTTGCTGAAGATCATGGAGGGCACCGTCGCCTCCGTGCCGCCGCAGGGCGGCCGCAAGCACCCCCAGCAGGAGTTCCTCCAGGTCGACACGACCAACATCCTGTTCATCGTGGGCGGCGCGTTCGCGGGCCTGGAGAAGATCATCTCCAGCCGCGGCCAGGGCACCTCGATCGGCTTCGGCGCCACCGTGAAGGACCCGGACGAGCGGCGCACGGGAGAAATCCTGCGCCAGGTCGAGCCGGAGGACATGCTCCGCTTCGGCCTGATCCCAGAGTTCATCGGTCGCCTGCCGGTGATCGCCACGCTGGAGGACCTGGACGAGGGCGCGCTGGTCAAGATCCTGACCGAGCCCAAGAACGCCCTGGTCAAGCAGTACCAGCGCCTGTTCGACATGGAGAACGTCGGCCTGACCTTCACCGACGACGCCCTGCACGCGGTCGCCCGCAAGGCGATCGCGCGCAAGACCGGCGCGCGCGGGCTGCGCTCGATCATGGAGGGCATCCTGCTCGAGACCATGTTCGAGCTGCCGACCTACCAGGGCGTGGAAGAGGTGGTGGTCAACGCCGAGGTGGTCGAGGGCCGCGCCCAGCCGCTGATGATCTACACCGAGCGCCGCAACGGCCAGGCGGGCTGAGGCCCGCGGGCTGGGACGCCCTCAGGGCGTGCCAGCCAGCATCCGCCCGTAGGCGTCCACGAGGCTCGCGTACGGCGGGACGAAGGTGATGACCGTGTGGCCGGACTCCGTCACGGGCGCCTTGATCTCGAAATGCAGGTGGGTCGTGGTCGCATTGTGCGGCGGGTAGACGTGGTCGACCATGCCGATGACCTGGCCGCGGGAGACGCTCTCGCCCTCGTGCACGGCCAGGTGGCTCATGTGCAGGTAGCGATAGGTGCGCGACCCGTCCGGCGTGGTCAGGAATAGCGAGAAGCTGCCGATGTGCGTGACGGTCCCGTCGGCGACGGCCACGACCGGGTGCACGCCGGGGTGGCAGGTCGAGGCGCGGATGTCCTGGCCCTGATGGCCGAGATTGCCGATGCACAGCCCGTTGGGCTGGGCTCGAGTCTCGCAGAAGTTGTCGTGCCATGGGTAGCTGAAGTTCGCTGCGTCGCACTGGCCGGTCCCCGCCGGGCCTGACCCGCCGCCATGGCCATAGACCTGAGAATTGGCGAAGGCCGGCCCGTCTTTGATCGGGAATCGGATGCCCGGACCCCAGATGGTCGGATCGGGGACGCCGTGCCCGGTGCCGGGCGGAAGAACGCCCGGGTCGCCGTGGTCGAAGCTCGTCACCTCTGTCGCGCCGCCGCCGGCGTCCGCCGTCTCGTTCCCGCTCGAGGCCGTGGCGTCGGAGGCGCTCGCACCGCTGTCGGGGGTCGTGTTCGCCGGCGTCGCGTTCGCCGGCGTCGCGTTCGGGGGCGCTGCATCATGCGCGCTCGCGTCGGCGGGCGCCGGCGCGGTCCCGCTGGGCGTCGGGCTGGGCTGGTCGCCGCACGCCGCCAGCAGGAGCGCCGCACTCAGCGCGGAGCCAAGCAGGGCAGGGGAGCGGCTCACTTTGCGCCGCCTTCGACCGGCAGCGCGCCCTGCGCGAGCTTCAGCGCCCCGTCCGGCGTGCAGCGGGGATCGTGCTCGACGTCGTCGCATTCCACGGTGAGGTCATAGACTGCCCCGAAGCGGGTGAAGCTTACGTCCACGCCGTAGTCGGTCTTCTGCACCAGGACGTCTTTCAGCACCCCCACCTGCGGCTGCAGTCGCCCGACCAGGGTCGAGGTGGACGCGACCGCCGGCAGCGGCTTCATCATCGCCTGCGCCTTGAAGCCCGAAGCCGCGGCCGGCTTGGCGCTGACCCTGCTCGCGGTCGCCGCCGGCGTGATCAGGCGTGGTGCGACATAGGCGTGGCTCGCGCCCTGGATCACAAGCGCCCCGCCCGGCAGCCGGCCGGATGCGGTGTAGCTGTCGCCGTGCGTGAAGACGCGCAGGTTCGCCAGTTGCAGCGGATGCAGCAGCACCGGCGTTCGGATCGCCGCCAGCCTGGCGAGGTCCACGCGCTGGGGCGGCAGCTTCAGCACTTCGGCGCGGAGCTGAAGCGCCTGGGGCTGCTGGCGGGCGCTGCGCAGGGCAGCGAAGTCCTGGGCGGTGAAGGCCAGCGCCGTCCGCGAGGGCAGGGCCTGCACCTGCGCCGCCGTCAAGGACGGCCGCACGACGGTCGCGGTCCGGGCGGCTGTCGTTTGGGCCGAGGTCGCGCCAGCGGCCCCGATCGAGACTGCGGCCGCAAGTGCCGATCCACAGATTCGTCGCATCTGCTCCCCCGAGCTTCCGGGGAAGGTTAACACAGATAAAGCAACGCTTTGAAGACGCGCGGCGCGCCTGCGGCGGTTGCGCACGCGACAGGCTGCGCGGGCTGCGCCGCTTGAACGGTCCTCCGTTCGTTCCACATTACCTGGCGACCCAGAGTCCGCGCCCATCCCGGGGCGGGCCCGGGACGCCGACCCCCTCCGCCGGCGCGTTTGCAGCGACGGGGCGGTCCCGAACCGGCCGGGCGGTCCAATCCGTCGGCCAAGGAGTGCATGATGTCAGAAACCCGAACGCTTCCGGTTCTGCCCCTGCGGGACATTGTGGTCTTCCCGCACATGGTGGTGCCGCTGTTCGTCGGTCGCGAGAAGTCGGTGCGCGCGCTCGAAGAGGTGATGCGAGGCGACAAGGCGATCGTGCTCGCCACGCAGAAGAACAGCTCCGACGACGATCCCCAGCCCTCCGCCATCTATGATGTGGGCGTGGTGGCCAGCGTGCTGCAGCTGCTCAAGCTCCCGGACGGCACGGTCAAGGTGCTGGTGGAGGGCAAGAGCCGCGCGGCGCTGCTCCGCTTCACCAACCAGGAGGAGTTCTTCGAGGCCGAGATCGCCGACCTCGACGAGGAGGGCGCCGACGCCCCCGAGGCACAGGCCCTCTCCCGCGCCGTGGCCGAGCAGTTCGAGAACTATGTCAAACTGAACAAGAAGATCCCGCCCGAAGCCCTGGCGGCGATCCCGCACATCCAGGAGCCCGGCAAGCTGGCCGACAGCATCGCCGCCCATCTGTCCGTGAAGATTGTTGACAAGCAGAGCCTGCTTGAAATCTTCAACATCGCCAAGCGGCTGGAGAAGGTCTACGCCTTGATGGAAGGCGAGATCTCCGTTCTGCAGGTCGAGAAGAAGATCCGCAGCCGCGTCAAGCGTCAGATGGAGAAGACGCAGCGCGAGTACTATCTGAATGAGCAGATGAAGGCGATCCAGCGCGAGCTGGGCGAGCAGGACGATCAGCGCGACGAGCTGATGGAGCTCGAGAAGCGCATCAAGAAGACCAAGCTGTCCAAGGAAGCGCGCCAGAAGGCCGACGCCGAGCTGAAGAAGCTCCGCAACATGAGCCCGATGTCGGCCGAGAGCACGGTCGTGCGCAACTATCTCGACTGGCTGCTCTCGATCCCGTGGGGCAAGGCCAAATCCAAGCCGGTCGACTTGGTCGAGGCCGAGCGCATCCTGGACGAGGACCACTACGGCCTGGAGAAGGTCAAGGAACGCATCTTGGAATACCTGGCCGTGCAGGCGCGCACCGGCAACAACAAGGGGCCGATCCTGTGCCTCGTCGGCCCCCCCGGCGTGGGCAAGACCTCGCTGGGCAAGTCCATCGCCAAGGCCACCGGGCGTGAGTTCGCGCGCTTAAGCCTCGGCGGCGTGCGCGACGAGGCCGAAATCCGCGGCCACCGCCGGACCTACATCGGCTCCATGCCCGGCAAGATCATCCAGTCCATGAAGAAGGTGAAGTCGACCAACCCCTTCTTCCTGCTGGACGAGATCGACAAGCTCGGCGCCGACTGGCGGGGCGACCCGTCTTCGGCCCTGCTCGAGGTGCTTGACCCGGCCCAGAACAACACCTTTGGCGACCACTATCTGGAGGTGGACTACGACCTGTCTCAGGTCATGTTCGTCACTACGGCGAACAGCCTGAACATGCCGCAGCCGCTGCTCGACCGGATGGAGATCATCCGCATCCCCGGCTATACCGAGGACGAGAAGGTCGAGATCGCCAAGCGCCACGTCCTGCCCAAGGTCATGAGCGACAACGGGCTGAAGCAGGGCGAGCTGGTCGTGCCGGACCAGGCCATCCGCGATCTCATCCGCTATTACACGCGGGAGGCGGGGGTGCGCTCGCTGGAGCGGGAGCTGGGCAACCTGGCCCGCAAGGCGGTGCGCGACCTGGCCCGTGAGACGGTCGGGTCGATCACCATCGACGACGAGCGCCTCGCCAAGTACGCGGGCGTGCGCAAGTTCCGCTACGGCGAGACCGACGAGACCGACCAGGTCGGCATCGTGACCGGCCTGGCCTGGACGGAGTTCGGCGGCGATATCCTGACCATTGAGGCGGTCAAGATGCCGGGCAAGGGTCGCATGACCGTGACCGGCAACCTGAAGGACGTGATGCGGGAGTCGATCTCGGCGGCGAACTCCTATGTCCGCGCCCGGGCCCCGGCCTTCGGCATCCGCCCGACCGTCTTCGACCGCCAGGACGTGCACGTCCACGTGCCGGACGGCGCCACGCCCAAGGACGGCCCGTCGGCGGGCGCGGCCATGGTCACGGCGATCGTCTCGGTGCTGACCGGCATTCCCGTGCGCAAGGAGATCGCCATGACCGGCGAGATCACCCTGCGCGGTCGCGTCACCGCCATCGGCGGCCTGAAGGAGAAGCTGCTGGCGGCCCTCCGCTCGGGTGTGAAGACGGTCCTGATCCCGGAGGAGAACGTCAAGGACCTGGCCGACATCCCGGAGAACGTGACCTCGGCGCTGCAGATCATCCCGGTCTCCAACGCCGATCAGGTGCTGGCGCACGCTCTGACCGGCCCGGTGACCCCGATCGAATGGACCGAAGCCGACGAGGCGGCGCGGCCCGTGCCGACGCGCGAGGAGGGCGATGCGGGCGCGGCCCTGACCCACTGAGGGGGTTTCGGCCCTCGATTGGGGCGGAATCCTCATTTTTTCAGCGGCGCGGGGCCTTTCCGCGCCGCCTTTCTTTTGACGCCGCGGCAAGCGCGGACCAAAGTGCGCCGGGCATGCGGGGGGCGGGCATGCGATTCGATCCCCCGCCAACAAGGGTTGGGAGAACCAGATGACCAAGGCCGAACTCGTCTCCTCGATCGCCGACAAAGCGGGCCTGGACAAAAAGCAAGCGCAGAAGGCTCTCGAAGCGTTCGTGGACTGCGTGACGGACTCGGTGAAGAGCGGAACGGAAGTGCGCATCGTGGGCTTCGGCAGCTTCGTGCCCGTCGAGCGCGCGGAGGGCATGGCCCGCAATCCCCGCACCGGCGAGCAGGTGAAGCGTCCCGCCTCCAAGACCGTGCGGTTCCGCCCGGGCGAGGCGCTGAAGTCCTCCTTGAACTGAGCTCCGGCATCAGGGAAGAGGAGCGGCGTCGGCCGCTCCTTTTCCGTTCCGGCTCAGGACGATGCGCTCAGGCCGCAGGGACCTGAGGCTGAGCGGGCCAGGGAGGGCGCGAGTTCTCCGGGCTGCGCTGGCCGGGCGGATAGCTCAGCGGTAGAGCATCTCGTTTACACCGAGAGGGTCGGGGGTTCGATCCCCTCTCCGCCCACCACCAGCTTCAGGCCCGGCCTTCCGTGGGGTAAGCTTGGCCGCGACGACGCTTCGGAGCCCAGCGCGGCCCCCCGCTTGAGCGCGCAGCTCAGCCGTCGCGGTCCTTCGCGGAGAACAGCCGCCAGCCGCCGGGCTTGAGCAGCTCGAGCGGCTGGTACTCCGCCTTGTAGTCCATCTTGTGCGAGCCTGAGACCCAGTAGCCGAGATAGACGTAAGCCAGCCCTGTGGCCTGGGCCTGCAGCACGTGGTCCAGGATCACGAAGCGCCCGAGGCTGCGCTTGGCCAGGCGAGGGTCGAAGAAGCTGTAGACCAGCGACAGGCCGTCGCAGAGCAGGTCCACCAGCACGCATGCCGCGAGGTCGCCCGGGCCGTCGTCTGCGGACGGGACGCGGTACTCGATCACATGGGTGCGGACCGGCGTGTCCTCGACCATGGCGATGTAGTCCGCCCAGGTCATCTCGGCCATGCCGCCGCCGGGGTGGCGGGCGTCGAGGTAGCGACGGAGCAGATCGAACTGCTCGGTGGTGGCCTCCGCCTCCACCAGGTTGCGCTCCAGGCCGGCGTTGGCGGCCAGAACCCGTTCCTGGGAGCGCGTGAAGCTGAAGTCCCGCACCGGAATGCGCGCGGAGACGCAGGCGTCGCAGCCGTCGCAGGCGGGGCGGTAGGCGATGGTCTGGGAGCGGCGGAAGCCGACCTGGGTCAGGCTGTCGTTCACCGTCGGCCCGTCGGAGATCGGCAGGTGCGCGAACACCTTCCGCTCCTCCCGTCCGGGAAGATACGGGCATGGCTGTGGCGCGGTGAGAAAGAAGCGGAGCTGACGTGTCGTGAAGTGCTGAGTCACGCGCCGCAGAGGTCCTGCAAATCAGCCGTTTCCAAGGCGATTAGGGGCCAAGCCGCCCCTCCCTGCAAGGCTGAACGCGCAGAAGGCGACAGCGCTCATCGCCGCGCCTCGCCGAAGCGCCCGACGGGGGCTCAGCCGGCCGGACGATCAGGCGGCAGCACCGGCTTTTCCTTCAAGAGCACGATGGCGATCCGCCGATTGCCGGGCAGGGTGGGGTCGTCCGGGAAGAGCGGGTCCGAGGAGGCCTTGCCGGAGACCTGGTAGATGCGGTCCGGATCCACGCCGGCGTCCTGCAGCACCTGGCGGGAGGCATTGGCGCGGGCGGCGGAGAGCGACCAGTCGTCGGCCACGTGAGCGACGCCGGCGGTCGCGGACGTGTGGCCGGCCACGGTGATCCGGTTGTGCAGCTGCACGATAACCTTGGCCACGGCGCGCAGCAGCAGGCGCGCGCGGTCGTTGGGCTGGGCGCTCTTCTCGCCGAACATGGCGCGGCCTTCCTGGTCGACCAGCTGGATGCGCAGGCCCTCCGGCGTCTGGTCCACCAGCACTTGCTTGGACAGCTCCGCCAGCTCCGGCATGTCCTGCAAGGCTTGGCGCAGCGACTGGGCGGCGCTCTGGAAGTCGTCCTGCTCCTTCTTCTCGGCCGCCTGCTTGATCGCGTCCTGCACCGTCTGGGCAGCGCCGCCGGAGACCTGGCTCTTGCCGGCGTCCTTGGCTTTCGGCGGCGCTTCGGGCGAGAGCTGCTGCACCACCGACATCGAGCCGTCGCTCTTTACGCCCTGGTCGCCTAGCGACGTGCCGCCCAGGATCCCGCCCGAACCGGACGTGGAGGCCGAGACCGAGGCGGGGGCGAAATAGTCCGCGATGCCGCGCTTCTGCTCCGGGCTTGTCGTGTTGATCAGCCACATCAGCAGGAAGAAGGCCATCATGGCGGTCACGAAGTCGGCATAGGCCACCTTCCAGGCGCCGCCGTGGTGGCCGCCGCTATAGACCTTCTTGACCTTCTTGATCAGGATCGGCGCGTCGCCGTAGGCCATGACCGCCTGCAGGTGAGAGACAATGATCCGGTAGGCTTAACCCGGCCGGGGTTAAGCGCGGGTTGCGGCGGCGGCCAGCTTCGCCTATCCGCGCCTCTTCCCCGCTCAGAGGCCGCATTGGACCCCGACGAGACGCTCCGCTACCGCCAGGCCCTGGGCGCCTTCGCCACCGGCGTGGTGATCGTGACGGCGCAGGACGCAGGGCAGGGCGCGGTCGGCCTGGTGGCCAACTCCTTCACCTCCGTGGCGCTCGATCCGCCCCTGATCCTGTGGTGCCTGGGCGACGCCTCGGACCGCGGCGTCTACTTCCGCTCGGCGGAGCGCTTCGGGGTAAGCGTGCTGGCGGCCGAGCAGGAGGCGCTGTCGGCGCGGATCGCCCGTCGCGGCCAGCATCGGCTCGAGCCGTCGGAGGTGACGCGCGACCCCGCGGGCCTGCCGCTGATCGCCGGTGCGCTGAGCGGGCTGAGCTGCCGTACCCGCGAGCGGCTGCACGTCGGCGATCACCTGGTGATCGTGGGCGAGGTGGAGCGCTTCAGCACCGGCCCCGGCGACGGCCTGACCTATTTCCGCGGCCGCTATGGGCGCGCCGCCACCCCCCAAGTGTGAGGGAGACGGACCGCATGAAGCTGGCGTTTGCAGGCCTGGGCGTGATGGGCTTTCCGATGGCCGGACACCTGGCCGCGGCCGGCCATGAGGTGCGCGCCTATAACCGCAGCCCGGAGAAGGCCGCGCGCTTCGCGGCGGAGCGCGGCGGGCGGGCGTTCAGCACCGCGGCGGAGGCTGCGGACGGCTGTGACGCGCTCATCCTCTGCGTCGGCAAGGACGAGGACGTGCGCGCGGTGGTGGGAGAGGCGCTCGGCGCGCTGAAGCCCGGCGCCCTGGTCGTGGATCACACCACCACCTCGGCCAAGCTCGCCCGCGAGATAGCCGCCGAGGCGGCCGCGACCGGGCGGGCCTTCGTCGACGCGCCGGTGTCGGGCGGACAGGCGGGAGCGGAGAAGGGCGTGCTCACCGCCATGCTGGGCGGGGCGGAGGAGGCCTGCGCCCGGGCGGAGGACCTGATCGGGGCCTATTGCAAGACGGTCCAGCGTATCGGCGAGCCCGGCGCGGGCCAGCTCGCCAAGATGGTCAACCAGATCTGCATCGCCGGGGTCGTCCAGGGTCTGGCCGAGGCGGCGCACTTCGCCAAGCGCGCAGGGCTGGACACCGAGGCGGTGGCGGCCGCCATCTCAAAAGGCGCCGCGCAGTCCTGGCAGATGGACAACCGCTGGTCCACGATGGTGGAGGGACGTTTCGACTTCGGCTTTGCGGTGGATTGGATGCGCAAGGACCTGGGCCTCGTGCTGGACGAGGCGCGGTCGAACGGCGCGCGCCTGGCCCTGACCGCCCTGGTCGACCAGTTCTACGCCGAGGTGCAGGCCATGGGCGGCCGTCGCTGGGACACCTCGAGCCTGGTCGCGCGCCTGGAGCGGGACTGAGGCATCGGGCATGGGTCTGCGTCGCCCGAGGCCCCCTTTGCCTGGGGCGACATTCGCCGAGTCCAGCTGAGCCTTAGGAACCCAGTCCCGCTTGCCGGGTTCGATTGACCGTGGCCGGCTGATCGGCCGTCAAATCTAGCGGGTGTAAGATGTCTCTACTTGCATGGCTGGTGCTGGGCCTGATCGCCGGGTTCATCGCGAGCAAGATCGTCAATCGGAGCGGCGGCAACCTGGTCATGGACCTGGTGCTTGGCGTCATCGGCGCCTTTGCCGGCGGCTTCCTGTTCACGCGTTTCGGCGCAGCCGGCGTGACCGGCCTCAATCTGTACAGCATCCTCGTGGCCGTCGTCGGCGCGGTGGTCGTGCTGTGGATCTATCACGCCATTGCGGGGCGGCGCGCGATCTAAACGATCGTTCCACTGTCCAAAGACGTGGGGGCGCTCGGGAAGCCGGGCGCCCTTTTCGTTGGGATCGGTGACAGACCTGGCTCCGTGACAGCCCCTGGCGGGGTTCCGCGCCCGGGCCCCTTGCGCCTATTCGCCTTCGCGCCGGGATTTGAAGCTGCGGACCTCGGACGGGCGCAGGATTTCGTCCACATCGACTCCGCTGCCGGCGAGCCTGAGGCGCGCATCGCGGACCAGGGTCCGCACGCGCTCGATCTGCTCCGGCAGTTCGCGGGCCGCGGTTTCGGCGTCGTCCTTCGCAGACGATATCTCAGGTACGCCAGGCATTAAGATCAAGCGCTTAGCACGGTCTTGCAGGATGCGAGACCACGCGGGGCGAACGGGCCGGGGTCCCCGAAGTTCCGGGCGAAACGACGGCCGAACCCGGCAAAAAACCCCTTGTGAGCAAGGCGAAGCTTTGCTCTTGCAGAGACATGCTGTCGCAGGGCAAAGTGTCGCAAATGGCTCAGTTTGACGCAGGCCCGCGTCTCAGACTTCCTAGCCGGCCGACTTGCCGACCTCAAGCCGTCCCCGGCCCCGCTCAACAGTTTTCACGAGGCGACCATGACCGCTCCCTCCGACGCCGCCGTCCTCGACCTCGCCGACGACCTGATGGCCGAAGGCGGGCGGGGCGCGCCGCCGCTGAACGGCTACAAGAACGGCCATGACGGGGGCGGCGAGGCGCTGGACCTGCACGCGCTCTTGAGCGCGCTGCAGGCCATGCGCGCCGGCGACTTCTCGGTGCGGATGCCCAGCCACCTCGACGGCATGGCCGGGCGGGTGGCGGACGCCTTCAACGACATCGTCTCGGCCAACGAACGCATGGCCGAGCAGCTCGAGCACGTCGGCCAGGTCGTGGGCCGCGACGGCAAGACCAAGACGCGGGTGCGGTTCGGCCTGTCCACGGGCGCCTGGGGCGACATGGAGGAGAGCGTCAACACCCTCATCGACGACCTGCTCTGGCCCACGACGCAAGTGACCCGGACCATCACCGCGGTGGCCAAGGGCGACCTCCTGCAGACCATGCCGCTGGACGTGGACGGCCGGCCCCTGAAGGGCGAGTTCCTGCGCTCCGCCACCATCGTCAACACCATGATCAAGCAGCTGAGCGTGTTCACCTCCGAGGTGACCCGCGTGGCGCGCGAGGTCGGCACCGACGGCAAGCTTGGCGGCCAGGCCCAGGTGGTCGAGGTGACCGGGGTCTGGAAGGACCTGACGGACTCCGTGAACTCCATGGCGTCCAACCTGACCGCCCAGGTCCGCAACATCGCCGAGGTGACCATCGCCGTGGCCAACGGCGACCTCACCCGCTCCATCCAGGTCGAAGCCGGCGGCGAGGTCGCGGAGCTGAAGGACAACATCAACACCATGAGCGGCAACCTCCGTCTCACGACGGACCGGAATACCGAACAGGACTGGTTGAAGACCAACCTCGCGCGCTTCACCAACAGCTTCGAGGTGCTGGAACGCATCCGCGACGACGAGACGCTGGCCGACACGCCTGTGGTCGTCTTCACCGGCCGCGAGCTGACGCCGGACGAGGACGCGCAGCTGCACACCATGGCCCGAAGCGTGGTGGTGAAGGGCGTCGAAAGCCCCAAACGCATGCGGGTGCTCACCGCCACCACGGGCCTGGAGGCGGTCTCCATCGTGGAGTCCACGCCCGAGCTTGCGATCGTGCTGATGGACATCATGATGCCCGGCATGGACGGCTATGAGACCCTCGGCGTGATCCGCGCCAACCCGACCTACCGGCGGCTGCCGATCATCGCGCTCAGGGCCAAGGCCATGAAGGGCGACCAGGAGAAATGCCTGGAGGCGGGGGCCTCGGACTACCTCGCCAAGCCCGTCAACACCAAGCAGCTCCGGTCCGCCCTGCGGATGTGGCTGCACCAATAAGCGTAGCGTTCAGTGCGACCCCACGACCCTGTCGATATCCTGCTGGTCGACGACCAACCGGCCAGGCTGCTCTCCTACGAGGTCATCCTGGCCGAACTCGGGGAGAACCTTGTCAAAGCCTCGTCCGCGCGCGAGGCCCTGGCGGAGCTTTTGAAGCGGGACGTGGCGGTCGTTCTGATCGGCGTGCAGATGCCCGAGCTGGACGGCTTCGAGCTGGCCCGCGCGATCCGCGAGTATCCGCGCTTTCAGCAGACGGCGCTGATCTTCGTCTCCGCCATCCACCTGTCGGACCTGGACCGCCTGCGCGGGTACGAGTCCGGCGCGGTCGACTATGTGCCCGTGCCGGTCGCGCCCGAGGTGCTGCGCGCCAAGGTTCGGGTCTTCGCCGAGCTGCATCGCAAGACGCGCCAGCTGGAGCGCCTGAACGTCGAGCTCGAGCAGCGGGTGGCCGAGCGCACCGCGGCGCTCGAGGCCTCTACGGCCGAGCTGCAACGCCTGAACGCCGAGCTCGAGGAGCGCATCGAGCAGCGCACGCGCGAGCGGGAGGATGCCCTGGCGCGGTTGTTCGAGGCGCAGAAGATCGACACCATCGGTCAGCTGACCGGCGGCGTGGCGCACGACTTCAACAATCTGCTCATGGCCATGATGGGCAGCCTGGAGCTGTTGCGAAAGCGCGTCGGCGACGACCCGGCCTGCGCGCGCCTGATCGACAATGCGCTGAAGGGGGCCGATCGCTGCGCCGCCCTGACCCAACGCCTGCTGGCCTTCGCCCGTCGCCAGGAGCTCCGGCCCGAGGCGGTGGACCTCAGCGCCCTGATCACGGGCATCAGCGACCTCATGGCCCGCGCGGTCGGGCCGGGCGTGCGGGTGGTGGAGGCCTTGCCGGACAGCCTGCCGCCGATCCTGATCGACGCCAACCAGCTCGAGCTCGCGCTATTGAACCTGGCCGTGAATGCGCGGGACGCCATGCCGGACGGGGGCGTCCTGAGCCTCTCCGCCGAGCGCCTGGAGGCGAGCGAGGCGCCTGCGGGGGTGGACCTCGCGCCCGGCGCCTATATCCGGATCAGCGTGACCGACACCGGTTCAGGCATGCCCGAGGAGGTGCCGGCGCGGGCGACTGAGCCGTTCTTCACCACCAAGGGGATCGGCAAGGGCGCCGGCCTGGGCCTGCCCATGGTGTTCGGCCTGGCCGCGCAGTCCGGCGGCGCGCTGCGCCTCGCCAGCCGGGTGGGGGAGGGGACCCGGGTCGACCTCTATGTGCCGGTGGCCGCGGAGACGCCCCGCGCCGCCATCGTGTGGCCGACGCCGGAGGGGCCGCGCCCGGAGACCCAACCCTGCCGCATCCTGGTGGTCGACGACGACATGCTGGTCGCGTGCGGCACCGTCGCCATGCTGGAGGACCTCGGCCATGTCGCGTTTGAGGCCGGGTCGGCGGCTGAGGCGCTGGACATCCTGGGGCGGGGCGAGACGGTGGACCTCGTCATCAGCGATCACGCCATGCCCGACATGACCGGGCTCGACCTTGCCCGGCGCCTGCACAAGAGCCGGCCTGAGCTGCCGATCATCCTAGCGACGGGCTATGCCGAGCTGTCGGGGAGCGAGGAGTCGGACCTCGGCTTGCCCAGGCTCGCCAAGCCCTTCTCGCAGGAGGAGCTTGCCCGGATGGTGGCGCTGCACGCCCGGCGGGTCGCCCCCGCAGCCGCCTGAGCTAAAGCTTCACGCCCAAGATCCTCAGGTCATGGATCATGCGGGCGAAAGCCAGCATGACTCCCAGCGCCGCCTGGCGGGCGCGGGGGCTCTGCAGATAGGCCATGGTGGTCAGGTAGCCGTCTTCGGTCTTCTCCAGGAAGCCGCCCTTGATCAGCCGGTGCACGCTGCGCCGCGCGGTCTCCTCGTTCATACCGATCCGGGCGGCGGCTTCGGCGATGCGGGCCGGGCGGCGCAGGGAGTCCGGCGGGGGCGTGTCCGCCTGGGCGTAGAGCCATGCCGCGCCCTTGTCGCGCGCCAAGGGGGCGGTGTTCAGCGACATCATGGCGGAGAAGATCGCCGCCGCCGGCCAGTCGCCTTCGAACGGCTCCGCGCAGGCCAGGATGGCCGCGAGGTAGTACTGGTGCACGACGCGCGACACGAGCCGGCGCGGCGGCTCGCACCTGGCCGTCAAGCGGTAGTCGGCCTCCACCGTCAGATCCGAGGTCCGTGCCGCCGACTGATCCAACTGGCCAAAATCGACCCCGAGCGCCTTCATCTCGGCGAGCATGGCCCAGAACGCCTGGAGGATCCGGGCCTCCGCGGCGGCGTGGCGGTCGCGCGTCAGGACCTCGCCCCGCACGACGATCCCGCCCTTCACCCGTGCGACCAGGCCCTCTTTGATGAGGGCGTTGACATTCTGGCGGGTGGTCTCGAAGGGCTGGCCGAGCGATTGCGCCAGACTCAGCACGCTCACCGGGCGGCGCTCCGAATCTGGCGGCAGGTCTCGCGTCCCGGCGTAACGCCAGGTCCGCGCGGCGGAGCGCATGATGTGCTCGACATTGGCCACGATGATCGCGACCAGGATGATGGAGCGCCTCAGGCTGCCATAGGTGGCGATCCCCTCGGCAAGGCCCGCGAGAAGAAACTCGTTGCTCGCCCGGACAACGATACGGCTCGGCGCATCGGGCGAGGTCGCCGACGTCGTCAACGTCTGGTGCATCCTCACGTCCTCACCGGGCGATCCTGGCGTGCGCAGGTGCGCGCGTCAAAGCCAGGAGGCGTCCAAAGGCCGCGACAGATCAGGCCAGACCGGCCCGCAGCAGGTCATGGACGTGCAGGATGCCCACGGGCCGTGACCCCTCCACAGCAAAGAGCACGGTGATCCGCCGCTCGTTCATCAGCTTCAGCGCCTCTGCCGCCAGCAGGCTGGGCGCGACGGTCTGGGGCTCGCGCGTCATCACCTCTTCCGCCGTATGCTCCAGCAGGCCCGCCAGGTGGCGGCGAAGGTCGCCGTCGGTGATCACGCCCAGCAGGCGTCCCGCCTCGTCCACCACGCCGGCGGCGCCGAACCGCTTCTCGGTCATGACCAGCAGGGTCTCGCCCATGCTGGCCTCCGGCGCCACAAGCGGCAGCTCGGCCCCGCCATGCATCAGATCGCGCACCGTGCGCAGCGCCTGGCCGAGCTTGCCGCCGGGGTGCAGCACCCCGAACTCCTGGGGCGTGAAGCCCCGCTGCTCCAGGAGCGCAACCGCCAGCGCATCGCCGAGCGCCATCTGCAAGGTCGTGGACGTGGTCGGGGCGTTCAGGGCGTCTGCGGCCTCCGGCGCGTCGGGGATCAGCAGCACGATGTCGGCGGCGCGGCCGAGCGCGCTGTCGGCCTGGGCGGTGAGCGCGATCAGGGGAATGCCGAAGCGCTTGGCATAGGCCGTGACGTCCGCCAGCTCCCGCGTCTCGCCCGTCTTGGAAAGCGCCAGCACCGCGTCGTCGGCGCCGATCATGCCGAGGTCGCCGTGGCTGGCCTCGGTCGCGTGCACGAAGAGCGCCGGCTGGCCGGTGGAGGCGAGAGTGGCCGCGATCTTGCGCGCCACGTGGCCCGACTTGCCGACTCCGGTGCAGATCACGCGCCCACGGAGCCCGGCCACGACCGCCACGGCTCGGGCGAACGCCCCTCCGAGCCCCGTCGCCATTTCGACCAGCGCCTGGGCCTCCGCCGCCAGCACGCGCCGGCCGACCGAGACCGCATCGTAGCGCAGGTGAGCGCCGGCGGAGTCGGCCATCAGAACGGCCCCTTCAGCTGGGCGCCCTGGGCGGAGGCCGGAGGCTTGGCCTTGCCGGCCTTGGCCGCGGCGCGGGCCTGCTCCG
The DNA here is from genome assembly GCA_000733915.1 of Caulobacteraceae bacterium PMMR1. Taxonomy (GTDB): domain Bacteria; phylum Pseudomonadota; class Alphaproteobacteria; order Caulobacterales; family Caulobacteraceae; genus PMMR1. The sequence goes on from JPOM01000001.1 coordinate 857,121, forward strand.
CCACGGTCGGATGCCCGAACGGCCCGGGCGAGCGGGCGCCCAGGCCCTGCGGCCAGACAAGCGACAGGCAAACAGCGCTGGCGCCGATCAGCACCATGAGCAGGTAGAAGACGCGGTCCGTCATAGGGCGGGCTTCTAGCCGGTCGCGGCGTGCTAGGACAGGGCGCATGAGGCCCGCGACCTCGCCCCATGCTGCCGCTGCGCTATCGGTCCGTCCCGCCCGTCCGCACGAGGCCGCGCTGATCCACCGCTTCACCTGCGAGCTGGCCGAGTACGAGAAGCTCCGTCACGAGGTCGTGGCGAGCGTCCAGGACTTCGAGCGCGTGCTGTTCGGACCCGGGCCGCGGCTCTTCTGCGACATCGTCGAGCTCGAGGGCGCGCCGGTGGGCATGGCGATCTGGTTCTACAACTTCTCGACCTTCGTGGGCCGGCACGGCCTCTATCTGGAAGACCTCTATGTCACCCCCGCTGCGCGGGGGCGCGGCGCCGGCAAGGCGCTGCTGGTCAGGCTTGCACGCCGCTGCGTGGAAGAGGGACTGGGGCGGCTGGAATGGGCCGTGCTGGACTGGAACTCGCCCGCGATCGCCTTCTACGACAGCCTGCAGGCGCGGGCGATGAGCGGCTGGATCGTCCGCCGCCTGGACGGAGCCGCGCTGCGCCGGCTCGCCGAGGCATAGCCCGATTCAGATCGCGCCGGCCGCCCTTAGGCGCGCGATGTCGGACGCCGATAGGCCAAGGCGCTCGTTCAGCACCGCGTCGGTGTCGGCGCCCAAAGCCGGGGGAGGGGCGTCGTACCGCGGCGGGGTCGCGCTTAGGCGAAGCGGGCTCGCCACCGTACGGACGGGGTCCCTCAGGTCGCTGCGCGCCTGCTCGACCACCAGGCCGCGCGCCTGGGCCTGGGGATCTGCGAACACCTCGGCCAGGGTGTTGATGGGGCCGCAGGGCACGCCGGCGGCCTCCAGCGCGGCGATCCACGCGGCGGTCGGGCGGCGCACGAAGCGGCCCGCGAGCTCGGCGGTCAGGTCCGCGCGGTGCGCGATCCTCTGGGCGTTGGTGGCGAAACGCGCGTCCTCGGCCAGTTCCGGAGCGCCCAGCACGTCGCAGGCGCTTCGGTATTGCCCGTCGTTGCCCACCGCCAGCACCAGCGCGCCGTCGGCGGTGGCGAACACCTGATAGGGCGTCAGGTTCGGATGGGTGTTGCCCTGCCGTTCGGGCGAAACGCCGGTGGCGAAGTAGTTCTGGGCCTGGTTGGCCAGCATGGCGACCTGAACGTCGAACAGAGCCATGTCGATGTGCTGGCCCCAGCCGGTCGCGCGCGCATGCAGCAGGGCGGCCAGGATGGCGGCGCAGGCGTTGGTCCCTGTGAAAAGGTCAGCCACGGCCACGCCCACCCTGAGCGGCGGCCCCTCCGCCTCGCCGGTGACGCTCATCAGCCCGCCGCGGGCCTGGATCATGAAGTCGTAGCCCGGGCGGGAACGCTCCGGCCCCGTCTGGCCAAAGCCGGTGATCGAGCAGTAGACCAGGCGCGGGTTGAGCGCGCTCAGGCTCGCATAGTCCAGGCCGTAGCGCGCCAGCCCGTCGACCTTGAAGTTCTCTACCACCACGTCGGCCTGGGTCGCCAGGTCCCGCAGCAAGGCCGCGCCCTCAGGGCTCGCCATGTCGATCGTGATCGAGCGCTTGTTGCGGTTGGCGCAGAAGTAATAGGCGGCCTCGCCCTCGCCGCCGTCCCGGGTCGCCGCGAAGGGCGGTCCCCAGCTTCGGGTGTCGTCGCCTGCGCCGGGGCGCTCGACCTTCACCACCTCCGCCCCGAGGTCGGCGAGCATCTGAGTCGCCCAGGGCCCGGCCAGCACGCGCGACAGGTCGAGCACGAAGACGCCGTCCAGCGCGCCGGGGGTGGTTGCCATCGAGATGGGACGCCTCTTGCCGAACCGGGCCGATGGCGAAATGGTATAGGTCTAGATCATTTCAGCGCAACCGAGCGCGCAGACGCAGGGAGCCGGCCATGGCGGCCTATCTGATCGTAGTGGCCAAGCTGCACGACCGCGAGCGGTTCATCGAGGGCTATGGCAAGGCGGCGGCCGAGCTTGTAGCCCGTTACGGCGCCCGCTACCTGATCCGCGGCCCAGGCGCGGTCGCGCTCGAGGGCGGCTGGGGCGACGGCGCCTCGGTCGTCATCGAGGAGTGGCCCGACCGCGAGACCGCAGAGCGCTTCTGGAACAGCCGGGAGTACGCCGAGGTCAAGAAGCTCCGCGAGGGCCTGGCCGACGTGAAGGTCTGGCTGATCGAGGCGCCGAAGATCGCCGCCTGACGCGACGCCGCCGGGCCAAGCGGGAGGGCCGGCGCCCGCCAGCCCTTCCCATGCGCGGGGCGCCTCAGAGCAACAGCCAGCCGTGGCTTTAGTGCAGCTGACCGGGCGCGATGTGGTCCAGCGTGACGACGTCCCAGGTTCCCGATCCCTGGGGCGTTCTCCGGCATCAGCCAGAACGCCGGCCAGAAGCCCTGGCCCGCGGGCAGCTGGGCCCGCATCTCGAAGTCGCCGTAGGTCTGGGCGAAGGAGTGGAAGGTGTTCAGCTCGCCCGAGATGGAAGTATATTGGCTGCCGGCTAGCGACCTGACATAGGGCGACGACGGCGACGCCGTGATGTTCAGTACGCCGTTATTGATCGTCCAGGGCGTGATGCCCTTTGTCGGGCCGTAGTTCGGATTGATGTACCATTCTTGCTCGCCGGTCGTCGTGATCGAGAACCACGTCCGTTTGGATCGTTGTATCAGAACTTGGGTGACCAGGTTCCGTAGGAACCGTTCCATATGCTCAGGGCGTGTCCGTCTAGAAATAGGCGGTCCAGCACGCACAGGGCCGCCGCGCACCCCCGCAACGAAAACGGGGAGCCGCGGGCGGCTCCCCTTGGTCAGTTCAGCTGAGGCGGCCGGTCAGAACAGGACGCGGATCGTGGCCCGCGCGTCGCCCGCGAGATAGCCGCTGCGCGCCTCCCCGCCGGCTTCCAGCCCGATCTCGTAGAAGCGGCTGTCCAGCTTCACCTTCGCCCGGGCGATGCCGCCCGTGCCGGTCACGTCGAACGGCGTGAGTGCGAAGGGCGCGCCTGTGCCCAGCTTCACCGACAGGTTGCCGATGTCGCCGGCGAACACGTCGCGCACGCCAAGCTCGATCTCCGGCCGGATCTTGAAGTCGCGCCCGAAAGACGTGCCGATCACCAGGCTGGCGGTGGCGCTGCCTTCGTCGCTGGAGCGGCTGGCGACCGTGTAGTTGAGCCCCGCCGCGGTTCCGTTCAACGGCGTCTCGGTATAGCCGTCCTCTTCGTAGCGCACATAGTCCAGGCGGACCTGCGGACGCACGCTCCAGCGGCCGTAGCGGCCCTGCCAGCTCGCGCCGGCGTGCACCGAGGCGTCCCAGCCGTTGCGGTCGGACTTGTTGGACCGGAAGACCGCGGTGGTCGCGTCCGCCGTGGTCGCCGTCGCGCCGCTGTTCGCCGGCGGCGTGTAGCTGAACTGCCGCTGGCCCTTCAGCCAGACGTAGCCGGCGCCCGCGCGAGCATCGAAGTGGAAGCCCTTCATCTCCCCCTGCCAATAAAGGCCGGCGTCGAGGGAGGAGACGCTCGTGCGATCGTCGCCGGACACGTCCGGGTTGGTCACGTCGGCTGTGTAGAAGCTCGCGGTGAGGCCGAAATCGCCGTAGCCGCGGCCGCCGACCTCGAAGCCGCCGATGAAGCCGAAGCCGCCCGCGTGATAGGCCGCCGCGTCGCCGCGGTCGCGCACGATGCCGAGGGTGAATTCCTGGGCCCAGAGACCGTGGGTTCCCGACGACTGTTCGATCTCCGGCGCCTGGGCGGTCGCGCCGGCGATGGCGCGCGTGGCCTCTGAAACGATCTCGAACGCCCCGCCGGAGTAGTCGGGCAGCAGCTGACGATAGACCGACTGGAATCCGGACTGGGTGTATTGGCCGAGCACCGTAGCCTGGATCGCCGGGTCGTTGCTGAGGCCGGCCAGCACGCCGGACAGGCCCGAAGCCTCGCCGCGGTTCAGCCCCAGCTCGGCGCCCGTCTTCTGGCGCAGGGTCAGATTGAGCGTCCCGGCCGCGGTGTCGGCGGCCAACGTGCCGGCATAGAGGAAGGGCGCGGCGGTGAGCAGGGCCGAGGCGTTGCCGGCGTAGGAGAGGCTGCCGGCCTTCACGAGGGTGTAGGTCTGGGTCCCGGTCAGCAGGCTGTTGAACGACAGTCCCACCTGCGAGCCGCTGGCGAAGGTGGCCGCGCCTGCGACCTGGAGCTGAGCTGAGGTGTTGTTCGCCGGGTCGACGGCGAAGACCAGCAGGCCCTTGGATCCGACCGTCAGGCTCGAGGCGGCGTAGGTCGCCGCATTGGTGTTGAAGAGCGTGCCGTTGTTGACGTTTACGACGATCCCCGACCCGCCGTAGCGGAACTTGCCGGTGTAGGTCGCGCCGTTGTCGATGGTGAAGGCTCCGCCCGCGCCGCTGCCGAAATCGAGCGCGCCGGTGATGGAGCCGGCGAGAAGCTGGACCGTGTTCGTGCCCGAGCCCAGCAGAACGTCGCCCAGGATCAGCGGCGTCGTCGCAGTGGAGCCGGAGGGCGGGCTGGGGTTGGTCTCCTGGCGCAGGGTGACGCCGCTCGTGTTGTGGGACAGGTCGAGCGCGATGGTCCTGCCCGTGTAGGTCGCCGTGGTCAGGGCCGTATGGGTGGCCCCGATGACGCCCTGGTTCTCCACCGTGGCCAGCTGGCCGCCCAGGTCGGACACCGCGGTGGCGTTGGCGACGTCGCTGACGACGCTGGCCTGGATCGTGCCGAGGTTGGTCAGGGTCTGAAGCGAGCTGGTCGCGTCGATTGCGACGGCGGTCGCACTGGCCCCAGTCGGATCGGTGGCGCTGCCCAGCGTACTGTGCAGCTGGGTCGCGATCAGGGTGCCCGTGGTCTCAAGCCGCAGCTCTGGGACCGAGGCGCCCCCCGAGAGCGCGAGGCCGGTGACCGTGATGCCGGTCTTGTTCTGGTTCGGCCCCGCCGTCGTTCCGACCCCGTTGTAGCCGCTCGCGCTCACGGTCCCCGAGATCCGGATGCCGCCGTTGATCGTGGCGTTGGTGACCTGGATCGCCTGGGCGTTCACGCCATCGTAGACGCCCTGCCCGGTGACGTTGCCGGCGATGACGAGACCGTAGGGCTTGGCGATGGTCCCGAGCGGATTGAACGCCCCGATGGTGATGGGCGAGCCCGCCCCGCCGATCTGGAGCGCCGCGGCGCTGCCGTAGTTGGTGATCGTGCCGGTGGTCTGGGCGCTATCGACCGTGCCGTCCTTGTCCGCATCGGTGGTGGTGTCGGTGCTGACCGTGCCGCTGGGGGGGGCGGAGATGAAGATGCCGCCGGCCACGTTGCCGCCGACGATCACCGCCTGGCCGGACTGCTGGACGTCTTCGGGCGTGTTCTGGATGTTGTTCAGCGCGCTCAGGTTGGTCGGCCGCGTGGTCGTGCCGTAGCCGGTGTTCGTCACCGACGAGTAGAAGCGCAGAGCGCCGCCGATGTCGCCGCCGAGATTGAGGGCGTTCGACCCGTTGCCCACAACCGTCACCGCGCCGTTCAGGCGAATGTCCTTGGTAACCGCGGCGGAGGTTCGGATGCCGGCGCCGGCATCCCCCGTATAGCTGATCGACCCCTTGTTGATCAGGTTGCCGGTCAGCTGGCTGTCGATCGCCACCGCATAGGACTGGTTGCCCTTGACCGTGATCACGCCCGTCGTGTCGTTCAGGATGTCGCCCGTAAAGGCGCCCGGGCCGATCAGGCGCACCCCGAAGCGGGAGTTCGCCGAGGAATCCTTGGCGCCGTAGGGCGCCTCGTAGACGCCGTCGCTGTTCTTGGAATCGCTCGGCGTATAGCTCGTCGTGTTGATGATCGAGCCGGTGTTGGTCAGCCCGCCCGTGTTCCCGCCGTTGATCTGGACGGCCGTGGAGCTGTTGACGTCGGTCAGGGTGATCGTGCCCGCGTTCGACACCGTGTTGGAGCTGTCGATGGTGACGAGCGGCGCGGCGTTCGTCGTCCCGCTGACCGTCACGCCCGAGTTGATGACCACATCGTCGGGCTTGCCGCCGTTCGCAGTAGAGGTCGCGATGGGCGTCGTGCGGTTGGCGGAGACGGTGGTCGTGGCCGACGCCTCGCCGGCGGCGAAGCATAGGGGCGCGAGCGCGACGGCGGCGATCAGGGAATGACGCATAAGAAGGCGGGTCCGGGTCCTCTGGGGCCGCAGGCCGAAAAACGCATGGCGCTTTCCGCCCTGAACTGCCGATCGATGTCGCAACGGTCCAGCCCCCGTCCGAAGCGCTAACCCGACCGCGCGCCGGACGCAAGGTCGCGCTGGGTCGCGCCCGATTGCCCCGGCTCTGAAAGCGTCGCAGTCTGCCCCCGAACGGACGGGAGAGGAGCGGGCATGATCGTCACCACGACCGAGGGCGTCGCGGGCTATCGCGTGCTGGAGGTGAAAGGCCAGGTGTTCGGGGTCACGGTGCGCAGCCGAGGCATCGGCGGCAACATCGTCGCCTCCCTGCGCTCGCTGGTGGGCGGCGAAATCCACGAATACACCGCCCTGCTCGAGGAGGCGCGCCGCCACGCCATCGACCGCATGGTCCAGAACGCCACCGCCATGGGCGCGAACGCCGTCGTCATGATGCGCTTCGACTCCTCCGAGATCGGTGAGATCATGAGCGAGATCGTGGCCTACGGCACCGCCGTGGTGCTCGACCGCGCGTGAGGGCGAGCGGCGTGCGCGGCGTGCTGATCGCTCTCGGCCTTGCGGTCCTCGGCCTGACCGCGGGCCTGCTGCTGATCGGCCTGGTGCTGCCCGGGGTCGTCGCGACGGCGCTCTATGCGGCGGTCCTGGTCGTCGCCCTGCTGATCGAGCGGTTCCGCTACAAGCGCGTGCTGTCCACGCCGCCCAAGGGCCCGGGCTGGGAGCGCACCGAAGAGCGGTTCGTCGACCCGGAGAGCGGCCGCACCCTCACCGTCTGGTGGCGGCCCGCGAGCGGCGAGCGCGCCTATGTGGCCGAGGGCTGAGGCGCGTCCCTGAGGGTAGCGGCGTCGAACCCTGGCCTGCGCCCCGCGTTCGTTCCGTCAAGGGTAGGCGCGGAGGCCGAGCGCTTGGACGTCCTCACAGCCGTGTTCGGGCCGTAAGTCCCGAGCGCGCACCTCAGCGTGTTGCAGGAGTGCGCCCGAACGGCCCTAGTCATCGCCTACGGGCTGGGGCTGGTGCGGCTGGCCGGACGGCGCGTCTTCGGCGAGGCGGACCTGGCGGAGGCCGCGCGCGGCGCAGGCCTCGATCGTCCAGAGAAGGCGCGCAAGCTCGTGCCAGAGCCCAGCGGCAAGATCAGCGTGCTGAAGCCCTGAGTCGGTTCAAAGGTCGAGGCCGCCCTCGATCTTCGGCGCGGGCGCGCCCCGCCGGAACAGGCCCCGGACCTCGGCCAGGCTCACGCCTCCGCAGAGCAGGAGCAGGGCGGGATAGAGCACGGCGGCGGCGGCGGTCACGGCCAGGACGCCGATCTCCTTGGCGTGGCGGGTGAAGGCGAGGGGCGCCTCGATCTGGGGGCGGTACATCTGGGCGCCCAGCAGTAGCACCGCCAGGATCGCCACCGCCAGGCCGATCCGCACCAGGCGCGACAAGGTCCGAGGGGTCGGCCGGTAAAGGTTCTTGCGCCCGAGCGCGGCGAGCATCTGCGCGACGTTGACCCAGGCGGCGATGGCGGTGGCAGCCGCGATGCCCGGCGCGCCGAAGAGGTAGAACAGGCCTATGCCCGCCACGATGTTGATGCCGACCGACACCAGCGAGAACCGCATCGGCGAGCGCGTGTCCTGACGGGCGAAGAAGGCGGGCTGCAGCACCTGGCGCAGCACGAAGGCCGGCACCGCCCAGCCGTAATGGAAGAGTACGTTGGCCGTCGCGTGGGCGTCGTAGAGGGTGAAGGCGCCCCGCCGCCACAGCCCATCGATCAGGTAGAAGGGCATGGCCATCAGCGCCGCCGCGGCGGGCAGGCTCAGCGCCAGGGACAGCAGGACCGCCTGGTCGGTCGCGTCCTGAGCCTCCGCATCGCGTCCGGCGTGCACCGCGCGGCTCAGCTGGGGCAGCAGCGCCACCCCGATCGCCACCCCCACCAGCGACAGCGGCAGCCAGTAGAGGCGGTCCGCATAGGCCAGCCAGGTGCGCGCGCCGTTGACCTGGCTCGCCAGCACGCCTGAGACGAAGAGGTTGATCTGGGTGGCGCTCGCCGCCACCGTGCCGGGCAGGGCGAGCTTCAAGAGCTGCTTGATCTCGGGCGTCAGGCGGGGAAGCCGGAACAGGATCCGCACCCCCGAACGCCTGAGCCCCCACCAGACCAGCCCCGACTGCGCCACGCCCGCCGCCAGCACCCCGAGGCTGCCCGCGAACGCCGCCGGGACCGCCGCATGCTGGGTCAAGACAGGGATCAGGGTGCAGATGTTCAGCAAGGAGAACGCCGCTGCGGTCGCGATGAACCGGCCCCGCGCCTGCAGCACCCCGGACAGGTGGGCGAAAATCGCCATCAGCGGCAGGTAGGGCATCATGATCTGGGTCAGCACGACCGCGAGGCGGAACTTCTCCGGAGTCTTGGCGAAGCCCGGTGCGATCAGGAACATCAGCCAGGGCATGGCCACTTCGCAGATCAGCACCACGACCAGGGCGCCGAAGAGCAAGGTGGCCATGGCGTCGGTGGCGAGCTCGTCGGCCTTCTCCTCGCCCTCCCGCTCCAGCGCCTTGGCGTAGGCGGGCACGAAGGCGGTGGCGAAGGCGCCCTCCGCGAAGATGCGCCGGAAGAGGTTGGGGAAGGCGAAGGCGGTGTTGTAGGCGTCCGCGGCGATGGTCGCGCTCGCGCCCATGACGTTGGAGAGCACGAGGTCGCGCGCCAGGCCCAGCACCCGGCTGACCATGGTCAGGCCGGAGTAGATCATCGAGGAGCGCATCACGCCTGCACGGCGCCGGGGCGGGGCGGCGGCGGGAATGGCCTGGCCGAGGTCCAGCGGATCGCGCAGGGGCGGCGCCTCGACGGCGGGCGCATCGGCGGTCGGCGGCGGCGAGGGGGGCTGGCTCACATGGCGGGCGGTAGAGGCGGCCCTGGCGCGGGTCAAGGCGGCGGGTTGCGCGCCACCCGCGGACGTTCCTGGGCGCGGCGGGTGAGGGGCGCACAAAACAGAGTCCGGGGCTCACAAAGGAGAGACTTCGATGCGGACCTTCATGATCGGCCTTGGCGCCGCGGCCCTGATGGCCGGGCGGCAATGGCTCAGGAAACCACCACCACCACTGTGACGACCAAGAAGCCGAGCGCCGGGGGCCGGCGTGGGCGTGCTCGGCGGGGCGGCCGCCGGCGCTGTCGTCGGCAGGTCGGTCGGCGCCGTCGTGGGCGCCGTCGTGGGCGGCGTGGCCGGTGCGGCCGTCGCTCCGCCGGCGGACGTGAAGACCTACATGCGCACCCAGACCGTCGCCCCGGTACCTTACGAGGGCAGCATCGCCGTGGGCCAGACCCTGCCCGACAGCGTGACGGTGTACGAGGCGCCTCGCTACGATCGCTACGACTGGACCTACGTCAACGGCCAGCGGCTGCTGATCGACCACCGTAACCGCAAGATCATCGCGGTCATCAACGACCCATAAGAGCTAGGCGCACGCCCACGCCGCGACACCCGTAGGTGACCTGCGAGCTTAGGGCTTCGCCGCCGGCCGCACGACCATCTTCCAGGCGCGTTCGTCGGTCAGGTACTGCTGAGCCGTCGCCTTGATTTCCGCCGGCGTGACCGACTTCAGGTCGGGGATGCCGGTGCGGACCAGCTCGAGCCGGCGGGGATCGGTCTGGGCGCCGGAGAGCCGTGCGCGCCAGTACTCGTTGGTCTCCCGCGCCTTGAGCACCTGCTCGATGGCGGGGTTGCGGGCGCGGTCGAGCTCGTCCGCCGTGACCTCCTTGGTGCGCAGGTCGGCGGCGATCTTGCTCACATTGGCGAAGAACGCGTCGTCCTTGGCCGGCGGCGTCTCCACATAGGCGAAGAGATAGCCGTAGCCTGGGAAGACGTCGGAGGACTCTTCCTGCACCGCCGGAGAGTAGGTCGCGCCCTCGTTGGTGCGGATCTCATCGATCAGGCGCAGCTCCAGCACGTTGTCGAGCAGCTGCAGCACCCGCGCCCGGTGCACGTTCGAGAAGAGGTCGCTGGTCGGCCAGGCGGTGAAGGCGATCGACTGGTCAGCGCGGCCCGTGTGCGTTCGCTCCACCAGGGCAGGCCCAGGGAAGCTGACCTTCAAAGCGTCGGGGGAGGGCGGAGCCTCGGGCGCACGGGGCGGGAGCGCCCCCAGCGTGCGGGCGACGGCCGCAATCGCCTTGTCGACTGTGGTGTCGCCCACGACCACCACCTCGACGGGCGCCTTGGCCAGCGTCGGCGCCAGCAGCGCCTTCAGGTCGTCGGGCTGGGCGGCCGCGATCTCCTGGGGCGAGGGGAAGCCGAAGCGCCGGTCGCCGGGGTGCAGCAGGCCGGAGAGGTCGCGTTGCAGCACGCCTCCCGGCGTCGCCGCGAGCTGGGGCAGGGCGACGGTCACCGCCTGTTTCACGCGCTGGAACGCCTCTGGGCGGAAGCCGGGGTCGCTGAGGTAGGCGGCCAAGACCTGCATCTGCACGTCGAGATCGGCGGGGCGGGTGGCGCCCGACAGCTGCAGCGCGTTGGCTGTGATCCCCGCCGACACGCCGAAGATATGGTCCGCCAGCACCTGTTGCAGGTCCTCGTAGCTCAGCTTGCCAAGGCCGCCCGCGGGCAGCGCCGAGGCCGCCCAGTTCACCGACGGGCGATCCTTGGGAAGCGCCAGCAGGCCCTCGCCCACACGGAGGCTGACCTCGATCTGGTCCTTGCGGAAGGTGGTCGGCTTGACCGTCAGGCGCACGCCGTTGGCGAAGCGCACGAAGGTGACGCCGAGGTCCGAGACCTCGCGTCGCTCGGCGACCTGGCCTGCCGGCCCGAAGCTGGCGTAGGGCCAGGTCACGGCGGCTTGCGCGGCGGGCGCCTGCACGGGCTTGGCTTCGATGGAGGCGAAAGCGGTCTTCACGGCGGCCTCGCCGCCTTCGATGGGCTCGGGCGTGGCCACGAAGAGCAACGGGCCGTTCTCGCGGAAAGTCTGGCGGAGCGCCGCATTGACCTTCTCAGCGGTCAGGCCCTTCACCGCCTGTTCGAAGACGCGAAGCTCTTCGGCCGGCGCGGTGGCCACGTTGTCCTCTTCCACAGCATTGACGATCTCGTCCGCCAGCGCAGGCGTCCGGCGGGTCGCGGCGCCCGCGGCGGCGTTCTGGTAGGTCGTGCGCTGCTCGGCGATTTCGCGCTGCAGCTCGCTGTCGGTCACCCCGAACTGCACCGCCTGGCGACGCACGGTCTCGGCGGCCTCCAGCGCGCTCTTCCAAGCCTTGGGCGGCGCTGTGACCTGCAGGCTTGCGATCTTAGCGGAGTGCAGCGTGTTCTGGCTGCCGGTCCGCGCGGCCAGGAACGGCGGGTTCGGCCCGCGGGCCAGCCGGTCGAGGCGGCGGTTGATCACTTGCAGCCCGAGGTCCTGCACGATGTCGCGCGTGCGATGCGCGACAGTGTCGGCGCCGTCGTCGTAGGGCTGGGTCCAGGCGACCTGCACGGTCAGTTGCGCGCCGGGCTGGATTAGATAGGCCGTCTCCGCGCCGCGCCTGATGGGCGGGCCGAGGCGCGGCTTGGGCGCCGCCGCGCCCTTGCCGGTCCAGCTGCTGAACCGCGACTTGATCTTGGCTTCGAGCTTGTCGACATCGACATCGCCCACCACGATCAGGGTCGCGTTCTCGGGCCGATAGTTCGCCTCGTAGAACTGGCGGATCAGCTCCGGCGTCGCCCCCTTGATGACCTCGACCTTGCCGATCGGGAATCGCTCGGAGGCGAGCTGGCCCTTGAGTTGGAACCGGATCGCGTGCTTGGCGACCTCGTAATTGGGCGTGTCGCGCTGGCGCTCCTCCGACAGGATCACGCCCCGCTCCCGGTCGATGGCGCGCGGCGTCAGGCTGAGTTCGCTGCCCGTCTCGCGCATCAGCATCAGGCCGGTGTCGAGGGTGTCATCGTCGGAGTTCGGCAGGTCGAGCTGGTAGACGGTCTCCGTCCAGCTGGTGAAGGCGTTGGTGTCGGGGCCGAAGGCCAGGCCCTTGCGCTCCAGGATGCGGAGCATCTCGTCCTCGGGGACGTGGGTGGAGCCCTTGAAGGCCAGGTGCTCCAGGAAGTGCGCCAGGCCCTGCTGGTCGGCGCGCTCCTCCACCGAGCCGGAGCCGATGCGCAGCCGGATCGCCGTCTGTTTCTGCGGCGTCGCGTTGTGCATCAGCACATAGCGCATGCCGTTGGGCAGCCGTCCGAAGCGGAGCGCCGGGTCGGCCTTCAGGTCGCTGTGCGCCTGCGGCCACGCGACGGAGGCGGTGGGCGCCCTGGCCCTGACCTTGGCGGCGGGCGCGGCCTCGGCGGAGGCTGCGAGGGCGAGGGCGAGAACGGAACAGGCGGCCAGCGCCGCGGACGCAAAGCGAGTCATGCTCCGCTCATACCGCGTAGCGACGGCTCCGCAAGCGCGCGATTGCGCGCGGGCCGGGTCAGCCTTTCGGAGCCGTCTCTTCGAGGGGGGCGGGGACCGGCCAGCGGCCCTCCCAGTGGCGCTGCACCAGGGGCTCCATGCGCTGAACGCGCTCGGGCAGGTCCAGCGACAGGCGCAGCGCGATCTCGCGCACGCCCACCGGGAAGACGTCGCCCCCCGCGGCGATGATGCGGGCTTGCTGCGCCACGCTGAGAAGGCTTTCGCGGAACTCCTCCACGTGCTCCCGGGCGAGGATGCGGGCCTGCTCCTGGACGGTGCGGAGCCGGTCGCCCGGTCGCTCCGAGCCGGCCTCGCCCTCGGCGGCGTCGTCGACAAGTTTCAGACGGGACATGGCACGCTCGCTTTACGGCTGGAAAGCGCCCGCCCCGCGCCTCACGCCATCGACCCTAGGGGCCAAGGCCCCGTTAATCCAGGAGTTTTGCCTGCGGCGCGATCACGCGCGCGCGAAACCTGGGGCGCGCGCGGGCGCGCTCATCCGACCCGCGTCTCCTCGCGCTTGGACGCCGACCAGAAGCGCTTGGCCTTGTCGAAGAACCCGGCGTGGCGGGGGTGGTGCTTGTCGGCGGTGCAGGTCGCGGCGAGCTCCCTCAGGAGCTCCTTCTGGCGCGCGTTCAGGTGCGTGGGCGTCTCGACGTAGAGCTCCACGATCAGGTCGCCGCGCTCGCGCGCACTGCGCAGGGACGGCATGCCCCGCCCCTTCAGGCGGACGGTGTGGCCGGTCTGGGCGCCCTCGGGGACGCGCACCTTGGCCTTGACCTCGCAGTCGGCCGTCTCGCCCAGGCACGGGGCGTCGATCTCGCCGCCGAGCGCAGCCACCGTCATGGGCACGGGCACGGTGCAGTGGAGATCCAGGTGGTCGCGCTCGAACAGCTCGTGCGGGCGCACCGAGACGAAGATGTAGAGGTCGCCCTTGGGGCCGCCGCGCGCGCCTGCGTCCCCCTCGCCCTGCAGCCGGATGCGCGCGCCGTCGTCGACGCCGGCGGGGATGCGCACCTGCAGCCGGCGCTCCTGGCGGACCTGGCCGGCGCCGTGGCAGGTGCGGCAGGGGTCGGCGATGACCCGCCCGGCGCCGCCGCAGCGGGGGCAGGTGCGCTCGATGGCGAAGAAGCCCTGGGTGGCGCGCACGCGGCCCACCCCGTGGCAGGTCTGGCATTGCACCGGCTGGCTGCCGGGCTTGGCGCCGGAGCCCGAGCAGGTTTCGCAGGTCTGGCTGGAGGGCACGGCGATCTCGACCATGTCGCCCGAGAAGGCCTGCTCCAGCGTGATCTCGAGGTCGAAACGCAGGTCCTGGCCCCGAGCCGGCCCGGCGTTCGCGCGCCGGCCGCCGCCGCCGAACATCTCGCCGAACACGTCGCCAAACACCTCGGAGAAGATGTCCTGGGCGCTCTGGAAGCCGGCCCCGCCGCCGTTCATGCCGGTCAGCCCGGCGTGGCCATAGCGGTCGTAGGCGGCGCGCTTTTGTCCGTCGGAGAGGACGGAATAGGCTTCGTTGACCTCCTTGAAGCGGATTTCCGCCTCCGGATCGCCGGGGTTGCGGTCGGGGTGGTGCTGCATCGCCGCCTTGCGGAAGGCGGCCTTAAGCTCAACGTCGCTGCAAGTGCGGGACACGCCCAGCACCTCGTAATAGTCGCGCGCCATCTAGCGTGGACCCTCGTTTAAGCAAACCCCGTCACCCTGGATGCGGCCCGGACCAGAGCCCGCGACCGCCGCGGGCCCTAAGCTCGCGGCGGTCCCGGATAGCCTCGAAGCGGGCGTCAGGGTGACGGGTCCTTTCGTCACGCGGACTTCTTGTCGTCGCCGACTTCTTCGAACTCGGCGTCCACGACCCCGTCCTCGGGCTTGGCCCCGGCCGAGCCGCCGTCGTTGGAGGCGTCCTGCTGGGCGGCGTACATCGCCTCGCCGAGCTTCATGGAGGCCTGGATCAGCGCCTGGGTCTTGGCCCGGATCGCCTCCAGATCCTCGCCGTCCTTGACCGCCTTCAGGTCGGCCAGGGCCTGCTCGATTGCGCCGCGGTCGCCGGTGGAGATGCGCGTGCCGAACTCGGACAGCGCCTTCTCTGTCGAATGCGCCGCGGCGTCCGCCTGGTTGCGCGCCTCCACAAGCTGCTTGCGCTTCTCGTCCTCGGCCTTGTTCGCCTCGGCTTCCTTCACCATGCGTTCGATGTCGGCGTCCGACAGGCCTCCGTTCGCCTGGATGCGGATCGACTGCTCCTTGGAGGTCGCCTTGTCCTTGGCGGAGACGTTCACGATGCCGTTGGCGTCGATGTCGAAGGTGACCTCGACCTGCGGCACGCCGCGGGGCGCGGGCGGGATGCCGACGAGGTCGAACTGACCCAGGAGCTTGTTGTCCTGCGCCATCGGGCGCTCGCCCTGGAAGACGCGGATCGTCACCGCCGACTGGTTGTCGTCAGCGGTCGAGAAGACCTGGCTGCGACGGGTCGGGATGGTCGTGTTGCGCTCGATCAGGGGCGTGAAGACGCCGCCCAGGGTCTCGATGCCAAGCGTCAGAGGCGTCACGTCCAGCAGCAGCACGTCCTTGACGTCGCCCAGCAGCACGCCGGCCTGCACCGCCGCGCCCAGCGCCACCACCTCGTCGGGGTTCACGCCCTTGTGCGGTTCACGGCCGAAGAACTCCTGCACCGCGGCCTGGACCTTGGGCATGCGCGTCATGCCGCCCACCAGCACCACGTCGTCGATGTCGCCGGCCTTCAGGCCCGCATCCTTCAGCGCCTGGCGGCAGGGCTCGATGGTCTTGGCGATCAGGTCCTCGACCAGGCTCTCCAGCTTGGCGCGCGTCAGCTTCAGGTTCAGGTGAAGCGGACCGGACGCGTTCATGCTGATGAAGGGCAGGTTCACGTCGTACTGCGCCGTGGACGACAGCTCCTTCTTGGCCTTCTCGGCCTCTTCCTTTAGGCGCTGCAGCGCGAGCTTGTCTTTGCGCAGGTCCACGCCGGTCTCGCGCTTGAACTCGTCGGCCAGGTAGTCGACGACGCGCAGGTCGAAATCCTCGCCGCCCAGGAACGTGTCGCCGTTGGTCGCCTTCACCTCGAAGACGCCGTCGCCGATCTCCAGGATCGAGATGTCGAACGTGCCGCCGCCGAGGTCGTAGACCGCGATCTTCCTGTTGTTGTGCTTGTCCATGCCGTAGGCCAGGGCGGCCGCGGTCGGCTCGTTGATGATGCGCAGGACTTCCAGGCCCGCGATCTTGCCCGCGTCCTTGGTGGCCTGGCGCTGGGCGTCGTTGAAATAGGCCGGGACCGTGATCACCGCCTTGGTGACCGGCTCGCCGAGATGGGCCTCGGCGGCTTCCTTCATCTTCATCAGGATGAAGGCGGAGATCTGCTGGGGCGAATAGTCCTTGCCGTGGGCGCGCACCCAGGCGTCGCCGTTGGCGCCGCGGACGATTTCGTAGGGCACCATGCCCTTGTCCTTCGTGACCATCGGGTCGTCGAAGGTGCGCCCGATCAGACGCTTGATGGCGAAGAAGGTGTTGGCGGGATTGGTCACCGCCTGGCGCTTGGCGGGCTGGCCGACCAGGCGCTCGCCGTCCTCCAGGATGGCCACCACCGAGGGCGTGGTCCGCGCGCCTTCGGCATTTTCGATCACCTTCGGCGTCTTGCCGTCCATGATCGCCACGCACGAATTCGTGGTGCCGAGGTCGATTCCGATGATCTTGCTCATGTTCAGTCGAACTCCTTCCTGGCGGACGGGCCTTGAGCCTTCTTTGGAAGCGCCCGCTTCAGCCCGTCCCCTGCTTACGGTTCTGTCTCAGTTTTGCTCGCGCGCCGCGCGCCGGGACCGCGTCAAGGCCTCGGAGCGCGAAACAGACGCCGCCGTTCGACGGTTGGGCATCGACCGCGGCTGGGCTCCGATATGGGGGGCGGGGTGCGTCCCGCAAGCCCGCGCGGCCGTCGGGCGCGTCGCTGCAAGAGGTCGAAATCGCCGGGTGAGCGGTTATGGGAGCAATCTCGCGGCAGGATTTTGGGCCAGCCTTGCCGCACGTGGAGGAAGCTCGCCATGACCGCCGCCGTCGCCTTCGTCTATGTCGCCGACATCGAGCGCGCCGTCGGCTTTTATCGAGATGCGCTGGGCCTGACGGTCGCGGAGACCGACGCTTACGGCGCGATGATGCAGGCGGCCTCGGGCCTCCTGCGCCTGACGAAGATGTCAGGCCATCCCTTGCACGAGCATCCCGTGTTCGGCCTGCACGTCGACGACTTGGGCGCGGCGTTCGACGCGCTTCGGGCCAAGGGTGTCCGCTTCACCGTCTACGAGGGCATGACCGACGAGCGCGGAGTCTGCCGAGGCGGCGACGGCAAGGCCATGGCCTGGTTCGCCGATCCCGACGGCAATGTCCTTATGCTGTCCGAAGCTTGATCGGTCTCGCGAACTCTATCCCGCCCCGCTCATCAGCGCAGCGAAACGGTCGAACAGATAAAGACTGTCCGTCGGGCCCGGGCTGGCCTCGGGGTGGTGCTGCACGCTGAACACCGGCCGGTCCTTCAGCGCCAGGCCGCAATTGGTGCCGTCGAAGAGGCTGACGTGGGTCTCGCGGACGGGCGCGGGCAGGCTGTCGCGATCCACCGTGAAGCCGTGGTTCATCGAGACGATCTCCACCTTGCCGGTGTCGAGGTCCTTCACCGGGTGGTTCGCGCCGTGGTGGCCCTGCTCCATCTTCACGGTCTTAGCGCCGAGCGCGAGCGCCAGCATCTGGTGACCGAGGCAGATGCCGAAGACCGGCTTGCCGCTCTCCACCAGCTTGGCGATCTCGGGCACGGCGTACGCCCCGGTCGCCGCCGGGTCCCCCGGGCCATTGGACAGCAGCACGCCGTCGGGGTTGCGCGCCAGCACCTCCTCGGCCGGCGTGGAGGCCGGGAGCACGGTCGCGCGGGCGCCGATGGAGGTCAGGGCGCGCAGGATGTTGCGCTTGACGCCGTAGTCCAGCACCGCGACCTCGAAGCGGGGCTCAGGCTGCGGCGCCGCGTAACCCTCGGGCCAGCTCCACAGCCCCTCGTCGAAGGTGAACGCCTGCAGCGTGGATGCGTCCTTGGCGAGGTCCGCGCCGACCAGCCCCGACCAGGCGCGGGCCTGCGCGACCAGCGCGTCAAGGTCGAAGCGGCTCTGCGGGTCGTGCGCGATCACGCCGTGGGGCATGCCGCGCTCGCGGATGCGGCGGGTCAGCGCGCGGGTGTCTACGCCCGCCAGCCCCACCACGCCCCGCCGCTTCATCCACTGGTCCAGATCGCCATGCGCCCGCCAGTTGGCCGGTGCGGTCGGCACGTCGCGGAAGATCGCGCCCCGCGCCGCGGTTCTCGCGCCCTCGCCGAACTGCTCCACGTCCTCGAGCGTCACCCCGGTGTTGCCCACGTGCGGGAAGGTGAAGGTGACGATCTGGGCCATGTAGGAGGGGTCGGTCAGGATCTCCTGGTAGCCGGTCATGGCGGTGTTGAAGCAGACCTCGCCCAGCGCCTCGCCCTCGTAGCCGAGGCCGATCCCCTGCACCACCGTGCCGTCCGCCAGGGCCAGCACGCCGGTCGCGCCGGGCAGGAGTTGTGCGGCCATGGCGGCGGTCCTTCTGAGAGCGGGGGGCGGGCGCAGGCGCACGCGCTGGCGAGCCGGCGCGCAAACGGCCGCGTAACTAGGGGTGCGCGCGGGGTGGGTCAATGGCGACCCTTGACCCTCGCCAAGCTAGGGCGCACAGGTCGCGTCCTGCCCCAAGTCTAAGAGTCCCGCCGCCTCGCGCCCGCCTCCGGCGCGGAACGGCGCGCGAAGGAGCTCACCCATGTCCCCTCACGCCGACCCCCGCTTGATCGTCGCTCTCGACCTGCCCACGCGGGCCAAGGCCGAGGCGCTGGTCGAGCGGCTCGGGGACGCGGTCTGCTTCTATAAGATCGGGCTGCAGCTGCTGGCGAGCGACGGCATGGGCCTGGCCCGCGAGCTGAAGGCCGGCGGAAAGCACGTGTTCCTGGATTGGAAGCTGCACGACATCGGGGCCACGGTCGAACGCGCCGCGGCGGCGATCGCTGAGACCGGCGTAGGCGACCTGCTGACCGTCCACGCCGAGCCGCAGGTGCTGGCGTCGGCGGTCAAGGGCGCGGGCGGGTCGGGGCTGAGGATCCTCGGCGTCACCGTGCTCACGAGCCTCAGCGCGGCGGACCTGCGCGAGATCGGCTACGAGCTCAGCCCCCGCGAACTGGTGGAGCGCCGCGTGCGCCAGGCCGCCGACGCTGGCGCCGCGGGGGTGGTCGCAAGCCCGCACGAGGCGAGCTTGGCGCGCCGG
The DNA here is from genome assembly GCA_000733915.1 of Caulobacteraceae bacterium PMMR1. GTDB lineage: Bacteria > Pseudomonadota > Alphaproteobacteria > Caulobacterales > Caulobacteraceae > PMMR1. The sequence continues at coordinate 876,036 of JPOM01000001.1, forward strand.
ATCGGCGGGCCGGGGTTCTTGGCGGTTACGCCCGGCGTGCGTCCCGCGGGCAGCGCCCCTGACGACCAGGCGCGGGTCGCCACGCCTGAGTTCGCGCTGGCGGAGGGGGCCACTCATCTGGTCGTCGGACGCCCGGTCACCGGCGCGCCCCATCCCCGCGCCGCCGCCGAGGCGATCGTGCGCGAGATGGCCTCCGCCGCCGCCCGCGCGGCTTAGACCAGCGCGCCGACGGTCAGGGCCGAGACAGCGCCGAGGGTCAGCCACAGGCGCAGGCGCGGGTACCAGGCGGGCAAGCCGGGCGCGCGCCGGTCCCAGACGCCCTGCACGGCGAGACCGGCGGCCATCCCCAGGCCAAGGCCGGCCGAATAGCCCAGCGCCGCCCCGGCTCCCGCCGCCGCCCAGGCGAGCACCGGGGGGACCATCGAGAGGCTGAGGGTGGTCGCCTCCACCGGCTGACGCTGGATCGCGGCGGCGAAGCGCGCGCCTGCCAGAAACGACAGGATCGCCGCGGCATAGACGAGTTGCGCCTGCAGCAACGCCTCGCGCGAGGGGGCGAAGACGGCGGCCGCGACCGCACAGGCCCAGAACGGGATCACGCCCGCGACGCCGTAGGCCGCGACCAACGCGGGGATGCGCGGCGTCTTAGGCACGCGCGAGGCCTCCGCCTCAGCCCCCGCTCATCTTGCGGAAGAACTTCTGCGTCTGCTCGCCGCCGTTGAAGTAGGCGGCCTGGCCCGCGGGGTCTGAGATCTTGTCCCAGTTGTCCCGCACCTCTTCGACCGATAGGCCGCCCTCGCCGAGATAGACGCCCTCGGTCTCGTAGATGCGGGCCACGGCGAACACGCCCGCGCCGGCCGTGAGCACCACCCCGGTCGGCGCCTCGTCTGAGCAGAGATAGACCACGCCCGGCGTCACGTATTCCGGCTTCAGCCGTTCCAGGATGTTGGGCGGCATCAGGTTCTCGGTCATGCGGGTGGCCGCGACCGGCGAGATCGCATTGACGTGGATGTTGTTCTTCTGGCCCTCGAGCTTCAGGGTGTTCATGAAGCCCACCAGGCCCAGCTTGGCCGTACCGTAGTTCGTCTGGCCGAAGTTGCCGTAAAGACCTGTGGACGAAGTCGTGACCACGATGCGCCCGTAGTTCTGCGCGCGCATGATCTCCCAGACGGCCTTGGTCGGCTTCACCGTGCCCATCACGTGCACCGCCATGACCGCCTCGAAGTCGGCGATCTCCATCTTGGAAAACGACTTGTCGCGCAGGATGCCGGCGTTGGCGACCAGGACGTCGATGCGGCCCCACTCGCCCATGGTCTGATCCACTAGCTGCTTCACGCCCGCATCGTCGGTCACGCTTGCGCCATTGGCGATGGCCTGGCCGCCGAAGGCCTTGATCTCCTCCACCACCTTCTGCGCCGCCTCGGAGGAGCCGCCCGTGCCGTCGACGGAGCCGCCGAGGTCGTTGATCACCACCCGCGCGCCGCGCCGGGCGAGCTCCAGGGCGTGCTGGCGACCGAGGCCCCCGCCTGCGCCCGTCACGATCGCCACCTTGCCGTCGAACCGGATCTCGCCCGCCATCTCGCCGCTCGCTCCCGCTATCGCGCCTTGCCTTGGTCCCGCGGCCTAGGGGCGGCGAGCCTGGCGGTCAAGCAGCCTGGGGCTCAAGACGCCTGGGGCTCACGCCGAAGGCGAGGCGAGGGCGCCGAGCCCGGTCAGAACTCCTCCCAACCGCCGTTGGCCACCTTGGCGGGTGCAGCGCGCCGGGCCGGGGCGGGCGTCTCGGTTCCGAAGGCCTCCAACTCCTGCAGCCGCTTGGCGTCGGCGGCCGCAACGGCGGATTTTCGGCGTGACGCGAACATGGCGCTCCTCCCGGATTTGACGCAAGCGTCAGGGCAGCAGGGAAACGACACGTTGACGCTACCGGCCTTGTGGCTCCGAGGCGCCGCGACACCTTGTTCCCAGGCGGCTCAGGTCCGACCCGCAGGCCAGGCTGCAGCGTTTTCAGTGCGCGTCGCTGTGGAAGGGCGTGGTGGCCACCGACTTGACGAGCAGCCAAAGGTCCAGCCCGAAGCTCCAGCTGTCGATGTACTGATTGTCGTAGTCGATGCGGGCCCGCATCTTGTCGAGGGTCTCGGTCGGGCCCCGGGCGCCGTTCGTCTGGGCCAGCCCCGTGATGCCCGGGCGCACCCGGAAGCGCTGCTGGTAGGTCGGCAGCACCGTCATATAGTAAGCATCGTGCGCCAGGGCGTGCGGGCGGGGGCCGACCAGGGACATCTCGCCCCTGAGCACATTGATCAGCTGCGGCAGCTCGTCAAAGCTCAGGCGGCGCAGACAGCGGCCGACGCGGGTCACGCGATCGTCCTGCTTGGCGGCCTGGCGGATGACCGCGCCGTCCTCGATCACCGTCATGGTGCGAAACTTCAGGATCTTGAAGGTGCGCCCCTGGAAGCCTGCGCGGCGCTGGGCGAACAGCACCGGACCCGGCGAGTCCAGCTTGACCAGCAGCGCGATGGCCAGCAGCAGCGGCGCCAGGAACGCCAGCAGCAGGCTCGCCACCGCGACGTCCAGAACGCGCTTCTCCAGGCTGTGCGCCGCCGGCCCCGCGGCCAAGGTCAGGTGCGCGTCAGCGCTGGGCGCGGACCAGTCCGCCGCCTTTGGCGCAGGCGCGTCCACACAGCCCTCAGCAAGCTGCACCATCTATCGCCCCCGCACCCGATGCCTGCGGAACAGAGCCCGCTCCCACAAGCGGGCGCCCGCAAACCATGCGCCAGCGCCCGAGTTAAACCACCTTCACGCCAAATTTGCCAGCCCGCGTCAGGGAAGCGACCTCGCCTGCGACCTTACGCACGCCGCCGCAGCCTGAGCTTTCGATCTGATAGCGCTCGGCTTTTCCGCTGCAGAGGTCCACCGCCGCACCAAGAATTCACGATGAACCCGCCCTCGGCGAGGCGCTCAGCGCCTGTTCACCAGGCTTTGCACGAGAGGCCCGCCAGACACGGCGCGCCCACCTGCAGGGCCGCGGGCGGCGCGGTCACGACGGGACGCAGGCTCGGAAGCTGCGGCGCGGCGGCCAGCGCGACCTTGGTCTCGATCGGTGCGGAGGCGGGCGCCTGGACCAGCTCGGCGTTGGCGACTTCCACCACCCTGTCGCGGCGGGCGCGCGCGTCGTCCTCGGCGGCCTCCGCCAAGGTCGAGGCGCTCATGGCCGGCACGAGCAAGGTGCGCGCGCCGCGGGCCTGGGCGGCGTCGATCTGCTCGTGTCCCGCCAGATAGGCGTCGCTGAACGCTGCGGCATAGCCCGCCGGCCCCGCCCAGCGGTAGAAGATATGGGCGCCGATGCGGGTCAGCTTGGTCAGGGTCGGCGCCCAGTAGGGCACGACAAACTGCGTGTGATAGTGGGTCGCGTTCCCGACCTCCTTCACCACGTAGCCGTTCAGCGCCTTCTCGGCGATCTGCTGCGCCCGCGCCCAGGCGGCGGCGTTGATCGGGCCGCGGTCGCGAGAGCCGTCGCAGGTGAAGGTGAACTGACAGCCCGTGTCCTTCTGGGAGCCCTGGAACACCACGCCGCAGACGGTGCGCGGGAAAAGCGGGTGCCGCACCCGGTTCAGGACCACCTGCGCCACGGCCTGGGCGCCCTGAAGCGGCTCGAAGCCCGCCTCATAGTAGACCGCCTCGGTCAGGCAGCGGATCGCCTGGGCGCGCTCCACCGGCTCCAGCGTCGCCGGGAGCAGAAAGGGCATGGCGGGCTGAATCCTGCCCGGCCAGAACGGGATGGCGTCGTTGACGGCCTGCGCCTGCTCAGGCGTCAGCTTCTGGAACACCATGGCCGGCGGCTCCACCGCGGCCGGGGCCACGGTCGCGGGCGCGCCCGGCGCTGGGCCGGAATGCGGGTGGACGGGCGCGCTGCGGGCGGCCGACGCAGGGGGGCGGAGCAGCTGGTTCAGCAGGCTGTCGCGGTTCATCGCCTGGCCGAGCACGGTCAAGCCGATCAGGATCACAAAGCCCGCCGCGACCCAGGCCTCCCAACGGCGGGCGAGCTCGGCGGTTTCGGACCAGAGGGAGGGCGTATCGACCTCGCCATAGCCGCTGGCCAGGGCGGGACGGGCCGAGAGCCCTCGGACCGCCTGCGCGACGGACCGCCGGGCGCGCTGCGCGGCCACGGCCGAGCGCATCGCCCAACGCTCCCACCGCGGCGCTGATCGCACCGCCTTCGCCGCCATGGTCATCACGCCCCTACGTCCATCCCCGGCCGCTCCCCGCCGAGGCGGCGCGGCTGTACCATAATGTCGCACTCTTGCGAAGCTTGGAAACACATTCTTAACGAGGCCGCGGCCGGCGGGCGCCGAGACGCCTCCCCGTGAAGCGCCGGTCCATGCGGCCGAACCGCTGCGCCACGCTGGAAAAGACGCAGGGCAAGGCGGCCCGCAGGTTAATACCCGTTAGTTCTGTTCGATTACGTCGAGTAAAGCCTAAGTGTTCAGGGCTTGTCATCCTTGTCTCTTAGCCCCGTTTTGAGACGGCCTTGGCATTGTGCGCCCAACAGATCGGGGCAGATGCCAGATGCATGCCAATCGACTCACCCTTCGACGGAACGTCAGCTTGATGGCTGCGGCGGCGGCTTTGGCGCTGCTGACGAGCGCGGCGCACGCCAGCGAAATGCCCCTCGGCGCGCCCGTGATGGCGCCGAACGGCTTTTTGGACTTCTGCGTGCGGGACTCCGACCAGTGCGGGCTGCCGACGGCCACGACCGCTGCGGCGCGCGAGGCGCTCCGCACCGAGATCAACCGGAGTCAGTGGTCCAACATCTTCCGCCTGAGGCCCCTGGGTGTGCAGGCGGGCCCGAGCAGCGTTGCGAGCATCGCGGCGCCGGACCTGGACGCCACGCCGGCGGTGGCCCGCGTCGCCGCTTCGCCCACGACTGAGCTCAAGGCCGTCGCGGCCGTCGAGCCCGGGCTCGACGCGGACGTGGCCGAGGCCCTGATCGCGTTCCCGGACCTGACCCGGCTGAACTTTCAGCCGCTGAGCGTCTCGCCTCGCCTTGGCGAGCTGATCCGGGTCGAAGAGGCCGGCCCGGCCGACGACGATGCCCGCACCTTTGACCTCCTCAAGCGCGTGAACGCCGAGGTCAACGCCGCCATCGTCGCGGCGGAGGACAAGGACGCGTTCGGCCAGGACGATTACTGGACGCTGCCGCTTCGCGACGGCCTGGGCGTGAAGGGCAATTGCAAGCACTACGCGCTCGAGAAGCGCCGCATGTTGGTCGAGGCGGGCATCTCGCCCGCGGCCCTCTCCATCGCGGTGGTGCGCACGCCTTGGGGCGAAAGCCACGCCGTCCTGCTGGTCAGGACCACCTCCGGCGAGGTGGTGCTCGACAACCTGAACGCGGCCATCGTGCCCTGGTCGGACGCCAAGTACACCTGGATCAGCCGGCAAAAGCCTGGCGCCCCCCTGGCCTGGGTCGCCATCCCTGCGATCCCGGGCGCGGGCCGCAACGCTTGAACTCGGACCTGCCCACGCCCAGAAACAGGCTGGCGCCCAAGTCATCCAAGGGGCGACACACGCCGTAGCTCAAGCGCTACCCTGGGGAGGGCTCGACCTGTTCAAATGGCTTCAGAAACGAAAGCCGGCGCCTTACAACTCGCGCGAATATTTCGCGCTGCGCGAGGCTCAGGCGCTCCGTATCCAGTTCGCGCGCGGGGCGGAGGATGAGGTCCGGCGCAAGATCGCCCATCCGGGCTCAAGCCCGCGCGACGTCCGGTTCCTGCGTCTCGTGCTAAAGGCGCTGCGCAAGGTATGAGGCGCGCGTCCGCCAGGGTTCGCGGACGCATTTGGAGGGTGCATGGCTTTCGGTCGCCTGTTCGGAGCGCGCCGCAAGGCTGACCCGGCGGATCCGCCGGCGCGCGCGCCGGAGGGCGAGATCCTCTACGCCATCGGCGACGTCCACGGCCGCGTGGAGCTTTTGCAGAAGATGCTCTCCGCGATCACGGCGGACTGGCAGACCCGGCCGGGCGCGGCGGGGCGGATCATCCTGCTTGGCGACTACATCGACCGCGGGCGGCGCTCCAAGGAGACCGTGGAGCTGGTGATCCAGCTCATGACCTCCGGCGCGCGGGTGCATGCGCTCAAGGGCAACCACGAGGCTACGGCCGTCCAGTTCCTGAGCGACGCCGCCGTCGGACCGAGCTGGTCGGAGTACGGCGGCTCGGAGACCCTGCGCTCCTACGGCGTCGCCCCGCCCCGTCTGCGTCATGACCTGAAGGCCTGGGAAGGGGCGCGCCACGCCTTCGCCGAGGCCCTGCCGGCCGAGCACCTGCGCTTCTTCGAGCGGCTGGAGCTGGCGGTTCAGCTTGGCGACTACCTCTTCGTGCATGCGGGCGTTCAGCCCGGCGTGGACTGGCGCGATCAGGGCGAAGAGGACCTGCTTTGGATCCGGGACAGCTTCCTGAACCACCCGCGGCCGTCAGAGCTTTGCGTCGTGCACGGGCATACCCCGGCGGCGGAGCCCTACCTGGGCCGCAACCGCATCGGCCTGGACACCGGGGCTTACGCGACCGGCGTGCTGAGCGCCGTGCGCCTTGAAGGCGAGGACCAGCGCATCATCCAGGTGCGGTGAGCGGGGCGGAAATCGAGCGGGGCGGAGAAGCCCCGCCGACCGCGATGTGGGGGTGTGCGACGGCCGGCGGGGCGGGTCCGAGGACTGTGGGGGTCGTTCGGATAGCCTCGGCTAAAGGCTAAGCTGGGCAGGCGCTATGCGGCATCTTTGCATCCTGAAACACTTCCGGCCGTTACCAAAAAATGTTTTCTTGCAGATCCGCAACAAACGCGGCCCGGCCAGAGCTCATCGAGACGCCAGCCTCAGGCCCTCAGTGCGCCGTGCGGGGACGCAGTCGGTATTGCTGCCCGTCGAAGGTCTCGAACAGGGCGGCGGCCTGCGGGTGACCGACCGGTTCGCCGCTCTCGTCCGGGAGCAGGTTCTGCTCCGACACATAGGCGACGTAGCTCGCCTGCTCGTTCTCGGCGAGCAGGTGATAGAAGGGCTGGTCCTTGCGGGGCCTGATCTCCTCGGGGATCGACAGCCACCACTGCTCAGTGTTGGCGAACTCGGGGTCGACGTCGAAAATGACGCCCCGGAAGGGGAAGACCCGGTGCTTCACCACCTGTCCGATTCGGAACTTTGCGGTGCGACTGTCCATGACGAGATGATGACTCAGCGCGTCTGACTGATCGATGAACAACGTCGTCGCACCCGCCGAGCTTGGGGCGCGCCTCAGGCCGCGGGCTTGGGGCGGCGCAGGCGCGCCAGACGCCGGAGGCGGCGCCAGAACCGGCTCTTCTCCGGGTCGGGATAGGGGTCGAGGTTGCGGACGAACTCCTCCGCGCAGGCGCGCCAGGAGAACTGCTCGGCGAAGCGGCGCACGACGGCGCGGTCGAGCTTCAGGCAGGCCAGGCACGCCGCCCTGAGGTCCGCATCGACCGCGCCGGCGTTGGAGCCCGGGATGAGGTCGATGGGGCCCGGCGCCGGATAGGCCGCCACTGGCGCGCCCGCGGCCATCGCTTCCAGGATCACCAGGCCGAAGGTGTCGGTGAGCGAGGGGAAGACGAAGACGTCCGCCGCGGCGAAATAGGCCGCCAGCTCCTCCCCGTACTTGGGTCCGGTAAAGACCGCCCTGGGGTACTTCTCGCGGAGCTGATCGAGCTGGGGCCCGCCGCCGACTACGACCTTGGAGCCCGGCAGGTCCTGCTCGAGAAACGCCTCGATGTTCTTCTCCACCGCCACGCGCCCCACGTTCAGGAACAGCGGCCGAGGCAGGTCCCGCACCTCGGCCGGCCACTCGGTCTGCGGTCGCGGGCGGAAGAGCTCGGTGTCCACGCCCCGCGTCCAGGGCGACAGATTGCGAAAGCCGCGCCTTTCCAACTCCTCGCGCATGGTGGGGGTGGCCACCATCACCCGTCCGGACGGCGCGTGGAACCAGCGCATGTAGGCATAGCCCGCCGCGCTGGGCACCGGCAGGCGGGCGGCGACGTACTCCGGGAAGCGCGTGTGGTAGCTGGTCGTGAAGGGCAGCCGCCACTCCAGGCAGATGCGCCGCGCGGCAAGCCCGATCGGGCCCTCGGTGGCGATGTGGATCGCCTCGGGCTCGAAGGCCTTGAACCGTTCCTGCAGCGGCTCGTAGGCGTTCAGCGCCAGCCGGATTTCCGAATAGGTCGGCAGCGGCACGGTCTTGAACTGGTCGGGGGTCACCACCTCGACCTCGTGGCCCATGGCGCGGACCTCGGCCACGGTGCGGGTGAGGGTGCGCACGACGCCGTTGATCTGGGGCTCCCAGGCGTCGGTGGCCAAGAGGATGCGCATCAGGCGGCGGCCGCCTCCGGCAGGGCGGGGCGGGCCAGGCGGGCCTTGCGCGAAGCCCTTCGGGGCACGGGGGACCAATCGCGGCGCTTGGCCCAGTCGATCAGCTCCAGCCGGCCGTCCTCGTGCTCGACCAGCGCGGTGCAGCTCTCCACCCAGTCGCCGTCGTTGACGTAGAAGATGCCGCCGATGTCGCGCATCTCCGCCTTGTGAATGTGACCGCAGATCACGCCATCGACCCCGCGCCGGCGCGCCTCCTCGGCCACGGCCTCCTCGAAGTTCTCGATGAACTGAAGGGCGTTCTTCACCTTGACCTTCACATAGGCCGAGAGGCTCCAGTAGCCGAAACCCATCCGCCGACGGAGCAGGTTCCAATGCGTGTTCAGGGCCAGCAGCGCCCTATAGGACCAGTCCCCCAGGAAGGCCAGCCACTTGGCGTGGTTGACGACGCCGTCGAACTCGTCGCCGTGGGTGACGAGGAAGCGCCGGCCGTCGGCGGTCTCGTGGATCGCGTCGCGCGCCACCAGCACCCCGCCGAAATGCGCGCCGCAGAAGTCCCGCACCCGGTCATCATGGTTTCCGGGGATGTAGATGACCTGGACGCCCTTGCGGGCGAGACGCAGCAGCTTTTGCACCACGTCGTTGTGCGCCTGGGGCCAGTGCCAGCCGCTTTTCAGCTTCCAGCCGTCGACGATGTCGCCGACCAGGTAGAGCCGCTCGCACTCGATACTGCGGATGAAGTCCAGCAGCAGCTCGGCCTGGCACCCGCGCGTGCCCAGGTGGATGTCGGAGATGAAGACGCTGCGGACCTTCAGCGTGTCGTCGGCCATGTCCATGCCGCAGGCCTCCGGATGTGACGCCGCCAGATCAAGCCCTTCTCGCTAGGGCGAGTCGGTGACGGCGCCATGACTGCTGCGCCGCGACCGATTGGCGGGGGGCGCGAATTGCGCGGGCGCGCCGGCAGGCCTAAACCGCCGCTCATGCGCCAGACCTTCGACGAGCAGGCCGACCCCTCTTTCGGCCGCCAGCACCTGCCCCTGATCCGCGCGGAGATGCAGCGCCAGGGTCTGGACGCCCTGGTCATCCCGCACGAGGACGAGCATCAGAACGAGTACCTGCCGGCGGCCAACGAGCGCCTGGCCTGGGCGACCGGCTTCACCGGCTCGGCCGGGGCGGCGGTGATCCTGAAGGACGCCGCGGCGGTGTTCGTGGATGGGCGCTACACGTTGCAGGTCAAGAAGCAGGTCGATCCTACGCTGTTCGAGGCCTGGGACCTCGTCGAGGGCGGCGTGCCGAAGTTCATCGAGGAGCGGACGGCGGCCGGCCAGGTGATCGGCTACGACCCGCGCCTGCACAGCGCCGACGCCCTGGGGCACCTGCGCAACGCCGCGGCCCGCACCGGCGCGGTGCTGAAGCCCGTCGAGCAGAACCCGGTCGACCGCGCCTGGGACGGCCGTCCCGACCAGCCCCGCGCCGCCGTCTTGCCGCATGGGCTCGACTATGCGGGCGAGGCCAGTGCGGACAAGCGCGCCCGCGTTGGTCAGGCCATCGGCGCGGCCGGCGCCGATGTGGCGGTTCTGACCGCGCCGGCGTCGATCGCCTGGCTGTTCAACATCCGCGGCGGCGACGTGATCCGCTCGCCCCTGCCGCTCGGCCAGGCGATCCTGCGCCGGGACGGGACGGCGCGCCTGTTCCTGGATCCCGCCAAGGTGGGCGAGGATCTGCCGGCCTGGCTTGGCGATGAGGTGAGCCTGGAGCCGCCCGAAGCGCTGCAAGGGGCCCTGGCCGAGACCCGGGGCGTGCGCGTGCTGGTCGACCCGGCGGTGACGTCCGCCTGGTACTTCGACCGCCTCGCCGAGGCCGGGGCGACGGTGGTGCGGGCCCAGACCCCGCCGCGCTCCCCCGCGCCTGCAAGAACCCGACGGAGATCGAGGGCGCGCGCCGGGCGCACCGCCGCGACGGGGCCGCGCTGGCGCGGTTCCTGCACTGGGTGGCGAGCGAGGCGCAGACGACCCTGCCCGACGAGGTGGAGATCGTGGCCAGGCTGGAGGCGTTCCGGGAGGCGACGGGGGCGCTGAAGGACCTCAGCTTCGACACCATCGCCGGGTCAGGCCCGAACGGCGCGGTGGTGCATTACCGGCCCACGCACGCCACCAACCGGCGGATCGCCCCTGGCGAGCTCCTGCTGGTGGACTCCGGCGCCCAGTACCTGGACGGCACCACCGACGTGACCCGCACCCTGGCCATCGGCGCGCCAAGCGAGGAAATGCGCCAGCGCTTCACCCTGGTGCTGAAGGGCCATATCGCCATCGCCCGCCTGCGCTTTCCCGCGGGCACGACGGGGTCGGCCATCGACGCGTTCGCGCGGCAGGCGCTCTGGGCGCACGGCCTTGACTATGAGCACGGCACCGGACACGGGGTGGGCAGCTATCTCGGGGTGCACGAGGGGCCGCAGCGCATCGCCAAGGCCCCGAACACGGTCGCCCTCCGGCCCGGCATGATCGTTTCCAACGAGCCCGGCTACTACAAGGACGGCCAGTACGGCATCCGGATCGAGAACCTGGTCGCCGTCACCGAGCCCGCCGACATCCCCGGGGGCGACAAGCCGATGATGGCGTTCGAGACGCTCACGCTGGCGCCGCTCGACCGCGCCCTGATCGAGACCGGCATGCTGACGGCGGAGGAGCGCGCCTGGGTGGACGCCTACCACGCCCGCGTCGCGGCGCTGATCGGGCCCGAGCTCGAGGCGCCCGTCGCGGCGTGGCTGGACGAGGCCTGCCGGGAGCTCTAGCGGCTCGCTCACACCCCTCGCTCGGCCAAGAAGCCGTCGAACGCAGCCCAGAAGCTCGCGCGCAGGTCGTCGGTTTCCTGCAGCAGTTCGTGGCGGGCGCCGGCGATCACCTGCGAGCGGCCCATCGGGGCGCGGGCGGCGAAGGCCTCGGCCGCCGCATTGTCGACCAGCGCCTCCTCGCCCGCGAGGACCGCAAGGAAGGGCGTGGCGATCGCCTCCGCCGCGCCGGGGCGGCTCAGGCGCGCGTTGAGCTCCAGCGCAAACGCGACCCAGCTCCAGGTCACGCGGCTGACGATCAGGTCCGGTTCGGCGCGCAGCTGATCGCGGAACCGCCGGAAGCGGACCGGATCGTGGGTCAGGTGGTTGCCCTCGAAGGTCTCGTCCAGGATGTCCACCCCGCGGGAGAGGTAGCTCGGGCCCAGGCCCGCCAGCCGCATGAGGCTCGCCAGCGCGCGCGCCTGCGCCGGGGTGCGCCCGCCGAGGTTGATCCCGACCATGGGCGCGGACATCACCGCCGCCGCCAGCCGCCTCTCGCCGCGCGCCAGCGCTCCGCAGAGCAAGCCGCCCCCCATGGAGTGACCGAGGCCGATCCAGGGCCGCGGCAGGTCGAGGGGAAGATCGAGCAGGCGCCGATAGTCGTCCAGGAACGGGTCGAGCCCCCGCGCATAGCCCTTCCAGCGGTCGCGCAGCAGCCGGTCGGAGAGTCCCTGGCCGCGCCAGTCGTGGGTCAGGACGGCGAAGCTGCGCGCCCTGAGCTCGCCCATGACCTCGAAATATTTCTCAATCGGCTCGGTGCGCCCGGGGCTCAGGACCACCGTGCCGCGCGCGCTTTGCGGGCCAGGCAGGAGCGCGGCGCGCAGCCTGAGGCCGTCCGCGCCGCGGTACCAGTACGCCTGGGCGCCGTCCGGCGCCGGCGCCTCCGGAATGCCGACCAGAGGCGCCGTTTCCAGGGCCGTCGGGCTCAGCCGCGGGCCTTGGCCAGCAGGGGCTGCAGCTTCATGGCCGTGCTCATGTCGCCGTTGATCTTCAGCTTGCCCTGCATGAAGGCCATGGTGCCGTCGAGCTTGCCCGTGGCCATGTCTTCGAAGTCGGACTTGGAGACGACGATGGTGGTGTCGGCCGGCTTGTCGTCGTTGGAAACCGTGTTCGGCTTGGACACGCCGTCGATGTAGACGCAGCCGTCACCGCCGAAGTCGAACTTCAGCGTCTTGCCAAGGCCGGAGTCGTCTCCGACCGCCTTGCGCATCTGTTCGGTGATTTCCTGAAGCGTGGCCATGGCGCGGTCTCCCTGCTGCGCGTGCCCACGCCGATTAGCCTGCAAGGCGTTCACGGGCAAGTGAACGGCGTTCAGAACGGGCGGATCGGCGGCGGGGGGCGGGCGCCTAGGCGTCAGCGCGCGCGCCACTCCCCGCGGCGGGCGACGGCGGCCCTAATCGCGTCGGCTTCAAGCTCAGCGGGATCGGCGCGCCGCGCGCCCTCCGACACGCGGCCGGCCAGGTCGAGCGCCAGCGGGCCCACCAGGCCCCAGGGCTCCAGGCAGTAGCGATGGAACAGGCGGCGCGGGTCCTGCGCCAGGCGAAAGGCCCACTCCAGGCCGACTCGGCCCATCCAGCGGGGCGCTGGACGCTGCACCCCCGCCTCGTAGTCGAAGGCGCCGCCGACCGGCAGGATCGGGCAGCTCGGCAGGCGGGCGCGGTTGCGGGCGATCCAGAGCTCCTGGCGCGGCATGCCCATGCCGACCAGCAGCACGTCGGGCTCGAAAGCCTCCAGCTCCGCCAGCACCGCGGCGTTCTCGCGCGAGCCCGGCGCGGCGTCGAAGAAGCCGTTCCGCCCGCCGATCCGCGCGCGCGGATAGTCCTGGCGAATGTTCCAGGCGGCCTGCTCGACCACGCCCGGCGCCCCGCCAAGATAGAAGACGCGCCAGCCCTGGCTCTGCGCCAGGGTCCAGAAGTCGTCCCGCCAGTCGAGGTAGGTCGAGCGGTGGAACCGGCGGCTGCGGCGGCCGAGCAGCATGCTCCAGAGAATGAGCGGCTGGCTGTCGATCTGAACGAGGTCGGCGGCTTCGAAAAAGGCCGCGAACTCCGGGTCGCCTCGCATGAGACGAAGCGAGTGGGCGTTGTGGTTGGCGATCACCGCCTGATGACGCGCCTCCACCGCCCGGCGCAAGGCTAGCATCACCTCCTGCGGCCGGACGAAGTCCAGCACCGTGCCCAGCGCCCGCACCCGCTCCTCGGGCCGCCGCTGGCGGCGGAACGGCGCGGCCGACGGCTGCTGCCGGCGGTCCAGGACCATCTCGGGGAGGGAGTCGAAGGCCATGGCCCGCACCCTGGCCTCGGCGCAGTCAAAGCCGCGCTAAGAGAACCGGTTAAGGGGCGGTGAACGCCGCTGAGGGCGGCGCTCCGGCTCAAGCCGCGCGGGCGGGGGGCGCGTCCTCCTGGACGGAGACGTCCTCGCGGGGCAGGGGCTGGCGGCCGCGGATCAGGTCCGACGCCTTTTCCGCCAGCATGATGGTCGGCGCGTTGGTGTTGCCCCCGACCAGGGTCGGCATGGCGGACGCGTCGATGACGCGCAGGCCCTGCAGGCCCTGCACCCGCAGCTGGTCGTCGACGACAGCCTGCGGGTCGCCCTCGACCCCCATGCGGCAGGTGCCGACCGGATGGTAGATCGTCTCGCCGTTGGCGCGGATCCAGGCGTCGATCTCCGCGTCCGTCCTCACGTCCGCGCCGGGGGCGTACTCGCTGGCGGTGTAGGGGCGGAGCGCGGGCTGGCCCGCCACTTCGCGCACGATGCGCACGCCCTCGCGAAGCGCCCGCCGGTCCTCGTCCGCCGCCAGGTAGTTGGCGAAGATCGCCGGATCGTCGAACGGGTCGACAGAGCGCAGGCCGATCCGCCCGCGGCTCTCAGGGCGGAGCTGGCAGACGTGCGCCGTCCAGCCGTCCATCTCGATCCGCTCTTTGGCGTGGTCCTTCATCATGGCGATGACGGTGTGGATCTGGAGGTCCGGGCGGTCGAGGTCCGGTCGGCTCTTCAGGAAGGCGCCGGTCTCCAGCCCCTGCTGCCGCCCCAGGCCCTGGCCGGTCAGCATGTATTGCAGTCCTACTCCCAGCTGCCTCAGTCCCTTGGTCATGGAATAGAGCGTGATCGGCTCGGGGCAGACATAGTTCAGGGTGACGTCCAGGTGGTCCTGGAGGTTCTTGCCCACGCCGGGCAGGGCATGGACCGTCGCGATGCCGTGCGGCGCCAGGTCCTCGGGATCGCCGATCCCGGAGAGCTGCAGGATATGGGGCGACTGGACCGCACCGGCGGCCAGCAGCACCTCGGCCTCGGCGTGGAAGAGCTTGCGGACGCCGCCTTTGCCGAGGGCGACCTCCACGCCCTTGGCGCGGCCGTTTTCGATCACGATCCGGGTCGTGCGGGCTTCGGTCAGACAGGTCAGGTTCGGCCGTCGGCCCAGGATCGGGACGAGGTAGGCCTCCGCCGCGCTCCAGCGCCGGCCGTTCTTCACCGTCAGCTGGTAGGGGCCGAAGCCCTCCTGCTGAGCCCCGTTGAAGTCCCGCGTGAGCTTGTGGCCGGCTTCCGCCCCCGCCTTCAGGAAAGCAGCGTTGATCGGATGGTCCGCCGCGGCGGGCGTGACGTGCAGCGGCCCCTCGCCGCCGTGATAGGCGTCCGCTCCGCTCTCCAGCGTCTCGGCGCGCTTGAAGTAGGGCAGGACCTCCGCATAGGACCAGCCGCTCAGGCCCATCTGGCGCCACTGGTCGTAGTCGCGGGCGTGGCCGCGGATGTAGATCATGCCGTTGATGGCGCTGGAGCCCCCCAGGCCCCGGCCCCGCGGCCACCAGAGCCGGCGGTCGTTCAGATGCGGCTCGGGCTCGGTCCAGAAGCCCCAGTTCGACGGCCCCTTGGCCTTGATCAGCTGACCCACGCCCGCGGGCATGCGCACCATGACGCTGGTGTTGCGCCCGCCGGCCTCCAGCAGCAGCACCCGGCAGCCCGGGTCCTCGCTCAGGCGGTTGGCGAGCACGCAGCCGGCGCTGCCCGCTCCGATGATGATGTAGTCGAAAGCCTGTCCGTCCGACGCTGGCACGTGTCCGCCCTCTGGTCCGCTGTTTCTTGGTTACCGGCGGTCAGTCTGCCTCGCCCGGGCGCGGCGGGGAAGGGGCTCAGGTCGCGGTGAGCGCGCGGCTTTCCTCGCGGCGGCGGCTGCGCTCTATCAGCTTCACCGACAGGATCGAGGCCTCGTAGAGGGCGTAGATCGGGATCGCGAGCAGGCACTGGCTGATCGGGTCGGGCGGGGTGATCAGGGCGGCCACGAAGACGATGCCCACCACCGCGTAGCGGCGGAATCGGCCGAGCTGCTTGGAATCGACCAGCCCCGCCAGCCCCATCAGCGACAGCACCACCGGCAGCTGGAAGCAGAGCCCGAAGCCCAGCATCAGCTTGGTCACCAGGTCGAGGTAATCCGAAACCCGGGGCAGCAGCTGCACCTGCACGTCGGGGCTGACGATCTGCTGGCTCAAGGAGAACCACAGCACGAAGGGCAGCATGACATAGTAGACCAGCGCGCCTCCCAGGCAGAACAGCACGGGCGCGGCGATCAGGAACGGCAGGAAGGCCCGCCGCTCGCGGCGGTAAAGACCCGGCGCGACGAAGCGATAGAGCTGCCAGGCGATGACCGGGAAGGCGACGATCACGCCCGCCCAGCCGGCCAGCTTCATCTTGGTGAAGAAGAACTCCAGCGGCGCGGTGTAGACCAGGTTCACCTTCTGGCCGCCGTGCGCGCCGGGATGGCCGCTCAGCATGGCGAGCAGCAGATCGAACGGGCCGTGCTTGCCGCCGGCCTTCTGCTCCGCGACCATGCCGGCCGCCATCTGGAAGGGCCGGAGCAGGAAGCGGTAGATCGGGTCGGCCAGGAAGAAGCAGACCACGAACGCGATCCCCACCGCCGCCACAGACACGATCAGGCGGGCGCGGAGCTCCACCAGATGCGTCAGCAGCGGCGCGCGGGAGGCCTCGATCTCGGACTCGTCGTCGGTCACCGCGCTCACGCCTTGGCCTCGCGGGTCTCAGGGGCAGCCTCAACGAGCGCCGGCGCCTTGGCGAGGTCGGGCAGGGCGTGCGGCGAGGCGGCGTCCTCGGTGTCGGGCACGACGGGCGGGGGCGGGGGCGAGGGCGTGCCGTTGATCGCGCCCTTCAGGTCCACGAAGTGGCTTTCCAGGTCGTGCTGGATCGGCTGCAGCGAGGCCAGCTGGCCCTGGCGGAGCGCCTCCACCTCGCGGCGGAGCTCGTCGAGCTCGGACTGGCGGGCCAGCTCGTCGAAGCTGGCGCGGAACTCCGCCGCAAGGCCGCGCAGCTTGGCCGTCGCCTGGCCCACCTTGCGCATGAGCACGGGCAGGTCCTTGGGCCCGACAACGATCAGGGCGACCGCGGCCAGGAAGATCAGTTCTAAAGCGCCGGTTTCCGGCAGCATCAGGCGAGGTCCATCAGGCGCGCTGGATCGACGAGGACGGGCTTATGCGCGCCGGGTCCCCGCCTGGCCAGAGCCCGCGCTCGGCCCGGGTTCACGGCCGGCAGCTCAGCGACGCACGTCCTCGCGCTCCGGTTCCGTGCGGGGCAGGGCCGCAGGATCGCGCGCGGGCGTGACCTGGCCGGGCTCCTCGTCGCCCTTCAGGCCCTCGCGAAAGGCGCGGATGCCCTTGGCGGCGTCGCCCATAAGGCCGGACAGCTTGCCGCGCCCGCCGAACAGCAGCGCGACCACGGCCAGCAAGATCAGCCAGTGCCAGATGCTGAAGCTGCCCATCATGACGTTAGAACTCCCGGGACCGCGCGCCTCGCCGACGCGAAGCGCACTCAAGTGCATAATATAGGCGGTCGCAGGGCGCTGCGCCAAGCGCGAGCCGCTCGCGCCTCAGGCCATGTGCGCGGGGACGTGGGCGACGACTTGCAGGGCGCGCTTGCCGTAGTGGGCGACGCGGTGCAGCGGGTGGCGGAGGAGGTGCGAACCGGGCAGCTCCGGCGCGACCACGCTGGCCGCGCCCATCCACACCGCGCCGCTGAACAGGAACGCCAGCGCTAAGCCCCAGTTGGGCCGCAAGCCGTGATCTTCGAAGCGGGGGTCGCCGCCGTCGCTCTCAGGGTCGTCCTGGCGGTGTCCCACGAGACAAGTCCTTCTACGCAAAAGGCAAACGGCGCGGGCGGGGCGGGGTTCCGGGCCTTCGGACGCGCGGCGCCGCGCCCGAATGTCGCGCCCGCCGGCGTTTGCGGCTATCGTGCGCCAGAGATCGGCGAAGACCGGCATGAAGGAGGAAGGCGATGCGCACGACGGGCATTCATCATCTGGCGTTGGTCTGCCGCGACATGGCGGAGACGGTGACGTTCTACACCGAGGTTCTCGGCATGCCGCTGATCAAGACGGTGGCCCTGCCGGACGGCGGGCAGCACTTCTTCTTCGACTGCGGCGGCGGGTCGAGCCTCGCCTTCTTCTGGTGGCCGGACGTCACCGAGAGCGCGCCGGGCGTCGCCTCCGTGCGCCAGTTCCCTCAGGACGCCAAAACCGTGGTGGGCTCCATGAACCACGTCGCCTTCGACGTGCCCGAGGACGAGCTCCAGACGTGCCTGGAGCGGCTGAAGGCTGCGGGCGTGCCGTGCTTCCCCAGCGTGGTGAACCACGACGACAGCCCGATGGGCGTCTCTGCAGAGCGGCACGCGGGCGTCTTCATCCGCTCGGTCTATTTCACCGACCCCAACGGGGTGATGCTGGAGCTGGCCGCCTCCACGCGCCCCCTGGGGCCGGAGGACGTGCGCCACGCGCCCGCCCGGGCCAGGGCCGAGCCGGCGCTCGCCTGACATGCCGCGCCTGCGCCAGATCCCCCGCTCAGAGGTCACGGACAAGACCATCCTGGCGACCTACGACCTCCTGTTCGGCGACCGCGATCCGGTGGCCGAGCCCGGCACGGACACGGGCACCCGAGGCGATTGGTGGACGGTCTTCGCCGCTTCGCCGGACGTGTTCCGCCATGCGGTCATGGGCTTTGCGCTCTATCGCGATCCCAAACGCAAGCTCGACCCGGTGCTGCGCGAGCTCGGCCAGACCCGGGCGGGCTTCAACAAGGCCAGCCAGTTCGTCTTCTCCCAGCACTGCAAGTCCTTGCGGGGGCTGGGCGTGGACGAGGCCAAGATCGCCGCGATCCCCTTTTGGCCCGTGAGCGACCTGTTCGACGCGCGGGAGCGGGCGGTGCTGGCCTATGCCGACTGCCTGACGCTGCAGGCCGGGCGCACGCCGGACGCGTTGTTTCAGGCGCTGAGGGCGCACCTCTCGGAGGAGGAAATCCTGGAGCTGACCTACATCACCATGCTCTACGACATGCATGCGGTGATGAGCCGGGCGCTCAGGACCGAGTTCGACGACCGCGACGATCCGATCGTGGAGGTCGCCGCGCCCGAGGGGTTCAGCGCGCGAGACTTCCTGGACACCGGGCGCGGCCCGCGGGGCGACGGTCAGCCCTCTCCCAGGTAGTCCTGGTGGAACTCGGGGACGTCGCCGTCGGCCAGCGGGTCTTCGTCGGCGGCGGGCGCGCCCTCGGGACGCGGCACGACGAAGCCGTGGGGCATGTCGCGGTCGAGCAGGCCCGCGGCCTTCATCTCCTGGGCGCCCGGAAGGTCGGCGAGGGAGGGCAGGCCGAAGTGCTCCAGGAACGCGTCCGTCGTCCCGAAGGTCGCCGGCCGCCCGGGGGAGCGGCGGCGGCCGCGGATGCGGACCCAGCCGATCTCGAGCAGCAGGTCCAGCGTGCCGCGGCTGAGGCCCACGCCCCGCACCGCCTCGATCTCCGCCCGGGTCACCGGCTGGTGATAGGCGATGATGGCCAGGGTCTCCATGGCGGCCTTGGAGAGGCGGCGCGTGTCCTGCCGCTCCTCGGTCATCAGGTGGGCGAGATCCGGGGCCGTGCGGAACTGCCAGCGATCGGCCACGCAGACCAGCTCGACCCCCCGCCCGGCGTAGCGCGCGCGCAGACCTGCGATGGCGCGGCCCACGTCCCAGCCTTCCGGCAGGCGCGCGGCGAGGTCGCCCACGCTCAGCGGCTCGGCGGCGGCGAACAGCAGCGCCTCCACGCTGCGCTCGACCTCGGCGGACGCGTCCTCGCTCATTCGGCGGCGAGCAGCTGAGGCCGCGTCTGGGCGCGGCGTATCCAGATCTCCGCGAAGGCCTGCAGCTGGCGGGCCTCGAGCCGGCCATCCTTCACCATCTCCAGCCCCGCCGACAGGGTCGAGGCGAGGTAGGAGGCGCGCGACGGCCCGCGTTGCTTGGCGTCGGTCGCGGCGGCGGAGGGCGCCGGCGCGATGCCGCCCAGCGAAGTCCAGCTCTCCAGGTCCGGCAGCAGCTGGCTCAGCCGTTCCCGCGCGGCCTCCAGCGGATAGGCCTCCACCCGCGCGGCCGGGGCGTAGCGGCGGGCCTCGGCGCGCCGGCGTTGCGAGACAAAGGCCGTCATCAGCTCGTACAGGCTGCCCTCCAGCCGCGAGGTGGCGTGCACGACGACCTGCTCGGCGTCGCCGCGGGCGAAGACGTCGCGTCCGAGCTGAGCGCGGGCGTGCAGGGCGTCGCACGCCTTGCGCACCGCCTCCAGCCGGACAAGCCGGAACGCGAGCGCCTCGGCCAGCTCCTGGGCTGGCGGCTCCTCGCCCTTTCGCTCCGGCTTGGGCAGGAGCAGGCGCGACTTCAGGTACGTCAGCCAGGCGGCCATCACGAGGTAGTCGGCGGCCACGGCGAAGCGCCGTTTGCGCGCCTCCTGCACGAAGGCGAGGTACTGGTCGGCGAGCCGCGCGATGGAGAGCCTGAGCAGATCGACCTTCTGGCTGCGGGCGAGCGCCAGCAGCACATGCAGCGGCCCCTCGAAGCCGTCGAGGTCCACGACCAGCGCCTCGCCGGCCTCGGCGGCGGCCTCGACCGCCTCGAAGTCGAGGGTGGGCTGGAAGCTCTCGGCCATCAGGCGTGCGCCGTCTGCAGCGCTTCGGTCGGATCGGCCCCGACCTCGCCCATGCCCGTGAACGCGTCGGCAAAGCGGGCGCGGGCTTCGATCTCGTCGAGGGGTTCGGGCCGGCGCGCGATGCGGGCGAGCGCGGCCTCCGCACGGCGCGCGGCTGCGCCCTTCAGCTGGGCCACCCCCTCCGCGGCCTCGCGCATGTCGTCCAGCCGGCCGGAGCAGTGCAGCACGACGTCGCAGCCGGCCCTCAGCGAGGCGTGCGCGCGCGCGGCCAGCGAGCCGGACAGGGCCCGCATCTCGATGGCGTCGGTCATGAGCAGGCCGCCGAAGCCCAGCCGGTCGCGGATCGTGCGCACGACCTGCTTCGACGTCGTCGCAGGCCGGCGAGGATCGATCGCGCGATAGACCACGTGGGCGGTCATCGCCATGGGCATGTCCGACAGCGCCTCGAAGGGCTGGAAGTCGACCGCCTCCAGCGCGGCCAGGGGGGCGTCCACCTGCGGCAGGGCGAGGTGGCTGTCGCTAAGGGCGCGTCCGTGGCCGGGGATGTGCTTGACGACGGGCAGGACGCCGCCGGCGAGCAGGCCCTCCGCCATCGCGCGGCCAAGGCGGATGACGCCGTCGACCGTCGCGCCGTAGGCGCGGTCGCCAATCACGTCGTGGGAGCCGGGCTGGGGCACATCGACCACCGGGACGCAGTCGACGCTGACGCCCACCGCCTTCAGGTCCGCCGCCATCAGCCGCCCGCCGAGCCGCGCCAGGGCCTGGCCGGTCAGGAGATCGTTGGCCGCGTGCTCGGCATAGGCGCGGCCGGGCGGATACTTCGGCCAATGCGGGGGCGCGAGCCGCTGCACCCGCCCGCCTTCCTGGTCGATCAGCACCGGCGCGTCGGGCCGGTCCACCGTGGCGCGGAGCTGGTGGGTTAGCGCCCTAACCTGGTCGGGGCTTTCGATGTTGCGCCGAAACAGGATGAAGCCCCAGGGCTTAAGCTCGCGGAAGAACGCCTGCTCTTCGGTCGAGAGCGTCAGTCCCGAACAGCCCAGGATGCAGGCGGCGGTCACGACCCGGGTCAGCCCTTCACCAGGCAGGACTTGCCCTTGGACTTCAGCGCTGCGCAGAAGCTCGCCGCGTCGGTGCGCGACGCAAAGCCGGTGACGGCGGTGCGATAAAGCGTGGCCCCGTTCTTCTCGACGGGCTCCACGTGCTTGTGCTTGCCGCTCATCTGGCCGGACATCAGGGCGGCGACCTCCTTGTAGACCGCGTCCGCCAGGGTGGTGGAGGACACCGCGCCGATCTGGACCAGCGCCCCGCCGACCTTGGCGGAGGCGGCCCCGCCTGCCGCAGAGGCGGTCTGGACCGGCTTGGCCTTGCGCTTGCCGACGCCGGCGTCGGCGCGGTTCACGCGAGCGATGGCGGCGGCGATGCCGTCCGTTTCAGCGGGCTGGGCGGGCTTGGTAGGCTGGGCCTGGGCTAGGGCCGCCTGGCTGGCGGCGGACTGGCCGGCCGCGGACTGGCCGGCGGCGGACGGGCGGGCGCGGGCGGCGGCGAGTTCGCGGTTGCGGACCGCCTTCTCGTCGGTGGTCACCGGCGCATAGCCGCTGTCGTCGGGCTTGGCCTCGGAGGCGTTTGAGCTCGCAGGCGCAGGCGCAGGCGCCTTGGGCGTCACGACGGCGTTGTCGTCGAGCTGCACGCGCAGGCCCGAGGCGGTGCGGGGCGCCGGCTGCTCCGGCCCGGCGGTGAAGTTCGGCGCCGCCGTGGTGTTGGCCGAGGGCAGGTTCTGGACGACGTCGGGGTTCTTGGCCGCCTCCTGCGCTTGCTGGGCCGGGGTGGGCGGGGTCTTGATGACAGTGACCGGCTGGCCGACCGGCTGGGGCGGCTCCCCCTCGCCGCGCACGCCGGCGCGGTAGTAGAGCAACACCGCGGCGACCAGCGCCAGCAGCACGACCGCGCTTCCGATCAGGGCCCAGGGGGCGGAGCGGCGGCCGCGGGGCGCGCGGGCGTCGAAGGCGAGCTGGGCGTCGGGCGTATAGGCGCCGCGGTCGTGATCGGACATGGGTCGAACCCTGGGTCTCGGAGAAGCTGGGCCGGGAGGCTGCACCGGCGAATCGGCATGGATCGCCTGAAACTTTATCGGATCGCAGGCCGCGCGTCAGAGCCGTCCGCGAGGGCTGGCCCCTGACCTTTCGTCTCAGCGCAGGTCCAGGGTGAAGAGCCGCCGGTGCTCCTCGATGGCGAAGCGGTCCGTCATGGCTGCGAGGTAGTCGCAGATCGCCCGCGCGCGCCCGCGCTCGTCCTCGCCGGCGGAGCGCTCGGCCACCTCCGGCGGCAGGGTGTCGGGATCGCCCAGGAACAGGTGGAACATGTCGCGCAAAAGCCGCCGCGCCTGGCTGCGGGTGCGGTTCACGCGATAGTGCCGGTACATGCGCTCGTGCAGGAAGGCGCGAAGCCGCGACAGGTCCTCCGCCATGTCCTGCGAAAAGCCGACCAGAGGCCGTCCAAGGAGGCGCACCGCCTCGGGGCTGTCGACGCCATGCGCCAGTGCGCGCCGGGCCGTTTCCGCCAGCACGTCTTCGACCATGACGCCGATCATGCGGCGCACGGCCTCGAGCCGCACCATGCCCTCGTCCACCTCGGGGAAGTCGGCGCGGGCCGCTGCGATCTGGGGCCCGATCAGGGGCACGGCGGCAAGGTCGTCCAGGCTGAAGAGCCCCGCCTGCACCCCGTCGTCCACGTCGTGGTTGTTGTAGGCGATGTCGTCCGACAGCGCGGCGACCTGCGCCTCCGCGGACGCATAGGTGTCGAGCCTGAGGTCCCAGCCGGCGTTGTAGGCCGCCACGGGGGCGTAGGCCGGCGCTGAGAGCTTCGCCGTGATCGGGCCGTTGTGCTTGATCACGCCCTCCACCGTCTCCCAGGTGAGGTTCAGCCCCAGGAAGCGCGGGTAGCGGCGCTCCAGCTCGGTCACGACGCGGAACGTCTGCACATTGTGATCGAAGCCGCCGTAGGGCCTCATCAGGGCGTCGAGCTCGTCTTCGCCGGCGTGGCCGAACGGCGGATGGCCGAGGTCGTGGGCCAGAGCCACGCCTTCCGCGAGGTCCGCGTCCAGCCCCAGCGCCTGGGCGATGGAGCGTGCGATCTGGGCCACCTCCAGGCTGTGGGTCAGGCGCGTGCGATAGTAGTCCCCCTCGTGCGCGACGAAGACCTGCGTCTTCTCCTTGAGCCTGCGGAACGCCTGGGAGTGGATCACGCGGTCGCGGTCCCGGGCGAAGGCGGTGCGGGTGCGGCTGTCCGCCTCGGGCACGCGCCGGCCTTTGGAGCGGGCCGGGTTCTCCGCATAGGGCGCGCGGCCGGTCGCGGGCGGAGGCGGGACGGCGGACGGCGAAGGGCTGAGGCTCACGCGGCGGGCGCTCCCATGTCGCCTCCCTTTGCCGGCGGCGCGATTACCTCCATATAAACGGCTCGAGAGAGACGCCAGGATGAGCTCCGATCCCACCCCCATCGCCCTGACCCCGGCCGCGGCCCGCCGCATCCGCGAGATCGCGACCGCCGAGGGCCGCCCGCTGATGCTGCGCGTGGCGGTGGAGGGCGGCGGCTGCTCGGGGTTCCAGTACCGCTTCGACCTGGTGGAGCAGGGCCTGCCCGACGACCTGCGCATCGAGGGCGAGGGGGCGGCCGCCCTCGTGGACGACGTCAGCGTGCCGTTCCTGAAAGGATCGGAGATTGATTTCGTCGAGGAGCTGGCGGGCGCGGAATTCCGCGTGCGCAATCCTAACGCCCGGTCGAGCTGCGGCTGCGGGGTCAGCTTCTCGGTCTGATCCGCGCCAGCGTCCGCGCGTCGCGCTCGCCGTCGCAAAGGGCTTCAAGCGCCGCGGCGAAGACCGGCTGATCGGGAGCCGCGGCCTCGAACAGGGTCAGGCACGAGCGGAGCTTCAGGTCGTCGGGCGCGCCGAACACCTCGCGCGCCGTCAGGCCTTGCAGCGCGGCGCAGGATTGAGCCATCTCCGCCAGGCGCGGCCCCAGCACCGGATGGGCCAAATAGGCGCGCGCCTCGTCCAGGCCAGAAAGCCCGTAGAATTGCGCCGTGGCGCCGGAGGCCGTGCTGGACGAGATCGCGCGGCGCACGCCCCGGAAGTGATCCGGCCCGCCGGGGCCGGCCCGGCTTCAAGGTCGCGGGCGTTGGGGGCGCGGTGGCGTCGCGCCCGCCAGCGGCTATGAGGGACGCGACAGCCTCTCGCCCCAGGACCTCGCGTCATGCCCTCCGCCTCGCCCCTCTCCGGTCGCCACATCGCCGTGCTGCTGGGAGGCCTCTCCGGCGAGCGGCCGGTCTCGCTCACCACCGGGCGGCTCTGTGCCGACGCGGTGGAGCGGCTGGGCGCGCGGGTCACGCGGATCGACGCGGGGCGGGACCTGCCCCAGGTGCTCTTGCGCGAGCGGCCCGATGCGGTCGTCAACTGCCTGCACGGGGTCTGGGGCGAGGACGGCACAGTCCAGGGCGTGCTCGAGACGCTGCAAATTCCCTATACTCATTCCGGCGTGCTGGCCTCGGCCCTGGCCATGGACAAGACCAAGTCCAAGGCGGTGCTGAAGGCGGCGGGCGTGCGCGTGCCCGGCGGCGGGCTCTTCGACCGGCATGTGGTGGCGCGCGAACACGTCCTGACGCCGCCCTATGTCGTGAAGCCCAACGCGGAGGGCTCCTCCCTGGGCGTCTTCCGCGTCTTCGAGGGCGCGAACGGGCCGCCCGTCGAGGTCGGCCGCGACGACTGGGCTTATGGCGAGCAGGTGGTGGTCGAGCCCTACATCCCCGGGCGGGAGCTCGCCGTGGCGGTGCTGGGCGAGCCCGCCGGCCCCCGCGCCCTGGCGGTCACCGACATCATCGCGGCCACGGGCTTCTACGACTTCGAGGCCAAATACGGGGAGGGCGGCTCCCGCCACGTCCTGCCCGCGGACCTTCCCGCCCACGTGACCGAGGCGGCGATGCGCATGGCCGAGCTCGCCCACGTCGCGCTTGGTTGCCGAGGCGTGACCCGAAGCGACTTCCGTTATGACGATCTTAAGGACGATCTCGTTCTGCTGGAGCTCAACAACCAACCCGGGATGACGCCGACCTCGCTCGTGCCCGAGCAGGCCGCCTTCGTGGGGATGGACTACGACCAGTTGGTGCTCTGGATGGTGGAGGACGCCTCTTGCCCGCGGTAGCGCGCGACCCGGCGAGATCACGCGGGGGCAAGGGCGCGGGCGCGCCGAAGTCGCGGGCCAGGCCGCGCGCCGTCCAGGCCGCCTATGCTCCCGTGAAGCTGAACGGCGCGGCGGCGGCCGACATCGATCCGCACCTGGCCCTCGGCGCAGCGGGCGCGGTGCTGGCGGCGGGGCTGGTGCTGGCGCTGGCGACGGGCGGGCGCGGGCATCGGCTGGCCGCCGGGATCGCCCACGCCGCGGACAGTCAGGCGGCCGCGCTCGGCTTCAAGGTGACGCGGGTGGAGCTGATCGGCGCCAGCGCGGACAGCCGCGGCGACCTGATCGCCCAAGCCGGCGTGAGCGCCGGAACGCCGATCCTGGGGCTGGATCTGACCGAAGTGCGTCGCAAGGTGGAGCAGGCGGGCTGGGTCAAGCGCGTCCGGGTCATGCGCCTTCTGCCCGACACCCTGGCCATTGCGGTGGAGGAGCGGCCTCGCTTGGCGGTATGGCAGCTGCACGGGCGCCTGGCGGTGGTGGACGCCGAGGGCCATCCGATCCCGGAGGCCGATCCGGGCCGCTTCCCCGATCTGCCGCTTATCGTGGGCGAGGGCGCGCCGGAGGCGGCGGGCAAGGTGCTGCCGCTCGTGCGACAGCGCCCCGCGCTCGCCTCGCGGCTGGAGGCGCTGGTGCGCGTGGACGGCCGGCGCTGGGATCTGCGGCTCAAGGACGGGGGGCTGATCGCCCTGCCGGCCGAGGGGGAGGAGGCGGCCCTGATCCGCTTCGACCAGCTGGAGGCGCGTGACCGCGTGCTGGAGCTGGGGTTCGCGCGGCTCGACCTGCGCGATCCGCAGACCGCGGCGCTTCGGCCCAGGACCTCCGGTCCGCCGCCGGCCGCCGCACAGGGACAGTAGAGGCGTAGGCGTTCAGGGGCTTGCCCCCTCGGACCCGGCAGAAGCCGGCCCGGGGCGGGATGTAGAGTGAAGGGGCGAAGAAATGCCGAAGATGCGACCTGAGGTGCGCGAGGCGCGCGAGGGCTTCAAGGTGCTGACGGGCGGGCGGCTGCCGCTGACCGCGGCGGTGGACCTCGGCGCCTCCAAGGTGGGGTGCTTCATCCTGAAGCCGGACGGGTCGCGGCGCGAGGACCGGGCGTTGCACATCGCGGGCGTCGCCCACGTACGCTCCCGGGGGATCAAGGGCGGCGCCATTGTCGACATGGAGCAGGCCGCCCACGCCATCGCCCAGGCCGTCGAGCGCGCCGAGGCGGTGGCCGGGGTCTCGGTCTCCAGCGTCACCGTCACCTCCGCGGGGGGGCAGCTGGCGAGCGCGCGGGTGCAGTCCGCCGTGGCCTTGACGCCCCGCCCGGTCTGCGACGCCGACCTCCTGCGCTGCATCCAGTCTGCGGTCGCCCAGGCGCGCGTCGCCGGCCGCCGCCCGATCCACCTCCTGCCCATCGCCTGGTCCGTGGACGCCCAGCGCGGCGTGCGCGACCCTCGCGGCATGTTCGGCCAGCAGCTCGGTCTGGACCTTCTGGTCGTCAGCACCGACGAGGCCGCCTTCCAGACGCTGGCACACTGCGTGGAGAGCGTGCACCTGCAGTTCGACGGCCTCGTCGCTGCGCCCTTCGCATCGGCGCTCGCCGCACTCGACGACGACGAGATCGACCTCGGCGCCGTCTGCATCGACATGGGCGGCGGCTCGACCTCCACCGCCGTCTTCGGCCAGGGCAGCCTGCTGCACGTGGACAGCGTCGCCGTCGGAGGGGCGCACGTGACCCAGGACATCGCGCGGGGGCTTTCCACCACCCTTGCGGGGGCGGAGCGGATCAAGACCCTGCACGGCTCGGCCATCGCCTCGGCCAATGAAGACCGCGAGATGATCGAGGCACCCCCGCGCGGCGACGACCCCGGCGCCGGTCCCGTAATCGCGCCGCGTTCGCTGCTGAAGGGCGTGATCGCGCCCCGGGTCGAGGAGACCCTGGAGCTGGTGCGCGACAACCTGCGCCGCTCGGGCGTGGCGCTGGACCCGGCCGCGGGC
This sequence comes from Caulobacteraceae bacterium PMMR1, assembly GCA_000733915.1. Taxonomy (GTDB): domain Bacteria; phylum Pseudomonadota; class Alphaproteobacteria; order Caulobacterales; family Caulobacteraceae; genus PMMR1. The sequence continues at coordinate 903,355 of JPOM01000001.1, forward strand.
GTGGTGCTGACCGGCGGCGCAAGCCAGCTGACCGGCGTGCGCGAAGTCGCCGTGCGCGTGTTCGACCGCCCCGTGCGCCTCGGCCGTCCCAAGCGCGCGCCGCACCTGGCCGAAGCCGCGTCGGGCCCGGCGTTCTGCGCCGCCGCGGGCGTGCTGCATCGCGCCGCCTACGGCCCGCGGGAAGCGGTGTCGCAGAAGGCGCTGGCCGCGCCCCTCCGCGCCGACCCGCGCCAGGCCGTCGACCCCAACGCCGGCGTGCTCGCCCGTGCGGCCGGCTGGCTCAGGGCCAACCTTTAGGCGATCTCCCCCATGAAGCGGGGCAGCCAGCCCTCGTGGGCCTGGCGGAGCTCGGCCAGCGGCAGGTCGAAGAGCCCGCGCACGGCGAGGTCGCGCCCGCCCGCATCGCCCACGATCGCCGCTGGCGCGCCTGCGCGGTCCGCCCGGCGCAGCACCTCGGCCTCGTGCGCCGGGGCCACGGCCAGCAGGTAGCGCGCCTGGTCCTCGCCGAAGAGCCAGGCGTACGCGGGAAGATCCTGCGGCGGCTGGAGCCACAGCCCGACGTCGGAGGCCAGCGCCATCTCCGCGGCGGCGACCGCGAGCCCGCCGTCGGAGAGGTCGTGCACGGCGTGCGCCAGCCCTTCGGCGATGAGGCTGCGCACGAGGTCGCCGTGGCGGCGTTCGGCGACGAGGTCCACCGCGGGCGGGGCCCCGTCCTCGCGCCCGAACAGCTCGCGCAGGTAGAGCGAGGCGCCGAGTTCGCCGCGGGTCCGCCCGATCAGGACCAGCCGGTCGCCGCCCTTCAGCCCCGCATAGCCCGCCCGCTTGGCGTAGTCGTCGAGCAGGCCCACGGCCCCGACCGTGGGGGTCGGCGGAATGGCGACGCCGGCGGTCTCGTTATAGAGGCTGACGTTGCCGCTCACGACGGGGAAGTCCAGGGCGCGGCAGGCCTCGGCCATGCCGTCGATGGCCCGCACGAACTGGCCCATGATCTCGGGCCGCTCGGGATTGCCGAAGTTCAGGTTGTCGGTGATGGCGATGGGCTGGGCGCCGACCGCCGTCAGATTGCGCCAGGCCTCGGCCACCGCCTGCTTGCCGCCCTCGTAGGGGTCGGCCTGGACATAGCGGGGCGTCACGTCGGAGGTCAGCGCCAGGGCCTTGCGGGTCCCGTGCACGCGCACCAGCGCCGCGTCCGCGCCCGTCGCGCTGTCGGCCAGGGTGTCGGCCATGACATGGCGGTCGTACTGCTCCCAGATCCAGCGCTTGGACGCCCCGTCCGGGCAGCCCAGCAGTTTCGACATCGCGGCGGCATAGTCCTGCGGCGCGGGCGCATCGGCGGGGCCAAGGCGAGGGCGGGGCTGAGGCGCGACCCATGGCCGGTCGTAGAGCGGCGCATCATCCGAGAGCGGCGCCAGCGGCAGGTCGCAGACCACCTCGCCCTTGTGGCGCAGCACGATGCGGCCGGTCTCAGTGGTGCGGCCGATGACGCTGGCGTCTAGACCCCACTTCTCGAAGATGGCCTGGCCTTCCGCCTCCCGCCCGGGCTTCAGGATGGCCAGCATGCGCTCCTGGCTCTCCGACAGCATCATTTCGTAGGCGCTCATGCCCGCCTCGCGCTGAGGCACGGCGTCGAGGTCGAGCTCGATGCCGACCCCGCCCTTGCCGGCCATCTCCACCGAGGACGAGGTCAAGCCCGCCGCCCCCATGTCCTGGATGGCGGCGACCGCGCCGGTGGCCATCAGCTCCAGCGTCGCCTCGATCAGGAGCTTCTCCGCAAAGGGATCGCCGACCTGGACGGTGGGACGTTTCTCCTCGGAGGCGTCGTCGAACTCGGCGCTGGCCATGGTGGCGCCGTGGATGCCGTCCCGCCCGGTCTTGGAGCCGAAATAGACCACCGGCAAGCCGGGGCCGGGCGCGGCGGAATAGAAGATGCGGTCCGCCTCGGCCACGCCCACGCACATGGCGTTGACCAAGATGTTGCCGTTGTAGCCGGGGTGGAACTCCGTCTCGCCGCCGACGGTGGGCACGCCGACGCAGTTGCCATAGCCGCCGATGCCGGCGACCACGCCCGCCACCAGCCGGCGCGTCTTGGGGTGCTCAGGGTCGCCGAAGCGCAGCGCATTGAGCAGCGCCACAGGCCGCGCCCCCATGGTGAAGACGTCGCGCATGATGCCGCCGACCCCCGTCGCCGCCCCCTGGTAGGGTTCTATGAAGCTCGGGTGGTTGTGGCTCTCCATCTTGAAGACGCACGCGAGGCCGTCGCCGATGTCGACCACGCCGGCGTTCTCGCCCGGACCCTGGATCACCCGCGGGCCGGTGGTCGGAAACTTGCGCAGCTGCTTGCGGCTGGACTTGTAGGAGCAGTGCTCGCTCCACATCACCGAAAAGACGCCGAGTTCCACGGCATTCGGCTCGCGGCCGAGACGGCGCAGGATCAGGTCGTATTCTTCGGGCTTCAAGCCGAACTCCACGGCGAGCTCGGCGGCGGTCTTCGGCGGCGAGGCGAGGGCGGCGGCGGACATGGGCCGGCTGCTAGCCGATTTGGCCGCGCGTGTCAGGGTGCGCGTCTCAAGGGTGCGTTTCAGGGACGCCTTTCAGGGGCGAGGGGCGAGGGGCGGGGAAGGGGTCTGACGTGGAGAACGGTCGCGGGGTCCGAGAGCTTTTTGAGCCTCTTCATAGGACGCCCGCCATGGCCGACGACGCTCAGCGACAGGATCCCGAGACCCTCCAGGACGCCGAAGTCTATCGCGGGGGCCAGCCGCCCTCCGCCGGGCGCGCCAACCCGCCCGACGACGCCGACGACACCCTCGGCGGAGCCGACGCCTATGTCGCCGGCCAGCGCCTCAAGGCGCCGGTCGCGATCGCCGCCGTGCGCCGGATCGCCTGAGCGCACCCAGAGAGCGGCGCCGGGGACGGGCCGGCTTGCGGCCATCGGCCCGCGCCCGCCGCGGTGGACACGGCCGCGAGACTCTGCTCAGCCGCTAGCGGATGACCATCAACGTCCCTCCGCCCCCCGAGGACGGCGGCCGCATCGTCGACGAGCCGCTGACTCAGGCCCTGAGCCGCCGCTACCTCGCCTACGCGCTCTCCACCATCACCAACCGGGCGCTGCCGGACCTGCGCGACGGCATGAAGCCGGTGCACCGGCGCATCCTCTATGGCATGCGCCAGATGCGGCTGGATCCCGGCACGACGGCGAAGAAGTCCGCCCGCGTGGTCGGCGACGTGATGGGCCGCTTCCACCCGCACGGGGACCAGTCGATCTACGACGCCCTGGTCCGCCTGGCGCAGGACTTCGCCCAGCGCTATCCGCTCGTCGACGGCCAGGGCAACTTCGGCAACATCGACGGCGATAACCCCGCCGCCATGCGCTACACCGAATGCCGGCTGACGCTGGCGGCGCAGCTTCTGCTCGACGGCATCGACGAGGACGCGGTCGACTTCCGCGCCACCTACGACGGCGAGGGCGAAGAGCCGGTGGTGCTGCCCGCCGCCTTTCCCAACCTGCTGGCCAACGGCTCGGCCGGCATCGCGGTGGGCATGGCGACCTCGATCCCGCCGCACAACGTAGGCGAGCTGATCGACGCGTGCCTGCTCCTGCTGCAGCGGCCCGACGCCACCAACGCCGACCTGATGGAGCGCGTCCCCGGCCCCGACTTCCCCACCGGCGGCGTCATCGTGGAGTCGCGCGCCAGCCTGCTAGAGACCTTCGAGACCGGCCGCGGCGGCGTGCGCCACCGGGCGCGTTGGACCCGCGAGGACGCCGGGCGGGGGACCTGGCGGATCGTGGTCACCGAGGTGCCCTATCAGGTTCAGAAGTCCAAGCTCGTCGAGCAGCTGGCGAGCCTGCTCGAGCAGAAGAAGGCGCCGCTGCTCGCCGACGTGCGCGACGAGTCCGCCGAGGACATCCGCCTGGTGCTCGAGCCCCGCGCCCGCTCGGTGGAGCCCGAGGTGCTGATGGAGAGCCTGTTCAAGCTCTGCGACCTGGAGGTGCGCTTCCCCGTCAATATGAACGTGCTCGACCGGACGAACACGCCGGGCGTCATGGGCCTGAAGGGCTGCTTGCAGGGGTTCCTCGACCACCGCCGCGAGGTCGTGGTGCGCCGCGCCCGCCACCGGCTTGGAAAGATCGAGGCCCGGCTGCACATCCTCGACGGCCTGGTCACCGCCTATCTGAACCTGGACGAGGTGATCCGCATCGTCCGCTACGAGGACGAGCCGAAGGCCGCGCTGATCGCCGCGTTCGCGCTGTCCGACATCCAGGCCGACGCCATACTGAACACGCGCCTGCGCCAGCTCGCGCGGCTGGAGGAGATGGAGCTCCGCCGCGAGCACGCCGAGCTGGCGGAGGAGCGGAATGGGCTGAACGCGCTGCTGGCCTCGGAGCCCAAGCAGTGGGCGCTGGTGGGCGTCGGTCTGCGCGACGTGCGCGAGCAGCTGGCCAAGGACGCGGGCCTGGCGCGCCGCCGCACGACCTTCGCAGAGGCGCCCGCGCTGGACAGCCTGCCCGCGCCCGAAAGCTTCGCGCCGCGCGAGCCGATCACGGTGATCCTGTCGGAGCGGGGCTGGATCCGCGCCGCCAAGGGCCGGGTGGAGGACGCCTCGGAGCTGAAGTTCAAGGAGGGCGACAGCCTCGGCTTTCTCGTACCGGCCGAGACCACCGACCGGCTGCTGCTGTTCGCCTCCGACGGCCGATGCTTCACGCTGGACTGCGCCAAGCTGCCGTCCGCGCGCGGGCAGGGGGAGCCGCTCAGGCTCATGCTCGACCTGGATGACCGGGTGAAGCTGACCGCGGTGTTTGCGCATCGGCCGGGCGCGAAGCGGCTGGTCGCGTCCTCGGGCGGCTACGGCTTCCTCGTGCCGGAGGACGAGCTGGTCGCCAACCGCCGGGCGGGCAAGTCGGTGCTGAACGTCGACGGCGGCCAGACGCGGCTCTGCCTGCCGGCGGACGGCGACCACGTCGCGGTGCTGGGCGAAAACGGCAAGGCGCTGGTGTTCGCCCTGGCCGAGCTTCCCGAGATGCCCCGGGGCAAGGGCGTGAAGCTACAGAGCTACCGCGAGGGCGGGCTGAAGGACGGCTTGGTGTTCGCGGCGGATGCGGGCCCGACCTGGACGGACGGCTCGGGCCGCACGCGCCAGTGGTCCGACTGGCGCGACTGGCTGGGCAAGCGCGCCGGCGCCGGACGGCTAGCGCCCCGCGGCCTGAAGCGCTTTCACCCGCGGTAAGCCGGCGGCGCCCCGACGGGGTCGGCCAGCAGCCGCGCCAGGCCGAGGCTCGTCTCGTCGTCCCAGGCCAGCGCCTGCGCCGAGGCCGGCAAGCCGTCGGACCCCTCGCCGGCGGGGAAGGCGGTCGCGGGCAGGCCCAGGATGTCGCCCAGCGCGGTGAAGTGCGCCTGGTTCAGCGGCATCTTCGCCTCGAACGGGAAGGCGTGCTGGGGCGCGGTCGGCATCAATATGGCCGCATACGGCGAGAGCTGCAGCTTGACCGCGTCGGCCACGTCGGCCAGCTCGCGATAGGCGCTGGCGAGCTTCACGGCAGGCTGGTTGGCGCCCCACTCGAGCAGCGCCCGGAACCCGTCGGAGAAGCCTTTGCCCCCGGCGGCCAGGGCCGCCTTGTGCTCGGCCGACGCCTCGGCCTCGGAGATGAGCAGGCCCAGCCGCAGCATGTCGCCGTACTCGTAGCTCAGGGTCACGGGCTCAAGCTCCAGGCCCGCCGCGCGGGCGCGCTCGATGGTGGCCTGGAAGCGGTCCGCCGCCACGGGGTCGACCTCGACCTTGTCGCCCCATTGCAGCACCGCGACGGGCGAGGATGTCAGGCTCGCGGGGTCGGCTGGGCGGGCAAGCTCCTCGGCGAGGTCGCGGTCGGCGCTGCAGGCTGCGGCCATGACCAGCGCGCAGTCCAGCGCCGAGCGGGCCAGCACGCCCACATGGTCCAGCGTCCAGCTGAGCGGGATCACCCCCGCGGTCGAGATCAAACCCTGCGTCGGCTTGTGCCCGAACACGCCGCAGTAGGCGGCGGGGATGCGCACCGAGCCCAGGGTATCGGTGCCCAGCGCCGCAGCGCAGAGGCCCGCCGCCGTGGCCGTGCCCGACCCGCCGGACGAGCCGCCCGCCGTATATCCGGGCCGCCAAGGATTGTGCGACCGGCCGAACCAGGGGTTGTCGGTGACCGCGCCTAGCGCCCCCTCGTGCATATTGACCAGGCCCAGGATCACCGCGCCGGCCTCGCGCAGGCGCGCGATGCAGGCGGCGTCGGCCTCGGCGATCCGGTCGCGATAGGCGCCGATGCCGGCGTGCCAGGGCAGGCCCTTAACGGCGATGTTGCACTTCACCGCGAGGGGAGCCCCGTCGATGGGCGATAAGGGCGCGCCGCTAGCCCAGCGCTCGGCGCTCGCATCCGCCGCCGCCCTCGCCCCGGCCGCGTCCAGGGCGACATAGGCGCCCAGCGCCCCGTCCAGGCCCGAGATGCGCGACAGGTACGCCTCCGTCGCCTCCAGCGGCGTGACGGCGCGCTCGGAATAGAGCTCGTGCAGGCCGGAGACGCCGGCCTCTACAATCGGATTGGCGAAGGTCATGACCGCGGAAGCCTAGAGTGTGCTCTGAAGCCGCGCTAGCCTTCTTCGGTCCAAGGGAGTCGTCCATGACCCTGATCGTACCGACCGTGCTGGTGATCCTGGCCCTGATGGTGGTGATGAACAGCATCCGCATCGTGCCCCAGGGCCAAGAGTTCACCGTCGAGCGTTTCGGCCGCTACACGCGCACGCTGAAGCCCGGCATCACCATCCTGACGCCCTTCGTGGAGCGGGTCGGCCGGCGCGTGAACATGATGGAGCAGGTGCTCCAGGTGCCGCAGCAGGAGGTGATCACCAAGGACAACGTCTCCGTCACGGTGGACGCCATCGTCTTCATCCAGGTGATCAACGCGGCCGCCTCGGCCTATCGCGTGGCGAACCTCGACCTCGCCATCTCGCAGCTCTCCATGACCAACCTGCGCACGGTGGTGGGATCGATGGAGCTGGACGAGGTGCTGTCGCAGCGCGACGTCATCAACACGCGCCTGCTCAGCGCGATCGATTCCGCCACCGAGCCCTGGGGCGTGAAGGTGGCCCGCATCGAGATCAAGGACCTGCAGCCGCCTCCCGACATCTCCAACGCCATGGCGCGCCAGATGAAGGCTGAGCGCGAGCGGCGCGCCGTCATCACCGAAGCGGACGGCGAGCGTCAGGCGCAGATCGCCCGCGCCGAGGGCTCCAAGCAGGCCGCGATCCTTGAGGCGGAGGGCCGCAAGGAGGCCGCCTTCCGCGACGCCGAGGCCCGCGAACGCTCCGCCCAGGCCGAAGCGAACGCGACCAAGGTGGTGTCGGACTCCATCGAGCAGGGCAGCGTGGAGGCGCTGAACTACTTCATCGCCCAACGCTATGTGGAGGCGTTCGGCAAGCTGGCGTCCTCGCCGCAGCAGCGCACGGTGATCGTGCCCGCCGACCTCGCTGCTCTGGCCGGCACGCTCGCGGGCGTGTCCGAGCTTGTGCGCTCGGGCGCGTCTCAGGCCGGGGCGATACCGGTCCCGCCCGCGCCGCGAGGCCGGTGATGGACGCCGTCTTCGCCCATCCCTTCTGGGTCTGGCTCGTCGTCGGCGCGGCGCTGCTGGCGCTCGAGGTCGCGACGGGCTCGGGCTATCTGCTCTGGCCCGCGGCCGCAGCGGGCGTGGTGGGCCTGCTCGACCTCGCCTGGCCGGGGCTCGGCTGGCCGGCGCAGGCGGTCGCCTTCGCCGCCGTCACCCTGGTGGGCACGGTGGCCTCGCGCAGCGCGCTCAGGCGCAGGCTGGCGGCTCTGCACGCCGCGCCGGACCTGAACGACCCGGCGCGGGCGCTGCTCGGTCGCGAGGGAGAGGCGGTGGGCGCCTTCGCCGGGTCCGGCGGGCGCGTGTTCGTCGACGGCAAGGAGTGGGCGGCCACGCTGGAGCCCGGCGCGCCCGCGCCCGCCCCCGGCGCCCGGGTGGTGGTCACCGCCGTGATCGGCGGCGCCCGGCTGAAGGTCCGGCCCCGCTGAACGCGGCCCTCGCGGCGAAGTAGGCGCCCGGGGGGGGGCGGGGGTCGGCTCAGGCCCCCGCCGCGCTTGCTCCCAAGCGGGGCAGGCATTAGGCAGGTCTGACCGGTCCGGCGCCCGCTGGCCCCAAAGTTGCTGCAAAGCTTGCCGAAGCCTCGCGCCATGACCACGACCGCCTCCGACACGCCCGCGGGCGACCCGCCCGAGACCGCCGGCAAGGCGGCCAAGGCGGAGCTGTTCGAGCTCGCCAAGACGATCCTCTACGCCCTGCTGATCGCGGTCGTGCTGCGGGTGGTCTTGTTCCAGCCCTTCACCATCCCGTCCGCCTCGATGGAGCCGAACCTCTACGAGGGCGACTACATCATCGTGTCCAAGTGGCCCTACGGCTGGAGCAAGCACTCCTTCCCGTTCAGCCCGCCCCTCTTCTCCGGGCGGGTGCTGGGCGGCCAGCCCAAGCGCGGCGACGTCATCGTCTTCAAGCTGCCGCGGGACAACAAGACGGACTACATCAAGCGCCTGATCGGCCTGCCCGGCGACCGGGTGCAGGTGAAGGCGGGCCAGGTCTTCCTGAACGGCGTCGCCGTCCCGCGCACGCCGGCGGGGCGCGGGCCCGCGACTTGCCCCTTCGGGGGCTATCTCGCGACCGAGACGGCCCAGTTCAAGGAGACCCTGCCGGGCGGCAAGGTCGTGAAGGTGAACGACTGCATCCCGCGGACCGGGGCGGCGGACAACACCGCGGAGTACGTGGTCCCCCAGGGCTGCTACTTCATGATGGGCGACAACCGCGACAACTCCATGGACAGCCGCTTCCCGCCCGGGCCGCAAGGGTCGCCGGCGGAGGCGCGCTGCGGCTGGAACCACGCGACGGACAGCCGCGTGGGCCTGGACCCGACGCAGGAGGCGTTCGTCGATCCCGCCCAGTTCGGCGTCGGCTTCGTGCCGGCCGAGAACCTGGAGGGCCGGGCGGACTTCATCCTGTTCAGCTGGCGACCGGGGGCGTCTCTGTTCAAGCCCTGGACGTGGCTGCTCAACGCGCGCTGGAACCGCTTCTTCCACCTGCTGTGATGCCCGCCGCCCGCCTGCTGCCGTCCCGCCCGTGAACGCCCGCGACGCCGCCAAGGCGGAGCTGCAGGCGCGGCTTGGTCACAGCTTCCGCGACCCCGCCTTGCTCGAACAGGCGCTGACGCACGCCAGCGTCAGCCTCAAGGGCCGGCCCGCCGCGAACAACGAGCGCCTGGAATTCCTCGGCGATCGGGTCCTGGGTCTGCTCGCCGCCGAGGCGCTGGGCGAGCGCCTGCCCGCCGCCAGCGAGGGCGAGCTCAGCCGCGCCCTGCACCTGATCTCGGACGGCCGCGCCTGTGCGGAGGCGGCGCGTCGCCTCGGCGTCCCGCCCGCGCTCCGGCTCGACGGCGGCGAGAGCAAGAGCGGAGGGCGCGACAAGGATTCGGTGCTGGGCGACGCCATGGAGGCGGTGCTGGCGGCGGTGTTCCTGGACGGCGGGCTCGACGCGGCGCGGGCGGTGTTCCGGGCCGGCTGGCCGCTCGAGGCGCTCCTCGCCAGAGAGCCCGACGCCAACCCCAAGTCGGCGCTTCAGGAGTGGGCGGCCGCCCGGGGTCTGGGCCTGCCCCGCTACGAGGTGGTCGGCCGCTCCGGCCCCGACCATGCGCCGACCTTCACGGTGGAGGCGACGCTGCCCGGCCTGGACCCGCTGCGGGCCGAGGGCCGCTCGCGCCAGGAGGCGGAGAAGGCGGCCGCGCGCGGCCTCCTCGCGCGGGAGCAGAGCCCATGAGCGAGCCTTCCGAGACGCCCACCCGCGCCGGCTTCGCCGCCGTGATCGGCGCGCCCAACGCCGGCAAATCGACCCTGGTCAACCGGCTGGTCGGAGCCAAGGTCTCCATCGTCACCAAGAAGGTCCAGACCACCCGCTTCCCCGTGCGCGGCGTGGCCATGGAGGGCCGCAGCCAGATCGTCCTGGTGGACACCCCCGGCGTCTTCCAGCCGCGCCGGCGGCTCGACCGCGCCATGGTGCACGCCGCCTGGGCGGGGGCGGAGGACGCGGACGCGGTGGTGCACCTGGTCGACGCGGAGACCGAGCTCGCCGTGGAAGGCGGCGAGACCACAGCCGCGCAGCGCCGCGCGGCGGAGGACGTGCGCACCATCGTAGAGCGGCTGCAGCGCGCCTCCCGCCCGGCGATCCTGGCGCTCAACAAGATCGACCTCGTCAAGCGTGACCGCCTGCTGGCGCTCAGCGCCCGTCTGTTCGAGAGCGGCGCCTATGCGGAGGTCTTCATGGTCTCCGCCGAGACCGGCTCGGGCGTGGACGATCTGAAGCGGCGCCTGGCTGGCCTGATGCCGGAGGGGCCGTGGCTCTATCCCCAGGACCAGACCGCCGACCTGCCGGTGCGCCTGCTGGCCGCCGAGATCACCCGCGAGAAGGTCTACCTTCGCGTCCACGACGAACTTCCCTACGCCGCGACCGTGGAGACCACCGCTTTCGACGAGCGCGCCGACGGCGCGGTGCGTATCGAGCAGACCATCTATGTCGAGCGCGACAGCCAGCGCATGATCGTCATCGGCAAGGGCGGCCAGACGCTGAAGTGGATCGGCCAGAAGTCGCGCGAGGAGCTCGGCGGGCTGCTCGACCGCCCCGTGCACCTTTTCCTGCATGTGAGGGTGCAGGAAGACTGGCAGAACTCCCGGGGCTTCTACCGGGACCTCGGCCTGGAGTTCGACATCTGAAGAAAGGCGAGACGATGCGCGGTCTGATCCTGGCGGCCATGGCGGGGCTGATGGCCCAGGCGAGCTCGGCTCTGGCCGCGGAGCCTTGCACGGCGCCCGACGCCGGCGCAGCCGAGACGCTGGACGCGCTCTTCCGCGCCGCGGCCAGGGCGGACGGGCCGGCCTATTTCGCCCTGTTCACGCCAGACGCCCGCTTCGTCGGCACCGATCCCCACGAGGACTGGGACATGACGGCGTTCCACGCCTTCGCCGACCCGCGCTTCGCCAAGGGCCGAGGCTGGACCTTTACGCCGGTCGCGCGGCGGATCGCCTTTACAGGCGAGGGCTGCGGCCGCTACGCGATCTTCTTCGAGCGGCTGGACAACGCCGGCTATGGCGACACGCGCGGGTCGGGCGTGCTGGTGCGCACCCCCGCGGGCTGGCGCGTGCGCGAGTACGTGCTGAGCTTCGCGGTGCCCAACGCCCGGGCCGAGGCGGTGGTGTCCGCCATCCGAGCCAAGCCCTGAGGCCTGCTGGCGCGACATGGAGTGGAGCGACGACGCCTATGTCCTGTCGGCCCGGGCGTATGGCGAGACCGGGGCGATCGTGGAGCTCCTGACCGAGACGCGCGGCCGCTTCGCCGCGCATGTGGCCGGGGCGGCGTCCCGGCGGATGAAGCCGTTCCTGCAGCCCGGCGCGCGGGTCGTGGCGCAGTACCGGGCGCGGACCAGCGCGAACCTGGGCTCCGCCCAGCTGGAGCCGGTCGGGGAGGGGCCGGCCGCGCTGTTCGACGATCCCCTCGCGCTCACCGGGCTGGCGGCCGCCGCGGCGGTGGCCGCGGGCGCGCTGCCGGAGCGGGAGCCGCATCCGGGCGCCTTCCTGGCTTTCGAGGCCCTGAGCTCCGCCTTCGCCCTGCCCGATGTCTGGCCCGCGGTCTATGTGCGCTTCGAGGCGGGCCTTCTGGACGAACTCGGCTTCGGCCTCGACCTGGCGCGTTGCGCTGCGACCGGCGGGACGGAGGACCTGGTCTATGTCAGCCCCCGCACCGGGCGGGCGGTGAGCCGTGCGGCGGGGGAGGCCTATCGCGACAAGCTGCTCAAGCTGCCGCCCTTCCTGCTGGGCGCCCAGGGCGGGCTGGGCGAGGGCGACGTCGGGAGGGGGCTGGAGCTGACCGGCCACTTCCTGGCGCTGAACGTCTTCGGGCCGCTGAACCGCCCGCTGCCGCCGGCGCGCGTCTGGCTGATCGAGCGCCTCGCGGCCGCAGGGCGGCTCTAGGCGCCCGCCTCCAGCCGGGTATGGAACGTCCGCCGCCACGCGGCGAAGGCGCCAGCCGCAATGGCCTGGCGCATCTCCGCCATCAGGGTCTCGAAGAAGGCCACGTTGTGCCAGGACAGCAGCACCTGGCCCAGGATCTCCTCCGCCCGCACGAGGTGGTGAAGGTACGCCCGGCTGTAGTCGCGGCTGGCGGGGCAGCGCACGGTCGGGTCCAGCGGCGTCTCGTCCTCGGCGAAGCGGGCGTTCTTCAGGTTGATCGGGCCGGCGCGCGTCCAGGCCTGGCCGTGGCGGCCCGAGCGGGTGGGCAGGACGCAGTCGAACATGTCCACGCCCCGGGCGACCGCCTCCACGAGGTCGATGGGCTTGCCCACGCCCATCAGGTAGCGCGGCCGGTCGGGGGGCAGCTGGCCCGGGGCGTAGTCCAGCACCTCCAGCATGGCCGCGTGGCCCTCGCCCACCGCCAGGCCCCCGATGGCGTAGCCGTCGAAGCCGATCTCCTGCAGCCGCTCGGCCGACTCCTGGCGCAGGTCCTGGAAGGTCGAGCCCTGCTGGATCCCGAACAGGGCCTGCGTCTCCCGCGTCCCGAACGCCGCCTTGCAGCGCGCGCCCCAGCGGGCGGAAAGGCGCATGGCCGCCGCCGCCCGGTCCGCCTCGGCGGGGTAGGCGACGCATTCGTCGAGCTGCATGACGATGTCCGAGCCCAGCAGGTCGGCCTGGATCTCGATGGAGCGCTCCGGGCTCAGCACGTGGCGCGAGCCGTCCAGGTGGCTCTGGAAGGCGACCGCCTCCTCCGTGACCTGGGAGATCGCCGACAGGGACATGACCTGAAAGCCGCCGGAGTCGGTCAGGATCGGCCGCTCCCAGCGCATGAACCTGTGCAGCCCGCCCAGACGCCGGACCCGCTCCGCCGTCGGGCGCAGCATCAGGTGGTAGGTGTTGCCGAGCAGGATGTCCGCCCCGGCGTCGCGGACCTGATCGACGGTGAGCGCCTTGACGGTCGCGGCGGTGCCGACCGGCATGAAGGCCGGCGTGCGGATATCGCCGCGGGGCGTGCGCAGCGCGCCGGTGCGGGCCGCGCCCTCGGTGGCGGCGATCTCGAAGGGGAAGCTCACGCGGGCCGCCACCAGAGCCCGGCGTCGCCGTAGCTGTAGAAGCGATATCGCGCCGCGACCGCGTGGGCATAGGCGTCGCGGACGCGCTCCAGGCCTGCGAACGCCGCCAGCAGCATGATCAGCGTCGACTTGGGCAGGTGGAAGTTGGTCATCAGGGCGTCGATCGAGCGCACCGGCGTCCTGGGCGTGATGAAGATGTCGGTCTCCGCCGCGAAGGGCTGGAAGCGGCCGTCCTCGTCCAGGGCGGACTCCAGAAGGCGCAGCGAGGTGGTGCCGACGGCCACGATCCGCCGACCCTGCGCCCGCGCGGCGTTCAGGGCCTCGGCGACCTCGGCTGTGACCTGGCCGTATTCGGCGTGCATGCGATGCTCGGCGATCGCTTCGGTCTTCACCGGCAGGAAGGTGCCGGCCCCGACATGCAGGGTGACGAAGCGCGGCTCGATCCCCCGCGCCTCAAGCTGCGCCAGGAGCTCGGGCGTGAAGTGCAGACCCGCGGTCGGCGCCGCCACCGAGCCGTCGAAGCGGCCGTAGACCGTCTGATAGTCGGCCGCGTCGCGGGCGTCCTCCCCCCGGCGCGCGGCGATGTAGGGCGGCAGGGGCATGACGCCGATCTCGCGCACGGCGTCGTCCAGCGCGGGACCGGAGAGGTCGAAGCGCAGCGCGACCTCGCCGCCTTCGTGCTTGGCCTGAACCGTCGCGTCCAGCGCCACGCCGGCGCAGGCGCGGTCCACGCCCCGGCCAAAGCGCAGCCGGTCGCCGGGCTTCAGTCGCCGGCCGGGCCTGGCGAGGGCGGTCCAGCCTTCGGGGGAGGTGCGCTTCAGCAGCGTGACCTCGACCTGCAGGCGCATGTCCGCCCGCTCCCTCCAGCCGAACAGGCGCGCCGGGATCACCCGGGTGTCGTTGAAGACCATGACGTCGCCGGGGCGCAGCGCGTCGGGCAGGTCGCGCACGATCCGGTCCTGCAGCGCGCCGTCCGGCCCGACGACGAGCAGGCGTGCGGCGTCGCGAGGCTCGGCGGGGCGAAGCGCGATCAGCCCCTCGGGCAGGTCATAGTCGAAGTCGCTCAGGCGCATGGGGACGCGCCTGTAGCACACCTTGTCCGGGCGTCGGCAGCTGACAGCGGCCGCGCGGGCCTCGGTCTCCGACGTCCTGGACGGGCTCTTAGGCGGACGCGGCTAGCACGCCGCTCACGCCGCGCGCTTGCGGCGGGGGCGAGGGGCGGGGGCGGCCCCGGTCACGACCACGGGCATGGCGGCGAACAGAGCCCGGTTCTGGTCGGCGGGGGCGGGCTTGCCGATCAGATAGCCTTGCACCTCGGCGCACTGCTCGGCGCGCAGGAAGGCGAGCTGCGCCTCGGTCTCCACCCCCTCGGCCACGACGGGGATGTTAAGGCCGCGCCCGATCCCCAGCACGGCGCGCACGATGACGGTGGAGCGCTCCAGCGTGCCGATACCCTCGACGAAGCTCTTGTCGATCTTGATCTTGTCGAAGGGGAAGGAGTGCAGCGTCGACAGCGACGAGAACCCCGTCCCGAAGTCGTCCATGGCGATCTTCACGCCCAGCGCCTTCAGCCGGCGCAGGGTGTCGAGCGCGCGCTGCTCGTCGTGGAACAGGGCGCTCTCGGTGATCTCGAGCTCCAGCCTGCCGGGGCTGAGCCCGGTCTCAATCAGCACCTCGTGCACGAGCGTGGGCAGGTTCGACAGGCACACCTGGTGCGGCGACAGGTTCACGGCGATGGTGACGGGCTTGGGCCAGGACGCGGCCTCGGCGCAAGCTTGGCGCAGCACCCACTCGCCGAGCTGGGCGATCAGGCCGCTCTCTTCGGCGAGCGGGATGAACACCGCGGGCGACATCAACCCCCGCTCCGGGTGCGTCCAGCGGACCAGAGCCTCGAAGCCGGCCAGCTCGCCGTCCGCCGTGCGCGCCTGGGGCTGGTAGAAGACGCTGAGCCCCGCGCTGGTGTCGATGGCGGCCTTGAGCGCGCGCACCAGGTCGCGCTGCTCGCGGATCAGCTTCTGGCTCTCTTCCTTGTAGTAGACGATGCGGTCGCCGGTGCTCTCGGCCCGTGCCTGCTGCAGCGCGGCGTCGGCGTGCAGCAGCAGCTGCTCGGCGCTGTCGGCGTCCATCGGATGGCCGGAGACGCCGAAGCTGACCACTGGCTCTACGGTCACGCCGTCGACCTGGAAAGGCCGGCGCAGGCTCGCGCAGAACTGGACCAGGAACGCCTCGGCCGCGGCCACGCCCGTGCCCACCTCTCCGAAGGCGGCGTAGGCGAAGTTGTTGCCGCCCAGGCGTCCGGCCAGGTTCGGCTCCACCGCATAGCGCTTCATGCGCTCGGCGATCTTGCAGAGCAGGGCGTCGCCGACCGCCTGACCGTAGAGCTCGTTGATCTCCTTGGAATTGTCGACGTTCAGCGTGCACAGCATGACGGCGCGCTCGCCGGCGGCGGCCTCGACCATGCGCTGGACGGCGACCATCAGGGCGTCGCGGTTCATGAGCCCGGTCAGCTTGTCGTGATCGGCCAGGAAGCGGATGCGGTCCTCAGCCAGGCGCTGCTCGCGCAGGTCTCGGACGGTCACGACGGTCAGACCTGAGGCCAGCTCATAGGCCTCGGCGAGCACGCGGGCGAAGATCTCGACCGGGGCCTGCTCGCCGGACGCGGTGCGCACCCAGCCCTGCATGGGCACTTCGAGCGGTATGTCGCCGCCGCCGGCCTCGAGCGTCATCAGCTCGCCCAGGAGCCGGCCGTTCAGCAGCTCGGGCAGGGCCCGGCCCGCCAGCTCCGTGAAGGCGGTGTTGGCGTCCACGATCGCTCCGCTGGAGACCACCACGATGCCCTCGCGGGCGGCGTCGGCGAGGCGGCGGATGCGCCTGACGGCCGAGGCGCTGGCCTCGTCGTCGATGTAGGCGGCGCCGAGCCCGCCCAGGATGATCAGGAACGCGATGGTCAGGACGGCGAAGCCCACGACCGTGTCGCTCAGCACCGCGGAGGGCAGGGCGACCGTCGGGTCCGGCGCGATGTGCGCAGCGCTCATGCCCAGGAAGTGCAGGCCCAGGATGCCGACGGAGAGCGACACCGCGCCGGCCATCTGCTGGCTGAGATGCTTGGCGTTGCGGCTCACGAAGAGGGCGACCGTCCCGGCCACGAAGGCCAGGACGACGGAGGCCCAGACGCGGATCGGGTCGATCTCGACGTGGCCGCGCAGCTTGAAGGCGGCGAAGCCCATGTAATGGGTGCAGGCGATGGCGAGGGCGAGGAGCAGGGCCGCGGCGACCTTGCGCAGGTCGTCCCGCCCGGTCCAGGCGGTCGCCAGCGCGCCCGTGCTGGCCAGGACCGAAAACAGCAGGCTCCCCATGGTCAGCACCGGGTCGTAACCGCTGTCCACGCCAGGCTTGAACGCCAGGGTGGCGATGAACACCGCGGCCCAGATGCCTGCGCCCGCTTCCAGCCCCGCCAGGAAGATCCAGGCCCCGCGCACGCCGCCGCGGGTCTGGCGCATGCGCCCGCGCACCCGGAACACGCACAGGGCGGCGGACAGGCACACGCCGACCGCGGTCAGGACCAGCCGCAGATCGTGCTGGACTGCAAAAGACGCCAGGATGTTGAGCAACTCACCCGCTCCCTAACCCGGGAACAGGTCTAACGGGCCAAGTTTAAAGAGCCCTCAATGTGGCGTCGCGAGTTGACGGTCGCGTCGAATCCCGAGGCCTCAGCCGCCCTGCAGGCCGACATAGGCCCCCGCGCCGCCGCCGAGCAGCGCCATGGCGAGCCCGCCGGCGAAGACCAGCGCGGCCTCATAGGCGGGGTGCTCGCGCAGCTGCAGAAGCCAGGGCAGCCGACGCTCGGCGGCGCGGTCTTGCTGCTCGCGGAAGCGCTGGGTCAGGACCGTGGGGCTGGCCATGAGGGAGGTCACCGCGTTCTCCGCCCCTAAACACGCCTCTGTGATTTGGGTTCCTCAGGCCGCGACGGCGACGAACCCGCTGTTCGCGCCAAGCTCCAACATCGCGCCGGCCCGCTTCCCGCCGAGCTCAGGGCCTTCGCGCCAGTCGCCTGCGGGCAGACCGATCGCCTGCGCCGTCTCGCCGAGGTTGAAGGCGCAGAGCGCCGCCTGGCCCCTCGTCCGCCGCGTGAAGGCCAGCACGCCCAGGGGCGCGTCGAGGAAGGCGATGTCGCCCTTCACCAGCGCGGGCTGCGCCCTGCGCCAGGCCAGCCAGGCGCGCACGAACCTCAGCATGGAGCCCGGGTCGTTCTCCTGGCGGTCGACGGCAAGCGGCAGGTGGCGCGGATCGACCGGCAGCCAGTGCTCGCCGCCCTGCGGCGGACCGAAGCCGGCGTGCGGCGCCTCGGCCCGCCACGGCAGGGGCGTGCGCGCCCCGTCCCGCCCCTTGTAGGCCGGCCAGAAGGCGACGCCGTCCGGATCGCGCAGCCGCTCCCGCGGCACCTCCGCCTCGGGTAGGCCCAGCTCCTCGCCCTGATAAACGAAGGCCGTGCCCCGCAGCGACGTGAGCAGCGCGAAGACCAGCTTGGCGAATTGCGGCTGCGGCCGGCCCGCGCCCCAGCGCGTCGCTACCCGGGTCACGTCGTGGTTGCTGAACGCCCAGGACGGCCAAGCCTCGGGGGCCGCCTGCAACAGGCGCTCCACGCCCTTGCGGATCCAGTCCGCGCCGAACCGCTCGCCGAGGAACATGAAGCTGTAGGCCGTGTGGAAGCCGTCAGGGCCCGAGGTGTACTCCGCGGTGATCTCCACCGGGCGGTCGGTCGCGAGCTCGGCCAGCAGGAAGCGCCCGGGCCGCTCGTCCACCAGCGCGCGCAGCCGGCGCGCGAACTGAAGGCTCTCCGGGCGGTCGCGGTCGTAGAGGTGCGTCTGCAGGAAGTAGGGCTTCACCGCGTCCGTGCGCCCGGAGGGCGGATTGTCCCGCAGCGCCCGGTCGTGGGTGTAGCAGTTGGCGACGTCGAGCCTGAACCCGTCCACGCCGCGGTCCAGCCAGACGCGCGCCACGCCGAGGATGGCGTCCTGCACCTCAGGATTATGCAGGTTCAGGTCCGGCTGCTCGATCAGATAGTTGTGCAGGTAGTACTGCCGCCGGCGGCTGTCCCAGGTCCAGGCCGCGCCGCCGAAGGTCGCCTGCCAGTTGGTCGGGGGCGAGCCGTCGGCCTTGGGGTCCGCCCAGACGTACCAGTCGGCCTTGGGGTTGGCGCGGTCCGCGCGGCTCTCGGCGAACCAGGGATGCAGGTCCGACGTGTGCGAATAGACCTGGTCGACGATGATCTTGAGGCCTCGTGCGTGTGCGCCGTCCACGACCGCGTCGAAGTCGGCGAGCGTCCCGAACTGCGGGTCGATCGCGCAGTAGTCGGAGATGTCATAGCCGTAGTCCCGCTGCGGCGAGGCGAAGACGGGGCTCAGCCAGACGCCGTCCACGCCCAGGCTCGCGATGTAGTCCAACCCCGAGAGCAGGCCCGGCAGGTCGCCGATCCCGTCCCCGTTCGCGTCCCGGAAGCTGCGCGGATAGACTTGGTAGAGGACGGCCCCGCGCCACCAGTCGGGATCGGCTCCGCTCAAATCTTGGCCCTCGGGAAGCCGTCCCAGCAGGCGTCGTAGTCGGCCTGCAGCGCGGGCGTCTGAAGCGCGAAACGGGTGGGGCGAAACACCCAGCGGCTCTCGAACATGAAGGCCAGGGTGTTCTCGATCTTGTGCGGTGTCAGCTCGGCCTCAGTCGCCGCGCGCCAGCTCGCCGCATCCGGGCCATGACCCGACATGCAGTTGTGCAGGCTCATGCCCCCCGGTGCAAAGCCCCCCGCCTTGGCGTCATAGGCGCCGGTCACCAGCCCCATGAACTCGCTCATCACGTTGCGATGGAACCAGGGGGGGCGGAAGGTGTGCTCCGCCACCATCCAGCGGGGCGGGAAGATCACGAAATCGCAGTTGGCCGTGCCGGGCGTGTCGCTGGGCGAGGTCAGGACGGTGAAGATCGACGGGTCCGGATGGTCGAAGCTGACCGTGCCGATCGCGTTGAAACGGCTGAGGTCGTAGCGATAGGGCGCGAGGTTGCCATGCCAGGCGACGACGTCGAGGGGCGAGGCGGGCAGGGTGGTCTCATAGAGCCGCCCTTGGAATTTCTGGACCACGCGGGTCGGGCGCTGCACGTCCTCGAAGGCCGCGAGCGGGGTCTCGAAGTCGCGGGGGTTGGCCAGGCCGTTGGAGCCGATCGGCCCGAGCTCGGGCAGGCGGAACAGAGCGCCGTAGTTCTCGCAGACATAGCCGCGCGCCGGGCCGCCCGCGAGCTCCAAGCGGAAGCGCACTCCGCGGGGGATCGTCGCGCACCAGCCCGGCCCGACGTCCAGCCGCCCGAACTCGGTGACCAGGCGCAAGCCGCCCTGCTCGGGCACGATCAGCAACTCGCCGTCGGCGTCGAAGAAGACCTCGTCCACCATGGAGGCGGTCGCGAGGTAGACGTGGGCCGCCACGCCCTCGCCCTGCGCCGGATCGCCGTTCCCGGCGATGGTGGTCAGGCCCTCGACGAAGGTCCGGGGTTCCGACGGCAGGGGCAGCGGATCCCACCGCAGGCGGTTGGGCGAGGGCTCGGCCTCGGTGAAGGGGCCCGAGCGCACAAGGCCCGGGTCGCAGGGGCGGAACGGCGGGTGGCTCGCCGTCGGGCGCAGGCGATAGAG
Organism: Caulobacteraceae bacterium PMMR1; assembly: GCA_000733915.1. Classification (GTDB taxonomy): domain Bacteria; phylum Pseudomonadota; class Alphaproteobacteria; order Caulobacterales; family Caulobacteraceae; genus PMMR1. Next base: position 923,173 of record JPOM01000001.1, read on the forward strand.
CCAGGACCGGCGGTTCTCGTGCCGCGGCGCGGTGAAGGCGGTCGCCGAGAGCTGCTCGGCATAAAGGCCGAAGCGAACCTTCTGAGGCGAGTTCTGGCCCTGGGGCAGGGCGCCGGGCACGGCCTCCGTCGCGACATAGGCGCCGAACCCGGGCGCATAGGCCGGCGCGTCCGCCTTGGCGTCCGTCTTCGGCGCAACGATCGGCGACATGTCGTTCACGGTCATACCTCCAGCGCGGTCCCGCCCTGAGCGGCAGAATAGTGCGCGCGAGCGGCCCTGTCGCGCACGGTTCGCCCTCTCCGCGCGGCCTTTGGGCCCCCTCTGGCGCAAGTTTGCAAAACTGCGTAGCAGGGCGGCCATGCCCCTGTCCCAAACGGAAACCGCCGTGATGGACGCCATCGCGGCCCGCGAGGCGGAGCTGATCGACCGCGCCGTAGGCTGGTGCGCGATCTCTTCGGGCAGCCGCAACCTGCAGGGCCTGAAGACCCAGTGCGCCCTGCTGGCCGATGCGCTGGCGGGCCTTCCGGGCGAGGTGTCTCGGATCGCGCTGCCCCCCACCCAGGAGGTCGGGGCCGACGGCGCGCTTCGAGACCAGCCCCACACGGATGCGCTGCGCCTGGTGGTGCGCCCTGAGGCTCCGATCCAGGTCGCCCTCACCGGCCACTACGACACCGTCTATCCCGAGGGGACACGCTTTTTGGCGGTGCGCCGGCGTGAGGACGGCGCCCTGCAGGGGCCGGGCGTCGCCGACATGAAGGGCGGGATCAGCGTCATGCTGGGGGCGCTGGAAGCCTTCGAGCGGGCGCCGGAGGCCGAGCGCCTGGGCTACACCGTGCTGCTTTCCCCCGATGAGGAGATCGGCTCGCCGGCGTCTGCGCCGCTCCTGGCCGAGCTCGGCGCTGGCGCGCACCTGGGCATGACCTACGAGCCGGCGCTGGCGGACGGCGGGCTGGCCGCGGCGCGCAAAGGATCGGCCAACTGGCATGCGGTGGTGCGGGGGCGCGCCGCCCATGCGGGCCGCGACTTCGCGAGCGGGCGCAACGCCCTCGCGGCGGCGGCGCGGCTGGCGGCGCGGCTGGACAGCCTCAACGGCCTCAGGGACGGAGTGACCCTGAACGTGGCGCGCATCGACGGCGGCGGCGCCCTGAACGTGGTGCCCGACCTCGCGGTGGTGCGCTTCAACGCCCGCGCGCCCGACGCCGAGTCCGCCCGCTGGATCGAGGCGGAGGTCCGGGCCGCCTGCGCGGTCGCTCAGGAGCCGGACGTCGCCCTTGTCCTGCATGGCGGCTTCACCCGCCCGCCCAAGCCCTTCAACGCCGCCCAAGCCGCCCTGTTCGCCGCCGCGCAGGCGAGCGCCGCCGACCTTGGCCAGACCCTGAGATGGCAGCCCTCCGGAGGAGTCTGCGAGGGCAACAATCTGTTCGCCGCAGGCCTGCCCAACATCGACACCCTGGGCGTGCGCGGGGGGGAGATCCACTCCGAGCGGGAGCACGCCTGGCCGGAGAGCTTCGTGGAGCGCGGCCAGCTCTCGGCCCTGATCCTGCTCCGCGCCGCCCGCGGGGAGATCGACGCCCCGGCGATCAGGGCGCAGATGGGGCGGGCGGCCTGATGCTTGTCGTCCGCCCCGCCGGCCCCGCCGACTTCGACTCGGTCATGGAGCTTGCGGTCCTCTCGGGCCGCGGCTTCACCAGCCTGCCCACCGACGAGCCGACCATCCGCATGCGTCTCGGCGCCTCGGCCCAGAGCTTTGCAGGGGCCATCGCTCCGGTCGAGGCCTGGTATACCCTGGTGCTGGAGGACCTCGCCACGGGGCGTATCGAGGGCGTCGCAGGCGTGAAGGCGGCGGTGGGCGTCAAGCGCCCGCATTTCTCGTTCCGGGTCGTGACGCTGGCCCAGTCCTCGCCCATCCTCGGCCTGCGCTTCGACCACTCCGCCCTGGTGCTGGTGAACGAGTGCGCGGGCTGGACGGAGGTCGGCTCGCTCTTCCTGCGGCCCGAGCGGCGGGCGGGCGGCGCGGGGCGGCTGCTGGCCCAGTCGCGCTACCTATTGATCGCGTCCGCACCGCAGAACTTCGCCGAGACGGTGCTGGCCGAGCTGCGGGGGTGGTTCGACGAAGCCGGGGAGTGCCCCTTCTGGGAGACCGTCGGCTGCAAGTTCTTCCGCCTGCCCTTCGATCAGGCCGACCTGATGAGCGTCTCCACCGACGGCCAGTTCATCCTGGACCTCGCGCCGCGCCATCCGATCTACGTCGAGCTCTTGCCGGACGCCGCTCGCGCGGTGATCGGCAAGGTGCACCGCGAGGGCGAGCCGGCCCGGGCGATGCTGGAGCGCGAGGGGTTCCGCTTCCAGGGCCTGGTCGACATCTTCGACGCCGGCCCGACGGTCGCCTGCCCGCGGGACGACATCCGCACCGTGCGCGACAGCGTGCGCGGCCGCGCCCGCCTCGTGGATTGGGTCGAGACGCCCCCCGCCCTGATCGGACGCGACGACCTCGCGACCTTCCGGGCGGTGCGCGCGCCTGCGGTGGTGGAGTTCGACCACATCGTGATCAGCCGGGAGGCGGCGGCGGCGCTCAGGGTGGAGGAGGGCGACGTGATCCGGGTGAAGACGCCGTGAGGGGCGAGCTCTATATCGACGGGGCCTGGCGCGCCGGCCAGGGCGAGCCGTTCCGCTCGCTGGACCCGGCGACCGGCGATGTGGCGTGGGAGGGCCGGGCAGGAACCCCCGCCGACGCCGCTTCCGCGGTTCAGGCGGCGCGCCGCGCCTTCCCAGTCTGGGCCGATACGCCGCTTCCCGAGCGCATCGACGCGGTGCGCCGCTTCAGGGCTGCGCTGGAGGGTCGCGCTCAGGCCTTCGCCGAGGCGCTGAGCCGGGAGACGGGCAAGCCGCTCTGGGAGACCAGGGCTGAGCTCGCGTCCATGGTCGGAAAGGTCGAGATCTCCATCGCCGCCCAGGCGGAGCGCGCGGGCGAGCGCGAAGCGGCCATGGCGTTCGGCCGCGCCGTGCTGCGCCATCGTCCCCACGGCGTGATGGCGGTGCTGGGTCCGTTCAACTTCCCCGGCCACCTGCCCAACGGCCATATCGTGCCCGCGCTGCTCGCCGGCGACACGGTGGTGTTCAAGCCCTCGGAGGAGACCCCGCTTGCGGGCGAACTCGCTGCGGAGGCCTGGTCCGAGGCCGGCCTGCCGCCGGGCGTCTTCAACCTGGTCCAGGGCGGGCGCGAGACCGGCGCGGCCCTGCTCGACGCGCCCATCGACGGCCTGCTGTTCACCGGCTCTGCGGAGGCCGGGGCGCATTTCCGGCGCGCGTTCGTGGACCGCCCCGAGGTGATCTTGGCCCTGGAGCTCGGGGGCAACAACCCGCTGATCGTCTGGGACGCCGACCCCGCCGCAGCCGCCGCCCTCATCGTCCAGAGCGCCTTCATCACGACCGGCCAGCGCTGCTCGTGCGCGCGCCGGCTGATCGTGCGGGCGGACCAGGCCGACGCCGTGGCCGAGGCGGTGATCGCGCTGGCCCGGCGGCTTCGGGCGGGGCCCTGGAACGGACCGGAGGAGCCCTTCATGGGGCCGCTCATCTCCGCGCGGGCCGCGAGCGCCGCCCGCGACCGGGTGCGCGCGCTGGAGGCCGCGGGCGCGCGAACCCTGCTGCCGCTCGAAGGCGTGCAGGGCCTGAGCGCGGCCTTTGTCACGCCCGCACTGTTGGACGTCACGGGCGCGAGCGTCCCCGATCGCGAGATCTTCGCCCCCGTTCTGCAGATGACCCGCGTGGCGACCTTCGGGGACGCGATCGCGGCGGCGAACGCCACCCGCTTCGGCCTCTCCGCCGGGCTGGTCAGCTCCGACCCCGCGCTCTGGGCGCGCTTCATGGCCCGCAGCCGAGCGGGCATCGTGAACTGGAACCGGCCGACGACAGGCGCGGCCTCCAACATGCCCTTCGGCGGCCTCGGCGAGAGCGGCAACCACCGCCCGAGCGCCTACTACGCCGCGGACTACTGCGCCTACCCGGCCGCAAGCTTCGAGGCCCCCGCCCTCGCCGACACGACCGCCGAGATCAGGGGCCTTGCGATCAGGGGTCCTGAGGCGTGAACCACGCGGTGGAGGCCAACGCCGACGGCCTGATCGGGCCGACGCACAACTATGCGGGTCTGTCGCCCGGCAACCTGGCCAGCGAGCGCAACCGGGGCGCGGTCGCCGATCCCCGCGCCGCGGCGCTGCAGGGGCTGCGCAAGATGGCGCGGGTCGCCGACCTCGGCCTGCCGCAGTTCGTCCTGCCGCCCCACGACCGGCCGGATCTCGCCTTCCTGCGGGAGATCGGCTTTAGCGGCGACGACGCCGCCGTGGTTGCGCGCGCCTGGCGGGAGACGCCGGTGCTGGCGTCGGCCGCCTTCAGCGCCTCGTCCATGTGGGCCGCGAACGCCGCCACGGTCACGCCCTCGGCCGACAGCCCCGACGGGCGGCTGCATCTGACGCCCGCCAACCTGGTCTCCAACCTACACCGCAGCTTGGAGCCCGAGCAGACCACCCGCGCGCTGAGGCGCATGCTGCCCGATCCTGAGCGCTTCGCCGTGCACGCGCCCTTGCCGGCGCGGCCGCACTTCGCCGACGAGGGCGCGGCCAATCACGTGCGGCTCTGCGCCGAGCATGGCGCGCCGGGGGTGAACCTTTTCGTCTGGGGCCGCGAGGCCTATGCGCCCTGGACGGGCCGCTTCCCTGCGCGCCAGACCCGGGAAGCCTTCCAGGCCGTAGCGCGCCGCCACGGGACCGGACGCGCGATCTTCCCGCGCCAGTGCGCCCGGGCCATCGAGGCGGGCGCCTTCCACAACGACGTAGTGTGCGTGGGCGTCCGCACGGCCCTGCTCTTCCACGAGGCCGCCTTCGAGGACACGGCGGGGCTGAAGGCGGCGGTCCGCACGGCGGCGCATGGCCTGTTCGAGCCTGTCTTCATCGAGGTTTCCGAGGCGGAGCTGCCGCTGGACGAGGCGATCCGCAGCTATCTGTTCAATTCGCAGCTGCTGCAGGTCCCGGGGCGAGACCGCCTTGTGCTGCTGGCGCCGGTCGAGGTGCAGGAAAGCCCGCAAGCCCGCGCCGCCGCCGAGCGGATCGCCTCCGGCAACGGGCCGATCGGCGAGGTCGCCTATGTCGACGTCCGCCAGAGCATGCGCAACGGCGGCGGGCCCGCCTGCCTGCGCCTGCGCTTGGTCATGACCGACGCCGAGCTCGCCGCGGCCAACCCTGCGCAGCGCTTCACGCCGGAGCTGCACGCCACGCTTCGCGCTTGGGTCCAGAGGCGCTACCGGGATAGGCTCGCCGAAACCGAGCTCGCCGATCCGGCGCTGATCGCAGAGGGCCGCGAGGCGCTGGACGAGCTGACCACCATCCTGGGCCTTGGCGGGGACTTCTATCCCTTCCAGCGGGCCTGAGGCCTGACAAGAAGGGGAGGGGAGAACCCATGACCGACGCCGCCGTCCGCCCGGGCAAGCCGCCCACAGAACTGACCGTCCGAGGCCTGCTGCTTGGCGCGGTCATCACGGTGATCTTCACCGCCGCCAATGTCTTCTTCGGCCTGAAGGCCGGCCTGACCTTCGCGTCTTCGATCCCGGCCGCCGTGATCTCCATGGCGCTGCTGCGCGGCTTCAAGAACTCTACGATTCAGGAGAACAACATCGTCCAGACGGTGGCGAGCGCGGCGGGCACGCTCAGCTCCGTCATCTTCATCCTGCCGGGCCTGGTGATCGTGGGCGTCTGGCTGAAGTTTCCGTTCTGGGCCTCCTTCGGCGTCTGCGCGCTGGGGGGCGTGCTGGGCGTGATGTACTCGATCCCGCTGCGCCGGGCGCTCGTGACCGACAGCGACCTGCCCTATCCGGAGGGCGTGGCCTGCGCCGAGGTGCTGAAGGTCGGCTCCGGCGCCGGATCCGATCCCGAGGGCGAGGCCGCCGCGGAAGGCAAGGCGGGGCTGCTGACCGTGCTCGTCGGCTCCATCGCCTCGGGCCTGTTCGCCATCGTGGTCGCGACCAAGGTCTTCGCCGGCAACCTCGCCAAGTACTTCCCCTTCGCGGGCGGAGGCACAGGCTACAACATCGGCCTGTCGCTCGCCCTGTTCGGCGTCGGGCACCTGGTCGGGCTGTGGGTCGGCGTCGCCATGCTGGTCGGCGTCCTGATCAGCTGGCTCGGGACCGTGCCCTACCTGTCGGCGCATCACTATGCGGCGGGCGATGCGGCGGCCTTCATGGTCGCCAACCACGTCAAGCCGGACGACTTCGCGGGCTACATCAAGGCGATCTTCAAGGTCGAGGGTCGCCTGGTCGGCGCCGGCATCATCGGGGTCGCCGCGATCTGGACGCTGGTCAAGCTGGTGGCGCCGATCATCGGCGGCCTGCGCTCGGCCTTCGCCGCCCAGGCCGCGCGCAAGGCCGGCGGCGGGGCGGAGCTGCCCCTGACCGAGCGCGACATGCCCATCGGGATCGTGGGCCTCATCGGCCTGATCTGCCTCGTGCCCATGGCCTGGCAGCTCTACGACTTCGCGATGCAGGGCGGAGGCGGCCTCGCGCCTGCCGCCGTGACGCTGGCCATATTCGGCGTCGCCTTCACCGTGGTCATGGGCTTTTTGGTGTCGGCGGTCTGCGGCTACATGGCCGGGCTCGTCGGCTCGTCCAACAGCCCGCTGTCGGGGGTGGGCATCCTGGCCACGGTCGCGGCCTCGGTGCTGCTGGTGATCCTGGTGCGCTCCACCGTCGGCTCGGACGGCGGCAAGGCGCTGATCGCCTTCACCCTCTTCCTGGTCAGCTTCACCTTCAACGTGGCGTCCATCGCCAATAACAACCTGCAGGACCTGAAGACGGGCCAGCTGGTCGAGGCCACCCCCTGGAAGCAGCAGGTGGCGCTGGTGGCCGGCACGCTGGTCGGCGCCGCGGTCATCCCGCCGGTGCTGAACGTTCTGGCCCAGGCCTACGGCTTCGCCGGCGCTCCCGGGGCGGGCGAGAACGCCCTGGCCGCGCCCCAGGCCAGCCTGATGTCCTTCCTCGCCCAGGGCGTGATCACCGGCAACCTCCGCTGGGACCTGATCGGCGCCGGGGCGGCCATCGGCGTGGGCGTCATCGTCCTGGACGAGATCCTGGGCCGGCTGAAGCTGCCCCGGCTGGCGCCGCTCGCGGTCGGCCTGGGCGTCTACCTGCCGCAGGATGTCACCCTGATGATCATCGTGGGCGCCATCCTCGGCCACATCTTCGAGCGCATGGTCGAAAAGCGTCCTGGCGGCGAGGCGACCAAGCGGCTGGGCGTGCTGCTCGCCTCCGGCCTCATCGTGGGCGAGAGCCTGGTGGGCGTCGTCATCGCGGGCATCGTGGCCGGCACCGGCAAGGAGACGCCGCTGGCCCTGGTGGGAGACGACTTTGGTCGCTGGGCGGAGATCGCGGGCGCCGTCGCCTTCGCGGTCGTGGTGCTGGGTCTCTACCGTTGGACCGCGGGCCTGATCCGGACGCGAGCGACGGCGTGAGGATGACGCGGGCGCAGGCCGCCGCGCTCGACGCCCGCGATCCGCTCGCCCCGTGCCGCGCGCGCTTCGCCCTGCCGGAGGGCGGGGCGATCTACCTGGATGGCAACTCCCTGGGCATGCTGCCGCGGGCGACGCCCGAGCGCCTCCGCACCGTGGTCGAGGGCGAGTGGGGCCAGGGTCTGATCGGCAGCTGGACCAGCGCGGGCTGGATGGACCTGCCGGTGCGGGTGGCCGCCCGGATCGCCCCTCTGATCGGCGCTGAGCCGCACGAGGTGATGGTCGCGGACTCCACGTCGGTGAACCTGTTCAAGCTGGCCGCGGCGGCGGTTAAGGCGCGCCGGCCTCGCCGGGTGATCCTGAGCGAGCCCGGCAACTTCCCGACCGACCTTTATGTGCTGCAGGAGCTGGCCGCCTTGATCCCGGGCCTCGAGCTTCGCACCGTCGCGGCCGACGAGATCGAGGGGGCGCTGGGCGAGGAGGTCGCGCTGCTGCTCCTGACGCATGTGCACTACCGCACCGGCGCGGTGCACGACATGGCGCGGCTCAGCGCGGCGGCGAGGCGCGCGGGCGCGATCAGCCTTTGGGACCTCAGCCATTCGGCGGGCGCGCTCGACCTCGACCTCAGGGGCGCGGGCGCGGACCTCGCCGTCGGCTGCGGCTACAAGTACCTGAACGGCGGCCCCGGCGCGCCGAGCTTCCTCTACGTCGCCGAGCGGCTGCAGGCCGAGCTCTCCAACCCCGTGGCCGGCTGGATGGGGCACGCCGCGCCCTTCGCCTTCGAAGACGGCTACCGGCCCTGCGGCTCGATGCGGCGCTGGCTGGCCGGCACGCCGCCGATCCTGGGGCTCGCCGCCCTGGAGGAGGGCGTGCGCACCTTCGAGGGCGTGTCCATGGCCGAGGTCCGGGCGAAGTCGATGCGCCTCAGCGAGCTGTTCCTGGACGAGGTCGAGGCGCGCCTGCCGGGCGTCTTCGCGCGCGCCTGTCCCCGTGACCCCGCCCGCCGCGGCAGCCAGGTCAGCCTCGCCCATCCGGACGGCTACGCCATCGTGCAGGCCCTGATCGCCGAGGGCGTGACGGGCGATTTCCGTGAGCCCGACGTGCTCCGGTTCGGCTTCGCGCCGCTCTATACGCGCTATGTCGACGTCATCGACGCGGTCGACCGCTTGGCCGAGGTCATGGCGCAGGGGCGCTGGCGCGAGCCCGCCTTCGCCCTGCGCAAGGTGGTGACGTGACCCGCGCGCGCAACGAGATCTCCTACGGCGACTACCTGCAGCTCGACCGCATCCTGTCGGCCCAGGCCCCGCTTTCGGGCGAGCACGACGAGCTGCTCTTCATCATCATCCACCAGGCCTCCGAGCTCTGGATGCGGCTGTCGATCCACGAGCTGAGCGCCGCGCGCGACCACATCGCCCGCGACGACCTCGGCCCGGCCTTCAAGATGATCGCCCGGGTCGCGCGCATCCAGGCGCAGCTGATCCAGTCCTGGGACGTGCTCTCGACCCTGACGCCCTCCGACTACTCCACCATCCGCGCGGCCCTGGGGTCGAGCTCCGGCTTCCAGTCCTTCCAGTATCGGGAGCTGGAGTTCCTGATGGGGCTGAAGTCGGAGACGTCCCTGGCGCTCCATAGCGAAGACCCCGGCACCCACGCCCGTCTCGCCGCGGCGCTCTCAGCGCCCAGTCTCTATGACGAGAGCCTGCGTCTGCTGGCCAGGCGCGGATTTGAGATCGCGCCCGCGGTGCTGGCGCGCGACCTGACCCAGGCCTACGCCCCCGATCCCAGCGTCGAGGCCGCCTGGCTGGCGGTCTACCGCGACCCGCACCGGTACTGGGACCTCTACGAGCTCGCCGAGAAGCTGGTCGACCTGGAGTACCGATTCCAGCAATGGCGCTTCGCCCACATGAAGACGGTGGAGCGCATCATCGGCTTCAAGCGCGGCACGGGCGGGACCGCCGGGGTCGCCTATCTCGGCGCGGTGCTGAGCCGCGGCTTCTTTCCCGAGCTGATCGCCCTTAGAACCTCTCTTTGAGCTTCCCGCGAGGCGCCGTGAAACCCCTCTACGTCCAGATCAAGTGCGAGCTCGGCCAAGCCTACGCCGTGGCCGAAGCGATCATCGACACCCTCGAGGAGACCTCGGAGGTCTATTCGACCTCCGGCGAGTACGACCTTCTGGCCAAGTTCTACCTGGACGAGGAGTCCTCGATCGGCGGCTTCGTGAACCACAAGCTGCACAAGGTGGCGGGCATCCGCGAGACGCACACCATCCTGGCCTTTCGCCTGTACGGCCGCGACCAGGTTCGGCTGGACGAGAGCGGCGGCTAAGGCGCGCCGGTCGAGCCTCAGAATCCGAGGCGCACCTCGGCGAACACCGAGCGCGGGACGGCGTAGCCCTGGCCGGAGGGCTGCTCCAGGTGGCGGTCGTGCAGCAGGTTGCGGCCGACGAGCGCCAGGGCGATGCGCTCGCTCACCCGCCAGGTCAGGCTGGAGTTCAGCTCGTTCAGGCTCTCCTCGCGCCGTGACACGGTGGTCACCCGGACGTCGGCCAGCTCTTCGATGGAGAGCTTCGCGAGCTTCTCGATGGGATCGCCCTCGCCCATCCGGCCGGCTGCGTGCGCCGTGCCGGCGAGGGCCAGACCGCCCAGCACCGCCGCCAACATCTGACCCGCACGGGCTGACAACAGCGCACCCCTCCACGCCTCAGACGACTGTCCCAAAGCGAAGGTGTGCTGAACTCCACATGCGACAATCCGTCAACCGCGATCATCCCGAGGGGGAGAACGGCGGGGCGCCCTTGAAAGCCCGGGCCGAATGCGCGACTTGCCCGCGGGGCCGGTTGTCGCCGCAGAGCGTGCGCGGCAGCCCGCCGAGAAGACGAACCAGCGCTGAGATGCGCTCATCGCCGCCGGACGCGGCAGGAGATCGACGTCGATGCCCAAGGCCAAGGTCAACGGCAAGGAGATCGAGTTCGAGCCGGGCCTGACGGTGCTTCAGGTGGCCGAGCTGGCCGGGGAGGAAATCCCACGCTTCTGCTATCACGAGCGCCTCTCCATCGCCGGCAACTGCCGTATGTGCCTGGTGGAGGTTAAGCCCGGCCCGCCCAAGCCCCAGGCCTCCTGCGCCCTGCCCGCCGCCGACGGCCAGGAGATCCTGACCGCCTCGCCGATGGTGAAGAAGGCGCGCGAAGGGGTGATGGAGTTCCTGCTCATCAACCACCCCCTGGACTGCCCGATCTGCGACCAGGGCGGGGAGTGCGATCTGCAGGACGAGGCCATGGGCTACGGCCGCGACGACAGCCGCTATCAGGAGAACAAGCGGGCGGTGGAGGAGAAGTACCTCGGCCCGCTGATCAAGACGGTGATGACGCGCTGCATCCAGTGCACCCGCTGCGTCCGCTTCGCCGCCGAGATCGCCGGCGCGCCCGAGATGGGCATGATCGGCCGCGGCGAGGACGCCGAGATCACGAGCTATCTGGAGACAGCGCTGACCTCGGAGCTGACCGGCAACCTCGCCGACATCTGCCCGGTGGGGGCGCTGACCCACAAGCCTTGGGCGTTCAACTACCGCCCCTGGGAGCTGCGCAAGACCGACAGCGTGGACGTGATGGACGCCCTGGGCTCCGCGATCCGCGTGGACGCGCGGGGGCCTGAGGTCATGCGCATCCTCCCCCGCGTGAACGAGGACATCAACGAGGAGTGGATCTCCGACAAGACGCGCTACGTCGTGGACGGCCTGCTGCGCCAGCGGCTCGACCGGCCCTATATCCGCCAAGGCGGCAAGCTGGTCGAGGCGACCTGGGGCCAGGCCTTCGCCGCCATCGCCGGGCGCCTTCGCGCCGCCAAGCCCGAACGCGTGGGCCTGATCGCCGGCGACCTGCAGGATGCGGAATCCATGAAGGCCGCCCTGGACCTCTTCCGGTCGCTGGGCGTCGCCAACATCGACTGCCGCCAGGATGGATCGGCGCTGGGCGCGGGTCCGCGGGAGAGCTGGCTCTTCAACACCACCATCGCCGGCCTGGAGCAGGCCGACGCTGTGCTGCTGGTCGGCGCCAACCCCCGCCGCGAGGGCGCCCTGGTCAACGCCCGCCTGCGCAAGCAATGGCTGCGGGGCAAGCTCCAGCTCGGCGTGATCGGCGAGGTGGCGGACCTCAGCTTCGAGTACAGCTACCTCGGCGCCGGCGCGGCGTCGCTGGAGCGGCTGATCGGGTCCGACGACGGCTTCGCCAAGACGCTGAACGCTGCGTCCGCCCCCATCTTCATCGTGGGCGCCGGCGTGCTGGCGCGCAGCGACTCGGGCGCGCTGCTGAACCTGCTGGGCCGCGCGGCCCAGACCTTCAAGGTCGTGCGGGACGACTGGAACGGCTGGAACGTGCTGCACACGGCGGCCTCGCGCGTGGGCGGCCTCGACCTCGGCTTCGTGCCGGGCCCGGGCGGGCTCAGCGCGCCTGAGATGGTGCAGGCGGCGAACGCCGGCGAGCTGGACGTGCTGTTCCTGCTGGGGGCCGACGAGATCGACACGGAAAAGCTCGGCGACGCCTTCGTGGTCTACCTCGGCACGCACGGCGATGCGGGCGCCCACCGCGCCGACGTGATCTTGCCCGGCGCGGCCTATACCGAGAAGCCCGGTCTCTACGTCAACACCGAGGGCCGGGTGCAGCTCGCCAACCGCGCGGTCTTCCCCAAGGGCGAAGCGCGCGAGGACTGGGCGATCCTGCGCGCCCTGTCGGAGGCGGCGGGCAAGCGCCTGCCCTACGATTCCCTGGAGCAGCTTCGCTCCAGGCTCATGGCCGAGCATCCGACCTTCGGGCGCATCGACTACGTGCCCGGGCCGACCAAGGCGGCGGGCTTCGACCTGAGCGCGCTCGGCGCGCCGGGCGCTGCGACGGAGGAGCCCTTCCGCTCGCCGGTGAGCGATTACTACCTGACCAACCCGATCGCGCGGGCGAGCGTCACCCTGGCGGAGTGCTCGGCCATGTTCAGCCGCCGCGCTCCCGCGATCGCTGCGGAGTAGGCGAGGACGCACGCTCCGCCCTTGACCGTACGGGGCCTCGCGCGTAAGAGACGCGCCGGTTTCAGGGAACGTTCGCCGCCAGGCGCGCGAGCCTTATGAGAACTGGACGAGGGCTGTGGCCCGCCGGAACGCCCGAAGCGCGCGTCCCGGCCCGTCGTGTTTTCTGCGAGATCGCAACCCGGGCGGCGGGGGCGGGCGACCGTCTGCGACGTCGAAAAGAAGGCTTATCGGAGGCGCTCGGCCGCAAGGCGCTGCCTCGCACGAACGGAAGACGAGAAAGAGAACACCTGGCCCCATGCCCACGATCAACCAGCTGATCCGCAAGCCGCGCACGCCCAAGGTGGCGCGCAACAAGGTGCCCGCGCTGAAAGGTTCGCCCCAGCGTCGCGGCGTCTGCACCCGCGTCTACACGACCACGCCGAAAAAGCCGAACTCTGCGCTCCGCAAGGTCGCCAAGGTGCGCCTGACCTCCCAGATCGAGGCGGTGTGCTACATCCCGGGCGAAGGCCACAACCTGCAGGAACACTCGGTCGTGCTGATCCGCGGCGGCCGCGTGAAGGACCTGCCGGGCGTCCGCTACCACATCCTGCGCGGCGTGCTCGACACGCAGGGCGTCAAGAACCGCAAGCAGCGCCGGTCGCACTACGGCGCCAAGCGCCCGAAGTAAGAGGTCAGAGACATGTCCCGTCGTCGCCGCGCAGATAAGCGCGAAGTCCTGCCCGATCCGAAGTTCGGAGACCTGATCGTCACGAAGTTCATGAACTACGTCATGTACGAGGGCAAGAAGGCCGTCGCGGAAGGCATCGTCTACGGCGCCTTCGACATCCTGGAGACCCGGCGTCGCGACATGGACGCGCTGAGCGTGTTCCACACTGCGCTCGACAACGTCGCGCCGGCGATCGAGGTGCGCTCTCGCCGGGTGGGCGGCGCGACCTATCAGGTGCCGGTCGAGGTCCGTCCCGAGCGCCGCCGCGCCCTCGCCATCCGCTGGCTGGTGAATGCGGCGCGCAACCGCGGCGAGAACACCATGACGGAGCGCCTGGCCGGCGAGCTTCTTGACGCGTCCAACAACCGCGGCACCGCGGTGAAGAAGCGCGAGGACACGCACAAGATGGCCGAGGCCAACCGCGCCTTCTCGCATTATCGCTGGTAAGGCCCATATAGGCCGCGTCAGCGTCACCCTTCCGGGGCCGGGCGGTTTGCGTTAAACCGCGCGCGCCTCAGGGACCGCCTCAAGACCGCCCCCGAAACTCCGCTTCCCGCAATACCGCCCCGAAATCCGGCCTCGCGGCCGCCTGTTCCAGAGCCCGATCACCCATGCCCCGCTCCCACAAGATCGAGGACTACCGCAACTTCGGCATTATGGCGCACATCGACGCCGGGAAGACGACGACCACCGAGCGGATTCTCTACTACACCGGCAAGAGCCACAAGATCGGCGAGGTGCACGACGGCGCCGCGACGATGGATTGGATGGAGCAGGAGCAGGAGCGGGGGATCACGATCACCTCGGCCGCCACGACCGCGTTCTGGAACGGCAAGCGCCTGAATATCATCGACACCCCTGGGCACGTCGACTTCACCATCGAGGTGGAGCGCAGCCTCCGCGTGCTCGACGGCGCGGTCGCCGTGCTCGACGGCAACCAGGGCGTGGAGCCGCAGACCGAGACGGTCTGGCGCCAGGCCGACCGCTACAACGTCCCGCGCATCGTGTTCGTCAACAAGATGGACAAGACCGGCGCCGACTTCGACATGTGCGTCGCCACCATCCGCGACCGGCTGGCGGTGAAGGCGGTGCCGATCCAGCTGCCGATCGGCTCCGAAGCCGCGCTGAAGGGCGTCATCGATCTCGTCCGCATGAAGGCCGTGGTCTGGGACAACGACGGCCTGGGCGCGAACTACCACGACGAGGAGATCCCCGCCGACCTCGCCGCCAGGGCGGCTGAGGCGCGCAACTACCTGGTCGAGAACGCCGTCGAAATGGACGACGAGGCCATGGAGGCCTACCTCGGCGGCGAGGAGCCTTCCGAGGCGGTGCTGAAGACGTGCATCCGCAAGGCGGTGCTCTCCGGCGCCTGGTATCCGATCCTCTGCGGCTCGGCGTTCAAGAACAAGGGCGTGCAGCCCCTGCTCGACGCCGTGGTGGACTATCTGCCGAGCCCGATGGACATCCCGCCCACCAAGGGCATCGACTACAAGACCGAAGCCGAGGTCGAGCGGCGAGCCTCCGACGACGAGCCGCTGAGCGTGCTCGCGTTCAAGATCATGGACGACCCGTTCGTGGGCTCGCTGACCTTCTGCCGCATCTATTCGGGCAAGCTCGAGACCGGCATGGGCCTGTTGAACTCCACGCGCGACAAGCGTGAGCGCGTGGGCCGCATGCTGCTCATGCACTCCAACAACCGCGAGGACATCAAGGAAGCCTTCGCCGGCGACATCGTGGCGCTGGCGGGCCTGAAGGACACCCGCACCGGGGACACCCTGTGCGATCCGGTGAAGTCGCCGGTCATCCTGGAGCGCATGACCTTCCCTGAGCCGGTCATCGAGATCGCCATCGAGCCCAAGTCGAAGGCCGACCAGGAGAAGCTGGGCGTCGCCCTCTCCAAGATGGTGGCCGAGGACCCGTCCTTCTCCGTCTTCACCGACCCGGAGTCGGGGCAGACGATCATGAAGGGCATGGGCGAGCTTCACCTCGACATCAAGGTCGACATCCTGAAGCGCACCTACAAGGTGGAAGCCAACATCGGCGCCCCGCAGGTGGCCTATCGCGAGACCATCGGCCGTCGCGCCGAGATCGACTACACCCACAAGAAGCAGACCGGCGGCACGGGCCAATTCGCCCGCGTGAAGCTGGTGTTCGAGCCCAACGAGCCGGGCGCGGGCTTCCAGTTCGAAAGCGCCATCGTGGGCGGCGCGGTGCCCAAGGAATACATCCCGGGCGTCCTGAAGGGCCTGGAGTCGGCCAAGGAGAACGGCCTCATCGCCGGCTTCCCGGTGATCGACTTCAAGGCCACTCTGGTGGACGGCGCCTTCCACGACGTCGACTCCTCGGTGCTGGCGTTCGAGATCGCGTCCCGCGCGGCCTTCCGCGAACTGCGCGAGCGGGGCGCTCCGAAGCTGCTCGAGCCGATCATGAAGGTCGAGGTCGTCACCCCTGACGAATACCTCGGCGATGTGATCGGCGACCTGAACAGCCGCCGCGGCCAGATCCAGGGCACCGACCAGCGCGGCAACGCCCAGGTGATCACCGCCTTCGTCCCCCTCGCCAACATGTTCGGCTACGTGTCGAACCTGCGAGGGATGAGCCAGGGCCGCGCCCAGTTCACCATGCTTTACGATCACTACGAGGCGGTGCCGCAAGCCGTCGCCGACGAAGTGATCAAGAAGTACGCCTGATCCCTAACCACACAACCAAAAGGCCTCATCCGGGCCGGAGCTGAGAAGAATGGCCAAGGAAAAGTTTGAACGTACGAAGCCGCACTGCAACATCGGCACGATCGGTCACGTGGACCACGGCAAGACGACGCTGACGGCGGCGATCACGATGACGCTGGCGAAGTCGGGCGGTGCGACGGCGAAGAAGTACGAGGAGATCGACGCGGCGCCGGAGGAGAAGGCGCGCGGCATCACGATCAACACGGCGCACGTGGAGTACGAGACGGCCAAGCGTCACTATGCGCACGTCGACTGCCCCGGCCACGCCGACTATGTGAAGAACATGATCACGGGCGCGGCGCAGATGGACGGCGCGATCCTGGTCTGCTCGGCCGCCGACGGCCCCATGCCTCAGACCCGCGAGCACATCCTGCTGGCCCGTCAGGTCGGCGTGCCGGCGCTGGTGGTGTTCCTGAACAAGGTCGACATGGTGGACGACCCTGAGCTTTTGGAGCTGGTGGAGATGGAGCTGCGCGAGCTGCTCTCCTCCTACGAGTTCCCGGGTGACGAGATCCCGATCACCAAGGGCTCGGCCCTGGCGGCGGTGGAAGGCCGCGATCCGGAGATCGGCGAGAACGCCATCCTGGAGCTGATGCGGACGGTGGACGAATACATCCCCCAGCCCGAGCGTCCGATCGACCAGCCGTTCCTGATGCCGGTGGAGGATGTATTCTCCATCTCCGGCCGCGGCACGGTGGTGACCGGCCGGGTGGAGCGGGGCGTCATCAAGGTGGGCGAGGAAGTCGAGATCGTCGGCATCCGCGACCCGCAGAAGACGACCTGCACGGGCGTGGAGATGTTCCGCAAGCTGCTCGACCAGGGCCAGGCGGGCGACAACGTGGGCGTGCTGCTGCGCGGCACCAAGCGCGAGGACGTGGAGCGCGGCCAGGTGCTGTGCAAGCCGGGCACGATCAAGCCGCACAAGAAGTTCACGGCGGAAGCCTACATCCTGACCAAGGAGGAGGGGGGGCGCCACACGCCGTTCTTCAGCAACTACCGGCCGCAGTTCTACTTCCGCACCACGGACGTGACCGGGATCATCAAGCTGAAGGAAGGCGTGGAGATGATCATGCCGGGCGACAACGCCGAGCTGGAGGTGGAGCTGATCACGCCCATCGCCATGGAGGAGCGCCTGCGCTTCGCCATCCGCGAAGGCGGCCGCACGGTCGGCTCCGGCGTGGTGACCAAGATCATCGAGTAGCCGGCCAAACGGCAGGGCGGGCGCCGCGCGCGCCCGCGCTTACGATCCGAGGTCGATACCGATCGACCTCAAATCGATCCGCGCCCGCCGGCTCATCCCGGCGGGCGTTTTCGTGCCGGCGTCACGCGCGGCGGAGCACCAAGGTCGCCCAGGCGTCGCGGCGGACCCGGGTCTGGAGCTTGAAGCCCCGGGCGAGATAGGCGGAACGGACATAGCGCTCCTGATGGCGCAGGAGGCCCGATAAGATGGCCAGGCCGCCGGGCTTCAGCGCGCCGCGGATTGGCTGGGCGAGGCCGACCAGCGGCCGGGCCAAGATGTTGGCGAACACAAGATCGTAGGGCGCGTCCCGCCGCACGGCGCGATGATCGAGCCCGTCGGCCCAGACGAAGCGTGCGGAGACCCGGTTCACCGCCGCGTTCTCCCGCGCGATGCGGACCGAGACCCGGTCGATGTCGGTGCCCACCGGGCGCTTCGCCCCGCACTTGGCGGCGGCGATGGCCAGCACGCCCGTCCCTGTGCCGACATCCAGCACGCGGGCGAACCGCTTGCGCTTCAAAAGCGCGTCATAGGCCAAAAGGCAGCCTACGGTCGTGCCGTGGTGGCCGGTGCCGAAGGCCGCCCCCGCCTCGATCCGGAGCTTCACGGCGTTGACCGGTGCGCGGCCCCGGTCGTGCAGGCCATAGACGAAGAACCGACCCGCCCTGACCGGCGGGAGGCCGGACAAGGCCATGGCGAGCCAGTCGGCGTCGGCCAGCACCTCAGTGGTGACCGTCAGCCCGGGGAAGCGCGCCAGGGCCGTCGTCAGCCCCTGGGCCTCCGTCTCCGAGGTCGGATAGGCGTCGATGCGCCAAACGCCCCGGTCCTCGTCCTCCTCCAGGATGGAGTAGGTCGCGCTCTCCAGCGCGGGATCGGCGTCGAGGGCGGCGGCGGCGGCCTCGACCTCGGCGCGGGGCCCCCGGGCGACGATCTGGAGGGGGTCGCTCAAGGGCGTCGGTGCGTCAGGCGGCGTCGGAGGCCAGGCGCATGGAGATGATCTTGCCAGGCGCGCGTGGCGGCTCGCCCTTGGGCAGGGCGTCCACGTGCTCCATGCCGTCCACCACCTCGCCCCAGACGGTGTACTGGCCGTCCAGGAAGTTGGCGTCGTCGAAGCAGATGAAGAACTGGCTGTTGGCCGAGTTCGGGTCATTCGTGCGCGCCATGGAGCAGACGCCGCGCACGTGCGGCTGGCGGCTGAACTCCGCCTTCAGATTGGGCTTGTCGCTGCCGCCCGTGCCGCGCCCGGTGGGGTCGCCGCCCTGGGCCATGAAGCCCGGAATCACCCGGTGGAAGACGACGCCGTCGTAGAAGCCCTCCCGCGCCAGCGCCTTGATCCGCTCCACGTGGCCAGGCGCGAGGTCCGGGCGCAGGCGGATGGTCACCGGCCCGCTCTCAAGTTGCATCAGAAGCGTGTTCTCAGCGTCGTCGGCCATGGGGGAAGCTCTCGTCGGGCGGTCGAAGGGGAGGGGGCTCGGCCGCCGTCTAGCGAAGCGACGGCGCCATTTCCAGCTTGGCGGACGCCAAGCGGGGCGGCCCGACTCGAACAGCTCCGGTCAATGGCCGAAATCCTCAATCGAATCAGAAAATTTTGTCCGGGTTCGGCTCGACGGCCGTCCGACTCGCCCTAGACCCTTAACCGCCGGGTAAGGTTATCGGTCGCTTAATCGCCCCTACCGCTCGCGCCGCTTCGGCGGAGGCGCGCCGCGCGGTTTTCGGAGGGGCCGATGGTTGGGATGAGGTCCATGGGAATTTCGCTGTCGGCGCCAGGCGCCACGGAGCTGAAGCCTCGCATCGTCGTCTTCGGCGTAGGAGGGGCCGGCGGCAACGCGGTGAACAACATGATCGAGGCGGGCCTCGAAGGCGTGGAGTTTGTCGTCGCCAACACCGACGCCCAGCAGCTGGCCTTCTCCAAGACCGACCGGCGCATTCAGCTCGGGGTGACCATCACCCAGGGCCTGGGCGCAGGCGCTCACCCCGAGGTGGGCATGAGCGCCGCGGAGGAGTCGATCCCGGAGATCGGCGAGCACCTCGAAGGCGCGCACATGGTCTTCATCACCGCCGGCATGGGCGGGGGCACCGGCACCGGCGCGGCCCCCATCATCGCCAAGGCGGCGCGCGAACGCGGCATCCTGACCGTCGGCGTGGTGACCAAGCCCTTCCACTTCGAGGGTCGCCACCGCATGCGCCTGGCCGACGCCGGCGTCAGCGAGTTGACCCGCTATGTCGACACCCTGATCGTCATCCCCAACCAGAACCTGTTCCGGGTCGCCAACGAGCGGACCACCTTCGCCGAAGCCTTCGGCATGGCGGACCAGGTGCTGCACTCCGGCGTGCGCTCCATCACCGACCTGATGGTCATGCCGGGCCTGATCAATCTCGACTTCGCCGACGTTCGCTCGGTCATGACCGAGATGGGCAAGGCGATGATGGGCACTGGCGAGGCGACGGGCGAGGACCGCGCGCTCATGGCCGCCCAGAACGCCATCCAGAACCCGCTCCTGGACGAGGTGTCGCTGAAGGGCGCCAAGGCCGTGCTGGTCAATGTGACCGGCGGCCTGGACATGACGCTGCTGGAGGTCGACGAAGCGGCCAACGCCATCTCCTCCGAGGTGGACGCCGACGCCAATATCATCTTCGGCGCGGCCTTCGACCCGGCGCTGGAAGGCAAGATCCGCGTCTCGGTCGTCGCGACCGGCATGGACTGCGGCGCGATGCAGCAGCCGTTGCCCAACATCCAGCCGGCGCGCACCACCGGCTCCGCCCTGCACCGTCCCGCCGCCGCCCCGGTTCCGCCCGCGGCTCAGCCCCAGCCGGTCGCAGCCGCCAAGCCCGCAGAGCCCGTCCGCCCGGCGGCCCGCACCGCTGTCCAGCCCGCCCCGGCTCCGGCCCTCGCCAAGGCGGCCGAGCCTGCGCCGCTGACGGCTCCGGAAGAGCCGGTCCTGTGGCCCGAACCCGCCCGGGCCCAGCCCGCGACCCCCGCCGAGCCCGAGCGCCTCACCGCCCAGGCCGAGCCGCAGCGCGTCGTGCGCATCGTGGATCCCGCGGTGGCCGAGGATGAGGAAGAGCTCGACCTCTACGCCGAGACGCCCCGCCGGGCCCAGGCGCGCGATCCCCTGATCCCGCAGCCGACCGTGCACTACCGCGCGGGCGTCACCGAGACGCGCCGTCCGCCGCCGGCCAACCCGCTGCCCGATCCGCGCGTGCCGCCCGAGCCCAAGCGCGGCTTCATGAGCCTCTTCGGCGGACGCTCGCGCTACGACGGGCCGAGCCCGAACCTGACCTTCGACCCGCCCGCGCCGCGCGCGGCGGTGGGCGGCGGCGGCGCAGCGCCTGCGCCCGCGGCTCAGCCCCACGCCGACCAGGACGACCTGGAGATTCCCTCGTTCCTGCGCCGCCTCGCCAACTGAGGCGAACGGCAGACCTGTGACGACGGTTCGGGCGCGGAGAGGACGTCCGCGCCCGTTCCATGTCCGGCTCAGGCGTTACAATCCGAAACCGGAGTTGTGTTGAGCCTAGGCGTCCCAGGGCCTAGGTCTGCAAGGGAACGATCAGGTCGATCCGGCAGAAGATCGGCCCTCGTCGAGAGGGGTTTCAGCGTTCCGATGTACCTTCAGTCCCGGCAGCACACCCTTGCCTCGGCCGCCGCTTGCGCCGGCATGGGGGTACATAGCGGCGAGCGCGTCCGCCTGACCTTGAAGCCCGCCCCGGCCGGCTCGGGCGTCGTCTTCGTCCGCACCGACGTGAGCGATCGCGACAACCGCGTGCCCGTGACGCCGGAGGCGGTCGCGCGCACCCAGCTGAACACCGAGATCGTCAACGCCGCAGGCGTGCGCGTCAGCACCATCGAGCACCTGATGGCGGCGCTGGCGGCGCTGTCCGTCGACAACGCCCTCGTCGAGCTCGACGGACCGGAGCTGCCCATCATGGACGGCTCCGCCCTGCCGTTCGTGCAGCTCATCGACCGCGCAGGCCGCAGGCCCCAGGAGGCGCCGCGCAGCGTCATCGAAATCCTGCGCCCGGTCGAGGTCGTCGACGGCGACAAGCGCGCCGCGCTGCATCCCGCGGACCGTTTCGAGGTGGATTTCGCCATCGACTTCGCGACGCCGGCCATCGGCCGCCAAAGGTGGGCCGGGCCGGTGGACGAGCGCAGCTTCCGCCGGGAGCTGGCGGCGGCGCGCACCTTCGGCTTCCTGCATGAGGTGGAGGCGCTGCGCGCGCGGGGTTTGGCCCGTGGCGGCGGGCTGGACAACGCCATCGTGCTGGATGGCGACCGGGTCCTGAACCCTGAGGGCGTTCGATTCGCCGACGAGTTCGTGCGCCACAAGGCGCTGGACGCGGTGGGCGACCTCTATGTGCTGGGCGCGCCGATTGTGGGCCGCTTCGAGGCCAGCCGCGCCGGCCATGCGGTGAACAACCTCCTGGTCCGGGCCCTGATGGCCCAGCCGGACGCCTGGCGCCTTCGCCTGGAAGAGACCGAGCTCGCCGAGGCGGTCTGACCGCGCGCGAGCGGCTCGAACCGACCGCGCGAGGCGCTACGTCCAGCCCTTCGCCCGCGCGGCGGCTTCCTGCGACGCGTCCAGGGGCGGGCCGGAGGCGAGGCGGTCGACCTCCGCCAGGAGGGGCGCGGGCAGGGCGCTCGCGGCGGTGCGATAGGCGGGCTCGGGCCCTGAGGCCGGCCCCAGGACGATCATGCGCAGACGCCATCCTTTCGGCTCGCGGCAGGCCAGGCCGGAGAGGCCGTCCTTTGCGGTGAAGGTCCGGCAGTAGCCGCCCTGGGCGGTGCGGAAGCTCAAACCCACCTGAGCGGCGGCGTTGGGGTCGGGGGCGGAAGCCAGTCCGCTCTGCAGCACCTGGGCCAGCGCGCCGCTCGCATAAGGGTCCGGCAGCGAGGCGGGCCTCTCGCCCAGCACGCCCCAGCCGATCAGCACCCCCGCCGCCAAGGAGGCCGCCATGGCTGCGGGCATGCGCCAGCCGGCCCCGGCGCGGGCCAGGGGTGGTGCGGGCGCGACCACCGCGGCGCGCAGCCGCTCCGGCACGGACTCCTCCAGCACCGGATCGTAGTGAGCGGCGAGGAGCGCCTTCAGCCTCGCCTCGCCCCCGTCCCGCATCTGCGGATCGCTCATGGCGCCAGGCCCTCCAGCTGCTGCGCCAGCGCCTGGCGGCCGCGCACCAGGCGGCTGGTCAGGGTGCCCTCGGGGATGCGGAGCACCTCGGCGGCCTCGCCATAGCTCAGCCCCTCGACGAGCACGAGGGCGACGGCCAGGCGCTGCTCGTCGGGCAGGCTCGCCATCGCCCGCTCCACCGCCGTTCCCACCAGGCGCGTGCCGAGCGGATCACGGTCCTCCGCCCGTCCCCCGCCTTCCTCGGCAGGGCGGAAGAGGGCGATGCGGCGGCTGCGACTGCGGGTCTCGTCGATCCAGGCGTTCTTCATCAGGGTGAACATCCAGCTGTCCAGGCGCGTGCCGGGCCGCCACTGGTCGCGCTTGCGCAGCGCCCGCTCCACCGCGGCCTGCACCAGGTCGTCCGCCTCGGTCGCGTCGCGACAGAGGGCGCGGGCGAAGCGGCGCAGCCGGGGCAGGAGCTCGGTCAGCTCGCGCTGGAACGCGTCCAAGGCTACTCCTCTGCCTGAGGATGGAACGACGCGGACGGAGCGTTCCATCCAGGTGAGGCGCGATGATGCGAGAGGGCGATGGCGGACCGCAAGCGGCTTAGGCGTTGGGCGACGGCGGGAGCCGTGATCGCGGCCGCCCTGGCCGGGGGAGAGGCGTCCGCGCAGCTCGGGCCGCGCCTGGGCGGGGCGGGGCTGCCGGGCCTGCCGGGTCTGCCCGTCGTTCGGCCCGGCGAGGCGGTGCGCGGCGCGCTGGGCGACCTTTCGCGACTGGACCCGCAATCCCTGTTGCAGGCGCGCCTGGACCGGCTGGGCGAGCTGGTGCGGCGCCACCCCCGCGAGCTGGAGCTCGATGCGCAGGGCTTCCCGGCGGTGCGGGGCGAGGTGGTGGCGCTCTCGCCCGCGCCCGAGGCGCTGGACGCGGCGACCCGGGCCGGCTTCACGGTGGCGCGCCGCGAGAGCCTGTCCGAGCTTGGCCTGGAGGAGGTCGTGCTCCAGGCGCCGGCCGGCGAGAGCGCAGTCCGCGCCCTAGCCCGGCTGCGAAAGCTCGACCCTGCGGGGCAGTATGCGCTCAACCACGTGTTCCAGCCGGCCGGAGAGGTGGGCGGCTCAGAGGCTGCGGCCGAGCCGGCCCGCACGGCGCTGGGCCGGAGCCCGGCGCGGATCGGCCTGATCGACACCGGCGTCGAGGCCCATGCTCCCGCCCTGGCCGGCGCACGGCTCGAGAGCCGCGCCTTCGCCGAGGGCGGGCCGGCGCCGAAGCCGCATGGGACGGCGGTCGCCTCCCTGCTGGTGGGCGAGGCCCCGCCGTTCCGGGGCGGCGCGCCGGGGGCGGAACTCTTCGCCGCCGACGTCTATGGCGCCGGACCCAAGGGCGGGGCGGTCGATGGCCTGCTCCGCGCCCTGGCCTGGCTGGCGAAGCGCAACGTCGGGGTGATCAACATGAGCCTTGTTGGGCCCGACAACCCGGCCCTGGCCTCAGGCGTCCGCGCGCTAAGCGCCAAGGGCGTGATCATCGTGGCGGCGGTGGGCAACGACGGCCCCGCCGCCCCGCCCCTCTATCCGGCCTCCTACCCCGAGGTGGTCGCGGTTACGGCGGTGGACGCGCGGGGCCGCCTGCTGCCCGAGGCCGGGCGCGCCCGCCACCTCGACTTCGCCGCGCCCGGGGCGGAGATGGCGGTCGCAAGAGCTGGCGGCGGCTATGCGGTCGCGCGAGGCGCCTCCTTCGCCGCGCCGCTCGTGGCCGCGCTCATCGCCCGCGCCCTCGTCGCCCCTGGCTCGACCGGTCCTGGCCCGGCCGCCTCTGGCCCGGCCGCCCGCGAGGAGGCGCTTCGCAAGGTCGCCGCCCACGCCGACCGCCACGGCGAGGGCTACGGCCGGGGGCTGGTGGGCCTGGAGCTTCGCATTGCGCCGCAGAAGGTGGGCGCGCGGGCGCCGCTCTGCGACGGCTCGGCCTGCTGACCGCGGGCTTCGGCGACGTCGCCGTCGCACCCTCGTCCCGCGTCGTGACAGGGCCGGAAACGCCCGCTATAGGCGGCCCGCAAAACGGAGACTCCGATGGAGATTCGCGAAGGGCTCACCTTCGACGACGTTTTGCTCGAGCCCGGTCCGTCCGAGGTCATGCCTGCCCAGGTGGACACGCGGACCAAGCTGACGCGCGACATCGACCTGAACATACCGCTGCTGTCCTCCGCCATGGACACGGTGACGGAGAGTCGTCTGGCCATCGCCATGGCTCAGGCGGGCGGCATGGGCGTGATCCACCGCAATCTCTCGATCGAAGAGCAGGCCGATCAGGTCCGCGAGGTGAAGCGCTACGAGAGCGGCATGGTGATCAATCCGATCACCATCAACGCCGACACCACCCTCGCCGAGGTGCGTCAGATCAAGGCCCAGCGGCGGATCTCCGGCTTCCCAGTCGTGGAGCGCGGCACGGGCAGGCTGGTCGGCATCCTGACCAACCGCGACGTCCGCTTCGCCACCGACCCGTCCACCCCCGCCCATGCGCTGATGACCAAGGATAACCTCGCCACTGTCCGCGAGGGCGTGACCCAAGCGGAGGCGCGGGCCCTGCTTCAGAAGCGCCGCATCGAGCGGCTGATCGTGGTGGACGACGCCTATCGCGCCGTCGGCCTGATCACGGTGAAGGACATCGAGCAGAGCGAGGCCCATCCCCTCGCCGCCAAGGACGAGCAAGGGCGACTGCGCGTCGGCGCCGCGTCCTCGGTGGGCGACGCGGGCTACGAGCGCTCCATGGCGCTCATCGAGGCTGGGGTCGACGCGCTCGTCATCGACACCGCTCACGGCCACTCTATCCACGTCACGCGCGCGGTGGAGCGCATCAAGCGCGAGAGCAACCGCGTGCAGGTGGTGGCGGGCAACATCGCCACCTACGACGCCGCCCGCGCCCTGATCGACGCCGGCGCGGACGCGATCAAGGTGGGCATCGGCCCGGGCTCGATCTGCACCACGCGCATCGTGGCCGGCGTCGGCGTGCCCCAGCTCACCGCCATCGCCGAGGCCGCCCGCGCGGCCCGAGAGAGCGGCGCGCCGGTGATCGCGGACGGCGGCATCAAATACTCCGGCGACCTCGCCAAGGCCATCGCGGCGGGCGCCCAGGCGGCCATGATGGGCTCCATGTTCGCCGGCACGGAGGAGAGCCCCGGGGAGGTGTTTCTCTACCAGGGCCGCTCCTACAAGGCCTATCGCGGCATGGGTTCGGTCGGCGCTATGGCCCAGGGCTCGGCGGACCGCTACTTCCAGAAGGAGGTCGCGGACAGCTTCAAGCTGGTGCCCGAGGGCATCGAGGGCCAGGTCGCCTACAAGGGGCCGATCGCGGTCATCCTGCACCAGCTCGTCGGCGGGCTCCGGGCGGCCATGGGCTACGTGGGGGCCCCCTCGATCCCCGAGCTGCAGGCCCGGGCGCGGTTCGTGCGCATCACCGGGGCTGGACTCCGCGAAAGCCATGTTCACGATGTCCAGATCGTGCGGGAGGCGCCGAACTATCCGACGCGCGCCTGACCCACGGCTGACTTCGGGGGAGACGACCTTTGACCATCGAACTGACCCTGCTCGCCTGGACGCTGGTCCTGGCGGTCGTGCAGATCCTGTGGGCCGACGTCGCGCGGACCGGTCAATACGGGCTGAAGTGGAACACCGGCCCCCGGGACGAGGAGATGCCGCCGCTGAAGCCCATGGGTGCGCGGCTGTTCCGGGCCCAGGCCAACCTCTTCGAGACCCTGCCGCTGTTCGCCGCGGCCATCCTGATCGCCCACCTGGCCGAGCGGGAGGGAGCGCTGACCAAGTGGGGGGCGCACCTCTATTTCTTCGCTCGGGTCCTCTACGTGCCGCTCTACGCCTTCGGGGTGAGGATGCTGCGCAGCCTGGTGTGGCTCGTGTCCTTCGCCGGCCTGCTGATGGTGCTCGCGGCGATTCTCATGCCGGCATGACCCCGGGCGCCCGAGCCGCGGCCGCGATCGAGGTCCTGGACCAGGTCGCGGCCAGCCGGGCGCCGGCGGACGAGGTGCTGCGGAGCTGGGGACGGGCGCACCGCTTCGCGGGCTCCAAGGACCGGCGGGCCATCGCCGAGCTAGCCTTCGCCGGCGTGCGAGCGCGCGCGCTGGCGGGCTGGCGCTTTGGAGGAGACGACGGGCGCGCCTGCCTGCTGCAGGCGCTGGGCGAGGCGGGCCGCGCGGCTTGCTTCACGGGCGAGGCGCATGCGCCCGCGCCCCTGACCGACGCCGAGCGCGCGGCCCTGGCGCGGCCTGACGCGGACGCGCCCGACTGGGCCCGCGCCGGCGTGCCCGCCTGGAAGGCGCCCCTGCTCGAGGCGAGCTTCGGCGCGGACTGGGCGGAGGAGGCGGCAGCGCTCAGCCAGGGCCGCGCCCCGATCGATCTGCGCGTCAACCTCCGCCGCGCCGCCCTGACCAGCGCTCAGGCGGCGCTGGCTGCAGCCGACCTCGCGAGCGGCGCGACGCCGCTTTCCGCCACGGGGCTGAGGCTGACGGCGCGCCTGGCGCCCGACCTGCACAAGCTTCAGGCCTTCCGCGCCGGCTGGTTCGAGGTGCAGGACGAGGGCAGCCAGCTCATGGCCTGGCTCGCCGGCGCCGAGCCTGGCATGACGGTGGTGGACTATTGCGCCGGCGGCGGCGGCAAGACGCTGGCGCTCTGGCAGGCGATGGGCGCGAAGGGCTCAGGCCGCCTCATCGCCTTCGATGTCGATCCCCGACGGCTGGACGCGATCCGCCCGCGCCTGGAGCGCTCGGGCGCGCAGGCGACCCTCCGCGCCATCGGGGCGGACGGGCAGGGGACGCAGGACCTGGAGGGACGGGCGGACCTGGTGCTGGTGGACGCGCCGTGCTCCGCGTCGGGCACCTGGCGGCGCCGCCCCGAGGCGATCTGGCGGACGACGCCGGAGAGCCTGCAGCGCCTCACCGCCCTGCAGTCCGCCCTCCTTGACCGCGCGTCGCGCCTGGTCCGCCCGGGCGGAAGGCTCGCCTATGTCACCTGCTCCGTCTTCGCCGCGGAGAACCTCGCAGCGGCGGACGCCTTTGTCGCCGCTCACGCCGACTTCCGCCCCCGCTCGATCGCCGACGCCGCAGGGACGTCCCCCCTGATCACGCCGCAGGGGCGCGACCGCCTTGCGGAGCTGGCGCGCGGCGGGCACAGCGTCCAGCTCTCCCCGCGCCGCACCGATACCGACGGCTTCTTCGCCGCCCTGTTCGAAAGGAGCCCCGCTTGACTGCGCCCCACGCCCGCGAGCCGAACCACGAGCGCCTGCTGATCGTCGACTTCGGCAGCCAAGTGACCCAGCTGATCGCCCGGCGCGCGCGGGAGGACGGAGTCTATTGCGAGATCCACCCCTATGACCGTGTCGACGCCGAGCTCCTCGCCCGCTTCCAGCCCAAGGCGGTGATCCTGTCCGGCGGGCCCGAGAGCGTGACCCTCGCGCAGAGCCCGTCGGTGACCCCCGAAGTCTATCGCCTGGGCGTGCCGGTGCTGGGCATCTGCTACGGCGAGCAGCTGATGTGCCGCGACCTCGGCGGCGCGGTGGAGGGCGGCCACGCGGGCGAGTTCGGCCGCGCCGACATCGTCATCGAGCGCGAGAGCCCCCTCCTTTTCGGCCTCGGCGGTCCGGGCGCGCGCGAGCCTGTCTGGATGAGCCACGGCGACCGCGTCACGGCCCTGCCCCCCGGCTTTGAGCCCATCGCCGTGTCCGAGGGCGCGCCCTTCGCCGCCATCGCCGACGAGGGCCGGCGCCTTTATGGGGTGCAGTTCCACCCCGAGGTCGCCCACACGCCCCGCGGCGCGGTGCTGCTGCGCAACTTCACCCGCCGCATCGCCGGCTTCTCCGGCGACTGGAGCATGGCCGCCTTCCGCCAGGAGGCGATCGCGCGTATCCGCGACCAGGTCGGCTCGGGCCGGGTGATCTGCGGCCTATCCGGCGGGGTCGACTCCTCCGTCGCCGCCGTCCTGATCCACGAGGCCGTCGGCGAGCAGCTGACCTGCGTCTTTGTCGATACGGGGCTGTTGCGCGCCCATGAGGCCGACGAGGTCGTGGCCATGTTCCGCGGCCACTACAACATCCCGCTGGCGCACGTGGACGCTCGCGCCGAATTCCTGGGCGCGCTGGACGGCGTCACCGACCCGGAGCTGAAGCGCAAGACTATCGGCCGCCTCTTCGTGGAGGTCTTCGAGCGTGAGGCCGGCAAGGTGCAGGGCGCCGCCTTCCTGGCCCAGGGCACGCTCTATCCCGACGTGATCGAGAGCGTCTCGGCCACCGGCGGCCCCAGCCAGGTGATCAAGAGCCACCACAACGTGGGCGGCCTGCCGGAGCGCATGAAGCTGAAGCTGCTCGAGCCGCTCCGCGAGCTCTTCAAGGACGAGGTGCGGGCGCTGGGCCGCGAGCTCGGCCTGCCCGCCCGGTTCGTGGGCCGCCATCCCTTCCCGGGGCCGGGCCTGGCGATCCGCATCCCCGGCGCCGTCACGCCCGAGCGCGTCGCCATTCTGCAGAAGGCCGACGCCATCTGGCTGGAGGAGATCCGGCGCGCCGGCCTTTACGACGTGATCTGGCAGGCCTTCGCCGTGCTCCTGCCCGTGCGCACCGTGGGCGTGATGGGCGACGCGCGCACCTATGACGAGGTCTGCGCGCTTCGCGCCGTGACCTCGGTGGACGGCATGACGGCCGACTATTTTCAATTCCCCTGGGAGGTGCTGAGCCGCGCCTCCACGCGGATCATCAACGAGGTGCGCGGCATCAACCGGGTCGTCTACGACATCACCTCCAAACCCCCCGGGACCATCGAGTGGGAGTGATTTTTGGGCCGCAACGCGCGTCCCGTTCCACGCTGCGGCGCGACCTAAGTCTTTGAGTGGGGGCGGTTCCCCGCTGACGATCGAAGGCTGACCCGTGCAGGTGCGACGCGCTGAGCAGCACCACAGCGAGCACCGCTTCGGCCGCTGCGACCGCGCGGGAACGGGCGCGCCAGCGCCTGCGCTCACGGCGGTGACGATCAACACCACTTCGGCGTTCAATGTCGCCTTCTGGACGCTGACCCATGGCGGCGACACCGAACCATATCGCGATCTGGGTGATCGCCGCGCTCGCGGCCGCCGGCGTCGTCGTCCGGCCGTTCAAGCTGCCCGAGGCGATCTGGGCGGTCGGGGGCGCCGCGGTGCTGCTCGCCTTTGGGCTGCTGCCCCTGGGCGACGCGATGAGGGCGATCGGCAAAGGGACCGACGTCTACCTGTTCCTGACCGGCATGATGCTGCTGTCGGAGATCGCCCGGCGCGAGGGCGTATTCGACTGGGTCGCGGGGTGGGCGGTCCACCTGGCGCACGGCCGTCCGAGGCGGCTGTTCGCGATGATCTATGCGATGGGCGCCGTCGTCACGATCTTCCTGTCCAACGATGCCGCCGCGGTCGTCTTCACGCCGGCCGTGTTCGCCGCGGCGCGGAAGGCCAAGGCCAAGCCGCTGCCGCTGCTGTTCATCTGCGCCTTCATCGCCAACGCCGCCTCGTTCGTCCTGCCGATCTCCAACCCGGCCAACCTGGTGTTCTACGGCGATCACGTCCCGCCGCTCGGCCAGTGGCTGGCAAGCTTCGCGCTGCCCTCGCTGGTCTCCATCGCCGCCACCTAAGCCGTCCTGTGGCGGGTCGAGGGCCGAAGCCTGGGCGAGGCGTGCGACGCTCAGGTCGAGCTGCCCGACCTGTCGGCGGGCGGCAAGGCCGCGCTCGGCGGCATCGTCCTGACCGCAATCGTCCTGATGACGGTATCGGCGCTGGACCGCCCGCTCGGGCTGCCGACCTTGATCATGGGCGTGCTGACGACAGCCCTCGCGCTATGGCCGACCAAGGGGACGCCGTGGCCCCTGCTTAACGAGATCTCGTGGGCGGTGCTGCCGCTGGTCGCCGGGCTGTTCGTGCTGGTCGAGGCGGTCAACGCGACCGGGGCGGCGGCCTATCTTGCGGGCCTCCTCAAGGCGGGGGCGGCGGCATCGGCGTCCTCCACCGGCGCGGTCGCCGGCGGCGGGCTCGCGATCGTGTCGAACCTGATGAACAACCTTCCCGCCGGGCTCATCGCCAGCACCGTGATCCAGCAGGCGCATCCCTCCAAGCCGATCGTCGACGCGCTGCTGATCGGCGTCGACCTTGGGCCGAACCTGTCGATCACCGGCTCGCTCGCGACCATCCTGTGGCTGACCGCGATCCGGCGCGAAGGCGAACACGTCGGCTTCTGGCGCTTCCTCAAGGTCGGCGCCTTGGCGACGCCGCCGGCGCTCTGCCTCGCCATGGGGTTACGCCTGTGGATTGGATAAGCGATCCACGTCTCGGGGTATCGTCAACCGCGCCGGTCGCCCCGTCAGCGTGGCGGAAATCCGAAGGTGAGGCTGGAAAAGGTGGTCTCGAAATCCGCGCGCGGATCGCGGTCGAGCGGCTTGGTCCAGATGACGTTCAGCTGCCAGTTGCCGGTTCGGGGCGTGGTGAACTGAGCGCGACCCGCGGAGTCGGTCTTCTCGACCTGCAGCGGGCGTCCGTCGAAATCGAGGTTGTTGAGCTTGACGGTGGCTCCCACGAGCGGGCGCCCGTCGAGCAGCACGCGGACCGGCAGGTCCTGGCGGGCGCCCACGGCGTAGGGATCGACCTCGGGCACGATCTCCAGGCTGAGCCCGACGGGCTGGGTGACCCAGGGCTGGGGGCGCGCGCTCGCCGGAGAGGTAGGGCAGGAAGAACAGGCCTCGCGGCGCCGCCGGCGGGACGGCCGCCGCGGCTTCCACCAGGCCCGCCGGCGTGTCGCCCAGCACCTGCGCCAGCCACTCCAGCGCGGAGGCGGCGCTGAGCGTCACCGCCATCCGGTGCCAAAGCCCGGGCAGGGCGTGGCAGAAGGCGTGCAGGGCGTGCTTCGGGTCGGGCTGGAACCGCGCCGTGGGCAGGAAGTAGACGCCCGAGGTGCCGAGCGAGAGCACGCCCCGGTCCAGCATCGTCACCCCCATGCCGAGCGCCGCCGCCGCGTTGTCTCCGCCGCCCGCCACGACCGGCGCGGCGTCCATGCCCCACCTGGCGGCCTGATCGCGTCGCAGCCGGCCCGTGATCTGCGGTCCTTCGAACAGCTCCGGCGCCGCCGCAGCGCTGAGGCCCGTCGCCGCGAACCCCGCGTCCGACCAGGCGCGGGCGCCGACGTCCAGCCACAGGGTGCCCGAAGCGTCGGACATGTCGGTGGCCGCCGTCCCCGTCAGCTTCAGGCGCACATAGTCCTTGGGCAGGAGCACCCGGCGCACCCGGGCGAACACCTCCGGCTCATGTTCCGCCAGCCAGACCAGCTTGGGCGCGGTGAACCCCGGCATAGCGAGGTTGCCTGTGACCGTGCGCAGCTCCGGCCAGCGCCGCTCCAGTTCGGCGCAGGCGGCGGCGGCCCGCCCGTCGTTCCACAGGATGGCGGGGCGAAGCGGCCGGTCGTCGCCGCCCAGCACCGTGGCCCCGTGCATCTGGCCCGCCAGGCCGACGCCCTGCACCGCGCGGCGAGCGTCCGCAGGCAGGGCGAGCACGGCGGCCTCGGTCGCCGCCGCCCAGGCGTCCGGGTCCTGCTCCGACCAGAGGGGCCGCGGGCGGCTGACCTGCAGCGGCGCGGTCGCCGAAGCGACGACGGCCCCCGACGCGTCGGTCAGCACGGCCTTCACGCCCGAAGTGCCGATATCCAGCCCCAGGAACATCGGATCGGACGGCATGGCTCAGTCCCGCCGGTGCTGCAGCATCGCCCGCCCGTCCATCGCCGTCCCCCGCGCTTCCGCCAGGGTCGCGAGGCTCGCCGCAAGCCGGGGCGGGTGTCAACTCACCACGTGGTGGACGGACGGAGGCGACGGCTCCGCCCTCCGGTCCGAACGATGCTGGTCGGGTTCCCTCCTCGACGTCGAGGGGACGATGCTGTTCGTCTCGCATGACCGGACGGCGCGACGCCTCCCGCCGGGCCCGCGAGAGCTAGGCGCTGGCGATCAGGCCGCCGGGCAGAAGCTCGGCGCGGCCCGCAAGGCTGAGCTCGACCAGGGCGGCGTAGACGGCCGCGGGCGGGGCGCCCGTCGTGCGCACGAGCTCGTCGCGGGGCACGGGCGTGGGGGAAAGCAGCGCGGCGACCGCCTCCAGCAGGCCGGGATCGCCCAGGTCGGGGGCGTCCAGGTCGGTCGTCGGCGCGTCAGGGTCGAAGGCGCGGGGCGGCTCGCCGAGCCGCATCTGCGGCGTGACCGCCCGCAGGATATCGTCGATCCCCTCGCACAGCGTGGCGCCCTGGCGGATCAGGTCGTTGGCGCCCCGCGCCCGGGGATCAAGCGGCGAGCCTGGCACGGCGAAGACCTCGCGCCCCTGCTCGGCGGCGAGCCGGGCGGTGATCAGCGAGCCCGAGCGCAGCTCCGCCTCCACCACCACCACGCCGAGCGACAGGCCGGAGATGATGCGGTTGCGGCGGGGGAAGTCCTGCGCCTTGGCGGTGCGGCCGGGCGGGTTCTCCGAGACGACGCAGCCCTGGGCGAGCACCGCGTCGTAGAGTTCGGCATGCTCGGGCGGATAGACGTCGTCGACCCCGCCCGCCAGCACCGCGACCGTTCCGGTCTGGAGCGCGCCGGCGTGAGCGGCGCCGTCGATCCCGCGCGCGAGCCCCGAGGTGACGACGAACCCCGCCTCTCCGAGCTCGCCTGCCAGGCTGCGGGCGAAGCGCTGGCCGGCGGCCGAGGCGATGCGCGCGCCGACGATGGCGAGGGCGGGCCGGGCGAGCAGGCTCGCGCTCCCGCGCACCCAGAGCAGCGGCGGGGGCGCGTCGACGGCGGTCAGGGCCGGCGGATAGAGCGGGTCGCCCAGCACGACGAGCCTGGCGCCCAGCGCCTCCCCGCGCTCCAGCTCCCGCTCGGCCTCCGCTTCGCTGGGCGGCCGCAGCGGCGTGCTCCGCCCCGCGCGGCGGGAAAGCTCCGGCAGGGCGGCGAGCACCTTGCCCGCCGAGCCGAAGCGGCCCAGCAGCTCGCGGAAGGCGACGGGGCCCACCCGCTCCGTGCGCGCCAGGCGCAGGCGATCGCGCCGCTCGGCATCGGAGAGGCCCGGCGGGCTCACGCGCGTCCAGCGGGCGGCGCGGGCGCGCCCTTGCCGGCGCCGATCCTGGGCTCGGTCCCGGCGGTGAGGCGCGCGATGTTCTCCCGATGGCGGACGAAGATCAGCACCGCCGTGAAGACCGCGAGATAGATCACGGGCAGGCCTGCATGCAGCAGGAAGGCCCAGACCGCCGCCAGGGCGGCCGCGGTCAGGGCCGCCAGGGACGAGAACCGGAAGAGCGCCGCCATCGCCAGCCAGGCCAGGGCGCAGGCGATCCCGACCGGCCAGGCGGCGGCGAACAGGATGCCGAAGAAGGTCGCGACCCCTTTGCCCCCCTTGAACTTCAGCCAGACTGGGAAGAGATGGCCGAGGAACGCCGCCCCGCCCGCGATCGCACCCATCGCGAGCGAGCCCGGCGCGTCGAAACCGATCAGTCCGCGGGCGATCAGCACCGCAACCGCGCCCTTGCCGCCGTCGCCGAGCAGGGTCAGCAGCGCCAGGTCCCTGCGCCCTGTCCGAAGGACGTTGGTCGCGCCGATATTGCCCGAGCCGATCTGGCGTACATCGCCGACGCCCGCGCTGCGGGTGACCAGCACGCCGAAGGGGATCGACCCCAGGAGGTAGCCGCCGACCAGGGCGGCGAGCACGGCGAGGGGGGCAAGCTCCATGGCCGCGCTTTGTGGACGGGCGGGATCGACCGCGCAAGGCGCCGCTTCCGCAGCGTCGTCCCCGTCGCTAAGCTCGATCCGACATCAAAGGGAGAGACCCTCGCCATGCGTATCCTGCTTCGCGCCCTGGCGGCGACCGCCTGCGTCGCGTTCGCCGCCCCCGCGTTCGCCGCGCCGCCAACGTCCGAGCTGATCGCCAAGGCGGTCGCCGATCCGTCCCGCCCGGACAAGGACCGCGAGGCCGACGCCACGCGCCATCCCGCGGAGATACTGGCGTTCACCGGCGTCAAGCCCGGCGACACCGTCGTGGATGTCTGGCCGGGTCGGGGCTACTGGACGCGCCTGTTCTCTGACGTGGTCGGGCCCAAGGGCAAGGTGATCGCCTATGTGCCCGAGGAGATCGCGGCTTTCCCGAACAAGCCCGTCGATGTCGCCAAGGCGACGGCGGCCGAGGCTGGCCGGAACAACGTCGAAGTGGTCAGCGATCCGCTCGCGGCTGAACCGCCCAAGGACTTCTACAACAAGCTGGACGTGGTCTTCACCTTCGAGAACTATCACGACCTCTACGACAGCTTCATGAAGGGCGCCGACGTCGCGGCGTTCGACCGCGCCGTGTTCAAGATGCTGAAGCCGGGCGGCGTCTTCGTGATCGTCGACCACGCGGCTGCGTCCGGATCCGGCCTGAAGAACACTGAAGACCTGCACCGCATCGACCCGGCCCGGGTGAAGGAGGATATGGCCAGGGCCGGCTTCGTCTTCGACGGCGAGAGCAAGGTTCTGGCCAGCGCGGAGGACCCGCACACGGCGATCGTGTTTGACAAGGCCATCCGCGGCCACACCGACCGCTTCGTCTACCGCTTCCGCAAGCCGAAGTGAGCGGAGGCGCGTCCAGGGCCTGAGCCGGGGAGGGCTCAGACCCGGCTGGAGGCCTTGCGCACGAACATGGCGGCGTCGGCCTCCGCCATAAGGGAGGCGGCGTCGAGGCCGGGCTCCAGGCTTCGCACGCCGTAGGAGGCGCGCACAGGGATCTCATGGCCGCCCAGGCGCGCGGGCGCGGCGTGCAGCGCCTCGATCAGGGCCTGCGCCTTGGTCTCGGCGGCGGCGCGGTCGGCCTGGACGAGGAGCACGGCGAACTCGTCGCCCCCGAGGCGACCCACGACGTCGCTCTCGCGCACATGGGCGAGCAGGGTGGCGGCCACATGCTCCAGCACCGCGTCGCCGCCGGCGTGGCCATAGGCGTCGTTCACCGCCTTGAAGCGATCGAGATCCAGGTAGACGAGCGCCGCCTGCGCGCCATAGCGGCGGCAGTAGGCGACCTGTCGCTTCAGCTCCCGCACGAAGGCGCGCCGGTTCAGGATCGGCGTCAGGGCGTCGCGGTCCGCCATATGCTCGGCGCGTTCGGCCCGTGCGCGCAGCGCGTCCGCCTCCGCCTCCAAAGCGCCTAGCGCCGCGCGCACGTCCTGCGATAGCGCAGCCCCGTCGAGGCGGAAACGCGCCAGGAGATCGGGCGAGGGCTCGGGGGGGCTCTCGGGCGGCCTCTCGGGCGTCTTAGGGCGCAGGGGGGTGACGGACATCAGACGCTCACCCTAGCCCGCCCCGCCGGTTTCAGAAACGCGGTTCGGCGTCGCCGTTGCCGTCGCCGCCTCGCGTCCCTATGCTGGCGCGCTTTCCGGAAGGGGACCTGAAAGCCTTGGCCGACACGCCTGCGCCGCCCGTGGCCATCGTCATGGGCAGCCGCTCCGACTGGCCGACCCTGAAGCACGCCGCCGACGCGCTGGACGAGCTGGAGGTGGCCTGGACCGCCAGGGTGGTCTCCGCCCACCGCACGCCGGACCGCCTGGTCGCCTTCGCCAAGGGTGCAGCGGGTGCGGGCGTCAAGGTGATCGTGGCGGGCGCTGGCGGGGCGGCGCACCTGCCGGGCATGGTGGCGTCCATGACGACGCTTCCGGTGCTGGGGGTGCCGGTGCGGTCAGAGGCGCTGAGCGGCTTGGACAGCCTGCTCTCCATCGTCCAGATGCCGGGGGGCGTGCCGGTGGGCGCCCTCGCGATCGGCAAGGCGGGCGCGCGCAACGCCGGCCTGCTGGCGGCCCAGATCCTGGCGCTCGGCGATCCCGACCTCGCCGCCCGCGTCCAGGCGGCCCGCGAGGCCCAGACCGCCTCTGTCGCCGAGACCGTCGAGGACGCGTGAGCGGCAAGGCGCGATTCCCGCTCCCCCCCGGATCAATGGTCGGCATCCTAGGCGGGGGCAACTCGGCCGCATGCTGGCGCTGGCCGCCGCGCGCCTGGGCTTCGACGTCGCCGTGCTCACGCCCGAGCCGGACAGCCCCGCCGCCCGGGTCAGCGCCCACGAGATCGTCGCCGACTATGAGGACGCGGACGCGCTCGCGCGGCTGGCCGAGCTCGCCGATGTGGTCACCTATGAGTTCGAGAACGTGCCCGCCGGCGCGGTGGAGCGGCTGGTCGGGCTGGGCGTCGAGGTCGCGCCGGGACTGAAGGCGCTCGCCGCCGCCCAGGACCGCGTGGCGGAGAAAACCTTCCTGAACGACGCCGGGGCGGCGACCGTCGCCTTCGCCGCCATCGACGCGCCGGACGACATCGCCCCCGCCCTGGCCCGGCTCGGCGCGCCGGCGCTTCTGAAGACCCGGCGCGAGGGCTACGACGGCAAGGGTCAGGCCTGGATCACCCGCCCTGGCGAGGCTCGCGACGCCTGGACGCGAATCGGCGGGCGGCCCGCGATCTTGGAGGCCCGCGCCGACTTCAGGCGGGAGCTCTCCGTCATCGCCGCACGGGGGCGGGACGGGCGCGTCGCCGCCTATCCACCGTCGGAGAACCAGCACGCCGGCGGCATCCTGCGTCGCACGCTCGCCCCCGCCGACGTCTCGCCCGAGGTCGCCGCCGAGGCGATGCGGATCGCCGGCCTGATCCTGGCCGCGCTCGACTATGTCGGCGTGATCGGGGTGGAGCTGTTCCAGCTCTCCGACCGGCGCCTGCTGGTCAACGAGATCGCGCCGCGGGTGCACAACACCGGCCACTGGACGGCGGACGCCTGCGAGGTTGATCAGTTCGAACAGCACATCCGTGCGGCGGCGGGGTGGCCGCTCGGGCCGACGCAGCCCTTCGCCCGGGCGGAGATGCTGAACCTGATTGGCGAGGAAGCGCTGGACTGGCGCGGGCTCGCCGCCGACCCGGCCGCGCGTCTGTGGCTCTACGGCAAGCGCGACGTCGCCCCCGGCCGCAAGATGGGCCACGTCACCCGGCTGCTGGGGCGCTGGGCGCAAGGCTAGTATGCGCCGCCGGTCCTCGGTGTTTGCGTCCGCGGGACGAACCTTTGCCTTGCAGTCTCGGAGCTGAAGCCGGTGGTTGGTCCGCAGGTCTCCGTCGTGATGGCCAACTACAACGGCGCGGCGCACCTCGGCGGGGCGATCGCGGCGCTGCAGGCTCAGACCCTGACCGACTGGGAGCTGCTGTTCGTCGACGACGTTTCCACCGACGATAGCGTGGCCCTGGTGAAGCGCATGGCTGAGGCGGACGGCCGGGTGCGCATCCTCATCCAGGCTGTGAACGCCGGGCCGGCCGCAGCGCGCAACCGCGCGCTGGACGCGGCGCAGGGGCGCTGGCTGGCCGTCGTGGACAGCGACGACGTGCAGCGCCCTGGCCGTCAAGCGCGCCTCCTCGCCCTGGCCGAGCGCACGGGCGCCCGCGCCGTCGCCGACAACCAGCTGATCTGCGACGCGGACCTCAGCCTCCGCGCGCCCCCGCTCACCCCGGCGCAAGCCAGGCGGCCGCACGGCTCGACGCGGCGGGGTTCATCGAGGCGAACCGGCTCTACTCGCCCCTGCCGGACCTCGGCGTGCTGAAGCCCTTGCTGGAGCTCGCCTTCGTGCGCGAGAGCGGTGTCCGCTAAGACGAACGCCTGCACATCGGCGAGGATTTCACTTCCTGCTGCGGCTGCTGAACCACGGCGCGGAGCTGATCGTGGAGCTCGAGCCGCTCTACCTCTCCCGCAAGCACGGCGCCTCGATCTCGCACCGCTTCTCGCCGGCCACCCTGGCCACCCTGACGGAGGCGGACATGGCGCTGAAGCGCTCGGGCGAGCTCCGCACGGCCGCTGCGAGGCGCGCGTTGGACCGCAGGCTGGCGGGCCTGCGATCCTGGACGGTGCGAGAGGAGGTCGGCGCCGACCTGAAGGCGCGCCGGGTGGGGCCCGCGTTACTCAAGGCGATCGGCCGGCCGCATGCCTGGCCGCTCCTGGCCCGGCTGGCGACCGAGCGCCGCCGCCCCGCGCCCAGACCCGGCGCCCCCGCTGGGGAGGCTCAGCTCGCCGCCTGAGCCGCCGCTTCCGCCATCGCCGGGCCCGCCTGGCTCTCAGGCCGGGGGCGATCTCGTTCAGCTGCGGGTCGTAGAACCAGCTGACCCCGGTGATCCCGCGTGCGTCGGGGTTCAGCGCCAGCATGTCGGCGAAGCGCAGGAAGGACTGCGTCCGGCCTCGGGGCGAGAAGTCGCCCATGTCGCGCAGGTCCATGTGGTCGTTGTACCAGCGGCCTCAGCCGCCGAAGCGGGCGCAGTTCAGGGCTGAGGCCAGCTCGCGCTTCTTGACCACCGCGGTCGCCACCAGCTTGGGCCCGATGGTGTACTGAAGGTCGATGCAAAGCGTGCCGCAGGGCACGGTCAAACCCAGCGCGTAGCGAACATCCTTGCCAAGGTACTCCAGCGCGTAGGGCTGGCTGAGCGCCTCCAGGTACGCGGCGGTCCTCAGCCACCGCGGCGGGCAGGCGCCGATCCAGCTCCGCCGCCCCCGCCTAGCTGAGGTCGGCGGCGAGCCGCACCAGCGTGCGCCGCGCCTCTTCGCTGATGGGCGTCGCATCCACGCTCGCGGCCGTGATGGTCTTTGACACCGAAAAAGCCTCCGCCGTGCGGAGCGGCTCCGCTCCGGCGGCGGTTCCGGCGCGTCCGCGCTAGCCCTGCGCCAGCTCCAGCCTGCGGCGCACGCTGGCGCGGACCTTCTCGCTCTCGCTCTTCAGCTGGCCGCAGGCGGCGAGGATGTCGCGGCCCCGCGGCGTGCGGATCGGCGAGGCGTAGCCCGCCCGGTTCAGGATCGCCGCGAACGCCTCGATGGCGCTCCAGGACGAGCACTCATAGGCGCTGCCCGGCCAGGGGTTGAAGGGGATCAGATTGATCTTGGCCGGGATGCCCGCGATCA
This sequence comes from Caulobacteraceae bacterium PMMR1, assembly GCA_000733915.1. Lineage (GTDB taxonomy): Bacteria > Pseudomonadota > Alphaproteobacteria > Caulobacterales > Caulobacteraceae > PMMR1. The sequence goes on from JPOM01000001.1 coordinate 962,388, forward strand.
GCTTGATCAGGGCGCGCGCGTCGGCGGGGCTGTCGTTGACGCCCTTCAGCATGACGTATTCGAAGGTGACCCGCCGCGCGTTGGACAGGCCCGGATAGGCGCGGATCGCCGCCATGAGCTGCTGCAGCGGATAGCGCCGGTTGATCGGCACCAGGGTGTCGCGAAGCTCGTCACGCGTGGCGTGCAGCGAGATGGCCAGCATGGCCTGGGTCTCCTCGCCCAGCCGCTTCAGCTCCGGCACGACGCCCGAGGTCGAGACCGTGATCCGCCGCCGGCTGATCGCAATGCCCTCATTGTCGCTGATGATGTCGATGGCGGCGGCCACGTTGTCCAGATTGTAGAGCGGCTCGCCCATGCCCATGAACACGATGTTGGAGAGCCGCCGGTCCTCCTTGGGGCTCGGCCATTCGCCGAGGTCGTCGCGGGCGACCTGCACCTGGGCCACGATCTCCGCCGCCGTCAGGTTGCGCACCAGCGGCTGGGTGCCCGTGTGGCAGAAGCTGCAGTTCAGGGTGCAGCCGACCTGGCTGGAGACGCACAACGCGCCCGCCCGCCCGACGTCGGGGATGTAGACGGTCTCGATCTCGATGCCGGGGGCGGTGCGGATCAGCCACTTGCGTGTGCCGTCCTTGGAGATCTGGCGCTCCACCACCTCGGGCCGGGCCACGACGAAGCGCTCGCCCAGAACCGCGCGCATCTCCTTGGAGATGTCGCTCATGGCGGAGACGTCGGTCGCGCCGTAGTGGTGGATCCAGCGCCAGAGCTGGCCCGCGCGTATTTTCGCCTTGTCGGCAGGCGCGGCCCCCGTCTCGACCAAGGCCGTGCGCAGCTCTTCCCGCGTCAGCCCCGCAAGGTTCAGGCGCGCCGGCGCGGCCGGCCTGACCGGGGCGGAGGGGCTGGGGCGGAGCAGGTCGAGCGTGAGGCTCGGCATGGGGCGGGGTCCGGGGCGGCGGGTGCGGGACGGCCTAGGATAGGGCGTTTGCGGACGCTTTGCACGCCGATCCCCCGCCTCTTCGGCTTAAGGGCTCAGGCCGCCGCGTTGAGCGTCTTGACCTTGGACCTCTTGGCGGTCGGCACGGGCGGCGCCGAGCGGTCTAAGAACCCCAGGAAGTGCGCCGTGCGGATCGTGCGCACGCCCGCCGCCTGCATCTCCGCCGCAATCTCCCGACGCAGGCTTTCCATCTTCGACCAGTGCCACTTCGGCCGGTAGTGGTGCTCGCTGTGGTAGCCGTTGTTCAGGAAGGCCCAGTTGTAGAGCCTGGCGTAGGTGGACACGCCGGTCGCGATAGGCCGCTCAGGGTCGGCGCCGGCGTGCTCGTACCAGGCGATCAGGAAGCTCATGCACTGCCCCAGATAGTAGAAGGGGGCCAGGAACAGCACGAACTGCCAGTTGATCACCAGAACGACCGCAAAGACCGCGATCATGAACCAGAACTCGCGCATCGCCTGGCGGGCTTCGGCCGGGCGCTTGGCGGCGATCTTCTTCGCCAGGGTGAAGGGGTCGTCGTCGCGCCAGAACTGGGTGAAGACATAGGACCAGACCGGCTCGACCTTGCCCTCGGCCCCGAACCGATAGAGCGAGATGGGGTCGATGGTCTCGCCGTCCGGGCCGGGGCGGTCGGAATTGCCCGCGTGGTGGCGCATGTGGACATAGGCGTACATCGTCTGCGGCACGCCCAGCTCCAGCGTCAGGGCGTAGCGCGTGATGCGGTTCAGCGGCTCCCAGGCGAAGAACGGGTTGTGGATGAAGTTGTGGGACACGGAGTCCAGGTTCCAGCCGATCGCGAACGCATAGAGCGCGCCGCCGAGCAGGCGCTCGGGCCAGTTCAGGTGCGGCCAGGCGATCAGAAAGCCCAGGATGGCGCCCAGGTGCAGGAACACCAGGGCCGCGGGAACGGCGTCCCAGGCGGAGTAGCGGAAAAGCCCGAGGTGCGCCTTGGGCCGCTCCCGCCTCGGGGCAGAGGCCCCTTTTGGGGCTGTGGAGACCGTGGACATCTTAAGCCGCCTTCGCCTTGGGCGCCGCGGGCCGCTTGGCGGTGGGCACGCGCCAGGTCTTCGGGTCCAGGAAGCCCAGCGGGTGCGCCGGCGCGATCACGGTCACGCCCTCTTGGGCCTGCTGCGCCGCGATCTCGCGATGGAACGCGCGCATCTTCGTCCAGTGGATCTTGGGCCGGTAGTGATGCTCGGCATGGTAGCCGTTGTAGAGGAAGATCCAATTGTAGACGGGCTCGTAGGTGGAGACGCCCCAGGCGATCGGCTTGTCCGGGTTGCCCCCCAGGTGCTCGTAGTAGCCCGACAGGTTCGACAGGCACTGGCCGAGATAGTTGAACGGCGCCATCACCAGGATGAACGGCCAGTGGATCAGCAGCATGACGCCATAGACGGCGAGCATGCTCCAGAACTCGAACATGGCCTGCTTGGCGTCGGCGGGCCGCTTGGCGGCGATGCGCTTGGCGAGCTCGAACGGGTCGTCGTCCCGGAAGAACTGCAGGAAGACGTAGGACAGCATGGGCTCCGGCTTGCCGTCGTGGCCATACTGATAGATCGACAGCGGGTCGATGGTCTTGCCGTCCGGGCCGGGCAGGTCGGCGTTGCCCGCATGGTGCTTCAGATGGATGTAGCGATACATCGTCTGGGGCGTGGCCAGCGTCCAGCTCATCGCCAGCGAGGTCAGCTTGTTCAGCGGCTCCCAGGCGAAGAACGGGTTGTGGATGAAATTGTGGGCGAGCGAGTTGAGGCTCCAGCCCACCGACAGGCTGTAGAGCGCCGCACAGCCGAACCGCTGCGCCCAGCTTAGCTGCGGCCAGTAGATGAAGAACGCCAGCATGGCGAACAGGTGCAGGAACACCAGGGCGGCCGGAATGGCGTCCCAGGGCGAGTACTTGAAGATGCGAAGGCGCATGGGGGAGCGGCTCCTTCAGGCGGCGAGATGTTGGTCCTCGCCCTGAGGCGAGGGTGGCCCGGAGGGCCGAAGCGGGATCGTTGCGCGGCGAGGCTCGGGCGCGGCGGCCTGAACACTTGCCCCCGGGCGGCGAGAGGCGCCGGTGCGGGCCTTCGCCTTCGCCGTCTTCAGCGCCGGGTCGGTGTGCTCTACGTCCAGGACGCGGCTGGCGAGCTTCAGGGCGGCGTTCACGGGCGGCCAGGCGTGGCGGAACAGGATAGCGGTGGGCTCCAGCCGGCAGCCGAGCCTCAGCTTGGGCTCATAGCACGCCTGGCCCGCCACGAGCGACCGCGCGTTCCGCGACAGGGCGTATCGGAGGTTCTCGATCCAGCTGACGAAATAAAGATTGTGCTCGGGCCCGCGGTGGTCGGCGCAGAAGTACTTGTCCACCACCGTTTCGGCCGAGGCGACCAGCAGGTTGAAGGCGATCGCCTCGTCGCCGAGCTTGTAGAGGACGCAGGCGGCGTCTTCGCCCATGGCGTCCAGCACCGCCTGGAAAAAGCGCCAGTCCAACCGCTCGAACTGCAGCTCGGACCGGGCGCGGGTGGCCGCATAGAGGGCGTCGATCCTTGCGGCGTAGGGGGCGAGGTCGCGCACCCGCTCGACGGCGAGGCCTGAGGCCCGCTTCAGCTTGCGGCGGAGGTCCTTGCGGGTGGCGTGGGACAGGGACGCCCACCAGCTGTCCTCGCTCACCCCATCCAGATCGAGCACGGCGGTAGGCAGGCTCGCCATCGGGTTCAGGCCCGCGCGCTCAGCAGCGGCGAGCGAGATCGCGTCAGCGCGGGGCACGTCCTTCACCGCGGTCAGGCGGGCTCCGGCGGCCTTGCCCTTCAGCGCCAGGCCCTGCAACAGCAAGCCGGTCAGGCGCGCGCGCTCGGCGGCGTCGGCCGTCGCGTCCAGGCCCAGACCCGCCGTCTCCGTCACCGGCGAGCCCAGGCAGCAGAGCTTCAGCTTCAGGAACCGCGGCCAGACGGTGCGGACGGCGCGCACCGCGGCCTTGACCGGGCCCTGGACGGTGGCGTCGAGTTCATACTCCGTGACGAAGCCCGGAGCGGCGGCGGCGATCCGCTCGCCCTCGCGCACGGTCACATAAAAGAGCTCAAAACCGTCCAGCCCCGCCCGTTCCACCGCGCCCAGATAGGCGTGCGCCTCCGCCTGGCCGGGGAACAGGGCGTCCCAGGCGACGGCCTTGATCTCGCCGATGCTGCGGTGAAGGGCGATGTCGCTCACGGGGCGGGGGCCTCCGCCCGGGCCAGCCGCTCGGCCTTGTTCTCGTCCGCCGCGAGCAGGACGACTCCCGCCACGATGGTCGCCACGCCGATCCAGCGCACCAGATTCATGTGCTCCCCGAAGTAGAAGATCGCAACCGCCAGGGTGCACAGATAGATCACGGCCGTCATCGGGAAGGCGCGGCCGAGGTCGGCGTCCTTCAGGATCGTCAGCCAGATGACGAAGCCGCCGAAATAGAGCACGAAGCCGCCTAGGATCACCGGCGAGGTCAGGACGTGGGCGAGCACGCCTGAGACCCCGCCGCTGAGCTCGATGGTCGAGCCGCTCAGCTTGAAGACGGTCTGCACCGCGGTCTCCACCGCCAGGAACAGCGCCCAGCCGAGCAAGGCCTTAACGAGCGGGCTCATGCGGCGCTCTCCAGCGCCCGGGCGGGCTCGGCGCCGTCAGCCCGGGCGTCGGCGGCCCAGAGCCGCTCCAGGAACTCCACTGCCGCCTTGGCCACCTTGTTCCGCTCCCGGTCTACCGTGACCAGGTGATAGCTGTCCTGCAGCAGCAACAGCTCCACCGGCCCCCGCAGCGCCCCGGCCAGGCGGCGGGCGTTGCGCACGTCGGTGACGTCGTCCTCCACCGCGTGCACGATCAGGGCGGGCTGGGTCACTTCGGCCAGGCGGCGCTCCACCTCGCGCACGAGGTGCATGTTGTCGGCCAGGGACTTGCCCGGCATGAAGGGCAGGCCGGCGTCCTGGGTCAGGCCGGAGAACATCATGTCCGCGATCATCTCGCGCAGACGCTCGTCCTTGATGCCGTAGGGCGGCCGCTCCTTGAAGCGATAAAGCCGCATCATGAAGCGCAGCGGTCCCATGGCGAAGAAGGGCAAGATGGCCGCCATCTTCGGCACGGTGAAGCCGTCGTACTTCAGGGTCGGGGCGAACAGCAGCAGGCCGGCCACCTGCTCGGGGCGGCGCTGGGCGAGGGCGAGCGCGATCACCGCCCCCATGCTGAGCCCGCCCACGACCACGGGGCCGTTCGCAGACAGGCGCTCCAGCTCGGCTTCCGCTGCCGCCAGCCAGTCGCGCTCGTTGGTCTTGAGCAGGGCCGCCTCGTCCACGCCGTGGCCGGGCAGCATGGGGGTGACGACCTCGTAGCCGGCGCGCCGGACCGCCCGGGAGACGGTCTGCAGCTCCGCCGGGGCGCCGGTCAGGCCATGGAACAAAAGGACGGGAGGCTTCATCGCACTCGACTCTGACAGGGGACGGGCGGCGCTCATCCGAGGCTCGCGGCGAGACAGGCGGCGCCGAGCGTGATCAGGCCCGCGCCCAACCAGCGGCGCTTGCCGGCGTGCTCGCCCAGGAACAGGCGGCCGGAGACCACCGCGCCGACATAGGCCAGGGCCGCCATCGGCCCCACGACCGACAAGGGCGCGTGACCCACGACATAGAGCCAGAAGCAGGCCTCGAAGCAGTAGCCGAAAAAGCCGCCCAGGATCCAAGAGTTGAGGACGACGCCCTTCCAGAAGGCGAGGCCGGACGCGCCCTCGGGAACGCGCTCAAGCCCGAGCTTGAAGGCCGTCTGGCCCCAGACGTCCAGGGCGACGGTGGCGAAGAACAGGACCCAGACCAGGGGGCTCACTGCAACACCTCCTCGAAGGTCTCGAGCAGGCGAGCGTTGGTGCGGGCGTTGACGGAGAGGTCGCCCGGCGGGCCGCGGCGCGTCGCGGGCGGCTGGTCGAGGCGCGCCTCAAGCGTCTTGAACGGGTTGGAGAAGCGCTGGGGCGACCAGTCCCCGCAGACGTCCACTCCCACCACGCGCCGCTCCTCCGCCACCCGGCGCACCAGCGCGTCCAGGGCCTCCAGCGGCATCAGGCCCTGGTCCCAGTTGGTGGCGGCGTCCTCGGGGCGCAGCGCATCCTTGTCCAAGGTCAGCCAGACGCCCGCGTCGTGAGGAATCCGCGCGACCAGGTCGTCCAGGAACGCGGCCCAGTCCTCCTCACCGACGCAGCGCCAGACCAGCCGCCGGCCCTCGACCCGATGGCCGGGGCCGTCCGCCAGGCGGCGCACGAGCGGGGAGGGCGGGCGCGACCAGGCGAACATCTCGATCCGGCCCGCGGCCAGGTGTCTGAAGGCGCCGCCCTTAACGTCGGGACGGTCGAGATCGGCGGAGGTGGGGCCGACCGTGATCACCTTCAGCACCTGCGCCAGCTCCAAGGCGCGGTTCACCCAGGCCCCGCAGTGGCGGGCCGGGGCCGCACGCACCCAGTCGGGGTGATTGTCGACGTGCACGACCACGAGCGGCCCCTCGACCTCGGCGAGCAGCAGGGGCGTGAGGTTGTGGAAGTCGCCGCTGCCCATGAAGGTCACGCTCGGGCCCCGGCCGGGCAGGGCCGTCTCGCCGAGCCGGATTCGCAGCGCCTCGAACGACCGCCTGTCCGCCCACAGGCGCAGGCCCGGCGCGAGGTCGCGCGCAGGCGTGACCCCATGGGCGCGCAGGGCCAGGGGCGCCTGCTCGCCCACCCCGTCGAGGTCGATGACCCGCAGGCGCATGGCCGCTCAGCCCTGTTTGGCGACGCGGACGAACAGCTGGTCGAGCAGCTCGATGGCCTCGTCGATCTCGCCCTCGGAGATGTGCAGCGACGGCGCCAGCGTAATGACGTTCTTGTAGTAGCCGCCGATGTCGAGCACGAGGCCGCGCTTCTGACCCTTGTACTCCAGATCGCCGGCCAGGCCGATGTCGACCATCTTGTCCACGAACGCCTTGTCCGGGGTGAAGCTGTCCTCGGCCTTGCAGACCTCGATGCGCAAGGCCAGTCCCAGGCCGTCGACGTCGCCGATCTGCTTGTGGCGCGACTGCAGCCAGCGGATGCCGTCCAGGAACTTGGCCCCCTTGGCCTTCACCATGGATTCGTAGTCGGTCTCGGCCATCATCCGCATGGCCTCGAGCGCCACGCCCGTGCCCATCGGGTTGGAGTTGAAGGTCGAATGGGTCGACCCTGCCGGGAACTTCTGCGGCGTGATCATCTCCTCCCGAGCCCACAGGCCGGAGAGGGGGTTCAGGCCGTTGGTGAAGGCCTTGCCGAAGACCAGCACGTCCGGCTGCACGCCGAAATGCTCGATGGACCACATCTTGCCCGTGCGGAAGAAGCCCATCTGGATTTCGTCCACCACCAACAGGATGCCGTGGTCGTCCAGCACCTTCTTCAGGCCGGTGAAGAAGTTCATTGGCGGGATGACGTAGCCGCCCGTGCCCTGGATCGGCTCGACGTAGAAGGCGGCGTACTCGGCCTGGCCGACCTTGGGGTCCCAGACGCCGTTGTACTCAGTCTCGAACAGCCGTGCGAACTTGGCGACGCACAGCTCGCCATACTCTTCCTTGCTCATGCCCTTAGGGCCGCGAAAGTGGTAGGGGAACTCGATGAACTGCGCCCGCTCGCCGAAGTGGCCGTAGCGCCGGCGGTAGCGGTAAGAGCTGGTGATCGCCGAGGCGCCGAGCGTGCGGCCGTGATAGCCGCCCTCGAAGGCGAACATCAGGCTCTTGCCGCCGGTGTGATTGCGCACGAGCTTGAGACTGTCCTCGATCGCCTGGGCGCCCCCGACGTTGAAGTGCACCCGGCCCTTGCGGCCGAACTTGCGCTCCGCGTCCTGGGCGATCATCGCCGCGAGCTCGATCTTCTCCCTGTGCAGGTACTGCGACGCGACCTGCGGCAGGGTATCGAGCTGGCGCTTGACGGCGTTGTTCAGGCGCTCGTTGCGATAGCCGAAGTTGACGGCGGAGTACCACATCTGCAGGTCCAGGTACGGCGTGCCGTCCCGGTCGAACATGTAGGAGCCGTCGCAGCCGGTGAAGATCGGCGGGCGGTCGACATAGTGCACAGTATCGCCGAACGAGCAGTACTCGTTCTCCAGCGCCCGCAGGCGGTCTTCTTCCAGCTCGGCGTCGAACATCGGGACTTCCCCTGTTGTGTCGGGACTAGGCGGGACGGCCACGCGAGCCGCCCCGAGGGTTAAGACTTGCCGGTCTTTCGGCGATTAGGCGGCGGTCAGGCGACCTGCGGGACGGGCTGCGGCGCGATCTCCGCCAGACGCGGGAGCCAGGCGCGCACCTCGGCGAAGGTGTCGAAGGCGATGCTGTCCAGGCCCCGCCGCCGGCGGTGCTCCAGAAGGTGGCCCTTGGCGAAGACGATGTCGGCCATGTCGGAGACGCAGACGTCGGAGCGGCCGTCGCCGATGTGCACCAGGCGCGCCGGCGCGCTCACCACCGCGCACTTGCACACGCCCGAGCCGCAGTTCTGGCTCGAATAGGGGAAGCGCGCGGTCCAGCGGCCGTCGCCCACATGGATCAGGCGGTTGGCGGTGATGGGCACGCCGCGCACGCCCATGCGCTTTAGCACGCGTCGCACCGCCCAGTCGTAGCCGTCGGACACCACCGCGACCGGCATCTCGGCTTTCAGGCAGTCGCCGAAGAAGCCGGCCACGTGAGGATCGACCTCCCGCTCGTCCAGCCAGGCGTCGAGCTCGTCGGGGTGCACGTTCAGGAGCGCCGTCTGCTGCGCCAGGCACTCGCGCGAGCCTATTCTGCCGGCCTTCCACTCCGCCTCGACCGCCTCCCAGCCGGGTTCGGCGAACGCCTCCAGGATGGCGTCGACCGTGTCGGCCGTCGTGATGGTGCCGTCGAAATCGACTGAAACGCGGAACTGCATGGAACTGTCGCGACCCCTGCTCCGTTAAGGCCCGATTAGGGAGGGGGGCTTGGCTCCGGGCTTACCCGGACTTGTCTTCGCGGCAAACTTCGTGGCCGAAATGTGGCGACGTCGAAACGCACCCGACACGGTCCGCAACGCCAACTTGCGCGGACTCAGACCCGCTTGGCGATCAGAACGGCGTTCAACCCCCCGAAAGCAAAGGAGTTCGAGACCAGGACGTCGTAGTCGATGTCCTGCGCTTCGCCGAGCACGAGCGGAGCGGTGCAATCCGGATCGGGGCCGAGATAGTTCAGGATCGGGGGCGCGGTGCGACGTTTGAGCGCCATCAGCCCGACCAGCAGCTCAAGCGCCCCCCCGCCGCCGACCACGTGGCCGTGGGCGCTCTTGGTCGCGATCACGCGCGAGCGGCTCAGCGCCTCGCCGTAGACGGCGCTCAGCGCCTGCGATTCGACCTTGTCGTTCAGCGGCGTGCCCGTGCCGTGGCTGGAGATCAGCACGGGCGTGTCGAGCGGGACGCTCGCGTCCTCGTGCGCCAGGCGCAGGGCCGTCTCCGCCCCGCCGCCGTGGGGCATGGTGATGTGGTGCGCGTCCGCCGAGGCGCCCGCGCCGGCGAGTTCGCCCCAGATCTCCGCGCCGCGCGCCCGGGCGTGCTCGTAGTCCTCCAGGACGAGGCAGGCCGCGCCCTCGCCTAGCACCATCCCCTTGCGGTCGATGGAGAAGGGCCGGCAGGTGTCGGGCGCCATGGCCTGCAGCGCCTTCCAGCCGAACCAGGAGCCGAGCGTCAGGCAGGCCTCGACCCCGCCCGCGATCACCACCTCGGCGCGGCCGGCGCGGATCATGTGCATGCCCTCGGCCAGCGCGTGGGCGGAGGAGGCGCAGGCGGAGGAGACCACGAAGGCCGGGCCCCGGACGCCGTGCAGCATCGAGATGTGGCTGACTGGCGCGGAGATCATCAGCTTGGGGATGCTGAGCGGGTGCACCGAGCCCGCCTTCTTCTCATAGATGCGGGTGTAGGCTTCCTCGATAGTCTGATTGCCGCCGGAGCCCGCGCCGAACAGCACCGCCGTTCGGTGCTCCAGCACCGGATGCTTGAGCAGCCCCGCGTGCGACAGCGCCTCGGTGGCGGCGGCGACCGAAAACTGGCTGAACGGGTCCATGTTGGTGAGGGCGCGAGGGCCCAGCACCGCTTCGGTCGGGCCCGGGTCGAGCTTGTCGATGAAGGCTGCGGGCCCCTCGGCCACCAGGCTCGGGTGATCGCCGAACCGGCGCGCCATCTGGCGGATGGCCGTGCGGCCCTCCACGCACGCCGCCCAGGTCGCCTGGGCCGACTGCCCGGCGGCGGTGACGCAGCCCAGGCCCGTGATCGCGACGCGGCGGCTCACGCCCTCAGCTCGCCTTCTGCGCGTCCTTGGTTAGGACCACGTCGATGAAGTCCTGCAGCGTCTTGGCGTCCTTGACGTCGTCCTGCTCGATCACGACGCCGAACTTGTCCTCCAGCGCGAACATCACGCTGATCATGTCCAGCGAGGCGATGTTCAACGCCTCCAGGGTCGCCTCCGGCTTCAGGTGGTCGCGCTCGATCGGCACCTCCTCGGAGATGACGTCCTGGACGTTTTCGGCGGTGATCGCCATGCCGGCTCCTCGAATTCAGCGGGTCGACCTACATCGCACCGCCCGAGCCAAGGTTAAAGGGCGCACGGGCGCGCGCAAATCGCCTCATAGAGCACGTCAGGCGGAAGTGTGAGCGGTTCCGCTGTCCGGAGGCGCTCTGGGCGTCAAATCGCCCGCGCTCTCGGGCAGGAGGGCGTGGAAGTCTACTACGACGCGCAGGCCGGGGTCGGCGTCCTCGGCGCGGAGCAGAGCGTTGTGGGCCTTGGCGACAGCGGCCACGACGCTGAGGCCGAGGCCCGAGCCCGGCGTCGTGCGGCTGCGCTCCACGCGATAAAAGCGGCGGAAGATCGCCTCGCGCTCCGCCGCCGGCACGCCCGGGCCGTCGTCCTCGACGATCAGGCGCACGCGCTCGCCCAGGGCCTGGACGCGGATCTCGATCCGGCTGCCCTCCGGCGTGTGGGTCAGCGCGTTCTCCACAAGGTTGGCGATCATCTGCATGATCAAGGAGCGGTCGCCCTCGATCACGGCGGGGTGGGGCGCATCCAGCGCCAGGGTGTAGTCGGCGTCCTCCGCGGACGGGCGATAAGCCTCCACTACGGAGCCCGCGGCCTCAGCGAGGTCGAAGCGGTGGAAGGCGGCGAGGTTCGCGCCGGCCTCGAGCTGGCCGATGCGGAGCAGCGCCTCGAAGGTCGCCAGCACCTCGTCGATCTTGTCCGACGCGCCCTCCAGCGCCGCGCGGTAGTCCTCCGACGCGCCCTGGCTGGACAGCGCCGTCTCGATCCGCTGCTTCAGGTGGGTCAGGGGCGTCCTGAGGTCGTGGGCGACGTCGTCCGACACCTGGCGCACGCTGGCGAGCAGGCTCACGATCCGGTCGAGCATGCGGTTCAGCGTGATCGCCAGCTGGTCGATGTCGTCGGGTCGGCGGGGGTTGGCTACCGGCGCGCGCTGGGCGAGGTCGCCCGCGGTGATGGCGTCGGCGGCCTGGGCGATGCGGTCGATGCGGCCCAGCACGCGCGTCACGAAGCTCAGGCCCACCGCGAGCGCGATCAGCAGCGCCGCCCCCGAGGTGAAGAAGAAGCTCCGCAGGAACTGGTCACGCAGCTGCCGGTTCGGCGCGAGGTTCTGGGCGATGGTCAGGGTCCAGCCGTTCGGCAACTGCGTGGTCTGCGCGCGGTAGAGCCACGCCTCCGGGTGCTCCACGTCGCGCTTCCCGAAATCGTTGGCGTCCAGGGTGTCGAAGCCGAGATCGGCCTTGAAGTCCGGCAGGTCGCCGCCGAGGTGCCGGCCCGCCGCGTCCTCCAGCCGCCAGTCGAAGCCCGCCGGGCGACGCTCGCGGCGCTGGACGGCGGCGATGGCCGCGGGCAGAGGCCGGCTGGTCAAGATGGCGCTGACCGCCTCGGTCTCGCGGCGGATGCGGTTGTCGAGCCCGCGGTCGAGGGGGACGTTGATCGCGACCCAGGTCAGCAGTCCCGACACGACGAAGGCGGCCAGCAGCAGGGCCGCCTGGAAGCCTGCGACCCGGACCCGGGTCGAGATGACCTGGCGGCTACTGGTCAACGAGCATGTACCCGGCGCCGCGCACGGTCAGGATCTGCGGCCCGCCCGGCCCCGCCGCCTCCAGCTTGGCGCGAATCCGGCTGATGTGGGTCTCCACGATCGTGGTCTTGGGGTCGAAGTGGAAGTCCCAGACCTGCTCCAACAGCATGGTGCGGGTGACCACCCGGTCGGCGTTCAGCATCAGGAACTCCAGCAGCTGGAACTCCTTGGGCTTGAGGTCGAGCACGCGCTCGCCGCGCCGGGCGTTACGCTGCAAGCGGTTCAGCTCCAGGTCGCCGACCCTTAGCGCCGCGGCCGCGCCTTCGCGCACCGGAGGGCGGCGGGCCAGGGCGTTCACCCGGGCGTTCAGCTCCGAGAACGAGAACGGCTTGACCAGGTAGTCGTCCGCGCCGGCCTCCAGGCCCTCGACGCGGTCGCCCACGCCGCCCAGCGCGGTCAGGAACAGCACCGGCGTCGCCAACCCGCCCGCCCGCAGAGTCTTCAGCACCGACAGCCCGTCCATGCCGGGCAGCATGCGGTCCATGACCACCACGTCGAAGCCGGCGTCCTGTCCCAGCGCCAAGAACAGGCCGTCGCGCCCGTCCTTGGCGACGTCCACTGTGTGGCCGTGCTCCTTCAGCCCCCGCGCGACATAGGCCGCGGTCTCTGCGTCGTCCTCGATGACCAGCACCTTCATGCGGTCAGGGCCATAGCACCGCTGCGGCCCCGGCCAAATTGCGGGCGCGCGTCGGCGGGGTCAGGGGGCGGGCTCCGGCAGGCTGAGCTCGAAGGTCGCGCCCGACGGGCCCGACTCGGCCAGGACGAGGTCGCCGCCGTGGCCGCGGGCGAGGTCGCGCGCGATGGCCAGCCCCAGGCCCGTGCCCTCCGGCCGCGCAGAGCCGGCGAAGGGCTGGAACAGGCGCGCACGCACCCGCTCGGGCACGCCCGGCCCGGTGTCGGCGATGCGCACCCGCGCCCGGCCGGGCTCGTGCGCCAGGCTCAGGCGGACCACGCCCGTCGTCTTGCCCGCGTGCTCGATGGCCTCGCGCGCGTTGCGCAACAGGTTGACCAGGATGCGGTGCAGCTGATCGGGATCGGCGCGCACCAGGGCGTCGGGCGCGACGTCGGTCTCCAGGCGCACGCCCTCGGGGTCCAGGCCCGCGTCCTCGGCGGCCGCTTCGGCGGCGGCGCGCAGCGGCACGGGCTCGGGAAGCGGGGCGGGCTCTTCGCTGCGGCCATAGGCCAACACCCCTTGCGCCAGGCGAAGCGAACGGTCCAAGGCCCGCTCCAGGCGCGGCATGGCTTGGGCGACCTTGGGATCGCCGGAGGCCGCCAGCCGGTCCGAGGCCATCTGCGCGCTGGTCAGCATGTTCCTGAGGTCGTGGCTGATCATGGCCACCGCCTCGCCCAGCGCCGCCAGCCGCCCGCGGGACTGCAGCGCGGCCAGCAGGTCCTCCTGCATGCGGTCGAGCTCGGCCTCGGCGCGGCCGATCTCGTCGCGGCGATGCGACAGCTTCAGGCGTGCGGCGGGGTCCTGCGGGCGGGCGCGGAAGCGCTCCATGGCCAGGGTGATCCGCCGCACCGGCCGCACCAGGAAGAAGGCCAGAGACACATAGACAAAGCCTCCCGCCACCGCGGACGTGAAGACGCCCACCGCCAAGAGCCTAAGAAGGTAGTTCTTCAGCGCGGCCTGCAGCGGGGCGGCCGGCACCACGATCTCCACGAAGTCGCCGCCCCGGAACTGCGGCTTGGCGACGATGCGCAGGGTCGAGGGCGCGTTCGGGCCCAGCGTCCGGAAGGGCGCGGCCAGCCACCCGGCCAGGCTCTGGCTCCGCAGGTCGATCAGCTCCGGCGCCCGCGACATTCGAGGCGCCCGCAGCAGCAGGCGGCGCACCCCCTGGGCCTGCAAGGCCACCGAGCGCACGCCCGCGCCCGTCAGGAGCTCGCCCGCCATGCGGCTCGGCACCACGCCTGCGGGCGCGACATCGACGGCGACGCTGGCCACCTCCGCCAGCCGGACGCGGTCGGTCAGCCAGCCCTCCTCGAAGGCGGCCAGCGTAGGCGGCAGGATCAGGAGCTGCGCCCCGAGGACGAAGGCGACGGTGAACACGAGCAGCCGGGCGGACAGGCCGACCGGCCACACGAAGCGGCGCGCAATCGTTTCGGCCAGCCTGCGCCGGCGCGGTTCGACGGCCTTGCCGGCTGCGCCCTCGGCCATGGGTCAGGGCTACATCATGCCGCCATCTGCGGCAACGCGCGGAGGGGCCTGCTCCGCCGCCTGCCGCCGCCGCGCGCCGCGCGCCTGCCACAGGTGGATCAGGGCGGGAGCCGCCGCCAGGGCCGCCAGGCCGAAGAGCGGCAGGACGATCGCGGGCTGGATTAGGGTCGACAGATGCGGCTTCTGGCCGAGGTCGAACAGGTGGCCGAGGTCGGCTCCGACCCACGCATAGATCAGGGTGGAGGGGATGCACCCCAGCACGGTCGCCGCGATGTAGGGGAGCAGGCGCATGCCCATGAACCCGGCGGCGAAGTTCACGGCGAAGAAGGGCACGGCGGGCATGAGGCGGAGCGTCAGGATATAGGAGAAGGCGTCGCGCCGGGCGCCCGCCTCGATGCGCGCCAGCACGCCGCCCTTGGCGACTTGCCGGCGGAGCCAGCCGCCGAGCGCGGTCCGCGCGACCAGGAACATGATCACCGCGCCGGTGCTGGCGCCGACCACCGCCGCGCCGGTCCCGAGCCACAGCCCGAACAGGAAGCCGCCGGTGAGCGTCATGACCAGGGCGCCGGGAAGCGACAGTCCGACCACCGCCGCATAGGCGGCCAGGTACGCCGCGACGCTCTGCACGGGATGGGCGTGAACGAAGGAGACGAGCTCGCTCCGGTGGCGGCGCAGGGCCGAGAATAGCGCCCGAGGGGTCAGGTGGTCGCCCACCCCCGGCCAGAGCGGCAGGCTCGCGCCGGCGATCACCAGCGCCAGCAGGCCGAGCCGCACCGCGCTGCGGGTCAGCGAGTGCTCCCGCCGGCCGTAGGGGTGCGGCGGCGGGTCCTCGGCGGGGGAGGGGGCGGGCGCGGCGGGCGGGTGTAGCTCGGACGGGACCATCGACAC
Organism: Caulobacteraceae bacterium PMMR1; assembly: GCA_000733915.1. GTDB lineage: Bacteria > Pseudomonadota > Alphaproteobacteria > Caulobacterales > Caulobacteraceae > PMMR1. The sequence goes on from JPOM01000001.1 coordinate 977,508, forward strand.
TTCGCACCCTCGCACGCCCGCTTCGCCGGGCCAAACGCGGCCACGGCCCTGGTCTTCGGGGGCTTTCGAGTTGACAGGCCAAGGCGTCTGACGTATTTCGCCCGGCTTTCCAAATCGGGCCAGGAAGAGCCGGAGCACCTCTCGTGAAGCGCACTTATCAACCGAGCCGCCTCGTGCGGAAGCGCCGCCACGGGTATCGTGCTCGCATGGCGACCAAGAACGGCCAGAAGGTCGTGGCGCGCCGTCGCGCCCGCGGCCGCAAGCGCCTGACGGCCTGACGAATCAAGACGACGGCATTCCTCAGGATTTCCTGATCCTGCCGGGTCCTGAGCCGGTCGCGGCCGAAACGCCTCGCATCGTTCGCCTGACCAAGCGTTGGCAGTTTCTGGAAGCCGCCAAGGCGCGGGCGCTGGCCCGCGGCTGCGTGCTGATGCAGGACCGCGACCGGGCCGACGGCTCGCCCCACATCGGGGTCGGCTTCACCGCCACAAAGAAGCTCGGCGGCGCGGTGGTGCGCAACCGCGCCAAGCGGCGCCTGCGCGAGGCGGCGCGCGTGCTCCTCCCCCTGCACGGCCGGCCAGGCCACGACTATGTGCTGATCGCGCGTCAGGGGGCCGCGGAGCGCCCCTGGGACCGATTGCTTGACGACGTGAAAACCGCGCTGATAAGGCTCGCCGCCGGCCAGGGCGACGTGCGCCGGCCGCGCGCCCCGGATCGCAATTCCCATGGATAAGGACAGCAGCCGCAACACGATCGCCTTCGTGGTGACGGCGCTTGTGATGGTCGTCCTCTACCAAGTGTTCATCCTTGGGCCGGCTCAGAAGCGGCGTGAGCAGGCCCTGCTGGCCGAACGCGCCGCCGCCGCCCGCGGCCATGCGCTGCAGCCTCAGGCCGCCGCGCCCTTCACGATCAGCCGCGACCAGGCGGCCGCGTCGAGCCCCCGCGTTTCGATCGACACGCCCGCGCTGAAGGGCTCCATCGCGCTTGTGGGCGCGCGCATCGACGATCTCTTCCTGAAGCAGTACCCCGAGACCCTGGCCAAGAACTCGCCCCCGGTGGAGCTCTTCCGTCCCCGGGGCGCGCCCAACGCCTACTTCGCGAGCTTTGGCTGGACGGGAGCGGCGGGCGCGCCCGATCCCAACACCGTCTGGCAGGTGCAGTCCGGCGGCGTGCTGAAGCCCGGCCAGCCGGTCGTGCTCCGCGCCGGCGGCCCCGGGGGCGTGCAGGTGGTGCGCACGATCCGTGTGGACGACCGCTTCATGTTCACGATCTCCGACCAGGTGACGAACACGAGCGCCACGCCGGTGACGCTCGCCCCTTACGCCTCCGTGCAGCGCTGGGGGCTGCCGACGCTGTCGCCGACGCCGATCATCCACGAGGGCGCGGTGGGCGTCATGGGCGGCTCGCTGAAGCTGATCCCCTTCAAGGACTGGAAGAAGCGGCCGGAGCAGCAGACCCCGACCACCGGCGGCTGGCTGGGCGTGACGGACAAGTACTGGCTGGCGGCCCTGATCCCTGACCAGAAGACCCCCGTGACCGGCGACTACCGGGTGACCACCTTGAACGGCGTGGACGTCTACGAGGCCGACTTCACCGCCCCGCCCCGGACGCTCGGCCCCGGGCAGAGCACGACCGAGACGACCCGTCTTTTCGCTGGCGCCAAGAAAGTCTCGGTGTTGCGCGACTACGAGAAGAGCCTCGGCATCCCGCGCCTGGACGAGGCGGTCGACTGGGGCAACTTCTGGTTCCTGACGCGGCCCTTCTTCTGGCTCCTGTCCTTGTTCCAGAGCTGGGTCGGCAACTTCGGCTTGGCCCTGCTCATGGTCACCGTGGTGGTGAAGGCGGCGACCTTCCCGCTGGCCAACCGCTCCTACGCCTCCATGTCGCGGATGAAGAAGCTCGCGCCCGAGGTCGAGGCGATCAAGAAGAAGTTCCCGGACGACCCTGCCAAGCAGCAGCAGGAGACGATGGCGCTCTACCAGCGGGAGAAGGTCAATCCGCTCGGCGGCTGCCTGCCCGCGCTGATCCCGATCCCGATCTTCTATGCGCTCTACAAGGTGCTGTTCGTCACCATCGAGATGCGGCACGCGCCGTTCTTCGGCTGGATTCACGACCTGTCGGCGCCCGATCCGACCACGATCGTGAACCTCTTCGGCCTGCTCCCCTACAATCCGGCGCTTCTGCCCGGGATCGGCCCGATCCTGGACGGTCCGCTGCACATCGGCGCCTGGCCCATCCTCTACGGCCTGGTCATGTGGCTGAGCCAGAACATGAACAGCACTACGGGCATCGATCCCACGCAGCGGTTCATCATGCAGGCCTTCCCGCTGGTGTTCACCTTCATGCTGGCGCACTCGCCGGCGGGCATCTTGATCTACTGGACCTGGTCGGCCCTGCTCTCCACCTTGCAGCAGTATGTGATCATGCACCGCTACAAGGCCGAAAACCCCATCGACAGCTTCATTGCGCGGGTTCGGGGCGGGGCCGAGGCCGGGGCGGCCGCGGCGGGCAAGGGGTGACGCAGACGCCGCCGCCGGGCGTGGCCGGCGCTGAGCCGCTCTTTTCGGAAGCAGCGCTGGAAGCCGCCCGCGTGCTGTTCGCGCGGCCTGTGGAGTTCCTCCTGGGCGCGGCGCACACCGATCAGCTGCCCCCGCCCGACCTGCCGGAGGTCGCCTTCGCCGGACGCTCGAATGTGGGCAAGTCGAGCTTGATCAACGCCCTGACCGGCCGGCGCGACCTGGCGCGGGCCTCCGCCGAGCCCGGGCGGACGCGGGAGGTGAACCTCTTCCTGCTGGACGGGCGGCTGCGGATCGCGGACCTGCCGGGCTACGGCTTCGCCAAGGCGCCCAGGAAGGAGGCGGCTAAGTTCCAGAACCTCGCACGGGCCTATCTGCGCGGGCGGCCGAACCTGAAGCGCGTCTATCTGCTGATCGACGCGCGGCACGGTCTAAAGGCGGCGGACGCCGAGGCGCTAGACGCGCTCGATCTCGCCGCCGTCTCCTACCAGATCGTGCTGACCAAGGCCGACAAGCTCAGGAGCCGGGACGAGCTTCAGGCGCTCGTGGTCGAGACCGCGGCCAAGGTGGCGCGCAGGCCCGCCGCCTTCCCACGCGTCGCGGCCTGCTCGGCGCGGCTCGGCGGCGGCATCGCGGAGCTGCGGGCCGAGATCGACGCCGCCGCCTTCGGCTAGGATAGGCTGAAGATGAAGCCGCCGTCGTGGCGGCCGCTGTCGCCGACGTTGCGGTCCACGATCCGCTTCAGGTCCTTGAAGCCGCGGTCCTCGTGCGAGCCGTGGTGCTCGGCGGTCTTGGACTTCCACTGACCCACGACGAGGGGGCCCGCCACAGGCCCGCGCGCGACATAGCCCACGCCCTTCCAGCCGGCGGGACCGGGCTGGTCGGAGACGTCCAGCCAGAGCAGGTCGGCGTTCACCCGGCCCACCTGGCCCGCTCGGATCAAGGCGCCCCCGTCGTCCGCCTCGACGCTGGCGTTGGCGTAGCCGCCCCAGCCGGTGCGCACCTTGGCCCGATCATTGTCCGCGTTCACGTCGATGCCAGGCAGCTTTACATGCGCCCGGCCCGAGCCGTCCGCCTCCACGTGGAAGCCCGGGAGGTCGATCTTGGTGTGGTCCGCGCCGCCCGGCTCGGGCGGGGCCGGCACGTCGAACTTCCGGCCGGGGACCAGGGCCTGCAGGTCCTGTTCAATGGGCTGAAGCGCCGCCTCGGGCGTCTTGCCGTTCAGCGCCAGCAGGCTGATCGTGGCGACGTCGCTCGTGTCGCTTGCGTACGCGCAGCTTCTCCCGTCGGCGGCGATGGACACGCGCTTCAGCCGGCCCTGAGTGTGGGGGCAGTCGAGCTTGGCGAGCGCCTTCAGCGGACGGCCGAGGACCCGGCCGGTATCGGCGCGCCGCGCCGGATGACAGGCGGCCAGCGCGATCAGGGCGAGAGCGGCGGTCGTCAGAACGTGGGTTCGCATCGAAGAGGACCCCTGAAGTTTCGGGGCGAGACTGTGGCGAGGCGGTCGAGGCGTCCAGTGAAAAGGCGGTAAGGCTCTGCGTCCGTCTCAGTCCCAGAGCCAGGCGGCGCCGCGCACGCCCGAGCTGTCGCCGTGCCTGGCCCTCACGATGCGCGTGACGCAGACGTCGGAGAAGAGCCAGCGCTCCAGTGCAGCCTGGGCGGCGGGATAGATCGCCGCGATGTTGGAGACCCCGCCCCCCAGAACGATCACCTCCGGGTCGATCACGTCGCACACCATGGCCAGCCCCCGTCCCAGCCGGTCGGCATGGCGCGCCAGGGTCTCGCGGCAGGTCGCCTCGCCCGCCTCAGCCCCCGCCGCGATCTCCGGCGCGGAGAGGCTCACGCCCGTGCGCCGGCGGTGGTCGGCCTCAAGACCCGGACCGGAGACCCAGCGCTCCAGACAGTCGAGGCGTCCGCACCAGCAGACCAGGCCCGCGGCGCGCTCGTCTTCGCTCATCCAGGGCAGGGGCGTGTGGCCCCACTCGCCCGCGACCCCGTTCGCGCCCTCCACCAGCCGGCCGCCCAGCACCACGCCGCCGCCGCAGCCGGTGCCCACGATCACGCCGAACGCGCTGGCCGCCCCTGCAGCGGCGCCGTCCACGACCTCGGACAGCGCAAAGCAGTTCGCGTCATTGGCCAGGCGCACCGGCCGGCGGAGCGCGGCTTCGAGGTCGGCGCGGAATGGGCGGCCGTTGAGCCAGACGGAGTTGGCGCCGCGCATCAGCCCGTCCCGCGGCGAGGGCGATCCCGGCGCGCCGACGCCCACGCTGCAGGCGCCCTCGCGCCCGGCCTCAAGCGCGCGGACGAGCTCGGCCACGGCGGCGAGCGCTTGGTCGTAGCCGCCCGGGTTCGGCACGCGCCGCCGCGCCGCGACCTCGCCGGCCGGATTCAGGCGCACGCCCTCGATCTTGCTGCCGCCGAAGTCGATGCCGATGCGCTCGCCCATGCCCTGGTGTCGCCGCCCGCCCGCCTCGCCGCAAGGCTCGTGTTAACCCTGGCGCCTCAGCATCCCTGGGTCATGAACCTCGCCGAGCGCATCAACCTGTCGAAGGCCAGCGTGCTGGTCGCCGACGGCGGACAGCTGAGCCTGGAGATCCTGTCCCAGATCCTAAAAGGCTTTGGGGTCGGCTCGATCTGGAAGGCGACGACGGGAGACGCTGCCCGCCGCACCGCGACCAGCCACCCCTTCGACGTGATCATTGTGGACGCGAACCTGCCGCCCACGGACGGGTTCGACTTCGTAAGCTGGCTCCGGCGCTCCAACCTGAAGCCCAACTGCTATGCGCCCGTGCTGATGGTCTCCAGCCACCCCCAGCGGTCCAAGATCGCCAAGTCGCGCGACTGCGGGGCCAACATCGTGGTCGCCAAGCCGCTGACCCCGATCACAGTCATGGAGCGGATCGTCTGGCTGGCGAAGGAGCCGCGCGAGTTCCTCGAGACCGCGACCTACGCCGGACCCGACCGCCGCTTCCGCCACGAGGGCCCGCCCGAGGGCCTGGCCGGGCGGCGGGCCACGGACCAGAACCCTGTCGAAGACGACCTCTCACTGGCGGTGAATGCATGAGCGCTCGGTTCATCACGGTGGAAAACCGCCTCGGCAAGCTGCTCACGGCGCCCGGAGGCCCCAAGGCGAGCGAGGCGCTGGCCTGGGCCGAGTCGGCGCTCCAACCCGTGCGCGACCGCTGCGCGGTGGAGGTCGATCGGCAGCTCGCCGCGCTCGCGGCCGCGCTCGGCGACCTGGCGGAGCGGCCGGCGCCCGTCGCGCTCGAGGCCGCCTACGCCGCGGCGGGCGAGGTGGTCAGCCTCGCAGTCCACGCCGGCCTGCCCGAGGTCGGCGAGGCGGCCTTCAGCCTTTGCGAGCTGCTCGACCGCCTGGCCGGCCAAGGCGCGGGCCAGGGCGTGTGGCGGGGAGACGCGGTGCAGGTGCACCTGGATGCGCTGCGGCTTCTTCGCGCGCTCCCGCCGGACCAGGGCCCCGCCGCCCGCGCCACCCTGCAGGGCCTCAGGGCGGTGGCGGAGCGGGTCGCAGCCTAGCCGAAAAGCTTCGCCGCGGTCTTGGCGACCAGCTCGCCCTGGTGACGCGCGCCCTCCAGCTCGATCTGGCTCGGCTGCCGCTCGCCTCGGCCGCCCGCGATGGTGGTCGCCCCATAGGGCGCGCCGCCCGTAATCTCCTCCAGCGTCATCTGGCCCTGGTGGCTGTAGGGCAGGCCGACGATCACCATCCCGAAGTGCAGCAGGTTGGTGATCAGCGAGAACAGCGTCGTCTCGTTGCCGCCGTGCTGGGTCGCCGACGAGGTGAAGGCGGCGCCGACCTTGCCGTTCAAGGCGCCGGAGGCCCAGAGCCCGCCGGCCTGGTCCCAGAAGCTCGCCATCTGCGAGGTCAGCCGGCCGAAGCGGGTGGGGGAGCCCACGACGATCGCATCATAGTTGGCCAGCTCCTGCGGCGTCGCGACCGGGGCGGCCTGGTCGAGCTTGAAGTGAGCGGCGCGGGCGACCGCCTCCGGCGCGGTCTCGGGCACGCGCTTCACGTCCACGACCGCGCCCGGCACGCGCCGCGCCCCCTCGGCGACGGCGTTGGCCAGGGTCTCGGTGTGGCCGTAGCTGGAGTAGTAGAGGACGAGGACCTTGGGCACGGCATGAGCTCCTTTTCAGGGGGGAGGGGATAACTGACGCAGCAGCAGTTACATATGTCCAGGCGGCCTTTCAAGGGGCCAGGCGGCCGGACCGGCGTGCTGTGTCCTCGCGAGCCTTAAGGGCGCGACTTCATCCGTCTGATCACGCCGGAGAAGTTGAGCAGCCGTCGCTCGCCCGCAAACACGAGGCCGCGCACGAAAATCAGGCCGGCGCCCAGGCGGGTCACCTCACCGGTCGCCTCCACGAGGTCGCCGACGCGCCCAGGGCCCAGGAACTCCGCGTTCATCGAGACGGTGACGCTCGGGCCGTCGAGGCCGGCGGCCTTGCGCGGCGGATGGGAGATCGCGAACAGGCAGAAGTCGGCGAAGGTCATCAGGCAGCCCCCGTGCATGAACCCGCCGCCGTTCATGTGCCGGGCCTCGGCGCGAAAGGCGCAGCGCACCGATCCATTCGCCTCCTGGCGGAAGTAGAAGGGCCCGGACTGGTCCTCAAAGGCGTCTTCGCCCTGCCAGGTCAGCCACCCGTCGAACTCGCCGCCCCGAACCGGACGGGGACCATGCCCGACCTCGACCTCGTCGCCGCCGCCGTCCAAGCCTGATACCTCCGTTGCACCGCAAGCCGGGCGGACACATAAACGGCGATAAGCAAAACGCCAGAGAGACAAGGCGCCGCCATGGCTTTCGACGCCGAGACCCGCGAGCAGCTGATCGACACCGTCCGCCGTTTCGTCGCCGAGCGCCTGCGTCCGCTGGAGGCCCAAGTCGCCGAGCAGGACCGAGTGCCCGACGAGATCGTGCGCGAGATGGCCGACCTCGGCCTGTTCGGACTGTCGATCCCCGAGGCCTTCGGCGGGCTGGGCCTCGCTATGGAGGACGAATGCCTGGTCGCCATCGAGCTCGGGCGCACCTCGCCGGCCTTCCGCTCGGTGATCGGCACCAACGTCGGCATCGGCAGCCAGGGCCTGGTCATGTTCGGCACGCCTGAGCAGAAGGCCAAATGGCTGCCCAAGATCGCCTCGGGCGAGATCGTGACCTCCTTCGCCCTCACCGAGCCTGAGGCGGGCTCCGACAGCGCGGCGGTCCAGACCCGGGCGCGGCGCGAGGGCGACGTCTATGTGCTGGACGGAGCGAAGCGCTACATCACCAACGCCGGCAAGGCGCAGCTCTTCACCGTCATGGCTCGCACCGACCCCGATCGGAAGGGCGCGGGCGGCGTCAGCGCCTTTCTCGTGCCCCGCGACCTGCCCGGCATCACGGTGGGCAAACCCGAGAAGAAAATGGGCCAGCAGGGCGCCCACATCCACGACGTCAGCTTCGACGGCGTGCGCGTGCCGGCCGCCAACCGGCTGGGCGAGGAGGGGGAGGGCTTTAAGGTCGCCATGCAGGTGCTCGACCGCGGGCGGCTGCACATCGGGGCGGTCTGCGTAGGCGTCGCGGAGCGGCTGATCGCGGACTGCGTCGCTTACGCCAACGAGCGCAAGCAGTTCGGCCAGCCGATCGCCCAGTTCCAGCTCATCCAAGGCATGCTCGCCGACAGCAAGACCGAGGCGCTCGCCGCCCGCGCCCTCGTGCTGGAGACCGCCCGCAAGCGCGACGCCGGCGAGTCGGTGACGCTGGAAGCCTCCGCCTCGAAGTATTTCGCCTCCGAGATGGTCGGTCGCGTGGCCGACAGGGCGGTCCAGATCTTCGGCGGCGCCGGCTATGTCGCCGACTACGGCATCGAACGGCTCTATCGCGACGTGCGCATCTTCCGGATCTACGAGGGCACGAGCCAGATCCAACAGGTCGTGATCGCCCGCGAGACCCTGAAGCGCGGGGGCTGAGATTGTCGCCCCGATGGATCACGCGAGATCGTCCAACCGCCGAACACCCTGTCGTGATCGTCCGCGCATGACCTCGCCCATCGAAAGCGCCATCTTCGACCTCTTGGCCCGGCGCGACGCGGGCAAGAGCATCTGCCCGACCGACGCGGCGCGGGCCGCCGATCCGGAGGGCTGGCGCCGGCTGCTGCCTCAGGTGAGGGCGACGGCGGTGGGGCTCGCGCGTCAGGGCCGGCTGGTGATCACGCGCCACAACAGGCCGGTGGATCCGAACGCCTTCAAGGGCGTCTACCGGCTGCGGCTGCCTCTTCCCGAGGACGCGCCAGCTGAGAGCGGCGAGGGCGAGCGCGCGTGAACCGGCGGTCGGTCCTGGGCGGCGTCCTGGCGCTGGGCGGCTGCGCGCCCGTGGTGCAGGCTCCCCGGCCGTTCGCTTCCGCCGAGGCCCCACGGTTCGAGGGCGCGGCGCTGGTCGCGTTCGACGGCCTGCGCTTGCCGCTCTCCATCTGGACGCCGCAGGGCGCGCCGCGGCGGGTGATCGTCGCCCTGCACGGCATGGACGACTACGCCAACGCCTTTCACCTCGCGGGCCCCTGGTTCGCGAGCCGGGGCGTGGCGCTTTACGCCTACGACCAGCGAGGGTTCGGGCGCGGTCCGAACCGGGGGCTCTGGGCGGGCGAGGCGCTGATGACCGACGACCTGCGGGCCGCCGTGCTGGCCGCACGCGCCGCCTATCCGGACACGCCCGTCGACGTGCTGGGCGAGAGCATGGGCGGAGCCGTCGCCATCACCGCCTTCGCCAGCGCCCGTCCGCCCGCGGCCGACCGCCTGGTGCTCGCAGCGCCGGCGGTCTGGGGCTGGAGCGCGCAGCCGCCGCTCTACGCCGCCTCGCTCTGGGGCGCGGCGCACCTGGCCCCCGCCTGGCGGGTGACGGCGCCGTCGTGGGTCGCCAGGCGCATCCGAGCCTCGGACAACCTGGAGGAGCTCCGGGCCATGGGGCGGGACCGCAACCTGATCTTCGAAACGCGCGTGGATGCGATCTACGGCCTGGTGACTCTGATGCAGGCCGCAAGCACGCGCATAGCCGAGCTCCATGGGCCGGCGCTTTATCTCTACGGCGCGCACGATCAGGTGATCCCCAAGCCTGCGACCTTCCGGGCCGCCGCGCGTCTGCCCCCTAGCGACCGCACCGCCTACTACGCAAACGGCTATCACATGCTGCTGCGCGACCTGCAGCGCGAGGTCGTGCTCGCCGACATCCTAAGCTTCCTGGACGACCCCGCGGCCCCGCTGCCGAGCGGCGCGCCGCCCATTCCCCGCCCCAGGCGCTGAAACTTAGGTCGCCTCGAGACACAGGTCGCCCCGAGACACAGGTTGCGCTGAGACACAGGTTGCTTCCGGGCGGGGTTGCGCGTAACGGGCGCGCCATTCCCCCAGACCCCGAGCTTTGCGGCATGACCCTGTTCGATTCGCCGGCATTCGAGGCGCATGAAAGCGTTCAGGCCTTCTACGACGAAAAATCCGGCCTGAAGGCGATCATCGCCGTCCACTCTACCGCGCGGGGCCCGGGCGCGGGCGGCTGCCGCATGTGGAACTACGCGTCGGCGCAGGAGGCGCTGGACGACGCGCTCCGGCTCTCCCGCGCTATGTCCTATAAGAACGCCGTGGCGGACCTGGAGCTCGGCGGCGGCAAGTCGGTCATCATCGGCGACAGCCGCACTCAGAAGACGCCGGAGCTGTTCGAGGCGTTCGGCCGTGCGGTCGAGGCCGTCGGCGGCCGCTATTGGACGGCGGAGGACGTGGGCGTCTCGCCGGGGGACCTGATGCACGCGCGCAAGACCACCCGCTATGTCGCCGGGCTAGAGGGCCACGCGGCGGCCTCGGGCGATCCCAGCCCGGTCACCGCCGAGGGCGTGTTCCGCGGCTTGAAGCTCGCCGCCGGCAAGGCCTATGGCGGGCGTGGCGTGGACGGCATGACCGTGGCGATCCAGGGGGTCGGCCACGTGGGCGCCTATCTGGCCGACAAGCTGCACGCGGCGGGCGCCCGGCTCGTTATCGCCGATGTCAATCAGCAGGCGCTCCGCGAGGTCTCCGACAGGACCGGCGCAAAGATCGTCTCCCCCGACGAGATCTTCGACGTCGAGGCCGAGGTCTTCGCCCCCTGCGCGCTCGGCGGCGCCATCTCCACCTCGACCCTGTCGCGCCTCAAGGGCAAGGTGATCGCGGGCGGCGCCAACAACCAGCTCGCCTCGCCGGAGATCGGCCAGATCCTGTTCGAGCAGGGCGTTGTTTACGCTCCCGACTACGTCATCAACGGCGGCGGCATCATCAATGTCGCGGGCGAAATCCGGGCGCTTAAGCGCAACGAGGCCTTCGACCCGGCGTGGGTCGCGGGCAAGCTCGACCGGCTGATCGAGACGCTGGAGATGGTGCTGGACCGCTCCGCCGCCGAACATCGCCCGACCCACGCCATCGCCGCGGAGATCGCCCGGGACCGCATCGCCGAGGGGCGCTCCCGCGCCGAGACCCGCGCGGCGGCCTAGGTGTCGAGGCTATGAAGGTTATTCACCCGGGATCGGGCTGAGAGAGTGGGGGTGCGAAGCTCCAACCTCTAGCCGGGAGACCCCGGATGAACATGCATAAGAATGCTCGGCTGACGCCGTCTGGTCGAGCCTTGTTGGCCGGTCGTGTTCAGTCTGGCTGGACGGTGAAGGCGGCGGCTTTGGCTGGCGGTGTATCGTTGCGGACGGCCTATAGGTGGCTGGGCCGGTGTCGTCGGGAGCCGAGCGAAGACTTCAAGGATCGCAGCTCGGCGCCCCGACGATGTCCGCGCCGGATTTCGCCGCAGCGCTTGGCCGAGATCGAGCGGCTGCGACGCCAGCGCATGAGCGGCGTGGCGATCGCCCGCCAGCTGGACATGCCGCGCTCGACGGTGGGCGCGATCCTGCGGCGGCTCGGCCTGGGCAAGCTCTCGGCGCTGCAGCCGCGCGAGCCGGTGATCCGCTACGAGCGGGAGCGGCCCGGCGAGCTGCTGCACCTGGACATCAAGAGCCTTGGCAGGATCGACGGCGTCGGCCACCGCATCACCGGGGATCGCGCCGGTCAGAGCCGCAAGCGCGGCATCGGCTGGGACCACCTGCACGTCGCCATCGATGACGCCTCGCGGCTGGCCTACACGGAAGTCTTGCCCGGCCTGACCGGCGAAGACGCCGCCGGCTTCCTGGACCGCGCGCTCGCCTGGTACGCCCGCCTGGGCGTAAAGGTGGAGCGGGTGATGACCGACAACGGCTCGGCCTACGTCTCAAGGCGCTTCGCCCAGACCCTGACGGCCGCCGGCGTGCGGCACGTCCGAACCCGGCCCTTCCGGCCGCGCACCAACGGCAAGGCCGAGCGCTTCATCCAGACCAGCTTGCGCGAATGGGCCTACGCACGGCCCTATGTCTCATCAGACCAACGCGCCGCCGCCATCGGACCCTGGACCGACGCCTATAACCTCGTCCGCCCCCACGCCGGCATCGGAGACCTCAGCCCCTGGCGAAGACTGAACAACCTCCTTGGCAACGACACCTAGGCGCTTTCGAGCGCCGTCAGCTCGAAGACTGAGGCGAGATAGCCCTCGACCACGCCCTTCACGTAGACCGGCTCGGGTTCGGCGGTGATCCACATGTCGTAGGGCGGGTGGTCGTTGGTGAAGCCGACAAAGCGGACGCGGCGGCAGGCGAAGGTCCCCGCCGGAACGGTGACCTCGTCCTCGCCCACGAACTCGAGCCCGCTGCGCGTGGTGGCCAGCGTCGGCCCCGTCGCGCCGAGATGATGCAGGGAGTGCAGGAGGTTCAGGGGCCAGAAATGTCTGTGCCCGGGCCCCTGCTCGAAGGGAAACGCCGCGGCCAGCCAGGCGTCGGCCTGCAGGCCGTGGGTGCCAAAGCCCCGGAGCCGCCCGGGCGGCAAGGGCAGCCGCTCGCTCACGCGCTTTGCCTCCGCCGTCAGCACCTCGCCTTCCGCCTCCGCCTCTGTGAAGCGGAACCAGCCCGAGCCGGCGAAGGCGCCGTTGCGCTGGATGCGGACGGTCGCGTCGTGCGGGCTCCAGTCCGGGTGCACCGACTGCAGCGCGTCGCGCACGATGTGCTCGCCTTGGAACTCCAGCTCGCAGTGGGTGGAGAGGGTGCGCATCCCGTCCCGTCCCGTGGAGCACCGCCAGGTCTCAAACCCCCAGAGCGCGCCGTCGTTGTGGCGATAGGCGATGCGCCCGGTGCGGCCGGGCAGGGGGGCGAAGCTCATCTCGGGCTCCTCAAGAGGTCGGGCTCGGCGCGAGCCTGATAGGCGCGGCGGACGAAGGGCAGGGGGCCCTGGGCGGCCTCCATGTAGTGGGCGAAGACCCAGCCCTCGGCCGTGCGCTTCAGAACGGCGGACGCCTTGACCTCGCCGCCGATCGGGGGCGGCGGGATCGGGCCGGCAGCGCGCAACTCCGCCGTCCAGACCAGCCGCCAGATCATCAGCGCCACGTCCGGCGCGATCGCCTTGATCCGCCGGTCCGCGGTGCGCACGCCGAAGCGCGCGATCAGCGCCTCGCAGGCCCGCCAGTAGCGCTCCACCGCGGGCCAGCCCACCAGGATGTCGGCTTCCTCCTCCGGGCCCCACCAGGGCTCCTCCTCGTCCGCGGCCCAAAGGCTGCGCAGGGCCGCATAGTCTTGGGCGTTCCAGATCGCCTCGTAGCGGTCGATCAGGGCGCGCAGGGCGGCGCGGTCGGCCTCGTCCAGCATGGGCTCATGCGCCCTTCAGGGTCAGGCTCTCGCCGTCGGGACCGCGCAGATGGCGCGCCTCGCCGCCGCCCCGCCCGGTCAGGGTCACGCCGGCCAGGCCGGCCCGGGGCCGAGGCTGAGGTTGGGGCCGGGACTGAAGTGCGGGCTGGGGCGGCAGCTGATCGAGCTCGATCAGGGCCTCGTCGCGAAGGGGGAAGGTCGCCAATTGGTGGCGCGCATCGTCTCCCAGCCCATAGGCCTGGGCGATGCCGGTGACGCGCGAGGCGATCGGCTTTGGGACCGCCTGGCCGAGGGTCTCGGCCCACCAGGCGGCGGAGCGGTCCAGCTCGCTCACGCCCAGGATGGCGGCGAAGACCTGATCCACCTCCGACTTCGCGCGGGGAAGGGCGAAGCCCGGCGTCTCGCCTGCGATCTCGGTCAGGTAGAGCAGCTCGCCCGCGGGACCGCGCACCTGCATAGCGCTGATCTTGTCGGTGAAGCTCAGCTCGAGCCGGCGGGGCGGGCCGACCCAGGGCAGCACGCCCTTGTCCAGCCTGGCCGCCAGCCCGTGCAGGTCCGCCACCACCAGCTCGAGCGCCGCCCAGCCCGGGACGGCGAAGGCCTGGGCGGGTTCGGCGCTCCGGTCCTCGATCAGGTGAAGGCGAAAAGGATGGCCGCTCGAGGACGCCAGCGTCATGGCGGGCGCGCCCTGAAGTCCCGAGGCGTTGTCAGGTCCGTCGTCCGGCGTCGGCCCACGCCACACCTCGCGATAGCCGAGCTGGTCGACATAGGCCCGCCGGCTGTCCGACAGCGAGGGCGTGATCACGACGGCTTCGGCGAGGGTCGTCCACATGGCCGCCGTTGTCGCCCCGCAGTTCCGGTGAAGCAAGCGGGCTCAGGGCCGGGGCGGCCCGGTCCACTCCCAGTGCCAGGGCTCGAACGCATAAGGGCGAAAGCCGAAGGCGGCCGCGTGCGCGACCAGCCAGCGGTAGACCGGGGTGCGGCTCTGGTAGAGCCGGTTCTCCGGCGTGGTCGCGTCCGCCGCCTGGCCCGGGGCATGGCCGAGGTAGAGGTCCACCGCCGTGCCGGTCCGGTGCGGCGAGCAGAGCGCGCGTCCCGCGCCGTCGCAGTTGCCCTGCACGTCGCAGCGCGCCTGATCGGCCGCCGGGTCGCGATAGCTGGAGAAGACGGTGAGGACGTCCGGCGAGGTCGCCTCCTCCGGCAGGTCCTTCAGGGCGGCCGCGCGCATCGCTCGGAACGCGGCGGCTACGTCGGCGCGCAGCTGCTGCGGCCGGTCGTCGGCGGTCTCAGTGCGATCGAGCGTGACGAGGTCCATAGCCGCGGCGGGATCGGGGCAGACCTTGGCGACGCGGGCCATGACGAAGGGCCGGCGTTCCTGCCAGACTCCCTTCAGCAGGGTGAAGCTTTCGGGCGAGACCGTTCCGTCCGGGGGCGCGCCATGGGCGGCCTGGAAGCGCCCGAGCGCGGCGGCGAAGGCATTGCTCTCCGGCGGGCAGGCGGTCCCGATCTCGGCCATGATCAGGGGCGCATAGGCCGCCCAGCCCGTCTCCGGCCGTCCGAACGGCGCGAAGGGCAGGGTCAGAATGCGCTCGCCGTTGGCCGCCGCCGCGGCTTCGTAGGCGCGAGGCTCCGCGCAGGTCTCAGCTAGGCCCTGGGCGCGGGCGCCGCCGGCGAGCACCAGCAGCCCGAGCGCGGCGGCCAGGCCGAGAGCGACCCTCACGGCCTTACCAGACCCGGACCCGGGCGCTCGGCGTCAGATAGAGCTTCTCGCCCGGCTTGACGTCGAAGGCTCCATACCAGGCGTCGAGGTTGCGCACGGTCTGCGCCCGGTACTGCGCAGGCGCGTGGCCGTCGGTGAGCAGCTGCTGGCGGAGCGCCTGTTCCCGCGTCTTGCTACGCCAGGTCTGGGCGAAGGAGAGGAAGAACTGCTGCTCGCCGCTCAGGCCGTCCACCACCGGCGCCGGCTTGCCGCCCAGCGACATCTTCCAGGCGTCATAGGCGGCTGAGAGGCCGGCCACGTCGGCGATGTTCTCCGCCAGCGTCTGCTCGCCCTTCACGCACAGGTCCGGGAAGGGGCAGTAGCCGTCGAACTGCTTTGCGAGACCCTGGCCAGACGCCTGGAAGTGGGCGAAATCCGACTTGGTCCACCAGTCGCGCAGGCGACCGTGGCTGTCGAACTCCGCGCCGTTGTTGTCGAAGCTGTGGCTGATCTCGTGGCCGATGATCGCGCCTACCGAGCCGTAGTTCACCGCAGCGGTCGCCTTCGGGTCGAAGTGCGGAGGCTGAAGCTCCGCGGCCGGGAAGTTCAGCGCGTTCAGCACGGGCAGGTTCACCGCGTTCACCAGCTGAGGCGTCATCACCCACTCGCGGCGGTCCACAGGCCGGCCCAGGCGCGCCAGCTTCACCTTGGTGTCGAAAAGGTCCGCCCGCATCTGATTGCCGAGCGCGTCGCCGCGCACGATCCGCAGGGCCGAGTAGTCCTGCCATTTGTCGGGATAGCCTACGCCCACGATCAGGGCGGTGAGCTTGGCCTTGGCCTCGGTCTTGGTGGCCGGCGCCATCCAGTCCAGCGCATCGATGCGACGGCTGAAGGCGGCCTTGATGTTGGCGACCATCGCCTGGACGGCGGCCTTGTCGGCGGGCGGGAAGTACTTGGCCGCATAGAGCCGCCCGACCGCCTCGCCCAGGGCGCCGTTGGTGGCCCCCACCGCCCGCTTCCAGCGCGGCGCCAGCGCCGGCGTGCCCGACAGGGTCTTGCCGTAGAAAGCGAAGCGCTCGTCGACGAAGGCCTTCGGCAGGAGGCCGGAGTTGCGGTCGATCAGGTGGAAGGCCAGCAGGTCCTTCCAGGTCTCCAGCGGCTCGGAGCCGATCAGGGCCGCCTCGCCCGTGATGGCCGACGGCTGCCAGGCGACGAAGCGCTGCTGCGCGCCCAGGCCCGCGGCGGCGAACAGCGCCGTCCAGTCCACGCCCGGCGCCTTCCGGGCGAAGTCGGCGCGGGTCCACGGATTGTTGCCCTTGGCCGGGTCCTCGGTGTCGGTCAGCGACCAGTGCGTCTTGGCGATGGCGGTCTCGAGCGCCACGATCCGGCTGGCCTTGGCCTGCGCGTCCGCCACCCCGCCAGCGTCAGCACCTTGGCCACGTGCGCGCGGAAGGCGTCGCGGATCGCGGCCATGCGCGGGTTGTCCTGGATGTAGAACTCTCGGTTCGGCAGGCTCAGCCCGCCCTGCAGCAGGAAGGGCGCGTAGCGGGTGGGCGCATTCAGGTCGGCTGCGATCCAGACGCCGAACAGGTTGTCGGTGTGCAGCGCCGTGGCGTTCAGCACGTCCATGTCGACGCGCAGGGTGGAGCCGATATAGCGGGCGAGGTCCTGCCGGCTCCGGATCGCGTCCACCTGGGCGAGGTAGGGCTTCAGAGGCGCGAGTCCCTTCGCCTCGATCCCCGCCTCGTCCATGTAGCTGGCGTAGTAGTCGGCGATTTTGCGCGCCTCCGCGCCCTTCGCCTTGCCGGCCGAGGCGATCAGCTCGGCGACCCGCTTGTCGGTCAGCTCCGCCAGCTCGCCGTTCTCGCCCCAGGACGCCTTGTCGGCGGGGATCTCGGTGGTCTTGACCCAGGTCCCGTTGGCGTAGGCGAAAAAGTCGTCGCCGGGGCGGACAGAGCGGTCCATTCCGGCGAGGTCGACGCCTTGGCGGATATGTGAAACGGGCGAGGCCGCCGGGTCCGCCTGCGCGTGGCGGGCCATGGGCGCGGCGGCGGCGATGGCCGCGCCCGCTCCGCAGAGGACGACGACGGCGAGGGGGCGACGGCGGGACAGCTGCATTTCGGGGTCCGGAACGGGAAGATCAGCCCCGGACCCTAGCCCTCGCCGTTGAAGTTGCAACGCTGCCCCGCATTTCGATTTTGTAAGCCGCCGGGGGCGCGCTAGCACTCGGGCGTCCTGATCCCGGAGCTCCGCCCTTGAGACGCGCCGCCCTCGTCGCCCCCGTCCGCACGCCTGTCGGCAAGTTCCTGGGCGCGCTCCAGACCGTGCCGGTGGAAGACCTCGCCGCGGTGGTGGTGAAGGAGTCCCTGGCGCGGAGCGGCCTTGATCCTGCCCGGCTCGACGATGTGGTCTTCGCCCAGAGCTACATGAGCGGGGAGACGCCCTGCACCGGCCGCTGGGCGGCGCTGGCCGCGGGCCTGCCGATCGAAGTGCCGGGGCTGCAGCTCGACCGGCGCTGCGGCGGCGGGCTGCAGGCGATCGCCACCGCCGCCATGATGGTCCAGACCGGCGCGGCCGACGCGGTGCTGGCGGGCGGCGTGGAGAGCATGAGCCGGGTGGAGTACTACACCACCTCCATGCGGGGCGGCGCGCGCGCAGGCTCGGTGCAGCTCTACGACCGTCTGGAGCGTGGGCGCGAACGCTCCCAGCCCGTGGAGCGCTTCGGCCGCATCTCCGGGATGATCGAGACGGCGGAAAACCTCGCGCGCGACTACCAGATCGGCCGCGAGGCGTCGGACGCCTTCGCCGTCGAGAGCCACCGTCGGGCCGCCGCCGCCTGGGACGCGGGGCGCTTCAATGCGGAGATCGCGCCGGTCTGCGTGCCCCAGAAGCGGGGCGAGCCGATCTTCGTCGCCCGCGACGAGGGCGTGCGCCCGGACGCCGCGCTGGAGAGCCTCGCCGCGCTCAAGCCCATCATGAAGGACGGCGTCGTCACCGCCGCCAACGCGAGCCAGCAGAACGACGCCGCCGCCGCCGTGCTCGTGGTCGCCGAGGACAAGCTGGCGGAGCTGGGGCTCGAGCCCATGGGCTACCTCGTGGGCTGGGCGGCGGTGGGCTGCCATCCGGCGCTGATGGGCATCGGCCCTGTGCCCGCTACGGAGAAGCTCTTCGCCAGGACGGGCCTCGGCTGGGACGACATCGGCTTGATCGAGCTGAACGAGGCCTTTGCGACCCAGGTGCTGGCCGTGCTCAAGGGGTGGGGCTGGAGCGAGGACGACCCGCGGCGGAGCGTGCTCAACGTCAATGGCGGCGGGGTCTCGCTGGGCCACCCGATCGCGGCGACGGGCGTGCGCCTGGCGGTCAGCCTGCTGCACGAGATGCAGCGGCGCGGCGTGCGCTACGGCCTGGAGACCATGTGCGTCGGGGGCGGCCAGGGCGTGGCGGCGGTGTTCGAGCGGGCCTGAGGCTCAGGCCCGGCGGCTGCGGCCCAGCGCCGCCTCGAGCCGCGCCGTCGTCGCCGCCGTATCCTTCAGCTCGCACTCCCAGACGACCAGGGGGCGCCAGCCTTGCGCCACGAGCTTCGCCCTCACCTGCGCGTCCCGGGCGCGGTTGCGCGCGATCTTGACGGCCCAGTAGTCCGCGTTCTGCTTGGGCGGCCGCGCCCCACGCCGGCAGTCGTGGCCATGCCAGAAGCAGCCGTGCACGAAGACGGCCAGCCGGGCCGAGGGCACGACCAAGTCGGGCGTTCCCGGCAGGTCACGCCGGTTCAGGCGGTAGCGTCGGCCCCAGCCCAGGGCCCGCAACAGGCGCCGCAGCGCCAGCTCGGCCGCGCTTCCCTGCGCCTTGACCCGCCGCATGACCGCGGAGCGCTGTTCCGGGGTGAAGACGTCGCTCATCCCCGGCCTCCTAAGTCGCTGCCCGAAACCCGCGCCCGCCCGACGGGTTGGACCTTTGGGACGGGCGTGACAAGAACGGCGTCATGGACGTGAACACCCATCTGAGCGCTCAGGCGCTGTCGGACAACCTGCACCGCAGCCTGACCGGCGAGACGGTCGCCATCGCCAAGCTAGGCGACGTGGCGGGCAATCTGGCGGTCAATCTGCTCCTGGCGCTGCTGATCCTGACGCTGACCATGTGGCTCAGCGGCTGGGCGTCCGCGCTGGTCCGGCGCGCGCTGCGGGGGTGGCCGCGCACGGCGCGCGACGCGACGCTGCAGGACTTCGTGGGATCGGCGGTCCGCTACATCGTGATCACGCTGGGCGTCGTGGCGCTGCTCCGCCGCATCGGGGTGGAGACCACCTCCATCATCACCGTCCTGGGCGCGGCGTCCCTGGCCATCGGCCTGGCCCTGCAGGGCGCGCTGTCCAATGTCGCGGCCGGCGTGATGATCCTGCTCTTCCGGCCCTACCAGGTCGGCGACTACGTCACCATCGCGGGCAAATCCGGCACGGTGAAGCGGCTCGATCTCTTCAACACCGAGCTGAAGGACGTCGATAACCTGAAGGTCGTGGTGCCCAACGGCAAGGCCTTCGGCGATGTGGTGACCAACTACAGCGAGCTGACCGAGCGGCGCTTCGAGTTCAACGTCGGGGTCGACTACAAGGAGGACCTGGGCCGCGCGATCGAGGTGCTGAAGGCCTGCGCGGAGGCCGATCCGCGCATCCTCAAGGACCCGGCGCCCTGGTGCAATGTAACGGACCTCGCCCCGAGCGCGGTCACGCTCAGCCTCCGGGTCTGGATGCCGCTCGACGTCTACTGGGACGCTCGCTTCGACCTGATCCGGCGGGTGAAGGAAGCCTTCGAGCGCGAGCACATCGCCATCCCCTATCCGACCCAGCGCAGCCTCAACGTGACCGCCGAGCCGGCTGTCGCGCCCCAATTCGCCGTGCCGCGCCAGGGCGCGCCGG
Source organism: Caulobacteraceae bacterium PMMR1 (assembly GCA_000733915.1). Classification (GTDB taxonomy): domain Bacteria; phylum Pseudomonadota; class Alphaproteobacteria; order Caulobacterales; family Caulobacteraceae; genus PMMR1. The sequence continues at coordinate 997,340 of JPOM01000001.1, forward strand.
AGGCTGTGCGCAAGACGGTCTCCAAGGTGGCGGGGGGGCGCGAAGCGGGCTAACCAGGCGTCTCTCCACCGGCTCCCGGAGCGCGTCCGCCGCATGCAGTTCTTCATCGATTCCGCCGACGTCGACCTGATCGCCGAGCTGGCCGAAACCGGGCTGGTGGACGGGGTGACGACCAACCCCACCCTGATCGCCAAGCAGGGCCGCCCGTTCCTGGAGGCGATCGCGGCGATCTGCGCGCTGGTCGAGGGCCCGGTGAGCGCCGAGGTCGCCGCGACGGAGGCGGCGCAGATGCTGGCCGAGGGCGCCCGCCTGGCGCAGATCGCCCCCAATGTCGTGGTCAAGCTGCCGCTCACCTTCGAGGGGCTGAAGGCGACGCGCGCCTTCGCCGAGCAGGGGATCATGACCAACGTGACCCTGTGCTTCTCCGCCACCCAGGCGCTGCTCGCCGCCAAGGCCGGGGCGACGTTCGTCTCGCCCTTCGTGGGCCGGCTGGACGACCACGGGGCGGAGGGGACCGAGCTCCTCAGCGACATTCGCACGATCTTCGACCAGTACGAGTTCGACACCGAGATCCTGGCGGCGTCGCTGCGCCACCCCGCCCATGTGAAAGCGGCGGCCCTGGCCGGCGCGGACGCTGCGACCCTGCCTCCCCCCGTCTTCCGCGACCTCGTCAAGCACCCCTTAACGGACCGCGGGCTTGATCAATTCCTGAGCGATTGGGCCAAGTCCGGACAGACCATCCTGTGAGCCAGCACGTGCCCGACCTGTTCGGCGAGGACGCCGCGAGCCAAGCGCCTCAGCCTGCGCTCCACGCCGCGCACAAGCGCTCGCCCGCCAAGCCCGAGGCCAAGCCCGCCGCCGACGCCCGCCACTGGCCCGCGATCCGCGCCAGCCTGCTCGCCAATCCGCACTGGGTGCGCGACGACGCCGCCCTGGTCGAGGCGCTCGGCCTGCGCCATGCGGCCACCAACGTCGTCGAGTTCGGCCCCGCCGCTCTCGCCCGACTGGAAGCGGCGCGAGAGCGGGAGATCACCGCCCGCCAGGAGCTGGAGAGCCTGGCCCGCGCGAACTTCGCCGCCCAGGCCCATACCCACGCCCTGGTCGTGGACATCCTGGAGGCGCGCAACAACGCCGAGCTCGCCCGCGTGATCGACGTCGGCGCGCGGGAGCGCTTCGGCCTGTCCGCAGGCGCGGTGCTGGTCGAAGGGCCGGGCCCCACGCCCGCCGGCTGGCGCGCTCTGCCCTCCGGCTTCATCGACCTCTTGCTGGGCGGCCACGGCCTGGCCCAGCTCGGCCCCGTCGTCGCGCGAGAGGAACTCTTCGGTCCGGAGGCGCAGGTCGAGAGCATGGCGCTGGTGCGCATGGCCGTCTGGTCGCCCGCCCGCCACGGCCTCCTGGCCTTCGCCTCGCCCGAGCCCGAGGGCTTCCGCCCGGAGATGGGCGCGGAGCTGATCGCGTTCGTGGCGCGGGTGGTGGAGCGGACGGCGGAGCGATGGCCGCCCCGCTGAGCGCCTCCGCCAGCGACAGCGGCGCCCTCATCGAGGGTTTCATCGCCTATCTGGCGCACGAGCGTCGCGCCTCGCCCCGCACGCTGGAGAGCTACCGCGCCAACCTCGAGGCGTTCACCGCCTTCCTGGCCGGGCATCTCGGCGAGGCGCCCGACGGCGCGGCGCTTGCGGCCCTGAGCGCGGCCGACTTCCGCGCCTACCTCGCCGCGCGCCGGAGCGGGGAGCGGCCCCTGTCCCCGCGCTCGCTCAGCCAGTCGCTCAGCACGATCCGAAGCTTCTACCGCTGGCTCGACCGCCGTTGCGGCCTGGGCTGCCCGGCGCTGGCGCTGGTGCGGGGGCCCCGCCTGAAGCCGTCCGCGCCCCGTCCGGTGAGCGAAGCGCACGCACGGGCGCTCCTCGCCGACGCCGCCTCAGGACTCGACGCGGCCGAGCAGGCTCCCTGGATCGCGGCGCGGGACGCCGCGGTCTTGTCCCTGCTCTACGGCTGCGGCCTGCGGATATCGGAGGCCCTGTCGCTGAAGCGCCGCGATGCCCCCCTGCCGGAGGTGCTGCGCATCGCCGGCAAGGGCGGCAAGACGCGGCTCGTGCCCGTCCTGCCGGTGGTGGCGGAGGCGGTCCAGGCCTACCTCGCAGAGCTGCCGATGACGCTCGCCCCCGACGACGCCCTCTTCCGCGGCGTGCGCGGCAAGCCGCTCGGCCCCCGCCAGCCCCAGGCCCTGATGGCTCAGCTCCGCGGCCGCCTCGGCCTGCCGCCCAGCGCCACGCCCCATGCGCTCCGCCACGCCTTCGCGACCCATCTGCTGGGCGCAGGCGCAGACCTCAGGGCGCTGCAGGAGTTGCTCGGCCACGCCTCCTTGTCCACCACCCAGAAGTACACGGCGGTCGATGCGGCGGGCCTGCTCGCCGCCTACGCCAAGGCCCACCCGCGGGCGTGAGGCGTCAGCCGCGTTCCTTCGCGCGCTGGAACGCGACCTTGGGGAAGCGCTCGGCGACATAGCCGATCTCCCAGGCGCTCTTGGCCAGGAACACCGGCGCCGCGTCGATGTCGGCGGCCATGGCGGCGCGGTGCTTGCCGGCGAAGTCCTCCAGCTCGGCCTTGGGTCCCTCGATCCAGCGCGCCTCGGCGAAGGGGCTGGGCTCGAAGATCACCTCCAGGCCGTATTCGTTCTGCAGCCGGTCGGCCATGACTTCGAACTGCAGCTGACCGACCGCGCCCACGATGAAGTCCGCTCCGATGGCGGGCCTGAAGAGCTGGGTCACGCCTTCCTCGGCGAGGCCCTCGAGCGCCTTCTTCAGGTGCTTGGCCTTCAGCGGGTCCTTCACGCGCACCCGCCGCAGGATCTCGGGGGCGAAGTTCGGCAGGCCGGCGAAGCGCACCGCGCCCGTCTCCGACAGGCTGTCGCCCACCCGCAGCACGCCGTGGTTCGGGATGCCGATCACGTCCCCGGCGAAGGCCTCCTCCGCCAGCTCCCGATCCGACGCCAGAAACATGATCGGCGCATTCACGCTGAGCTGGCGGCCGGTGTTCTGCACCTTCAGCTTCATGCCCCGAGTGAACCGCCCCGAGCACAGCCTGAGCATGGCGATGCGGTCGCGATGGTTGGGGTCCATGTTCGCCTGGATCTTGAAGACGAAGCCCGAGACCTCGCTGTCGCCCGGCGCGACGTGGGTCTCCGCCCCGCTCCGCTCGGCCTTCACCGCCCGCGGGGGCGGCGCGTAGGCGCCGAGGCCTGCGAGCAGCTCGTCCACGCCAAAGTGGCGCAGCGCCGAGCCATAGAAGACAGGGGTCATGTGCCCCTCCAGGAAGGCCTGGACGTCGAAGGGCTTGGACGCGCCCTGGACCAGCTCCGCCCCCTCTTCGACTTCGGCCAACTCGTCGGGATCGAGGAAGCGGACGATGCTGTTGGACCTCAGGGTCACGGGCTCGGGGTGGCCGCCGCCGTCCGCGTCCGCCTGGCGCTGGTAGGGGATGAAGCGTTCGCGCCGCAGGTCCAGCATGCCCTTGAATCGGGTCCCTGAGCCCGCCGGCCAGTAGAGCGGCGCAGGGTCCAGCTGCAGCTTGTCGCCGATCTCGTCGAGCAGGGCGAAGGGGTCCTGCGCCTCGCGGTCCAGCTTATTGATGAAGGTGACGATGGGGATGTCGCGCAGCCGGCACACCTCGAAGAGCTTCAGCGTCTGGGGCTCGATGCCCTTCGCCGCGTCCAGCACCATCACGGCGGCGTCGGCGGCGGTCAGGGTGCGGTAGGTGTCCTCCGAGAAGTCCTCATGGCCCGGGGTGTCGAGCAGGTTGAAGGCAAGGCCGTCGTGCTCGAACGTCATGACGCTGGCCGACACCGAGATGCCGCGCTCGCGCTCGATCTTCATCCAGTCCGAGCGGGTGCGGCGGTTCTCGCCGCGCGCCCGCACCGCCCCCGCCGCACGGATAGCCCCGCCGGCCAGCAGCAGGTGCTCCGTCAGGGTCGTCTTGCCGGCGTCGGGGTGGGAGATGATCGCAAAGGTCCGCCGGCGGGCGGCTTGCAGCGCAGTCGCGGGGGCAGCCATGGGGGCGAGGTAAAGACCCCCGCGCCGTCCGGCAAGGCGGCGGTCTTGCCCGTGCCGCGAGGCGGGCCTAAGCCGCGCGCCGCAGCGGGAGAGGTTCAAGATGCGCGTCGGCTTCATCGGGCTGGGGAACATGGGCGCGGGCATGGCCGCCAATCAGGCCAAGGCCGGGCGCGAGGTGATCGCCTTCGACCTGTCGCAGGCGGCGCTCGACCGTGCGGCGGCCCAGGGCTGCAGGCCGGCGGGCTCGGCGGCCGAGGCGGTGTCGGGCGCGGACCTCGTCCTCACCATGCTGCCCGCCGGCAAGCACGTCCGCGAGGTCGTGGGCGAGAGCGTGCTGCCCCATGTCGGGCCGGGGACGCTGGTGATCGACTGCTCCACCATCGACGTGGACAGCGCCCGCGACGTCGCCCGCCAGTGCCAGGCGAAGGGCGTGCGCTTCGCCGACGCCCCGGTCTCGGGCGGCATCGCGGCGGCCGACGCCGGCACGCTCACCTTCATGGTGGGCTGCCCCGAGACCGTGTTCGAGGCCGTCGAGGCGGCGCTCACGCCCATGGCCAAGGCCGTGGTGCACGCAGGCGAGGCGGGGGCGGGCCAGGCCGCCAAGATCTGCAACAACATGGTGCTGGGCGCCTCCATGCTGGCCGTGTGCGAAGGCTTCGCCCTCGCCGAGAAGCTGGGCCTGAAGCCGGAGCGCTTCTTCGAGATCGCGTCCCAGTCGTCGGGCCAGTGCTGGTCGCTGACCAGCTATTGCCCCTGGCCGGGGGTCGGGCCGACCACGCCGGCGGACCGCGGCTATGAGGGCGGATTCCTGACCGCCCTGATGCTGAAGGACTTGAAGCTCGCCCAGGAGGCCGCGGCCCGCGCCGGCGCGGCCACGCCCATGGGCGCCCAGGCCGAGGCGCTCTACGCCCTGTTCGACCGGCTGGGATACGGCCAGAAGGACTTCTCGGCCATGCTGCAGCTGTTCCGGGGCGAGCTGGCTGGCCTCGCAGCCAAGCCCTGAGCCGGCGAGACCGGCTCCCGACGATCAAGACCGGGTCTCGGATCGGGACACCGCGCGAGCGGCGCCGCAATTCCGCTTCACAGCCCAGCCATCGGGGCTTATCGACGCCGACTGCCTGAGAGGTATCCGGACCGCCCATGCGCCTGTCGCGCTTTTTCCTGCCTGTCCTGAAGGAAACCCCGACGGAGGCGCAGATCGTCTCCCATCGCCTGATGCTGCGCGCGGGCATGATCCGCCAGGAGGCCGCCGGCATCTACGCCTGGCTGCCGCTGGGATTTCGGGTGCTGAAGAAGGTCGAGCAGGTCGTCCGCGAGGAGATGGACCGGGCGGGCGCCATCGAGCTCCTGATGCCGACGCTCCAGCTGGCCGATCTCTGGCGCGAGAGCGGCCGCTACGACGCCTACGGCCCCGAGATGCTGCGCATCAAGGATCGGCACGAGCGCGAGCTGCTCTATGGCCCGACCAACGAGGAGATGATCACCGAGATCTTCCGGGCTTATGTGAAGAGCTACAAGAGCCTGCCGCTCAACCTCTATCACATGCAGTGGAAGTTCCGGGACGAGCAGCGGCCGCGCTTCGGCGTCATGCGCGGGCGCGAATTCTATATGAAGGACGCCTATTCCTTCGACCTGGACGAGGCGGGGGCGCGGCGCGCCTACAACCGCATGTTCATCGCCTATCTGAACGCCTTTGCGCGCCTGGGTTTGAAGGCCGTGCCCATGCGCGCCGACACCGGGCCGATCGGGGGCGACCTCAGCCACGAGTTCATCGTGCTGGCCGAAACCGGGGAGAGCCAGGTCTTCTGCCATGGTGACCTGGTGGAGATGGGCGCGCCAGGGCCGGACGTGGACTGGGACGGGGACCTGCAGCCGCTGGTGGACCGGCGGACCTCGCTCTATGCCGCCACCGAGGAGATGCACGACCCGGCCCGCTTCGAGCGCGAGGTCCCCGCCGACCGGCGCCTGTCGGCCCGGGGCATCGAGGTCGGCCACATCTTCTATTTCGGCGAGAAGTACTCCGCCCCCATGCGAGCGGTCGTGACCGGGCCGGACGGGCAGGACCGGCCGGTGCAGATGGGCAGCTACGGCATCGGCGTCTCGCGCCTCTTGGGCGCGATCATCGAGGCGAGCCACGACGCGGCGGGGGTGATCTGGCCGGACGGCGTCGCGCCCTTCGGCCTCGGCGTCGTGAACCTCAAGCCCGGCGATCCGGCCGTGGACACCGCCTGCGAGCGCGCCTACGCCGCCCTGAGCGCCGCAGGCCTGGAGCCGCTCTACGACGACACCTTTGAGCGCGCCGGGGCCAAGTTCGCCACCATGGACCTGATCGGCCTTCCCTGGCAGTTGGTGATCGGGCCCAAGGGGACCGCCGCGGGCGAGGTCGAGCTGAAGCGTCGCGCCACCGGCCAGCGCGAGACCCTCAGCCTCGAGGCCGCCCTGTCACGACTGACGGCGAAGGCCTGAGTCATGGCCGAGGCGCCGCCGTTCGGACGCTGGGAGCGCACGTTGGCGCTGCGCTACCTCCGGGCCAAGCGCAAGGAGGGCGGGGCGGCTCTGATCAGCGTGATCAGCTTCGCCGGCATCACGCTCGCGGTCATGGCGCTGATCGTGATCATGTCGATCATGAACGGCTTTCGCGCCGAGCTCCTCTCCCGGATCATCAGCTTCAACGGCCAGATCTACGTTCAGGGCCCCGCCGTGAACGCGCCTGACCGCGAGGCCCTGATCGCGCGCCTGAAGCGCGTCCCCGGCGTCGTCCAGGTCGCTCCGACGGTGGAGGCCCAGGCCATCGTCATCGGCCCCTCCCAGGTCTCCGGCGCCATCGTGCGCGCCATGCGGCCGCAGGACGTGGCGGCGACCCGGATCGTGTCCGGCAACATCAAGGACGGCGCCCTCAAGGGCTTCGGCGAGGGCGAGGACGGCGGCGACCTGATCCTGGTCGGCCAGCGCATGGCCGAGACCATGGGCGTCAAGGCTGGGGACTCGCTGAGCCTCGTCTCGCCCTCCGGGGCCGCCACCGCCTTCGGCGCCACGCCCCGGCGCAAGTCCTACACGGTGGGCGGCGTCTTCAGCGTCGGCATGAGCGAGTACGACGCCGCCTTCGTCTACATGCCGCTGAACCAGGCGCAGCTGTTCTTCGGCAAGGGCGACCGGGTGGACTACATCGAGATCAATCTGAAGGATCCGGACAAGATCGATGCCGTGCGGCCCGAGGTCGTGCAGGCGGTCGGACCCGCAGGCATCGTGCAGGACTGGCGCGACCGCAACCACGCCTTCTTCAACGCCCTGCAGGTGGAGCGCACCGCCATGCGCCTGATCCTGATGGTGGTGGTCGCGATCACGACGCTGAACATCATCTCCGGCCTCGTGATGCTGGTGAAGAACAAGACCCGCGATGTGGCCATCCTGCGCACGATCGGTGCGAGCCAGGGGGCGATCCTGCGCATCTTCTTCATGGCGGGGGCCGCCATCGGGGTCGCGGGCGCCATCACGGGCCTGGTGCTCGGCGCCCTCTTCTGCCTGAACATCGGCGCGATCCAGGGCTTCGTGGAGTGGGCGACCCACGCCCAGGTCTTCAACGCCGAGACCTATTTCCTGAGCCGGCTGCCCGCCAAGATGGACGCCGGCGAGGTGGTCACGACACTGGTCTGGTCGCTGCTGATGAGCTGCCTCTTCAGCGTCATGCCGGCTTGGTGGGCCTCGCGCTTCGATCCCGTCGAGGCGCTCCGCTATGAGTGAGGCGGCGGCGGACGGGGCGGGCCAGGGCCTGCCGGTGCTGGCGCTGCGCGGGGTGGAGCGCGCCTATCGCATGGGCGACGGGCGGGCGCTGCCGGTGCTGAAGGGCGTGGACCTCGACGTCTACGCCGGCGAGGTGGTGGGCCTGATCGGCCCCTCCGGCTCGGGCAAGTCGAGCCTGCTGCACGCCGCGGGCCTGCTCGAGCACCCCACCCGGGGCCGGGTGGTGCTGACCGGGATCGAAGCCGCCGAGCTCGGGGACCGGGCGCGCACGCGGCTCAGGCTTCGCACCGTCGGCTTCGTCTATCAGTTCCACCACCTGCTGGCTGAGTTCAGCGCGCTCGACAACGTCGCCCTGCCGTTGCTCATCGCCGGAGAGGGCGTCAGGACCGCCCGCGCGCGCGCCGAAGCCCTTCTCGTGCAGCTCGGCTTGGGCGAGCGGCTGACCCACCAGCCCGCCCAGCTCTCGGGCGGCGAGCAGCAGCGGGTCGCCATCGCCCGCGCCATCGCCAACCGCCCCCGCCTGATCCTGGCCGACGAGCCCACGGGCAACCTCGATCCCACGACCAGCGCCGCGGTCTTCCAGAGCTTCTACGGCCTCGCCCGCACCGAAGGCGTCGCCGCCCTGATCGCCACCCACAACCTGGAGCTCGCGGGCTACATGGACCGGGTCTTCGCCCTCAAGGAGGGCCGCCTGGAGCCCCGGCCGCCGAGGCGCCCGCGCTAGGCTCCAAACCCAATCACGCGCTTGAGGCCGGTGGGCAAATCATGATTCCGGCGCCCTGAGCGGCGTTGGAGGGGGGCATGGGCCTGTTCTGGTTGTCGGACGAGCAGTGGGCGGCGATCGAGCCGCACCTGCCGCAGAACCAGCCCGGCGCCAGGCGGGTGGACGACCGGCGGGTGATCTCGGGCATCCTCCACGTGCTGAAGGTGGGTTGCCGCTGGCAGGACTGCCCCGGCGACTACGGCCCGCACACGACGGTCTACAACCGGTTCAACCGATGGTCTCGCCGACGGTTCTGGATCCAGCTGCTGGAAGCGCTCGCCGCCTCCGGCGCGGTGACGAAAAGCACCGCGGTGGACAGCACTTACGTCAAGGCGCAGCGCTCGGCCTTCGGCGGAAAAGGGGGGCGCGGGCGCAGGCGATCGGCCCCTCGCGCGGCGGTCAGACCACCAAAGTTCATGTCCTCACCGACACCGTCGGGCGCCCCTTCGCGCTGACGCTGACCCCGGGCAACGTCTCCGACATTACTGTCGCGCCGGCCCTGCTCGCCCGCGCCCAAGGCGCCCGCTACGTGCTGGCCGACAAGGGATACGACGCCGACGCGCTCCGCCGGATGCTGCGGCAGTCCGGAGCCGTGCCGGTCATCCCAGGCCGAAGCACCCGCAAACGCCGCATCGCCTACGATCAAGACCGCTACCGAGAGCGCCACCGGATCGAGAACGCCTTCTGCAGGCTCAAGGACTTCCGCCGCGTCGCCACCCGCTACGACAAGCTCGCGGCCAACTTCCTCTCCGCCGTCGCCCTTGCAGCGCTACTGTCCTTCTGGCTGTGAATGAGTCTTGAGCCTAGGCCCTGCGGATCTCCAGCGCCGAATGGGGCCCAAGCCGCGCCAGCACCCGGTCGAGGTCGGGCCTGGCCAGGGCGACGCACCCCTGCGTCGGGCCATAGTCCGGCCGCGCGCAGTGCAGGAAGATCGCGCTCCCCAGCCAAGGGACCGGCGGGTCGTCGTTGTGTGCCAGGACCACAAGGCGGTCATAGAGTCCGTCGTCCCGCCAGAGCCGCTCGGCGGAGGCCGGATAGGGCAGGGGAACGGGACGGTTGTAGGCGGGGTCGTCGGGCGCATCGCACCAGCCGTCGTCCGGCGCGATGGCGGCGCAGGGCAGGACGGTCTCAGGCGGAGGCCCCTTGTCGGGGCGGTAGAGCACCCGCCGCACGGGCCAGACGCCCAGGGGAGAGGCGCCGTCGCCCTCGCGCTTGGCCGCCGCCTCGATCACGCCGCCCTTGCCGAGCGCACAGCGCAGCGTCTGCCCCTCGACGACGAAGCGCCCGTCGCTGAACGCGATCATCCGCATTAGATGAAGACGGACCGGCGCAGGTCGGGCATGTCGGGCAGGGGTGCACAGGGAAGCTCCATGGCGCAACAGAAAACCATCCTGGTCATCGACGACGACGACGACCTCAGGGGCGCGTTGGCCGAGCAGATCGCCGCGGAGGAGGAGTTCCGCGCCGTGGAGGCCCAGACCGGGACGGAGGGGATTGAACTCGCCCAGACCAGCCAGCCGGACCTGATCCTGCTCGACGTCGACCTGCCGGACCTAAACGGCTGCGAGGTGGCGGCCAAGCTCCGCGACGCGGGCGTGCACCAGCCGATCATCATGCTGACGGCGGCCGCCGAGGACCAGGACGCCATCGCCGGCCTGGACTCCGGCGCGGACGACTATGTGACCAAGCCCTTCCGCTTCGCCGTGCTGCTCGCCCGCATCCGCGCCCAGCTCCGCAGCCATGAGCAGTCGGAGAACGCGATCTTGCACATCGGGCCCTATGTCTTCCGCCCGGCGCAGCGCCTGCTCGTCGACGCCAAGCAGAAGCGCATCCGCCTGACGGACAAGGAAACCAGTATCCTGCGCTATCTCTATCGCCTGGGCGGCAGACCTGCCCCGCGCGATGAACTTCTGGCCGAGGTCTGGGGCTACAACGTCGGCGTCACGACCCACACGCTGGAGACCCACGTCTACCGCCTGCGCCAGAAGATCGAGAGCGATCCGGCCGGCGCGCGCCTGCTGCTCACCGACGCCGGCGGCTATCGGCTGGCGCTCTAAGCTGCGAGTTCTTCTGACGCGCCGCCGCTCAGCCGACCTGGGCGCGGTGGCGCAGGAAGGCGTCGGCCAGCACGCAGGCGACCATGGCCTCGGCGACCGGCGCGGCGCGGATGCCGACGCAGGGGTCGTGGCGGCCGAGCGTGCGGACGTCGATCTCCGCGCCGTCCTCGTCCAGCGAGCGGCGGGGCGTGGCGATCGAGGAGGTGGGCTTCAGCGCGATCCGCGCCACGATGGGCTGGCCGGTCGAAATGCCGCCCAGCACGCCCCCGGCGTGGTTGCTGAGGAACCTCGGCCCGGCCGCGCCGGCGCGCATCTCGTCAGAGGCGTCCGCCCCGTCCATGGCAGCCGCGGCGAAGCCCGCCCCGATCTCGACGCCCTTCACCGCATTGATCGACATCAGGGCGGCCGCGAGCTCCGCGTCCAGCTTGCCGTAGACCGGCGCGCCCCAGCCCGCCGGGACGCCCATCGCCTCGACCTGGACCACGGCGCCTGCGGAGGAGCCGCGCTTGCGCCGCTCGTCCAGATGCGCCTCCCAGACCGGGACGATCTCGGGATCGGGCGCGAAGAGGGGGTTGGCGTCCACCTCGGCCCAGTCGAAGCGGGCGGGGTCGATGCGGTGCGGCCCGATCTGGACCACCGCCGCGCGGATCGCGACGCCCTCGCCCAGCACCTTGCGCGCGACCGCCCCTGCCGCGACCCGCGCCGCCGTTTCCCGTGCTGAGGAGCGCCCGCCGCCGCGGTAGTCCCGCACGCCGTACTTGGCCTGGTAGGTGAAGTCCGCGTGGCCGGGGCGGAACTGGCGCGCGATCTCGCCATAATCCTTCGAGCGCTGGTCGGTGTTCTCGATTAGCAGCGAGATGGGGGTCCCGGTCGTCACCGGGCCGCCGAAGCGCGCGGTGATGGCTGCGTCCTCGAAGACGCCCGAGAGGATGCGCACCGCGTCCGCCTCCCGCCGCTGGGTGACGAAGCGGGAGCCGCCGGGCTTGCGGCGGTCCAGCCAGGGCTGGATGTCCGACTCGGTCAGCGGCAGGCCCGGCGGGCAGCCGTCAATGACACAGCCCAGCGCCGGCCCATGGCTCTCGCCCCAGGTCGTGACGCGGAAGAGGTGGCCGAAGGTGTTGTGCGACATCAGGCCGGCTTAGCAGATTTCCGCCCCGGGCTAGTTCCGCGCCCGGTCGACGAGCCTGCTCTGAGCGATCCAGGGCATCATGGCGCGGAGCCGGGCGCCCACCTCCTCGATCGGATGCTCGGCGTTGCGCCGCCGGGTCGCCTTGAAGCTCGGCTGGCCGATGGCGTTCTCGGTCATGAAGTCGCGCACGAAGCGGCCCGACTGGATGTCGTCCAGCACGCGCTTCATCTCGGCCTTGGTCTGCGGCGTGATGATCCGCGGGCCAGTGACGTACTCGCCGTACTCCGCCGTGTTGCTGATCGAGTAGTTCATGTCGGCGATGCCGCCGGCGTAGATCAGGTCCACGATCAGCTTCACCTCGTGCAGGCATTCGAAGTAGGCCATCTCGGGGGCGTAGCCCGCCTCGACCAGGGTCTCGAACCCGGCGCGGATCAGCTCCACCAGGCCGCCGCAGAGCACCGCCTGCTCGCCGAACAGGTCGGTTTCGCATTCCTCGCGGAAGGTGGTCTCGATCACGCCCGAGCGCCCACCCCCGATGGCGGAGGCATAGGCCAGGCCGAGGTCGAGCGCCCCGCCGGTGGCGTTCTGGTGCACGGCGATCAGGCAGGGCACGCCGCCGCCCTTCAGATACTCGCTCCGCACCGTGTGGCCCGGGCCCTTGGGCGCGACCATCAGCACGTCGACGCTAGGCTTGGCCTCGATCAGGCCGAAGTGGACGTTCAGCCCGTGCGCAAAAAGCAGGGCCGCCCCGTCGCGGATGCGGGGCGCGATCTCGTCAATGTAGATGGTGCGCTGGTGCTCGTCGGGGGCGAGCATCATGATCGCGTCCGCCCAGCCGGCGGCCTCGGCCACGGTGAGGACGCGAAGCCCTTCCGCTTCGGCCTTGCTGGCCGTCGAGGAGCCCGGCCGCAGGGCGACCGCCACCTCCCGCACGCCGGAGTCGCGCAGGTTCAGCGCGTGGGCGTGGCCCTGGCTGCCATAGCCCACCACGGCGACCTTGCGGTCCAGGATGCGCGCCAGGTCGGCGTCGCGGTCGTAGTACACGCGCATGCGCTCAGGTCTCCTGCAGTCGATCGGGAAGGCTTGTAGCAGAGGAACTCACCGCCGTTCCGCCCCGCGGTGGATGGAGAGCACGCCGGTGCGGGCCACCTCGACCAGGCCCAGCGGACGCATGAGGGCCTCGAACTTGTCGATCTTGGCCGGCGCGCCGGTCACCTCGAAAATGAAGCTTTCGTGGGTGGTGTCGATCACCCGGGCGCGGAAGATCTCCGACACGCGCAGCGCCTCGACCCGCTCCGCGCCTGAACCCCGCACCTTGACGAGCGCCAGCTCGCGCTCGATCGCCTCCGGGTCGCGCCCGACCTCGGCGACCTCGCGCACGACGACGGTCTTCTCGAGCTGGGCGCGGATCTGGTCGAGGATCTGGTCGGTGCCGCGCGTCACCACGGTGATGCGCGAGGTGTGCAGCGCGTGGTCGGTTTCCGCGACCGTCAGGCTCTCGATGTTGTAGCCCCGCGCGGCGAAGAGGCCGACGACCCGGTGCAGCACCCCCGGCTCGTTGTCCACGATCACGGCGAAGGTCGCCCGGCGCTCGGGCGCGTCGGCGTGGGCGAGGTCGTAGGCGGACAGCGGCGTCTCGCTCACACCAGCCTCCGTCCCGCCGGGTCGATCGCCTGCGAGAGCTCGCCGCCGTCCTCGCCCAGCAGCATCTCGTTGTGCGCCTTGCCCGACGGGATCATCGGGAAGCAGTTCTCGTCCTTGCTGACGTGGCAGTCCAGGACGACCGGGCCGGGGTGGTCGATCATGCGGCGGATCGCATCGTCCAGCGCCTCGGGCCGCTCGGCTCTCAGCCCCAGCGCGCCGTAGGCCTCGGCGAGCTTCACGAAGTCGGGCAGGCTCTCCGAATAGCTGTGGCTGTAGCGGCCGCCATGAAGCAGCGACTGCCACTGGCGCACCATGCCCATCCACTGGTTGTTGAGGATGAAGACCTTCACCGGCAGGCGATGCTGCAGGGCGGTGGCCAGCTCCTGAATGTTCATCTGGATCGAGGCCTCGCCGGCGATGTCGATCACGAGGCTCTCGGGGTGGGCGACCTGGACCCCGATGGCGGCGGGCAGGCCGTAGCCCATGGTTCCCAGCCCGCCGGAGGTCATCCAGCGGTTCGGTTCCTCGAAGGGGAAGAACTGGGCGGCCCACATCTGGTGCTGGCCGACCTCGGTGCTGATGCGCACGTCGCGCCCGCGGGTCAGGGCGGCCAGGCGCTGGATGGCGTGCTGCGGCTTGATCTCCTCGGCCGAGGGCCGGTAGCCGAAGCCGTTGCGCGAGCGCCAGCCCTCGATCCGGCGCCACCAGGGCTTAAGCCGCGCGAGGTCCGCCCCGCCCCGGGCGCGCCAGAGCTCCAGCAGCTGCGCCGTGACTTCGCCCGCATCGCCGACCAAGCCCGCTTCGGTCCGCACCACCTTGCCGATGGAGGAGGGGTCGATGTCGATGTGGATCTTGCGCGAGCCCGGGGAGAAGGCGTCGATGCGCCCGGTCACGCGGTCGTCGAAGCGCGCCCCGATGGCGACCATGACGTCGCAGTCGTGCATGGCGTGGTTCGCCTCATAGGCGCCGTGCATGCCCACCATGCCCAGCCACTGCGGATCGCTGGCCGGGAAGGCGCCCAGGCCCAAGAGGGTGGAGGTCACAGGCGCCCCGGTCTCGCGGGCGAAGGCGCGCAGGGCGGCGCTGGCCTGCGGACCCGCGTTGATCACCCCTCCGCCCGTATAGAAGATGGGCCGCTTGGCCTCGGCCAGCATCTCGACCGCCTGCGCGACCTTGGACGGCTCGGCGCGCCGGCGCGGGCGATAACCGTGCGTGGGGCGGACCTGATCCGGGCGGAGGTAGGGCCCTTGCGCGAACTGCACGTCCTTGGGGATGTCGACCAGCACCGGCCCCGGCCGCCCGGTGGTCGCGATGCGGAACGCCTCGTGCAAGGCGGAGGCGAGGTCGCGCACGTCCTTCACCAGCACGTTGTGCTTGGTGCAGGTGCGGGTGATGCCGACCGTGTCGCACTCCTGGAACGCGTCCGATCCGATCAGGTGCGTCGGCACCTGGCCGGTGATCACGACCAGCGGAACGGAGTCCATCAGGGCGTCTACGATGCCGGTGACGGTGTTGGTCGCGCCGGGGCCGGAGGTCACCAGCACCACGCCCGCCCGGCCCGTGCTGCGCGCGTAGCCCTCTGCGGCGTGGGCGGCGGCCTGCTCGTGGCGGACCAGCACGTGCCTCAGGCGGGGCTCGTGGAACAGGGCGTCATAGATCGGCAGGACCGCGCCGCCCGGATAGCCGAAAAGCGTCGTGACGCCCTGGTCCAGGAGCGCGCGCACGACGATCTCCGCGCCGGACAGCACCTCGGCGTCCGAGGCGGGCGCAGGCGGCGGCGGAGCTTGCAGGGTCGCGGGGCGGCTCAGGGCGGTCATGGCGGGGTCCGGAGGAGCAGGCGAGCGGAGGGCATGAAAAAAGGCCCGCGAGGGGCCTTGGCATGCGACCGGGCTGCGCGTGACGGGAGGTCACACGGCGTCGGTCGCGGGGCTGAGTACGATGAGGCGGCGCACGAACATTCCTCGATCAGATGCTCGCGTAGATCACTCGTATAGCGCCAACCTGTCAAGCGAGCGTTTTCGGGCAGGATCTTGCGCCAGCGGCTGCGGTCGCCTCTCCAAGCCGCGATCCGTTCGACTTGCCCCGCGCGCGACGCCGCCCCATACCTGAGCCGTGGAGTCCGCGCACGCCCCCTCCGAGGTCGCCGATCTGGCGCGCGCCCGCCTCGTCGCGGGCATCCGGCGCTGCGCCGCCGGCGAGCGAGCGGCGCTGCAGGAGCTTTATCGCGACACCTCGGCGAAACTGTACGGCGTCTGCCTCCGTATCTTGGGCGACAGGACAGAAGCGGAAGACGTGTTGCAGGAGACCTACATCGCCGTTTGGCGCCAGGCGGCGCGGTTCGACCCCCAGCGGGCGAGCCCGATCACCTGGCTGGCGACCATCGCCCGCAACCGCGCCATCGATCGGCTGAGGTCCTCCGCCCGGTTCCGCAGCTCCGAACCGATCGAAGCGGCGAACGAGACGGCGGACTGCGCGCCCCTGGCGTCCGAGGTCGTGGCCCGCTCGCAGGAGCACGCGGCCCTGCTGCGCTGCCTCGGCGAGCTCGAGCCCCAGCAGGCCGATTGCGTCCGCACCGCCTTCTTCGAGGGCCTGACCTACGACGCCCTGGCCAAGCGCATGGGCGTGCCCCCCGGCACGATGAAGAGCTGGATGCGGCGGAGCCTTATGCGGCTGCGCGGCTGCCTGGAGGGGGGCGCATGAGCGAGCGCCCCGAAGCCGAGACGGACGACCCGAACCTGCTCGCCGGCGAATACGTTCTTGGGGTGCTGGACCATGACGCGCGCCGCGAGGCGGAGCGCCGCCTGGCCGCCGACCCCGCCTTCGCGCGGGACGTCGCCGCCTGGTCCGAGCGGCTTGGCCCCCTGCTGGAGGAGATTGCGCCCGTTTCGCCGCCTGAGCACGTCTGGGCGGGCGTCGCGGCGGCCCTCGCCCCCCGGCCGCCCAGGGCGAGCTGCAGAACCGAACGGGGTTCTGGCGCGCCTGGGCGCTTGTCTCCACCGGGGCGCTGGCGGCCAGCCTCGTTGCGGTCGCGCTGCTGATCGCCCCGCCGGCTTCGCCCGGACCGCCTAAGGCCGCGACCCTGGTCGCCGACGGCGGGGCTGTCGCGCTCAGCGTCACCTACGACCCGGTACGGCGCATCATGATCGCCGCTCCGACGCGGGACTTGCCGGCTGCACGGGGGTCCGCCGAGCTCTGGCTCATCGGGGCGGACGGCAAGCCGAAGCCCCTGGGCTTGCTCGACCCGGCGCGCCCCGCCGCCATGCGCCTGCCCGAGCCGCTCGGCCGCGGCGTGGTGGAGAAGGCGGTGCTCGCCGTGTCGCTGGAGCCCCGCGGCGGCTCCCCCACCGGCCTCCCGACCGGCCCCGTCGTCGCCAAGGGCGCGATCCTCGCCCTCTGAGGCGACTTTTTTCGACGCCGCGGGATCAAACCGCCAAGGCGCATCGTTGGACCCCGCAGAGGCGCAACACCGGCGTCTCGATCCATCACTGGGGAGACATGACGATGCGCAAGCGTGAACTTCTGACGGCGGCGGCTCTGGCGGGCGCCCTGTTCGTGGCCGGGGTGGCGGACGCGGGTCCGCTCGGCGGCGGTCCTCTCGGAGGCGGTCTTGGGGGCGGCCTGGGCGGCGCTCTGGGCGGTCAGCTGGGCGGTCTTGGCCAGAATGTGGGCGGGGCCCTCAACGGCTCGATCAACGGATCGCTCGGGGGCTCGCTCGCGACCCCGGGCGCGCCGGACCTGAGCATGACCCGCTCGCGGGTGACCGACGGGACGACCCGCGCGGTCGACAAGGCCAAGGCGGCCAAGGCCAAGGCGAGCGCCGCCGCTGAAGGCGCGGCTGACCAGGCCAAGGGCCGGGCTGTGGACGCGGCGATGATGGGCGAGGGCGCAGCCCAGGCCGGCGCCGCCCGCGCCACCGGCGCGGCGAGCGGCCTGCTCGGCGGGGCGTCCAGCGCCGCGGGCGACGTGAGCGGCACGGCGTCGGGCATGGCGTCGGGCTCGACCTCGGCGTCGGGCTCGGCTTCGGGTTCGGGCTCCGCCTCGACGTATGGCGCGACCTCCGCGTCGGGCTCCGGCCAGGCGAACGCCGGCGTCCAGCGCTCCGGCGGGACTGCGAGCTTCGGGGCCAGCGTCTCCGCGGACGCCGGCGCCTCTCGCCGCTGAACGGCGGCCGGTTCCTTCCGTCCGGCCCCCTCCAACGGGACCGGCCACGTTCGGACGTCCTCGGCGTCGGCGCAGCGCGCGTCGGCGCCGAGGCGCGCGTCTGCGCTTCGCGAGCGGAGAACCTGCGAGCCTAGAGGCAGCTCGGGACCCTGCTCACCGGTCACGCGATCGCCGAGGCGGTGACGATCTACCTGGGCATGGCCCAGGCCGGCGAGAAGATGTCGGCCACCATGGGCTACATCGAACAGACCGCGGCCAAGATGCAGATGGCGGCGCTGGAAGTCATGAACCCGCTCAGCGACGACTACCTGGAGAAGCTCGGCCACCTGCAGGGTGCGGTCGAGCACCACATGCACGAGGAAGAGAGCAAGCGCTTCGTCGAGCTCGCCGAGGGCATCGACGACGCCGAGCGCGAGCGCCTGACTCGGCGCTATCGCGAGGAGTTCGAGCGCTACATGGACGGGGCGGGCCAGGGGCGCGGCGATAGCGACCCGGCCTTGGCCGGCCAGCGCGAGACCACAGGCCGCCTGCCGCTCGAAGAGCCGCGCAACTTCGTCTGACGAAACCGCGGGGCGGCTTGACCGTTCGTATCTTAGCCCCTCCGGAGAGACCTGACATGCGCACGATCATCCTGGCCGCCGCGATGACGGCCCTGGCCGCTCCGGCCGTGGCTCAGCCGGCGCCGACGGCCCCAGCCGCGGTGGTCGAGCAGCGCACGACCGTGAACGAGACGACCACGACCACGACCGCGACGTCGACCTCCACCGCGACGGCCGGCGGCGGGACGCACCGGGCGCACAGGCTCAGCCGCCTTAACCGCGGGCGGCGCCTGCCGCACGTGCGGCAGGTCTCAACCGCGGCGCCTCGCGCGCCCAAGGGGACGAACGAGACCTACGAGGAGAGCGGCCGCGTGACCGTGACCCCCAACTCGGTGACCCGCGAGGTCCGCACCGAGCACAGCGTCCAGCACTGATCGCGGTCAGACCACGCGCCTGAGCCGCCCGGTCCGGCGCCGCCTTCACCTTGGCCGCCGTGACCGCGCCCGATCGTGGGCGGGCAACCCCCACGGCGACTGGCCGCAACCCGAGCCGCCGCCTATCTAGGCGGGACGATTGAGGAGACCGCCCGATGCTGTTCGGCCGCAAGTCGCTGGAGATGCCAACGCCCGAGACCGCGCTGCGGGGCCGGCCCGACCCCATCCCGACGGCGGCGACCCACTTCGTGAACGGCCGCGGGCTCAAGGGGCCCTGGCCGGCGGGGCTGGAGCGGGCGGTCTTCGCCATGGGCTGCTTCTGGGGCGTGGAGCGGGTGTTCTGGCCGCGTCCGGGCGTCTGGGTGACGGCGGTCGGCTATGCCGGCGGGATCACGCCCAACCCGACCTATGAGGAGGTCTGCACCGGCCGCACCGGCCATACCGAGGCGGTCGAGGTGATCTTCGATCCCAAGATCGTGTCCTACGATGACCTGCTGAAGGCGTTCTGGGAGAACCATGACCCGACCCAGGGCATGCGCCAGGGCAACGATGTCGGCAGCCAATACCGCAGCGCCATCTATGCGACGTCCGACGCGCAGCTGAAGGCCGCGCTCGCCAGCCGCGACGCCTATCAGGCGGCGCTGAGGGCGCAGGGGCTGGGCACGATCACCACCGAGATCGCCCCGGCCGGCCCGTTCTACTACGCCGAGGGCTATCATCAGCAGTACCTGGCCAAGAACCCGGGCGGCTACTGCGGCATCGGCGGCACCGGCGTGACCTGTCCGATCGGGGTCGGCGTGCAGGCTTAACGGACGCCGGCCGCCGGGCCTCCCCCGTCCGCGTCGCCGAGGGGGCCCGGAGGCGCGGGGGCGTTCCCGCGCTCCGCCAGCGCCTCGGTCAGGATCTCCCGGGCGGCGCGCACGCCCTTGGCCGCTGGCGAGAAGCGCTGGCGCCAGACCAGCAGCAGCAGCACCGCGATGACGCCCGCCGCCAGCGCCGCCGGCCCTGCGAGCCAGCACGCCGCCGCCAGGGCGAAGTAATAGCCCCGCACCCCTGAGCTGAAGGCGTTGAAGGCGGCGTTCAGCACCACCGCGGCCGCGTCGGCGTAGCGGTCGCGCAAGCGGCGCTCCAGGCCGTCCGGCGAGGCGCCCAGGATGGCGAGGTAGTAGTTGAGCTGGCGGATCGCCCAGATGAAGTCCGACAGACCGCGCGCCAGGGTCGCGATCACCAGCGCCATCTTGAGCTGGAAGAGCAGGCGCGGCGCATGCGCCAGGAGCGGCGTCTGGAGCGCCTTGGCGTAGGCGGTCTGGCCGCCGAATAGCACGCCGGCGGCCGCGGCGATCAGGATCAGGTTCGACGAGGCGAAAAAGCCCGCCGAGCTTAAGGCGTGGCCGATCAGCTGGCCGTCGATGAGCCGCTGCTCGCGCCGGCGCATCATGGTGTGCATCCAGGCGCGCCGGACGAGGTTCATGTCTTCGTTGGTGACGGGCGCACCGCCTGCGCTCGCCCTCAAGAGCCAGCGATAGCCCACCCAGCACGCCAGGAAGAACGTCGCCGCCGCGAGGTCCGCGCGGGAAATGTCGTCGAGAGGCCACGCCATGCGGGAGGGGCTTAGCGCAAACTGCGCGCCCATGTCGCATGAGGGTGGTCTTGATGCGACATTTTGGTCATTATGGGTCCAACCTAAACGGGGGGCGTCCGCATGCTGCGTCGACTGATCTCGCGGTTTGTAAAGGTCGGCGACCTTGTCGTGACCGAAGCGAACGGCCGGTCGCAACGCTACGGCGACGGCTCGGGCCCGCCGGTCCGCGTTCGGCTCGCACCGGGCGCGGCGCTGAAGCTGGCGCTGAACCCCGAGTTGACGCTGGGCGAATGTTACATGAACGGCGAGCTGATCCTGGAGGACGGAGGCGGCGTCTACGACCTGCTCGACCTGATCGGCCGCAACATGCCTTACATCGGGCGCGGCCGGCTGTCGGCGTTCCAGCGCATGCGCTTCGCCGCCCTGCGCTACCTCAGCCAGCTGAACGACCGCCGCCGGTCCCGCCGCAACGTGGCGCACCACTACGACCTGTCCAACGACCTTTATCGGCGCTTCCTGGACGCCGACATGCAGTACAGCTGCGCCTATTTCGCAGATCCTGACATGACGCTGGAGGAGGCGCAGGCCTGGAAGAAGGCGCACATCCTCGCCAAGCTCCGCCTCCAGCCCGGAGCGCGGGTGCTGGACATCGGCTGCGGCTGGGGCGGCCTGGGACTGACCCTGGCCGAAGCCGCGCCGGGGGTGCAGGTCAAGGGCGTGACCCTCTCCACCGCGCAGCTCGCCCTGGCGCAGGCGCGGGCGCGCCAGCGCCGCCTCGACGACCGCGTCCGCTTCGAGCTGACGGACTACCGCGACGTGCAGGGACCCTTCGACCGCATCGTCTCCGTCGGCATGTTCGAGCACGTCGGACGCCCCAACTATCAGGCCTATTTCGACACGGTCGCACGGCTGCTCGCCGACGACGGCATCGCGGTGATCCACTCCATCGGGCGCAAGGACGAGCCCTCGATCACCAACCCTTGGATCGCCAAGTACATCTTCCCGGGCGGATACATTCCCGCCCTGTCGGAGGTGCTGCCCTGCGTCGAGCGCGCCGGTCTCTGGGTCACCGACGTAGAGGTGCTCCGGCTGCACTATGCGGAGACGCTGCGCGAGTGGCGGCGGCGCTTCATGGCCCAGGCGGACGAGATCGCCGCGGAGTACGACCGCCGCCTGGTGCGAATGTTCGAGTTCTACTTCGCGGTAAGCGAGATCGCCTTCCGCTACAACGGCCACATGGTCTTCCAGCTGCAGCTGGCCAAGCGGGTCGACGCGGTCCCGATCACCCGCGACTATATCGGCGAGGGCGAGCGCGCGCTCATCGGCGCCAAGCGCCCGGCCCGGTTGACCGCAGCGGAATAGGCGGGCGCTGAGCTCCCGCGCCCTGGCGCTCCAACGCCTCCGCCGCATCCCGGGTCGGAGGCGCCCGAAACGCCGACGGCGCCCCGCCGCTTAGCCGAGCGCCGCCGCTGTCCCGATCGGATCAAGCCGCAATCAGAACGCCATCTTGAAGGTGAGCTGATAGCTGCGCGCTACCTGGTAGGTGAAGATGTTTCCGGCGATCGCGCCGGCCTGCGCCAGAGTGGCCGCCTGAGCCGTCGAGGTCGCCGGGATGTTCGTCCCCGGGATCAGGCCTGAGCCCTTGAACGAGGTGATGTCGCGGTGGTCGAACAAATTCAGGATCTGCGCTTCGAGCGAATAGTGGCCGAAGCGATAGGTCCCCGTCAGGTTGCTCTCGTTGAAGCTCTTGATGACCCCGGTGGGCGCACTCGCGCCGGACGCGGCGGTGGCGAACTGCCGCCCGATCCACTTGGTGTTGAGGTTAGCGACGAAGGCGTCGTCGGCCGTGAACACGCCCCTGTGTTCATAGCGGAAGCCGAGCGCGGCGGTCCCGCGGGGAGCCTTGGCGAGCTGCCGGCCGTTGCCGCCGGGATTCAACGGGTCGTCCTTGCCTTCCGCCTGGTTGACGGTGAAGTTGCCGAAGGTGGACCAGCCATAGGGCAGAACATAGGTGGCCTGTAGCTCCACGCCCTTGTAGGTCGCGCCGCCGGAATTGGTCTGATACGTCTCGCCGTTCAGCGACGAGGTCGGATCGGTGATCGTGATTGTCTGAATCTTGTGCTTGAAATCGATGTAGTAGACGTCGGCGTCAAAGGTGAGTCTGCCGGCGCTGAACACCGTGCCCAGCTGATAGTTGGTGGACTCCTGCGGCACGACGTTGTTGTTCTGGGGCGCGTTCACATAAAAGGCCGAAATGCTTGGCACCAGGAAGCCCTGGGCGTACTGGGCATAGAACGCCAGGTTCGGTCGGGCGCGCCAGTTGGCGGTCAGGAACGGCAGGGTCTTGGTGAAGGTATCCTCGACGTAGGAGGGCTGGATGGAGCCCTTCACCGCCAGCTCGGGCGCGTGCACGTGGAGCTTGAAGTTGATGTACTTCACGCCAGGCGTGACGGTCAGCCGGTCGTTCACCCGCCAGTCGAATTCAGCGAACGGCTGCCAGAACTGCCAGCCGGAATACTCGCTGTACGAAATATTAAGCGGAACTGCGCAGGCGCCGTTGTTGGTCTTACCGGGATTGACGATGACCGGTAGGTTGCCGCAGCCCGGCGGCGAGCTGGAGTTCGGGAAGTTCGGCGACTTCTCACGGAAGTCGGAGACGCTCGTCCCCAGGCCCGGCCCAAGGGCGTAATCGAAACGGCTGCGGCGGGTGTCGGCATGCTCGTATTCCGCGCCCACCGTCAGCTTGCCGACCGGCGTCTCCCAATAGCCCTTCAGGATATCGCCGATGACGCGGTATTCGTTGCGCTTGGTGTAGCCCGGGATGCCGCTGCCGGGGCCGTTGTTCTTGTAGCTCGTCCCAGGCGCGATCGGGTAGGGCTGGGTCGGCACGTTGCCCGGAAAGGTCGTGACGGTGTTGGCCTTCAGCAGGTTCGGACCGATCACGCCGGTGTTGTAGAGCGCCGAGTAGTTCCCGCCCGAGGCGACGGGGTTCAGGTAGGTCGGATCAAGCGAGAAGTCGGCCGCATTGTTGTTCGCCGAAAGCGTGTGATTGCTATAGTAGTAGCTGTAGACCGTGTTGTCGAAAGTCAGCCTGTGGCCGAGATCGCCATTCAGGCGAATGTACTCGAAGTCGGTTTGCTTACGTGTGTAGTTATAGCCTTTGTAGGTCGCCAGCCGCGGATCGTTGGAGAGCGCGAACCGCTTGCCATAGAGCTGGACCTGGGCGACCGTGGCATTGGAGTTGCCGTCGCCCTGATTGTAGTCGTCTTCGTTGCGAGTGAAGAGCCCGGTGATCGACCACTTGTCGTTGATCGGCAGCGTGCCCTTGATGAACTGGTTCTGGCCGCTCGACGGGCTGTTCGTGAGATAGCCGTCGGTGGTGTACTCCATGAAGTTCAGGACGAAGTTCGCGCCGTGCAGCCGTGATATCGGCCCCGTCGCGATAGTGGTGACCGCCTGGCCCGTGCCGTAGCTGCCGACTGTCGCGGTCTGGCGGAAGCCCGGCTGGTTCTCCAGCGGCAGCGAGAAGAGGTTGATCGAGCCGCCGAAGTTCGCCTGGCCGAGATCGGACGCCCGACCCGGGCCGCGGTCGATGACCACGCCGCCGATCACCGAGGAGGGGAAGAAGGAGTTGGAGTGGTGGCTGGGGCCGTTGGTGTCGCCCCAGGCGATGCCGTCGTAGGTGACGTTGAACTCGCCGTCCTGAAAGCCGCGCAGCGTGATCTTCGCGCCGTCCGTCGCCCCCGAGCCGTTGGAGTTCGGGATGGTCGCCATGGACGGCGCCAGGATGGCCGTCGTGGTGTAGTCGCCCACGCGCGGGGCTGACTCCTCGATCGACTTGCGGGTGATGACCGCTTGCGGCTCGATGGCCTTCAGGGACGAGGCGACCGGCGCGGCCTCCGCCGCCCGGCCCTTGGCGGCGGTGACGACCACCGCGCTGACCTCGTACTCAGGCTTCAGCTGGCCGGCTTCGGCCGCGGGCGCGCTCTGGGCGTTCGCGCTGGCGGCGACGGCGCAGGCGGCGGCGAACGCCAGCGGAGAGGCGCAGCCGAAGGCCGCGCGGCGGAAGTCCACGGTCATGTCTGTTGTCCCCTCGACAAGCTGAACGCTGGTTAGGGGGCGACCTGGACGATTTCACTGCGGATCGAACAAAGATTTGCGTCCATGCTTGTGTCTTCGCAAGCTTATGAAAGTGTCGCATGCGCTGCGGGCAGGCGCCGCGCTTCATCTGCAGGGCGGCTTGCCCGATAAGGGGCGGAGTGAGGGAGGAGGACGCTGTGCGCCTGCTGCTGGTCGAGGACGATGCGACGACGCGCGATCACGTCTGTGCGGGGCTGTCGGCGCGAGGCCACGATGTGGAGATCGCCGAGGACGGCAGGGCGGGGCTGAGGCTCGCCACGACGGACGCCTTCGACGTCCTTATCATCGACCGCATGCTGCCCGAGCTCGACGGCCTGGCCCTGGTGCGCGCGCTCAGGACCGCCCGGGTCGACACCCCCGCCCTGATGCTGACGGCGCTCGGCGGCATCGCCGACCGGGTGGACGGGCTGCGCGGCGGCGCGGACGACTATCTGGTCAAGCCGTTCGAGCTGGAGGAGCTCGACGCCCGGCTGGAGGCGCTCGGCCGCCGTCCGCAGCGCGGGGTCGAGCATGCGGTCCTGGCGCGGGGCGACCTGCTGCTGAACCGCCTGACCCGCCACGCGACCTGGAACGATCAGCCGCTGGAGCTCACCGCCAGCGAATTCGCTATGCTGGAGCTGCTGATGCTGAACGCCGGGCGCACCGTGACCAAGGCCATGATGTTGGAGCAGGTCTTCGACCTCGATCCGTCGAGCTCGGGCGCCATCGTGGAGCCGCACGTCAGCCGGCTTCGCGCCAAGCTGGTCAGGAAGGGCGCCCAGGACCCGATCCGCACCATGCGCGGCGCCGGCTACCTGCTTGTTTAGGCGGCTCCTCGGATCCACGACCTTCCGCCTGGCGGCGCTGCAGACGCTGCTGTTCGTCCTGACCTTCATGCTGACCGCGGCTGCGGGGCTGGCGCTGGTGCGGCGGGCGGAGCTTCGCGCCGCCCATGCGGAGCTGCACGACCTGCAGGACGACTTCGCCGTGCGCCTGGCGCGGATCGGCACGGCGGCGACGATCCAGTCCTTCGATCACCAGCTGCGCGATCCCGCCCGAGACTACCTTCTGCTCGACAAGCAAGGCCGCAAGCTCGGCGGCGCTCTGCCCCTGCCGCCCGGGGACGCGCATCTGGCGAGATCGGGCGCGGCGATCGTGAGCTGGCCGGGAGAAAACGCCAAGCTCGGGCCGACCCTGATCTATAGCCGGCCC
Source organism: Caulobacteraceae bacterium PMMR1 (assembly GCA_000733915.1). Taxonomy (GTDB): domain Bacteria; phylum Pseudomonadota; class Alphaproteobacteria; order Caulobacterales; family Caulobacteraceae; genus PMMR1. The sequence continues at coordinate 1,022,770 of JPOM01000001.1, forward strand.
GCACCCGGCGGCGGCCGCATCTATATCGGCGCCTACCTCGACGAGCGGGCCAAGTCAGACCGGGGCCTGCTGCTCGCGGTCGGGTCGGCGGCGGGCGCGATCACCCTGGCCGGCATGGTGGCGGGGGTGATCCTCAGTCGCCGCGTGCTAAGCCGCATCGACACCATGGTGGACGCGGTCGACCGCTTCGGCGCTGGCGAGCCCGAGGCGCGGGTGCCTGTGACCGGCCGCGGGCTGCCGAGCGACCTGGAGCAGCTGGCCGGCGCGCTGAACCGGATGATGGATCGGCAGAACGCCCTGGTGGAGGGCTTGCGCCAAGTCTCCTCGGCCATAGCCCACGACCTCAGACGCCCCCTTGCGCGGCACAATCAGGAGATCGCCGCCGCGCTGGACGGTCCCAACGACGCAGAGGCCTACCGCCGGGCGCTGGAGGCCGCGCACGAGCGGACCCGCGAGGTGTTGGAGACCTTCCAGGCCCTGCTGCACATCGCCGAGCTGGAGGCCGGGGCTCCGGGGCTGGAGCTCACGCCCGTGGACCTCGACGCCGTGGCGGCCCGGGTGGTGCTGGCCTATCAGCCCATCGCGGAGGAGGGCGGGCGCAAGCTGGCCTACGCAGGCGAAGGTCCGGCCGTGATCGACGCGGAGCCGCGCGTGCTCGGGCGCGTGATCGCCAATCTGGTCGAGAACGCGCTGATCCACACCCCCGCCGGCGCGGCGGTGTCGGTGCGGGTGGAGCGGGCGGGGCCCCGGCTGATCGTCAGCGACGACGGCCCGGGCGTGCCGGGCGAGGCGCGCGAGCGCATCTTCGAGCGGTTCTATCGCCTGGACGCCAGCCGCACGACGCCGGGCACGGGCCTGGGCCTTGCGCTCGCCCGGGCGGCCACCTCCGCCTTCCACGGCCGGCTGCTCGCCGAGGACGCTCAGCCGGGTCTCAGGATCGTGGCCGACTTCGGCTCCGCCGCGGACGCCGCTTAGAGCTCAGGGCGCGCGGGGGTCAGGGGCGGGCGTCAAGCGGGAGACCGCGGCTGGGCGGCGGGTGCGTCCGCAAGCTGGATGCCCGTGCGCTTCAGCTTGCCCCAGCCGACCTGCGGGCCGCTGAAGGCGGCGTGCACGGCGCGGATCACCACGGAGTACATGATCTGGCGGTAGACGAAGCGCTGGGCGAGCAGCAGCAGGGCCGGGAAACGCCCTTCGCGGGGCTCCAGGCGATAGGCGACCCAGCCGCTCAGGAGGTCGATGACCGCGAACGCCAGCCAGTAGAGCAGCATGCGCGGAGCGTCGGTCTCGGCCTGGGCCCAGCCGTGCTGCTGCACGCGCAGCGCCAGCCCCAGCAGGCTGACCACGACGGCGAGGTCGATCACGGGCGAAATCATAGCGAACCCGATCTGGAACAGCCACGCCTGGGGCAGGCCGACCCAGCCCAGGCCCTGCGGCCGGCCGGTCGCGATCACGGCGCGGTGCTTCCACAGGCACTGCAGCGTGCCGAAGGCCCAGCGGAAGCGCTGGCGCGCCAAGCCGGCGAAGCTGTCCGGCGCCTCGGTCCAGGCCACCGCCTCGATGTCGTAGGCCACGGTCCAGCCGGCGCGCTGGATGGCGATGGTCAGATCCTGGTCCTCCGCCAGGGTGTCGGCGGGATAGCCGCCGACCTGCGCAGTGGCGGCCTTGCGCCAGGCCCCGACGGCGCCGGGCACCACCGTCATGGCGTCGAAACGGGCGAGCGCGCGGCGCTCCAGGTTCTGGGCGGTGACGTACTCCACCGCCTGCCAGCGGGTGACGAGGTTGACCGGGTTGCCGACCTTGGCGTTGCCCGCCACCGCGCCGAGCTCGGGATCGGCGAACCAGCGGGCGAGGCGGGCGATGGTCTCAGGCTCGAACTGGGTATCCGCGTCCAGGCTGACGACGATCTCCGCGCGGGCCAGCGCCAGGCCGCGGTTCAGCGCCCGCGCCTTGCCGCCGTTCGCGATGGTGAGCAGGCGGACGCGCGCGTCCTCGCCGAAGGCGCGGCTCACGACGGCGCTGGTCTCGTCCTTGGAGCCGTCGTCCACGACGATGACGTCGAGCTGCACGCCTTTGGAAGCCAGCACGCGCCGGATCGAGGCCGCGATCACCTTGGCCTCGTTGAAGGCGGGGATGATCACCGAGACGAAGGCGTCCGGAGCCATGGCGGGCGCTTGGCCGCGGACCTCCTGGCGGCGGTTCAGGATCGCGAGCGCGGTGAGCAGGATCGCCCGCGCCACGCCCAGCAATATGGCCACAAAGAACAGCCAGCGGATCACCAGATTGAAGGCGGCGATGGCGCCGAACAGGGCCACGTCCGCCTGCACGGCGAGCAGGTCCCAGCCCTTCACCTCGGGCATCACCGCCTCGCGGCTGAGCCCCGCCAGGTCGGAGACGTTCACCAGGGTGTAGCCCCGGGCACGCAGCGCATCGATCAGGCCGGGGAGGGCGGCCACGGTCTGGCTTCGGTCGCCGCCGGAATCGTGCAGCAGGATCACGTTCTCCGAGCGCAGCGGCGAGGCCGACTGCACCTGCGCCAGCGTCCGCGCGACGATCGCCTGCGCCCCCGGCTTGCGCCAGTCGCCCGGGTCCACGTGCAGGCCGACGTTCAGATAGCCTGCGTCCTGGGCGTCCAGGGCGGGATCGAGCTCGTCGGCGGTGGTCGGCTCCGCATCGCCCAGGTAGGGCGCGCGGAAGAGCCGGGTGGCGTGTCCCGTATAGGCCTCGATCACCCGCTGGGTGGCGTTGATCTCCAGCCGGATGCCGCCGTCCGGCTCCAGCGCCATGTTCGGGTGGGTGTAGCTGTGGTTCCCGATCTCGTTGCCCTCGGCCAGGATGCGCCGGGTCAGGCCGGGGTGGGACAGCGCGTTCTCGCCGATCAGGAAAAAGGTCGCCGTCGCCTTCTTGGCCTTCAGGATGTCGAGGACCTTGGGGGTGTAGCGCGGGTCCGGCCCATCGTCGAAGGTGAGGGCCACCCGCTTGGGCTTGGCGCCGGTCCGGCGCACGACATAGGGGTTGGGCAGGGCCGCATACCGCTCGTCGCGGATCAGGCCCGCGCGGTCGAAGCGGAACTCCCGCCGCCCGGGCGAGGGCGTGCTCTCGATCCGCAGGATTTCGCCCGTGCCCTCGATGTCCACGTTGGTCGTGGCCGTGAGCGCATTCAGGTGCACGGGCGCGCCGGACTTGAAGTTGCGCATCACGTCCCAGACGCCCGCGTCCTCGCTGCCGAGACGCCAAAGCGCGACCTGGGGCGCGCCGGTCCGCGCCACCGCCTTGAGCTGGTTCCAGACGGTGGCGGCGTCGAGCATCCAGACCTGGTGGGTCGTGCCGTCCGCGTCCACATAGCCGAAGGTCGGATTGCCGCTTGCGGGATCGAACAGGATCGGCGCGCCGCTGTCGCGGGCCGCCAGCCAGGCTTCTTCGACGGTCAGCGGATCGGCCGCCTGGCCCTGGCTCCAGTTCAGGGCGTAGCTGCCCACCGCGATGGTCGCCTTGTCCCGGGGCACGCCCTGCAGCGCGCGCATGGTCTGGCTGACGAACCAGGCCTGACTTGCGATCGGACCTGGGGCGGAGGCGCCCGCGTGCTCGTCGTAGACCATCAGGAAGAGGTGGTCGGCCACCTTGGCGTAGTCGGCGGGTCTCCAGTCCGGATCGTCCACGGGCACGGCGAGGGAGACGCTGAGCCCCCGCTTGGACAGCCGCCCCCGCGCCAACTTCAGGAAGGCCTTGTAGTCGGCCTGCGCCTCGGCGGGCAGGGACTCGAAATCGAAGACGACGCCTGACGCCTTCCAGTCCCTGAGCAGCGGGATCAACTGATCGAGCAGGCGGGCGCGGGCCCTGGGCGAGCGCAGGAGGGCGGCGGCCTCCTCGCCGTCCCATTTGCCGGACTTGGCGTTCTGGATCACCGGCAGCAGTCGCGGCTGGTGGGGCGAGGACGCGATCAGGCGCGGCAACCCGGGGTCCTGGTAGATGTAGAGGCGGTGGTCCGGCCCCGTGACCGTCGCCAGCACCGGCGCCAGCCAGTCGATGTCGCCGACGTGGGCGCGCAGCGACGCCTTGCTGGCCTCGTCCCAGGGCACATAGAAGGCGGCGATCGAGCGCCGGCCGTCCGCGATGCGCGCCGCCCGTGCGTCCCTGGGCAGCCAGGGCCGGGCGACCGCGCTCAGGCTCGCCGTCGCCTGCGCCTTGAGGTGGTTGACCTGGCGCAGCAGCGGGCGCGGCCGCGGATGCTCCATGTTGATCTGCAGCGGCGGCGGCACGGGAACGGCCACCAGGGTCAGGCCGAGCACGACCGCTCCCACCGCGATCACCGCCACAAGGCTCGCCAGCACGCGCACGGTCAGCTTCGCGCGCCTGCCGCTGGGGTCGTGGAAAATCGGGCTGTCGCCCACGCCTGCACCTCGCCCGCACCCGCGACCGCACAAGCCGCGAGTCGCCCGCAGCGCAAAGGGATGGCCGCGCGGCATGGAGTCTACGGGATGTGCGACGCTTCTGTGGCGAGCGCCGTGAGGCATGATCGCGCAAGCCCGGCGCGCGGGGCGCAGTGCGGCAGCTTATCGTGCCCCAGCATGCCGCGCCCAGTGGAGCTGCGCGCGCCGAGCGCGCCGGTCACCGCGGCGACGACACGCGGGTCCTTGGCGAGCGCGGCCTGGATGCGCCGGGCCATGTCGCAGCGTCCGCCCGCGCCCTCGCCGCCTGCGCCAGCCCCACCTTCGCCCGCCGCGCCGGAGCCCGCCTCGACGGTCGAGGCCGCCTGGGCCGCGCTGAGTTCGGTGAAGCTGGGGGGCGTGGGCGCGGTCGTAGCCGCAAGGGGCGGGACCTCAGGCGTGGGCGGCGTCGGCGCGCGACGGCGCGGGGCCGTGCGCGCGGGGTCCGGCACGGGAGCGGGAGCCCTGGGCGCGGCGGCGGGGCCGGCCTCCAGCTCCGGCGAGGGCTTTGGAGCCGGGGCGGGCGGCGGCGGCTGGATCAGCGACACCGTCGCGGGCGGAAGCTCAGGGGCCGGGGCGGGGCGGGGCCGCCCACGCCAGCATGGCGATCGCAAGCGCATGCACCCCGAGGCTCACGGCGAGGGCCGTCGCGCGCGTCCGAATCTTCGCAGACTGCTCTCCCCGCCGCTCGGCTGGCGATGCCCTCACGCCTGTCCCTCGCGCCCGTCCCTCGCGCCCCTCGCGTCCCTCGCGCCCGTCCCCGCACGGTAAGACCGGAGCCGCGCTCAGGCCCGGGTCAGATCACGCCTTCGTGGCTCCACCGTGGCGCAGACGGGCGCACGTCGGGTCAGACCAGTACGCCCAGCGCCTCGCGGCTGAACTCCTTCAGCTCCCCCGTGCGGCCCGTGCGGACCTTGCGCACCCACTCCGGGTCGTTCAGCAGGGCGCGGCCCACCGCCACGAGGTCGAACTCGCCGCGCTCGTAACGGCGGATCAGCTCGTCCAACGAGGCGGGCTTGGAGGCTTCGCCGCGGAAGGCCGCCACGAACTCGCCCGACAGGCCCACCGAGCCGACGGTGATCGTAGCCTTGCCGGTCACCTTCTTGGCCCAGCCGGCGAAGTTCAGCTCCGAGCCTTCGAACTCCGGCTCCCAGAAGCGCCGCTGCGAGCAGTGGAAGATGTCCACCCCGGCCTCCGACAGGGGCTGCAGCCAGGCCTCCATTTCGGCCGGAGTCTCGGCGAGCCGGGCGGTGAAGTCCTGCTGCTTCCACTGCGACAGACGCAGGATCACGACGTAGTCCTCGCCGACGGCGGCGCGCACCGCCTTCACGACCTCCACGGCGAACCGGCTGCGCTCTGCGATGGTGGCGCCGCCCCAGTGGTCCTCGCGCGCGTTCGTTCCCGCCCAGAAGAACTGGTCGATGAGATAGCCGTGCGCCCCGTGCAGCTCCACACAGTCGAAGCCCAGGCGCTTGGCGTCCGCGGCGCCGCGGGCGAAGGCGGAGATGGCGTCGGCGATGGCCTCCTCGGTCATGGGCTCGGTGAAGCGCTTGCCGGGGGAGGAGAGGCCCGACGGGCTGTCGATCGGGCCTGGCGCCTTCCAGTCGCTCGCCGGATTCCGCGCCGAGCCCACGTGCCACAGCTGGGGCGCCATGCGTCCGCCCGCCGCGTGCACCGCGTCGATCACCTGCTTCCAGGCCAGGAGTTCGCTCGCGCCATGGAAGCGCGGCACGTTGGGGTCGTTCAGCGAGGCCGGGCGCGAGACGCCCGTGCCCTCGGACACGATTAGCCCGACGTCGTTCTCCGCCCGCCGCCGGTAGTAGGCCGCCACCTCCGCCGTCGCCACCCCGTCCGGCGAGAAGGACCGGGTCATGGGCGCCATAACGATGCGGTTGGGCAGCGAGAGCGACTTCAGTCGGAATGGCTCGAACAGGCTGTCAAGGGGCACGGCGGCGCCTTTGCTGTGAAGGGAGTGAAGCTCAGCTAGGGACTGTGACGCGGCGGCGCCAAGCAGAAATTCTGATACCGTGCGGGTTGCGGATCAAAGGCCCAGTCGCTCGGCCAAGCGGGCGGCGGCCTCGGTGATGGCCTGCGAGGCGGGCGCGAGCGGGTCGGTGGCGACCAGCGGCCGCCCGATGTCCGCGCCTTCGCGCAGCCGGGGATCGAGCGGCGTCTCGCCCAGGAACGGGGCGCCGAGCTCCGCCGCCACCTGTCGCGCGCCGCCCTGACCGAACAGGAAGTGACGCTCGCCCGTGGCGGGATCGGGGAAGTAGGCCATGTTCTCGATCACGCCCAGCACCGGCACGCCGACCTTGGCGAACATGGCCGCGCCCCTGCGGACATCGGCCAGGGCCACGGCCTGGGGCGTGGAGACGATCACCGCCCCGTCCAGCGCCGTCTTCTGGACCAGCGTCAGCTGCACGTCCCCGGTGCCGGGGGGCAGATCGACGACGAGCAGGTCCAGCGGCTCGGCCTGCGTGCCCCAGGCGGTCTCGTGCACGATCTGGGTCAGGGCCTGGCTGGCCATCGGACCGCGCCAGACCATGGCGGAGCCGGGATCGACGATCAGGCCGATGGAGACCGCCTTCAGCCCCCACGCCTGAAGCGGGATCAGCTTGCGCTCCGCATCGACCTCAGGCCGCTCGCTGAGGCCCAGCATGGTGGGCAGCGAGGGGCCGTAGATGTCCGCGTCCGCCAGACCGATGCGCAGCCCTCGAGCCGCCAAGGCGCAGGCGAGATTGACGGCCAGCGTCGACTTGCCGACTCCGCCCTTGCCCGAGGCCACCGCCAGCACGCGGCGCACGTGGGCGGGTCTGACCGGGTTCATGGGCGAGGGGCGGTTGCGCCGCTCGGCCTCGGGCGACACCATCGCGCGGCGGGGCGAGGGCGAGGGCGCGGGCGCGCCGGTCGAGGCCTCGGCGGTCAGCACGACCTGAGCCCGCGCGACGCCGGCAAGCTCGCGCAGCACGCGCTCCGCCTCAGCGCGCACGGGCTCATAGAGGGCGACGTCTTCAGGCGGGACCTCGATCATGAAGCCCGCGCGTCCCGGCCCGAGCGCCAGGCCCTGCACCCGCCCGGCCGCCGCAAGGCCGCGGCCTGTCTTGGGGTCGCGCACCGCGTCCAGCGCCTGGAGCACGGCGGCGCGGTCGGGGAGGGCGGGGGCTGGGGCTGGGGTTTCTTGCGTCATGACGGAACGCGGCTCATATCCGGAGCCAACGCCGCCCGCGCAAGCCTGCGACGGGGGGATCGGAGCCGCGCCTCGCCCTCGATGCCCTGGAAAGACGACGCCGACCCTGGCCGAAAGCCTCAGCCGAGCGGCTCCGGCCCGTGGGGCGCATCCGACGGGTCGCCGCGGGCGGACCCGAAGGACGCCGGGCCCTGGGGCGGATCGCCCCGCCCGCCGCGCCGCCTCCAGCCGCCGGCCGAACCGCCGCCCCCGCCTCCGGCCGAGAGCCGCCGAAGGGGCCCACGCCCCGCGGTCCCGACCTCGCCCAGCTCCGGCGCGAGCTGAGCGGCGGCGCCGCGCGGGTGCTGGGCGGCCAGACGCCCGCGCGCTCGGCCTTGGGCCTGCTGGCCGGCATGGCGGCCATCGCCCTGGCCTTCTGGATGGTGTCGGGCGTCTACCAGGTCCAGGGCGGCCAGGCGGCCGCGGTCTTTCGCCTGGGTCGCCTGGCGCGGATCGAGGGACCCGGCCTGCGCTGGCATTGGCCCGCGCCCTTCGAGCGGGTCGACCTCATTCCCCGCGCGCCGAAGAACATCCTGACCCTCGGCTTTGTCGCGACCGCCGATGTTCCCGAAGAGGGGCTGATGCTGACCGGCGACGGGGAGCTCGCCCAGGTGAACGCGCGTCTGACCTGGGGCGTCAGCGATCCGCGCGCCTATGTCTCGGCCTTGGCGGACCCGGCGGGAACGCTGAAGGCGGTGGCCGAAGCCGCGCTCCGCCGGGCCGTGGGCCGGGTGCGGCGGGAGGCTCTGATGCAGCCCGGACCTGCGCGCGACGCGGTTGCGGTCGAGGCGCGCGCGGCGGTGCAGGCTTGGGCCGCCGCACAGGGCTCGGGGATCGCGGTCGCGGACTTCGCGATCGGCGAGGTGAAGCCGCCCGCCGAGGTCGCGCCCGCCTTCCGCGCCATCGACCAGGCCCGCAACGACGCGGCCGCCAACGTCCAGGCGGCGGAGGAGGCGCGCACCTCCGCCATCGACCAGGCGCGGGCGCAGGCGGCCAAGACCCTCGCCGCGGCCCAAAAGGACGCCGACGCTAGGATCAAGGACGCCACCGCCGCCGCCGACCGGATCGAGGCGCTCGAGGCGAGTTACCGTCGCGCCCCAGAAGCCGTCCGCGAGAAGCTTTATCTTGAGACCATGCAGCGGGTGCTGTCCCGCAGTCGCGTGGTGATCGTGGACGCGCCCAAGCGCTCTGCGCCGCTCGTCCTGCCCCCCAGCGCCTTCACGCCCGGCGGGCCGACGGTGGTCAAGGCCGCGCCGCCCGCCTCCGATCGAGGGGTCAAGCCGTGAGCCGGGTCGTGGGACCTGTCCTGGCGGGCCTGGCGGTGTTGGCGCTGCTGGTCGCTTCCAGCGCGATCCTTGTGCTCGACCCGATGCACGCCGCCGTCATCCTGCGCGAGGGCCAGCCCGCGCGGGTGCTGAACGCGGCGGGCGGCGATCCCGGCGCGCACTGGATCGCGCCCGGGATCGAGACGCCGGTCCTCTACGATCGCCGCCTGAAGTCGACGGTCACGCCCCCCGTCGAGGCGGGCTCCGCCGACGGCCAGCCCGTGAAGGCGGCGGTGCTGATCGCCTATCGCGTAGCCGACGCCCGCGCCGCCTTCCGCGCCTTCGGTCGGGACGACGCCGCCGCCGAGGTCGTGCAGCGGCTCGCGCTTCCGGCTGTCGGGGGGGCGATCGGCCGGACCAGCTATGCCGAGCTTGCGACGGGCAAGACCGACGCCATGGCCGCGCAGGTGCGAGCGGCGCTGATCGGGCCGATGCGGGCGCGGGGCCTCGCTCTGGTCGATGTCGCGGTGGACCGCGCCGGCCGGGGACCCGCCGGCGTCGCCGTGGTCGACAAGCGCATGGCCGACGCCGCCGCCGCCCAGGCCGCCGCCGCCGCCCAGGAGGGCAGGCGCAAGGTCGCCGAGATCGAGGCCGATCGCGCCCAGCAGGTCGCGGAGATCGCGCGCGAGGCGGAGGCCCAGGCGGCCAAGGTGCGGGCGGCGGGCGAGGCGCGGGCCCTGGACATCGCCAACGCCGCCTACGCCAGGGACCCCGCCTTCGCCTCCCTGATGCGGTATCTGGACACCTATGAGGCGACGCTCGGCAAGTCGGGCGCCGTGATCGTCGTCACGCCGGACTCGCCCTTCCTGAAGTACTTCGGCGGGCAGCCGGGGGCGAAAGCCCCGTCCGCGTCTCGACCCTAGGCGGGTTCGGGAACGCGGGTTTCGACCGGCATAGCGACCGGGGGAGTCGAGGGCGCGCCATGCAGCGGCTTGGCGAGCGCCCCCGCCTTGCTGAACGCCAGCACGCCGTCGTTCAGCCTGCCGAAGCGCAGTGTGAGCAGGTCCAGTGCATAGTTCTGGTAGAGCCGCCACGGCTTGCGGTCGCCCTGCTGCGGCAGCAGATGGCGCGAGCGCTCGACATAGCCGGACTTCAGGTCGATCCAGGGCGCGGGCTTCACCGTCGGATCGGGCTTGGGCGTCGCGATCTGGTAGCCCTTGCGGTCCATGTATTTCAGCATGCGGGTCACGTACTCGCAGGTCAGGTCGACCTTCAGCGTGAACGAGGCGTTCGTATAGCCGAAGAGCGAAACCAGGTTCGGCACGCCGCTGAACATCATGCCTTTATAGTACATGCGCTCGGACATCTTGACCGGCTCGCCGTCGACCTCGATCTCTACGCCGCCAATGAACTGCAGCTCCAGGCCGGTGGCTGTGACCACGATATCCGCAGGCACGACCTCGCCCGACTTCAGCTTGATGCCGTCCGAGGTGAAGGTCTCGATCTCGCCGGTGACCACGTCGGCCTTGCCGCTGCGGATCGCCTGGAACAGGTCGGAGTCCGGCACCAGGCACAGCCGCTGATCCCAGGGATTGTAGCGGGGCGTGAAGTGCGTCTCCACGTCGTAGTTGGGCAGTTCCTTGCGCACCATGTCGAGCAGGAACTTCTTGGCCTGCTCCGGATATTTCCGCGTGCGGTGGAACATGACGATGTTGAGGACGATCTTCTTGAACCGCACCAGCTCGTAGGCAAGCTTGGCGGGCAGGCGCTTGTGAACCCACGCCGCGAACGGGTCTATCGCCGGCATCGACACGACATAGGTCGGCGAGCGCTGGAGCATGGTGACGTGACCCGCCGCCTGGGCCATGGCGGGGACGAGGGTCACGGCGGTGGCGCCCGATCCGATCACCACGACCTTCTTGCCCGTATAATCAAGGTCTTCCGGCCAGAACTGCGGGTGCACTTTGATCCCCTCGTAGCGGTCGAAGCCGGGGAAGTCGGGCAGGTACCCGCGATCGTAACGGTAATAGCCCGCGCCCATGATCAGGAAATTGGCGCTCAGCTGCGCGGGCCGGCGCTCGGGCCCGACCTCCACGTCCACCGTCCAGCGCGCGGTCTCCGAGGACCAGGCGGCGTGCTTGGCGCGATGCTGGAACAGGATGCGCTGGTCGATCCCGTTCTCGCGCGCCGTCTCGCGCACGTAGTCGCGGATCGAGGGGCCGTCAGCGATGGCCTTGGGCCTGATCCACGGCTTGAAGGCATAGCCCAGGGTGTACATGTCGCTGTCGGAGCGGACGCCGGGATAGCGGAACAGATCCCAGGTGCCGCCGATCGCGTCACGGGCCTCAAGGATCGCGAAGGACTTGTGCGGAACGTCGTGCTGCAGGCGCCAGGCCGCGCCGACACCGGACAGGCCCGCGCCGACGATCAGGACATCGAAGTGCTGCTCGGCCATGCGCGCCTCCTCAAGCCGTCTCCCGACCCCATCGACGCGACCGGACCACAGATGGGCCGAGGTGGCAAGTCTGAGTTATCGGCGATCAGTTAGGGCTCGCGCCCCGACGTTCGGGCCTCAGACCGCGCCCTTGATCGGACCGTCGGCGCGCCCGTTGATGAACTGCTCCACATAGGGATTGCCTGAGCGGTCGATGTCGGCCGCGGCGCCGCGCCAGACGATGCGCCCTTCGTGCAGCATGGCGATCTCGTCGGCGATCTTGCGCGCCGAAGCCATGTCGTGGGTGATCGAGACCGCCGTGCAGCCCAGGCGTCGCACCTGCTCCACGATCAGGTCGTTGATGACGTCCGCGGTGATGGGATCAAGCCCGGTGGTCGGTTCGTCGAAGAAGATGATCTCCGGCTGGGAGACGACGGCGCGGGCGAGGCCCACGCGCTTCTGCATGCCGCCGGAAAGCTCGCCGGGCGACTGCTGCGCCACGTTCGGCCCCAGCCCCACGCGACTGAGCGCCTCGAGCGCCCGCGCTCGGGCTTCGGCCCGGGGCACGCGGTCCGCGTTCAGGAGGCGAAAGGCGACGTTCTCCCAGACCGTGAGGCTGTCGAACAGGGCCGCGCTCTGGAACAGCATGCCGAATTCGCGGCTGAGGTCGCGCCGCTCGGCGCCGCGCAGGCGCGTCACGTCGCGGCCGTCGACCCGCACCTCGCCGGCGTCGGGGCGGAGCAGGCCGATGGCGATCTTGATCGTGACCGACTTGCCCTGGCCGGAGCCGCCGATGATCACCAGCGAGCGGCCGCGGGGCACGGCGAGGTCGAGGCCGTCGAGCACGACCCGGCCCTGGAAGCGCTTCTTGACGCCGCGCCATTCGAGCTTGGGAGGAGCTTCGTCCGTCATAGGCCGCGACTGAAGACGGACGTCATGAGGTAGTCGGAGGCGAAGACCAGAATGGCGGCGGACACGACCGCGTGCGTCGTGGCGCGCCCGACGCCGCGCGCGCCGCCGCTGGCGTAATAGCCGTGGAAGCAGCCCATGAGCGCGACGAGAAAGCCGAACACCGCCGCCTTGATCAGGCCCGAAACTACGTCCCAGCTCTGCAGAAAGCTCCAGGTGTTCTGGACGTAGAGGGCCGGGTTGAAGTTCAAGCTGGCGGTGGCGACAAGCCAGCCGCCCGCGATGCCGATGGTGTCGGCGACCGCCGTCAGGAGCGGCAGGGTCAGGATGGCGGCCAGCAGGCGGGGCGCGATCAGGTAGCGGAACGGGTCGGTGGAGAGGGTCTCCAGCGCGTCGATCTGTTCGGTGGCCCGCATGGCCCCGATCTCGGCGGCGATGGCGGCCGACACGCGCCCGGCCAGCATCAGGGCGGCCAGCACGGGCCCGAGCTCGCGGGTGATCCCCAGCGCCACGATCTGGGGCATGATCTGCTCGGCGTTGAATCGCCCGCCGCCGGTGTAGATGTTCAGCGCCAGCGCCGCCCCGGTGAACACCGCCGTCAGGCCCACGACGGGCAGAGAGAAATAGCCGATCGCCAGCACCTGGCGCCCGAACTGTCCCAAAAACATCGGCGGCGTCAGAGCTGCGGCGAGGCCTTTCCCGCCGAACAGGGCCACGCGGCCCGCGGTGCGAAGCAAGCCCAGGACCGAGCGGCCGACGGCGCGGACCGGATTCATGCGCCTGCCCCGATGTAGCGCCGTGCGATCCGGTGCGCCGGACGGGTCAGGACTTCATAGGGGACGGTGCCGGCGGCCCGCGCCACCTCGTCCAGCGGCACGTCAGGGCCAAGCAGCTGCACGCGCTCGCCGATCTGCACGCTATCCGCCTCGGTCACGTCGATGGCGATCAGGTCCATGGAGATGCGGCCGATGAACGGCCACGCTCGACCGTGCAGCCAGCCATAGCCCCTGGCTCCGAGGCCGCGCAAGACGCCGTCGGCGAAGCCCGCGGCGAGGATCGCCGCCCGTGTCGGCCGCGCCGCAGTCCAGGTCGCGCCATAGCCGACGCTCTCGCCCACGGGGACGGAGCGGATCTGCAGGATAGGGGCGTCCAGGCGCGCGACGGCGGCGATCCCGGGGTGCGGGACCTCGAAGGGCCCGCCGCCATAGAGGCCGACGCCTGGCCGGACCATGTCGAAGCGGTAAGCCGGGCCGGAGAAGGTCCCGGCCGTGTTGGCGAGGCTGGCCCGGGCGTCGGGGAAGAGGGCCCGCACGGCCGCGAAGCGCTCCGCCTGGCGCGCGTTCAGAGGGTGCGAGGGCTCGCCGGCGCAGGCGAGGTGGCTCATGATCAGACCGACCTCGACGCCCCGCAGCCGGTCGCTGGCGGCGACCAGCATGTCCGCCTCCTCCGGCCTCAGCCCCAGCCGGTTCATGCCGGTATCGACGTGGATCGCGGCCTCCAGCGTGCGCCCCTGGCCGCGGGCGAAGGCCAACCAGGTCTCGATCTGGGGCAGGCTGTTCAGCACCGGCGTCAGCCCCGCGGCCCAAAAGCGCGCCGCCTCGCCCGGCATGCAGCCGTCCAGCACGTAGATTTGCGCCTCAGGAAGGATGGCCCGCAAGGCCAGGCCTTCGCTCAGCCGCGCCACGAACATCCGCCGCGCCCCCTCGGCCCAGAGGCGGCGCGCGATCGGGCCCACGCCCAGGCCATAGCCGTCCGCCTTCAGAGCCGGCGCGACCTCGGCGCCGCCCGCCTCGCGCCGAAGCACGGCGAAGTTGGCGGCCAGAGCGTCGAGGTCGACGGTCAGCACCGCCTCGGAGACCTCGCTCATGCCGGGCGGCCCAAGCGGGCCCTGCGCCTCATCGCGGCTCGAACCGGCCCTCGCGGGCGAGGTTGCTGAACTTGGTCAGCTCGCCGTTGAAGTGCAGCTTGATGGTGCCGATCGGGCCGTGGCGCTGCTTGCCGATCACCACCTCGGCGATATTGGCCACGCGGTCCATCTCCTCTTGCCACTTCAGGTGCTCTTCGCTGCCCTCGCGAGGCTCCGCCCGCCCGAGATAATACTCCTCGCGGTAGACGAACATGACCACGTCGGCGTCCTGTTCGATGGAGCCGGACTCGCGCAGGTCCGCGAGCTGGGGCCGCTTGTCGTCTCGGTCCTCCACCTTGCGGGAGAGCTGCGACAGCGCGATGACTGGAACCTTCAGCTCCTTGGCGATGGCCTTCAGCCCGCCGGTGATGGCGCTGACCTCCTGCACCCGATTGTCGGACTTGGAGCTGTCGCCGGCGGTCACGAGCTGCAGATAGTCCACCACGATCAGGTCCAGGCCGTGCTGGCGCTTGAGCCGGCGCGCACGGGCCGTGAGCTTGGCGATCGAGAGGCCGCCCGTCGCGTCGATGAACAGCGGGATCTCCTGGATTTCCAGCGCCGCGTCGCGCACCCTGCCGAACTCGTGCTGGTCGATCTCGCCCTTGCGCAGGCGGTCGGACGAGACGCCGGAGACGTCCGCCAGCAGGCGCATGGCCAGCTGCTCGGCGCTCATTTCCAGCGAGAAGAAGGCGACCACGCCCCCGTTCACCGTCTTGCGGCTGCCGTCGGGCTGCGGCTCCCACGCATAGTTGCGCGCCACGTTGAAGGCGATGTTGGTGGCGAGGGCCGTCTTTCCCATGGCGGGGCGGCCGGCGAGGATAATCAGGTCGGACTTGTGCAGCCCGCCGAGCTGCCGGTCCAAGTCGATCAGGCCGCTGGAGACGCCCGCCAGCCCGCCGTCCCGGGCGAAGGCCTCCGCCGCCATCTCCACCGCGCCCTGCAGGGCGTCGGCGAAGGTCTGGAAACCGGTCGAGGTCCCGCCGGTCTCCGCCAGGCTGTAGAGCTGCTGCTCGGCCGCCTCGATCTGCTCGCGCGCCTCGGTCTCGGCGTCGTCCCGGGCGACCTTGGCGATCTCGCCGCCCACTCGGATCAGCTCGCGCCGCAACGCCAGGTCGTAGATGACGCGGCCATAGTCCGCCGCATTGGCCGCGGGCGGCGCGCGGTCCACCAGGTCGGCGAGGTAGCGCAGCCCGCCGAGCTCTTCAAAGGCGGGATCGCGCCGGAACCGCTCCATCAGCATGATGGGCTCGGCCAGCTGGCCCTTCTTGATGTGCTCCTCCATCGCGGCGAACAGCCGGGCGTGGAAGGGCTCGTAGAAGTGCCGCGCCTGCAGCCTGTCGGAGAGGCGCTCGTAGGCGGCGTTGTCGTAGAGGATCGCGCCCAGCAGCGCCTGCTCGGCTTCGATGTTGCAGGGGATGTGGGCGAGGGCGACGCCGTCCGCGGGCGCCACGGCTTGGAGTTCGAAAGCCTGCACGGTCATCCGAGCGTGATAGCGCCCCCGGCCGGCCTGAGGATGCGACGCCTTGGCCCCGTCCCCAGGTTTGCGCGGCCCCTGTTGATGAGCGGCTAGGCTAGGCGCCTTATCGACGCTGGGCGGAGGCGTTGCACCCCCGCCCAGGCCGTCCGGACGCGGCGCGGCTCACCAGCTGTAGGCGAGGCGCGCGTACATGAACCGGCCGTCGAAGCCGAACGGCGAGTAGCTTGAGAACGCGCCGCCGGTCGAGTTCGGCGTGGCGTTCGGATAGCTGTCGAAGAGGTTGTTGACCCCGATCGCCGCCTGCACGTGGCGCGTCGGCTGCACCCGGAACTCCGCGTCCACCAGGGTGTGGTAACCCAGGTCGTAGTCGTTGGCCGCCGTGGTGCCGGGCACCAGGACGTTGCCGTAGTAGGTCGCCCGGACCGTCGCCCCGAAGTAGCCGCGGGTCCAGTCCACGCCCAGCACCGCCTTGTCCTTCGGCTGACCCTCCTGGAAGATCAGGGTGTTGACCCGGCCAAACAGCACCGGCGCGGGGTTCAGGGCCGACAGCACGTTGGTGCTCGGCAGGCGCGTAACCTTCGTCTCGTTGTGCGTGTAGCTCGCCGAGAGGTCGAAGGCGCCGATGTTGAGCGACGCCGGGTTCCAGCGGTAGGTGGCGACGGCCTCCGCCCCCTTCGTGTCCGTGTCGACCCCGTTGGTGAAGAAGCGCACCCCCGAGATGCCCGGCGGCAGGAGCGCCACGACGTTCGCCGCGGTCAGGTTCTCGGACAGCACGATGCGGTTGGTGATCTTGATCTTGTAGGCGTCGAGCGTGACGTTCAGCCCGGCGAAGCGGAAGACGAAGCCGCCGGAATAGTTCTCCGACTTCTCCGGCTTCAGCGGGGTGGAGCCGAGCAGGGCCGCGGTGGGCGAGCCCGCCGGGGCCGTCACGATCTGGTAGGGCACGTTGTTGATGAACGTCGTCGTGGTGGAGGTGAAGGACACCTGCTGCAGCGACGGCGCCCTGAAGCCGTTCGAGATCGAGCCCCGGATCGCGAACATGCGGTTGAAGTCATAGCGCGCGGCGAGCTTGCCGGTCGTGACCCCGCCGAAGCCGTCGTAGTGCTCGGCCCGGACAGCGCCGTCCACATCCAGGTGCTCGATCGGGTGCACGTCCACGTCGAGATAGCCGGCGTAGCTGTCGCGGGTCGCGTCGGTGGCGTTCGCAGGGGTGAAGCCCGGGAACACCTGCGAGCCGGCTGCAGCCGGTACGGTCTTCCCGTTCGCGGTCACCGACGGATAGATCGGCGAATTGACGTAGGACGCCACCTCGCCCGGAGTGATCTGGTACTCCTCGTGGCGATACTCCACGCCGGCGGCGACATTGATCGGCTCGGCGGCGAAGCTCACCGGGAACTGGCGCACAAAGCCGAGGTTGGCGACCGCCTGGCTGTATTCGAGCTGACCGGCGTCGAAGCGCTGCGGGCTTGCGGGGCCGAGCGTGACATTGATCGAGTCGATCACGTGGTAGTGGATCTTGTTGTCGCCCCAGACCAGGCTGGCGTCGACGTCCCAGCCCGCCAGCTTGAACTTCGCCCCGCCCGCCAGGCTCGCGTCTTCGATCTCCGGCGAGATCTTGGGCAGGAAGCCGTTGGGATAGACCGACGCGATGTTCTGGATTGAGGAGTTTGAGCTCGAGGTCGTAAGCCCGGTCGGGCAGGCGACGGTGGCGGTGCAGGGGCGACGGAAGGTGCCGCCCGAGACCGTATGGCGGTGCTGGTAGCTGCCCCAGCCATAAAGGTGCACGCCGTTCCCGACGTCGGCGCCCGCGTTGGCGAAGAGGGTATACTGAGTGAGATTCGGGTCGCCATACCAGTTTCCGATCCGCTCGATGCTGCCCTCGCGCGGGTCGAAGGCCCCGTTCACAAGCGGGTACTGCGGGCGCAGGTCGGGCCCGGCGCGGGTGGTGTGGGACTGGTTCTTGGTCTCCGCGCTGAGCGTCAGGAAGCCGCCCGGTCCGAACAGCGGAAGGCCGACCCAGCCGCTCGCCGTGGTGGTCCAGCCGTCCTCGACGTGGCGGCTGGACGGGTACTGCCAGGTGGCGCCGGCGGGGGCGGCCGCCGGCTTGGTGTCGACGTCGGTGTCGTAGACGCCCGAGGTCACCGAGACATAGCCCCCGTGATCGGCCTCGCGCAGGCGCAGGTTCACCACGCCGGCGATGGCGTCGGAGCCATACTGGGCCGAGGCGCCGTCGCGCAACACCTCCACCTGTCCCAGCGCCACCACCGGGATGGTGTTCAGGTCCACCGAGGAGGAGCCGCGGCCGACGGTGCCGTTCAGGTTCACCAGGGCGGAGGCCTGACGCCGCTTGGAGTTGACCAGCACCAGCACCTGATCCGGCGCGAGGCCCCGGAGCGTCACCGGGCGTACGCTGTCGGTGCCGTCGGTCAGCGTCGGGCGCGGAAAGTTCAGGGAGGGCAGGGTGGTCGAGAGGGTCTGCGACAGCTCGGTGCTGCCGTTGCGCTGCAGCGAGGCCGGCGCGACCACATCGACCGGAGCCACCGTGTCCAGGCGCGAGCGCGGCGTGCGCGTGCCGGTCACCACGACCTCGGCGACCTGACCTGCGGCGGGCGCGGAGGGCGAAGCCGGATCGGGCGCCGTGGAGCCGGGCGCCGTGGAGCCGGGCGCGGTGGGGCCGGACGCAGTCTGGGCGAAGGCGACCGGCGCGAGGCTCAGGAGGGCTGCGGCGGAGGCGGCGGCGAGCAGGCGGGAGCGGGACATGGAGGCCTCGTGCATCGACGCGCCGGAGGAGCGCTCCGGCGCTGGATTGTGACCCCGTTATGACGACTTGGCCGCAATCGCTCAACACGCGAAATCTCCGCGCGCATTCAGCTCACCTAGGGCGCATGGAAAAGCAGCGCCGGATCGCTCCGACGCCGCTCATCTGTTCAACCCCGAACGCCGCCTCAGTAGGCGTCGTCCTCCATCGCCTGGCCGGCGCCGCCTTCGAGCAAGTCGGACGCGGCGTCCGCCGAGAACTGACGATCTTCCTCGAACTGCGAGGCGATGACGTTTTCGCCGCGGGCCTGGCGATCGGCCTCGTCCTGGCTGCGAGCGACGTTCACCTTGACGGTGATCACCACCTCGGGGTGCAGGCGGACCTTCACATCGTAGACGCCCAGCGCCTTGATCGGCGTGTTCAGCACGACCTGGCTGCGCTCCACGCGGCCGTTGTCCTCGCGGATCGCATCGGCGATGTCGCGGGCCGAGACCGAGCCGTAAAGCTGGCCGCTGTCGCCGGCCTGGCGGATCAGGACGTAGGACTTGCCGTCGAGTTTGCCGCCGGCCCGTTCCGCATCGGCGCGGGCCTGAGCGTTGCGCGCCTCGATCTGGGCGCGCTGGGCCTCGAACACCTTCAGGTTCGCGCCGGTGGCCCTGAGCGCCTTCTGGCGGGGCAGGAGGAAGTTGCGGGCGAAGCCGTCCTTCACGGAGACGACGTCCCCGATCGCGCCGAGCTTTTCCACCCGTTCGAGCAGAACAACTTTCATGGTCGAGGCTCCTTACTTCACCACGTAGGGCAGGAGCCCGAGGTAGCGCGCGCGCTTGATCGCCTGGGCGAGCTTGCGCTGGTTCTTCTGGCTGACGGCCGTGATGCGGGAGGGCACGATCTTGCCGCGCTCGGAAATGTAGCGCTGCAGGAGCTTGACGTCCTTGTAGTCGATCTTGGGGGCGTTGGCGCCCGCAAAGGGATCAACCTTACGGCGGCGGAAGAAGGGGCGGCGGGCCCCGCCGGCGGCGGCGCCGGGGGCGGGAGCGGCGGTATCGGCGATGTCGGTCATGTCGGTCTATCCCGCGCTCAGACCAGATCCTCAAAGCCGTTGCGGGGCGAGCGGTCACGCTCCCGCTCCCGTTCGCGCTCGCGGCGCGCCAGGATCGGCGAAAGTTCAAGATCGAGCTCATCCACCCGCACGGTCAGATAGCGCAGCACGTCCTCGTTGATGGACAGCTGGCGCTCCATCTCCTTCACGGCCGTCGCGGGCGCGTCGATCGCGAGCAGGGAGTAGTGGCCCTTGCGGTTCTTGTTCATGCGGTACGCAAGGTTCCGCAGGCCCCAGTACTCGATCTTGGCGACGTGGCCGCCTTGTTCTTCGATCAGGACCTTGAGCTGGTCGTTCAGGGCCTCGGCCTGCTGGGGCGAGATGTCCTGGCGTGCAATGAGCACGTGTTCGTAAAGCGCCATCGATGTCCTCTTCCGGAAGCGGCCGGCGGCGCGAGGCGGGGCGGAAGACCCCCGGCCCGCGATGGCTCTCGGTGCGAAAGGCTGAACGCCCGCCCGAGACCGCCTGACCTGGAAAGCGCGCGGAGATACTGGAAACCCCGCCGCCTGGCAAGGACGCGCTTGGGAGAGCCGCGACCGCGGCCGCGCCGTCGGCAAGCGCGGGCGGCCAAAAAAGAAGCCCGGCGAAGGCCGCCGGGCTGTCATGAGGTTCGATGATGGTGGGTGTCTCCAACGAGAAGACGCCTCAACCGATGCGCTGGTTTGGTGAACGAAAGCTTAAGGCGCGCGCCGCCCGTTCAGCGCTCGTTGAGGTCGCTGAAGGGATCGCTGCGACCGATCGTCCGAATTTCGCCACACTGGCGAACGAAGACGCGCCGCGGCGGGTCGACGCCCGATGCCGTAGCGTACCCGCCGCGGGCGCAGCCGCTCCCAGCCGCCGCCCCCGCCCGATCCGTCGCAGGCGCTTCGCCCTTGCTTGTTGCGGGAGCGGGCCGGCCCGAACGAGAGACGATTGACGTCATGAGCCTCGCCGAGACGGACGCCCCGCGCGTCCTGCGCTGGCGCGTTCCGGCGCTTCCCGCGATCAAAGCCTCGCCCGTTCATGCGCCCGCAGCGCTCGCGTCGGCGGCCTGCGCGGCGGGCCTCCTCGCCGGGTGGCTGGGCGCGGCGCGCGACGACAGCCGGCTTCTGCCCGCGCCCTCGCGCATCGCGATCACGCCGCTGCAGCGCCAGGCGGCGGTGAAGGCGGCGGCGGGCGAGGCGCCCGTGCGCTTCGAGGACCTGAACCCGGCCGAGGCCGCCGCCTACAACGCCACTATCCCTGTCAGCGCCGAGCGCAACCCGCCCGCCCGGCCCTTCTACCTGACCGGAGCCCCCGCGGACCGCGCCCGCGCCCTGGATTGCCTGACCCAGGCCGTCTACTACGAAGCCGGCTTCGAGCCCGGTCGCGGCCAGCAGGCGGTGGCTCAGGTGGTGCTGAACCGGGTGCGCCACTCGATCTTCCCCAAGAGCGTCTGCGGCGTGGTCTACCAGGGCTCAAACCTGGCGACGGGGTGCCAGTTCACCTTCACCTGCGACGGGTCGCTGGACCGGACGCCCCAGCCCGCCGCCTGGGCGCGGGCGCGGGAGGTCGCGGCGCGGGCGCTGAACGGGTTCGTGCTGAAGTCGATCGGGGGCGCGACCCACTACCATACCCAATACGTCGTGCCCTACTGGATGCCGACCCTGACCAAGGTCGGCCAGATCGGGGCGCACACCTTCTACCGGTGGCCGGGCGGATTGGGCTTGCCCGGGGCGTTCAGCGGCCGCTACGCCGGGGTTGAGCCGCTGGTCGGCAGGGCCGCCCGGGCGGCGCAGGGCGGGGAGGCGGGGCGTTCCGGCCAGGCCGATCCCTCCGCGACCGCGCCCCTGCCCGAGGGAGCGCAGGCGCTCGGCGTCCGGGTCGACGCAGGCGGGCGCGTGCACGCCGCCTTCCAGGTGGACGAGGCCAAGGCGGACGCCGCCGCGGCCCAGGCCTTGGCGCTCACGCAAGCGCAGGGGCCGGTTGCGGCCTCTCCTCCGGCGCGCCCGGGGCAGGAGCACGTGACGTTGCAGGCCGCCCCGCCCACGACGCCCGACAAGGCCGCCGCCGCCCCCGCCCCGGCGAAGGGCTACGCGGGCGCTTGAGCCGCGCAGGCCCTAAGGGTTCAGGCCGACGATCCGTCCCGGCATCCCGGCCGCGTCGAAGTAGCGGTTTGCGCCGGCGCTCTGCCAGTTCAGGACGGTGGTGAAGCCGTTCACGCCGGGGCTGGAGCGGCGCACGCCCACGCGATGGCCGACCGGCGCGCCGTCCCTCAGCGCCTCCTCGATCACCCGGCCCTTGAGATTGCCCTTGGACGGAAGCGTCAGGCCCATGATGTGGGCCAGCGTCGGCGCCACGTCGGCGTTGCTGGTCGGCGCGGCGTCCTTGAAGCCGCGTTTGAAGTCCGGACCGACCGCCGCCATGAAGTTGTGGGTATCGGCCCGGCTGAACGTGCCATGCATGCCCTGGCCCTGCTGCAGCGGGGTGTCGGCGACCTCGGCGGCGCAGAGTTCGGGCCCGCGCTCGCAGCCCGGGATCAGGAAGCTGCGGAAGCCGACCACGATCGTCGGGCGGGGCGTCAGCGCCGCGCCGGTCAGGTCGATGGCGCTCAGCGGCAAGGTTCCGGGCATCTCGCCCAAGCGGTCGTCGACGAACAGGCCGCCCGTGTAGTCCTGACCCTCGAGGAACTCCACGATCCGGCGGGTGAGCGCGGGATCGCGGCTTGGCACATAGATCAGGTCGGAGCCGCCGTTCTGGGCCACCACCACCTGCGGCGCCTTGGCGTCCGCGCCCAGGAGCGCGCCGCCGCCGCGCGGGTAGAAGCGGTTGGCGACGTCGACCTCCAGCCCGTTCAGCTCGTGGAGCGGCAGGTCCAGGGCGCGCGCCAGGTCCATGGCCAAGAAGTTCGGCGGCAGGAAGCCTGGCATCACGTCCCGGTATTCGGTCAGGCGCGCCTGGCTGGTCTGGCTCTGCCGCGAGATGGTCGAGAAGCCGTGGTCGGACACGACCACGATGTCGGTCGTGTCCTCCAGATGGTTGGCCTTCAGCCAGTCGCGCAGGGCCTGCAGGTTGTTGGAGGCGTTGCGGATCGCCGCCTTCGAGGTCTTGCCGTTGATGCCTGGGGTCAAGCTGTTCAGGCTGTCGCCCTGGTAGTGCTGGGTCGCATCGGGGTCGCGCGACCAGTAGACCAGGGCGAAGGGCTTGCCGCTCTTGGCCAGACGGGGCAGCACGACCTTGGTCGTAACCTCGATCATCCAGTCCTGCTGGTAGCTGTTGGGGACCCAGACGCCGGGCATGTTGTAGGCGCCGGGCGAGCCGTTCAGGCCGCGATCCCTTGCGGGCCAGTCCAGGCCGGCGGCCTGAATGGCGGCCTTCAGCTCAGGCGCGAGGGGCGCGCCCTTGAACCCTGAGCTGGTGTAGCCCGTCGCGTCGTCGATGATGATGCCGCCCTTGCCGTCGAGCGCGCCGAGGTCCTGGAGCGCGGTCGGGCCGAGCTTGCCTACCGCGGCGGTCGCCCAGCCTTGGGCATGCGCCAGGGCGAGCAGGCTCATCTCGTTCAGGTAGTCGCTCTTGAAGCGCTGGTTCAACAGTCCCAGCGCCTCGTCGTCCTCGACGCTGACCACCGGCGACAAGACCGGAAAGGGCAGGGCGGGCTGGCCGGCGTAGAGGGTGTTGCCGAAGTTCCCGGTATCCCCGATGCGATGGCCGGTCGCCAGCGCCGAGGCGTTCACCATGGTTAAGGTCGGGTATATCGAATGGCTGTTGCGCAGGTCCACGCCCTCGGCGCGCAGCGCTGCGATCGCCGGGGCGTCCTCGGGGTTCACGCTTTCCGAGCGCAAGCCGTCGGCCACGAACAGGATGATGTTGTGCGGTCGGTTGAGTCGCTGAGCGGCCAGGATCGCGACCCCGGCCACGACAGCCAGCACAATCACGGACAAGAGGACGACGGTCCAGGCGCTGCGGCGCATGCGGCTAATCCCTCCTGAGGTCTGCGAGCCCACCCTGTGACCGGGTTTCGTGACAGTCGTTAGACGGCGGCTCAGCCGTCGCGCAAGGCCGGCAGGGCCAGGCCCGAGACAGGGCGCGCGTTCAAGAGCTCGCGGCGGAAGCGGAAGAGCTCGGCGGGGCGCCCGCCGGTCTCGACCCGCTGGCGGCCAAGCCCCTCGACCAACGCGGTGCGCTCCACCACCCGGCGGAAGTTCGGCTTGTGCAGCGGCAGGCCGGAGATCGCCTCCACCGTCCGCTGAAGCTCCGAGAGGGTGAACTCAGACGGCATCAGCTCGAAGACGACGGGCCGGTACTTGATCTTGCCCCTGAGGCGCGCGAGCCCCGTCGCCAGGATCCGGCGGTGATCGGAGACCATGGGCTCGCCCAGGGCCGGGCTGTAGCCGGCCGGCTCGCCCGCGTCCTCGCCCCGGGCCCGGGCCTGGTCGCGCTCGGCCTCCGCCGCCAGACCTGCCTCGTAGAGGAGTTCGAAGCGGTCCAGCACCCGCTCCTCGTTCCAGGTCGCGCCGTCCAGCGCGAAGAGCAGGCGCGCGCGGGCGAGGGCGGCTGCAGGTTCGGGGCGAGCGGCCGCCCAGGCCTTCAGCTGCGGCCCGATCACGGCGTCCAGGACGCTCGGGCGGCCCTGCCGCCAGTCCTCCCAGGGGAAGGCGCGCGGCCAGGGGACCCAGGCGGCGCCGGGCATGGCGATCTCCGCCGCCCGAGGGGTCAGCGCCAGGTAGCCGATCGAGACCACCCGGGCGGCCTGGTCCACGCGCCCGCCGAGCTCCGCTCGGGGCGAGCCCCGCCCCTTGTCTCCGAAGGTGTAGAGCTGCTCGACATAGCCGAGCTCGAAGCCGGTCTGCTCGGTCACGAAATCCCGCAGCGCGAGCTCGAAGGTGCGGTGCTCAACCGGGTCGAAGGGGCCCGAGGGCAGGCCGCGCAGGGCGGAGGCCTCGTGGGTGCGCTGGTCCTCCGGCCGCACGGTCAGGGCGACCGCCTCGCCGTCCTTCACGGCGACGACGACGGCGGAGAGGCCGATGGCGACGGAGGGGCTCATCTCATCCGTAGCGGGCGGGGATGTCGAAGGGCGTGTTCTCGAAGACGGAGTCCGGGTAGCCGATGGCGTCGCGGGCGTCGACCATGCGCCCGCCGCGGCCGAGGAGATCGTCGGCCAGACTGACGAGGCGGCGGTTCGGATTGGCCGCCGGCGAGGCGGCGCGCAGCCGCTCGGCGATGGTCCGTTCGGGCGTGTCCGGGTTGCGCTCGCAGGCCAGGATGAAGGCGGTCGCGGTGGAGCGGCTCACCCCCGCCCAGCAGTGGATCAGCATCGGCTCCGGCCCGTCCCAGCCCGCGCCGAAATCGAGGATCGAGCGCACGGTCGCCTCCGAGGGCGCCAGCAGGCCCTCGGTCTCCTCGCAGATGTCGTTGACGCCCACCCGCAGGTGGCGCGCGGGGTGCAGCCCCTCGGGCGTGGGGATCAGGCTGTCTGGGTCCAGCAGGGTGATCAGGTGCGAGGGTCGGCGAAGCGCGATCTGGGCGGGCACCTGGCTTAAGGGGCAGACGATCAAGGTCATGCGGGCGCGCTTGTCACTCGGTATGGGCCGCGGCGTCCGGATCGCCCCCGCCCAGCGCCTCCATCAGGGTATGGAAGCGGGCGAGATAGCGCGTCTGGGCCTGGGCGGGGGCGAGGGGGTCGAGGCGGAAGGCGAGGCCGGGCGGCGGCTCGCCAAAGAGCTCGGCGGCCTCCGGCGGCTCGAAGCCCGCGAGCTGTACGGCCTCGTAGTAGGCGGAGATGCGATCGGCCGCCTTGATCAGGCGCCTGATGTCCTGGGGCGTTTTGGGCGGCAGGCCGAAGCGCACGTGGATGGCCGCCTCCAGCCGCTCCTCGAACACACGGTAGTCGAACCCCAAGGCCGCCTTGAACGGAGAGATCATGTCGCCGATCACATACTCGGGCGCGTCGTGCAGCAGCGCCGCAAGCCGCCACCGCGGCTGAAGCCCCGGCCGCAGGTGCGCGCAGGCCTCCTCCACCACCAGCGAGTGCTGCGCCACCGAGAACGCGTGCTCGCCCACGGTCTGGCCGTTCCAGCGGGCGACGCGCGCCAGGCCATGGGCGATGTCCTCGATCTCGATGTCGAACGGCGAGGGGTCGAGCAGATCCAGCCGCCGCCCCGACAGCATGCGCTGCCAGGCGCGGGGGGCCTCGTCACGGCGTGGTCGCAGCCTTTGAGCCAATCGTTCGTTCCCAACGCATGATGCAGGCTTTGCAACAAGCCCAGGACGTGCGCCAGATCAATGCGTCGGGAACGAACACAGGAGACAAAGGCGCCATGAGCTGGACGACGCTGCTCGCGCCGGTGTCGGGAACCGCGGAGGACGCGGCCGTGCTGGCCGCCGCCGCAGCCCTGGCCGCGCCCTTCGGGGCGGAGGTGCGGGCCTGCTTCGCGCCGCTCGACGCCGCCCAGCTGATGCCGTGGATGGGCGAGGGCTTCATGGGCGGAGTGCAGATCGCCACGCTGGACAGCCTGCGCGACGCGGCCAGCGAGGGCGAGGCCCGCGCCCGCGCCGCTTTTGACGCCGCGGGCCTGGAGCGGGCGGCGTTCGCGACCCTGCCTTCGCCTGTGGGGCCTGCGCTGGCCATGGAGGCGCGCCTGTCCGACGTCATCGTCTTCGGGATCGACGCGGCGCAGGGTCGAGCCCCCCTGTCGGCCGCGTTCCAGCAGGTCCTGCTGGAGGAGCGCCGCCCGGTGGTGGTCGCGCGCGACCGCCCCGACCCGTCAGGCCTCGCCGTGGTCGCCTGGGACGGGGGGCGGGAAGCCGGACGGGCCGCCCGGGCCGCCGCGCCCTGGCTCGCCCGCTGCGAACGGGTGGTGATCCTCTGCGCGCCCCTGGCGACGCCTCGCCACTTCGCGCCCGAGCGCCTGGCCGGCTATCTCGCGGGGCGCGGCGTGAACGCCGAGATCGAGATCGTGAAGCGCGCCGGCGAGCCCGGGCCGATCCTGCTCGAGGCGGTGCGCAGGCTCAGGGCCAACCTGCTGGTCGCCGGCGCGTTCGGCCATCCGCGGTTTCAGCAGTTCATCTTCGGAGGCACGACGCGGGCCCTGATCCAGGCCGAGACGGGCCCCGCGCTGTTCCTCGCCCACTGAGTTCCGGGAGACCCTCGCCCATGCCCCTCAGCCGCGTCGTCATGCGCCTGGCGCGCAATCCGAATACCGAGTTCGCCGACGGCGACGACCATCGCGGCTACGCCTTCGTGGCCCCCCTGACCGAGGACGGCAAGCTCGACGCGGAGGCCTTCAAGGAGCAGCGGAGCTTCTGCACTGTGCGCCGCTTCGCCCCGGACGAGGACGCTCAGGAAGGCAAGCTGTCCCGCCGCGGCGAGCGGTGGTTCTTCGACTACGACGAGGATGCCGACGTCGCCGACGAGCCTCTCTATCGCCTCGGCGAGCACCGCTTCGCGATCGGCGAGTACGTCAGCGTCACCGACGAGGACGGCCGCCTGCTCACCTACAAGGTGACCGACGTCCAGCCCGTCGCGGGATGAGGGCGCAGCGTGCGGAAAGGCGCGGGAGCGCCTAGGTCAGGGGCATGCGGCCCCAGGACCTGCTCTGCCCCAAGCCCGAGGGGCTCTATTGCGCCCGGGGCGACTTCTACGTCGATCCCGTCCGGCCTGTGCCGCGGGCGGTGATCACCCACGGCCACGCCGACCACGCCCGTGCAGGCCATGGCGCGGTGCTGGCCACGCCCGAGACCCTCGACATCATGCGGGTGCGTTACGGCGAGGCGTTCGCGGACGTGACGCAGGCGGCGGCGTACGGCGAGCGGATCGAGCACGGCGGCGCGGAGGTCACGCTCGTCCCGGCCGGCCATGTCCTGGGCTCCGCCCAGGCGGTCGTGCGCCATGGCGGCCTGACAGTCGTGGTCTCCGGCGACTACAAGCGCCGGCGCGACCCGACCTGCGCCGCCTTCGAGCCCGTGCCCTGCGATGTCTTCATCAGCGAGGCGACGTTCGGCCTGCCGGTGTTCCGACACCCCTCCGACGCCGGCGAGGTGGCCAAGCTCCTGGCCTCGGTCCGGCAGTTCCCCGAGCGCGCGCACCTCGTCGGAGTCTATGCGCTCGGCAAGGCGCAGCGGCTGATCCGGCTTCTGCGGGAGGGCGGCTGGGAGCGGCCCATTTTCGTGCACGGGGCCTTGCTGAAGCTGAACGCGCTCTATGAACGCTGGGGCGTGGACCTCGGCCCGCTGGAGCCCGCGACCTCCGACCTGAAGCGCGACTATGCGGGCCAGATCGTCTTAGCCCCGCCCTCGGCCGTGCAGGACCGCTGGGCGCGGCGCTTTCCCGACCCCGTGCCCTGTTTCGCGAGCGGCTGGATGCGGGTTCGGGCGCGGGCGCGCATGCGGGGCGTGGAGCTGCCGCTGGTGATCTCCGACCACGCCGACTGGGACGAGCTGACCGCCACCATCGCTGAGGTCGCCCCCGGCGAGCTCTGGATCACCCACGGGCGGGAGGAGGGACTGGCCCGCTGGGCGGAGCTGAACGGCGTGCCCGCCCGGCCGCTCGACATCGTAGGCTATGCGGACGAGGACGAGGCGGGCTGAATGCGCACCACCGCCCGGCCCTCCGCGATCCAGGCGGCGAGCTCGGCCGGCGTGGCGTGCGGCGCGCGCTGCGCGTCGCGACGAGCGAAGGCGACCACCGCGGGCGCGGCGGCCGCGGGCGCGATCACCACGTCGGCGCTCGCCAGAGCCCGCAGGTCGCGCACCGTCAATCCGTCCGCCTCGCCCGGATCGTGGAGTTCGTAGAGGCGGCCTGCGGGCGGCGCGGCCTCGCCGATGGCGGCGCGGGCCAGGGTGAGCGCCCGGTCCATGTCGCCGTCCAGCGCCGCCTTCGCCGCCGGGCCGGCCAGCAGACGCCGCCAGTAGTCGCGGCGGGCGGCGAAGTCCTCCACCAGCAGCTGCACCTCGTCCCTGAGCGTGCGCTGCAGCTGCGCGAGCGCGCCCAGCCGCGCGGGCCAGAGCGCTTCCAGCTCGCGGCGCAGCATCGTGGCTAGCACGGGCGAGGCCCCGCCGGTGCCGATGCCGGCCACCACCGCGCCCCGGTCCACGATCGCCGGCGTGGTGAAGTCGCAAAGCTGCGGCCTGTCCACCGCGTTCACCCAAGCGCCGGCGTCCCGGGCCAAGGCCGCCGCCTGCTCCGACAGTTTCGCCTCGTCCAGCGCCAGGAACACCAGCCGCGCTTTGGAATAGATCTGGGCGTCGAGCGCGCGGGACGAAGGCTCACGCCGAAGCTCGGCGGGCGAGCCCTCGAACAGCCGCGCCTTGGCCTCCGCCGCCTCGCCCTCGCCCACCACCACGACCCGGGCGGCGCGGAGCGGCACGAAGGCGGGAAAGCTCTCCAAAGGCCTAGTTCGACGGCTCGGGCTGCGGAGTCCGGGCCGCCAGGGCGCGGAAGTCGACATCGGTGTCGGCCGCCAGCCAGGTGAAGGCCGCCCAGGTCGCCACCGCCTTGTCCATCTCCCGCGGGTCGGTCTTGTCCAGGGTATCGTCGGCGGTGTGGTGCAGATCGAAGTAGTGCGTTCCGTCCTGCGCCAGCTCCGCCAGGGGCACGCCTTTCAGCCCCTCCAGATCCGCGCCCCCGTCCTGGGCGGGGCCGCGCTCCATCACGACCTTCAGCGGGACCAGAGTGCGCCCGAGCGCCTGGCCGTAGGGGCTGGCGAGCGCGCCGTGCGGCAGGCGGACCTTGATCACCCGCTCCGCGCCGAAGTCGCACTCGGATGCGATCACCATCTTGGCCTGCTCTTCGGGCCCGTGCGTGCGGGCGAAGGCGGGGGCTGCGCCGCCGATCTCCTCCGCGCCCCAGAGCACGAGCCGGATGGTGCGGCGGGGGCGTTGGGGCAGGTCGCGGATCAGCTTGGCGGCCGCCGTCGTGATCGCCACCCCTGCGCCGTCGTCGATGGCCCCGGTGCCGAGGTCCCAGCTGTCGAGGTGGCCCCCGATCACGACCGTCTCGTCGGGTCGCTCCCGCCCGCGGATGTCGGCCACGACCGTCTGAGTCTCCGCGTTCTGGAGCGTCGTGTTCTGCAGCATCAGGCGCACGCGCACGGGCTTGCCGCGGGCGACCATGCGGTCGAGCTGCTCGGCGTCCGGCACGGACAGCGCCGCCGCCGGGATGCGCCCACCGCTCGCGCCGCCGCCGGCGAACTCGGGCATGTAGCGCATCGTGCCGGTGTGGGGCAGGCGGCGCTCGTCCGACGCCAGGGAGCGGATCAGATAGGCGATCGCGCCCCGCTTGGCCGCCTCCGCCGCGCCCTGGCCGCGGATGCGATAAGCGACGCCGTAGCCCGAGCCGTCCTGCAGCCCGGCCATGGGCTGGGTCACGACCGCGATCTTGCCCGCGAGCGAGCCCACGGGCGCGGCCAGCATGTCGTCATAGGCATGGAAGACCACGATCTCGCCCTCGACGCCCTGCGGCGGGGTAGGGACCGAGCCGCCGAGCGCCGCCACGACCAGCCGCTGCGGATAGGGCGAGAGGACCTCGGCCCGCTCCTCGCCGCGCTGCCAGTAGGCGACCGGGAAGCTTTCGGTGTGCACGTTTTCGAAGCCCAGCGCCTTCAGTCGCTCCACGGCCCAGGCCGCGGCGCGGCGCTCGGCGGGCGAGCCGGCGGGGCGGGGCCCGATCTCGGTCGTGAGGGCCTCCAGGAGCGTATAGGCCTCGGAGCCCCGCAGCGCCTTGTCGCGCAACGCCTCGGCCGTGCGCTGGGCGGCAGCCCAGTCGGTCGGGCCGGCGGCGGCGGGCGAGGGCGCCGCGCAAGCGGGGAAGGCGGCGATCATAAGCGCGGCAGCGGCGGCGGCGAAGGGCGGGAGGCGGCTCATGCCCGCAGGCATAGCCCAGCCGCCCGGGGCCCTGCTAGGCCCCTCGCGCAAGGGCCCGGAGCTTCGATCTGTCGTGGTTAGGGAGCCGTGGCGTCGGGAGCGTTCGCGAGCTAGGCTGATCGGCGACACCTGTCAGAGGGGATCGCAAAGGCGATGTCGGAAGAGACCATGCGACGCGGCGCCCCCGCGCGGTCCCGTTCCGCCGGACCGGCCGCGCTGATCGCAGCATGGGCGCTGGCGGGCTGCGCCACGACTCCGGCCGACCCGCTAGCGCTCGGCGCGCGCAACACCGCGCTTTTCACGCGCTGGATGGAGGGGACGTGGACCTCCGCCGCACAGGCCAAGGCCAAGCCGGACCTCTACGAGCCGATCCGGACCACGGTCGCGCGCCTGCCGGCGCTCACCCCGGACGGAGCCTGGCTCTATCTGGAGAGCGCTGAGGCGCGCACGCCCGACGCGCCCTACCGGCAAACGGTGATCCACGTGACCGCCACCCCCGAGGGCGCGGTCCGCACCGAGCAGTTCCGCCTGAAGGATCCTGCCCGGGCGCGGGACCCCTCGCGCCGCCTGACGCTGAAGATCGACGACCTGATCCCGCTCGACGGCTGCGGCGTGACCTTCAAGCGCGATCGCGACGACGCCCGCGCGACCTTCTCCGGCGCCATGACGCCCAAGGCCTGCCGGAACCATTACAAGGGGGCCGACTGGCTCGACAGCCGCACCGAGCTCAGCGCCGATCGGCTCACGACCTGGGACCGGGGCTTCAAGGACGACGGCAGCTATGTCTGGGGTCCCAAGGCCGGCGGCTATCGCTTCACCCGCGCGGGGTGATCGGAGCGCCGGCCACGGGGCTTAGAGCGGAATGTTGTCGTGCTTCTTCCAGGGGTTGGACACCTGCTTGTTCTTCAGGGACTTCAGCGCCCGCACGATCCGGCGGCGCGTGCCATGGGGCATGATGACGTCGTCGATGTAGCCGCGTGAGGCGGCTACGAACGGATTGGCGAAGCGCGCCTTGTACTCGGCCTCGCGCTCGGCGAGCTTGGCCGGGTCTTTGGCGTCGGCGCGGAAGATGATCTCCACCGCGCCCTTAGCCCCCATCACCGCGATTTCCGCCGTCGGCCAAGCATAGTTCACGTCGCCCCGCAGGTGCTTGGAACTCATCACGTCATAGGCTCCGCCATAGGCCTTGCGGGTAATGACGGTGACCTTGGGCACGGTCGCCTCGGTATAGGCGAAGAGCAGCTTGGCGCCGTGCTTGATCAGGCCGCCGTACTCCTGGCGGGTGCCCGGCATGAAGCCCGGCACGTCGACGAAGGTCACGATCGGGATCTGGAACGCGTCGCAGAAGCGCACGAAGCGCGCCGCCTTGCGCGAGGCATCGATGTCTAGGACGCCTGCAAGGACCTGGGGCTGGTTGGCGACCACGCCCACGGTCGCGCCGTCCATGCGCGCAAAGCCCGTGATGATGTTCCGCGCCCAATCCTTTGAAATTTCGAAGAAGTCCGCCTCGTCCACGACCTTCAGGATCAACTCCTTCATGTCGTAGGGCTTGTTCGGATTGGCCGGGACCAGGGTGTCGAGGCTGGGCTCGTCGCGCTCCGGATCGTCGAAGCTCTCCCGCACCGGCGGCTTTTCCCGGTTGGACGCGGGCAGGAAATCGACAAGGCGGCGGATCTGAGTGAGCGCCTCCAGGTCGTTCTCGAACGCGCCGTCCGCCACCCCCGACTTGCCGGCGTGGACGCGGGCGCCGCCGAGGTCCTCGTGGCTGACCTCTTCGTTGGTGACCGTCCTGACCACGTCTGGACCGGTCACGTACATGTAGCTCGTGTCCTTCACCATGAAGATGAAGTCCGTCATCGCCGGCGAATAGACGTCGCCGCCGGCGCAGGGACCCATGATAACGCTGATCTGCGGGATGACGCCGGAGGAGAGTACATTCTCCACGAAGATGTCGGCATAGCCCGCCAGGCTGTCGACGCCCTCTTGGATGCGCGCGCCGCCCGCGTCGAAGAGGCCGATCACCGGCGCTCCGACCTTGGCGGCCATGCGTTGCACCTTCACGATCTTCTGAGCGTGCGCCATGGAGAGCGAGCCTCCGAAGACGGTGAAGTCCTTGGAGAAGACGTAGACGACGCGGCCGTTGATCGCGCCCCAGCCGGTCACGACGCCGTCGCCGGGGATGCGCTGCTCGGCCATGCCGAACTCGGTCGCCCGATGCTCGACGAACATGTCGAACTCTTCGAACGAGCCCTCGTCGAGCAGGAGCTCGATGCGCTCCCGGGCGGTCAGCTTGCCCTTAGCGTGCTGGGCGGCGATGCGCCGCTCCCCGCCGCCCTGCCGGGCCTGGTCGCGTCGCTTCTGGAGCTCTTCAAGGATGTGCTGCACGAGGTCGCCTCAACGCCGAACGGGTCGGGGCGTGGTAGAAGCCGCGACGCCGACTGACAAGTTTGCGGGCGACGACGCAGCGCTGTCCGACTCAGGCGCGCAGGCCTAGACTTCCAGGCTCAGCGGAGGGCGGTCGGGCCTTGGCGGACGGATCGGGTCACATCGACGAGGCGGCGCGGACCTTCTTAGGCGTGCAGCGCTCGCTGAGCGGGCGCGTTTGGCGGGCCCGTCCGGCCGACCCGCGACTGGTGCGGGCGCATGCCCTGAAGCATGGCCTGGACGAACCGCTGGCGCGCGCCCTGGCCGCCCGGGGCGTTTCGGAGGCGGAGGCTGACGCCTGGCTCGCGCCGACGTTGAAGGCGCTGTTCCCCGATCCGTCGGCCTTCCGCGACATGGACACGGCGGCGCGCCTGATCCTGGATGCGGTCGAGGCCTCCCGCCCCGCGGTGGTGTTCGCCGACTACGACGTGGACGGCGCGACGAGCGCCGCGCTGCTCGTGCGCTGGTTTCGGGCCATGGGGCGAGAGCTCTCCATCTACGTTCCCGACCGGGTGACCGAGGGCTACGGCCCCTCCGCCGCCGCCTTCGAGCGGATCAAGCGCGATGGGGCGGAGCTGGTGATCACCGTCGACTGCGGCGCGGCGGCGCATGCGGCGCTCGAGGCGGCGGCGGACCTCGGCCTCTCGGTCGTCGTGATCGACCATCATCTGATGCGCCCCGGCGAGGCGCCCCGGGCGGCGGCGCTGGTCAACCCCAACAATCCGCTCTGCGGCTCAGGGCAGGGCGTGCTGGCCGCGGCGGGGGTGACCTTCGTGCTGCTGGCGGCGCTGAACCGCGAGGCGCGCCGGCGGGGGCTGTTCGAGGCGCAGCCCGAGCCGGACCTCAAGCCGTGGCTGGACCTCGCCGCCCTCGGCGCCGTCTGCGACGTGACCCAATTGACAGGCTTCAACCGGGCGCTGACCGCCCAGGGTCTCAAGGTCATGTCGGCCTGGCGCAACCCGGGGCTCGCGGCTCTGATGGAGGTCGCCAAGGCGAAGCCTGGCCCGGCCAGCGTCTTTCATGCCGGCTGGGTGCTGGGACCGCGGATCAATGCGGGAGGGCGCATCGGTCGCTCGGACCTGGGCGCGCGCCTGCTCTCCACCGACGATGCCGAGGAGGCGGCCGCCCTCGCCCAGGAGCTCGATGCGCTCAACGCCACCCGCAAGCAGGTCGAGAAGGACGTGTTCGACGAGGCGGTGCGCAGGCTCGAGCGGGAGAGCAACTTCGACCCTGACGCGCCCGTCCTGGTGGTCGCGGGGGAGGATTGGCACCCCGGCGTGGTCGGCATCGTAGCCGGGCGCCTGCGCGAGCGCTATCGCCGGCCGACGGTGGTGATCGGCGTCGATCCCGTCGCCAAGGTCGGCAAGGGCTCGGGTCGCTCCCAGCCCGGGGTCAATCTGGGCGCGGCGGTGCAGGCGGCGTTCGAGGCGGGCCTGCTGATGGCCGGCGGCGGGCACGCCATGGCGGCGGGTCTGACGGTGGCGCCCGACGCCATCCCGGAACTCCGGGCCTTTCTGGAAGAGCGCCTCGCGGCCGAGACCGCCGAGGCCCTGGCGGCCGATGCGCTGGAGATCGACGCTCTGGTCGCCCCGGGCGCGGCCGGGCGGGCGCTCTATGACGCCTTCCAACGGCTCCAGCCCTTCGGCCCCGGCAATCCGGAGCCCATGTTCGCCGCCGCCGACCTGCGGGTGGAGCACGCGACCGCGGTGCGGGGCGGGCACGTCCGCTGCACCCTGTCGGACGGCTCGGGCGCCAAGCTGCGGGCGTTGGCCTGGCGGGCGGAGGAGACGGACCTCGGGCGGCGGCTCCTGGCGCGGGACGGCGTGCTGCACGTGGCCGGCAAGCTGAAGCCGGACGACTGGCAGGGCCGCAACGGCGTGGAACTCGAGATCGAGGACGCCGCCGACCCGCGCATGTGCTGACGCGCTAGGCTTCGAGCGGCGCTGCATCTCGCCCGATCGTGGCGCGGGCGGCGAGCTCTGCGGCGCACTCCCCCGTGACCGGGTGGCGCCACGCAGGCGCGAGTTCGGCCAGCGGGCCCATGACGAAGCGGCGCTCGGCGGCGCGGGGATGCGGCACGCTGAGGCGCGGCCCCTCGATCACCCGCCGTCCGTGAGCGATCAGGTCGAGGTCGAGCGTCCGCGGCGCATTGGCGCCCGCCCGGGTGCGCCCGGCCCTAGCCTCCAGCGCCAGCAGAACCGCTATGACCTCTTCCGGCCCCAGCGTCGTCTCGACAAGCGCGACCGCATTGAGATAGGGCGGGTCGTGCGGGTCCGGCCAAGCCTGCGACCGCCACAGGCGAGAGCGCGCCACCTCGCGCAGACCTGTGGAGGGAAATCGCGCCAGCGCGGCCGTGATCGCCGCCGCCGCGTTACCGAGGTTTGCGCCGAGCGCCACCACCACGGCCTCGTCCATACTGTCAGAGATCATTTCGAATCGGGCTGTTCAGGACCAACATGAGCTTTTACCCCACCGATCGCCTCGCCCTGTTCATCGACGGCGCGAATATCTATTCCGCCGCGCGGAACTTGGGCTTCGACATCGACTACAAGCGCCTGCTGGAGGAGTTCCGAAAGCGGGGGGTCCTTCTCCGCGCCTACTATTACACGGTGATGGTGGAGGATGCGGAATATTCGCCGATCCGTCCCCTGATCGACTGGCTGGACTACAATGGCTTCACCCTAGTGACCAAGCCGGCGCGGCGCTTCACCGACCCGGTGACGGGGCAGAGCCGCACCAAGGGCAACATGGAGGTCGAGATCGCCGTCGACATGCTGGAACTCACGCCGCACGTCGATCACGTGGTGCTGTTTTCCGGGGACGGCGACTTCCGCCGGCTGGTGGAGGCGGTTCAGCGCAAGGGCGTGCGGGTGACCGTGGTCTCCACGGTGAAGACCCAGCCGCCGATGATCGCCGACGACCTGAGACGCCAGGCCGACGCCTTCATCGACCTGACCGACATGGCGGCGCTCGTCGGCCGGCCCCGGATGCAACAGGGGCTGGGTGCGGGCCAGAGCGGCGCCTACGCCGGCACGCCGCGCTTCCTGCAGGACCCGCCGGCGCGGCGCGCGGCGCCCGCGAGCGACGACCTGGACGAGGCGGATGACGACTCCGAGTGAGGCGGAGCCGCCGCGGGACTGCCCCATCTGCCCGCGGCTGGTCGCCTATCGCGCCGAGAACCGAGCCCGCAACCCCGGCTGGTGGAACGGGCCCGCGCCGTCCTGGGGCGATCCGGACGCGCGGCTGCTGGTCGTGGGCCTGGCGCCCGGGCGCACAGGCGCAAACCGCACCGGGCGACCCTTCACCGGCGACCATGCGGGGGTGCTGCTCTATGAGACGCTGCTGAAGTCGGGGTTCGCTCAGGGGGCCTATGACGCGCGGCCCGACGACGGCCTCGCCCTGATCGACTGCATGATCACCAATGCGGTGCGCTGCGCCCCGCCCGCCAACAAGCCCTTGCCGCAGGAAGAGGCGGCCTGCCGTCCGTTTCTGGCCGCCCGCATCGCCGCCCTGCCGCGGCTGAGGGCGATCGTGACGCTGGGCGAGGTGTCCCGCCGCAACGTGCTGAGGGCGCTTGGCGCGCGTGCGAGCGCCGCCCGGTCCGGCCACGGCCAGACCGTCGACGTCGGCGGGATCCGGCTCTTCTCCAGCTATCACTGCTCGCGGCTGAACACGAACACCGGCCGGCTGACGCCCGCCATGTTCGAGGCCGTGTTCGCCGCCGTGCGCGCCCACCTCGACGCGGCGGCGTCCGACCGGGACGACGAGGCCGCTTGCGCCGGGACGCGCGCTCGGGCCTAACTTGAGCGGTCCATGAGCGAACCCGTCCTGAGTTCTTCGCCCGCGCCGACTCCCGCCCTCGATCCGGCCCGCGCCGCAGAGGGGGGCGCGAAGGGCGCGAGCCCGCCGCCGACGGTCTCCGCCTCCGCCCAGAGCCGCGAGCGCGCCAACCGCGCCGCCCTGGTCTTCATCTTCATCACCGTGCTGCTGGACACCATGGCGCTGAGCATGGTCGCGCCGGTGCTGCCGCGGCTCGTGACCAGCTTCGTCACCGACCCGACCTGGCTGAAGTTCAGCCGGCATGCGCAGGCGGCGTTCCCGGCGGGGGCCATCTCCACCGGAGCGGTGATCTTCGGCCTCTTCAACACCGTCTTCGCCCTGATGCAGTTCTTCTTCTCGCCCATGATCGGGGCGTTGTCGGACCGCTTCGGGCGACGGCCCCTGATCCTGGCGTCGAACCTGGGCCTGGGCCTGAACTACTTCATGATGGCCTGGTCGCCGAACATCGCGATCCTCTTCGCGGGGCGGGTGCTGTCGGGCATCACAGGCGCGAGCTACGGCACCGCGTCCGCCTATATCGCCGACACGACCAAGCCGGAGGAGCGGGCGCACGCCTTCGGCATGCTGGGGGCGGCGTTCGGCGTCGGCTTCGTGCTCGGTCCGGCGATCGGCGGCATGCTGGGCGATTACAGCGCGCGCCTGCCGTTCTGGGTCGCGGGCGGCTTCAGCCTCGCCAATGCGCTCTACGGCCTGCTGGTGTTGCCCGAGAGCCTGCCCAAGCCGCTCCGCACCGGGTTCAGCTGGCGGCGCGCCAATCCCGTCGGCGCGCTCGCCTTCCTGACCCGCCACCCGGAGCTCTTCGCCCTCGCCGGCGTGAGCTTCCTCTCCAACCTGGCCCAGGTCTCCATCGGCAATGTGGTCGTGCTCTATGCGTTGCACCGCTACCACTGGACGCCCAAGTCGGTGGGCATCACCCTGACGGTCACGGGCATCGCGCTCGTGCTGGTGCAGGTAGCGGTGGTGGGCCGCTTCGTCGGCCGGTTCGGCAACCGCGTCGCCCTGATGAGCGGCCTGTGCTTCGGCGCGATGGGCTTTCTCATTATGGCCTGGGCGCCCAACGGAGGCTGGGTCTGGTGCGCGATCCCGGTCCTGGCGCTCTGGGGCATGGCGGGGGCGGCCTGCCAGGGCCTGATGACCCAACGCGTCACCGCCTCCGAACAGGGCCAGCTTCAGGGCGCCAACGCCAGCCTCACGGGCATCTCCGAGCTGATCGGCCCATCCGTCTTCACCCTGACCTTCGCCTATTTCGTGCGGCCCGGTCAGCCCATGGCTTATTCCGGCGCGCCGTTCGTCTTGGCGGCCACCTTGCTGCTGATCGCGGCGGCCTGGACCCTCATGGCCACCCGCCGCCCTGCGCCGCCGGTGTTGATGGACGCGCCCTGAGGACTTTGCCCACCGCCCGAGGGCCAGGACCAGCTCCACGCCCCGCCCGTGTGGGAGAGATCGTCGAACATCACGCACGGCTCCAGGGCAAGGCGTCGCCGAGCGTCACGCCCGTGGTCGCCACCTCGCAGGCGTGGACGTGCACCTCCACGCCAGCTTCCGCGGCCTCCTGCAGCGCCTGGGTGAAGACGGGGTCGATGTCGCCGGCCGGCGCGAACGCCCGGCAATCCATGCGTTGCACGACGAACAGCACCGCGGCGCGGTCGCCTGCCGCCACCCGGCTGGCGAGATCGCGCAGGTGCCGGGCGGAGCGGGCGGCCTTGCAGTCGGGGAACTCCGCCAGGCCGGGCGTGCGCGACAGGTGGACGTTCTTCACCTCCAGCCACAGGGGGGGCCGATCCGGGCCGGCCAGGCGGAAGTCCACCCGCGACGCCTCGCCGTAGCGGACCTCGGGCCTGATCTCCGCATAGGCCGCAAACGCGGGCAGGCGGCGCTCGGCGAGCGCTTCGGCCACCAGCCTGTTGGGCGTCAGCGTATTCACCCCGACCAGGCCGCCCTCGGCTTCGATCAGCTCCAGGGTCATGGGCAGCTTGCGCGTCCTGGAGGGAGAAAGGGAAAGCCAGCAGGACGATCCGGGCGCATCCAGGCCCAGCATAGCCCCGGGGTTCGGGACATGCGCCGTCGCCGCCGTCCCGTCCGCCAGCCGCACGTCGGCCAGAAAGCGCTTGTAGCGGCGGAGCAGGATCGCAGGCGTGAGCGGTTGCGGGAAGAGCATGGGGCGCCTACTCAAGCGTCCGCGGCGGCGACCCCTGGAGCGCCGGGCGCGAGGCGAGGACGATGGACAACACCGGGCGGGTCACGGCGGCCGTTCTGATCATCGGGGACGAGATCCTGTCGGGCCGCACCCAGGACACCAACTTGAACGCCATCGCGCGATTCGTCGGCGCCCACGGCGTGGACCTGGCCGAGGGGCGGGTGGTCGGCGACGACGAGACCGAGATCGTGGCGGCGCTGAACGCGCTTCGCACGCGCTACGACTACGCCTTCACCACCGGCGGCATCGGCCCGACCCATGACGACATCACCGCGGACTGCGTGGCCAAGGCCTTTGGGGCGCCGCTCTACGAGCATCCGGAGATCATGGCGATGCTCACCGCGCGATGGGGCGCGGAGGTGACGCCGGCTCGGCGGCGCATGGCCCGCGTGCCCGAGGGAGCCACCCTGATCAAGAACCCCGTCCAGGGCCCGCCGGGCTTCCAGATCGGCAACGTCTTCGTACTGGCCGGAGTGCCGGCGATCATGCGTGGCATGCTGGAGGACATTGGCTGGCGACTGAAGGGCGGCGCGGTCGTGGTCGCCCGCACCCTGCGCGTGGAGGGCTCCGGAGAAGGCGTCATCGCCGCGCCGCTCGAGGCCGTGGCCAAGGCCTATCCCAAGCTGTCCCTGGGCTCCTATCCGTTCTTCGGCCCCGAGGGCTATGGCTCCAATCTGGTGGTCCGCGGGCGCGATCCCGAGGAGGTCGCCGCCGCCGTACAGGCGCTGAACACCGCCTTGACCGATGCCGGCGTGGCCAAGCTCTACGAGGTGGACGCCTAGAACGGGATTTCGTCGTCGAGGTCGGCGGGGAAGCTCTCGCGCGGGCCCGACGGCTGCTGCCGTCCGCCGCCCTGGCCGTAGCCGCCCCCGCCGGCGCTCCCGCGGCCGCCGCCCGAGCCGTAGTCCTCGCCGTAGTCGCCGCCCGCGGCGCCTTCGCCCTGGCCGCGACCGTCCAGCATGGTCAGTTCGCCCCGGAACTTCTGCAGCACGATCTCGGTGCTGTACTTCTCCACGCCTTGTTGGTCGGTCCACTTGCGGGTCTGCAGCGCGCCCTCGACGAACACCTTGGAGCCCTTCCGCAGGTAGCTCTCGGCCACCTTCACCAGGTTCTCGTTGAAGATCACCACCTGGTGCCACTCCGTGCGCTCCTTGCGCTCGCCGGAGCTGCGGTCGCGCCAGGTTTCGGAGGTTGCGATGCGCAGGTTGGCGACCTTGTCGCCGGAGTTCAGGGTGCGGATCTCAGGATCGCGGCCCAGATTGCCGATCAGCATGACCTTGTTGAGAGAACCCGCCATCGTCTGTCTTTCTTTCTGCGTCTTGCGCTGTCAGGGACCGCCGCGGCGACCCCATTACGTTCTCTTTACGTTCTGATGCCGCCGACCCGGAGTCAAGCGGTCATTGCAGCTCAGGGCTGGCTCTGGCGGACCATGCCCGGCGGCGCAAGGCGCCCGTCGCCTGTGCGCACCAGGAAGGGGAACTCCGCGGAATGGGCGCTCTGGGCGGTGAAGATGCCCTCGCGCCGCACGAAGATGAAGTTGCCGTTGTAGGCGCCGGTCAGTTCGCTGTGGGTGCCGCCCAGGCGCAGGAACGCCTGGCGCATGGCCTCCAGGCTGGCGGCGCAGTGCTCCATGTCAGGCACGTTCTTGGCGAGGACGCGCCACGCGGGCTTGGCGCCCTTGGGGTCGGTGAGGTGGTAGCAGACGCCCGCGTCGCTGGGCGCCTGCAGCTCGTTGGAGCAGGCTTGCAGGAGCGGTGCGCTCGCGGC
Source organism: Caulobacteraceae bacterium PMMR1 (assembly GCA_000733915.1). GTDB lineage: Bacteria > Pseudomonadota > Alphaproteobacteria > Caulobacterales > Caulobacteraceae > PMMR1. Next base: position 1,063,314 of record JPOM01000001.1, read on the forward strand.
GAGGGCGAGCAGGGCCAGGGCGGCGGGGCGGAGCGCGCGGACGCGGGTCATGCGCTCCTTGTCGGGCGCCCCGCCACGGGCCGCAAGAGGCTTGCCGCCGCTGAGCGGGCGCGTTTGCGCCGCGTTGGCGCTCGCCCCTCACTGGTGTAGACACCGCATCCTGGGGCGGGCGAGGATCGCAGCGCGTCCGCCGATTGAGGATTCCCAGCCTTGGTGTCCAAGTTCTCCCGCCGCCCGGCGCTTCTTCTGACCGTCGCCCTGGCCGCCGCCGTTTCGCTAGGCGCCTGCGCGGGCAAGGTGAAGCCCAAGACCGACTTGGCCTATCAGGAGCGCCCGGTCGAGCTGCTCTACGCCACGGGGGCGGAGCGGCTGGACCAGCGCCAGTGGAGCGAGGCGCTGCAGTACTTCGACGAGGTGGAGCGCCAGCATCCCTATTCGGAGTGGGCGCGCCGCGCGATTCTGATGGAGGCCTACGCCAACTATCAGGCCAACCGCTACGACGACGCGATCGCCGCCGCCGACCGGTTCATCTCGCTCTACCCCGGCCAGCCCTCGACCCCCTACGCCTACTATCTGAAGGCGATCTGCTGGTTCGAGCAGATCGTGGACGTGGGGCGCGACCAGGCCGCGACCGAGCAGGCCCAGGCGGCGCTGAACGAGGTGGTGAAGCGGTTCCCGACCTCGCCCTACGCCGTAGACGCCAAGCTGAAGCTCGACATGGTCCGCGACCAGCTCGCGGGCAAGGAAATGGCGGTCGGTCGCTACTACCTGCGCGCGGGCCAGCCGATCGCGGCGATCAACCGCTTCCGCTCCGTGATCGACCGCTACCAGACCACCAGCCACACCCCGGAGGCGCTTTATCGCCTGGTCGAGGCGAACCTGAGCCTCGGGCTGAAGGACGAGGCGGTGAAGGACGGGGCGGTGCTGGGCTACAACTACCCGGGCGACCGCTGGTATGCCGACGCCTACGGCTTGCTGACCGCCAAAGGCCTGAAGCCGGCCGTGGAGCCCAAGGCGCGGGCGCACAGCGTGCTGGACCGCATCGGCAAGAGCTGACCGGAGGAGGCTGAGGACGCGGCCATGCTGATCGGCCTCGGCATCCGCGACGTGGTGCTGATCGAGCGGCTGGACCTCGCCCTCGGTCCTGGGCTGACAGCGCTGACCGGCGAGACAGGGGCGGGCAAGTCGATCATCCTGGACGCCCTGGGGCTGGCGACCGGCGCGCGCGCGGAAGCCGGGCTGGTGCGGCGCGGCGCGGCCCAGGCCGTGGCGACGGCCGTCTTCGCCATCGCGCCGGATCACCCCGCCTGGGCCTACCTGGAGGACAAAGGGCTCGACGGCGCGCCGGGCGAGGATCTGGTGCTGCGCCGCCAGCTCTCCGCCGACGGCCGTTCGCGCGCCTTCGTCAACGATCAGGCGGCCAGCGTCGGGGTGCTGCGCGATCTCGGCGCGCTGCTGCTTGAGGTGCACGGCCAGCACGAGACCGTCGGCCTGCTCGACCCTCGCACCCACCGCCCGCTTCTGGACGGCTACGCCGGCGCAGAGGCCGAGCTGAGGGCCGTGGCCGAAGCCTGGCGCGCCGTGGCCGAGGCGCGCGAGCGCGCAGACGCCCTGGCGCTGCGCCAGGCCCGCGCGGCCGAAGCGGTGGAGGACCTGACGGCGAGGCTGGCCGAACTGGACCGGCTCGATCCCGCGCCCGGCGAGGAGGCGGAGCTGGCGTCCAGGCGCGCCCTGCTCGGCGCCTCGGAGAAGGTGCTGGCCGACATCGCCGCCGCGCGCGAGGCGCTGGGCGCGGACGGGCTCGGGCCTCGGATCGGCCAAGCCATCCGGGCGATCGGCCGGGCGCGGGACCGGGCGCTGCAGGCCGGCGCCGGCGCGGACGTCCCCGCCGCTAGGCGCCTCTCCGAGGCCTCCGACGCCTTGGACCGCGCCCTGGTGGAGGCGGAGGAGGGGCTGGCGGCGCTGGACGCGGCGGCCGACGGCTTCGCCTTCGAGCCCGACGAGCTGGACGCCGCCGAGACCCGCCTCTTTGCGCTGCGCGCCGCGGCGCGCAAGTTCGGCGTGCCCGTCGACGGCCTGGCGGAGCATCGCCTGGGCGTGGCGCGCGACCTTGCGGCGCTGGAGGATGTCGGGGCCGAGCACGCCGCTGCGACCCGCGCGGTCGCCGACGCCGAGCGCGCCTATGTCGAGGCCGCTGCACGCCTGAGCGCGCTTCGTCGCGCCGCAGGCGAGCGCCTGGCCGCGGCGGTCGAGGGCGAACTCGCGCCGCTGAGGCTGGAGAAGGCCCGCTTCCGCGTCGCTGTGGAGCCCCTGCCGGCGGAGCGAACGGGCGCCCAGGGTGCGGACCGGGTGGAGTTCGAGATCGCCACCAACCCCGGCGCGCCCTTCGGGACGCTGGGCGCGATCGCCTCGGGCGGCGAGCTTGCGCGCTTCGCCCTCGCGCTCAAGGCCGCCCTCGCTGCGCGCGGCGGCGGGGCGGGGCAGGGCCCGGTCATGATCTTCGACGAAGTGGATCAGGGCGTGGGCGGGGCCGTCGCCGATGCGGTGGGCGTCAGGCTGAAGCGGCTGGCCGAGCGCGCCCAGGTGCTGGTCGTGACCCACAGCCCTCAGGTCGCGGCCCGCGCCGACGCCCACTGGCGCGTTTCCAAGCAGGCCCGGGGCGAGGCGGTCGCAACCGCCGTGGCGGTGCTCTCGCCCGCCGAGCGCGAGGACGAGATCGCCCGCATGCTCTCCGGCGCGACCGTCACCGAGGCCGCTCGCGCCGCCGCCCGCGCCCTGATCGGCTAAGCGCCCTCAGCCTGCGCCGGTCGCCTCCTTCGGCGCGACCAGGAAATGGCCGTAGAGCGAGGCGATGGGCGCGGCGCGCTCGTCCTGCCAGGCCTCCACATAGATGTTGGCGATCCGTCGCCCCATCCGCTTCACCTGCGCCCGGGCGTAGGTGTCCTTCGGCCGGCCGGAGCGCAGGTACTGCACCGTGACGCCCACTGGGCGGGGCTGGCGCGCGCCGGGGCCCTGCAGCACCCAGAGCTGGGCGATGGCGGTGATCTCCATAAAGGCGCCCAAGACCCCGCCGTGCAGCGCGGGCAGGGTCGGATTGCCGATCAGTCGTTCCGCATAGGGCAGGCGCGCGGTCATTTCGTCGCCGGCCAGGTCGATCGCCACGCCTAAGAACCGCGCATAGGGGACGCGCTCGACCCAGGCGGCCAGGCTCTGCGGCGTGTCGATATCGCTCACGCCGCCTCTCCTGAGCGCCGCGGGCCGACCGGGGTCAGCACGAAGGCGGCCTGGGCGGTGGCGACGGGATCCTCGCGCTCGCGGTCATAGGCGGAGGCGCGCACGAACGCGACGCTGCGGGTCACGCGATAGCAGTGGGCGTGAGCCTCGATGTCGAGCCCGGGCTGGGCCGCGCGAAGATAGTCGATGCGCAGGTCGAGGGTGGCGATCTGGCTGAAGGCGTCCAGCGCCGCCTGCACCGCCTGGCCGCAGGTGTGGTCGAGCAGGGTGGTCACCACGCCGCCGGCGATGACGCCCGTGTCGGGGTCGCCGACAAGCTCCGGCGCGTAGGGCACGCGCAGGGTCGCGCGGGCCGCGTCGAGCTCGACCAGTTGCAGCTTCAGGGCGCGCGCCTGGGGCGACCCCATCATCATCTGCGGCACAAGCCGACGGAGCTGGTCGAGGTGGTCGGTCATCTTGCCGGGAAGAAGAGAGGCAGAGGGGCGGGTGGTGGCTGGGGGCAGGATCGAACTGCCGACCTGCGGGTTATGAATCCGCCGCTCTAACCATCTGAGCTACCCAGCCCCGCCGCGCGGGCGAGAGGCGCGTCTATAGCCTCAGGGGGCGCGGCGCATCAAGCCGCTCACGACCCTGAGCCTGCTGCTCAGTGCGCGGTCGTGGCCCGCTGAGCCGGCGTCTTGGGGCGTCCGCGCGCCTCGCGTTCCGCCTCGCGCTTGGCCGCTTCGACCTGCCGGGCGAGGGTCTCGCAAATGTCGTTGAACGTGCCGTAGCCGCGCTGGCCGCAGCTCTGGTCGTAGAGCAGCTGGACGCGTTCGGCCTTCTGCGCGGCCGTCTCGGTCGTCTCCGGGGAGCTTGAGGTCGTGGGCGCGACTGCAGACGCCGTGGTGGCCGAAGCGCCGGTGTTCGGGGCGGCGGTGTCCGGGGCGGCGGTGTCCGGGGCGGCGGTGTCCGGGGCGAGGATCAGGGCGAGAGCGAAGAGCAGGTCGGCCATGGCGGAAGAGGGGGCCTCAGAGACGGACGAGACTAGTGAACGGACGGGGCTTGGGAGGGACGGGCTTTGGAGGGAGCGACCCTGACGCTCGATCGCGGGGCTGGCAAGGCGGAACCGTGTCGGCTCGCGCTTCGTTGGGGAAGTTTCTGACCTAACAAAGGAGTCAGCCATGGACCGCAACCGCGTGGAAGGCGCCGCCGACAAACTCGGCGGCAAGTTGAAGGAAGGCGTCGGCAAGCTGACCGGCGACTCCAAACTTCAGGCTGAAGGCAAGGCCGACCAGATGAAGGGCGGGGTGAAGAACGCCGTCGGCGGTGCGGCGGACGCGCTGAAGGGCAAAGACCCTAAGCACTGAGCCGAGCCCGCTGGTGCAAAGGATAGGGCGGCGGGATCGCTCCCGCCGCCCTCGCCATGTCCGGACCGAGGGTTTGGATCAGAAGCGCTTGGTCACCGACACGCCGTAGGTGCGCGGATCAAGCGTGAACACGTTGGTGAACAGGCCTGAGGAGGCGTCGGTCAGGTAGAAGTCGGTGAAAGGCTGGCTGTCGAAAGCGTTCTTGATGTAGAACTGAACGTTCAGCTTCAGGTCGCGATTGTCGAAGTTCAGCGTCGCATTGACGTTGTCCCACGACTTCAGCTTGTCGTTCACCGCGTTGAAGATGCGGGCATAGCTGTCCGCCTGCCAGTAGTAGTCGGCCCGCGCGGTGGCCCGCCAGTTGTTTCCGAGCTCAAAGACGTACTGCGCGCCCAGGGCCGCGGTGAATTCGGGCGAGTTCGGCAGCTCCTTCCCGGACAGATTGACCGGGATGCCCTGGCCGACGTTGACGGTGTAGCTCGCCGCGCCCACGGTCGTCTTCTGCGGTGCGGTCTGAACGTTGGGGCCGTAGCTGTAGAGGCCTGCGAGGGGATTGCCGGTGTTGCCGTACTGACCACCGCAGACGCCCGACGCGCCCGGCACCGCGCTGTTGCCGACCAGAGCCAGCTCTTGGATGCCTGCGGGCTGGCCGACGAGGCCGGCGAGCAGTCCGGTGAGAGCCGCCCTGTTCACGACGCAGTTAGAGCCGTCAGACCCCTTCAACTCGATCAAATTGGGATCGCCCTGGGTCAGGTTGGCCTGATCCAGCACGCTGCCGTTCGTGATCTTGGTGTGCAGATAGCCGAGGTTGGCGTTCAGGGTCAGGTGATTGATCGGCTGCCAGATCGACTCCAGCTCGGCGCCGTAGATTTCGGCGTCGATATTCACGTTGACCGACGACTTCCGCACAATCGTAGAAATCTGGTAGCCGCTGTAGTCATAGTAGAAGCCGGTCAGGTTCAGCACCAGGCTTCCGTTCAGCAGAGTGTTCTTCGTGCCAATCTCGAAGGCGTCGACATACTCCGGCTGGTAGTACTGAGAATAGCCGCAGCTGCCAGCGCCGGAGCTCAGGTCCGCGTTCTGGCAGGGCGTGTTGAAACCGCCCGCCTTGTAGCCGCGCGAGTAGGAGCCGTAGACCAGTGTCTGGTTGGTGAAGCCGAGGTGGGGGGTCCAGTCGATGTTCACCCGGCCCGTCGTCACCGTGTCGTCACGCTTCAGGGTCTGCAGCGCGCCGACGCCCTTTCCGGGCGTGGCCAGAGTGATGGCGTAGTTGTCCTGCGCCTTCTTGTCTTCGGTCTGGCGCAAGCCGAGCGTGAGCTTCAGGTCATCATTGAACTTGTAGTAAAGTTCGCCGAAGTAACCCGTAGATTCCAGATGATTCTTATAGTAGGCGTCGTAGTAGTTGTGGCCGCTACGATCCGGAACGCCATTGGGATCGATATAGAAGGGTGTGGTCGTGGTCGGGAAGTCGGCAAACTGAAACAACGCCGTCAACGGATTGAAAAACACGAAGTAGTCGGACGACGTATCTTGCTTAATGTAGATGGCGCCAGCCGAGAAGTTCAGCGGTCCATTGAAGTGCGACTGCAGCCGCAGTTCCTGAGTGCGCTCTTCACTCGAACCGACACCCCGGTCGAAGACGCGGAAGCGGTTGGTCGCGCCCAGCTGGGGATCGTTCACCACGCCGCCCGGGAAGAGGGTCGGGTAAAGGAACGCGGTGTAGGTCGGCCCGAGCAGTACGCAGTAGAGACAGCCCGGCGCGGGCGTCGATCCATAGGGCACGCTGGCGACGAGACGGTTATAATCTTCCGTACTGTAGCCGCGATTGTCGTTCCAGGCGGTCTTCGACGTGATGGTCAGCTGGGGCGTGATGTCCCATTCTAGGTTCAGCAGGGCGAACTTCTGGTCCGCGACATAGCGGGGGTCGATGGCCGACTCGATGTCGTGGAGATTGGAATTCTGCAGTGGATGCCCGGCGAGCGCGTCTCCAGCGTTTAGGCCAAGCTCGGTGGCGTAGATGCCGCCCAGCGTGCCGATCGAGTTGACGGTCCCATAGGCGGCGCTCTGGTAGAGCGAGCCCGTCTGGCAGCCCTGGCTGAGCAGACCGCTTTCGATCGTGGACAGGGGCACGCCGCCGACGTTGGAGGGGCCCGGATCCTTGATACAGAGCTGCTTGCCGACGCGGTTGCGGCTGTCGTCTTCCTTGAACTGCTCGAACTGCAGGTAGCCGCGGAAGTTGTCGGTCGGCTTGAAGGCCAGGGTGGCGCGCCAAGCGCCGAGGTCGCGGTCGTCGACCTTATTGCCCGTGACCGAGTTCTTACCGAAGCCGTCGCGCTTCAGATAGTAGCCGGCTAGGCGGAGGGAAAAGATGTCGCCGAGCGGAGCGTTGATGAAGCCGGTGACGCGCACCGTGTTGTAGTTGCCGTATTCGCCCGTGATGCTGGCTTCGGGACGATCGGTCGGTTTGGCCGTGACGACGTTGATAGCGCCGCCGGTCGCGCTGCGGCCGAAGAGCGTGCCCTGAGGCCCGCGCAGGACCTCGACCCGCTCCACGTCGAAGAAGTCGGCGTCCTGCAGGTGGTTGGACGCCACCGGAACTTCGTTTTCGTTGAAGCTGACGCCCGATTCCGCGCCCGCGGAGACGACCTTGGTGCCGATGCCGCGGATCTGGAAGTTGTTGCCGCCGAAGTTCGACCGCGAGTAGGTCACGTTCGGAACCGAGAGCACCAGGTTCTCGGCCCCGTCGAGGCGCTGGGCCTTCAGATTGTTGGCGGAGAAGGCCGACACGGCGACCGGCACGCTCTGGATCGCTTCCTCGCGACGCTGGGCGGTGACGACCAGCTCGGCCACGCGGTTGTCGTTGCCGGCATTGGCCGTGGCGACCGGAGCGCCGGCGCTCTGCGCCAGGGCCGGGGCCGCGGTCAGGATCGCCGCGGTCGATGCGCTGAGAGCCAGCCACGCACGAAGATGCTTAGACGTCGCCATCTGTCTCCCTCCCAAACCTCGCCGGCGTTGAGCCTGACGGGCGGTTTCCTCTTCCAGCCGCGCGTTTGATGCTTGCACCGGGCGCGCGACGGTCCCGACGCAGATGGCGAGATTGCATACGGGCGTTGACAGGCTGTCAACACTGTTACGCCTCACGGGTGTCGCAAACTTATCGCTTTTCACCTGAGGTGTGTCGCTGGGGACAACCACCGGAGCAGAAAGCGCCCGAAGCTGAGCGGTGGAGCCTGCCAGCCGCCCTGCCAGGCGCGCGCATCGGGCCCCTCGCCCGAAGTCTGCGCTCTGGTGTAGAGACGCGCGATGCCGCTCGCCCGTCTTGATCGCGCGCCCCTGGCGAAACGCACCGCACCCCGCTTCGCCTATTCGGTCAAGGAGATGTTCCTGACCCTGCAGGGCGAGGGCGGTCAGGCGGGTCGCGTGGCGGTGTTCTGCCGCTTTGCGGGCTGCAACCTCTGGAGCGGGCGGGAGGCGGACCGCGCGACGGCCGCCTGCACCTTTTGCGACACCGACTTCGTGGGCATGGATGGGCAAGGCGGCGGGCGTTTCGAGGGGGCGGAGGCCCTGGCCGCCGCGGTCGCGGCGCTCTGGCCCGCGCGCACGCCCGGCCGGCCGCTGGTGGTCTGCACCGGCGGCGAGCCTCTGCTGCAGCTGGACGCGGCGGCGGTGGACGCCTTGCATGCGCGCGGCTTCGAGGTGGCGGTGGAGACGAACGGCACCCTGCCGGCGCCCGCGGGACTGGACTGGATCTGCGTCAGCCCCAAGGCGGACGCGCCCCTGGCCCTGAAGTCAGGTCAGGAACTGAAGCTGGTGTTTCCGCAGCCGGGCGTGGATCCGGCGCGCTTCGAGGGGCTCGCGTTCGAGCACTTCTATGTGCAACCGATGGACGGCCCCGAGCGCGAGGCCAACACGCGGGCCGCCGTCGCCTACTGCCTCGCCCATCCGCGGTGGCGTCTCAGCGTCCAGACCCATAAGTACCTCGGCTTCGCCTGAGAGCCTGCGCCCGAGCCGATGCCCGCCTCCGTCTTCGAGATCACCAAGTCGGCGCAGTTCGACGCCGCCCACTTCCTGCTGGAGGGGCCCGACCCTGCCTACCGACGCGTGCACGGCCACTCGTTCCAGGTCGAGGCGACGGTGCGGGGCGAGGCGGCGGGTCCGGTGGGCTGGGTGGCCGACCTGGGGAAGCTGGATCGGGCGCTGAAGGCCGCTGCGGCGCGGCTCGACCACGGCACGCTGAACGACGTCGACGGTCTGGAGAGCCCGACCTTGGAGCGCCTCTGCCTCTGGTTCGCCGACCAGCTTCGTGGTGAGTTCCCCAACCTCAGCCGGGTCACGGTCGCGCGACCGACGGTGGGAGAGCGCTGCGCGCTTGATCTCTGAGGGGAACCGGGCGCGGCGCTCGAACGCTCCGGAGGTCGACCCGCGCGACCGCCGCCTCCGAACCCCAAGGGGGCGCGCGGCCCGTAGCCTTAAGAGAGCGAACCTCCCGATGACCCGCCTTGCCCGTGTGCCGAGCTTCGCCGAGACGGCGGAGCAGGCGCTGAGCGACCCCTTGACCCTCCACCGGCGCCTGGCGCGCTGGAACCGCCGCCGCCTCGCCGTCCAGATTCCCTCTGCAGACTGGGAGCGGGACTTGCGCGAGGAGCATGAGATGCGCCGCCTGGAGGGGCGCTACATCGAGGCGTTCCGCGCCGAGGTCGCTGACCGGGCCGCCGCCGCCCCGGCCGACGAAGATGGGTTCATCGCCTGGTTCGAGGAGCTGAAAGCCAGCGGCCCCGGCCAGGGCGACCCGCTGTTCCCCTGGCTCGCGCAGGAGGCGACGCTGGAGGATCTCCGCTGGTTCCTGACCCAGGAGGCGGCCGGGGAGGCCGGATTCGACGACCTCGTCGCCATGGCTCAGGTCAAGATGCCCACGACCGCCAAGCTCGAGCTCGCCCGCAACTACTGGGACGAGATGGGCCGGGGCGCTGAGGGCGGCATGCACGGGCCGATGCTGGAGCGCACCGCCCGCGGCCTGCACCTCAGCCCCACCATCGAGGGCACGGCCTGGCAGAGCCTGGCGCTGGCCAACACCATGACGGCCTTCTCAACCACCCGCCGCTACGCCTATCACGCGGTGGGCGCGCTGGGCGTCGTGGAGCTGACTGCGCCCGGCCGCGTCGCCCAGGTGTCGGCGGGGCTGAAGCGCTGCGGCGTGGAGCCGAAGCTGCGCAAGTACTTCGAGCTACACGCCGTGCTTGACGTGAAACATTCCGAGGACTGGAATCGGGAGGTGCTGCGGCCCCTCGTGCGCGACCACCCTGAGAGCGTGCGCCCCCTGGCCGAGGGGGCTCTGATGCGGCTGACCTGCGGGGCGCGCTGCTTTGAGGCCTACCGCGCCCACCTGTGGGCCGGCCCCGCCCGCGCCCGGGCGTAAGCGGGGCCGGCCCGGGGCTATTTGCGGGCGTCGTTGGCGGTGCTGGTCACCGCATGGCCCGCGGCGCTGACGTCGCGACCGATGCCGGCGACGGTGTTGCAGGCGGCGAGCGTCAAAGCGGCCAGGGCCAGGGCCCCGGACGCCAGGGCGGCGGAGGGCAGGAGGATGGGCTTGCGCATAGGCAGATCTCCGGGATGAAGAGCTAAGCTGAGCCGCCGGGGAGATAGACGCAGCCCGCCTCGCCTTCAACGCCCCCGCCTTCAACGCCCCAGCTTTCAACGCCTCCGCTGTTCGATGGCGAGCCTCGGCGTCGCCCTTCGTCCGCGCCTCCCGCGGGCAGAGGCCATGGTCGTGTCCCCAGACGTGGTGTAGCTGGGCGGTAGCGAAGCCGCTCGCGTAGCGCGCCCCCACAAGGCGCCGTAGCGAGCGAGCGGTGTCGCGCGGTGGTCATCTGCGATCATCGGTTAGGGTCGGATTTGCCTGACTCAACTCTGACCAAGGACCGAAGATGACCGAGGACATGATCGCCCTTGGCGGGCTGATGGAGAAGAGCGCCGACGCCGATTTGCTGCGCGAGATGATCGGCTTCGCCGCCCAGCGGCGGATGGAGCTGGAGGCGGGCCAGCTCACCGGCGCGGGGCATGGGGAGAAGAGCGCCGAGCGGCTGGTGCAGCGCAACGGCTATCGTGAGCGCGACGGGGAGACCCGCGCCGGGACCGTCGAGCTGCGCATCCCGAAGCTTCGGAAGGGCAGCTACTTCCCGTTCTTTCTCGAGCCACGGCGGCTGGCGGAGAAGGCGCTGACCGCAGTGATCCAGGAGGCCTGCGTCCAAGGCGTCTCCACCCGCTCGGTGGACGACCTGGTCCGGGCGATGGGCGGAGACCTTCTGGACGGAGTTCCTGCGCAAGCTGGCCCGCCGCGGCCTGCGCGGCGTGAAGCTGGTCGTCTCCGACGCTCACGCGGGGCTGAAGGCGGTGGCCGCGCGGGTGCTGAGCGCCACTCACCAGCGCTGCCGCGTGCACTTCGCCCGCAACGCCCTGGCCCACGCTGGCAAGAACGGTCGGCGCGTGGTCTCGGCGCGGATGGCCGCCGCCTTCGCCCAGGATGACGCCGAGGCCGCAAAGGCCCAGTGGCGCAGGGTCTCCGACCAGCTGCGCCCCAAGCTGCCCAAGCTCGCCGAGCTGATGGACCGGGCCGAGGACGACGTGCTGGCCTACATGAGCTTCCCGGCCGCCCATCGGGTGAAGATCCACTCGGTGAACCCGATCGAGCCAGTGAACCGGGAGATCAAGCGGCGAACCGAGGTCGTCGGCATCTTCCCAAACGAGGCCGCGCTCGCCCGCCGCGTCGGCGCCATCCTGCTCGAGCAATCCGACGAATGGGCCGTCCAGCGCTCCCGCTACATGCCGCTGGAAAGCTTCGCACCGCTCAGCGATGATGCCCTCGTCCGCCTGCCCGCCATGGCCGCCTGACCAGACCCGGCCCAGCCGGAGATCGCGGGGATCACACCGCCGAAGCTACACCACGGCTCGGGACACGATCCCAGCTTGTCCTGCGGCGTCAGCCGCACCGGCTCATCCTGGAGGGCGAGGCCGGCAGCCTTCGCTCGGTCGTAGGCTTCGCGTTACAGGGCGCGCACCGCCTCCCGGCTCAGATCGACCTCCGGCGCGGAACCGTCGGCCTGGACACGCTGCAGCGGCGCACGGCCCTCGCATACCAGGTCGCAGCGGGAGCGCAGCGCATAGCCGTGCGCATCCTGCTCGGCGATTGCTAGAAGTCCCAGGGCCGCGAGATAGGCGCGGCCCGCCTTGTCCCTCTCTCCGCCGCCGAACCCTAGCCGCCGCAGCCCCGCGAAACTGATCACCGCAGTATGCTCGGCGTAGTCGCATGTGATCCCGAGCGGATCGACTTGTGGCGGAACATTGCCGTGATTGATCTTCGCGGGCGATCCTGGGGCGCCAGACCACTTCTTACGCCCGGAATAGAGGATTGGCTCGCCCCCTTTGCCCTTCGCTGCCTGCTCCGGAAGGCAGTCTAGCCGTTCGCATCGTCCTTGGCTTGATAGATGCGGACCTTCTTCAAAGTCCCGAGAGGATCGATGCGGCTGCCGGTCCGCCGCCCAGCCGTACGCACCTCGATTTCGCCGGTGCGGTTGTCGATCGCTTCCACGCTGACGCCCACGGCCGCGATTTCCGACACGAGCGCACGCGGGAACTTGGCGCCGAGGCCGCCGCCTTCGCCTGTTGAGTTCCAGGCTCCGAAGAGGAGCGCGGTGGGCGAGACCTCCAGGAGCGCGGAGGCGTCGGCCGGCTTGGCCTGAGCCAGCCGCCGACCCAGTTCGCTCTTCGGGAACGGCTGGCCGTCCAAGTCGCTGTCGCGCAGGATTGCGTCTTAGACGCGGTGGGGCGCGTCCAGAGAGGTGATCTCGGTCAGCCCTGCCAGCTGAGCCCGGCGGAAGTCGACCATGACGTGCGGCACCACCACGGCACCGTCGCGAATCGCGCCGAGTAGGGCCTCCTCCAGCCGGTTGGCTTGGCTTTGGACACTGTCAACCAGGGCGCACCAAACGTCTTCGCCATTGACCCGACGCCGCTCGAGTACGTGCCGTGGGCCGTTCCGGCCCTCGCCCGGGTAAGTCGGTGGGAAGATCTTGTCTCTTGACCGCCGACCGGCTGCAGGCGCTGGCGACGGCGGAGCGCGGCGTCTTGCGCGACCGCGCGGCTGAGTTCGTGGTAGTCCATCAGCCCCCCTTCGCCTCAGTAAGCCTTTCCAGTCCGGCGCTACCTTGGCGTGAGATGGGAAGGGCTGGCTTCCTGCGCGCCAGGTGGCGTTCTGTCGCAAGCTCCCGCGGCAGCTTTAGAGCGATGCCCCGCACGCCGACCCCGAAGCGTCTGGACCTGTTGCGATGACTGCATCGCCGCCCGGCAGCCCGTGGCCTGCGCTCTCGCGGGTGATGGGGCGCGACCACAGGCGGGTGCAAGAGAATGTTGACGCGCCTGCTCACGGGTGCAGAACTTCCCGCGCCGGCTCATTCGGGTCGGCGTTGCGGGTCGCTGGCGAAGGTTGAGGAGCGCGGGCTCCTAAGCGGCGGAGGCCGCCGGAGCGGGCTGGCGCCCGGCCATAGCCGCGAGGTATTCGCATCTCGGGGGTGAGGACCTCCATCATCTGGCGACCCTCGATCCACAGCTCGACCACGCCGAACATGCCGGGCGAGGGCGAGGCGGTGCTGAACCACGTCACCCTGGCGGAGCGCGCGGGCGTGGCGCGGCGGACGGTCTACCGCTACTTCCCGGACCGGCCGGCGCTGATGGACGCCGCCCTGCAGCGCGTGCGTGAGCTGGCCGGGCCGCAGGTCGCCTATCCGGAAAGCGCCGAGGAGCTGCTGGCGACGCTGGAGCCGATCTACACGGGCTTCGACGCCATCGCGCCGATCAACGTCATGCTTCGCGCCACGCCGCAGGGCCGGGCCCTCAGGCTAGGCTCAAGACTCATTCACAGCCAGAAGGACAGTAGCGCTGCAAGGGCGACGGCGGAGAGGAAGTTGGCCGCGAGCTTGTCGTAGCGGGTGGCGACGCGGCGGAAGTCCTTGAGCCTGCAGAAGGCGTTCTCGATCCGGTGGCGCTCTCGGTAGCGGTCTTGATCGTAGGCGATGCGGCGTTTGCGGGTGCTTCGGCCTGGGATGACCGGCACGGCTCCGGACTGCCGCAGCATCCGGCGGAGCGCGTCGGCGTCGTATCCCTTGTCGGCCAGCACGTAGCGGGCGCCTTGGGCGCGGGCGAGCAGGGCCGGCGCGACAGTAATGTCGGAGACGTTGCCCGGGGTCAGCGTCAGCGCGAAGGGGCGCCCGACGGTGTCGGTGAGGACATGAACTTTGGTGGTCTGACCGCCGCGCGAGGGGCCGATCGCCTGCGCCCGCGCCCCCCTTTTCCGCCGAAGGCCGAGCGCTGCGCCTTGACGTAAGTGCTGTCCACCGCGGTGCTTTTCGTCACCGCGCCGGAGGCGGCGAGCGCTTCCAGCAGCTGGATCCAGAACCGTCGGCGAGACCATCGGTTGAACCGGTTGTAGACCGTCGTGTGCGGGCCGTAGTCGCCGGGGCAGTCCTGCCAGCGGCAACCCACCTTCAGCACGTGGAGGATGCCCGAGATCACCCGCCGGTCGTCCACCCGCCTGGCGCCGGGCTGGTTCTGCGGCAGGTGCGGCTCGATCGCCGCCCACTGCTCGTCCGACAACCAGAACAGGCCCATGCCCCCCTCCAACGCCGCTCAGGGCGCCGGAATCATGATTTGCCCACCGGCCTCAAGCGCGTGATTGGGTTTGGAGCCTAGCTCAAAAACAGAAGCGGGTGGCGAGCTACACCAAGGCGCTGGCCGAGGCGGTGAAGGAACTTCCCAAGGAGGACCGCAAGCTGGCCACCGCCATGCTGCAGGTGCTGCACACCACCCCTTGGCTCGAAATGCGCGACCAGTGGGACCTGGACGGCCGCCAGATCGCCCGCGCCGCCGCCTGGGCGGTGCGCACGCTGCTGAAGGACCTCAAGACGCGACGCGGCCTGCCGCTCGACCAAGAGGTCGAGACATAAGGCGATGAGCGCGGGTTGAGTTCTTGAGTCGCCAAGCCCAAGCCCCAGGGGCCTCCACGCAGGGTCAAGCCCGTTTCACACCGGTCTGAGCTTAGATCGGATGGATGGCGGTGAGAGAGGGATTCGAACCCTCGATACGGTTTCCCGTATACACGCGTTCCAGGCGTGCGCCTTCAACCACTCGGCCACCTCACCCCGACCGCGGCGCGCGCTGGCGCGGCCTGCCGGAAGGCGCGGGACTATACTCAGGCGCGGCCCCGGGGCAAGCGGCTGTCTGGGATCAGCACATGTGAGACAGGGGCATTGAGAGGGGCCCGTCCCATTCACGCCATGAGCCGGCTCCAGTTGGCCTTGGCCATCTCTGGCGCCACCTCCGCCGCGCGCGGCGAAAGGGGCGCCTCCTGTGCGCGCCCGGGCGAATCCAGACTTGAGCGAGACGGCCCAAGACGGAGGTCGACTAGCGGGCCATGCCCGAAGATGATGAGCAGGCTGGCCATCCAGAGACCCCAGCGGCCGCTGTCAGTCTTGATATATTCTCAGCAAAGATTAGTGTCCAGATCGTGGGGTTGGGGGCGAACGAAAAAATTTTCAAGACGACGGCTGAACTGGCGGGGCGAAAACGCTTCATCCCAGCTTCTTCCGATTCGGCTGAGGGCCACATTCCGCCAAAAGTCGGTCGACTGTCCCGTCCTAGCGACCCCCTGATCCTGTCAGGTGCGCTCTACACATAAGGAGAACTGATGTTTCAGCCGTGGTTTTGTCCGGAACTTTGGGGTGCGCAGGAAAATGCCTTGCGCGGTGTTCGCCTCCTAGTCCTGGGTGAGTCGCACCACCACGAGGATCCGAGTCTCACCGGGAAGGCTCACCCTGGAATGACCGTGGACGTGATCGAAAAGTACGCAATCCGCGAATGCTCGCGGTTCTTCGGCGGTGTAATGCAAGCGGTGGCCGGCCGACGGTGGGCGGACTCTTGCGAACAGGAACGACGGGCTTTCTGGCAGTCGGTCCTCTTCTATAACTACGTCCCTGTTTTATTCGGCACAACCTCTCGAATTCGTCCGAAACAATGGATGTGGGGAGGGCGCTGCTGTGCCGTTCGCACGAGTGCTCGAAGAGCACAAGCCCGAGGCCGTCCTGGTCTGTGGTTATGACCTTTGGGGGTGGGTCGTGCACGGGATGTCGGGCATGAAGGACACTCCGTGGGAGGAAAAGTCCTACTCGGAACTGAGCAAGCCCGTCGTGTTCCAGAAGATGGCTGGAGCGACGGCGATGCGAATGCAGCACCCATCGTCCACCGGGTACTCCGCCGATCACTGGCGGAAGCCCGTCGCTGATGTTCTGAACTCTGCCAAAACTGTCTAAACCGCGCTCCACAACGGGGCGCACTGCCCCCTTGGAGCAATCATGAAAATTGTTGCCTATCTTCGAGGGTCGCTTGCCGACCCGCAGCTTTCCTCCAGGAGCCTATCCGCCCAGCGTCGTGCGATAGAGTCTTCGTCCGACCAGGGCGACGAAATTATCGCCGAGTTCATCGACTTCGTTGAGCATGCGGAGCGACCGAATCTAGAGAGAGCGGTTGTGCTCTGTCAGGAGGCGGAAGCCGCACTCTACATGGCCGAAGCCGCGGGGCTTCTAGGCGTTTTGGCGTGGACGAGCACAAGCTGGACTTCGGCTCAGAAGGCGGATGGTTTCGCATATGTCGAAGCGAGGCAGTTCCGGCCCGGCGTTTATGGCGCGACGCGCACCGCGGGGGGCGAGGCTCGGGTGAGACGGCCCAAGAGGGAGGCCGGCTGGCGGATGGGGTGGGATTCGAACCCACGGTAGGCTCGCACCTACGGCGGTTTTCAAGACCGCTGCCTTAAACCACTCGGCCACCCATCCGGACCGGACGCCCCAAAGCGAGGCGCCCCAAAGCGACGCGCGCCGCGCGAGCGCCGCCGGCGCGTGCGCGCCCGGCGACCGCGTGCCATAGGCGGGCCGGAGCGGCAAGCTCAGGCCGGGGCTTGCGCCTTCGAGCCCGGGTGGCCGCCGGGACGCTGGGGCAGGATCAGGATCAGGCCCACGATCACCACCGCCAGGATCAGCGAGGCCATGGGCCGGCTGACGTCCAGCCCGCCTTGCGCGTGCGGCTTGTCGAAGAAGTCGCCCACCGTCGCGCCGAGCGGCCGGGTCAGGATGAAGGCCGCCCAGAACAGCACCACCCGGCTTGTCTTGGTGAAGGCGTAGAGCGCGGCGAGCACCGCCAGCCCGGCCCCGAACACCAGTGCGCCGCCGGAGTAGCCCAGGCCGCCATCCGCCGCCCAATCGCCGAGCGCGGTGCCGAGCGTCTGGGAGAAGGTGATGGTGATCCAGTAGAAGATCTCCTGGCGGGGGCTGGTGATGTCGTTCACGTCCACGCTGCCCAGGGTGCGGCGCCAGACGAACAGCGACAGCAGCACGCACGCCAGCAGCAGCAGCGCGCCGCCAGGATAGCCGATGCCGAGCGAGCGGTCGGCGAAGTCGGCCAACGTCGTCCCCAGGGTGGTGGAGGCCACGATGGTCGCCCAGTAGAGCCAGGGATTGAACCGCCGCGCCCGGATTTGCAGGGCCGCCAGCACGATCAGGGCGACGCCGAAGATGGCGGTCCCCACCAGATAGCCGTTCACGCCCGACTGCCCCGCCGCGCCGGTAGTCTCGCCCAGCCAGCTCATCGAGACGGTGTCGCCGCCGGTCTCGCCCAGGGTCGTGGCCAGGATCTTGATGATCCAGAAGCCCAGGGTGACGGCCGGAACCTTGCTCACGAGATCTCGCACCGTGCGGTCCTGGTCGGCGGTCATGCTGGAGGCCCTCATTTGCGACGCAACGCGTGACGACGGGGATCGGCTTCAGACGCGTCCGACCCTAGTTGCGAACTACTCGCAGCTGTAACATTCGGCAAGCCTGTGCGCTACGGCGGGGGCGTTCCGGGTCGCGCCTTGGGCCGACGCCTGCGCTCTCAGGCCGCCTTGGCCAAGGGCGGGGCCATGCGCGCCTCGTGCAGGGTGCGGCCTTCGTAGTCGACGAAAGCGATGCTGAGGCCCGAGCGGTCCAGCGCATAAGCGGTGAAACCCGAGACGCCCTGATAGAAGCGCGAGCCCTCCGTCGCGGCCGAGACCCGCACCTTGGAGCCCGCGCCCGTGCAGACGAAGGTCATGCCGTCGCGCTCGATGTGCTGCAGGTCGTGGTCGTGGCCGTTGACGTAGAGCGGCACGCCATGTCGCTTCAGGAGCGGCAGCACGTGGGCCACAAGTTCGGCCGTGTCGCCGTGCTCGCCCCCGGTGTAGACCGGGTGGTGGCCGATCACGATCTTCCAGTCGGCCTTGGACGCCGCCAGCGCCGCATCGAGCCACTTCAGCTGCGCGGTCACGTCCTGGTCGGCGACGCGCGTCTTGGCTTCCCCGCCCTCCCAATAGCGGCGCACCATCGGCGAGGTGTCGGTCACGAAGAGGTCAAGCGTGGTCCCGTCCGGCGCGCGCTCCGACACGACGAAGTAGCGGTCCGGCATGCGCCAGCGCTTGGAGACGCGGCTGTAGGCGATCTGGGCCTCCGGCCGACCGTGATAGTCGTGGTTGCCGAGCGCCACGCGCCAGGGGACCTGCAGCGAGGGCGCAGTATAGACGTCTTCGAAGGAGGTCCGCCACTTGGGATCGTCGACGCTCTGGACGCCGTCGTCGTAGAAGTTGTCGCCGACGGAGAACACGAAGCGGGCGCCGAGCGCGCTCGCGGTCACGCCCATCTGCCGGGCCACGTCGGACTGATGGTAAGCCCCGTCCCGGCCCCAATCGCCGACACCCAGGAAGGTCAGGGCGCTGGACGGGGCGGCGAGGGCGCGGGCGGGCCCTGAAAGCGCCAGCCCCGCGGCGGCGGCGGCCTCCAGCCAGCGGCGGCGGGTGATCTCCAGGTCGCTCATGCCCCTCTCCCGAAAACGGCTGCGAGAGAGGAGATCGAAGCGGCGGCTCAAGGCAAGCGCTAGTTGCCGCCGATGCCTGGAAAAACGCCGGGCCTTTCCGGGCGGCAAGGCTCGTCAAGGTCGCTTTGCGATGCTGGCATGAAACCGTGTTTGAGGGGCGTCACAAGGGCCCTGGTCCGGGCGGGGAGCGTCCGGTCGCGCCTGAGGGTTCCCATGACGTCCATCCGCCTGCCGTCCGTCCTGCTGTCGGGCGCGAGCCTGCTCGCCCTCGCCACGCCCGCCTTCGCCCAGAGCGCGCCGGCCGATCAGGGCACGGCCGTCTCCGGCGTCACGGTCACCGCGGCCCCCCGCCAGGAGGTGATCGCCCGCCAGCGGCAGTTCGAGGCGCCGAACCTCGTGAACGTGCAGTCGGCGGAGACCATCGAGAAGTATCCCGACTTCAACGCTGCGGAGGCGCTGGGCCGCATCCCCGGCATCTCCATCTCCACCGACACGGGCGAAGGCCGCTTCGTCAACATCCGGGGCATCGACGGCAACCTGGCCGGCGCGACCTTCGGGGGCGTGGTGCTGCTGAACACCAACCCGGGCGGCACCTACTTCGGCGGCGGCGGCCGCGCGGTGGAGTACGACACCATCCCCACCGGCTCCATCGACGGGATCGTGGTCACCAAGACCACCCTGCCGGACCACGAGGCGGAGGGCCTGGGCGGCACGGTGGAGCTGACGCCGCGCACGGCGCGCAACATCCGCAAGCCCTTCTTCGACGGCGCCCTGGGCTGGGGCTATGAGACGGCCCACGATCACACCGGGCCTTTCAACATTGACGCCGCGGCCGGCGCCCGCTTCGGCTTCGCCGACGGGCGCATGACCGTGGAAGGCGACGGTCACACGCAGCCCGTTCGCGCGGGCTGGCTCTCCAACCCGACGCCCTTCTCCTTCGTGCTGACCGCGTCCGAGCGCGAAGACCGCCGCGGCTTTGACGACATCGAAGGCGATTACAACGACCCGACCTCGGACCATAGCTTCGACAACATCCAGCTTCGTCGCTACGACTATCACCGCCGCCGGTTCGGCTATGGCGGCGAGTTCGACTTCAAGCCGAACGACGATCATAGCTACTACCTACGGGCCAACGTGGCCGGCTACCGGGAATCCGTCCAGAAGAACCAGCTCCGGTACAATTTCTCCGGAACGACGCCCGACGGCAGCGGCGGCTTCATCGCCACGGCTTCGCCCTTGCTGCGCGGCACCGACGAGCAGGAGACGCACCGCAACCAAGTCTATGTCATCGGGGGCGAGGACCATTTCGGTCAGACGATCCTCGACTACCGCGCCTCCTACAGCCGCGCGACGTTTGCGGTCGGATATAACTACACGACCACCTTCAAGGGACCGCAGATCGCCGGGTTCAGGTACAACAACTCGGCCAACGACGGCGATAAACCGAGCTTGATCGGCAACGACGCCGTAATCAACAACCCGGCCAACTGGAGCCCGCTGACCTCGGTCGGCAACAGCTCGGAGTTCGACACCGACCAGGAATACGCCTACGCGGCGAACCTGCAGTTCCCGGTGCGGTTCATCAACGACAGCGACCGGGTCAAGGTCGGGGTGCAGGCGCGGCTGCGCGACAAGGACGTGAACCCCTACCGATACACCTCGAGCATTACGCCGCTGAGCCTGGTGAACGCGTCCACCCCGGCGATTACGGACTTCTACGGCCGCTACACCAACGGTCCCACGATCGGCGAGGGCCAGGTCCGCGCGGCCTATGCCGCGGGCGTGGTCAAGGGCGGCCTCGACGAGCGCGGGGTGATCCGGGCGGAAGAGAACATCTATGCGGCCTACGCCCAGTACCAGACGACCGTGGGCAAGTGGGGCGTGCTGGCCGGCGCCCGCCTCGAGACAACGGACGCCAAATACGGCGCCTTCAGCGACGTGACCGGCGGCCTCGTGAACCAGAAGACCGACTACACCAACGTCTTTCCGACCGTACAGCTCCGCTACCAGGTGAACCCCAACGTCCTGATCCGCGCGACCTACTCGACGGGCCTGGCTCGGCCGGGCTTCAACCAGGTCGCGGCGGCCACGAGCATCGACACCAGCAACCTGGTCATCAGCCAGGGCAATCCGAACCTGAAGCCGACCTACGGGCAGAACTTCGACCTGTCGTTGGAGTGGTACCTGCCCCGCGGGGGCATCCTACAGATCGGCGCCTTCGACAAGGAGTTCGACGACTATGTCGTGGCGCGCCGCAGCATCGTGAACAGCGATCCGCGCATCCCGGGCGAAACCGGCATCCAGATCGTGTCCTTCGCCAACGTGCAGGACGCCTGGGCGCGGGGCCTGGAGGGGGCCTACCACCAGCAGTTCAGCTGGCTTCCGGGCCTCTGGAAGGGCTTCGGTGTAGACGCCAACCTGACCCTGGTCGACTCGGAGATTTTGGAATACGACGCGGCGACTTCATCAAGCGGCAAGAACGAGAAGGGGCTGCTGCCAGGGACCTCCCGCTTGACCTGGAACCTGGCCGGCTTCTATGAGGCGAATGGTTTTCAGCTCCGTATTGCCGGCGAATACGTCAGCAAGGAGCTGTTCTCCTTGGGCGGAACGAAGGCGCTCGATACGATTCAGGACAACCGGCTGACGGTCGATTTCACGTCGAGCTACCGCCTGACCCCGAACGCGACGGTCTACTTCAACGCCAAGAACCTGACCAACGAGCCGCTGCGATTCTACTACGGGCAGGGAGCCAGCTTCCCCATCCAGCGCGAATACTATGAGCAGACCTATGAGGCGGGGGTGCGTGTGCACTTCTGAGCCTGCGGCTCAAGGCGCTTGCCTGATCGTCTGAAGCCGTATTCTGTGCGCCGCCGCCGTGCGGCGCACGTCCTCTTCTCATCGGAGTCCTCCAGCCATGCGTCGCCTGATCCTTGCCGCCGCCTCCCTGCTCGCCCTCGCCGGCGCCGCTGACGCCAAGGCGCCCGCCTATGCCGTGACCGGCAAGCTCGCCCTGCCGGACGGGGGCTGGGACCTCGCGAGCTTCGATCCCGCGATGCGGCGGGTCTATATCGCCCGCAGCGACGCGATCACGGCCATCGACGTCGACACCGGCCAGGTCACCGGTAAGCTGGCGCGCGCGTACGGCGGTCACGCGGCGGTGGCGATCAACGGCGGCCGCGAGGTCATGGTCACCAGCGGCAGGTCCAACACCGCCGACGTGTTCGACGCCAAGACCGGGGCGGCGATCGCCTCCATCAAGGTGGGCGAAAAGCCCGACGCCGCCATGCTCGACGCCGCGACTGGCCTTGCCGTGGTCATGAACGCCGAGAGCGGCGATCTCAGCCTCATCGACCCCGCTGCGCACGCGGTGGTGGCGACGATCCCCGTGGGCGGCTCGCTCGAGCTCGGCGCCTCGGACGGGACAGGCCGCATCTTCGTCAACGTCGAGGACAAGAACGAGGTCGTCGCCGTGGACCTGAAGGCGCGCAAGGTTCTGCGCCACTACGCGCTGGCGGGCTGCGACGGCCCGACGGGCGTGGCGTGGCTGGCGGTGTCGCGCCGGGTCCTCTCCGCCTGCGCCAACGGCGTCGCCGCGATCACCGACCCGGAGACGAGCAAGGTGCAGACCCTGCCGATCGGCCAGGGCCCGGACACGGCCCTCTATGACGCCGGGCGCAAGCTCGCCTTCGTGCCGACGCGCAGCGGCGAGCTCGACATCTTCGCCGACGACGCCGCAGGCGTGACCCATGTGGGCAAGGTCGCCACTCAGCGCGGCGCCCGCACCGGCGCGCTCGACCCCAAGACCGGGCGCCTCTACTTGCCCGCCGCCGACTACGCCGCCCCCGCCGCCCCGGCGGCCGGCCGCAAGCGGTCCCAGGCTCGGTGGTCGCGGTGGTGGTCAGTCCGGCCGGCTGACCTCGACGCCGGAGAAGCGCCACGTCGGGGCGGGACAGGGCAGGCCAGGGTCGGACAGGGCAGGGCGGGCGGCGCTCGGCGCCGGCTCAGCCCGCCCGCGCCATCTCCTCCGCCACCATGGAGCGCACGGCGGCCTGCAGGTCGGGGCGCTTCAGCGACAGGGCGAGGTTGGCGCGCAACCAGCCGAGGCGGTCGCCGCAGTCATAGCTGCGCCCCTCGTAGTCGTAGGCGTGGAAGTCCTGCTGCTGCATCAGCCGCGCCATGGCGTCGGTGAGCTGGATCTCGTTGCCCGCCCCGCGCTCCTGCGCGCTCAGGATGGGGAAGATCTCTGGCTGCAGGATGTATCGGCCGAGCACCGACAGGTTGGAAGGCGCGCTGCCCTGGGGCGGCTTCTCCACCATGCCCGACATCTGGATCAGGCGGCCGTTCCGGCTCTTCGGCGTCACGATGCCGTACTTGTGGGTCTCGCTCTCGGGCACCTGCTCGACGACGACGATGTTGCCGCCGACGTGCTCATAGGCCTTCACGGCCTGGGCCAGGCACGAGGGCTCCGCGTCCACGATCACGTCGGGCAACAGCACGGCGAAGGGCTCCTCGCCCACGACGTCGCGCGCGCACCAGACGGCGTGGCCCAGGCCATGCGGCGCCATCTGGCGGACGTAGGAGACCTCGCCCTCCTTCGGCAGGGCGCTCACGATCTGTTCGAGAAGCTCCGTCTTTCCCTTCTCCTTCAGGGTCAGCTCGAGCTCGATCTGGTGGTCGAAATAGTCCTCCATGGCCGTCTTGCCTCGGCCGGTGACGAGGATGAAGTGCTCGATCCCCGCGGCGCGCGCCTCCTCCAGCACCCAGGCGATGAGCGGGCGGTCCACGACCGGCAGCATCTCCTTGGCCACCGTCTTGGCGGCGGGCAGCATGCGGGTGCCGAGCCCCGCAACGGGGAACACGGCCTTGCGGATCGGCTTCATCGGAACTCCGGTAGGATCGCTGGAAACTGGGAACGCGGGTCGGAACGCCTGGCCAGCTCCCGCCCGCCAAGCTTAAGCGCGCGTCCCGGCGGGCTGTTCCGGGCTCGCTCACGCCTGCGCCGTTACTCGACCGTGACGGACTTGGCGAGGTTGCGCGGCTGGTCCACGTCGGTGCCCTTCTGCACCGCCACATGATAGGCGAGGAGCTGGATCGGGGCGGCGAACACCAGCGGCTGGATCAGCGGATCGCAGGAGGGCGCAAGCACGGTCTGAGGCAGAGGCATGCGCGCTGCGCCTTCCGGGTCGGTGATGAGCACCACCGGACCGCCCCGCGCGGAGACCTCCTGCACATTGGACGCCGTCTTCTCGAAATGCTCGCCCGAGGGCGCCAGAACGATCACCGGCGTGTCCTCGTCCACCAAGGCGATGGGGCCGTGCTTCAGCTCGCCTGCTGCGTAGCCTTCGGCGTGGATATAGCTGATTTCCTTTAGCTTCAGCGCGCCTTCCAGCGCTAGGGGATAGGCCGGCCCGCGGCCCAGATAGAGCACGTCCCTGGCGCGGGCGAGGTCGATGGCGAGGGAGCGGACCGCGTCTTCGCACTTCAGCGCGTCGGTGATCAGGCGCGGCGTCTCCAGCAGCACGTGCACGAGCCGCTCCTCCTCGGCGCGGTCGATCCGCCCGCGCTGGACGCCGGCGGCGACCGCGAGCGCGGCAAGGGCGCAGACCTGGGCGGTGAAGGCCTTGGTGGAGGCGACGCCGATCTCGGGGCCGGCGTGGGTCGGCCACATGCGCTCGGCCTCCCGCGCCATCGAAGACTGGTGCGCATTGACGAGCGCCGCGGTCGCCAGGCCCTGCGCCTTGCACCAGCGAAGCGCGGCCAGGGTGTCGGCGGTCTCGCCGGACTGGGACACCGCCAGCGCCATCGTGCCGGGCGTGATCGCCGGGCTGCGGTAGCGGAACTCCGACGCGATCTCGACGTCCACGGGCAAGCCGGCCAGCTGCTCGAACAGATACTTCGACGTCAGCCCCGCGTAGAAGGCGGTTCCGCACGCCACGATCTGCAGCCGCGCGACGTCCCTGAAATCGAAGCCGTCCGGCGTGCGCACGGCGTTGGCGACCGGGTCCAGGTAGGCGGACAGGGTGTGCTGGCAGGAGTCCGGCTGCTCGTGGATCTCCTTCTCCATGAAGTGCCGGTAGTTGCCTTTCTCGACCAGGGCCGCGGAGGCGGAGACGGCGTGCACGGGGCGGATCGCCGGGCGGCCCTGCGCGTCGAAGACCTGCGCGCTCGTGGGGTCGATGGCGACGTAGTCGCCTTCGTCGAGGTAAGCGATCTTCTGGGTGAAGGGCCCGACCGCCAGGGCGTCGGAGCCGATGAACATCTCGCCCTCGCCGTAGCCGACCACCAGCGGGCTGCCGCGACGCGCGCCCAGCACCAGGTCGGGGCGACCCTCGATGACCACGCCTAAGGCGAAGGCCCCCGCCAGCCGGTCGAGCGTCGACTTCAGTGCGCCGAGCGGCTCCGCCCCGGCCTCGATCTCGCGCTCGATCAGGGCGGCGATGACCTCGGTGTCGGTGTCGCTCTCGAAGGCCTTGCCGGCGTGCTGAAGCTCGGCCTTCAGCTCGGCGAAGTTCTCGATGATGCCGTTGTGCACGACATAGACCCTGCCGGCCCTCTGGGGGTGAGCGTTGCGCTCGACCGGAGCGCCGTGGGTCGCCCAGCGGGTGTGGCCGATGCCGACCGCACCCTTCACCGGCTCGCGCGCCAGCACGTCCTCCAGGGCGCGGATCTTGCCGGCCGCCCGGCGGCGCTCAACCCGGCCGCCGTCCATCACCGCGACGCCGGCCGAATCGTAGCCCCGGTACTCAAGACGCTTCAGGCTCTCGATGAGGCGGGGCGCCGCCTCGCTGCGACCGACGATTCCGATGATGCCGCACATGGGGAGGGACTGCTCCGGCTGACCGCGTTCGACGCGGCCTTAGCATCGGTCAGGGCGGAAAGGCGTAAATTCTGGTTTTGCGCAGTTTCGCCGCGCGCTGCGGTTTTTGATCCCGTAACGCGGGCGCGCTAGACCGTCGCGGCAGTCGGCGCTCGCGCCGGGGAGTGGTCATGTTCAAGCGCAGCTATTTCGGGACCGACGGCATCCGAGGCCAGGCCAACCGGCATCCGATGACGGCGGAGGTCGCCCTGCGCGTCGGCCTCGCCGCGGGCAAGCTCTTCCTGCGCGACCCCGACCGCCGGCATCTGGTCGTCATCGGCAAGGATACGCGTCTTTCGGGCTACATGATCGAGCCGGCGCTGGTGGCGGGCTTCGCTAGCGTAGGCATGGACGTACGCCTGTTCGGGCCGCTGCCGACGCCGGCCTTGGCGATGATGACGCGCTCCATGCGGGCGGACCTCGGCGTCATGATCACCGCCTCGCACAACTCCTATACGGATAACGGCATCAAGCTGTTCGGGCCCGACGGCTGCAAGCTCTCCGACGCCCGGGAGTCGGATATCGAAGCCCTCATGACCGAGGGCCTACAGGAGGGCCTGGCCGAGCCCACCGCCCTTGGGCGGGTGCAGCGCATCGACGACGCCCAGGCGCGCTACGTAGAGATCGCCAAGGCGACCTTCCCCCGCCAGATGACGCTGTCGGGCCTGCGCGTCGTGATCGATTGCGCAAACGGCGCCGCTTACAAGGTCGCTCCCACCGCGCTCTACGAGCTCGGGGCGGAGGTGATCCCGGTTGGCGTCGGCCCCAACGGCCTGAACATCAACGCCGAGTGCGGCTCCACCCATCCCCAGGCCATGGCCAAGGCGGTGCGCGAGTACCGCGCCGACATCGGCATCGCCCTCGACGGCGACGCCGATCGGGTCGTGATCTGCGACGAGCGGGGCGTGGTCGTCGACGGCGACCAGATCATGGCCATCGTCGCGGGCGCCTGGGCCGACGCCGGGCGGCTGACCGGCGGGGGCGTGGTGGCGACGGTGATGTCGAACCTCGGCTTCGAGCGCTTCCTGAAAGCCCGGGGCCTGACGCTTGAGCGCACGGCGGTCGGCGACCGCTATGTGATGGAGCGCATGCGCCAGGGCGGCTTCAACCTCGGCGGCGAGCCGTCGGGGCACGTGATCCTGTCGGACTTCTCCACCACCGGCGACGGCCTGATCGCAGCCTTGCAGGTCCTCTCGGTGCTGGTCGCCAAGGGCAAGCCGATGAGCGCGCTCGCTCGCCAGTTCGAGCCCGCGCCGCAGCTCATGGAAAACGTGCGCATTCCGGCTGGGCGCGAGCCGCTCAAGGCCGCCTCCGTCCAGTCCGCCATCGCGGCCGGCGAAAAGCGCCTGAACGGGGCGGGGCGGGTGCTGGTCCGCCGTTCCGGCACCGAGCCCCTCATCCGCGTCATGGCCGAGGGCGACGACGAGCG
Source organism: Caulobacteraceae bacterium PMMR1 (assembly GCA_000733915.1). Classification (GTDB taxonomy): domain Bacteria; phylum Pseudomonadota; class Alphaproteobacteria; order Caulobacterales; family Caulobacteraceae; genus PMMR1. The sequence goes on from JPOM01000001.1 coordinate 1,090,102, forward strand.
CCTGGTCGCAGACGTGGTGCGCGAGATCGCCGGCGCCGTGCGCGAGGCGGCCGCCGCGGCCTGACGTCTCGGCCCATCGCGGCGCCAGCGGGCGCGGTCAGGACGCGTCAGGCGCAGGCGGCGTCGTAGATGGCCTGAAGGTTGGCGCGCGCGGCCCTGGCGCAGAAGTGGTCCGCAACTCGCGCCCTCGCCGCATGGGAGAGGGCCAGGCCGCGGTCGGCGCGCCAGACCTCCGCGATCCGGCGCGCGATGTCGTCCGCGGCATCCCGGTCCTCCACGACCAGGCCCGCGTCGCCGATGACCTCGGCGTTGAACCCGCGCCGGGTGACGACGGGCACGCAGCCCCGCGCCATAGCCTCCGTCAGGGCGTTGGAATGGCCCTCGCCCCACCAGTGGGTGAGGAACATGAAGATGTCGGCGCGGTCGAGCTCGCGCTTCAGCTGCTCGAAGGGCAGGGGCCCTAAGATGTCGAGCTTGTCGCGGACTTCCGTGGGAAGGGTCTCCAGGAAGCCGCGATCCGCATGGCCCGCGAGCGCCATGCGCGCGCCGGGGCAGGCCGCCTGCAGCGCCTGAAGCACCCGCGCGCTGTGGACGACGCCCTTGGCCTCTGTCTGTGCGCCGACGTAGATGAGCCGGGGCGGACGGTCCGTCGTCGAGGGGACGCGGGGCGGGGCCACGACATCGTCCGGCACGAAGTTGGGCAGATAGAACGCCTCACGGCCCGCCGCCGCCCTCACGAACGGCCCGCAGCTTCGCGATTCCATCGACAAGGCGTCGGCCGTGCGCAGCAAGCGTCGGTAGAGCGCGCGGTAGACCGGTCCGGAGGCGCCCCAGATCGCTTCCTGACCGCCCGCCCGCAGGTCGACGACGACGCGCATGCCGCGCCAGCGCGCGATCTGGGCGATGACGAGCTCGAAGGGCAGGAAGTGGCGCATCAGGGGCGTGAAGTGGGCGATTCGGGCGGAGCGCCCGAACGCGAAGCTCGCCAGGATGCGGGCGAAGGCGAGCGCATAGGCGTGCAGCTTCTTCGCGACGCCGCCCTTCACGTCGGGATAACGCAGGTAGCGAACCGACCAGCCGAAGCTCTCGGCCAGCGCGCCCACCCGCAGGTTGGCGCTCTGGAAGCCGCCCGCGGCCGGCTGGCCCGGGATCGCCACCGGGCCGCAGATGATCAAGGTTCGGTTCAGAGCGGGTCCCCCCATGGGCGTCGACAACGAACCGGCGGGGAGCCGGCGACTCAGAAGCGCGTGTAGCCTCCGTCGATGACGAACTCGTCGCCGGTATGGAAGCGCGACGCGTCTGAGGCGAGATAGACCGCGATGCCGCCGAAGTCTTCCGGCTCGCCCCACCGCCGCATCGGCACGCGGCCGATCGCCTTTTCGTTGAAGGCGTCCCAGGCCTGCAGGCCCTTGGTCATCTCCGAACGGATCCAGCCCGGCAGGATGGAATTGGCCCGCACGCCATAGCGGGCGTACTCGACCGCGATGCCGCGGATCATGGACAGGACGGCGCCCTTGGTGGCCGCATAGGCCTGATTGCGAGGCGCGCCGTGCACGGCGGAGACCGACGACGTCACCGCCAGGGAGCCGCCCGGGTCGCCCGCCTTCGCGCGCTCGACCATGTGCTTGCAGGCCTCACGGAAGGTCCAGAACACGCCGTCGAGATTGATCGCCATGACCCTGTTCCAGGTTTCGGTGTCCATCTCGGCGAAGGACGGGGCGGAGCCGCCCGTGCCGGCGTTGGCGGCGACGAAGTCGAGCCGGCCCATCCGGGCGGCCGCCTCCGCCATCGCCTCGATCACCCGTTGCTCGTCCGACACGTCCACGACTTGGCCGAGCGTGCGCGTGCCGTGGGTCTTCAGCGCGTTGGCGACCTCCGCGGTCTTGTCCGGCTTTGAGCCCCAGATCACCACGTCCGCGCCCGCCTGGGCCAGGGCTTCGGCCATACCCCGACCGATGCCGCTGTTGCCGCCGGTGATCAGCGCGACCTTGCCGCTGAGGTCGAAGGGGGCGTAGGCCATGGCGTCGTCTCTCCCGCGTGGTCTCGTCAAGCGGAAGGCTTGGACGGGAGGCCCGCCGGCGGTCAAGCCTCATCCTGCGTCAGAGGACGGGGCGCGTTGGAGGTCGCTTGAACGAGGATTGGAGGCCTGGCCCGGAATCGAACCGGGGTGCAAGGATTTGCAGTCCTCTGCGTAACCACTCCGCCACCAGGCCGCCGGTCGCTCGCACCCGAAGGCGCGTCCGCGGAGAGGCGAGTTGGCTAACAGAGCCCGCCCCATGCCGCAAGGATGCTCGCCTCCGATTGCGTTCGCGCGACGCCGGCCCCTATAAGCGCGCCGAACCCGCCCCAGGCCGCATCCGATGACCCTCGACTACGCCGAAGCCCGCCTGAACATGGTGGAGACACAGGTCCGCACCAACGACGTGACCGATACCGACGTGCAGGACGCCATGCGGGTCGTGCCCCGCGAAAGCCTGCTGCCGCCCGCAAAGCGCTACATGGCCTATGCCGAGCTGAACCCGGAGTACGCGCCGGGCTATGCCCTGATGCAGCCCCGGGACGTCTCCAAGCTCCTGCAGGCGATCTATCCCCGCCGGGGCGAGCGGGCGATGTGCCTGGCCGCGCCCTACGCCGCGCTCGTGCTGAGCGAGATGGGACTGGACGTGACCCTGCGCATGCCCGAGGGCGCGGCGGCGGAGGCTGTGCGCGGCGCCTTCGATGGCAAGCCGGTGGCGTTCGAGGCCGGCGACCTGAAGGCGCCCCTGCGCGAAGGGCCCTATGGCGTGCTGATCAGCGAGGGCGCCGTGACGCGCGCGCCGGAGAGCTGGATCGCGGGCGTGGGCGTGGGCGGCCGGCTTGGCGTCGTCGAGCGCAACGGCCCGGTCGGCAAGGCGCGGCTCTATCTGCGCGGCCTGGATGGGATCGTGGCGCGCCGTGAGGTGTTCGATAGCACGCCGCCCGTGCTGCCCGGCTTCGAGCCGGAGCCGGTTTTCGCCTTCTGAGCGCCACGAGCGCGGTCCAGAGGGGCCCTGAGTGACAAAATCTTAAGTAGCTCTGGCGGGTCGCCTTCCCCATGGTGCCCGCGCTTTTCTGTCGGGGATGAACGCATGGCTTGGACGCGCGTAAGCGGCGCATTGGCGGCGGGCCTGGTCGCGGCGACGGCGCTGATCCTGCCGGCCCGGGCCGAGACCCTGGCGGACGCTATCGCGCTCGCCTATCAGTCCAATCCGACGCTGCAGTCCCAGCGCGCCCAGCTCCGACAGCTCGACGAGAACTACGTCCAGGCGCGCGCGGGCTACCGGCCGACGCTCGGCGCCACGGTACAGAGCCAGTACACGAAAATCCAGAACTCACCGTCCCAGCGCCAGGGCTCGTTTTTTTCGGCCGGGGGCAGCTTTAACGAGAGCAACTCCACCTCCGCCACCCTCAGCCTGAGCCAGCCGCTCTACACTGGGGGACGGGTGCGCTCGGCCATCAGCGCGGCCGAGGCCGACATCCTGGCCGGGCGCGAGGCGCTTCGGGGCTCTGAGAACCAGATCCTGCTGCAGGTCGTGCAGGCCTATGAGGATGTCCGGCGCGACCAGCAGTTTGTGACGATCCGCGCCGACAGCGTGGGCGTGCTGAGCCGCCAGCTCGAGGAGATCCAGGCCCGCTTCCAGGCCGGCCAGGTCACCCGGACCGATGTCGCCCAGGCCCAAGCGCGCCTGGCCCAGGCCCGCGCCGACCTGACCTCCGCACAGGGCCAGCTGCAGGTCAGCCGCGCCGCCTACGCCGCCGTGGTGGGCCAGAACCCCGGCGAGCTGTCGCCGCCCTCTCGCCTCCCGGGCTTGCCCAGGACCATCGACGAGGCCTTCGACCGCGCCGACCGGGACAGCCCCGCCCTTTTGCGGGCGGAGTTCAACGAGCAGGCCTCCCGTTTCCGGATTTCCGAGGCCAAGGCGGCTCGTCGCCCTGAAGTCACGGCGTCCGCGACCTTCGGCTATGTCGGGCCGCTGGCGCGGATCGGGCCGACCGCGGGGCTGGACCGCTTCAACCAGGAGTTCCAGGCCACCGCCACCGTCTCCCAGCCGCTCTATCAAGGCGGAGTGATCAGCTCGCGCATCCGCGCTGCGACCGAGCAGAACAACAGCGACCGCATTCTGATCGAAAGCGCGCGCCGCCAGGCTGTGCAGCAGGTCTCCCAGGCCTGGAACCAGATCGTCTCGGCCCGCCAGAACGTCACCGCTCAGGAAGAGCAGGTGAGGGCGGCCGCGATCGCCGCAGAAGGCACGCGGGAGGAGTATCGCGTCGGCCTTCGCACCACCCTGGACGTGCTCTTCGCCGAAGAGACCCTGCGCTCGGCCCAGCTCTCGCTCGTCCAGGCGCGTCACGACGCCTTCGTGTCGGAGGCCAACCTGCTGAACGCCATGGGGGCGCTGGAGGCCAGGACGCTCTTGACCAACGCGCCGCTCTACGACCCCGCGAAAAACTTCCGCAAGGTGGAGAACGCCGGCGGCACGCCCTGGGACGGGGCCGTGGCGGCGCTGGACGGCCTGGGGGCGCCCAAGCTCGCCCCCCGCAAGCCGCTGAGCGCGCCGCGCGCGGACCCCGCGCCCGAGACCCCGGCCCCGACGGAGGTGCTGCCGCCGGCGGACGCGCCCCTTGTCACCGCCGTGCCCACGACGCCGATCCGCGGCTCCGTCGCGCCGAACACGCCCGTGACCCAGGGCGCGAACCCCGGCGCGGCGAACCCCCTGCCGCCTCGCCCGCCTCTGGAGCGCAAGGACCTCTCCCGCTCAGAACCGCACTGACGCGGGGCGGGGCTGCGGCCGCCCGTTCATTTGCGCGTAACGGGTTCCGGCCTTAGGCTGCGCCCGAGTCTCCCCCTCCGTCCTTGCCGTCAGGGTCGCCGATGTCCGAAGCCGCTCAGGAACCGACGATGGAGGAGATCCTCGCCTCCATTCGCCGCATCATCTCTGAGGACGACGCGCCGGCCGCCGCCGCGCCGGAGCCCGCGGCCGCGCCGCCGCCGGCCCCTTTGGCGGAGGCGCCCCGGGCCCATGAGCCGGCCGCACCGCAGCCTCCGCCGTCGCCGGGTCACGACGACGACGACGTGCTGGAGCTCGACCAACCCATCCCCGCCGCCGCGCCGGCCCGCGCGCTCGGCGACCTCGAGCTCGTGTCGAGCCGCCCGCCGGAACCCCCTCCCGCCCCGGAGCCCCGTCCGCAGATGTCCGCCCCCCGCGACGACCACTCGCTGATCTCCGACCGCGTGCTGAGCTCGGCCGCGGCCCACTTCGACCAGCTCGAAGCCGGCATCGGCATGCCCGCCTCCGACCGCACCCTCGAGGACGTGGTCAAGGCGCTGCTGAAGCCGCTGCTCGCCGACTGGCTGAACGAGCACCTCGAGGGCATCGTGCGCGAGGAGGTGGCCGAGGTCGCCAAGAGCCTGGCCGCCCAGCGCCGGCGGGTCTAGCGCCGCGTCGAAAGCTCGCTGCAGCGAGTTTCCGCTCTGAAGCTTTATCGGAGGCGGCGCTTGTCCTAAGCAGCCGCCCGACACGCCATGCTTGAAAAGACCTTCGACCCGAAAGCGGCCGAGCCGCGCATCTACGACCGCTGGGAGGCCTCCGGCGCCTTCCAGCCCGAGCACGCGCTCAGGCGGAACCCAGACGCGACGCCCTATTGCATCGTGATCCCGCCGCCCAACGTCACGGGCTCGCTGCACGTGGGCCACGCGCTGAACAACACCTTGCAGGACGCGCTCGCGCGGTTCCACCGCATGCGGGGCGAGGCGGTGCTGTGGCTGCCCGGCATGGACCACGCCGGCATCGCGACGCAGATGGTGGTGGAGCGCCAGCTGGCCGCCTCCGGGAATATGGGGCGGCGGGAGATGGGTCGCGAAGCCTTCGTCGCGCGGGTCTGGCAGTGGAAGGCGGAGTCCGGCGGCGCCATCGTGCGCCAGCTTCGCAGGCTGGGCGCGTCCTGCGACTGGACGCGGGAGCGGTTCACCCTGGACGAAGGGCTGTCGGCGGCGGTCCGCAAGGTCTTCGTGACCCTCTACAAGCAGGGCTTGCTCTATCGCGACAAGCGGCTGGTGAACTGGCATCCTGAGCTGCAGACGGCCCTGTCCGACCTGGAGGTCGAAAACGTCGAGACGCAGGGCAAGATGTGGCGGCTGCGCTATCCGGTGGAGGGCGAGCCCGGCCGCTATGTCGTGGTCGCGACCACCCGGCCGGAGACCATGCTGGGCGACTCCGCCGTCGCCGTCCATCCGGACGATGAGCGCTACAAGGACCTGGTCGGCAGGGCAGTGCGCCTGCCGCTCGCCGATCGCCTGATCCCGATCATCGCCGACGACCACGCCGACCCCGAAAAGGGCACCGGCGCGGTGAAGATCACGCCGGCGCATGACTTCAACGACTTCCGGGTCGGCCGCCGCCACGACCTGCCGCTGATCAACATCTTCACGCCCGAGGCGAAGCTGAACGAGGTCGCGCCCGAGCCGTACCGCGGGCTCGACCGCTTCGAGGCGCGCCGGCGCATTGTGCAGGACCTCGAGGCGCAGGGGCTGCTGGACGGCGTCGACGATCACCGCCTGGCCGTGCCTTACGATGAAAAGTCCAAGTCGGTCGTCATCGAGCCCTATCTGACCGACCAATGGTATCTGGACGCCAAGACCCTGGCGCAGCCCGCGATCGCAGCGGTCGAGCAGGGTCGCACGGTCTTCGAGCCGGCCTCCTGGGCCAACACGTACTTCCAGTGGATGCGCAACATCGAGCCCTGGTGCGTCTCGCGCCAGCTCTGGTGGGGCCACCGCATCCCCGCCTGGTACGGGCCGGACGGGCAGGTGTTCGTGGAGGAGACCGCCGAGGCCGCCGCCGAAGCCGCCCGCGCGCACTATGGCGAGGCCGTCGAGCTGTCGCAGGACGAGGACGTGCTCGACACCTGGTTCTCCTCTGCGCTGTGGCCGTTCTCCACGCTCGGATGGCCGGAGCAGACGCCGGACCTGAAGCGGTTCTACCCGACCTCCACCCTCGTCACCTCCTTCGACATCGTCTTCTTCTGGGTCGCCCGGATGATGATGATGGGCCTGCACTTCCAGGGCGAGGTCCCGTTCAGGACCGTGTTCATCAATGCCCTGGTTCTGGACGAGAAGGGCCAGAAGATGAGCAAGACGCGGGGCAACGTCATCGACCCGCTCGAGCTCGTGGACGCCTACGGAGCCGATGCGCTGCGGTTCACCCTGGCGTCGATGTCGGGTCAGGCGCGCTCGATCCGCCTCTCGCGACAGCGGGTGGAGGGCTACCGCAACTTCGGGACCAAGCTCTGGAATGCGGCGCGCTTTTGCCAGATGAACGAGTGCGGCAGCGACCCCGGCTTCGACCCTGGCGCGGCGCGCGAACCGGTGAACCGCTGGATCCGCGGAGAGGTCGTCAAAGCCGCCCGCGCCGTGACGCAGGCGCTGGAGGCCCACGCCTTCGACGATGCGGCCGGGGCGCTCTACCGCTTCATCTGGAACACCTTCTGCGACTGGTACCTCGAGCTCGCCAAGCCGATCCTGAACGGCGAGGACGAGGGCGCGAAGATCGAGACCCGGGCCATGGCGGCCTGGGCGCTCGACCAGGCGCTGATCCTGCTGCACCCCGTTTCGCCCTTCATCACCGAGGCGCTTTGGGAGCAGACGGCACAGTACGGACGCCCGCGCGACGGGCTCCTGATCGAGACGCCCTGGCCGGACCTGCCCCAGGGCTGGATCGATGCGGAGGCGGAGGCCGATATCGGCTGGCTCATCGAGCTGGTCACCGAGGTGCGCTCGATCCGTTCGGAGATGAACGTGCCGCAGAGCGCGCGCACGCCGCTGAGCCTGATCGGGGCCGATGGGCCGAGCCGCGCCCGCCTGACCCGCCACCGCGACCGCCTGCTGAGCCTGGCGCGGCTTGAGAGCGTGCGGGAGGCCGACGACCTGCCTCCAGGCTCCGCGAGCTTCCCCATCGGGGCGGCCACGGCGGCGCTGCAGATCGGCGCCTTCGTCGATGTCGCCGCCGAGCGGGCGCGCCTGAGCAAGGCGCTCAAGCAGGTTGAGGGCGAGCGGGAAAAGATCGCGCGCAAGCTCGACAACCCGGACTTCGTCGCCCGCGCCCCCGCCGAGGTGATCGAGGAGAACCGCAAACGCCTGGCCGAGGCGGTCTCGGACGCTGAGAAGTTCACCGCGGCCCTGGCGCGACTGCAGAGCGTCGGCTGAGCCGACCAGTCTTGAGGAGAAATCAAGGGAAATGGTGGACGCGGTAGGGATTGAACCTACGACCCCACCCGTGTGAAGGGTGTGCTCTCCCGCTGAGCTACGCGTCCGGCCGTGAAGAGCCGTGGCCTATAGCGGAGGCCTAAAGCACGGGCAAGCGGTCCAAAAGCCGGTGGGCGGCGGCGGGAAGGTCAGCGAAGCGGTCCAGCACCAGCTCTGCGCCGAGGTCTCGCGCGGGGACCTCGGTATAGCCGAAGCTCATCAGCACGCAGGGCGCGGGCAGGGCGTGAGCGGCTGCGACGTCGTTGGCGCTATCGCCCACCATGAGGCAGCGCGCCGGCTCGCCCCCTGCGGCCCTGACCGCAAAGGCGAGGTGGGCGGGGTCGGGCTTCTGGGCGCCCGCGGCGTCGGGGCCGACGACGGCGCCGAAGCGGGGGGTGAGCCCGAGGGCGTCGAGGAGCGCCCGGGACAGGTCCGTCCGCTTGTTCGTGCAGACGCACAGGCGCGCGCCGGCCGACTCTAGCGCGTCGAGGCATTCCACGAGGCCTGGAAAGGGGCGGCTCTCGCTGGCGATCCGACCGCGGTAGACCTCGATGAAGCGGGTCACCAAGCCGCCCACGCGCGCCTCGTCCAAAGGCTCGCCCGCGACCTCGAAGCCGCGCTCGATCAGCCGCCGCGCGCCCCGCCCGACCAGCATGCGCGCCGCCGCCACCGGCAGAGCGGGCAGGCCCTGCTCCTGCAGCACGATATTCAGCGCCCCGATCAGGTCGGGCGCCGTGTCGACCAGGGTGCCGTCCAGGTCGAAGGCGATCGTGGCCCCGTTCAGGCTCATTCGGGTCTCCGGGTGGGAAGGCCCGCGGGTTTGGGCTAGATCGCGCGAGGACTCAAGTTGGGAGCCGCCCCTCATGGCCGAACGCGCCGCCGTCATCCTGGCCGCCGGGCAGGGCACGCGCATGCGCTCGCCCCTCCCCAAGGTGCTGCACCCGGTGGGCGGTCGCGCGATGCTCGACCGGGCCATCGATGCGGCGCAGGCGCTGGGCTGCGAGAAGATCGTCGTGGTGGCCGGCGCGCATTCGCCTGAGGTCGCCGCCCATGCCCGGGCGCGGCTCGGCCCCGACAGCGTCGCCATCCAGGACCCGCCGCTGGGCACCGGCCACGCGGTGCGGGCCGCGGAGGGGGCGCTGAGCGGCTTCACCGGAGATGTGCTGGTCTCCTACGCCGATACGCCGCTTCTGGACGCGGCGGCCGTCGCGCCCCTGTTCGAGGCGAGGGCTGAGGCGCACCTGGCGGTGCTGGGCTTTGTGGCCGCCGACCCCGGCCCCTACGGCCGCTTGGTCCTGGAGGGCGAGCGCCTACTTCGTATCGTCGAGGCCAAGGACGCGAGCGCCGCGGAGCTTCAGATCGCACACTGCAACTCCGGCGTTCTGGCCGCGCCCGGGCCGCTTTTGTTCGAGCTCGTGGCCGAGGTCCGCAACGAGAACGCCAAGGGCGAGTACTACCTGACCGACGTGGTGAGCCTGGCGAACGGGCGGGGGCTGAGGGTCGTCGCGGCCTTCGCGCCCGAAGCGCGCGTCCTGGGCGTGAACAGCCAGGCCGAACTCGCCGCCGCCGAGGCGGTCTTCCAGCAGAGCCAGCGCCGCGCCGCGCTGGACCGCGGCGTCTGCATGCCCGCGCCCGAGACGGTGATGTTCAGCTGGGACACCGAGCTGCAACCCGGCGCGACCGTGGAGCCCAATGTCGTGTTCGGTCCGGGCGTGCGGGTCGAGACCAGCGCCCGCATCCGCGCCTTCAGCCACCTGGAGGGCTGTCACGTCGCGCCGGGGGCGATCGTGGGACCCTATGCCCGCCTTCGCCCGGGTGCGGACATCGGACCGGACGCGCACATCGGCAACTTCGTCGAAGTGAAGAACGTCGCCGTCGGGGCGGGCGCCAAGGCCAATCACCTGAGCTACCTCGGCGACGGGTCGGTGGGGGCGCGGGCGAACATCGGCGCGGGCGTGATCTTCTGCAACTACGACGGCTTCGACAAGCACCGCACCGAGGTCGGAGACGACGCCTTCATCGGGTCCAACACGGCTCTGGTCGCGCCGGTGAAGGTCGGCGCGGGGGCCTACACCGGCTCGGGCTCGGTGATCGCCCGCAATGTCGCCCCCGACGCCCTGGCGCTGGAACGGAGCGCGCAGGTCGAGAAGCCGGGCTGGGCTGCCCGCTTCCGGGCCATGAAGGCCAAGCTGAGGCGGCCCGTATGAGCGCCGCCGCCGAACAGAAGCGCGCCGCCGGCGAGGCTGCCGCGGCCCTTGTCCAGGACGGCATGACCGTGGGGCTGGGCACCGGCTCCACCGCGGCGGAGTTCGTTCGGGCGCTCGGCCGGCGGGTCGCGGCGGGGGAGCTCAGCGTGCGGGGCGTGGCGACCTCCGACGCGACAGCCAGCCTGGCGCGGGAGCTGGGCATCGCCCTGATCGAGCTGGACGCCGCGGGCGAAATCGACCTGACGGTGGATGGCGCAGACGAGGTCGGGCCGGGACTGTCCTTGATCAAGGGCGGCGGGGCGGCGCTGCTCCGCGAGAAGCTGGTCTGGGAGGCGTCCCGGCGCTGCGTCGTGATCGCCGACCGCAGCAAGGTCGTGCAGCGGCTGGGCCGCTTTCCCCTGCCGGTGGAAGTGATCGCCTTTGGCCATGTCTCGACGTCGCGCCGGCTGTTCGACGCCCTGGCCGAGGTCGACGTCGGAGCCGCGCCAAGGCTTCGGCTGCGCGACGGTGCGCCAGTGCGGACCGAAAGCGGCCATGTGATCTACGACATTCCCTGCGGGGCCATCCCTGATCCCAGCCCGCTGGCCGACGCCCTGAAGGCGGTCACCGGCGTGGTGGACCACGGCCTGTTCCTAGACCTCGCCGACGAGGCCTTGATTGCGGGCGAGGGCGGGATGGAGCGCCTGATGCCCTAGGGGCCGCTCAGTCCGCCTCTTCCACCGCGCTGGCATGGGCGTAGGCCGCCAGGTCGAGCTGCTGGTCGATCATTTTGCGCTTGCCCCGGCTGGTGGTGGGCAGGGCGTCGCGGATTTCGAGCCGGATGTCGATCGCGCCGCCGAGCTTGGCTGTGATTTCGTCTACGAAGCTCCGGGCCTGGGCCTCCGTCGCTCCGGCCGACAGCGCGACCCGCACCTCCGCCACCCCGGGCGTGTCCTGGAAGAACTGGAATTCGCGCACCGCGCGGTAGTTCTTGGAATGGATGTTGATCGCCGAGATCGAAACCAGGGCGCCCGTCTTGGACACCAGGAACTCCTGTCGCCAGCGCGATCTCAGGCCTTCCACCTCCAGCACATAGCCGTTCTCCGGCGTGGGCGCCTGGACCAGCGTGGCCTCGTCCCCGGTGTCGTAGCGCACGAACGGCATGCCGAGCGACATGAACCCTGAGCCGACCACGCGGCCCCAAACGCCGGGTGTCGTGATCGTCTGACCCTCGGCGTCGAGCAACTCGGGGAAGCCGTAGATCGGGTTGAAGGCGTAGACGCCCGGCGCGCCGGGGCGCTCGACGGCGAAGGCGACCTTCTCGCTCATGCCGTAGAAGGGGATCACGTCGGCCTTGGTCCAGACGGCCTGGAACAAGGCGCGCTGGTGCGGCAAAAGAGTCTCAGAGATGGGAAACACGCCCGCCATCGCCCCGCCATCCGCACCCGTTTCGAGCAGGTAGGCCGCGAAAATGGCCAAGGCCGACGGATAGCCGTGGAGGTAGCGGATGTTCCTGCGCCGTATCTCCGCCGCGAAGGCCGCCATGGCGTCAGGGGTCAGGTGAAAGGGTGAGCAGCGCAGCTCGCCCAGCGCCGGCTCGAACTCCATCGGCTTGGCGCTGACGTCGTGAATCTGCACGCCCCGGAACACGGCGCGCAGATCGCCGTCGCGGTAGCCCGACCGTGACCACGCATCGTTGATGAAGGCGAACTCGGGCACGCTGCGGTCCTTGTCGAGCCAGAAGCTGACGGGCGTGCCCGACGTGCCTCCGGTGGACACAAGGTCCAGGGTCGCCGCGGGCGCCGCCAGCATCCGCGCGCCTTGGGTGCGCACGTCGTCCTTGGTCACCAGGGGAAGCTTGGTCCAGACCTCGGCGGTCTTGGCGGCGCGGATCGCGTCTGCGAAGGCAGCGTAGCGATCGGCATAGAACGGCGCGTTTAGGGCTTGCTCCGCCAGGCGCTGGCGGGCGGCGTCGACGTAGGCGCGGCGGGCGTCGGCGTCGGCGCGCAGGCTCGCGATCCGCTCCCGCCAGGCGCGGTAGCGGCGTCCAAAGCGCATCGAGGTCGGCAGCAGGCTGAGCGGAACCGCCGCCGCGCGCCGGATCGGCGCGGGCGCCCGCACGTACATACCTCGTAGCAGATCGATTATGGCCGCGCCCCCCAAGATCGCGCCCGCGGTCGTCCCGCCGCGCGCGATTGCACGCGCCTCTACCGCGACTCCGGCGCTCGGACCACCGCAACTCGGCAAGATTGGAGCCGCCGCTTCGACATTCGCCGTCGGATCGCTATGAGGGGGCGATGCCGCTTAAACTGGCCATCGTCGGCCGCCCCAATGTGGGCAAGTCCACTCTGTTCAACCGCCTGGCTGGGCGCAAGCTCGCCATCGTGGACGACCGTCCGGGGGTGACCCGCGATCGGCGCACGGCGGAGGGCCGCCTGGGCGACCTCGACCTCGAGCTCATCGACACCGCCGGCTTCGAGGACGTGGATGACGACAGCCTGGAAGCCCGCATGCGCGCCCAGACGGAGCAGGCGCTCGAGGCGTGCGACGTCGCCCTCTTCGTCATCGACGCCCGCGAGGGCGTAACGCCGCTGGACCGCATCTTCGGCGACCTAGTCCGCCGCCGGGACAAGCCCGTGATCCTTATCGCCAACAAGGCGGAGGGCAAGGCGGGGGACATAGGTGCGGCGGAGGCGTTCGCACTGGGCCTCGGCGAGCCGCTGGCGCTCTCCGCCGAGCACGGGGAGGGCATGAGCGAGCTCTACGAGCTGCTGGCCCCCTACGCCGCCGCGGGCTCGGAGGAGGCGACCGAGGAAGCCGAGGGCGAGGGACCGCCCAAGCCCATCCGCATCGCCATTGTCGGCCGGCCGAACGCGGGCAAGTCGACGCTGGTCAACGCCCTGATCGGCGAGGACCGCCTGCTCACCGGGCCCGAGGCCGGCATCACCCGCGACGCTATCCCGGTGGACTGGACGTGGGAGGGGCGTCCGGTGCGCCTGGTCGATACCGCGGGTCTGCGCCGCAAAGCCAAGGTGCAGGGCGGGCTAGAGAAGCTCTCCACCGCCGACACCATCCGCGCGATCACCTTCGCCGAGGTGGTGATCCTGGTCATGGACGCGGCGAACGCCTTCGAGACCCAGGACCTGCAGATCGCCGACCTGGTGGAGCGTGAAGGGCGGGGCCTCGTCTTCTGCATCGCCAAGTGGGACACGGTGGCCGAGCCGCAGTCCCGGGCCGCTGAGCTGCACGAGACGGCCGAGCGCATGCTGCCCCAGGTGCGGGGCACGCCGCTGGTCACCCTGTCGGCCCAGACGGGGCGGGGGCTGGACCGGCTCATGCCCGCCGTGTTCGCGGTGCACCGCAACTGGTCCACCAAGGTGAAGACCCGCGACCTGAACGACTGGCTCGGCATGGCCGTGCAGCGCCATCCGCCCCCGGCGGTCAACGGACGCCGGATCAAGCCCAAGTACATGGCCCAGACCAAGGCGCGCCCGCCGACGTTTGTGCTGTTCGCCAGCCGTGCCGACGCCCTCCCGGACAGCTACCGGCGCTACCTGATCAACAGCCTCAGGCAGAGCTTTGATCTGCCTGGCGTGCCGATCCGCATCACCATCAAGTCGGGCGCGAACCCCTATGTCACGGCGGACGACGATCGTGCCCCCGACGTGAAGAAATACGGCCGCGGCGGACCGCCCAAGACCTCCGGTTCGGGGGCCAAGCCGGTCCGCGTTGCGCCTCGCCGGCCCGGCGCTCCGCGCCCCCCCGGTCGTCCCGTGGGGCGTCCGCCCGGCCGGAGTCGCTGAGCGCTTGCCAAGCCGCGCTCGGGCCCGCTAACCCCCGCCCCGAACTGGAGCTCGTCCGCCCATGGCCATCGACGCCGCGACCGTCCGACGGGTCGCCAAGCTCGCCCGCATCGCTGAGCCCGAAGAGCGCCTGGAGCCCCTCGCCCAGGAGCTGTCGGCGATCCTGGACTGGATCGAGCAGCTGGACGAGGTCGACACCGACGGGGTCGAGCCCATGACCTCGGCGGTAGCCGCCGCCCTGCCCATGCGCGAGGATGTGGTCACCGACGGCCAGAAGCGCGACGCGGTGCTCTCCAATGCGCCTAGGCAGGCGGACGGCTTCTTCGTGGTCCCCAAGGTGGTGGAGTGATGGCCGAGCTGACCGAACTGACGCTGAAGGCCGCCCTGGACGGCCTCGCGGCCAAGGACTTCTCCGCCGAGGAGCTGGCGCGCGCGCACCTTGAGGCCATCGAGGCCGCCAACCCGCAGCTGAACGCCTTCGTGCTGACGACGCCCGAGGCGGCGCTGGAGGGCGCGCGGCGTTCCGACGCCCGGCGGGCGAGGGGCGAGGCGGGGCCGCTCGAAGGCGCGGCGCTGGGCGTGAAGGATCTTTTCGCCACCGAGGGCGTGCGCACCACCGCGGCGTCCCGCATCCTCGGCGACTTCAAGCCGCCCTACGAGTCCACCGTCACCGCCAACCTCTGGCGCGACGGGGCCGTGATGCTGGGCAAGCTGAACCTGGACGAGTTCGCCATGGGCTCGTCCAACGAGACCTCCGCCTTCGGGCCGGTGGTCAATCCTTGGAAGGGGCGGGGCTCCAACCAGGCGCTGACGCCGGGCGGCTCCTCGGGCGGGTCCGCAGCCGCGGTCGCCGCCGACCTCTGCCTCGGCGCCACGGCCACCGACACCGGCGGCTCGATCCGCCAGCCCGCAGCCTTCACCGGCACGGTCGGGATCAAGCCGACCTACGGCCGGTGCTCGCGCTTCGGGATCGTGGCCTTCGCCAGCTCGCTGGACCAGGCGGGCCCGATCGCCAAGACGGTCGAGGACGCCGCCCTGTTGCTGCGCTCGATGGCCGGGCACGACCCCAAGGACTCCACCAGCCTGCCGGTCGAGACCCCCGACTTCGCCGCGGCGGTGCAGCGCTCCGTCAAGGGGCTGCGCATCGGCGTGCCCGAGGAGTACCGTCTGGACGGCATGGCGCCGGAGATCGCGGCCATGTGGGATCAGGGCATCGCCTGGCTGAAGGACGCGGGCTGCGAGATCAGGTCCGTGCGGCTGCCGCACACCCGCTATGCGCTGCCGGCCTACTACATCGTGGCGCCGGCGGAGGCCTCGTCCAACCTCGCGCGCTACGACGGCATGCGCTTCGGCTATCGCGGCGAGGGGCGCTCGCTGAGCGAAGTCTATGAGGCGACCCGGGGGGAGGGCTTCGGGGCGGAGGTGAAGCGCCGGATCCTGATCGGCGCCTATGTGCTCTCGGCCGGCTACTACGACGCCTACTACCTGAAGGCGCAGAAGGTCCGCCGCCGCATCGTGCAGGATTTCGAGACGGCCTTTCAGGAAGTCGATGCGCTGCTTACGCCCACCGCGCCGTCCGCCGCCTTCGGCCTCGGCGAGCGGGTGGCCGACCCCATCGCCATGTACCTGAACGACGTCTTCACGGTCACGACCAACCTTGCGGGCCTGCCGGGGCTGAGCCTGCCCGCCGCCCTGGACGCCCAGGGCCTGCCGCTTGGGCTGCAGGTGATCGGGCGGGCGCTGGACGAGGAGACGGTGTTCGCTGTCGCCGGCGCGCTGGAGAAGGCCGCCGGCTTCCGCGCCAAGCCCGAGCGCTGGTGGGCCTGAGCCTCCCGATCCATGAGGCGCTGCCTGACCTGACCGCAGCGCTCCGGGAGACGAACACCGCCGTGCTGGTCGCCCCGCCGGGAGCCGGCAAGACGACCGTCACGCCGCTCGCCCTGCTCGACGAGCCCTGGGTTGCGGGCGGCAAGCTGCTGGTGCTGGAACCGCGCCGGCTGGCAGCAAAGGCGGCGGCGGCGCGTATGGCCGACACCCTGGGCGAGGAGGTCGGCGCGACGGTCGGCTTCCGCGTGCGCCTGGAGAGCCGGGTCTCGCGCGCCACCCGGATCGAGGTCCTCACCGAGGGCGTGTTCACCCGCATGATCCTGGACGACCCTGGGCTAGAGGGCGTGGCCGCCGTTCTCTTCGACGAGTTCCACGAGCGGAGCCTGGACGCGGACCTCGGCCTGGCGCTCGCCCGGGACGCCCAGGGCGTGCTGAGGGACGACCTTCGGATCCTGGTCATGTCCGCGACGCTGGAGGGGGCGCGGATCGCTGCGCGGCTGGGCGAGGCTCGCCTGATCGAGAGCGAAGGCAAGGCCTACCCCGTCGAGACGCGCTACCTCGGACGCGAGCCAGGCCAGCGGATCGAAGATCAGGTGGCCCGCGCCGTCCGCCTGGCGTTGGCCGAGACGCGCGGCGACGTCCTGGCCTTCCTGCCGGGCCAGGCGGAAATCCGCCGCACGGTGGAGCAGTTGGAGGGTCGCCTGCCCCGTGACGTCGACCTCGCGCCCCTTTACGGCGCCCTGGACCGGCGCGCACAGGACGCAGCGATCCGCCCTTCGCAGGAGGGACGGCGCAAGGTCGTACTGGCCACGGCGATCGCTGAGACCAGCCTCACCATCGAAGGCGTGCGGGTGGTGGTCGACTCGGGCCTTTCCCGCGTGCCGCGGTTCGATCCGGCCAGCGGCCTGACGCGGCTTCGCACCGAGCGCGTGACCCGCGCCGCCGCGGACCAACGCCGAGGCCGGGCCGGGCGCACCGCGCCAGGCGTCTGCTATCGCCTCTGGGACGAGGCGGAGACGCGCGCGCTTGCCCCCTTCGGCCGGCCGGAAATCCTGGAGGCGGACCTCTCGGGCCTGGTTCTGGACCTCGCCGCCTGGGGCGTGCGGGACGTCCGGGACCTGGCCTTCCTCGATCCCCCGCCTGAGCCCGCCCTTTCCGAGGCGCGCCGTCTGCTGGGGGGCCTGCAGGCGCTGGACGCCCAGGGCGCGCTCACCGCACACGGGCGGGAGATGGCGCGCCTGCCCCTGCCGCCGCGGCTGGCGCACATGCTGCTGGCGGCCGCGAAGGCGGGCGCGGGGGCGGCGGCGGCGCGTGTGGCTGTGCTCCTGACCGAGCAGGGCCTGGGCGGGACGAGCGTCGATCTCGGCGAGCGCCTGAGCGCCTGGGGGCGGGACCGCTCGCCCCGGGCGCGGGACGCCGAAGCGCTCGCACGCCGCTGGGCGAGCCTGGCGCGCGGCCAGCCCGGGCCCGGGCATAAGGGGAGCGCGATCTCGCTCGGGCGGCTCCTGGCCGAGGCCTATCCGGAACGGATCGCCCGCGCCCGGGGCGCCCCCGGCGAGTTCCGCCTCACCAGCGGCCGGGGCGCCTTCATCGATCCTGGCGAGCGTCTCGCCCGGGCGACCTGGCTGGCGGTGGCCGAACTCGGCGGCGGCGGGACCCGGGACCGGATCACCCTGGCGGCGGAGATCGACGAAGCGGAGCTGCTCGCCGCCTTCGCCGACCGGGTCGAGACCACCGACGCCCTGGAGACCGACGCCGCCGGCCGCGTGAAGGCCTGGCGGACGCGGCGACTGGGCGCGCTCGTGCTGGAGCGCCGCGAGCAGCCGGTCTCCCCGGAGCTGATCGTTGCGGCGCTGATGGACCGGGTCCGGGCCGAAGGTCTGTCCGCCCTGCCGCCGTCGGAGGCCGGCGAGCAGCTGCGCGCGCGGGTGGCCTTCCTGCGCAGCCTCGATCCGGACGCCTGGCCCGACCTGTCCGACGCCGCCCTCGTGGCGCGCCTGGACGAGTGGCTCCCGCCCTTGCTCGCCGGTCGCACCGCCCTGGCGCACATTCCGCCCGACGCCGTCGCCGACGCGATCCGCTGCCTCTTGCCCTGGGAGCGCCAGCGCGACCTCGACCGCCTGGCGCCGCCGCGCTTCGCCACCCCGGCCGGTACGAGCGCGTCGATCGACTACCGGGCGGAGGGCGGCCCGCGCGCGGAGGTCCGGGTGCAGGAGCTGTTCGGACTGGCGGAGCATCCCATGCTGGCCGAGGGGCGCGCCCCGCTCACGCTCAGCCTGCTCTCCCCGGCGCGGCGGCCCGTGCAGGTGACGCGCGACTTGCCGGGGTTCTGGCGCGGGTCTTGGCGGGAGGTCCGCACCGAGATGCGCGGCCGCTATCCGCGTCACGTCTGGCCCGAGGACCCGCTTGCGGCGCTCCCCACGACGCGGGCCAAGCCGCGGGGGTCCTAAGGCAGCAGCGCGTAGAGCATGATCCCCGTCGCGACGGCGAGGTTCAGGCTGTCCGCCCGGCCGCGCATCGGGATCTTCACATTGACGTCGCAGGCGCGAGCGAGCTCGGGCGGCAGGCCCTGCTGCTCATTGCCCATCAGGAGCAGGGTCGGCGCCCGATAGTTGGCGGCGCGGTAGTCGGTGGTGGCGGACAGGAGCGAGCCGACTACGCTGCCCGGCCATGCGGTGCGCCAGGCCAGGAACTCCTGCAGCGCCGCCCGCGCGATCCTGACCGCGAAGATCGAGCCCATGGTCGCACGCACCGCTTCCACCGAATAGGGATCGGCGCACTCGCCGACGAGAATCACGCCGCCCGCCCCGGCCGCGTCCGCCGTCCGCACGATGGTCCCGAGGTTGCCGGGGTCGCGCACCCGGTCCAGCGCCACCCAGCAGGCCGCGGCGTCGGGCTGGATGTCCTGCAGCGGCGTGAACGCCTGGGGAAAGATGCCCAGGACCGTCTGCGGGTTCTCACGGCGGGAGACCTTCTCCAGCACGTCGTGACTGACCTCCAGCAGCTCGCCGCCGGCCTGGGCGGTGGCGCGGGCGACCCGCTGCAGCACCGGGTGATCGGCCGCCTCCCGCCCGAAAAAGAGGGTGCGGGGCGTGCGTCCGAGCTCCACCGCCTCGGCCACGATCTTCAGCCCCTCCGCCAAGAACAGGCCCGAGGCCTCGCGCTCCTTGCGCATGTGCAGCGCGCGGGCGGCCTTCACCGTCGCGTTCTGCAGCGAGGTGACCGGGCGCGCCGGGATCATGATTCCGCGCTCCAGCGGGCGAAGAAGCTGAGGCCGATCTCGCGCCCTTCCGCCTCCACCAGCGCCAGCTCGCCCCAGTCGATCACCCCCTCCCGCGATCGGAGCACGTCGTTCACCAGGTGGGCGAGGCTGAGGCTTGAAATCCTGGCCGCATAGCCGTTCAGCAGCAGGAAGTCAGCGTCGGCCGCCAGCAGGGCGGCGCAGTCGGAAAGCAGCGCTGGCAGGTCCTCGAACAGCCGCCAGACCTCCCCGCCCGGGCCGCGGCCATATTTGGGGGGGTCGAGAATGATCCCGTCGTAAAGAGCGCCGCGCCGGCCTTCCCGCTGCACCCACTTGCGCGCGTCCTCGGTCAGCCAGCGGATCGGGCGATCGGCCAGGCCCGACACCGCAGCGTTCTCCCGGGCATAGGCCACGGACTTCTTCGAGGCGTCGACGTGGGTGACCTGGGCGCCGGCTGCGGCGCAGACCAGCGAGGCCACGCCCGTATAGCCGAAGAGGTTCAGCACCCTGAGCGGGCGGGCCTCGCAGCGCGCCTTCAGCCAGGCCCAGTTCGCCGCCTGCTCAGGGAAGAAGGCCAGGTGACGGAAGGGCGTGAAGCGGGCGTGGAAGCGGACGCTGTCCCACGCCAGCTCGAAGCGCTCGGGCGCGCCGCCGTCCATCCGCCAGCGCCCCTCGTCCTCCTCGCCCGAGGGATCGAACACCGCGTGCGCCCGGGCCCAAACCTCGGGCGTGAGGCGGGGCGACCAGAAGCACTGCGGCTCCGGCCGCACGACGGTGAACGGGCCGTAGCGCTCGAGCTTGCGGCCGTCTCCGGAATCCAGCAGCGCATAGTCCGCCCAGGGCTGGGTGCGCAGGACCTCGGGGGCGGCGGCGAGGCGGGGCAGGGTGGTCGGGCCCCTCAGCCCTTCAGGTCTTCCGCGAGGATCGCCATTTCGAACAGGAAGGAGCCGTCGTCGTCCTCGTCCTGGTAAAGAACGCCCACGAACTCGTCTGCGACATAGACCTCGCAGCTGTCCTTCTGCTTCGGACGGGCCTTCAGCGTGATCTTGTCATTGCCGAAGGTGCGTCGCAGGTGGGCCTGGATTCGCTGGGTGTCGTGCTCGGTCACGCGGGCTCGCCTTGGCTGATCTCAAAGGTGGGTCTAGAGCGCCTTGCGCCGACGGAAAAGGGAGAACGGCGTCGACCCCGGCCGGCTCCACAGGCAAGCGCGACAGTTTTGCTGCAGATGCGAATAAGCTGGACGGGGAACGTGGTCGGGCCGAGGATCGTTGAACCCGGGTCGGGAAGGACGTGTGCGGAGGCTTGCGGCTCACATGGCGGACGTGGTTCTGAAGCTGCCTGTGGACGCCGAGGAGTCGATCCTGTTCGGGCGCTATCTGAACCGCTTCATGGAGAGTCGGGCCGAAGAGGCCGCGCGCTTCGCCGCCGAGAGCGACGCTCCCTATCTGATGCTGAGCTCCGACCCGGCGGCGGGCGCGGAGGCGAAGATCCTGGTGTTCCAGGAACAGGCGGTGGCGCGCGCCTTCCACAGCGGCTGGACGCAGGCTCGGAGCCGTCGCTCGGCCTGAATCCTTTGGCCGGTTTCGCGGGCGTCCGGTGAGGCGTCCGACTGTCCAGGTCGTCGGTGCGGGCGTGTTGGGCTTGGCCTGCGCCCTGGCCCTGGTTCGGCGCGGCGTGCGCGTCACCGTCTTCGACGACGGCCTGCCAGGGCAGGCGTCGCGCGTCGCCGCCGGCATGATCGCCCCCGCCTTCGAGGCCGCGTTGGAGGACGCGGACGCGGGCCGAGCGGCCCTCTACCGAAGCGCTCGAGACGCTTGGGAGAGCGTCCTGCCGGGCGTAGTCCAGGCTTCCGGCGCGGTATGGCTGAGCGCCGAGGAGGCCAGCGCCTGGGACATGGCCGGGCGGCTCGCGCGGCTGGGTTTCTGCGCCGATCTGCTGCGCCGCAGCGATCTCGAGGCGCTTCAGCCTGGACTGGCGCCGGACCTTAGCCACGGCGTGCGCGCGCTCGACGATGGCTTGCTGTCTGCGCCCGAGGCCGTGGCGGGCCTGACCTCGAGCGTGGTCGCGGCCGGAGGCCGGGTCGAGCCGAGGGCCTGGCGGAGCGAAGACCGCGACGGCCCCGTCGTGCTCGCCCCCGGGCCGGGCGCTGATGATCTGGTCGAGGTCGCGCCGGAACTCGGGCTGCTGACCCCTATCAAGGGGCAGCGAATAAGCTACCCTCGCGTGCGCGACCCCGGTCCGGTGCTGCGGGCGCAAGGCGTCTATCTGGCGCCGGGTCCAGGCGGTCTCATCGCGGGGGCGACCATGGAGCCGGGCCGGCGGGACCTGGACCTCGACCCCGCGCAGCTCGCAGCCCTGCACGCCCGCGCCGCCGCGCTGCTCCCGGCGCTTGGGTCCCAACCCTACGAGGGGCGCGCTGGCGTGCGCATGGCGACCCCCGACGGCCTGCCGCTCGCGGGTTCGTCCTCCCGGGACGGAGTGATCCTGGCCGCAGGCGCGCGCCGCAACGGCTGGCTGCTGGCGCCCGTGGTGGCCGAGGTCGTGGCCGCCGCCGTGCTGAGCGAGCCGCCGCCGCCCGAGGCCGCGCTGCTCGACCCCGGCCGGTTTGCGCGCTTGGCGGTCAGCGGCTAAGCCGAGGCGCTGCAAGGAGGTCTGCCGCATGTCGTTCTGGCTCACCGAGGAACAGGAAGCGATCCGCGAGGGTGTGCAGCGCGTCTGCGACGGCTTCACCGACGAGTTCTGGCGCGAGACCGACGCGACCGGAACCTTCCCCGAGCCCTTCGTGGCGCAGATGGCGGCCGGCGGCTGGCTCGGCGCGGCCATGCCGGAGTGCTACGGCGGCGCGGGCCTCGGCCTCACCGAGGCGTCCATCGTCATGCAGACGGTGGCGCAGTCCGGCGCAGGCTTTTCCGGCGCCTCGGCCATCCACCTGAACATCTTCGGCCCGATGCCGATCGTGAAGTTCGGCACCGACTGGCAGAAGCAGACCTACCTGCCGCCGATCATCTCCGGCCAGGACAAGATGTGCTTCGCGGTCACCGAGCCGAACTCAGGCCTGGACACCTCGAGCCTGGAGACCCGGGCGGAGCGCACGAACGACGGCTATCGCATCAACGGCCGCAAGATCTGGACCACCAGCGCCCAGCGCGCCAACAAGATCATCCTGATCGCGCGGACCACGCCCAAGGACCAGGTCCGCAAGCCCACCGAGGGCCTGAGCCTCTTCTACACCGACTTCGACCGCGGGCGGATCGAGGCCAAGCCGATCCCGAAAATGGGCCGGCGGGCGGTGGAGTGCAACACGCTCTTCATCGACGACCTGCACGTGCCCAAAGAAGCCCTGATCGGGGAGGAGGGGCAGGGCTTCAAGTACCTGCTGCAGGGGCTGAACCCCGAGCGCGTGCTGTTCGCGGTGGAGGCGATCGGGCTCGGGCGCGCCGCCATCGCCAAGGCCGCGCAGTATGCCAAGGAGCGCATCGTCTTCGGTCGCCCCATCGGCCAGAACCAGGGCGTGCAGCATCCGCTCGCCAAGTCCTGGGCGGAGCTGGAAGCGGCCAACCTCCTCGCGTTCAAGGCGGCCGCCCTCTACGACGCCGGCAAGGAGTGCGGGGCGGAGGCGAACGCCGCCAAGTACCTGGGCGCTGAGGCGGGGTTCCATGCCTGCGAGGCGGCGGTGCTGGCGCACGGGGGCATGGGCTATGCCCGCGAGTACGACGTGGAGCGCTATTTCCGCGAGGCCATGATCGCCCGCATCGCGCCGGTCAGTCGCGAGATGATCCTGAACTTCATCGCCGAGCGGGTGCTGGGCCTGCCCAAAAGCTACTGAGCCGGTTCAGCCCTCGCGCGCGGCCAGCCAGGCGCCGTAGGCGGCGACGCCGTCTTCCAGCGACATGAAGGGCGCGTTCCAGCCGGACGCCCGCAGGCGCGTCATGTCGGCCTGCGTGAAATATTGGTACTTGTCGCGGAGCGTCTCGGGCATGTCGATGTACTCGATCACGGGCTCGCGTCCTGCGGCCGCGAAGGCTGCGCGGGCAAGGTCGGCGAAGCTGCGCGCCTGACCCGTGCCGAGATTGTAGACGCCGCTGCGCCCGCCGCCCTGCACCATCCAGGCGATCACCGCGGCGCAGTCCTTCACATAGACGAAATCTCGCCGCTGGCCGCCGTGCGGGTAATCGCGGCGGTAGGACTTGAAGAGCTTCACCGTCTC
Organism: Caulobacteraceae bacterium PMMR1; assembly: GCA_000733915.1. Taxonomy (GTDB): domain Bacteria; phylum Pseudomonadota; class Alphaproteobacteria; order Caulobacterales; family Caulobacteraceae; genus PMMR1. Next base: position 1,113,626 of record JPOM01000001.1, read on the forward strand.
CCCGCGGGAGGCCTGAGGCCAGATCTGGTGCGCGACCGAGCGCTGGGGGCCCTTGTGCTGCTCGTGGGGGCCGTACACGTTGAAGAACTTCAGCCCGAACCAGCGGGGCGGCGCGGCTCCCGCCTCGGCCTGGCGCACCGCCCAGACATCGAAGGCGGCCTTGGACCAGCCATAGGCGTTCAGCGGCTTCAGGCGCAGCAGGTGAGCCACGTCGTTGCTGTCGGAAAACCCCTCAGACCCGTTCCCATAGGTCGCGGCCGAGGAGGCGTAGATCAGGGGCGTCCCGTTCTGCGCGCACCAGCGCCAGAGGTCCCGCGACAGGCCGAAGTTGGACTGGACGATCAGGTCGGCGTCCGTCTCGGTGGTGGAGGACACCGCGCCCATGTGCACGACCGCGTGCAGGGCGCCCGCATTGCCGTCGAGCCACGCCGCAAGCGCTTCCGGCGCGATGAAGTCGGCCAGCGGATAGGGCGCGAGGTTGCGCCACTTCTCCAGGTCGGTGGTGAGCAGGCGGTCGCAGACGGCGACGTCGTAGCGGTCCTCATCCGTCAGGGCGGCGACCACGTTGGAGCCGATGAACCCGGCTCCGCCGGTCACCATGACCAGGGGCCGGCTCACGCCGCCGCGCCCCGGCCGCGCAGCCTCGCCAAGGCCGCGGTCGTGGAGTAGCCCTCCACCAGGGGGGCGAGCTTCACCTCTCCGCCGTAGGACCGGACCACGTCGGCCCCCACCACCGCCTCCACCGTGTAGTCCGCCCCCTTGACCAGAACGTCAGGGCGGATCGCCTCGATCAGGGCGAGCGGCGTCGGCTCGTCAAAGGCCAGCACCAGGTCGACCGAGGCCAGGCCGGCCAGCACCAGCGCACGGCTCTCCAGGTCGTTGACCGGACGCTCCGGTCCCTTCAGGCGGCGGACGGAGGCGTCGGTGTTCACCGCCACCACGAGGCGATCGCACCAGGCGCGCGCCTGCGCCAGATAGGCCACGTGGCCCCGATGCAGGATGTCGAAGCAGCCGTTGGTGAAGCCGACCTTCAGGCCCGCCCGGCGCCAGGACTGGAGCGTCTGCAATGCATCCTCGAGGGCGGTGATCTTGGCCTCGGCCGGGGCGAGGTGCTGGGCCAACTCCGCCTCGATCAACTCGTGCGGCGAGACGGTCGCGGTGCCGGCCTTGCCGACCACGACGCCCGACGCCAGCAGCGCGAACTCCATCGCGGTCTGAAGGTCCGCCTCCGCAGCGAGGCTAGCGCCAAGGGCCGCGAGGCTGGTGTCGCCCGCGCCTGAGACGTCGAACACCTTGCGCGGCGGGGCCTTGGCGTGGCGGACCAGGCCGCCGCGGGGCAGCAGGCTCATGCCGTCGCCGGCGCGGGTGACCAGGATCGCGCGGGCCTCGCACGCCGCCAGCGCCGCCTCCAGCGCCGTCGCGGCTTCCGCGTCTGAGCCGACGGGCAGGTCGGCGGTGGTCGAGAGCTCCCAGGCGTTGGGCTTGATCAGGTCCGCCGGGCCGTACTTGGCGAAGCTGCGGCCCTTGGGATCGACCACGACCGGGCAGCCCGTCCGCGCGGCCGCCTCGTGACAGGCGGCGATCACGGCGGGCGTGACGGCGCCCTTGGCGTAGTCGGAGAGCAGGATGGCGCCGACGTCTTGGGCGTGCTCGGCGATCGCGCGGGCGAGGGCGGCGTCGGTTTCGGCCGGGATCGGGGCGGCGACCTCGTCGTCCAAGCGCAGGAGCTGTTGGCCGCCGGCGACGAAGCGGGTCTTGGCCGTGGTCGGTCGGTCGGGAGCGGTCACGAACACCGGCCGCACGCCCTCCGCCGACAGCTGATCCGCCAGGGCCGCCGCGTCGGCGTCCGCGCCCACCGCCCCGATGCAGACGGCCTGAAGCCCCAGCGCCGCGACGTTGCGCGCGACATTGGCCGCCGCGCCCGGCATGGCGGTCTCATGCGTCCGGCTCAGCACCGGGATCGGCGCCTCGGGCGACACCCGGCCCACCTCGCCATAGACGTAGCGGTCCAGCATGACGTCGCCGACGCAGACGACCTTGCGGCCGCGCGCCCGCTCGAGCAGGCCCTGCAGGGCGGAGAAGTCCATGGCGGCCTTGATAAGCCGTTCGCGCCATTCAGCAAGAGGAGGGCGTCTGCGTCGCCGATGATCGGGCTCAGACAGATTTGAGACGGGCTTGACCCTGGGTGGGGGTCCCTGAGGCTTGGGTTTGCCGACTCAAGACCGAAGGAGACCCCCGTGCAGGTTTTTGGCCTACAGAGCGCAGCATATCGCGGCGCGAGGCTGTCGTCTCGCCTGGCTGCGCAGACCACAGACATCGGAGCGGCCAGGCGAGACGGGCTCCGCCGGTTCCGATTGGCCCGGCAAGGCGGGCTCACCGCCGAGCAGGCGGCCAAGGCGGTGGGCGTCAGCCGCGCCACGCTGCACCGTTGGTCCAAGCGGCTGGAGCCCAGGAGCCGCCGGCCGCTGCGGGTGAGGCTGAAGAGCTGGACCCCCAAGCTGGTGCGGGCGGTCCAGGATCTGCGGGACGACTACCCCATGTGGGGCCGCGCCAAGCTCGGCCCTTTGTTGCGGGAGCAGGGCTTCTCCGTGTCGAACGCCACTTTAGGGCGGATCATCAGGAGCCTGGTGGACCGCGGCGTGGTGCAGCCTGTTGCGACGCTGCGTCGCCGGCCGCGTTCGCACCGCTGGACGGCCCGGCGCCGCCATGCCGTGCGCCTGCCCAAGGGGCTGAGGCCCGACCGGCCAGGCGGGGTGGTGCAGATCGACACGGTGTTCGTCACCCTGGCTCCGGGCAAGGCCATCAAACACTTCACCGCCTACGATCCCGTCGCCAAGTGGACCGTCGCCAAGGCGGTCAACCGCGCCACGGCCCACGCCGCCAGCCTGTTCCTCGACAAGGTCATCGCCGAGATGCCCTTCCCGGTGCAGGCCATCCAGGTCGACGGCGGTTCGGAGTTCAAGGCTTAAGTTCGAGCAGGCCTGCCATGACAAAGGCCTGATCCTCTACGAGCTCCCGCCAAAGCGGCCCCAGCTCAACGGCGCGGTGGAGCGCTGCAACGGCGCCTGGCGCTATGAGGTCTACGGCGTCTACGACCTGCCGAGGTCAGTCGAGAAGCTGAACCCGCTGCTGGACGCCTTCCAGCACCGCTACAACCACCACCGGCCCCACGGCGCCCTGGACGGCCTCACCCCAGCCCGCGACCTCGCCCAGCTCCAGGCCAAAGAGACCCCGCCGTCTCACATGGGCTGACCCCGGACAGTTGCTTCACCCGCGCTCCTGCGCGACAACACCGGCCGGTCTCTGGTCGCCGCTGGATGAAGGGCGGGGGTCAGGTCACGCCCGAAGTGGCTTCTCTACGGTTCGCTACTGAAGACATCTGCGTTCCCATTGTCGTAAACGGGCGAGACGCCGAAAGCGTTCTCCGCAACCGTGGCCGCCAGGTCAGGCGCCCAGCAAGCGCGCGGTGCGCGGGGCGAAGTAGGTCAAGACGCCGGCCGCGCCTGCCCGCTTGAAGGCCGTCAGGCTCTCCAGGATCGCCCGCTCCTCGTCCAGCCAGCCGTTCTGTGCGGCGGCCGTGATCATGGCGTATTCGCCGGAGACCTGGAAGGCGAAGGTCGGCAAGGCGAAGGCTTCGCTGACGCGCCGTACGATGTCGAGATAGGGCATCCCGGGCTTCACCATGACCATGTCGGCGCCCTCGGCGATGTCGAGGGCCACTTCGCGCAGGGCCTCGTCGCCGTTGCCAGGGTCCATCTGGTAAGTCTTCTTGTCCACCGGGTTGGGCAAGCCGCCCGAGCCCAGCTTGCCCGAGCCGATCGCGTCCCGGTACGGACCGTAGAAGGCGGACGCGTACTTGGCGGCATAGGCCATGATGGCGGTGTCCTGCAGGCCCTCGGCCTCGAGCGCCGAGCGCAGCTTGCCCACGCGGCCGTCCATCATATCGGAGGGGGCCAGCACGTCGGCGCCCGCCCGGGCCTGGACGAGGCCCTGTTCGACCAGCCGCTCGATGGTCGGGTCGTTGGCGATGCGACCGTTCTCGATCAGGCCGTCATGGCCGTGATCGGTGAAGGGGTCGAGCGCGACGTCGCAAAGCACGCCCACGCCCGGCGCGGCGTCCTTCATCGCCTTCACCGCGCGACAGACCAGCCCGTCGGGATTGGCGGCGTCCGACCCCTGGGCGTCCTTCCGCTCCCCGTCGATGTAGGGGAAGACGGCGATGCAGGGGATGCCGAGGCGCTCGGCCTGCCGCGCCGCCTCCGCCGCCCGCCTCACCGACAGCCGCGGCGCGCCGGGCATGGACCCTACGGGTATCTCGTCCTCCGCCCCATCGTGCACCACCAGCGGCCAGATCAGGTCGGAGGGCGTGAGCACGGTCTCGCGCACCAGCCTTCGGATCCAGTCGGCCTGCCGCAGGCGCCTGAGGCGCAAGGCGGGGTAGGGGGCCAGCGGCGCGCGGCTCATCGGATCGGCTTCTCGTTTCGTCGGCTCAGGTCGTGAACCTGGCGATGGGCCGATTTCCGAGCAGGCGCAACAGCCCGACGATCGAGGCCACGAAGGTGTAGAGCCCGCAGGCGCAGAGGCTGACCAGGCCGGCGACGAACAGCCCCGCCGTCCAGACGCCCTTGTGCACGATGACAGGAGGGTGCGGGTCCGTCACGGCCGGAGGCGCGATCAGGCCGGCGTTGCGGCCCTGCTCGATCACGAAATTGCCGAGCTGGTCCAGCGCCAGGCCGCTCGCGCCCAGCGCGCACAGGATCGCCAGCACCAGCAAGGTCAGGCCTACGCCGAAGATGTGCGATTGGTTGCGATAGTGGCTGCGGATGAGCCAGTGCGAGTCGTTGCGGTGCGCCAGGGCGAGCACGAAGGCGACCACCGCGGGCGCGCCGAACAGGAAGGGCGAGACGATCAGGAGTCCGTAACCCACGAAGGCCACGCCCCGGTCGAACCCGGCCATCAGCGGGTCGCCCTCGTAGTGTTCCGCACCGTCCGTCATGGGCAGGGCCTCCTTCAGCCCGTCGCTGATTGACAGATGGGGAGGGCGCCCGCCATTGCTCAAGCCTGCCTCCCACGAGGCAAAGCTTCCACCCCCGACCGAGGTTCCGCGTGGACTTTACCCTCAACGACGATCAGCGCGCGATCCAGGAGGCCGCGCGCGCCTTCGCCGAGGCAGAACTTGCCCCCCACTCGGCCCGCTGGGACGAAGAGAAACATTTTCCCGTCGACGTGATCAAGAAGGCGGCCGAGCTCGGCTTCGCCGGCATCTATGTCCGGGAGGATGTCGGCGGCTCGGCGCTGAAGCGCCTGGATGCGGCGATCATCTTCGAAGAGCTGTCGCGGGGCGACGTGTCCACGGCCGCCTTCATCTCGATCCACAATATGGCGAGCTGGATGATCGACCGCTTTGGGTCGGACGCGCTGCGTCAGGCCTATCTGCCGCGTCTGACCTCGATGGAGTTGATCGCCTCCTACTGCCTGACGGAGCCCGGCTCAGGCTCCGACGCCGCCAGCCTGCGCACCTCCGCCCGGCTCGAGGGCGACCACTACGTAGTGAACGGGTCGAAGGCCTTCATCTCCGGCGCAGGCGTCTCGGATGTCTATGTCGTGATGGTGCGGACCGGCGAGTTCGGGCCCAAGGGCGTCTCCACCCTCGTGGTCGAGAAGGGCTGGGAGGGCCTGAGCTTCGGCGCGAACGAGCGCAAGATGGGCTGGAACAGCCAGCCGACCGCCCAGGTGAACTTCGACAATGTCCGCGTGCCGGTGAAAAACCGCGTCGGCGCCGAGGGCGACGGCTTCCGCTTCGCCATGATGGGGCTGGACGGGGGGCGGCTGAACATCGCGGCCTGTTCGCTGGGCGGGGCGGGCTTCGCGCTCGACACGGCGAAGGCCTACATCGGCGAGCGCAAGCAGTTCGGCCGGGCGCTGAAGGAGTTCCAGGCGCTGCAGTTCAAGATCGCCGACATGGCGACCGAGCTGGAGGCCGCCCGCCTGATGGTGCGCAACGCCGCCGACGCCCTCGACAAAGGCTCGCCCCACGCGACCCAGCTCTGCGCCATGGCCAAGCGGTTCGCCACCGACGCCGGCTTCGAGGTCGCCAACCAGGCGCTGCAGCTGCATGGCGGCTACGGCTACCTGAAGGACTATCCGCTGGAGCGCGTCGTGCGGGACCTGCGCGTGCACCAGATCCTGGAAGGCACCAACGAGATCATGCGGGTGATCACCGCCCGCGAGATGCTGCGGCAGTAGGCGCGCGACTGGACCGCGCGCTCAAACGCAACGTGGAGGCGATGGCTTGTCGTTAGGCGCCGAACACTCCCCCGTCCTGGCGCGCGTCGAGGGCGCGGTCGGGCGGCTGACCCTGAACCGGCCGAAGGCGCTGCACGCGCTCACGACGCAGATGTGCCGGCTGATGATCGACGCCCTGCTGGCCTGGCGCGCGGACCCGGCGGTCGAGGCGGTGCTGATCGATCACGCCGGCGAGCGCGGCTTCTGTGCGGGGGGCGACATCCGCATGCTGGCGGAGAGCGGCGCGGGCGACGCGGTGCAGGCGCGGGAGTTCTTCCACACCGAGTATCGGCTGAATGCGCTGCTGTTCGACTACCCCAAGCCGGTGGTCGCGATCATGGACGGCGTCGTCATGGGCGGCGGGGTGGGCATCGCCGCGCCCGCCCGCTACCGGATCGCGACGGAGCGCACGATCTTCGCCATGCCCGAGACCGGCATCGGCCTCTTCCCCGACGTCGGCGGCGGCTGGTTCCTGCCGCGGCTGCCGGGGCATGCGGGGCTCTGGCTGGCGCTGACGGGGGCGCGGATCAAGGCGGCGGACTGCCTGCGGCTGGGGCTGGCCACCGACTATGTCGAGAGCGCCCGGATCGAGGCGCTGAAGGCCGCGCTGATCGCCCGTCCGGACGCGATCGAGACGGTGCTGAGCGAGATCGAGGCCGACGCCGGGGCGCCCCCGTTCGCCCAGCATCAGGACGAGATCGCGCGCCTGTTCGCCCTGGAGAGCGTGGAGGCGATCTTCGCGGCCCTGGCCGCCGAGGGGAGCGCCTGGGCGGAGGCGCAACTGCAGGCGCTGAAGACCAAGTCGCCCCAGACGCTAAAGGTCGCCTTCCGCCAGCTGCAGGCGGGGGGGCGCATGACCCGCTTCTACGACAACATGGCCATGGAGTACCGCATCGCCTCCCGCGTGGTGCGCCGGCACGACTTCCTGGAGGGGGTGCGCGCGGTGATCGTGGACAAGGACAATGCGCCGCGCTGGGACCCTGCGACCCTTGAGGGCGTCAGCGAGGCCCTGCTGGCCGAGATCTTCGCGCCCCTGCCCCCCGAGGAGGAGTGGACGCCGCTGCCCTGAGCCAGATCAGGCGCTGAGCTCCGGCGCCAGCTGGGACGAGGGCCTGAGCTCGCCCTCGAAGCGGGCCACGGCGGCGGCGGCGACGGAGTTGCCGATCACGTTGGTGGCGCTGCGTCCCATGTCGAGGAAGTGGTCCACGCCCAGCACGAGCAGCAGCCCGGCCTCGGGTATCTTGAAGTAGGGCAGGGTCGCGGCGATCACGACCAGCGACGCCCGCGGCACGCCGGCGATCCCCTTGCTGGTCAGCAGGAACAGCAACAGCATGAAGCCTCGCTGCGCCAGGCTCAGGTGCACGCCGTAGACCTGGGCGATGAAGAGGCTCGCGAAGGTGCAATACATCATCGAGCCGTCGAGGTTGAACGAGTAGCCGAGCGGCAGGACGAAGCTTGCGATCTTCTTCGATACGCCGAACCGCTCCAGCTCCTCTAGCGTGCGCGGATAGGCGCTCTCGGAGCTCGCGGTCGAAAAGGCGAGCAGCGCCGGCTGGCGGATCATGCCGAAGAGGCCGCCCACGCGCCGGGGGCCGATGACCAGCGCCCCTGCAGCCACGATCACGACCCACAGGATCGCCAGCGACGCGTAGAACCCGCCCACGAAGCGGGCATAGGTGACCAGCAGCTCGAGCCCCTCCGTGGTGACCGCCGCCGCGATGGCCGCGAAGACCGCGAAGGGCGCGAACACCATGACATAGTTGGTCACCTTCAGCATGACCGCGGCGAGCTGCTCGATCCCGGTAAGAAGCGCGCCCGCCCGCTCGCCGAGGGAGGCGATGGCCAGCCCCGCGAACAGGGAGAAGACCACGATCTGCAGGATCTCGTTCTTGGCCATGGCGTCCACGACCGAGGCTGGAAAGACGTGGGCCAGGAAGTCCTTCACCGAAAGCGAGGTCTGGACGCCGGCGACGGCGCTGGCGGGGGCGGGGCGAGCGCCAGGCCCCGGCCGGGCTGCAACCACTCCACCATCGCCATCCCGATCGCGAGCGAGACGATCCCGGCCACGACGAACCAGAGGATCGCCTTCAGCCCGACCCGCCCGATGGCCGCGCCGTCGCCCATGTGAGCGATGCCCGCCACCAGGGTGGAAAGCACGAGCGGGGCGATGATCATCTTGATCAGGCGCAGGAAGGTGTCGGTGACCAAAGAGAACCAGCCCGCAATCTCGCGCGCCTGCGCCGGGGTCGACGCCGAGGCGTGCAGCACGACGCCTGCCGCCAGCCCCAGCAGCATGCCGAGCAGGATGAGCAGCGTGAACCGTTGCGACATGCGCCCCCCGAGGTCCCAGAGCGACTGAGCCTAGAAGCCGACGCGGCGCGGGGGAAGCGCGCTCAGGTCTTCTTGGGCGGCGTCTGGTCGCGCGCTACGCCCGCTTCGTGCAGCGCGATGGCGATCGCCTGGCGAGGGGTCTTCACCTTGCGGCCGCCGTTCGCCTTCAGGTCGCCCGCCTTGAAGTCGTGCATGACGCGCTCCACGATCGCTTTCTGCTTCGGCGTCTCCTTGGTCATGGCCAGGCTCCTTTCGGTTCAGGCGGTGAGCGCGAGGCGGGGCGCGGAGCCTCCGGCCAGCACGCGGGGGAGGCGGTTGTGCACGGCCGTGGCCGCCTTGGCGGCCTCGCCTTCCGCGACGCTGATCTGGTTCAGCCCCAGGACCACGTCGCCGGCGGCGTAAAGACCCGGAACGCTCGTCTCCTGGTGCGCGTCGACGAGGAGGCGGCCGTCCTTGGCCAGCGCCGCGCCCATCGCCGCCGCCAGCCCGTCCTGGGGCGTGACCCCAAAGGCGGTGTAGACCGCGTCGAAGGGGCGCTCGAGCCCGTCCGCGTGGCGGAGCGCGGTGCGTCGGTCCTGCGCGATCTCCACCGCCCGGACCGGGGCGCGCAGGACCTCCACCTGAGCCTCGGCCAGTTGCTGCGCGAGATCGTTCGGCAGCTCGCCGGACGTCAGCACCACCGTCACCTCGGCCGACCAGGTCCGCAGGAAGAGCGCCTCACGCGCCGCATGCGCGCCATCGCCCACCACCGCCACCGTGCGCCCGATCGTCTCGAAGCCGTCGCAGATCGGGCAGATGCGGACCCGCCCCGCCTTCACGGCCTCGGCGATGGGGCCGAGTTCGGGCGGCGCGTTCTCGGTGACGCCCGTGGCCAGGATGACGAAGGACGCCCTGAGGCTTTCGGAGTCCGTCCCCGCCTCGAACCCTTCCGGCGTGCGCGTCAGCCCAGACACGCGCCCGGGCGTGATCTCGGCCCCGTAGCGCGTCGCCTGGCCGCGCAGGCGCTCCAGCAACTCAGGCCCGGGCAGCCCGTCAGGAAAGCCTGGCAGGTTGCGGCTGCGCGGGATCCAGGCCGCGCGGCTTTCGCCTCCGTCCAGCACCCGCACCCGTCGGCGGAAGCGCGCGAGGTAGACGGCGGCGGTGAGGCCCGCGGGGCCCGCGCCGATCACGAGGCAGTCGAGAGAGGGCGGCATGGCGTCTGAACCCTTCATCCGCGATGAAGTTCGCCCTAGGTTTCGATCAGGGTCGGCAACAGTCGAGGCGCGGGTGAGCGGACGCATCCTGCTGGTGGAGGACGACGCGGACACGGCGGAGTACGTCGCCAAGGGCCTGCGCGAGGCCGGCTTCACCGTGGAGCACGTGACCGACGGGCGGGACGGACTCTATCTCGCGTCGTCCTCAGCCTTCGACGCTGTCGTGATGGACCGGCTCTTGCCCGGCATGGACGGGCTCTCGGTAGTCAAGGCGCTCCGGGCGGGGGGCGTGGAGACGCCGGTCCTGTTCCTCTCCGCCCTGGCTCAGCTCGACGAGCGGGTCACGGGCCTGCGCGCCGGCGGCGACGACTACCTCACCAAGCCGTTCGGGTTCTCGGAGCTGCACGCGCGGCTGGAGAACCTGCTTCGACGCCGCCCCGGCACGTCGGTGGAGACGGTGCTCCGCTGCGGCGACCTGGAGATGGACCTGCTGTCGCGCAAGGTGACGCGGGGCGGCAAAACGCTCGACCTTCTCCCTAGGGAATTCAAGCTTCTGGAGTATTTCCTTCGCAGCAAGGATCGGGTGGTGACGCGCACCATGCTGCTGGAGCAGGTCTGGGACTATCGCTTCGACCCGCACACCTCGATCATCGACACCCACATCTCCAGGCTTCGAAAGAAGCTGGACGAGGGCTTCGAGAAGCCGCTGCTCCACACGCTCCGGGGTGTCGGCTATCGCCTTTCCGAAGCACCCTGAGGCCGGATGGCGGGGCGGATCGGCAGCTTTCGGCCGCAGACTTTCCTGGCGTTCGCGCTGGCCCTCGTGGTGGGCGCGAGCGCGGCGGCCCTGGTCGTGGTCTATGCGACGGGCTCGGGCATCATCTCCGAGCGCGAGCGGGCGGAGGCTCTGGCGGAACGCGACCTCCTCGACGAGGTCTATCAGGAACAGGGACTGCAGAGCCTGATCAACGCCGTGGCCCGGCGCACGCGCTTCTCCGCCAGCGGGGAGCGCTACGGCGTGTTCGGGCCTCAGGGCCAGCCCCTCGCCGGCGACCTGCAAGGCTTTAATCCCGCCTTCCGTGATGCGGACTGGCGGCTCGTGCGCGTGCGCCGGCCGACGCCTGAAACCCTGCACGTCGTCGCCGCCACCCTGGACGACGGCGGCCTGCTGGTGGTCGGTCGCGACCGGGCGAACCAAGCGCGCTTCGAACGTTCGGTGGTCTACGGCTTCATCGCCGCCTTCCTGATCGTGGCGGTGGCGAGCGGCGTGGCTGGCCTGGCGCTGAACGCGGCGGTGCTGCAGCGCGTGGAGGCGATCGCGGCGACGGCGGAGCGCATCGCGAGCGGCGATCTTTCCGCCCGCACCGTAATCTCCGACCCTGAAGACCCCTTCGGCCGCATCGCCGGCTCGCTCAACGCCATGCTCGACCGCATCGAGGCCCTGATGAACGGGATGCGGAGCGTGACCGACAGTGTCGCCCACGACCTGCGCTCGCCCCTGACGCGCATGAAGGGCGCGCTCGCGAGGGCCCAGCACCCCTCCACGCCCGAGCCGGAGCGGAGCGAAGCGATCGCCGTCGCCGAGACCGAGGCGGATCGAACGCTGGCCACGCTCTCCGCCCTGCTGGACATCGCCCGGGCGGAGTCGGGGCTCTCCCGCGACGTCATGCGGCCGGTGGACTTGAGGGCGCTAATGGCCGAGGTGGCCGACGTGTTCGCGCCGGTGATCGAGGACGCGGGCCAGAGCCTGACCCTGGACCTCGGCAGTCTGCCGACGCCCGTCGCCGCCCACGAGGCCCTGGTCCGCCAGGCGGTCGGCAACCTTCTGCACAACGCCGCCCAGCATGCGGGGGAGGGGGCGGAGGTGGCGCTGCGCCTGCGCGACCTCGGCGCGCTGGTGGAGATCGAGGTCGCCGACAGCGGCCCCGGCGTGCCCGAGGCGGATCGGGAACGGGTGCAGGAGCGCTTCGTGCGGCTGGACGCGGCGCGCTCAGGCGGCGGCTCGGGCCTGGGGCTCGCCATCGCTGCGGCCTGCGCCCGCCTGCACGGAGGCGCGCTGGTGCTGGGCGACGCCGAACCCGGCCTGCTCGCCCGCCTCACCCTGGAACGGGGCGCGGCCGCGTAACTCCCGCGCCGAACTCGCGCGCGAAATGACTTCACAAGCCCCGCCTATCCCCCTATATCCGCCGGCCTCACACACACGACTCGCGTCTGCATGCGCCCCAGCGCGCCAGACGCAAAGCCCCCGAGGCGTGCGGGATCGCCCTCCCGCGCTGCGAAGGGGCGCCGTCGGTTCCTCTCCCGGGAATGCGGCGGCGGCCGAAGAGCGTCCGGCGGAGCCTCCGGTTCCCCGACGGGCGGACGCGTAAGACCTGGCGCCGCGGGCGCCCGGAGCCGGCGTGCGTCGCGTTCGGTCCGGGGTCGCCTGCGATAGATGATTGTCGAGGCGGCCGATCCTCGCGGCCGCCTTAAGGGAGCAATGATGGCGGACTCGTTCAGCGGCCTGGTTCCGACCGGCCCCCATTCTTCTGGCCAAATCGCCTCGATCGACAGCTTCACCGGCAAAAAGCGCATCCGCCGCAGCTTCGGGCGCATCCCCGAGGCGGTGCGCATGCCGAACCTGATCGAGGTTCAGCGCGCCTCCTACGAGCAGTTCCTGCAGAGTGAGACCCGCGCGGCGGACCGCGTGGACGAAGGCATCGAGGCGGTCTTCAAGTCCGTCTTCCCGATCAAGGACTTCAACGAGCGCGCCGTGCTCGAGTACGTGTCCTACGAGTTCGAGGACCCGAAGTACGACGTCGAGGAATGCATCCAGCGCGACATGACCTACGCCGCGCCGCTGAAGGTCAAGCTGCGCCTGATCGTGTTCGAGAATGACGAGGACACCGGGGCCCGCTCCGTCAAGGACATCAAGGAGCAGGACGTCTACATGGGCGACATCCCGCTCATGACGGACAAGGGCACCTTCATCGTCAACGGCACCGAGCGCGTCATCGTCTCCCAGATGCACCGCTCGCCGGGCGTGTTCTTCGATCACGACAAGGGCAAGACGCACGCGTCGGGCAAGCTGCTATTCGCCGCGCGCGTGATCCCTTACCGGGGCTCCTGGCTCGACTTTGAGTTCGACGCCAAGGACATCGTCTACGTCCGCATCGACCGCCGGCGTAAGCTGCCCGCCACCAGCTTCCTGTTCGCCCTCGGCATGGACGGCGAGGAGATCCTCACCACCTTCTACGACGTCATTCCGTTCGAGAAGCGCGACGGCGGCTGGGCCACGCCCTACAAGCCCGAGCGCTGGCGCGGGGTGAAGCCGGCTTTCCCGCTGATCGACGCCGACACGGGCGAGGAGATCGCCCCTGCAGGGCAGAAGATCCCCGCCCGCGCCGCCAAGAAGTTCGCCGACCAGGGCGTAAAGACGCTGCTGGTTGCGCCCGACGCCCTGATCGGACGCTTTCTGGCGCGCGACGCGGTGAACGTGGAGACGGGGGAGATCTATGCGGAGGCGGGCGACGAGCTCGACACCGCGGCGATCAACCTGCTGAGCGAGCAGGGATTCTCCACCATCGACGTGCTCGACATCGACCACGTCACCGTCGGAGCCTACATGCGCAACACGCTGCGGGTGGACAAGAACAGCAGCCGCGAAGAGGCGCTGTTCGACATCTACCGCGTCATGCGTCCGGGCGAGCCGCCGACCATCGAGGCGGCCGAAGCCATGTTCCGCAGCCTCTTCTTCGACTCCGAGCGCTATGACCTGTCCGCGGTCGGCCGGGTGAAGATGAACATGCGCCTGGAGCAGGACGTCTCCGACGAGATCCGCGTCCTGCGCAAGGAAGACGTGCTGGCGGTCCTGAAGATCCTGGTGGGCCTGCGCGACGGCCGCGGCGAGATCGACGATATCGACAATCTCGGCAACCGCCGGGTGCGTTCGGTGGGCGAGCTTCTCGAGAACCAGTACCGCGTCGGCCTGCTGCGCATGGAGCGGGCGATCAAAGAGCGCATGAGCTCGGTCGATATCGACACGGTCATGCCGCACGACCTGATCAACGCCAAGCCGGCGGCGGCGGCGGTGCGGGAGTTCTTCGGCTCCTCGCAGCTCAGCCAGTTCATGGACCAGACCAATCCGCTTTCGGAGATCACCCACAAGCGGCGTCTCTCGGCGCTCGGGCCGGGCGGCCTGACCCGGGAGCGGGCGGGCTTCGAGGTGCGCGACGTGCACCCGACGCACTACGGCCGGATCTGCCCCATCGAGACGCCGGAAGGCCCGAACATCGGCCTGATCAACTCCCTGGCCACCCACGCCCGGGTGAACAAGTACGGCTTCATCGAGAGCCCCTATCGCCGGGTGATCGACGGCAAGGCGACCGAGGAGGTCGTCTATATGTCCGCCATGGAGGAATCCAAGCACGTCATCGCCCAGGCCAACATCCGCCTAGGCCCCGACGGCGCGGTGCTCGACGACCTCGTCCAGGTGCGGATCAACGGTGAAGTGAGCGTCGCGCCCAAGGAGCAGGTCGACTTCATGGACGTCAGCCCCAAGCAGGTGGTGTCGGTGGCTGCGGCCCTGATCCCCTTCCTTGAGAACGACGACGCCAATCGCGCGCTGATGGGCTCCAACATGCAGCGCCAGGCGGTGCCGCTGGTGAAGGCCGACGCCCCGCTGGTCGGCACGGGCATGGAGGCGGTGGTCGCACGGGACTCCGGCGCCACCGTCGTAGCCCGACGCACCGGCGTGGTGGAGCAGGTGGACGCCACCCGTATCGTCATCCGCGCCACGGAAGAGACGGACCCGACCAAGCCCGGCGTCGACATCTACCGCCTGTCCAAGTTCCAGCGCTCCAACCAGAACACCTGTATCAACCAGCGTCCGCTGGTGCGGGTGGGCGATCGGATCCGCGCGGGCGACATCGTCGCCGACGGCCCGTCCACGGAGCTCGGCGAGCTGGCGTTGGGTCGCAACGTGCTCGTCGCCTTCATGCCCTGGAACGGCTACAACTTCGAAGACTCCATTCTGATCTCCGAGCGGATCGTCTCCGACGACATCTTCACCTCAATTCACATCGAGGAGTTCGAGGTGGCCGCCCGCGACACCAAGCTCGGGCCGGAAGAGATCACTCGCGACATCCCCAACGTCGGCGAGGAGGCGCTGCGCAACCTCGACGAGGCCGGCATTGTGGCGATCGGGGCCGAGGTGCAGCCGGGCGACATCCTGGTCGGCAAGGTGACGCCCAAGGGCGAGAGCCCGATGACGCCGGAAGAGAAGCTGCTGCGCGCGATCTTCGGCGAGAAGGCGTCCGACGTGCGCGACACCTCTCTGCGCCTGCCGCCGGGGGTGTCCGGCACGGTCGTGGAGGTGCGCGTCTTCAACCGGCACGGGGTCGACAAGGATCAGCGGGCGCTGGAGATCGAGCGCGCCGAGATCGAGCGCCTGGGCAAGGACCGCGACGACGAGTTCGCGATCCTGAACCGCAACATCACCGGGCGCCTGCGCGAGTTGCTGATCGGCAAGAGCGCCGTCTCCGGGCCCAAGGGCCTGGGCCGCGGCGAGATCACCGCCGAGAAGCTGGCCGACATCGCGCCAGGCCTGTGGTGGCAGATCGCCCTGGACGACGAGAAGGCGATGGGCGAGCTGGAGGCCATGCGCCGCCAGTTCGACGAGGCGCGCAAGCGCCTGGACCGCCGGTTCGAGGACAAGGTCGACAAGCTGCAGCGCGGCGACGAACTGCCGCCCGGCGTGATGAAGATGGTCAAGGTCTTCGTCGCGGTGAAGCGCAAGCTCCAGCCCGGCGACAAGATGGCCGGCCGTCACGGCAACAAGGGCGTGATCTCCAAGATCCTGCCGGTGGAGGACATGCCGTTCCTCGAGGACGGGACTCACGTCGATATTGTGCTGAACCCGCTGGGCGTGCCCTCGCGCATGAACGTCGGCCAGATCTTCGAGACCCACCTCGGCTGGGCCGCGGCGGGCATCGGACAGCAGATCACGCGCCTGCTGGAGGACTGGCAGTACGGCGGCGGCCAGCGGGAGGCCCTGATCAGCCACCTGCGCGACGTGTACGGCGCCGACCAGCCCCTGCCGGACTCCGACGAGGACCTGATCGAGCTCGCGCGGAACCTGCACAAGGGCGTGCCCTTCGCCACGCCGGTCTTCGACGGGGCGCACATCCCCGACATCGAGGATCTGCTGGAGAAGGCCGGCCGCGCTCGCTCAGGCCAGGTGCAGCTCTACGACGGCCAGACCGGCGAGCCGTTCAAGCGGCCGGTCACCGTCGGCTACATCTACATGCTGAAGCTGCACCACCTGGTGGACGACAAGATCCACGCCCGCTCCATCGGCCCCTACAGCCTGGTCACCCAGCAGCCGCTGGGCGGCAAGGCGCAGTTCGGCGGCCAACGCTTCGGCGAGATGGAGGTCTGGGCGCTGGAGGCCTACGGCGCCGCCTATACCCTGCAGGAGATGCTGACGGTGAAGTCCGACGACGTCGCCGGCCGCACCAAGGTCTATGAGGCGATCGTCCGCGGCGACGACAGCTTCGAGGCGGGCATTCCGGAGAGCTTCAACGTGCTCATCAAGGAGATGCGCAGCCTGGGCCTCAATGTGGAGCTGGAGAACAGCTGAGGCCTTCCCTGATCTCGCGCGCCTTCCCGGACCAGCCCTGCACAGGGCTGATCCGGGGCCAAGGCGAAAGCCGGCGTCTAGACCCTGGCGCTCCGCTGCGCCCCGGCCGGGACGACATATCTTCCATTTCCCGCGGCCCCGCTGCGATCTGAGGACACCATGAACCAGGAAGTCCTGAACATCTTCAATCCGGTCCAGGTCGCTCCGACCTTCGATCAGATCCGTATCTCGCTCGCAAGCCCGGAGAAGATCCGCTCCTGGTCCTTCGGCGAGATCAAGAAGCCCGAGACTATCAACTACCGCACGTTCAAGCCAGAGCGTGATGGCCTGTTCTGCGCGCGCATCTTCGGTCCGACCAAGGACTACGAGTGCCTGTGCGGTAAGTACAAGCGCATGAAGTACAAGGGCATCATCTGCGAGAAGTGCGGTGTCGAGGTCACGCTCGCCCGGGTCCGGCGCGAGCGCATGGGCCATATCGAACTGGCCTCGCCGGTGGCGCATATCTGGTTCCTGAAGAGCCTGCCCTCGCGTATCGCCTTGATGCTGGACATGGCGCTTAAGGAGCTTGAGCGCGTCCTCTACTTCGAGAATTACATTGTCACGGAACCGGGCCTGACGCCGCTGAAGCAGAACCAGCTGCTCAGCGAAGACGACTACCTGCGCTACCAGGAGGAGTTCGGCGACGACAGCTTCACCGCGGAGATCGGCGCGGAGGCCGTGCGCGGCATGCTGCAGGCGATCGACCTGCACAAGGAAGCCGACAAGCTGCGCGCCGAACTCGCCGAGAACCCCTCGGAGATGAAGCAGAAGAAGTACTCCAAGCGTCTGAAGCTGATCGAGTCCTTCATCGAGAGCGGCAACAAGCCGGAGTGGATGATCCTGACGGTCGTGCCGGTGATCCCGCCGGAGCTGCGGCCCCTGGTGCCCCTCGACGGCGGCCGCTTCGCGACCTCCGACCTGAACGATCTCTACCGGCGGGTGATCAACCGTAACAACCGTCTGAAGCGTCTCATCGAGCTGCGGGCGCCGGACATCATCATCCGCAACGAGAAGCGGATGCTGCAGGAGGCTGTCGACGCCCTCTTCGACAACGGCCGTCGCGGTCGCGTCATCACCGGCGCGAACAAGCGTCCGCTGAAGTCGCTCGCCGACATGCTGAAGGGCAAGCAGGGCCGCTTCCGCCAGAACCTGCTTGGCAAGCGCGTCGACTACTCGGGCCGTTCGGTCATCACCGTCGGGCCTGAGCTGAAGCTGCACGAGTGCGGCCTGCCCAAGAAGATGGCGCTGGAGCTGTTCAAGCCCTTCATCTACGCGCGGCTGGACGCCAAGGGCCTGTCGGGCACCGTCAAGCAGTCCAAGCGCATGGTCGAGCGCGAGCAGGCCCAGGTCTGGGATATCCTAGAGGAGGTGATCCGCGAGCACCCGGTCCTGCTCAACCGGGCCCCGACCTTGCACCGCCTGGGCATCCAGGCCTTCGAACCCAAGCTGATCGAGGGCAAGGCGATCCAGCTGCACCCGCTGGTCTGCGCGGCCTTCAACGCCGACTTCGACGGCGACCAGATGGCCGTGCACGTGCCGCTGAGCCTTGAGGCGCAGCTGGAAGCGCGCGTGCTCATGATGTCGACCAACAACATCCTGAGCCCGGCCAACGGCCGACCGATCATCGTGCCGTCGCAGGACATTGTGCTGGGGCTCTATTACCTGTCCCTGGCCAAGGATGGCGAGCCCGGCGAGGGCAAGCTGTTCGCCGATCTCGGCGAGATCGAGGCCGCCCTGGATGCGCGGATCGTGACCGTGCACTCCAAGATCAAGGCCCGGTTCACCGAGACCGACGCCGAAGGCCGCCAGGTTACGCGGGTGATCGACACCACGCCCGGCCGCATGAAGATCGCGGCCCTGCTCCCGCAGAGCCCCAACGTCGGCCACCGCCTAGTGGAAAAGCCGCTCACCAAGAAGGAGATCGGCAACCTCATCGACGTGGTCTACCGGCACTGCGGGCAGAAGGCGACGGTCATCTTCGCCGACCAGCTGATGGGGCTGGGCTTCCGCGAGGCGGCCAAGGCGGGCATCAGCTTCGGCAAGGACGACATCGTCATCCCCGCCCGCAAGAAGCTGATCATCGAGGAGACCCGCAAGCTCACCGAGGAGTATGAGCAGCAGTACGCGGACGGGCTGATCACGCGCGGCGAGAAGTACAACAAGGTCGTGGACGCCTGGTCCAAGGCGACGGACCGCGTGGCCGACGAGATGATGGCCGAAATCTCCACCAAGCCCAAGGACGAGAACGGCCGGGAGAAGGAGATCAACTCCATCTACATGATGGCCCACTCCGGCGCCCGAGGCTCGCAGGCCCAGATGAAGCAGCTTGGCGGCATGCGCGGCCTGATGGCCAAGCCGTCCGGCGAGATCATCGAGACTCCGATCGTCTCGAACTTCAAGGAAGGCCTGACCGTGCTGGAGTACTTCAACTCCACCCACGGCGCCCGCAAGGGCCTGGCCGATACCGCCCTGAAGACCGCTAACTCGGGCTACCTCACCCGTCGCCTCGTCGACGTGGCGCAGGACTGCATCATCACCGAGGAGGACTGCGGCACCACGCGGGGCATCACCCTGCGCGCCGTGGTCGAGGGCGGCGACGTGCTCGTGTCCCTGGGCGGCCGCATCCTGGGCCGCACCGCGGCGGAGGACGTGAAGGACCCGGTCTCCGGCGAGATCGTCGTGCCGGCCGACACCTACCTGGACGAGCCGCAGGTCGAGCTGATCGAGAAGGCGGGGATCCAGGCGGTGAAGGTCCGCTCGGTGCTGGTCTGCGAAAGCGAGTCCGGGGTCTGCGGCGCCTGCTACGGCCGCGACCTGGCGCGGGGTACGCGGGTCAACATCGGCGAGGCGGTCGGCGTCATCGCGGCGCAGTCGATCGGCGAGCCGGGCACCCAGCTCACCATGCGCACCTTCCACATCGGCGGCACCGCCAATGTGGCCGAGCAGAGCTTCTACGAGGCCGCCAACGAGGGCGTCGTGAAGCTGACCGTCGGCAACACGGTGCAGGCGTCGGACGGCGATCTGATCATCATGGCCCGCAACATGCAGGTCTCGGTGCAGGTCGAGGGCAAGGATCGCGAGTCCTACAAGCTGCCCTACGGCGCGCGTCTGAAGGTGAAGCCGGGCGACACGGTCAAGCGCGGTCAGCGCCTGGCCATCTGGGACCCGTACACCACGCCGATCCTGACCGAAGTGGCCGGGCGCGTACGCTACGAGGACCTCGTGGACGGCTTCTCCGTGCGCGAGGAGACCGACGAGGCCACGGGCATCGCCAACCGGGTGGTCGCCGACTGGCGCGCCAGCCCGCGCGGGTCGGACCTGCGTCCAGCCATGGCGGTCATTGGCGAGGACGGCCAGTATCGGAAGCTGGCGAACGGCGGCGACGCCCGCTACCTGCTGCCGGTGGGCGCGATCCTCTCCGTCGGCGACGGCGACGAGGTCAAGCCCGGCGACGTGCTGGCCCGCCTGCCGACCGAGAGCGCCAAGACCCGCGACATAACCGGCGGTCTGCCGCGGGTGGCGGAGCTGTTCGAAGCGCGCCGGCCGAAGGACTGCGCCATCATCGCCGAGATGTCCGGTCGGGTCGAGTTCGGTAAGGACTACAAGAACAAGCGCCGGATCAAGATCACGCCGGAAGACGGCGGCGACCCCGTCGAGTTCCTCATCCCGAAGGGCAAGCACATCTCCGTCCACGACGGCGACGTGATCCAGAAGGGCGAGTACCTGATCGACGGCAACCCTGATCCGCACGACATCCTGCGCATCCAGGGCATCGAGGCTCTGGCGGACTACCTGGTGAACGAGATCCAGGAGGTCTACCGTCTGCAGGGCGTGCCGATCAACGACAAGCACATCGAGGTGATCGTTCGCCAGATGCTGCAGAAGGTGGAGATCCTCGACTCCGGCGAGACCACCCTGCTCAAGGGCGATCACGTCGACAAGGCCGAGGTCGACGCCGAGAACGCCAAGGCGGAAGCCCGCGGCGGGCGCCCGGCGATCGTGCAGCCGGTGCTGCTCGGCATCACCAAGGCCTCGCTGCAGACGCGCTCGTTCTTCTCCGCCGCCTCCTTCCAGGAGACGACGCGGGTGCTGACCGAGGCGTCGGTGAGCGGCAAGATCGACCCGCTGGAAGGTCTGAAGGAGAACGTGATCGTGGGCCGCCTCATTCCGGCGGGCACGGGCGCGCAGCTCCGGGTGCTGCAGAAGATCGCCGCCAAGCGCGACGAAGCCCTGACCCAGAGCCGCGAGGAGGCCATGGAGGCCTTCCCCGCCGAGCTGGAGCAGGCTTCGGGCGAGCCCGAGGCGGTCCCGGCCGAATAGGCCGGCGCACCGGCCAAATGCGACGCGGCCCGGGGGAGCGATCTCCCGGGCCGTTTCGCGTCCGAGAGGGCAGGGCGGCTCAACCCCTCAGCTTGCCCCGCATTTGCAGCGAGCGGCGGTTGAGCCCGCCGAGGTCCCCAGCGCCCGCCACAATGGCTTGGGCGAGGGCGATCGCCTGGCGGAGCTGATCGGCGCTCAGGTGTCGCCAGGCGGGCGCGGGGAGCGCCTCGCGCCACGGCCGTCCGCAGACCGCATCCAGGATCACGCGTGCAAAGCAGTGGTCTCGGCGGATGGGCCAGCCGGGCTGGCCTCGAGCGGTCGCGGGCAGGGTCTCGCCCACCAGCGTCCGCCAGCGGGTCCTGAGCTCGGACACCTCAGCGTCGGCCGGTCGCGGTTGACTTGCGCTCAGGGCGGCCCCATTCACATCGCCATCTCCTCGCGGGAGAGTCCGGCCATTTCGGTGGCCGGCGCCGAAGGCGCAACCGCCCCGGAAACGCTCAGGCAAACGGACCGCGACGGGAAAGGCACGCTGGAAAGCGGCGAAGGGCTGATCAGGCTCTTGGCCCGCCGAAGGAGCAAGGGCGATCGCATCCTTAAAGAGGGCGCGGCGGCTCGGAATCTCTCAGGCGATCAGGACAGCGGGGGCGCTCACGGCCGCGAGATCAGCGGCGCCATGCGCGCAAGAGGACCGGGGACTTGGCCAAGACGACGCAGGAGCTGAAGCAGACCGTCCTGCACGGCGCTCACCTGGCGCGCGGCGCACGCATGACGCCCTTCGCCGGCTACGACATGCCCGTGCAGTACAAGCAGGGCGTGCTGGCGGAGCACCGCTGGACGCGCGAGCACGCCGGGCTCTTCGACGTCAGCCACATGGGGCCCTCGTTCCTGGTGCTGCGTGAGCGCACGGGCGACGCTGAGGCCGATCACGCCGCGGTCGCGGCCCTCGTCGAGCCGCTGCTGAGCGCGGACATCGCGGGCCTGAAGCCCGGCCAAAACCGCTACAGCGTGCTGCTGAACGAGGCCGGCGGCATCCTCGACGACCTGATGGTCGGGCGGCCGCACTGCCCGACGCACGCCGGCGCGCTCTACATTGTCGTCAACGCCGACACAAAGGAGGCGGACTTCGCGCTGATCGCTGAGGCCGCTCAGGGCCGGGCGGACCTGCAGCGCGCCGACGCCGCGGGGCTGATCGCGCTGCAGGGGCCGGAGGCCCATGCGGTGCTGGCCGACCAGCTGCCCGAGCTGCCCGATCTGGGGTTCATGCAGTTCAGAGGCGTCGATACCCTTTTCGGCAACCTGACTGTCTCCCGCTCGGGCTACACCGGCGAGGACGGATACGAAATCTTGGTCGCGCCCGAATACGCCGCTGCGCTCTGGGAGGCGCTTCTGAGCGACGCGCGGGTCAAGCCGATCGGGCTGGGCGCGCGGGATTCCTTGCGGCTCGAAGCCGGGCTGCCGCTCTACGGCCACGACATGGACGCGGACACCTCGCCCTTCGAGGCGTCTCTGGGCTTTGCGGTCTCCAAGAAGCGCCTGAAGGCCGGGCAGATGCGCGGCGCGGCCCGCCTGCAGGACGAGCTGGCGCGATCGCCCAAGCGCGTGCGGGTCGGCCTTTTCGTCGAGGGCGCGCCGGCGCGCGAGGGCGCGGAGATCGCCGACGCCAACGGAGCCGCCATCGGCCGGGTGACCAGCGGCGGACCCTCGCCCACGCTCGGCCGCAATATCGCCATGGGCTACGTGCCCGCGGACCACGCCCAGCCCGGCACGCGCCTGCAGGTCGTCGTCCGTGGCCGCGCCCAGCTCGCCGAAGTCGCGGCCATGCCGTTCGTCGCCCAACGCTACGTGAGGAAGGGAGGTCTCTGATGCGCTTCACCAAGGACCACGAGTGGCTGGAGCCGGCCGAGGACGGCACGGTCACGGTCGGGATCACCGCCTACGCCGCCGAGCAGCTCGGCGACGTCGTGTTCGTTGAGCTGCCCGAGGTCGGCAAGACCGTGAAGGCCGGCGAGGGCCTGGCGGTCGTCGAGAGCGTCAAGGCCGCGTCGGACGTCTACGCTCCCGTCGATGGCGAGGTGGTGGCGGTCAATGACGGCCTGCCCGACGGGCCCGAGACCGTGAACGCCGACCCCGAAGGCGGCGCCTGGTTCGCCAAGATCAAGGTCGCCGATCCTTCCAAACTCGACGGGCTGATGGATCGCGCGGCCTACGAGGACTACCTGCGGAGCCTCTGAGGGCTCGCTTTCCCCCGCCTTGCGATCCCTTCGGGACGACAGCTGAAAGACCGTCATGCGCTACCTGCCCCTAACCCCTGAGGACCGGCGCGACATGCTGGGCGTGATCGGCGCGCCCTCGGTGGACGCGCTGTTCGCCGACGTGCCGACGGCTGCGCGCTTGCCTGGGCCCGTGGACCTGCCCCGTCACCAGGGCGAGCTCGAGGTCGAGCGCGAGCTCCTGACGCTGGCCGCCAGGAACCGCGTCGCGGGGCAGTATCCGTTCTTCTGCGGGGCGGGCGCCTATCGCCACCACGTGCCGGCGACGGTGGATCATCTGATCCAGCGTTCGGAGTTCTTGACCAGCTACACGCCCTACCAGCCGGAGATCTCCCAGGGCACGTTGCAGGTCCTGTTCGAGTTCCAGACCCAGGTCGCGGCGCTTACCGGCATGGAGGTCGCTAACGCCTCCCTCTACGAGGGCTCCACCGCCGCGGCCGAGGCCGTCATGATGGCGAGCCGCATCACCCGTCGGAACAAGGCGGTGCTGTCGCCGGGGCTGCACCCGCACTATGCCGAAACGGTCCAGACGCTCGCGCACGCCGTGGGGATGGAGATTGAGCGCCTGCCGCTCGCCATCGACGCCGAGGCCGAGGTCGTGTCCCACATCGGGCCGGACACGGCCTGCGTGGTGGTGCAGACCCCGAACCTCTTCGGCGCCGCCACCGACGTGACGGCCATCGGCGAGGCCGCCCGGGCCGCAGGCGCGCTCCTCATCGTGGTGGTGACCGAGGCCGTGTCCTTCGGCCTGCTGAAG
Organism: Caulobacteraceae bacterium PMMR1; assembly: GCA_000733915.1. GTDB lineage: Bacteria > Pseudomonadota > Alphaproteobacteria > Caulobacterales > Caulobacteraceae > PMMR1. The sequence goes on from JPOM01000001.1 coordinate 1,137,440, forward strand.
TCGCCGGGCGCCATGGGGGCCGATATCGTCGCCGCCGAGGGCCAGTCCATCGGCAACGGCCTGAACTTCGGCGGACCCTACGTGGGCCTGTTCGCCTTCCGGGAGAAGTTCGTGCGCCAGGCGCCGGGCCGTCTCGCAGGCGAGACGGTGGACGCCGACGGCCGCCGCGGCTTCGTGCTGACCCTGTCGACACGCGAGCAGCACATCCGGCGAGACAAGGCGACCTCGAACATCTGCACCAATTCAGGCCTCTGCGCGCTGGCCTTCAACATCCATATGAGCCTCCTCGGCGAGACCGGCCTTCGCCGACTGGCCGCGCTGAACCATCAGCAGGCGCGCAAGCTTAAGGCGACGCTGGACGCCGTGCCGGGGGTGCAGGTGCTCACACCCCGCTTCTTCAACGAGATGGCCGTGCGACTTCCCGCGCCCGCCGCCGAGGTCGTGGAGACCCTGGCCGGCAACGGCGTGCTCGCCGGCGTGCCTGTCAGCCGCCTCGATCCCAAGGCCGGCATGGACGACGTGCTGCTCGTCGCCGCCACCGAGACCACCCGCGACGCCGACATCGAGATTCTCGGCCGCGCCCTGACCCGAGTGCTGTCCCCATGAGCATGAACCCCGTCGGCCGCCCGACCCGCCCCGAGGTCGCCGCCACCAATGACTCTGTGCACCCGACCCTCACGGGGGGGCGGGGCCTGCTGCAGGACGAGCCGCTGATCTTCGAGCTCGGCGGTTGGGACAAGACCGGCGTCGACCTCCCCGAGGCGGGCGGCGACACCTCGGTCCTCGGCGACCTCGTTCGCGCCGAGCCGATCGGCCTGCCCGGCCTGTCGGAGCCGGAGGCCATGCGCCACTACGTCCGCCTCAGCCAGAAGAACCACGCCATCGATCTGGCGCTATATCCGCTGGGCTCGTGCACGATGAAGCACAACCCGCGCCTGAACGAGAAGGCGGCGCGCTATCCGGGCTTTTCCGACATCCATCCGCTGCAGCCGCAGTCCACCGTTCAGGGCGCGCTGGAGTTGATGGACCGGCTGGCGCACTGGCTGAAGACCTTGACCGGCATGCCGGCGGTGGCGCTCAGCCCCAAGGCCGGGGCGCATGGCGAGCTCTGCGGCCTGTTGGCCATCCGCGCGGCGCACGAGGCCAAGGTCGCCCGCGAGGGCGGGGCGCGTCGCACCACGGTGCTGACCCCGACCTCCGCCCATGGCACCAACCCGGCGACCGCGGCCTTCGTCGGCTACCAGGTGCAGGAGATCGCCCAGACCGCGGACGGTCGGGTGGACCTGGCGGACCTGGAAGCCAAGCTCGGACCGCACGTCGCCGCCATCATGGTGACCAATCCGAACACCTGCGGCCTGTTCGAGCGCGACATCCTCGAGATTGCTCGCCTGACCCATGCGGTCGGGGCCTACTTCTACTGTGACGGGGCGAACTTCAACGCCATCGTGGGGCGGGTGCGGCCGGGCGATCTCGGCGTGGACGCCATGCACATCAACCTGCACAAGACCTTCTCGACCCCGCATGGCGGCGGGGGGCCGGGAGCGGGTCCCGTCGTGCTGTCGCAAGCGCTTGCGCCCTTCGCCCCGGTCCCCTGGGTGGTGCACGGCGCCGACGGCTTGCAGCTGCTCGAGCAGCCGGAGGGGGAGGCGGCGGACGCGTTCGGGCGCATGTGCGCCTTCCACGGCCAGATGGGCATGTTCGTGCGCGCCTACGCCTACATGCTGAGCCACGGCGCGGACGGCCTGCGCCAGGCGGCCGAGGACGCCGTCTTGAACGCAAACTACGTCAAGGCGCGCCTGTCCGACGTCATGACGGCGGCTTTTCCCGACGGGCCCTGCATGCACGAGGCCTTGTTCGACGATCGCTGGCTGGAGGGCACGGGGGTGACCACGCTCGACTTCGCCAAGGCGATGATCGACGAGGGCTTCCACCCCATGACCATGTACTTCCCCCTCGTCGTGCACGGGGCCATGCTGATCGAGCCGACCGAGACCGAGCCCAAGCACGAGCTCGATCGCTTCACCGACACGCTCCGCGTCCTGGCCGAGGCGGCCAAGGCCGGCGAGGTGGAGCGGTTCAAGGGCGCACCCTATCACGCGCCGCTGCGCCGGCTGGACGAGACGGCGGCGGCCCGCAAGCCGCGCCTGCGCTGGACGCCTCCCCCCGCGCACGCGATCGCAGCCGAGTGAGGCTTGGCCGGGGCGGGCGGGTCCCCTAAGTGCGCCAGATGCGCAGGTTCGATACGTCCGACCCCGGCTTCGACGCCGCCTTCTCGGCCTTCCTGGACCAGGGGCGGGGCTCGCCCGCCGAGGTCGACGCCGCCGTCGCTGAGGTGATCGCCCGGGTGCGGGAGGCGGGCCTGGAGGCCGTGCTCGACTACGGGCGGCGATTTGATCGCGCCGAGCTCGACGAGACCACGCTCCGCGTCTCCGCCGAGGAGGTCGCTGCCGGGGCGCAGGCCTGCTCCCAGGAGGTCCGCGAGGCGATCGCCTTCGCCGCCGAGCGCATCCGCGCCTATCACGCCCGCCAGCGCCCGGCCGACCAGCGATGGACCGACGCGGCGGGGGTGGAGCTCGGCTGGCGCTGGACGCCTCTGGAGAGCGTTGGGGTCTATGTGCCGGGCGGGCGGGCGGCCTATCCCTCCACGGTGCTGATGAACGCCGTGCCGGCCCAGGTGGCGGGCGTGAAGCGCATCGCCATGGTCACCCCCCCGGGCCGGCTGCAGCCGGCCGTGCTGGCCGCGGCGCAGGTCGCCGGCGTGAGCGAGATCTGGCGCGTTGGCGGCGCCCAGGCGGTGGCGGCCCTCGCCTATGGCGCAGGACCGATCCGGCCGGTGGACAAGATCGTCGGCCCCGGCAACGCCTATGTCACCGCCGCCAAGCGCCGGGTCTACGGCGTGGTCGGCATCGACGCCCTGGCCGGGCCCTCGGAGATCGTGGTCGTGGCCGACACGGACAACAACCCGGACTGGATCGCCGCGGACCTGCTCAGCCAGGCCGAGCACGACCCGGAAGCTCAGTCGATCCTAATCACCCCCGACCGGGCCTTCGCGGACGCCGTCGCGCAGGCGGTGGACGCTCAGCTCAAGACCCTGGCCACGGGCGAAGACGCCGCGGCCTCCTGGCGAGACCACGGGGCGGTCGTAATCGCGCCCCTGACCCAGGCCGCGGCCTTGGTGGACCGCATCGCCCCCGAGCACGTGGAGATCTGCACCGCCGACCCGGATGCGATCGCCGATCGGGTCCGCCATGCCGGGGCGATCTTCCTCGGCCAGCACACGCCCGAGGCGGTGGGCGACTATGTGGCGGGCTCCAATCACGTGCTGCCGACCAGCCGTGCGGCGCGCTTCTCCTCGGGGCTGTCGATCTACGATTTCCTGAAGCGGACCTCGCTGGTGCGCTGCACGCCGGCCGCGTTCGCCGAGCTCGGACCGCCGACTGCGGTGCTGGCCGAGGCCGAGGGCCTGCCCGCCCACGCGCGCTCCGCCGCCATCCGCCTCAACCTCGCCCGATGAGCCGGTCCCTCGCCGAGCGGCGCGCCCCATGAGCGAGGACGCCCATCACCGCCTTCAGTCAGTGGAGCTCGACGAGGCGTCGCTCGCGCCCGCCTCGCGGGACGCCGAGCACGAACGCCAGGTCGCGATCTTCGACCTCCTGGAGCAGAACCTGTTCCAGCCCGAGGACGCGGTCTCGGGTCCCTATGACCTGCGCTTGGCTCTGATCGAGAACCGGCTGGAGTTCGCCATCCGCGGCCCAAGCTATGAGCGGACGCACTATCTCTCGCTGACGCCGTTCCGGGGCATCATCAAGGACTATTTTCTCGTCTGCGAGAGCTATTACGACGCGATCCGAAGCGCCGCCCCGGCGCAGATCGAGGCGCTCGACATGGGCCGCCGGGGCCTGCACAACGAGGGCTCAGAGAAGCTGCGCGAGCGGCTGGAGGGCAAGGTCCGGCTCGACCGCGACACCGCCCGTCGCCTGTTCACCCTGATCTGCGCCCTCTACCGGCGGCCTTGAGCGGAGCCGATGGCGGGGCTCCCGGGCGCGGTCCTGTTCGCCTGCAACCTGAACTGCGTGCGCTCACCGATGGCGGCGGGCCTGATGCGGCAGATGCATGGCCGGACGACCTTCGTGGACTCCTGCGGCCTGCGCGCGGGAGCCGCGCTCGATCCCCTCGCGGCGGCGGTCATGGAGGAGGTCGGCGTCGACCTCGCCCGGCATCGCCCCAAGTCTTTCGACGAGCTGGAGGACGGCTCCTTCGACGTCGTGATCTCGCTGACGCCCCAGGCCCAGCACCGGGCGGTGGAGCTGACCCGCCACTCGGCGGTGGAGCTCATGCTTTGGCCGACGCTCGATCCCACGCTCGCCGAGGGCAGTCGCGAGCAGCGCCTGGACGCCTATCGCAGCGTGCGCGACGAGCTGAGGCGCAGGCTCATCGCGCAGTTCGGGCGGCCGTCGACCTTTGGAGGCTGAGCCGCTAAGCCCGCGCCCATGGCCCAGCCCCTTCCGCCCCTCGTGCTCGCCAGCGCCAGCCCGCGCCGGCTGGAGCTTCTGGCCCAGGTCGGCGTGACCCCCGACGCCGTCCTGCCGGCCGACATTGACGAGACCCCCCTGCGGGGCGAGCTGGCGCGGCCCCTGGTCCTGCGGCTGGCGCGGGGCAAGGCCGCCGCAGCGGCGCCGCAGCGCCCCGACGCCGTGGTGCTCGGCGCGGACACCGTCGTCGCGGTCGGGCGGCGCATCCTCGGCAAGCCGGCCGACGCGGACGAGGCGCGGCGCATGCTGGGCCTGCTCTCCGGACGCGCGCACCGGGTGCTGACCGGCGTGGCCGTCATCGCCCCGGGCGGGCGCACCGCCAGCCGGGTCAGCGAGACGCGGCTGCACTTCAAGCGGCTGACGCCGGGCGAGACCGACGCCTATGTCGCCGGCGAGGAGTGGCGGGGAGCGGCGGGCGGCTATCGCATCCAGGGGCGGGCGGGGGCCTTTGTGCGCGACCTGCACGGCAGCTTCACCGGCGTCGTCGGCCTGCCGCTCTACGAGACGCTCGCGCTGCTGGGCGGCGTGGGCTGGCGGGCGTGAGCGAGCGCACGCTCTTCCTGGACGCCTGCCCGGGGGAGCGGCGGGGCGTCGTCCTGCTGGACGGCCGGCCCGAGCGCCTGCTCATCGAGCGCGAGGGCGATGCGCGGCCCCGCCTGGGCGAGGTCTGGCGGGGGCGGATCACGCGGCGGGCTGAGGCGCTGAACGGCGCCTTCGTGGACCTCGGCGGGGAGCTGGCCGCCTGGCTTCGGCTGGGCCCCGAGGCTCGCGCCTTGCCGGAAGGCGCGGTCGTGGACGTGCGGATCGAGGCCGAGGCCCGTGCGGACAAAGGTCCGGTGGCGGCCTATGTCGCGCCCTCGCAGGGCCGGCCGGGGCGGCTGGCCAGCGCGCCCGACCTCGAAACCCGGCTGCGCGCCTTCGCTGCGGACGCGCCGATTCGGACGGGCGACGCTGCGCGGGAGGCGGCGGACGCGGCGGAGGCGGCTGCCTTGGCCCCGACCCTGCGGCAGGGCGGCGCGACCCTGACCGTGGAGCCTACGCGGGCGCTGGTCGCCGTCGACATCGACGTGGGGGAGGCGGCGCATGGGCGGGCGCTCCTGGCCGCCAACCTCGCAGCGCTGAGCACGGCGGCGCGCCTCTTGCGGCTGAAGGCGCTGGGCGGGCTGGTCGTGATCGACTTCGCCGGTCGTCCCAGGAACGGCGCGGCGCTCCTGACGACGGCGCAGGCCGCCTTCGCCCCGGACGCGCCCGGCGTGGTCTTTGGCGCGCTCAGCCGGTTCGGCGCCCTGGAGCTCGCCCGGCCGCACCGTGAGCAGCCCATCGCGGAGCAGCTGCTCGAGCCCGGCGGCCGCCCGACCGCCCGCACCGCCGCCCAGCGGCTTGTCCGCGCCCTGGAGCGGGAGGGCCGGGCTGACCCTGGCGCGCTTCTGCTCGCCGTCTGCGATCCTGAGACCGCCGCGGTCGCCGCGCCCCTGGTCGCCCGGCTCGGACCGCGATTTCAGGTGCGCGCAGACCTTGGACGCGGACGCGACGCCCCCGATATCGTGCGCCGATGAGCGCCCGCACCTGCCCGATCTGCCAGACCCGCCCGCCTGATGCCGCCTACCGCCCGTTCTGCTCCAAGCGCTGCGCGGATGTGGACCTGCAGCGCTGGTTCAGCGGCCGCTATGTCGTGCCCGGCGCGCTGGCGGAGGAGCCCCTGGATGACGCCACGGAGGGCCTTGACGAGGACGGTAGCGCGGGCGGGGATGCTGGACAGGGCGGGGTGCCTCGCCTATAGACCGCACCTTTCCGCGCCGCGGACCGGCGCCTGGGTAGCTCAGTTGGTAGAGCAGCGGATTGAAAATCCGCGTGTCGGTGGTTCGAATCCGCCCCCAGGCACCATCGTCGCACGTCCCTGACCGCGAGCTTTCCGCGCCGGTTTGATGGCGCTTGCGCCGCGAGCGCGTCTCAAATTGCTGCGTTGCACAATGTTTTCTCGTGCGGCGGGAGCCGCGGTGCCTAAGCTTCGCTTGGAGCGACGAAATATTCTGCTGCATTGCAGCATTGTCACTTGACCCCGCTCGCGTTCTGCGTGGCGGCCCTTGACGGGACTGGGGGCTGTTGCGAAAGGGAACCCGACCGCAATCCGCAGGATCGTGGTAAGGCCGTGTGCCCTGGCGACAGGGCGGGCGGGCGACAGTGCGCCTCACGAGACGCAGGCTTCATCCCTCGGGGTGGCGCGCGGCGGATCCGATCGGCGTAGCGATAGCGAACCGTAGCAGCCATTCGGCTCGAATGACGTTACGGGATTAGTTCAGAGTAGGGTGGAGACGCTCTCGCGCGACGACCCTCGGTCCTCAACGTGCTAGACCAACCAGGAACTGGCTCAAGAAAATGCTGGAACAGAAGCGAACCACACCCCTTCTCGCGCTCGTCGGCGCCGCGGCCCTGCTCGTGGCCGCCCCGGCGATGGCGCAGACCGCCGCCCCGGCCGACAATTCGGCCGCGGCGAGCTCTAACGCAACCACCACGACGGCCGCAAACACCACCGCGGCCAACACCACCTCGGCTTCGACGGGCGCGGGTGCGAGCGGCGGCGACACGGCGGCCCCAATCGGCATCAAGCACGCCGGCAAGCTGACCCCGGTCCAGATGTTCATCGACGCGACCCCGGTCGTGAAGGTGGTGATGATCGGCCTGCTGCTGGCCTCGATGCTGAGCTGGATCATCTTCATCTCGAAGATCATCGAGTTCGCCCGTCTCAATCGTCAGGCAAACAACTTCGTGGAGTCCTTCCGCGGGGCCCGCTCCATTGCGGACATCAACCGCATGTCGTCCTCCGAAGAGTTCCAGGGCAATCCCCTGGCCGACATGGCGGCGGCGGCCTCGGGCGAAGTCGAGCTGAGCCGTCAAGCCGGCCTGCAGGTCGCCGGGGAGCATCGCGACTCCACCGTCACCCGCGCCGCGGCCGCTGTCGGCGCCGTCCAGGCGGGCCTGGCCCGTCGCCTCTCGGGCGGCATGCAGTTCCTGGCCTCGGTCGGCTCCTCGGGTCCGTTCATCGGCCTGTTCGGCACCGTCTACGGCATCATGAACTCGTTCATCGGCATCGCGAACACCAACACCACGAACCTCGCGGTCGTGGCGCCGGGTATCGCCGAGGCCCTGCTGGCGACCGGTATCGGCCTTTTTGCCGCCATTCCGTCGGTTATCTTCTACAACTACTTCCAGACGCGGATCGCCGCCTTCGGCACCCGTTCGGAAGGGTTCGTGGCGGAACTGATGAACGCCATTTCCCGCCAGCTCGACCGCGGAGCGTAAACGCCTATGGCAGCTCAACTTTCGGGCCCGGCCACGGGCTCGAAGTTCAACATCAAGCAGAACAGCGAAATCAACGTCACACCGTTCGTGGACGTGATGCTGGTCCTCTTGATCATCTTCATGGTGGCGGCTCCGCTCGCCACCGTGTCGGTGCCCATTGATCTTCCGACCGCCGTGGCGCCGCCGACTCCCAACCCGCCTAAGCCGGTGTACATCTCGATCAAGAAGGATGGAGCCTTGTTCATCGGCGACTTCCCGACCGACATTGAATCGCTGGGCGCTGACCTGAAGAAGAACATCGGCGCACGCGACCCGAACAAGGAGCGGATCTTCATTCGCGCGGACAAGGAGACCGAGTATGGGGACTTCCTCCGCGTGATGAACAAGCTCCAGGACAACGGGTTCTACAGCGTCGCTCTCGTCGGTGAAGACAACAGCAAGTAAGGGCCGCGCGTATGACTGAAGCTCAGGAGGCCCCTCACCGTTACGACCCGCTCTGGGACGACGGTCCCAGGAGGAAGGGTCTGAAGACCGAGCATATTGTGGCGGGGGTCGTGGTGCTCGCGCTGCACGCTGGTCTGATCTACTACCTCTACAAGACCAAGATCGAGCCCAAGTACGTCACCTACGAGGACGTGGCGACGAAGGTGGACCTGGTGAAGCCGGCGCCGCCGCCGCCTCCGCCGCCGCCCCTCCGCCGCCGCCGCCCCAGGCGCCCGGACGCCGCCGCCGATCGCGCCGCACCCCACGCCGCCGCCGCCGATGTCGCTCCCCTCGCCGGAGCCGCTTCAGCTGCCGCCGGCGCCCGCGCCGCGCCAGGAAAGCGTAGCGCCGCCTCAGCCTGTGCCGCCGTCGCCCCGGCGCCGCCGGCTGCACCGGCGGTGATCACCAGCCCCGACTGGATCCGCAAGCCCGACGGCAACGACCTCGCGGACCTTTTCCCTGACCGCGCCCAGCGGCTGGAGAAGTCGGGTTCGACGACCATGACGTGCACTGTGCGCGCCAATGGCATGCTGACGGCCTGCGCCATCGTCAACGAGGATCCCTCCGGCTACGGCTTTGGCGAGGCGGCGCTCAAGGCGGCGTCGCGCTTTAAGATGCGCCCCGCGACAGCGGATGGCCGTCCGGTGGAGGGCGCGAAGGTGACGATCCCGATCCGCTGGACGCTTCCGGCGAGCTGAGATCGCAGGTCCATCCCGTCATTCAGGGCCGCGCCTTCGGGGGCGGCCCTTTTTCTTGCCCGGAACGGTCGCGCCCTTTAGGTTCCGCGCTCTTCGCGCCAGGCCTTGCGAGTCGAACGCTTCTCCGTGCCCGATCCCGTCATCATCTCCGTGGACGCCATGGGCGGCGACATCGGCGCGGCCGTCAGCGTCGCGGGCGTCGACCTCGCGCTGGAGCGGATCGGCCCCTCGCGCGAGGTCCGCTTCCTGCTGCACGGCGATGAGCGCGCCATCGCCGCCGAGCTGGCCCGCCATCCCCGGGCGAAGGCCGCCTGCGAGATCCGGCACACCGATCAGGTGATCGCCGGCGACGAGAAGCCCGCCGTCGCCCTGCGCCGCGGCAAGGGCTCCAGTCTCTGGAACGCGGTGGAGGCTATTCGCGACGGCCAGGCGCACGCCGCCGTCTCGGGCGGGAACACGGGCGCGCTCATGGCCATCTCCAAGCTGATCCTGCGCATGGCGGGCGGGCTGGAGCGGCCGGCGATCGTCGCCAGCTGGCCCACGGCGCGGGGCATCACCTCGCTGCTGGACGTGGGGGCCAATCTGGAAAGCGACGCCGCCCAGCTGGTGGAATTCGCCATCATGGGCGAGGCGTTCCACCGCGCCGTTCACGCCCGGTCTGGCGCGCGGCCCTCCGTGGGCCTGCTCAACGTCGGCTCGGAGGACGTGAAGGGTCACGAGGAGGTGCGCGAGGCCCATCGCCTGCTGCGTGACACGGGGCTGGAGCTGAACTTCTTCGGCTTTGTCGAAGGCAACGATATCGCCCGCGGGACCGTGGACGTGATCGTCACCGACGGCTTCACCGGGAATGTGGCCTTAAAGACCGGCGAGGGCCTGGCGCGCTTCTTCGCCGACACCCTTCTGGAGTCGCTGAGGTCGAGCCCGCTGGCCATGGCCGGCGCGGTCCTGGCCCAGGGGGCGATCCGCGACATGCGCCGCCGCCTGACGCCGCCGGGAGGCGGGCCGCTGCTCGGGCTGAAGGGCACGGTGGTGAAGTGCCACGGGGGCGCGGACGCGGCCGGTTTCGCCGACGGGATCAAGATCGCCGTCGATCTCGCCTCCAGCGGCTATGCGGACCAGATCGCCCGCAACCTGGAGCGCCTCGCCGCCGCCCTGAAGGCGGACGCCGCGCCCAAGGAGGCGGTCACTTGAGCGCCACGCGCAGTCTGGTCACCGGGGTCGGCGGCTATCTCCCGGCGGAGATTGTGACCAACGACGACCTCGCCCAGACGGTCGACACCTCCGACGCGTGGATCCAGGAGCGGACCGGCATCCGTCAGCGCCGCCGCGCGGCCAAGGACGAGGCCACCTCCGATCTGGCGGTGGAGGCCGCGCGGCGGGCCCTGGCGGCGGCCGGCCGCACGCCCGCGGACCTCGACCTGATCATCGTCGCCACGACCACGCCCGACCTGACCTTTCCTGCGACCGCCGCCATCGTCCAGCGCAAGCTCGGGGCGCCGGTCGGCGTCGCCTTCGACGTGCAGGCCGTTTGCTCGGGCTTCGTCTACGCCCTGGCGGTGGCGGACGGCTTCGTCGCCCGGGGTCAGAGCCGCTGCGCCCTCGTGATCGGGGCCGAGATCATGACGCGCCTGCTCGACTACCAGGACCGCACCACCTGCGTGCTGTTCGGCGACGGGGCGGGCGCCTTCGTGCTGGAGCCTGGCGCAGGGCAGGGGACCAAGGCGGACCGCGGCCTGCTCGCCACCGCGCTCCGCTGCGACGGGACCAAGCAGGACCTGCTCTACGTCGATGGCGGACCCTCCACGAGCGGCGCGGTCGGCCACCTGCGCATGGCCGGCCAGCAGGTGTTCCGCCACGCGGTCGTCAACATCGCCGAGGCCGTGCGCGCCGCCGCCGACGCCGCGGGCGTCGACATGGCCGAGGTGGACTGGTTCATCCCCCACCAGGCCAACCAGCGCATCCTGCAGGGTGTGGCCCATCGCCTCGGCATCGAGGAGAGCCGGGTCGTCTCCACCGTCGCGGAACACGCCAATACGTCCGCCGCCTCGATCCCGCTGGCGCTGGACGCGGCCATGGCCGATGGCCGGATCGGCCCAGGCGCCCTGCTGATTCTGGAGGCGATGGGCGGCGGCCTGACCTGGGGCGCGGCGACGCTACGCCTCTGAGGCGCACGCCCTTTCCGGGCTCGCGCTTGTAGGTCGCACGCGAAGCCTTTGACGCCGCGCGCCTTTCGCGCCTAAACCGGAGGCGGGGCAGGATACGGGCGACGATGAACAATACCTTGACCCGGGCGGACCTGGCGGAAGCGGTGCACCAGGAAGTGGGGCTTAGTCGCCAGGATTGCGCCCTTCTGGTCGAGCGCACGCTTGATCTTGTGGTCGAGGCGCTCGAACGGGGCGAGACCGTCAAGCTTTCGGGCTTCGGCGTCTTCCAGGTTCGCGCCAAGAGCGCCCGCATGGGCCGCAATCCCAAGACGGGCGAGCCTGCGCCGATCGACCCGCGCCGGGTGATCAGCTTCCGCGCCTCCCAGGTCATGAAGGCCAAGGTCGACAGCGCCTTCAACAGCCGCCAGCTGAACGGGCACGGGCGCGATGGCCTGCCGACGGGCTCGCTGGACCGCGACGGCGTCCCGTCGGACCGCCGCGTCGCCAACGCCGGCTGAGGGAGCGGCCCAGGTGGCGGCGAAAGGGCCCGAGGCCTTCCGCACCATCTCCGAGGCGTCGGACGAACTCGGCGTGCCCCAGCACGTGCTGCGGTTCTGGGAGACGAAGTTCTCCTTCATTCGCCCCATGAAGCGCGCCGGCGGCCGCCGGCTCTATCGTCCTCAAGACCTGGCGGTCCTGAAGAGCGTGCAGCGGCTGCTGCACGAGCAGGGCTACACCATCAAGGGCGTGCAGCGCCTGCACAAGGAGCACGGGCTGAAGCGCCTGGTCGCGGGCGGCGGCGAGGACCCGTCCGCGGTCGACGCCTTAGGCGACGCTGCGCCGGACGATGGCGCGGCCTCGGCGATGGGCGGCGGCGCCCGCGCGGCCCTGGAACGCGCCCTGGCGGAGCTGGAGGCGGCCAAGGCGCGCCTTGACGCCCTGCTCATCGGCGACGCCGCAAGCTGACGCGGGGATCGCACTTGGGGTTTGCCTTCGCCTCAGCGACCTGCGTATAAGCCGCCCTTCGTCGGAGCGTAGCGCAGCCTGGTAGCGCACTTGACTGGGGGTCAAGGGGTCGCAGGTTCGAATCCTGTCGCTCCGACCATCGCCTTGACCCGGCGGCCGCCGCAGAGCCCGCCGGTTTACTTCCGGTCCGCCCCGTTCATCCAGCTGAGCAGCGGCAGGACCGGCACGCCCCAGCCGATGCCCACGATGGCGTAGTAGGCGAGCTGCATCCAGGGCGAGGGCGGCAGCCGCGCGCCGATCCACCCCGCCGCCCCCACGTACAGGAAGACGAACAGCAGAAGGCCGATGCCTCCGATCAGCTTTCGCGTGCGCGCGGGCAAGGCCGCCTCCGGGTCGTTCCGCTCCGCATTTAGAGTAAGGCGGGCGCGGCGTGAACCGGAGGCTGGCCAGATCCGAGCTGAAGCGATCAGGCCTCGCGTCGGCGGAACAGTCCCAGCAGGAACAGCAGCACGATCGCGCCCACCAGGCTGACCCCGAGCTCGGTCCAGAACGGGTGCAGCGACGCCATCGGGTAGAAGCCGAGCGCGCGGACGATCCAGCCGCCCAGGACCGCGCCGATCAGGCCGATCACCAGGTTCACGAACAAGCCGTGATGGCGGTTCATCACCATGCCGGCGATCCACCCGGCCAGTAGGCCGATCACGATCCAAGAGACGATCCCAAGGCTGTGCATCTTCCGCTTCTCCCATTCCCGACGGGTCTTGCCGCCCGCCGTCGGCACCTTAGCTGAAACCGATGCCGATGCCGATGCCGAACCTTGGACGAAGTTCCGCCCCGCTTTCGCCCCGCACGCCGTGGACGCAGATCGGACAGGGGATTAGAGGGCTCGGGGCTGAACGGCGCGGGCGAGATCCCGCCGATCGAAAGTCGTCGATGCGTTGGAGCTATAACCTGGAGCGCTCCTACGGCGTGGCCGCCTGGCTCTTCGCCGTCGCCGCCCTGATCGTGGCCATGGTGGTCGTGGGCGGGGCCACGCGCCTGACCGGCTCGGGCCTGTCGATCACCGAATGGAAGCCGATCCTAGGCGTCGTGCCGCCGCTCAGCGAGCAGGGCTGGCAGGTCGCCTTCCACAAGTACCAGCAAATCCCGCAGTACCACTATGTGACCCGCGGTATCTCGCTCGGCGAGTTCAAGACGCTCTACTGGTGGGAGTGGGGGCATCGGCTGCTCGCCCGCCTGCTGGGCCTGGTGTTCTTCGTTCCGCTGGTCGTCTTCCTCTGGCTGAAGCGGATTCCCCGCCGATTGGTCTGGCGGTGCTGGGCGATCCTGGCGCTGGGCGCCCTGCAGGGCCTGGTCGGCTGGTGGATGGTGGCGAGTGGGCTGGAGCAGCGGGTGTCGGTCGCGCCGGAGCGGCTGGCCACGCACCTGGGCTTGGCGCTCCTGGTCTATTGCGCCTGCCTCTGGACGGCCCTTGAGGCCTGGTTCGGCCGCGGTCGCTCGCCGCTCGGCCAAGACGAACGCTGGGCGTCCAACGCGGGGGCGCTGGCCGCGGCGGTCTATTTGCAGAGCCTGCTGGGCGCGCTGGTCGCGGGCTCCAAGGCCGGTCTGGTCTACAACGACTGGCCGCTGATGGGCGGGCGCCTGTTCCCGCACGACTATGTCCAGAAGGGGCAGGGGATGCTCGACGCTCTGCTGCACAGTCAGGCGGCGGTGCAGTTTAACCACCGCATCGGCGCCTATGTCGTCTTCGCCCTCGTGATGACTTTCGCGGCCCTGATCTGGCGGGCGCCGCGCATCCCGCAGGGAAGCCGGACCGCCGCGGCGGTGCTGGCGGGCGCCGTGGTGGTCCAGGTTCTGCTCGGCGTCACGACCCTGATGGCGGGCGACCCCCTGTGGCTGGCGCTGCTGCACCAGCTTGGGGCTGTCGCGGTACTGAGCGCGGCGGTCGTGACGGCCTGGCGCCTGCGCCGGAGCTGACGGTATCAAGATACCGTATCGCTGAATCCGTTGTGGCATAAGGACTTTCCCGGGCCCTGCGAAACAATTGCGTTGACAGGCTCGCGCTCGCCCCCTATCGACGCCGATCTTTCGACCGGACGGCCCTCTCGCCGCCGGCGCTCAGGATTTGACCCATGCTCAAGCACACGACGGCTTCGCTGAAGCCGGCCGATGTCGAGAAGAAGTGGATCGTGATCGACGCGGAAAACGCCGTGGTCGGCCGTCTCGCCTCCTTCATCGCCATGCGGCTCCGCGGCAAGCATCGCCCGGACTACACGCCCCATGTCGATTGCGGCGACCATGTCGTGGTGATCAACGCCGACAAGGTGAAGTTCACCGGCCGCAAGCTGCAGCAGAAAACCTACTACTGGCACACCGGCTATCCGGGCGGCATCAAGGAGCGGACCGCGGACAAGATCCTCGGCGGCCGCCATCCCGAGCGCATCCTGGAGAAGGCGGTGGAGCGCATGCTGCCCAAGGAAAGCCCGCTCGCCCGCAAGCAGATGACCCACCTTCGCATCTTCGCCGGCGCCGAGCACGAGCATCAGGCGCAGCAACCCGAAACCATCGCGTTCGCCGAGCTGAACGCCAAGAACGTGCGGAGCGCGTAAGCCTCGTGACCGACGTCCAACCCCAAGCCGCCCCTGCGACCGGCTTCGACGCCCTCGCCAGCCTGTCTTCCAATCCGGCCCAGGCCCAGATCGTCTCCCGTGAACCGATCCTGGACAAGTTCGGCCGCGCCTACGCCACCGGCAAGCGCAAGAACGCCGTCGCCCGCGTGTGGCTGAAGCCGGGCTCCGGCAAGATCACCATTAACGACCGGGACCAGACGGTCTACTTCGCCCGTCCGGTGCTGCGCATGATGATCGCCCAGCCGCTGGTGGTCACCGATCGCCTGACCCAGTTCGACGTGGTCGTCTCCGTCCAGGGCTCGGGACTGTCCGGCCAGGCGGGGGCGATCCGCCACGGCATCTCCAGAGCCCTGACGCACTACGAGCCGGGCCTGCGCCCGGTGCTGAAGCCGCACGGTTTCCTGACCCGCGACTCCCGCGTGGTGGAGCGCAAGAAGTACGGCAAGGCCAAGGCCCGACGCAGCTTCCAGTTCTCGAAGCGCTAAGGTCTGCGGGCCGGCGCTCGCCGCGGCCCCGGCTTTGCGCTGTGCTGCGGTCGAGATGACGGGCCGATGTTGAAAGTCTTCATCGACGGCGAGGCCGGCACGACGGGCCTGCAGATTCGCGAGCGTCTCCAGGACCGGCGCGACCTCGCCCTGATCTCCATCGCGCCGGAGCGCCGCAAGGACGCTGGCGCGCGGGCCGAGCTGCTGAACGCGGCCGACGCTGTGATCCTGTGCCTGCCCGACGACGCGGCGCGGGAGGCGGTGGCCCTGATCGAGCGGCCCGAGGTGCGGGTGATCGACGCCTCCACCGCCCACCGCACGGCGCCCGGCTGGACCTACGGCTTCCCGGAGCTGGCGCCTGGCCAGCGAGCCGCGATCGCGGGGTCCAGGCGCGTGGCCAATCCCGGTTGCTATCCGACCGGCTTCATAGGTCTGGTCGCGCCGCTGGTCCGTGCGGGCCTGATCCCGGCCGACGCCCCTCTGACCGTGAACGCGGTGTCGGGCTATTCGGGGGGCGGCAAGGGGCTGATTGCCGAGTTCGAGGCCGGCGGCGCGAGCGACCCTTACCGCCCTTATGGTCTGACGTTCCGCCATAAGCACGTGCCGGAGATGACGGTCCATTCGGGACTCTCGCATTCGCCCCTGTTTGCTCCGGCGGTGGGCGCGTTCGCCCAAGGCATGCTGGTCGAGGTCCCGTTGCACCTCTGGGCGTTGCCGGGCCGGCCCAAGGTCGCCGACCTCAGGATGGCGCTGCAGGCGGCCTATGCTGGGGAGCGGTTCGTCGAGGTCGTGGCGCCGGCTGACACCGAGCGCCTCGCGCTCGCCCGCGCCGGCGCGGCGGGGGACGTGCCCGAGCTCGACCCGCAAGCGCTCAACGGCACCAACCGCCTGCGCCTGTTCGTCTTCGGCGACGACACCGCGGGCCAGGCGTTGCTGATCGCACAGCTCGACAACCTCGGCAAGGGCGCGAGCGGCGCTGCGGTTCAGAACCTGAACCTCATGTGCGGCCTGGACGAGGCCGCGGGCCTCTGACGCCCCGCCGCTAGGCGGCTGCGTCCGAGCGGACCTTCACGTAGCTGCCGGGCGCGTCCTCGATGACCCCCAGCGGACCCTCGGCCGGTCGGCGCGCCGGGACCCTGCCGCCGGAGCGCTCGGCCAGCCAATCGCGCCAGGCAGGCCACCAGCTGTAAGGGAACTCCTTGGCCCCGGCGAGCCACTCCTCGATTGTCGCGGGCAGCTCGGCGCAGGTATTGATCCAGTGCTGGTACTTCTTCGCGCCGGGCGGGTTGATCACCCCGGCGGTGTGGCCCGAGCCCGCCAGCATGAAGGTGACCGGTCCCCCGAAGAGCTTGGCGCCGCGATAGACCGAGCGCATCGGCGCGATGTGGTCCTCGCGGGAGGATTGCACGAAGATCGGCGTCTTCACCGCGCCGAGGTTCAGACGCACATTATCGAGCACCAGCTCGCCCCGGGCCAGCTTGTTGTCTCTGTAGAAGTCCCGCAGGTACTGCAGGTGCAGCGCCTTGGGCATGCGGGTCTGGTCGGAGTTCCAGAACAGGAGGTCGAAGGGCGCAGGGTCCTTGCCGAGCAGATAGTTGTTCACGAAGAACGACCAGATCAGGTCGTTGGCGCGCAGGGCATTGAAGGTGCCCGCCATGGCCGAGCCCGAGAGCACGCCGCCGGCCGCGTCCATGCGCGCCTCGATCTCCTTCAGCCAGTCGTCGGTGGTGAACAGCAGGAGGTCGCCGGCCTCGGAGAAGTCCTGCTGGGCGGCGAAGAAGGTCGCGGCATTGACGCGATCGTCCCCCTTGTGGGCCATGTGCGCGAGCGCGCAGGCCAGCAGCGTGCCGCCGATGCAGTAGCCGACGGCGTTGAGTTTCGTCCCGCCTGTCTGGCGCAGAACCGCCTCTATGGCGGCATAGGCGCCGTCGCGCATGTAGTCGATCAGCGAGGCGTCGGCGAGCTCTGGTCCGGGGTTGACCCACGAGGTCACGAAGACGGTGAAGCCCTGGCCGGTGAGCCAGCGGATCATCGAGTTCTCGGGCCTGAGGTCTAAGATATAGTACTTGTTGATCCAGGGCGGAAAGATCAGGAGCGGAACGTCGTAGACCTGCTCGGTCGTGGGCTCGAACTGCAGGAGCTGGAAGAGCCGGTTTTGGAACACGACCTTGCCCGGCGTGGTGGCGACGTTCTCGCCGATCTTGAAGCGGCTGAAGTCGGTCTGGCTGATGGCCAGTTCGCCGCCGCCCCGCGCCAGGTCTTTGGCGAACTGCTCGGCCCCGCGTCTCAGGCTCTCGCCCTTGGTCTCGACCAGGGCCTTCAGGGCGGCAGGATTTGAGGCCAGGAAGTTCGAGGGCGAAAAGGCGTCCGTCAGCATCTTGGTGAAGAACTCGACCCGGCGCTTCTCGAGCGGGTCCACGCCCTCGGCGCTGGCGACCAGGCCGTTCAGCCAGTTGGACGTGAGCAGGTAGGACTGCTTCATCACGTCGAAGACCGGGTTTTCGCTCCAGGCGGGGTCCAGAAAACGTTTGTCGCCCTTGGCCGGGGCGGCGACCGGCTCGGCGGGCTGGCCGGCGAGGCGCTTGGTCGTGGCGCTCCAGAGGTCGAGGTAGCGCTCGAACAGCTCCTGCTGCGCCTTGATCAGCTTGTCGGGGCGGGAGGCGAGCTGGGTCGCGACGTCTCCCAGGGCAGGGGCGACATGGAAAGGGTCGGGCGAGACAGGCTGCTCGATGGAGCGCGTCGCGGCCTGGGCCATGGCGGTCTGGACGGTCAAGGCGGCCTTGGCGAGGTTCAGCGACAGCTGCTCCAAATTGGCCTGCTGGGCGATGTCGAGCAGGGCGAGGGGATCGGGGCGGGGCGCCGTACCGGGCTCAGGAGTCGGCTTGGCCTCGGGCGCACTCGCGGCCGCCGCGTGCGGCGGGGGCGAGGGCTTGGCCCTGGCCGTCTCCGGCGCAGGCTCCGCCGCCGCCGGCTCGAGCTTCGTCGCGTGGACCTTCTTGCCGCTCCCAGCCTTGGCCAGCTTGCCGCCCTTGGACTCCGCCTTCGCCTTGGCGCGCTTGGATCGCAGGGCTGCGCTCGCGTCGTCCGCCATGGTCGCCTCCTGAAGCCGTTTCCCTGGACGCGCCGAGGTCTTGCACCTCGGCCGCGCCTTCCGTTCTCCGGGGGATCATCGCATAAGGGCGGGGTGATTTCGAACACAAGGATGTTTTCCATGCGCCGCGCCCTCGCCCTCGCCGCCGCCAAGCCCCTGGCCGTCGCGAGCGTGGCCGCCGCGGCGCTCGCCCTGGCCGGCTGCGCGGACGTGACCCGTCTTGGGCAGCTCACCTCCAACAAGGCCGATCCGCGCTCCCCGGTGGCGGGGACGGTGGAGGCGGTCGCTGCGTCGAGCCCGCCCTACATGCGCTTCAGCGACATCCCGCCGAAGCCGACCGATCGCCCGGCGGAGGGATGGAAGTCCGACGTCGTCGCCCAGGTGAACGCCCGTCGCGAGCTGAACCGCTGGATCGCGCAGAACCCGCCGCTGAGCCCCGGCGACACCGAGTCGTTCGCGCAGGCCCTGCGTCGTCAGGCGCCGCCCCCCGGCGCCGATGCGCCCCCCGCCGACCAGGCCCAGCAGTCCGACGCCTACGCCGCCCGCCTGCGCCAGGAGGCCGCCGCTCCGCCTCCGCCCAGGTGAGGGCGCGGCGATGAACCTGGATTTCCACAAGATCCGGCGGCTGCCGCCCTACGTCTTCGAAGAGGTCAACCGGATCAAGGCGCGGCTGCGCGGGCAGGGGATCGACATCATCGATTTCGGCATGGGCAACCCGGACATGCCGACGCCCAAGCACATCGTCGACAAGCTGGTGGAGACCGCGCGCGATCCCAAGGCCGGGCGCTACTCCATGTCCAGGGGCATTCCGGGCCTCAGGCGCGCGATGGCGGGCTACTATGGCCGCCGGTTCGGCGTGCAGCTCGATCCGGAGACCGAGGTGGTCGCCACCCTCGGCTCCAAGGAAGGCTTCGCCAACCTCGCCCAGGCCCTCACCGCGCCGGGGGACGTGATCGTCTGCCCGAACCCGGCCTATCCGATCCACGCCTACGGCTTCATCATGGCGGGCGGCGTGATCCGGCACGTTCCGGCGCTCTCGCCCGAGGCCTATCTGTCCGGCGTGAGCCGGGCGGTGCGCCACTCCGCCCCGCCGCCGAGCGTGCTGATCCTGAGCTATCCGTCCAACCCGACGGCGCAATGGGTCGACCTCGACTTCTACCGCGAGGCCGTTGCGCTCGCCCGCAAGCACGACCTGCTCGTGCTGTCCGACATCGCCTATTCGGAAATCTACTTCGAGGACAACCCGCCCCCGAGCGTCCTGCAGATCGAGGGCGCGAAGGACATTGCGGTCGAGGTCAACAGCCTGTCCAAGACCTACGCCATGGCGGGCTGGCGCGTCGGGATGGTGGTCGGCAACGCCCGCATCTGCGCGGCCCTGGCCCGGGTGAAGAGCTACCTGGACTATGGCAACTTCACCCCCGTGCAGGTGGCGGCGACCGCGGCGCTCAACGGGCCTCAGGACTGCGTGGCCGAGATCCGCGCCACCTACAAGGCGCGTCGCGACGTGCTCGTCTCCGCCATGGGCCGGGCCGGCTGGCCGATTCCGGCGCCGCCTGCGTCCATGTTCGCCTGGGCGCCTCTCCCCGAGCCCTACCGGGAGGCAGGCTCTCTGCTCTTCGCCAAGCTCCTGATGGAGGAGGCGCATGTGGCCGTCGCGCCGGGGGTCGGCTTCGGCGAGTACGGGGAGGGGTTTGTGCGCATCGGCCTGGTCGAAAACGAGCAGCGCATCCGCCAGGCGGCGCGCAATGTGAAGCGCTTCCTCAGCCAAGCGGACGCGATCCTCGGGCGGGCGCAAACCGCGCTCGCGGCGCAATGAGCAGAGGCGGACCAAGACCGCCTCGTCCCGTCGAGGGAAGGGGAGCATGAGCCGCACCTGGCGTGTCGGCGTCGCGGGGCTGGGCACGGTCGGTGCGGAACTTGTGCGCTTCCTGCAGGCGCAGCCGGACTTCGCCCCGGGCCGCGACAGGGTCGAGGTCACGGCCGTCTCCGCGCGGGACCGCGCCCGGCCAAGGCCGTGCCGTCTCGAGGGCCTCGCGTGGTTCGACGACCCTGTCGAGCTGGCGCGAAGCCCCGGCATCGATCTATTCGTGGAGCTTATCGGCGGCGCAGAGGGGGCGGCGAAGGCGGCGGTCTTGGCGGCGCTGGACGCCGGCAAGCCTGTCTGCACCGCCAACAAGGCGATGATCGCCCATCACGGCCAAGCGCTGGCCGACCTCGCGGAGGCCAAGGACGTCCCCTTGCTCTTCGAGGCGGCGGTCATGGGCGGCACGCCCGCGGTGAAGCTGCTCCGCGAGGGGCTGCTCGGCGAAGACGTGCGCACCCTGGCCGGCATCCTGAACGGCACCTGCAACTTCATCCTGAGCGAGATGGAGCGCAGCGAGCGCAGCTTCGGCGAGGTGCTGAGCGAGGCGCAGCGGCTGGGCTATGCCGAGGCGGACCCGACCACCGACGTCGGCGGCTTCGACGCAGGCCACAAGATCGCGATCCTGGCGGCCCTGGCGTTCGGCTATGCGCCGAACCTGGAGTGCGCCGAGATCAGCGGCATCGAGCGCATCGAGCTGCTCGACATCAGGCTGGCGCGCGATCTCGGCTATCGCATCAAGCTGATCGCCTCGGCGCAGCGCGAGGCCGGCGGGGCCGTCGTGCGCGTCGCGCCGGCGCTCGTGCCCCTCGCTCACCCGCTGGCCCAGGCCGGCGGAGCGCTGAACGCCCTGTTCGTCGAAGGCGCGCGGGTCGGGCGCCTGTACCTTCAGGGCCCCGGGGCGGGGGCGGGCCCGACCGCCGCCGCCGTCGCCGCCGACATCGCCGACGTGATCGCCGGCGCCCGCCGTCCCGTCTTCCAGCGTCCCGCGAACGAGCTTCTGCCCTGTCCGCCCGCCGACCCCGGCCACCGCTCGGGCAAGGTCTTCATCCGCCTAATGGTGCACGACCGCCCGGGCGTCATCGCGGCGGTGTCGGAGGCGCTGGCGAAGGCCCAGGTCTCCATCGACAGCTTTCTGCAGCGGCCGGTGGACGAAACCGGCGTGGTGCCCATCGTGCTTACTACCCAGCCGGCCTCCGAGGCGGCGGTGGCGGACGCGGTCGGGCACATCGCCGAGCTCGACGCCCTGGTCCAGCCGCCCCGCGTGCTGCCGCTGGCCCGCATCTGAAAAGTGTCGCAACGGGGGCACTTGCCGCTATAGGCGTGCCGAACACGTGTTCACGCCCTTGGAGTTCTCTTTGATGAGCCTGCCGTCCCTGCCCGCCACCTTGCCGCTGGAAGCCGCCGCTGTGGCCGAGATGGCCGCGATCGCCGCTGCGAAGCTCGCCGGCCGGGGCGACGAGAAGGCGGCCGACCAGGTCGCGGTCGATGCGATGCGCACGGCGCTGAACGCCATGGCCATCGACGGCCTGATCGTCATCGGGGAGGGCGAGCGGGATGAGGCGCCCATGCTCTACATCGGCGAGAAGGTCGGGACGGGGCAGGGACCGCGGGTGGACATCGCCCTCGATCCGCTCGAGGGCACGACGCTCACCGCCAAGGCCATGGCCAACGCCCTCGCCGTGGTCGCCTTTTCGCCGGGCGGCGGCATGCTGCACGCCCCCGACACCTACATGGACAAGATCGCCATCGGCCCCGGCTATCCGGACGGCCTGATCGACCTCGACGCCTCGCCCGCCGACAACATCCGGGCGCTGGCCCAGGCGAAGGGCTGCGAGACCGCCGACATCACCGCCTGCGTGCTCGACCGTCCCCGCCATGCCGACATCATCGCCAGCATCCGCTCGGTAGGCGCGCGCGTGCACCTGATCACCGACGGCGACGTCGCGGGCGTGATCAACACCACGGACCCCTCCACCGGCATCGACATCTACATCGGCCAAGGGGGCGCGCCGGAGGGCGTGCTAGCCTGCGCGGCGCTGAAGAGTGTGGGCGGGCAGTTCCAGGGCCGGCTCGTGTTCCGCAACGAAGACGAGAAGGCGCGCGCCCGCCGCCTGGGCCTTAAGGACGACGCCTTCGGCCGCAAGTATGCGCTCAACGATTTGGTCAAGAGCGACGCCGTGTTCGTCGCCACCGGCGTGACCAAGGGCGCTCTGCTCGACGGCGTGCGGGTGGAGAACGGCTTTGTCCAAACCCACACCCTGATCATGGACTCCGCCACCCGGACCGTGCGCGAAATCCGGGCCAAGCGGCCGCTCGAGCGTTCACCGGACGGCGGTCAGGTCAGGTGATCTCGGCCGCGATCGCTCTGGCGAGGGCCTGCAGCTCCGCGGGGTCCGCCATCCGGCCGTGTCCGTGGCCGCCCAGGGGCTGATCGGCATAGCGCGGGATCACGTGGAAGTGCAGGTGGAAGACCGTCTGCCCCGCTGCCGCGCCGTTGAACTGCATCACGGCCACCCCGTCCGGCTTCAGCGCCGCGCGAACCGCGCGGGCGACCCGCTGCACCGACAGCACCAGGTGCTGCAGCCGCTCCGGCTCGATCTCCAGCAGGTTGCGCGCCTGCGAGCCCTTCGAGACGACCAGCACATGTCCGCGGGACTGGGGAAACAGGTCCATGAACGCCAGGCTGTCGTGGTCCTCGTAGACCTTGGCGGCGGGCGCCTCGCCCCGGATCACCTTGGCGAAGACGTTGTCAGGATCGTATCGACCGTCCAGGCTCATCGGTGGCCTCCGCAGGAATGTCGAGGCCGGGTTAGCAGGAAGCGGGGAGAGGCGGAACCTGTCCGGCTGGGATGACGCTTGGGACCGAAGCTGAGGCCGGACTACTCGGCCGCCATCTTCGGCGGCGGGGGCTGGTCGGCGAGGCTGCGGATCAGCGCCTCGGCCTGGCTGGCGAGGCGCTGCATCTCCGGCGGCGCGTCCTCCGGCATGTCGGCGACGCTGGCCGCCACCTCGCGGGCGAGCGCCAGGAGGCGCGGTGCGGCGGCGATGACGCGGGCCTGCTCCTCGATCCGCAGCGGATCGCGGTCGTATTCGGCGCCAGGCACGCGCCACCCGCCCCAGTCCTGGGCGTCGGTGACGACCACGGGAAAGGTGCCCGGCATCGGGTGATGCGGACAGTCCTCTGGCGCCTGCCACTTGTTGCGGGCCCGCAGGATGCGCCAGCTCGGCCCCTGTGAAGGGTCCTCCGCGTTCGACGGCGCTTCCGCCGCCAGCTCGTGCGCCTGGAACTCGCGGCCGAGGCCCACGTCGTAAGTGATCCGCACGGGCTCGTCGAAGCCCTTGGCCCAGATCGGCTGGATGCGCTCCACCACGGCCCAGGCGCCCACCGCCTCGACCCAGACCTTCTGATGCTTGTGGAACGCAGCCTTGGCCATGAGCGGCTAGCCCCTTTGGATGGACTGCGCCATCTTGGCCTGTAATCCTTGACGCACGGTCAATCTTTCCCAAGCCGGACAAGGCGGTATGGTGCGCCTTGGCCTGCGCCGGAGAGCGCGGCGGGAGGACGGCCGTGAACCTCGACTATTCCGACGACCAGAAGTTCCTGAAGGACGAGGCCCGCAAGTTCCTGGAGGCGCGCTGCCCGCCGTCGGTGGTGCGGGGCGTGCTGGACGATCCGGACAAGAGCTATGACGCCGACCTCTGGAAGGCCGTCGCCGAACAGGGCTGGCTGGGCGCGGCGATCCCGGAAGTCCACGGCGGGCTGGGACTGGGCCACGTGGAGCTCTGCGCGCTCGCCGAGGAGCTCGGGCGCGCCCTGGCCCCGATCCCCTTCGCCTCCACGGTCTATTTCTGCGCCGAGGCGATCCTGACGGCGGGCTCCGATCAGCAGAAGGCCCATACCCTGCCCAAAATCGCGGCGGGCGAGTGGATCGGCTGCTTCGCCACCTCCGAGCGGCCCGGCCCGCTCAGCGCCGACACCCT
This sequence comes from Caulobacteraceae bacterium PMMR1, assembly GCA_000733915.1. GTDB lineage: Bacteria > Pseudomonadota > Alphaproteobacteria > Caulobacterales > Caulobacteraceae > PMMR1. The sequence goes on from JPOM01000001.1 coordinate 1,161,614, forward strand.
CGAGGCCACGGTGCGGGACGGCAAGCTGTCGGGGGTGAAGATCCCGGTCACCGACGGCGACTGCGCCGGCTTCGCCCTTGTGCTGGCCAAGGAGAACGGCCGCCCGGGGCTCTTCATCGCCAATCTGAACGAAGCGGGCGTCACGCGTGAGACCCTGAAGACCCTGGACCCGACCCGAGGCGCAGCCCGGCTGACCTTCGACCAGGTGCCCGTGTGGCCGCTCGGCGCGCCGGGCGAGGGCATGGACATCGTCGAGGCCGTGTTCGACCGCGCCGCCGTCCTCCTGGCCTTCGAGCAGCTGGGCGGGGCGGATCGCTGCCTGGAAATGGCCAAGGATTACGCGCTGGATCGCTACGCCTTCGGCCGGCCGATCGCGGGCTATCAGGCGATCAAGCACAAGCTCGCGGACATGTATGTCAAGAACGAGTTGGCGCGGTCCAACTGCTACTATGGCGCCTGGGCGCTGAACACCAACGCGCCGGAGTTGCCGCTCGCCGCCGCCGCCGCGCGCGTGGCCGCGTCGGAGGCCTTCTGGTTCGCCTCCAAGGAGAACATCCAGACCCACGGGGGCATGGGCTTCACCTGGCAGGTGGACGCGCACCTCTACTTCCGGCGCGCCCGCCAGCTCAGCCTCGTCGCCGGCGCCCCCGCGACCTGGAAGGAGCGCCTCGTGGGCCAACTCGATCGCAAAAACGCGGCCTGATCCGCAGGAGCACGTCATGGACTTCAACGACAGCCCCGAAGAAGCCGCCTTCCGTAGCCAGGTGCGCGCCTGGCTCGACGCCCATGCGGGGCCCTTCCGCTCCGGCTCCAGCATGGCGGCGCGCAGACCCAGCCACGATGAGCTCCTGCGCTTGGCCAAGGCCTGGCAGGCCAAGAAGGCCGACGCCGGCTATGCCGCGATCACCTGGCCCAAAGCGTGGGGCGGCGGCGGGGGGGAGCCGATCCAGCAGGTGATCTTCAACCAGGAAGAGCAGAAGGCCGGCGTCGCCTTCCCCTTCTTCACCATCGGGCTCGGCATGTGCATCCCCACCGTCATGGCCTTCGCCGACGAGGCGACCAAGAAGCGCTTCGTCGGCCCGGCGATCCGGGGCGAGGAGATCTGGTGCCAGCTGTTCTCCGAACCCGCGGGCGGGTCGGACGTCGCGGCGTTGCGCACCCGCGCGGAGAGGGCCGAGGACGGCTCCGGCGACTGGATCATCAACGGCCAGAAGGTCTGGACCACCGGCGCCCACTACAGCGACTACGGCATCCTGCTCACGCGCACCAATCCGGACGTGCCCAAGCACAAGGGCCTGACCATGTTCTGGATCGACATGCACGCTCCGGGCGTGGAGGTGAGGCCGATCCACCAGATGTCGGGAGGTTCGGAGTTCAACGAGGTCTATTTCACCGACCTGCGCGTGAAGGACAGCCAGCGGCTGGGCGACGTCGGCCAAGGCTGGCAGGTGGCGCTGGTCACGCTCATGAACGAACGGCTGGCGGTGGGCGGCGCCTCGGGGCCGAACTACCGCGAGATCCTGGAGCTGGCGCGCACGACCCTGGGCGCGGACGGGCCGGCCATCGAGGATCGGGCGTTCCGGCAGCGCCTGGCCGACTGGTACGTCCAGGCGGAGGGGCTGAAGTTCACCCGCTATCGCACCATGACCGCGCTCTCCCGCGGCCAGACGCCGGGGCCTGAGAGCTCCATCGGCAAGATCATCGCCGCCAACCAGCTGCAGGACCTGACCAACCAGGCTATCGAGATGCAGGACCAGTTCGGCATCATCGCCGACCCGTCCATCGCGCCGATGGAGGCGGCCTTCCAGCAGGCGTTCATGTGGGCGCCGGGGCTCAGGATCGCGGGCGGCACGGACGAGATCTTGAGGAACATCATCGCCGAGCGCGTGCTGGGCCTTCCCGGAGACGTGCGGGTCGACAAGGACGTGGCCTTCAAGGACATGCCCCGCGGCGTCTGAGGCCGGACCGCGACTTCAAGACCCTTCCCCTGGCCGGCGGCTTTGGCTATAGCCGCCCCCTTCCTCGGGCGATGCGGTCAGCGGCCCGCGGCGCCGTCGTAGCTCAGTGGTAGAGCGCATCCTTGGTAAGGCTGAGGTCGCGAGTTCAATCCTCGCCGACGGCACCACCACGTTCAATCACCTAGGGGGCGATGGCGCGTCGGCCGTCTGACCCGACTCACCGCGAGGCCGGAAAAGCCGTCCCACGCTGTCGCAAGTCCGGCGGGTCCAAGCGTGGTCCGCCGCCGCGGCGGGAAAGATCGTCCGCATCGGAGCGGATTTACGCGAAGATCAGGCCGACACCATCGCGATGGCTGTGACGTCCGAAAGCCGATGCGGTCAGCGCCGGCTTGGAACAAGCGGGCGGCGTGAGGGGATTAGCTCCGCGCGATCGGCTCGGAGTCACAGATGCCCATCATCACCCTCCCCCGTGTCCTGCTGTCGCTCGTATCGCTCGCGGTCCTCGCCGCCGGAATCTATTTTCTTCCTGTAGGGCGCACACCGTCAGCGCCAAGGTAGCCCAGGAGCCCCATGGAAGCGCGAGTGGGCTCTTCGACGACTACAAGCCTACTCGACGGGCTCAGGGTTCCTCTCAGCACGGGCGCGCAACGATTCATAGAGCTGCGCTGGACCCAGCAAGATCGACTTCAGCCCCTCTCTGACCTTCTTCGAGTCGAGCGCCTGCTTGCTCATGGTCTGATGCGCGTCCAGCGCATCCATGATGGCACCGAGCAGCGCATCGTCGAGCGTGGGCGAGTTGGCGAACTGCGCCTTTGTGTTGTTGGCCGCTTGTGAGACGAGCACGTCGGACTCCAACATCTTCCCCTTGATGACGTCGTTGACGTAGACGAGCTGATCGCCCTCCGTCAGGTCGCCAGTGAAGAGCTCGTTCACGAGCGCGATGATCTCGGCCAGCAACGCCGTGTTCTTGTCCTGGACGGCGCCCGAGCCGGCTTCGCCTAGCGGCGCAATCTTGGGCGCGTCGTCGCCCCCGAGCGCGAACGGGCGCTTGCCCAGGCTCTTTAGCTTGTGATGGGTCATAGTCAGCGAAGACAGATCGACCGTGTTGCGCTCGCGGCCGAATTCCAGGAGTCGACCGAGGTACTTGTAAAAGAGGAAGCGCTTTTCGATGTCCGTGCTTCCGTAGTCGAAGATCTGGGACAAGAACGTGTAGGCGCTGACGAAAGTTGCCATATCGGTCTTGAACAGGGCGAGGGCGTCCATCGCGTCCATCGCGTCCTTCGCGCGCTTCTCAGCCTCCTTGTCACCGCTTTCGCGCGCTCCGGTCCATTCCGCTTTGGCTGCCGCATAGCGCTTGATCAGTCGGTCGGCGACCGGCTCGATCGCGGCGAACAGCTTGTTCTGTTCGGGGCGAGGGTTCAGGACCGCCGACGCGACCCGGTCGACTTCGAAGTCGTCGTAGTGGCCAGAGGCGTCGAGCTTGTGGCGCAGGTCGTAGATCAGGTTCGGATCGGTGACGCCCGAAAGCGCTGCGGTCTCGTAATAGGTCTGGAACGCGGTCAGCACCTCGTCGGCGCTGTTCACAAAGTCCAGGACGTAGGTGGTGTCCTTGCCCTGATACGCACGGTTCAGCCGGGAGAGCGTCTGCACCGCCTGAATGCCGGCGAGCCGCCGATCGACATACATGCCGCAGAGCAGCGGCTGGTCGAAGCCCGTCTGGAATTTGTTGGCGACAAGAAGCAGGTGGTATTCGGCGCCTTTGAACGCGTCGCGGATGTCGCGCCCGTTCAGGCCGGGGTTCAGCGCGGCGCCGGTCTCCGTAAACGGCGCCTCGCCCGACTCCGGATCGTTCACCTCGCCGGAGAAGGCGACCAGGGTTCCCAGGCCATAGCCGCGCTCGGCGATATAGCGGTCGATGGCGAGCTTCCAGCGGACCGCTTCCTTCCGGCTGGCCAGCACCACCATCGCCTTGGCCTTGCCGTCCAGCAGCGGCTGCACGTTCTCGCGGAAGTGCTCGACGACGATGCGGACCTTCTGGCTGATGTTGTGGGGGTGCAGCCGCACCCACTGCATGATGCCCTTGGTCGCCGCGCTGCGCTCGACCTCGACCTCGCTCAGCTCTTTGCCCTGGTGGGCCAGTCGGAAAGCCAGCTTGTAGGGCGTGTAATTCTTCAGCACGTCGAGGATAAAGCCCTCCTCGATCGCCTGGCGCATGGAATAGACGTGGAACGGCACAGGCACACCGTCGGGGCCGGGCCGGCCGAAGAGCTGCAGCGTCTTGGCCTTGGGCGTGGCCGTGAAGGCGACATAGGTCACGCCCGTCTCGCCGGCGCGGGCGGCCATCTGCGCGGCCAAGAGGTCCTCGGTGTCCACCTCGCCGCCGTCCGCCAGCTCGGCGATCTCTTCGGCCGAGAGCACGGCCTTCAGCTTGGCGGCGGCTTCACCGGTCTGGCTCGAGTGCGCCTCGTCGGCGATCACGGCGAAGCGCTTGCCCTCGGTGGCCGCGAGCTTGCGCACTTCTTCTAGGGCGAAGGGAAAGGTCTGGATGGTGCAGACCACGATCTTTTTCCCCGCCGCCAGCGCCTGGGCCAGCTGGCCGCTCTTGGCGCCGGCTTCGGAGCGGATCGTCTCCACCACGCCCTGGGTGCGCTCAAAGCCGAAGATCGCCTCCTGCAGCTGGCCGTCGATCACCCGCCGGTCGGAGACGACGATCACGCTGGAGAACAGCTTGCGGTCCTGCGCGTCGTGCAGCTCGGAGAGGAAGTGCGCCGACCAGGCGATCGAGTTGGTTTTGCCCGATCCGGCCGAGTGCTGGACCAGGAACTTGCCGCCCGCCCCCTCAGCCAGCACCTGCGCCTCCAGCTTCCGGGTGACGTCCAGCTGGTGATAGCGCGGGAAGATCAGGCTCGTGATCGCCCGCTTCTCGTTCCGTTGCGCCACCATGTAGCGGCCGAGGAGTTCGAGCCAGCTGTCGCGCGCCCACACCTCTTCCCACAAATAGGCGGTGGGGTGGCCCACGGGCGGGATCGGATTGCCCTTGCCCCCCCGGTCGCCCTGGTTGAACGGCAGAAAGCGGGTGGCCGGCCCCTCCAGCTTGGTCGTCATCATCACTTCGCGGTTCGACACGGCGAAATGGACCAGCGCGCCGGAGGGGAAGCTCAGCAGCGGCTCGGCCGCGCCGCCCTTGGGCCGAGGCAGGCGGTCAAAGCGGTATTGATCGACCGCGTCCTCCACGCTCTGAGTGAAATCGGTCTTCAGCTCGACCGTGGCGGTGGGGATGCCGTTCAGGAACAGCACGAGGTCGAGGCTGTTCTCGTTCGCCGTCGAATAGCGCACCTGCCGCACCACGCGCAGGCGGTTGGCGGCGTAGCGCGCCATGATGTCGGGGTTCATGCGCAGCGCCGGCTTGAACTGGGCGAGCGAAATCGACCCTCGCGCCCCGATCATCTCGATGCCGTGGCGCAGCACGTCCAGCGTCCCGCGGTCGTCGAGAGACTTGCGCACCCGGTCGAGCAGCACAGCCTCCGCCGCTGGTCCGTGCGAAGCCTGAAGCGCCGCCCACGCCTTGGGCTGGGTTTCCTGCACCCAGGCGATCAGGTCGGCGGGGAACAGGGCGCGCGCGCGGTCATAGGCCTTCGCATCGTCCCAAGCGTAGAGCCAGCCCTTGGCCGCCAGGGCGTCGCACACCTCCGTCTCGAACGTGAGCTCTTCATGAACCGCGCCGACGCGGGGACCGGACGGGAGGGGGTATTCCAGCGGGCTCATGCGGGGGACGCGGTGGTTGCAGAGGCGAGCTGCTGCGCCTCCCACTCCTTGTAGGTCTGGCCGGTCGGCGTCTTCCATTCCACCGTGCCGTTCGCGGGGCGCCCGTTGACCACGGCAGCGGCGGCGCTGGGGCTGCTGAAGGCGTAGCTCTTGGCGAATACGCAGACCGGGCCCTCCGGCAGCAGCACCTTCTCGTTACGCAGTTCCTGGTGCAGCTGGGCGTAACTCGTCGCCTCCGAGCCCTTCCCCTCCCAAGCGAGGCGAGCTTTCGATCCGGCCTGCACGACGAACTCGCCTGCCACGAGTACGGCTTCGGCATGAACGCCGTGCTTCTTCGTTGTCAGGAGGAAGTGGGCTGGAGGGGGCGAGCTCGCAGTCGGCGGCGCAAGAGCGGCTTTTGTGCGCACTCGCTGGATGAACAGGTCTACGCGGACAGCGGGCAGCACCAGAAGGATGTTCTGCAGGAACGCCTCCATCTTCGACACGTCAGCTTCGCTGAGGGTCGGGCGTGGAGGGTTGGTGCCGTTGTCCAATCGGGTCCGGCCAACGACGCGGGCCTCCTCGATGAGCCGCGCTTCCAGATAACGCACGTGGGCCTTGTTGAGCTTGTTCCCGGCCGTAACGACCAGAACGGCGGTGGTCCACCAGTCCTTCTTCAGGTCGTGGTTCTTTATGCGGCTGCCGATCTCTTCGCTCTCCCCGATGTAGGCTAGTGGCTCGCCCTCAAGCTCGCCGAGTAGAAGATAGACGCCCGCATACGCCGTCTCCGGGCGCGTCATCGCCTCCAGGAGCTGTGTGCGGGGAAGCATGAGGACATGCCCAGTCCAGTTGAACATCTCGGCGGTCAGCATGCCGTCGGGACGGCCGTCGATGTAGTAAAGCTCCAGGGAGCGGCCGAGCGCGGGCGCGGTCATGCCGCCTCCGCCGCCTCAGGCTCGGCAACGAGCCCGCGCACGTCGATCTTGCCGGTGACCGCGGCGGAGATCAGGGCGGCTCGGCGTTCCTGCAACAAGGCGACGAGCCGCCGCTGCGCCTCCACCAACGCATCTATCTTCGCCGTCTCCCGGTCGAGGAAGTCGGCAATGGCCCGCTGCTCCGCGACGGATGGCGTCGAAATTTGCAGGTTGTCGAGGGCGTACTGACCAAGGCCAACACGGGTGAGTCCGTTTGCGCGTACCGCGACACTTGCCTTGGCGAAGGCACTGTCAAAGTACCTCTTCAAGAACGCGCCGTCGGCGACGGAGGATTTGGAACGGATAACTGCAAGATGATAGCCGCAGACCACGCCTGGGAGATTAGCGGGAACATAGGCGCTAATCGCTATATCGTCTGCTGTCTCCGAGTCTTTGGTCAATATCACGTCGCCCGCACGAAGACCGAACCGGCCGATTTGCTCGGCGCTGGCGCTCGCCTCCATGAAGCTGATCTCGCGGGTGATCAGATCATTGTAATATACGTCGGTGTAGTTGCAGAGTTGAACTGAAATTTGGCCTTCTACTGTTTTCTTATCAACGTTGCTGGGCATCACTGCAGCTAGCCGCTTCAGCGGCTTCACCTCCCAATGCGCGGGGATGTCGCCGAGCCAGGGGATGCCGGAGGGTTTGAGGGGGACGGAGGGGTCGAGGCCCTTGGTGACCGCGTGGGAGATGACGGCTTGGCGCTTCTCCTTCAGCAGCGAGATCAGCCGCCGCTGCGCCTCCACCAGCGCATCGATCTTCGCCGTCTCCCGGTCGAGGAAGTCGGCGATGGCCCGCTGCTCCGGAAGCGGAGGAAAGGCTAGGCCGAGCCCGCATAGGAACTCCCAGCCTACTCTCGGCATCTTAGCGCCGAAGGTAGACCCATCGAGAACAGATACTATCTCCCTCGTAAGTAGAGCATATGCAATAAAGCGAGATGAGGTTTTTGTTTCTGGCCGCAAGACGTGGAAATCGCCAACCGCCTCGCCAGAGAAAGCGGCGGCATGCACCTTAGCAAGATACGGGCGCAACTTTCCGTAGAGAACATCTCCTTCCTTGAAAGCGACGCCATCCCCCTCAAATTCGGTTTCAGTCTCTACTAGCTTTCCAGACCAACCTTCGATGTTCTCTAGCCCCAAAGGTCGACTACGACTGCCCGCCCGCTCGGTTACAAGCCGCGTCTCGCGCTTCAGCGGCTTCACATCCCAACCGCTCGGCACCTTCCCCAGCCACTCCACCCCGCTGTCCTTGTAGCTCGGATACTGCGGGAAGCTCACGCCGCCAGCTCCGCGATCATGCGGGTGATCCGCTCGGTCACCGCCTTCAGGTCGGCGTCGATCTCGTCGAGCGGGCGGGGCGGTTCGAAGACATAGAACTGGCGGTTGAAGGGGATCTCGTAGCCGACCTTGGTCTTGTCGGGGTCGATCCAGGCGTCCGGGGCGTGCGGCTTCACCTCGCGGTCGAAGTAGGCCTGCACGTCCTCCGACAGGGGCACGTTCTCGGTGTCGCGCAGGGCCGGGTCCGGCTGGGGCTTGCCCTTGTTCTTGCCCTTCTCGAAGCGGAGCACGCGGCCGGCCTCGTCCTTCAGCGGCCGCTCCACCGTGATGGTGCGATAGCCGAAGGCGGTGTTGGGCAGGATGCGCGAGAGGGGGGCGAGCTTGATCTTGCCGCCCTCGGGCGCGGCGGGCGGGGCCTCGCCCTCGCGCACCACCACGCGCGTCTCCTTGCCCTGGGCGTCGGTCAGGATGGCGACCTGCGCCTCGACGCAGGCGCCGAACAGGCGGGTGATCTCGTCGATGTGCTCCTCGGCCAGCTCCTTACGCTTGGAGCCGAGGGACTTGCGCATCTTGCGCCAGAAGCCTGAGCCGTCGATCAGCTGCACCACGCCGCGGCGCTCGGGCAGCTTCCGGTTGGTGAGAATCCAGACATAGGTCGCGATGCCGGTGTTGAAGAACATGTCGGTGGGCAGGGCGACGATCGCCTCCACCAGGTCGTTTTCCAGGAGGTAGCGGCGGATTTCGCTCTCGCCTGATCCCGCCCCGCCGGTGAACAGGGGCGAGCCGTTGAGCACGATGCCGAAGCGGCAGCCGCCCTCCACCTCCGGCCGCATCTTCGACAGCATGTGCAGCAGGAACAGCAAGCTCCCGTCCGACACCCGCGGCAGGCCGGGGCCGAAGCGCCCGGCGAAGCCGCGCTGCTCGTGCTCGTCGCGGACCACCTTTTCGACCTTCTTCCAATCCACGCCAAAGGGCGGGTTGGCGAGCATGTAGTCGAAGGTGCGGCCCGCATGGCCGTCCTCTGACAGGGTGTTGCCGAAGGCGATGTTGGAGACGTCCTGCCCCTTGATCAGCATGTCGGCCTTGCAGATGGCGTAGGACTCCGGGTTCAGCTCCTGGCCCGAAAGGGTGACGCGGATGGTGGGGTTGGCCGCCTTCAGGTGCTCTTCGGCGACCGAGAGCATGCCGCCGGTGCCGGCGGTGGGGTCGTAGAGGCTGCGGACCACCTCCGGCCGGTGCAGGGCGTCGTCGTCCTCCACGAACAGGAGGTCGACCATCAGGCGGATCACGTCGCGCGGGGTGAAGTGGTCACCCGCCGTCTCGTTGGAGGCCTCGGCGAACTTGCGGATCAGCTCCTCGAACGCCAGCCCCATCTGCATGTTGGAGACGCGGTCGGGGTGCAGGTCGACGGCGGCGAACCGCTCGGCCACCTGGTAGAGCAGCTTGGCCCTGGCCAGCCGGTCGATCTGAACGGCGAACTCGAACCGCTCGAAGATGTCGCGGACTTCGGCCGAGAAGCCCTGGACGTAGGACTCCAGGTTGCCGCGCACGTTGGCCGCGTCGCCCAAGAGGCGCTGCAGGTCCATCGGCGAGGTGTTGAAGAAGCCGTGGCCGGACTTTCGCCTCAGGAAAGGCTCGGGGTTGACCCCGGCCTTGCTGCGCAGCTCGAACTCGGCCAGCACCTCGGCCTTGGTGGGCGCCAGCACGCAGTCCAACCGCCGCAGCACCGTGAAGGGCAGGATCACCTTGCCGTAGTCGGCCGGCTTGTAGTCGCCCCTTAACAGGTCCGCGACGGACCATATGAAGGCCGACAGCGCTTGCTGGTTCATGCGCGAACTCCCCTTGGGGACAGATAGCACCATCTGGACGGCAGGTGGCAACCAGGAGCTGCGCCGGCAGGCGGACCGGTGCAGGGCGCTATCCCCCCGAGCGGGTCTGGATCGAGCGAGCCGGCGCGCCGTCAGATGATTTCCAGACTGGTCGAATTCCGCCTGCGGTCGGCGCTCGATCCTGACAGGCAAGACCCCGCCGGCGGGCGCCGACGGGGTCTGCTGTCGTGACGCGGCGGCGAGGGTCTACTGACCGGGCGGCCGTCCGGGATAGGCGTAGCCATAGCCCCCATAGCCGCCGTAGCCGTAGCCATAGCCATAGCCGGGACCGTAGCCCGGCCCCGGATAGGCGGGCCGGCGCCAGCCGTAGCCGCGACGGGGCGGCGGGGGCGGTTGCGCGTCCTCGTCCTGATCCTCGGCGCTGTCGTCCGGCAGCATTTGGGCGCGGCGGGCGGCGCGGCGCTCGTCCAGCCACCGCTGCAGGCGGGCAAAACGGGACTCGCGTTCGTCGGCCTGAGCCCAAGCCGGCGCGGCCTCCGAAGCTGGGGCGGGCGGAGCCAGGGCGGGCGAGGGCGGGGCGCGGGCGAGGCCGCTTCGGCGGCCTGGGGGCGGGGCGCGCGGCCATAGGCGGCGTCGCTCTCGGGCCCGCCGGACGAGGCAAGGGCGATCGGCACGGAGGTCGTGGGCGCAGGCCCCGGCGCGGCGGCGGCGATCATGACCGGGGCGGGCTCGGACACTGCGCCCGCGGCGTCGGCCACGCACTGGGCGGTTTCGGCCACGGCGTGCTTGCCCAGGCAGTAGACGTCTTCGTACTCGGGCCCGGCGACGCTCAGGCACTGGAAGAGGTTCAGCTTGGCCATCTTCAGGCACTGGGCGGACTTGGCGTCGGCCAGCAGCGGCGCGATCTGGTCGGCGTGGGCCTCGTCGGCCTGGCCGAGCATGATCAGGGCCGCGAGCGCCACCGCATGGGTCACCACCGGGGTCGGCTGGGTCGCCCCGCCCCGCAAGCCGGTGCGGAGCGCCACCAGGTGGGCGTAGAGCGCCTGTTCGTCTTCCGCCTTCAGGGCGAGGCGGACGAGGGACTGTCCCTTGGCGGCGGCCAGGCGCTTTTCAGGGTCGGCGACGGGCGTCTTGGACCAGGGCGAGGCCTGGATGGAATAGGCGGCCTGGGACACGGCCTTGCCGCTGGTCAGCGCCTCTCGGGCGAGCTTGGCCAGGGCGCTGGCAGCCATGCCGGCAGCGTCCGGCGCGCCCGGCAGGCGGAGCGCTGCGGCGGGGTCGGCCAGCAGGTCGGCGCTCAGGGCGGCGCGGTCGCGAGGCTCCTGGGCCAGGTCGTGAACGGACTGGACGAAGGCGGGCGACTGCAGGGCGGCCAGGGCCGCATAGGCCACCTCGCCCTCCTGCAGCTGCTCGGCATGGCCGGTTTGGCCCGCGGCGAGCGCCTTCAACACGTGGCCGGACTCGCTGAACTTCGGGTCGATACCGGCCAGCTCCGCCATGTGGCTCTGGAACGCCCAGGCGGATTCCACCAGCCGCCGCGCGATGGGCGCTGTGGCGGACGAGGGCGGGGCGGATTGCAGCTGCGCCGGCGCGACCTGGGCGGCGGCGACCTGAACGGGCGCGGGCGCGGGCGGCGGGCCGGTCAGGGCGAGCGAGGCGTCCGCCGCTGGCAGGGCCTTGGCCTGGCGAAGCGCCAGGAACTGTTCGCCGAGGCCGGTGGGTTCCTGGTCGGGCTGGGGCGCGCTCGCCTGGGGCGCCTTGGCCAAGGCGGGCGGGAGGGGGGCGCCTTCGATGGCGGAAGCAGGCGCAGGAGCGAGCGTTGCTACGGCCGCAGCCGCGCCCTGACCTTGCTCCTGCGCATGGGCGGCGAGCGCCCCGGACATCAAACCAGCCGCGGCGACCAGACCCCAGCCTTTACGCAATCCGTCCATCGCGAAACCCCGTGTTACTGGGAACATCTGACTTCACGAGCCCTAATTGGCCGTGAATACAGATGAACAAGACGGAATTTACGCTAACACCACAATTTCGCCTCGCCAACGCCACAGTCAGCGGCGTTAAGCCTCACGTCCGGCTAAGCTTTTCGGGCGCTCCTGACAGGCCTGTTCAGGTCCGGTTCAGCTCGGGTCAGTCGCGACGACCGGCCCGCAGCTACTTAGGCTTGCTGAGGCCTTAACGGGCGGTCTGCTCGCGGCACTGGCGCGCCAGCTCTTCGGCGGCGACCGGCGGCCCGGCCTCTTGCCCGACGCGCTGGCTCACCTGCGCCAGGGCGGCCTCGGCTGCGTCGCGGGCGGGACCGATCGCAGCGGAACAGTCCATCGCCCGCGCCTCGTTGCGCTTGAGCTTCTGGAAGACGTCGTTGAGCGCCTCGCCGTACGCGCCGCGCTGGCCGTTATAGCGGCCGAGCGCCGATTGCGTGCAGAGCAGGGCCGCCTCTTGACGCAGGAAGCCGGCGCAGTCGCGGGTCTCGCCCTCGCTTGGGGCGGTGCGGGCGGCGGGGCCGGGCGGGGCGGCGGGCGGGCGGCGTGCGGCGGCGCGGCGGTCTCGCCGGGCGCCCCTGCGTTCTGGATCGTCACCGCGCCCTGGCTGGCCGTGTTGTTCTCCTGCCCCCCCTTGCGGTCGTTGCAGGCGGCGAGGGCCAGGGCGGCGAGGCAGGCGGCGGCGAGGGCGGGGGCGAGGCGCATCGGCAAGGGCTCCGGGACCGGGACGATCTTGATTCCCACAGGGTGGCGGCCCCAGTGTGACACGGATGGCGAAGGGGCCCACACAGGAAGAGCGGCTGGCGGCGGCGCTGCGCGCCAACCTGCGCCGGCGCAAGGCGGAGCGGCCCGCCCCCACGTCCGCGTCGCCAAAGCTGGACGATCCCAAACCCGGCGATCCCGGCGATCCCAAACCCGGCGACCCTAAACCCGACACGTCAAAGCCCCCGTAAGGGCGCGCTTAAGCCTCGGCGGGGCAGGCCCCAGACATGCTGGGGCTGCTCGACAGGTGGATCACGCGGGATCGGGTCGCGGTCTACGCCGTCATGCTGCTGACGGCGGAGATGATCGCGGCGGGGCTTTGGGCGGCGTCGTTGAACCACGATCTTGACCCGACCGGCACGCCGGTCGGCGGCGACTTCCTCATCTTCTATGCGGCCTCCGCGCTGGTCCTCAAGGGGAAAGCGGTCCTGGCCTATGCGGCGGCCCCGTTCCTGGCCGCGCAGCACGCCGTCGTCCCGGCCAGTCGCGCGCTTTTGCTCTACGCCTATCCGCCGGTCTGGCAGCTGATGGCCGCCCCGCTTGCGCTCCTGCCGTTCCTCTGGGCCTACGCGGGGTTCGAGCTCACGACCTTCCTGGCCTTGCTGGCGGTGCTGAGGAGCCTCACGCGGGCGCGGCTGATGTGGCTGGCGACGCTGGCCTTCCCAGCCGTGTTCCTCAACGCGCTCCAGGGCCAGAACGGCTTCCTGACCGCTGCCCTGATCGGCTTCGGCCTCGCCAAGCTCGACCGGCGGCCGTGGCTGGCGGGCGTGGCGCTGGGGCTGGCCTGCTATAAGCCCCATCTCGGGGTTCTCCTGCCCGTTCTGCTCGCGGGCTCGGGCCGCTGGCGGCCGTTCGTGGCTGCGACCGCGACCGTCGGCGCGCTGGTCACCACGAGCCTGGTCGTCTTCGGCGTTGAGGACTGGCGCGCGTTCCTGACCGCCCTGCCCGAGGCCTCCGCCCACCTGGACTCGGGCGCGCTGCCCTGGGCCAAGATGCCCTCGCTCTACGTAGCCATGCGCTCGCTCGGCGCGTCGGCGGCCACGGCGGCGGCGGTGCAGGCCCTGGGCGCGGTCGCGGTCGCCGGCGTGACGCTCTACAGCTGGCGCGCGGGCGGGCCTGGGCGCCCAAGGCGGCGATGGCCTGTTTCGCCGTCCTGATCGCCAGTCCCTATGCCTTCGACTACGACCTTGTGCTGTTGGCGGTTCCGATCGCCTTGTTGGTCGAGCACGGGCGGCAGCATCGTCTCGCGCCGGGCTCCGCCGCCGCGCTCAGCCTGGCCTATATGACGCCGGTGCTGTTCCGGCCCCTGGCGCAGGCCACGGGGGTGCAGCTGATGCCCTTCGCCCTGCTGCTGGGCTTCTTGGCGTGCTGGCGGAGCGATCGCCGCGATCGGCTGAGCGTCGCGGACCCGCGCTTCCGCTTCACGCCCGCCTGAGCCGCACCGCCTCGGCCGCCTTCGCCAGGCACTGCGGATAGAGCCGGTGCTCGGCCTGCAGCACCCGGGCGGCGAGGCTGTCCGGCGTATCGTCCGCCAGGACGGGGACGTCCGCTTGGCCCAGGATCGGCCCGGCGTCCACGCCCTCGGTGACCCAGTGCACGGTGCAGCCGTGGATCGTGCAGCCGGCCTGAAGCACGCGGGCGTGGGTATGCAGGCCGGGGAAGGCCGGCAGGAGACTGGGATGTATGTTGATCATCCGCCCGGCCCAGCGGCCCACGAACCAGGGGGTCAGCACCCGCATGTAGCCGGCCAGCGCCACCAGCTCCACGCGTGCGGCCTGAAGCGCTTGGTCGAGTACGCGCTCGTGCGCCTCGCGGTCCTGCTTGAAGGGGCGATGGTCGACGGCCAGCGCCTCGATCCCCGCCGCGCGCGCCCGCGCCAGACCTGCAGCTTCGGGGTTGTTGGAGAGCACCTGCACGATCCGCGCCGGAAAGCCGGGCTCGGCGCTTGCCGCGATCAGGGCGTCGAGATTTGAGCCGCGGCCCGAGATCATGACCGCGGTGCGGACCCGATCGCTCACGCCGCGGGCCCAAGCTCGCCCACGACCCAGGCCTCCTCGCCGCCGTTCAGCAGGGCGGCCAGCACCTGCGCCGCCTGGTCTGCGGCGACGATGAGCAGGAAGCCCAGTCCGCAGTTGAAGGTCCGCCGAAGCTCGTGGTCGTCCAGCCCGCCGGCCGCCTGCAGCCAGGCGAACACCGGGGGGAGCGGCCAGGCCTGCCAGTCGAAGCGGGGCGTGAGGCCGCCAGCCACCGCGCGGGGCGGGTTCTCGATCAGGCCGCCGCCGGTGATGTGCGCCGCGCCCTTGACCAGGCCCGCCTGGATCAGCGGCAGGACGGACTTCACATAGATGCGCGTCGGCAGCATGAGCGCCTCGCCCAGCCCCCAGCCCTCGGCGAAGGGGGCCGGCGCGCGCCAGTCCAGCCCCGCCCGCTCCACCACCTTGCGGATCAGCGAATAGCCGTTGGAGTGCGGTCCCGAGGCGCCGATCCCGATCAGGATGTCTCCGGAGCGCTGGGCCGCGAGGTCGGGAAGCACCCGGTCGCGCTCCACGGCCCCGACCGAAAAGCCTGCCAGGTCGTAGTCGCCTGCGCCGTACATGCCCGGCATCTCGGCGGTCTCGCCCCCGACCAGGGCGGCGCCCGCCTGGCGGCAGCCCTCCGCAATGCCGGCGACCACGCGCTTGGCCGTCGCCACGTCCAGGCGGCCGGTCGCGAAATAGTCGAGGAACAAAAGAGGCTCTGCGCCCTGGGCCAGCAAGTCGTTCACGCACATGGCGACGAGGTCGATCCCGACGGTGTCGTGCAGTCCCGTCTCGATGGCGACCTTCAGCTTCGTGCCCACGCCGTCGGTGGTGGAGACCAGCAGCGGGTCCGCATAGCCCGCCGCCTTCAGGTCGAAGAGGGCGCCGAAGCCGCCCAGGCTCGCCTCCGCGCCCGCCCGGCGGGTGCTGGCCGCCAGCGGCTTGATCGCATCCACAAGCGCGGCGCCGGCGTCGATGTCGACTCCCGCCTGGGCATAGGTGAGGCCGGTCGGCCGCTCGGTCATGGTGATCTCGGACAGTCGGAGAACGCGGGGCGGAGGCGGGCGGTTTGGGTCCCCTACGCCGGCGGGGTCAAGCCTCGCTTGGGAATCGGCGCGGGCCCGCTATAGCTAGCCTATGCATCCCATCACGACCAACGAGGAGCTCGCGGCCTTCTGCGAGCGCTTGCGGCAAGAACCTTTCGTCGCCGTCGACACCGAGTTCATGCGCGAGACCACCTATTGGCCGAAGCTGTGCCTGATCCAGGCGGCGGGGCCAGACGTCGCCGGCGTCATCGACCCCCTCGCGCCCGGCCTGGACCCGAAGCCCTTCTTGGACCTGCTGGGCGATCCCAAGATCGACAAGGTGTTCCACGCTGCGCGCCAGGACGTGGAGATCTTCCATAACCTCGGCGTCATGCCGACGCCGCTCTTCGACACCCAGGTCGCGGCCATGGCGGCGGGCTTCGGCGACCAGGTCGCCTACGACAGCCTGGTGCGGCAGATGCTGCGCATCGATCTCGACAAGAGCAGCCGCTTCACCGACTGGTCCCGCCGCCCGCTCGCCGAGGCCCAGCTGACCTATGCCCTGGGCGACGTGACGCACCTGGCCAGGCTCTACCCCAAGCTCCGCGACCGCCTCGAGCGCGAGGGTCGCCTGTCTTGGGTGCTGGAGGAGATGGCGGCGCTGACGGACCCCGCGGCCTACGACCTCAATCCCGACAACGCCTGGAAGCGCCTGCGTCCGCGCAAGTTCAACCCCCGCTATCTCGCCGTGTTCAAGGCGGTGGCGGCCTGGCGCGAGCGCACTGCCCAGACGCGCGACCAGCCCCGGGGCCGCATCCTGAAAGACGAGGCGATCGACGAGGTGGCGACCCAGGCGCCGCAGGACATCGAGGCGCTGAACCGGCTGCGCTCGGTGCCCAAGGGCTTTGGCGGCTCGCGGTTCGGGCCGGACCTCGTGGCGGCCGTGCGCGAGGCGCTGAAGGCGCCCGAGGCCAACGCCCCGGTCGTGGAGCGTCCCGCGCCCCCGCCCCAGGCCGCGGGCGCGGTGGTGGAGTTGCTGAAGGTCCTGCTCAAAGCGCGCTCGGAGGAGGCGGGGGTCGCGTCCAAGCTGATCGCGACCGTGGCGGACCTAGAGCGCATCGCGGCGGACGACGCGGCCGATGTCGGCGCCCTGAAGGGGTGGCGTCGCGAGCTGTTCGGCGAAGACGCGTTGCGCCTCAAGCGGGGCGAGCTCGCCCTCGTGCTCGACGGCGCGCGGGTCAAGATCGCCGAGCTCGGCTGAGGCGCTGGCGGCAGCGCCGCCAGCCGTGACATTACGGTCAGGGCCCTCGGCGACACGGCTCTCGTCTACGCCTACCAGGTCGAACCCGCCAGGAGCGGCCTCGGGCCTTGCGTATCCGGGCGCATTTTCCCTTGCGGGGCGACCCGAAACTGAGGGGCTTGCAAGTCGTCGCGCTCTCGGTTTATACGCCGGCCTCCCGCGACGCGGGCCCTTCGTCTATCGGTTAGGACACCAGATTTTCATTCTGGGAAGAGCGGTTCGACTCCGCTAGGGCCTGCCACCGCCGCCTCGCCAAAAAGGCGCCCCCTCTCCCCTGCGACATCCGCGCCGAGCTTGGCCGCGCCGCGCTCGTGCGCCCGCGCGGAAAAAGATTGATTCGTGTCCCGCGCGAGGACTAGCTATGATAAAAATGTGCGTGCGCCATGGCTATAGCGCATGACGAGGGGCTGGATGACTGAGCTTCATTTTGGGGAAGCTGACGCGACTGAGGAACTCGTTCGTATCAGCGGCCGGGTGAAATGGTTCGATCCGGGCAAAGGCTATGGCTTCATTGTACCCGACGAGCCGGACAAGACCGACCTGAAGGACGTGCTGTTGCACGTGACGAGCCTCAGGCAGTCCGGGCGGGAGAGCGCGCTCGAGGGCGCGATCGTAGTGTGCGACGTCGTGCGCCGCCCCAAGGGCTGGCAGGTCAGCCAGGTCGTAAATCTCGACGAATCGTCCGCGTCGCTGCCGAACCTGCGCCGCGCCGCCGAAATCCAGCGCCCCGGCCCGGACCGCCCTCGCGTGCGCGTCGACGCCGACCCCGCCCGGCCGCTGCGCCGTCCGCCGCTCGCCGCCCCCGCGGGCCCGGCCGAACGCGCCAAGGTGAAGTGGTTCAACAAGACCAAGGGCTACGGCTTTGTCGTGCGCGACTCCGCCCCCGGCGACGTCTTCGTGCACATCGAGACGCTGCGCCGCTGCGGCCTTGAGGACCTACAGCCGGGCGAGGACGTGATGGTGCGCCTCGCCGACGGTCCCAAGGGGCTGGTGGTCGCCGAGATCGGCCGCGACGGCTGAGGCCCGCCGCCGCTCTTCCGCTCCGGCGCCAGCGCAGGTATCCAGACGCAAACGTCCGGAGTTCAAGCCTGTGAAGCGGATCGGTCTCCTCCTTCTGTCCCTCGCGGTCGCCGCCTGCGCCGTGGCCGCGCCGGCGCTAGCCAGGAAGTCCAAGCTGCCGGTCGAGGTGGTCCGCATCGAGACCGCCAAGGGCGTGCGCAGCTTCACCGTCGAGGTCGCCGCCGACGAGAAGTCCCGCAACTATGGCCTGATGAACCGCAAGACCATGCCCGCCGACCACGGCATGATCTTCGACTTCAATCCGCCCCGGCAGGGCGTCACCTTTTGGATGCACAACACACTCCTGCCGCTCGACATCATCTTCGTGGGGCCCGATGCGCGCATCATCTCGATTGCGCGCGACGCCCAGCCGATGTCCGACGCCCTGATCCCGGCCGGGGGCGTGGTGCGCAGCGTCATCGAGATCAACGGCGGCCTTTCGGAGAAGCTCGGGATCGAGCCCGGAGACAGGGTGCGCGACAGCCTTGTCTACGGTCCAACGGCGCCGGCGCCGCGTTGAGCGCGCCAGAGCTGCAGGCCGACGCGGCCGAGGTCGTCCCCGAGCCGCCGGAAGGTTTCGTCCCGTCCAGCCGCCGCGGACCCTTCAGTCGCCGCAACGGTCCCTTCTTCGAGCGGCGCGAGCCGGGGCGGACCGTGCACGCCTTCTATGCGCTGGAGCGACACTGCAACGGCTTTGGGATCGTGCACGGGGGCATGCTGGCGAGCTTCATCGACGGCCTGTTCGGCCATGCGGTGGCGGCCGCGGCGAACCGACCGGCCGTGACCCTCCAGCTGTCCCTCGACTACCTCTCCATGGCCCGGGCGGGCGACTGGATCATCGGCGAGGCGAAGGTGACCCGGCTGACCCGCGAGGTCGCGTTCGCCGAGGCTCAGGCTCGGGTCGGGGACAAGGACGTCGTGCGCGCCCATGCCATCTTCAAGCTGATGGAGCGCCGCCCCGACCGGGGCTGAGAGCGCCTTCGTTGCAGGGGCGTCCCGCTTCTGGCAGGAACGGCGGGCCTGATCGGGGCGTAGCGCAGCCTGGTAGCGCATCTGCTTTGGGAGCAGAGGGTCGCAAGTTCGAATCTTGCCGCCCCGACCAAATCTCAGCGTGTCATCCCGCGCCGCGGCGGGGACCTCTGGATGGCGGGATAGGGGTCAGGCCCGCTCTTCCAGCATCCGGTCGAGCTGGTCGAAAGTTTCCTCAAAGCCCCCGGTCGCGCCCGTCGCCATGGCCTCGTCCAGCGCGGCCTTGGACGGATAGAGGTCGGTCAACACGACTCGGGTCTCGCCGCCGGTCTGCTCGAAGGTGACGGTCGTGACCGGGCCCAGACCTTCGCCGCCCTCGTCGTTGGTCCAGACCACGCGCGACGGCGGCTCGACCTCGATGTAGCGGCCGAAGAAGGCCATCGGCTCGACCCCGCCGGGCGGCGTGATCAACAGGCGATAGCCGCCGCCGGTCCGCGCATCCATCTCGCAAGACACGATGGTCATGCCGAAGGACTTGGGCGTCCACCAGCGGGCGAAGAGCTCGCCCTTGGTCCAGGCGTCGAACACCAGCCGCGCCGGCGCCCTGAAGGTGCGGGTCACCCTCAACTCGCGCTCCGAGATGCGCTCCACAGCCGTGAGGCCTGGGCCGGCCGCCGTCTCAGTTCCTGTCGTCGTGCCCATTCGCCGTCTCCTGCCGCTTCATGTCTTCGATGAGGTCGTCCAGCTGGTCGAAGCGCTCCGCCCACAGCTGGCGGCCTACACCCTGGCGGGCTCGACGGACCCGGCGAACTTCGTGGCCGAGACGGCCCTGTCGGCCTGCTCGGCCAATCTGACAAGCTGGAACCAGGCGGCGCTCGGAACGGATGCGACGGGCGCCAACGGCGGCGCGGCGGTCCAGGCACCGAGCCTGGTGACCGGGCAGGAGACCAACCCGATCGCCGAACACTACGCCTATGCCCAGAGCCGCGCGCTGTTCTACGTGGTGCAGGCGCGGGCGGGGCATTGCGGCGCGCCCCCGCAGACGGTCAACGACCCCAACCAGCGCAGCTGACTTAACCCCGGCCGCGGGCTCAGATCGTGTAGTCGAGCCCGCGGTCAGGCGCGCGCAGCTTGCCTCTGAGCTCAAGCTCCGCGACGATCTGCTCGACGGCGGCCTCGGGCGCGAGGCTGAGCGTCGGCACGTGGATCTCTGGCGCGAGGGGGGGCTCGTAGGGGCTGTCGATGCCGGTGAAGTCGCGAATCTCGCCCGCCCGCGCCTTGGCGTAGAGCCCCTTGGAATCACGCCGCTCCGCCTCTTCGAGCGGCGTATCGACGAACACCTCCAGGAAGTCGCCGGGTTCGAAGCGGGCCCGCGCCGCCTGCCGCTGCGCCCGGAAGGGCGAGATGAAGGAGACGAGGACGATCAGGCCCGCGTCCGCCATCAGCCGCGCGACCTCGGCCACGCGGCGGATGTTCTCGGCCCGGTCCGCGTCGCTGAAGCCCAGGTCCTTGTTCAGGCCATGGCGGACGTTGTCGCCGTCGAGCAGATAGGTGTGGCGGCCCATCCCATGCAGCCGCTTCTCCACCAGATTGGCGATGGTGGACTTGCCGGCGCCGGAGAGGCCCGTGAACCACAGCACCGCCGGCGACTGGCCCTTGAGCGTGGAGCGCGCGGCGCGGTCCACGTCCAGCGCCTGCCAGTGGATGTTGTCCGCGCGACGCAGCGCCTGGCGCACGAGCCCCGCCGCGACCGTCGCGTTCGACAGCCGGTCGATCAGGATGAACCCGCCGGTGGCGCGGTTGTCTGCATAGGCGTCGAAGGCGACCGGCTGGTCGAGCACCAGCTCTGCCCGCCCGATCTCGTTCATGGCCAGCCGCTCGGCGGCGTGCGCCTCAAGCGTGTTCACGTTCACGCGGGCCGTGATCGCGCGGGCCTGGGCCGACACCGTCTTGGTCCCGAGCTTCAGCCAGTAGCTGCGGCCGATGGCGAGCGGCTGTTCGCCCATCCAGATCAGGGTGGCCTCGAGCTGGTCGGCGGTCTCGGGGGCTGAGGCCGCGAGCGCGAGCATGTCGCCGCGGGACACATCGATCTCGTCTGAGAGCGTCAGGGTGACCGACTGCCCTGCGACGGCCTGTGCAAGGTCGCCGTCATAGGTGACGATCCGGGCGACGGTGCTCTCCTGGCCGGAACGGGGCACGCGGATGCGGTCGCCGGGCTGCACGCGGCCGGACGCGACCTGGCCGGCGAAGCCGCGAAAGCCGTCGTCGGGCCGGTTCACCCACTGCACGGGAAAGCGGAAGGGCAGGGCGGTCGGGTCCCGTCCGGCCTTCACCCGCTCGAGGTAGGGCAGGAGGGCGGGGCCCTCGTACCAGGGGGTGCGGGGGCTGGGGGCCGTAACGTTGTCGCCCGCCAGACCCGAGAGCGGGATCGCCTGGACCTCGGTCAGCCCGACCTCGGCGGCGAAGGGGGCGAACGCCGCGCGGATCGCCTCGAAAACGGCGGGGTCGAAGCCGACGAGATCCATCTTGTTCACCGCCAGCACCGCCTGGCGCACGCCCAGCAGGCCTACGAGGTAGGCGTGGCGGCGGGTCTGGGTCAGCACGCCCTTGCGCGCGTCCACCAGGATCACGGCGAGGTCGGCGGTGGAGGCGCCGGTCACCATGTTGCGCGTGTACTGCTCGTGGCCGGGCGTGTCGGCGACGATGAATTTGCGCTGCTCGGTCTCGAAGAAGCGGTAGGCGACGTCGATGGTGATCCCCTGCTCGCGCTCCGCGCTGAGCCCGTCGACCAGCAGGGCGAAGTCCAGCGCGCCGCCCTGGGCGCCGACCGTGCGGCTCTCCGCCTCGAGCGCCGCGACCTGGTCGGCGAGCAGCTGGCGGGAGTCGTAAAGCAGCCGCCCGATCAGGGTAGACTTTCCATCGTCGACGGAGCCGCAGGTGATGAAGCGCAGGAGCGATTTCTCGGCCTGGGCAGGCGGCGCGCTTCGCTCGGCCAAAAGGTCCGGGGCCATCAGAAGTAGCCCTCCTGCTTCTTGCGCTCCATCGAGCCCGCTGCGTCGCGGTCGATGACCCGGCCCTGCCGCTCGGAGCGGTCCGAGGTCAGCATCTCCGCGATGATCTCGTCCACCGTCTCCGCCGTGCTCGGCATGGCGCCCGTCAGCGGATAGTCGCCCAGGGTGCGGAACCTCACCGTCCGCGTCACCGGCGTCTCGCCAGGTCGCAGGGGCAGGCGATCATCGTCGACCACGATCAGCTGGCCCTCGCGCTGCACGACGGGGCGCGGGCGGGCGAAGTAGAGCTCCGGCAGGGGGATGCGCTCGCGGCGGATATAGCGCCACACATCCATCTCGGTCCAGTTAGAGAGCGGGAAGACGCGCAGGCTCTCTCCCTTGTGCAGGCGGGCGTTGTAGAGGTTCCAAAGCTCGGGCCGCTGGGTCTTGGGGTCCCAGCGGTGCTGGGCGGAGCGGAATGAGAAGATGCGCTCCTTGGCGCGCGATTTCTCCTCGTCGCGCCGCCCGCCGCCGAAGGCTGCGGTGAAGCCGTAGCGGTGAAGCCCCGCCTTGAGCGCCTCGGTCAGCATCAGGCGCATGTACTCGGTCAGGGGCGTGTCGAACGGGTTCACCCCCGCCGCGGCCGCCTCGGTGTTGCTATGGACCAGGATATCGAGGCCTAGCTCCCGCGCCATGCGGTCCCGGTGTTCCAGCATGGCTCGGAAATCCCATCCGGACGCGATGTGGAGCAGAGGAAACGGCGGCTTGGCAGGGTAGAAGGCCTTCATCGCCAGGTGCAGCATCACCGCGCTGTCCTTGCCGATGGAGTAGAGCATCACGGGCCGCTCGCACTCGGCCACGACCTCGCGCAGGATATGCAGGCTCTCGGCTTCGAGCCGGTCGAGGTGAGTGAGGCGCGGCGAGTCGCACGCGAGCCTCGCCTCTGTCTGGTCGGTTCCGTCCCACATGACGTCGCCATATGGACCCGCGCGGCGCGGCGCGCGCGGCAGTTGATCTGAGCCCTTCAACAGACTTCCTGAGCCTCTCCGTCGACGAAGGGCCCCAGCGGAGGCGGATCGAAGGGGCCGGTCGCGACGAAGCCCGGGTTCAGGAAGTCGCGCTTGCCGTAAGCGAGCGGCGCGCCGTCCAGGCCGAGCACCCGCCCGCCGGCCGCAAGAAGGATGGCGTGGCCGGCCGCGGTGTCCCACTCCATGGTGGGCGAGGGGCGCGGGTAGAGGTCGGCCTCGCCGGCGGCGATCAGGCAGAGCTTCAGCGACGAGCCGATCTGCACCCGCTCGCCGACGGGCAGGCCGCGCAGGTAGCGCTCGGTCGCGGCGGACGGATGGGAGCGGGACGCGACCACCGACAGCGCGCTCGGCGGGGCGCGGACCCGAAGCCGCCTCCGCTCGCCCTTGTCTTCCCGCCACGCGCGTCCTTCCGCTGCGTCGCCAGCGAAGAGGCGCTCCAGGGCCGGGGCGAAGATCACGCCCAGGCTCGGGCGCCCGTCCTCGATCAGGCCAATGTTGACGGTGAAGTCCGATCCTCGCCGGACGAACTCTCGCGTGCCGTCAAGGGGATCCACCAGCCAGAAGCAGCGTCCCACCTCGGGCGTGCGCCCCGCCGCAGCCTCCTCCTCGGCCACGACCGGGATCTCGGGGGTGAGCGCCCAGAGCGCCTTCAGGATGATGGCCTCGGCGTCGCGGTCGGCCACGGTGACGGGCGAGTCGTCGGCCTTGCTCTCCACGGCGAAGCCCGCGTTGAAGACCCGCACGATGGCGGCCCCGGCCTCCTGCGCGGTCTCGATCAGGGCGTCGAGCAGGGCGGGGCGGTCGAGCGGCGAGGCGGCCATGCCTGGGTCTAGTCCCGCTTGCGAGGCGAGGCGAGCGCTTTCGCCGCGCCCGGTTTCGCCCGCGGCTCCAACCCCCTCCAGGCCTTTCCGGATCAAGCGGTTTCGCCGCATCGGGTCAGGATGGCGGGTCGGAGGTCCCGTTCAGGGCGCATTCGAGCGGCGGAGCCGCTTACACTTCCGCCTGACGCGCTCTAAGCTCCGCCACATCGTCCACAGCCGCATGAGCCTGATGTCCGCCGCCCGCCAGTATCTGGAGTTCGAACGTCCCATCGCCGAGGTGGAAGCCAAGATCGAGGAGCTGTCCCGCCTGTCGGAGAGCGCCGGTCCTGGCGCCTTCGACGCCGAGATCGCATCCCTGCGCGGCAAGGTCGAGCAGCTGCGGCGCGAGGCCTACGCCCACCTCGATCCCTGGCAGAAGACCCAGGTGGCGCGCCACCCCGAGCGGCCGCACTTCGTGGACTACGTCGCGGAGCTGGTGGAGGACTTCGTGGAGCTGCGCGGCGACCGCAAGTTCGCCGACGACGCGTCCATCATTGGGGGGCTCGGCCGCTTCCGGGGGCTTCCGGTCGTGGTCATCGGCCACGAGAAGGGGCACGACACCACCACGCGGCTGCAGCACAACTTCGGCATGGGCCGGCCGGAGGGCTATCGCAAGGCGGTGCGCCTGATGGACCTAGCCGAGCAGTTCGCCATCCCGGTCGTCACCTTTGTGGACACCGCCGGGGCCTACCCGGGGGTGGGCGCGGAGGAGCGCGGCCAGGGCGAGGCCATTGCGCGCTCGACCGAACGGGGGCTGACGCTGGGCTCGCCCATGGTCGCCACCATCACCGGCGAGGGCGGCTCGGGCGGGGCCCTGGCGCTCGCGGCGGCGAACAAGGTGCTGATCCTGGAGCACTCGATCTATTCGGTGATCTCGCCGGAGGCCGGGTCCTCGATCCTGTTCCGCGACCGCGCCCAGGCCCCGCACATGGCGGCCGCCATGAAGATCACCGCTCAGGATCTCATCGGATTTGGCATCGTGGACCGCATCGTGCCCGAGCCTCCCGGCGGCGCCCATTCCGACCGCGCGGCCGCCATCGCCGCGGTGGGCGACGCGGTGGAGGAGGAGCTCCGCGCCCTCCTGCCCCTGACCCCCGACGAGCTCCGACGGCAGCGCGCCGAGCGATTCTATGCTATCGGCCGCTCAGGGGCCGCCCTGGCCCAGCTGAAGAAGGCGAAACGCTGATGCGGACCTCGCTATACGCCGTCTTGACCGCCGTGCTCGCTGTGCCCGCCGCTGCGATAGCCCAGCCCGCGCCGCCGCCCGCCGCCGGACCTGCGCCGCCCTCGCCCCGCTCCCCGGCCTTCGACTCCTGCCTGCAACGCGCGCAGACGACGCTCGCCATGAACGAGTGCCTCTCGGCCGAGATCGCGGTCCAGGACCGGCGGCTGAACCAGGTCTATCAGCAGGCGATGGCGCGCACGCCGCCGCAGGCGCAGGATGCGCTGCGGGAGGCCCAACGCGCCTGGATCGCCTTCCGCGATGCGGACTGCGCCGCCTACGCCAACCCCGCCTTCGGCAGCCAGGCCTCCGTCTCCGGCGGCTTCTGTCGTCTGGAAGCGACGGTCGGGCGCGCCGATCAGCTTGCCGACTTCCCGCCCCAGCCCGACGCGCCGGGCCGCTGAGCGAGGCCATGGGCGCGACCGCCGACGCTATCCGCCGCAAGCTGACCGAGGCCTTCCAGCCGAGCGTGCTGGAGGTCGTCGACCAGTCGCACCTGCACGCCGGCCACGCCGGGCACAGGCCCGAGGGCGAGACGCACTTCGATGTGGCGATCACGTCCGACGCCTTCACCGGCGTGGGCCGGGTCGAGCGCCAGCGCCGGGTCTATGCGGTGCTCAAGGACGAGCTCGCCCCCGACCGCGTCCACGCCCTGGCGCTTAAGGCTCGCGCCCCTGGGGAGGCGTAGACGCCCGGCGCGCCGAGGCGCCTAGTTTCGAACGGCCCAGCGCGTCGCCACGGCGGCGGCCGCCAGGTCGTTGGTCACGTTGGCCACGGTCGTGACGATGTCGGCCACCGCGGTGGTGGCCAGCACCAGCGGCAGCAGGGCCAAAGGCGCGTGCACCGCCTCAAATGCCGGCGCCTCGGCGGCGTAGAGCACGGCGGCGGCGGGCAGGCCGGCGATCCCGATATTGGTCAGGATCACCACCAAGCCGCAGAGTGCGATCTGGACCGGAGTGGGGTGCACGCCGGCGGCGGCGGCGCAGAACAGCGCCGTGCCGGTGATCAGGGCGACATTGCCGAAGCGGAAGAGGTTCACCGCCAGCGGCAGGACCGTGCCTCCGGCTGCATCGGGCAGCTTGAGCCGCGTCTCGGCGGCGGCGACCAGGGCCGGCAGGCTCGCCATGGACGAGGTCGTGCCGGCGGCGACGGCCTGAGGTCCGGCTGCGGCGACGGCGAACCGCAGGACGCCGACGCCCCCGGCTCCCCGCGCGATCGCATAGGCCGCGACGATGGCCAGGGCTGGCGGGACCGCCGTCAGGGTCACGAGCTGCAGCAGGGCGCCGGCCCCCTGCAGCCCCGTGTGCGATCCCACCTGCAGCGCGAGCACGAAGACGCCCAAGGGCGCGACGACCAGGATCCAGCCCACCAGCCGCATCATGGCGTCCGCGCCGGCCTTCAGGACCGTGATCGCTGTTTCGGCCAAGCGGGCCTCCGCACGCCCGATCGCGAGCGCGAAGAGGACGGTGAAGACGGTGAACGGGGCGAGCTCGCCCTGGGCGGCGGAGGCCAGCGGGTTGGTCGGGATCAGAGCGGCGATCTGATCGGCGAGAGGTGGAAGCGCGGGGGCGGACGTCGGGCCCGGGACCGCGAGCGCCCCCAAGGCGCCCGGCGTCACGGGCCAGAGCTGCAGCAGGCCCAGCATGCTGAACGCGCCGAGCGCCGCGGCCAGGGCCAGCAGCACGGCGAAGGTGATCAGGGTCGTCAGGACCATCCGCCCGCCGCCCCCCTTGGCGCTGAGCTCCGCGACACTGGACGCCACGAGGGTGAACACCAGCGGGACGAGCGTCATGCGGAGCGCATTGAGCCACAGGGCGCCTAGAGGCTTCAGCGCTTCGATGGCGGCGGCCAACGCTGCGACGCCTGACGCCTTCGCCGCCCAGCCGCCCGCCAACCCCAGCAATAGGGCGAGCAGGAGCAGCCCCGTCTTGGCCATGGCGTGTGGATCTCCCCCGGAGCCGCGACATGACCCGCGGGCGGCGTTGCTTGCAAGGGCGCAGACGTTGACGGCGCCGGGGCAGGGGGGGCTACCCTGTCGCGATGAGCGTCCAGGTCAGCCGCAGCGGCCCCGTCACCACCGTCGTAATCGACCGCCCGGAGCGCCGCAACGCTGTGGACCCTGCGACTGCGGAGGCGCTCCGTGCCGCGTTCCACGCCTTCGACGCGGACCCAGATCAGAGCGTGGCGGTGTTGACCGGCGCCGCAGGGGTCTTCTGCGCCGGCTTCGATCTGAGGGCGCTCTCAGCGGGGCAGGCGGCGGCGCACGATCCCGAGGGCGAGGGACCGATGGGTCCGACGCGCCGCCTGCTGTCCAAGCCGGTGATCGCGGCGGTGGAGGGCCCGGCGGTGGCGGGCGGGCTGGAGCTGGCGCTCTGGTGCGACCTGCGCGTCGCCTCCCGCACGGCGGTGTTCGGCGTCTATTGCCGACGCTGGGGCGTGCCGCTGATCGACGGCGGCACGGTGCGCCTGCCGCGGATCGTCGGCCAGAGCCGGGCGCTGGATATGATCCTGACCGGGCGAGGGGTGGAGGCCGACGAGGCGCTGGCGATCGGCCTGGCCAACCGCGTGGTCGAGCCCGGCCAGGCGCTGGCCTCGGCCCAGGCGCTGGCCGCCGAGATCGCGTGCTTCCCTCAGCTGTGTCTGCGCGCCGACCGCGCCTCGGCCTATGGGCAGTGGGGCTTGGATCTCCCCGCCGCCGTGATCGCGGAGGGCCGAGGGGGCGAGGCGCCGCTGCGCCGCGAAGCCCGGGCGGGCGCAAGCCGCTTTGCAGCCGGGGCCGGTCGGGGCGGCGACTTCGGCGCGATCTGAGCCCGTGACCCTGCCGCTCTTCCGCCTGCCCGTCGTCGAGGCGGCGCAAGCCCTGATCGGCGCTGAGCTGACGCACGAGGGCGTCGGCGGCACGATCGTGGAGACCGAGGCCTACCACCCCGAGGACCCCGCCTCGCACAGCCACGCCGGGCCGACGCTGCGAAACGCCGTGATGTTCGGGCCGCCGGGGCGGGTCTATGTCTATCGCAGCTACGGCATCCACTGGTGCCTCAACCTGGTCGCGGGCGAAGCGCCCGGTTCGGCGGTGCTGATCCGGGCGCTGGAGCCGCGCTCGGGGATCGAGGTCATGCGCGCGCGCCGGGGCCTCCAGGACGTGCGCGCCCTCTGCTCGGGACCGGGAAAGCTCTGCCAGGCGCTGGGCGTCACCCTCGCGCAGAACGGCCTGGCCGTGGAGGCGCCCCCGTTTGCGCTCAGGCCGGGGTCCGGGGCTGAACCGCTGGCGATCGGACCGCGGATCGGGATCAGCAAGGCGGCGGAGCGGCCCTGGCGCTTCGGGCTGAGGGGCTCGCGCTTTCTCAGCCGGCCGTTTTCGTCGACGCGGTAGGGGCTGGAGCCTCCGCCGACTGGGCCTTCAGGTCCGCATAGGGCTTGCCATCCCCGGAGAGCAGCACCGCGAGGGGCCGCGTGCCGCGGAACTCCGCCAGGATCGCCATCGCCATGACGGTCAGCGGCGTGGACAGGAAAGCGCCCGTCACCCCCAGAGCGCGCCCCAAAACGCCAGCGCCAGCAGCACCACCAGCGGGTCCACGTTCAGGCTCTTGCCCTGCATGCGGGGCTGCACGACGTGGTTCACCACGAAGTGGATCGCCTCCATGGCCACGACGAGCACGACCGCCCGCCACCAGCCTTCCAGCTCCACCAGGCCGAAGACGGCGGGGAACAGCACCCCGATCGCACCGCCGATGGCGGGGATGTAGTTGGCCAGGAAGATGATCAGCGCCCAAAAGCCGATGTGGCTGAGCCCCACCGCCCACATGACGATGGCCGAGCCCGCCGCGATCATGGCGCCTACGACCGTCTGGACCCAGATGTAGCTCTCCACCCCGTTGCGGATGCGGTCGAAGACGCGGTTCGCCTCCTGCCGGCGCGTGGACGTCCCGAAGATCTCGCGCGCCTTGGCCTCGAACCCCCGCCGGGAGGCCAGCAGGAAACCGAGATAGATCAGCGTCAGGACCGAGGCCTCGCTGCCGTTGCGCAGGGCCTTTCCGATCGCGCCGGCGTAGCGGCCCGGGTTGAATTGACGGATCAGTTGGTCGCTGGTGGGCGTCGTGGAGAGGCCGAGACGGGCGGAAACGTCCTCCAGCATGAGGTCGAGCTTGAAGGTGTACTCCGGCAGGTGAGCGGCGAAGTCGCCGGCGTTGCCCACCGTCAGCCAGATCGTGAAGCCGAACAGCGCCACGATGAACACCACGGCGATGGCCGTCGCCGCCAACTCCGACAGGCGCGGGGCGCGCTTGATGATCGCACGCGCCATGCCGTCGATCATCAGGAGCAGGAAGATCGCCAGGATGAAGGGCTCCAGGAACCGCTTCAGCGCCCAAAGCGCGAACCCGACCAGCACCACGGCGCAGCAGACGACGGCGATCTTAATCGCCCGGGCCTGCAGGAACAGCGGGTCGGTCGGGCGGGCGGGCTCGGTCATCGCACCAGACTAGGCGTTGGACGCCGCCGTTCCAACTCAGCGGCGCGGGTCGGGATCGGCGGGCGGCTGCGACTGCGGCTGCGGCGACGGCCGGGGCAAGGGCGGGAGCGCGCTTCCGGGCAGGAGGTCGTCCACCGCGTCCCGGGGCGGCGCGGGCGGGCCGGCCGGCTGCGGCGCTGGGGCGGGCATGATCGGTACGGAGTCGGGAACGGGCAGGACCCGCACGGGCGCGGGCAGGGGCCTCGGCTGCACGCGCTTCAGCGCCTGGACCATGTAGGTCCGCCAAAGCTCCACCGGCGCGCTGCCGCCGGTCACTCGCCGCATGGGCGTCGAGTCGTCCCGGCCCATCCAGACCACCGTCGTGAACCCGCCGGTGAAGCCGCAGAACCAGGCGTCGCGATAGTCGCTGGTCGTGCCCGTCTTGCCCGCCAGGTCATAGCCCGCGATCTTCGCCGCCTTGCCGGTGCCCGTGGCGATGACGCCCCGCAGCATGTCGTCCATCTCGGCCACCTGGAGGGGGGCGATGGCCTGGACCGGCGGCTGCGGGCGGCGCTCGTAGATCACCCGGCCGTTCGCCCGGATGCGCTCGATGGCGTAGGCCTGCACGCGCTGGCCGCCGTTGGCGAAGCTGTCGTAGGCCTGCGCCATCTCAAGCGGCGAGACCTCGCTGGAGCCCAGCGCCATGGCCGGCTCCAGGCTGATCGGAGAGGTGATCCCGAGCCGCCGGGCGGTCGCGGCCACGTTCGGCCGCCCGACCTCGTCGGCGAGCCGCGCCGCCACCGTATTCACCGACTGGGCGAGCGCGGTGCGCAGCGGAATGGGGCCCAGGAACTCCGGCTCGAAGTTCCGCGGCGACCAGCCGCCGATGGTCACGGGCTCGTCGACCACGACCGTCTCGGGCGTGCGCCCCGCCTCGAGCGCTGTCAGATAGACGAACGGCTTCCAGGCCGAGCCCGCCTGACGATGGGTGAGCACGCGGTCGAACTGGCTCCTCGCATAGTCGACCCCCCCCACGAAGGCGCGCACCCGCCCCTCGCCGTCGAGGGACACCAGAGCGGTCTGCTCCACCCCCATCCGGGCGGCGCGGGGCCAGACGGCGGCGATGCTGCGCGCCGCGGCGGCCTCAAGACCGCTGTCCAGCGTGGTCTCCACCGTCAGGTCCTGCTTGGGCGCGCCGCCGATCATCTCGCGCACCTGCTTGTCGGTCCAGTCCAGGAAATACTGAGCAAGGGAGGCGGGGGCGGAATAGACCCGCACAGGACGGCGCTCGGCTGCGGCGCGCTGAGCCGGGGTGATCGCGCCGGTCTCGACCATGGCGTCCAGCACCAAGCCCGCGCGCTGGGCCGCCGCTTGCGGGTGCTCGGCGGGATTGTAGGCCGTCGGCGACTTAGGGATGCCAGCCAGCGTCGCCGCCTCCGCCAGGGTCAGCTGCGTGGCGGGCTTGTTGAAGTAGCGGCGCGAGGCGGCCTCCAGCCCGTAGGCGCCGGCCCCGAAGTAGATCCGGTTCAGATAGAGACCCAGGATCTGCTTTTTGGAGTAGCGCCGCTCGATCTCTATGGCGAGGAGGAGTTCCTGCGCCTTGCGCTCCAGCGTCTGGTCGGGCGTCAGGAACAGGTTGCGCGCCAGCTGCTGGGTGATGGTCGATGCGCCCTCCCGCGTCCCGCCATGGCGCAGGTCCGAGATGATGGCGCGCCCGATGCCCACGGGGTCGAAGCCCGCGTGCTCATAGAACCGGCGGTCCTCGATGGCCACGAAGGCCGCCGGCACATAGGCCGGCAGGCGATCGACATCAACGGGCGGCCCGTACTTGCCTCCGCGCGCGCCAAGATAGGCGCCGGACCGGTCGAGGTAGGTGATGGTGGGCTCGCGCGGCAGGTCGTTCAGCCGGCTCACGTCCGGCGTCCCGGACAGCTGCAGCGCCATCAGAAGCGAAACCAGCACGCGCGACCTCTCCCGACCTTCTCGCCGCCTGATACGCCGGGGCGAGCGCCGCGGCCACTTACGGTTTGGTCAGCCGCACTTGCGCCTCATCGCGGCGCTTTCTTGTCGGCGGTGGCGCGGCTCCTGGTCCGCCCCCACCTGCGGCGCATGTCCAATGACCCCGCCGATCGCCTCGCCAGACTGATCGCCGCCTCCAGGCGCGTGGTCGTGTTCACCGGCGCCGGCATTTCCACCGAGAGCGGCATCCCCGACTTCCGGAGCCCCGGCGGCGTCTGGAGCCGGATGCAGCCGATCACCTTCCAGGAGTTCACCCGCGACCCGGCCAAGCGCGCGGAGGCCTGGCGGCGGGCCTTCTCAGGCGCGGCGGGCTGGACGGGGCGCAGGCCGAACGCCGGGCACCAGGCGGTGGCGCGGCTGGTCCAGGCCGGCAAGGTCTCCGCCGTCATCACGCAGAATGTCGACAACCTGCACCAGGATTCTGGAATCCCGCCGGAAAAAGTCATCGAGCTGCATGGCAATGCGAGCTATGCCGCCTGCCTGGACTGCGGACAGCGCTTCGAACTCGAGGACCTCCGCGCGCCGTTCGAGGCCAACGGCGCGCCCCCGGTCTGCGCCGACTGCGGGGGGCTGATCAAGACAGCCACCATCGCCTTCGGCCAGGCCATGCCGGAGGGGCCCATGGCGCGGGCGCGGGAGGAGACGCTGGCGGCGGACCTGATGCTGGTGCTGGGCTCCTCGCTCGCCGTCTATCCCGCGGCGGGGTTTCCCCTGCTGGCCAAGGAGGCGGGCGCCGAGCTCGCCATCGTGAACCGCGAGCCTACGCCGCAAGACGCCTGCGCCGGGCTTGTCCTGCACGAGGAGATCGGCCTTTTGATGACGGCGGTGGTGACGCGGCTCTACCCCGCCCCCCAGACTTAGTCCGCGCCCAGAGCCTCAGACCCGCGAGATGACCCGGTGCACGCGGCGCGGGGCGGGGCGGGCGGGCGGGCGCGCATGGACGGCGTGAAGGTCGTGACCGTCGGTCCGCTCGACCCTGACCCTGGCGAGGTCGCCGGGCCGTAGCGCGCCCGCCCCCCGCACCAGCACGCGGCCGTCGATCTCCGGCGCGTCGCCCTTGGAGCGAGCGATGGCCGTGCCGTCGCCGCGCACCTGATCCACCAGCACCTCGATCTCGCGCCCGAGCTGGCGCCTCAGTCGCGTGCGCGCGATGCGCTCGGCGGCGGCCATGAAGCGCGCCCGCCGCTCCTGCTTGACCTCTTCCGGCACATGGCCCGGCAGGTCGCGGGCCGGCGCCCCGGCCACGTTCTCGTAGGCGAAGCAGCCCACCCGATCCAGCTGCGCCTCCTCCAGCCACTGGAGCAGAAAGGCGAAGTCCGCCTCTGTCTCGCCGGGGAAGCCCACCACGAAGGTCGAGCGGATCACCAGCTCCGGCGCGATCGCCCGCCAGGCGGCGATGCGCTCGAGGGTGCGCGCCTCGTTGGCCGGACGCTTCATCGCCTTGAGCACCCCAGGCGCGGCATGCTGGAACGGGATGTCGAGGTAGGGCAGGACCTTGCCCTCGGCCATCAGCGGGATGACGCGGTCCACGTGCGGGTAGGGGTAGACGTAGTGCAGGCGCACCCACACCCCGAGCTCGCCCAGGCCGCGCGCCAGGTCCGGCAGGTCCGTGCGCCACGCCCGCCCGCGCCAGTCGTCCGCAGCGTAGCGCAGGTCGAGCCCGTAGGCCGAAGTGTCCTGGCTGACGACCAGGAGCTCCTTCACGCCGTCCGCGACCAGCGCCTCGGCCTCGCGCAGCACCTCGCCCACCGGCCGCGAGGCCAGATCGCCGCGCAAGCTCGGGATGATGCAGAAGCTGCAGCGGTGATTGCAGCCCTCGCTGATCTTCAGATAGGCGTAGTGGCGCGGGGTCAGCTTCAGCCCGCCGGGCGGCGTCGGGACCAGCTCGGCGAAGGGCGAGCGCGGCGCGGTCTCGTGCACCGCGGCCATGACCTCGTCATAGCGATGCGCGCCCGAGATGTGGCGGATGTCTGGGAAGCGCGCGCGGATCAGCTCCGCCTCCGCGCCCAGGCAACCCGTCACGATCACCGGCCGGCCCGAGGCGTGCGCCTCGCCGATGGCCTCCAAGCTCTCCTCCCGCGCGGAGTCCAGGAACGCGCAGGTGTTGACCACGACGGCGTCCGAGCCGTCGTAGCTGGCCGAGGTCTCGTAGCCCTCGGTCCTCAGCCGGGTCAGGATTCGCTCGGAATCGACCAGCGCCTTGGGGCAGCCCAGGCTGACCATGCCGATCTTGGGAGCGGGCGCGCGCGCCTCGGCGCTCATGTCGGTGCTCCTCGCCGCAAGCGGGCGCATCTAGGCGACGGAGACGGAAGGGGGAAGGGCTGCGGCGTCATGCCCGGGGCTTCAGATCGCGCGCATAGCGCCTCCAGTTCTCGACATAGTGCGCCGCGCTGGCCGCGATCATCTGCACCGCGCCGTCGTCGAGCGTGCGCACGACCTTGCCCGGCGCGCCCATGACCAGCGAGTTGTCGGGAATTTCCTTGCCCTCGGTGATCAAGGACTTGGCGCCGATCAGGCAATTGCGCCCGATCCTTGCGCCGTTGAGCACGATCGAGCCGATCCCGACCAGGCTGTTGTCGCCGATCGTGCAGCCGTGCAGCATGACCATGTGGCCGACGGTGACGTCCCGCCCGATGCTCAGCGGCGCGCCCCTGTCGGTGTGCAGGACGCTGCCGTCCTGGATGTTGGAGTTCTCGCCGACCACGATGGGATCGTTGTCGCCGCGCAGGGTCGCGCCGAACCAGACGCTGGCGTTCCTGTGCAGGATGACGTTTCCAACCACCACCGCATTGGGGGCGATCCAGTATTCGCCGTCCGAGGGCAGCTGAACCCGCGCCTCGCCCAAGTCATAGAGCGGCCCGTTCCTGTTCATCCGTTCACCCCCTATCGCGTAACTTCTTCCGCTTAACGACTCGGAAACCCTGCTACAACCAATATCGTTGTGCGAGTCGGAGGCGGGCAGGTCGCCTCCGGTTCAGCGGGGAGCCCAGGGTGACGCGGCAGTTCCGCCTCCTCCCAGCCGTTCCATCCGGCCCGTCGCCGCACCGCGGCGCAGGCGCCGGAGGGCCTCCGGTCCGGCGGCGAATCGCCTCGGTCCCCCTGCTATCGCTCCTCCCGTCCAAGGGCGCGCCGCATCGGCCGCCCTTTTTTCTTGTCCTGAGCTTTCCCACCCCTGACAGGCCCTGGAGACGACATCCATGACCAAGCGCGCGCTCAAGCGTCTCGTCCGCGAAGGCGAGTTCGACGCGACCCAGTTCAGCGACGACGGCAAGGTGCGCCGGCTGCCGCTGGATCGAGGCTGGTCGCCGAGCGGGACGAGCCACGGCCACGGCGCCGGCCCCGAGCGCGAGCAGGGCTACCTCAAGACCATCAAGGCCAAGTCGGTGGGCCAAGCCCGCCTGATCGAGGCCATCGAGCAGAAGAACCTCGTCCTGGCGCTCGGCCCGGCGGGCACCGGCAAGACCTATCTGGCCATCGCCAAGGCGGTGGAGGCGCTGGAGGCCGGCACGTGCGGCCGCATCGTCCTCTCCCGTCCTGCGGTCGAGGCTGGCGAGTCCATCGGTTTCCTGCCCGGCGAGATGGAGGACAAGCTCGCCCCCTACCTGCGCCCGCTCTACGACGCGCTCTCCGACCGCCTCTCGATGAAGCGCGTGCGCGCCCTGATGGCCGAGGGGCTGATCGAGATCGCCCCGGTCGGCTTCATGCGCGGCCGCACCCTGAACAACGCCTTCGTGGTGATCGACGAGGCGCAGAACTGCACCTACGTGCAGCTGAAGATGCTCCTGACCCGCTTGGGCTGGAGCTCCACCATGGTGATCACCGGCGACCCGAACCAGTCGGACCTGCTTCCCGGGGTCTCCGGCCTCGCGGACGTGGCGGAGAAGTTGGAGCAGGTGTCGGGCGTCTCGGTGGTGCGCCTGGCGGAGGTCGACATCGTCCGCCACCCGCTAGTGGCCTCGATGCTGGGCGTGCTCTGACTGATCAGGGCCCGGAGGCGGCGGCCGTCTCCGGGTCGAGGCCTGCGCGGCGAAGCTGCTCCAGCCAGAACGCCCGCCCATGCAGCGCCCAGGCGTGGGCGCCCAGCGGCGCCTCGCCGCTGTTCATGGCGACGAGGCGCTCGGGCTGGCTCTCGGCGCCGAAGCGGATCGCGGTTTCGGCGCCTGCGGGGCGATAGGCCGGGCTGAACATCGGGGCGTAGTAGGCCCAGAACTCGTCCTCGGCCCGGTCGAACCCCCGTGCGAACCGCGCTCCGAGCGGGCGGGTCGGGTCGTCCTCGCGGCTCTTGCGCCAGGCCCGCCAGAGCAGGTCGCGGTAGGTCCGCCGCCACAGCTGAGGGTGGCCGCGCCCGAGGTTGAGGTTGTCGCTCTCCAGCACGGCCAGGGCGTCCTGCGGCCGGCGCAGTGAAAAGCCGCCGTTGCCCACCCCCTTCACCCGGCCGTCGCGCTTGAAGAAGGGCGGCCCGACGAAGGAGGCGGGCTCGTCTTTCCAGGCCAGAAGGTCCGGACGCAGCAGCAGGCAGTCGGTCTGGAAGATCAGAACCTGGCGAAGCTGCGCCAGCCGGCGCCACCACCAGGCCGACAGCAGCATGGCGTTGTAGCTCTGCACGCTCGCCATCCAGGCGTCAGGGACGCGCAGGACCGTGAAGTCGGACCACGCCGGGCCGAGTTCGACCCGCTCAGGGCAGACGAGCAGGCGGGGAACGTCCGAGGGCGCGAACC
The DNA here is from genome assembly GCA_000733915.1 of Caulobacteraceae bacterium PMMR1. Classification (GTDB taxonomy): domain Bacteria; phylum Pseudomonadota; class Alphaproteobacteria; order Caulobacterales; family Caulobacteraceae; genus PMMR1. Next base: position 1,197,798 of record JPOM01000001.1, read on the forward strand.
GCCGCAAGCTCGCAAGACCGATGCGCTCGTCGGCGCTCAGGGCCGTGCTCGCCAGCGGCACGACGATCGCGAGGTCGCCCGGCGGCGCCGGCGGGAGCGGCGGGGGCTCGGGCAGGTCGAGCTCGCGGGGCGACGGATAGGCGCGCTTCACCCGCCAGCGCTAGCGCGCCAGGCTGCGACGGGCAAACCGAGGTCTTGCCTGCGCGGCGCCTCTCGCGGCCCAAGCGCCCAGATCGAGTCGTCACTGATGGGGCTGGGCCCCTTACGTCGCCGATGCCAGCACCGACTCCACTTCCGGCAGTGTCGCCGCATAGTAGTGTTCGGCAGGGGCGATGTAGAGGACCAGATAAAGCTTGCCGTTCGCCGTCGCGATCTCTGCAGTGCCCTTCATATCCAGGCCATTTTCGGTCTTAGCCGAAAGATCCATGCGGACGCCGCTGCTTGCGCCGAACTTCGCGGCCCGCAGCTTCGAGGTTTCCACCCTCTTGTACCCCAAAGCGGCGACAGTGTCGGTGACGAACTCGGCGAAGTCACCCTGTCGTGTCCCCAGACGTGGTGTAGCTGGGCGGTAGCGAAGCCGCTCGCGTAGCGCGCCCCCACAAGGCGCCGTAGCGAGCGAGCGGCGTCGCGGGGTGGTCATCTGCGATCATCGGTTAGGGTCGGATTTGCCGACCTCAACCCAAGACCACGAGACCGAAGATGACCGAGGACATGATCGCCCTTGGCGGGCTGATGGAGAAGAGCGCCGACGCCGATCTGCTGCGCGAGATGATCGGCTTCGCCGCCCAGCGTCCAGTCGAACGAGTCCGTCATGGTGGGGAGCTTGAGCGTCCCGTACTCGAAGACGCGGATCGACTCGCCGAAAGCTTCGTTCACGCGCAGCAGCTGACCCGTCCGGCCGTTCATCGAGGCCGCCGGATCAAGAGCTGCGATGGGATGAGACCGCGACTTCAACTGCGCTTCGAGCGCCGTCGCCAGGTTCGCCTGGGCGTCTCGGCTCCAGTCCGCCCGGGCCTCGCTGATGCCGGCGGCGGTCAGCACGGCGAGTTGGACGTCCGGTTGCACCAGCAGCGTCTTTGAATTGGGCGTCGTGGCGCTGATGGCGCCGGGCGCAGCGGACTTGACGTTCGTCGTCGTGCAGCCTGCGATCAACACGCAGGCCAATATGGCCATGATGACTTTCAAGCTCGCCCCCCAACGCTCACTCTGCCGCTCTGGCCTCCGGTCAACCCGGAGCAGAGTCTAGCCTCAGATGCAGCGTGCACGGATGAGCGCCGTTTGCAACTACCGCGCTTGTGGGCGCTGGCGGGGTTGGATCGGATTTGTGGACGGGGATATAAGAGCGCGGCCCTGAGAGCCTTGCCACGCCGAAATCTTAAGTCGACGAATGGCTGGGGGACTAGGACTCGAACCTAGAATAACGGTACCAAAAACCGCTGTGTTACCATTACACCATCCCCCAAGGATGGTCGCGGCGGACCTGCGCCCGCGCGGGAGGCGGTCAGATAGCCGCTTCGCCTCGGCCTTGCAACAGGGGCGAAAACCCTCGCTTGCTCCCCCTAAACGTTGTCCCTATAAGGCGCGTCCCGTGTCGGAGCATAGCTCAGTCTGGTAGAGCACCACGTTCGGGACGTGGGGGTCGTAGGTTCGAATCCTGCTGCTCCGACCATCCATCCACGTCCCCTTCGCCGTCAGTTCATTTGACCCTTCCACAGGGTCGGCTAGGGTTGCGCCGCATCCCGGGGCGAGCGCGGTCATGAAGCAGTTTCTCATCACCCTGGCGGGCGTGTTCGCCGGCCTGATCCTCTTTTTCGTCGGCTTGCCCTTCCTTCTGATCGTGATGGCGGCGGGGGCGTCCAGGCCTGCGCCGCCGCCGGCCCGGACCGTTCTGGAGATCGATCTTCGCCAAGGGATCGCGGACCAGGAGCCGGCCAATCCTTTCGCCGGCTTCGGCGTGTCCCGCCCGCTGTCGGTCATGTCCATTGTCCAGACCCTGCATCGGGCGGAGCAGGACGACCGGGTCAAGGCGCTGTTGGTGCGGGTGCCGGAGGGCGGCCTGCCCCCCGCCGCCGCCGATGAGATCCGCGGCGCCCTGAAGGCCTTCCGCGCCTCGGGCAAGCGCGTGATCGCCCACAGCCAAGGCATCTACCCCTTCGGCGTCTCCAGCGCAGCCTATATGGTGGGCGCGGCGGCCGACGAGTTCTGGATGCAGCCGAACTCTTCGCTGCAGGTCACCGGTGTCAACGTAGAGGACACGTTCCTGAAGCGCGCCTTCGACAAGTACGGCTTGCAGGCGGACTATCAGCAGCGCTACGAGTACAAGAACGCGGTCAACCAGTACCTTTACAGCGACTACACGCCCGCCCACCGTGAGGCGGAGCTAGGCTGGATGACTTCGATCTACACGAGCGAGCTCGCCGCGGCGGCCGCGGACCGCAAGATGCCGTTTCAGATCCTGCGCGCCACGCTCGAAGCCGGGCCCTGGGGGGCTGAGGACGCCAAGGCCAGACGTTTGATCGACCGCACCGGCCAGGCCGAAGAGGCCGCCGCGGCGCTGCAGAGGGCGGCAGGGGACGATGCAAAGCTGGTCGACTTCGCCGAGTACAAGGCCTCGGTGCTGCGCGGCGCGCGCTCGGGCGGGGGCGGCCCGGCCATTGCGGTCATCCAGGCGGAGGGCGCGATCGAGACCGGCTCCGACAAGCACTCCGGCGGTTTCGGCTCGAGCTCCGGCATCAAGTCTGACGACGTCGCCAAGGCCTTCTACGATGCAGCCAAGGACGATGCGGTGAAGGCGATCGTCTTCCGCGTCTCCTCTCCTGGCGGCTCCGATACCGCGTCCGAGCAGATCCTGGCGGGCGTGCGCGCGGCCAAGGCGGCGGGAAAGCCGGTGGTGGTCAGCATGGGGACCTATGCGGCGTCCGGCGGCTATTGGATTTCCTCCGAGGCCAGCGAGATCGTCGCCCAGCCGACGACCCTGACCGGCTCCATCGGCGTCTTCGGCGGCAAGTTCGTGATCGGTCCGGCTCTGGCGCGCTTCGGCATCGACCTGCGCGACCTGACCGTGGGCGGGACCTACGCCTCCGCCTTCAACAGCGCCGAGCCTTTCACCCCGGCCCAGCGCGCCCAGGTGTCGAACTGGATGGACCGCATCTACGCCGGCTTTGTGGATCGCGTCGCGCGCGGCCGCCGCCTCAGCCACGATCAGGTGCGCCAGATCGCCAAGGGGCGGGTCTGGACCGGGGAGCAGGCGGTACGCCTGGGCCTCGTCGACAAGCTCGGCGGCTACGACCTCGCGCTGCGCGAGGCCAAGGCCAAGGCCGGTCTGGACCCGAGCAAGGCGGTGACCATCAAGCGCTATCCCGGCCCGGAGAGCGCGGTGGAAGCGCTGCGCCGCGCCTTGGGCGTCAGCTCCGCCTCGGTGAAGACGCTCGCTGCGGCGGCCTGGGTCATGGGCGATCCTCGCGCCCAGACGATCCTGGACACCCTCGCCGAGACCCGGATGCGCTCGGAGGGCAGGGCGGCGGCGCTGGCGCCGACCCCCCGCTTCTGAGGCCTCGCCCAGCGGTGACTCCCGCGCGCGCCGTCGCTAACCTGCGGCGAGCCGATCGGAACCAAGCAGGAGCATCGCCGTGGACATAGAGCTTGTCGCCGAGGGCCTGCAGTTCCCGGAGGGGCCCATCGCCATGGCCGACGGCGCCATCGTGCTGGTGGAGATCGAGCGCAGGACCCTGAGCCGGGTCACGCCCGACGGTCGGGTCGAGGTCCTGGCCGAGCTCGGCGGCGGTCCGAACGGGGCCGCCATCGGGCCGGATGGTGCGGTCTACGTCACCAACAACGGCGGCTCCTTCCAATTCCACAAGGTGGACGGGCTCAACATCCCGGGCGCGACCCCGCCCGAGCATGCGGGCGGCTACATCCAGCGGGTGGACCTGAAGAGCGGCAAGGCCGAGATTCTGTATCGCGAGGCGCAGGGGCGCCGGCTGAACGGGCCCAACGATCTCGTCTTCGACCGGCAGGGCGGCTTCTGGTTCACCGACCACGGGACGTCCGGGCCCGACGGGCGCACCCACGGCGGCCTTTTCTACGCCCGGGCGGACGGGTCGGAGATCACCTGCTGGCGCGACCACCTGCTGTCGCCCAACGGCGTGGGCCTGAGCCCGGACGAGGCTACGGTCTACATGGCCGACACTATGACCGGGCGGCTCTGGGCGTTCGAAACCGACGGGCCGGGCAAGCTGGCCCCGCCCAACCCCGCCTTTATGCCCGGCCGGGTGATCGCCACCCTTCCGGGGTACCAGCTGCTCGACAGCCTGGCGGTAGAGGCCGGCGGCAAGGTCTGCGTCGCGACGATCATCAACGGCGGGATCACGGTGTTCGACCCCTCGGGATCGGTGGAGCACCACGCCTTCCCCGACCTGATCGTGACCAACATCTGCTTCGGCGGCGAGGACATGCAGACCGCCTGGATCACCGCGTCAGGCGCCGGCAAGCTGTTCAAGGCGCGCTGGCCCCGGCCGGGCCTGAAGCTGAACTACAACGCCTGAGCCAGCGGTGCGGTGCGGGTGCGGGGCTCCAGGTCCAGCACCTCCGCAAGAGCGGCGAGCCGCTTGCGGGTCTGCTCGCCCATCAGCAGGTCGGCGGCCTCGGGGCTAGCGGTCAGGACCAAGGCGCGGCCGTCGCGGGCGAGGCTCGACTGGCGGAGCAGCACCGGGCTGCGGCCCGAGAGATCGCAGCCGAGGCGCAGCGCAGAGCCCAAGGCGCGGGCGCGCCGCGTCCGCTCGGGCGAGAGCACGCGCGCGAGCGCATCGGCCTCCGCCGGGCGAGGCTGGGACGCGTAGCGGGCGTAGGCGGCGAGGGCGAGGTAGGCCCGCTCCGGGTGGCTCTGGCCGGCGATGGGCGCGCGCAGCACCTGTTCGAACACGAGCTCGCCGCGGTGATCGGGGTGCAGTCGGGCGCCGGCGTCGGCGAGCCGGGCGGCCGCGGCCAGCAGCACCTGCTCGCGCGGCGCTGGGAAGAGCGGCTCCAGCGTCGACCAGAACGGCGCCAGCCACGCCTCGAGCGCCGGGCCGAGGTGCTCGCTCATCCCTTGCCGGGCCCCCAACGCCGCGCAGCCCTCCACCAGCGGATCGCCCGAGGCGGTCGCCGGACCCATGGCGTCGTAGATCAGGCCCTCGCGCAGGCCGTAGGCCGACAGCACGATCCGCTTCACGCCTAGGCGCTCCACGATCTGCTCCAGCACCAGGGCGGCGTAGGGCAGGGTGTCGGCGCGCTTCTTCGAGACCCCCGGCAGGCGGTCCAGGGAGGTCCGCGACTGCCGCGCCACGAATCGCGCCGCTTCCAGGGCGTCGCGCGCGCTCATTTCGTACTGATGCACGACCCGCAGCGGATAGCCGTGCAGGCTCATCTGGATCAGGGCGAGGTTGCGCCACGCGCCGCCGACCGCGAAGAAGGTCTCGCACCGGAACCGGTCGGCCGCCCCGGCCAGTCGCTCCGCCGCGAAGCCCCGCACGCGCTCCAGGCTCAGGGGCTTCGGCGCGCCCAGCGCGAAGGGTCCGAGCGGCAGGGTCACGCCGGGCTCGGGCCGCCCGCCGACCAGTCGGGTCAGCTCCAGGGACGAGCCGCCGAGGTCGCCCATGACGCCTTCAGCCCCGGGCTGGCCGGCGAGGACGCCGAGCGCGGAATAGTGCGCCTCCTCCGCGCCGCTGAGCACGCGCACCTGAAGCCCCGTTTCCCGCGCGACACGGGCCACGAACGCCGCGCCGTCCGAGGCCTCGCGCACGGCCGCGGTGGCGGCGGTGAAGACGGCGTGGCGGCCCACGCCGTCCAGCACGGCGCGAAACCGGCGCAGCGCCCCCATGGCCTGCTCCACCCCATCGGGCGACAGACGGCCGGTCTCGGCCAACCCGCGGCCCAGGCCCGCCAGCACCTTCTCGTTGAAGACGGTCCAGATCGCCCGGTCCTCGACCCGATAGAGCACGAGGCGCACGGAGTTGGAGCCGACGTCGACCACCGCGACGTCGCTCAGACCCTCGGGCCCGGGCAGGTCCAAGGGGCGAAAGTTAGGTCTTTCGGCGCGCGCCCACATGGTCGAACGCCTGGGGCAGGGTCTTCACGCCTCGGCCGCGGCCGGAGAGGCTGGGGTTGGTCATGAAGTACTCATGCGCGGAGAACGGCTTGCGCGCGCCGCTGGTGCAACGCCGGTATTGGCCGTCCGGCTGCAGCTCCCAGCTCTGCGCCTCGTCGTTCAGGTTGGCGACCATGATCTGGCCAATGACCTGCTGGTGAACCGTGGGGGTGTCGATCGGGACCAAGGTCTCGATCCGCCGGTCGAGGTTGCGAGGCATCCAGTCGGCGGAGGAGATGAACACCTTGGCCCGGTCGCTCGGCATCGCCTCGCCGTTGGCGAAGCACACGATGCGCGAATGCTCCAGGAAGCGGCCCACGATCGACTTGACGTGGATGTTCTCCGACAGTCCCGGCAGCCCCGGGCGCAGGCAGCAGATGCCGCGCACGACCAGCTCCACGTTCACGCCGGCCTGGCTGGCCGCATAGAGCGCATCGATGATCTCGGGATCGACGAGCGAGTTCAGCTTGGCCCAAATCATGGCGGGCTTGCCGGCGCGGGCGTTCGCCGCCTCTGCTTCGATCAGCTCCAGAAGGCGCGGCTTCAGCGTGATCGGCGAGAACTCGAGTTTCTCCATCCGCTCGGGGCGGGCGTAGCCGGTGATGAAGTTGAACAGGCGCGAGGCGTCGCGCCCCAGCGCCGCGTCGCAGGTGAAAAGGCTGAGGTCGGTGTAAACCCGCGCCGTCAGCGGGTGATAGTTGCCGGTGCCGAAGTGGCAGTAGGTCTGCAGGTCCTCGCCCTCGCGGCGCACCACGATCGAGAGCTTGGCGTGGGTCTTGTACTCCACGAAGCCGTAGACGACATGCACGCCTGCGCGCTCCAGGTCCCGCGCCCATTTCAGGTTCGCCGCCTCGTCGAAGCGGGCCTTGATCTCCACGAGCGCCGTGACGCTCTTGCCCCGATCCGCGGCGTCGATCAGGGCGGCGACGATGGGGCTGTCGTGGCTGGTGCGATAGAGCGTCTGTTTGATGGCCAGTACGTTGGGGTCCGCGGCCGCCTGGCGAAGGAACTGCACCACCACGTCAAAGCTCTCGTAGGGGTGGTGGACGAGGATGTCCTTCTCGCGGATCGCGGCGAAGGCGTTGCCGGCGTGGTCGCGAATGCGCTCAGGAAAACGCGGCTCGTAAGGCGGGAACTTCAGGTCCGCCCGGTCCGACGGGATCAGCTCGCCCAGCTGCGAGATGCCCAGGAAGCCCTCGATCAGAATGACGTCGTCCGCCTCGGCCCTGAGGTTGCGCACGATGAAGGCGCGCAGATCCGGCGGCATGCCCTCCTCGAGCGTGATCCGCACCACCGCACCCAGACGGCGCTGGCGCAGCAGAGCCTCGAACTCGCGCACGAGGTCCTCGGCCTCCTCCTCGATCTCCACGTCGGAATCGCGAAGGACCCGGAACACGCCCCGCCCCTCGACCTCGTAGCCGGGGAAGAGCCGGTCCAGGAACAGGGCGATCAGGTTCTCCAGCGCGATGACGCGCTTCTCAGGGGCGCGGGCGCGCGCGTTGGCGGCCGCCGGCACGTCCCAGAAGCGGCGCATCTGGGCGGGAACCGGCACCAGGGCGTAGAGCGACTTGCCGTCCGACTGCCGCCGGAGCTTCAGCGCGATCGAGAACGCCAGGTTGGGGATGAAGGGGAAGGGGTGGGCCGGATCGATCGCCAGCGGCGTCAGAATCGGGAAGATCTGCTTGAGGAAGACGGGCTCAAGTTTGGCGCGCGCGGTCGCTGAGACCTCCTGCGTCTCCAGAACCCGGATCCGCTCCGCCGCCAGCTCGCTCCGCAACGCCTTCCAGCGCCGCTGCTGCTTCTGCATCAAGGCGGCGGCCCCGGCGCGCACCTTCGCCAGTTGCTCTTCGGGGGTCAGGCCGTCGGCGCTCAGCACCGTGACGCCTTCGCGGACCTGGCCCTTCAGGCCGGCGATGCGGACGGTGTAGAACTCGTCAAGGTTGTTGGCCGAGATCGCGACGAACCTCAGCCGCTCGAGCAGGGGATGGCGCGGGTTTTCGCTCTCCTCCAGCACGCGCTCGTTGAACGCTAGCCAGCTGAGCTCGCGGTTGAAGAACCGCTCCGGCGAGGCGGCCATTGCAGGGTCGAGCCCCGGCGGCGTAGGCGGCGTTTGGGCCAGCGGCGGCTCGGGGGCCCGCAGCGGCTCGGAGGCCGGGGCCGCGCAGTCCAGCGACAGAGCGTCGGTCATGGCTTCAGGTTCTGGCGCCCGCCGTCCTGCGCCGCAAGCGCGGGCTTGTCACAAACGGGCGTTCAGTCCTCGAACAGCGCGTCCGACCGTTCCAGAACGCGCCTCGCCAGCGCCTTGGACACCGAGCGGCCCTCGCGCGCGGCCGCCTCGTCCAGCGCGTCCACAATCGCCTGGGCCTGCGGCACGGACCGCTCCATGCGCCAGAGCAGGTAGGGCAGGAGGTCCTCGGTCGGACGGATATTCCGTTCCCGGAACAGCTTGATCAGGACGGCGCGCAGCACCCGTTCGCCCGGGGGCTGCAGGATCGCGGTCGGCAGGGCGTTCAGGCGCGAGCGCAGGTCCGGCAGGGCGACCGGCCAGGCGCTGGGCGGCTGGCGGCCTCCGATCAGGAGCGACCCGGAGGTCTGGGCCGCCATGTTGATCAGGTGGAACAGGGTCTCCTCGCCCCCGCCGCCCTCGCCGTCGTCGATATAGACCGGACGGCCCTCAAGGCGGGCGACGTCGGCCGTGCGGAAGCGACTGAGCACGACCCGCTCCGCCCCGACCTTGGCCGCCCAGACCTCGCCAAGATGGGTCTTGCCCGAGCCCTCCGGTCCGATGAGCGCCAAGGTCCCGCCGGTCCACGCCGGCCAGGCGTCCACGGCCTCCACGGCCGCGCGGTTGCTGTCGGCGACGACGAAGTCCTCCCGCCTGAAGCTCGGCGACTGTCGCAGCGTCAGACGAAGCTGGGCGCCCAAGGTTCGGGTCCGGACGAACGCATTGCGCCGCACACTAGCACGCCCGGCGCCGCCGTCGAGGGCGCACCCGGTCGCAGACTCGCGGCGCGATCAGAGCCTGTGGCGTGCGCCCCAGGGGTCGTCGATCCCGTCCGGGGCGAGATAGCTCGGGCCGATCGGGACCTTGCCATAGCCGCCGGGGATGTCGAGCACATAGGTCGGCTGGGCGAGGCCGGAGACCCGGCCGCGGAGCGCGCGCACGATCGCCTGGCCCTCCTCCAGACCGACGCGGAAGTGCGCGGCGCCGGGCGCGGGGTCGAGGTGGTGCAGGTAGTACGGCCGCACCCGGCTCTCCACGAAAGCGCGCATCAGCTCGGCCATGACCTCCGGGTCGTCGTTGACGCCGCGCAGCAGCACGGTCTGGCTCAGCAGGGGCAGACCGGCCTCCGCCAGCCGGGCGAGGGCCGCGCGGGCTTGGGGCGTCAGCTCGCGCGGGTGGTTGGCGTGGATGGCGATGTAGAGCGGCTGGCGAGGGACGCGCAGGCAGTCGACCAGCTCCGCCGTGATCGCGGCGGGGTCGGCCACGGGGACGCGGGTGTGCAGGCGCAGCACCTTCACGTGTGCGACCTCGCTCAGCCGCGCGAGGATGCCGCCCAGCCGCCGCGGGGAGAGCACCAGCGGATCGCCGCCGGTCAGGATCACCTCCCAGACCTCCGGGCGCGACGCGATGTAGCCCAGGGCCGCGTCGAGCTCCTCCGGCGTCAGGTTGCCCGCGCCGTCGGGGCCCACGATCTCGCGCCGGAAGCAGAACCGGCAATAGACCGCACAGGTGTGCGTCGGCTTCAGCAGCACCCGGTCGGGATAGCGGTGCACGACGCCCTTCACGGGCGTGTGGGCGGCGTCGCCGGTCGGGTCGGAGCGATTCTCGGGCGCCTCGACCAGCTCCTGCGCGCTCGGCAGAAACTGGCGGGCGAGTGGATCGTCGGGGGCGCGGGGCGGGATCAGGGCGGCCAGGGCGGGCGTCACCGCTACGGCATAGCGCGCGGCTACCGGGCGCAGCGCCTGGACCGCCTCGGGAGGGATCAGGCCTTGGTCGGCCAGGGCGTCGGGCGTGCGGAGGGTTTCGGACATGGGCCCGCCCTCATGGCGGCGGGCGGGGTCGGCCGCAAGTCCGCTCAGGGGACCGGGGACCAGAGCACCTCCTCGATCCTGCCCGCTCCGGTCGCCAGCATGACGAGGCGGTCGAGCCCGAGCGCCCCTCCGCTCGTCGGCGGCATGTGCGGTAGCGCGGCCAGAAGCCCCTCGTCGATGGGATAGCGCTCGCCGTAGAGGCGCGCCTTCTCCGTCATGTCCGCCTCGAAACGCGCGCGCTGCTCGCCTGGGTCGGTCAACTCGCCAAAGCAGTTCGCCACCTCCACCCCGCAAGCATAGAGCTCGAATCGCTCGGCCAGGCGCGGATCGTGCGGCGTCGGCCGGGCCAGCGCCGCCTCGGCCAGGGGGTATTCGTAGAGGATCGTCGGGCGGCCCAAGCCCAGCTGCGGCTCGACCCGCTCCACGATCACCCGGCTGAAGATGTCCGACCAGCTGTCGTCAGGAGCGACACGCACGCCGGCGCTGACCGCCATCTGCACCAAGGCCGCCCTGTCGGTCCGGCCGTCAGCGTCCACGCTGGCCATCAGCTCGATGCCGGCATGGCGCGCGAACGCTTCCGCGACGCTCAGGCGCTCGGGTGCGGCGAAGGGATCGCAGGTCGCGCCGCGCCAGCTCAGCGCCCGCGTCCCCGCCGCTTCCGCCGCCAGCCGCACGAGGGCCGCGCAGTCGTCCATCAGCAGCGCGTAAGGCGCCTCGGCCCGGTACCACTCCAGGAGGGTGAACTCGGGATGGTGCAGGGGACCGCGCTCGCGATTGCGCCAGACCCGGGCCAGCTCGAAGATCGCGCGCTCGCCCGCCGCGATCAGCTTCTTGGCGGCGAACTCCGGCGAGGTGCGAAGGTAAAGCGGCGCGCGCTCTCCCGCCGCCGTGATCGCCTCGGTGGCGAAGGCGTGCAGGTGCGTCTCGTTGCCGGGCGAGACCTGCAGGGCGGCGGTCTCCACCTCGGTGAAGCCCTCGCGCTCGAACCATGCCCGGATCGCCCGCACCACCGCCCCCCGCGCCAGGAGCCTTGGGCGGATCCGAGCCAGGCGCTCCGCCTCGGCGGTCAGGGCAGGGGCGGAGGGCGGCGGCATCAGGGCTGCGACGATGGAGGGCTCTGGTCAGCGGGCGGAGGATCGCTATAGAGCGGCGCCACCCTCATCGCACAGCTCCGGTCGCGCCGTCCCGCCGCGCGGCCTCCGCTGAAGGACCGCACTCTTGAAGGCCATCGCCAGCTCGCTCCGCAAGGGCAACGTGCTCGACATCGACGGCAAGCTCTACGTCGTGCTGAAGTCGGAGAACATCCATCCTGGCAAGGGCACCCCGGTGACCCAGCTCGACATGCGCCGCATATCCGACGGCGTGAAGGTGACGGAGCGCTACCGCACCACCGAGCAGGTCGAGCGCGCCGAGGTCGACGACCGGGAGTACCAATTCCTCTACCAGGACGGGGAGGGCTTCCATTTCATGAATCCGGAGACCTACAACCAGGTCACCGCCACGCCGGACGTGATCGGGGACGCCGCGCCCTATCTGCAGGAAGGCATGATCGTGCACCTGTCGACCCACAACGACGTGCCGATCGCCATCGACCTGCCCCGCACGGCGGTCTTCGAGATCGTGGACACCGAACCCTCGGTGAAGGGCCAGACCGCCTCGTCCTCCTACAAACCCGCCATGCTGTCCAACGGCCTGCGCATCCAGGTCCCGCCCTACATCACGACGGGCACCAAGGTGGTGGTCCTGACCGAGGACGGCAGCTACCTGGAACGCGCCAAGGACTGAGCCGGCGGAGCGCCCGCGCAGGGCCCTTGATTTCCCTAGCGGCATGACCGCTTGGTCGCCCCCGACACGCACAACCGTCGGGAGTCCGGGCCAAGCCATGACCGCCATCAACGCCGTGACCACGCTGGAGCGCGAGGGCGACATCGCCGTCGTGACCCTGAACTCGCCGCCGGTGAACGCGCTCTCCGCCGACGTCCGCGACGGCCTGGCGGAGGCGTTCCGGCGGGCGACCGCGGACGCCGAGGCGCGGGCGATCGTGCTGATCTGCCTGGGCAAGACGTTCATCGCCGGCGCCGACATCAGCGAGTTCGGCAAGCCGCCGCGCGGGGCGAGCCTGTTCGAGGTGCAGGACCTGATGGAAGGCGCGCCCAAGCCCGTGGTGGCGGCGATCCACGGCGCCGCCCTGGGCGGCGGGCTGGAGGTCGCGCTGTGCGCCCACTACCGCGTGGCCGTGCCGTCCGCACGCGTGGGGCTGCCGGAGGTGAACCTCGGCCTGCTTCCCGGCGCCGGCGGCACCCAGCGGCTGCCGCGCATCGTGGGCGTGGAGAAGGCGCTGGAGATGGTCACCTCGGGTCAGCAGATGTCGGCCAAGGACGCCCTCGCCGCCGGTCTGGTGGACGAGATCGCGCCGGAGGACGGCCTGCGCGACGCCGCGATCGCCTTCGCCCGCCGGATCGTGGCCGAGAACCGCCCGCTGAAGAAGGTGCGCGACCAGAACGACAAGGTGGAGGCCGCCCGCGGCCGGCCGGAGGTCTTCGAGCAGTTCCGCAAGGCGAACGCCCGCAAGTTCCGGGGCTTCCTGGCGCCGGAGTACAACATTCGCTGCATCGAGGCGGCGGTGAACCAGCCTTTCGAGGAGGGGCTCAAGACCGAGCGCAAGCTGTTCATGGAGCTGGTGACCGGGACCCAGTCCGCCGCCCAGCGCTACGTGTTCTTCGCCGAGCGGCAGGTCTGGAAGATCCCCGACGTGCCGGAGACCACCGAGACGCTGCCCGTCGCCAAGGTTGGCGTGATCGGCGCCGGCACCATGGGCGGAGGTATCTCGATGAACTTCGCCAATGTCGGCCTGCCGGTCACGATCGTGGAGACCAGCCAGGAAGCGCTGGACCGGGGTCTGGGCGTCGTGCGGCGCAACTACGAGACCTCCGCCAAGCGCGGCCGCCTCACTCAGGAGGAGGTGGAGGCCCGCATGGGGCGTCTGACCGGGACGCTGGAGCTGGAGCGGCTCGCCGACTGCGACCTCATCATCGAAGCCGTGTACGAGAACATGGATGTCAAGAAGGACGTCTTCGGGCGGCTCGACAGGATCGCCAAGCCGGGCGCGATCCTGGCGTCCAACACCAGCTACCTGAACATCGACGAGATCGCCTCGGCCACCTCCCGGCCGCAGAGCGTCATCGGTCTGCACTTCTTCTCCCCGGCCAACGTCATGCGCCTGCTCGAGGTCGTGCGGGGCGCCAAAACCTCCAAGACCGTGATCGCGACCTCGATGCAGCTGGCCAAGAAGATCGGCAAGATCGCTGCGCTCGTGGGCGTCGGGCCGGGCTTCGTCGGCAACCGCATGCTCGCCCAGCGCCAGCAGCAGGCTCAGGCCATGATCCTGGAAGGCGCCATGCCCTGGGACGTGGACCGCGTGCTCTACGATTTCGGCTTCCCCATGGGGCCGTTCGCCATGAGCGACCTGGCCGGGCTCGACATCGGCTGGAACGCTCAGACCTCCAAGGGCGAGACCCTGCGCGACCGGCTCTGCGAGATGGACCGCCGAGGCCAGAAGACCGGCGCGGGTTGGTACGACTATGACGCGGAGCGCAACGCCAAGCCCTCCCCGGTGGTCGAAAAGCTGATCCGTGATTTCGCCGCCGAAAAGGGCGCGCCGCAGCGGACCTTCTCCGACCAGGAGATCCTGGACCGCTGCCTCCTGCCCATGATCGACGAGGGCGCGAGGATTCTGGAGGAGGGCAAGGCGATCCGCGCGTCCGACATCGATATCGTCTGGATCAACGGTTACGGCTGGCCCGTCTATCGCGGCGGCCCGATGTTCTATGCCGACACCATCGGGCTGGAGCGCGTCATCCAGGACCTGAAGGCGATGGGCCGCGAGCCGACCGAGCTGCTGAAAAGGTGCGCCGCGGAAAAGGCGCCCCTGCATCAGGCCAAAGGCGCGGGGATGGAGAGGAGCTGAAGCCGCGCAGCGGCCTCCGCGATGAAGGCGCTCGTTGCGGGTGACGCGGCGTCTTCGCTGGCCTAGACCCGGCCTATGCCGATCCTGGGCCTGATCTTCGTCGTGGGCGTCTGGGCGGGGGTGCAGAACGCCCTGGCCGGGGGCGGCTCGTTCGTGACCTTGCCGACCTTGATCCTGAGCGGCCTGGACGCGCGGGCGGCCAATATCGCCTCCACCGTCGCGCTCCTCCCTGGCCAGGTCGTCATGGGGTGGGTCGGGCGGAAGGGCGCGACCGGCGTGGGCCCGCTGCGGCTGCACGCCCTCGTGCTGATCAGCCTGGCGGGCGGGGCGGTCGGGGCGATGTTGCTGCTGATCACCCCGTCGAGCTTCTTCGCAAAACTGGTCCCCTGGCTGGTGCTCTTCGCCACCGTCCTCTTCGCCTATGGCAGCTTCTTCCGAAAGCCTCGCGAACAGGACGGTTCAAGCCTGCCCGCCTGGGCGAGCGCGGCGATCCAGGCCGGCATCGCCGTCTATGGCGGCTACTTCGGCGGCGGGATCGGATTTCTGATGCTGGCGGCCCTGACCGCGGCGGGGCTGGCCGTGCGCACGGCGGGCGCGACCAAGAACGTGCTCGCCGCGGTCATGAACGCCTCGGCGGTCGTGGTCTTCCTGTTCACGCCGCACCTGGCCTGGGGCCGCATCGCTGCGCTCGGCGCCGGATGCGTCCTGGGCGGCTACGCGGGGGCGAACGCCTTAAGGTTCCTGCCTCAGACGCTGATCCGCGTCGTCGTCGTGGGGCTCGGGCTAGTTCTGACCGTGGGCCTTTTCGTGCGGGGCTAGGGGATTGCGCCCTGCCCCACGTCCTGCAGCGGCGGGCTGATCCGGAGCGCGGTCAGCTGATTGCGCTGGCGGCGCAGCACCTGGAAGCGGTGGCCGTAGAAGATGAAGGTCTGGCCCGGATCCGGGATGGTCTGGGCCTCGTGGATCACCAGCCCCGCCACCGTCACCCACTCGTCATCCGGAAGGTCCCAGTCGAGCGCCCGGTTAAGGTCGCGGATCGTGACCCAGCCGTCGACCACCACCGAGCCGTCGGGCTGGCGGCGGACCCCCTGGACCGCGGCGTCATGCTCGTCCTCGATCTCGCCCACGATCTCCTCGAGGATGTCCTCCAGCGTGACGAGGCCCTGCAGCGCCCCGTACTCGTCCACGATCAGGGCGAAATGGCTCTTGCGCCTCAAGAACGCGTTCAGCTGGTCCTTCAGGTTGGTCGTGTCCGGGATGAACCAAGGCTCGCGGCAGACCGCCTGGATGTCGACCTTCTCCACGTCGCCGTCCGCCGCCGCGATCGCGCGGGCGAGGTCGCGGGCGTGCAGCACGCCCACGATGGTCTCGCGGTCTCCGCGATAGAGCGGCAGACGGGTGTAGGGCGCCTCCAGCGCCTCGGCCACGATCTGGCGCACAGGCTGGTCTGCGTCGAGCATGGCGATGTTCTTGCGGTGCACCATGACCTCGCTGACGTCCATGTCCGCGAGGTCGAGCACGCCGCCCAGCATTCGCCGGTCGCGGCTTTCCACCATGCCTTCCTCGTGGTGGTACTCGATGGCGCCGCGGATCTCCTCCTGTGCGGCGCCGGGCTCGGCGTCGGGCGCGACCTGCACGCCGAAGAGGCCCAGCGTCTTGGCGATCGCCCACTGGATGGCTCCGATCACCGGGCCGAAGACGCGGGTCACAAAGAGCGTCGGCGCGCTGAGCAGCCGGGCGGCGGCGTCCGGCCGATTGATCGCCAACGTCTTGGGCAGCACCTCGGCGAAGACGAGCACGAGCGCGGTGGTCACGAAGGTCGCGGTCGCGATGCCCGCCGCGCCCGGCAGGCTCTCCGACACGAAGTGCTCCAGAAGCGCCGAGCACAGGATGTTGATCAGGTTGTTGCCCAGCAGCACCGAGCCGATCATGCGCTCCTGCCGCTCGATCAGCAGGTTCACGCGGGCGGCTGCGCGGTCGCCCTCGCGTTCGAGCTGGTGCATGCGCGCGCGGCTGGCCCCGTCAGCGCCGTCTCCGCGGCAGAGAACAGCGCCGAGACGGCCAGCAGCACCAGGATGATCAGGGCGACCACGCCGAAGGTGGCGATCATTCAGGGTCTGCGCTTGCCATTTGCGCCGGATTTAGCAGGGCGCCCCCGGGTTTGCGAGGTCGCAACCTTGGTCCCAGGCTTTCGGCCAGGCCCGGCTTTAGACGGCGCGGGGATCAGATCGCGCCCTCGCGGCTGAGGAAGCGGCGCAGCGCCTCGGGCTCGACGCCGCGGGCGACGAAGGCCTGACCGATGCCGTGGGCCAGGATGAAGGTCAGCCGCCCGCCCTCCGCCTTCTTGTCCTGCGCCATGTGGGCGATCAGACGCTCGACCGCGAAGGGATGGCCGGCGACCTCGCAAAGCTGCGTGGGCAGGCCGGCCGCCTGGATCAGGGCGCTCGCCCGGGTCGCGTCCGCGTCGCTGCAAAGGCCGAGCGCGGCGGAGAAGCGGAAGGCCAGCGCGCAGCCCAGACCCACCGCCTCGCCGTGCAGCAGCGCCTCGCCGTGCCCGGTCTCGGTCTCCAGGGCGTGGGCGAAGGTGTGGCCGAGATTGAGCAAGGCGCGCCGTCCCGCCTCAAGCTCGTCCTGCGCCACGATCTCCGCCTTCATGGCCACGGAACGCTCCACAGCGTGGGCGAGCGGCGCTTCGTCCAGCGCCAGCACCGCGGCCCCGTGCGCCTCCAACCAGGCGAAGAAGGCTTCGTCCCCGAGCAGCCCATACTTCAGCACCTCGGCGAAGCCGGCGCGAAGCTCGCGGGCGGGCAGGGTGGCGAGAACGCCGAGGTCGCACAGCACGCGCCGCGGCTGGTGGAAGGCGCCGATCAGGTTCTTGCCCTGGGTCACGTCGATGGCCGTCTTGCCGCCGACGGAGGAGTCCACCTGGGCCAGGAGGGTGGTCGGGATCTGGACGAAGTCGATGCCGCGCTTGAAGATGGCTGCGGCGAAGCCGACCAGGTCGCCGATCACGCCGCCGCCCAGAGCGATCACGAGGTCGCCGCGGTCCAGCCTGTGCTCCAGCAGCGTCTCGCAAACCTCGCGCAGGCCGTCCCAGCTCTTGGTCTGCTCACCGGGGGGCAGGACGTGACTGGCCGCCGTCACGCCGGCCGCCTGCAGCGCCCTCTCCAGCGGAGCCAGGTGCAGCTCGGCCACGTGCGCGTCCGTGATCACGACGGTCCGTCGGCGGGGCAGGAGGTCGGCGAGGCGCGCCCCGGCCTCGGCCAGCAGCCCCGGCCCGATCTCCACGCGATAGGCCCGTGCGCCCAGCCCGACCTCCACCGTGCAGACGTTCATGCAGCCGCCTTCACGTGGGCGGCCAGCGCCCGCAGCACGGCGTCCACGCCCGCCGCATGGGAGCCGTCGCCGCAGTCCACCGTCAGGTCGGCCTCGGCATAGGCGGGGTAGCGCGCCTCGGCCTGTTCGGTCAGCACCTGCAGCGGGTCGCGCCCGCGCAGCAGCGGTCGGGTGTCTTTGCGGGCGACGCGGCGCGCCAGGATCGGCAGGTCCGCCTTCAGCCACACGGTGACCGCGCCGGCCTTCAGGATCGCCCGGGTGTCGGGGCGCACGAAGGCGCCGCCCCCGGTGGCCAGCACGTGCGGCGGTCCGGCGAGCAGGCGCGCGATCACCCGTCGCTCGCCGTCCCGGAACTCGGTCTCGCCCCGCTCGGCGAAGATCTCGGCCACGGACCGTCCGGCCGCGCGCTCGATCTCCTCGTCGGCGTCGAAAAAGGGCAGGTCGAGCGCCCGCGCGAGCCTGCGTCCGATGCTGGACTTGCCCACCCCCATCAGGCCGACGAGCGCGATCGTCCGCTGGCGGAGCTCAGGGGGCGGCGCGGGCGCGGGCTGCGGCATGGCGCCCGGCGTAGCATGCGCCGCGGCGCGGCCCAAAGCCGTCAAGGCTTTGCTCAGCGATGATCGGGCAGGATCGCGCACATGGTACGCTCCGAGTCCTCCCCGCGCGCGCTCCTGGCGCTGCAGTTGCTGTTCGGGGTGGTGATCGCGGCGGACGTGGTGTTCTACGCCCGTGCGGCCGCCTCGCCCTGGCTGGCGGCGGGGCTGGCGCTGGCTCTGATCGGCGGCGCTTGGGCGGTCCTGCCCCGGCGGGAGTCGATCGCAGCCGCAGACTGGCGAACCCTGGGCGTTTGCATCGTCCTGGGGCTTCTGGTCTGCGGGCTGGGCGGTCAGGGCATTTCCTGTTCATCAACGAGGATTGGGCGGTGCGCGACGCCGCCCTTGCCGACGTGGTGCGGCGGCCTTGGCCCTCGGCAGAGCGCACGGCGCCGCTGGATCGTCGGCGGCGTGCTCTTCGCCTTCGGCGGCTTCGACGTGCTGGGCGAGGCTCTGCGCGTCTACCTCGTGCGGGCGAGCGGCGAGCCGATCCCGTTTCCCCTGCACATCGAGCACTGGTCGGGCCTGGAGTACTCCAGCCTGATCACCGACGTGTTCTGGGCCACCAACCACGGCCTCGCCGCCCGGCCTTCACCGCAGCCTACGTCAGCTGGAGACGGGGCGCGATCGGGGCGGAGGCCCTGGCGGTGATGCTGGGCGCGATCCTGCTCTGGTCCCCCCTGGCGGCGATGGGCGCTGCGCCCTTCGTCGCGCTCGCGGGCGTAAGGGCGGTTCGCGCAGGCGCGCTCCGCGTCCGCGCGCTAGCGGGGCCGCCTTAGCCGGCGGGGCCCTGGTTCCGATCCTGCTCTACCTCAGCGTGGCGAGCGGCACGGTGGTGCACGGCTGGACGCTCTCCGATCCCAAGTTCCAGCTGTTCGCGCCGCTGTTCTATGCCCTGGAGGTGCTTCCCATCCTGGTGCTCTACCTCCGGCGCGCGCCGGGCGAAGACCCGCCGGACCGAGCCGAGGCCGCGCTGATCGTGGGCATGATCCTGCTCTTTCCGCTCTATCGCATAGGCGTCTCCAACGACTTCATGATGCGGGCGTCCATCGTGCCCTTAGCGCTTGCAGCGGTCGCGGTCGGCGAGCGGATCGCCCTCAGGGCCGGACGCAGGCCGTGGACCGCCTCCGCCCCGGCGCTCGCCATGCTGGCGCTGGCCGCCGTGACCCCGAGCCTGGAGATCGCGCGGGCCTTCGCCCACCCGGCGAGGCCGCCTTTGGAGCTCTCGCTGCCCGAGGCCTGGGCCGCGTCGGACTACGCCAAGGCGGGCATGCAGACCTACCTCGCCCCGGCCGCCGACTTCCGCCGCCTCGCGCCCCTCTACCGCCAGCCCGCGACGCCGGATCGCCTCGCCTCGCGAGCGCATCTCCCTTAAGCGGCTCTGCTGAAGGGAGCTCGTCGGCCATGCGATTGCCGCGCCTGTCACGCCTGAGCTGGGTCGTGCTGGCCGCCGTCGCGGTGCTGGTCGCTGCAGCCGTGATCTGGCGTGACGACATCCGCCGCACCTTCCTGGACCCCAAGCAGCCGTTCCAGACCTACCGGCCGCCCCCGGCTCCCGACTATGCGAGCGCCCGCGCCTGGGCGCTGCTTCCGCCGACGCCGGCCGAGCCCGTCGCTTTCGACTCGCCGCCGGTGGACGTCTTCTTCGTGCATCCCACGACCTTCGACGGCGGTCGGGACTGGAACGGGCCGCTGGACGACCCCAAAGCGGCGAAGCTGCTGGCCGAGGTCATGCTGCCCAACTACGCCGGGCCCTTCGCCCGGGTCGGGCGGCTATTCGCCCCGCGCTATCGCCAGGCCAGCCTCTACGCGGAGCTGACCCGGCGCGACGACGCGCGGGAGGCGCGCCGGTTCGCCTATGGCGACGTGCGGGCCGCGTTCGACGTCTATCTGACCCGCTACAGCCAGGGCCGGGCGTTCATTCTGGCGGGGGTGGAGCAGGGCGGGGTGCTGGTCGACCGCCTGCTGGACGCGCGCATCGGGCCGGACAAGGGGCTGCGCGCCCGCCTCGTCGCCGCCTACCTGCCCGAGACGGTCGTCCCGGCCGACGAGCACGGACCGACCTCGCCGGTCCCGGCCTGTCGCGCCCCGACCCAGACCGGCTGCGTGCTGGCATGGGCGAGAACCTTTGAAGGCGCGCTGCTTCACGGCCAGGACCAGCTCGACCACGCTCTGGTCTGGGGTCCAGACGGCGAGCTGACCGCGCTCGGGGATCGCGCTCCGCTCTGTGTGAACCCCCTGACCGGAGTCGAGGGCGGCCCGCCGGCGGCTGCGCGACTGAACCGCGGGGCCACGAACGCCTCAGGGCTGGAGTGGGGCGCCCGGCCGGCCTTCCTGCCCCGCGAGGTCTCCACCCGCTGCGAGCGCGGTCTGCTGGTCGTGAGCCGCCCCGCGTCAGCCTCGTTCCGGCCGGGCGGCGGCTGGACCGACCAGTGGAAGGTTCCCGGCTACAACCTCTTCTACGCCGACGAGGAGGCGGACGCCCAGGCCCGGGTCGCGGCCTGGCTGGCGAAGGGGCGCGCGGCTCAGTCGCCCGCCTTGCGGAAGGGTGAATAGGCCTCCTCCAGGTAGGACATCTCGCTCTCCACCGCGGTGCGCTCCTCCTGCAGGTAGCGGGCGACGGGCTCGCGCAGCGCCGGGTCGGCGATCCAATGCGCCGAATAGACCGGGGAGGGCAGGTAGCCGCGGGCGATCTTGTGCTCGCCCTGGGCGCCCGCCTCGACGCGCTGCAGCCCCAGCCGGATCGCCTCCTCGATGGCGCGGTAGTAGCAGAGTTCGAAGTGCAGGAAGGGCACGTGCTCCAGCGCGCCCCAGTTGCGCCCGAACAGGGTGTCGCCCCCGATCAGGTTCAGCGCGCCGGCGATCCAGCGTCCCTCCCGCCGCGCCAGGATCAGCAGCACGCGCTCGGCCATGCGCTCGTGCAGGAGGCTGAAGAAGCGCCGGTTCAGATAGGGGCGGCCCCACTTGCGCGACCCCGTGTCCATGTAGAAGGCGTAGAAGGCGTCCCAGTGCGCCTCGGTCAGCTCGTCGCCGCTGAGCGCCACGATCTCGAGCCCCGCTTGCGCGTCGCGCCGCTCCCGCCGGATCGTCTTGCGCCGGCTGGACGAGAGCGCGCCAAGGAAGTCCTCGAAGCTGCCGTATCCCTTGTTCTCCCAGTGGTACTGCTGGTCCTGTCGCTGCAGCAGGCCCGCCGCGCCCATCCAGGCCCACTCCGGCTCCCGGGGAAAGTTGACGTGGAACGAGGAGGCGCCGAGCTCCTCGCAGAGGCGGATTGCGCCGCCAAGGAGGGCCGCGCGGGCCTCGTCCTGGTCGCAGTCCGCCCGCACCAGCAGCCGCGGGCCGGTCGCCGGCGTGAAGGGCACGGCCGACAGCAGCTTCGGATAGTATCGCCCGCCTGCCCGCATGTAGGCGTTGGCCCAGGCGTGGTCGAAGACGTATTCGCCCTGGCTGTGGCCCTTCAGATAGAGCGGCATCACCGCGGTCACGCGCCCGGACGCGTCCTCGACCGACAGGTGGCGCGGGCCCCAGCCGGTGCGGGGCGAAGCGCATCCGCTTTCTTCGCAGATCTTTAGAAAGTCGAAGCTCGTGAAAGGGTTGTCGGCGTAAGCTGGATTGGCGTTGCAGGCGTCCCAGGCGTCGCGCCCGATGTCGCCGATCGCCCCATGCACGCGGACGACGGTGCTCACCGGTGGGGGCGCATCCCTTCGAACATGTAGTTGTCGCAGTGGGCCTGCACCGCCCGCCATTCCTCGGGCTGTCGCACGGTCCAGGCCAGCACGGGCATGCCCTCGGCGCGATGTTGATCGGCGTTGGCGCTTGGCAAGATGTCGAGGCCGAGCGACAGGAAGTGCGGCTTGGCGAGCCCGACATGCTCGACCTTCGCCATCGCCTTCTGCTGCTCGGGCGCCAGCCGCGGCTGGTCCTTGAAGGCGTAGCTGTTCAGTCCCCGCAGGATGTGCGGGTGATGGTCGGCGAACCAGGCGTGGCTGTAAGGGTTGAAGCCGATGATCCCGATCGGGCCGTGATGGTCGATCAAGACTTCGCAGACCCGCCGCTCCAGCGGGCCGACGTGGCCGAAGGCGGTCTTGAGCTCGATCAGAACCAGGGTCTTGTGACCGATCACCGCAAGCGCGTCGGCCAGCGTGGGGATGGTCTCCTCGGTCCCGGCCAGGCGCAGTTCGGCCAGGGCCGAGGCGGGGCGGCCCGCCACCCGGCCGGCGACGCCGGTCATCCGCTCCAGCGCCAGGTCGTGGAAGACCACCGCCTCGTCGTCGGACGAGAGCTGAACGTCCAGCTCGATGGCGTAGCCCTCGTGCACGGCGGCCTCGAAGGCCGCGAGCGAGTTCTCCGGCGGCCCGTCGGGGCTCCAGAGCCCGCGATGCGCGATGGGCGGCCCGAACAGCCGGTCCCACGCCTCGCCGAAGCGCTCCCGGCTCATGTCGCCTCGATCACGGCGTCGACCTCCACCGCGAAGTTCATCGGCAGGCGATAAACGCCCACCGCCGAGCGCGCATGGCGGCCGAGGTCGGCAAACACCTCGACCATCAGGTCCGAGCAGCCGTTCACGACCTGCGGGATATCGAAGAAGTCCGGCCCGGCCTGGACGAAGCCGCCGAGCTTCACCACCTGGCGCACGCGGCCAAGATCGCCCTCGCAGGCCGCCTTCATCTGAGCGAGCAGATTGACGCCGCACAAGCGCGCGGCCCGCTTGGCGGTCTCCAGGTCGACCTCGGTCCCGACCGTGCCCTTCACGCCGCCGTTCGCGTCCAGAGAGACTTGGCCGGAGATGTGCACGAGGTTGCCGCTCCGAACGAAGGGCACGTAGTTCGCAATCGGGGCGACCGGGGCGGGAAGGACGATTCCGAGCTCGCTCAGCCGCTGTTCGATATTCGCCATGCCGCCTCCGAAATCCGTCTCTCCTCTTAGACGCAAGCGGCGTCGCCGCTCAACGGGTCGCGCGCAAGCCACACTTGCCGAGATTTGGCGGGAGGGTCCAAGGCTCAGGTTGCGGCCGCGTGACAGGTTCGACACGCTTGGCTAGACCGAAGCGGGGGCGGGA
The DNA here is from genome assembly GCA_000733915.1 of Caulobacteraceae bacterium PMMR1. Taxonomy (GTDB): domain Bacteria; phylum Pseudomonadota; class Alphaproteobacteria; order Caulobacterales; family Caulobacteraceae; genus PMMR1. The sequence goes on from JPOM01000001.1 coordinate 1,220,912, forward strand.
TTGCGAAGCGGGCCGTCACGGCCCGAGCGGGGAAGCGTCACTTGGTGCGACTGCGGACCGTCCTTTTCGCGACCGTCGCCCTGACCGCCACGCCCGCGCTCGCCGCGGAGCCGAAAGCCGTGATCCAGGGCGTGGAGGACCGGGCGCTCCGAGAGGAGATCCAGCGCGCGGTCGGCGAGACCAAGTCCGCTCCCGCCAGCCGCATCGACGCCCGCCGCCGCGCCCGCGAGGCCGCCGACACGGTGGAGCAGGTGCTGCGCTCCGAAGGCTACTACGACTACAGCCTGGAGCCGGACGTGGGCGAGGGCGAGCGCCCCACGCCGGTCGTCGATGTCACGCTCGGCCGGCGGACGCGCATCGGCGAGGTCAAGATCGAGTGGCTGGACCACACGCCGGACCCGAACACCCTGGCGGCGGTGAACAAGGCGGTGGACCTCAAGCCCGGCCTTCCGGCCCGCGCGGCGGAGGTGATCGCGGCGGAGGGGCGCATCGTGGCGGCGCTGCAGCAGCACGGCTACGCTGACGCCCAGTCCGCGCCGCGCGATGTGGTCGTCGACCATGCCGATCTCAGCATGCAGCCGACCTTTCGCATCTCGGCGGGGGAGCTGGTGCGGCTGGGCGACCTGCGCCTGGCGACCACAGGCCGCACGAACCGCAAGTGGCTGCGCAGCCTCAGGTCCTGGAAGGTCGGCGAGGTCTACCGTCCCGACCGGGTGGCCGAGCTCGAGCGGCGGCTCCTCGACACTCAGGTCTATGACTCCGTCACCGTCGCGCTCGCGCCGCAGTCCGGGCCGGACGGCCTGCGGCCCGTGGTGGTGTCGTTGGCGGACCGGGCGCGGCGCTCCTTGGCCCTGACCGCGGGCTATTCGACGGCGGAAGGCCCCGAAATCGACGCGACGCTCCAGGTCTTCAACCGTGTCGGCCGGGGCGACACGCTGAGCCTGGAGGCTAAGTACGGCCTGATCGACAGCCGGATCGGGGTGAACCTCGCGCTCCCCGATTTCGGCAAGCCGAACCTGACGCTGACCACGGGGGCCGATGTCTTCCGCAGCATCACCGACGCCTATACCCAGACGGGGGCGGAGGTCACGGCGGAGCTGACCAATCACTACAGCAAGACGAGCTTCTTCACGCGCGGGGTGGCGCTGGTGGCCAGCCGCATCGACGACAAGGAGCTCGGCAAGATCGACATCCAGAGCCTGCGCGGCACCCTGGCCGTGGCGATCGACCGCTCCGACAATGCGCTCGACCCGCACAAGGGCTGGAAGCTGGACGCCCGGGTGCAGCCGATCGGGGTCGTGGGGGACGAGAGCCTCGTCTACGTCCGAAGCGTGGTGCAGGGCAGCGCCTATCTGCCGTTCGGGCGGACGGGCCGCACGGTGCTGGCGGGGCGCGCGCGGGTGGGCTCGATTCTTGGCGGCAAGATCCCGCAGGTGCCGGCGGCGGACCGCTTCTTCGCTGGCGGGGGCGGCTCGGTGCGGGGCTATGACTTCCAGTCGATCGGGCCGCACTACACCGACCGCACGCCCGTGGGCGGCCTGTCGCTGGTGGAGACCTCGCTCGAGCTTCGCCACACCTTCCAGGGCTTCCTGAACGGCAACTTCGGCGCAGTCGCCTTCATCGACGGCGGCGTGGTCGGCAAGGAGATCACCCCGAGCTTCGGGCACCCCGCTTTCGGCGTCGGCGTGGGGGTGCGCTACAGCCTCGGCTTCGCCCCGATCCGGGCGGACATCGCTTTCCCACTGAACCAGCCCAGCGGAACCAACCTGTCGGCCTTTCAGGTCTACGTCAGCATCGGACAGGCGTTTTGACCGCGAACGTCGACATTCCCGAGGCTCAGGAGGCAAGGCCGCCGCGCCCCGGCGCGCGACCGCCGAGCGCCCACCGCAGGACCCTTTGGACCGCGCTCGCCATCGCCGCTGCGGTCGTGGCGGCGGCCCTGGTCGGCGCGCGCGTCGCGGTAAACACCGACCCCGGGCGCGCCTGGCTGGTGCGGACCCTCACCGGGCTTCGGATCGGTCCGGCGGGCCGGCTGCAGGTTCAGGGGCTGCACGGCGACATCCTGGGCGACTTCCGCCTCGACCGCCTGGCGATCGTGGACGCCAAGGGGCCGTGGCTGGAGGCCCGCGATGCGGTCGTGCGCTGGAACGCCGGCGAACTCCTCGCGCGCCGCGTGCATGTGAAGAGCCTGCTGGCCCGCCGGCTCACCATTCTTCGCCGCCCGGTCATGGAGCAGGAACCGGCGCGTCCGCCGCAGAAGCTGCCCGTCTCCCTGGTGCTGGACGACGTGCGCCTGGGCCTGGAGACCCTGCCGGCCTTCAGTGTGCGCCACGGCCTCTGGGACGTGGCCGGCGCGCTCGACCTGGAGCGGAGCGGCGACGTGCTCGGCCGGCTGGAGGCGCAGAGCCGCGAGCGCGCCGGCGACGGCGTGGAGGCACGCTTCCAGGTCGGCGCGCGCCAGAAGCTGCTCGTCAAGGTCGACGCCGTCGAGGCGGAGGGCGGCGCGCTGGCCGGCGCGCTGGGGCTGCAGGCGGATCGGCGCTTCTACGTGCATGTCCTCGCCGAGGGCGCGACCCAGGCCGGCCGCATGACCGCGACCACCGCCCTTGCCGAGATCACGCCCCTCCGCGCCGAGGCGACCTGGGGCAAGGCCGGCACGCGGGTGCAGGCGCACGCCCTGCTCGGCCTCTCGCACTGGACGCACTTCCTGGCTGAGCGCGTCGGAGAAGCGGGCGATCTCGACCTCACCGCCCGCCGTCAGTCCGGCGATCTCTACGACATCGAGGGGACCTTCACGGGCCCGAAGGGGCGGCTCCACGCGACCGGGCCCGTCGATTGGAAGACGCGCGCCGCCAAAGGCCTGGACGTCCAGCTGGCGGTGAGCGACCTGCACGCCTGGGTTCCCTTCCCCCGGATCGGGCCCGCCCGGGCGCAAGGCAGGCTGGACGGCGACCTCGGCCATTTCCGCTACGCGGGGCGGCTGGACGGCGAGCGGCTCGACCAGAACGACTTCACCCTCGCCCGCATGGGCGGGCCGGCGGTCTTCACCCACACGCCGGGCGAGTGGCGGCTGCAGGCGGACCTGCAAGGGCAAGGCGGCGGCGGCAGAGGCGTGGTCGCCTCGCTGTTGGGCCCGAGCCCCCACGTGAAGCTCGACGGCAGCCGCATCAAGGACGGCCGCTTCGTCTTCCGCGTCCTCGACGTCCAGGGCCGCGGCGTGAAGGTGCTGGCCGAGGGCGGGCAGGCGCTGTTCGGGGGCGCGCTGGGCTTCAAGGGCTCCGCCGTGATCACCGACCCAGCCGTCGCCCACAAGGGTGCGCACGGAACCCTGACGGGGAGCTGGCGCGCGTCGGAGCCCAAAGGCGGGCACGTCTGGTCCTTCGACTTCGACGCGCGGGGCGAGCGCTTCGCGAGCGGCTACGCGGAGGCTGACCGCCTGGTGGGCAGCCGGCCGCGGCTGACCGCCAAGGCGTCCTGGGGGTCGGAGCAGGGGCTGGTCATCGACAGCGCGAACCTCGCCGGGGCGGCCCTGCAGGGCACGGCCAAGGGGCGGATCGATCCCAACGGCGGCCTCGGCGTCGACCTGACCTATGAGGCCAAGGGGCCGTTCGGCCTCGGCCCCGTGGAGATCGCCGGCCAGGTGAAGGGCGCGGGCCGACTGACGGGCCGGCTGTCGGAGCCCCGGGTCGACCTGCAGTCCGACCTCGCGTCCCTCGACGCGGGCAGGCTGGTGATCGCCCCCGCCCACGTCAGCCTGTCGTTCCTGCACGGCCCTCAGCAGACCGACGGCCTGATCGCCGTGAACGGCCCCAGTCTCTACGGCCCCGCCAGCGCCAAGGCCGCTTTCCGCCTGCTGGAGAGCGGCATCGACCTGACCGGCATCGTCGCCGACGCCGGCGGGCTGAAGGCGACCGGCGCTGTGTCGCTTCGGGGCGGCGCGCCGTCGAGCGCGGACCTGGATATCGCGCTGGGCCCAGGGGCGTTTCTCGACGCGGGACGGCTCGCCGGGACGGTGAAGCTGACCGACGCCCGGGGGAGCGCGACCGCCGCCGTCGCCCTCACCGGACAGGACATCGCTTCGCCGCTGATCCCGGTCGCGCTGCGGAGCCTGAAGCTGACCGCCAACGGCCCGCTCAGCCGGCTGCCCTACCAGCTGCAGGCCTCCAGCGACTCCCCCGTCGCCTGGAAGTGGCGCGGGTCGGGCGTCACCTTTGAGGACAAGGGCGAGCGGAAGATTACGCTCGAAGGCCAGGGCGTGATCCGTCGCGCCGCCGTGCAGACGCTTCAGCCCGCCGTGCTCCGGCTCGGGCGCGACCGCACCTTGAGCCTCAAGGTCTCGGTGGGCCGCGGCGGCCGGGCGGAGCTGGAGGGCCGGCTGGCTCCGGACGGCATGGAGGCCCGTGCGACGGTGAGCGACGTCGCCCTGACCGGCTTCCAGCCCGACTACGTGGGCCAGGTCAGCGGCTCGGCGACCTTGAAAGGGCGGGGGGCGCACCTGTCGGGCGAGCTGACCGCCGCCCTGGAAGGGGCCCGCAGCCGCGACGCGCCCGCCGACCTCGCCTTGGCCGCGCAGGTCAGGTCGACGCTCGTGGACACGCGGCTGCACCTGGACGCCGCCGCGACCAACGTGCAGGGCCTGAAGAGCAGCCTCACCCTCGACCTGCCCACCGAGGCCACGGCCGCGCCCTTCCGCATCGCGCTCGTCCGCACCAAGCCGCTCGAGGGCGCCTTCTCGGCCGATGGCGAGATCCGGCCGCTGTGGGACCTCATCGCAGGGGGGCAGCGCAGCGTCGCGGGGCGCATTCAGACGGAAGGACGGCTGAGCGGGACGCTGGCGGAGCTGCATGCGGACGGCCAGGCGAGCCTGAGCCGCGGCCGCTTCGCCGACGCCCCGACGGGGCTTGTCTTGCAGGACGTCAATGGGGCGGCGACCTTCGGCGGCAACACCGTCAATGTGAAGAGCCTCTCCGGCTCCGACGGCCGCGGCGGGACCCTCTCCGGGGCTGGCCGCATCTCGGTGGAGACGGCGGGCGCGTCGACCTTCGAGCTGAAGCTCAACCGCTTCCAGCTTATCGACAACGAGATCGCCCGCGCCATCGCCTCCGGCGCCGTGACTGTGACCCGCGACGCCAAGGGCCAGGCCAGGATCGTGGGCGCCCTTGGGATCGACCGGGCCGACATCACCGCCAAGCCGCTCACGCCCACGGGCGTCGTCAGCATGGAGGTGCGCGAAATCCATGTGCCCCGGCGCGAGGACGACTGGCTGGCTCAGCCCAAGACCGGCGGGCCCCAGGCGGCCCTGGACGTGGCGATCCGCGCCCCCCGCGGCGTCTTCGTGAAGGGGCGCGGTCTGAACGTGGAGCTGTCGGTGGACGCCCACGTCGGCGGCACGACCAGCCAGCCGGACCTGACCGGCCTGGCGCGGGTGTTTCTGGGGTCCTACGACTTCTCCGGCAAGCGCTTCGAGTTCGATGAGAACGGGACCGTGCGCCTGGCCTCCAAGCCCGAGGCGATCCGCCTGGACCTGCGCGCCGTCCGGGAGGACCCGGCGCTGACCGCCGTGGTGCGGGTCCAGGGCACGGCCGCAAAGCCCGAAATCACCCTCAGCTCCACGCCCGTCCTGCCTCAGGACGAGGTGCTGTCGCGCGTGCTCTTCGGCGTCTCCGCATCCCAGCTTTCGCCCGGAGAGGCGGCGCAGCTGGCCGCGGCGGTGGCGGCCCTGGCCACGGGCGGCGGCTTCGACGTCATCGGAGGCCTCCGCCAGATCGCGGGCCTGGACCGGCTGGCGATCGGCGCGGGGCCCGCGGGCGCGACCGTGTCCGGGGGGAAGTACGTGACCGACAACGTTTATGTCGAGCTGACCGGCGGCGGACGCAACACGACCACGACCAACAGCGTGGAGGCGGCGCGTAGCGGCTCCTCCGCCCAGGTCGAGTGGCGGGTGCGGCGCGACCTCTCCATCGTCAGCCAAGTCTGGACCGGCGGCGACGCGCGCCTGTCGATCCGCTTCCGCAAAGACTACTGAACGGGGGCTTCAGGCGGCGGTAGCGAGCCGCCCGCCGGCCTTGGCGTAGGCCTGGGTGCCGCGGGTGAAGACCCGATCGTCAGGCTGCACCGCCGTGATCGGGATGTCGCTGGCGCCGGCGAGCCGGTCGTAGAGCGGTGCGAAGTCCGTGCTCACTGTGACCTCGAGCAGGTGGTCCAGGGAGGGCACGACAAAATAGACCTGCTGAAAGTCGTCGATTCGATAGGGCGTGCGCATCACCCGCTCCAGATCGAACCCGATCCGGTTGGGGGAGGGGTCCTCCAGACAGAAGACCGACTCCGTGCGCGACGACACGATGCCGGCGCCATAGATCCGCAGGCCCTCCGGCGTGCCGAGCAGGCCGAACTCCACCGTGTACCAGTAAAGGCGCGCCAGGTTGCGAAGCCGGCCCATGCTCATGGCGCGCTGCCCGCCCTTGCCATAGGCCTGCATGTAGTCGGCGAAGACGGGATCGGTCAGCATCGGCACGTGACCGAAGACATCGTGGAAGACGTCGGGCTCCTGCAGATAGTCCAGCTGGTCGGCGCGGCGGATGAAGTTGCCCGCCGGAAAGCGCCGGTGCGCCAGGTGGTCGAAGAAGACCTCGTCCGGCACCAAGCCCGGCACCGCCACGACGCGCCAGCCGGTGAGGCGCTCCAACTTGTCGGACAGCTGCTCGAAGTCCGGGATGCCCTCCCCGTGCAGGTCCAGCGCATGCAGCCCCTTCAGGAACGCCTCGCAGGCGCGCCCGGGCAAAACCTCGGCCTGCCGCTCATAGAGCGTGACCCAGGTCGCGTGCTCCTGGGCCGTGTAGGCGCTCCAGCCCTGCGGGATCGTCCAGTCCGCGGCCGCGCCCTCCGGCGGGCCGCCGCTAAAACCGCCGGCGCTCATGGGGTGAGCCTAATCCCGAAGACGTCAGTTTTCCAGCCGAACCCCGCCTCGTGCGCCCTTTCGGGAGGGACGTGCCGGGCTCTCCGGGGCGTATGGACACGGACCCGAGGAGCGGCGGCGGTCGAGGGGTCGCCCTAGTCGCGGCGCGAGTCCGCCTTGTCGTCCCGGCCTTCGTCTTCCCGGTCCTTGAAGCGGGCATCATGGCTGGAGAGCTGGTGCTCGCGCCACTGGCGGCGGTAAGCGGGGTCATGGTCGTCGTCGTGGTCCCGATCCGCGCTGTCGCCGTAGTAGCCCTGGCGGCCGCTCGCATGCTGGTCCTGGTTCCAGCGGGACCGCTGAGCGCTCGGGCTGACGTCGGACTGGCCGTAGGTCCCGCCGCCCTGGCCGCCCTGACCCTCGAAGCCGCGCTGGCCATAGCCGCCGACGTTGTCGCCGTACATGCCGCCGCCCGGACGGTCCGAGACGCCCTGGCTCAGCTGACCGTAGGAGGTCGTACCGCCCGGCGAGCCCTGGCCGCGGTCAAAGCCGCCCTGGCCGTAGCTGCCGCAGGCCCCGCCGGGCTGGCCCCGACCCGCGTCGCCGTAGCTCGAGCCGCCTCCCTGACGTTGGCCTTCGCCCTGCTCGCGCTCGAAGTTGCGATAGCCGCCTTGGCCCTGCTCGCCGAACGCGCGCTGCTCCTCCGGTCGCTGGCGATTTGAGTCGCGCTCCTCGTGCTCTCGGTTCTGGGTCCGATTCTGGTCGCTGCGACCGCCCCAAGATGTGTCCCGGTCCGGCATGGCTCTGTTCCTCCACAGGAAACCTCGTCTGCAGGGACAACCGGAGCCCTCCCTTGCAGTTCCAGGTTCACAGAGGCGTGAGACGGGCTGCGCGTGCCGCGAACGGACCCCTCGGCCGTCGCCCGGGACGCGAAAAGCCTTTCCATTCGGTGCGACATCTTGTTACGACCGGGCAAGGGTGGCGTCAGCCAGCGACGGATCGTCCAACTAGATGATTGCAGCGGCGAGTTCCCGACCGGCGCACTACGTGCAGCCGGTCAGCGTAGCCCGAGCCGACCGGGCAAGCGGTATTTCCGAGACCTTGAAGGGCGTCTACGACGGCGTCGCAGCCGCGCCCCTGCCGGACCGGCTGGCGCGCCTGGCCGAGCAGCTGGAAGCGGCGCTGCAGAGCGGCAGGCTCCTGTCCCAGGGCGGCGAGGACGGCTGAGCGCCCTCACTCCAGCCCGATCTCGGCGATAGGGCCGTCGCTGGCGAAGGTCTCGAGCACTTCCTCCGCGTCCATGATGCGCAGCAACCGCGCTCGGGCGCGGTTCACCCGGCTCTTGATGGTGCCGAGCGCACAGCCGCAGATCTCCGCCGCCTCCTCGTAGGTCAGGCCCGCAGCGCCCACCAGGATCAGCGCCTCCCGATGGTCGGTCGGAAGTCGCTGGAGCGCCGACTGCAGCGCCCGGACCGCGATGCTCCAGTCCTGGGTCGGCGCGGCGCTGAGGGTGGCGGCATGCTTGCCGTCCTCGTCCTGCACCTCGCGACGGCGGCGCACCACGGCGGTGTAATAGGTGTTGCGCAAGATGGTGAAGAGCCAGGCTCGCAGGTTGGTGCCCGGCTCGAACTTGTCGCGGTTGGTCCAGGCCTTGATCAGGGTGTCCTGGACCAGGTCGTCGGCGTCGGAGCCGTTGTGGCTGAGCGACCAAGCGAAGGCGCGAAGGGCGGGGATCATCGCGATCACCTGCTGGCGCCAGTCCTCAACCGTTGGGTCGCGTGCGTTGTCCCCCCGCGCCGCCGAGGACTCGCGCGCTACTGTCATGGAACTCTCCGCGCCGAAGGTTTCGCCCCGCGGCGGTTGCGGCAGGTCCCCGTCCGCCGGCCGACGCTTCTCGATGAGGGTCGGGGGCTGAACGCCTCCTCCGGGGGAGCGTTCCGCGGTTCCACTTGGGTCGATGCGCCCCGACCGGGTTGAAATACGCGACAATCCAACGCACCTCTGCGGGCGAAGACCGGCGGAGGCGCGCATGACCTGGAAGTCCACCGCCGATGTCGCGCGGGCGGCGCTCGACAGCGATCTGGCGCATCGGTTCAAGACCGTCCGTACACTGACGGAAACCCTCGCCGCGCCCCTCTCGCCTGAGGACCAGGCGGCGCAGTCCATGCCCGACGCCAGCCCCGCCAAGTGGCACCGGGCGCACACGACCTGGTTCTTCGAGACCTTCCTGCTCCAGCCGCTGGACGGCTATGCGCCCTTCGATCCCGCCTATGGCTATCTCTTCAACTCCTACTACGAGGCGGTCGGGCCCCGGCACGCCAGGCCCAAGCGCGGACTGATCACCCGCCCCTCGGCGGAGGCGGTCGGAGCTTATCGCGCTCATGTCGACGCGGCCGTCGTGGACGCGCTGGCGGCCGGGCGGTTCGCGCCCGCGGCGCTGGCCCTGCTCGAGCTCGGCCTGGCCCACGAACAGCAGCACCAGGAGCTGCTCCTGACCGACATCTTGCATCTGCTATCGGAGAACCCGCTCCAACCCGCCTACCGCGGCGCCTCGCCGCCGTCGGCGGTGTCCGGCGATCCGGGGGCGTTAGGCTGGGTCGAGCACGACGGCGGCTTGGTCGAAATCGGGCATGCCGACGAGGGCTTCGCGTTCGACAACGAGACGCCGCGTCACCGCGTCTTTCTTGAGCCCTACGCCCTGGCCGACCGGCTTGTGAGCAATGCGGAGTGGCAGGCCTTCATCGCGGACGGCGGCTACGAGCGGCCTGAGCTTTGGCTCGCCGAGGGGTGGGCCGTGCGCGAGGCGCAGGCCTGGACCGCGCCCCTCTACTGGCGTCGTGAGGGCGGGGCGGGCGCTTGGACCACCTTCACGCTGCGGGGCCGCATCCCGGTCTCCCCCCACGCGCCGGTGACCCACGTCAGCTACTACGAGGCCGACGCCTTCGCCCGCTGGTCGGGGGCGCGGCTGCCGACGGAGGCGGAGTGGGAGCACGCGGCCGCGGGCCGCCCCGCCGAGGGCGCCTTCCTCGACCTCGCTCGGCTACTGCCTGTGGGGGCTAAGGCCGGGGAAATGGGCCTTCGCCAGCTCTACGGCGACTGCTGGGAGTGGACGGCTTCGGCCTATCAGCCCTACCCGGGGTTCCGCCCGGCCGGCGGCGCTGTGGGCGAGTACAACGGCAAGTTCATGGTCAACCAGATGGTGCTCCGCGGCGGCTCTTGCGCCACGCCGCCGGGCCATGTCCGTGCGAGCTACCGCAACTTCTTTCACCCCGACCGCCGCTGGCAGTTCACGGGCGTGCGGCTCGCGCGGGATGTGCAGGGCGGACGCGGCCGGGCTCGCGCCAAGACCGCCGAGGGTTTCCTGGCCGATGTCGTGAAGGGCCTGTCCGCCTCGCCCAAGACCCTGCCGGCCAAGTACTTCTACGACGCGGAAGGCTCGCGCCTGTTCGAGGCGATCACCGAGCTGCCGGAGTACTATCCGACCCGGGTGGAGGCCGAGCTCCTCGGCCGCATCGCCCCTGAGATCGCGACGCTCCTGGCCGACGGCGCGGTCCTCGTCGAGTATGGCAGCGGAGCCAGCACCAAGACGCGTAAGCTGCTCGACGCCGCGCCCGCCATCACGGCGTATGCGCCCGTCGACATCAGCCCTTCGGCGCTGGAGGGCGCGGCGGCGGTGATCCGACGCGACTATCCGAGGCTCACAGTGCGGCCCGTCACGGCGGACTTCACCCAGCCCTTCGAGCTGCCTGGGGACCTAGAGGGACCGAGGGTCGGCTTCTTCCCGGGCTCCACCATCGGCAACTTCACCCAGGGCGAAGCGGAGGCGTTCCTGCGCACGGCGCGCGAGGCGCTGGGCCCGAGCGCGCTCTTTCTCGTGGGCGTGGACACGGTCAAGGCGCCCGAGGTGCTGATCGCGGCCTATGACGACGCTCAGGGCGTGACGGCGGCCTTCAATCGCAACATCCTGGCCCGGGCCAATAAGGAGCTCGGGGCCGACTTCGACCTGCGCGCCTTCGCGCACGAGGCGCGCTGGAACGCGGCTGAGAGCCGGATGGAGATGCACCTTAAGGCGCTGCGGCCGATGAAGGTCTCGGTCGGCGGGCGTTCGTTCGCCCTCGCCGAAGGCGAGACGATCCACACGGAGAACAGCTACAAATACGCGCCCGAAGTCTTCCGAGCGTTAGCGACCCGGGCGGGCTGGCGCGCGCTGCAGACCTGGACGGCCCCCGAACCGTCCTTCGCCGTCTTCCTCCTGCAGGCGGACGCGGCGGCCTGAAGCGTAACCCTCCAAGCCGCCCGCCCCCGGCGCGGACGTCAGCTGTTCGGCTGCTTGCGCCGCGCGCCCTGGCTGGCTTCGCCGCCCTTGCGACCGGCCTGAGCGGCCAGCTCGCGGTCCTGAGAGAAGCTGCGCTTCTCGTTCGGCACGCTCTCGCCGCCCTTGCGAGCGATGGCGCGCTGCTTTTCCGGGTCCATCGAGGCGAAACCACGATTGGATTTGCCGCTGGTCTGCGAGGCTCCTTGGGCCATGGAAGAAACTCCTTTACGCGGGGTGTTCGGGGTGGGACGCAAGTGGCGCTTTAACTCCGCCTCATCAATCGGAGTTCCGTCGTCCGGATTAGACTTGCGCGCGCCATCGCTGTTCACGCCATCGCGCCTGAGATACTGAATCCAGGCGCGCTGGACGGCCAGACGGAAAGTACATCGATGGGGCGACTGTCGCCGTCGTCGCCTGGCGCGCCGGGATCGATCGGCGCTTCCTCTGGCGCGCCGGCTGGATCGATCTCTGGCTGCGGGCTGTCGGGTACGTCGCTCTCGGGCGGCGTCGGGGCGGGATAGGGGTCGCCCATGCTTTGGTCCTCCGGCGTGTCGCCCACACAACACCTGGGCCGCAGGACGGTTCGCCGCAGACACGAGTTTCCGGTCCTACTCTTGCGTCGAGGGTGAAACGCGGCACCGTGCGCCCATGACGCGCGCCCGACTCACGCACTTCATCCGCGCCCGCGGGCGGGTGCTGCTCGGCGCCGTGCTGGGGCTCGCCGCCTGGGGCGTGGCGCAGCTGCGAGGCTGGCTTCCCGGGGCCTCCTACCTCGCAGGCTGGGACACGGCGGCGGTCGCCTTTCTCATCCCTACCTGGCGCATGTTCCTGTTCGAGACTGAGCACGGCCTGCGCCGCCACGCGGCGAGGGAGGACGAGAACCGGATGGTGCTCTTCACCATCATCCTGATCGCCGTCGCCGCCAGCTTCGGCGCCATCGTCTATGCCTTGAGGGAATCCAAGACCGAACACCAAAGCGGGACGGTCGCGATGGCTATCGCCACCTTGGCCCTGAGCTGGCTGGTGGTGCAGAGCCTGTTCACCCTGCACTACGCCCACCGCTGCTTCGGCGACCGCGATGACGACGGCCAGACCGACGGCGGCATCAAGTTCTCGGGCGAGCCGCCCAGCACCTATCGCGACTTCGTCTATGTCGCGATCTGCATCGGCTCCACCTTCCAGGTGTCGGACTTCAACATCACCAGCCGCAGGCTGCGGGACCTCGTCACCGTGCACGCCCTGGTGTCATTCGTCTTCAACACCATGGTTCTGGCGCTCGGCATCAACATCGTGGGCAATCTGTTGGGCCAATAGGCCGCATCGGGTGCGACAGACCGCGGTCTCAGTCCCTGAGCGGCCCGCGGTTAGGCTCGCCGCCGACCAATAGGGGCGCCGCAGCAGGACCGGCGGGAACTCTTGTTCAAGCTCGACCGTTCAAGCCGTCTTGATGTCTCGCCGGACCGGGCGCGCCCCGTCGAGTCCCCGGCGGCCGGGCGCGATCGGGGAGGGCCCATGCCCAAGCAGTTCCTCAGGCAGGCCCCGTATCTGAGACGGTACGCGCGGGCGCTTACGGGGGACCAGGGCGCGGGCGATCTTCTGGTCGAGCGCACGATGGAGGCGCTGCTGGAGGGCCGGATCGCGCTGCCGGGCGACCTCGCGATCCGGACGGGCCTATTTCGGGCGCTGCACGCGATCTGGCGGGCGGAGGACGGGCAGAAGTCCGCCGAGGCCTCCGCGCCCGCCGACGCGCGGCTGCAGACCCTGTCGCCCGATGTGCGCGCGGTTCTGCTTCTGGTCTCCATGGAGGGCTTCACGCCAAGCGAGGCGGCGCAGGCGCTGGGCTGCGCGACCGACCAGGCGATCCGCCTTTTCGCCCAGGCCGAGGCGGAGCTCGCCAGCCAGCTCGCCACGGACGTGCTCATCATCGAGGACGAGCCGATCATCGCGCTCGACCTCACCCGCCTGGTGCGCGACCTCGGCCATCGCGTGGCGGGGGTCGCCGCGACCCGGGACGAGGCGGTGAGCCTGGCCCGCAGCGCCGCGCCTGGGCTGGTGCTGGCGGACATCCGGCTGGCCGACGGCTCCAGCGGCATGGACGCGGCCGCCGACATCCTTGAAAGCTTCGACATACCGGTGATCTTCATCACCGCCTTCCCCGAGCACCTGCTGACGGGGGACCGGCCCGAGCCCGCCTTCCTGATCACCAAACCGTTCCGCGAGGATGCGGTGAAGGCGCTGATCGGCCAGGCGCTGTTCCTGCATCCGCCCCAGGCTTCGCGGGAGCGGGCGGCCGTCTGAGCCCTCGCGCCTAGGAACCGCCACCTCTCGGCGGCATTTTTGGCCGTGTTTTCAGGCGCCACCAGGAGGACCCTGCCATGACGGACGTGACCAGTGACACCGCCGCCTATCCCCGCACCGACACGGAGGGAGGCGCGAGCCCGGAGCAGCTCCGCCGCGCCGTGACCGAACGCGCGGGTCAGGCCAAGGAGTGGGCGCTCGACCAGACCGAGGTGATCCGCGACACCGTGCAGACCAAGCCCTTCGTCGCCGTGGGCGTTTCGGCGGGCACGGCCTTCGCCGCGGGTCTGGTGCTGGGCATCCTGCTCGCGCGCCGCTGAGCCCGCGGGGGCGGGCTGGCCTCAGTCGCGGCCAGCCCCTATGTGGGCGGCTATGTACTACGTCTTCCTCTTCCTGATCGCGGCGTCGCTGCTGGTCGTCGTGGGCACGCTGTTCATGGGCATGTACGCCATGTTCCGGGGCGGCGAGTACGGCCGCGCCAACTCAAACAAGTTCATGCGCTATCGCGTGTGGACCCAGGCGGTGGCGGTCGGGATCATCACCGTCGGCCTGCTTTACATGAAAGCGCACCCGGGTGGCTGAGCCAGGCGCGCAGGTGGTCACGCTCAACCGCATCTACACCCGCACCGGCGACGGCGGCGGCACGCGCCTGGCGACCGGCGAAACGGTGCGAAAGGACGACCTGCGGGTCGAGGCCTATGGCGCAGTGGACGAGCTGAATGCGGTGCTGGGCGTGGCGCGCCAGCATCTGGGCGCGGACCCGGCCGGCCTGGACGCGGAGTTGCAGCGCATCCAGAACGAGCTCTTCGACCTCGGTGCCGACCTCGCCACGCCCGAGCGCGAGGGCGCGCCGCTGGGCTTTGAGGCGCTCCGGATCGTGGACAGCCAGGTCGCGCGGCTTGAGGCCGGCATTGATCGTCTCAACGGCGAGATGCAGCCGTTGACCTCCTTCGTCCTGCCCGCGGGCTCGCCGGGGTCCGCCTGGTTGCACCTGTCGCGCACGGTCTGCCGCCGAGCGGAGCGCGCGGTCGTCCGCCTCGCAGCCTGTCCCGGCGAGACGGTCAGCGCGCCGGCCCTGAAATACCTGAACCGGCTCTCCGACTACCTTTTCGTCGCCGCTCGCCACGCCAACGACGCCGGCCGCGCCGACGTGCTCTGGACCCCGGGCGGGACGCGCTAGGGCCTGGCGGGGGCGGGGGCGGGTGCGGGTCCGGGGTTGGACACGCCTTGTGCGGCCTGTTCCGGCGTGCGGGGCAGGGTCGGGTAGACCGGCGTCCTGGAGCCCGGCGGCCGGTGGGTGATGTCGGGGATGTAGACGACGTGACCGCAGGTGCGCGTCTTAGGATCCCACCAGTTGCCGATCTCCTCGCAGCGGTGCGCCGGCGCCACCCACAGCGCCTGGTAGGCGAAGACGCCCACGACGCTGAGCGCGAACAGCCCCACGAAGGCCAGCATGAAACGGCGGATGGTCGTGTTCATGCGGTCCTTATGTGGTCGGGGCCCCGCGCTCGCAAGCGGGCCCCGCATCGCTTGCCCGGGCGGAAGCTCTTGACGTGCTTGACGGCGCACGGTTGAGAGGGCCGCCGATGGACGTGCGCCGCCCGCGCGCGGCCATGCATTCCAACTCCCGGCGCGGGGAGGGCGCTTCAGGCCCGGCGTATGGCCTGGCCCCGGCCCGCTCCGCTTCCCTCAGCCCAGAGGACGTGCATGAAGGTCCTGGTCCCGGTTAAGCGCGTGATCGACTACAACGTGAAGGTCCGGGTGAAACCGGACCAGTCCGGCGTGGACCTCGCCAACGTCAAGATGTCGATGAACCCCTTCGACGAGATCGCCACCGAAGAGGCGGTCCGGATGAAGGAGAAGGGCGCAGCGACGGAGGTCGTGGTCGTCTCCATCGGGCCGCAGCCGGCGCAGGAGACCATCCGCACGGCGCTGGCCATGGGCGCGGACCGCGGACTCCTCATCCAGACCGACCAGACGGTGGAGCCGCTGGCGGTCGCCAAGCTGCTGAAGGCCGTGGTCGAGCAGGAACAGCCGGGCCTGGTGATCATGGGCAAGCAGGCCATCGACGACGACAACAACGCTACCGGCCAGATGCTGGCGGCGCTGCTCGACTGGCCCCAGGCGACCTTCGCGTCCAAGATCGAGCTCAACGGCGCCTCCGCCGCGAACGTGACGCGCGAGGTCGACGGCGGGTTGCAGACCCTCGAGGTTCAGCTGCCGGCGATCGTGACCGCGGACCTGCGCCTGAACGAGCCGCGTTACGCCTCCTTGCCCAACATCATGAAGGCCAAGAAGAAGCCGATCGACGTCAAGTCGCCCGGCGACTTCGGGGTCGACATCACGCCCCGCCTGAAGGTGAGCAAGGTCACCGAGCCGCCAAAGCGGCAGGGCGGCGTCAAGGTGGAGTCCGTGGCCGACCTGGTCATGAGGCTGAAGAATGAAGCGGGAGTGCTCTAATGGCCGTCCTCGTCATCGCTGACCACGACAATACGGCCGTCCGCGACACTACCCTGAAGACGGTGACGGCCGCGCAGAAGCTGTCGGGCGACATCGACGTGCTGGTCTTGGGCCAGAACGCCCGCCCCGCCGCGGACGCCGCCGCCCGGATCGCGGGCGTGCGCAAGGTGCTGCTCGCTGAGAGCCCCGCGCTCGGCAAGATGATCGCCGAGGCGGTCACCGACGTCGTCGTGCCGCTCGCCGCCAATTACGATGCGATCCTGACGCCCGCCACCTCGGCGGGGAAGAACTTTTCGCCCCGGATCGCCGCCAAGCTCGACGTCATGCAAATCACGGACGTGATCGAGATCTTGGACGCCAACACGTTCGTGCGCCCGATCTACGCCGGCAACGCGCTGGAGACCGTCACATCGTCCGACGCCAAGAAGGTGATCACCGTCCGCCCGACGGTCTTCAAGGCGGCGGGCGAGGGCGGCGCGGCGCCGGTCGAGATCGTCTCCGCGACGGGCGATGCGCCCAAGACCCGCTTCGTCGGCGAGGAGGTCGTGAAGTCCGACCGCCCTGAGCTCGGCGCGGCCAAGATCGTGGTGTCCGGCGGCCGGGCCCTGGGCTCTGCGGAGGAGTTCCAGCGCGTGATCGAGCCCCTGGCTGACAAGCTTGGCGCCGCCGTCGGGGCCTCTCGCGCGGCGGTCGACGCCGGCTACGCCCCGAACGATTACCAGGTCGGCCAGACCGGCAAGGTGGTGGCGCCGGACCTCTACCTCGCCATCGGCATCTCGGGGGCTATCCAGCACCTCGCGGGCATGAAGGATTCCAAAGTGATCGTGGCGATCAACAAGGACGGCGACGCCCCGATTTTCTCGGTCGCCGACTACGGCCTGGTGGCTGACTACAAGACCGCCGTGCCCGAGCTGATGGACGAGCTCTCCAAGCTCGGCAAGTAGGGGACGGCGGGGCGTGAGCTCCGCGCGTCCGCCCTTGGCCGCCCGCCTGCGGCCCTGCGGCCCGGTGGTCGACGGGGAGGCGGCGGAGCGGGCGCGGGCGCGCCTTTCCGAAGCCGCGGCGGAGGGCGGCTGGAGCGGCCTGCTGGACACGGCCTGGCCGGCGCTGGAGCCGGTGTTCGGGGCCTCGCCCTATCTGACCACCCTGGCGGTCCGCGCGCCCGAGCGCCTGCAGCGCGTCCTGCAGGACGACCCCGAGGCGCGCCTGGAGGCGCTCATCGCCCCCGGCTCAGGCGGTGATCTCGAGCCGGTGAAGCGCGAGCTCCGCGCCCGCAAGGCCGAGCTGCACGTCCTGACCGCCCTTTGCGACCTCGGCGGGGTCTGGGACCTCGACCAGGTGACGGGCGTGATCGCCCGTTTCGCCGACGTGGCGGTGCAGGACGCTCTCGCCTGCGCGGCCGAGGCCGAAATCGCGCGCGGCCGCCTGCTGCGCCCCGAGAACGACGTCCGCGGCCCCGCGCCGGGGCTGTTCGTCCTGGCGCTTGGCAAGCACGGCGCGCTAGAGCTCAACTACTCCAGCGATATCGACGTCAGCGTCTTCTTCGAGCCGGAGCGGCTGCCGGTCGCAGCGTCAGCCGAGCCCCAGGCCGTCGCGCTCCGCCTCACCCAGACGCTGGCCAATGTGCTCCAGGAGCGAACGGCGGACGGCTACGTCTTCCGCGTGGACCTGCGGCTCAGGCCCGATCCGTCCTCCACCCCCGCGGCTCTGCCGGTGGAGGCGGCGCTCGCCTACTACGAGAGCGTCGGCCAGAATTGGGAGCGGGCGGCGCTGATCAAGGCGCGGGTCTGCGCCGGCGACGCGCAAGCCGGGGCGGCGTTCCTGGCCGCGTTGCAGCCCTTCGTCTGGCGGCGCAATCTGGACTTCGCCGCGATCGCCGACATCCAGTCAATCAAGCAGCAGATCCACGTCCACAAGGCCGACGAGCGCCTGACCGCGCCGGGGGCGAACCTGAAGCTCGGCGCCGGCGGCATTCGCGAGATCGAGTTCTACGCCCAGACGCAGCAGCTGATCCTGGGCGGGCGCGACCCCGGCCTCCGCACCCCGCGCACGCTTGACGCCCTTGCGGCCCTGGCGGCGGCCGGGCGGGTGGAGCCTCAGGCGGAGCGCGAGCTCGCCGCGGCCTACCGCCGCCTGCGCGCCTGGGAGCACCGCGTGCAGATGCTGGCCGACGAGCAGACGCATGTGCTTCCGGAGCGCGGCGAGGATCGT
Source organism: Caulobacteraceae bacterium PMMR1 (assembly GCA_000733915.1). Classification (GTDB taxonomy): domain Bacteria; phylum Pseudomonadota; class Alphaproteobacteria; order Caulobacterales; family Caulobacteraceae; genus PMMR1. Next base: position 1,239,088 of record JPOM01000001.1, read on the forward strand.
CGGCGCGTGGCCGCCCTGTCCGGCTTCGGCGAGCTGGCCGCCTTCGACGCGGCGGTCTCTGCGACGCTGCGCGCCGTGAACGCCCGCTACGGCGCCCTGTTCGCCGAGGCGGAGCCGCTGAGCTCGTCCTTCGGCAGCCTGGTTTTCACCGGCGTCGATGACGATCCCGAGACCCTGGCGACGCTTCGCCGGATGGGGTTCGCCGACCCGTCGCGAGTGTCGGGCGCCATCCGCGGCTGGCACCATGGCCGCATCGCAGCGACGCGGACCGAGCGCGGTCGGGAGCTGTTCACGCGGCTCGCGCCCCGCCTGCTCATGGCCGCTCAGGCGACCGGCGCGCCGGACGCCGCCTTCGACCGCTTCGGGGCGTTTTTCGAGGGGCTCCGTTCGGGCGTGCAGGTGCAGAGCCTGTTCCTGAACGAGCCTCGCTTGTTCGAGATGATCGTGCGGGTGATGGCGTTCGCGCCAGAGCTTGCGCGCACCCTGGCGCGCCGGCCGGCCGCCCTCGACGCCCTGCTCGATCCGGGCTTCTTCGGTCCCCTCGACCCCGCCGAGATGGCCGCCTCCATCGCCCATGCGGTGGCCCGCGCCGACGGCTTCGAAGGCGCCATGGACGCCGCCCGCCGCGCGCACCGGGAGGAGGCGTTCCGCATCGGCCTGCAGGTCATGAGCGGGACGGCGTCGGCGGAGGCCGCCGGACGGGCGTTCACGGCGCTCGCAGACGCCTGCCTGGGCGCCCTCGCGCCCGTGGCGCTGTCCGAGGTGGAGCGGCTGGGCGGCGCCTTTCCGGGGCGGTGCGCCGTGCTGGCGCTCGGCAAGGCGGGCGGGCGGGAGATGACAGCGCGATCGGACCTCGACCTGATGACTGTCTACGAGGCCGAGTCCCCGGACGCCGCCTCGAGGCGCAAGGGGTGGGGCGCAGAGACCTTCTACGCCCGCTTCACCCAGCGGCTGGTGGCGGCCCTATCCGCTCCCACCAGCGAAGGCGAGCTCTACAAGGTGGACCTGCAGCTCCGTCCCACAGGCACCGCCGGGCCTGTCGCGGTGAGCCTGCCGGGCTTGGCCGCCTACTATGCGGCGCAGGCGGAGACCTGGGAGTTCCTGGCCCTGACCCGCGCCCGCGTCGCCTGGGCCAGCGATGCGGGCTTCGCCGCGCGGGTCGAGGCGGCGGTGGAAGCGGCTCTGAGGCGGGCGCGTGACGCGGTCGCGACCGCCCAGGACGTGCGAGACATGCGCGACCTGATGGCCCGCGAGCGCCCGCCCTTCGGGGCCTGGGACCTGAAGCTCGCGCCGGGGGGCTTCGTCGACATCGAGTTCGCCGCCCAGCACCTCCAGCTCATCCACGCTGCGGCGGGCGGCCCCCTGCGGACCCACACGGGCGAGGCCTTGGCCGCGTTGCGGGAGGCGGGGCTGGCCGAGACCGCCCTGCTCGATGACCTCATCTCAGCCCGGCAGCTGCAGCAGGCCCTGTCGGAGGTGCTGAAACTGGCGTTGGCCGACCCTGCCGACCCGACGGCGGAGCCTGCGCCCTTCCGCCAGCTCCTGGCCGAGGCGGCGGGGCTGGACTGCTTCGAGGCCCTCCAGCGCACCCTCGCCGAGCGGCAGCGCGCCGCGCGCGCCGCCTACGCTCAGATCGTGGCCGCCGGAACTTTCGGCTAGGATCGTTCAACCTCGCGACCTGCCCCCGCACCGGAGTTCCTCCATGAAGCTCGCGTCCCTTCTGATCGTCCTGTCGCTCGCGACCCCGGCCCTGGCCCAAACCCAGACCCAGACCCAGACCCAGCCTTCAGCTTCCGCGCCTTCGGCCCCCGCGCCAGCGCCGATGAGCAAGCTCTTCAGCCGCATGGACCGCGACGGCAGCGGCAAGATCACCGCCGACGAATACGTCGCCGCGCAGGGCCGCCGCTTCGACTTCCTGGACGCCGACCATGACGGCAAGATCACCGCCGAGGAGATCGACCGCGCCACAGCCAACCTCGAAGCGCTGGCGGCGGGTGCGGAGACCCGCAGCCGGGGTCGTCATGGGGCCGCCGGCGCGCGGATGCTGGAACGTTTGAAGGCTTACGCCGCCGCCCACGGGGGCGTGGTGACCCGCGCCGACTGGGACGCCCTGATGCGGCGGCGTTTTGAGCATTTGGACGCCAACCGCGACGGCATGCTCACCCCTGAGGAGATGCAGGGCGGGCGCGAGGGCGCGTCGCGCTGATGCCGCCAGGGGCCTGACAAGGCGGTCACGGCTTGGCGGCGGAGGACCCCGACCTCGAGCTCGTGCAGCGCGTCGGACGCGGCGATACGGCCGCGGCCCAGGCCCTTGTCGCGCGCAAGCTGCCCCGCATCCACGGGCTCGCCCGCCGGCTGCTGGGCGACGCCGCGGAGGCGGAGGACGTGGCCCAAGACGCCTTCCTGAGGGTCTGGAAGCAGGCCCCGAGCTGGCGGCCGGGCCAGGCGAAGTTCGACACCTGGCTGCACCGGGTGACGCTGAACCTCTGCTATGACCGCCTGCGTCGCCGCCGGGAGCTGCCCACGGAGCAACCGCCCGAGCAGGTGGACCCCGGGCCCCCCCGGACCGCGGCTTGCACGCCGGCGACGTCGGCCGCCGGGTGGAGACGGCCATGGCGGCGCTGCCCTCGCGGCAGCGCGAGGCGGTCGTGCTCGTGCACTACCAGGAGCTGACCAACATCGCAGCGGCGGACCTGATGGGAATCAGCGTGGAAGCGCTTGAGAGCCTGTTGTCGCGAGGACGCCGCGCGCTGCGGGCGGCTCTGGCCGATGTGAAGGAGGCCTGAAGCAGGATGGCGGAGGATCAGGATCTGGAAGAGCTGAACGTGTGGCTCGGCGCCTGGCGGGTGGCGCCGCCCTCCGCGGCGCTGCGGGCGCGCATCCTGGCGGCGGCGCCTCGGGGGCGGCGGCTTGCGGCGAGGTTCACGTGGCTCTCAGGCATCGCCCTGGCGGGCGCGGCGGCGGCGGGGGCGGCGTGCGGGTCGCGCTCACCTGGGGCGCGCTGGTCGATGCGCGGACGGAGCGCGCGCTCAGCAGCGTCTCCGGCGAAGTCGCCTGGTCCAAAGCGCCCGGCCCGGGAGGCGAGGGATGACGGACCGCAAAAGGCTCGTCCTGGGCGCGTCCTTGGCCCTCAACCTATTCCTGATCGGCCTGGTCGGGGCGGGCGGGATCGTCTGGAGCCAGGCGGCGGAGGCGAAGCGGCAGGCGCGGTCTGGGCAGAGCTTCTGGGCCGCGACCGAAACACTGCCGCCGGCGCATCGCGACGCGGTGCGAGGCGCGATCCGCGCCAAGGTGGCCAAGCTGCGGCCGACCTTCCGCGCCCTGAGGCAGGAGCGCCTGTCGGCGGCGGCGATGATCGGGGCGCCGTCTCTCGACAAGGCGGCGACCCTGGCGGCGATCCAGCGCGTGCGTCAGGCGGAGTTCGACGCTCGCCTTCAGCTCGACCGCGCAGCGATCGAGGCGCTGGCGGGCCTGCCTCAGCCAGAGCGGGCGCGCCTCGCCTGGTCCCTGGCGCGAGGCGGCCCACGCTCGGGCATGCCGCCGCGAGGCGCAGGCGCGCTCAAGCCGCGGAGCTGACCTCGGCCGGCTTCAAGGTCGGGCGGCGCACGGGCAGAACGAAGGCGGCGGTCGCGCCCGCGCCGGGCTTGCTGATGAGGCGGAACTCGCCCCCGTGCATGTCGACCAGCGACTTGGTCAGGGCCAGGCCGAGCCCGGTGCCCTGGGTCGTCTTGGCGTGCTGGCTCTCCACCTGCTCGAAGGGGCGGGCCAGGCGGGCGAGGTCCTCGGCGGCGATCCCGATGCCCGTGTCCGTGACGCTGATGCGCACCCGCGGGCCCTGCGGCCCCGGCGGGATCGTCTCGGCGCGCACGGTCACGCGACCGCCCCGGGGCGTGAACTTCACGGCATTGGAGAGCAGGTTGAGCAGCACCTGCTTGATCGCCCGCTCGTCGGCCTCCACCACCGGAAGATCGTTTGCGAGGTCGAGGCGCAGCGTCAGGCCCGCGTCGTCCACCCGTCCCCGCATCAGCCGCGCCACGTCCTTCACCAGCCGGGGCAGCTCCACCGCCTCGTAGTGAAGGCTCATCTTGCCCGCCTCGATCTTGGACATGTCGAGGATGTCGTTGATCACGCTGAGCAGGTGCTGGCCCGAGGTCAGGATGTCCTGGGCGTACTCGCGATAGCGCCGGTCGCCCAACGGCCCGAACATCTCCGTCGCCATCATCTCGGAAAAGCCATTGATGGCGTTCAGCGGCGTGCGGAGCTCGTGACTCATGTTGGCGAGGAACTCGCTCTTGGCGCGGTTGGCCTGCTCGGCGCGGATCTTCTCGGTCTCGTACTTGCTGGCGAGCTCGGAGAGCTTGCGCCGGCTTTCTTCCAGGTGGGCCACGACCCGTTTCAGCTGCTCCTCGTTCAGCCGGCGGATCTCCTCCTGGCGCTTCACCGCGGTGATATCGGCGGCGGTCATGACCAGCCCGCCCTCGGCCGTCTTGCGCTCGGAGACCTGGAGCCAGCGGCCGTCGAGGAGCTCCATTTCGGTCACGTCGGGGCGGTCGGGGGCCGGGGGCTCGCGGCGGCGCACGGCGAACTCGGCAAGGCGTTGGACCACGTCGCGCGCCACCCCGGGCTTGAGCAGGCGCGCGTCCAGGGCGAAGAGGTCTTGATAGGCTTGGTTGCAGGTGAGCAGGCGGCCCCGCCGGTCCCAGAGCACGAAGGCGTCCTTCACGCTGCCGATGGCATCGTGCAGCCGGCGCTCCGCAGCCTGGGCGCGGCTTTCCGCAGCGCGCTCCTCGGTGACGTCGAGCGCCACGCCGATGATCCGGGGGAAGCCCCGCTCGCCCGCCGGCCCGAAGCCTTGGCCGCGGGCGTCGATCCAGGCGCGCCGGGCCGGTCCTGGCACGGCGAAGGAGACGTCGAAGGCGCCGAAGGCCGCCGCCTCGCGCAGCGCCGCGCGGACGCGCTCGCGATGGTCCGGCGCGATGCGGGCCAGCACCTGGGCGCCGTCGACGATCCCGCCGCCGCCCCAGCCGAGCATGGCTGCGGTCACGTCGGACAGGTAGACGCGGTCGGCGGCCAGGTCCCACTCCCAGATGCCGCAACGGGCCGCCTCGACCGCGAGGCGGAAGCGGCGCTCGGTCTCGCCCTGGGCGGCCTCGGCCAGCTTGGCGCGGCGAGCCTGGCGGGCGAGCAGGAGCAGCAGCAGCAGGGTGATGCCAAGGGGCTCCAGCACCGCCAGGAGGTCCCGGGCGAAGAGGGCCTGCTCGCGCACCGAGTTCTGGGCGGGCGGCGGCGCGGGCTGAGGCGCCGGCGGGCCCATGACGGCGACGGCCAGACCGTCCGGCGCGCCGGCGCCGGCGACCAGCGGCTTCGGCTCCCGGCCGGTCCAGACGCCCGCGCGTCGATCGAACTTGCTCCAGTCCTGCCCCTGGCCGGCTTGGGCGACCACGCCGGAGGGGTCCAGCACCGCGGCGGCGACCCCCGTCGGGGCGGCGGCGGCGAGCGCGGTCTCGGCCGCGGCGAGGGGCTCGTTCGGCGCGGCCTTGAGAACATGCGCCCCGGCCAGGGCCGCGGCCTTGAGCCGGGCCTCATCCCTTTGCGTATCCACAGACGTCCTTAGCCGCGCCGCGTCCGCCGCAGAGAGCCGGGGTCCAAGCAGGCGCAGCGCCCCGATCGCCGTCTGGCCGACCAGAAGCATGAGGGCGAGCGCGATCAGCCCCCGCACGGCCAAGCCCCCGAGCGTGGGCTTGGCGGCGGTCGCGGTCATGTCGGCCGGTTTGCTCGCCCGAGCGGGCATGCGCTCTCCCGAGTCACCCGAGGCGAGAGGCTACGGAGCCGACGCTAACCTGTCACGAACGACTCATCCGGCGAGGGCCTTATCGGCCAGTTCAAGCACGTTCGTCGAGGTCGCGGCGCTCGCGATCCGCCGCACCTCGTCGCGCATGAGGCCGCCGAGCTCCGGCCGGTAGCGCCGCCACTGGCCCAGGGGCTCGAGCAGGCGCGCGGCGGTCATGGGGTTAAAGCCGTCCGCCATGAGGATCTGGTCGGCCAGGAAGCGGTAGCCGGCCCCGCTCGGGTCGTGGAAGCGATAGGGGTTGGCCGTGGCGAAGGTCCCCACCAGCGCGCGAAGCCGGTTGGGATTGCGCGGCTCGAACGCCGGGTGCGCCGTCAGGCCCATGACGCGGCCGAGGGTCTCCTCGCCCGGCGCGCGAGCTTGGACGACGAACCACTTGTCCACCACCAGGGGCTCGTCCTTCCAGCGGTCATAGAAGGCGTGGAGCGCCTGCTCGAACGGCTCGCCGCCGATCAGCATCAGGGCGGTCAGGCCGCCCATGGCGTCGGTCATGTTGCCGGCCGCCTCGAAATGGCCCTGGGCGCGCGCGATGTGGGCCGCGGTCGGCTCGGCCATCAGGAGCTCCAGCGCCGCGTTGCGCAGCGCCCGTCGGCCCGCGCTCTGCGCGTCCGGCGAAAAGGCGCCCGCCTCCTGCAGCTCGCCGTGCAACCGGGTCAGCAGCGCATCCAGATGCACCGCCATGCGGACGCGCAGCGCCTCCCGCCCCGCATGAATCGCAGCGGGATCGGCCTCGCGCATCGCCTGGGCGAGGTCGCCCTCGGAGGGGAGCGCGATCAGCTGCGCCTTGAACGCCGGCTCCGACGCCTGGTCCTCCAGCGCCCGGCCGATGGCTTCGGCATAGCGCTCCTCGTTGATCTCGTCGGCCAGAGAGGTCACCCGCCGCAGGATCAGGTCGCGCGCCAGGTTCTGGCCGGCCTCCCAGCGGTTGAAGGCATCGGTGTCGCCCGCGAGCCGAACGAAAGCGTCGTGCGGCGGCTCGTCCACGCTCAGCTTCACCGGGGCGGAGAACCGCCTGAGGGCTGAGACGATCGGCCGCTGGGCGGCGGGGACGCGCACGACCGTCTCGGCCGTCTCCAGGACCGCGAGGCAATCCGGGAAAACCTCGCGTGCGTGCACGTCCAAAAGTCCGAACCAGACCGGGATCACGACCGGCGCCTTGTCGGGCTGGCCGGGGGTGGGCGGGGTGCGCTGGCGAAAGGTGAGCGTCGCCTGGCCCTTCTCCGCGTCGTGCTCGACCGAAAGCGCCACCTCCGGCGTGCCCGCCTGCTCCCACCAGCGGAAGAACGGGCCGAGGTCCCGCCCGGAGGCCTCCGCAAAGCAGGCGGCGAACGCTTCCACCGTCGTGGCCTGGCCGTCGTGGCGGGCGAAGTAGAGGTCCATGCCCGCGCGGAAGGCGTCCGCGCCCAGCAGGGTCTTCAGCATTCGGATCACCTCCGCCCCCTTCTCGTAGACGGTGGCGGTGTAGAAGTTGTCGATCTTGAGATACTCGCGCGGGCGCACCGGGTGGGCGAGGGGGCCCGCGTCCTCGGGGAACTGGCGGCTGCGCAGCGCCCGCACGTCCGAAATCCGCCGCACGGCCGCGCCCCGCTGGTCGGCGCTGAACTCCTGGTCGCGGAAGACGGTCAAGCCCTCCTTCAGGCAAAGCTGGAACCAGTCGCGGCAGGTGATCCGGTTGCCGGTCCAGTTGTGGAAGTATTCGTGGGCGACGACGCTCTCGATCCGCTCGTAGTCGAGGTCGGTGGCGGTCTCCGGATCGGCTAGGAGCAGGCTGGAGTTGAAGATGTTCAGCCCCTTGTTCTCCATGGCGCCGAAGTTGAAGTCGCGCACCGCCACGATCTGGAAGAGGTCGAGGTCGTACTCGCGCCCGAAGGTCGCCTCGTCCCAGGCCATGGCGCGCTTGAGGCTGTCGAGGGCGTAGGCGGCGCGGGAGGACTGACCCGGGTCGGTGTAGAGGCGCAGCTGCACCGTGCGGCCGCTCTTGGTGCGGTGCTCGCCCGCCAGCTCGTCCAGCTCCCCCGCGACCAGGGCGAAGAGGTAGCAGGGCTTGGGGAAGGGGTCGTTCCAGACCGCGAAACGCCGCCCGCCGGACAGCTCGCCTTGCTCGACCAGGTTGCCATTGGAGAGCAAGCGGGGATAGCGCGCCGCGTCCGCCTCGATGCGCACGGTGAAGCGCGCCAGCACGTCGGGACGGTCCGGGAACCAGGTGATCTTGCGGAAGCCCTCCGCCTCGCACTGGGTGCAGAAGCGGCCGCCCGACATGTAGAGCCCTTCCAACGCCGAGTTGCCGGCGGGATCGATCTCCACCTCGCTCGTCAGCTCAAAAGCGTCGGGCGCGCGCGGGATGGTCAGGTGCTCCGCGGAGACCTGGTAGGCCTCGGGGCTCAGCGCCTCGCCGTCGATGGCGACCGAGACGGGCTTCAGCCCGACCCCGTCCAGCACCAGGGGCGCGTCCGCCGCCCCGTTGCGGCGCATCCTCAGCCGCGCCCGCACCCGCGTCGCCGAAGGCTCCAGCGCGAAGTGGAGCTCGACGTCGTCGACCAGGAAGTCCGGCGGGCGATAGTCGGCGAGGCGGACGGGGGTGGGCTGGTCGGTGCGCATTCCGGTGATCTAGCCACGCGCACCCTGACACGAAAGCGCCGCCGACGCGCTCAGAGCCGACGCGCTCAGAGCCGACGTGCTCAGAGCTGGCGCGCTCAGATCTCCTGGTTGTAGGACCCGACCTCGGCGCGCTTGGCGAGGCGCGGCTTCACCTCTTCGCGGAAGAGGGCGCGCATGTCGTCCTCGGAGCGGGCGCTCTCGACCACCACCACCAGCTCCGGCTTGTTGGAGGACGCGCGCACCAGCACCCAGCTGCCATCCTCCAGCGCCACCCGCACGCCGTTGACGGTGATCACGTCCGCGATCCGCCGGCCCAGGATCGCGCCGCCCTGAGCCGCCAGCGCCTGATAGTCGCGCACCACGTCCTCCACCACGCCGTACTTGGTCTCGTCGGCGCAGTGCGGGCTCATGGTCAGCGAGGTCCAGGCCACCGGCAGGGCGGCCTTCATCTGCGAGAGCGTCTGGCTGGGATTGCGCTCCAGCATGGACAGGATCGCCGCAGCCGCGACCAGCCCGTCGTCATAGCCGTATCCGTAGGGCGCGTTGAAGAAGAAGTGACCGCTCTTCTCGAAGCCGGCCAGGGCGCCGAGCTCCGAGGTCTTGCGCTTGATGTAGCTGTGGCCGGTCTTCCAGTAGACCGTGGTCGCGCCGTTGGCCTTCAGCACCGGGTCGGTGGCGTAAAGCCCGGTGGACTTCACGTCCACGACAAAGGTCGCATCCTTGTGCAGGGCCGACAGGTCGCGGGCTAGCATCAAGCCGATCTTGTCGGCGAAAATCTCCTCGCCGGTGTCGTCCACCACGCCGCAGCGGTCGCCGTCTCCGTCGAAGCCGAGCGCCAGGTCGGCGCCCTCGCGCCTCACCGCCTCGGCCATGGCGTGCAGCATCTCGTGATCTTCCGGGTTCGGATTATACTTCGGGAAGGTCCAATCGAGATCGCAGTCCATCTCGATTACGTCTGCGCCCATGCGGCGGAGCGCCTCGGGGGCGAAGGCGCCGGCGGTGCCGTTGCCGCAGGCGGCGACCACCCGCAGCTTGCGGGTCAGCTTGGCGCGCGACGCCACGTCGGCGATGTAGCGCTCGCGCAGGTCGGCCACGTGGGTGACGCGCCCGCCGGGCCGCTCCACGCCCTGGCCGGAGAGCACGATCTCCTTCAGCCGCCCGATCTCCTCCGGCCCGAAGGTCAGGGGCTTGTTCGCGCCCATCTTGACCCCGGTCCAGCCGTTCTCGTTGTGGCTGGCGGTGCACATGGCCACGCAGGGCGCATCCAGCGCGAACTGGCCGAAATAGGCCATGGGCGAGAGCGCCAGGCCGATGTCCAGCACCTCGCAGCCCGCGGCCACCAGCCCCAGCGACAGGGCCTGCTTCACCGACAGCGAATAGGCGCGGAAGTCGTGACCGACCACCACGCGGGGCTGAACCCCGATCTCGTGGAAGTAAGTCCCCAGCCCCAACCCCAGCGCCTGCAGCCCGAGGTAGTTCAGCTCCTTCTCCAGGATCCAGCGCGCGTCGTACTCGCGAAAGCCGGTCGCCTTCACCAGCGGCACGGTCTCGTACTCAAAGGTGTTCGGCTTCAGGTCAGCGCGCGGGGCGGCCAGCATGGCGGGTCCTGGTCTGGAGGCAGGGAAAAGCGCCGCGTCTTTAGGGGAGCGGCGCCGGGGCTGCAACGCTGCTGGCTTGGCTTCGATCCCGGCCCTATATCGGCGATCTTCAGCCCCGCGCGCGAGCCATGGTCGACGACATCCGCCTGAAGAAGATCAAGTTCCGGTCCTGGCGCCGGGGGTTCAAGGAGGCCGACCTGATTCTGGGGCCCTTCGCCGACGCCCATGCCGCGGCGCTGTCGCCCGATCAGCTCGACCGTCTGGAGACCCTGCTGGACCAGCCCGACCAGGACCTTTACGCCTGGATCATCGGTCTGCAGCCCATCCCGTCGCAGTTCGACACCGACGTGATGGACCTGATCCGCGGCTTCCGCTTTTCAGCCCACAGCGCCCGCCCCGATCTCGGCGGCTGAGACGCCCTGGAGCCTCACGACTTGGATCTGACCCGCCTTGCCAAGGCGCCCGGCCGCATCGACCTCGCCGGGGCGCCCGAAGGGTTCGACGCCCTGATCACGGCCGACCTGGCTCGCGCCCACGCCACGAGGTCCAACGGCGGCGTGACGCTTTTTGTCGCCCGGGACATGGCGCGGGCCGGCGCCTTCGCCGACTGCCTCGCGTTCTTCGCGCCCGAGCTGCCGGTCCTGACGTTCCCGAGCTGGGACTGCCTGCCCTACGACCGCATCGGGCCCTCCGCAGGGGTCGCGGCCCAGAGGATGGCCGCCTTGTCGGCGCTGTCGCATCGCCAGAAGCGCGAAGGCGAGCCCCTGGTCCTCGTGGTCACCTCCGCCGCCCTGCTGCAGCGCGTGCCGCCGCACGCCGCGATCAAGGCGGCGTCCTATCTCGCGCGGACCGGGCGGGACGTGAACGTCGCGGACCTGGAGCGCTACTTCGCCGTCAACGGCTATGTCCGCGCCTCCACCGTCTCCGAGCGGGGCGAGTACGCCATCCGCGGCGGCGTCATCGACGTCTTCCCGCCCGGCGCGGAGGAGCCGGTCAGGTTCGATCTCTTTGGCGATACGCTGGAGAGCATCCGCAGCTTCGACCCCGAGACCCAGCGCTCCACGCGGCAGCTGCAGAGCGTCGATCTTCTGCCCGTGTCGGAGGTGCTGATCGACCCCGACACCATCTCGCGCTTCCGCTCCGGCTATGTGGCGGCGTTTGGCGCGGCGAGCGAGGACCCGCTCTATGTCTCGATCAGCGAGGGCGGGCGTCGGGCGGGCATGGAGCACTTCCTGCCGCTCTTCTACGAGACGACCGAGACCCTGTTCGACTACGCCGGCGACCAGGCGCTGGTGCTGCTCGACCACCTGGCCGAGGAGAGCCGCGACGAGCGGGCGGCCATGATCCAGGACGCCTTCGAGAGCCGCAGGGAGCTTTCCAAGGGCAAGGGCGCGGCGGGCTATCGCGCCCTCGATCCGCATCTTCTGTATCTCTCGCGACAGGAGTGGGACGAGCGGATCGCAGCGCATCCGAACCGTCGCTTCAGCCCCTTCGACCGCGACTGCGAGAGCGTCGTGCACCTCGGCGCCCGGCTCGGCCGCAACTTCGCGCCGGAGCGGGCGCAGGACAGCGTGAACCTGTTCGAGGCGGTGGCCGACCATGCCCGCAAGCTGGGCGGCCAGGGCAAGCGGGTGCTCTTCGCCTCCTGGTCGGAGGGCTCCTCCGACCGTCTGGCGTCCATGCTGGGCGACCATGGGCTGAAGGGGGTGCGCTTCGCCAAGGACTGGGCGGATGCGCTCGACTTCGGCGTCAAGGGCGCGAAGGGCAAGCCGCCGCAGCGCGTGGTCCTGCCCGTGGACCAGGGCTTCGAGACCGACGATCTCGCCGTCATCTCCGAAACCGACATTCTGGGCGATCGCCTGGCGCGGCCTAGGCGCCGTCGGCGCGCCGCCAATTTCCTGGCCGAGGCGACCTCGCTCACCCCCGGCGACCTGGTGGTGCACATCGACCACGGCATCGGCCGCTATGAGGGGCTGAAGACGCTGGAGGTCGCGGGCGCCCCGCACGACTGCCTGGATATCCAGTACGGCGGGGACGCCAAGCTTTACCTGCCGGTGGAGAACATCGATCTCCTGAGCCGCTACGGCTCAGACTCCGAGGGCGTGCAACTCGACCGCCTGGGCGGCGCCGCCTGGCAGGCGCGCAAGGCCAAGGCGAAGGAGCGCCTGCGCGCCATGGCGGAGGGGCTGATCCAGCTCGCGGCCGCCCGCCAGCTCCGCCACGTTGACGAGGTCGATCCGCCCCAGGGCCTGTTCGACGAGTTCTGCGCGCGCTTCCCCTACGAGGAGACCGACGACCAGCTGAACGCGATCGGCGACGTGCTGCAGGACCTCGCCTCGGGGCGCCCGATGGACCGGCTGATCTGCGGCGACGTGGGGTTCGGCAAGACGGAGGTGGCGCTCAGGGCCGCCTTCGTGGTCGCCATGGGCGGCAAGCAGGTGGCTGTGGTCTGCCCCACGACCCTGCTCGCGCGCCAGCACTTCAAGACCTTCTCCGAGCGCTTCGCCGGCTGGCCGGTGAAGGTCCGCCAGCTCTCCCGCATGGTCCCCGCCAAGGAGGCGGCCGAGACCCGCGAGAAGCTGAAGACCGGCGAGGTGGAGATCGTCGTCGGCACCCACGCCATTCTGTCCGCCCAGGTCGGGTTCAAGGATCTCGGCATGGTCGTCGTGGACGAGGAGCAGCACTTCGGCGTCAAGCACAAGGAGCGGCTGAAGGAGTTCCGCGCCGGCGTGCATGTCCTGACGCTGACCGCGACCCCGATCCCGCGCACGCTGCAGATGTCGCTGTCGGGCATTCGCGAGATGTCGATCATCGCGACCCCGCCCGTCGACCGCTTGGCGGTGCGGACCTATATCACGCCTATCGACCCCGTGGTGCTGCGCGAGGCGCTGCTGCGCGAGAAGTACCGCGGCGGCCAGGCCTATGTGGTCGTACCGCGCATCAGCGACCTGCCCGAGATGGAGAAGTTCCTGCGCGAGCAGGTCCCGGAGGTCCGCTTCACGGTCGGCCACGGCCAGATGAGCGCCACCCAGCTCGAGGAGGTGATGGGCGCCTTCTATGATGGGCAGTATGACGTGCTGCTCTCGACCACGATCATCGAGAGCGGCATCGACATCCCCTCGGCCAACACCCTGATCGTGCACCGGGCGGACATGTTCGGCCTGGCCCAGCTCTATCAGATCCGCGGCCGCGTGGGCCGCGCCAAGGCGCGCGCCTACGCCTATCTGACCACCCCGGTGGAGAAGCCGATCACGCTCGCGGCCGAGAAGCGGCTCAAGGTGCTGCAATCCCTCGACAGCCTGGGCGCAGGCTTCCAGCTCGCCAGCCACGACCTCGATATCCGGGGCGGCGGCAACCTGCTGGGCGACGAGCAGTCCGGCCACATTCGCGAGATCGGGGTGGAGCTCTATCAGCAGATGCTGGAGGACGCGGTCGCCGAGCTGAAGGCGCGCTCCGACCTCGATGCGCCCATCGGGACGGACCGGGGCTGGTCGCCTCAGATCAACGCCGGGGCCGCCGTGCTCATCCCCGAGGAGTATGTGCCCGACCTGAACGTGCGCCTGGCGCTCTACCGCCGCCTGTCGGAGGCCGAGCGCGCGGAGGATCGCGAGGCGCTCGCTGCGGAGCTGATCGACCGCTTCGGCGCCCTGCCCGCGGAGGCGAATCAGCTGCTCAAGGTCGTCGGCATTAAGGGCCTTTGCCGCCAGGCGGGGGTGGAGAAGATCGACGTCGGGCCCAAGGGCGCCGTGGTGACCTTCCGCGGCGACACCTTCGCCAACCCCGTGGGCCTGGTGCAGACGGTCCAGAAGCGCGCGGCCGACTGGAAGCTCCGCCCCGATCACAAGCTGGTGGTCAGGGGCGAGTACGACACGCCGGAGGTGCGCCTCGCCGCGGCGGAGCGCATCCTGGCCGATCTCGCCAAGCTGGCCGCCGCCCCGGCCGCCGTCGCCGCTTAGACGCGGCCAACTGAGCTTGCGACATATGCACCCCCCAACTGGGGCAGCGCCAGCCTCTATTGCATGGGGGGCGCAAGGCGCTCCCGCGTCGCGGCGTCGATGGCCTTGACCAGCCGCTCGGGGGGCTCCGCGCCCATCACCGCCAGGCGGGAATCCAGAATGTAAAAGGGCACGCCGGTGACGCCGAGCTCACGCGCCATGCCGGCGTCGTGGGCGGTCTGCTCGCGGTCCGCCCCGCGGGCGAGGAGGTCGAGCACGGTCAGGCGGTCCAGGCCGGCGTCCGCCCCGATGTCGGCAAGCACGCCAGGGTCGCCGATGTCGCGCAGCTCGGTGAAGTAGGCGCGCATCACGCCCTCCACCGCGGCGTCCTGGCGGCCTGCGCCCCGCGCCCAGCGGATCAGGCGATGGGCGGCGTTGGTGTTCGGCGCGCGGGGGATCTCCGCAAGCTTCAGCTCCAGCCCCGCCTGCCGGCCGAGCTCGGTCAGGGTCTCGGCGGCGCTGCGGCGGCGTTCCGCGTCCGGGAACTTGGCTTCCATGTAGGCGGCGCGGTCCACGCCTTCCTCGGGCAGGTTCGGATCGAGCTGATAGGGCCGCCAGGTCACGCGCGCCTCGAGCTCGGGGCGCAGCGCCAGGGCGGCTTTCACGTTGCGCCAGCCGAGGTAGCACCAGGGGCAGACCACGTCTGCGATGAGGTCGATCTGCAGGCGGGCGGCCATGCCCCGCAACATGGGTCAGCCGGCGGCGCGGGACAACACCTTCGCGGCGGCGCGCTCCAGGGTGCGGGCGGCCGCCTCGCCGGGTTCGAGTTCCGCCGCGCCGATCTCGAAGTCCAGCGTGAAAGGCGCAGAGCCGCTGCGGCTCTCGAAGGCGGTGCAGGCCAGGACCGCCGCGATCCGCTCCGCCGCCGCCCGCGCCTCCGCCAGGCCTGCGGCGGGCAGGGCGAGGGCGAAGACCTCCGGCCCGAGCCGCGCCGCCGTGTCCTCCACGCGGACGAGGCGACCCATCATGGACCCGATCTGGGGCATAGCGCGGTCCAGCGAACCCTCGCGTCGCGCCAGCGCCGCCGCCGGCCGCTCCGCGATTTTCAGCACCGCCACCGACAGCCGCCGCCGCCGCACCCGGGCGGCCTCGCTCATCCTCGCCAGATGAGCGGCGAACAGCTCCCGCGTGAACAGGCCTGTGGCGGCGTCCATCAGGCCCGAGCCGCGGCCGGCCTCCAGCGTCGCGCGGATCGCAAGCTCGCGTCGATAGAGCCGCGCCAGGCTGAGCGTGCGCCGCGCCGCCTCCGCCGCCCCCGCTTCGACGGCCACGAGGTCGGAGACGCCCCGGCTGAAGGCCTCCCCCGCCGTGGGTTCGCCGCCTTCGCCGATGAGCACCGTGGGCGTGTGATAGAGCCGCGTGTTGCGCCGGATGCCCGAGGCGATCGAGAGCGCCTCGGCCGGACGATCCCCCGACCACAGCACCACGGCGTGGAAGTCGCGCTCGTGCAGATAGTCGAACGCCGTGTAGGGGGTCAGGGCCGCCACGACCTCGGCGCCCGCTTCGCCCAACGCATTCGACAGGGCCAGGAACCGCGGCGCGGGCTCGCCGACGGTCAGCACCAGCAGCGGCCCGGTGTCCGTCGCCCGCTCCCGCAGGGGCGCGCCGCGCTCTGCGAACGTCTCGCGGCGGAGCGCCAGCTCCTCCTCGGCAACCGCGGACCGCACCAGCGCCTCCAGCCGCGCGGCGGCCTGGGCCGGCTCCAGCGACTGCGGGACCGCGAGGTCGAGCGCAGGGTCGTCCTCGGATGCGCCGATGCCGACCACGGGCAGGCGGCGGGGCAGGGCGGCGGACTTCAGCCGAGCCGGGAGCGCATGCAGCTCCGGATCGCCCCCGGAAAGATCGACGATGCAGGCCTCGATCGGCAGGTCCCCCGCCGCGGCCAAGGCGCCCTGCTCGCCTCGGGCGGTGACGCTGCGCCAGCCCAGGCGGTCCAGCCCGAGCGCCAAGGGGCCTGCATAGCGGTCGTCGCGCGCGACGATCAGGACGCGTGCGGTCACCGCCAAGCCCACCCCCTTGCACCTGCCGCGCTCTTGGCTTGAGGCGGCGCATGCCCGACTGTACGCGCCCATCGGCGCCGGAATCACTACCGGACAGCATAAACAGCGGGTCAGGGTCGCGGCTCAAGCGTGGCGGATGGTCCGGGCGGGACGCTTCAGGAGACAGGACATGGCGCAAGGGCCGCTGGACGGGTTGAAGGTGGTGGAGTTCGCCGGCATCGGGCCGGGGCCGTTCTGCGGCATGCTGCTGTCCGACCTTGGGGCCGACGTGGTGCGCATCGACCGCAAGGGCGCAGCCGGGCGCGCCTCGCCCGCCGACGTCACCTCGCGGGGGCGACGCTCGGTGGCGCTGGACCTCAAGCGGCCCGAAGCGGTCGAGGCCTGCCTGAAGCTGCTGGAGCGCGCCGACGCCTGTTTCGAGGGCTTCCGGCCCGGCGTGATGGAGCGGTTGGGGCTCGGGCCCGAGGTCGCGCTCAGCCGCAATCCCAAGCTCGTCTACGGCCGCATGACCGGCTGGGGCCAGACCGGCCCTTATGCGCCGGCCGCCGGCCACGACATCAACTACATCGCCCTGACCGGCGCGCTGCACGCCATCGGCACGCAGGACAAGCCCGTGCCGCCCTTGAACCTCGTGGGTGATTTCGGCGGGGGGGCGCTCTACCTCGCCTTCGGGCTGCTGGCCGGCGTGATCCAGGCGCGCACGTCGGGCAAGGGCCAGGTGATCGACTGCGCCATGACTGACGGGGCCGCCTCGCTGATGGCCATGTTCTACGGCTTCAAGGCCATGGGCATGTGGACGGGGGAGCGTCGCGCCAACCTGCTCGACGGCGGGGCGCACTTCTACGACACCTACCGCTGCGCCGACGGGCGCTGGGTCGCGATCGGCTCCATCGAGCCGCAGTTTTACGCCCTGCTCCGCGAGAAGGCCGGCCTGAGCGATCCCGCCTTCGACGCCCAGATGGACCGGTCCAGCTGGCCCGCGCTGAGGGAGAAGCTCGCAGCCGTGATCGCGACCCGGACGCGCGAGGCGTGGTGCAAGGACATGGAGGGGACGGACATCTGCTTCGCCCCTGTGCTCGACCTCGACGAGGCGCCCCGCCACCCCCACAACGCGGCGCGTGAGACCTTCGTGGAGGTCGGCGGCGTCGTGCAGCCTGCGCCTGCGCCGCGCTTCTCGCGCACGCCGGGCAAGATCCAGGGGCCGCCGCCGGCCGTCGGCGCCCACACGCGCGAGGCGCTGAGCGACTGGGGCTTGTCGGAGGCGGAGATCGCGCCCCTCCTGACCTAGGCCAGGCTCTTCGGCATAGCTGTCGAGGCTATGAAGGTTATTCACCCGGGATCGGGCTGAGAGAGTGGGGGTGCGAAGCTCCAACCTCTAGCCAGGAGACCCCGGATGAACATGCATAAGAATGCCCGGCTGACGCCGTCTGGTCGAGCCTTGTTGGCCGGTCGTGTTCAGTCTGGCTGGACGGTGAAGGCGGCGGCTTTGGCTGGCGGTGTATCGTTGCGGACGGCCTATAGGTGGCTGGGCCGGTGTCGTCGGGAGCCGAGCGAAGACTTCAAGGATCGCAGCTCGGCGCCCCGACGATGTCCGCGCCGGATCTCGCCGCAGCGCTTGGCCGAGATCGAGCGGCTGCGACGCCAGCGCATGAGCGGCGTGGCGATCGCCCGCCAGCTGGACATGCCGCGCTCGACGGTGGGCGCGATCCTGCGGCGGCTCGGCCTGGGCAAGCTCTCGGCGCTGCAGCCGCGCGAGCCGGTGATCCGCTACGAGCGGGAGCGGCCCGGCGAGCTGCTGCACCTGGACATCAAGAGCCTCGGCAGGATCGACGGCGTCGGCCACCGCATCACCGGGGATCGCGCCGGTCAGAGCCGCAAGCGCGGCATCGGCTGGGACCACCTGCACGTCGCCATCGATGACGCCTCGCGGCTGGCCTACACGGAAGTCCTGCCCGGCCTGACCGGCGAAGACGCCGCCGGCTTCCTGGACCGCGCGCTCGCCTGGTACGCCCGCCTGGGCGTAAAGGTGGAGCGGGTGATGACCGACAACGGCTCGGCCTACGTCTCAAGGCGCTTCGCCCAGACCCTGACGGCCGCCGGCGTGCGGCACGTCCGAACCCGGCCCTTCCGGCCGCGCACCAACGGCAAGGCCGAGCGCTTCATCCAGACCAGCTTGCGCGAATGGGCCTACGCACGGCCCTATGTCTCATCAGACCAACGCGCCGCCGCCATCGGACCCTGGACCGACGCCTATAACCTCGTCCGCCCCCACGCCGGCATCGGAGACCTCAGCCCCTGGCAAAGGCTGAACAACCTCCTTGGCAACGACACCTAGGCGCGCACCCGCACCACCACCACGCCGTCGTCCCGCGTTTCGGCGCTGAGCACGCTCAGGCCCTTTTGCGCCGCCAGGTGAGGCGCGTCGATCCGGGCCATAGGGTCGTCGGCGATCAGTTCCACGACCGCGCCCGCCGGCGCCGCCTCCAACGCTCGCGCGAGGCGCAGGGTCGGCACCGGGCAGCGATGGCCGCGCGCGTCGACGAAGATCACCTGCGGCTCGGGCATGGCCCTGTGTGACCGGGGCGCGCCGTCCGCACAAGCGCCTCTGCGCCGAACGAATCACCTCGCGCGCCGTTCACCCTTCGAATCGATCCGGAGGCGTCCATGGCGCTGCGTCCCACCTGGCAGGGGCACCTGAAGCTGTCCCTCGTCACCTGTCCCGTCGCGCTCTACGCCGCGACCTCTTCAGCGGGGGACGTGCACTTCCACCTGATCAACCCCAAGACCCACAACCGCATCCGGATGGTCACGACCGACCCGGACGAGGGGCCGGTGGAGCGCTCCAGCCTGGTGAAGGGCTACGAAGTCGAGAAAGGCCGCTACATCCTGCTGGACGACGAGGACCTGCAGTCGGTGAAGCTCGAGAGCACCAAGACGCTCGACATCGAGCGCTTCGTGGACGTGAGCGAGATCGACCGGCTCTATTGGAACGCTCCCTACTTCCTGAAGCCTGACGGCAAGATGGCGGCGGAGGCCTTCAGCGTGATCCGCGAGGCGATGGGGCGTTCGTGCAAGATCGCGCTGGGCCGCGTCGTACTGCACACCCGCGAGCGGCTGATGGCGCTGGAGCCCCGGGACAAGGGCATCCTCGCCTGGAGCCTGCGCACGCGGGACGAGGTCCGCAACCCCGACGAGGCCTTCTCCGACATCCCCGAGGTGAAGGCCGACACCGCCATGATCGAGATCGCCACCAAGATCATCGAGCAGCAGCAAGGCGCCTTTGATCCCAGCCAGTTCACCGACCGCTACGAGGAGGCGCTGAAAGCGCTGATCGCGCGCAAGGAGAAGGGCCAGACCCCGGTCTCCGCGCCCGAGCCCAAGGACACCAAGGTCACCGACCTCATGGAGGCGCTTCGCGCCAGCTTGCAGCGGAGCTCGAGCGGGCGGACGTCCCCCGCACCTCCGGCGCCGGCCAAGCGGCCCGCCCGGGCCGCCTCGGCCGCCAAGCCCGCCGCGCGCCGGGAGAGCGGAGGCCGGCGCAAGGCGGGCTGATTTCAGGCTCGCCTCTGGAACTCGGCCAAGGTCGTTCGCACTTGCGGAAATGAGTCGCTATCTTGGCGACGATTATCCCGCAGGAGCGCGCCGTGAGCTTGGCCGAAGCCGTCGCCCGACCCGAGACCCTGGTGCTGTCCGATCTTCGGGACCTGCTGGCCGGGGCGGCCGAAGCGTCTGCGAGGTTCGTGCGCGCCGGCACGGCGGCGGTGCGGGCCAAGGTCGCGCCGAGCGGCAAGATCGACCGCGCCCTTTTCGACCGCGAGCAGCACGCCGTCCATGGCCTGGCCTGGTACGCCACCTACGCCCAGCTCTTCGCCCAGGTCAGCGCCTGGGCTGAGCGGCTGGCCGCCGAGAACCGGTTCGGGGAGACGGAGGCGCTGCTCGCCCAGCTGCTCGGCTCCGAATACGCCTGTCAGCTCGTGGGCGGCATACCGATGAACCAGGGCGAGGTGGTCCGGCCGCTGGACCTCGGAGTCGATCAGGGCGCCATGCAACTGCTGTTCGCGCCCGCGCTCTCGGCCCTGATGCAGCGCGGCGGGGGCCAGGCGGCGAAGACCCGCCTTGCCGAACTCGTGGCCGAGGCCCAGGGCCGTCCGACCGTAGAGGTCACGGGTCTGGACGCAGACATGGAGATGATCCGCGACCAGTTCCACGCGTTCGCGGAGGAGAAGGTCACGCCCTTTGCGCACGGCTGGCACCTGCGCGACGAGCTGATCCCGCTGGAGCTGATCCAGGAGCTCGGGGCGCTGGGCGTCTTCGGCCTGACCGTGCCGGAGGAGTACGGCGGCGCGGGCCTGGGCAAGACCGCCATGTGCGTCGTCTCCGAGGAGCTCAGCCGCGCCTACATCGGGGTGGGCTCGCTCGGCACCCGCTCGGAGATCGCCGCGGAGCTGATCCTAACCGGCGGCACCCAGGCCCAGAAGGACGCATGGCTGCCCAAGATCGCGACGGCCGAGATCCTGCCGACCGCCGTCTTCACCGAACCGAACACGGGCTCCGATCTCGGCGCGCTGCGCACCCGCGCCGCCCGCGAGGGCGACGTCTATGTCGTGAACGGCAACAAGACGTGGATCACCCACGCCGCCCGCGCGGACGTCATGACGCTCCTGGCGCGGACCGATCCCAACACCACCGACTACCGCGGGCTTTCCACGTTCCTGG
Organism: Caulobacteraceae bacterium PMMR1; assembly: GCA_000733915.1. Taxonomy (GTDB): domain Bacteria; phylum Pseudomonadota; class Alphaproteobacteria; order Caulobacterales; family Caulobacteraceae; genus PMMR1. Next base: position 1,259,843 of record JPOM01000001.1, read on the forward strand.
CCGAGAAGCCGCGCGGCTCCGACGACCAGCCCTTCCCGGGCGAAGGCATGAGCGGCGGCGAGATCGGAGTGCTCGGCTACCGGGGCATGAAGGAATACGAGATCGCCTTCGACGGCTTCCGGGTGAAGGCCGACAATCTGCTCGGGGGCGAGGAAGGCCAAGGCTTCAAGCAGCTGATGGCCACCTTCGAATCGGCCCGCATCCAGACTGCCGCGCGCGCGGTGGGCGTGGCCCAGGGCGCGATGGAGCAGGGGCTGTCGTACGCCTTGTCGCGGGTGCAGTTCGGCGGGCCGATCTTCGGCTTCCCGCGGGTGCACAACAAGATCGCGATGATGGCGGCCGAGATCATGGGCGTTCGCCAGCTGACCTACTTTGCAGCCGCGGAGAAGGACCAGGGCCGCCGGTGCGACCTTGAGGCGGGCATGGCCAAGCTGCTCGCCGCGCGAGTGGCGTGGGCGGCGGCGGATAACGCGCTGCAGATCCACGGCGGCAACGGCTTCGCCCTCGAATACCCGATCAGCCGCATTCTCTGCGACGCGCGCATCCTGAACATCTTCGAGGGCGCAGGCGAGATCCAGGCCCAGGTGATCGCGCGGCGTCTGCTGGAAGAGGGGCGGAACGGTTGAGCCGGGCCGCGCCAGCCTGACTTGCGGCTCAGTTCTCGTCGGGGACGCAGGCCTCGAGCTCCTGAAGCCACAGGGCCGGGGAGGCGTCGGACGGCATCCGCCAGTCGCCCCGTGGCGAGAGCGACCCTCCGGACGACAGCTTGGGACCGTTCGGCAACGCCGAACGCTTGAACTGGTTGGCGAAGAACCGCTTCAGGAACACCCGCATCCAGCGCTTGATCTCGGGCAGATCGAACGCCCGGCGGTCGGCCTCGGCGAGACCGGGCGGCCAGCGCCCAGCTTCGGCGTCGCGCCAGGCGCTCCAGGCCAGATAGGCGATCTTGGAGGGTCGGAAGCCGTAGCGCGTCAGGTAGTAGAGATTGAAGTCCTGCAGCGCATAGGGGCCGACGACGCTTTCGGTGCTCTGCGCCTTGCCGCCGGCGTCGGCGGGGATCAGCTCTGGCGAGATCTCGGTCGCCAAGACCGCATTTAGAGTGCGGACGACCTCCGCGTCGAACTGTCCCGAGGCGGCGGCGAAGCGGATCAGATGCTGGATCAGCGTCTTGGGCACAGAGCCGTTCGGATTGTAGTGCGACATCTGATCGCCGACGCCATAGGTGCACCAGCCGAGCGCGAGCTCCGACAGGTCGCCGGTGCCCACGACCAGCGCCCCGTGCTGGTTGGCCAGGCGGAACAGATAGTCGGTCCGAAGCCCCGCCTGGACGTTCTCGAAGGTCGCGTCATAGACCGCTTCCCCCCGCGAGAAGGGGTGGTCGAGGTCGCCCAGCATCTGGCGCGCGGCGGGGCGGATGTCGATCTCCGCTGCGCTCACGCCCAGGCCCCGCATCAGCGCCCAGGCGTTCGTCTTCGTCTCGTCCGACGTCGCAAACCCGGGAAGCGTGTAGGCCAGCACGTGGGCGCGGGGCAGCTGCAACAGGTCCATGGCCCGCACCGCGACGATCAGGGCTTCGGTGGAGTCCAGCCCGCCGGAGACGCCGATGACCAGCTTCTGCAGACCCGTGGCGCGCAGCCGCTCGGTGAGCCCTTGCACCTGGATGTTCCAGGACTCGTAGCAATCGGCCTCCAGCTTGGCGGGGTCCGACGGCACATAGGGGAAGCGCTCCAGGGGCCGGCGGAGCTGAAGACGCCCGGCGGGCGGATCGAAGGCGATGCCCACGGTGCGATAGGCGCGCGCGGGCGCCTCGCCCCAGCTGCCGGTGCGCAGGCGCTCGGCGCGGATGCGGCCGAGGTCCACGTCCGCCAGGCACAGGGTCGAGCCGCGGGGGAACCGCTCGGTCTCGGCGAGCAGGTCTCCCATCTCGAAGATGCAGGCATGGCCGTCCCAGGCGAGGTCGGTGGTCGACTCCCCCGGGCCCGCGGCGGAGTAGGCGTAAGCGGCGATGCAGCGCGCCGCCTGGGACGCGCAGAGCAGCCGCCGCGTCTGCGCCTTGCCGATCACGATGTTGCTGGCGGACAGGTTCAGCAGCACCTCCGCCCCGGCTGCGGCCGCGGCGCTGGAGGGTGGGGAGGGCGTCCAGACGTCCTCGCAGATCTCCAGGTGCAGGCAGGCGGGTGCGATCCCCTCGAGCTGGAACAGCAGGTCGACCCCGAAGGGCGCGTGCTGGCGGCCGGCCGCGATGGTTTCGCCCGCGACGTCGCGGCCCGAGGCGAACCAGCGCCGCTCGTAGAACTCCCGGTAGTTGGGCAGGTAGGTCTTGGGGACCACGCCCCGCACCACGCCGTCCTGGATCAGCACGGCGCAGTTGTAGAGCCGTCCCTTGTGCGGCAGGGGGGCGCCGAGCGCGACGGCGGCGCGCAAGCCCCGCGTGGCCTGCGCAATCCCGGCGATGGCGTCCTGCACCGCGTCCAGCAGGGTCGATTGCAGATGCAGGTCGTCGATGGCGTAGGCGCTGAGCCCGAGCTCGGGGAACAGCAGCACGGCTGCGCCCTCGGCCTCGCCCTGACGGATCAGCTCCAGCGTCGCCTGCGTGTTGTACTCCACGTCGGCGGGCTTCAACCGCGGGACGCCCACGCCGACGCGCAGAAACTCATGAGCGTAGGGGGAGGCGAAGGGCGGAGCGGCCGTCATGGCGCGGGAACATAGGCCCTTCGTGGCGCAAGCTGAACCTTCGCCTCGCGGATCGGCTCGCGCACAGACCGGCTCAGGCGGGTTCCGTCTCTCCGACTTCGGCCTTGGCGGACTTGATCGGCGCCGCCCGCATCAGGAACGCCGGGGTGTCCGCGCCGAAGCCGACGACGGGCCGCTCGCCCCGCTCGTAGCGGGGGCCCGGTCGCGATCCCGCTCGCGGCGCGGTTCGGGCTCGCGCCGACGGGCGGCGGTTTCGACCTCCGGCTCGTGACGAGGCTCGCGCCGGGGTTCCGGGCGAGGCTCTGCGCGGGATTCAGGACGAGGCTCCGGGCGGCGCTCCCGCGACCGGCAGGGTTCGGCGCGCGTCCGCGGCGCAGGCGCCTCGGCCGTTTCAGCCGCTTCGACTCCCTCGGCGCGGGGCATGGGGGTCAGGGGCTCTATGGAGGCCCGCTCGCCGTGGTCCTTCACCGGACGCTCGCGGTCGCGACCGCGGTCGCGGCGCGGACGGCGCGCACGGTCCCGGTCGCCGCGGCTCTCGCGCTCGCCGCCCTCGGCCTTGGACCAGTCGAGATCAAGCGTGATCTCCTCCGGCGTCTTCTTGATGAGCTTTACGACCTTGTCGTAGTTCTTCAGGTCGGCCGGCGAGACGATCATGAACGCCTCGCCCTTGCGACCCGCGCGGCCCGTGCGGCCGATGCGGTGAACGTAATCCTCGGCGTGGAAGGGCACGTCGTAATTGAAGACGTGGCTCACCGCCGGGATGTCGAGCCCGCGCGCCGCCACGTCGGAGGCGACCAGCAGCTTAAGCTCGCCCTTCCGGAAGCTCTCCAGCGTGCGCGTGCGCATCGCCTGGTCGAGGTCGCCGTGGATCGGAGCCGCGTCGAAGCCGTGCACCCTCAGCGACTTGGCGACGATATCGACGTCGCTTTTGCGATTGCAGAAGACGATGCCGCTTTCCGGCGCGGCCGCCTCCACCAGCGCCCGAAGCGCCATGCGCTTGGCCTTGGGGTCCGAGATCGGGATCTTGGCCGCGTGCTGCTCGATGGTCTCCGCGGTGGTGGCGGGGCGGGCGACTTCGATCCGCGTCGGATCCTTGAGGAACTGGGTGGTCAGCCGGGTGATCTCCGGCGGCATGGTCGCGGAGAAGAACAGGGTCTGCTTCACCGGCGGCGTCAGCTTGAAGATGCGCTCCAGGTCCGGGATGAAGCCCATGTCGAGCATCCGGTCGGCCTCGTCGACGACCATGATCTGCACGCCCACGAGCATCAGCTTGCCGCGATCGAACAGGTCGAGCAGGCGGCCCGGCGTGGCGATCAGCACGTCCACGCCGCGGTCCAGCTTCTTGATCTGGTCCTCGAAGGACACGCCGCCGATCAGCAGCGCCCAGCTGAGCTTGGTGTTCTTGGCGTACTTCTCGAAGGACGCCGCCACCTGGTCGGCCAGCTCCCGAGTGGGCGCGATCACCAGGCTGCGCGCCTGTTTCGCCTTGGCGCGTCCAGCGGCGAGCCGATCGATCATCGGCAGGGTGAAGGCGGCCGTCTTGCCCGTGCCCGTCTGGGCGATGCCCAGCACGTCACGCCCGGCGAGCGCGACGGGGATGGCCTGCTCTTGGATGGGGGTGGGGATCGTGTAGCCGGTCGCCTCGACCGCTTGGATGGTCGCGGGGCTGAGCCCCAGGTCTGCAAATGAGGTCATGTCACGCTTGAAGAACCGAGGCCGCCCGGTCTTGGGCGAGCGGGCGGCGCGGATCGCCGGACCTGCCGTCGGTCGATCCGCCATGTAGGAGCAAAATGTGAGTCGATCAACCGGGCGCAGGTCTGTCGGGTCTGGTCAAACCGGCGCGGTTCTGCTTGGCAAGGATTTATGGACCCGCTGAAGCACGCGCGCCGCATCGTCGTGAAGGTCGGTTCCGCCCTGCTGGTGGGCGAGGACGGACGGGTCGACAGCGCCTGGCTGGCGAGGCTGGCGGGAGAGATCGCGGCGCTGCGGTCGGAGGGGCGTCAGGTGCTGGCGGTCTCGTCCGGGGCCGTCGCGCTCGGCCGCCGCAGGCTCGGGCTGGCCGCAGGCCCGCTCGAACTGGCCGAGAAGCAGGCCGCGGCGGCGGCAGGCCAGAGCCTCCTCATGCGAGCGTGGGAGGCGGCGCTGGAACCGCACGGGGCCGCCGTCGCCCAGGTGCTGCTCACGCGGGACGACACCGAGGTCCGCCGGCGCTGGCTCAACGCCCGCGCAACGGTCGCGACCCTGCTGCAACTTGGGGCCGTGCCGGTCGCCAACGAGAACGACACCGTGGCCACCGAAGAGATCCGCTACGGCGACAACGACCGGCTGGCCGCCCGGCTGGCCCAGATGTCAGGGGCGGACGCCCTGGTCTTGCTGTCCGACATAGATGGTCTTTACACGGCCGATCCCCGGCGCGATCCCGCAGCGCGGCACGTGCCCGTCCTCTCTAAGATCACGCCGGAGGTCGAGGCCATGGCCGGGGGAGCGAACGCCGCCGCTGCCGTCGGCTCCGGCGGCATGGCGACCAAGCTGTCAGCGGCCAGCATCGCGCAGAGCGCCGGCTGTCGCACGGTGATCGCCGCGGGCCGGGCCGCGGGCGGGCAAGGTCCGCTGGCCTTCGTGCGCGGCGGCGGTCGCTGCACGGTCATCGAAGCCTCCACCACGCCCCAGGCAGCCTACAAGGCCTGGATCGCGGGCTCGCTGGCGCCCCAGGGCGTGTTGCGGGTGGATGCGGGCGCAGCGCGCGCCCTGGCGGAGGGCTCCTCTCTGCTGGCCGCCGGCGTCACCTCGGTCGAGGGCGGTTTCGGCAAGGGCGACGCGGTGCTGGTGCAGGACGAGGCGGGCCGCATCCTCGCCCGGGGACTGGCGCGCTACGACGCGGGGGCGATCCGACGCATCCTGGGCCTGAGGTCGGAGGCGATCGCGGCGGTGCTGGGCGAGGGCGCCCGGCCCGTGGTGGTTCACCGAGACGACCTGGCGCCCTGACCGCGAGGACGCCTTAGAGACCCCGCTCGGCCATCCAGGACAGGGCGGCGTCGGCAACTTGCGGCCAGCCCGGCTCCCCGATCGTCCAATGGCTCATCTCCGGAAAAATCTTCAGCTCAGCGTTCAGGCGCCGGGCCGTCGCCTGGACCGTCTGGACAGGATGGACCTGGTCCATGCCCCCGGTAAGCGCCAGCGCCGGCGCGCGGATGGAGAGCGGGGGGACGAACGCCGCCATGGTCGGGTCGAGCCACCAATTGACGATCTCGAACAGCGCCCGCCCGCTCTCGGGCACCATGCGCTGAAACAGCCGGCGCGCTTCGCTGGACGGCAGGCGGTCGAAGGTCAGGCGGCGCACGATGGGGTAGTCCGGCTCGATCGGCTGCAGCCAATAGGCCCCGCGCACATAAAGACCCACGGCGCTGGCCATCTCCACGCCGCTGGTGATCGGCTGGCCCCAGGGCGGGGAGGGCGCGATCACCACCAGGCCCGCCACGGGCCGCCGCGCCGACGCGATCTGGCACACGAGCCCGCCCATCGAGTGCCCGACCAGCACCGGCGGGCGGTCCAGGCTGTCGATCAGGTCTACGATCTCTTGGGCGTAGTCGCGGATCGAGACGCCGGCCACCGCCAAGGCGCCCGCGCCGTCGTGACCGCGCAGGTCGGGGGTCAGCACCCGGAGCCCCGCCGCCTCGAAGGGCCGGCGGAAGTCGTCGAAGCACCAGCCGCCGCAGAAGGCGCCGTGCACCATGACCAAGGGCGCGCTCACGCGGACTTTGTCGCATAAGCCGCAAAGCGTTCGACCACCTGGGCCACCGCGTCGCGTTTGAAGCTCACCATCAGCTCCGGCGCCTCGGCGAGGTCGGCCCAGCGCCAGGCGTCGAACTCCGGCGGCGGATGCGCGGCGAGGTCGATCTCGGAGTCCGGCCCCTCGAAGCGGAAGGCGAACCAGATCTGAGCCTGCCCGCGCCACTTGTCATGGGTGCGCTTGCTGCGGAGCCAGGGCGGGAAATCGTAAGCGATCCAGTCCTCGGTGCGGCCGAGCAGGGACACGGATCGGATGCCCGTCTCCTCCCAGAGCTCGCGCCGGGCGGCAGCCTCCAGCGCCTCGCCAGGGTCCACGCCGCCCTGCGGAAACTGCCAATTGTTCGGCCCGCTTTGGCCGAGCCGGCGGCCCATCCACACCTTTCCCTCGGTATTGAACACCACGAGCCCCACGTTGGGCCGGTATCCGGCGGGGGGCGGGTTCGGATCGGGGCGGGGGTCGGTCGGGGAGCCTGCGGTCACCGCCGCGTCATAGCGGACGCAGGTGCAAGCTGATAGCCGCGTCCGGGCAGCCCCTGAGCCCAGCGGATCACCTCTTCGAGGGTGATGGGATAGGCGAAGCCTTCGCCTAGCGCGCCGCCGCGCTGCAGGGCCTGAGCCTCCAGCGCCAGCAGCTGTCGCTGGATCGCCTCCCCGGACAGCTGCTCGTCGATCACCGAGTCCGCGGACGCCCGGGGCACGCCGGCAAGCCCGCGCCTGGCCGCTGAGCCGTCGTCGATGAAGCCCAGCCCCCGCGCCCTGAGCGCGCCCAGGAAAGCGCCCATGGCCGAGTCGGAGGTCACGAACCGCCCGCCGAGATAGTTGGTCACGGCGAAATAGCCGCTCGTGCGCGCCAGCAGCCACTCTAGCCGGCGCATCGTCTCGCCCGGCTGGGCGTCGGCCATCAGGGTGTACGGGCCGGGGTCGTTGTTGGGGTAGTCGATCGGCTCCATGGGGATGTCGAGGGTGACTTCATGGCCGTTCGCCCGCGCGAGGTCGACCCACTTCTGTAGCCCCTCGGCATAGGGCACGAAGGCGAGGGTGATCTCCGGGGGCAGGCGCTCGATGGCCGCCTTGGTCGCCGCCGCGTTCAGACCGAGCCCGCCGACGATCAGCGCCACCTTGGGCTTGCCGTTGGCCTGGAACGGCCGAGCATAGGCCTGGAAGGGGGTGCGTCCGCCCTTGCCGATGATGGGCAGCAGGCCCCCCGGGCCGGGCTGGGTCAGGCCGGCGATGGGGGCGGGCGCCAGGGGCTCGACCGCGGGGCGGGCGGGCGAAGGCGCAGCGCCGACGGAGGTTGCGCCGCTGACGCTGCCGCCCTGGGGCAGGGTGACCACCGCCTCGCCGCTGCTGGGGATGGGCGCGCCCGGAAGCAGGCTCTCCTGGGCGGGCATGAGCTGGTCGGACATCGCCCCGCCGGCCGGCAAGGCGGGCTTCAGCGCCGCGCGCGCATCCCCGGCGAGCTGCTCGAGCGCAACCTTCACCTGCGGCGCTCCGGCGTGGGGATCGCCCGCCACCAGCACCAAGACGGCGCCGCTGAGGGCGAAGAGGGCCGCCGCGCCCCCGGCGCTCACGAAGGGGTTGGCGAGCGCGCCCGGCAGCGAGGGCGCCGCAAACCGCGGCCCGCTCGCCGTCGCAGCGGCGGGCTTGGACGGCGAGCCGCGGCGGGCGAACATCAAGCGAGGGACCTTCATCGACTCAGACCGGCGATCGTTCCTGCCCCGACCCTGCCCCCCGCGGTTAAGGAAAGCGTTAAGACACGGGCCGCGAGGCCGTCGCGCCGGCGCTCAATCGCGGCCGGAGAAGGTCCTGGCGAGGCTGGGCCAGAGCTGAGCGACAGCCGCGGCGAAGCCGATCACCGTCGCCACCGCCTGGAAGCTGTCCCAGGCGTTCTCGATGACCGGATTGTCGGTCAGCGCCTGGCTGAGCGGGAAGACGATCCGGCTCACGACGATGCGGAACTGGGCATAGACGAAGGAGTACTCGATCGCCGCCCCGGACTGTCCGGCGGCGAGCTGCATGGCCAGCACGGGGCTCCACAGCAGGGGAAGCGCGAGCAGCGCGCCCCCGCCCAGCAGAACCGCCTTGGTCAGGGGGCCGGAGCGGCTGGCCAGGACGCTGCCGAAGAAGGCCAGCAGGGCGACGCCGAGCAGCGACAGCGCCGCGCCAAGCAGGGCGTCGCACACGGGCGTGAACGGCATGTGCAGGACCTGGGTGGCCAGGAGCGAGAGGCCGAGCCCGCCCAGGAACGCTCCCAGCCACAAGGCCCCGTACTGCCTCAGTCGCTCGCCGATCAGCCTGCCGTCGATCATGTCCGCACCCCGCGCTCGCCCGCCTTAACCATGCCGGTAAGCGCGGCCGCCGTCGAGGGGCCGGACAGGATCAGGGCTTCGGCTGGACCTGTTCGGCGGGAGCGTAGGTCGTGGGCGAGGGCGGCGCCTTGGCGGTCTGGGCGGCGGAGGGCGCGTCGGTGCGCGGCCCGATCGCGGGGGCCGCCGCCTGGGCGGTCGTAAACTTGGACGCCGCCTTGGCGTAAACCTCCGCCGGCTTCTTCGCCAGCGCCGCCTGCACCGAGCCGTACTGCAGCACGTCCAGCGCGCGAACGATCTGGAAGTCCAGCCGATCATACTGCCCGCTGTCGCCGGCGGCGAAGCGCTGCTCGGAGGGGACGTCGCGCAGCTTCTTCAGCTCGGCCTCCAGCGCCGCCGGCGGGATTTCGATCCGGTCGGACACCTTGCGCGCGCGGCCCTCCTCGGCGTCCAGCGCCCCCTTCAGGCTCGCTTCGCTGACCTGGATGGCGTCGTTGGTGACGAGCTCCGCCTGCTCCTTGGTGCGGGCGACCGAGAGGTCCGGCGTGATGCCGGTCTTCTGGATGGACACCCCCGAGGGCGTGAAATAGCGCGCCGTCGTCAGCTTCAACGCGCCGTCCGCGCCACCGCGCAGCGGGATCACCGTCTGGACCGAGCCCTTGCCGAAGCTGGTCAGGCCCACGATGGTCGCGCGGCGGCGGTCCTTCAGGGCGCCGGCCACGATCTCGGCGGCCGAGGCGGAGCCGTTGTCGATCAGCACCACCATCGGCAAGCCCTTCAGGAGGTCGCCGTTGCCGCGCACATTGTAGCGGATGATGCTGGAGAGCTCCCGCCCGCGCTGCGACACCACCTCGCCGCCGTCCAGGAAGTCGCTGGCCACGTCCACCGCGCTATCCACGAGCCCGCCGGGGTTGGAGCGCAGGTCGAGGATCAAGCCCTTCATGTGCGGGATCTTGGTCTTCAGGTCCTTCAGCGCGGCCAGGGTCTCCGCCTGGGTGCGCTCGTCGAAGGAGGCGATGCGCAGATAGCCATAGTCGCCCTCGGCCCGGTCTCGCACCGTCTTAACGTCGATAATCTCGCGGGTGAGCTTGACGGCGAACGGATCGCGCTTCTCTCGCGCGATGGTGAGGGTGATGGTGGTGCCGACCGGCCCGCGCATCGCCTTCACGGCGTCGTTCACGCTCTGGCCCAGGATGCTCTGGCCGTCGATGGCGGTGATGTAGTCCCCCGCCTGCAGCCCCGCGCGGGCGGCCGGCGTGCCGTCCATGGGCGCGATGATCTTCACCGCCCCGTCCTCGCCGGTAACTTGCAGCCCCAGGCCGCCGTACTGGCCCCGCGTCTGGTCGCGCATGTCGCTGAAGCTGGACGGGTCGAGGTAGCCCGAATGGGGGTCCAGCGACGTCAGCATGCCGTCGATCGCCGACTGGATCAGCTTCTTGTTATCGACAGGCACGACATACTGGGAGTCGACGGTGCTCAGCACGTCGCCGAACAATTCCAGCATCTTGTAGGTCTCGGCGCGCGAGGCCCTCTGCTGTTGCTCGCCCCACGCCATCGCGGCCGCCCCGAGGGCGAAGGTGGAGATCCCGACCAGGAGGATCCTGCGCATGAGAGGTCTCTTCAGCATCGGCCGACCCTACGCCACCGGATACGGCCTGAACAGGCGCGTTCAACCACGAAGGCCCGGGGTGTGGCGCCCGAGCCAGCGCGCCGGATCGACGGCCGTCCCGCCCTTGCGGACCTCGAAGTAGACCTCCGGCGCCTCGCCTGACGGCGCGCGGCCGAGGGGCTCGCCGAAGCGGACCGGGGCGCCGGTGGCGACGTCGATCCGCTCAAGTCCCGCAAGGACGGCGTGAAGGCCGCCGCCGAGACGTAAGATCACGACCTGGCCCCAACCTTTCAAGGGGCCGGCGTAGTCGACCGCCCCCTCGCCGGGGCTGAGCACCTCGGCTCCGGGCAGCGTCAGCCAGGCCCAGCCCTCCGAGCGGCCATGCGCGGGCCAGGCCTGGCCGAAGCGGCGCACCGGCTCGCCGGGCAGGGGCGGCGCCAGCCGCTCGGGCTCGACGCCGGCGTCGGGGGCGGGCAGGCGGCCCAGGAAGGCGGCGGGGGACGGGGCGTTCTCCGCCAGGGCGCGCAGGCGCCCGGCCGCGACCGGATCGGGCGCGGGCTCCGACGCCCGGCGCGCCCTCAGGGCGGCGTCGAGGTCCACGCGGCGTTCGGCCAGCTCGCTTTCCGCCTGGAAGAGGTCAGCGTTGGCCGCGGCCGCCTTGCGCCTCAGCGCCGCAAGCCGACGGGCTTGGGCCTGCAGGGCCTGGCCGCGGGACTCCAGCTCCGGCGCCATCGCCCGGATCAGGATCGCGGCGCGCACGGCGTCCTTGGCCTTCTGCGGCGAGACCAGCAGCGGCGGGGGCGGCTGACGGCGCACGGTGGCCAGCGCGGCCAGCAGCTGTCCGAGCGCCTCCCGGTTGGCGCCAAGCCGGGCGGCCAGCGCCTGCTCTTCGCGCGCGATGGCGTCCAGCCGAGCCCGGCGCGCCTGGGCGACGGCCGCGCTCTCCGCCTCGGCCTGCCCGAGCTTGACGGTGCGCAGGCGAAGGTCGTCCAGGCGCCGGGGCGCGGGCGCGGGTGCGGCTGCAAGCAGCCAGGGCAGGGCGAGGGCGAGGACCGTCGGGCGGAGGCGCGGCACGGTCGGAGCCTACGCCTTCGGCCGCCGCCCAGGAAGCCGGAGCCTCAGGCGAGCTTGCCCGCCAGGGCGCGGTCGATGAGGTCGAGGGTCCGCTCCACGCCGAAGATCGCCACGAAGGAGCCGAAGCGCGGGCCCTGAGGCTGGCCGAGCAGCACCTCGTAGATCGCCTGGAACCACGCCCGCAGGGGCTCGAAGCCCGCCGCCTTGCCCGCCGCATAGACCTCGTTTTGGATCGTCTCGGCGTCGGCGCAGCCGGGCCCGAGTCGGCGCAGCCGCGCCGCCAGGTCCTGCAGCGCGGCGCGCTCCTGCTCGCTCGCCGCCCGGAAGCGCTTCGACGGCCGTACGAAATCCTCGAAGTAATGGATCGCGTAGGTCGTCAGGCGGTCGAGCAGCGGCTGAGTCTCGGGCGTCGCGCCTGGGATGTAGCGCTCGATGAAGCCCCAAAGGATCGCGGCGTCCGACGCGTTGGCCGCCGACACGAGGTTCAACAGCAGGCTGAAGCTGACCGGCGAGCCGTGCTCGGGCGGCGCGCCCCCGTGCACCGACCACACGGGGTTGTCGAGGCGCTTGGCGGCGTCCTGCTCGCGATAGGCGTCCAGCTGCTGCAAATACTCGTCGGACGCCTTAGGAATCACGTCGAAGTAGAGCTTCTTGGCCGACTTGGGCGATTGGAACACATAGTAGGCGAGGCTCTCCGGCGCGCCGTAGCGCAGCCAGTCCTCCATCGTCAGGCCGTTGCCGCGCGACTTGGAGATCTTCTCTCCATTCTCGTCCAGGAAGAGCTCGTAGTTGAAGCCCTCCGGCGGCTCCCCGCCCAGGATGCGGCAAATCCGGGAGGAGACCTTCACGCTGTCGATCAGGTCCTTGCCGCTCATCTCGTAGTCGACGGCGAGCGCGGCCCAGCGCATGGCCCAGTCGGGCTTCCACTGCATCTTCACATGGCCGCCGGTGACGGGAACCTCGGTGCGGGTCCCGTCCTCGTCTTCGAAGACGATCGTGCCCGCCTTCACGTCGCGCTCCAGCGTCGGGACCTGAAGGACGCGGCCGGTCTTGGGGCTGATGGGCAGGAAGGGCGAATAGGTGGCGCGGCGCTCGGGCCCCAAGGTCGGCAGCATCACCGCCTGGATCTCGTCGAAGCGCTCGAGCGCCAGGCGCAGCTGGGCGTCGAAGGCGCCGGACCGGTACATCTCGGTGGAGGACCGGAACTCGTAATCGAACCCGAACTGGTCCAGGAAGCGGCGCATGCGCGCGTTGTTGTGCGCGCCGAAGCTTTCGTGCTCGCCGAAGGGGTCGCGCACGGCGGTGAGCGGCTTGTGCAGGTCCGCCTTCAGGCCCTCCTGGTCGGGCAGGCCCGGCGGCGCCTTGCGCAGCCCGTCCATGTCGTCGCTGAAGCAGATCAGGGTGGTCGGGATCGCATCTTCGGTCAGGGCGCGAAAGGCGGTGCGCACCATGGTCGTGCGCGCATTCTCCTGGAAGGTCCCGATATGCGGCAGGCCCGAGGCGCCGTAGCCTGTCTCCAGGACCACGGGGCTGGCCTTGAGCGCCGGGTGCGCCTTGACCGCCTCCTCGGCCCTGCCCGCCGCGATCAGGCTGAGAGCGTCCTTGCCCGCTTCCGGCTCCAGCCGACGCCGCACGGTGCGGGCGAGCAGGTTGCGGGCCTGCTCGAAGGGCCAGGCGCGCGCGCCCTGGGCGAGGGTGGAAAGGCCGGTCAGTCGCATGGCGGGGCGGTATAGGGCCGAGCCGCTCCGGGTCAATGCGAGGCGCGCCGCGCGCCGCGCGCAGGGCTGGGCTGCGCCCTCCTGCTCGCCTGGGCGGCGGAGCGGTGACTGGACGCGCCCGTCCGCGCCCGGCTCAAGCCGGCTTGGCGGTCGAGGCGGCCCTCGCGCCCGCAGCCGGCGTGGCTTGCGCGGCGCCTGCGCGCTGCCCGGGCTTCAGGAACTTCACCATCACCCGCTGCCCGATGAGCAGCGGCGCGCCCTCGGCCGCCACCACGACCTCTACGACCCGCTCGTCGGTCTTTTCGGACGGGTCGTCGGAGAGCAGCCGGCGCGCCCCGAACTGCTGCGCCCGCCGCAGCACCCGCCCGGGGTAGAGCTTGGTCGGGTCGGCCTCGGGCACGATCTCGACCTCCTGGCCGACGCTCACGTTCGGGATGTCGCTCTCAGTGATCTCGGCGCGCACAATCCGCCCCGTCGAGGGCATCAGGTCGAACAGATTGGAGACGTTCAGCGTCGAGGTCCCCGCGCCGGGGTTGGCGTATCGCCGCACGATCTTGCCGTCCACGGGAGCCCGCACGGTCGCGAGCTCCAGCTGGTACTGCGCGGCGTTGCGCTGAGCGCGGGCGGTGGCGACCGCGGCGCGCTGCGCGGCGATCTGCGCCTCCGCCTGGCGAATCGCGTCCTGGGCCTGATCGACGGATTGGCGGGTGACGAAGTCCTTAGCGATCAGGGGCTGCAGGCGGGCGTACTCGCGCTCGGCGGTGCGCTTCTGGACTTCATAGAGGGCGATCTGGGCGGCGGCCTGCTGCTCGGCGGCCGAGGCGCTGGCGACATTGAGGCGGGGCTGGTCGTCCTGCAGCTTGGCGAGGGCCTGGCCTTTGCGGACGTCCTGGCCCTCCTGGACGTAGACCTCCTGAACGATGCCGGCCGTGCGCGCCGCGACCTGGATAATCCCGCCTTCCACGTCGGCCTTCCCGGAGGCGATCGCCGCATAGGGCGAGGGCGCAAGCGCGGCGGCCTTGCTCTGGGCGGCCTGGGCCTGCTTGGCCTTGCTCTGCATCGTCACCCAGCCGAACCCCAGGCCGGCCACGACCAGCACCACCGTGATCGGAAGCCAGCGACGGCGCAGGAACGACAGCATCGGACGTCGAGCCTTCTCGAGAACAGGCGGGACCGCCGCGGGCGGGGCCCTGCGGGCGCGGGCGCGTGGGGCGCAGGAGGCTCGGCCAGGATGCGGCCGTCCTCGATGTGAATGACCCGGTCGGCATAGGCCTCCAGGCGAGGATCGTGCGTGACGCAGACCACCGCCGCGCCGTGCGCCTTGGCGGCGCGCTGCAAAAGCCGGATCACCACCTGGCCGTTCTCGCCGTCCAGAGCCGAGGTCGGCTCGTCGGCGAACAGCAGGGCGGGGTCCTTGGCGAGCGCCCGGGCGATCGCCACGCGCTGCTTCTCGCCGCCGGAGAGCTCGGAGGGGCGCTGGTGCAGCCGGTGGCCGAGGCCGACCTCGTGCAGGGCGAGCGCCGCGCGCTCCCGCGCCGCGGACGGGCTCAGGCCCTTGTACTTCAGCACCGTGGAGACCTGCTGCAGCGCGGTCAGGGCCGAGAAGAGGTTGAAGCCCTGGAAGATGAAGCCGCAGTGATCCAGGCGGAAGCGGTCGATCCGCCCCGGCGACAGGGTCCAGAGCCGGGTGTCGAGCGCGGTCACCTCGCCCGCGTCCGGGCGCAACAGGCCCGACAGGGTCGCGATCAGGGTCGACTTGCCCGAGCCCGACGGCCCCATGACCATGGTCACGTCGCCGTGCTGGGCGCTAAAGTCGACGCCTTTCAGCACCTCGACCCGGTTCTTGCCGGACTTGAAGCTCTTCACGAGCCCGCGGGCGGTCAGGGAGGCGCTCATCGCAGGAGGTCCGCGGGCTGGCTCTGCTTCAGGATCCCGAGCGACAGCAGGCCCGACAGCATGGCGATCACGAGCAGGAAGACGGCGGTCGAGATCACGTTGGAGAGCGGAAACACCATCGGCACCCCGCCCGACTGCGCCAGGAGCTTGACCCCGGTCAGCAAGAGCGCCGTCGCGCCCAGCCCCGCCACCCCGACCCAGAAGCTCAGCTCCAGCACCACGATCCTGAGCGACATGACCGAGACGCCCAGCGCCCGCAGGCTCGCGAACTCCTTGATGTTGGCCAGAAGGGCGCCCCTGAGCGTCTGCCAGGTGATGCCGATCCCGATCAGCAGGCCCAGGAAGGCCGAAAAGCCCAGCATGATGCCGAGAATCTGGTTTTTCATCAGCATCTGGCCGTTGGCGCGGCCGAGCTCGGCGCGGGTCCAGGCGCGGTACTCGCCCCGGCTGGCGGCGTTCAGCTGGTCGCGGACGGCCTCGACCTTGGAAGGATCGCGCAAGCGCACCATGAGCGGGCCCACGCGGGTCCCGCTCTCCGCCATGTTCATCAGCCGCAGCGTCTCGCGCGACATCAAGACCAAGGGCTGCGCCACGTTTGGATAGGTGGTCAGGATGGCGCCGATCCGCACCGTGCGCGTGCCGAGCCCCGCCCTGTCGCCGAGCTTAACGCCAAGGCGGCCCAGGGCGCTCCTGTCCACGGCGACGACGAAGGGCTCCTGAAGCGCGCGGCGGACGTCCTCGGGAATGTCGGTGGGCAGGGTCAGGGAGCCCGGCGCGGTGTCGACAGCCATGATCTGCACGAACTCACGCCGTCGGGCGGCCCCCGGCTTAGCCTTTTCGCCGGGGCGGGGCTTGTCGGACAGGTTGTTGAAGGGCGCGCCGTCGCCCTCCAGGTCGGAGATCTCCGCCACCTCGGGGTTGAGGTACACCCGCGACATCACTCGACGCGGCAGGCCGGAGTTGCCGAACAGGCTGTCGGCCTTGGGGCCTAGGACAAAGAGATCCGCGCGGCTGCGGTCGATGGTGGCGGTGAAGGCCTTGCCGATGCCGACGAACATCCCGACTTGGGCCAGCACCAGAAGGCCGGAGAAGGCCAGCGCCACGACCGCCGCCATGTAGCGGCGCCATTCGTAGACGACCGTGGCGAGGGCGAGAGACATATCCGTAGACGAAAGGGGCGCGCCGCGGCGCAACTCGCCGCAGACGGGAGAAAGCCCGAAATACGCCTCAACCCTAGTTAAATCGCGGTAATTCGACCCGCCGCGCGTTTGCGGCGCAGCTTGCGCGAAGGCTTGAGCGCCCGCCTCGGCTCCTCTTCATTGCGCGCATGAGCGACCGACCCCTCGTCCGGATCAGCCACCCCAGGCTCGCGACCATGGCCGGAGATCAAGCCGCCAGGGCCTCGGCGTAGAGGGCCGCATCGACGTTGCCGCCCGAGGCGATCACCACGACCGTGCGCCCCTTGGCCGGCACGCGCCGGGCCAACAGGGCGGCGAAGGCCACCGCGCCGCCAGGCTCCAGCACCAGCTTCAGGTGGCGGAAGGCGAAGCGCATGGCCGCGAGCGTCTCCGCATCGCTGACGCTCACCCCGCCGGCCAGCCGCGGGCGGTTGATCGCGAAGGTCAGCCGCCCGGGCTCGGCCGCCAGCAAGGCGTCGCAGACGCTCCGCGCGCCCGGCGCATTGGCCACGGGCGCGCCCGCCGCAAGGCTGCGCGCATGGTCGTCGAAGCCGGCGGGCTCGACGGTGTAGAGCTGCGTCGCGGGCGAGAGCGCCTCGAACGCCAGGGCGACGCCGGCCATCAGCCCGCCGCCCGACGCCGGGCAGAGCAGGACCTCGGCCCTCTCGCCCTGCGCCGCAAGCTCGCTCGCCGCCTCCAGTCCCGCCGTGCCCTGGCCGGCGATGATGTGCGGGTCGTCGTAGCTCGGGACCAGGACGGCGCCGCGCTCGGAGGCGATCCGTGCGGCGATGGCCTCCCGGCTCTCGGTGAAGCGGTCGTAGGAGACGATCTCGGCGCCGTAGGCGCGGGTGGCCTCGACCTTCACGGCGGGCGCGTCGGAGGGCATCACGATCACCGCCGGGCAGCCCACGAGGCCGGCCGCCGCGGCGACGCCCTGGGCGTGGTTGCCGGAGGAGAAGGCCACGACCCCAGCCCGGCGCTCGTCGGCGCTCAGCTGGACCAGCCGGTTGAAGGCGCCGCGGAACTTGAACGAGCCGGTGCGCTGCAGGACCTCGGCCTTGACGAAGACTCGGGCGCCGGCGGCGGCGTCCAGCGCCTCGAAGCGCAGCAGGGGCGTGACCACGGCCGCGCCGCGCAGGCGCTCCGCGGCGGCCTGAATATCGGAGAAGGCGGGGAGGCGGGCAAGGCGGCTCATGCGCGGCTCGCTTGCCGCGCGTCGGCCGCCAGCACCAGTCCGGCGGGCGTCGGCAGGAGCGCGCCGTCAAGCTGGAAGAACTCGGCTAGGACCGCGGTCGAGAGCGCCTCCGACGGCGGGCCGTCGGCCACGACGCGGCCCGCGTCCAGCACCACGATGCGGTCGCAGGCGCGCGCGGCCAGCCCAAGGTCGTGCAGGCTGACCAGGACGCATGCCCCCCGCGCCGCCTCGTCGCGGAACAGGCGCATGACGGAGAGCTGGGCGGCGGGGTCCAGGCCCGCGGCGGGCTCGTCGGCGACCAGCAGGGGCGATGCGGTCACGAGCAGACGCGCCAGCAGCACGCGCGCGCGCTCGCCGCCGGAGAGCTCCGCCACGCTGCGCGCCGCAAAGCCCTTCAGGCCCACGCGGGCCAGGGCGGTGGCGGCGGCCGCCTCCGCCTCCGCCGGCGGATCGAACGGTCGCCCGAGGGCCACGATCGCCTGCGCCGCCATGCCCCAGGCGACGCGCCGATCCTGCGGCAGGTAGCCGACGCGCGCCGCCCGGTCCCGCGCCGAAAGGCTCCGGACGGAGACGCCGCCGAGCCGCGCCTCGCCGACCGTGAGCCTCAGCAGTCCCAGAGCCGCCCGCAAGAGGCTGGTCTTGCCCGCGCCGTTCGGACCCACCAGCCCCACCACCTCGCCCGGGAAGGCCTTCAGCGACACGCCCGCCAGCACCTCGCGACGGCCGAGGTCCGCGCGGACGTCCGTCAGCTCGAGCTGCGCCGTCATGCCCGCCAGCTCCGACCGGCGCGCCACGCCACCAGCGCGAACATCGGGGCGCCGACCAGGGCGGTGATGACGCCGAGCTTCAGCTCCTGCTCGGTGGGAACGATCCGGGCCAGCACGTCGGCGAGCACAAGCAGCACCGCGCCGGCAAGCGCGGAGGGGGCGAGCAGCTTCGCCGGGTCCTCGCCCGCGGCTCGCCGGACCAGGTGGGGGGCGGCGAGGCCGACAAAGCCGATCACGCCCGCCATGGCGACGCTGGCCCCGGTCAGGAGCGCCGCCGCCGCCACGGCCGCCGCCCGCCGCCGTCCCATGTCCAGCCCGACAACGCCGCCGTCTCCTCGCCGAGGGTGAGCTGGCGAAGCCCTCGGGCCGCGTAGGCCGCGAGCGCGACGCCGGCCGCCAGGGGCAGGACAGCCAGGGCGATGTCGGCGAAGCTCCGGTTCTCCACCGAGCCCAGCAGCCAGGCCAAGACCTCGCTCGCGGCCACCGGCGAGGGCGCGAGGTTGAACACCAGCGCCGTGCCCGCGCCTGCGCCCGCTGAGAGCGCCACGCCGAACAGGATCAGCACCTCCGGCTCACGGAACCGCGCCGCCAGGCCGGTGAGCGCCGCCCCGCCCAGAAGCGCACCGGCCAGCGCGCCGCCCTCCACGGCGCCCGGCAGGGCGGCGGCGCCCAGCGCGATGACCAGCGAGGCTCCGAGGCCGCCGAACGCGGAGACGCCCAGCACGCCGGGGTCGGCGAGGGGGTTCCTGAGCAGGCCCTGCATGAGCCCGCCCGACAGGCCGAGCGCGCCTCCGACCAGGGCGGCGGCCAGGCCCCGAGGCAGCCGGATGGCCCAGAGGATCTCCGCAGGCGGGCTGCCGGGCTGGGTTAAGGCGGCCACGTACTGGGCGGGGGTGAGGGCGACTTCGCCCAGCGCCGCCGACAGCGCGAGCGCAGCGACCAGCGCTGCGGCGAGCGCGACGAGCCCGCGCCTCATGGCTCAGAACCGGCGGGCGCGGGCGGCTTCGGCCAGACTCAGCGCCGCGTCCGCCATGAACCAGCCGGGGCATCCCAGCACACGCCCAGGCAAGGCGGCGATCACTCGTCCCGCGGTGGCGTGGGCGAGGGATGGATGCCGCCCGGGTGACCAGCGCCAGGTGGGCGCGGTCTCGAAGAAGCCGGTGACCACCGCCCAGGGCGGGCTCAGCACGAGGCGCTCCAAGGGCACGGGGGCGTAGCCTGCCGCGCGGGCGGCGTTGCGGAAGCCGGCGGCGCGCAGGATGGCGTCGATGTGCGTTCCCGGGCCGCTCGTGAAGGCGGACGGCGTCAGATAGAGCGCCGCGGCGCCTCGGCCCGCCCCCGCCGCGCGGCGGAGCTTGGCGTCCATCTCGGCGGTCAGCCGGGCGCCCGCCGCGGGGCGGCCCAGCGCCTCGGCGGCGAGCCTCAGGGCGCGCCGGGCCTGGGCGAAGTCGTTGACCTCCGGGAGCGTGAGCACGCGCACGCCCCGCGTCTCCAGCGCCCGCTGCAGCCCAGGGGAGCCGCCCCATGTCCGCACGACCAGGCCGGCGCGCGAGGCCAGGACCGCCTCCAGCGACGGCCGGCGAATCGGCAGGCCCAAGGCGCGGTCGCGCAGATAGGAGTCCGCCGCCCGGGCCCTTGGCGACAGGCCCACGACCTCTGATCGCGGCGACAGCGCCAGCACATACTGGTCGGCGCACTGGTCCAGCGAGAAGACCCGCAGGGGCTCAGCCGCACCGGCCGTGCTCAGGCTCAGGGCCGCCGCGAGGCCGCCGGCGAGGCGTCCGATCACCGCGCCACCATGCCCTCGAACAGGCTGTCCAGCATGGCCGCCTTCAGGGTGTGGGTCGGCGCCCAGTTCAGGGTCGGCCGCGAGATCAGCAGCATCGCGAGGCCGTGCACGGCGGTCCAGAGCGTCTGGCTTGCGACCTGCACGTCCTTTACCCGCAGGCGGCCCGCGTCGATGGCCTGCTGCACCGCCGCGGCGAACACGTCGTAGCACTGCTGGCCCACCCCCGTGATCGCTTGGACGTTCGCCTCGCCGATCTGGGCGGGGGAGGGGCAGTAGATCAGCGAGTAGGCGTTCGGATGAGCCATGGCGAAATCCATGAACGCGTCCAGCATCAGGCGCACCCGCTGCACCGGGTCCATGTCGAGCGCGGCGATCTCGGTGTTCTGCGCCAGCAGTTGCGCGAACATGCCTTCGCAGATCTCGACCAGGATCTGCGTCTTGTCGGTGAAATGCATGTAGAGCGCGGTCGAAGACACGCCCACCGCGTCCGCAATCTTGCGGATCGTCGCGCCCTCGTAGCCGTAATCGAGGAATATGCGTTCGGCCGCGCCCAGGATCTCGGCGCGGCGCAGGTGGCCGTCGCCCTTGGCCTTGCGCCCCGAGCGCGCGGGCTTTTCGGAAACTGCGTTCAACGGGGCCCCTCCGGCCGTGCACTGGCTCTGAGGCTAGCGACAAAGCGCGGGCGGCGCAAAGCGGGACGGGGCGCGGCTTGGACGATCCTCGGCGCGTGATCTGCGGTCCGTCTCGCGCTGGAACCCTTGCCAAGCTTTCCGATCCGCTACAATCTCAGGTTAGCAGGCGGAGGCGGGATGGCGGGGGCGGTCCGGCGCAGATTGCACCCGGGCGAGTCCGGGCCGCTCGAAAATCTACCGCGCTTCCGGCACTCGGCCCGGCGGCGGCTGACGGCGACTCAGCTGGCGGGGTTCGGCTCCGTTGCGGCGCTCGCCCTCATGTTCCTGGCCTGTTGGACGGCTTTGGCGCTGAAACTCGCCCACGTCGCCGCCGCCGCAGTGTTCCTCCTCGCCTGCGCCTGGCGCGTCCTGGCTGTCGTGCTGAGCGAGACGCCCGCGTCCCCGGCTGCGGGGCTCCCCGACGGCGATCTGCCAACCTATTCGGTCATCGTGCCGCTCTACCGCGAGGCGTCCGTGGTCGGCGAGCTGCTGAATGCGCTGGAAGCGATCGACTATCCCCGCCGCAAGCTGGAGATCATCTTCGTCGTGGAGCCCGACGATCCTGAGACCGCGCAGGCGCTGGCGGCCGCCGGGCTTCCCGGCTTCGCGCGCATCCTGGTGAACCCGCCCGGTGCGCCCAAGACCAAGCCGCGGGCTTGCAATAGCGCGCTGAGCGTGGCGCGCGGCGAGCGCGTGGTGATCTATGACGCCGAGGACGAGCCTGATCCGCAGCAGTTGCGCGTCGCCGCCGCCGCCTTCGCCGCCGATCCCCGCCTGGCGTGCGTGCAGGCGCCGCTCCGCGTCTCGCAGCCGACGTGCTTCCTGCAGCGCCAGTTCGCCCTGGAGTATGCCTGCCAGTTCGAGGTGATCCTGCCGGCCCTGGCCCGCCTGGGCCTGCCGCTTCCGCTTGGGGGTACGAGCAACCACTTCGTCACGGCGCGTCTGCGCGAAGCCGGCGGCTGGGACGCCTTCAACGTAACCGAGGACGCGGAGCTCGGCTTCCGCCTCACCGCCCACGGCTGGCGGACGGGCGTGATCGGCGCGGCGACGTACGAGACCGCCCCCCACAGCTTCCCGGTGTGGCTGAAGCAGCGCTCGCGTTGGGTAAAGGGCTACCTGCAGACCTGGTTCGTGCACATGCGGCGGGGCTGGGGCTGGTCGGTCCCAAGGCTCGGCGCATTGCAGCTGACGGTGGGGCTGACGGCCGTCTCGGCCATGGCGCATGGTCCTCTGACGCTGCTGGCCTGCCTCGCTGTCGGCTTGCGCGTCCTGATGCCCTGGGATGCGCTGCTCCTGGCGGCAGGCTGGCTCGCGGCAGTGCTGGCCATGGGGCGAGGCGCACGGCGGGCGGGCTTGCGCATGGGCGTGATCGACGCCCTGCTGGCCGCCGTCTACTGGCCGCTACAGTCCCTCGCGGCCGCCATCGCGCTGTGGCAGTTCGTGGCCGCGCCCCACCGCTGGGAGAAGACGCCCCACGTGCCCCGCGCAAGGCCTCAGCGCGAGCCGGTCGCCGCAGCTTCCGAGGCCACCGTCGTGGCGGGCGGCGCGGGCGTCCAGGCGCCGCGCTTCAGGTCCCTCAACAGCGTCAGCGGCGCCCGTCCGCCGCCGAGCCGGGCGCGATAGACCTGCATCGCCTCGAGGGTGCGCATCACATAGTTCCGGGTCTCGGAGAACGGGATGCACTCGATGTAGTCGACCGGGTCGGTGGAGCCTCCGCGGGGATCCCCGCAGCTCTCGGACCAGGCCGGCGGGCGGCCCGGTCCGGCGTTATAGGCCGCCGCCGCCATCAGGTATGAGCCGCCCATCTGGTCGACGAGCTGGCCGAGGAAGCTCGACCCGAGGCGCATGTTGTACTCGGCGTCCTCCAGCCGGGCGGCGGAGTAGGGAAGCCCGATGCGGCGCGCGACGATCGCCGCCGTCGAGGGGCGCAGCTGCATGATGCCCCGGGCGAAGGCTGAGCGGGCGCGGGGGTCGAAGTTGCTCTCCTGGCGCGCGATCCCGAGGCTGAAAGCCGGCTCCGCCGCGCCCGGCATCTCCGGCACGCTCAGCAGGGGATAGCCGCGCTCGGGCAGGATGAAGCCGCGGATCGCGCCCGCGCGAACTACCCGCATGGCGAGGTCCTGGTCGCCGGACATCTTGGCGAAGTCGACGAGCAGGGCCAGCTCCTCCGCGTTCGGCATCACGTCGTCCAGGGTGAGCACGACGGCGCGGAACATCGGCCGCTCGCCGGCGTCGAGCAGCAGGCGCGCGGCGTGCACCAGCTCGCGCCCGTTGAAACGCTCCCGGTCCTCGGCGGTCGGTACAGGATCGCGCCCGAGCGTCAGGGTGGTCTGGCCCGCGCGCTGCGCCGCCAGCTGGCCGTAGAAGGTGGTGTAGTACTGGGCGCCCTCGCCGTAGAAGACGGCCGCGGCGACGGCGTCGTTGCGCGCCTCCGCCACCCGCCCGCGCCAGTAGAGCGCCCGGCTGAGCGTGATGGGCGAAGCGCCGGAGCGGTGCAGCTTCTCGAAGTGACTGTCGGCGCGCACGGGATCGTGCAGCTTGTCGAGCGCGATCCAGCCGGCGAAGAATTCCGCCTCCGCACAGTCGGCCGTGCCGGGGGGCAGGCCATGGCGGGTGGCGGCGGCGTAGGCCGACTCGTAGTCGCCGCCCTTCAGCGCCGAGTTCATCAGCACCCGCCGCAGGTTCCAGACCGCGGTCGCGATCTCCGGCTTGGAGGGCAGGGCGGTGGGGAAGTTCCGGACATAGCTCAGCGCTTCGCCGTCCTGTCCGCGTTTGTGCAGATAGCGCGCCCGCTCGTAGGCCAGCCCGGGATCGTTCTGCAGGCTGGCCGGGACCTGATCCGCAAGGGCCAAGGCGTTGCTCCGCTCGGAGCGGAGCGCCATGCGCGCCTCGGCCAGGGCGCGATGGTCGGCGTCGACCAGCTCCAGCAACGCCCGGACGGCGGGCCCCTGAGCGCCCATGAGCAGGGTGTCCAGGCGCGCAACGTTGTCGTCGGACGACAGCATCGCGCCAAAGCGGCCGAGCATGCGGGCCTGGACCTCCGCCTCGAAGGGCGTATCGCGCCACCAGCGGCGGATCAGGGCCTGGGCGTCGCCCGGGCGGCCGAGGGCCTGGTAGGCAGAGGCCAGCGCCATGGCCCCCTCGGCGGTCTCCGGGTCCTTGCCCTGGAACCAGTCGACGACGCGCTGAGGCGCGAGCGCCGCGCCCTCCAGCGCCTTCTCCGCCGCAGCCTGTCGGCGGGCGGGGCGCGGCCAGCCCCAGAGATCGCGCCGCGCGGCGTCGAGCTCGAAGAAATTGAGCATCGAGCCGGCGTTGTCGATCAGCGCCCAGGTGACCAGCTTGCGGGCCACGGGGTCGGCAAGGCCGCTGGACAGGCTGCGCGCCTGGTCCGCATCGCCCTTCCGCGCGGCTTCGAGGGCCTGGTGCAGGGTCTGGGCGGCGTCGCTCGCCGCCACCGGGCCCGACTGGAGCTCTGAATAGGGGATCGGACCTCCTGTGGGCGTGCCGGAGGCCGGGTCGGGGGAGGGCGAGGTCGTGGGCGGGGTCTGAGCCACCGCGCCGCACGCGGCTGATACCGCAGCGACGGTCAGCATGCTGCGGGCGAGCCTTGCCAGACGCGGATGAAGCACGCGGATCCCCATGACCTTGAGCCTTGGACTCTGACCGACGCGCCCATTGCGGGCAAGCGCCGCAGACCGATAATGTCCGCCCACGCCATCACAATCGAGAAAGGCGCGGCCGAGACCGGCCAGCGGCCCCCTCCAATGTCGAAGTCCCGCTTCCAAGGCGCGCTCACCGCCCTGGTCACCCCCTTCACCGGCGCCGGCGCCGTGGACGAGCCCGCCTTCGAGCGACTGGTCGAGCGCCAGATCGCGGCCGGCATCCACGGCCTTGTGCCCGTGGGCACCACCGGCGAGACCGCCACCCTCAGCCACGAGGAGCACCGGCGGGTGGTGGAGATCTGCGTTCACGTCGCGTCCAGACGCGTGCCGGTGATCGCGGGCGCAGGCTCGAACGCCACGGACGAGGCCATCGAGCTGGTCCGCCATGCCAAGGCCGTCGGGGCGGACGCGGCCCTGGTGGTTACGCCCTACTACAACCGGCCGAGCCAGGCGGGCCTTTTCGCCCACTATGAAGCGATCGTGGGCGCGGTGGACTTTCCCGTGGTGGTCTACAACGTGCCCGGCCGCACGGGCTCGGACATCGCCAACGACACCCTCGCCAGGCTGTCGCGGCTGCCCAACGTGGTGGGCGTGAAGGACGCGACGGGCGATATCGGCCGGGTGAGCCTCATGCGGCTGGAGTGCGTCGAGGGGTTCGGCCTGCTCTCAGGCGACGATCCGTCTGCGCTTGGCTATGCGGCTCAGGGCGGGCACGGAGTCATCTCCGTCACCTCCAACGTCGCGCCGGAGCTCTGCGCCCGGCAGATGGAGGCCGCCCTGGCGGGGCGGTTCGACGAGGCCCTGACGTACCAGGATCGGCTGATCCGGCTGCACAAGGCGCTGTTCGCCGACGCCTCGCCCTCGCCCGCCAAGTTCGCCCTGGCCGCGCTCGGTCTTTGCCAAGAGACGGTGCGCCTGCCGCTCACCCCCTGCTCGGAGGCGGCGCGGGCGCAGGTGCAGGCCGCGGTCGCGATGGCCGGCCTCGGTCCGTCCGCATGAGCGCCTCCGCCGAGCCCAAGCCCAAGCTGATCGCGGAGAACCGTCGCGCACGCTTCGACTACTTCCTTGAGGACAGCGTGGAGGCGGGCCTGGCGCTCACCGGGACCGAGGTGAAGTCGCTGCGCAACGGTCGCGCCAACATCGCAGAGAGCTATGCCGCGGTGCAGGGCGAGGAGATCGTGCTGATCAACGCCGATATCCCGCCCTATGCCCAGGCGAACCGCTTCAACCACGAGCCCCGCCGGCCGCGGAAGCTGCTTCTGCACCGCAAGCAGATCGACAGGCTGATCGGGGCTGTGCAGCGGGACGGGCTCACCCTGATCCCGGTCAAGCTCTACTTCGACGTCAAGGGCCGCGCCAAGCTCGAGCTTGCCCTGGCCAAGGGCAAGAAGGCCCACGACAAGCGGGCGGTGGAGGCCGAGCGCGACTGGCAGCGCGACAAGGCCCGTCTCATGCGAGACCTCGGCTGAGCCTTAGGTGAATTTCCGCTGACAATCGCTGGCGCCGAAGCGTTCAGAACCGCGGCGCTACTCTTGCGTTGCTTCGGTTGAGCAGCTGCGAAGGAGCGGATTGTGGCGGCAGCAAGGCCAAAGGGCGTTTTCGCGATCGGCTGGGCGTGCGTCGCCTCGGCGAGCCTGGGTCGCTCTGAGCACGTGCCGACGACAGCGCTCTATCCCGACCACCTGATCGAGCGGATCACCTTTGAGGCGGGCGGCGGCCTGGGGTGGCGGCTGTCGGCGCTGCGCACGCCTAACCGTCGGCAGGCCCCATGGAAGATCGTGGTCATCACCGGCGCGCCCTCGTGGGCCGAGTACTGGGCCGACGTGATCGCGGCCATGCCGCCCGAGCGCGAGATGGTCGTGGTGGACCGTCCCGGCTACGCCTGCTCAGAGCCGCACCATCCGGTGCTTGACATCGCGACCCAGGCCCGCGCCTTGGCGCCCCTGCTGCGGCGGGAGCCCGGCCAGCGGCTGTTGCTGGTGGGCCAGTCCTATGGCGCGGCCATCGTGACCCTGATGGCCCAGGCCAACCCCGGCGCGATCGATGGGCTGGTGCTGCTGTCCGGCTACTTCGGGTCGCTCGGTCCCACCGCGCGCTGGCTGGTCGACGCGGGCAGCCTCATCCTGGGCCTGATGCCGCGCGATCCGGCCTGCGCGGTGCAGGAGGTGCGGGGACAGCCGCCCCAGCTCGCCGCCGTGCGCCAGGCGCTTCGCGACCTGACCCTGCCGGTCCATATTGTGCATGGCGACCGGGACGACTTCGCCCCCCTGGAGGCCGCGGCCTGGATGGCGGCGGAGGCGGGCGACAACGCGCGCATGACCGTGCTGGAAGGCGCCGACCACTTCGTCAACGACGGGCCGATCCAGCGGGTGCTCGGCCTCATCGAGGACAGCCTGCCGGCGCTGCAGCCCACGCCGCTACGCCCCCGCGAACGGGTCCCGCAGGATCCCGCCCGGGCCGGCGGTTACGCCATCGCGAGCTAAAGTCCGCTCAGGCCTCTTCGGTCTCGGGCGCGTCCACGCCCTCAGGCGCGTCGCCGTCGGTGCGGTCGAAGCTGCGCGGCTTGCGGCGGCGGGGCGCACGGGGCGGCGGCCCTCGCCGTCCTCGGCGGACGGGAGGGGCG
This sequence comes from Caulobacteraceae bacterium PMMR1, assembly GCA_000733915.1. GTDB lineage: Bacteria > Pseudomonadota > Alphaproteobacteria > Caulobacterales > Caulobacteraceae > PMMR1. The sequence goes on from JPOM01000001.1 coordinate 1,286,814, forward strand.
CGGTCTGGGCCTGAAGGAAAGCCGGCGCTTCGCTGAAGCCGCCGTCTTCGGAACGCAGCACCCGCTCGTTGTCCCGCTCGGACGTGATGGGCTGGGCGGCAGGTTCGATCACCGCCAGGGGATCGGACGCGGGCTCGCGCGGCTCGTGGCGGCGCTCGCTGCGCTCTTCGTAGCGACGCTCCCGATCCGGGCGCTCGCCCCGCTCGCCTTCAAAGCGGCGCTCGCCGCGATCCTCGCGGTTGAAGGCGCGGTCCCGGTCTTCGCGATTTAAGGGCCGGTCGCGAGGCCCGTCGCGGTTCTGGTCGCGATCGAAGCGGCGCTGGCCGTCGCGGTTCCTGTCCCGGTCGCGGCGGTCGTCATAGCGCGGCCGTTCGCCGTTCTGCCCCTCGCGGGCCTCGCGATACTCGCGCGGTTCGCGGATCTCGCGCGGCTCGAAAGCGCGCGTCTGGCCCTCGCTTGGGCCCTCGCCGCCTTCGCCTTGCCCGTCCTGCCCCTCCTCGGCGGCCTGCGCCTGGTCGAAGCTCGGCTCCTCCTCGAAGTCGATGTCGAAGCCGGAGGCGAACACGTCGCGCGCGGCGATCTCGGCGATCGGCCGCTGCGGCTGCAGCGCGCGCAGCAGGCGATAGTAGTGCTCCGCGTGCTGAAGATAATTCTCCGTCAGCACACGGTCGCCGGACGAGGCGCTGTCGCGCGCCAGCTGCAGGTACTTCTCATAGATGTGCTGGGCGTGACCCCGGACCTTGATGTTCTCAGGCCCGTTGGAGTCGAAGCTGCGGTTCGCATTGTGCTGCTGCGGCTTGCCCCCGCCGCCGCCGCCGCGATTGCGCCCTCGCTGGCGTTTCATTCCCTTGAAATCTCTCATCGTGCGATAACCGTCGCAGGGGACGAACCAGCGTCCCGTCAGAGCGGCGCGTCAGCCGGGGCCGGGATGGCCACCGTAACCGGATTTGCCGCTGTTGGTCTCCGCCCCGGCCCGCCCCGCGGTTGCAAAGGGCTGGCCGCGCTCCTCGAGCGCCCCGGACAGCGAGCCCAGGTCAGCCTGACCGTCCGAATCTGGCGAGTTGAGTGGAGACGCGCCAGACTTAGCGAGTCGCCTCGCCGTTTCCAAGGGCTTTCTTGCGTCCCGCCACCACGCGATCGCGATCGGCCAGGTCCTTGTGGAGCGCCACTTCGTCTGCGCCAGCCTCGCGCATGAGGCGCAAGACCCTGTCCGCCTGGGTGTGCCCGATCTCCAGGGCGAAGAGGCCGCCGGGCTTCAGCACCCGCAGCACCTCCGGGGCCAGCCGGCGGTAGGCGTCCAGCCCGTCCGGCCCGCCGTCCAAGGCCAGGCGGGGTTCGTGGTGGCGCACCTCGGGGTCGAGGGTCTCGATCTCGGCGCTCGCGATGTAGGGCGGGTTGGAGACCACCACGTCGAAGAGGTCGTCGCCCAGGCCGTGGGTCCAGTCTCCCCGGAGCAGGGCCGCCTTGCCCTCCAGCCCCAAGCGGGCTGCGTTCTCGCGGGCGACGGCCAGGGCCTCTTCGGAGATGTCCACGCCCAGCCCCCGCGCGGCCGGGCGCTCCGCCAGGATCGCCAGCAGAATCGCGCCCGAGCCCACGCCGAGGTCGAGCAGGTCAAAGCGTCGGCCCTCCGGCATCGCGTTCAACACCAGGTCCACGATCACCTCGGTGTCGGGGCGCGGCGCCAGCACGTGTTCATTGACCTGCAGCAGGATCTTCCAGAAGCCCTTGCGGCCGAGGATGCGGCTGACGGGCTCGCGCCGGCTGCGACGGTCCAGATACTCGTCCAGGCGCGACCGCTGCTCGTCGCTCAGGACGCGGTAAGGGTCGGTGACCAGGTCGATGCGGCGGGCGTCCGCGGCGGCCTCGACCAGCAGGCGCGCATCGATCACCGGGCTGTCCACGCCCGCGGCCTTCAGCCGGTCGCGGCCCTGCGTCCAGGCCTGCAGGAGAGTCAGGGTCATCGCACGCTCACCGGATCGCCCTCGCGGACCGCGCCGTCCGCCTTCACCCGCAGATAAAGGCCGCAGAACACGTGCCCGTAATGGGCGTGCAGCGCGCCCGCCACATCCAGATCGCGCTCGCCCGTCTCGGGGTGCACGTGGGTGGCCATGCAGCGGACGATCGGGCGCGTGCCGCTGAGGGTGGCCTCGCCGATCCTGAGCGTCGCGCCGAGCAGGTCGAGCTCAGACCAGGGCTCCAGCCCCTCGACGTAAAGGTTGGCGCGGAAGCGGCGGGGGTCGACCGGCGCGCCGAGGCGCTGCTCCAGGTCGCGCACGCTCTCCAGGTTGATCAGGGACACGTAGCCCTGGGGGTGGTCCATGAACCGGTGACCTGCGCCGTGCGCGACCACCCGCAGCGGGCCGCTCGCCGCCTCGCCGAGATAGGCCTGCAGCCAGTCCGCGAGCGCCTGGCGGCCGGCGTCGCAGCCGAGGTCGGCGGCGAGGGGCCGAACGCCCGCGCTCTCGACATGGAACACGCCTGCGGCCTCGTCGTAGCGCGTGCGGACCCGGGCGAGCTCGCCGAGTTTGGCGAGGACCGCGAACCTCCACTTGGACACGTGGCCGGGCGCGGCGGGATCGAAGCCGGAGGGGCCGTCCTCCACCGCAAACAAGCGATCGTGGGGGAAGTGCTGACCGGCGCGAAGCTGCGCCTCGGGCACGCGCTCGGGGGTGAAGCCCTTGACGGGGTGGCGATAGAGGGACGCGAGGCGCGCGGACATGGCGGCCAGATGCGCGCCTACGCGTGGCGGCGCAAGCTGGTGCGCGCGCGCCGTGGTCGCAGGAGCTAGGCCGCGGGCCGCTCGGCCGTTGCGGGCTCGAGCCCCGGGGCAGGAGAGGGGACCGGGGAAGGAGCGGGAGAAGGCGCCGTCACCGCCTTGCGGCCGAGCGCCCGGGCGTAGGCGGCCAGGAGCGTCGGGCGCTGATGCTCCCAGCAGAGCACCTGCTCGAAGCGCTGCCGTCCGAAGCGGCCCATGGACTCGCGCATCGTTGGATCGTCGAGCAGACGCATGATCTTGTCCGCAAAGTCGGCCACGTCGCCTGAGCGGGCGTAGAGAGAGGCGGCGCCGGCGCTGAAGCGGCCTTCCTTCATCTCGAACTGCAGCACGGGCTTGGCCAGAGCCATGTACTCCACAATCTTGTTCATCGTGGACTTGTCGTTCAGCTCGCCCGGCCGGTCGGGGTTCACCAGCACGTCGGACGCGTTCAGGGCCGATTTCAGCTCCGTGTCGCCGATCCGGCCGGTGAAGCGGACGTGCTCGGCCAGACCTTCGCGCGCGACGAGCGCCTCCAGCTTGGCGCGCTCGGTGCCGTCGCCGATCAGGACGAACTGCACGTCCTTGCGCCCCCGGTCCTTCACGATGATCCGCGCCGCTTCGATGAGGAGGTCGAGGCCCTCCTGCTCGCCCATGACGCCGACGTAGCCGACGAGGTGCTTGCGCCCGTTCCGCCACGCCGGATCGCCAGCCTCCGGAGACCAGCGCGCGCGCTCAGGCCCGCTTCGCACCACGAAGACGTCGTCAGGCTCCATCCTCCCGCGCGAGACGGCCACGGCCTTGTAGCTCTCGTTGGTCGCGATCGAGACGTCGGCGGTGGCGAAGGTCAGGCGCTCGGCCAGGCGCAAGAGCTGGTAGAACGGCCCGCGCCGCTCGAACTTCGCCTCGAACAGCTCCGGCGCGAGGTCGTGATGGTCGAAGATGAACTTCTTGCCGAACAGCTTGAAGACTGCGCCTACCAGGAAGATCAGGTCGGGCGGGTTGCAGGCCTGGATGACGTCGAAGCCGCGGCTAAAGGCGATCCGGGTGGTCAGGGTCAGCTCCCAAAACAGGGCCGAGCCGTATTCCGCCAGATAGCCCAGCGCCCCTGCTCCCTCGACGGGAAGGGGATGGCGCCAGATCGCGATATCCTCGATGACCTCGTGGCGCGCCGTATAGCCCTTGCCGGTCGGACAGATGACCGAGACGCGATAGCCGGCGTCGCGCAGCGTGCGCGCCTCCATCCAGACCCGTCGATCGAAGGGAACCGGCAGGTTCTCCACAATGATCAGCACGCCCGGCTGCCGCTCGCCCATGTCGATCCCCCCCAAACAAGTCCAGAGACTTGGCGCCGCCCCGACGCCATCCCGCCCATAGCGCGTTCGCGTCACAGATCAACGCGGGCCAGCTAGACGCCCTGCAATTGTGCGGCCAAGCCTCGGATCGCGACATCATGGCCCGCGACCCGCCGCAAGGTTGAGCTTAGGTGTGCTTCACACCTTTGCGCTGAGGGGTTGGCTTGCGCGACCGCGATTACATCCGCTTGGCTGATTTCCGGCGCTCGCTCCGCGCGTTCCTCGCGTTCAGCAAGGAGGCCGCGGCCAAGGCGGGGCTCGCGCCCCAGCAGTACCAGGCGATGCTGGCGATCCGAGCCCGAACCGGCGGCGGCCTGGCTTACGGCGTGGGCGACCTCGCGAAGGAGCTCTTCATCCGCCACAACACGGCGGTGGAGCTCGTGGACCGGCTGGAGGCGCAGGGGCTCGTCCAGCGCCGCGCGGAGGGGGCCCGAGCGGCTCTCTCCCTCACCGAGCAGGGTCGCGCCAAGCTCGAGCAGCTCGCAGCCACGCACCTGGAGGAGCTGAACCGCTCCGCGCCCTTGATGGCGCACATCCTGACCGGACGCGGCGACCCCGGGGCTCGGTAGTTTGCGCTGCAAAGCGCGGTTCCCGGCGATGGGCGGCCGGCGGGGGCGACAGTCTCAAGGCGTCATAGGGTATTAGAACGCAAGGGAATTCGGGAGATCGGGCCGCGTTGCACGGCTCGCAAATTAGGTCCGAACGCGGATCAAAAAGCCCTTGCAAAGCTGTCACGCAGACGTCATGTTCGTTGCCGACGCGACGACTGGGAGGGTGAGAGTCCCTGAGAGCCGCTCCGTGTCTCTTCCTGGCTTCACCGGCTAGCGCGAGGAGACCCGCCGATGAACATGAAAACCTCCCTCAGGACCGCGATCCTGTCCTTCGCCTTCACGGGCGTGTTCGGACCGCACAAGACCCGGTTCCAGTACGAGCCGGATCGGCCGCAGAGCCCGTCCAACGGCGCCCAGCCGCGTCCGCACTGAAGCTCGGCGCCGGCTGGGCGGTCCGATCCCTCGGCCGTCGATCCTCGCCCTCGGAGCGCCCCCATCCCTGCGCCGAGGGCGCGCCAGACCCTCCGGCTCCCGCCGGAGGGTCTTTTGCGTTGCGGCGACGGCGCGGCTCCGCCACCTTGCGCGCCCTGGAAACGACGCGGAGGGGAGCGCCATGGGCCTGGTTGAGATCGAGCGGCGAGGCGCGGTCGCCATCCTCACCCTGAACCGGCCGGAGAGCCTGAATGCGCTGGGCGCGCCTGGCGACGGCGCGGCGGTCCAGGCCGCGTGCGAGGCGATCAACGGCGACGCCTCGGTCCGCTGCGTGGTCCTGACCGGGGCCGGCCGCGCATTTTCAGCCGGGGGCGACGTGAAGGCGATGAAAGCGCGCGAGGGCGCCTTCGCCGGCGGCGGCGTCGGCATCCGCGAGAACTACCGCACCAACATCCATCGCATCGTGCGCGCGATCTACGGTCTGGAGGTCCCCTGCATCGCCGCCGTGAACGGGGCCGCCATCGGGCTCGGCTGCGACGTCGCCTGCATGGCCGACATTCGCATCGCCTCCGACCAGGCCAAGTTCGGCGTGACCTTCCTGAAGCTCGGCCTGATCCCCGGCGACGGCGGGGCATGGCTCCTGCCTCGCACCGTGGGCATGAGCCGGGCGGCGGAGCTGCTCTTCACCGGCGACGTGATCGACGCGTCCACCGCCCAAAGCTGGGGGCTGGTCAGCCGGGTCGTGCCGCACGAGGAGCTGCGCGAGCAGGCGCTCGCTCTGGCCGGCCGCATCGCCGCCCAGCCGCCCCATGCGCTGCGGCTCGCCAAGACCCTGCTGCGCCAGGGCCAGGTGGCGAGCTACGACACCCTGATGGAGATGAGCGCGGCCGCCCAGGCCATCAGCCACCTGACGGAGGATCACATGGAGGGCGTCGATGCGATCCTGGAGAAGCGCACGCCCAACTTCCAGGGGCGGTGAGGGCCAAAGGCGCGAGGCGACAGCTAGGGCGTTTGGCGGATGGGGCGGTGATGGGGCTGAGCGACCTGAAGATCGCGCACAAGGTCGCTGGCATGGTGGGCGGCGTAGGCGTGCTCGCGGTGGCTCTGACCGCCGCCGGCGCCTGGGAGCTCCTGCAGATCAACGCCCAGTTGCGCCTGTGGCTCTAACCGAGATGCCGGCGCGCGTGAACCAGGCGCGCATCCGCTCTAATCTGATGCAGGCGGCCTACGACGCGGCCAAGACGGTCAGCTATCCGGCCGCGTCCCTTGAAGCTCAGGCCGCCGCCAAGGATGCACGGGCCGCGCTCGCAAAGGCGCGGGCCTATGCCGTCCTGGCCCGGGCGGGACTGCCCGACGCCGCGGCGGAGCTCGACGAGGACCTGCTGGCGCTGAGCGGCATCGAGGCCCGCATCGCCCGTATCGTGGATGACGGCCTGCACGGCCAGACGGCCGCCGCCGACGCCGAGCTGAAGGGCCTCGACGGGGAGGTCCAGAAGCTCTCCAGCAGCCTGATCGCCATGAACAAGGCCGGGCTCGAGCGCGCCGCCCTGCGCGCCAGGGCGCTGTCGGGCGCAGCGGTCGCTTCGAGCGCCTGGCTGCTTGGCGCGGGCGTCGCGGGCGTGATGGCCGCGCTCGCGGGTGCGCTCTGGCTGAGCGCGGTCGGGCTGGTGCGGCCGCTGACCCAGCTCCGCGAGGCGATGGCGCGCCTGGCCGAAGGGCGGCTCGACACGGAGGTGGCGGGCGAGGCGCGCGGCGATGAGATCGGCGCGATGGCCCGAGCGGTCCAGGTGTTCAAGGACAACGCCCTGCGCACCCGCAAGCTTGAGCGCGAGGCCGAGCAGGCCCGCGATGCGTCGGAGGCCGACCGCGCCCAGGCCGAAGCCGCCCGCGCCGAGGCCGCGCGCCAGCTCGAAAAGGTGGTCCAGGCCCTGGCCTGCGGGCTCTCGCGGCTGTCCAGGGGCGAACTGGACCATCGCCTGACCACGCCCTTTCCCGCCGCCTACGAGCGCCTGCGCGCCGACTTCAACGCCGCGACCGCCCATCTTCAGGAGGCGCTGCAGGTCATCGCCGGCAATGCGGAGAGCATGCGGGAAGGGGCCGGCGAGATCGCCCAGGCCGCCAACGACCTCTCCCGCCGGACCGAGCAGCAGGCCGCGAGCCTGGAAGAGACTGCAGCGGCGCTCGACCAGATCACGGCGACCGTCCGCCGCACCGCCGAGGGCGCTAAGGAGATCAAGGCGCTCATCTCCGCCTCCGCCCAGCAGGTGGACGCCGGCTTGGGGCTCGTCGCCGAGACCGGCCAGGTGCTGGAGCGCATCCTCGCTCAGGTCAGCCAGATCAACGGCCTGGTGGCGGAGATCAGCGCCTCCGCCCAGGAGCAGGCGACAGGGCTGCAGCAGGTAAACACGGCGGTCAATCAGATGGACCAGGTGACGCAGCAGAACGCGGCGATGGTGGAGCAGTCCACATCGGCCAGCCGCACGCTTGCGGCGGAGGCCGAGGCGCTGGCGCGGCTCGTCGGCCGGTTCCAGCTCGGCGATGCCAGCGAAGGGCGCCCCCCCCCCCGATCCCGCTCCGGCCCGCCGCTCCGGCGCGCCTGGCCGTCCAGCCGCTGCGCCCGATGCTGAAGGCCGCTGGCCGGGGCGGGACTGCGCTTGCGATCAAAGCCGATCACGACAGCTGGGAGGCGTTCTAAGCATGCCCGACCCCTTCCCCCGCCTGATCGCCGCGCCCGCCGGCGCCGTGGGCGACGTCACCCTGCCCCAGGTGCTCGACCTGCGCGCCGTCCGCCCCCTGGCCGAGGCGCTGCTGGAGCGGCGCGGCGGCGACCTGACCCTCGATGCGGCGAACGTTCAGCGCCTGGGCGCCCAGAGCCTGCAGGTGCTGCTCGCCGCGGCCAAGACCTGGGCCCAGGACGGGAAGCGCCTCTCCATCGCCTCGCGCCCAGGCCGCGGCTCCACCTTCAGCATGAGCCTGCCGCTGACGCTGGCGGTGCTCGACGGCATGGTGGTGGACGTGGCGGGCCAGACCCTGATCGCGCCCTTGGGCGCCATCGTGGAGACCCTGCAGCCCAAGGCTGGCGAGGTCTTCGGCCTGGGCGATGGCGCGCGCGTCATATCGATCCGCGGCACCTTCGTCCCCTTGGTCGACGTCGGCCTAGCCATGGGCTTCCGCGACGCGCCGTCCGAGGCCTCAGCCGGCGTCGCCCTGCTGGTCGAAGGCGACGGCGCGCGCCGCGTCGCCCTGCTCGTGGACGACATCCAGGGCCAGCGCCAGGTCGTGATCAAGAGCCTGGAGGCCAACTACCGCCAGGTGCCCGGAGTCGCCGCGGCCACCATCCTCGGCGACGGCCGCGTCGCCCTGATCATGGACATCGACAACCTGCTGGACGCCTCCCGCGGCGGGGAACTCCAGCGCTCTGACACCAAGCTGGCCGCGACGGGATGAACGCCATGCACGCCTCCGCCCACGACACGCTTCGCGAGCTGATCGCCTCTCGCATCGGCGAGCAGGAGTTCTGCATCGACATCATGAACATCCGCGAGATCCGCGGCTGGACGCCGGCGACGCCCTTGCCCCCGTTCGCCGGACTATGTCCGCGGCGTGGTGAACCTCAGAACCGCTGCGATCGCCGCGGGCGCGACCGCCGCCCGCACGGCCGCGACGTGCTGCACCTTGGTGATGGCGTCTGGTGGGACGATGACGCGGCGACCTGGTGCGACGGGCAGGGTAGGGGGCTTCGCCGTCTGCCATCGCCCGATGACCTCTTGCGGGCGCAACCCGGGTTCGTCGGCATCGACCCGCCCGCCCATCTGTGCACCACGCGTGTGGTCCTCGCCAGCCCGCACCTGAACCACGATCCCGGTGACGACCGACCACGCAACCTCGCCGCGCTCTGCCAACGCTGCCACATGATCCACGATGCGGCCGAACATCGCCGGCGCCGATGGCTCAATGCCTTCCGGCTGCGCGCGATCGGCGACCTGTTCGCCTAAGCTGACCGCAAGCGGTTCGCCAGTGTAGCACGTGCGCGACGCTTACGTTGCCAGATCAGCACGCCGGTGACGGTGACGATCACCGTTGCGACCCCGGCCAGCGAGACGAGGAACCGCAAGGGCAGGCCGAAGATCGCCGCGATATGGATCAACCCAATCCAGTAATCGATGCTGTTGCCAAAACGCCCGCCGGTCGGCAATTCGACGCCCCGAAGCGCGCCGCTGTCGGCGTCGATCGTGATCCAGCTATTGGCAAGGTCGTCGCTGTCATCGCGGTCGGTGCGGATCGCATAGGCGTAAACGTGCGGACCCGGTTGATAGCGCAGCTCGCGTTCGCGCTCGATCGCGAGCCCGCGTGCCGTGGCGACTTCGGCGGCCCGCGCGCGCGCCGCCATCAGCGCCTCCGCCCAGCCGAGCCGGGGAGGACGCGGCGTGGCAATCGGCGGGTCGGGCGAAACGGCATAGCCGGTCAGCGCCGCCACGACCGGACGATAGACCTGCGGAAGGTCGAAGCCAACGCCGGTCCAGGCGAAGACGAACAGCAGTGGCCACAGCCACAGGCCGAGCGCGCGATGCAGGTCCATGTGCAGCCGGAAACGGCTCGGCGGCGGTCGGCGTATCGTCCAAGCGTGACGCCACCGTCGCCACCAGCCCCGCCGCCCGGCGGGCAACGTCAGATAGAAGCCGATCACGCAATCGACACTCCAGGCGAGCGCGACGATGCCGAGCAGCAGCACGCCGGCGCCGCCGAGCGCTAGATTCTGATGCAGGCGGTAGAGGAACGGCACGATCTCGCCGCGACCGAATGCGAGGTCGCCGACGCGCGAGCGTGCGATCTCTTGTCCGGTGACGGGATCGAGGATGACCTGATCGATCTCCACCGCTCCTGCAACCGCAAACGCCGGGGCCGCGCCGTGATCGCGGTGCAGCGGCATCGTGTCGATCCGGCCGCCGCTCAGCCGCTCGGCGATGGCGCGCAGCCGCACCCAGTCGATCCGTTGTGACGCCGCGACGGCCGGGAACCGTTCGGGCGCGGCGATGCGTTGCAACTCGACCTGCCACGGCAGCACCGCCCCGGTCGCCGCGATCACGATCAGGAAGGCGGCCAGCGCAAGCCCGGTCCAGCGGTGAACGACCACCGCGATGTGTCGGACGCGCTGGGCGAGCGTCACCGCGCGCCGAAACGATAGCGCGCCGTCACCCCGAACGAACGCGGATTATCGAACACCACGCGCCCGCCGCCATTGCCGATGAAAATGCGTTGGTTGAGCAGGTTCTTCAGGTTGAGCTGAACCTCGATTGGCCCGATCGCCTTCGCTGCGGCAAGGTCGATCCGCGTGAACGCCGGAAGCCTCTGGCCGTCGTCGGGTGTCTCGACGACGGCTTCGCCGCCATAGAACAGGCTGGCACTCGCCCAGGCGTTGCGTAGGCCAATCGCATCGAGCGTCTGGCGGAGCGCCAGCAACGCCGTCAGCGGGCGCGGGCCAACCAGCACGTCGCCAGGCGTGAAATCGGTCGAGCGCCTGATTCGCGCATGAGCATAGGCGACGCCGCCACGAATCGAGAGTCCCTCGACCGGCAACCTGCCGTCGAACTCCAGCTCAAAGCCGGTGCTGCGCGCGGCGCCGCCGTTCAGCACGCTGTTGCCGGGATCGGCCGGGTCCGACTGGACGACACCGGCCTTGGTGATGTCGAACACCGCCACCGTCACCGCCAGACGCCGCCCGAACAGCTCCTGCTTGACGCCAATCTCATAGGCGGTGCTGCGCTCGGGCTTGAGCGGATCGCCGAGACGGGTGCGTCCCGCCTGCGGCACGAACGCGGTCGAGTAGCTGGCATAGAGCGACGTCGGCTCCCACGGCCGCCACACGATGCCCGCCGAGGGCGAGAGTTTGGTGTCGTGCGTGCGGACCGGATCGCCATATGTGGCGACCGTGGTGATCGGGTCGTAGCGCAGGCCCAGTTGCAGCTTCAAACGGGTGCCGAGGGCAATCAAATCATTGATATACGCAGCGTCGGTTGCACTACTCTGTCCGCCCCTGCGTTGCGTAGTCAACGGCGGCGCGATGAATGTTTGCTGATAGATGGGCGCGGCGGTGTCGATCGGTAGATATGGCCCGTAATAGGCGTCAAAATAATTGTCGGCACCCTCGAGATGTTCGATACCAGTATAGAGGCTGTGCTGGCTGCCAAGGAGCGTGAAAGCGCCGCGCAAATGCCCTGCCCAGGTCCGGTTCGTGCGGATGCGCGAGCCGATGCGAAGAATGCGGTTGTGCGTCGTCGTGCCAGGCACGCGCTCGAACGCGACCAGCTCGAAATAGCGGCTGGTATCGGCGCGATAGTCATAGAAGGTTCCGCCAAGTGCCCAGCCGCCCCCCAGCGCCTGTTCGACACTAATATTGATGATGCGCGTATCGATCCGTGACAAAGGAAGCGTCGGTTCGCTGAGATTGCGGCTGAGCGGGATGCGGCGCAGCTCGTCGATCGAGAAATAGGGCGTGTCGAAAATGAGATAGTCGCGAACCGGCGTAAAGTCGTAGCGATCGAAGCTCGCCAACGCATCGACCGTGAAACCATTCCAAGGCTCGGCATGGACGATTGGCGCGACCTGCAAGCGACGATTTTTCTCGAAGTCGCGGAAGGTCGTCGAGTCCTCCACCTGCGCGACGATCCGCCCGGAAAGCCGCTCGCCGTCGATCGGCGCTCCTGCGTCCAGCTCGAACAGGCGCGTGCCTGTCGTGTCGAGCGTCGCACTCGCGCCGATGCCCAGTTCGGGCCGCGAACGCTTCAAAACCAGGTTGATCGAGCCGCCCGGATCGCCCTGACCGTATAGGACAGAAGTCGGTCCGCGCAGCACTTCCACCCGATCGATAATATCCAGCGGTCCGGAGAAGCCGAATGCCTGCGCCCGGCCGTTGATGAGTTGGTTGGCGAGAAATCCTCGTGAATATCAGCCCGCAGAGGTCGCGTTGGCGAACGCTGCATAAGGGGTCAGGCCAACGGTCGAGTAGCTGATGTCGTCGAACCGGCGTGCCGCGGCCTCGTCGAGCACCTGCTTGGGAACGATCGTGATCGCCTCGGGCAAATCGCGGATCGCCACACCCTGTTTGGAGGCCACCGCCTCGCGGCGCAAAGCGGTGACGACGATCTCGCTCATATCGCCGGAAGGAACCGCCTGTTGCGCGCTCGCAGGATCGGCGGCGATTGACGCGGCTCCCATCACAATGCCGCATAGATAAAGCCTCATCTCGCCCCCTTGATGCGAACGCCTCGCATTATCAGAGCAACTAGGCCGGACTGGATAACGGGTCAATGGGTCGGGTGCGAGCGGGGCCGTCGCATCCAGTTCTGGCCGGTCTGCGGCCGCGTCCGCCAGCAGCTGATGTCGGCCGATGCGGTCCAGATCGAGCTGCCCAAGGTCGTCCCCTTCCGTGCGCCGGAGAGCGCGGGTCGCGGTCGGCGGTGCGATTGGCGACTTCCGCCTCCAGGCGCTCGTTCAGGGTGCGCAGGTCCTGCTCCGCCTGGCGGCGCTCGCTGATTTCGACCACGGTCGTGCCCACGTGGGTGACCTCGCCGTCACGGCCGAACACCGGGAAGAAGCTCGTCAGTTAGGCGTGAAAACGTCGGTCCGGCCCAGGCTTGCCGTCGACCTTGAAGGCCGGAGCGGGCGCGCCAGTCTTGAAGACGTGCTCCAGCACCGTGTCGAACGGCTTTGGATCGACGGGTACGATCTCGCGCACGCGCTCGCCGAGGTGGGCTTCGATCGGCTTGCCGTTGAAGCCGGCCAGCACGGCGTTGACGCGCACATAACGGTGATCGCGGTCGAAGAAGCCGAACCCGAGGGGGGCGTTGGCCACCAGGGCGTCCAGCGTCGCCGCAGTCTGCGCCAAGAGCCTCGCTCTCCTCCGCCGCGACCCGCGCCAGGATCTGCTCTGTGACGTCATAGCCTTCGCAGAAGACACCGGTGATCGCCCCGTCCGCGCCGCGCAGGGGGGGCGTAGGTGAAATCGAGGTAGCGGGTCTGGGCCTGGCCCGTCCGGGGATCGCGCCAGACGGTCGGGGCGGCTCGCGCCAGTAAGCTCTCGCCGGTGCGGAACACCTCGTCAACGCGCGCCGTAAAGCCCGCGCTCTCAGGATCGGGACGGACGGCCCGGATCGGCTGGCCGACCCGGGCCTCGCTCAGGAAGCGGTCCCGGTGCGCCGCGTTGACGAACTCCACCACGTGATCGGGTCCGCGCAGGACGATGATGAAGCCTGGCGCCTGCTCGAAGGTCTGGGGCCGGCCGGGCGAGCGCGGCGGCGCTCCGCTCCGCCCAACGCACCGAGCGCCTCGTTGTGGAAGAAGATCGCGTCGCGCCCCCAGAAGATCGACATCGGGTGCCGGTTGGTCAGCACGACCCTGAGCGCGGTCTTCAGTCCTCGCGGCCAGCCCTCGGTAGGCCCAGCGGATGCGCGGACCAGTCGATTGCGCGCAGGCGCGCCCCGACCTCGCCCCCGCCGCCGAGAATGCTCCGCGCGTCCTTGGCCGTGTCAGCAAACGAGTCCGACACCAAGACCTCCGGGGGCGCGCCGCCCGCCTCGAGGCCCGCGCGCCCGTCTGTGGCGTCGGCTGGCCGTATCAAGCCGCCGACCCCTTAGAGCACAGGATTCAGCTTCGGCGCCCAAGCCGCTTGGCCATGCCGAAGATCGCCATGGCCGCCCAGGCCGCCTCCATCAGGAAGACGGGGAGGTTGAAGGCCTGCACCATGCTGAGCAGGATCAGGCCCGAACCGAAGAAGTTCATCAGCAGCGCCGGCCACCGCTTCGGGTCGAACCAGTCGAAATGGATTCCGGCATAGGCGAGCAGCACCAAGCCGACGCCGACCAGGCCGCCCGCGTTTAGGAGGAGGTTGACGATCTGTCCCTCATCGCACCACCGCTTCCGTCGCGCCCTCGGCGAGCAGGGTGAAGCTCTCAGGCGTCACGTCCGCAAAGCCGCCCTGGATGGCGAACACGCGGCGCTGGCCACCCGTTCGCACGATCACCTCGCCGGAGCGGAGCGTGGTCATGAACGGCTCGTGTCCGGCTAGCACGCCGAAGTCGCCCTCCGCCCCCGGCGCGTCGACCTGATCCACCTCGCCGGCGAAGAGCTCCCGCTCCGGCGCGACGAGGGAGAAGTGGAACTTGGGCGCCACTTACGCCCCCGCAGCCAGTTTTTCGGCCTTCTCGACGGCTTCGTCGATGGTGCCGACCATGTAGAACGCCTGTTCCGGCAGGTGATCGTACTCGCCGTCGCAGATGGCCTTGAACGAGCGGATGGTGTCCTCCAGCGCCACGAACTTGCCGGGCTGGTTGGTGAACTGCTCCGCTACGTGGAAGGGCTGGGACAGGAAGCGGCTGATCTTGCGCGCGCGGGCGACCGTCAGCTTGTCGTCTTCCGACAACTCGTCCATGCCCAGGATCGCGATGATGTCCTTCAGCGCCTTGTACTGCTGCAGGATCTCCTGGACGCGGCGCGCCACCGTGTAGTGCTCCTCGCCGATCACCAGCGGGTCCAGAATCCGCGAGGTGGAGTCCAGCGGGTCTACCGCGGGGAAGATCGCCTGGGCGGCGATGTCGCGCGAGAGGACCGTGGTGGCGTCCAGGTGGGCGAATGAGGTCGCCGGCGCCGGGTCGGTCAGGTCGTCGGCGGGCACGTAGATCGCCTGCACCGAGGTGATCGACCCCTTGTTGGTCGAGGTGATGCGCTCCTGCAGGTTGCCCATCTCGGTCGCCAGCGTCGGCTGATAGCCCACGGCCGAGGGGATGCGGCCAAGCAGCGCCGACACTTCCGAGCCCGCCTGGGTAAAGCGGAAGATGTTGTCGATGAAGAGGAGCACATCCTTGCCCTCGACGTCGCGGAAGTATTCGGCCTGGGCGAGGCCGGTCAGGGCGACGCGGGCGCGGGCGCCGGGCGGCTCGTTCATCTGGCCATAGACGAGGGTGCACTTGGAGCCGGCGGTCGAGCCGTTGTTCTTCTTCGGGTCCACGTTGACATTGGACTCGATCATCTCGTGGTAGAGGTCGTTGCCCTCGCGCGTCCGCTCGCCCACGCCCGCCAGCACGGAGTAGCCGCCGTAGGCCTTGGCGATGTTGTTGATTAGCTCCTGCATGGTCACGGTCTTGCCGACGCCCGCGCCGCCGAAGAGGCCGATCTTGCCGCCCTTGGTATAGGGGCAAAGCAGGTCGATGACCTTGATGCCCGTGACCAGGATCTCGGTCGTGGAGGACTGCTCGGCGAAGGTCGGGGCCTCGCGGTGGATCACCGCCGTGTGCTCGCGCGACACAGGGCCGGCTTCGTCGATCGGCTCGCCCACGACGTTCATGATGCGGCCGAGGGTGGCAGGACCGACCGGCACCGTGATCGGCGCGCCGGTGTCGACGACCTCCTGGCCCCGCACTAGGCCCTCGGTCGTGTCCATGGCGATCGTGCGCACGGTGTTCTCGCCGAGGTGCTGGGCGACCTCGAGCACGAGCCGGAACGGCTCGCCGGTGCGCTGGTCGACGTTGGCGGTCTCCAGCGCATTCAGGACCCTGGGCAGGTGGCCCTGGAACTCGACGTCGACGACGGCGCCGATCACCTGGACAATGCGGCCCTTGGCGACGCCCTCTTGGGCGGTGATGGAGTGCGGTTGTGCGGTCATGAGGCGGTCCTCGTATCAGTTCGGTCCGGCGGCGGGGAGGCCGCGGGTGTGTTTGGCGACGCGGTTAGCGGCTCACAGCGCTTCCGCGCCGGAGATGATCTCGATCAGCTCCTTGGTGATCTGCGCCTGACGGGTACGGTTCATCTGGATGGTGAGGGCGTTGATCAGGTCGCCCGCATTGCGGGTGGCCGAGTCCATCGCGGCCATCTGGGCGGCGAAGAAGCCGGCCTGGTTCTCCAGCACGGCAGCCAGAAGCTGAATCGCGATGTTGCGGGGGAGCAGGGTCTTGAGGATCTCCTCTTCGCCCGGTTCGTACGAATAGACGCCGCCCTTGAGGTCGGGCGAGGCGCCTTCGTCCGCCGCGTCGACCACCGCCGGGATCAGCTGCTTGGAGGTCGGGACCTGCGAAATCACCGACTTGAAGCGGCTGTAGAACAGGGTGACCACATCGATCTCGCCAGCCAGATAGAGGTCGATGATTTGCTGGGCGATCGGCTGCACGAGCTCGAAGTTCGGCGACTTCAGCCCAAGCTCGTAGTTTTCGACGAACCGGCTGGCGAACTGACGGCGCAGGCCATCGCGCGCCTTGCGGCCGATGGTCAGGATGCGGACATCCTTGCCCTGCGCGATCAGGGAGGCGATCCGCTCCCGCGCCGCGCGCACCACGTTGGAGTTGATCCCCCCCGCAAGGCCGCGATCCGACGCCGCCACCACGATAAGGTGGCGCTGATCCTTGCCGGTGCCCGCGAGCAGCAGCGGCGCGGACGGACCCGAGACGCTCTTGGCGAGGTTGGCGATCACGCTCGCCATGCGGCGGGCGTAGGGCCGCGCGGCCTCCGCCTGGGCCTGGGCGCGGCGGAGCTTGGCCGCCGCCACCATCTGCAGCGCCTTGGTGATCTTCTGGGTGGATTTCACACTCGCGATGCGAGTGCGCATCTCTTTGACGCTCGCCAAGACTATGCCCTCTTCATGCCAAGAAAGCCCATGATGCCTTCGCTATGCAGATAGACCTCCTGCACATCGACTCCACTGTAGGCCATGAGCCGCGTGGCGGACTTCTTGCTGAAATGCCCGATATGTTCGTGCTGTATCACGATATCTTCAAACGGTAGAGGTTCGCCGGCGCCCCTCAAGCGCTCCAGTCGCGCGAAGCTGTCTTCGAGCTCGCCGCTGTAGGGGCGAGGCAGCTCCACATAGACGAAGGCGTTCTGGCGCAGCAGCGAGACAAGCTGCGTCAGAAGACGACGCGGCTGAGGCACATGCTCGAACACGTGCGTGGCGAACAAGACCCCGGCCTTGGCCATGGTAGCGGCGAGATCGCCGCCTTTGCGCTCGTAGTCTTCCTCGACTACGGTGATCCTAGCCTTAGGGAAGACATAGCGCGAATAGTAACCGTCTCCGCCTCCGAAATCTACGACATCTCCATCGAAGTCTTTGAACTTCTTCATGAAGTAGTCGTAGTATCCGCGCCGGAGAGCATAGTCCGGCCCGTTTTCGTCCGCCATCCGCACGGCGAGTTCGGCATAACCCGGCTCGTGACGATCTCGGGCCGCGTTGTAGGTCTGATCGCGGTAGCCCGTGTAGAGCGCGGCCAGGACCTCTTCGGTGTAGAAAGGCGTGATGAAGACGTGCTCGCACGCTTGGCAGATGTACGAGCGCGCTTCCTGTATGGGCAACCCCGTCCGTTCAATGATGAAGGGTGATTGGTAGGCAGGAATCCAGCGGCGCGTCGGTTGCAGGCAGACCGGGCAGGCCACCTCATCCCCTGCGGCAGGAGATGCCGCAGAGCCACTTTGCCGCGACCGCGATGCAACGCCAGCCATCCCCAAGAACCTAGGCGGCGAACGTCTTGGAGACGTCGGCCAGCGCTTCCTTCAGGGTCTCTTCCAGAGCCGGCGTCAGCGCCTTCTCCTTGCGGATGCCTTCGAGGAACTGCGGATAGCCGGTCTTCAGCTTGGAGATCAGCGCGTCCTGGAACCGGCCGACCGCCGAGACCGGCAGCGGAT
Source organism: Caulobacteraceae bacterium PMMR1 (assembly GCA_000733915.1). Taxonomy (GTDB): domain Bacteria; phylum Pseudomonadota; class Alphaproteobacteria; order Caulobacterales; family Caulobacteraceae; genus PMMR1. The sequence goes on from JPOM01000001.1 coordinate 1,304,567, forward strand.
CGAGGTAGCCGCGGGTGCCGGCGTAGATCGCCGCGACCTGCTCCTCCACCGCGAACGGCTGGTACTGCGGCTGCTTCAGAAGCTCGGTGAGGCGCTCGCCCCGCGCCAGCATCTTCTGGGTCGCGGCGTCGAGGTCGGAGCCGAACTTCGCGAAGGCGGCCATCTCCCGGTACTGGGCGAGCTCGCCCTTGATCGGGCCGGCCACCTGCTTCATCGCCTTGATCTGGGCGGAGGAGCCGACGCGCGACACGCTGATGCCGACGTTCACCGCCGGGCGGATGCCCTGGTAGAAGAGGTCGGTCTCCAGGAAAATCTGGCCGTCGGTGATCGAGATCACGTTGGTCGGGATGTAGGCCGAAACGTCGTTGGCCTGGGTTTCGATGATCGGGAGCGCCGTCAGCGAGCCTGCGCCGTTGTCCTCATTCAGCTTCGCGGCGCGTTCCAGGAGGCGGCTATGCAGGTAGAACACGTCGCCCGGATAGGCTTCGCGGCCCGGCGGGCGGCGAAGCAGAAGCGACATCTGGCGATAGGCGACGGCCTGCTTGGACAGGTCGTCATAGATGATGAGCGCATGCATGCCGTTGTCGCGGAACCACTCGCCCATGGCGCAGCCCGCGAAGGGGGCCAGGAACTGCAGCGGGGCCGGCTCCGACGCGGTGGCGGAGACGACGATGGTGTAGTCGAGCGCGCCATTCTCTTCGAGGGTGCGCACGATCTGAGCCACCGTGGAGCGCTTCTGGCCGATGGCGACATAGACGCAGTAGAGCTTCTGCTTCTCGTCGCCGGTCGCGTTCACCGCCTTCTGGTTCAGGATGGCGTCGATGGCGACAGCGGTCTTGCCGGTCTGGCGGTCGCCGATGATCAGCTCGCGCTGGCCGCGGCCGATGGGGATCAGGGTGTCGATCGCCTTCAGGCCCGTCTGCACGGGCTCATGCACGGACTTGCGCGGGATGATCCCCGGCGCCTTCACGTCGACCCGCCGCTTTTCGGCGACGCCGGTGATGGGACCCTTGCCGTCGATCGGCTCGCCCAGCGGGTTCACGACCCGGCCGAGCAGGCCCTTGCCCACCGGCACGTCCACGATCTCGCCCAGGCGACGGCACTCGTCGCCTTCCTTGATCTCGGTGTCGGAGCCGAAGATCACGATGCCGACGTTGTCGCGCTCCAGGTTTAGGGCCATGCCCTTCACCCCGGCGGACGGGAACTCGACCATCTCGCCGGCCTGCACATTGTCCAGGCCGTAGACGCGGGCGATGCCGTCGCCGACGCTGAGCACCTGGCCCACGTCGGAGACGTCGGCTTCCTGGCCGAAGTTGGCGATCTGCGACTTCAGGATGGCCGAGATTTCGGCTGCGCGGATGTCCATGGTTTTCTGCTTACGCTCTCTTCAGGGCGAACTTGAGTTGGTCGAGCCTCGATTTCAGCGAGGCGTCGTAGAGCCGGGAGCCGACGCGGACGCGCAGGCCGCCGAGGATGGAGGGATCGACCCGGGTGTTCAGCTCCGGATCCTTGCCGAGCGCCTGGCGGAGCGCCGCGGCGATACCGGAGGTCTGGGCCTGGCTGAGCGGCACGGCGGAGGTGATCTCCGCGCTGACGGCCCCCCGGTGCGCCGCCGCGAGCTTCAGATAAGCGTCCGCAACGGCCAGGATAGCGCCCGCTCGGCCGTTGCGGGTGAGCAGGCCCAGGAACTTCTTGGTCAGGGTCTGGAACTCCGCCTTCTCGGCCAGCGCCTGCAGCGCCAGCCCCTTCTGCTCGGCGGAGAAGGCCGGCGAGGCGATCAGCCGGCGCAGGTCCTGCGACTCGGCGTGCATCGCCTTGATCGCGCGCAGGTCGGTCTCGACCGCGCCGATCTGTCCGGCCTCAACCGCCAGATCGAACAGGGCCCGCGCATAGCGCTCGCCCGCGTCCGTGTTCCTGGAATCGTCCGCCACCTTACCGTCCGAATAAGCGTTGAGCCCGGCCGCTCGGCCATCTGGCAAGCAGTCCGGGCTGACAGGCTGGATCTCTTGGAGAGACAAGAGAAAACCGCGCGCGGGAGGGCTGTGCGACGCACCCTTCCGCCCGAAGCGCGGCGGAGATAGCACGCACGTTTCGGCGCCGCAACCAGGGCCCGGAGCGCGGCTCCACGCTCGCCGTCGAGGCTGTCACAGGCGCGAAATACTCTTCGGTCAAATCCCCCGCATGCGTCGACGCGACCTCCTCGCCGGCCTTGCCCTCGGCAGCGCGGCCCCCGCTCTGACCGGCCGGCGCGCGCAAAGGCGGCGGGCGGCTTGCGCCCGCGCCCGGCATAGGGAATGACGCCGCCTGATCGACGGCCCTCAAGGCCGCGCCGCGCGGCCGGGTGATGCTGTTTCCACAGCCTAGCTTCCTTTTCGTCCTGCTCCCGGTCGGCCTTGCGCTGCTCCACCTGCTGCGACGCGCCGACCAGCGCCGCGGGCGCTCCTGGCCGTGAGCCTCGTCGCCGCCGGCTGGGGCGAGCCGATCACCCTGGCCTTGATCGCGGGCCTCTCGCTCGTGAACTGGACGGCGGCGCGGGTGATCGGCCAGGGCGAGGCCGTACGCGCAAGCCTTGCGTTCCGGGCGGCGCTGGCGATCGATCTGCTGGCCTTTGCAGGCGTCTACGCTTTTGCGGCGCGGAGCGGCTCCCCGCTGCCCTTGGGCGCGGCCTTCGTCCTGCCCGCCGCGATCTCCTATCTCGTCGACATCCGGCAGGGCCGGGCCGAGCCGGGGCGCTGGCCCGACCGCGCGGCCCTGAACCTGGCGCTCTTTCCCAAGCTGGCGGCGGGGCCGGTCGTGCGCTGGCGCCGGCTCGCGCCCGGGCTGGAGCGGCTGCGAGTCACGCCGGGGCGACTGTCGGCGGGCCTGCGCCTGGTCGTGATCGGCCTCGCCCAAAAGCTGCTGCTGGCCGATCAGATCGCCCCGCTGGCGGCCGGCCTCTTCGACCAGACCGTCCGGCCGCGGTTCGCCGAAGCGTGGCTTGGGCTTTGCGCCTTCAGCCTGCAGATCTCCTTCGACCTGTCCGGGTATAGCCTGATGGCGGCAGGGCTGGGGGCCGCGCTCGGACTGAGGCTGCCGCGCAACCTGCGCCGGCCGCTCAGGGCCCTGTCGGTGACGGACTTCTGGCGGCGCTGGCTTTTGGGCGCGACCGCATGGATGCAGGCCTATGTCGTGGCGCCGCTCAGCCGCACCCGCCTGCCCGAGCCGATCATCGTCGCCCTTGTCTTCCTGCTGATCGCACTGTGGCAGGGGCCATCGTGGCTGCTGCTCGCGTGGGGCGGCTGGCAGGGAGCCTGGATCTTAATCGAGCGGCAGGTCGCAGCGCGGGGGCCGCCTCGCGTGTTCGCTCCCGCGGCCTGGAGCTATGCGATGCTGGTCACAGGCCTGGGCTGGGTGCTGTTCCGCGCGCCGAGCTTTCACCGGGCGGGCGAGGTCTATGCGGGCCTGCTCGGGCTGCACGGCTTCGGGCCCATGCAGTCCGCCGTCGCCGACGCCGTTACGCCCTTCAGCCTCGCCGCGCTTTCGCTCGCCGCCGTGCTGGCGCTCGTCCCGAGGCTCAGGTGGCCGGCCGCCTGGGCCCCCTTGCCGCATGTCCCGCGGGACTGGCGGGTCTGGGTCGATGCCGCGCTGATCGCGAGCCTCTTCGCCCTATGCGTGCTCGCCGTCGCTCAGGCGCCGCCGGCGAGCGCCGTGCGCTGGCTGGGGATCTGAGCCGCATGCCCTTGCTGCAGCGCGACCGCCGCCATCTCGGAACCCTCCTCCTGGCCGCCTTCGGCCTCGTCGGCGGGGTCGCGGCCTTGCGGCCGGGCGCGCCGCTGAAGCCTCCCGCCGGCGTCGAGCCCTGGCGCAGGCCACAGGCGGCGCTGGACCAAGGCCTGCGCGCGCGCCTGCCGTTTGCGGGCGCGCTCGCCCGCACGACCGCCCGCCTGGCCCTGCGCGGGCCCGAGACCGCGGCGGTGGAGGGCAAGGACGGCCAGCTCTTCGCCGAACAGGGGCTGCTCCGCGCCATCGGGCGGGAGGTGCGACCCGCCGCCGTGGACGCCTACACCGACTGGCTCTGCGGGCTGAACAGGCGGCTGGTGCAGCGCGGGACCACCTTCGCCTTCGCCGTCGCGCCCGCCACGGCGGCGATCTACCCCGACCGCCTGCCGTCGAGCGTCGGCCGCCCCCGCACCCCTTCGGAGACCGACCTGATCCTGACCCATGCCGCAGCCTGCGGCGTGGTGACCGTGGACGTCCGCCCGGCCCTGGTCGCCGCCAAGACGCAGCCGATCTACCGCAAGACCGACAGCCGCTGGACCGACCGCGGGGCGCTGATCGCCTATGACGCGCTGGTGAACGCGATCGGGCAGGGGGACTGGGCGATCACGCCGGAGCGCCTGCCCTGGCGCGTCGCGAGCCGGCCGGGCGACCTGCGGCCCGACGGTCCGCCCGAACCCGTGCCGGTCCCCGACCTGTCAGGCCTCCTGCCGGCGCAGATGCAGCGCAGCGGCGTTCCGGGCATCACCGGCGGCGGGCCGGACAAGGCGTTCCTGCTGGACACCGGCCGTCCGGGTCCGACCGTGCTGGTGGTGGGCGATCGCTGGAGCCGCGACGCGCTGTCCGGCTACTTCGCCGCGTTCGCGGGCAAGGTCGCCTGGGCGAGCGACCAGGGCTGCCGCCTCGACCCGGCGATCTTCGACGCGCTGAACCCCGCCATCGTCATCCTGATGCCCAGCGACGCGGGCGCGCAGTGCCGCAAACCCTGAGGGCGCTCAGGCGTCCGGGCGCTTGCGACGCCTGAGGCCGTTCAGCGCCTCGACCCCCAGCGAGAAGGCGATGGCGAAGTAGATATAGCCGCGCGGGATGTCGAAGCCGGTGCCGTCCGCCACCAGCGCCACGCCGATGAGCAGGATGAAGCTCAAGGCCAGCATCTTGGCGGTCGGGCGGCGCTCGATGAACTCCGCCACGGGCCGGGCGGCGACCATCATCAGCAGGGTCGCGATCGCGACCGCGGCCACCATGACCCCGAGCTGGCGCGCCATGCCGACCGCGGTGATCACGCTGTCGAGCGAGAAGACGATGTTGACCAGGCCGATCTGCGCGATCGTGCCGACCAAGCCCGAGACCCGCGCTGGCCTCCCCGCGTGCTCGGGATGGACCTCGATGTCGCCGCGGATCTCAGTGGCGCCCTTGTAGAGCAGGAAGAGTCCCCCCGCGATCAGGACCGCGTCCTTGATCGTCAACGGCCCGTTCGGCAGCTCGACGAGCACCACGTCCAGCCGCGTGATCCAGACCAGGCCGACCAGCATGGCGACCCGCAACACCAAGGCGAGCCAGAGGCCTAGCTGGCGCCCCATGCCCTGTTGCGCCGGCGGCAATCGCCCCGCCGCCACGGCCACGAAGACGATGTTGTCGACGCTCAGGACGACCTCCAGGAAGGTCAGCGTCAGGAACGACGCCGCCGTATCGAAGGTCAGGTACTCGGAAAGATCGGGCATGGGCGGGGCTTCAGCCTTCGTCCGGGTTTCGCAAGGCGCGCGCCTCGCCTAAGCAGCCCCTCTGTCTATCCTTACCTAAAGGCGCAAGACCATGACCGACCATCCAAGCCAGCGCTTTACGCCGCAGGAACGGCGCACGACGCTCGCGGCGGTGATGATCGTGTTCCTGCTCAGCGCCATGGACCAGACGATCGTGGCGACCGCCATGCCGCGGATCGTGGCACAGTTGAGGGGGCTTGACCTCTATCCCTGGGTGACGACGGCCTACCTTCTGGCCTCCACCGTCATGGTGCCGATCTACGGTCGCCTCCTCGACATCTATGGCCGCAAGCCCGTGCTGCTGGCGGGCGTCGGGCTCTTCACCTTCGGGAGCGGGCTGTGCGGCTTGGCGGGCGCGTTCGGCGGGTTGCCGGGTTTGGGCGGAGGCATGTTGCAGCTGATCGCCTTCCGGGCGGTGCAGGGGTTGGGTGGAGGCGCGCTGTTCACCTCGGCGTTCGCCATCATCGCCGACCTCTATCCGCCGCGGGAGCGGGGCAAGTTCGCCGGCCTGTTCGGCTCTGTGTTCGGCTTCGCCAGCGTCGTGGGGCCGGTGGTCGGCGGCTTCCTCACCGACCTGCAGACCATCCACATCTTCGGCGCGGCGATCGCGGGCTGGCGCTGGGTGTTCTACGTCAACCTGCCACTGGCCCTGCTCAGCCTGTTCATGATCCTGGTCCGGATGCCGAAGCTGGAAAGCAAGCGCGGCGGACGCATCGACTGGCTGGGCGCGGCCCTGATCCTGACCACCTTCGTGCCCTTGCTCCTGGCCCTGAGCTGGGGCGGCCGGGACCAGCCCTGGACCTCGCCCCGGATCGTGGGCCTGCTCGCCGGCGCGGCCGCGTCGCTGCTGGCGTTCGTCGCCTGGGAACTGCGGACGCCCGAGCCGATCCTGAACCTGAAGTTGTTCCGCAACCGCACCTTCTCGATCGGCAACGGCGCGGTCTTCGTGCTGGCGATGGCCTTCATGGGCCTGGCCACCTTCCTGCCGCTCTACCTGCAGCTTGGGCTGGGCGTGAAGGCCACGACGAGCGGCCTCACCCTGCTGCCGCTGATGCTTGGGGTGATCACGGGCTCCACGCTCAGCGGCCTGCTCGTCACCCGCACGGGGCGCTACAAGCCCTGGATGTTGATCGGCTGCGCCATGATGCTGGCCGGCGGCGTCCTGCTGCTTCTGCTGGGACCGCGGAGCACGCCGGTGGATGTCGCCTGGCGGGTGCTGGTGCTGGGGATCGGTCTTGGCCCCGCCCAGAGCCTCTTCACGGTGGCGACGCAGAATGCCGTGCAGCCCAGCGAGATCGGCGTGGCCACCAGCGCCTCGCAATTCTTCCGCCAGATCGGCTCCACGATCGGGGTGGCGCTGTTCGGGACGGTGCTGACGACTCAGCTCGCGTCAGCCTCGGCGACGTCCGCCCAGCACCTGACCCTGTCGGACCTCGAGCGCATGGCGGTGCAGGCCCAGATCGCGCCCAAGACGGCGCAGAGCTCCGGTCCGCCGATGGCGGTGCGCAACAGCGTCGCCCATGCGATCCACGGCGTGACCCTGGCGGCTCTGGTCGTGACGGTGATCGGGGCGGCTGCGACGCTGATGCTGCCGGAGCTGCCGCTTCGGGGGCGGGGGCCTCAGGCGCGCAAGCCCGAGGACGAGGCTCAGGCCGCAGCGGCGGCGGCGGACGCGTCGGGCCAGGCCACCGGTGGCAGCGCCTCGAACGCGGGCCGCGCCAGCGCATAGCCCTGGAAGAGGCTCACGCCCATGTCGGCCAGGGTCGCCATTTCCGCGGCGCTCTCCACGCCCTCGGCCACGACCGCAATGCAGAGGTCCTCGCACATGCTCAGCAGGCTCGCCACGATGGTGCGCTTCACAGGGTTGCGGTCGATGTCGCGGATCAGCTCCATGTCGAGCTTGATCAGGTCGGGCTGGAACCGGGACAGGAGCGTCAATCCTGAATAGCCAGCCCCGAAATCGTCCACGGCGGTGCGGAAGCCAATGTCCTTGTAGGCCGAGATGATGCGCCCGAGGTGCTCGGCGTCGACCTGCTCGGTCTCGGTGAACTCGAAGACGATGCGGTCGAGCGGGAAGGCGAAGCGCGCCGCCGCCGCCAGGGTCGCCCGGATGCAGGCGCGGGGCTGGTAGACGGCGTTGGGCAGGAAGTTGATCGAGACGCACGCGCCGTCCTGCGCCAGCCCGAGCGCCGACGACAGCTCGATGGCCTTGACGCGGCAGGCCTGGTCGAAGGCGTAGCGGTTGGTCTCGTCCACAGCGCTCAGGACGCTGAAGGCGCCCTGCGCCTCGGGCCCGCGCACCAGGGCCTCGTAGGCGAAGACCGAGCGGGCCTGGAGGTCCACGATGGGCTGGAAGGCCATGCTGAACGGCTGGTCGAAGCCTGCGCCGTCCCGGCAGCCCTGACACTTCGCGACCGACATCTGCGACCCTGACTGTGCCAGTCTAGGACAATCTGACGCAGAAGGTATGAAATTTCCGTCAGCATGGACCGGCTGTAAGGCCAGGGAAGGTTGCGGCTGAGCGACGCTGCTGTAGCCTTGCTTCAGGCCGCCGAGCCACGTGCGGCCGCAACCCAAGGGACCTCGCCCATGCGCACGCTGATCCTCGCCGCGGCCGCCGCCGCCCTCATCGCCGGGCCCGCGCTCGCCGCCAAGAAAGCCGAAAAGCCGGCTCCGACCAACGCCACCGCGACCTCGACCTCCGCCAAGAAGGAGATGAGCCCGGCGCAGCAGAAAAACATCCAGACGATGAAGGACTGCGGCGCCCAGTGGCGCGCCCTGCCGCCCGCCCAGCAGCAGAAGTACAAGGATCTCGCCAAGACCGAGAAGACCAAGAAGGGCAAGCCGCTGAACAACGGCTGGATCGCCTTTGAGAAGGAATGCCGCGCCAAGAAGGGCTGAGTTCTTAGCCCGGGACGGCGGCGCCGCCGCAAAGGACGCCGCCGTTCCGCTCTCACAGCCCCCGAACCGCGTCTGACCCCGAACCGCGTCTGACCCCCGGAACCGCGTCTCGCCCTCTTCGGTTACGCCCGCGACCGCGACGAGAGGAGAGCGACGCCATGGCCGAGCATCAGGACGCCGACGAACTGCGCCACCGCCTGTGGCGCGAGATCGACAAGGTCAAGATCGGCATGCTGGGCTTGGCCGGCGGTCCGCCCCGGCACATGCAGCCGATGACGGCCTATATCGATGAGGACGAGAACGCGATCTGGTTCCTGACCAAGAGCGACACCGACCTTTGCCGCGAGGCGGGCGAGGGCCATACGGCCATGTTCTGCGTCATCGCCAAGGACCAGGAGTTCCATGCCTGCGTCCAGGGCCAACTCGCCTTGCACAACGACCGCGCCAAGATCGACCAGGTCTGGACTCCGGTGGCCGCCGCCTGGTTTCCGGAGGGCAAGGACGATCCGAAGCTGGCGCTGCTCCGGTTTTCGCCTGAGGACGCGGAGCTCTGGGTCAGCCACCGCGGCCCGGTCCGCTTCGCCTATGAGATCGCCAAGGCCAACGCGACCCGCACCGAGCCTGACGTCGGCGGCGCGGCGCACATCCAGATGCAAACCTGAGCTGACGCGCGCGGCAGGGTCTGTATGCTGAGACGGTGACTCGCGACCTCGTCTCCGCCCTGATCGTCTTTTTCGGCGCAGGCTTGGGCGGCGTGCTGCGCCACATCGTGAACCGGCTGCTGCCGGCGGTGGGCGTCGCGCAGTTTCCCGTCGCGACGCTGGCGATCAACGTCGTGGGCAGCCTCGCCATGGGGCTGCTCGCCGGCCTGTTCGCCTATCGATCCGGGGCAGGGCAGGGCCTGCGCCTCTTCCTGACCACGGGCATGCTGGGCGGCTTCACGACCTTTTCCGCGTTCTCGCTGGACGCCGCCCTGCTTTGGCAGCGGGGGCAGGGCGGCTGGGCTGCGGTCTATGTGGCCGGGACCGTGGGCCTGTCCCTGGTCGGCGTCATGACCGGGCTCGCGGCCATGCGCGCGCTTGCCGCCTGAGCCTTGGGCGGCGACATGAGCGCGATGTCCCGCGTCGCGCGCGTGCTCCTTCCTCTGCCCCTGCCGGAAGCCTTCGACTACGAAGCGCCCGAAGGCATGAGGCTGGCCGTAGGCGACCAGGTGCTTGCGCCTCTCGGGCCGCAGCGGCTGCGGGGCGTGGTGCTCGAGCTCTTCGAGCGGACAGGCTTGAACCGGCCGCTGAAGCCGCTGGCGGCGCGGCTGGAGGACGCGCCCTTGCCGCCGCGCACGCTCGACTTCGTGCAGTGGGCCGCGCGCTATACCTGCGAGCCGCCCGGCGAAGTCCTCGCCTTGGCGCTGCGCGGCCTGCGGGCCCCGTCGCCCAAGCCTGAGCGGCGGCTGGTCGCGACCGGCCAAGCGCCGACGCGGGTCACCCCCGCCCGCGCCCGCGTGCTTGCAGCCGGGGCTCAGCCTCTCGCGCCCAAGGCCCTGGCTGAGGCGGCGGGCGTGGGGCCCGGCGTGATCCGGACGCTGCTCGGCGAGGGCTGCCTCAAGGTCGTCGAGGTCGCGACCGTGCCGGAGATCGCGCCCCCCGATCCGAACCGCCCCGGCCCCGAGCTCAGCCCCAGCCAGGCCGCCGCCGCCGAGGTCCTCTCCGGCATGGTCGCGGCGGGCGGCTTTCAGGCGGCGCTGCTGGACGGCGTGACGGGCTCTGGCAAGACGGAGGTCTATCTCGAAGCCGTCGCGGCCCTGCTTCGCGCCGAGCCCGACGCCCAGGTCCTCATCCTCCTGCCCGAGATCGCCCTCACCCAGGCGGTGATCGCCCGCATCGCGGCGCGATTTGGAGCTGAGCCCGCGGAGTGGCACTCCGGCGTCTCGCCCCCGCGGCGGCGGCGGGTGTGGGACGCGGTGTCGGACGGCCGCTGCCGGATCGTCGTGGGCGCGCGCTCCGCCCTGTTCCTGCCCTACCGCCGGCTGCGGCTCCTGGTCGTGGACGAGGAGCACGACGGCTCGTTCAAGCAGGAGGAGGGCTTCACCTACCACGCCCGCGACCTGGCTGTAGCGCGGGCCCGGATCGAGGGCGCGACGGTGGTGCTGGCCTCGGCTACGCCCTCGCTCGAGACCGTCCACAACGCCGAAACGGGCCGCTACCGCTGGCTGAAGCTCCGCGCCCGTCACGGCGCTGCGCGCCTGCCGGAGATCGCGCTGATCGACCTGCGCGAGCACCCGCCAGAGCCAGAGACCTGGCTTTCGCCGCCGCTCTGCGCCGCCATGGCCGAGACCCTGGCGCGGGGGGAGCAGGCCTTGCTGTTCCTGAACCGGCGGGGCTATGCGCCGCTCGTGCTCTGCCGGGCGTGCGGCGAGCGCATGACAGCGCCGGACACCGACTCCTGGCTGGTGGAGCATCGCTACTCCGGCCGGCTGGTCTGCCACCTGACGGGCTTTTCGATGCGAAAGCCCGAGCGCTGCCCGCACTGCGCCGCGGAGCATAGCCTGGTCTCCATCGGACCAGGGGTGGAGCGGCTGGAAGAGGAGGTGCGCGGCCGCTTCCCTGAGGCCCGGGTGGCGATCTTCTCCTCCGACACCGTCCAGCACCCCGAGGCGGCGCGCGCCCTGGTCGCGAGCATGGCGGCGGGCGAGATCGACGTGCTGGTCGCGACCCAGGCGGCCGCCAAGGGCCACAACTTCCCCAAGCTGACCCTGGTCGGCGTGGTGGATGCGGACCTCGGCCTGCGCGGCGGCGACCTTCGCGCCGCGGAGCGGACCTATCAGCTGCTCGCCCAGGCGTCGGGGCGGGCCGGGCGCGCGGAGCGCCCGGGCGCGCGCTGCTCCAGACCTATCTGCCCGAGCACGCCGTCATGCAGGCGCTGAAGGCCGGCGACCGCGACGCCTTCCTGGCGGCGGAGCGCGAAGCGCGTCAGGGCGCGGGCCTGCCCCCGTTCGGGCGGCTGGCCGCCCTGATCGCGTCCTCAGCGGACGCCGAGCGGCTGGAGCGCTTCGTGCGCGAGCTCGCCGCGGCCGCCCCCAATGCACACGGCGTGGAGGTGTACGGCCCCGCCGACGCGCCCCTCGCCCTCGTGCGCGGGCGACGCCGCAAGCGGCTGCTCGTGCGGGCGGACCGCTCGGTGGACCTGCAGGGCTATCTGAACGCCTGGCGGGCCCGGGTCCGCGTTCCCGCCGCCGTGCGCCTCGCCATCGACGTCGATCCCTACAGCTTCCTCTGACCTCAGAAGCCCAGCAGGGTCGCGTAGCGGTCGCGGTGCCAGCTCGCCGAGCCGTAGAGCGCCTCGGCCACCCGGGCGCGCTTCAGATAGAGCCCCGCGTCGTGGGCGTCCGTCATGCCGATCCCGCCGTGCATCTGCACCATCTCGTTGGACACGAGGTGCAGGGTGTCGCAGGCCTTGGCCTTGGCCAGGGAGGCCAGGGCGCGAACGTCGTTGGCGTTGGCGTCGATCGCGTCCAGGGCGGCGTAGACGCAAGAGCGCGCCATCTCGATCTCGGTGAACATCTTGGCCGCGCGGTGCTGCAGCGCCTGGAACGCGCCGATCGCCTGACCGAACTGCGTGCGGTTCTTCAGGTAGTCGAGCGTGGTCTCAAACGCCTGGGTCGCCGTGCCGATCATCTCGGCGGCGAGGCCGGCGCGGGCGCGGTCCAGCACGGTCTCCAGGAGGTCGAAGCCGCGGTCGACCTCGCCCAGCACGGCCTCGGCCGGAACTCGCACGCCCGTAAAGGCGAGGTCGGCGGCGCCGCGGCTGTCGATCAGCTGCAGACGGCGACGCACCAGGCCGTCTGCGGCGCCTTCGACCAGGAAGAGCGTCAGGCCTGACGCCTCGCCCGGCTCGCCGGAGGTTCGCGCCGCCACGATCAGCAGGTCCGCCGCCAGGCCTTCCGCCACGAAGGTCTTGGCGCCGTCGAGGCGGAAGCCGTCGCCCTCCCGCGTCGCCGCGAGCGCCGTGCGCGCCGGATCGTGGTGGGGGTGCTCATCGACGGCGAGCCCCGCGACGATCTCCGCGGCCGCAATCTTGGGCAGCCAGGCCTCCTTCTGCGCCGCCGTGCCGCCGAGGTTCAGGGCGCTCGCCGCGATCAGAGCGGTGGAGAGCAGCGGCGAGGCGGTGAGGGTGCGGCCGGTCTCCTCCAGGATCAGGCCCAGGCTGCGATAGCCGAACTCCGACCCGCCGTACGCCTCAGGGATCACGACGCCGGTCCAGCCCATCTCGCCCATCTCGCGCCAGGCGGCCGGGTCGAAGCCGGTCTGCGAACCCTGGTCGCGCAGCCTGCGCAGGGCCGCGACGGGCGATTTGTCGTCGACCCAGGCCTTGGCCGCGTCGCGTAGCATGACCTGCTCTTCGTTGAGACCGGACATACGGACTTCCTTCTAAACCTTTGGTCTCAGGCCGTTTCCAGCGCGCGGTTCGCAGCCCAGTCTACCGCCGGCTCCAGCCGGTCGTTACCCCAGAAGAACTCGCCGTCGGAGGTGACGAAGCTCGAAGCGCCAAAGACGCCGTGAAGCTCGGCCTCGATGACGTTCGCCTTCAGGGCCGCCTGGATCGGCTCCGAGCGGGCCGTCTCGAACGCCGCTGCGGGGTAGGAGTAGGTCGAGGCGAACTCGTGCCAGAACTCGAGCACGGGGCGGCTCACGGTGCGGGACTCACTGGTGGTCCAGAAGGCCCAGGACGCGCTTGGCGATCACGTTCAGGTTCACCTCGCTGGTGCCGCCCTCGATGGAGTTGCCCTTGGAGCGCAGCCAGGCGCGGGTCTCGCGGATTTCCTCGGGGGCGAAGCCCTCGCCGTCCCAGCCCAGGCCCTTGGTCCCCATGGCCTCCAGCATGAGCTCGTGCTTGGCCTGGTTCAGGCTCGCGGCGGCGTATTTGATGATCGAGACGGCCGGGGAGGGGCCCTTGGCGGCCTTGGACTCCGTCTCCGCCCTGCGCACGGTGAGGGCGAAGGCCTTGGCGTCCATCTTATGAGCGGCGATCCGGGCGCGCAGGTCCGCGTCGGCCAGCTTGCCCGCGCGCAGTCCGACGTAGCCCTTGGCGACCTCCTCCAGCTCCAGGCCCGCGCCGCCGCCGAACCCGCCGGCGGAGATGTTCTGGCGCTCGTACTGGAGCAGGCGCTTGGCGATCTCCCAGCCGCCGTTCAGCTTCCCGACCAGCTGGTCCTTGGGAACCTTCACATTGTCGAAGAAGGTTTCGCAGAAGGGCGACGAGCCCGAGATCAGCTTGATTGGCCGCGCCTCCACGCCCGGAGACGTCATGTCGAACAGCACGAAGCTGATGCCCTCGTGCTTTTTGGTCGTATCGGTCCGCACCAGGCAGAAGATCCAGTCCGCCTGGTCGGCGTAGGAGGTCCAAACCTTCTGGCCGTTGATCAGGAAATGGTCGCCCCTGTCCTCGGCCCGGGTCTGGAGCGAGGCGAGGTCGGAGCCCGCCCCCGGCTCGGAATAGCCCTGACACCAGCGGATCTCGCCCCGCACGATGGGCGGCAGGAAGCGGCGCTTCTGGTCCTCGGTGGCGTACTCGAGCAGCACCGGACCCAGCATCCAGATCCCGAAGCTCATCAGCGCCGGGCGGGCGTGGATGCGGGCCAGCTCCTGGCTGAGCACGCGCGCCTCCTCCGCGCTCAACCCGCCGCCGCCGTAGTCCTTGGGCCAGGTCGGCGCGGTCCAGCCGCGAGCGCCCATGCGCTCCAGCCAGAGCTTCGCGTCGGGGTTCTTCCAGACCATTTTGCGGCCGCCCCAAGGCGCCTCGTCCTCGCTCATCGGCGCGTTGAGGGAGGCCGGATAGTTCGCCGCCAGCCAGTCGCGCACCTCGGCGCGGAAGGTCTCCAGGTCGGCCATGGCGCGCGTTCCTCCAGGTGATCAGCGTTCAGCTTAGAGGCCGCGGCGCGCGGCTGGCAAGGCGGTCCTAGCGCCCGGTCTGCACCCCGAGCAGGTTGAGCGCGTGCGCGGCCATCAGGATGGCGACCGTCCCCGCCAGCACCATGATCAGCCGCCAGGGCACAAGGCTCGGGCCCCGCTTCAGGTCGGTGGGACGCGCGCCGAGCCATCCCGCCAAGACGGCCAGGGCGAGCGCGCCGAATCCCAGTATGCCTGTCCAGGTCCAGTCCATGGTCTCGCGCCAAGAGAGCGGGGCCGCCCGGCCGCAGCGCAGGGTTAACGCGGGCTTAACCCTGCGCAAGCGAACTGGTCGAGCCGGTCGGTTCATCCACAGAAGATTGCGGCGAAACGCAATAGATTGCGTTAACGTCGCGTTTACACCCCAGATATGGGGTTCTAGCGTTTGAGCGCGGCCGGCCCTGAGGCGACTCGGGCGTCGCACTTCGGAGCGGGTGTTCACATGACGGCGGCCGGACCCTGGAGCGTGAAGGGCATCGACCCCAAGGCGCGGGAGATCGCCAAAGACCTGGCGCGGCGCTCCGGCATGACGCTCGGCGAATGGCTGAACCAGATGATCATCGACGGCGACCCGCCGGAGGGCGGCGACGTCGACGACGACTATCGCCACCCGTCCCGCCGCACGTCCGATATCTATGCGGCGGCGCCGCGCACCCGCCGCGAGGCGCCCACCGAGGTCGAGCAGGACCTGTCGCGGCTGTCGCGCACGCTCGATCAGCTCGTGGCGCGGCTCGAGGCGGGCGAGCACCGCTCGACCCTGGCCATCAGCGGCATCGATCAGTCAGTCATGGGCGTGCTGAGCCGGATCGAAGCGGCCGAACGGGACCAGACCGCGCTCGCCGCCCGCATGGAGACCGCGATGGAGGAGGGGCGCGCCGGCCAGGCGCGGCTCGCCGATCGCCTGCGCAAGCTGGAGCAGGAGGACGGTCCGCGGCTGGAGGCGATGAAGGCGATGGAAAGCGCCGTCGGCCGGCTCGCCAACCAGCTCTACGAAAGCCAGACGCAGGCGATGGGCGCGCTCGGCGACGTGCGCGACGGCGTGGCCGGCCTGACGCGGAGGGTCGATCGCCTGGAGGCCGCTCCCGACGCCGAGACGGTGCTGGCCAAGGTGGCCGAGCGGCTGGATCAGGCGGAGGCGCGCACGACCTCCGCGATCCGCGCGCTGGAGCTGTCGTTTGCGGCGTTGGACCGGCGCCTGAAGACCGCCGAGGACCGGGGCGGGAGCGGGGCAGGGGACCCCGGCCGCTTCGAGCAGCTGGCGGCGGAGCTCTCCAGCCGGGTCGAGGCCCTGCGCGCCGAGATGGCGGAGCGTCTCTTCGAGGCCGCGGGCCTGTCAGGCGGGCGCCTGGACGCCGCCCTGGCCCAGGTCACCGACCACCTCGCCGCCGTCGAGCGCCGCTCGGCGGAGGCGGTAGAGCGCATGGGGCACGAGGTGATGCGCATCGCCCAGAACCTGCACGGCCGCATGTCCGGCGTCGAGGAGAAGTCGGAGGCGGCGGCGCAGCGGCTGGGGGCGGACATGGCGCGCCTGGAGCAGGGCCTCGAGGGACGGCTACGCCGTCTGGACCAGGCCCAGGCGGAGGCGGTGCAGCGCCTGGGCGCCGACATCGCCGGCATCGCCGAGCGCATGGCCCAGCGCGTCGCCGAGAGCGAGCGCCGTGCGGCGGAGGCGGCGGGCGAGGCCGGCCAGCGGGTCGCCCGGGTGGGCGACGCCATGCACCAGCGCTTCGAACGCGCCTCCAACGAGCTCGCCGAGCGTATCCGCGAGACCGAGGTCCGCACCGCGCGCCTGCTGGAGGAGGCCCAGAACACGCTGGAGCGGCGGCTCGCCGACGCCGACCGTCGCTCCGCTCTGCAGGCGGCGCTTGAAGCTGCGGAAGCCGAGACCCGGGGGCGCGTCGCCGCCCCCGATCCTGCGCCCCACCCCATCCCGGCCGAGCCCCCGACCCCTGCCTTCGACGATCCCTTCGGTCCGCCGGCGGGCGGTTCGAACATCGCGCCCGTGTTCGTCGCCGCGCCTGACGCCGCCGCACCCGAAGCCGCCGAGCCGTTCGGCCTCGCCAACCCTGCGCCTGAGGTCGAAGGCGTCGATCCCTTCGACCTTCCGCCAATGCCGAGCGCGGCCGCCGCCGCCGCGCCCGACCCCTTCGAGGCGCCCTTCGGCTCCGCCCCTGCCGCCGGGCCGGACACCGCCGAGCGAGGGTCCCAGTCGACGCTGTCCACGCGCGAGCTGATCGAGCAGGCGCGCGCTGCGGCCCGCGCCGCGGCGGCGAGCTCGGAGGCCAAGGCGCGGGGCCGTCGCGCCCAGCCGGCGTCCGCCCCGACGCCGGACGACCTTCGGCCCGTGATGGCGCCCGCGTCGGAGGGGGAGGGCTTCCGCCTCGATTTCGGCCAGCGCCGCCCGCCCAAGAAGGAAGGCGTGCCCCTCCGCACCGTCCTGACCGGCTCCGGCGTCGCCGCGGCGCTCTCCATCGCCATGATGGGCTATGTGGTCTTGACCGGCGGCGAGCCGAGCGTGGAGCACGCCCAGCCGGGGGAGGCGGTGCCGGTGCCGCCCATGGCCGCCGCCGACGGGTCCAAGTCTGCGCCCGCCGCCGGGGCCAAGCCCGCCCAGGACGCGAGCCCGCTCGCCGCCGTCGCCTTGACCGACGTCGCGCCGCAAACGCCCGAACCGGCCGCCTCCGCTCCGGGGTCCGCTCCGGCGTCCGCAGCGCCTGCGGACTCCTCGCCCGCGTCCGAGCCCAAGCTGCTCTACAGCGAGGCCGTGCGCCTCATCGAGGGCGGCGATCGCGCCGGCGTCGCGCCCTTAAAGCGCGCGGCCAACCTGAACTACGCCCCGGCGCAGTTCTACCTCGCCAAGCTCTACGAGAAGGGCGAGGCCGGCCTGCCGAAAGACCCCGCCGAGGCCCGCCGCTGGACCGAGCGCGCCGCCAACGCCGGCGAGGCGCGCGCCATGCACAACATGGGCCTCTACGCCTTCGAGGGCGACGGCGGGCCGCGCGACGTGGCCGCCGCTGCGGCCTGGTTCCAGAAGGCTGCGGACCTCGGCGTGCGCGACAGCCAGTACAACCTCGCGCGTCTGTATGAGAAGGGCTTCGGCGTGTCGCAGAACCCGGCGGAGGCCTACAAGTGGTACCTGGTGGCCGCGGCCTCCGGCGACGCGGAAGCCAGAAGCGCCGCCGACGCGCTCCGCAGGACCCTGCCGCCCGAAACCCAGGCCGCCGCCGAGCGCAGCGCCCAGGGCCTGCGCGCCCGTCTCGCCGCCCAGAAAAGCCCCGACGCAAGGGGCTGAGGGTCTTAGGGGGCTGAAGGTCTCAGGCCCTCGGCCGCGCGCGCTTCGCTCCGGCAGTCCGTCCGTGCTGTCGGCGACCTTAGGCCCGCTGCTCAAGCCTAACGGTGACGCGTCAGAATGGAGCCCTGACGCTCACGCGAAGGATCCGGGCTCGACAGGGTGGGAATGGTAATCGTCCACCCCTTCCGCCGGCTCGCCTGGCAGGCGCGAGGTGTAGAAGTAGCGGATGTCGTCGTCGCGGCTGTCGAGCAAGTTGAGCACCTCCAGCTTCAGCCGCACTCGCCGAAAGTCATAGTCCAGCACGCGCCAGGCTGCGGCGAACTTGGGGTTGACCAGCACCTCTCCCGCTGAGCCGCTGTTGCGCGAGTCGTCGGAATGAACTCTCGCGCCGATCCTGTCCACCCTTGCCCCCAGGGTGACCCGCACCGGCCCAAAGGCCCGCGCCGCCTCCGTCCATAGCGCCCCGGAGTATTCGTCCAACGAGTCCTGGCGCACGGTGGACAGGACGGCGCGCGTCTCGGTCTTGTAGAGCCCCACCTTGCCGATGTCGTCGTAGCGCGCCTCCAGTCCCGTCCTGAGGGCGAAGCCGAGGGGCTTGACCGGCCAGAGCTTGGAGAGTGCGCCGCCCCAGATCCAGCGTCGGTCGATCTGGCTGAACTGGTCGCCATGCACCGGGTCGTCGAGAAAGTAGGTGAAATTGTTCCAGAGCTGCAACGTGTCGCGTTGGACGTAAAGGTTCGCGTCCCAGCCGTCATCGCGTACGGCAGGTCGTGGAGACCTGGCAGGCCGAAGAGGCGGCAGGGCCGCACTGCGTGGCGAGCCTCTCCTACATTTATAACCCTCAGACGCGGGGCCTGGCGCAGCGGTTGGCGGAGCTGCAGCTCGCCAATCACGATGTGATCGGCGCCGCCCTGTCGGTTCCGCTGGACCATGCCCAGACCTTGGCGTGCATCACCCTTCGGGGCGAAACATCAAAGGTTCGCCCCATCGCTGATCAAATCCGGGCGGAGCCAGGCGTTGCCTTCGGATCGCTCAACCTGGTCAGCGTCGACCTGCACCAGCACCACGAAGGCGCACAGGACCACGTCCACCCAGCACACCCGCACCTCTCGCCAAGGAACGCGTGAGCGGCCCGTGCGGGGTGGCGAAGCGGCGCGGACGCATGGCTGCGACGCCCTGACCGTAAGGAGAAACCGCACCGTCGTATTTGCGATAATATTACTTAGGCGCGTTTGATGTGCATGCCCGCAATTGGGTTCGCCGCCGCAACCGCGTTTGCCGCCCCCGCCAGCCCCTTGGCCGGCGTGATGGTTTCGGCGATCTGGCCAAGGCCGATTGAGCCAAGCATTGATGATTGGCGCACCGCGATCGGCCGCGCACCCTGCGGGTTTCTGGAGACGATGCTGAAATATGGCAGTGGTTAGTCAGAATACGATAAGTGGCTGTGGAGGCAACAGGCAAACGCGGGGCAACGAGCAAACGTCTATCTTGCGTTGGCGGACGCCATGGCGCAGTCGGGGGTGCCGGGATAGGCCCTGATCGTCACAGCTCTTGACCGCCTCGCCGTGCCCCCCGCGCCCCGGCGCTGCGCTTGCCCTCGGACGCGCTCCGGCCTCTGATGCAGGGCTGGTGCTGAAACAACCAAGGGCGACGTCCATGCCGACAGGACCCGGTCCCCAACTGTCGCGGCGCGTGCTGGCCGCCTATGCCGGTCCGTGCTTGCCGCTGGCGGCGCTGGGCCTGCCGCTCGTGGTCTATCTGCCGGAGTTCTACGCCCGTTACATCGGCGTGCCCCTGAGCGTGGTGGGGGCGATCTTCATGGCGCTGCGCCTGGGCGATCTCGGCGTCGATCCCGTCCTGGGCGTGTGGATGGACCGGACGGCCACGCGCTTTGGCCGCTTCCGCCCGTGGGTGGTGGCCGGCACGCCGCTGGTGCTGGCGGCGACGGCGGCGCTGTTTTTGGCGCGGCCGGGCGTGGGCGCAGCCTACCTCGCGGGCTGGCTCGCGCTCATGTACGTCGGCTATTCCCTGGCGGTGCTGGGCCACACGGCCTGGGGGTCGCGCCTGTCGGGCCAGTATCACGAGCGGTCCAGGATCTACGCCTGGTGGCAGGGCGCCAATGTGCTGGGCATGATCCTGGTGCTGGTCACCGCCGCAGCGGCGCCGGCGGTGCTGAAGGGCGACCCGGCGGCCAGCGTGCGCGCCATGGGCGGGTTCTGCCTGGCGCTTCTGCCGGTCACCGTGGCGGGCCTGGCGCTGGGCGTCCCGGAGGGCCGCGCGGCCGCGGCCGAAGCGGGCCGCGCGGGTGCGCAAACCCGCAGCGGGCTTGGGCCCTACATCGCGCTGCTGAAGCGTCCCGCGATCCTGCGGGTCCTGATCGCCGACCTCGCCTTCAGCCTCTGCGGCGGCGTGACGGGCACCCTGTTCCTCTTCCTGTTCCGCGATGCGCGAGGGTTTTCGGGCGCGCAGGCCAATGTGCTCTTGCTGGTCTACTTCATCGGCGGCCTGGTCGGCGCGCCGGTCTGGACGCGGATGGCGCGCCGGTTCGGCAAGCACGGCGCCTTGATGATCGCGGCGGGCTATGTCGTGCCGAGCCAGATCGGCATCCTGCTTCTGCCCACCGACATGCGCCTGGCCCTTCCCGCGCTGTTCGTGGCCGGTCTGGCCTATGCCGCCTCCGGGCTGCTGATCCGGTCCATGGTGGCGGACGCCGGCGACGAGCATCGGCTGCAGACGGGGGAGGATCGGGCGGCGGTGCTTTACGCCCTGGTCAATGCGACGTCCAAGGCCGGCTTCGCCCTGGCCGTCGGCCTCGCCTTCCCCCTGCTCGACCTCTTCGGCTTTGTGGCGAGGGCCGGGCGCGCCAACACGCCTGCCGCGCTGCAGGCGGTGGAGGCGCTGTTCGTGGCCCTGCCGATCGGGTTTGCGCTCATGGGCGCCGCCGCGATGATCGGCTACCGCCTGAATGCGGTGCGCCACGACGAGGTCCGGCGGGCGCTCGAGGTGCGGGACGGCGCGGCCGCCGTCGGCGCCGAGCCCAAGCCGGAGCCGGAGCCGGAGCCGGAGTCAGAGCCGGAGCCGCCCTCCCCCCTCGCCTCGCCGCTGACGCCCGCTATACCGGCGCCATGACGCCCGAACCGACGCCGGTCCCGCCGGACACCCTGCGCCCGATCGACCGCCTGCTCGCGGTTATGGCGCGGCTGCGCGATCCCGAAGGCGGCTGCCCGTGGGATCTGGAGCAGACCTTCGCGACCATCGCGCCCTACACCATCGAGGAAGCCTACGAGGTCGCCGACGCCATCGAGCGGCGCGATCTCGGCGACCTGAAGGAGGAGCTCGGCGATCTGCTGCTGCAGGTCGTGTTCCACGCCCGCCTGGCCGAGGAGCAGGGCGCTTTCGGCTTCGACGACGTCGCCGCCGCCATCTCCGACAAGATGGTGCGCCGCCACCCGCATGTCTTCGCAGGCCTGGAGGGCGGGCATGGCCACGCCACCCGCGGCTGGGAAGCGCTGAAGGCGGCCGAGCGCCAGGCGAAGGCCAGGACCGGCGTGCTGGACGACGTGCCGGTCGCCCTCCCCGCCCTGATGCGCGCCGTGAAGCTGACCAAGCGCGCCGCCCGGGTCGGCTTCGACTGGCCGGATTACGCCCAGGTGCTGGACAAGCTCCGCGAAGAGCTGGGCGAGCTGGAGGCGGAGATCGCCGCGGGCGACCTCGGCAAGGCGCGCGGCGAGCTGGGCGATCTGCTGTTCGTGATGGCGAACCTCGCGCGCAAGCTGGACGTCGATCCGGAAGCGGCGCTGCGCGACACCAACGCCAAGTTCGTCCGCCGCTTCCGCTTCATCGAGGCGGCGCTGGCGGCGCGGGGCCGCACGCCTGGCCAGTCCGACCTGGCCGAGATGGACGCGCTCTGGGACGCCGCGAAGGCCGCGGAAAGCGTCTGAGCGCCTGAGCGCCTCAGCGGACGTAAGAGCCCGCGTTGATGTCGATGGTCGCGCCGGTCGCATGGTCCGCCAGCCCTGAGGCCAGGAACACCACGGTGGGCGCGACGTCCCCGGGCTCGGTCAGGCGGTCGAGCGCCAGGTCCTTGACCGCGAAGTCCTCGCCATAGGCGTCGATGAACTCCTGCGCCATGTCGGTGCGGGTGAAGCCCGGGGCGATGGTGAAGGCCACGATCCCCGCCTTGCCGAACCCCCGCGCGATCGATCGCGTCAGGGCCGCCATGCCGCCCTTGGACGCGGCGTAGGCCAGGTAGTCGGGGGTGTCGCCGCGGAAGGCTGCGCGGGACGCGATGTTCACGATCCGCCCGCCGCCGCGCGCCTCGAAATGGGCGAGCGCCCGCCGGCAGAGCAGGCCCGTCGCGGTCAGGTTCACCGCCATGGTTCGCTCCCAGGCGGCCAGCCAGTCGGCCTCGGCGGCGGCGAGGGGCGCCTGGAGGGCGACGCCCGCGTTGTTCACGAGCACGTCGACGTGGCCCAGCGCGG
Source organism: Caulobacteraceae bacterium PMMR1 (assembly GCA_000733915.1). Classification (GTDB taxonomy): domain Bacteria; phylum Pseudomonadota; class Alphaproteobacteria; order Caulobacterales; family Caulobacteraceae; genus PMMR1. The sequence goes on from JPOM01000001.1 coordinate 1,326,699, forward strand.
CCTCAGCGTCGTCCCACAGGCGCGCGGTCTCGCCCGGGTCGGCGAGATCGGCCTTGAGCAGCACGGCGTGCGCGAGGTTCGCCGCGACCGCCTCGGCATCGCCGCGCCTGGCGCCATAGTGGACGCCGACCCGCGCGCCAGCCTCGCCGAACGCCCGCGCGATCGCTGCGCCAATTCCGCGGCTGGCGCCCGTGACCAGGACGTTGCGGCCGCTGAGGTCGATCTTCATTCGGCGGCTTGCTGCAGCCGCGCCTGCGGGAACAGCCGCTCGAAACGGCCGAGCGCCTGATCCTCCAGCCGCACCGACACATGCACCGCGCCGTCGTCCAGCGTCTCGCGGCGCATGACCCGGCCGTTGCGATAGAGCCAGGCCAGGGCTTCGCCGTCCGAGGGGGCGAACACCGCCTCGATCTCCGGCGCGCGGTCCACCAGGCTGGCCAGGAGCTGCAGCAGCGCCTCGCACCCCTCGCCGGTGACAGCGGACACCGGCACGGCGAGGCGCCCGCCTCCCTGCCCCGCCCGGCGGGCGCGCGCCTCGATCCACTCGCGGTCCTCGGCCGGCAGCAGGTCGATCTTGTTCCAGACCTCGATAACCTGGCGCGCGTCGTCTTCGCCCAGACCAAGTTCAGTCAGCACCTGCTCGACGTCGCTGCGCTCGGCCTCCGTCTCCGGCGCGGCGATGTCGCGCACGTGCAGGATCACGTCCGCTTCCTGCACCTCCTCCAGGGTGGCGCGGAACGCCTCCACCAGCTCGTGCGGCAGGTCGGAGATGAAGCCTACCGTATCGGACAGGACGCCGGGGCGGCCATCGGGCAGGCGCAGGGTGCGCACGGTCGGGTCCAGCGTGGCGAACAGCATGTCCTTGGCCAGCACGCCGCCCTCGGTCAGGCGGTTGAACAGGCTGGACTTGCCCGCATTGGTGTAGCCGACCAGCGCCACGGTGGGGAACGGCGTGCGCCGCCGGGCGTCGCGGTGCAGGGTGCGGGTGCGCCGCACCTCGGTCAGCTCCCGTCTGAGCTTGGCGATGCGGTCGCCGATCAGGCGTCGGTCGAGTTCGATCTGGGTTTCACCGGGACCGCCCGTCTTGCCGAGGCCGCCGCGCTGGCGCTCCAGGTGGGTCCAGGTTCGCACCAGCCGGGAGCGCTCGTAGTCGAGGCGCGCGAGCTCCACCTGCAGCTTGCCCTCCGCCGTGCGCGCGCGCCGGGCGAAGATCTCCAGGATCAGGCCCGTACGGTCCACCACCTTGGCCGACCAGGCCTTCTCGAGGTTGCGCTGCTGGACCGGGGTCAGGGCGTCGTCGACCACGACCAGGGCGATCTCGAGATCCTGGCACAGGCCGCCGATCTCCTCGACCCGACCCTGACCGAACAGGGTCGCCGGCCGGGGCGTGCGCACAGGCGCGACGTGCGCCTCCACAATGTGCAGGTCCAGCGCCCGGGCCAGCCCCATGGCCTCGGCCAGGCGCGCCTCGGGCGGGCGGGGGTTGGCCCGGTCGCTCCGCGCCGGATGCAGGACAAGCGTGCGCTCGCCTTGTCCGGAACGCTCGACGAGCTGGAGGTCAGGAACGGGGCTTAGGGTCAATCGTCCAGGTCGCTCTCGGGGCTCGGCTCGAACAGCTGCACCGGCTGGGCCGGCATAATGGTCGAGATGGCGTGTTTATAGACAAGCTGGGACTGGCCGTCCCTGCGCAGCAGAACGCAGAAATTGTCGAACCAGGTCACGACTCCCTGCAATTTTACCCCGTTCACGAGAAAGATGGTCAGGGGCGTCTTGGCCTTGCGGACGCTGTTCAGGAAGGTGTCCTGGAGGTTCTGTTGCTTCTTGTCGGTCGACATTCGCCGTTCCCTGTTCGGTTCGAGGCCAGGGCCCCACACACACGAGTTGCCTAAGGCTGTGAGCGCGCCCCGCTTGGTCCCGGCCAGTTCAGACGGCTTGGCTGCGGGCGCTTTCGACATATAGCGCTCGGAGCCGCCGGGTCACGGGGCCAGGCGCCCCGTCGCCGATCGGCTCGCCGTCGATGCTCACGACGGGGGTCACGAAGGCGGACGCGGCGGTAAGGAACGCCTCGCGCGCGGACTTGGCTTCCGTCACCGTGAAGGGACGCTCCTCGACCGGCATCTGGAGCTCTTCGGCAAGCCCGATCAGGGTGTTGCGGGTGACGCCGCGCAGGATGTTCGCCCCGGTGTCGCGCGTGCGCAGCCGGCCGTTGGCGTCCACGATCCAGGCGTTGGTCGAGGACCCCTCGGTGACCAGGCCGTCCCTGTCCACCAGCCAGGCCTCATAGGCGCCCGCCTCCTTGGCGGCCTGCTTGGCCAGCACGTTGGGGAGCAGGCCCACGGTCTTGATGTCGCAACGGCCCCAGCGCTGGTCCGGCTGGGTGATCACCGCCACCCCCCGCTGCGCCTTGGCCTCCAAAGCCGCGTAGTCGAGCGGCTTGGCGGTGACCACCAGGGTCGGCGGCGTGCCGGCGTCGGGGAAGGCGTGGTCGCGGGGCGCGGCGCCGCGGGTGACCTGCAAATAGAGCAGGCCGTCGCGCACGCGGTTGCGCCGCAGCACCTCGCGCAGCACGAGGGTGAGCGCGCCCCGGCTCATCGGCTCGGGAATGCGCAGCTCCCGCAGACTCCGCGCCAGGCGCTCGAAGTGACCCTCCGCGTCGGACAGGCGGCCCCCCATGACCGCCCAGACCTCGTAGACTCCGTCCGCGAACTGGAACCCACGGTCCTCCACGTGCACCGCCGCCTCGCCGTGCGGCTGGTAGCGGCCGTTCACATAGGCGATGCGCCCCACGCCTACTCCTCCTCGCCCTCGTCGACGAAGCGCCCAGGCGCCACGCCCAGCGCCTTGAGCTTGCGGTGCAGCGCCGAGCGCTCCATGCCGATGAAGGCGGCCGTGCGGCTGATGTTGCCGCCGAAACGCAGGATCTGGGTCGACAGGTACTCGCGCTCGAACACCTCCCGAGCATCGCGGAGCGGCAAGGCGATGATCTGGTCCGCGCTCATCGAGGCCGCCTGGCCGGCGGAGGCCACCTCGGAGGGCAGCATGGCGGCGGTGATCGGCTCCGAGGGGTCGCCCGACGCCAGGATCAGCAGCCGCTCCACATTGTTGCGGAGCTGGCGCACATTCCCCGGCCAGTCGTGCACCTGCAGGGTGGCCAAGGCGTCCTCGCCCAAGATGCGCTTGGGCAAGCCCGTGGCCTCGGAGATGCGCTCGATGAAGTAGCCGACCAGCTCGGCGATGTCCTCGCGCCGCTCCGCCAGCCCCGGCACGCGCACCGGCACCACGTTCAGGCGGTGGAACAGGTCCTCGCGGAAGCGACCTGCCGCGATCTCCTCGCGGAGGTCCCGGGCGGTGGAGGAGATCACGCGCACGTCCACCTGCACGTCCTGGTCCCCGCTGACCCGGCGGAAACGCTGCTCCAGCAGCACGCGCAGGATGCGCCCTTGCGTCTCGCGCGGCATGTCGGCGACCTCGTCGAGGTAGAGCGTCCCGCCGTGGGCGCGCTCGAACACCCCGATCTTGCGCGGACGCCCCCCCTCCCCTTCGACGCCGAACAGCTCTTCGTCCATGCGGTCGAGCGTCATGCCCGCGGCGCTGATCGCCACGAACTCGGCCCGGGCGCGCGGGCTCTGCTCGTGGATCAATCGCGCGACCAGCTCCTTGCCCGCCCCCGGCGGGCCCGAAATGAGCACGCGGCTGTTGGTGGGGGCCAGCTTGGCGATGAGCTGGCGCAGTTGCTGGGCGGCAGCTGACTTGCCGACCAGGCCGTCGGGCGCGATGGCCTGGGCCCGCAGCCGCTTGTTCTCGCGCCGCAGGTTCGCCGCCTCGAGCGCCCGATCGACGAGCAGCAGCAAGCGATCGGACTTGAACGGCTTTTCCAGGAAGTCGTAGGCGCCCTTCTTGATCGCCGCCACCGCGGTCTCGATCGTGCCGTGGCCGGAAATCATGATGACCGGCAGATCGCGATCGATCTCGCGCACCACGTCCAGGAGCTCCAGCCCGTCAAGCCCGCCCCCCTGCATCCAGATATCCTGGATCAGGAGCGAGGGCCTGCGGGCCCGGATCGCCGCCAGGGCGGCGTCGGAGGTGGCGGCCACGCGCACGGCGTAGCCCTCGTCCTCAAGGATGCCGGCCACGAGTTCGCGGATGTCGGCTTCGTCGTCGACGACCAGGATGTCGGCGGCCATGGCCTAGCGGGTCTCCCTCATTCGGCGGCGGCGTGCACAGGATCGCCGGTCGCGGCCGTCGCGCCCGCCCGCGGCAGGACCAGCACCATCTTCGCCCCCGGAAGCTCGGCGGCGTCGGCCAGCTGCAGCTCGCCCCCGTGCTCCTCCAAGATACGTTTGACGATCGCCAGGCCGAGCCCGGTGCCCTTCTCTCGCGTGGTGACATAAGGCTCGGTCAGGCGCGCGCGGTCCTTGACCGGCAGGCCCACGCCGTTGTCCTCGATCTCGTAGGCGACGCGATCGCCGAGCGCGAGGAGCCGCGCGACGATCCGCCCCTGCAGGCCCGGCTCCTTGGCGCGCCGCGCCGAAACCGCTTCGCCGGCGTTCTTCAGCACGTTGGCCAGGGCCTGGCCAAGCATGCGCCCGTCTGCGGAGATGGCGACCGGCTCGCCGGGCTCCTCCATCTCCACGAGAGTGTCCGGATAGGCGACGCGCTGGGCGAACACCGCTTGGCGAAGCAATTCGCCCGCGTCCTCCAGCGTGAGCTTCGGCGCCGGCAGGCGGGCGAAGGCGGAGAACTCGTCCACCATGCGGCCGATGTCGCCGACCTGGCGGATGATGGTGTCCGTGCAGCGGTCAAAGGTCTCCAGGTCCTTGGTGATGTCGCCGCGGTACTTGCGGCGCAGGCGCTCGGCGGAGAGCTGGATCGGGGTCAGGGGGTTCTTGATCTCGTGCGCAATTCGGCGGGCGACGTCGCGCCAGGCGGCGTTGCGCTGGGCGGCGACCAGGCGCGTGATGTCGTCGAAGGTCAGCACGAGCCCGCCGTCGGCGCGCAGGCTCGCCCGCACGCGCAGCCGCAGGCCCTCAGGCGCACGGGCAAGGTCGATCTCGGCTTCCTGGTCGTGGCCCGACGCCAGCGCCTGCTCCGCGATGGGAGCGAGGTCCGGGGCGGCGTCGGCCAGCGCCATGCCGAGGCTGTGGTCCGCGGGCAGGGCCAGGAGCTGCATGGCGCGCTCGTTCAGCGCCGAAATGCGCCCCCGGCCGTCCAGGCCGATCACCCCGGCGGACACGCCCGACAGCACCGTCTCGATAAAGCGACGCCGGCTCTCCGCCTCGTCGCCGGCGCGGCGCAGCGCCTTCTGTTGTTCCTGAAGATCACTCGTCATGCGATTGAACGCATGAGACAAGACGGCGATCTCCTCAGGATCGTTCTTGATCTCGACCCGGGCGCCGAGGTCGCCGCTGGCCACGCGGTCCGCGGCCTGGACCAGGCGGCCGATCGGCTCCGCCAAAGCCGTCGCGGCCGACATGCCCACCCAGACCGCCCCCACCAGCACCAGCAAGGCGGCGCTGACGTAGCTCAGGGCGAAGATGAGCTGGATCTTGGCCTGGACCTGGTCGGCCTCGCGGTAATCGACGACGGCCTGCTCGGCGCGGCGCAGCTGCCCCATGATGCCGTCGCCCAGGGGCTGGACGACGTAGAGATAGGCGTCCGGATAGCCTTGCAGCTGGTAGAGCGCCCGGATCATCCCGGTCTCGTCGATCGCGGGCTGCGCCTCGCCGACCTTGCCGTGGGCGCGGGCGAGCACGTCCTGAGCCGGGGCGCGGAACGCGGGCGCGTCGCCCGCCTCGGCCGCCGCCAGCACCTGCCCCTGGCTGTCCACCAGGTAGACGGCGCGGAAGTCCCGTTCGACGGCCTGATGAAGAATGCCGGAGAAACGCAGGCGGTCGGTCTGGAACAGGCTGACGAGCTCGGGCCGGTTCAGGTCCCGCGCCATGGGCCCGATCCGCTGGCCGAGATAGCCGCCCTGCTCCTCGACATAGGCGCGGGCGACCTCGGCCGTGCCCTCGATCACCGTGCGCACGCGGCTTGAGAACCAAGTCTCCACGCCTCGGGTGACCAGCATGCCGAAGACGAGCGCCACGATGACGGCGGGCACGACGGCGGCCAGGGCGAACAGGCCCACGAAGCGGCGATGCAGGCGCACCCCGGCGTCCGGAGACTTCGGCCCGAACAGCTTCAGGACGCGCCGCCCGACGATCGCGGCGAGGCCTGCGGCCAGCAGCGTGTTCAGGGCGAGCAGCGCCATGATCCAGGTCGCGCCAGGGCCTGCGGGCCGGGCGCCGGGCGCGAAGGTGGCCAGCAGGATGATCCCCGCCGTGATCAGGGCCGAGACGCCGAACGCTATGCCGAACGCCACGCGCTCGGACGTCTGCTCGAAGAGGTCGAGCGACGGAGCGCGGGGTTGAAGCTCAGCCTGGGACGCGGACATGGCCACGTCTGGATGCTAGCGGTCGGTGTGGCTGAAAATCAACAGACATGTTGCCACAACAGCGCAGGTTCAGCCGCCACGACGGACAGTATCGAGCTTCAGGTCGGTGATCTTCTTGCGAAGCGTGTTGCGGTTGAGGCCCAGCACCTCCGCCGCGCGCACCTGATTGCCGCGGGTCGCAGCCAGCGTCAGGCGGACGAGCGGGCGCTCGACCATCTCCAGCACGCGGTCATAAAGACCCGCCGGCGGCAGGTCGTCGGGGGCCCCGGCGAACTCGCTCGCGAGATGTTGCGCGATTACCTCCTCCAGGCTCGCCGGCCCTTGGGCGCCGGCGGCGGGCTGCAGCGTCTGAAGCTCGCGCTCGACGATGCGGCCGGTGATCACGGGCTCGGCGTGCAGCGCCACGGCGCGGCGGATCAGGTTCTCGAGCTCGCGGACGTTGCCGGGCCAGTCGTGGCGCGCGAGCCGCTCCAAGGCCGCGGCGTCCAGGCTCTTGGCGGGCAGGCCCTCGCGCGAGGCCCTGAGCAGGAAGGCGCGAACCAGGTCGGGGAGGTCGTCCAGCCGGTCGCGCAAGGGCGGGATGCGCAGCGAGGCCACGTTCAGGCGGAAGTAGAGGTCCTCGCGGAACAGACCCTGGCGGATCAGGGCGGCGAGGTCGCGGTTGGTCGCCGCGATCAGCCGCACGTCGGCGGGGCGGCCCGTGCGCGGATTGATCGGCCGCTCCGATCCGTCGATGACCCGGAGCAGCCGCGTCTGGCTGTCCAGGGGCAGGTCGCCGACCTCGTCCAGGAACAGGGTGCCGCCGTCAGCCTCGACCAGCTTGCCCGTGCCTCCGTCGCGGCCGAAAAGCTCGGTCTCGACCCGCTCGCGGGGCGTCGCCGCCAGGTGCAGCACGACGAAGCGCCCGTCCCGCCGCCTCCCGAGGTCGTGCAGCGCCCGGGCGGCCAGCTCCTTGCCCACGCCCGACTCGCCCAGGATCAGCACCGTCAGCTCCACGCCGACCAGACGCGCCAAGGTGCGATAAACCTCCTGCATCGGGGCGGAGCGGCCGATCAGAGGCAGGTTCTCGTCGCGCAGGGCCCTGGCCTGGGCCTGGGCGACCTCGGTGCGGGCGGGACGGGCGAGCGCGCGACGCACCACGGCAAGCATGTCGTCGAGGTCGAAGGGCTTGGGCAGATATTCGAAGGCGCCCCGCTCCGCGGCGTTGACGGCGGTCAGAACCGTGTTCTGGGCGCTCATCACGATGACGGGCAGGTTCGGCCGGGCGCGGCGGATGCGGGGCAGCACCTCAAACAGGGTCTCGTCCGGCATCATGACGTCGGAGATGATCACGTCCCCCTCCCCCTCCGCCGCCCACTTGGCGAGCGTGGCGGCGGCCGCGGTGGCGCGCACCTGATAGCCGGCGCGGGACAGGGCCTGGCTCAGCACCAGGCGAATGGAGGCGTCGTCGTCGGCGACGAGCACCTTCTGCGGCGAGGTCATGGCGCGCTCCGATGCGGCGAGGCGGCGGTCTGGACGGGCAGGCGGACGCGGAAGACGGTGCGGCCGGGCTCGGAGTCCAGCTCGATCCTGCCCCGGTGATCCTCGACCAGCTTGGCCACAAGCGTCAGGCCCAGGCCCGTGCCCGCGGGCTTGGTCGTGACGAAGGCGTCGAAGATGCGGCCTTTCAGGTCGGGCGCGACGCCCGGTCCGTTGTCCTGGACCACGACCTCCAGGGGCGCGGCGGCCGGCCCGCCCGCGCGGCTGCGCGGATCGTGGCGATAGGCGGTGGCGAGCACGATCTCGCCGCGCCCGTCGCCCCGCGCCTCCGCCGCCTCCGCCGCGTTCTTCACCAGGTTGAGGAAGACCTGGATCAGCTGATCCTCGTCGCCCAGCGCATGCGGCAAGGACGGGTCGTAGCGCTCGCGGAAGCGCACCTCGGAGCCGGCGCTGTTGGCGACCACGGCGCGCACCCGATCGAGCACGCGGTGGATGTTCACCGGCTGGGCGCGCAGCGGCCGCTCGTCGGAGAAGATCTCGACCCGATCGACCAGGCGGCGGATGCGGTCGGTCTCGTCGATGATCAGCTGCGCCAGGCTCGCCTCATCCGCGCCCGCGGTGGCCTTCAGCAGCTGCGCAGCGCCCCGGATGCCCGCAAGCGGGTTCTTCACCTCGTGCGCCAGGGTTCGGCCGAGGCCGGCGGCGCTTTTCAAGGCGGCGGGGGTGGCGGCGCTCCGCCCCGGGCTCGCGGCGCGGTTCACTCCGATCAGGACCTGACCCTCGGCGAGAGGGGTGGCGGAAAGCGCCGCCGTGAAGGGCGGCAGATCGGGGATGACCACCTCGACCTCCGCCTCCAGCACCATGGCCTGGACACGGCGGGCCTGGCGGGCCACGCCGATCAGGGCGGGCACGGGCGGCCGGGGGCGCCTCAGAAGGCCGATCGCCGAGCCCAAGAGGGCCTCCGCCGCCTCGTTGGCCAAGATCAGCCGGTCCTCGCCGTCCAGGATGAGTGCGGGCCAGGGCGCAGCCGCGAACGCTGCGGCCGAGAGCCGGACCTGCTCCTGCGGGCTCAGGGGCATCCCCAGCGTCCTCCGGCGGCGCTGCGAAATGCAGCAGATGACCTGCTCAGACTTTAGGCAGTCCAAGGCCGCTCCGTCCAGCCTGGACATCTCGGCCGCAGGGCTCGAAAAGGCGCGCATGCGATTTGCGGCGGTGATCGTGGCGGCGGGGGCGGGTCGCCGCTTCGGCGGGAACGTGCCCAAGCAGTGGCGCGACCTGGCGGGCAAGCCGGTGGTGCGCTGGTCCGCCGAGGCCTTCGCAAGCGCGGGGGCGGAGATCATCGTGGTGGTCGTGTCGCCCGGGGAGGAGGCTCGGGCGCAGGCCTCGCTGGTCGGCCTGCCGCAGGTCGAGCTGGCGCCAGGCGGCGCGGAGCGCATCGACTCCGTCCGCCAGGGGCTCAAGGCTATAAGCGCGACGGGCGTCCAGGCCGTGCTGATCCACGATGCGGCGCGGCCTCTGCTGCAGCGCCGCCACGTCGCCGACCTGCTCGCCGCACTGGCCGAGTCGGAGGGCGCCGTGCCGGCGCTTGCGGTCGCCGATACGCTGAAGCGCGGGGACGGCGGCCGCGTCCTGGCCACTGTGGACCGTGCGGGCCTGTTCCGCGCCCAGACGCCGCAAGCCTTTCGCCTGCAGCCGTTGCTCGACGCCTTCGCCGCATGGCCGCAGGGCGAGACGCCGACCGATGACGCTGCGGTGCTCGAGCGGGCGGGGGCGCCGTCGCCCTCACGCCCGGCGATCCCCTGCTCATGAAGCTCACCCATCCGGAGGACTTCCCCATGGCCGCACGGCTCGCAGGCGCGGCGCGGCGGGTGCGTATCGGCCAGGGGCTGGACGCCCATCGCTTCGGTCCGGGCGAGCGGGTTTGGCTCTGCGGGGTCGAGATCGCTCACGGCCAGGGGCTGGTCGGCCACTCGGACGCGGACGCGGGGCTGCATGCCTTGACCGACGCGATCCTGGGCGCGATCGGCGCAGGCGATATCGGCGATCATTTCCCGCCCAGCGACCCCCGGTGGAAGGGCGCAAGCTCGGACCGCTTCTTGCAGCACGCCGTCCAGCTCGCCCAGGCGCGCGGCGCGAGCCTGGTCAACGTCGACGTGACCCTCATCTGCGAGACGCCCCGCATCAAGCCGCACCGCGAGGCCATGCGCGCGCGCCTGGCCGAGCTCTTGGGCCTGCCGCAGGACGCTGTCAGCGTAAAGGCGACCACGACGGAGGGTATGGGCTTCACGGGCCGGCGCGAGGGCGTCGCGGCTCAAGCTGTGGCCGCCGTCGAGCTGCCGGTCTAGGCTGCCGCGATGTCCAGCCTCTTCCCCCTCGACAACCTGACCCTCGCGCGCCTGCTGCTCCAGGAGTGCCGCGAACGGCGCCTACGGATCGTCACGGCGGAGAGCTGCACCGGAGGGCTGGTCGCCGGGGTGCTGACCGAGATCGCGGGCTCCTCCGACGTGGTGGACCGGGGTTTTGTGACCTACTCCGACCGCGCCAAGGAGGCCGTGCTGGGCGTGCCGGGCGACATGCTGGCCGACTACGGCGCGGTGTCGGAGCCCGTCGTGCGGGCCATGGCCGAAGGCGCGCTGGCGGCCTCCGACGCCCATATCGCCGTCGCGATCACCGGCGTCGCCGGCCCAGGCGGGGGCACGCCGATGAAGCCGGTCGGCACGGTGCACTTCGCCACGGCCCGGGCGAACGGGCCGATCCTGCACCGCCAGGAAGACTTCGGCGATCTCGGGCGCGAGGCCGTGCGCCTGGCCAGCGTGCGCACCGCGCTGGAGATGATGCGGGAGCGGGTCTAGGGCGTCACGCCGCCGGCTCGGACACCTTGGCGCACACCGCTTCGGCGCGGTCTTCGAAGCAGGCGATCAGCTTGTTCACCGCGGTATCGAAGTTCGCCCTCAGGAGGGCGTCGAGCAGGCGCGAGCGGAACTCAAAGTCGATGTCAAAATCAACTTGTGTTCCAAGTCGATGCGGCTGAAATCGCCACTGGTTTTCAAGCTTGCGGAACGGCCCCCGCAGCAGGCTGACGCCGATGGTCCGGGCCGGGCGGTCCCGGGTCACGCGGGTGGCGAAGCGCTCACGCAGGAAGGAAAAGCCCACCCCCGCCTCGGCGTCCAGCTGCTCCACCCCCGGCGCGGTCTCCTGCTCGCCCCAGACCCGCATGTCCTGCAGCCAGGGCACGAACTCAGGATAGCGGCGCACGTCGCCGACCAGCTGGAACAGGTCGTCGGGCGCAAAGGGCAGCACCCGAACCAGGTGATACCGCGCCACGCCGTCCCGCTCAGGCCGCGCGCCGCGCCGAGCGCAGCCGCTCGAAGTCCTCGCCCGCATGATGCGAGGACCGGGTCAGCGGGCTGGCCGACACCATCAGGAAGCCCTTAGCCCAGGCGATGGTCTCCAGCGCCTTGAACTCCTCGGGCGTGACGAAGCGGTCCACGGGCGCGTGCTTCCGCGTCGGCTGCAGGTACTGGCCGATGGTGATGAAGTCGACGCCGGCGGAGCGCATGTCGTCCATGACCTGCATGACCTCCTCCTTCGTCTCGCCGAGCCCCACCATCAGGCCGGACTTGGTGAAGGCGTCGGGGTCGCGCTCCTTGACCCGTTCCAACAAGCGCAGGGAGTGATAGTAGCGCGCGCCGGGCCGGATCTTCAGATAGAGCCGCGGCACGGTCTCCAGATTGTGGTTGAATACGTCCGGCCGGCTGTCGATCAGGCCATCTACGGCGTGGGCGGGCTTGCGCAGGAAATCGGGGGTCAGGATCTCGACCGTCGTGCCGGGCGAGGTGCGGCGGATCGCCCGCACCACCTCAGCGAAGTGCGCCGCGCCCCCGTCGGCCAGGTCGTCCCGGTCCACCGAGGTGATCACGACGTGCTTCAGCCCCATCTGGCGGACCGCATCGGCGACGCGGGCCGGCTCGGTCGGGTCCAGAGGCTGGGGCAGGCCGGTCGCCACGTTGCAGAAGGCGCAGGCGCGGGTGCAGGTGTCGCCCATGACCATCATGGTGGCGTGCCGCACCGACCAGCACTCCCCGATGTTGGGGCATGCGGCTTCTTCGCAGACCGTCGTGAGCTTGTGGTCCTTCACGATGGCGCGGGTTTCGAGATAGCCTCTCGACCCAGGGGCGCGCACGCGCAGCCACTCCGGCTTGCGCAGGATCGGGCTCTCCGGCCGCTCGCGCTTCTCGGGGTGGCGGTGCTGCGTGCGGGGGGTGGAATCCAGAACCGTGACCATCGAGCGTCCTGACACAGGTCCCGCGCGGGCCGAAGAGGGCCGGCCGGGGAACCGCCTAGATCGGACGTTCTCCGTGCCGGATCAAGGCGGCGCGGCGCGCAGGACGTGGCTGGCCCTGCTGATGGCGGCGAGCCTGGCGGCCTGCTCCCAACCTGAAGCCGCGAACTCCGAGCTGACAGGGCCGCCGCCGGGGCTTGACGCCCGCTTCTACCCGCCGCCGGGCTGGACCTGGGGCCGGGTGCACGTGGCGGGACAGCCGGACGCGCGCTACGGGCTTGCGGCGCCGCCGGTCGCCCCCCGCGGCGACGTCCTGGTGCTGGTGGACCGGGGCGACATCGCCGAGACCTGGTTCGAGACCGCCCGGGCCCTGATGGCTGAGGGGCTCGCGGTCTGGACGCTGGAGCCGCCGGGCGAGGCGGGATCGCAGCGCTACGCCCTCGCCGGGCGGCGCGCGCACCGGCCGTCGAACGCGCCGGCGCTGGCGGCCATCGACGTCCTTGCGCGGCGCATCGTTCGGCCGACGCCGCGGCGACCGCTGGTCGTGCTGGCCGAAGGCGAGGCGGGCCTCTTGGCGCGGGTCGCGGCGCAGCGCAGCCCGATCTCGGCGGTGCTGGCTGGCGCGCCGGCGATCCGGCCTGAGGCGCCTCTCGGCCTGGTCGCGGTCTGGGCGGGACGGCTCGGGCTCGACTGGACGCCCTGCCCCGCCCCCGACCACGCACCGCCGGTCGCGGGCGACCCGGAGCGTCTGCGGGTCCAGGCGGTCTGGCTGAAGCGCCGCCCCGAACTCGCGACACTGGGCGAGACTTGCGGCTTGCAGGCAGCCGAGCGCGCCCTCGCCCATGTCGAGGCGCCCGCCCCGACCCTGGCCTTCGATCCGTCCGCCGGGGACCGCCCGCACCTGGCGCGCGACGCCGTGCGCGGGTCCTGGCTCGCGCAGGTCGACGCCGCCCTGGACCGCGCCGCCCCTCGCTTCGGCGACCGGCCCCGGCTGGGACCCGATCAGGCGTTCAGGACCACGCCGTAAGCGTCCAGGCTGGCCTCGTGCATCGCCTCGCTCATGGTCGGGTGCGGGAACACGGTGCCCATGATCTCCGCCTCCGTCAGCTCCCCCGTCATGGCCATGGCGAAGCCCTGGATCATCTCGGTGACCTCGCCGCCCAGCAGGTGCGCGCCCAGGAGCTGGCCGGTGTCGGCGTCGAACACGGTCTTGACGAAGCCTTCGGTCTCGCCGGCCGCGATCGCCTTGCCGTTGGCGGAGAACTTGAAGCGGCCCACTCGCACCTTGCGGCCGGTCTCCTTCGCCTGGGCCTCGGTCATGCCCACGGAGGCGACCTGGGGCTGGGAGTAGGTGCAGCCGGGGATCGGCGCGGCCAGATGCGGCCCGGCCCGGCCCGCAATCACCTCGGCGGCGTGCACGCCTTCGTGGCTGGCCTTGTGGGCGAGCCACGGCGGGCCGGCGACGTCGCCGATGGCGTAAAGGCCCGGCACATTGGTCGCGCAGGACGCGTCGGTGGCGACGTGGCCGCGGTCGATTGCGACGCCCAACGCCTCCAGCCCGATGTCCTCGATGTTGGCGGTGATGCCCACGGCGACGATGGCCTTCTCGGCCTCCAGCGTCTCGGTCTTGCTCCCCGCCTCCACCTTGATACGCACGCCGGCCCCGCCCGCCTCCAGACGGGTGACCTTGGCGCCGGTTCGGAACGTCAGGCCGCGCTTTTCGAAGGCCTTCTGGGCCGCGGCGGAGACCTCCGCGTCCTCCACCGGCAGGATGCGATCGAGCGCCTCGATGACGGTGACCTTGGCGCCCAGCGCATTGAAGAAGCAGCCGAACTCGATCCCGATGGCGCCTGAGCCGACCACGAGCAACGACTTGGGGCAGGCCTTGGGCGTCATGGCGTCGCGATAGGTCCAGACCGTCTCTCCGTCGCCTTTCAGGCCGATCTGCGGGATCTCCTTGGCGCGCGCGCCGACGGCCAGGATCACCGCCTTGGCCTGCAGGGTCTGCTCCGGGCCGCCCTTAGCCGGGCGAACGATCACCTTGGGCGCGGGGCGTCCGGCTTCGAGCCGGGCGACGCCCTCGATGACGGTGATCTTGTTTTTCTTCATCAAATAGGCGACGCCGCCGTTCAGCTGCTTGGCCACGGCGCGAGAGCGGGCGACCACCTTGGTGAAGTCGAAGGCGGGCTTTTCCGCAGAAAGGCCGTAGTCGGCCAGATGGCTCAGCTGGGCGTAGACCTCGCCGGACTTCAGAAGCGCCTTGGTGGGAATGCAGCCCCAGTTCAGGCAGATGCCGCCCAGGAGCTCGCGCTCGACAATGGCGGTCTTCAGGCCCAGCTGCGCGGCTCGGATGGCCGCGGTGTAGCCGCCCGGCCCGGAGCCGATGACGATCAGGTCATAGTCCATCGATCCACCGCTAGGCCAGCATCGTCACAGGGTCTTCGACCAGCGGCTTGAACGCCTGCAAGAAGCGCGCGCCGGTCGCGCCGTCCACCACGCGGTGATCGCAGGTCAGGGTCACGCTCATCACGGTGGCGACCGCAAGCTGGCCGTCCCTCACGACCGGCTGCTGCATCCCCGCGCCAACGCTCATGATGCAGCCGCCCGGCTCGTTGATGATCGAGGAGAAGCTCTTGATCCCGAACATGCCGAGGTTGGACACCGAGAAGGTGCCGCCCTGGAACTCGTCCGGCTTCAGCTTGCGCTCCCGCGCCCGCTTGGCGAGGTCCTTGGCCTCGGTGGCGATCTGGGCCAGCGACTTCTCCTCGGCGCGGCGGATCACCGGCGTGATCAGGCCTCCCGGGATCGCCACCGCCATGGCGATATCGGCGTGCTTGTGGATCGCGATGCCTTCGGGCGTGAAGGAGGCGTTGGCTTCGGGCACCTGACGGATCGCCATGGCCACCGCCTTGATCACGATGTCGTTGACCGAGACCTTCACGCCCTGAGGCTCCAGCACGGCATTGATGCGGGTCCGCGCGGCGAGCAGCGCGTCGATCTCGCAGTCGATCACCAGCGGGAAGTGCGGGATGTCGCGGAAGGCGTCGCTGAGACGGCGCGCGGAGACCTTGCGGATGTTGTCCAGCGGAATGAGCTCGTAGCTGCCGGGCTGGATGCCCATCTGCTCCAGGCTGCGGACCTGGCGCAGGGGCTCGGACGGGGCCGGGGCGGCGGGCTGCTGGTCCTGCGGCGCAGAGGCGGGCGCCTGGCCCGGGCGCGCCTGCTCGACGTCGGCCTTCACGATGCGGCCGTGCGGACCTGAACCCCTGAGCGTGCTCAGGTCGACGCCCTTCTGAGCCGCGATCCGTCGCGCGAGCGGCGAGGCGAAGACGCGCCGTCCCTCGCCGTTCGCCGCCGGACGTGAGGCGCGCTCCTGTGGCGCAGCCGAAGGCGGCGTGCTCAGAGCCGGGTCGGGCCGCTCGCCGCCGGCGTTGACGAGGTCCTTGCCCTGGTCGCGCGGCGCGCGGGCGTCGGAGGCCTCGGGTCCGGGCGTGACGCCAGCGGCTGCGGGCGGCGGCGGGGCGGCGGACGCGGGCGGCGCCGGCGGCGCGGCGCTGGCCTCCCCCTCGCCTCTCAGGCGCGCGATGGGGGTGTTCACCTTCACGCCCTCCGCGCCGGCCGGCACGAGCAGGGCTTCCACCACGCCCTCGTCGACCGCCTCTACCTCCATGGTGGCCTTGTCGGTCTCGATCTCGGCGATCACGTCGCCGGAGCGGACCCTGTCGCCTTCCTTGATCGTCCACTTGGCGAGGGTGCCCTCCTCCATCGTCGGAGACAGGGCGGGCATCAGGATGTCGGTCATGACGGGTCCTGGCTGAGGGGGGCGAGGGCGGCTGCATGGGCCTCCCAGTTGCGGCCGTCGAACGGCTCGATGCGGAGATCGAGCGCCGCCGTGTCGTCCAGGCAGCGGGCGTTGACCGACCAGCCGTCCGGGTTCGACCGGGGACGGTAGAAGCTCTTGACCCCGCAGGTCCTGCAGAACAGGTGCCGCGCGACCCCGGTGTTGAACGTGTAGGTGGTCAGGCCCTCGGCGCCCTGCGTCAGACGGAACCGTCGCTCCGGGACGATGACATGCACAAAGCCGGTCTTGGCGCAGATCGAGCAGTTGCAGCTCTGGGCCTGCACGACGGGGGGCAGCTCGACCTCGAACCGCACGGCCCCGCAGTGACAGCCGCCGGCATAGCTGGCGTCGGTGGCGCTCACCTGTAGCTCACCGCCTTGGCGGCCGTCACGATCTTCTCCACCGAGGGCAGGGCGAGGGCCTCCAGGTTTGCCGCATAGGGCATGGGCACGTCCTCGCCGGTGACGCGCAGGGGCGGCGCGTCGAGCCAATCGAAGGCGTGCTCGACCACGCGCGCGGCGACCTCGGCCCCGACCCCGAACGGCGCCCAGCCCTCCTCGACGGTGACCAGGCGATTGGTCTTCTTCACGCTCTCAACGACGGTCTCATGGTCCAGGGGGCGCAGGGTGCGAAGGTCGATCACCTCGGCCTCGACGCCCTCCTTGGCCAGTTCCTCCGCGGCGGTGAGGGCCAGGCCGACCATACGCGAGTGGGCCGTCAGGGTGACATGCGCCCCCTCGCGCCGCACCTTGGCCTTGCCGATCGGAACGACCCAGTCCTCGACGTCCGGGACCTCGAATTCCTGGCCGTAGAGGATCTCGTTCTCCAGGAACACGACCGGGTTCGGGTCGCGGATTGCGGCCTTGAGCAGGCCCTTGGCGTCGGCCGCGTCATAGGGGGCGATCACCTTCAGCCCCGGGACGGAGCCGTACCAGGCCGAATAGTCCTGGCTGTGCTGGGCGGCGACGCGCGCCGCTGCGCCGTTGGGTCCGCGGAACACGATCGGACAGGCGATCTGCCCCCCGACATATAGCGCTGCTTGGCGGCGGAGTTGATGATCGCGTCGATCGCCTGCATGGCGAAGTTGAAGGTCATGAACTCCACGATCGGCCTCAAGCCCGCGAACGCCGCCCCGACACCCACGCCGGCGAAGCCGTACTCCGTGATCGGCGTGTCGATGACCCGGCGCTCGCCGAATTCCTCCAGCAGGCCGCGGGAGATCTTGTAGGCGCCCTGATACTGCGCGACCTCCTCGCCCATCAGAAAGACGGCCTCGTCCCGGCGCATCTCCTCGGCCATGGCGTCGCGGAGCGCGTCCCGCACCGTCAGGCGCACCGTCTTTGCGCCGGCGGGCATCTCGGGGTCGGGGGAGGTGCGCGCCAGGGCGGCGGCGGTCGCGCCCTCGCCTTCCGCCCGCGCCGGCTCGGTTTCGGGCGCGCGTTTCTCCGGGTCGCCGGCGGCCTGCTCGGGGGCGGCGGCCTTCTGGACCGGCGCATTGGCCGCCGCGGGCGAGGCCGAGCGTGCGTCCCCTTCGCCCCTCAGGCGCGCGATGGGGGTGTTCACCTTCACGCCCTCCGCGCCGGCCGGCACGAGCAGCGCCTCCACCACGCCCTCGTCGACCGCCTCTACCTCCATGGTGGCCTTGTCGGTCTCGATCTCGGCGATCACGTCGCCGGAGCGGACCCTGTCGCCTTCCTTGATCGTCCACTTGGCGAGGGTGCCCTCCTCCATGGTCGGCGACAGGGCGGGCATGAGAATATCGGTCACGCCTCAAGCCTCCGCATAGACGTCGGTGTAGAGCTCGCGCGGGTCGGGCTCGGGGGCGGTGCGGGCGAACTCGGCGGCGTCGGCCACGATTTTCTTCACCTCCGCATCGATATCCTTGAAGCGCGTCTCATCGCCGAGGCCCCGGGCCTCGAGCCTCTCGCGGAAGTGGTCGATGGGGTCGCGCGTCTTGCGGACCTCGTCCACCTCCTCGCGAGTGCGGTACTTGGCGGGATCGCTCATGGAGTGGCCGCGATAGCGGTAGGTCTTCATTTCCAGCACGAACGGCCCGCCGCCTGAGCGGGCGTGTTCGGCGGCGCGGGCGCCGGCGTCCCGCACCGCCTCGATGTCCATGCCGTCGACCTCGGCGCCCTCGATGTTGAAGGCGGCGCCCCGGCGGTAAAGGTGCGTCTCGGCCGTCGCCCGCTCCACGCTCGTGCCCATGGCGTACTGGTTGTTCTCGATCACATAGACGACCGGCAGCTTCCAGAGCGCGGCCATGTTCATGGCCTCGAACACCTGGCCTTGGTTGGCCGCCCCATCGCCCAGATAGGTGAAACAGACGTTCGGTTTGCCGCGGTACTTGTTGGCGAGCGCCAGGCCGGTGCCGATCGGCACCTGGGCCCCGACGATGCCGTGCCCGCCGTAGAAGCCGGCCTGCACGTCGAACATATGCATGGAGCCGCCCTTGCCTCGCGCCGAGCCTGGCGCGCGTCCGGTCAGCTCGGCCATGACCGCGCGCGGGTCCATTCCGGCGGCCAGCATGTGGCCGTGGTCGCGGTAGCCGGTGATGACCTGGTCGCCGGAATGGGCGATGGACTGCATGCCGACCGCGATGGCTTCCTGCCCGATGTAGAGGTGGCAGAAGCCGCCGATCAGCCCCATGCCGTAGAGCTGGCCCGCCCGCTCCTCAAAGCGGCGGATGAGCAGCATGGAGCGGTACCAGGCGAACTGCTCGTCGGGCGAGGCGGTCATGCCTTCAGCAGTCTTGGGGTCGGGCTTTGGGGCGGCCTTGGACGCGCGCGCCATGCGGGAATTCCTCGCCGAGGTTTCGTTGTGCGACGGCACGCCGGAAGCGGTGGGCCGCGATCAGGCGGTCCGGACGGTCGCAGGTTGGGGCCTCTTAGCCCATGCCCCGCGGCGAAGGGAAGCGCTGCCGGGCGCCTCGGCCTTCAGGATGGCGCGCGAGGGAAGCGGACCACGATGTCGCGCGGGTCGGCGTAGCCCAGGCGGAGGCGCGCACGCTCCTCGACCAGGTCGCGGGACAGGCTGCGGCCGTCCAGCAGGCGCGCCTCCCGCTCCAGCCGGGCGCGCTCCGCCGTCAGCCGGTCCAGCAGCGCCTGGCGTTCCGCGAGCGTCTCCTGCCGCTGACGGCGGGTGAGCACGCCCCGATCGCCGGTCAGGGCATGGTAGCCGAAGTAGAACAGCAGAGCTGCAAACAGGGCCGTCGGCACATAAGGGCGGATGCGGGCGAGCACGGGCGAGGCCTGATGGAGACTCACCGCTCCAGCCTATCATCCGGTTCGGTTAACCACCCCTTTCAGCCCGCGCCGCCTTAGCCCAGGGGCAGCACGCTCCGCCCCGCATAGACCGCCTGATCACCGAGCAACTCCTCGATGCGCAGCAGCTGGTTGTACTTGGCCAGGCGGTCCGAGCGCGCCAGCGAGCCGGTCTTGATCTGACCGCAGTTGGTGGCCACGGCCAGGTCCGCGATCGTGGCGTCCTCCGTCTCGCCCGAGCGGTGGGACATGACCGCCGTGTAGCCGGAGCGGTGAGCGAGATCGACGGCCTCCAGTGTTTCGGTCAGGCTGCCGATCTGGTTCACCTTCACCAGAACGGAGTTGGCGAGGCCTTCGCCGATCCCCTGGGCCAGGCGCTCGGGGTTGGTCACGAAAAGGTCGTCGCCGACCAGCTGGACCCGGTCGCCCAGGCGCTCGGTCAGGGCCGCCCAGCCCTCCACGTCGTCCTCCGCGCAGCCGTCCTCGATGGAGACGATCGGGAAGGCGTCGACCAGCTTGGCGAGGTAGTCGACCATGCCGGCCTGATCCAGCGTCAGGCCCTCGCCCTCGAGCACATAGCGCCCGTCCCTGAAGAACTCGGTGGAGGCGACGTCGAGCGCCAGCCAGAAGTGCTCGCCAGCCTTGTACCCGGCCTGCTCGCCGGCCTTCAGGATGAATTCCAGCGCCTCATGGACGGAGCTCAGGTTGGGCGCAAAGCCCCCCTCGTCGCCGACGTTGGTGTTGTGGCCGGCGGACTTCAGAGCCGCCTTCAGCGCGTGGAAAATCTCCGCCCCCATGCGCAGCCCCTCGGAAAAGCTGTCGGCCCCCGCGGGGACGATCATGAATTCCTGGATGTCGATGGGATTGTCGGCGTGCACGCCGCCGTTGACGATGTTCATCAGCGGCACGGGCAAGGTCCGGGCCGACACCCCGCCGACATAACGGTAGAGGGGCAGGCCGGCAGACTGGGCCGCCGCCTTGGCGACCGCGAGGCTGACGCCCAGGATGGCGTTGGCGCCAAGCCGCGCCTTGTTCGGCGTGCCGTCCAGCTGGATCATGGCGGCGTCGATGCGGCTCTGCTCTTCCGCCTCGAAGCCGGAAAGCGCGTCGAAGATCTCGCCGTTCACTGCGTCCACGGCCTGCAGCACGCCCTTGCCGCCGTAGCGCGCCGCGTCGCCGTCGCGCCTCTCGATCGCTTCGTGCGCGCCGGTGGAGGCGCCTGAGGGCACAGCCGCGCGGCCCGAGGCCCCGTCGTCCAGCACCACGTCCACCTCCACCGTGGGGTTGCCCCGGCTGTCGAGAATTTCGCGGGCGTGGATGTCGACGATTTCGGTCATGGTCGCTCGGTCCTCAGGAGTTGGCGCGCAGCAGAACGGCGCGCCGGGATACCGACGCGCCGCGCTTTGGACAATGGCGAAGGGCGCCGAACGCGTCCCGCTCGGGGGCTAGCAGTGCTTGCGGCTCTTCGCGATCTGGTGGCCTGCGACCGCGCCGACGCCCGCGCCCAGAAGCGTGCCGCCGATGCCGTGACCGCCGATGGCGTGGCCGACCAAGCCGCCGCCGACCGCGCCGATCACCGTGCCGTTATTGGCGTTGCGGCGACGCGCGCGCTCACAGCTCCAGCGGGCGCGGTCGTACTCGGCGCGGCTGTAGCCCTGATGGTAGCGGCTATGCCGGTAATAGTGGCGCGCCTCGGCGAGGCCAGGCGCGGAGAGCGCGCCAGCCAGGGTGGCCAGGGCGGCGATGGACGCGGTGAGCTGACGCATGGGGGTCTCCGTTCTCCAGCGTAGCCTTGAAAACGCAAGCTAGGGCCGAAAGTTGCGCGACCGCAAGTCCTCGCCCCGAAAGACCTGAGCCCCCGGGCTCAGTCCTCCTTGGACTCCAGCACCTGGCGACCCTTGTACATGCCGGTCTTCAGATCGACGTGGTGCGGACGGCGGAGCTCGCCCGTTTCCTTGTCCTCGATATAGCTGTTCGGGCCCAGCGCGTGATGCGACCGGCGCATGTTGCGCCGCGAGGGGGAAGTCTTTCGCTTGGGAACGGCCATGACGTGTCTCGATCGGTCTTGAAGGCCCGCGCGGGCGTGTAAACGGAAGCGGCGGCCCTCGCTGGTGAAAACCCGGGCCGCCGATCAAGTGCGGTCCTATGCCTCAGATCGTCCGCAGGGGCAAGTCGCGCAGCGGAGCCGTGGCGGGGCCGCGGTCGAGTTCTCCCGAGACGGTCGAGGTCCCGTTCTCCGCGGGCGCGGCGGGCCTGGACACCCACCAGGCGACCAGGACGAGGGCCGCGAGCACGATCGCTGCGCCGATCCACCACTTGGAATTGCCGAGCCGGGGCGCGCGTCCGCCCTGGGTCGGCGCGCCGGCGGCGCGGTCGGGCGGCATCAGGGGATCGGACATGATTCAAGCACCCTCCGCCCTCGCCAACGTCGCCGCCCCTCGTCCGTTCCGGGCGAGGTCAGATGCCGGCGGCGTGCTCGACCGCCAGGGCGAGGTCCAGCGCCCTCAGGCCGTCCTCGCCGGTCGCGGCAGGGCGCGCCGCCTCGCCCCGCACCGCCGCCAAGAAGCGCGCGACGCTGGCGCCGAGCGGGTCGCGCCCGTCCGGCGTGGCGGCGAAGTCCGGGTTCAGGCGATGCGGCGTGGCGTTCTCAAAGCGCGGCGCCAGGAAGTCGACGCGCACCTCCCCGGCGGGATAGACGATGCGCATGGTCCGCTCCCGGGCCTTGGCGACGCGGGAGGCTTCGAAGGCGGCCGTGAGGCCCGAGGCGAACGTGACCTCGGCGGCGAGCTGGTCGAAGCCGCCCTCGGCCTCCGCCGCGATCGCCTCGCCGGCCGCCAGCTGCAGCGCGAGGTCGAGGTCGTGGATCATGAGGTCCAGCACGCAGGAGACGTCGCGGTTGCGCGCATTGGGCAGCCCTCGCCTCACCGATTCGATCCGAAGCGGCCGTTCGGCGACGCCCATCAGCCCCATGGCGGCGAAGACGACGCGCTCCTGGTGTCCGCAGGCCAGCACGAGCGCGCGCTTGGCCGCGAGGTCGACCAGCGCCTGGCCGTCCTGCACCGTCGTCGCCAGCGGCTTCTCCACATAGGTCGGCTTGCCTGCGGCCAGCGCGGCGCGGGCGAGGTCGGCATGGCTGTCGGCGGGAGAGGCGACGGTGACGACATCCACGGCCGCAAGGAAGGCGCCCACGTCGTTAAAGCCCCGTCCGCCGTGCGTCTGCGCCAGCGCCTCGGCGCGGGAGAGGTCGACATCATAGACGGCCGCCAGGCGCGCACCCGGCAGGCCCGCATACTTGCCGGCGTGGAAGCCGCCGAACACGCCCGCGCCGCAGACCCCGCCCCTGAGGTCGCCCCGGACGTCGCCCTTGAGTTCGCCCGCCATCGCGGCTCCTAGCTTCCAGCTCAGCCCGCTCCATGCCCCGCGCCGGAGCCTGCGAGCAAGGCGGATTGCAGCGGAGCCGCTCGGCTCCTAGGCTCCCGCCCCGCTGAACAAGGAGACGCGCCATGGCCCAATCCCGCGAAGTGCGCCTGAAATCCCGCCCCGAGGGCGTGCCCAAAGCCTCCGATTTCGAAATCGCCACGGTCGAGGCGCCACCGCCGGGCCCAGGCGAGGTGCAGGTCCGCAACCTCTTCATGTCGGTCGACCCGTACATGCGCGGGCGCATGTACGACCGGCCGAGCTATGTGCCGCCCTTCCAGATCGGCGCCGCCATGGAGGGCGGGGCCGTGGGCGAGGTGGTCGCCTCCAACGATCCGGCGCTGAAGCCCGGCGATCTGGTCTCCACCATGTTCGGCTGGCGCGAGCTGTTCAACGCCCCCGCCCAGGGCCTGCAGAAGCTCTCCCCCGCCCTGCCGCCGCAAGCCTATCTGGGCGTCGCCGGAATGCCCGGCATGACCGCCTGGGTGGGCCTGCTCAAGATCGCCGCGGCCAAGGAAGGCGACGTGGTGTTCGTGTCGGCGGCGGCGGGCGCGGTCGGCCAGGTCGTCTGCCAGATCGCCAAGATCAAGGGCTGCAAGGTGATCGGCTCGGCCGGGGGACCCGACAAGGTCGCCTATCTGAAGGAGATCGGCGTCGACCACGCCATCGACTACCGCGCCACCCCCGACCTGACGCGCGCCCTCGCCGAAGCGTCGCCGAAAGGCATCGACGTCTATTTCGAGAACGTCGGCGGCGCCCATCTCGAAGCCGCGCTGAACGCCGCTCGCCCCTTTGCGCGCTTCGCCATGTGCGGGATGATCTCGCAGTACAACGACACCGAACCGCAACCCGGTCCTTCGAACTTGATGCTGGTCGTCGGCAAGCGACTGCGTCTCGAAGGCTTCATCGTCTCGGACCACTTCGCCGAGATGGGCGCGTTCCTGCAGGACATGACCGGCTGGATCACCTCGGGCAAGGTGAAATGGCGCGAGACCATCGACCAGGGTCTCGAGGCCGCGCCGGGAGCTTTCATCAAGCTCTTCAAGGGCGAGAACATCGGCAAGATGCTCGTGAAGCTGAGCTGAAGCTTCCCGCTTCAAACCGCAGGCGCGAAGGGCTAGAAGCCCGACCCCCGTCTAGCCCTAGACGTCCTTCCCAGCCTATCCGGAGGCGGCCGTGGCGCGCCTGTTCAACGCCTATGTCATGGTGGACTGGAGCGGCTCGTCCGTTCCCAAGAAGGGCGCCGACTCCATCTGGATCGGCGTGCTCAAGCGCGACATCCGCTTCCAGCCGATCTTCGAGAGCTTCAATCCGGCCACCCGAGCGGAGGCGGAGGCGCAGCTGCGTACGGTGCTGGCGGACCTTCGGCGGCGCAACGACCGCGCCCTGATCGGCTTCGACTTCCCGCTAGGCTATCCGACCGGCTTCGCCGCGGCGCTGAAGCTCGAGGGCGATCAGCCCTGGCGGGCGATCTGGAGCTATCTGCAGGCGCACGTGGTCGACAAGAAGGACAATGTGAACAACCGCGCGACGGTGGCGGCGCGGTTCAACCGTCTGATCTCCAACGGTCCGCGGCCGTTTTGGGGCACGCCCCGGGCGGCGGACGCGACCTCGACGCTGAGCAAGACCAAGCCCGCCGACCACCTCGCGGGCATGCGCGAGTTCCGCCACGCCGAGCTCGCCACTCGCGGCAAGGGCAAGGGCGGCGCCAAGACGGTGTGGCAGCTGACCGGCAACGGCTCGGTGGGCAGCCAGGCGCTGCTCGGCATCCCCGCGGTGGCGCGCCTGAAGGCGGAGCTCGGCGACAAGGTGCTGGTCTGGCCCTTCGAGAGCGGCTGGCGCGCGCTGACGCCGTCCGACCTTGAGGGCCGCGAGTGCGTGCTGGCGGAGATCTACCCTTCGCTGGTCAAGGCCGAGCCGCTGGCGGGCGAGATCGCCGACGCGGCGCAGGTGCGTAGCCTCGCCTATCACTTCGCCCGGCTCGACGAGCAGGGAAAGCTCGCCGCTCTCTTCGGACCAGACAAGGCCGTCACGCCGGAGATGCGCGACGAGGTGCAGCACGAAGAGGGCTGGATCCTCGGCGCCTGAGGTCGCCCCGGATCAGCCAGGCGAAGCGCCCCAGCAGCAACGCCGCCGCCAGCCAGCTCGCGGCGATCACCGCCCAGACTAGGCCATGCAGACCTAATCCCTGGGGCGTGGACAGCCACCAGCCGAACGGGATCATGAAGACCGCATAGCTGAGGGTGTGGGTGAGCGTCGGCATCCAGATGTCGCTGCGGGCGCGCAGGCTCTGCCCCGCCACCACCTGCAGCCCGTCCGGCACATAGAAGAGCACGCAGAGAAGCAGAGCGCCGGCCGCCTTGGCCTGCAGCCTGGGATCGCCGGTGTAGAGGCTCGCGACCGCGTGGGGCCAGACCCCGATCACCAGCGACACGACGCTCAGCATGGCGACGCAGACGCCGAAGCCGAGGCTTGCTGCGCTCACCTCGCCCGCTGCATCGCCGGCGCCGAACGCCCGCCCGACGAGGACGCTGGTCGCGACCGAAAGGCCCAGCGGCGCCATGAAGACCATCGCAGCGACGTTCAGCACGATGGACCAGGACGCCACCACCTCGGCGCCGAGCCGCCCGGCCAAAACGTTCATCGCCGCGAAGGCCGCCACCTCCACGAAGTACGAGACGCCTGCGCCATAGCCGATGCGGCGCTGCTCCCCGCTTGCGAAGCGATCCTTGGGCGGGCGCTGGAAAAGGCCCAAGCCGCGCGCCTCCGGCCGGGTGACGAGGAACAGCGCGAGGCCCGCCAGCAAGAGGGTCCGCGCGCCGAAGGTGCCCACGGCCGACCCGACCGCCCCCAGCGCTGGCAGGCCGAAGCTCCCGCCCACCAGCAGCAGGTTCAGGCCGAGGTTGGCGAGGTTGGCCAGCACCATCAGCCAGAAGCCCGCCATCGGGCGCGCATGCGCCTCCAGGAACATGGACAACACCACGCCCAGCAGCATGGACGGCAGCGACGCCGCCAGCACCTGCAGCACCGGTGTCGCCCCCGCGACCAGCGCCGGCTGGACGCCCAGGGCGCGGAGCACCGGGCCGCCTCCGACGGCGAGCAGGATCGCCGAGGCGAGGCCGATCCAGGCGGCGTAGACAAGCCCTCGCCTCAGTACCGCGCCGGTCAGCTCAGGCCGCCCCGCCCCGACGTGGCGCGACGTCAGCACCTGCACGCCCTGCAACAGCCCCATGCCGGTCGTGAGCACGACGGAGGTCGGCGCCCAGGCCAGCGCCAGGTGCGCAAGCTGCGCGGGCGCGGCGTGGCCGACCACCACGGTGTCCGTCAGGCCCATGGTCATCACCCCGATGCGCGAGGCGATGACGGGTCCGGCCAGCTTCAGAAGATCAGAAAGGCCTCCCGCGCGGGACCGCAGGGGCGTCGCTTCGCGCGTCATGGGAGGGGAATCCTGGCATAGGCCGGGCGACTTGCACCCTCGCGCTGGGAAAGGCAAGGGCGCGGCGACCGGCGCGCGCGAAACCCTCGGCAGGTGTGGCGAAAACGTCTATGCAGCCCTGCCCGTCGCGATCACGGATGCGTGAGTCGCCCGTCGGCGTTATGTCTCGACCCGCTGTCTGAGCCCCGCCCCTGAGTCCCGTTCCGCCCTGATGACCGCCCTCGCCCCTCGCCGTTCCGAGCTGCCCCGGAAGCCCGCTTCTGGGCTCTCCGCGCTGTGGCGAACGGCCGGCGGGCGGCGCCTGGACCTGGAAACCCTTACAGGCGTGCTGGCGGGGGCGCTGATCCTCGGGCTGGGCGTGGTGCGCTGCTTTGCGCTGGCCGATCAGCCGCTCTGGCTGGACGAGGCCTTCACCGCGGCGATCTCCACCGAGCCGCGCTTCACCGATTTCGTCAGGCAGGTCTGGTGGGATGCGAACGCGCCGCTCTGGTATCTGATCGAGCACCTGTGGACGAGGGCGTTCGGCTGGTCCAACGCAAGCCTGCGCGCGCCCGCCGTGCTCTTCGGCCTGTGTGCGCCCTTTGTCATAGCGCTGCAGCCTGTGTCAGGCCTCAGCCGGGCGGCGCGCTGGACCTGGGCGGGGCTGATCGCGGCCTGGATCCCGGGCGTGTGGTTCAGCCAGGATGCGCGCTGCTACACCCTGCTGCTGCTGCTGGGGGCCGCCCAAGCCATCGCTTTCGCGAAGCTCCTGAGGGAGCCGACGCTGCGGCGCGCGACCGCCTGGGCGACGCTTTCCAGCCTCTTGATCCTCACCCATTACCACGCCCTGTGGCTGGGCGCGTGCCAGGGGTTGCTGCTGCTTGGGTTGAGACGCACCCGCGCGCTGCGGCTCTGGCCCGCGGCCCTGGCCTTCGCGCCCGCCTTCGCCTGGCTGGCTGTGCACTGGCCGAGGCTGCAGCTGTTCGCGCGGCCCGACGTCGCCTGGTACGCGCCGCTGCGCTGGCGTGACGTGGCGAACGCCGGCGGCTTCGTCTTCAACGCGCCCGTCATCTGGCCCGAGGCCGCCTTCAAGGGTTTTCCCGTCCAGCCCATTACGGTCGCGGTTCTCCTGGCCGCCGCCCTGGCGTGGCGAGGCGGACTGTGGGCCTGGCGCAGGTTCAAGGGACGTTCGGCGCCCGCGACCCAGCCGCTCGGCGACGCCGCGGTCTGGTGGACGGTGCTGAGCGCGGTCTTGGGGACCGCGATCATGCTCGGCCTGGGCGCGCTCCGTCCCAGCTTCGTCGACCGCTACCTCACGCCCTACGTCCCGGCGCTGCTGCTGGGGATCGTGGCCGCGCTGCAGCGCTTCGGGCGCGGACGCGCCTGGCTTGTCGCCGTCCTCGCCGCGTCCGCCGTCGTCGGCGGCAAGTGGAGCCTGGACGCCCTGACCTCGCCCGGCACGCGGGTCTACAACTTCGAGGTCGCCAGCCGCGTGCTGGAGCGCGCGCGTCCGACCCGGCTGGTGTTCTTCTGGGACCACCCGGCCACCCCGATCGAAGCGCCCGAGCAGCTGCGCGCGCTGGGCGGCTGGTTCTTCAAGCGCGACGGCCGGCCGATTCCGGTGGACGCCGTCCAGCTCAAGCCCGGCGAGGACCCCAACGCGGTCATCGAGGCTCGCGCGGAGCCGGAGGGATCGGCCGTCCTGTGGATGTACGACATCGGCGTGCACGGCACGGCCGCCCGGATCGAGCGTCCCTCCATCGCCGAGGACGATCCGAGCTTCAGCTGTCGCCAGTTCGGCCAAGGGTCCATCGGCGTCTATGCCTGCGCCCGCACCGGCGGCGCGCCCCTATGATCCAGTCCCCGCCCCCGCTGCGCCCGCGGCTGTCCGTCGTCGCGCCTTGCTACAACGAGGAGGAGTCCCTGGCCGCCTTCGCCGCGCGTATGACCGCGGCGTGCGAGGGCGTGGTGGGCCAGGCGTACGAGCTGGTGCTCGTCAACGACGGCTCGCGCGACCGCACCTGGGCGATCATCCAGGCGATTTCGGAGCAGTACCCCGCCGTCGTCGGCGTCAACCTGTCGCGCAACCACGGCCACCAGCTGGCGGTCACGGCGGGGCTGAGCCTGACCAGCGGCGAGCGCGTCCTGATCATCGACGCCGACCTGCAGGACCCGCCTGAGCTCCTGCCGCAGATGATGGCCCGGATGGATGAGGGCTACGACGTCGTCTACGGCCGGCGCACCCAACGCGCCAAGGAGAGCGCCTTCAAGAAGCTGACCGCCGGGCTCTTCTATCGCACCCTGAAGTCCCTGTCCGAAACCGACATCCCCCTCGACACGGGCGATTTCCGGCTGATGTCGCGGCGGATCGTGGACCGTCTGAACGCCATGCCCGAGCGCGACCGCTTCATCCGGGGCATGGTGGCGTGGCTTGGCGGGAAACAGACGGAGATCGCCTACGATCGCGAGCCCCGCTTCGCCGGGCAGACGCACTACACGCTCGGCAAGATGCTGCATCTGGCGACCGACGGGCTGGCCTCGTTTTCCACCGCGCCGCTGAAGCTGGCGACCCTGCTCGCGATCATAGGCATGGCGATGGCGGGCTTGCTGGCGCTCTACGCCGTCTACGGCTTCCTGTTCGGCCATGCCGCCAGGGGCTGGACCAGCCTGGCGCTGATGGTCGTGGGCTTCGCCACCGCGCAGCTGGCGTGCCTGGGCATCTTCGGCGCCTACCTCGGCCGCATGTACATGCAGACGAAAGGCCGACCGCTGTTCCTCATCGACGAGGTGGTGAGCCGCCGGCCCCACCCGGTGCTCAGCGTCCCTGAGGACGCGGCGGGCGAGGCGCGGGGCGGCTGATGGAGGTCGCGGAGTTCGACAAGTTCGCCGAGGCTTACCTGGCCAGCCATGCGGAGAACATCCGGATCAGCGGGGAGGACCCGGAGTACTTCGCCCGCTACAAGATCGACTTCGTGCGCGCCCTCTGGGACCGCGAGCGGCGGCGCGAGCCTGCAGCGGTGCTGGATTTCGGGACCGGCATCGGCGCGTCCTTGCCGCACCTGAAGACCGCCTTCCCGGGCGCGCGCCTGGTCGGGCTGGACGTGTCGCAGCGCAGCCTGGAGGTGGCGGAGCGGCGCTTCCCGGGCGCAGCCGAACTCGTGCGCTACGACGGGGACCTGATCCCCCTGGCGGAGGGCGGCTTCGACCTGGTGTTCTCGGCCTGCGTCTTCCACCACATCCCCGAGGCGGAGCACGGGCGCCTGTTCGGCCAGATCCGGCGCCTGCTGCGGCCGGGCGGGCGGCTCGTCGTGTTCGAGCACAACCCGCTGAACCCGGTGACCCGGCATATCGTGGCGACCTGCCCTTTCGACGAGAACGCGGTGCTGATCCCTGCCCCGGTCCTGGCGCGACGCCAGCGCGAGGCGGGCTTCAAGCGGGTGCGGACGACGTTCACCGGCTTCTTTCCTGGCGCGCTTCGGGCGCTGCGTCCGCTCGAAGGGGCGCTCGGCTGGGCGCCGCTCGGGGCCCAGTACGCGACGGTCGCCGATGCGTGACCTCGTCCAGACCGCCGCCCGCTATGGCCTGGTGGGCCTGGCGAACACGGCGGTCGGCTATGCAGTGATCGCGGGCCTCGACGCCGGGCTGGGCTGGCCGCCGGCGCTCGCCAACGCGGGCGGCTACGGGGTCGGGCTGGCGCTAGGGTTTGTGCTGAACCGCGGCTTCACCTTCCGCTCTGCCGAAGCCTCGAGCCGGACCGGGCCGCGCTACCTGATCGCGTTCCTGATCGCCTTCGCGGCGAACCAGACCGTGCTGCACGCCGGCTTGGCCGTCCTGGGCGAGAGCCGCACGGCCCGCTTGCTGGCCCAGGCCGGCGGCGTCGGGACTTATGCGGTCCTGCTTTTCGGGCTCTGCCGCTGGTGGGTGTTCGCGCCCCGAACCTCCGCCGCCGCTTAGCCGGCCGCGCTGAGGGGCTGGCGCATGGCCGTCCGGGCCTCGCGCAGCTTCTCCGCCAGGAGGAACGCCAGCTCCAACGCCTGGTCCGCATTCAGCCGCGGGTCGCAGTGGGTATGGTAGCGGTGGCTGAGCTCGTCTTCCGACAGCGCGCGTGCTCCGCCCAGGCACTCCGTCACGTTCTGACCGGTCATCTCCAGGTGCACGCCGCCGGGGTGAACGCCCTCGGCGCGGGCGACCTCGAAGAAGGTGCGGACCTCGTTCAGGATGCGGTCGAAGGGGCGGGTCTTGTAGCCGTTGGCCGCCTTCAGCGTGTTGCCGTGCATGGGATCGGTGGACCAGACCACCGCACGGCCCTCGCGCCGGGTCGCCGCCATCAGCCGCGGCAAAAGCTCGGGCGCCTTGTCCGCACCGAACCGCCCGATCAGCGTCAGCCGGCCGGGCTCGTTCTTCGGGTTGAGCACGTCGGTCAGCCGCAGCAGGTCGTCCGGCTCCAGGGTCGGCCCGCACTTCAGGCCCAGCGGGTTCTTGACCCCCCGCGCGAACTCCACGTGCGCCCCATCGAGCTGGCGGGTGCGCTCGCCGATCCAGAGCATGTGGGCGGAGGTGTCGTACCAGTCGCCGCTCGTGGAATCCACGCGGGTCATGGCCTCCTCGAAGCCCAGGAGCAGGGCCTCGTGGCTGGTGAAGAACTCGACCTGGCGCAGCGCCGGCTGGCTGTCGGGGGTGACGCCGATCGCCTCCATGAAGTCCAGCGTGCGGCCGATCTGGTCGGCCAGCTCGCGATAGCGGGCCCCCTGTGGGCTGTCGGCGACAAAGCCGAGCGTCCACCGGTGGATGTTGTGCAGGTCCGCATAGCCCCCGCCCGCAAAGGCCCGGAGCAGGTTCAGCGTCGCCGCCGACTGGCCGTAGGCCTGGACCAGACGCTGAGGATCGGGCGCGCGCTCCGCCGGCGTGAAGCCCTGGCCGTTGATGATGTCGCCGCGGTAGGAGGGCAGAGTGACCCCGCCCTGGGTCTCGGTCGCCTCCGAGCGCGGCTTGGCGAACTGGCCCGCGATGCGTCCCACCTTCACCACGGGTTTTCCCCCCGCGAAGGTCAGCACCACCGCCATCTGCAGGATCAGCCGGAAGGTATCGCGGATGTTGTCGGCCTGGAACTCCTTGAAGCTCTCCGCGCAGTCCCCGCCTTGCAGCAGGAAGGCGCGGCCCTCGGCCACGTCGCCGAGCAGGCTCTTCAGCCGCCGCGCTTCGCCGGCGAACACCAGCGGCGGCAGCGTGCGCAGCGTACGCTCCGCCTGGGCGAGGGCCTCGGCGTCGGGATAGTCGGTCGGCACGTGCCGCGCGGGCTTGCCGCGCCAGGCCGAGGGGGTCCAGCGGTCGCTCATCATCTCCCTGTCTTATCCCAGGCGCGCCATGAATGGCGGATAAAGTGACTTGCTGCGCAAGTTTCGACCCGTGCGGGACCTTGAAGCCACGGTTTGGAGGTGGATCATTCCGCAGCCTGCAGTTCGGGCGGCACGTACTTCTCGCGCAGGGTGACGAGCTCCTCGGAGACTGTCGGGTGCAGGGCCGTTGTCTCGTCCCACTGCGCCTTCGTCAGCCCGGCCTTCACCGCGATGGCGGCGAGCTGGATCACCTCGGGCCCCTCGGTCCCGACAATGTGCACGCCTACGACGCGGTCGCTCCCGCGGTCCACGATCAGCTTCATGAGGGTGCGCTCCTCCTGGCCGGCGAACATGGTGCGCATCGCCCGGAAGCGGGTCAGATAGACGTCCACCGCGCCCAGTCGCTTGCGGGCCTCCGACTCCGTCAGGCCCACCGCGCCCACCGGCGGCTGTGAGAAGACGGCGGTCGGGATGTCGGCGTGATCGTACTTGGTCGGCCGCCCGCGATAGACCGTCTCCACGAACGCCATGGCCTCGCGGATCGCCACAGGCGTCAGGTTCACGCGGTCGGTGACGTCGCCCACCGCGAAGATGTGCGGCGCCGTGGTCTGAGAGAAAGCGTCCACGGCGATGGCGCCGCGCTCGTTCAGCTGCACCCCGGCCGCCTCCAGGTTCAAGCCTTCGACATAGGGCTCGCGGCCGGTGGCGAACATGACCTGATCGGACTCCAGCTTCAGCCCCTCGCTCAGGTGGCTGACCAGCCTGCCGTCGTCGCGCCTTTCGATGCGCGCGTGCTGCACGCCCAGCGCCAGCTTGATCCCCCGCCGCACCAGCTCCTCGCCCAGGTGCGCCCGCACGTCCTCGTCGAAGCCGCGCAGGATGTTCGCCCCGCGGTAGACCAGGGTCACGTCCGAGCCCAGCCCCTTGAAGATGCAGGCGAATTCCACGGCGATATAGCCGCCCCCGACCACGACCACGCGTTCGGGCAGGGCGTCCAGGTGAAAGGCCTGATCCGACGTGATGGCGTGCTCGATCCCGTCCAGCCCCTCGGGCAGCTTCGGCCGCCCGCCCGTGGCGATCAGAATGCGCTCCGCCGTCACCTGCCGCCCCTGGCCGATCAGTTCGATCGTGTGCGGGTCGGCGAAGCGCGCCCGGGCCCGGATCAGCTCGACGCCCGCCTTCTCCAGGTTCGCCGTATAGATGCCGGAGAGGCGCGCGATCTCCAGGTCCTTGTGGTTCAGGAACGTCTTCCAGTCGAAGGACCGCTCGCCCACGGTCCAACCGTAGCCCTGCGCCAGCTCGAACTCGCGGCCGAACGCCGAGGCGAAGACCATGAGCTTCTTGGGCACGCAGCCGCGGATCACGCAGGTGCCGCCGACGCGGTACGCCTCCGCCACCGCCACCCGCGCGCCCCAGGTGGCCGCGAGCCGCGCCGCCCGCACGCCGCCCGAGCCTGCGCCGATCACGAAGAGGTCGTAGTCGTAGGCGGCCATGGGCGGGCTCCGGATCGCGTCGAGACGGCCCTAGATAGGCGCTCGCCCCCTGCGACGGAACTGCGCCTTTGCGGCCTGGACAAGCCCTTGACCGCGCGGGCGGGCGCGAGTAGCAACCGCCCCTCACGTCGGACCCGCTCCGGCGCCGCCCACGCGGGTGTAGCTCAGTTGGTTAGAGCGCCGGCCTGTCACGCCGGAGGTCGCGGGTTCGAGCCCCGTCACTCGCGCCAGTCCGGCGGTCGCCGAAAGTCGCCTTGGCCCGATGAGCTCCTTCATGCTGACCACCTGGGAAGGCGGCGGACACGTCACGCCGATGCTGTGGCTGGGCCGCAGGCTCGCCGACCGGGGCCATGCGGTGCTGGTCATGAGCGATGCGGCGAGCGGGCCGGAGGCGGCGGCGCTGGGGCTCGAATTCCGCCCCTGGACGCGGGCCCCGTCCCGCCCCGACAAGAACCCCCTGAACGACCCGCTGAAGGAATGGGAGGCGCCCGACCCCGCCTCTGTGATCGCGCGCCTGTGCGAGGGCCTGATCGTCGGGCCGGCGGGGCTCTACGCCGCCGACGTCGCCGAGGCGCTGCCGGCGCGCCCGGGCGCTGTTCTGGTCAGCCAGGAGCTGATCTTCGGGGCCATGATGGCGGCCGAAGCCGCCGGCGCGCCGCTCGCGCTCTTCACCGCCAACCTCTGGCCGTTCGGCCTGCCGGGTCAGCCGCCCTTCGGCGCCGGACTTCTCCCGGCCGCGGACGAGGCGGAGCGGATGCGCGACGCCCTGATCGCCCGGGTCAGCGCGCAGCTCTACGACGCGCACCTGCCCGCCCTGAACGCCGCCCGCGCGGGGCTGGGACTGCAGCCGCTGTCGAGCCTCGTCGCCCAGACCGAGGCGGCGGCGCGCATCCTGCTGGGCGTCAGCGCGGCCTTCGACTTCCCCGCCGATCCCCTCCCCGACCGGTTCATCTATGTCGGCCAGCAGGCGAAGCTGCCCGGCTGGGTCGCCCCCTGGGCTTCGCCGTGGAGCCCCGGCGATCCGCGCCCGCTGGTGCTGGTGTCGTTCTCCACCCTCTATCAGCGGCAGGAGGACCTCATCGGGCGGGTGATCTCTGCGGTGCAAGGCCGGCCCGTTCGCGCCGTCGTGACCCTGGGCCCCGCCGTCGACCCCGGCGCATTCCAGAGCACGGAGCAGATCCGCGTCCTTCCCAGCGCCTCGCACGACGCCCTGATGCCGGAGCTATCGGCCATGATCACCCACGCCGGCCACGGCTCGGTCGTGCGGCCGCTGCTGGGAGGCGTGCCCCTGCTCATGCTGCCCATGGGGCGGGATCAGCCGGACAACGCCGCGCGGGTGGAGGCGCGGGGCGCAGGCCTTCGCCTGTCGCCCGAGGCGAGCTCGGAGCAGATCGGCGCGGCTCTGGACCGCCTGCTGGCGGACGCCCGCTATCGTGAGCGCGCCCGCGCACTGGGTGAGGCGATCCGCGCCGAGGACGCGCGCCCGGCCGCACGCCGCTCAGGCGAGGCGCGTTCGGGCGATCGCGCGGTGATCGAGCTGGAGCGGCTGGCGGGCGCCTAGGGGCCCGCGCCTCAACTCGCCTTTTCGACCTGGGTGTATTCGAGGTCCACCGGCGTCGCGCGCCCGAAGATGGAGACCGACACGCGCAAGCGCGCCCGCTCCTCGTCCACACTCTCCACCACGCCGTCGAAGCTGGCGAAAGGGCCGTCGGTCACGCGCACCTTCTCGCCGAGGTCGAAGCGGATGGTGGGCTTGGGACGCTCCACCCCCTCCTCGATCGCGCCGATGATGCGGGCGACCTCGCGTTCCGACACGGGGATCGGCTTGGACGCGGAGCCCAGGAAGCCGGTCACCTTCGGCGTGTTCTTGATCAGGTGGAACATCTGATCCGACAGGTCCGCCTTCACGAGCACATAGCCCGGGAAGTACTTGCGGTTCGTCTCGATCCTGCGGCCGCGGCGGACCTCCACCACCGGCTCGGTCGGGACCAGCACCTCAGAGACATGGTCCTCCAGGCCATACTGCTTAGCCTGTTCGCGGATGGATTCCGCCACCTTGTTCTCGAAGTTCGAGTAGGCGTGGACGATGTACCACTTGTGGTTCGGATTGTGGTTTGCGGTCTGCACGTTCGTCATCGGTGTTGCGGTCACGTCCTTCAGCCCGCCAGCTTAAGCAGCTGTTGCACGCCCATCCCGAGCGCCCAGTCCACGACCAGGAAGAACACAGCGGTGATCAGGACCATGATCCCGACCATCACGGAGGTGATCCAGGTCTCCTTCCAGGAGGGCCAGGTGATCCGGCGCGCTTCCTGACGCACTTCGCGGAAGAACTGAGCGGGGCTGGTGCGCTTCTTCGGCGGGGCCGGAGGCGCCGCGGCGGCGACGGGCGCAGCCTTCGCGGGCGCAGGCGTCGCGCGGCCGGGTCGGCGCGGTCGGGTCGCGGTCGGGATGTTGACGCCCTGATCCTTGGCCATGAAGTGGGTCTTGCTCGACTGAAAGCCTGAACGACGGTCAAAAGGAGCGGAGCGCTCCGAAACGGCATATGGGACGCCCGCCGCCCGTTTCCGAGCCCTCAGACGCCCCGTCGGAAGATGGCAGGAGTGGAGGGACTCGAACCCCCGGCCCTCGGTTTTGGAGACCGATGCTCTACCAGCTGAGCTACACTCCTTCAGGCGTCGAACTGCGCGCCGAAAGGGGAGCGCCCGACCGGCGCGCGCGGCCTTCGCCGGAGCCGAGGCTGATAACAGCGCCCGCCGGGGGACGCAAGCGGCGCGGGCCCGGGTTCACACCAGCCGGCTCTGCTCGCGGGCGGCGGCGATGAAGCTCGCGAACAGCGGGTGCGGGGCGAAGGGACGGCTCTTCAGCTCGGGGTGGAACTGCACGCCCACGAACCAGGGGTGGTCGTTGCGCTCCACGATCTCGGGCAGGACGCCGTCGGGGGACAGGCCGCTGATCTCCAGGCCCGCCGCTTCGAGCTGCTCGCGATAGCTGATGTTCACCTCGTAGCGGTGGCGGTGGCGCTCCGAGATGGTCTCCGCGCCGTAGATCGCGGCCACCTTGGAGCCGGGCTTCAACACCGCATCGTAGGCGCCGAGCCGCATGGTGCCGCCGAGGTCGTCGCCCTCCCGCCGGAGCTCCACCTGGTTCCCGCGCACCCACTCGGTCATGAGGCCGACGATGGGTTCGGCGGTGGGGCCGAACTCGGTGGACGAGGCTTGCGGCAGACCCGCGAGGTTCCGCGCCGCCTCGATCATCGCCATCTGCATGCCGAAGCAGATGCCGAAGTAAGGGATGCGGTGCTCGCGCGCGTACTGGACAGCGCGGATCATGCCCTCCGCCCCGCGCTCGCCGAAGGCGCCTGGCACCAGCACCCCGTCCACGCCCTCCAGGCGCTGGGTCACGGCGCCTGGCTCGCCTTCGAAGACCTCGCCCTCGATCCAATCGAGCCTGACCCCGACGTTGTTGGCGACGCCCCCATGCACCAGGGCCTCGATGAGGGATTTGTAGGCGTCCTTCAGGGCGGTGTACTTGCCCACGACTGCGATGTTCACCTCGCCGTCGGGGTGGGCGAGGCGGTCGGCGATCGCCTGCCAGCGCGACAGGTCCGGCGCAGGCGCATCGGTGAGGCCGAAGCAGTCCAGCACCTCCCGGTCCAGGCCCTCGCGGTGGTAATCCAGCGGCACGGCGTAGATCGAGGCGCTGTCCATCGCCTGGATGACGGCCGACTCCCGCACGTTGCAGAAGAGGCCGATCTTGCGCTTCTCCTCGGGCGGGATCGGCTGCTCGCAGCGGCAGAGCAGGATGTCCGGCTGGATGCCGATGGCGCGCAGCTCGCGCACGGAGTGCTGCGTCGGCTTGGTCTTCATCTCCCCGGCCGTCTTGATGAACGGCAGCAGCGTGAGATGCATGTAGAGGCACTGCCCGCGGGGCAGTTCGTTGCCGAGCTGGCGTATGGCCTCGAAGAAGGGCAGGCCCTCGATATCGCCGACGGTGCCGCCGATCTCGACCAGCACGAAGTCCGCATCGCCCGGGTCGGAGAGGATGAACGCCTTGATCTCGTTGGTGACGTGCGGGATCACCTGGACGGTGACGCCGAGGTAGTCGCCCCGCCGCTCCTTCTCCAGGATGGTCTTGTAGATCTGGCCCGTGGTCACATTGTCCTGACGCGTCGCGTTGACGCCCGTGAAGCGTTCGTAGTGGCCGAGGTCCAGGTCGGTCTCCGCCCCGTCGTCGGTCACGAACACCTCCCCGTGCTGGTAGGGGCTCATCGTGCCGGGGTCGACGTTCAGATAGGGGTCGAGCTTGCGCAGCCGGACCTTATAGCCGCGCGCCTGCAGCAGCGCGCCGAGCGCGGCGGATGCGAGACCCTTGCCAAGGGAAGAGACCACGCCGCCGGTGATGAAGATGTACCGGGCCATGGGCGTCCAGCTTACCGATGATTCGAGGCGCGCGCCTGCCTGACCGCCGAGGAGAGGCGCGACGCGCAGACGTCGGAACGCCGCCTACTGCGGGCGCGGCGCGCTGATCGTGTTCTGCGACTGCGGCGCCGTCTGCAACCCGCCCAGCGAGGCCGGCGGCTTGCCCGCGCCGTTATCGCCCGTGGAGCCCGGAGCCGTCGGAGACTGGGGCTGGGGTGCGCCGGACTGAGGCTGGGGCGCGATCTTCAAGCTCTCGTTCAAGGTGTTGGGGTTCAGCGCACGGATGTCGGTGCGATCCGTCACGCTGCCGCCCGAGTGGCTGCGCCCCGACAGCAGGGTCAGCACCAGCGCCAGCACGAAAAAGACGCCCGCCAGGATCGAGGTGGTGCGGGTCAGCAGGTCCCCCGCCCCGCGGGCGGTCAGGAACCCCGAGGGCCCGCCGCCCATGCCGAGCGCTCCGCCCTCGGAACGCTGCAGCAGGATCACGCCGACGAGGGCGGCGCAGACAAGGATTTCGATGACGAGCAGGATGCCGAGCAACATCGGTAGGCAGCGCCTTGGCAGGGCGGCGACGTCGCGCGTCGCCGGTCGTGAGGGGGCGGCCAGCGGCCGGGATCAAGCGAGGGCGTCTAGCACCGCCCCCTCCCCTGCGCCAGAGCGACAGAAGAGAGCGGCCAAGGTCAGGCCTGGGCGACCGGTTCCTCGGGCTTGCGAGACGCCGTGCAGAGGTCGCGCAACTGCCGCATCAGGCTTGGTCCCTCCAGCTGGTTCAGCGCATAGCCCTCGGACTTGAGCTGCGCCTTCAGCTGGGAGACGCTCGCATACTCTCCGGTGCGGGCAAGGGCGAAGGCGCGCTCGAGGGTGGTCACGGATGAGTTCATGAGGAGGATATGGGGACGACGGGCGCTCTTCGCCATGCCCATCGTCACGAGGCGGCCTGATCGGCGCTCCTGACGATGGGCAGGAAGTCCGACGCGGTCAGGGACGCGCCGCCCACCAGGACGCCGCCCACGCCCGCGGTCGCCAGGATTTCGCGCGCATTCACCGGCTTCACCGAGCCGCCGTAGAGGACGGGCGAGGCTCCGCCGCGGGGGAAGCGGTCCGAAAGGGCCTGGCGGATTTCGGCGTGCATAGCTTCGATCTCCGCCAGCGTCGGCGTCAGTCCGGAGCCGATCGCCCAGACGGGCTCGTAGGCGACGGCGAAGGCCTGGCCGTCCAGCGACATCGGCAGCGAGCCCTCGATCTGGCTTCTTACGACGCGGATCGCCTCGCCGGCGGCCCGCTCGGCTTGCCTCTCGCCCACGCAGACGATCGGCTCCAGCCCAGCCCGCAGCGCCGCCTGCACCTTGGCGGCGACGTCCCCGTCCGCCTCGCGGTGATCGGTCCGCCGCTCGGAATGGCCGATGATCACCAGCCGCGCGCCGGCGTCGTGCAGCATCTCCGCCGCGTGATCGCCGGTGCGGGCGCCCGGGCGCTCATGGTGCACGTCCTGGGCCCCGACCTCGATCTGGCTGCCGGCGCAGACCTCGGCGATGCGGTGGAGGAGCACCGCCGGCGGGCAGAGCACGATCCGGTGCGGCGAGGGCTGCGCGGCCAGGGCGTCCAGCATGCGCCGCACCTCATGGAGGCTGGCCCCGAAGCCGTTCATCTTCCAATTGCCGACGATCAGCTTGGGCGCGCGGGCCATGCCAGGTCCTGTGTCGAGGTCGCAGACGGCGCTCGCTAGGCGATATGGCGCCCTCGCACAACGGGGCCGCGCGCGGCTGCGCCTTGCTCCCGCCCCGCCCCGCCTCCTATAGGTCGCCGGACTGAACGCGCCCGGCTTCCAGAGGCGCGAGCGCATCCGAGACCTCGCCCCGCATGCTTGCCCAAATCCGCGCCTTCGCGAAGTCGCCCGTCGCCCAGGTTCTGCTGGCCCTTCTAGTGGTCAGCTTCGCGATCTGGGGGATCAAGGACGTCTTCCGCAACGCCGCCGTGAGCAATGCCGTCGTGCAGGCTCCCGGGCGCCGCGCCATCGAGGGCCCGGAGTTCCGGCGCATCTTCGAGCGCTATCGCAGCCAGGCGGAGCAGGAGAGCGGCCAGCCCCTGACAACCCAGGATGCGGTGAAGCAAGGGCTCGACCGCCGCCTGGCCGATTCGCTGGCGGGCACCGAGGCCGTCGCCGCCCTGCTCGCCAAGGACGGCGTGCGCCCGTCCGACCAGGTGGTCGTCGACCAGCTGCGCGCCATCCCGCGCCTGTTCAACCCCGTGACGGGCAAGTTCAGCCAGGACGCCTACGCTCGACTGCTCAGCCAGATCGGCATGACCAAGACCGCGTTCGAGCAGGCGCTGCGGGACCAGGCGGCCGAAGAGCATTTGGGCGCCGGCGCGGCGGCGGCGCTTCGTCCGCCCAAAATCTTCGGGGCGCTAGGCGCGGCCTTCGCCAACGAGCAGCGCACCTTCACCGCCTTTCCGGTCTCGCCCAAGATCCTGCCGCCCCCGGGGCAGCCGACCGACGCGGAGCTGAACCAGTTCATCAAGGAGAACGCGGCTCAGCTGACCAAGCCCGAGATGCGCGCCCTGACCGTGGTGCATATCAGCGCCGCCGAGCTCGCCGCGCAGCAGAAGGCCGACCCGGCCGCGGTCGAGAAGCGCTTCAACTTCGAGAAGGATAGCCTGTCGGTCCCCGAGAAGCGCTCCGTGGTCGAGGTCACCGGGCTGAAGGACGGCAAGACCGCCCAGGCCGCGGCGGACCAGCTGAGAGCGGGCAAGAGCCCCGACGCCGTCGCCAAGGCGTTCGGCGGCCAAAGCTTCTCGGTCGTCGATCAGCCCAAGACCGCCCTGCCCGATCCCAAGGCGGCGGATGCGATCTTCGCCATGAAGGAAGGCGAGGTTGCGCCGGTGGAGGGCCAGCTCAGCTGGGCGGCGGCGCGCGTGCTGAAGATCACCCCCGGCCATGCGGCCACGCTGGACGAGGTGCGGCCGCGGATCGAGGCGGAGGTCAAGAAGTCCGCCGCCGAGGACGCCGCCTACCAGCAGGTGCAGAAGCTCGAGGACGCGCGCTCCGCCGGCGCCTCCCTGGTCGATGCGGCGCGCAAGGCGGGTCTGACGCCCGTGTCCAAGGCGCCGATCACGGCCCAGGGGGGCGACCTTCGCGGCCAGAGCGCCGGCGTTCCGCCCAAGGTGCTGCAGAGCGCCTTCGCCACCTCGCAAGGCTCCGACACCGACGTGATCGACCTCGGCCAAGGCGAATACTGGGCCGTGCACGTGGACAAGGTGCTGCCGCCGGCTCTCATCGCCCTCGACGAGGCCCGCCCTGAGATCACTCAACAGTATGTGCTGAATGGCCTGATCAAGAAGCTGAAGGCCCGCGCCGACCAGCTGGCCGACGCCGTGCGCAAGGGCCAGAGCATGCAGCAGGCCGCCGCTCAGATCGGCGCGCCGGTGCAGGCGAACGTCACCGTCCGCAGAGCCGCGCCGCCGCAAGGCTTGAGCCGCGACCTCCTCGCCCGCCTCTTCACAGCCAAGCCCGGCGAGGTGGTGATCGCCCAGGATCCGCAGGGCCTGATCGTGGCCAAGCTCGACGCCGTCAGCCTGCCGCCGGTGGATCAGGTCGCGCCCCAGGTCCCGATCCAGCAGTACCAGATGGCCCAGGGCATCGCTAAGGAACTGCAGGCTCAGACCACGGCCGCGGCGGTCGCGCTGATGAAGCCGAAGGTCGACTACGCCAAGGCTCGTACCGCCGTCGGCGGCGACGCGGCGCCCTGACCGGCCCGGCGCGTCCGCCCCCATGCTGGAGCCGGCCTTCGAGCCTTTCCGTCTCCGCTATGCCGCGGGCGAACCGCAGCTCGTGTGGCGGCGGCTGATCGACGACCTGGAGACCCCTGTCGCCGCCTACATGAAGATCGGGCTCGGCCGGCCCTACGCCTTCCTGTTCGAGTCGGTCGAGGGCGGGGCCTATCGTGGGCGCTATTCCATCGTGGCGCTGAAGCCCGATCTGGTCTGGCGCTGCT
Organism: Caulobacteraceae bacterium PMMR1; assembly: GCA_000733915.1. Classification (GTDB taxonomy): domain Bacteria; phylum Pseudomonadota; class Alphaproteobacteria; order Caulobacterales; family Caulobacteraceae; genus PMMR1. The sequence goes on from JPOM01000001.1 coordinate 1,368,071, forward strand.
TCGGCGACCGGGCCGAGATCGCCGAAGGCGAGGCGGCCATCGTGGCGGGCGCCTTCCAGACCGAAAGCCTGCCGGCGCTGGCCTCGCTGCGCGCCCTGGTCGAGCGGTCGCGCATCGCCATACCCCGCCCGCTCCCCCCTATGGCGGCGGGCCTCTTCGGCGCGATCGGCTATGACATGATCCGCCTGGTGGAGCCCGTCGGCCCGGCCAAGCCCGACCCCCTGGGCCTGCCCGACACGATGCTCATGCGCCCCTCCGTGGTGGCCGTGTTCGACAGCGTCGCGCAGGAGATCCTGCTGATCGCCCCGGTCCGGCCGGACGACCGCACGCCCGAGGCCGCCTACGATCAAGCCGAGCGCGCCTTCGACGAGATTGCGCGCGACCTGCGCCAGCCCACCCGCCGCCCGAGCCTGGGCCCCGCGCCCGGGGACGAGCCCCAGCTCGCCTCCCCCGTCACGCGGGAGGCCTATGCCGCCGTGGTGGAGCGGGCCAAGCGCTACATCGAGGCGGGCGACGTCTTCCAGGTGGTGCCCAGCCACCGCTTCCGCGGCCCCTACCGCCGCTCCCCCTTCGCCTGTTACCGCGCGCTCAGGCGGCTGAACCCGTCGCCGTTCCTCTATTACCTCGACTTCGGCGGCTTCCAGCTGGCGGGGTCGAGCCCGGAGATCCTGGTCCGCTATCGCGACGGCAAGGTCACCATCCGCCCCATCGCCGGGACGCGGCCCGCGGCGCCTCGCCTGAGGAGGACCAGCGTCTGGAGCAGGAGCTGCTGGCCGACCCCAAGGAGATCGCTGAACACCTGATGCTGCTAGACCTCGGCCGCAACGACGTCGGCCGCGCGGTCATGCTCCGGGACGAGGGCGCGAACACCCCGGTCTCGACGGCGCCCCGGGTGCGCGTAACCGAGCGCTTCACCGTAGAACGCTACAGCCACGTCATGCACATCGTCTCCAACGTGGAGGGCGACGCGCCCGAGGGGCTGGACCCCGTCGACGTGATCCTGACCGCGCTCCCCGCGGGCACGCTTTCCGGCGCGCCGAAGGTCAGGGCGATGCAGATCATCGACGAGCTTGAGACCGAGAAGCGCGGCATCGCCTATGCCGGGGCGGCGGGCTACATCAGCTGCGAGGGCGGGGTTGATACCTGCATCGTGCTCAGGACCGCGCTTTTCAAGGACGGGATGATGTACGTCCAGGCCGGCGGCGGCGTGGTCGCCGACTCCGATCCCGACGCCGAGTACGAAGAGACCCTGCACAAGTCCCGCGCGCTCCGCCGCGCCGCGGAGGAGGCCTGGCGGTTCGAGTAAGCCTCGACGCCCCGTCCTGGACATCAGCGGTTGAGGCGCACGACCGCCGCGTCGCCGGGCGCGGGGCCGGGCCCCAGCACGACGGCGCCCAGACAGGCCACCCCGGCCCCAGCGAGCAGCGCCGCCGCGGCCAGCAGCGGCCAGGTCGGCTCTTTGCGAGGCGCGGGCCGCCCCGCGACGACCACGTCCAGCCGCAGGGGCGCACGACGCTTGGCCTTCGCGCGCCTTGCCCTTAAGACCTCAGCCTTGTCCGGGACGCTCGTCATGATCCTCGTCGTCGATAACTACGACAGCTTCACCTACAATCTGGTCCACTTCCTAAACGAGCTGGGCGCGCGCACCCTGGTGCGTCGCAACGACGCGCTGAGCATAGACGAGGCCCTGGCGCTTGGGCCCGAGGCGATCGTGCTCTCGCCGGGTCCCTGCACGCCGAACGAGGCGGGACTTTGCCTGGAGCTGCTCGCCCGCGCGCCCGAGGCCCTGCCGATCCTGGGCGTGTGCCTGGGGCACCAGGCCATCGGTCAGAGCTTCGGTGGCGAGATCGTGCGCGCCAAGGCCCTGATGCATGGCAAGACCAGCCCTGTCCGGCATCAGGGGTCGGGCCTGTTCGCCGGCCTGCCGAACCCGATGACGGCGACGCGCTATCACAGCCTGGCGGTGCGGCCCGAGACCCTGCCCGAGGCCCTGGTCGCCGACGCCTGGACCGAGGACGGCGAGATCATGGGCCTGCGCCACCGCACGCGGCCGATCTTTGGCGTGCAGTTCCATCCTGAATCGATCGCCACCGAGCACGGCCACGCCCTGCTCGCCAACTTCCTGGACATTGCGGGCGTGCGCCGCGCCGCCGAGGCGGCCTGAGCCTTCGGTGTCGGACGCGATCAAGCCGATCCTGGCCAGGCTCGCGGCCGGCCAGGTGCTGAGCGCAGAGGAGGCGGAGGCCTTCTTCGCCGCGTGCCTGCGGGGCGAACCCACCCCCGCCCAGGTGGCCTCGGCCATCACGGCGCTGAAGCTCCGCGGGGAGACGGTGGAGGAGATCGCCGCCTGCGCTCGGGCGATGCGCGCCGCGGCCGATCCCCTCGCGCATCCGTTCGAGGTGGTCGACTGCTGCGGCACCGGCGGCGATGGAGCGCACACGCTGAACATCTCGACCGCGGTGGCCTTCGTGGCGGCGGGCGCAGGCGTGAAGGTCGCCAAGCACGGCGGGCGCGCGGCCTCGTCCCGCTCGGGCGCAGCCGACGTGCTGCAGGCGCTGGGGGTCCAGATCGAGGCCAGCCCGGACCGCTCCCGCCGGGCGCTGGCGGAGGCGAACGTGTGCTTCCTCTTCGCCCAGAGCTATCATCGCGCGATGCGACACGTGGCGGGCGTCCGCTCCGAGCTCGGCTTCAGGAGCCTGTTCAACCTGCTGGGGCCGCTCGCTAATCCTGCCGGCGCTCAACGTCAGCTCTTGGGCGTCTTCGACCCCCGCTGGCTGGAGCCCCTGGCCGCGGTTCTGGGCCAGCTCGGCTGCCAGCGCGCCTGGGTCGTGCACGGCCAGGGCCTGGACGAGCTCGCCCTGTCCGGCCCCTCGGAGGTCGCGATCTGGACGGGGGCGGCCGTGGAGCGGGCGATCGTGGATCCTCAGGCGCTGGGCCTTTCCCCCGCCCCCCTCGACGCGATCCGGGGCGGCGCGGCGGAGGATAATGCCGCCGCCTTGCGCGCCCTGCTGGCCGGCGAGCGGGGCGCCTATCGCGACATCGTCTGCCTGAACGCCGCGGCGGTCTTCGTCATCGCCGAGCGGGTCGGCGATCTCGCCGAGGGGCTGGAGCTCGCCCGGGACAGCGTGGACAGCGGCCGCGCCCAGCTCGCCCTGGACCGGCTGGCCGCGCTCAGCCGGAACGCCGCGGCATGAGCGACATCCTGAGCCGCATCGCCGACTACAAGCGCCGCGAGGTCGACGCCCGCCGCGCGGCCCGCCCCGACATCGCCGCGCAGGCGATGGAGGCCGAGCCGCCCCGCGGCTTCGCCCGCGCCCTGGCCGCTCGCGCCGGCCCACGTCGCCCCGCCCTGATCGCGGAGATCAAGAAGGCCAGCCCCTCCAAGGGCCTGATCCGCGCGGACTTCGATCCCCCGGCCCTGGCCCGCGCCTACGAGGCGGGGGGGCGACCTGCCTTTCGGTGCTGACCGACGGACCGAGCTTCCAGGGCGACGACGCCTATCTCCGCCAGGCCCGCGCCGCGACCGCCCTGCCGTGTTTGCGCAAGGAGTTCCTGGTCGACGCCTGGCAGGTCGCGGAGAGCCGGGCGCTGGGCGCCGACGCCGTCCTCGTGATCCTGGCCATGGTCGATGACGCGACCGCCGCCGCCTTGCTGGCCGAGGCGGCGCGCTTCGGCATGGACGCCCTGGTGGAGGTGCACGACGAGGCTGAAATGGCTCGGGCGAGCGACCTCGGCGCGACGCTGGTGGGCGTCAACAACCGCGACCTGAAGACTTTCCACGTCGATCTGTCCGTCACCGAGCGCCTCGCGCCCCTGGCGCCTGAGGGGGCGCTGCTGGTCGGCGAGAGCGGCATCTTCACGCCTGCGGACGCCGCCCGCCTCTCGGAAGCCGGTGTGCGCGCGATCCTGGTCGGCGAGAGCCTGATGCGGCAGGCGGACGTGACCGCCGCGACCCGGGCGCTGCTAAGGGACTGAGCGCCCGACCGGCCCCTCGCTTCGGCGGACCGTCGGAGTTCACTTGACATTAACCCAGAACACCTGAAGAACATTATGAAGGTTGGCGGTTTGTTCCGCCGCGCCGCTACGGGAGCCCTCGGGACCGGCCATGCTCACGCGCAAACAGCACGAGCTGCTGATGTTCATCCATCAGCGCATCAAGGAACAGGGCGTCTCCCCCTCTTTCGACGAGATGAAGGACGCGCTGGACCTGGCGTCCAAGTCGGGCATCCACCGGCTGATCACGGCGCTGGAGGAGCGCGGCTTCATCCGCCGGCTCGCGCACCGCGCGCGGGCGCTGGAGGTCGTGCGGCTGCCTGAGCAGGCCGCGCCCGGCGCGCCGCGGGGTCGCCAGCCCTTCAAGCCGCAGGTGGTGGAGGGGGCCAAGCCCGCGCCGCCGGCCGCCGCCAACGACGTGCGCGAGCTGCCGGTGCTGGGCAAGATCGCCGCCGGCACGCCCATCGCCGCCATCCAGCACGAGCGCGACCGGATTCAGGTGCCCGAGGCGCTGCTGGGCGGGGGCGAGCATTTCGTGCTCGAGGTGCAAGGCGATTCAATGCGCGATGCGGGCATCCTCGACGGCGACTATGTCGTCATCCGCAAGGGCGACCAGGCGGTGAACGGCGAGATCGTGGTGGCGCTAGTCATGGGCGAGGAGGCTACGCTGAAGCGCCTGCGCCGACGCGGCAACTCCATCGCGCTGGAGCCCGCGAACCCGAACTACGAGACCCGCCTGCTCGGCCCCGATCAGGTGCAGGTCCAGGGCAAGCTGGTCGGCCTCATTCGTCGCTACCACTGAGGCGGCTCTTCGCCGTCCAGGGACGCTCGCCTCTGAGCGGCTCCGACCAGGTGAGGCGGTAGCCGTCGCCCTCGCCCCAGACCTCAGCCGCCCCGCCATGGTCGAAGGCCTCCGGGGTCAGGACCGTGCGGCCCTCGCAGGCTTGCGGCAGATCCGTCTCGGCGCGCAGGACGACGATGTCGCTGGCGAGGCAAAGGGTCGCCAGTTGGGCCGGCGCCGGGGCCCGCGTGCTCCACCAGGCGCCGAGCGCCGGTTCGGTGTCCCGCCGGGGAAGGCAGAGCTTGCGGTCGCAGTCGAACAGCGCATCTCTGGCGGCCTCGGGGTCGGCGGACGCGCGGAGACCGCGGCGGGCGGTCCAAAGGTCCAGCGCATATTGCCGTTGGCCGGGCTTCAGAGGCACGACCTCGCCGGCGCTGGCGACCGCGGCGGCGTTGCCGTCGTTGGCGATCCAGGCCAGCGGCGCGGCGGGCCTGGGCCAAACCAGCACCGCACAGGCGAGCGGCAGCCCCGCCCAGCGCAGCCGTCCCTTCCACAGGCAGGCGAAGAGGATGCCGGCGAAGGCGATCACCAGCGCGACCGGCGGCGCGCTCGCCACGGTAGCCTGGGCGAAGGGCGCGCCGGCGCAGGCGCGTGCGATCCACAGGATCGCGTCCGCCGTCCAGGTCACGGCCGCCAGGGTCGGGGCGAGCAGCCACAGCGGCGCGTTCACCGCCTCCCCAAGCGCCGTCAGCGTCAAGGCGGGCATGAGCCCCGCGCTGGCGATGAAGTCGGCCGTGAGATTCGCAATCGGTCCATAGAACGCCATGCGGTTGAAGTGCTGCATGGCGAACGGCGCGGTCGCCAGTCCCGCCACGACGCTGACCATGAGCAAGGCCAGGAGCGCATCGCGGCCGTTCTGCAGCGCGCGGATCACGAGGGGCGCGTCCTTCAGGCGCGGGTGACGCGGCCAAACCTCGGCGAGCGCAACCAGGGCGGCGGTGGCCGAGAACGACATCTGGAAGCCCGGCTGGACCACGGCCTCGGGCTGCAGGAGCAGGATCGCAAGCGCGGCCATGGCCAGGGACCGGAGGCTGATCGCCTGGCGGTCCAGAAGGATGGCGAGATAGGCGACCGCTGCCGTGATCGCGGCGCGCTTGGCCGGCGCATGCGCCCCGGAAAACAGCAGATAGGTCAGGACGATGAGCAGCGCTCCGGCCGCAGCGACCTTCTTGCCGGGCACGCGCAGCGCGAGCCGGGGCACGGCGGCGATCAGCAGGCGAAGCGCGGCGAAGACGAAGCCGCTTACCGCCGCGGTGTGGAGCCCGGCGATGGCGAGCATATGCGCCAGCCCCGAGCCGCGCAGGGCTTCGGCGTCGTCCACGTCCAGCCAGCCCTCGAAGCTGGTCGCGACCGTGACCGCCAGGCCCCGGGCGGCGAGGCCGTCCTGGCCCATGACGGCGCCCAGGTCCTCCGCCAAGCGGTTCGAAAGCGACCAGCGCGCCCGGTTCGCCGCGATCTGGAGCCGCGTCGGCAGATCGGGTCGCGCGCCTGCGGCCTCCGTCTCGCGCGGCTGGCGCAGCGCCAGGCCGACGCCGCCGATCTGCTCGAACCAGGCGTCGCGGGCGAAGTCGTAGCCGCCGGGGATGGCCGGCCGGGGCGGCGGGTTCAGCAGCGCCGTCATCTCCACCCGGGAGCCGGGCGCAAACACCGCCTCGGGATCGACCACCACCCGCAAGCGCCGCGGCGTCTGCGCGGGGCTCAGCCGCTCCACGCTCAACGGCGCGATCAGAAGCCGCCCCCGCCGGCTGGAGGGGCTGGAAACGTCAACCACCCAGCCCTGGAGCTTGCCCACGCCATAGCCGGACGGCACGACGGGCGCGCGCACCATCTCGGTGGAAAGCTTCCCCATGGCGAAGCCGCCGAGCCCGAAGGCCAAGAGGGTCGAGAGCACGACAGCCAGGACGCTCCGGCCCCAAGCGGCCGCGGCGATGGCCAGAACCGCTGCGACCGCCGCGGGCGCGACCGCCGCCCAGAGGGCGGGCTCGTGCTTCAGGCCGAAGTAGCCCGCCGCGCCGGCGCCGAACGCCACGGGCGTCCACAAGGCGAGGTGGTCGGCTTGCGCGGCGACCTCCGCCCGCAGCCCCGCCCAGAGCACAGGCAAGTCCAGCCGGGCCGCCCGCAGCCTGGATAGGGCGGCGACGGCCATGCTAAGGCGGCCGACCCGTCCCGCTCCCCGTTCAGGCCCGATGACCGTCGTCACCCGCTTCGCCCCCTCCCCGACGGGCTCGCTGCACATAGGCGGCGCCCGGACCGCCTTGTTCAACCTTCTTTATGCGCGCCACGCCGGCGGCCGCTTCCTGCTGCGGATCGAGGACACCGATCGGGAGCGGTCCACGGCGGCGGCGGTGCAGGCGATCTTCGATGGCCTGAACTGGCTGGGCGTGACGCCGGACGCGGAGCCGGTGTTCCAGCACACCCGCGCCGAGCGGCACCGCGAGGTGGTCATGCAGCTGCTCGCCCGCGGTCGGGCCTATCGCGACTATATGACGGTGGAGGAGCTCGAGGCCGAGCGCGAGCGGGCCCGCGCCGAGGGGCGCGCGATCCGCTCCGTCTGGCGGGACCGGACGGCGGAGCCCGGCGACAACCGCCCGCACGTCATCCGCTTCAAGGGCCCGCTTCAGGGCGAGACGGTGGTGCAGGACCTGGTCAAGGGGCCGGTGGTGTTCCGCAACATCGAGCTGGACGACCTCGTGCTGCTGCGCTCCGACGGCGCTCCGACCTACAACCTCGCCGTCGTGGTGGACGACCACGACATGGGCGTGACCCACGTGATCCGCGGCGACGACCACCTGAACAACGCCGCGCGCCAGAGCCTGATCTATCAGGCGCTCGACTGGCCCGTGCCGGCCTTTGCGCACATCCCGCTGATCCACGGGCCGGACGGGGCCAAGCTCAGCAAGCGTCACGGGGCTCAGGCCGTAAGCGAGTTCGCCGACATGGGCTATCTGCCCGAGGCCATGCGCAACTACCTGGCCCGGCTGGGCTGGGGCCACGGCGACGACGAGCTCTTCACCGACGAACAGGCGATCGCCTGGTTCGATGTCGCCGACGTGGTCAAGGCGCCGGCCCGCCTGGACTGGGCCAAGCTCAACTTCGTCAACCAGCAGTATATCCGCGCGGCCGACGACGACCGTTTGGCCGGCATGGCGCTGAAGGTGCACCGCGACCGGGGCGTGCTCATCACCCGATCCGGCGAGGCGCGGCTGCGCGCCGCCGTCCCGATCGTGAAGGAGGGCGCCCAGACCATCCTGCAGCTGGGCGACCTGACCCTGTTCACCCTGAAGGAGCGCCCCGTCGGCGTCGACGAGAAGACCGCCCAGCTGCTGACCGAGGAGACGCGCGCGCGCCTGGATCGCCTGCGTATCCGACTGGCGGAGGCCGCCGACTGGACGCCGCCTGCGCTCGAGGCCGAACTGCGCGCCTTCGCCGAATCGGAGGGCGTGGGCCTGGGCAAGATCGGGCCCGCACTGCGCGGCTGCCTGTCGGGGGGGGCGCCTGCGCCGGACCTCGCCGGCACGCTCACCGCGCTCGGACGCGATGAGAGTCTGGGTCGCCTCGCAGACGCCCTTTCGCCGGTCGGCTAAGGCTGTATAACGCCGCGGAAGCCGCCACGCTGCGCCGCACAAAGCCGGCGCCTGCGGACGGACCACAGCGAGGTCCCCCATGGAAAACAAGACCCAGCCCAACGGCACGGCGCGCCTGGAGATCGCAGGCAAGAGCTACGAACTGCCCATCCTGAAGGGCTCCACCGGGCCGGATGTCATCGATATCCGCAAGCTCTATGCCGAGGCGGGCGTCTTCACCTACGACCCGGGCTTCACCTCCACCGCCAGCTGCGAAAGCACGATCACCTACATCGACGGCGACAAGGGCGTGCTGCTCTACCGCGGCTACCCGATCGAGCAGCTGGCCGAGAAGTCGAATTTCCTGGAGGTCTGCTACCTGCTGCTGAACGGCGAGCTGCCGACCGCCTCGGAGTTCGCCGAGTTCGAGTACCACATCACCCACCACACCATGCTGCATGCGCAGTTCGACCGCTTCTTCGCTGGGTTCCGCAGCGACGCGCATCCGATGGCGATCATGGTGGGCGCGGTGGGCGCGCTGTCGGCCTTCTATCACGACAGCACCAACATCCAGGACCTGAAGCAGCGCGAAATTTCTGCGCACCGGATGATCGCCAAGATGCCGACCATCGCGGCGCGAGCTTTCAAGTACTCCGCAGGCCAGCCTTTCGTTTACCCGCACAACAGCCTGGGATATGCGGAAAACTTCCTGCGGATGTGCTTCTCGGTTCCGGCCGAGGAGTATAAGATCAATCCCGTCCTGGCCCGCGCCATGGATCGCATCTTCATCCTGCACGCCGATCACGAGCAGAACGCCTCCACCTCGACGGTTCGGCTGTCGGGCTCTTCGGGCGCCAATCCCTTCGCCTGCATCGCGGCGGGCATCGCCTGCCTCTGGGGTCCGAGCCACGGCGGCGCCAATGAAGAGGCGCTGAACATGCTGCGCGAGATCGGCGCCGTGGACCGCATCCCTGAGTACGTCCAGGGCGTGAAGGATAAGAAGTACCGCCTGATGGGCTTCGGCCACCGCGTCTACAAGAACTATGATCCGCGCGCGAAGGTCATGCAGCAGACCGCACATGAGGTGCTGGACGAGCTCGGCAAGCATGACGAGCCCCTGCTGAAGGTGGCGCTCGAACTCGAGAAGATCGCGCTGAATGACGAATACTTTATCAGCCACAAGCTCTATCCGAACGTCGATTTCTACTCGGGCATCACGCTGAACGCGATGGGCTTCCCGAGCGAGATGTTCACGGTGCTTTTCGCCCTGGCGCGCACCGTGGGCTGGATCGCGCAGTGGAAGGAGATGATCGAGGACCCGAGCCAGAAGATCGGCCGCCCGCGGCAGGTCTACACCGGCGCGACCGAGCGGCAGTACGTCAGCGTCGATCAGCGGGGCTGAGGCGATGCCCGCGCTCGAGCCCCGCGTTAGGACCTGCCTTTGGCTCGAGAACGACATCGAGACCGCGGTAGGTTTCTACGTCTCCTTGCTCCCCGGCTCGGAAGTCAGCTTGACGCAGCGTGCGAAGGATATGGTGAAGATCGACGTCGCCGCCCTTGAGCGCGCCGCGCGAGCCTAGGCCTGCGGGAGCTCGCGCCGCGGGCGCAGCATCTCCAGCACCGCCTCAGCCGCCTTCGCTGAAGGATCGCCCAGGTCCCGGCCCATCTTCGCCACAGCGTCGGTCTGGGCGGCGGCCTGGGCGGCGCGCGCGGCGGGGTCGTCCAGCAGGGGCTCCAGCGCGGCGACCAGGGCGGGTCCCGTCGCCTTGTCCTGCACCAGCTCCTTGGCCACCTCCCGGCCCGCGGCGATGTTGAAGAGGGTGATAAAGGGCGCGATCAGGAGCACCTGCGCCAGGGTATAGGTCAGGCGGTCGGCCTTGTAGGCGACCACCATGGGACAGCCCGCCAGCGCCAGCTCCGTCGTGACCGTGCCGCTGCAGGCCAGGGCCGCCGTGCCCGCGACGAAGGCGTCGTCCTTCAGCTCGGAACCTTCCAGCAGGGCGACCGGGACGGACCACTTGGCCAGTTCGGCGCGCACGAGGTCGGCGACGCTCGGGGCCACCGGCAGGGCTAGCTTCAGGTCCGGGCGGCGCGCGACCAGAGCGGCGGCCGCCTCGCCGAAGACGGGCATCAGGCGCCGGATCTCGTTCCTGCGGCTGCCAGGCAGGATCAGCAGGATGCGGTCCCCCTCCCCCGCCCCGACGGCCGCCCGGGCGCGCGCCGGGTCGGCGGCAACGAAGCTTCGGGTCAGGACCGGGTTGCCGACGAAGCGCACCGGCAGGCCGGTCCCTTCGTAGTAGGGAAGGTCCAGGCTCTGGGTGGAGAGGAGGAGGTCGACTTGCCGGGCCAGCTTCTTCGCGCGCCCCGGACGCGCGGCGAAGACCTGGGGCCCGACGTATTTGACGATGGGCAGGGCGCGATCCTGCCTTCGCAGGCGCGCGGCGACCCTGAGGCTGAAGCCCCACGCGTCGATCAGGACGGCGGCGTCGGGACGCTCCCGCGCAGCGAGGGCCGCGACCTCGTCCGCCCGACGGTTCACGCGGGGCAGGGCTCGGATGCCGTCCCAGAGTCCCAGGATGGCGAGGTCTCCGATCGGGAAGGCGGACGCAAGCCCCTCGGCCGCCATCCTGGCCCCGCCCACGCCCACGAAGCGCACGCCGTCCGGCCCGAGCCGGTCGCGCAGGGCGCGCATCAGGCCGGCGCCGAGATTGTCGGCGGAGTCCTCCGTGGCGGTGAGCAGCACGGTGGGCGGCGCGCTCATACGTCCGGCTCGGGGGCCATGCCGACGACGAACAGGCCGAGACGGTCCGCGGCTTCGGCCACCGCGTCACGGTCCACCACGAGCAGCCCCCCCGCTTCTCCGGCCACGCCCGCAAATCCCGCGTGATGCGCCGCCTCGATTGTCCGAACACCGATGGTCGGCAGATCGATCCGCCGCTCCTGGATGGGCTTGGGCCACTTGACCAGCACGCCGGCCAGGGCGCCTGGGCGGCCCCGTATCGCCTCGGGCAGCTCGGCGCAGCGGGCGAGCATGGCGTCCGTGCCCTCCTGAGCCTCCACCGCCAGCACCAGCCCCCGCGCGACCGCCACCGCCTGGCCGACATCGAACCGGCCCAGCGCCCGCGCCAGGGCGACCCCCTGACGGATGTCGGCGAGATGCTCCGATGTCGGCGTATATCGTCCGAGCGCGCCCTGGCCGAGCGTCAGGCCGCGGTGTACGCTTTCCGCCCCCTCCACCGCGAAGCCCTCCTGCTCGAACATGTCCACGAAGACGCGCATGAGGGCGTCATCGCCCTTGCCGGCCGCCGCGATCGCCTTGGGCAGCAGCTGCATCCCGCGCCAGTCGGGCCTCAGGCGCGCGAAATCCGGGCGCGAGACGTTGCCGACCAGACAGACGGCCTCGCACTGCGCGGCGCGCAACGCCCTCAGCACCTTGCCGACCTCGGCGATGCCGGCGTCCACGCCGTCGTAGGCCGTCAGGGCGACGTCGGCGAAGCCGCTCAGGCGCACCACGAACAGAGGCCGGCCGCTGCGCACGCACTCGGCCGCGAGGCGGATCGGCACCTCGCCTCCGCCGGCGATCAGGCCGAGTTTGCGCATGGGCTAAAGGTCAGTCGCTCGGGCCGCAGAGCGGGCGGCTGGCGTCGGCGCGGATGAAGTCGACGATCTCCATCACCTCCGGCGAGGTGGCGAAGACGCGCGCGACGTCGTCCAGGCGCTCCTGGAAGGTGCCCTCGTCGGCGTAGAGTAAGCGATAGGCGGCGCGGAGATCGTTGATCGCCTCCCGCGAGAAGCCGCGCCGCTTCAGCCCCACCAGGTTCAGGCCTTCCAGGTGCGCGTGATTGCCGTAAACCGAGCCGTAGGGGATCACGTCCCGCGTCAGGACCGCCCCGCCCCCCGCGAAGGCGTAGCGTCCAACCCGGGTATGCTGGTGCACGGCGCTGAGCCCGCCCATGAAGACGTAGTCGCCGATATTCACGTGTCCGCCCAGCGTCGCGTTGTTGGCGAAGATGACGTGGTCGCCCACGATACAGTCGTGCGCCACATGCGCGGCGACCATGAACAGGCCGTCGGAGCCGACTTTCGTCACCCCCCCGCCTAGCACCGTGCCGGCGTGCATGGTCACGTGCTCGCGAATGACATTGCGCGCCCCGATGATCAGGCGCGTCTCCTCGCCCCGGTGCGCGACGTGCTGAGGCGGACCGCCCAACACCGCAAACGGGTTTACGACCGTATCGGGGCCGATCTCGGTGGCGCCGTCGACCACCACGTGGGACACCAGGCGCACGCGCTCGTGCAGCACCGCCTTGGCGCCCACCACGCAATAAGGGCCGACATCCACGTCGGCGGCCAGGTGCGCGCCCGCGTGGACGACGGCGGTCGGATGGATCAGGCTCATGCGCGCTGTTCGACCACCATGGCGGCGAACTCCGCTTCCGCGGCGATGCGGCCGTCGACAAACGCCTGGCCGCGGAACTTGAACACGTCGGCGCGCGCGCGCAGGACCTCGACGTTCATGCGCAGCACGTCGCCCGGACGCACCGGCGCGCGGAAACGGACATTGTCCAGCGTCATGAAGAAGATGGTCTTGCCCTCGACGTCGGCGTTCAGCGACTTCGACATCAGGACCGCACCGGTCTGGGCCAGGGCCTCCACGATCAGCACGCCGGGCATGACCGGGTTTCCGGGGAAGTGGCCCATGAAGAAGGGCTCGTTGGCGGTCACGCACTTGATGCCGACGATCGACTGGTGCGCGACGTAGTTCTCCGCACGGTCCACCAGCAGGAACGGATAGCGGTGCGGTATCCGACGCAGAATCTCCTGCATGTCGATGGAGATCGGAACCTCCTCCACCCCCATTTCAACCGTCGCCATTGCGCGCCCCCTCCCGCCTGTCGACCATCTTCGACACCCATGCCAGTTCGCGCATGAAGCGCCGGATCGGCCGGGCGGGCACTCCGCACCATGTCTCACCGGGCGGAATGTCGCGCATGGCTAGCGCGCCGGCCGCCAGCTGCATGCCGGCGCCGAGCACCAGGTGGTCGCCCACCCCCGCCTTGCCGCCGAACTGCGCCCCGTCCCCGACCTGGACGCTGCCCGAGAGCCCCGTCTGAGCCGCCAGGGCGCAATTTCGTCCGATCACGACGTTGTGGCCGATCTGGCACAGGTTGTCGATCTTGGTGTGCTCGCCGATGACGGTGTCGTCGAAGGCGCCCCGGTCTATGCAGGTCTGCGCGCCGACGGTGACGTCGTCTTGCAGGATCACCCGGCCGAGCTGAGGCAGGTCCATGGCCCCCTGCTGGCTGGCGGCGACGCCAAAGCCCGCCTCGCCGATCACCGCCCCCGCCAAGATCCGTACGCGATCCCCGATCAGCGCGTGGCTGATCACCGCGTTCGGGCGCACATGGCCGTCGCGTCCGATCGCGACGCCCGGACCGATGACGACGTTGCTCTCGATCCGCGTGCCCCGGCCGATCTTCGCGCCGGGCCCGACGAAGACGCCCGGGGCCAGGACGACGCCGGGCTCGAGCTCCGCTTCCGGGTGTAGGGCGGGCGCATCCGCCGGATGGCGGCGCTCGCGGAACAGGTGGTTGGCGGCGCGGGCGAAGGCGGCCTGCGGCTCGCCCGTGATCAGAGCGACGCAGCCCGGCGGCGCGAACGCCGCATGCTCGGGCCGCACGAAGCAGGCGCCGGCGCGGGTGCCGCGTAGGGCGTCGGCGTAGCGCCGGTCGTTGAAGAAGCTGACCGCGTCGGGGCCTGCACGGTCCAGCGGCGCGACGGTCGCGATCCTGCGCCCCGCCGCCCCGCCGGGCGCCTCGGCCCCCGCAATCGCGGCAAGCTCGGTCAGGTCGGCCGGACCCAGCGCTTCGAAGAAACGGGAGTCCGGCACTGCGACCTTGCTCCGGTCCGGTCTTAGCGGCCGGCTGCGGCCGGGGTCGTTTCCAGGCGCTCGCGATCGAAGGTGATCGAGGGCATGCGCTGATTGAGCTGAGCGATGGCCGCATCGCTGAGGTCCATCGCGGCGTTTGCGCCCACGACCGCGCCCTCGCCGTTCAGCAGGATGCCGCAGTTGCGCTGCTGCACCAGGCCGGCGACGATCGGGTTCAGCTGCGCCTGGACCTGGCCAAGCGCCTTCTGGACGGTCAGCTCAAGCTCACGCTGGCGGATCTGCGCCTTGCGGTCGAGCTGATCAGCGCGGCCCTGCAGGGCCTGGCCGCGCTGTTGCAGCTGATCCTGCGTGAGCGAGGCGCGCTGGCCATCGAGCGCCTTGGCGTCGTTCTGCAGCGTGGTCTGCTCGCCCTGAAGCTCGGCCTGAACCTGCTGCTTCAGCGCGTTCATGCGGGTGTTGATGGCCTGGCCGACGCTCGACCCTGCCAGGACCCGCTCGCCGAAGATGACGCAGACGCCCTGGACCGGCGGGCCCCAGTTGATGTTCGGGGCGGCGGCGACGGTGGGACGCGCGGCGGCGGTCGCGGCGGGCCGGGCCGCCGGGCGGCGGCGGCCGCAGCTCCGCGCGTCGTCGCGCGGGTCTGGGCGAGCGCAGGCGCGGCCGCCATCGCGGCAAGGCAAAGGGCGGCGAACGCCGTGTTCAAGGTCTTCATGGCCATCACTGGAATTGAGTTGCGGTTGAGAAGCGGAAGGTTTCGGTCTTGTCGTACGCCTCTTTGGCCAAGACTTGGCTGAAATCGAGGCGGATCGGGCCGAGCGGCGAGGTCCAGAAGACGCTGAGACCCGCTGACGCTCGCAGACCGAGGTTGTCCTTGATGGTCGAGCTTGACTGCTTGACGTTGCGGTCCACCAGACCCAGCGTCCCCACGTCGGTGAACAGCGCCGTGCGGATGCCGTACTGCTCGGGCAACAGATTCGGGAAGCTCAGCTCCACGGTGCCGATGGCGTAGAGCTTGCCCCCCAACGCCTCGGTGTAGGCGGTGTCTCGCGGGCCGATGCCGGCCACCTGGAAGCCCCGGAAGGTGTTGCCGCCCTTGAAGAAGCGGTCGTTGATCCGCACCGTGTCGCCGCCCCAGCCGCCGACGTAGCCCGCCTGCCCAAGGATCTGCAGCACCCAGGCCGGCGCGAAGCCGTGGTACCAGCCGCCGTTCACCTCCGTGCGAAGATAGCGCACGTCGCCGCCGGCGCCGGCGAAGTCCTGGGCGAAGGTGAGATTGAAGCCGCGGGTCGGCCGCTGCGGGTCATTCCGCAGATCGAGGTTGACCGTATAGCCCAGAAGGCTGGTCAAATAGGAGCCGCGCTGGTCGCAGATCGAACGCGAGATCAGGCCGGCGTCGCAGCTGCCGCTGTCCACCGTCACCGCGTCAGCGTGCAGCTGATAGCGCGTCAGCAGATAGGCGTTGGTGCTCAGCGGGAAGCCCAGACGGAAGCCGCCGCCCGTGGACGAGCTGTCGAAGCCCGCCTGGCTGGAGAAGTTGTAGCGGTAGCTGTAGAGGTCAGCGCCGGCGAGCAGGTCGCGCCCGAGGAAGCGCGGCTCGGTGAAGCTGAGGTCGATCTGCTGGCGCAGGTAGCCGACCGAGGCGCGGGCGCGCAGGTCTTGGCCGCGGCCGCGGAAGTTGCGCTCGCTGATGCCGATGTCGAGCAGCAGCCGGTCCACCGAGCTGTAGCCCGCCCCCAGCGACAGTTCGCCGGTCGGCTGCTCGGTCACCTTCACCCGCAGGTTCGTGCGGTCAGGCGCATCGCCGGGAGTCTGGTCGATGTCGACGGTCTTGAAGAAGCCGAGACGCTTCACCTCGGTCTTGGAGCGGTCCACCAGCACGCGGTTATAGGCGTCGCCCTCAGCGAGGCGCATCTCGCGACGAATGACATAGTCCAGGGTGCGCGTGTTTCCGACGATGTCGATGCGCTGGACGTAGACGCGCGGGCCTTCCTTGACCTCGAAGGTCACGTCGATAGTGTGCTTGTCCTTATTCGGCGTGATCCGCGGCCGAATGTCGACAAAGGCGAAACCGGCCGCGCCCGCGGCGAACGTCAGCTGGTCGATGGCGCCTTCGATGCGCTCTGACTGATAGAGCTGACCTTCGCGGATGGGCAGCAGCGCGGTCAGGATGTTCGCGTTCAGCCGCTTGAGATCGGTTTCGACCCGAAGCTTGCCGAACTTGTACTTCTCGCCCTCGTCAATCGTGTAAGTGACCACGAAGTTTTTCTGGTTCGGCTCGAGCTCCGCAACGGACGACGTGACCCGAAAATCATAATAGCCGCGGTTTGTATAGTACTTGCGCAGCTGCTCCCGGTCGTACTCGATCCGATCCGGATCGTAGTTATCGTTAGACTGGAAGAACTTGTACCAATGGCTTTCCTTGGTCACGACCACGTCGCGCAGGGCGGCGTCGCTGAAAGCCTTGTTGCCAAGGAAGTTGACGCGCTCGATGCCGGTCTTCGGCCCCTCGTTGATCTCGAACACGAGGTCGACTCGGCGCTGGGGCAGCTCGACGATCTTGGGCGACACGGTCGCGGCGATGCGGCCCGAGCGGCGGTAGAGCTCCACGATCTTCTGCACGTCGGCCAAGACGTGCGCGCGGGTGAAGATGCTGCGCGGGTGCAGGTTGATCTCGTCGCGCAGCTTCTCGTTGTTCAGCGCCGAGTTCCCTTCGAAGATCACCTGGTTGATGATCGGGTTCTCGGTCACGCGCACGACGAGCTCGCCGTCCTGCAGCGCTATACGAACGTCGGAGAACAGGTCGGTGCGGTAGAGCGTCTTCAGCGCAAGGTCGATCCGCGCGGAGTCCACCGTGTCGCCGACGTTGATCGGCAGATAGGCTGCAATCGTGGAACCTTCGATCCGCTCGTTGCCTTGAATGACGATCCGGCGGACGACGCCGCCCTGGAACGCCTCAGGCGCGGCGTAGGTCTGACCCGGCGCCGCAGCTTCGGCGGGGGCGCTTTGGGCTGGAGCGCTCTGGGCCGGAGCGTTTTGGGGCGCGGCGGCGAGCGGAGGGGGTGCGGCGCCGCCCGTCGTGGTCTGGGCATGAGCCCAGCCCTGCACGGCGACCGTGCCGACGAACAGGGCCGCCGTAGAGAGCAGCGCGTGGGTGCGGGCGCGGGTGAGCGACATGCGTCTTACCGTCTGGCGGCCTTTGTCGGTCAGGAGAAGAGCCCGCCGAGAAATTGGAACACACGGAGCTGCTGAAGATCGTTCCAGGTCGCGAAGACCATGAGACCGAGCAACAAGGCAAGTCCGATTCGGTAGCCCGCCGCCTGAACCTTAGCCCCCACCGGCCGGCGCGCCACCGCTTCGTAGGCGTAGAACACTAGGTGCCCGCCGTCCAGCACCGGCACAGGCAGCAGGTTCATGAAGCCGATGCCGACGGAGAGCACCGCCGCCAGGCTCATGACCGCGACTAGCGCGCCGCCGACCTTGCCGCCCAGGTCGGCCGCCCCTTCGGCGCCCATGTGGGTCACCGCCCGGGTGGTGGCCGCAATGCGCAGCGGCCCGCCCAGTTGATCGCCGGACTCCCGACCGGTGACGATCCGCTCCAGGTAGAAGACGGTCGTCTGGACGATATCGATGCAGCTCTCCACCCCGCCCTTCCCCGCCGCAACCGGGCCGTAGGCGACGTGGACGAGATCGGCGCGCGACTGGCTGGGCACGACCCCAATGACGCCGAGGCGGGTGACCCCGCCCGTGATCGGGTCCGGCAGGGCCCGGCGCTCGGGCGTCGCGGTGAGCTGCAGCACCCGCCCCGCCCGCTCCACGGTGAAGCGCACGGGCTCGCCGACCCGGAGCGCGACGAATTCGTGAAGCTCGCGGAAGTCTCCGATCGGCCGGCCGTCCGCGGCCTTGATCAGATCCCCCGGCTGGAAGCCGGCGCGGGCTGCGGGCGAGGCGGCCGCCACCGCCCCCACCCGCGGCAGGAGAACCGTCTTGCCATACGCGCCCAGCAGCACCGCGAAGATCGCGATCGACAGGATGAAGTTGGCGATCGGCCCCGCCGCGACCACGGCGGCGCGCTGCCACAAGGGCTTGAAGTGGAAGTAGCGCTTCAGCGCCGCATCCCCTTCCCGCGCCCGCACTTGGGTCCGCAGACGCTCGAGGTCCTGGTCGTCGGGCGCCGCCGAGCTCGCGTCATTGTCGCCGGCGAACTTCACGTAGCCGCCGAGCGGAATCCAGCCGATCCGCCACTCCACGCCCGAGCGATCCCTCCAGGCCAGGATCGCGCGCCCGAAGCCGATCGAGAAGCGCTCCACCGCCACCCCGCAGGCCCGCGCCACCAGGAAGTGGCCAAGCTCGTGGATGGTCACCACCAGGGTGAGCACGAAGAGGAAGGGCGCCACGAACAGCACGAAGTTGTGCGCAAGCGCCATCACCGCCGTCATACCGCGTTCCTCGTCTTCGAAGGGGCGAGCGCCTCGGCGGCCCGGGTGCGGGCCAGCGCGTCCACGGCCAGGGCGAAATCCAAGGCGGACCCGTTGCTGAGCGTCCCGTTCAGCTCGCCGCGGCTGTCCATGGCCTCGAGCGTCCGCTCCACCGTCTCGGCGATGGCCAGGAAACCGATCGCGCCTTCCAGGAAGGCCCTCACCGCCACCTCATTGGCCGCATTCAGCGCCGCCGGCGCGCCGCCGCCGCGGCTCAGCACGTTTCGGGCCAACCGCAGGGCGGGAAAGCGGTCCGGGTCCGGCGCCTCGAAGCTGAGGGTGGCGGTCTGGGCGAGGTCGAGCCCCGGCGCGTCCCAGGCGATCCGCTCCGGATAGGCGAAAGCGTAGGCGATCGGCGCGCGCATGTCGGGCGGGCCGAGCTGGGCCAGGGTCGACCCGTCCTCGTACTCCACGAGGCTATGCACGACGGACTGGGGATGCACGAGCACGTCGATCTTCGGTTCCGGCACGGCGAACAGGTAGGAGGCCTCGATCATTTCGAGTCCCTTGTTCATCATGGTGGCGGAATCGACCGAGATTTTGGCACCCATGCTCCAGTTGGGGTGCGACACAGCCTCGCGGGGGCTCGCGGCCGCCATCCGCTCCCGCCCCCAGGCGCGGAAAGGCCCGCCCGAGGCGGTCAGGATCAGGCGCTTCAGGCGGGCATGGCACTCAGGCTGCAGCACCTGGAAAATGGCGGAGTGCTCGGAATCCACCGGGATGACGCGCCCGCCCGACGCCTGCGCCGCCGCCAGCAGGGCGGGACCGGCGCAGACCAGGCTCTCCTTGTTGGCGAGCGCGATGACCGCGCCGGTGCGGGCGGCCGCAAGCGTGGGGCGCAGCCCGGCGGCCCCCACGATGGCCGCCATGATCCAGTCCAGCCGCAGTTCGGCAGCCTCGGCCACCGCCGCCTCGCCCGCCTCCACGCGCACGCCTGAGCCCTTGAGGCGCTCGTTCAGCTCGCCCTGGAGCGTCGGATCGGCGATCACCGCCCGCTCGGGCCGCCACGCCAGGGCCTGTTCAGCCAAGAGCGCGACATTGCGCCCGGCCGTCAGCACCGAGAGCTCGAACTCCGCCCCCCGCGCCCGCGCCTGGGCCAGCAGGTCCAGGGTCGAGACCCCGACCGACCCCGTGGAGCCGAACACTCCGAGACGACGGCTCACGCGACGCGTCCTCCGATGACCAGTTCCGTGCGGTGCGCCAACGCGTGCACGATCGCAATCGCCAGGGTGGCGAACATCAGGCCGTCGACCCGGTCGAGCAGGCCGCCGTGGCCGGGGATCAGATTGCCGGAGTCCTTCACGCCGAAGCGCCGCTTCACCATCGACTCCCAGAGGTCGCCGCCCATGGTCGCCAGCCCCGCCACGAGCCCGACCGCCAGGCCCAGCCACACCGGCGGCGCGCCCTCGGCCCGCAGGCCGGCGGATACGGCGCAGCCGGCGAGCACGGCGGCGACCAGGCCCGCGACAAACCCCGACCACGTCTTGTTCGGCGAGATGCGGGGCCAGAGCTTCGGCCCCTTCAAGGCGTTGCCCGCCGCGAACGCCGCGATGTCGGCCGCCCAGGCGATGGCCATCAGCAGCAGCACCCAGCCGCGCCCGTCCGGCGCGGAGCGGAGTTCGATCAGCGCGAGGCTTGGCGCGCCGATATAGAGAACGCCTGCGCCCACATCGAAGGGCGCCTTGGCGAGCGCCCACGCCGACGCGGCCGCGGCCGCCCCGCCGCCACCGGCAGCGCCAGCCACGCCCAGGCGCCCTCGCCGTAATAGGCTGCGAACATCGGCGCCAGCACCGCCACGGTCATGACGCCCGCCGCGGGCGTCGGCTGGTCCGGGGCGGCCATCAGGGCCCACTCGATAGACAGCAGGGCCACGGCGACGGCGGTCAGCACGAGGAACAGCGCCTCGCCCACCCACACGGCGGCGAGCGCGAGCGGCACCAGGATGACGGCGGACAGGATCCGGAGACGAAGGTTCGTCCAGTCGAACGGCTTAGCCTGCGGCGAGGACGTCATGCACCTCTACTCCGCCGAAACGCCGGTCGCGGCCCGCATACTCGGCCAGCGCGGCCTTCAGCGCCTCCGCCCCATAGTCGGGCCAGAGGATGTCCTGGAACACCAACTCCGCATAGGCCGCGTCCCAGAGCAGGAAGTTCGACAGCCGCTGCTCGCCGGAGGTGCGCACGATCAGGTCCGGCGGCGGCGCCTCGGAGGTGGAGAGGAAGCGGCCGAACGTGGTCTCGTCGCAGTCCCCGGGCGCGAGCCGGCCGCTCGCCACCGCATCCGCGAACCGCCGGGCCGCCGCCACGATGTCCGCCCGTCCGCCGTAGTTGAAGGCGATCTGCAGGTGGCGGCGCTCGTTGTGCCGCGTGCGGCTCTCCGCGCGATGGATGATCTCCAAGATGTCCGGTGCGAGCCCCGTACGCTCGCCGATGACGTGGACGCGCACGCCCTCCCGCTCCAGTCGGTGCAGGTCGGTCTCGACGTAGCTCTTCAGGAGCCGCATCAGCTCGGAGACTTCCTGCGGCGGGCGGGACCAGTTCTCGGTGGAGAAGCCGAAGACGGTCAGCCAGGCTATGCCAAGGTGGTCGGCGGCCTCCACTGTGCGCTTCAGCGCCTGCACGCCCGCGCGGTGGCCGAAGGTGCGCGGCAGGCCCCGGGCCTTCGCCCAGCGCCCGTTGCCGTCCATGATGATGGCCACATGGCGAGCCGCGTTCCGGTAGGACACGGCGGCCGACAACCCCACAGATGGCGACATGCGCCCGTCCCTTCCTGAGCGACGCAGGGCCGCTCGCAGGCCTTATACCTGCATGATCTCTTGCTCTTTTATTTTCAAGGCGTCGTCGATCCGCTTGATGGCCTGATCGGTGAAGCCTTGGACCTCCTCGCCGCCGCGCTTCTGCTCGTCCTGCGAGATGATCCCGTCCTTCTCGAGCTTCTTCAGCTCTTCCATAGCGTCCCGGCGCACGTTTCGCACGGCGATCCGTTGCTGCTCGGCGTATTTGCCGGCGAGCTTGGCCAGCTCCTTGCGGCGGTCCTCCGTCAGGGCCGGGATGGGCACGCGCAGGGTCTGGCCATCGACGATCGGGTTCAGGCCCAGGCCCGCATTTCGGATCGCCTTCTCCACCGCCACCGTGAGGCCCTTGTCCCAGACGCTGACGGTGATCATCCGCGGCTCAGGGACGCTGATCGCGGCGACCCCGGTCAGGGGCATGGTCGAGCCGTAGGCCTCCACCATGACGGGCTCAAGCAGGCCGGCGGAGGCGCGGCCGGTCCGCAGGCCTGCGAACTCCTCCTTCAGGGCGTCCACCGCCTTGCTCATGCGGTCCTTGAACTTGGCGAGATCGGGTTTGCTCATGGTCGTGCGTTCGGCCTCATTCGGGCGGGATGTCTTCGGCGATCACCGTGTGCACGCCTTGACCAGTGATCACGTCCAGGAGGGCGCCGGGGCGGCGGATGGAGAACACCACGATCGGGATGCCGTTCTCCCGCATCAGGCTGATCGCGGAGGCGTCCATCACCTTGAGATCCTGGGACAGAACCTCAAGATAGCTCAGCCGGTCGTAGCGACGCGCGCCCGGATCGCGCTTGGGGTCTGCGGTGTAGACGCCGTCCACGCTCGTGCCCTTGAGCAGCGCGTCGCAGCCCATCTCGGCGGCGCGGAGGGCCGCAGCCGTGTCGGTGGTGAAGAACGGATTGCCCGTCCCGGCGGCGAAGATCACCACCCGGCCCTTCTCCAGATGACGCATCGCGCGCCGGCGGATATAGGGCTCGCAGACGGACTGCATGGGGATGGCGGACTGCACCCGCGTGTCGACGCCCAGGCGCTCCAGCGCGTTCTGCATGGCCAGGGCGTTCATGACCGTCGCCAGCATGCCCATGTAGTCTGCGCTGGCGCGCTCCATGCCGCGCGCGGCGGTGGAGAGGCCGCGGAAAATGTTGCCGCCGCCGATCACGAGGCAGAGCTCGACCCCCCGGCGCGCGATTTCCGCGATGTCGCGCGCCACCGCGTCCACCGTGCCCATGTCGATGCCGTAAGGCGCATCGCCCATCAGCACCTCGCCGGAGACCTTCAGCAGCACCTTGCGGTAGCGCGCGTCGGTCGGTGTCGGCGCGGCGGGCTCGGACGAGGACATGGACGCACCTGGAAGGCGGGAATCGCGCGCGGACAAGCATAGCCGAACCGGACGGAGGCGCACGCCCCCGCCCGGTCGGAGATCACAGACGGGGGTCAGCCCTGGCCGGCGAGGGCCGCGACCTCGGCGGCGAAGTCGTCGGCCTTCTTGTCCACGCCTTCCCCGAGCGCCAGGCGCACGAAGCCGGTGATCTTGACCGGCGCGCCGAGCTCCTTGGCGGCCTTCTGGACGTACTGCTCCACCGTCAGGTCCGGATCCATGACGAAGGCCTGCTTCAGGAGCACGACCTCCTCGTAGAATTTGCGCAGACGCCCCTCGACCATCTTCTCGATGACCGCGGGGGGCTTGCCGGAGCCCTGGGCCTGCTCGGTGAAGATGGCGCGCTCGCGCTCCACCGCCGCCGGATCGATCTCTTCGGTGGTCAGGGCAAGGGGTTGGGTCGCAGCGATGTGCATCGCCACCTTGCGGCCGATGTCGGTCACCCGGTCCTTGTCGCCCGTGGACGCCAGCGCGACCAGCACGCCGATGCGGCCGACGTCGGGCCCCGCCACGTTGTGGATATAGGGCGCCACCACGCCTTCCGGCGCCACGAAGCGGGCCGTGCGGCGCAGCATCATGTTTTCACCGATGGTGGCGATCAGATTGGTGATCACGTCCGCGACCGTCTGGCCATCGGACAGGGTCGCCTGGTTCAAGCCCTGGATGTCGCCGCTTTCGACATCGAGCGCCGCGACCGCGATCTTGCGCACCGCGGTCTGGAACAGGTCGTTGCGCGCCACGAAGTCGGTCTCAGAGTTCAGCTCGACGACCGCGCCGGTCATGCCCGCGCCCTCATGGCGCACGGCCACGCCGATCAGCCCCTCGGCCGCAACGCGGGCGGCCTTCTTGGCGGCCTTGCTGAGCCCTTTGGTGCGCAGCCAGTCCATGGCGGCTTCGATGTCGCCCTGGGTCTCGGTGAGCGCCTTCTTGCAGTCCATCATGCCTGCGCCGGATTTCTCGCGCAGGTCCTTCACCAGCCCAGCCGTGATTTCGGCCATGACCCATCCTCCAGAGTAGGGCGCGGGGCGGGTCGCCGCACGCCGAGTTCAAGTCGTTCGTACAGCCCGGCGAAAAGCGCCGGGCGGGGGCTCAGACCTGGGCGGTCTCGGGGGGGACCGCGTCCAGCGCGTCTTCGGTGCGGGCGGTCTCGGCCGTTTCCGGCGCCTCTGAAAGCTCCGGCGCGACATCGGCCGCGGCGGTGCGCAGCGCCGGCTCCAGCGGAGTCTCCGAAGCGCCGAGGTCCACGCCCATCGCCATCTGGCCGGCGGCGAGGCCGTCTAGCACGGCGTCGGCCACCAGATCGCAATAGAGCTGCAGCGCGCGCGCCGCATCGTCGTTGCCCGGCACCGGATAGGTGATGCCGTCCGGGTTGGAATTGGTGTCCAGGATCGCGATCACCGGGATGTTCAGCTTGCGCGCTTCCTGGATCGCGATCGCCTCCTTGTTGGTGTCGATCACGAACATGATGTCGGGAATGCCTCCCATGTCCTTGATGCCGCCGAGGGACAGCTCCAGCTTGTCGCGCTCGCGGGTGAGCTCCAGCAGCTCCTTCTTGGAGCGGCCCTGACCCTCGCCCTCGATCACGCCCTCCAGCTCGCGCAGGCGCGCGATGGATTGGGACACCGTGCGCCAGTTGGTGAGCGTGCCTCCCAGCCAGCGATGGTTCACATAGTACTGGGCGCAACGCTTGGCGGCCTGGGCCACCGGCTCCTGCGCCTGGCGCTTGGTGCCCACGAACAGCACGCGCCCGCCGCCGGCCGCGACTTCGCGCACGCGCAGCAGCGCCTGATGCAGCAGCGGAATCGTCTGCGACAGGTCGATGATGTGGATGTTGGCCCGGCTGCCGAAGATGTAGCGCTCCATCTTCGGGTTCCAGCGGTGGGTCTGGTGACCGAAGTGAGCGCCGGCTTCGAGAAGCTGCCGCATGCTGAAGTCGGGTAGCGCCATGGGCAAGGTGGTCCTTGATCCGGTTGAGCCGCCGCAGGCCGCTCCCGGCGGACCGGGACCGGAACGGAACGCACAGCAAGGGCTGCGCGGCCGAACGCCTGCGTGAGAGATGGCGCGCTACCTAGGGGCGTTGCCGGCAAAGATCAAGCGCGCAGTCCCGCCGGCGGCGGGCTCAGACCTCCTCCACCATCAGCACGCCGGGCGCGTCCTTCAGGGCGCTGCGGAGCGCGCCGTTCAGGGCGTAGCGGCCGGGGAGCTTGACCTCGATCTCCCGATTCTCGCTGATCTGGGACACCACGATGATCTCGCCGCCCGCGGCGGGCGAGAGGGCGGCGGCGAGGCGGCCGCGCACGCTCTCGACCGCCTTTTCGTCCGCGCTCAGGTGAACCCGCACGGCCTGCGCCACGCTCTGCGTCTCCATGTCGATCGCCTCCGCATCGTCGCCCAGGAAACGCACCTCTCCGTCCCGGCCCTTAGCGCGCACCTTGATCAGCACCGCGCGGCCGGGTTCGAGGAGCTCGCGGCAGCGCCGGAGCTGCTCGGGGTAGAAGACGACCTCGTATTCCCCGGTCGGGTCGGAGAGGGTTACGAAGGCGAACTTCTCACCTTGCGCATTGGCGCGCTCCTGACGGCGGCGCACCACGCCCGCCATGCGGAAGGCCTCGTGACCCGCCTCCGACAGCTCCAGCACCTCGGCGTGCAGGGCCACGCGCTTGCGCCGGAGGGCGGGCATGGCGTCCTGCAGCGGGTGGCCGCTGAGATAGAATCCCACGGCGGCCAGCTCCTCGTCCAGTTGCTCCGGTCCGGCCCAGGGCGTCTGGCGCACCAGCCGAGGACGGGATGCGGAAGCGTCGCCGAACAGGCTCGCCTGCCCCCCGGCCCGCTCCGCCGCCAGGCTCTGGGCGTAGGCGGTGAGCAGATCGGCGTTGGACATCACCTCCGCCCGGTTGGGATGCAGGCTGTCGAAGGCCCCCGCGCGGGCGAGGTTCTCCACGGCCCGCTTGTTCACGAACCTCGGGTCGATGCGTTCGGCGAAGTCGAAGAGGTCGCGGAATGGCCCGCCCTGCTCACGCACCTCCACCAGATGGCGCATGGCGTCCAGGCCGACGTTGCGGATCGCGCCCAGCGCGTAGAGCACCGCGCCGTTCTCGACCTCGAAGTCCGCGCCTGAGCGGTTCACGTCGGGAGGGCGCACCTCGACCCCAAAGCGCCGCGCGTCCTGATAGAAGAGCGCGAGCTTGTCGGTGTTGGACAGGTCCAAGCTCATGGAAGCGGCGAAGAACTCCACCGGCCGGTTCGCCTTGAGCCAGGCGGTCTGGTAGGCGATGACGGCGTAGGCCGCCGCGTGGCTCTTGTTGAAGCCGTAGCCGGCGAACTTGGCGACCAGCTCGAAGATGCTGTCCGCCTGGGCGGCGGGCACATGGCGCGCCACGGCGCCGGAGACGAACCGCGCCTTCTGCAGATCCATCTCCTCCTTCTTCTTCTTGCCCATCGCGCGGCGGAGCAGGTCCGCCTCGCCCAGCGAATAGCCGGACAGGATCTGGGCGATCTGCATCACCTGTTCCTGGTAGATGATGACGCCGTACGTCTCCTTCAGGACCGGCTCCAGGCTCGGGTGCAGCATGTCCGGCGCTTTGCGGCCGAATTTGCAGTCCGCGTAGGTGTCGATGTTGTCCATCGGCCCCGGCCGGTAGAGCGAGATCAGCGCGATGATCTCCTCGATGCTCGATGGCCGGATCTTGCGCAGCGTGTCGCGCATCCCCTGCCCTTCGAGCTGGAAGACGCCGACCGTCTGGCCCGACGCGAAAAGCCGGTAGGTCGCGGGATCGTCGAGCGGCAGGGCGTCCAGATCGACCTCGGCCCCGCGCTTCTTCAGGTGGCGCACGGCGCGGGCCAGCACCGTGAGCGTCTTCAGGCCCAGGAAGTCGAACTTCACGAGACCGGCGGATTCCACCCCCTTCATGTTGAACTGGGTCGCGGGCAGCTCCGAACGGGGGTCCTGGTAGAGCGGCACAAGCTCGATCAGGGGCCGATCGCCGATCACGATCCCGGCCGCGTGGGTGGAGGCGTTGCGGTAGAGCCCCTCCAGCTTCAGCGCCGTCTCCAGCAGCCTGGCGACCGTCTCGTCCTCGCGCTTGGCGGACTGGAGCCGGGGCTCCAGCTCGATGGCCTGCTCCAGCGTCACCGGCTTGGCCGGGTTGTTGGGCACCATCTTGGCCAGGCGATCCACCTGACCCAGCGGCATCTGCATTACCCGGCCGGTGTCGCGCAGCACTGCGCGCGCCTGTAGCGTGCCGAAGGTGATGATCTGCGCCACGCGGTCACGGCCGTACTTCTGCTGCACGTACTCGATCACGCGCTCCCGCCGCTCCTGGCAGAAGTCCACGTCGAAGTCGGGCATGGACACCCGCTCGGGATTAAGGAAGCGCTCGAACAGCAGGCCAAACCGCAGCGGATCGAGGTTGGTGATCGAGAGCGCGTAGGCCACGAGCGAACCCGCGCCCGACCCGCGCCCAGGTCCCACCGGCGTGTCGTCCGCCTTGGACCACTTGATGAAGTCCGACACGATCAGGAAGTAGCCGGAGAACCCCATCCGGTTGATGACGTCGATCTCGCGTTCGAGCCGCGCCCAGTAGTCGGCCTCGGGGGCGGCGAGCGGGGCGCCGGCAAGGCGGGCGCGCAGGCCCTCACGCGCCTGGTGCGCCAGCTCCTCGGCCTCGCTGCGGCCATCCCCGGTCGGGAACCGCGGCAGGATCGGATCGCGCTTGGCGACCAGGAAGGCGCAGCGGCGGGCGATCTCCAGCGTGTTGTCGCAGGCCTCCGGCAGGTCGGCGAAAGCCTCGCGCATCTCGGCGGAGGCGCGGAAGCCATGGTCCGGGGTGACCCGGCGCCGCTCCGCCTGGCCGAGGAACGTTCCGTCGGCGATGCAGAGCAGGGCCTCGTGCGCCCCGTACATGCTGCGCTCCCCGAAATAGACGTCGTTGGTCGCGACCAGGGGAACGTCGTTGGCGTAGGCCCATTGCACGAGCCCGCGTTCGGACAGGGCCTCCTCGCGGCGGCCGTGGCGCTGCAGCTCGACGTACAGGCGGTCGCCGAACACCGCCGCCATGCGGGCCAGGGCGGCCTCGCCCTCCCTCGACTTGCCGGCCGCGAACAGCGGGTCGACCGGCCCGTCCGGCCCGCCGCTCAGCAGGATCAGGCCCTCGGCGTGCGCCTCCACGTCGGCCCAGGATGCGCAGGGCTCCCGCGGATCGACGCTGTCCAGGTAGGCCCGCGAAGACAGCGCCATGAGGTTGCGCCACCCCGCCTCGTTCTGGACCAGCAGCACGACCGTGGGCCGCCGCGCCCCCGCGCCGCCAGGCCCCTCGCCGATCCCGGACACCGGCAAGGCGCAGCCGATGATGGGCTGCACGCCGGCCTCCTTGCAGGCCTGCGAGAACTCGAGCGCGCCGAAGAGATTGCTCCTGTCTGCGATGGCCGCCGCCGGCATGCCCGCCTCAGCCGCCAGCTGCGGGATCTTCTCCGCCTTGATCGCGCCTTCCAGCAGCGAGTAGGCCGAGCGCACCCTGAGATGCACGAAGGCGGACGCGGAGTCGGCCAAAGGCGGCCTCCCGGGCTTGAGGGCGAATCGTCAGCCCAGCATGTGGGCGGCCGTGCATACCATCCAGACGAAGCTCGCCACCGAGGCAAGCGCCACAGAGTCCCGGGCCAGTCGGATCATGGAACGTCTCCGTTGTTCTTGGTCCGTTCTAGTCCACGTTTTGTTCTTGTGCAAGCGCCTTCGAGCCGGTGTCCGTTCCGCGGCTTTCGCGTCGCAGCCGCCGGCGGCGCGTGGATAGAACCTTTCCGAAGGGCGGGGGTGGGCTCTGCCTCAGACAGGGTTTCGCCATGCCTCAGATGTTCGACTGGATCTTCTTCGCCCTCATGGTCCCGCCCGTGGCGCTCGCCGCCTTCGACGCCATGCGCACGCGCTGATCCTGCTCGGGCGAGGGACGTCAGGGGGTGAGCCCGGCGCGGACGGCTGCTAAGGAAGCGCGCCATGGCCGAGCCCGCCCCCTTTCCCGCCGCGACCCCGATGACCCCCGCGTCCCGTTTTCCCCTGGCGGAGCTCCGCGCGCTGGAGCGGAAGGTGCTGTGGCTTTCGGCCTGGACGATCCACAACGCCAACCACCTGCGCCCCTCCCGCGATGGACTGAAGGTGGGCGGGCACCAATCCTCTTCGGCCTCCATGGCCAGCGTCATGACGGCGCTCTACTTCCATGCGCTCAGGCCCGAGGACCGGGTGGCGGTGAAGCCGCACGCCTCGCCGGTGTTCCACGCCATCCAGTATCTGCTCGGAAACCAGACGCGGGAGCGGCTGGAGCGCTTCCGGGCGCTGGGCGGGGCGCAGTCCTATCCCTCGCGCACCAAGGACCGGGACGACGTGGACTTCTCCACCGGCTCGGTCGGGCTGGGGGTGGCCGCCACGCTCTTCGCCGCCTTGGTGCAAGACTATGTGCGGCTGCACGGGCTCAAGGCCGACCGCGAGGCCCCGGACGGCCGCATGATCGCGCTGCTGGGCGATGCGGAGCTCGACGAGGGCAATGTCTACGAGGCTCTGCTGGAGGGCTGGAAGCACGACGTGCGCAATCTCTGGTGGATCATCGACTACAACCGCCAGAGCCTGGACGGAGTGGTCAACGACGCCCTGTTCCAGCGCATCGAGGGCTTCTTCCGGGCCGTCGACTGGGACGTGGTCACGCTGAAGTTCGGCAAGAGGCTGGAGGCCGCGCGGCATGGGCCGGCGGGCGAGGCCTTGCTCGATTGGATCGAGCGTTGCCCGAACCAGCTCTATTCCGCCCTGACGTTCAAAGGCGGCGCCGCCTGGCGGGAGCGGCTGAGCCGGGACCTCGGCGGCGCCCAGGGGCTGCGTGCGCTCCTGGACAGCCAAGACGACGCCGACCTCGCGGCGCTGATGACCAACCTCGGCGGCCATGACCTGGAGGCGCTCTGCGAGGCCTTCGAGCGGGCGGGAGAGACGGACCGGCCGCAGTGCTTCGTCGCCTATACGATCAAGGGCTACGGCCTGCCGCTGGCCGGGCACAAGGACAACCACGCCGGCCTGATGAATCCGACCCAGATGGCGGAGTTCCAGCGCCTGTGCGGGATCGCGCCGGGAGAGGAGTGGGAGCCCTTGGCCGGCCTGGACCATCCGGACAGGGTGAAACGATATCTCGCCCGCGTGCCCTTCGCCCAGCGCCGGCCCGTGCCGCCGGCCGCGCCCGTGCCGGTCGAGGCGGTCGCCGCCCCAAAGGGCGAGGAGCTCTCCACGCAGGAAGCCTTCGGCAAGATTCTGTTCGAGGCGGCGCGGGAGCGCACGGCCTTTTCCGAGCGCATCGTGACGACCTCGCCCGACGTCACGGTCTCCACCAACCTGTCAGGCTGGGTGAACCGGCGCGGCGTGTTCCACTCCTGCGACCGCGCAGACGTCTTCGCCGACGAGAAGGTCGCTTCGCCGCAGAAGTGGCGCATGGCGCCGGCGGGCCAGCACATCGAGCTCGGCATCGCGGAGCACAACCTCTTCCTGCTGCTGGGCCAGCTGGGCCTGGCGGACAAGTTCTGGGGCGAGCGCCTGCTGCCGGTGGGAACCGTCTACGACCCCTTCATCAATCGCGGCCTCGATGCGCTGATCTACGCCTGTTACCAGGGCGCCCGGTTCATGATCGTGGCGACGCCGAGCGGCGTCACGCTCGCGCCTGAGGGGGGCGCGCACCAGTCGATCAACACGCCCCTGATCGGGATGGCCCAAGACGGTCTGAGCTATTTCGAGCCGGCTTATGCGGACGAGCTGGCGGCGATCCTGCACTGGGGGTTCGGCCACATGCAGGCGCAGGACGGCGGCTCGCTCTACCTGCGCCTGTCGACGCGCAGCATCGCCCAGCCGCCGCGGGAGCTGGACGCGCAGACGCGGGATCAGGTCATCGCGGGGGGCTACTGGCTGCGACGGCCCTCGGGCAGTGCGCACCTCGCCCTCGCCTTCACCGGCGCCGTGGCGCCCGAGGCGCTGGAGGCGGCGTCGCGGCTGGCGGCGCGCCATCCGGGCCTGGGCGTGCTGAACGTGACCTCGCCCGACCGGCTCTATTCCGACTGGACGCGGGTGCAGCGGGCGCGCGCGACGGGCGACGGCTCGGTCCGGGCGCACGTGGAGATCCTGCTCGACGAACTGGCCCCTGACGCGGCGCTCGTGACCGTGCTCGACGGCCACCCCGCGACGCTGAGCTGGCTGGGCGCCGTGCAGCGCAATCCGGTGCAGGCGCTCGGGGTGGACCGCTTCGGCCAGAGCGCAGACCTGATCGACCTCTATCGCCTGCATGGCATCGACGCGGACGCGATCACGTCGGCGGCGAACGCGGCGCTGAGCCACCATCGCCTCCGACCGCCCCGCCCCCGGCGGTAAGCCGCCGGGAGCGAAAAAGGGGCGTCCGGCTGACCGCCCCTTCACGAACCAGAGGTTCTAAGCCCGATCAGGCGTGCAGCGACGCCGGGTCCAGCTTCACGCCCGGCCCCATGGTGGAGCTGAGCGAGATTTTCTTCACGTAAGCGCCCTTGGCGCCCGCCGGCTTGGCGCGGTTCAGCGCCTCCAGCATGGCGCGCACGTTGGCCGCCAGGGCTTCCTCGCTGAAGGAGGCCTTGCCGATGCCCGCGTGCACGATGCCCGCCTTCTCGACGCGGAACTCCACCGCGCCACCCTTGGCGTCCTTGACCGCCTGGCCGACGTTCATGGTCACGGTGCCGACCTTCGGGTTCGGCATCAGGCCGCGGGGCCCAGCACCTTACCGAGCCGGCCGACCAGCGCCATCATATCCGGCGTCGCGATCACTCGGTCGAAGTCCGTGAAGCCGTCCTGCACGCGCTGCAGCAGGTCCTCGGCCCCCACCACCTCGGCGCCCGCCGCAATCGCTTCGTCGGCCTTGGGGCCGCGCGCGAAGACGGCGACGCGAACGTCGCGGCCGGTGCCGGCGGGCAAGTTCACCACGCCGCGGACCTGCTGGTCCGCGTGCCGAGGATCGACGCCCAGGTTGACGGCGATTTCGACGGTCTCGTCGAACTTGGCCTTGGCGTTGGCCTTCACGGCCGCGATCGCCTCGCTCAGGGGATAGGCGCGCTCGCGGTCGATCGACCACGCCTGGATGCGCTTGGGAGCTTTCGCCATGATCAGTCCACCACCTGCAGGCCCATCGACCGCGCCGAACCCTCTATGACGCGGGCGGCGGATTCGATGTCGTTAGCGTTGAGGTCCTTCATCTTCTTCTCCGCAATGTCGCGGAGCTGCTGGCGGGTGATCTTGCCGACCGTCTCGCGGCCGGCCTTGGACGACCCCGACTTCAGCCCGATCGCCTCCTTGATGAAGAAGGTCGCCGGCGGCGTCTTGGTGACGAAGGTGAACGACTTGTCCTGATAGACGGTGATCACGGTCGGCAGCGGCGTCCCCTTGGGCATGTCCGCGGTGCGAGCGTTGAACTCCTTGCAGAAGCCCATGATGTTGACGCCGCGCTGACCGAGCGCGGGGCCGATGGGGGGCGAGGGCGTCGCGCTGCCGGCTTTCACCTGCAGCTTGATGTAGCCCAAGATCTTCTTGGCCATCTCTGTCTCCGATGAACGGCAGGGCGATCAACCCCGCCTTTGCGGCCGTGGTGCGGGCAGCCCCTCCCACGGATTTTCCTCTCGGCCGGAGCCGGTAGGCCGGCGCGTGTAGCAGCAAAGCGCGTCAGCACCAAGCGCCGTCTTGGGCCCTGTCAGTAAAGGCCGTTCAGGTCCTGCGGCGCTTTCTTGGGCGGGGGCGGCGGCGGGCTGCTGGCCGGGTCGCCCGGGATTTTCCCGCCGGGGAAGGCCTGGTTGTAAGGCCGGGGGCCGCTGACCGCCGCCGGGCTCCCGCCGTCGACGGGCGCGGGACGGGGCTTGGGCTCGGTGCCAGGGAAGAAGGCCTCGCGGTGTCGGCCGACCTGGGCGAACTTGGCCGTCTTGGGCGCGACGAAATCGTGCACCGGCATGCCCTTCAGCGCGCCCTGCATGAAGTCGATGAAGATCGGCACGGCGACGCGGGAGCCCTGCTCGCCTTCGCCCAAAGACTGGTGGTTGTCGAAGCCCACGAAGACTCCGACGACCAGGTCCGGCGTGAAGCCGACGAACCAGGCGTCGCGATAGTCGTTGGTGGTGCCGGTCTTGCCGGCGATGGGGACGTTCGGGAAGGCCGCCGAGACCGCCGCCGCCGTGCCCTGCTGCGTCACGCCCTGGAGCATGGCGGCCATCTGATAGGCCGTGACGGGGTCCATGATCTGCTGGCCCTGGGGCGGGATGCGCGGACTCTCCGAACCGTCGAAGGGCAGGTCGCAGCGCGGGCACTCGCGCTTGTCGGCCCGGATCAGCATCTCGCCCTTTCGCCCCTCGGCGGCCTCGATCAAGTGCGGCTCGATCTTGCGCCCGCCATTGGCGAAGGCGGCGTAGGCGCCCGTCAGCCGAAACGGCGTCGTCTCTCCCGCCCCCAGCGCCATGGCCAGCACCGGCGCCATGTCGTTGACCACGCCGGCCTGGATCGCCTTGTCGCGGATTTTCTTCATCCCGACCTTCATGGCGATGCGCACCGTCATCTGGTTGCGCGAGTAGACGAGGCCGTTGCGGAAAATCTGCGGGCCGGCGGAGCGCCGGTTGTCGTTCTCCGGCGACCAGACCTGGCCGTTGGCGCCCGGCAGGGAGATCGGCGCGTCCAGCACGATGGAGGCCGGCGTGAACCCGTTCTCCAGCGCCGTGGCGTAGACGAACGGCTTGAAAGACGAGCCCGGCTGGCGCCTGGCCTGGGTCGCGCGGTTGAAGTTGGACAGCGAGAAGCTGTAGCCGCCCACCATGGCCAGCACGCGGCCGGAGCGGGGCTCTACCACCACGATGGCCCCGTTGGCGGCCGGGATCTGGCGCAAACCGTAGAGACGCCCGTTCAGAGGCTCCACAAACACCAGGTCGCCGGGCGTCAGGCCTTTGCCCGCCCTCGCCCAGGCCACGTCCGCGCCGTCGAGCTCGCCGGTCTGGCCGCCGGCGACCCTCAGGCGCACGCCCGCCCCGTTCGCCTGCTCCACCATGGCCGCTTTCCAGCTGCGACGCTCCGAGGGCGGCGGCTTGGCTCCGACCTGCGCCTCCCAGTCAGGCGTAACCGCGACGTGGCCCCAGGCGCCGCGCCAGCCGTGCCGGCGGTCATAGGCCTCCAGCCCCTTCATCAGCGAGACCCTCGCCTGGGTCTGCAGCCGGCTGTCGAGGGTGGTGCGGATATAAAGACCGCCGTCGTCGATCTGGCCCCCAGGGCCGCGCGTCCCCGGGCCCGCACCTCCTCCAGGAAGTAGTCGGCGTCCTTGTACTGGGCGCGCAGCGGCTTGGGCTGGACCACCAGGTCTTCGCGCATGGCCTGGGCGGCGTCGGCCCGGCTGACCCAGCCGAGCTGGGCCATCTCGCCCAAGATCCAGTTCCGCCGGGCGATCGCCTGCGCCTTGTGGCGGATCGGGTGGTAGTTGTCCGGACCCTTGGGCAGGGCGGCGAGATAGGCGGTCTCCGCCAGCGTCAGCTCGTTCAGCGGTTTGCCGAAGTAGTTGTAGGCCGCCGCCGCGACGCCATTAGAGCGGTACCCGAGCCAAATCTCGTTGAGATAAAGCTCCAGGATGCGTTCCTTGGGCAGGGTCTGCTCGAGGCGGCGAGCCAGGATCGCCTCTTTGATCTTGCGGCCGAAGCTGTGCTCGTTGCCGAGCAGGACGTTCTTGGCGACCTGCTGGGTGATGGTGGAGCCGCCCTGGAGCCTTCGTCCCTGCACCATGGCGAGCGCATCACGGGTCATGGCGCGCCCAAGGCCGCGCATGTCGAGCCCGCCGTGCTCGAAGAAGGTCCGGTCTTCCGCCGCCAGGAACGCCTTGATGACGATCGGCGGCAGCTGGTCGTAGGGCACGTAGATGCGGCGCACGCTGCCGAAGGAGCCGATCAGCTCCCCATCCCAGGCGTAGACGCGGGTGGACGTCGGCGGGCGGTAGTCCGTGAGGTCGGAGGCGTCGGGCATGTCGTGGAACAGCCAGGCGGCGTAGATCGCCAGCGACAGGGCTGCGACCGCAATCGCGCCCAGGACGCCCGCCCCCGCCATGGCGACCCAACGACCCGCAGACGGCAAGCACTCACCTCCGCCGGCTCGCCGGCTCGCGCCCCTCGAAGGCGATGTGTTTCCGGCGTGGCCGCTCCCGCGTCAAGGCGGCAGATGGGCCGCGCCGCCCGACCTCTGCCGAGCGGCCCTTCCCGCGCGCGCCGTCAGAGCGACCAAGAAAAAGGGGCCGCCCCTTGCGGAGCGGCCCCTCGCAGACCCTGCGGCGTCGGTCGACCTACTTGATTTCGACCTTGGCGCCGGCTTCTTCCAGCTTCTTCTTGATCTCTTCCGCTTCCTGCTTGGAGACGTTCTCCTTCACATTCTGCGGGGCGCCTTCCACCAGGTCCTTGGCCTCCTTCAGGCCGAGGTCGGAGCGGATCGCGCGGACTTCCTTGATGACGTTGATCTTCTTGTCGCCGCCCGAGGTCAGGACGACGGTGAACTCGGTCTGCTCTTCGGCGGCCGGAGCCGCTTCGCCGCCGCCGCCCGCGCCCGGCATCGGGCCGGCGAAGGCGACCGGAGCCGCGGCGGAGACGCCCCACTTCTCTTCGAGAAGCTTGGACAGCTCAGCAGCTTCGAGGACGGTCAGGGAGGACAGGTCCTCCACGATCTTAGACAGGTCGGCCATGGGTTTGATCCTTGAGGTTCAGAGGTTTCGGTTGAGAGCGGAGATGACCGGAGGCGGCCGCGGCGATCAGGCCGCGTCCTTCTTGCTGTAGGCGCTGAACACGCGCGCGAGCTGGCCCGCCGGAGCCTGCAGCACGCCCGCGACCTTGGTCGCCGGCGCGTTGATGAGCCCGATGAGCTGTCCGCGGATCTGGTCGAGGGAGGGCAGCTTGGAGAGGCTGTCCACGCCCTTGGCGTCCAGAACCGATTGGCCCATGACCGCGCCGACGACCACAAACTTCTCGTTGGCCTTGGCGTACTCGGTCACGACCTTGGCCGCGGACACCGGGTCCTTGGCGTAGGCGATGGCGACCGGGCCGGTGAAGAGACGGTCGCCCGCCGCCCCCGCCGAACCGTCCATCGCCTTCTGGGCCAGGGTGTTCTTCACCACCTTCAGCTTGGCCCCCTCCTTGCGGAGGCGGCCGCGGAGGTCGGTCATTTCCGCAACGGTCAGGCCCAGATAGTGGGTCACGACCACAGCGCCGGACTCGGCGAACACGCCCTTGAGCTGTTCGATCGACTCCGCCTTTTGTGCGCGGTCCATTGCGGTCTCCGTAAAGCACGGCGGGAGACCATCCCCCGCCGGTCGACGAACCCCGGACGCGCGCGGGATCGCTCCCAGACGCGGGCGGGGGTAGACCTGTCCTCAAGGATGCAAACGCCGGCCGCACCCCGCGCCCCGAACGAGGGCCGGGCCGGGCCGGAAATCAGCGTCCCCGTCTCCCCGCGCTGATTAAGCCGCCCGGAGGGACGGCCCGCGGTTCTCGGACAGGAGGCGAAAAGCCCGAGAGCTCCTCGCCGAAACGCGCGCTGATACAGCCAAAGCCCCGCATCGGCAAGGCGGAATGCTCAGGCGGCCAGGCGCCACCAGACGACTCCGTCTGCGTCGGTCTCCCGCGTCGCACGGCCGCGACCCAGCAAGCAGTTGAGGTGCGCCAGGCTCTCCCCCGTCGCCATGCCGAGCAGATCGGGCCCGATGGGCCGCGCGAACAGGGCGCCGAACACGTCCACCGCCCGGCGCGGGGACTGGCCGAGCAGCTTCTCCAACCGGAGCAGGGACTTCTCATGCCCGCGGATCAGGTGGTCCAGGCGCGCGTGCAGGCCGCGGAACGGGTCGTTGTGCGCCGGCAGCACCAGCACGTCGTCCGGAGTCTCCGCCTTGACCTTGGCCAGGGAGCGCAGCCAGTCGGTCAGGGGATCGGCGTCCGGCTCGGTCGGGAAGAGCGACACATTGGACGAGATCTTGGGCAGGACCTGATCGCCGGAGATCAGGAGCTTAAGCTCCGGACAATAAAGGCAAGCGTGCTCGGGCGAGTGGCCGCAGCCGACGACAACCCGCCAGGTCCGCCCGCCGATGTTGATCTCCTCGCCGTCGTTCAGGCGGCGGTAGCTGTCCGGCAGGGGGTAAAGCCCCTTCCCGAAGCCGCCGAAGCGCGCCTTATAGGTCTCCAGCGCATCCTCGCTCCAGCCCGCGGCGCGGTAGAAGCGGACCCCGTCCTCCGGCGCCTCGCGGCCGGTGTCAGCAGCCAGCATGCGACAAGTGATGTACTCCAGCCGGGTCATCCAGAGGCGCGCGGAGAACTTGCGCACGATCCAGCCCGCCATGCCGACGTGGTCGGGATGCATGTGCGTGCAGATGACCCGCGTCACCGGCCGGCCCTGCAGCGCGCCCGCGAACGCGGCCCGCCAGGCGTCGGCGGTCTCGCGGGTCTGGATGCCGGTGTCCACGACGGTCCAGCCAGCGCCGTCCTGAAGCGCCCACACGTTGATGAACTTCAGCGAGAAGCCCAGCGGCATGCGCAGCCAGAGCACGCCGGGCGCGACCTCGACGGCTTGGCCGGCGCCGATCTCGGGCGTCGCCTCGAAGGGGTAGACCAGCGCGGGTCGGCGCTCGTCTGCGACCGCGGCCGCGTCGTCCATCTCACACGCTTTCAAGCTTCCCGCCCTCTTTTGCGCGCAAATCGGCGACAGCGTCAAAGGCGGGCGGCTTGACCGTCCTGCGCGCGCGGGGCTTTAAGGTCGCCAAAACGACGCAGGCGCTCGCGTCGTCGCAAAACACGTCCAGGAGCCATCCGCAATGACACGTCTCGGCCTCGCGCTCGCCGCGGTCGCAGCCCTCGCCTTCGGGCCGCCCGCCCTCGCCCAGAAGAAGCCCGACGGGCCTGCGCCCTTCACCAAGGAGCAGCGCGACCGCGGCATGAAGGAGGCGCCTGCCGCGGTCCAGTCCGCCGGAGTGGCCTGCACCGTCACCGACGCCGGCGTGGCGGGCACGACAAAGATCAAGGATGCGACCGGCAAGGAGGTCGATACCACGGTCTATGAGGTCGCCTGCAAGGAGGGCATGGGCTACGCCCTCTTGGCTCCGAAGGGCGGCCCCGCCAAGGCGTACGATTGCCTGACCACCGCGGCCAGCAGCAGCCTGGTCTGCCGCCTGCCGGCCAACGCGAACCCGGCCCAGGGGCTGCAGCCGTTCGTCGCCGCGGCCGGCAATGCGACCTGCCAGGTCGCCAATGCGAAGGCGTTGGGCTCCACGCCGGACGGCAAGGCCTACTACGAGGTGAAGTGCGCCGACTCCTCCGGCTTCATCCTGGAGAAGGGGCCAAGCGCCTCGCGTCTGGTGGACTGCGCCGCCCAGGTCGGCACCAACCTGGCTTGCACCCTGACCACCCAGGCCGAGATCGAGGCGGCTCAAAAGAAGAAGATCAGCGACCTTGTGGCGCTGACCGGCCGCCAGTGCGCCATCTCCGGCTCGCGGGTCATAGGCCCGCTCAGCAACGGCAAGACCGCCTATGAGGTGGCCTGCGGTCCGACGGGCGGGTTCGTGATGCTGGCGGACGCCACGGGGGCGAAGCCCGATGTCGTGGACTGCGCCCGCGCCGACTACATCGCCGGCGGCTGCACCCTCACCAACGCCGTGGAGGCCAAGACCCAGGAGGCGGCGCTCTACACCAAGCTGGCCAAGGGCGTGGGCTTCGACTGCAACGTCTCCAAGTACCGCGTGATCGGCACCGCCAACGCCAAGGACGACGTCGTCGAGCTGGCCTGCAACAACCGTCCCGACGGGGCGATCGCCATCTTCCGCGATGGAGGAAACAGCAAGATCTACGACTGCGTCGCCGTCACGGGTGCAATCGCCAACGCGCGATGCCAGCTGACGACGCCCGCGCCGGTCTATGCGGAGTACACCAGGGCGCTGAGCGCGCGGGGCAAGTCGAGCTGCAAGGTCTCCGACGCCCGCTTCATCGGCTCCACCAAAGACGGCAGCGACTTCGTCGAGACCGCCTGCTCCGACGGCCTGCCGGGTTGGGTGATCGAGTTCGCGTCCGGCACGCTGAAGATCAAGAGCCTTCTGACCTGCGGCCAGGCGACGGGAATCGGCGCGGGCTGCACCCTGCCGACCAACAAGAAGAAGTAAGGGCGAGGCCCCTCGCCAGAGCTCAGGCCCGCGGCGATCCCGCGGGCCTTCCGGCTTCACGGATCAGGCGGAGAGCGCGACCTCGATCAGCTGCGGTCCGCTCTGGCCGAGGCTGCGCGCCAGCGCCTTGTCCAGGGACTGCCCGTCCGTGCAGCGCACCGCGGGCAGGCCGAAGCCCTTGGCGAGGCTGACCCAGTCGATGCGCGGATCGGCGAGCTCGAGCAGCTTGCGGGACTGCGCGCCGGGCCTGCCCGCGCCCGTGCGGGCGAACTCGAGGTTCAGGATGCGGTAGGCGTGGTTGGCGAAGACCACGACCGTGACGTCCAGGTCCTCCCGCGCGATGGTCCAGAGTCCCTGGGCGGTGTAGGCCCCCGCGCCATCCCCATTCAGCGACACGACCTTGCGGTCCGGCGCGGCGACCGCCGCGCCTATGGCCACCGGGATTCCCTGCCCGATCGCTCCCCCCGTCAGCATCAGCCAGTCGTGCGGCTTGGCGCCACGCGTCTGCATGTAGATCGGCAAGCCCGCGGTGACGGCGTCGTCGGACACCACTGCGTTCTCCGGCAGATGACGCGAGAGGGCGTCGCCCACGGCATAGGCGTTCAGCTCCCCCTTCGGCGGCGCGCCGGCGTGATAGCCCTGCACCGGCCCGACGAGCGGCGCGCCGATGGCGTCGGCCAGGCGCGACAGGGCCAGGGCCGCGTCCTCGTGCGCAGGCGCCAGCGTCTCCACGGCGCAGCCCTCCGGCACGAGCACTGTGGGCATGGCGGGATAGGCGAAGAACGCGACCGGCTTGGTCGTCCCCGCCAGCACCATGAGATCCACCCCCGCAAGGTCGGCCAGCGCCATCTCGCCGAAGTAGAGCATGCGGTCGGGGGCGAAGCGGCCGGCGCCGCGGGGCAGACGCGCGACGAAGGTGTCCATGATCACGCGCGCGCCGGCGGCGCTGAGGCGCGAGGCGGCCGACAGCCCCGCCTCGGTCAGGGCCGGACTGCCCATCAGCACGACCGGCTTCTTGGCCGCGCGAAACTTGGCCGCGATCGCCTCGATGGTCTTGTCCGCGGCGATGGGCGGAGAGCGGCGGTGCAGGATCGGACCGTTGGTGGCGGTCTCGGCCCAGGCGGCGTCTGCCGGGACAATCAGCGTCGCGACGCCGCCCGGCGGGCCTGCGCTCGCCGCCACCGCCTCAGCCGCCAGCGGCGCGAGCTTGTCGGCGGTGCGCGCCTCCTTGCACCAGAGCGAGACGGGCCGCGCGAGGCTATGGATGTCGGAGGCCAGGGGCGCGTCGTTGGCCTGATGGTAGGTCGCGTGGTCGCCGACCAGGTTCACGATCGGCGTGCCGGCGCGGCGGGCGTTGTGCAGGTTGGCCGAGCCGTTCGACAGCCCAGGCCCGAGGTGCAGCAGGGTGCAGGCGGGCGCCCCCGCCATCCGGCCATAGCCGTCCGCCGCGCCCGTGGCCACGCCTTCGAACAGGCACAGCACCGGGCGCATCCGCGGCTCCCGGTCCAGCGCGGCGACCATCTGCATCTCGCTGGTGCCCGGGTTGGCGAAGCACGCCTCCACCCCGTTGTCGCACAAGGTCTTCAGCAGGGCCTCAGCGCCGTTCATGCTCAAGCTCCAAGTCGTAGGACCGCGGGGTCGGGGTCGGCCGCGAACAGGCGCTCCACCTCGCTTGCCCGGCGCGCCCTGGCAAGCGCCTGGTTGATGTAGCCCTTGTCCGTCACCTCGCCGGAGACCGCGTCTGGAGCGCCCTCCAGGATCAGCGCCCGCCAGACCTTGCCCGCGCCCCCCGCGCCCGAGCCGTTGAAGCGCGCCAGGCCCTCCCGGATCGCCGCGATCACTGCCGGATGCCGGGCGAGCTCGGAGGCCGGACAGCCGGGCGCGAGATCGGCGCAAAAGCCCGGGTTCAGGAACAGGAGAAGGCCCACGCCCGCGCGCCCCTCGCCGCAAACCACCGCATCCGCGGCCGCCCCGCCGATCGCCGACAGGGCCGCTACGCGCAGGCTCCCCGCCGCAACGAAGGTGCCGGACGAGAGCTTGAAGTTCTCCACCAGCCGGCCGTCGAAGACCAGGCCCGCACGGGGGTCGTCCGGGTCCGCCAGGCGCGCGGCGTCGCCGATGCGGAAATAGCCCTGTTCGTCGAGGTCGAGCGGCTGCACCCCGCCGTCGGGGGCGACGTACCCCGGCGAGACCTGCGGCCCCAAGATGCGCAACTCGTAGCGCCCTCCTTCGGGGACGAGGCGCAGCCGGGTTCCCGGCACGGGCAGGCCGATTAGACCGGAGCGGGCGTTCGGCCAGTGCACGTTGCAAGCGGTGGGGCCGGTTTCGGTCGAGCCATAGCCGCTGGCGAAGGCCACGCGATAGCCGGTCTGGCGGACCGCCACAGCCTGGATTCGATCGACCACGCTCTGAGGCATGGAGGCGCCGCCGTACTGCAGCAGGCGCACGCGGCTGAAGAAGGTCCCGGCTAGGGCCTCGTCCCGCTCCAGCGCATCGGCGAACAACGCCCAGCCGGCGGGCACCATGTTGTGGTAGGTCGGCGCGACCTCGGCCAGGTTGCGCAGCGTCTCGCCGAAGCGCTCCGGCGTCGGCTGGCCGCGGTCGATGTACAGCGTCCCGCCCCGGTGCAGCCCCATGTGCAAGATGGCGTTGGCGCCCAGGCTGTGGCTCCAGGGCGCGGCGTTGACCATCACCGGCGGGTCGTCGTCGTCCTCAAAGCACGCGGCGATCTGGGCGGCGTTCGTGGCCATGTTGGCGTGGCTGCAGATCACCGCCTTCGGCGCGCCGGTCGAGCCCGAGGTCAGCAGCAGCTTGGCGGCCTGATCGCCGCGGGCGAGGTCGGGCGCGGGCGCGCCCCGTTCCAGCTCGCTCAGGCCCACAAAGCCCGGGGCGGCGTCCGGCGCGATGCGGCGCACGCCTGCCAGGGGCCCGCAGCTCTCGAGCGCGGGGGCGAACAGGGCCGCGTCGTCGACGAACACCGCGCCCGGCCGGATCAGTTCGACCGCATGACGAAGCCGCTCCGGCCGCGCTCCAGGCAGCCCATACTGAGGCGAGACCGGGGCCGCCGGGCAGCCGATCCGCATGGCGGCATAGGCGATCAGCGCGTGCTCGATGCTGTTGCGCGCCACGACCAGCAGCGGGCGCTCTGGCGTCAGCCCGAGATCGCGCAGGCCGCCGGACAGGGCCGCCACGCGCGCCAGCCCCTCGGCATAGCTCAGGGTGCGCCAACCCGAACCGCTCCGCTCAGCCAGCCAGATGCGGTCCGGAGCCTCGGCGGCCCAGCGGTCGAGGGGGCCGTTGACGGTAGCGTGCCGGCTTTCGACGGGGGCTGGGTTGGCGAGGATCAGCTCGCCGTTCGGCCGCGACTGGACCTCCAGCCGCGCCGGCGCGTAGCGGGCATCGCGGAAGGGCGCGGCGGGGGCGTCGGCGAAGGCGTCCATGAGGCGTTATGACGCCGGATGGCGCATCGGCTCAAGCCGTTCAGCGCTGTTCAAAGGACAAGCGCTCCGCACGGCCAGGCTCAAGCGCCACGGCGGCGCCACGGGCAGTTTCGGCCTTGAGCCCGCAGCCTACGCGCCACTGCGTCAGTTTGAATTCGCCGCAGGCTATTGCCCTACGAAGGCGAGTCGGCCCAGATCGGTTGGTGACCACGACGCACCTTATTCCGCCGGACATACACGAGGCGTATGAGGTCCACGAGTGGCGCAATGCGGCGGGCGTCCTCTCAACCGCGCATCCCGCCGAATGGAACGATGTTCTTGACGTGCTGCGGTCCTTTCAGTTTCGTCGCAGCGATCTGCTCGCAGGCGGCGGTGCGAAAAGCGTTATAGCTAATAGGATCGACGGCTTCCTGTCCGATAGAGGGTGGGAAGAAAAGAAGTTCGACACCAGCATTCGGGTAGATGGAGTCGAAAGGGACTCCCCCACTCACAAGGTGGACTGCTTCAAGGGCAAGGTCGGCCTCGAGATCGAGTGGAATAACAAAGACCCTTTCTTTGACCGTGACCTGAACAACTTTCGTCTTCTATTCGAATTGCGCGTGATCGATGTTGGCGTGATTGTGACCCGGGCGAGTAACCTTCAGCAGATTTTTCGCTCTATAAGCAGGAAAGTCGCGAACAAGTATGGCGCCTCGACCACGCATATGGATAAGCTGCTACCGCGCCTTGAAGGCGGCGGGGGAGGCGGCTGCCCCATCCTCGCCTTTGGCATCACTAGCAGCAAATACGTCGAAGACGACCTCCCCCTCGTTGAAACGGTGACCGATGACGACGCAGGCGAGTGACGATCTGAGGCGGTGTGCAAACGGGAAGAGGTTTGCGACCATCCTGGCTGATCCGCCTTGGCGCTTCCAGAACAGCACTGGCAAAGTCGCGCCGGAGCATCGGCGCTTGAATCGTTACGGCACGATGACGTTGTCGGACATTTGTGATCTGCCGGTCCGCGACGTCGCGGCGGACACCGCACACCTCTACCTTTGGGTTCCGAACGCCCTTTTGGCGGAGGGCCTTGACGTGATGAAGGCGTGGGGGTTCACCTACAAATCGAATATAGTCTGGCATAAAGTCCGAAAGGACGGGGGTTCTGATGGTCGCGGCGTCGGATTCTACTTTCGAAACGTGACGGAGCTGGTTCTGTTCGGAGTTCGGGGCAAGAATGCCCGAACCCTGCCACCGGGCCGAAACCAGGTAAACTACGTGTCTAGTCGTAAGCGGGAGCATAGCCGCAAGCCAGATGAGCTCTACCCCATCATTGAAGCGTGTTCGCCAGGACCGTTTCTGGAACTTTTCGCTCGCGGCGCGCGTCCGGGATGGAAGGTGTGGGGCAACCAAGCTGATGAGGCTTACGCCCCGACTTGGGCGACATACAAGAATCACAGCGCGTCCGGTATTGTCGCCGAGTAAGTAGCTTCGCTCGTTTCTTTTCGGGACTGCGCGCCTTAGGCGCTTGCGTCGAAGTCGGGCCCGTCGACGAGTTCGTAGCCTCCGGGCTGCTCCGTCGTCTCTGCTAAAGGGCCGTCGTGAACGGCTGCGCCAACTCGCGCGCCTGACTTCAATGCGTAGCGACCACCTCCTGGTATTCCGGAGAGGCCGAGCGCGCGGACGGATTCGGCTCCGGTTCGACCTGGGTTTGCAAAAAAATCAGCGCTCGCCCAGGGCCTCCTGGAACCGGACC
Source organism: Caulobacteraceae bacterium PMMR1 (assembly GCA_000733915.1). GTDB lineage: Bacteria > Pseudomonadota > Alphaproteobacteria > Caulobacterales > Caulobacteraceae > PMMR1. The sequence goes on from JPOM01000001.1 coordinate 1,412,355, forward strand.
GGCTCGCCCTGCCCCTCCAGCACGACCTCGCCGTCGCGCATGACCGTGCGGCCGCGGATGATGGTCGCCACCGGCCAGCCCTTGGCCTCCAAGCCGTCGAAGGGGGTCCAGCCCGAACGGGTCGCCATCTCCTCGTGCCGGATGATGCGCCTGGCCTTCAGGTCCACGATGGTCAGGTCCGCGTCATAGCCCTCGGCCAGCCGGCCCTTGTTGGCGACGCCGAACACGCGGTTGGGGCCGTGGCTGGCCAGATCCACAAGCCGCTCCAGCGTCAGCCGGCCTTCCGCCACGTGGGTCAGCATGACCGGCAGCAAGGTCTGCACCCCCGGCATCCCGGACGGCGAGGCCGGATAGGGCCGCGCCTTCTCCTCGCGGGTGTGGGGCGCATGGTCGGAGCCCAGCACGTCGGCGACGCCGTTCTGCACCCCCGCCCAGAGCGCAGCGCGGTGCGCCGCGTCGCGGATCGGCGGGTTCATCTGAGCAAAGCCCTTCAGCTGCTCATAGGCCCTGGGCCCCTCCAGCGTCAGATGCTGGGGCGTGACCTCCACGGTGGCGACGTCCTTGTGGTCGGCGAGGTAGGCGATCTCCTCGGCGGTGGTGACATGCAGGACGTGGATGCGCTTGCCGAGCGCCCGGGCGATGCGCACCAGCCGCTCCGTGGACTGGATCGCCGATTGGGCGTCGCGCACCTCCGGGTGGCTGGACCAGTCGCCGGTTCGGGCCAGGGGGCGGCGCTCGGCCAGGCGGTATTCGTCCTCGGAATGGAAGGCGGCGCGCCGGCTGATGTGGCGCAGGATGTCGGCGACGCCGGCGTCGTCGGGCACCAGCAACGAGCCCGTGGAGGCGCCCATGAACACCTTCACCCCACAGCAGCCGGCCAGCATTTCGAGCTCGCCGAGCTCGGCGGCGTTCTCATGCGTGCCGCCGACATAGAAGGCGTGATCGCAGTGCATGCGCCCCCGCGCCCGGGCGAGCTTGTCCTCGAGCGCTGCAGCGTGGGTGGTGGCGGGCTCGGTGTTCGGCATTTCGAACACGGCCGTGACGCCGCCCAGCACCGCGGCGCGCGACCCGCTCTCCAGATCCTCCTTCCACTCCAGGCCGGGCTCCCTGAAGTGCACCTGGCTGTCGATGACCCCCGGCAGGACGGTGAGGCCCTGCGCATCGAACACCTCTCCAGCGGACGCCTGGCCGAGGTCGCCCACCGCCACGACGCGCCCGTCGCGCACGCCGACGTCGGCCAGGCCGCGCCCGGCGTGGCTGACCACCTCGCCGCCGCGCACGATCAGGTCGTAGGCGGCGCTCAAAGGCCGGCTCTCCGACCGGGGCGGGAGAGGGCTCGCCAGGGCCGCCGCGGGGGACTCTGTGTCGTTGAGCTCGGGGACATGAACCTGTGGACCAACATCGGGAGGGGCGACGCGCTCGTGCCGGAGGCGCTTCAGGCCTCCGACGCGCGCCGTAAGCGTGAAGCCGTGCAGAGGGGCTTGCAAGCCTCGATCCTGGAGCGAGCGCGGGCGAGCTGACGCTGGACCGTGGGCTGAGGACGCCTGCGGCTCACGTCTGGGCTCGCCGCGGCGCGGCCGCCTCGGTCGCGGCCACGAGGTCGCGGGCGGCGGCGACCACCCATTCGACGGGCAGGTCCTGCATATGAACGATCTTCTGGTTCAGCCCAGGGTCCGCCGCCTTGAAGGCCTCGAAGTCGCGCGGCCCCCTGAGCGCCCGGGCGTGCGCGCCCCACGGGCCGTAGAGCCGGTCGTCGGAGGGGCCGAACAGGCCCAGCGTCGGCGCGCCCGCCGCCGCCGCCAGGTGCATCAGCCCGCTGTCGTTGCCGATGAACAGCCTGGCCCGCTTCAGGCAGGCGTAGGCGGTGAGGAGGTCGAGCTTGCCCACCGTGTCGATCAGCCGCTCGCGGGGGATCACGCGGCGCACCGCCTCCGCCGTCCAGCGGTCTTCCGCGCTGCCCAGGATCAGCACGCGGGCGTCCGGAAGGGCGCCCTGCGGGCCGGTCAGCTCGGTGACGGCGACGGCGAAGCGCTCCGCCGGCCAGGTCTTGCCGACCCAGTTGGCGCCGGGCGCGACCGCCAGGATCGGGCGCTGAGGCCCGAGGATGGCCTCGGCGCGGGCCTCGGTCTGCGGCGAGGCGAACAGGAAAGGCTCGGGCGGGTCGTCCTCGAGCCGGAGCACCCGCGCGGCCTCGATCACCTTGTGCACGCCGTCCGCGGCGTTGGCGCGGTGCTTCACCGCCCGGCGCTTCGCGCTGAGGAACCGCGAGAGGCCGGAGCCGCGCAGGTCGACGACCAGGCCCCAACGCCGTCCCCGCACTTGCCGCCACAGGCTCAGCCAGTGCAGCCCCCGCGGTTGCTTCTCCAGGGCGATCAGCCGTTCCAGCCCCGGCATGTCGCGGAAGAGCGGCGCGGCGACGGGCCCCGCCACGACAGTGAACGCAGCGTTCGGGATCTCGTCGTGCAGCCGCTTCAGCAGGCCCGAGGCCAGCACCGCGTCGCCTATGCGGCTCGCCGTAATGAACAGGATCGGGAATCGCGCCGCCATCGTTCGGTTATAGCTCGCAAAACGCACGCTCGCGTGCGGGCTTACGCGAAACGCCTGCAGGCGCCAGATTAGGGCGGACCGCCATGCCTGAAGCCCGCCTCTCCAGCCGCGCCGTCATCGCCGTCACAGGGGCGGAAGCGCGCCCGTTCCTGCACGGCCTGCTGACCCAGTCGGTGGAGGCGTTGGAGCCCGGCGAGCTCCGCTACGCTGCGCTGCTCACGCCGCAGGGGCGGCTGATGTTTGATCTCTTCGTGCTGGGCAAGGCGGACGCGGTCTGGCTTGACGTCGCGGCGCACCAGCGCGAGGCGCTGATCCAGCGGCTCAACCTGCACCGGCTGCGCGCGCAAGTGGCGTTCGAGCCCCTCGAGCTTTCCGTTAAAGCGGCTTGGGACACGGCAGCCTTGGGCCGCACCCCCGATCCACGCCTGCCGGCGCTGGGCGCTCGGATCTACGGCGAGGACTGTGCGGCGGACGTCGGCGAGGACGCCTACGACGCGCTCCGCTTCGAGTTCGGCGTCCTGGACCCCGCACGGGACGACGCCGGCGAGCGGCTCTATGCGACAGAGGCAAATCTGGACCTGCTGAACGGCATCGACTTTCAGAAGGGCTGCTTCGTGGGCCAGGAGACGACGTCGCGCATGAAGCGGCGGGGCGGCATCCGCAGCCGGGTCCTGCCCCTCGCCGTTGAGGGTGCGCCCCCGGGGGCGGAGGTGCTGGCGGCCGACCTCCGCGCCGGCGAGGTGATCGCGGCCCGAGCCGATCGCGCCCTGGCGCTTCTTCGGCTGGACCGAGCGCGCGGTGCGGCCCTGACCATCGAGGGTCGGCCCGTGCGCCTTGACCTGCCCCCCTGGCTGTCAGCCGCCGTTCAGGATCAACGGGATAGCTTGAACGTTTGAATTTTTCTCCTCAGAGGATGTCGCCATGACCCGACGCCCATGCGTCCTCTCCCTCGCCGCCGCTGGCTTGCTCGGCGCCGCGGCGCCCGCCGTCCACGCCCAGCACTACGCGCCCCCGTCAGAGCGCTTCGACGCCCAGGTCACGGTCGACCTCGGTCCGGCGCTGGCGGCCAAGGCCGATCGCATCGGGCGGCGCGAGCTCAACGACCTGCGGCGCGACCTCGCCCGCAGCGCCTCGGAGGGCATCGCCCGCTCGCGCGGAGCGTTCCGCGCCGCGCACCTCGTGCTGCTCGACGCCAAGCCCAACCGTCCGACCTTCGAGCAGATGGGTCGCGAGCCCGGGCTGTCGATGCGCAGCATAGCGGTGGGCGGCGCTCGTATCGGCGGCTTTGTCGTGACCGCGGACGGCCGGCGCGTGCCCGTCCGCTGCAGCTGGTACGAGACCGACCTGCGCAACGAGCGCGGCGCGGCGACCTGGAGCGACGCCGACCGCGCATTCGACATCCTGGCGCAGGACCTCGCCCAGGGCCGCGTGCCGAACCGCGAGATCGGCCAACCCTCCGGCTCGGGCGACTTCGGCGACCGCTTCCGCTAATCGGAGGCGATGGACGGACGCACGCGCTGCCATTGGCCGGGATCGGACCCGCTCTACCTCGCCTATCACGACGAGGAGTGGGGCGTGCCCGAGCGTGACAGCCGTGCGCTGTGGGCCAAGCTGGTGCTGGACGGGTTCCAGGCCGGGCTGAGCTGGATCACCATCCTGCGCAAGCGCGAGGCGTTCCGCGCCGCGTTCCAGGGCTTCGACCCCGAGGCGGTGGCGCGCTTTGGCGAGGCGGATGTCGCGCGCCTCCTGGCCGACCCGGGCATCGTGCGCTCGCGCGCCAAGATCGATGGCGCAATCGGCAACGCCCGCGCCTTCCTGGCCCAGCGCGAGGCGGGGGAGGACTTCTCGCCCTGGGTCTGGAGCTTCGTGGACGGCCGTCCGGTGCAGAGCGCCTGGACCGCTCGCAGCCAGGTCCCGGCCGAGACGCCGCTGTCGCAAGCGGTGTCCAAGGCGCTCAAAGCGCGCGGCTATCGCTTCTGCGGGCCAGTGATCGTCTACGCCTGGCTGCAGGCGACCGGCGTGGTGAACGACCACACGCGCGACTGCTTCCGCTTCGAGGAGGTCCGGCGTATGGCCGAGGCGTGAGCCGATCGCCTGCCCCGTCCGCACCTGCGACCGCCCGCAAGGCGGCCTCGCGCCTCCGGCCGACGCTGGATCTGGAGGCGCTCTGCGAGGGGCCGGTCTGCGGTGTGGACGAGGCCGGGCGAGGCCCCTGGGCCGGACCGGTGTTTGCGGGAGCGGTGATCCTGGACCCGCTCCGACTGCCCGAGGGCATCGACGACTCCAAGGCGTTGTCGGCCAAGACGCGCGCTCGGCTGGAGGCCGAGATCAAGGCCTGCGCGGTGGCCTGGGCGGTCGGCTCCGCGTCGGTGGGGGAGATCGCCGAGCTGAACATCCTGCACGCGACGGGCCTGGCCATGCGCCGCGCGGTGGAGGGGCTGCAGGTCGCCGCCCGCACCGCCCTGGTCGACGGGAACTACGCCTTTCCCCTGCCCTGCACGGTCAGAACCGTGGTGAAGGGGGACGCCCTGTCGCTCTCCATCGCCGCAGCGTCCATCCTCGCCAAGACGGCGCGGGACCGCCTGATGACCGCGCTCGACGACGTCTACCCTGGCTACGGCTTCGCCGCGCACAAGGGCTATCGAGCGGCTCGCCATGCTGAGGCCCTGCTCCAGCTCGGGCCCTGTCCGGAACATAGGCTCAGCTGGGCGCCGATCCGCCTTGCCCTGATGGGCAAGGACCCGATGGTCGCCTGGAGCGAGCTGGACGAGGACGCCGACGCATGACCGCCGAGGCGCCTGCGCCCCATCCCCGGCAGGGGTCGGCGCCGCATGTCGCCCCGCTCGGGATCCCGCTGCGCTTCCCCACACAGGTCCCACGGGTCGATCTCCTCGGCCGCATCCGCGTCCTCGTGCGCTCCAGCGAGGCGCTGCTGGTGCTGGTCGCCGTGGGGCTGGGCGTCGGCGCAGGCGCGCTGGTGACGCTGATGAGCGCCGTCTCCCAGGCCGCGCACAGCCGCCTCTACGGCATCCCCCTGGATCAGCGGCTCAGCGCCGCCTTCAAGGTGAGCCCGACGTCAGCCCTGCTGGTCCCCATGAGCGGCGGCCTGATCCTGGGCGCGATGGAGTGGTGGCGGCGCTACACCAAGGGTCGCGTGGGGGTGGACCCGATCGAAGCCAACGCCCTGCGCGGCGGCCGCATGTCGCTGCGTGACAGCATCGTCATCAGCGCGCAGACGCTGATCTCCAACGGCTGCGGCGCGTCTGTGGGGCTGGAGGCCGGCTACACCCAGATCAGCGCGGGCCTGGCCAGCCGGATCGGCATCATCCTGAACCTGCGCCGCTCGGACCTGCGGATCGTGGTGGGCTGCGGCGCAGCGGGGGCGATCGCCGCAGCCTTCGGCGCGCCCCTGACCGGAGCCTTCTACGCCTTCGAGCTGGTGGTCGGGGTCTATTCGGTGGCGAACGTCGCCGCCGTGACGGCCGCGGCGCTGGCGGCTGTGCTGACGACCCAAGCCCTGGGCGGGGCGCCCTATGACATCGGCGCGCCGCAGCTGATGGCCCTGCACGCCAGCCACTATGCCCTGCTCGCCGCGATGGGGCTGATCATCGGCGGTCTGGGTGTGGCGGTGATGCAGGCGACGGCGCTGATCGACCGCGCCTTCGAGTGGTCGCGCATCCCCGTGATCGCCCGTCCCGCGCTCGGCGGCCTCGCCGTGGGCCTACTGTCGCTCATTACGCCCCAGGTCCTGGCGGCCGGGCACGGGGCCATGAAGCTCGACCTGCCCCTGGCCCTGCCCATGACGGCTCTGGTCGCCCTCATCGGACTGAAGCTCGCCGCGTCGTTGATCTCCCTGGGTTCGGGGTTCCGGGGCGGCCTGTTCTTCGCATCCCTCTTCGTGGGCGCGCTCACCGGCAAGGTGTTCGGCGAGGCGTTCCAGATGTACCTGCCGCACCTGCACATGGACCCCACCGCTTGCGTCCTCGCCGGCATGGGCGCGCTCGCGGTCGCCATCGTCGGCGGGCCCTTGACCATGAGCTTCCTGGTGCTGGAGACCACGCGAGACTTCGGCGTCACCGGCGCGGCGCTCGCCGCCAACATCGCCACCAGCCTGATGGTGCGGGAGACCTTCGGCTATTCGTTCTCCACCTGGCGTTTGCACCTGCGCGGCGAGACGATCCGCTCCGCAGCCGACGTGGGCTGGATCCGCTCCCTCACGGTGGGGCGCATGATGCGGCGCGATCCGCCGACGGTGCCGGCGAGTTCCAGTCTCGCCGAGTTCCGCCGCCGCTTTCCGCTGGGCTCGGCGCACTGGGTCGTAGTCGTGGACGACGCCGACGCCTATGCCGGCATGGTCGCCGTCGCAGAGGCGCACGCGCCGGAGAAGGACGCCGCCGTCGTGCGCACCGTGGCCGACCTCGCCCGCTTCAAGGACCTGGCGCTGGTTCCCGACGCCAATGTCAAGGAGGCTATGGCGGCCTTCGACAAGGCCGAGGCCGAGGTCCTGGCCGTCGTGGACACGCTCGAGACCAAGCGCGTCATCGGCGTCCTTTCGGAAGCGCACGCGACCCGGCGCTATGCGGAGGAGCTCGACAAGGCCAGCCGGGGTCTCGTCGGCGAGACATGAGCCCGCTAGGCTCAAGAGATGGTGTTGCTTAAGTTTTCGGAGCGCGCGGCGTGAGCGCCTCGCCGCAAAGCCAGCTGCTGCGCGTGCTGGGCCTGGCGTTCAGCGTCGCGGTCGTGGTCGGCGGCATCGTCGGATCCGGCATCCTGCGCGCGCCCGGCCTGATCGCCCAGGGCTTTCCCGATCCCTGGCTGATGCTGGCGGTCTGGGCGCTCGGCGGCGTGTTCGTGGCGCTCGACGCCATGCCGACGGTGGAGCTCGGAGCGGCGATACCCAACGCCGGCGGGCCCTATGCCTTGGCCATGCGGGCCTTCGGGCCGCTGATCGGCTTCCTGGCCGGCTGGGCCGACTGGCTGCAGAACGCGGCGTCCACGGGCTTCATCGCGGTGGTGTTCGCCGAGTTCGTCCACCGCCTGGGCCTGGCGAGCGCCTGGCCCACAGGCCTTATCGCCGCCCTGCTGGTCGCCGCCTGCGGCGTGATCAACTGGATCGGCACGCGGACGTCGGGCGCGTCCCAGACCCTCGGCAGCGGGCTGAAGGGCATCGGCCTGATCGTGCTGATCGCGCTGCTCTGGATCGCGCCGCGCGGAACCGCGCCGCCGCCCTCCGCCCCGCCCCCGGCCATGAGCTGGGCGCTGGCCGTCGCAGCGCTCCGCGCCCTCTACAGCACCTTCGGCGGCTGGCACGCGCCGGTCTATTTCAGCGAGGAGATCTCCGAGCCGCACCGCAACCTGGCGCGGGCGGTGTTCGGCGGGATCGGCCTGGTCACGCTTGTGTACCTGGGCGTCAACGCCGCGCTGCTGCACGTCCTGCCCATTCAGGCCATCGCCGGCTCCAAGCTGGCCGTGGCCGACGCTGCCCGGGTCGCGATCGGCCCTGCCGCCGACACCCTCGTGACCGTGGTCTCGATCGTCTCGGTCGCGACGATCTGCAACCTGCAGGTCATGGCGCAGACGCGGATCACCTACGCCATGGCCCGCGACGGTCTGTTTCCGCCGGGGCTGGCGAGGGTGGCCAAGGGCGGGACGCCGCGCCTCAGCCTGCTGCTCACCCTCGTCTTCTGCCTCGCGTTCGCCGGGACCGGGATCTACGCCCTGCTGCTGGCGATCTACACGCCGCTGGCCATGGTGACCTTCCTGCTGCTGGGCTGGGGCGCCATCCGCCTTCGCCGGCGGGAGCCCGAATTGCCCAGGCCCTGGCGGATGCCGCTCTATCCCCTGCCGGTGATCCTGAGCCTGGCGGCCAACTTTGCGCTGCTCGTGGCGACCGTCGTGGAGGACCCTGCCCACAGCGCCTGGTCCCTGGTCCTGCTTGTGCTGCCCCTGCCCCTCTATGCGTACGGCGCCCGGCGCTGGCGGGGATCAGGCCTCAAGCAGGCGCTCTAGGGCCTGGTCGGCGTCATCGAGGGGGATCTTGTCCATCGCGGCCGCGCCATAGTCTTCCGCGATCAGCAGCTGCGAGCGGGGCGCAGCAGGGCGGAACTTCGCCGCCTTGCGCCGCTCCCGGAACAGGCTGAGCAGGGGCGAGCCCCCGCCGCCAGCATGTGGGCCGGGCCCGCATCGTTGGCGACCGCGCCCGCGAGCCGCCCGGCCAGGGCGATGGTCAGCAGCACGGGCGGAACCTCGGCCGCGCCCGCGCCCGCTGCGAATTGCGGGAATAGCGCGCCCGGGCAGCCCTCGCGCATGGCGGGCAGCTCGTCCGCCTCGGCGGGGCCGGCGAAGATCACCGGCGTGCGCCCGCGCTGCAGCTGTCGCCAGGCGAGCGCGAGATAGCGGTCAAGCGGCCAGCGCCGCTCCGCCCCGCCGGCGCCGGGCGCGAAGCCGACATAGGTCGGACCGGGCGGGAGCAGCGCCTCGGCCGCCGCCCTCGCCCGGGCGTCCGCGAGCTGCAGCGGCCGAAGCGCGACCTCGCGCCCTGCTGCGAGCGAGACCAGCACCTGCAACCGGTCCAGCATCGCCTCCGGCCAGACCGCGGGGCGGCGGCGCGACAGGCGGAACCCTGCGCTGGACGACACGAACACGCTCAGCGCGGCGCGCCGGACATAGAGGCTGCGGGCCAAGACGGCCTGGGTGTCGATCACCACCTCGAAGCGCCGCCCGCCGAACGGCCGGCGGAGCGCGTCGGACGCCTTCAGCCCCAGCGCGCCCTCCAGCAGCAGCTCGTCGATGATCCCGTCCACCACGGGTCTCAGCGTCGTCGCATAGACGGTCCGCCCGGACGCGGCGCACCAGCTGAACCGCGCCTGGGGAAAGGCGTCGCGCACCGCCGCCACGAAGGGCAGCTTGATCAGCCCGTCGCCGCTGATCTCCTCCCGCGAATAGACCAGGACGGAGCTGACGCTCACGCCGTGGTCTCGGAGACGGCCATCAGGCCTCCGCGGCGGCCGGAACGATGGTCACGCTCTCGCCGCAGCCGCAGGCGTCGGTCTCGTTGGGGTTGCGGAAGACGAACTTGGCCGCCAGCCGCGTGGTCTCGTAGTCGATCTCGGTGCCGATCAGGAACAGCACCGCCTTGGGCTCGACTAAGATGGTCACGCCCTTGTCCTGGACCACCTCGTCCAGCGGGTCGGCCGCCTCGGCGTACTGCAGCACGTACTCCTGGCCTGCACAGCCGCCGTTCTTCACACCCACCCGCAGGCCCGCATAGGGCTTCTCGGCCTTGGCCATGATCTCGCGCACGCGGGCGGCCGCCCGGTCGGTGAGGGTGACGACCTTGGGCCGGGGGCGGCGGGTGCGGGGGGTGGGAATCAGCTCAGGCGTCATCAGAACATGTTCAGTTGCAGCCGGGCTTCGTCGCTCATGCGCGAAGGGTCCCAGGGCGGCTCGAATACCAGATTGACGGTGCAGGTGCGCACCCCTTCGATCTTCATGACGGCGTCGCGCACCCAGTCCGGCATCTCGCCCGCCACCGGACAGCCCGGCGCGGTCAGGGTCATGTCCACCACCACGTCGTAGTCGTCCGACACGTCGACCTTGTAGATGAGGCCTAGCTCGTAGATGTCGACCGGGATTTCCGGGTCATAGACGGTCTTCAACTGCTCGACCAAGGCGTCGGTCAGCCGATCAAGCTCCGCCTGGCTGAGGCGGCTCTCCTCGGTCCCGTCCACGGGCACGAGCTTGCCCACCTCCGGCTCCGTCATGACGCTCGCGTCGTCCATCAGGCGAAGAATCCCTGCACGTTCTGCAAGGCGGCGACGAACGCGTCCGCCTCGGCCTCGGTATTATATAGGGCGAAGGAGGCGCGCGCGCTCGATGTGACGCCGAAGCGGCGCATCAGCGGCTCCGCGCAGTGCGTGCCGGCGCGGACCGCCACGCCGTAGCGATCCAGCAGCTGGGCGACGTCGTGGGCGTGGGCCCCTGCGACCTCGAAGGTCAGGATCGCGCCCTTGCCAGGGCTGACGCCCAGCATGCGCAGCCAGTTCGCTCCGGCCAGCCCATCGACCACCCGCCGGTAAAGCGCCTGTTCGTGCGTCTCGATCGCGCGCCGGTCCTGACGGGACAGCCACTCGACCGCTGCGCCGAACCCGATCGCCTCGATAATCGCCGGCGTGCCGGCCTCGAAGCGGTGGGGCGGATCGGCATAGGTCACCCCGTCCAGGCTCACGTGGGCGATCATCTCCCCCCCGCCCTGCCAGGGCGGCAGGTCGGCCAGCACCTCGGCCCTGCCGTAGAGGGCGCCGATGCCGGTGGGGCCATAGAGCTTGTGGCCGGAGAACACGTAGAAGTCCGCGTCGATCGCCTGCACGTCCACGGGGCGGTGCACGACGGCCTGGCAGCCGTCGAAGAGCACGTGCGCGCCCACCGCATGGGCGGCGTCCGCGACCCGGCGCGCCGGCGCGATCCAGCCGGTCACGTTGGACATATGGGTCAGGGCGAGAAGCCGCGTCCTGGGACCGATCAGCGCCTCCAAGGCGTCAAGGTCCACCGCTCCCTCTTCCGTGACCGGGGCGAACCGGAGCGTGACGCCGCGCGCCTGCCGCAGTATGTGCCAGGGCACGAGGTTGGCGTGGTGCTCGATCTCGCTCAGCACGATCTCGTCGCCGGGACCGAGCCGTCGGCCGAAGGTCGCCGCCACCAGATTGATCGCCTCGGTCGCGCCCTTGGTGAAGACGATCTCGTCCGGCGCAGCGGCGTTGACGAAGCGGGCCACCGCGGCGCGGGCGCGCTCATAGGCCTCGGTCGTCTCGTTGGCGAGGGTATGCAGGCCCCGGTGGACGTTGGCGTAAGAGCCCTCCATGGCGGCGACCATGGCCTCGATCACGGCGCGAGGTTTCTGAGCCGAAGCCGCTGAATCCAAATAGATCAGCGGCTTTCCGTTCACCTGCCGTTGCAGGATCGGGAACTCGGCGCGGATCGCCTCGACGTCGAAGGCGGGGCCGGTCACGCGAGCCCCCTCAGACGCGCCTCGACGAAGGCCCGGGCGACCTCGCGCGCGGCTTCGGGTTCGATCCGTTCGACCACCTCCCCCAGGAAGGCCGCGGTCAGCAGCGCCTTGGCCTCGGTTTCGGGCAGGCCCCGGGCGCGGGCGTAGAACAGCTGGTCCGGGTCGAGCGCGCCGACCGTGGCGCCGTGGGCGCAGGCGACGTCGTCGGCGAAGATTTCGAGCTCCGGCTTGGCGTCGATCTCGGCCTGCTCCGAGAGGATCAGGGCGTGGTGCCCCATGCGCGCGTCCGTGCCGTCCGCGCCCTTGGCGACGGCGATGCGGCCCTGGAACACGCCGCGCGCCTGACCGGCCGCCACGCCCTTGATCAGCTGGCGCGTCAGACCGCCGGGGCCTTGATGCTCCACCGAGGTGGTGTGATCGGAGTGGCGCTGCTCGCCCAGCACATAGAGGCCGTCCAGCCGCGCCTCGGCGCCCTGGCCGGGGTGAAGGACGCGAGTCTCGATCCGCTGGCGTCGCGCGCCGGTCGCGATCACGCTCTGATGCAGGCGCGCGCCGGGCGCGAGCCGCACGTCGGCCTGGCTCGCGCTGACCGCGTCCTCGGCGTCTTCGGCCAGCACCAGGCGGGTCAGGCGCGCGCCCTCCGCGACCTCGATGTCAAGCTCCGCGGCCGCGACATAGCCTGCGCCCAGCCCTTCATAGGACTCCAGCAGGACGAGGTCAGCCCGGGCCTCGACGCGCACCTGGACGCGCGCTGCATGCGCCCCCGCCTCGGGCGAGGCGACGAACCGCAGCCGCCGCGTGGACGCCTCGCCTGGCCCGAGCCTCACGAGCCCGCCGAACGGCTCGCAGCGGCCGTTCACGACCCGATGCTCGTCGCAGGCGACCTCCGCCCAAGGCCCGCCGGGCGCGACCTCCGCCTCCGGCGAGGGAGGCGGCAGGGCGCGGATCAGCTCGCGCAGACCCGTCCAGCGCCAGGCCTCGTCCCGGCGGGACGGCAGCTGGTCGAGGTCGCGGCTGCGAAGAGCGGCGGCCAGGCTCACGCCGCCTCCGCCGTGATGCGGTCATAGCCTTCGCGCTCGAGCTGGAGCGCCAGCTCCGGCCCGCCTGAGGCCACGATCCGCCCGCCCGCCAGCACGTGCACCCAATCCGGCCGGATGTAGTCGAGCAGGCGCTGGTAGTGGGTGATCACCAGCATGGACCGCTCGGGCGAGCGCAGGGCATTGACGCCCTCCGACACGATCCGGAGCGCGTCGATGTCGAGGCCGGAGTCGGTTTCATCCAGGATCGTGAAGCGGGGCTCCAGCATGGCCATCTGGAACGTCTCCATCCGCTTCTTCTCTCCGCCGGAGAAGCCGACGTTCAGCCCGCGCCGCAGCATCTCGAAGTCCATCTTTAGCTGGGCCGCCACCTCGCGAGCGCGCTTCAGGAAGGCGGGCGCGGCTATCTCGTCCTCGCCGCGCGCCTTACGCTGGGCGTTCAGCGCGGTGCGTACAAAGGTGAGCGCGGGCACGCCGGGGATCTCCAGCGGATACTGGAACGACAGGAACAGGCCCAGAGCCGCACGGGCGTCCGGCTCCAGCGCCAACAGGTCCTGGCCGTCGAACGTCGCTCCGCCCGCCGTGACCACATAGCCTTCGCGCCCGGCCAGGGTGTAGCTGAGCGTGGACTTGCCCGCGCCGTTCGGCCCCATGATCGCGTGCACCTCGCCTGCCGGCACGTGCAGGCTGAGCCCCTTCAGGATGGGCGTCTGACCGACCGAGACGTGAAGATCATGGATGGAGAGCATGGGGTCAGCGGTTCACTTCAGGCTGGATCGGACGGCGGGACGCCGCGCCGGAGACAAGGCCTCCACCCGGGGAATGGCCGGGGACGTCAGGCTGGCGGAGGCGGGCGCGAGGGCGGCGTCGTCGTCCTGTCGCATCACCCCACGCTCCCTTCCAGGCTCACGGCCACAAGCTTTTGCGCCTCCACGGCGAACTCCATCGGGAGCTGCTGCAGCACGTCGCGCACGAAGCCGTTCACGAGCAAGGCGACCGCCTCCTCCGACGACAGACCCCGCTGGCGGCAATAGAAGAGCTGGTCCTCCGACAGGCGCGTCGTCGTCGCCTCGTGCTCGAAGACGCTCTGGCCATTGCGCGCCTCCACATAGGGCACGGTGTGCGCGGCGCAGTCCTTGCCGATCAGCAGGCTGTCGCACTGGGTGAAGTTGCGCGCGCCCTTGGCCTTGGGGTGGGCCGAGACCAGGCCGCGGTAGGTGTTGGACGAGCGCCCCGCTGAAATGCCCTTGGAGATGATCCGCGACCGCGTGTTGGCGCCCAGGTGGATCATCTTGGTCCCGGTATCGGCCTGCTGGCGGCCGTTGGTGATGGCGATGGAGTAGAACTCGCCCTGGCTGCCGTCGCCGCGCAGCACGCAGGAGGGATACTTCCAGGTGATTGCCGAGCCGGTCTCGACCTGGGTCCAGCTGACCTTGGCGCGAGCCTCGCGGCAGTCGGCGCGCTTGGTCACGAAGTTGTAGATGCCGCCACGGCCGGTCTCGGCATCGCCCGGATACCAGTTCTGGACGGTGGAGTACTTGATCTCAGCATCTTCGAGCGCGACCAGCTCCACCACTGCGGCGTGCAGCTGGTTCTCGTCGCGCTGGGGCGCGGTGCAGCCCTCGAGGTAGCTGACGTAAGACCCGCGGTCCGCGACGATCAGCGTGCGCTCGAACTGCCCGGTGCCCTGGGCGTTGATGCGGAAGTAGGTGGACAGCTCCATCGGACAGCGCACGCCTGGCGGCACGTAGACGAAGCTGCCGTCGGAGAAGACCGCGCTGTTCAGGCACGCGAAATAGTTGTCGCTGACGGGGACCACGGAGCCCAGGTACTTCCGGACCAGCTCGGGGTGTTCGCGCAGAGCCTCCGAGATCGGCATGAAGACCACCCCCGCCTTGGACAGCTCATCGCGAAAGGTGGTCACGACCGACACGCTGTCGAACACCGCATCCACGGCGTAGCGCGGCGCGCCTTCCACGCCCGCCAGCACCGCCTGCTCCTTCAGCGGGATGCCGAGCTTCTCGTAGGTCCGCAGCAGTTCGGGGTCGACCTCGTCGAGGGACTTCGGCCCCGCCTTCGCCTTGGGCGCGGCGTAATAGTAGAGGTTTTCGTAGTCGACGGGCGCATACTCCAGGCGCGCCCAGTCCGGCTCGTCCATCGCCCGCCAGCGGCGGTAGGCCTCAAGGCGCCACTCCAGCATCCACTCCGGCTCCGCCTTGCGGGCCGAGATGAAGCGGACCACCTCTTCGTTGAGGCCGCGGGGCGCGAACTCGGTCGCGATGTCGGTGATGAAGCCGTGCTTGTACTTTTCGCCCGAAAGGCGCTCGATGGTTTCGACGGTGGCGAGATCGGCCATGGGTTTCACGCGAACTCCTTGACCTTGCGGCGGGCGGCCTGGCGCGCGTGGGCCGCCAGCCAGACGTCGGCGAAGGCGATCCAGTCGTCTCCGATGGTGGCCCAGCCTCCGGAGGCGCGGACCGCGTAGCCGGCGTCCGGGCCAAGACCCATGGCGGCCAGCACGTGGCTGGCTCCGACCTTGCCGGACGAGCAGGCCGAACCGGCGGAGACCATCACCCCCTCGAGGTCCAAGGCCATGACCTGACGCTCCGAGGGCCAGCCATGCCTCACGGCGCAGAGCACGCCCGGCAGACGCGGCGCCCCCTCGCCCGCGATCCTCGCCCCCGCCGCCCTGAGGCGCGCCTCGGCGGCGTCGCGCCAGGGCGCCTGGCGGTGCGCGCAGGGCAGGTCGCGAAGGGCCGCCTCGGCCGCGGCGCCGAAGCCCGCGATGCCGGCGACGTTTTCGGTCCCGGCGCGCAGGCCCTGCTCCTGGCCGGGCGACAGGGCGTAGGCACCCACGACGGCCCGCCGCGCCCGCACCGGTCCGCCGGGCGTCACGATCAGGGCGCCGACGCCCTGCGGCGCGCCGAGCTTGTGGCCGGAGAGGCTGAGGGTGTGAGCCCCCAGCGCCGCCATGTCGAGGGCCAGCCGGCCCGCCGCCTGCACCGCGTCCACGTGCAGCACCCCGCCCGCCTCCCGCACCTTCGCGGCGATCTCGGCGATAGGCTGCAGGACGCCGGTCTCGCCATTGGCCAGGGACACGGCCACGAACGGAGCCCCATCGGTACGGTCCCAGCGGGCCAGGCGCCCGTGCAGCCAGTCGAGGTCCGCCACGCCGTCCGGCCGCACCGGCCAGACCTCCACCCCCGCGCCGGACGCCAGGGCCGGACGCAGCGTGCTGTCGTGCTCCGTCGCCAGCACGACGAGCCGGCGGCTGCCGGACGCCAGGGCCGCTTCGATCGCGAGGCGGTTGGCCTCCGTGCCGCCGGAGGTGAAGACGACCTGCTCCGGGCCGGCGCCCACGAGCGCCCCGACCTGGGCGCGGGCGGTCTCCACCGCGGCGCGGGCCCTTCGGCCGCGGGCGTGCACGGACGAGGGGTTGCCTCCGATCTGCAGGGCAAGCGCGGCCGCCTCCAGCGCCTCGGGCCGGATGGGGGCGGTGGCGTTATAATCGAGATAGACGGCCCGCTTCACGCCGCCTGCTCCACCCGTTGCGCACCGTCGGCGAAGCGGCCGCTGACGATGTCCGCCAGGCTGACGCCCGCCAGGAACCGCGCGATCTCGCCGCCCAGCGCCGCCCAGAGGTAATGCGTCACGCAGCGCTCGCCCGACGCCATGCAGCCCCGCGCCGCGGCCCCGTCCCGTGAGGGGCAGCGGGTCGCCTGCAAGGGCTCGTCCACGGCGCGCACGATGTCGGCGACCGGGGTCTCCTCCGCCCGCCGAGCCAGGCGATAGCCTCCGCCGGGCCCGCGCACGCTGCGCACCAGCCCGCCCGCCGCAGGCGTGCGAACAGCTGCTCGAGATAGGGCAGCGAAATCTCCTGCCGGGCCGCGATCTCGGCCAGGGGCACGGGCCGGACGTCGCCATGGCGGGCGAGGTCGGTCATAGCCATGACGGCGTAGCGGCCTTTGGTGCTGAGCTGCATGCCCTGTCGCGCAGCCGCCCCGCGGCCTGCGCCCTTGTGTGATCGGCGCCCGCTCCCTAGAGAAACGCTCGCTCCGCCTGCACTTAGGAAAACCAAGCGCGGCGATCAAGTATTCCACCCTCCGCCGGTCGTTCTTCGCCGGCGGGCAACCAGGGACCCGTCTATGCCCGAGGTGATCCTGACCGGCGCCGCCGGCCGGCTGGAAGGGGCCTATTCGCCCGGCAAGACCGACAACGCCCCCATCGCCCTGATCCTGCATCCGCACCCCAAGGCGGGCGGACATATGAACAACCCGGTGGCGGTTCAGCTCTATCGCGTGTTCATGAAGCGCGGCTTTGCGACCCTGCGGTTCAACTTCCGCGGCGTGGGCAAGAGCCAGGGCGAGTTCGACCAGGGGATCGGAGAGCTGGCCGACGCGGCCTCCGCGCTGGACTGGCTGCAGGCTGAGAACCCGGCCGCCTCCCAGTGCTGGGTCGCGGGCTACCAGTTCGGCGCCTACATCGGGATGCAGCTCCTGATGCGCCGGCCGGAGACGGACGGCTTCATCTCGGTGTCGCCGCCGACCAATGTCTACGACTTCAGCTTCCTGGCGCCCTGCCCCGCCTCGGGGCTGTTCCTGCACGGCACCGAAGATGCGGTGGCGACCCCGGCGGAGGTGGAGCGGGTCGTGGCGAAGCTGCGCACCCAGAAGGGCATTTCGATCGCCTATGAGCTGGTCGAGGGCGCAGACCACTTCTGGCGCAACCACATCGAGGCGGTGGAGGAGGTGGTCGGCCGCTACGTCGACCAACGCATGAACGCCCTGCCGGCCTGAGCGGGTCGGAGGGAGCGCCGGCGCCGCCCGGATCAGGGCTCGACGATCCGGCCGCCCGCCAGCGGCCTTGGCGCGCCGGTGGTGCCGGGGAAGCTGATCGGCAACCCCTTCAGCGTCCGCGCAGCGAGATAGGCGAAGGCCTCCGCTTCGATGGCGTCGCCGCGCCAGCCGACCTGCTCGGCGGTGAGCACGGGGCGTCGGGCGCGCGCGCCGAGTTCGCGCAGGATGGCGGGATTGCGCCGCCCTCCGCCGCAGACAATGATAGCCGGGGCCGCAAAGGCGTGCGCTTCAAGGCCCAGGGCGGCCGCAGCCGCGGTGAAGGCGGACAGGGTCGACGCGCCATCCTCGGGCGACAGATCGGTCACGGGCTCAAGCGAGAAGTCGTAGCGGTCGAGCGACTTCGGCCCCCGCGCCTGGAAGTGCGCATGGCCGAGCATGGCGGCGACCACGTCTTCGTGCACCCGCCCGGCCAGGGCCAGCGCGCCTCCCGCGTCAAAGCGCCCCCGCCCGTGCGCCTCCGCCCAGCTGTCGATCAGACCGTTGCCGGGTCCGGTATCGAAGGCGGTGAGCCCGCCGTCGCCCGCGATCAGGGTCAGGTTGGCGACCCCGCCGATGTTCAGGACGGCGATGGGCGGCTTCAGTCCCGACCGCTGAACCATGGCGGCATGATAGATGGGGACCAGCGGGGCCCCCTGCCCTCCGGCGTGCACGTCCGCCGTGCGGAAGTCGAAGGCGACCGGACGTCCGGTGAGCCGCGCCAGGAGTTCGCCGTCGCCGAGCTGGCGTGTACGCCCCGCGACGCCCCCCGCCGGGGCCTCGTGCAGCACCGTCTGGCCGTGGAAGCCGATCAGGTCGATGTCGGACCAGTCAAGGCCGTGCGCCTTCAGGAACGCCGAACCGGCCTCCCAATGCGCCCGCGCGATCGTCTCGGCGAGGTGGTGGAAGAGGTTCGGCTCCGGCTCGCCGCGCCGCCAGCTCCGCCCCGCCCCGATCGCCTCGAGCGCCAAACTGCGCAGCGCGTCCGGCATCGGCGCTTCACCGGCGGGACCGAAGGCCTGCACGGCCACGCCGTCGGTCTCCAGCACCGCCATGTCGATGCCGTCCAGCGACGTGCCGGTCATGAAGCCCAGGATGCGCATGAGGCCGTGCTTAGCCTGCCCGGGCGTTCGCGCAACTGACGGCTTGGACGCCGCACGTCTTGGGCATTAGACAGCGCCGGTCATGACCGGCCCAAACGACTTCCACTCCGACTTCCTGCGCAGCCTGCAGGCGCGGGGCTACATCCATCAGATCAGCCATCCCGAAGAGCTCGACGCCGCCGCCGCGAGGGGGCGGATCGCGGCCTATATCGGCTTTGACGCGACCGCGGCTTCGTTCCACGTCGGGAACCTCGTCTCGATCATGCTGCTCCGGCGGCTGCAGCAGGCGGGGCACAGGCCGATCGTGGTGATCGGCGGCGGCACCACCAAGGTCGGCGATCCTTCCGGCAAGGACTCCACGCGCCAATTGCTTAGCGACGACCAGATCACGGCCAACATCGCGTCGCTGAAGACGACCTTCGCCAAGTTCCTGACCTTCGGCGACGGGCCGGGCGACGCGGTGCTGGTCGACAATGCGGAGTGGCTGGAGCGCTTCGGCTACATCCAGTTCCTGCGCGACTATGGCGTGCACTTCACGATCAATCGCATGCTGACGTTCGACAGCGTGAAGCTGAGGCTCGACCGCGAGCAGCCGCTGACCTTCATCGAGTTCAACTACATGCTGATGCAGGCGGTCGACTTCCTGGAGCTGTCCCGGCGCTACGACTGCGTGCTGCAGATGGGCGGCTCCGACCAGTGGGGAAACATCGTCAACGGCGTCGACCTGATCCGGCGGGTGGACCAGAAGCCCGCGTTCGCCTTGACCACGCCCCTGATCACCACCGCCTCGGGGGCCAAGATGGGCAAGACCGCGTCCGGCGCGGTGTGGCTGAACGCCGAACAGCTCGCCCCCTACGACTACTGGCAGTTCTGGCGCAACACCGAGGACGCCGATGTCGGGCGCTTCCTGAGGCTGTTCACCGACCTTCCCCTGGACGAGATCGCGCAGCTGGAGGCGCTCCAGGGCGCTGAGATCAACGAGGCCAAGAAGGCGCTGGCCAATGCGGCGACCGCGATGCTGCACGGATCGCAGGCCGCCGAGCATGCGGCCGAGGCGGCGCGGGTCGCCTTTGAGCAGGGCGGGGTCTCCGCCGACCTGCCGACGTTTGAGATCCCCCGGGCGGCCCTGGCGCCGGGCATCGGCCTGGCGATCCTGGCGGTGGACGCGGGGCTGGCGGCCTCCCGCTCGGAGGTCCGTCGCCTGGCCCAGGGCGGGGGCCTGCGGGTCAACGACACAGTGGAGGCGGACGCCAATCGCCTGGTCACAGCGGCGGACCTCGGCGAAGGCGGCGTGATCAAGCTCGCCGCGGGCAAGAAGAAGATCGTGCTCGTCCGCCCCGTCTGAACCTCGCCGCGCCCTTGCGCTTGCGCCCGCAAGGCCTAGCTGGAACGCCAGACCCTGACCCGCGGAGACCCCATGCCTGAGCTGAAGCCCGGAGACGTCGCCCCCGACTTCGACCTGCCTACCGACGGCGGCGGCCGGGTGCGCCTTGCGGACCTGAAGGGTAAGCCGGTCGTGCTCTACTTCTACCCCAAGGACGATACCTCCGGCTGCACGAGCGAGGCGCAGCAGTTCTCGGCCGTCATGGGCGAGTTCCAGGCCGCCGGCGCGATCGTGGTCGGCGTCTCCAAGGACAGCGTGGCCAGCCACGACAAGTTCAAGGCCAAGTACGGCCTGGCCTTCCCGCTCGCCTCGGACGAGAGCGGTGAGACGGTCGAGCGCTACGGCGCCTGGGTCGAAAAGAGCATGTATGGCCGCAAGTACATGGGGATCGACCGCTCCACCTTCCTGATCGGGCCCGACGGCCGGCTGGTGCAGGTCTGGCGCAAGGTGAAGGTGCCCGGCCACGCGAAGGCGGTGTTGGACGCGTTGAAGGCGGCCTGACCGGCTCCGGCCACGCATGCGGCATCTCGTCACAGCTTGGCCGTAAGCGAAGGGTCAAGCTTTGACTGTGACCAAGACGCGACACCGCCCGAACCCGCTCTGCAACGACCTAGGCAGGGTTCCAAACGTCCCCTTGAACAGGCCGAATCGGTTTCACCCGCCGCGGAGGCGAGATCAGAAAGATTCACAGCCTGTTAACCGTTGGTCGGAGCGGGCTCTCGTGCCGTTTCGGGACAAAGCGAGCCGTCCTGGCGCGCGATGGCCCGCGAAGACTTCGGCTCTGTCTAGCCTGAGCTCCTGATGACTGTCGCTGTCGCGAAAGTATAGTCGGCGACTGCCAGCTTCACAGTTCAGTTATCGGAGCGCCTGCGACGCCCCGACGCTTGTCTCCGCAGGCCGATTTTGGTGTGTGGTAAGCATCGGTTTCGAGGGCGTGCGGCCATGTCGGCCAATAGCGAGGGCGTGAGGTCTGCGGGCGGGGCAGTCAGCTCTGCCTTGACCAGGCCATCGTCTTCGCCCCTCACGCGAGCGGCGCTGGATTGCTTGGCCTCCCCGATCGCGGCCCGCCCCTTGCAGCCCTCCTTCCGCAAGACGCCCCCGGTCGGGGACCGTCCCGGTTCAACCCACCCCAACGAGAGCGGTCGCCATGTTCAATCGTTCAGCTAACGGCTCCCGGTCGCAGCCGCCTACGCCCCGCACCGACCTGCAAGTCGACCCTGCCGCCCCCGCCCCGGCTCCGGCCGCCGCCGCCCATCCGCAGGGCTTCGGCGCCGCGCCGCGCGCCCCCGTCCGCAACCCCTCCGGTTTCGGCGCCGACCTGGTGTTCGAAGGCAAGATCTCCGGCGACGGCGAGCTTCTGATCGACGGCCTGGTCAAGGGCGAAATCCACGTCTCGCGTCTTGTGATCGGCGAGCACGCCCAGATCGAGGGCACGGTGCGCGGCAACTCCATCGAGGTGCGCGGCCGCGTTCACGGCAACATCGAAGGCAAGGCCGTCAAGCTCTACGAGTCGGCCCATGTCGAGGGCGACATCCTGCACGAGCAGCTGTCGATCGACACCGGCGCCTATTTCCAGGGCCGCTGCCAGCAGTACCGCCAGACGGCCGCCCAGGCTGCGCCGTCCGCCTCGGTCGGCTTCCACCCGCCCGCCCCGTCCGTGACGCCCGCCGCCGCGGCCGCCCCGGTCCAGGGCTTCGCCGGCCAAGTCATTGAGCTCGACCCCGCCGCGCGGAGCTGAGCCTCGCAAGTCAAAGGGGGAGCGGGTCTTCGAGCCGGCTCCAAAGGCGGGCGGGCCAGCGCAGGGATGGCGCCGGCCCGCTTGCGTTGACGTCCCCGGCGCTACGCCGTCTCGCCCTCCGTGCGGGTGTGGCCGACCCGCTGCGACAGGGCCGCGCCCATGAACGCGTCCAGGTCGCCGTCCAGTACGCCCTGGATGTCGGAGGTCTCCACGTTCGTGCGCAGGTCCTTCACCAGCTGATAGGGCTGCAGCACGTAGGAGCGGATCTGATGGCCCCAGCCGATGTCGGTCTTCTGGGCCTCGATGGCGGCGGCGGCAGCCTCGCGCTTCTGCAGTTCGAGCTCGTAGAGGCGCGCCTTGAGCATCTTCCAGGCGCGATCGCGATTTTGGTGCTGCGAGCGCTCCGTCTGGCAGGCGACCGCGATCCCGGTCGGGATGTGCGTCAGGCGCACCGCGGAGTCCGTCTTGTTGACGTGCTGACCGCCGGCGCCCGACGCGCGATAGGTGTCGGTGCGCACATCGGCGGGATTGATCTCGATCTCGATGGTGTCGTCCACCACCGGATAGACCCAAACGCTGGCGAAACTCGTGTGACGCCGGGCATTGGAGTCGAACGGCGAGATGCGCACCAGCCGGTGCACGCCCGCTTCCGTCTTCAGCCAGCCGTAGGCGTTGGGGCCCTTCACCTGCAGGGTGGCGGACTTCAAGCCCGCCGTTTCCCCCGGCGTCTCTTCGATCACGTCTACGCTCATGCCGTGCTTCGCGGCCCAGCGGGAGTACATGCGGGTGAGCATCAAGGCCCAGTCGGCGGACTCCGTGCCGCCCGCACCTGAGTTCACCTCGACATAGGCGTCGTTGCCGTCGGCCTCGCCGGAGAGCAAAGCCTCGAGCTCCGCCCGGGCCGCCTTCTCCTTGAGCGCCTTCAGCGCCGCGGCGGCCTCGTCGCCCACGCCGGTGTCGCCCTCCATCTCCGCCAGCTCGGCGAGTTCCAGCGCCTCGGCGCGCTCACGCTCCAGCACGCGCACGGCCTCGATCGCGGAGGCCAGCCGCGTGCGCTCGCGCATCAGCGCCTGGGCTTCGTCGGGCTTGTCCCAGAGGGTCGGGTCTTCGACCCTGGCGTTCAGTTCGTCCAGCTTGCGGAGCGCGGGCTCCCAGTCAAAGACGCCTCCTGAGCAGTCCTATGGACTGCTCGATGTCGGCCGCCGCGGCCTCGACATCCGCTCTCACACGCATTCTCCTAAGCCAGAAGAGGGCGCGAGATAGAGCCTGCGCGGCCGGCGCGCAATGGAGGGGCGATGGACGGTCTGGACCCGGAACGCGAGGCGGAGGCGCAGGCCATTGCGGCGCGGCTCATGGCCCCCAAGCGGCGAGGAGCGCCGCGGCTGGCTCGGGCGCTCTACGACGCCGAGGCGACAGAAGCTCAGACCCGGTTCGGCTCTCTGGCCGCCTGGCGGACGGCGCCGGGCTCGGCGGTGCTGCTGATCCACGGCTGGGAGGACGACCACGGCCTGTGGGAGCCGATGCTGGCCGCGCTGGCCGCCAACGGCCGGCCGGCGGTAGCGCTTGACCTGCCAGGCCACGGCTCCAGCGAGGCGCCCTTTACGGGTCTGAAGGACTGCGCGGCGGCCGTGGCGGAGGCCGCCCGCGAGCTCGGCCCCATCGACGCGGTCATCACCCACTCCTTCGGCGGCCCGGTCGCGATCGAGGCGGCGGCGCGCGGCCTGGCCTACGAGCGCGCCGTGCTGATCGCGCCGCCCCTGCCCTCGCAAGACCGCTGGATCGAGCGGCTGCGCGAGCGGGGCGTCGAGGCGCCGGTGGTCGCCCGGGTACGCGAGATCATGTCGGCCGCCGCAGTCCAGGACGCGGCGGGCTACGACGTGCTTGAGACCGCGGCCCGGATGACCGCACGGGCCCTGGTCGTACATGCCCTAGACGACGATGAGACCCCGCCTGAGAGCGGCCGCAAGTTCGCCGAGACCTGGCCTGGCGCGAGTCTGTTGCTCGTGGACGCGCTGGGGTACCGCTGGATTACGCAGGACCGCGACGTGATTCGCCGTGCGACCAACTTCGTCGACGGTCTAGATTAACTTCGCTTCGCCCGCTCAGGTGCTCTGAACGTGACGACCTGGTATTGACCGGGCGCGACATTGCGCGCAAAGACGCAGACTTCACACCAGGATTGGAGAGAGCCTTGGAAGAGACGAACAGCGATGTTCTCGTGCTGACCGCAGAGATCGTGGCGGCCTACGTTGGCAACAACGCCCACGTGCCGGCGAGCGAAATACCGACGATCATACGCTCGGTGCGCGAGGCCCTGCTCGAGAAGCCGGCCTCTCAGGCTCCCGCCGAAGCGCCTCCGCAGCCGAAAGCGACGCCAGCCCAGATTCGCAAGTCGATCACGCCGGACGCCCTGATCTCGTTCCTGGACGGCAAGTCCTACAAGACCCTGACCCGCCACCTGTCGGCCAACGGGCTGACCATGGAGCAGTACCGCGAGCGCTTCGGCCTGCCGCGCGACTATCCGTCGGTGGCCCCCAACTATTCAGCCCGCCGCTCCGAACTCGCCAAGCAGCTCGGCCTGGGCGCGCGTCGGGCCGCTGCCGCGGCCGAAAAGAAGAGCGCCGGCGGACGGGGTCGCAAGGCCGCAGCAGAATAAGGCCGATCCGCGTTTCGAGCGTGCCGGAGACGCTATGTACAAGAGCCCTCTCCCGCCCGCGGGGGAGGGCTTTTGCTTGCCCGTCGCCTCGGGGATTGCTCAGCTCAGGCGACCGGGCGCCACGGGGTGGGAGCTCGACAGGCCGCCGTCGACGGCGATGGCCTGACCATTGACATAGCTCGCGTGGTCCGACGCCAGGAACGCGACGACCTCGGCGATCTCCTCGGGAGCGGCGGCGCGCCGCAGCGGGTTGAGCTGGCCGATCTTGCCTTCAGAGCCGCGCTGGCGGGCGTAGTCGAACATCGGCTGGGTCATGCCGGTCTCGGTCAGCCCCGGGCAGACGGCGTTCACGCGGATGCCCGTTCCCGCGAGCTGGTTGGCGGCGGTCTGGACGAGGCTGATCACGCCCGCCTTGGACGCCGAATAGGGCGAGCCGCCCGCGCCTGAGCGCAGGCCCGCGACGCTGGCGGTGCAGATGATCGCGCCGCCCCGCCCCCGCGCCGTCATGCGTCGCGCCCCGCCCTGCAGGGCCAGGAAGACACCGATCAGATTGACGCGCAGCACTTCGGCCCACAGCTCCTCGGAGAGCTCCAGCAACGGCGTGAGGCCGCCCGAGACGCCGGCGTTGGCGAACACCACGTCCAGCCCGCCGTGGCGGCCCTCGGCCAGGTCGAGCGCCTGCTCGATGACCGCGCGAGTGGCGACGTCGCCGACGACCGCCTCAGCCTCGCCGCCCTTGGCCCGCACGGCCTCAGCCGTCGCCTGCACGTCCGCTGCGCGGTCGGCCAGGACCAGGCGGGCGCCGCGCTCGGCGAAGATCAGGGCCGCGGCGCGTCCTATGCCGCTCGCCGCCCCGGTGATGACGGCGGACTTGCCGTGCAGGCTCATGCTGACGTCCTTCTCAGGCTTCGGGGATGATCGGGAGCTGGCCGCTCGCGGCCAGGCGCGCGAGATTGGCCTCGTGCGCCCGCCGGTCGATGCGATAGCCGAGCAGGCAGACCATGGCGACCACATAGAGACCGCTCACGACGGGCAAGTAGAGCAGGATCAGGCGGCGGAGCACCTCCGGATCGACGGCCCGGGGATCGAGCGCCGTTCCCGCCTTGGCCGGAAATCCCGCGCCCGCCAGGATCAGGCCCGAGATCAGCACGCCGAACCCCGAGACCGCCTTGGACACGAAGGCGCTGGAGGCGAAGAACAGGCCTTCCGAGCGCCGGCCGGTGCGCAGCTGGCTGTCCTCCACCAGGTCCGCGATCATGGAGTTGGTCAGGATCGAGGTCGCGATCATAGGCGAAAGGCCGACGAGGCTGAACCCGACCAGGAGCGGAAACAGCCACGGGCTCCCGTTCTCTGGGAAGACGCCGGACAGCCGTCCGACCAGGGGCGCGCTCACGATCGCCAGCCCGGCCAGGAACAGCACGATGGCCGAGCGCTTCTTGTCCTCTCCGGAGGCGGCGCGGGCGATCATCACGCCCAAGCCCGCCGCCAGCAGGTTCACGACCGCGAAGATCGAGATCTGCGCCGTCGAGAGCCGCCAGACGTAGGTATAGAAATAGAGGTTCATCGAGAACGCCACGCCCGTGGCCATGGCGGAGAACAGGTTTGACGCCAGGAGCACGGCGAAGGAGCCGTGTCGCAGGGTCTCAGCCATCTCGCTTACGTACCGCCTGAGGCCGCCGCCAGGACGCTTCTCCGGCTTGCTGAAGGTCGGGATCAGGCGGTGGGTGCCGAGCGCGGAGACTAGGATCGAGATGGTCATCACCACGCCGGCGATCAGGCCGTAGCGCGCGTACCCCTCCGCGTTCAGCTGGCCCACGGCGTGGCCGGCCTGCGGCTTGAGCAGAACCGCAAAGGCCAGGAAATACATGGCGAGCCCGCCCAGCCAGGCGAAGAACACCCTGAGGCCCAAGAGGCTCGTGCGCTCGGCGTAGTCGACGGTCAGCTCCGGCGCCAGCGCCGAACTCGGGGCCTCGTAGAGGCTGATCAGGCTGCGCACGCCGATGGCGGTGGCGACCAGATACCAGAACTTGCCCGCCTCGCTGGCGTCGAACGGCGGCCGCCAGAGCAGCAGGTAGGCGGCGCCGAGCGGCAAGGCCGTGGCGTACATCAGCGGATGCCGTCGCCCCCAGGGCGTACGCAGCCCGTCGGAGAATTGGCCGATGATCGGGTCCAGCACCGCGTCGGCGGCCAGTGCGATCAGGATCGCCAGCCCGCTCAGCTCCGGCCGGAGCCCCACGACCTGATTGTAGAAAAGCAGGAGAAAGGTCTGGAAGCCGTTGTCCTTCACCCCGAAGGCGATCGACCCAAAGCCATAGAACAGGCGCGTGAGCGGGCCCGCCCGCGGCGCAAGCCCTCCCGCGCTCGTCACGCCTGGCCCTCCCCCCGCCGGTTCGGGCTCAGAGCCGCTCGATGATGATCGCCGGCGCCATGCCGCCGGCGGCGCACATGGTGACCAGGCCGCGCTTCAAGTCGCGACGCTCGAGTTCGTCCAGCATGGTCCCGATCAGGATCGAGCCGGTCGCCCCGATCGGATGGCCGAGCGCTATCGCACCGCCGTTAACGTTCACCTTCTCCCGGTCGAGCTCAAGGTCCCGGATGAACTTCTCGGCCACGACCGCGAAGGCCTCGTTGATCTCCCAGAGGTCGATGTCGTCCTTGGTCAGCCCCGCCTTGGCCAGCACCTTCTTCGCGGCGGGGACGGGCGCGTTCAGCATCAGCGTCGGGCTGTCGCCGACATTGGCCATGGCCACCACGCGGGCGCGGGGCTTCAGTCCGTTCCTGCGCGCGTAGTCCGGGGAGGCCAGCAGCACGGCCGCGGCCCCGTCCACGACGCCCGACGAGTTGCCGGCATGGTGGATGTGCCTGATCTTCAGGTCCGGATAGACCTGCCGGATCAGGCCGCCGTAGGTCGTGCCCTGCTCGTCCAGGGGAAACTCGGCCATGGCCTCGAACGAGGGCTTCAGCGCCGCCAGGCCCTCCAGCGTCGTCTGGGGCCGGGGAAACTCTTCGCGGTCGAGCGCCAGGCGGCCGTCCTCGTGGTGCACAGGCACCAGGCTCTTGTCGAAGGCGCCCTCGGCCAGCGCCTTGGCCGCGCGCTGCTGGCTGACGTAGGCGAGCTCGTCGGCGGCCTCGCGGCTGATCCCTTCCAGGGTCGCGATGGCGTCCGCGCAGACGCCCTGGTGCGACTGGGGATGGCGCGCCCGCAGACGCAGGTTGCCGGCGTCCATAAAGGGCGGGTTCTTCGGGTCGGCGGTCGAGGACGTATAGCTCATCATCTCCGTGCCGCCGGCGATGACGAGGTCCTCCATGCCCGACATGATCTGGGCCGCGGCCATGTTCACGCTGGTGATGCCCGAGCCGCAGAAGCGGTCGAGGGTCACCCCCGAGGCGCGGATATCGTAGCCCGCGTCCAGCGCCGCCATGCGCCCGAGATCCGCGCCCTGCTTCCCGCGCTGGCTCGAGGTGCCCCAGATGATGTCGTCGACCTCTTCGGTCTTCAGCGCGTTGCGCTCGGCGATCGCCTTCAGGACGCTGGCCGCGAGCTGCTGCGGATGGATGTCGGCGAGGGCCCCCTTGCCCACCTTGCCGATGCCCCGGGGCGTTCGGCAGGCGTCGATGATCAGGGCGTCAGGCATTGGCGGCTCCTCCCGTGGGCGCTCGAGGCGTGTGTTTGTTACCGCCGATCACAGACGCATGGCGTAGGGGAAGTCAAATGCTCTCGGCCTGCGCCTGCGCCGCCGTCGGGCGGGGGCGCGGGACCTCAGACCCCGGCGGAGGCGGCCTCGCGCTGGCGCATGCCGTCCGCCCAGCGGCGGACGTGTTCGGCGCTCTCGGGCGGCTGGAACTTCACCATGCGGGCGAAGTCCAGACCCGTGAAGGCCACGATATCGGCGATCGTCAACCGGTCCGCGGCGATGAAGGGACTCTCGGCCAAGCGACGGTCAAAGACCTTGATGGCGCGCTCTGCTTGGGCACGGTTCGCCTCCGCGATCTCCGGCACCTGCTGTTCGAGGGCCGCCAGCGCCGGGTGGCCGTGGCGGACCGTCATCATCAGCGGGGTGGCCAGCAGCATCTCCGCCCGCCGGGTCCACATCTCGATGACCGCGGTCTCCTTCGGGTCGCGCCCGAAAAGGTTCGGCTCCGGATAGAGCGCCTCCAGGTAGCGGCAGATCGCCAGGGACTCGGTGATGGCGGAGCCGTCGTCCAGTTCCAGCGCCGGCACGTTCGGCAGGCCCGCCTTGGCGAGGTAATCCGGCGTGCGATGTTCGCCGGCGAAGATGTTCACCTCCACGATCTCGATGTCGCTGATGCCCTTTTCGGCCATGAACCAGCGGACACGGCGAGGGTTGGGGGCGCGGCGGCTGTCGTAGAGTTTCATGGGGCCATCCTCACGGGGCTTCTGGCGGAGGCTCAGGATGCGCGGAAGAGAGCGGCCGGCAAAGCCCCGATCACCGAGGCCGTCATGCAGGTCGCCAGGAAGCCGGCCAACAGCGCTCGCCAGCCCAGGCCCAGGATCTCACGCCGTCGCGACGGCACGAGCGTTGAGAAGCCCGACACGGTGATGCCCACCGAAGCGACGTTGGCGAAGCCGCACAGCGCATAGGTCATGATCATGCGGGTGCGTTCGGAAAGCTCGCCGGGCGGGATCTTGCCCAGGTCCAGGAAGGCGGAGAACTCGGTCAGCACCAGCTTCACGCCGAGCAGGCCCCCGGCCTTGCCCGCCTCGCCCCAGGGCACGCCCAGGGACCAGGCCACCGGCGCGAAGACCGCGCCCAGCAGACGCTCCAGCGTGATCGGCTGGCCGTCCCAGGCGGGCAGCACGCTCAGCATCCGATCGACCAGGGCGACCAGGGCCACGAACACGATCAGGGTCGCCGCGACGTTCAGAAGCACGGTCAGGCCGTCGCCGGTCCCGCGGATCACCGCGTCGATGGCGCTGTCGTAGCGGCGCTCGTCCTCCTCCAGCGGGGCGTCGCCGATGCGCTCCTCCGCCTGGGCCGGGACCAGGATGCGCGCCAGCAAGACGCCCGCCGGCGCGGAGATGATCGAGGCGGTCAGCACGTGGGCGGCGGCGTTGGGCAGGCTCGCCTTCAGGATCGCCGCATAGGCCACCATGGTGGACCCGGATACGCAGCTCAGCCCCACCGCCATCAGCATGAACAGCTCCGAGCGCGAGAGCTTGTCGAGATAGGCGCGGATGAAGATCGGACCCTCCACCTGGCCCATGAAGATGGTGGCCGCGGTGGCGAGCGCCGGCGGGCCGCGCAGGTCCAGGGTCTTCTGGAACACGAAGCCGAACGCGCGGGTGATCCACTTCAGCACGCGCCAGTGCCAGAGCAGGGCCGAAAGGGCGCAGATCAGCAGGATGACCGGCAGGACGCGGAAGGCGAAGATGAAAAGCGGCTGGCCGTCGACGGGCATGTAGGGCGGAACGCCCGCCCCGCTGAGGAAGCCGAACACGAAGCCGGTGCCCGCCTGGGCGCTGGCGGAGAGCGCGTCCACGGCGCCGTTGACGCCCTCCAACGCGGCCCGCGCCTGGGGCAGGCCGAACAGCAGCAGGACCAGCCCCACCTGCACCGCCACCGAGGCGATGGCGAGCCGGAGCGGAAAGCGCGCCCGGGCCTCCGACAGAGCCCAGCACAGGCCCATAGCCAGGACGAGCCCCGCCAGACTCTGCAGATTCTCCGCCTGGATCATGCGGCTGCCCCCGAACGCGGGCCGTAGCAGCATGCGTGCGGGGTCAAGCGCAAGCGTCCGACCCGTGACGAATGGCGCAGGACCGGCGCGGAACCGCACCCGACCTCCGCAATTGTGCCGGCATGGCGGACAAGCTCGCCCCTTACCGCGCCAAGCGCGACTTCGCCGTTACCGCCGAGCCCTCCGGCGCCCGCGCCGTGGCCCCTGCGCCGCGCCTGCGCTTCGTGATCCAGAAGCATGCGGCGACGCGCCTGCACTACGACTTCCGCCTGGAGTGGGCGGGCGTGCTGAAGTCCTGGGCGGTCACGAAAGGCCCCTCGCTCGATCCCCACGACCGCCGGCTAGCGGTCGAGGTCGAGGACCACCCGCTCGACTACGGCGACTTCGAGGGAACCATTCCCAAGGGCCAGTATGGCGGCGGCACGGTGATGCTGTGGGACCGCGGCTACTGGGCGCCTGAGCCTGGCACGACGGTGGAAGCCGGATTGGCCAAGGGCGATCTGAAGCTCGTGCTGGAGGGCGAGCGTCTTCACGGGTCCTGGGTGCTGGTCCGCATGAAGCACGACCGAGAGGCGCGCGGCTCGCCGCGGACCAACTGGCTGCTGATCAAGCACCACGACGGCTACGCCCGCGAGGGCGACGGCGACGCCGCCGTGCGCGAGTTCACGACCTCGGTGGCGTCGGGCCGCTCGATGGAGGAGATCGCGACGGGCCAGGGGCGCGGGCCCTCGCCCTTCATCACCGCCCCCGCCGCGGGCCGGGCCAAACGCGCCGCCGCCGACGCGGTCTGGCGCTCGCGCGGGAATCCGGAGGCCTCCGCCGAGGCCGCCACGCCGCCGCGCGATCCGCCCCTGCCCGCCCGCCCGCACCCGCCAGGACGCCCCGCGCCAAGGCCGCGAAGGGCGCCCCCGCCCGCGCCATCCCCGACTTCGTCGAGCCTCAGCTCGCCAGCTCCACGCCCCACGCGCCGACGGGCGGGGACTGGGTGCACGAGATCAAGTTCGACGGCTATCGCCTGCAGCTCCGGGTCGAGGGCGGCCGGGCGACCTTACGCACCCGCAAGGGGCTGGACTGGACGCATCGCTTTCCGGAGATCGCGGCGGACGGCGCGCGCCTGCCCGACTGCCTCATCGACGGGGAGGCGGTCGCGCTGGACGCGGACGGGGCGCCGGACTTCGCCGGGCTGCAGGCGGCCCTGTCGTCAAGCCGGACGGCCGATCTTGTCTTCTTTGCCTTCGATCTCCTGTTCGCCGCAGGCGAGGACCTGCGCGAGCTGCCGCTGCTGGAGCGCAAAGCGCGGCTGAGGTCGCTGCTGGAGGCCGATCACAGCCCGCGCCTCCGCTATGTGGAGCATTTCGAAACCGGCGGCGACGCCGTGCTGAGCTCCGCCTGCCGCATGCACCTGGAAGGCATCGTCTCCAAGCGCCGCGACGCCCCCTATCGCTCCGGACGCCAGGAGAGCTGGCTGAAGGCCAAGTGCCGGGGCGGCCAGGAGGTGGTGATCATCGGCTGGACCAGCGAGCCGTCCAAGCCCTTCCGGTCCCTGCTCGCGGCGGTGAACCGGGACGGCGGGCTCGTGCCCGTGGGCAGGATCGGAACGGGCTTCAGCCGCACCGTCGTCGAGACGCTTCTGCCCAGGCTCCAGGCGCTGGAGACGCAGGCGTGCCCGATCGCCGGCCCCACCGCTCCGCGCAAGACGGCCGGGGTGCACTGGGTGAAGCCCGTGCTGGTCGCAGAGATCGAGAGCGAGGGCTTCACCGGCGCAGGGCAGCTTCGCCAGGCCAGCTTCAAGGGCCTGCGCGAGGACAAGCCGGCCGAGGAGGTGGTGCAGGAGACGCCCGATGCCCCCCGCGCCGACCCTGAGCCGCGCGCCGCTCCCGCGCCCAAGCCGGCCGCTCGGCCGAAGGGCGCGGAGGTCGTGCAGGGCGTCGCCATCAGCCATCCCGAAAAGGCGCTTTGGCCGGAGGAGGACCCGCCGATCACCAAGCTCGAGCTGGCGCGCTACTACGAGACCGTCGCTCCGCTCATGCTGCCGCACATCGCCGGGCGGCCCTGTTCGCTGATCCGCGCGCCGGACGCCGTGAATGGGGAGCGGTTCTTCCAACGCCATGCCGCCCGGGGGACCTCGGCGCTGCTGACCGTCGTGCAGGTGTTCGGCGATCGCCAGCCCTATCTCCAGATCGACCGGCCCGAGGCCCTAGTCGCCGTCGCCCAGACCGGGACGGTGGAGCTGCACCCCTGGAACTGCCTGCCGGGCCAGCCCGAGGTCCCGGGGCGCTTCGTCTTCGACCTCGACCCCGCCCCCGACGTGCCCTTCGAGCGGGTGATCGAGGCCGCGAAGGAGGTGCGCGAGCGGCTGGAGGCGCTGGGCCTCGTCGCCTTCTGCAAGACGACCGGCGGAAAGGGGCTGCACGTGGTGACCCCGATCTCTCCCGACCCGACGCTGACCTGGCCCGAGGCCAAGGCCTTCGCCCGCGCATTCTGCGACGCCATGGCGGCCGACAGCCCCGAACTCTACCTGACCAACATGGCCAAGGCGAAGCGCACCGGCCGCATCTTCCTGGACTACCTGCGCAACGACCGCATGGCGACGGCGGTCGCGCCCTTCTCGCCGCGGGGGCGGCCCGCCGCGCCGGTCTCCTGGCCCTTGACCTGGACGCAGGTGAAGCGCAGCCTGGACCCGCTCGCGTTCACGGTGCGCACGGTCCCGAAGCTCCTGCCCAAGCTGAAGGCGTGGGCGGAGTACGACAAGGCCGCCCGGCCGCTGCGCCCCGCCCTGGAGCGGCTCGGCGGCAGGCGCGCGGCTTAGCCCCTCAGCGTCGCCCCGGCCTTGCCCGCAGCGGCCACGATCCGGGCGGAAAGGGCCTCGATCTCCGCCTCGGTCAGGGTTTTGTCGCGCGGCTGGATCACGACCTCCACAGCGACCGACTTCGCGCCTTCGGGCACGCCCGGCCCGGCATAAACATCGAACACGCGCACCGCCTCGATCAGCGTCTTGTCGGCGCTTTGGACCGCACGGACGAGCTCGCCCGCCGCCATGTCGGCCGTCGTCACGAACGCGAAGTCGCGGGTCAGCGGCATCAGCGGCGAGAGATCAGCGGCGGGGCGGGTCTTGGTGGCCTTGCGCTTGGGCTCTGGGATCGCCTCCACAAAGAGCTCGAAGCCGAAAAGCCGCTCGTCGGCGCCCATCGCCTTAAGCACCCTCGGGTGCAGCTGGCCGAACTCCGCGATGACCGTACGGGGGCCGAGTTGCAGCCGCGCCGAGCGGCCCGGACGCCACCAGGACGAGGTCGACCCCTGCACGATCTGCAAAGCGCCCGTCGGCGCCTCGAGGGTCTCCAGCAGGGCCACAAGGTCGCCCTTGAGCTGAAAAAGCGGATCGCCCGCCTCCCCCGCCCAGCTCCGCGGCGGATGCGGCGCCAGCACGGCGGCGATGACCGTACGCTGATCGGCGGGCTTAGGGCCGTCGAACACCGGGCCGATCTCGAACAGGGCGCAGTCGGGAAAGCCCCGGTCGGCGTTGCGCCGGCAAGCCTCGATCAGCCCCGGCAGGGCGGAGGGCCGCATGGTGTCGAGCTCCGATGCGATTGGGTTGGCCAGCACCAGGGCGGGGTCGCCGCCTCCGAACAGCTCCGCATTGCGCCGCGAGGTGAAGGACCAGCCGACCGTCTCCTGCCAGCCCAGGGCCGCCATGGCGCGCCGGGCCGTGCGGATGCGGTTCTGGCGCAGCGTCAGGACGCCTGCGGGGTCCGGAGCGACCTCGGGAAGGGGCGTGGACGGCAGGGCGGCGAAGCCCGCAATGCGCGCCACCTCCTCCACCAGGTCCGCCGGCCCCTCGACGTCGCGCCGCCAGGTCGGAGGCTGGACCACGAGCGCCGCGCCGTGGCCGGCCACCTCGAAGCCCAGCCGCTGCAGGATCTCGATCACGCCCTCGCGGCCGATGGAAAGCCCCGACAGCTGGTGGACATAGGCCGGGTCGAAGGCGAAGGCCGTCGGCGGCGCGGGCGCGGCGCCTGCCACGACGACCTCCGACGGCTCGCCGCCGCAAAGCTCCAGGATCAGCCGGGTCGCGAGCTCCAGTCCCGGAACCACAAAGCCCGGATCGACACCCCTGGCGAAGCGGTACTGGGCGTCGGAGAAGAGGCCAAGCGCACGGCCGGTCTCGGCGGTGCGGATGGGATCGAACCAGGCCGCCTCGACGAAGACCTCCGTGGTGGCGTCCGACACCGCCGTGCTCTCGCCGCCCATGACGCCGCCCAGGCCGATCGGCCGCTCCCCGTCGGCGTCGGCGATGACGCACATCTGCGGCCCCACGTCGTAGGTCTTGCCGTCCAGGGCGATCAGGCGCTCGTCCCCATGCGGCGCATGCTGACCCTGGCGCGCCACGATCGTCGTCCCGACCAGCTTGGCGGCGTCATAGACGTGCAGCGGGCGGCACCGGTCCAGGCTCAGGTAGTTGGTCACATCCACGAGGGCGGAGATCGGGCGCAGGCCCACCGCGCGCAGGCGCTTCTGCAGCCACTCCGGCGAGGGGCCGTTCTTCACCCCCCGGATCAGCCGGCCGGCGAACATCGGGCAAGCGTCCGGCGCGTCCAGCCGGATCGCGAGCGGGCACGGGAAGCGACCCGGCACGGCCTCCACAGCGGGCGTCTTGAGGCGGCCCAGCCCGGCGGCGGCGAGGTCGCGGGCGATGCCCGCCACGCCCAGCCAATCCGGCCGGTTCGGCGTCACCTCGAAGTCGATCACGGGCTCCGCGCCGAACACCTCGGCGACGCGGGCGCCCACGGGCAGGTCCCCCGGCAGCTCCAGGATGCCGTCGCTCTCTTCCGACAGCTCCAGCTCCTTGGCCGAGCAGAGCATGCCGTGGGAGACCACGCCCCGCACCGGCCGCGGCTCCAGGGTGATGCCCGTCCCGGGGATATAGGCCCCGATGGGCGCGTAGACCGTCGTCAGGCCCGCCCGCGCGTTCGGGGCGCCGCAGACGATCTCCAGCCGGCCGTCCTCGGTATCGACCTGGCAGACGCGCAGCCGGTCGGCGTTGGGGTGCTGCACGGCTTCGACGATCTTGGCGACCGAGAAGGCGGCGAGCTTGGCGGAGGGATCGTGGACGTGCTCGACCTCCAGCCCTGCATTGGTCATGGCCTCGGCCACGTGGGCGACATCGGCGTCGGTCTCGAGGTGATCGCGCAGCCAGGAGAGAGTGAACTTCATCGCGCAAGGTCCGGTGGGCGGAGCTTCGCCTCGGCGCGGATGCGGGCGGCCTCGGCCTGGGCGTCCAGCGCGTCGGGGGTCGTGGCGGCGAGGTCGAAGCGCAGGTCGCATCGCTCGCCGCCCGCGCGATAGCCGTGCGGCCAGCGCGCGTAAAGCTCAAGGCCGCAGCGCTGGAAGAAGGGCGCTATGTCGGGAGCGGTGTCCACGGTCACCCAGCGGGTGGGCGGCGTCTCCCTCGCGATCCTGGCCAGCCGCGCGAACAGCAGGAAGCGTCCGAGGCCCGTCCCGTGCAGCGCCGGGTCCGCCAGCCCCCAGACAAGGCCGGCGAGGTTATAGTGGTCCCAGAGCTCATAGCCCCCGAAGGCCGCCGGCCGACCGTCCGCCTCGACCAGGAACAGCGGGCCGTCCGGCTCGTCCAAGGTCTCGCCGAACCAGCCGAACTCTTCGGGCCCGAAGAAGCGCGGCATGTTGGCCTGGAAGAGCGCCTCGGCCGCCGCCCGATCCTTGGGCGTGTAGAGGCGGATGGAGATGCGGCTCATGGGCCCCCAAAGCGCCGAGTTCGCGCACGACCTGGCCGCCGGGCCAGGACTAGTCGCGCCGGCCCGCCGGGGCAAGGCGCTCAGCTGAGGCCGGCGGCGGTCGTGGGCGTCGCGAAGGGCGAAAAGCCGTAATGGCCGAGCCAGCGCACGTCGGAGGCGAACATCTCGCGCAGGTCCGGCATGCCGTACTTCAGCATGCCGAGGCGATCGACGCCGAAGCCGAAGGCGAAGCCCTGCCACTCCTGCGGATCAAGTCCGCAGTTGCGCAGCACGTTGGGGTGCACCATCCCGCAGCCCACGATCTCCATCCAGTCGCGCCCCTGCCCGATGCGCACCTCTGAGCCTGAGCGGTCGCACTGCACGTCCATCTCGGCGGAGGGTTCGGTGAACGGGAAGTGATGCGGGCGAAAGCGCGTCACCACCGAGGGCGTCTCGAAGAAGCGCGAGACGAACCGATCGAGCGTCCACTTCAGGTGGCCCATGTGGATGCCGCGATCGATCACCAGCCCCTCCATCTGATGGAACATGGGCGTATGCGTCGCGTCGCTGTCGCAGCGGTAGGTCCGCCCGGGGGCGACGATGCGGATCGGGGGCGACTGGCCGTTGGCGATCCAGGGCGCGGGCGCGGGCGCATCGGTCCGCTGCAGGGTGCGCACCTGAACCGGCGAGGTGTGGGTCCGCAGCAGGCGGCGCTCGCCCGTCTCCGGATCGGGGTGGAAGAAGAAGGTGTCGTGCATCTCCCGCGCCGGATGCTTGGGCGGGAAATTCAGAGCCGTGAAGTTGTGGAAGTCGTCCTCGATGTCCGGCCCCTCGGCGACCCGGAACCCCAGGTCGGCGAAGATGGCGATCATCTCGTCCATGACCTGCATCGTCGGATGCACCGCGCCGCGGCGGCGGGGCGGCGGCGGCAGGGACAGGTCGACGCGCTCGGCCGCCAGCTGAGCGTCGAGCGCCGCCTGATCCAGCGCCTCGCGCCGGGCGGCGATCAGGGCCGCGATCCGGTCGCGCAAGCCGTTGATCTCGGGCCCACGCGCCTTGCGCTCGTCGGGCGACATAGCCCCCAGCGACTTCAGCAGGCCCGAGACGGACCCCTGCTTGCCGAGCGCCTCGATGCGGATCGCTTCCAGCGCCCCAAGGTCGGCGGCCTCGGCGATGCGGCGGGTCAGGTCGGCGTCGAGGGCGACGAGGTCGGTCATGCCTTGGGCTCCCGCTCACCGCCGCGACGGCGGAGATGAGCGGCTACGCTTACGCCAAAGCGGCCCGGACCCGGTCGGCGATCGCCTTGAAGGCGGTCGGGTCAGCGCCGGCGATGTCGGCCAGCACCTTGCGGTCCATCGCGATCCCGGCCTCGTTCAGACCGTGGATGAACTGGCTGTAGGTGAAGCCCTCCAGCCGCGCCGCCGCATTGATCCGCTGGATCCACAAGGACCGGAAGGTCCGCTTGCGCACCTTGCGGTCGCGATAGGCGTACTGCCCGGCGCGGTCCACCGCCGCCTTGGCCGCCCGGATGGTGTTTTTGCGACGGCCGTAGAAGCCCTTCGCCTGCTCCAGCACCTTCTTGTGCTTGGCATGGGACGTTACGCCCCGCTTGACGCGCGCCATATGTCTCTAGCTCCTCAAACTGATCGGGTCACAGGCCGTAGGGCAGGAATGCCTTGATGATCTTGGCGTCGCTGTCGCTCATGACCTTGGTGCCGCGGTTGGAGCGGATGTACTTGGCGTTATGGCTGATCAGGCGGTGGCGCTTACCGGCGACGCCCGCCTTCACCTTGCCACCGGCGGTCAGCTTGAAGCGCTTCTTGGCGCCCGATTTGGTCTTCAACTTCGGCATTTCGCTGCGGAGCCTTTGAGGGGACCCCGTCCTTCTGAGATTAAGCATGAGAGTCGCCACGGCATGCCTTGGGCCGGGCGGTTCCTGGGAGCGGGCGGACATACGCGATGCCGCTCGCCGGCGCAACCATAAGACTCAGACTGGCTCAGACGCCGCCCGGCCCCGCGCGCGCGATCCGCCCGGCCTTCAGCGCCAGCCACACCGCGGGCGCGGCGATCAGGCCCGCCAGCACGAACGGCCCGTCGATGTGCCGGTCCATCGCCAGTCCGCAGCCGAACGGCCCCAGCACCCGCGCCAGGGCGCCCGTGGCGTTGTTGAGCCCCAGGAGCTGGCCCTGGTGGTCGGGGTCGCTGCGCTCGCTGATCAGGGCGGACACGTTCGGGAAGGCGACCGACTGCCCGAAGGCCGAGACGGCCAGGAGCGCGATCACCGCAAAGCCGCCGGCCGTGAAAGGCTGCAGCCACAGGCACGCGACCATCAGCGCCATGCCGCCGGCCAGCATGGGCGCAGGCCCGAACCGGCGCGACAGCCGCCCCGTCAGCGCGATCTGGCACGTCGCGCTCACAAGGCCCGTGACCATGAAGGCGGTCGCGACCTGGCGCGGCCCCCAGGCGAAGCGCGCATGGGTCCAAAGGCCGAAGATGCTCTCCACGCCCATGAAGGCCGCGCCAGCCAGAAGCGTCACCAGCATCAGCCGGCCGATGGCGGGGTCGCGCACGGCGAAGCCCAGCAGGGCCCAGCGGTTGGCGCGCGTGCTGGCGGCGCGGGTGCGCGTGCGGCTCTCGCGCACGAAGACGAGGATGCTGAGGCAGGACAAGGCGGCCAGCCCCGATGCGGCCAAGAGCGGGATGCGGAAGCCGGTCGGCCCGGCCTCGGGCTGGGCGAGATAGCCGCCCAGCGTCGGCCCCAGGATGAAGCCGAGGTTCCAGGCCGCCCCCAGCCAGCTCATCCGTCCGGGACGGTCCTCCACCGGCGTCACGTCGGCAATATAGCCCTGCACCACCGAGCCATTGCCCGACGCCAGCCCGCCCAGGAGCCGCACCCCGAAGGCGATGTAGACGTTGGGCGCGAACGCCAGCGCGCCGTAGCAGAGACAGTTGCCCGCGATCGTCGAGAGCAGCAGCGGCTTGCGCCCGATCCGGTCCGACAGCCGCCCCCAGAACGGCTCGCCGAAGAAGGCGCCGATGGAGTAGGCCGAGAAGATCAGTGCGACCTGCCAGGCCGGCGCCTGGAACGACTTGGCGTAGAAGGGCAACAGCGGCACTACGACGCCGAAGCCCAGCATGTTGATGAACACCGCCGCGAGCAGGGTCAGCAGCGCCGCTCGGGGCGAGCGCCCCTGCCCGCGTGCTTGTGCGGCGGCGATCTGGGCGGCGGGGGCGGTCACGCCTGCGGGTTAGACCGCTCCGTCGCGGCTCGCAAACCGTATCGCTGCGCCCGAGGCGCGCAGCGGGGCGACGCTCGCAGGGCCGGATCGCGCCCGCGGGCGGCGGAAAGAAGAAGGCGCTGCGGGGGGCCGCAGCGCCTCAGCCTCACTGAACAGATCGAAATGCCTCAGCGTGGGGCGAGGATCATGATCATCTGCTTGCCTTCCATGCGGGGCTCGTACTCGACCTTGGCCACCGGCTCGAAGTCGGACTTCACCTGCTGCAGCAGCTTCATCCCCAGTTCCGGGTGCGCCAGCTCGCGGCCGCGGAAGCGCAACGTGACCTTCACCTTGTCGCCTTCTTCGAAGAAGCGATGCATCGCCTTGGCCTTCACATCGTAGTCGTGGGTATCGATGTTGGGCCTGAGCTTGATCTCCTTGACCTCGACCACCTTCTGCCGCTTGCGCGCTTCGCTCTTTTTCTTCTGCTCCTGGAACTTGAACTTACCGTAGTCCAGGATCTTGCAGACCGGCGGATCGGCGGTTGAGACGATTTCGACCAGATCGAGCCCGGCCTCTTCGGCGGCTTCCAGGGCGGCGGAGGTGGGCATCACTCCCTGCTTCTCACCATTCTGGTCGATCAAAAGAACGCGCGGCGCGCGAATCTCCTCGTTCATCCGCGGCCCGTCCTTCACGGGCGGCGCTTGCATGGGACGGCGAATAGGCAGGTCTCCTAAGGCTGTTGAAAAGACGGCTGTCGCGAGGTGGCGAACCCGCAGGCTCGATCTCACGTTCCGCAACCATGAATATGATTGATCAGGCCGGGATTTTCAAGGCGCTCGGCAAGAGTAGCGGGGGCGCTCTCAAGACTTCGCGCCCGGCAGAAGTCCGTATTCATAAAGCGCCTCGCTTACCCGATCCGTCTCGAGATCAGCCAGGCGCGCGACCTGCAGGATGGCGGTGCGCGCGCCCCTGGGCGCACAGAGCTCAGGCTGCGATTCGCTGGAGAACAGCACCAGCATGGGCGCGCCGGCCGCGGCGATCAGATGGCTCGGGCCCGTGTCGTTGCCGACCGCCAGGGCGGCGCGGACGCCGAGGGCCGCGATCTGGGCGAAGTCGGTCTTGGTCGTGAGGTCGACCGCGCCGTGCGCCGCTGCAGCGATCACCGCGGCCGCCTCCCGCTCCAGGGCGCCGCCGATGACGGCGACCTGCAGGCCTTGACCCTGAAGCCGCGCCGCCAGCTCGCCATAGCGTGCGGCCGGCCAGCGTTTGCCCGGGCGCCGGGCCGAGGCGCCGGGGACCAGCAGGGCGTAGGGCTCGCTCAGCCCGAAATAGGCGGGGCTGCGCTCCGGGCGGGGGTCGTTCACCAGGAAGCTGAGGTCGGGCGCAGGCGCGGTCCCGGGCGCGGTCGGCGCATCGGGCCAGATGCCGGCGTCCTTCAACTGGCTGGCCTGGCGCTCCAGCGTGTGGACCCGCGTCCGGTCCGGGTTGCGGTCCGGGTGCGAGGCGCCGAGGGCGATGCCGGACCACTCGGGAATGCGCGGCCAAAGCGCCTTGTGCAGGAAGGACGACCGGCTGGAGGTCTGCAGGTCGTAGACGCGGTCGAAGCGCGCCCGGCGCAGGCGCGCGACCATGGCCAGGGTGTCCCTGAGCCGCTTCGGACGCCCGTCGGTCCAGATGCGGTCGAACACGCCCAGGGTCTCGACCAGCGGCGAATACGGCGGGGTGGTGAGCAGGGTGATCTCCGCTTCCGGGTGGGCGGCGCGGATACGGCGCATGGGCCCGATCGCCTGCACGACGTCGCCGAGCGCGGCGAACTTGATGACCAGGATGCGAGAACTCATCGCAGCGCAGCGATCAACCGGCGATAGACGTCCAGGGTCGAGGCCTGCATGGCGGCCAGGGAATAGAGCCGCTCCACCCGCGCCCGCCCGGCCTGGCCCATGCGCGCCCGCGCCTCGGGCGGCAGCTCGAGCGCGTGGGCGAGGGCCGCGGCCCAGGCGTCCACGTCGCCGGGCGCGACCAGCCAGCCGGTCTGGCCGTCGGCCACCGTCTCGGTCAGGGCGCCCAGGCGCGAGGCGAGGACGGGGCGCTGCATGGCCTGCGGCTCAACCCCCGTTCGCCCGAACGCCTCGGGCCGAACGGAGGGCGCGGCGACGATATCGGCGGCGAGGTAGGCCGCCGGCATGTCGCTCACGTGGCCCACGATCTGGACCTGGAGCTGCAGGCCCGCGTTGGCGACCTGCCTGCGGAGCTCGGCGTCATAGGCGTCGCGCCCCTGCGCATCCCCGGCCATCACCAGCACGACGGTCTGGCGCAGCGCCGCGGGCAGGCGCGACAGGGCCTCGATCAGCACCCCCTGCCCCTTCCAGCGCGTCAGCCGCCCGGGCAGCAGGACGAGGCTCCGCCCGTCCTGCGGCTCCAGCCGCCAGGCCCTGCGCAGATCAGCGACGCGATGGGGCTCCACCGCCTCAGGCGCGAAGGTCTTGAGGTCGACGCCGCGCGGTATGGTGACCACGCGGGCGGGGTCGACGCCATGCTCCTGCAGGACGTGAGCGCGGGTGTAGTCGGAGTTGGCGATGACCAGGTCCACCCGGGTCATGACGCCATTGTACCAGCGCTTCAGCCCCGACTTGGCGCTGTAGACCCCGTGATAGGTCGCCACGATCGGCACGCCGGCCGCCCGCGCGGCCCAGGCGGCGGCGAAGGCGGGGCGCGGGAGCGTACGTGCACGAGGCTCACCCGCTCGCGCGTGATGAGCCCGCGCAGGCGGGCCGCGTTGGCCGCCATGGCCAGCGGGTTCTTGGCGTGCACGGGCATAGGGACCAGCTCGCCCCCGACTCGCTTGAGCTGCGCCTCCAGCCGCCCGCCGCGGCTGGCCACCAGAGCCCGCCCGCCGGCCGCCGTTACCGCTTCGGCGATCTCCAGCGTCGTGCGCTCCACCCCTCCGGCATTCAGCTCGGGGGTGACCTGCAGGAGGGTGAAGCCATCGGGCAAGGGCTGGACCACCCTGCCTGTCTGGCCCGGTTCCCAAATGACGTCCAGAGCAGCGGGCGCGGCGCCTCACCCCACGAAGGCGCGTTCCAGCACGTAGTCGCCGGGCTCAGCGTTGGAGCCTTCGGTCAGGCCGTGGCGCTCCAGGATTTGGGCGACGGACTTGATCATCGCCATGGAGCCGCAGAGCATGACGCGGTCCTTCGCCGGGTCGAACTGCGTCTGCCCGACGCCCAGGTCGCGGAACACGCGGCCGCTCTCGATCAGGTCGGTGATGCGGCCGGGCGTCTCGAACGGCTCGCGCGTCACAGTCGGGTAGTAGCTGAAGCGCTCCGCCGCGAGCTCGCCCACCAGCGGGTCCTGCGCCAGCTCGCGCGTGAAGAAGTCGCGATAGGCGAGGTCCTTCACCTCGCGCACCGTGTGGGTCACGATCACCCGCCCGAAGCGCTCGTAGGCGTCCGGGTCGCGCGCCACCGCCAGCCAGGGCGCGAGGCCTGTGCCGGTCCCGATCAGCCACAGCCGCTCGCCGGGCGTCAGCGCGTCCAGAACCAGGGTGCCGGTGGGCTTCTTGCCCAGGAACAGCTGGTCCCCGGGACGGATGTGCTGCAGGCGCGAGGTCAGCGGGCCGTCGGCAACCTTGATGGAGAAGAACTCCAGCTCCTCGGCGAAGCAGGGCGAGGCGACGCTGTAGGCGCGCAGGATCGGCTTGCCGCCCTCGCCGGGCAGGCCGATCATCACGAACTCGCCGGAGCGGAAGCGGAAGGTCTCCGGCCGGGAGACGGCGAAGGAGAAGTACTGATCCGTCCAGTGCCTGACCCAGAGCACGTCGACGACGTGGTGGACCGCGCTCTCCAAGCGGATCGCGGGGGGCGTGGTCTCGGCCTGCGCGTCGCGCGCGGCGGCGGATTGGCTCATGGGGCGGCGAGGGTCCGTGTCAGATGGTGTCGCCCAGCCCCCGGTCGGGGGTCGAGGCGTCGGCGGCTCGAGGCGTATGTATGCCGCATTCGCTCTTGTCGGAACCCGCCCAGCGCCCGGCCCGCACGTCCGCGTTGGGATCGTCCACCGCGCTGGTGCAGGGCCAGCAGCCCACCGAGGGGTAGCCGAAGGCCACCAGCGGATGGGGCGGGAGGTCGTGCCGGGCGGCGTAGGCGTCCAGCTCGGCCTTCGACAGATTGGCGAGGGGATTGTACTTCACGCGCCCGTCCTCGGCGCGCTCCACCACCGGCAGGCTGAGCCGCGCCCCGCCGTGGAACCGCTTGCGACCGGTGATCCAGGCGTCGAAGCCGCCCAGCGCCCGGTCGAGCGGCAGCACCTTGCGGATGCGGCAGCAGGCGTCGGTGTCGCTCTTCCAGAGGTCGGCCCTGGGATCGGCGACGGCAAGGTCGGCGAAGCTCGGGCGGATGTCGCGCACGTCCCTCAGGCCCAGCCGCTTGGCCAGGTTTTGGCGGTAGTCCAGCGTCTGGGCGAAGAGCTGGCCGGTATCCAAGAAGACGACCGGGATCGCCGGATCGACCTCGGCGGCCATGTGCAGCAGCACCGCGGACTCCGCCCCGAAGGACGACACCAGGGCCAGCCGGCCGGGGTGAGCGGCCAGGGCGGCGCGGATGATCTCGACGGGGGCGGCGTGGCGGAGCCGGGCCCCTTCCCCGCCGAGCGAAGCCGGATCGGCCCGCTGAGCGGCGTCGCCGTCGCGCTCCCGCGGCGGGGGCGAAAGTCGGTTCATCACGACCTCCGTTCCGCCCAGGCGGGCGGGCGGGCGTCGGAGGCGGCCTGGTAGACGTGGCGGTAGAGGCTGAGCTTGGCCTCCAGCTGCTCGGGCGTCGTGCCGTCCGCGAAGACGAAGGCGTCCACGCCCACCCGCGCCAGAAGGTGCGCCTGCTCGCGCAACACCTCGCCCACCGCTCGCACCTCGCCCTTGAAGGCGTAGCGCTGTCGAAGGAGGGCGGCTGTGGAGTAGGCGCGGCCGTCGCGGAACTTCGGCAGGTTGAGCGCCACCATCGAGAGCCGCGGCAGGTCGTAGGCGAGGTCCTCCACCGCCTCCTCCGGCTGCAGCAACACGCCGATCCGAAGGCCCTCGTCCAGGAGCGCCGGTCCCTGCTGCTGGAAGCGCGCGAGCGGCATCAGCACCGCCGGGCCGTCCGGCAGCGGGCCGTCCAGCGGCGCCTCGGCGAAGGGATCGCGCGCCGCGATCACCGCACGCCCGCCTTCAAGCCGGATGAGCGTCGGCATAGACCGCCTCCTTGAAGGGCTGCAGCCCGACCCGGGCGTAGGTGTCCACGAA
This sequence comes from Caulobacteraceae bacterium PMMR1, assembly GCA_000733915.1. Classification (GTDB taxonomy): domain Bacteria; phylum Pseudomonadota; class Alphaproteobacteria; order Caulobacterales; family Caulobacteraceae; genus PMMR1. Next base: position 1,456,578 of record JPOM01000001.1, read on the forward strand.
GCGCTCGCCCGGAGCGCGGGCCCGGCGATAAGCGCCCACGACGGCCTCCACCGCCTCGGCGACGCGGGCGTAGGGCAGCGCAGGGCCCAAAAGGTCGCCCAGACGCGAACGGTCGCCGGCGGCGTCCCCGTCCGCCTCGCCCCCCAGGGTCAGCTGGTAGAACTCTTCTCCGCGCTTATCGACGCCCAGGATGCCGATGTGGCCCACGTGGTGGTGTCCGCAGGCGTTGATGCAGCCGGAGATCTTGATCTTCAGCTCGCCCACGTCCTCGGCGAGTTCGGGGTCGGCGAAGCGGGCCGCGATCTGCTGGGCGATGGGGATGGCCCGTGCATTGGCCAGGGCGCAGTAGTCCAGGCCCGGACAGGCGATGATGTCGCTGGCGAGGTCGAGGTTGGGCGTGGCCAGCCCGATCTCGGCCAGTCTCGCGTGCACCGCTGGCACGTCGTCGAGCGCCACATGCGGCAGCACGAGGTTCTGCGCATAGGTCAGGCGCACCTCGTCGAAGCTGAACCGCGCCGCCAGCTCGGCGATGGCGTCCATCTGGTCCGCAGAGCAGTCGCCGGGAACCTCGCCGGGAGTCTTCAGGGCGATGTTCACGAGCGCATAGCCGGCCTGCTTGTGCGCCACGACGTTGCGCCGGGCGAAGCGGGCGAAGGCCGGATCGGCCGCCTTGGCCGCTTCGAAGGCTGCCGAACGGGCCGGACGCGCCTCGAAGGCGGGCGCTCCGAAGGCGCCGCGGATGCGGGCGAGCTCATCGTCGGGCAAATCGACCGCGGCGTGGTCCATGGCGCGCCACTCGGCCTCGACTTGACGGCCGAACTCCTCTGCGCCCAGGCTCTGCACCAGGACCTTGATGCGCGCCTTGTGGATGTTGTCGCGCCGGCCGTGGCGATTGTAGACCCGCAGGATCGCAGCCACGTAGCTCAGCAGGTGCTGTGCAGGCAGGTGCTCGCGGATGGTCTGGCCGAGGATGGGCGTGCGTCCGAGCCCGCCGCCGACCAGAACCCCGAACCCAAGCGCGCCGTCGCGATTGCGACGAAGCTTCAGACCGATGTCATAAACCCTTACTGCCGTTCGATCTCTCGCCGAAGCGGTGACAGCGATTTTGAACTTGCGCGGCAGATAGCTGAACTCGGGGTGGACGGTGGACCACTGCCGGAGCGCCTCGGTCCAGACGCGCGGGTCGTCGACCTCGTCCGCCACCGCGCCCGCATAAGGGTCCGAGGTGATGTTGCGAATGGTGTTGCCCGAAGTCTGGATGGCGTGCAGCCCGACCTCCGCCAGGCTGTCCAGGATGTCGGGGGCGTCCTTTAGCCGGATCCAGTGCAGCTGCAGGTTCGTGCGCGTCGTGAAGTGGCCGTAGCCGCGATCCCACGTCCGCGCGACGTGCGCCAGCCGGTGCAGCTTGGCGGAGTTCAGCGACCCATAGGGGATCGCGATGCGCAGCATATAGGCGTGCAGCTGCAGATAGAGGCCGTTCATGAGCCGCAAAGGCTTGAACTGATCCTCGCTCAGCTCGCCGGAGAGGCGCCGGGCCACCTGGGCGCGGAACTCCGCGCAACGGTCGGCGACGATGTCGCGGTCGATCTGGTCGTAGCGGTACATCGCGCTCACTTCTTTCGGATCAGGCCGAGGCGTCCGGCCGAGCGCGCCGCGCCCGTGGCGGCTTGCATGGCGCGGATCACCGCCCCGCCTTCCGCCTGCTTGCCCAGGTCGGGATGGATGGTCGGGCCGAGCGCGCGCACCCGCTCGCGGAAGGCCACGGGCACGAGGACGCCGTCCGCCTCCTCGAGGTCAATCAGGTACGGGTCCACGACAACGGTGGGCTGGGCGCGCGCAAGGGCCGCCGCCGCCTCGGCGGGCCCGGACTCGGCGAAGAGCTCCGCGTCGGCGAAGCGCCTGACCCAACGGCCCTCGCACCAGAACACGACGTCGCCGTCGTCCAGGCGATTTGCGGTGAGGGCTTTCACGCGCCCCTCCGCCTGGCGCCGAGGGCGGGCCCTTCCCCGGCGAGGGCGGCAAGCGCCGCGGCTCGGAGGCTGTCGCGCGCGGGAGCGAGCCTCTCAGCCACGCCTGCCGCCTCGCCCACGATCAGCACCGCCGGGCCGTCGAGGTCCGCCACCGCCTCGGGTAAGGTGGCGAGCGTCGCCAGGCGGCTCCGCTGGCCGGGGAGCGAGGCGTTCTCGACCACCGCGACGGGGGTGCCGGGCGCGCGCCCGGCCGCGATCAGCCGCTCGGCGATCGTCCCCGCCGTGGACACCGCCATGTAGAAGACCACGGTGTGATTGGGCCGCGCCAGGCTCACCCAATCTAGGTCGGGGGCGCGACCCTCAGGGGCGGCGTGACCCGTCGCCAGCGTCACGGCCTGGGCCAGCCCGCGGTGGGTCAGGGGCGCGCCGACGGCTGCAGCCGCAGCCAAGCCGGCGGTGATCCCGGGCACGACCTCGCAGGCGACGCCAGCCTCCAGGCAAGCGATCAGCTCCTCGCCGCCGCGGCCGAACACGAAGGGATCGCCGCCCTTCAGCCTCACGACCGTCTGGCCCTCGCCGGCAAGCGCCACGAGGAGCGCGCAGATGTCGTCCTGGGGCAGGCTGTGGTTCGACTTGCGCTTGCCGACGTAGAGTCGCCGGGCGTCGGGCCGGGCGAGGTCCAAGATCGCTTCCGGCACGAGGCGGTCGTGCACGACCACGTCGGCTGCGGCGAGCGCGCGCGCGGCCTTGAGCGTCAGGAGCTCCGGGTCGCCAGGACCTGCGCCCACCAGCCAGACCTTGCCCGCATGCGCCGGCGTCCCGCCGGACAGGGGCGCAAGATGGCGGGCGGAGCGTGGGCGGGACATCGGGAGAGCCTGGTCCTCATGCGCGTCGTCACGCCCCCGGCCATTGCGGAAAGGCGGAGCGGACCTAACAAGGTCCACCCCGCCGCCGCCCGGAACCGAGGGCCTTCTACGGCGCCGGATGCTTGCAAAGTGGGCGGTCGCGGGCCACCTCGCAAACGACCAAGTCTTCAGGGGGCATCAGCAAATCTGATGGAGCGTCGTCGCCTGCCGCCCTTGAACGCGCTACGTGCGTTCGAGGCTGCGGCCCGTCACATGAACTTCAGCCGCGCGGCGGACGAGCTGTCGGTCACGCCGGGCGCGGTAAGCCAGCAGATTCAGAACCTCGAGGACTATATCGGCGCAGCGCTTTTCCGGCGCACGCCGAAGGGCCTGCTCCTGACCGACGCCGCCCAGACCGCCCTGCCTGCGCTCCGCGAAGCCTTCGACCGCCTGGCCGAGGCTGCGTCCCAGCTGACCGCCAATGTCGACGGGCGGCGCGTGACCGTGTCCGCCCCGCCCTCCTTCGCGGCCAAGTGGCTGGTGCCGCGGCTCGGGCGCTTCGAGCAGGCCCACCCGGAGGTGGACGTCTGGCTGTCGGCCGGCATGGAGCTGGTGGACTTCGCCAACGGCGAAATCGACTTGGCGGTGCGCTATGGCTCGGGTCGCTATCCGGGGCTGGAGGTGACGCGCCTGATGTCGGAGACGGTGGGGCCCGTCGCCGCCCCGGCCCTCCTGGCCGAAAAGCCGCTGCGCACGCCCGAGGATCTGGCTCACCACGTCCTGCTTCACGACGGCTCGCCCGATGCCGACGAGAGCTGCCCGGACTGGTCCATGTGGCTGGCGGCGCGCGGCGTGAAGGGGGTCGACGGCGCCCGCGGACCGCGCTTCAACCAGTCGAGCCTGGTCATCGAGGCGGCGATCAGCGGCCGGGGGGTGGCGCTCGCCAAGTCCGCTCTGGCCCAGAACGACCTCGACACCGGCAAGCTGGTGGCGCCGCTGCAGATCTCGACCGCCGTCGACTTCGCCTACTATGTGGTGCACCCCAAGGCGAAGGGGCGCATGAAGCAGGTGCGGGCCTTCGTGAGCTGGCTCCAGGCCGAGGCCGCCCAGCACGAGGCGGCGCTCCGCGCCCTCGACATCGGCGCCGGCATCTGACAGCCACGCCGGCATGAGCGATCCGACCCGTCCGACGTCCCTCGCCGTCGATCCGCGCCCTGCGCCGGAGGCCTGCCAGACCATGGCGGAGGTCCGCGTCGGGGTGGACGCGCTGGACCGCGCGCTCGTCCAGCTCCTGGCCGAGCGCCAGCGCTACATGGACGCTGCCGCGCGCATCAAGGGCGACCGGGGCGTGGTGCGCGATGCGGCCCGCATCGAGGACGTCGTGGCCAAGGTGAAGGCGAGCGCGCGCACGGCCGGCCTTTCGGAGGCCATCGCCGAACCCGTCTGGCGCACCCTGATCGACCGCTGCATCGCCTATGAGTTCGGCGTCTGGGACCGGCTGCGGGGCTGAGGCGCCCTTGACCCGCCCGTCTCCGGCGTGATTTGCCGCCCCCTATGGACGCCGCTCTCCCCGACCTCGCCGTGTTCTACGAGCACCCGCAGTGGTTCCGGCCGCTGTTCGAGGTGCTGGACCGGCGCCGGCTGAACTGGACGGCGATCCCGATCCAGGACCACGTGTTTGATCCCGCCGACCGCCGACCGCCAGCGCGGGTCGTGCTGAACCGGCTGGCCATGTCGTCCTTCCTGCGCCAGTCGGAGCACGCGCTCTTCTACACCCAGGCGGTGCTCGACCACTGGGCGGGGGCGGGGGCGCAGGTCGTGAACGGCGCGGGCGTCCTGAACTACGACCTGAACAAGGCCCGCCAGCTCAGCCTGTTCGCGCGCCTTGGCCTCGCCATTCCTAAGACCCGGGTGGCGCACCGGCGCGAGGACACGCCCCGCCTGGCCGCCGAGATCGGCTATCCTGTGCTGGTGAAGGCCAATGTGGGCGGCTCGGGCGCGGGCATGATCCGCTATGACGATCCCGACCAGCTGGCGGAGGACGCCGCCTCGTGCCTCACCCCCGTGGGCGTGGACGGCGTGGCGCTGGTGCAGGCCTATGTGCCGGCGCGCGGCGGCCGGGTGATCCGCTGCGAGGTGCTGGCCGGGCGCCTGCTCTACGCCATCGCCCTGGACGGCGCGGGCTCGACCTTCGACCTTTGCCCGGCCGACGTCTGCATGGTGGACAAGCCCAGCGTCACCATCAGCGCCTTCGAGCCGCCGCCGGAGATCGCCGCCGCCGTGGAGCGGGTCGCAGCGGCGGCGGGCCTGGATGTCGGGGGGATCGAGTACATGATCGACGACCGGGACGGCGCGCCCCGCTTCTATGACCTGAACGCGCTTTCCAACTTCGTCGCCAAGCCGCTGGAAGTGCTGGGCTGGGACCCGCACGAGCGCCTGGTCGACGAGCTGCAGCGCCGGATCGGCGAGGGAGCGCGCGCGGCCGCATGAGATACGGTTTCTGGACTCCCGTCTTCGGCGGCTGGCTGCGCAACGTGCGCGACGAGGGCATGAGCGCGAGCTGGGACTATGTCAGCCGCCTGTGCCGCCGCGCGGAGCAGATCGGCTATGACCTGACGCTCGTCGCCGAGCTGAATCTGAACGACATCAAAGGGATCGAGCAACCCGCGCTCGACGCCTGGTCCACCGCCGCAGCCCTCGCCGCCGTCACCGAGCGGCTGGAGCTGATGGTGGCGGTGCGACCCAACTTCCACCACCCGGCGCTCCTGGCCAAGCAGGCGGCCAACATCGACAACATCGCGGGCGGGCGGCTGGCGCTGAACGTCGTATCCTCCTGGTGGGCGCAGGAAGCCGAGAGCTACGGCCTGCAGTTCGACCAGCACGACGACCGCTATGCGCGCACGTCGGAGTGGCTGGACGTGGTGGACGGCCTCTGGCGGGAACCGCGCTTCACGTACCAGGGACAACGCTACCAGCTTCAGGACGCGATCTGCGCGCCCAAGCCTGTGCGCAAGCCGGTGATCTACGCGGGCGGCGAATCGGAAGCCGCCAAGTCGATGATCGCCGCCCAGTGCGACGCCTACGTCATGCATGGCGACACGCCCGAGGTGATCGCGCCCAAGATCGCCGACATGCGCGCCCGCCGCGACGCCGCAGGCAAGCCGCCGATGATCTACGGCATGGCGGCCTACGCCATTGTGCGCGACACCAAAGCGGAGGCGAAGTCGGAGGTTGAGCGGATCACGACCCTTGATCCCGCCGCGCCCGGTTTCGCCAACTTCGACCAGTGGCTCTCCGGCACCCAGCTGGAGCGCGAGCTGAAGATCCAGGAGTACAGCGTCTCCAACCGCGGCCTGCGGCCCGGTCTGGTCGGCACGCCCGAGCAGGTGCGGGCGCGCATCGCGGAGTTCGAGGCCGCGGGCGTTGACCTGCTCCTGCTCCAGATGAGCCCGCAGCTGGAAGAGATGGAGCGCTTCGCCGCAACGGTGATCGCCCCCGTGGCGGAACATAGCGCGCCGGCTTAAGGTTCAGGTCGCGCGGGCGGGACCTTGCGGGCCGGCGGACCGGAAATGGCCAGGCGTTCGATATCGGGTTGCGATAGACTGATCGTCCTTGGCCTGGCGGCGGTGTCCCTGTTCGGCTGCTCCGGCGTTCTGAACCCGGCCGGCCCCGTCGGGCGCGACGACGCGATCATCCTAATCGACGCGCTCTTGATCATGCTGGCGATCGTGATCCCCACGATCCTGCTCGCCTTCTGGATGGCCTGGCGCTATCGCGCGTCCAACACCAAGGTCGAGTACCTGCCGAACTGGTCCTACTCGGGCCGCATCGAGGCGGTGGTCTGGTCGGTGCCGATCCTGACCATCATCTTCATCAGCGGTGTGATCTGGATCGGCTCCAACCGGCTAGACCCCTACCGCCCCCTCCCCTCCAAGACGCCGCCCGAAGAGGTCCAGGTGGTGGCGCTCGATTGGAAGTGGCTGTTCCTCTATCCGCGCGAGGGCGTGGCCACCGTGAACCAGCTGGTGGTGCCTGCGGGCGCGCCGGTGCATTTCCAGATCACCTCGGCCAGCGTCTTCAATGTCTTCTTCATCCCGCGCCTGGGCTCGATGATCTATGCCATGCCGGGGATGACATCGCGGTTGTGGCTGCAAGCCGATCGACCGGGGGTGCTCTGGGGCCAGTCGGCGCATTTCAGCGGCGACGGCTTTTCCGACATGCAGTTTCAGGTCCGAAGCGTCGCCCCCGGCGAGTTCGCCGCCTGGGCGCAGCAGGCGAAGAGCGCGGGCCCGCCGCTGAACGAAGCGGCCTACGCGCGCCTCACCCGGCAGAGCCAGCACGTCCCGCCCATGAGCTTCAGCCGGTTCGACCCCGACCTGTTCAAGTTGATCGCGTCCCAGAAGGTGGCGCCCGGACCCGGCCCGGAGCCAGAGAACCCGAGCCACGCCGGCCGCGTAACCTCCACGGGGGGGCGTCACTGATGTTCGGCAAGCTGAGCTGGTCGGCGATCCCCTTGTCCGAGCCGATCCCGCTGATCACCTCGATCGTGGTCCTGCTCGCGCTGTTCGGGACCCTGGCGCTGATCACGGTGAAGGGCTGGTGGCCCTACCTCTGGCAGGAGTGGATCACCAGCGTCGACCACAAGCGCATCGGCGTCATGTACTGCGTGCTAGGCCTGATGATGCTGATCCGGGGCTTCTCCGACGCCATCCTGATGCGCACGCAGCAGGCGGTCGCAATCAACGCCCCCGGCTACCTGCCGCCCGAGCACTACGACCAGATCTTCTCGGCGCACGGGACGATTATGATCTTCTTCGGCGCCATGCCGCTGATCATCGGGGTGATCAACTTCGTCGTGCCGCTGCAGCTCGGCGTGCGCGACGTCGCCTTCCCCACCTTCAACAACGTCAGCTTCTGGCTGACCGCGTCCGGCGCCCTTCTGGTCAACGTCTCGCTGTTTATCGGCGAATTCGCCCGCACCGGCTGGCTACCCTATCCGCCGTTGAGCGAGGCGACCTACTCGCCCGGCGTCGGCGTGGACTACTACCTCTGGGCCATCCAGATCTCAGGCATAGGCACCCTGATCACGGGCATAAACTTCGTGACCACCATCCTGAAGATGCGTTGCCCCGGGATGACCTATCTGCGCATGCCGATGTTCACATGGACGGCCTTCGCGGCCAGCCTTTTGATCGTTGCGGTCTTTCCCATCCTGACCGCTACCCTGGCGATGCTGTCGCTGGACCGCTACTTCGGCTTCCACTTCTTCACGAACGACCGCGGCGGCAACGCCATGATGTTCATGAACCTGATCTGGGCCTGGGGCCACCCGGAGGTCTATATCCTTGTGCTGCCGGCCTTCGGCATCTTTTCCGAGATCTTCTCGACCTTCTCGGGCAAGCCCTTGTTCGGGTATCGCTCCATGGTGGCGGCGACGCTCTTCATCTGCGTGGTGTCGCTGATGGTGTGGCTGCACCACTTCTTCACGATGGGGGCAGGCGCGGCCGTCAACACCGCCTTCGGCATCTCCACCAGCGTGATCGCGGTCGGCACCGGCGTGAAGGTCTTCAACTGGATCTTCACCATGTACGGCGGCAGGGTGCGGATGAGCGTGCCCATGCTGTGGTCGCTCGGTTTCATCTTCACCTTCGTCATCGGCGGGATGACGGGCGTGCTGCTGGCCGTGCCTCCGGCCGACTTCTTGACCCACAACTCGATGTTCCTGGTGGCGCACTTCCACAATGTGATTGTGGGCGGCGTGATCTTCGGCCTCTTCGCCGGGCTGATCTACTGGTTCCCCAAGGCCTTCGGGTTCCGCCTGCACGAGGGCTGGGGCAAGGCGGCCTTCTGGTTCGCCTTCTTCGGCTTTTGGGTGACGTTCGCGCCGCTCTACGTCCTGGGGCTAGAAGGCATGACCCGCCGCCTGCAGCACGTGAACATCCCGGAGTGGCGGCCCTGGCTGCTGATCTCGCTCTTCGGCGTCGCCCTAATCGCGATCTCCGTCGCCTGCCAGATCACCCAGCTGGTGGTCAGCATCAGGGACCGCGACAAGCTCCGCGACGACACCGGCGACCCCTGGGACGGACGATCTCTGGAATGGGCGACGCCCTCGCCCGCGCCGTTCTTCAACTTCGCGGTGCTGCCCAGCGTAGAGGGCGAAGACGCCTACTGGCGCATCAAGGAAAAGGCCATCGAGACCCAGCGGCTCGGACCTGAGCCGCACTATGAGCCCATCGACATGCCGCTGAACAGCCCGGTCGGCTTCTTCACCGCCTTCTTCGCGAGCGCCACGGGCTTCGCGCTGATCTGGCACATCTGGTGGCTGGCGTGGGCCGGGATTGTGGGAGCCTTCATCGGCTTCGTGATCTTCGCCTGGCGGGACGTGCACGAGTACGAAGTGCCCGCCGAGAAGGTCGCCGTCATCGACCGCGCTCGCCGCGCCGCACGGCAGGCGGCGCTCGCCCGCATGGAGGCGCGCCGGGAGGCGCTGGACGGAGGCGTCGCCTCATGAGCGACACCACCTACACGACCAGCCGCGAAGCCCTGCGCCGTCGCCAGCAGGACCCCCACCGGGTCGGGCATACCGGCCACCCCAAGAATGAACCCGTCCCCGGCACCGGTCAGGGCGCGAGCGGCCCCGCCACGAAGCGGATCATCGTCGGCTACGGCTTCTGGGTGTTCCTGCTGAGCGACATCGTCATATTCTCGGCCTTCTTTGCGGCCTACGCCGTCCTGCAAGGCCAGACAGCGGGCGGACCCGGGGCGCGTGACATCGTGGAGCTGCCGCGCACTGCGTGGGAGACCGGGGCGCTCCTGCTCTCCAGCTTCACCTGCGGCCTGAGCTTTGCGGCGACCAACGCGCGCAACAAGCTCTGGACGCAGGTCTTCTTCGTCGTCACCGGTCTGCTGGGGCTGGTGTTCTTGGGCCTGGAGCTGCAGGAGTTCCTGAGCCTGGCGGCGCGCGGCGTCACGCCCCAGCGCTCGGCGTTCCTCAGCGCCTTCTTCGCTGTCGTGGGCTTGCACGGCCTTCACGTGACGGTGGGTCTGCTCTGGCTCGGCACCATGGTGGCGCAGCTGCAGGTGAAGGGCTTCCGGCGCGAGATCGTCCACCGGATCATCTGCTTCAACCTGTTCTGGCACGCCCTGGACATCGTCTGGGTGGGCCTCTTCTCGGTCGTCTATCTCCTGGGAGCGGTCCGATGAGCCAGGCCGACGACTACGATCACGGCCGCGACCTCGCGCCGGGCGACGAACCGGAGGAGAGCGCCGGCCACTGGGTCCGCAACTATCTGATCGGCCTGGGCTTCGCCTCGGTGCTGACGGCGGCCTCGTTCTGGGCGGTGGGCGCGCAGCTGATCTGGGGCCCCGCGATCCCGGTGGCGATCATCGTGCTGGCCATCGCTCAGATGGGCGTGCACCTCGTCTTCTTCCTGCATGTGACGACGGGGCCGGACAACACCAACAATGTGCTAGCCCTGGCGTTCGGCCTGCTGGTGGTCTTCCTCCTGATCGCAGGTTCGGTCTGGATCATGGGTCACTTGAACCAGCGCATGATGCAGCCCATGCCCATGAGCCAGATGCTCGACATGCAGCGCTGACGCCCTCCCGCCCGCCCCGGGTCAAGGATTGCGGCGATTCAGGCGTGAACGCGGCTTTAAGATCGCTTGTAGAACGCCTGTTCGGCCGCACCGGCATTTCAGGCGAAGTCATGGTGGGTGCAGTAGGATTCGAACCTACGACCCGCTGATTAAGAGTCAGCTGCTCTACCAACTGAGCTATGCACCCGCGCCAACGCCGCCTTAGGGGCGGGTTAAGCGAGGGCGCGGAACATACAGTCTTTGAACCGCTTGGCAAGCGGGGCGACGGGGGATCTCGGATGGCGCGACGTGACCTGTCGGGCGCGGTGGATTTCGCTCACCTGGAGCGGTTCACAGCCGGCGATGCGGCCTTGGCCGAGGAGGTGCTGGGGCTCTTCCGCGAGCAGGCGGAGCTCTGGATCCGGCTGCTCGATCCGACCTCTGATCAGCCCGGCTGGCGCGATGCGGCGCACACCTTGAAGGGTTCCGCCGCCGGGATCGGGGCGTTTCGCCTGGCGTCCGCCTGCGCGGAGGCCGAGGCCGGCGCCTGCGCAAGCGTGGTCGAGCGCCGCGCCCTGAGCAATCGCGTCAAGGACGCCCTGGACGCCGCCCTGCTGGACGTCGCCGCCTACCTGCACGAGCTGCGCCTGCGCGAGCTGAAAGGCGCGGCGTGAGCGGCCCTATTCCGCCGCGAGGAGACTAGCGCCCTGCACGTGAGGGCGGCCGCGGCGATAGGCGGCGATGCGCTCTTCGATCTCGGGACGGAAGTGGCGGAACAGGCCCTGGATCGGCCAGGCCGCCGCATCGCCCAGCGCGCAGATGGTGTGCCCCTCGACCTGGGTCGTGACGTCGAGCAGAAGGTCGATCTCGCGCATCTCCGCCTCGCCGCGGGCCATGCGCTCCATCACGCGCCACATCCAGCCCGTGCCCTCGCGGCAGGGCGTGCACTGGCCGCAGCTCTCGTGCTTGTAGAAGTAGCTGATCCGGGCGATGGCGCGCACGAGGTCGGTGGACTTGTCCATCACGATCACCGCGGCGGTCCCCAGGCCGCTCTTCAGGTCCCGCAGGCTGTCGAAGTCCATGAGGGCCTCCTCGCACTGCTCCGCGGGGATCATCGGCACCGACGAGCCGCCCGGGATCACGGCCTTCAGGTTGCCCCAGCCGCCGAGCACGCCGCCGCAGTGCTCTTCGAGCAGCTGCTTCAGCGGGATGCTCATCACCTCTTCCACATTGCAGGGCCGGTTCACGTGCCCGGAGATGCACATCAGCTTGGTGCCAGTGTTGTTCGGCCGGCCGAAGCTCGCAAACCAGTCCGCCCCGCGGCGCAGGATCGTGCCCACGACCGCGATGCTCTCCACGTTGTTGACCGTCGTGGGGCAGCCGTAGAGGCCCGCGCCGGCGGGGAACGGGGGCTTCAGGCGCGGCTGGCCCTTCTTGCCCTCTAAGCTCTCCAGCAGCGCCGTCTCCTCGCCGCAGATATAAGCGCCCGCGCCGTGGTGGACGTAGAGATCGAAGTCCCAGCCGTGGACGTTGTCCTTTCCGATCAGGCGGGCCTCGTAGGCCTCCTTCACCGCACGCTCGAGCACCTCGCGCTCATACACGTACTCGCCGCGGATGTAGACGTAGGCGGCGTGCGCCTTCATGGCGAAGGCGGCGATCAGGCAGCCCTCGATCAGGAGGTGCGGGTCGTGCCGCATGATCTCCCGGTCCTTGCAGGTGCCGGGCTCCGACTCATCGGCGTTGACCACGAGATAGTGCGGCCGCTCCTTCACCTCCTTGGGCATGAAGGACCACTTCAGCCCGGTGCCGAAGCCCGCCCCGCCTCGCCCGCGCAGGCCGGAATTCTTGATCTGAGCGATGATCCAGTCCGGGCCCAGGTCCAGCATGTCCTTGGTCGCGTTCCAGGCGCCCCGCGCCCGCGCGCCCTCCAGGTAGGGATCCTGGAAGCCGTAGAGATTGAGGAAAATGCGATCCTTGTCTTCAAGGATGCCGACCATTTGCGAACTCCCAAGCCGGGTCCGCCCCTTGGCGCCCCGACGCAGTTCCATGCCGTTGCGGCGCGTGCGCTCCACGTCGCGGTCGATCGCCTCAGGCGCGGGGGCCTGTGGCGGAACGCTTTCGCGCCCCTCGCCGTTCGGAGCGCCGCCGTCGCGGGGCGCGGATTCGTGCTGCGACATAGCGCCGGACATTGCGGAAACCAACGGGGAAGTTGGGCCCGAGGGCGCTGGCGCACGGCCCCCCTCGATCCCCGCCTTCGCGGGCGCGCCGCCCGCGCCCATGGCCAGGGCGCCGAGCAGGTTCAGCAGCACCTTGGAAACGCCGATGCGGGGCGGCGACGGCGCGCCCTCCTCCTCGCCTGACCCACGCCCCTCGGACGGCGGCTCTCGCCCCCTGCCCTCGCTCACGTCGAACCCCCGACGGCCGCCGAACTCTGTGGATAAGCTTTAGCGCGGCGCACATGGCGTGCCTATGACAATCGCCCGGCGCGGGTCGAACAAGCGGCCGGAGCGACGAGATGTCTTAGGCGGCGGGGGCGGGTTTGGGAGCCGGCTCGGGGCGGTTGGGCAGGGTGATCGGCTTGGCCAGCCGGCCGTCATAGAGGCTCTCGTCCAGCAAGGTTAGCGGCCCGCCTGCGGGCTCGGAGCTGCGCCGCCCGGCGTAGGAGCCGGCCTTGGGCGTCTTGCCCTCCCGGAACTCGGCGATGATCTGCTTTAGGCTCTCCGGCGTCAGGTCCTCGAAGTAGAGATCGTTGATCTGGGCCATGGGCGCATTCACGCAGGCGCCCAGACACTCGACTTCCTGCCAGGTGAAGAGCCCGTCCGAGGACAGCCTGTCCTTCGGCCCGATTTCCGCCTTGCAGGTCTCCATCAGGGCGCTTGCGCCGCGGAGCTGACAGGGCGTGGTGCCGCAGACCTGAATCAGGGCAGCCCTTCCCACCGGCTCCAGCTGGAACATGGTGTAGAACGTCGCGACCTCGAGCACGCGTATGACGTCGAGGTCCAGAAGGTCGGCGACGGTGCGGATGGCGGGTTCCGACACCCAGCCCTCCTGCTTCTGAACCAGCCACAGGATCGGAATCACTGCGGAGCGCTGACGGCCCTCGGGGTACTTGCCGATCCACCAGTGAACCTTTTCCAGGGTCTCGGGCGTGAAGGCGAAGCTCTCCGGCTGTTCCTTCGCGAGGCGGCGGACGGACATGGGCGATCGGCTCCTGAACGCGCCCGCGCCGCTCAGCGGCGGGGCTTGAGCGCCGCACGAAGCCAGGACGCCTCGCGATGCGCTCGCGCGTGCTCCCTAATCAGCCACGCGGTCGGAGGGAAGAGGTTCAGGGCGATGCGGCCGCCACGATGAACACGACGCTGAAGAGCACGCTGAGCACGCCCGCCGTGAACGGGTCGCGTCCCTCCGCGCGATAGCCCTGCAGCAGCGCCGCGCGCACCACGACCACCCCTGCCAGCGGCACCCCAGCGATCAGCGCCCGCCCGGCGAGGAAGCGCAGGTTGCCCACCGCCCGCCGCCTCCGGGGGGAGACGACGAAGGCGGCCGCCATGCTGAGGGCGAGCAGGGCGGCGAACCAGAGCCAGCGCCCGGGCTGTTAGACGGGATGTCCGATCAGGCCCATGGCGCGCCAACGGTGGAGCCCTCGCGCGGGCTCCCGTCAGCTTGACACGTCCGGGGGACGCGTGCCCCTAGCGCGCTTCGCAAAACGCCCTATCGGCGCACGACCGCCCCGAGTTCGATCCGATGCACGCCTATCGCACCCACACCTGCGGCGCCCTCCGCCTTGCCGACGCCGGGCGACCGGTCCGGCTGTCCGGCTGGATCCACCGCAAGCGCGACCACGGCGGCCTGCTCTTCATCGACCTGCGCGACCACTATGGCCTGACGCAGCTGGTCTTCTCGCCGAGCTCGCCGGGATTTGCCGCCGCCGAGCGCCTGCGGGCGGAAAGCGTGATCCGCATCGACGGCGAGGTCGTCGCCCGCGCGCCCGAGACGGTGAACCCGAACCTGCCGACCGGAGAGATCGAGGTCCGCGTGCGCGACCTTGAGGTGCTGTCGGAGGCCGCCGAGCTGCCCCTGCCCGTCTTTGGCGAGCCGGACTATCCGGAGGACATTCGGCTGAAGCACCGCTATCTGGATCTCAGGCGCGAGACGCTTCACCGCAACATCATGCTGCGCGCCAGCGTGATCGCCTCGATCCGCCGGCGCATGGTCGAACAGGGCTTCACCGAGTTCCAGACCCCGATCCTGACCGCCTCCAGCCCGGAGGGCGCGCGCGACTTCCTGGTGCCCGCCCGCCTGCACCCCGGCCAGTTTTACGCGCTCCCCCAGGCGCCGCAGCAGTTCAAGCAGCTGCTGATGGTCTCCGGCTTCGACCGCTATTTCCAGATCGCGCCCTGCTTCCGCGACGAGGCTCTGCGCTCTGACCGTTCGCTGGAGTTCTACCAGCTCGACCTGGAGATGAGCTTCGTCACCCAGGAGGACGTCTTCCAGGCGGTGGAGCCCGTCATGCGCGGCGTCTTCGAGGAGTTTGCGGTCTGGGGGGGCATGACCCGCCGCGTGGCCGAGGGCCCCTTTCCCCGCATTCCCTACCGCGAGGCCATCGCCAAGTTCGGCAGCGACAAGCCGGACCTGCGCAACCCGATCGAGATGCAGAACGTGTCGGAGCACTTCCGCGGCGGCGGCTTCGGGGTCTTTGCGCGCATCCTGGAGACGCCAGGGAACGCCATCTGGGCCATTCCCGCGCCGGGCGGCGGCTCGCGGGCCTTCTGCGACCGCATGGACAGCTGGGCCAAGGGCGAGGGCCTGCCCGGCATGGCCTATGTGTTCTGGCGGGAGGGCGAGGCCGAGGGAGCGGGTCCGGTCGCCAAGAATCTCGGGCCTGAGCGCACCGAGGCCCTGCGCATGCAGCTGGGCCTCGAGCCCGGGGACGCGGTGTTCTTCGCCGCGGGCGATCCCAAGTCCTTCTACAAGTTCGCCGGGGCCGCGCGCACCAAGGTGGGCGGCGACCTCAATCTGATCGAGGACCGCGTCTTCCGCTTCTGCTGGATCGTCGACTTCCCGATGTTCGAGTGGAACGAGGAGGAGAAGAAGATCGACTTCTCCCACAATCCCTTCTCCATGCCCCAGGGCGAGATGCACGCGCTGGAGACGCAGGACCCGCTCGAGATCCTGGCCTACCAGTACGACATCGTCTGCAACGGGGTTGAGCTCTCCTCCGGCGCGATCCGCAACCACCGCCCAGACATCATGCTGAAGGCGTTCGAGATCGCCGGCTATCCCGCCTCGATGGTCGAGGAAAGGTTCGGCGGCATGCTGAATGCCTTCCGCTACGGCGCCCCGCCGCACGGCGGCATCGCGCCCGGCATCGATCGCATCGTCATGCTTCTGGCCGGCCAGGAGGCGATCCGCGAGGTCATCGCCTTCCCCATGAACCAGCAGGGCCAGGACCTCCTGATGGGCGCGCCCTCGCCGGTGTCCGACAGGCAGCTGAAGGAGCTGCACCTGCGCACCGTCCCGCCCATCAAGGCTTGAGGCTAAAAGCCTGCACCTGCAGGGTGGCGATCCGACCCGCCCTCACCCGTCCGGGCGGAGCGCGGTCGGCCTGAGCCGCGGCGCCGTCGCGACGAGCCGGCTTTGGCCCTTTCGCCCCGGGCCGCGCTTGGATAGAAGGCGCGTCGATCCACATGAGGGGCGCGATGACCGCGTTTCTGCTGCAGTACCTGCCGATCCTGATCTTCCTGGGCGTCGCCGCCGCGCTGGGGGTCGTGTTCATCCTGGCCGCCTGGGTGCTGGCGCCCAAGCACCCCGATCCCGAGAAGATCTCGGCTTACGAGTGCGGCTTCAACGCGTTCGAGGACGCGCGCATGAAGTTCGACGTGCGCTTCTACCTCGTGTCCATCCTGTTCATCATCTTCGACCTTGAGGCGGCGTTCCTGTTTCCGTGGGCGACCAGCCTCATGCACATGCCCCATGGCGTCGCCGTCTTCGCCTTCTGGTCCATGATGGCCTTCCTGTTCGTCTTGGCGGTGGGCTTCGTCTACGAGTGGAAGAAAGGCGCCCTGGAGTGGGAGTAGAGATCAAGGATCCCTCGAGCCTGCCCGTGCCGGTCCTGGAGCGGGCGGTCGCGTTCGGCCAGGCCGGCCGGGCCGGCGTGCAGGGCTATGACCCCAAGCTGCACGACGCGGGTTTCGGCATGCTGTCCGACCAGCTGGCGGACAAGGGCTTCGTTACTGCGGCGCTCGACGACGTGATCACCTGGGCGCGCACGGGCTCGCTCATGTGGATGACCTTCGGCCTGGCGTGCTGCGCGGTGGAGATGATGCACGCCTCCATGCCGCGCTACGATGCGGAGCGGTTCGGCATGGCGCCGCGCGCCTCGCCGCGCCAGTCCGACCTGATGATCGTGGCCGGCACCTTGACCAACAAGATGGCCCCGGCCCTGCGCAAGGTCTACGACCAGATGCCGGAGCCGCGCTACGTCGTCTCCATGGGCAGCTGCGCCAACGGCGGCGGCTATTATCACTTCAGCTACAGCGTGGTGCGCGGCTGCGACCGGGTCGTGCCAGTGGATGTCTATGTGCCGGGCTGCCCGCCGACGGCGGAGGCGCTGCTCTACGGCCTTCTGCTGCTCCAGAAGAAGATCCGCCGCGACGGGACGATCGACCGATGAGTTATCCGCCCGCCCCCGACGAGCTGGCTCAGCTCGGCCAGGCGATCCTGGCGGACCTGCCGGGCGCGGTGACCTCCGCGGAGGTACGCTTTGGCGAGCTGACTCTGCACGCGGTCGCGCACCGGATCGTCGAGGTTCTGACCCTGCTCAGGGACAACCCGAACTACCGCTTCGTCCAGCTGATCGACCTCTGCGGCGCCGATTATCCTGAGCGCGCGTTGCGGTTCGACGTCGTCTATCACCTGCTTTCCTACACCAAGAATCGTCGCATCCGGGTCAAGGTGCAGACGGACGAAGACACGCCGGTTCCGAGCATCGTGGGCGTGCATCCGGCCGCGAACTGGTACGAGCGCGAAGCCTTCGACATGTACGGGATCTTCTTCGAAGGCCATCCCGACCTGCGCCGCATCCTGACCGACTACGGCTTCTCCGGGCACCCGTTGCGCAAGGACTTCCCGATGACGGGCTACGTCGAGGTGCGCTGGGACGAGGCCCTGAAGCGCGTCGTCTACGAGCCGGTGAAGCTGAACCAGGAGTTCCGCGCCTTCGACTTCTTGTCCCCGTGGGAAGGCTCGCGCCAGGCGCTGGCGGGGCAGGGCTATCCCTACACCTTGCCCGGCGACGAGAAGGCCAAGACATGACCCCTCTGGCGGCCTCGTTGCTGCTGCTTGCGGCCCCGCCCCGCCCCCGGCCTCGTCCGCTGCCTCGTCCCTGGCCGATAGCGGGCTTGCGCGCGAGCTGACCGCGGTGGAGCGCCGGCTGTATGAGGGCTGGAAGGGCAAGAACCCCGACCTCTACATGAGCGCCTGGGCGGACGGTGCGGTGGCCCAAAGCCCCTTCGGCCCGCTGAACCGGGCGACGCTGCGGGCCTGGCAGGTCAAGGCGGAGGCGGCCTGTGCGGTCGCCTCGTACGGCTTTTCCAACGTGCGCGCGGTCCAGATCGCGCCCGACGCGGCGCGCCTGACCTATGTGCTCGACCAGGATGCGACGTGCGGCGGCGGCAAGGCGCCCGCGCGCCAGAGCGTGCTGTCCGTCTACGTCCGCACCCCCGCCGGCTGGCGGCTCGCCGCCCAGTCCGTGCAGGGCTATCAGGACCTGCCGGCCGGCCTGACCCTGGAACCGGAGGACGGCCGATGATCGATCGCGAGGAATGTGTTAACCACGTGCGGGAAGCTCGGCCGTCCGGCCGCGCCCACGGGGGACACGATCATGAGCAGCAACCACGCGATCCGCGCGGCCCTGGCCTTCTTCCTGGTGACCTTCTCGACCGCCTTCCTGATGACGGTGGGCATCCGTCTCACCGGGTGGTTCACCACGCTTCCGCAGATCTCGCCCAAGGGGGCGCGGGACCTCGGGGTGACCATCATGATCGCGGTGACGATCCTGGCGGTCGGGGCGACGATCCGCCGGATGGACGCGGGGGAGCTGCGCAGCGCCTTGCTCGGGGCGGCGGCGGTGCTGCTGTCGATCTCGCTGTCGAGCGCGGCGATCAACCACGACTGGGGCGTCAGCTCCACCATCACCACGGTGACTGGTCTGCTGCTCCTGGCCGGGGGCATGCTGGTGGCCCTGACCCTGCGTTCGGCGACCCCGCCGCATAACGAATAGAGAGCCTGAGCACCCGCCTGATGCCCGACGCGTCCGATCAAGGCCTCGCCACCCTCGCGCCGCCCACAAGCGACGATCGCAAGTTCACGATCAACTTCGGCCCCCAGCACCCCGCCGCCCACGGCGTGCTGCGCCTGGTGCTCGAGCTCGACGGCGAGGTTGTCGAGCGCGTCGATCCGCACATCGGCCTGCTCCACCGGGGCACCGAGAAGCTGATGGAGGCGCGCACCTATCTGCAGAGCGTCCCCTACTTCGACCGCCTCGACTATGTGGCGCCGATGAACCAGGAGCACGCCTACTGCCTGGCCATCGAGAAGCTGGTCGGGGCGGACGTGCCGCCCCGCGCGCAGCTGATCCGCGTGCTCTTCAGCGAGATCGGCCGCATCCTGAGCCACCTGCTGAACGTCACCACCCAGGCCATGGACGTCGGCGCCCTCACCCCGCCGCTGTGGGGCTTCGAGGAGCGCGAGAAGCTGATGATCTTCAACGAGCGCGCGTCGGGCGCTCGCCTGCATTCCAACTACTTCCGGCCCGGCGGCGTGCACCAGGACCTGACGCCGGCCCTGATCGACGACATCGAAGCCTGGTGCCACAGCTTCCCCAAGGTGCTGGACGATATCGACGGCCTCATCACCCCGAACCGCATCTTCAAGCAGCGCAACGTCGACATCGGCGTGGCGTCCAAGGAGGAAGCCTTTGCGCGAGGCTTCACCGGGGTGATGCTGCGGGGCTCGGGCGTGGCGTGGGACCTGCGCAAGGCCCAGCCCTACGAGTGCTACGCCGACCTGGAGTTCGATGTCCCGGTCGGCAAGAACGGCGACTGCTACGACCGCTATCTCGTCCGCATGGAGGAGATGCGTCAGTCGGTACGGATCATGCTCCAGTGCCTGGAGCGCCTGCGCAGGACGGACGGCCCCGTCCTGACCGACGACGGCAAGGTCGCGCCGCCGCGGCGAGCCCAGATGAAGGCCTCGATGGAGGCGCTCATCCACCACTTCAAGCTCTACACCGAGGGCTTCCACGTGCCTGCCGGCGAGGTCTACGCCTGCATCGAGGCGCCCAAGGGCGAGTTCGGCGTCTATCTGGTCTCCGACGGCACCAACAAGCCGTGGCGCTGCAAGATTCGGGCGCCCGGCTTCCCGCACCTGCAGGCGATGGACTGGTTGAACCGGGGCCACATGCTGGCCGACGTCTCCGCCATACTAGGCTCGCTCGACATTGTCTTCGGCGAAATCGACCGCTAAGGTCCTTCGAAGCCGCGCCGCAGACGGCGGGAAGGGCCGGCGAGGGTCCGGGCGGGTCGGCTCCCGACCGAGGGCTGCTAATCTGTGTCCGCAGAGCGCTTTACAGAACAAAGCTGAAAGGCTAGAGCAGAGTCATCATCAGTAGGGGTTCCTCATGTCGATTCGCAGCCTGCTCGCATCCGCAGCCTTCGTGGCCTTTGCGGCCGCGGCCCCAGCTCCCAGCGTCGCCGCAGCGCAACCCGCGCCGGCGGCCGGCGCGGCCACGGCCCCCGCGGACCTGAAGCTCTTCCCCGACAGCAAGATGGAGGTCGGCGACCGTTTCAGTGTCGAGGTCGTGGGCAAGGGCCCTGACATTGTGCTGATCCCCGGCCTCGCCTCCACCCGCGAGACCTGGCGGCGTACGGCCGAGCGCCTGCGGGGCCGTTATCGCCTGCACCTGATCCAGGTGGCGGGCTTTGGCGGGGAGTCTGCGCGGGCAAATGCGTCCGGACCCGTGCTCGCCCCCACCGCGGAGGCCATCGACGCCTACATCGTCGAGCAAAAGCTTAACAAGCCGCTCGTGATCGGCCATTCGCTGGGCGGGACCACCGCGCTCTATCTGGTCGAAAAGCATCCTGACCACATCGGGCGCATCCTGGTCGTGGACGCCCTGCCCTTCTTGCCGGTGCTGGTGGCCGGGCCGAGCGCAACTGTAGAGCAGATCAAGCCGATGGCGGAGGCCATGCGCACTCAGATGGCGAAGCTGTCGCCGGAGGCGAGAGCCAGCGCCAACCGCCAGACGGTCACCGGCATGGTGACGGCCCCGGCGGACGTGGACCGCGTCGCCGGATGGGGCGCGAAGAGCGACGGAGCGGTCGTGGCCCAGGCCATGGCCGACGACATGACCCTCGACCTGCGGCCCGACCTCGGCAAGATCATCACGCCGGTGACCTTGATCTATCCCTTCGACGCCAAGATGGGCGTGCCCCTCGAGCGCTGGGACGGGATCTACCAAAGCCAGTACGCGCCCCTGAAGGGCGCCAAGCTCGTCCGTATCGACGACAGCCGACACTTCGTCATGTTCGATCAGCCGGCCAAGTTCGACGCGGCGGTCGACGCCTGGCTGAAGGGCTAGGCCGGCCCTTCTCGCACCTTACACCCCGAGCGCCTGCGCCACCGCGACCAGCTTCTCCGCCTGGGCCAGGTGCAGGCGCTCGGCCATCCGCCCCTCGACACGGATCGCGCCCTTGCCGGCGTTCTCAGGCTGGGCGAAGGCGGCGATGACCGCGCGGGCGAAGGCGACCTCCTCCGCCGCCGGGGTGAAGACGCGGTTGCAGGTCTCGATCTGATTAGGATGGATCAGGGTCTTGCCGTCAAAGCCAAAATCCAGGCCCTGGCGGCAGATGCGCTCGAACCCCTCCGCATCGTCGATCCCGTTGTAAACCCCGTCAAGGATGACGAGCCCGTGCGCGCGCGCCGCGGCCACGCTCAGGCCCAGCGCGCCCAGGAACGGCTCCCGCCCCGGCGTCTGGCGCGCGCCCATTTCTTTGGCGAGATCGTTTGTGCCCATGACGAAGGCGGAAAGGCGCGAGGTGCGGGCCGCCGCCGCGATCCCCTCCAGGTGGAACAAGCAGCGGCAGGTCTCGATCATGACCCAAAGGCGCGTGCGCTCCGGAGCGCGGCCGAGGCGGCCGTCATAGCGGGCGACGTCGCCTGCGTCGTTCACCTTCGGGACGAGGACTGCGTCCGCCCCCGCCTCTAAGACGGCGGCGAGGTCCGCCTCGCCCCACGGCGTCTCCAGCCCGTTCACGCGCACGATCACCTCGCGCCGGCCAAAGCCGCCGCTCCGCACCGCCTCCGCCGCCTGGGCGCGGGCGGTCTCCTTCGCCTCGGGGGCGACGGCGTCCTCCAGGTCCAGGATGATCGCGTCGCAGTCGAGCCCGCGCGCCTTCTCGATGGCCTTGGGGTTGGAGGCGGGCATGTAGAGCACGCTGCGGCGGGGGCGGATCATCGGGGCTCCTCGGGTCAGGCCAGGGGGTAGCTGCGCTCCAGCTCATACGCGGAGCCGTCCCGGCCCAGCCAGCTGGAGTAGAGATCGAAGCGCTCCACGCGCCAGGGCGCGCAGCGGTAGAGGTTGTTGGCGGCCACCCAGGCCGCGACCTTGTCCGGGCTCGCGTCGCGGAGGTAGGCCAGCGTAAGGTGCGGACGATAGGCGCGGGTCTCCGGCTTCAGGCCCGCGCGGCGGGCGGCGGCCTCCAGGCGACCCGCCAGGTGGCGAAGCGGCGCGCTCTCCTCCACCCCGGCCCAGACGGTGCGCACCTGATGGCCCTCTCCAAAGGCGCCGACGCCGCTCAGCGCGAGGTCGAACGCCGGCGCCGAGACCTGCGCCAGGGCCGAATTGAGATCGCGGGCCAGCGGCGGGTTCAGCTCGCCGAAGAAGCGGAGGGTGACATGCAGGTTGGCAAGCGGGCTCCAGCGCGCCCCGGGCACGCCCCGCTGCAGCGCCCTCAGGCCCTCGGCCACATCCTGGGGCGGCGCGATCGCGGCGAAGAGGCGCAGCATCCCGTCTGAGTGGCGAGCCCGCGGCGGTTCGTCAACGCCGCCGGGGTTCCGCGCCCCGGGCGGCGCGGCTAAGACGCCAGCATGAGATATGTCGTGACCGGAGGAGCGGGGTTTATCGGGTCGGCGGTCTGCCGCGCGGCGATCGCGGCGGGCGCTTCGGTGCTGAACCTCGACAAGCTGACCTATGCGGCGTCCCTGGAATCCCTGGCCGAGGTCGAGGGCTGCCCCCGCTACGCCTTCCGGCAAGCCGACATCTGCGACGCGGCCGCGGTCAAGGCGGCGCTCGCCGACGTCCAGCCGGATGCGATCTTGAACCTCGCCGCAGAGACCCACGTCGACCGCTCCATCGACGGCCCCTCCGCCTTCGTGCAGACCAACATGGTCGGCACGGCGACCCTGCTTGAGGGCGCCCTCGCCTACTGGCGCAGCCTTTCGCCCGAGCGGCAGGGGCGGTTCCGCTTCGTTCAGGTCTCCACCGACGAGGTCTATGGCAGCCTGGGGGCGGAGGGCCGCTTCGATGAGAACAGCCGCTATCAGCCGAACTCGCCCTATGCGGCCAGCAAGGCGGGCGGCGACCACCTCGCCCGGGCGTTCGCGCACACCTACGGCCTGCCGGTCGTGGTCTCCAACTGCTCCAACAATTACGGCCCGTTCCAATTCCCGGAGAAGCTGATCCCGCTCGTCATCCTGAACGCCGTCGAGGGGCGGCCCCTACCGGTCTACGGCGACGGCGGGCAGGTGCGGGACTGGCTGCACGTGGAGGATCACGCCGCGGCCCTGCTTCGCCTGGCCGCCCGCGGCCGCCCGGGCGAGACCTATTGCATCGGCGCGCGGGCAGAGCGGCGCAACCTCGACGTGGTTCAAGCGATCTGCGCGGCTCTGGACGCGCTCAGGCCTTCGGGCGCGCCTCACGCCCGGCTGATCGCCCACGTGCAGGACCGGGCGGGTCATGATCGTCGCTACGCCATCGACCCCGGCAAGATCGAGTCCGAGCTGGGGTGGCGCCCTCGCATCGCCTTCGAAGCCGGGCTGCGCGAGACCGTGGCGTGGTACCTCGACCACCGCGCCTGGTGGGAGCCCCTGCGCGCCCGCTACGACCGCAGCCGACTGGGGCTGGCGGGGGCCGCGGCGTGAAAGGCATCATCCTGGCGGGCGGATCGGGCACGCGCCTGCATCCCGTGACCCGCGCGGTCTGCAAGCAGCTCCTGCCCATCTACGACAAGCCGATGATCTATTATCCGCTCAGCACCCTGATGCTGGCGGGGGTGCGCGAGATGCTGATCATCACCACGCCCGGCGATCTCGCGCTGTTTCAGCGGCTGCTCGGCGACGGCGCGCCCTGGGGCGTCAGCCTCGCCTATGCGGTCCAGGACCGGCCCCGCGGACTGGCGGACGCCTACCGCCTGGGCGCCGACTTTGTGGCGGGCCAGCCCAGCGTGCTGATCCTGGGCGACAACCTGTTCTTCGGCGCAGGCCTGGGCGAGCTGCTGGGCCAGGCCGCCGCCCGCCCGGAAGGCGCTCAGGTCTTCGCCTATCGCGTGCGCGATCCAGACCGCTACGGCGTGGTGGAGTTCGACGCCGACGGCCGCGCGGTGTCGCTGGAGGAGAAACCGAGCGCGCCCCGCTCCGACTGGGCGGTCACGGGTCTTTATTTCTACGACGCCGACGTGGTGGACATCGCAGCGGACCTTAAGCCCTCCGCCCGCGGCGAACTGGAGATCACCGACGTGAACCGCGCCTATCTGGAGCGGGGGCGGCTTCGGGTGAACCGGCTCGGGCGCGGCTATGCCTGGCTCGATACCGGGACGCACGAGTCGCTGCTGGAGGCGGCGGAGTTCATCAAGGCCATAGAGCACCGCCAGGGGGTGAAGATCGCCTGCCCGGAGGAGGTCGCCCTGTCCCGCGGCTGGATCAGCGCCGACCAGGCGTTCGCGCTCGGCGAGGCGATGCGCGGGACCGACTACGGCCGCTATCTGATGGAGATCGCCCGCGAACACGCCCCCGGCGGGCAGGGCTGAGCCGATGCGGATCGAGGCGACCGCGCTGCCCGGAGTGATGCGCCTCACCCCCGTCCGCTTCGGCGACGCCCGGGGCTGGTTCAGCGAGACCTTCCGGCGCGACGCCTTGGCCGAGGCCGGGTGCGTCGCGGACTTCGTGCAGGACAACCAGGCCTACAGCCGTCGCGCCGGCGTCGTGCGCGGCCTGCACTTCCAGGCGCCGCCCGCCGCCCAGGCCAAGCTGATCCGGGTTCTGAGGGGCGCGATCTTAGACGCCGTCGTCGACATCCGGCCGGCCTCGCCGACCTTTGGACAGTCCGCCGCCTTCGAGCTGACGGCGGAAGGCGGCGAGCAGCTGCTCGTGCCCGAGGGTTTCGCCCACGGCTATTGCACCCTGAGCCAGGACACCGAGGTCTTCTACAAGGTGAGCGCGCCCTATGCGCCCGACCGCGAGGGGGGGCTGCTCTGGTGCGATCCGGCGCTGAACATTCCCTGGCCGGTGAGCGCGGCGGACGCGATCGTGTCTGAGCGCGACCGCCTGTGGCCGCAATGGCCGTGGTTCCGCTCGCCGTTCTGAGCGGACCTCACTCCGCCGCGACCAAGGCGGCTTGGCTCCGAACCAGATCGAACACGCGCCGGCGAGCCGCCACGTTGTCGCCCCGGTGCGCGATCCTGGCGAGCTCGTCCAGCTCCGCCTCGCTCAGCACCGGCGCCCGACCGCGGGGGACGACGCGCATGATGGCCGGGTCTGCGCTGGGGCAGACCGCCTCGTCCGCATCGACCAGCTCTTCGGTCAGCTTTTCGCCGGGGCGCAGTCCCGTGATCTCGATCCGGATGTCGCGGCCGGGCTTCAGGCCGTTCAGCTCGATCATCTGCCGCGCCAGGTCCATGATCCTGACCGGCTTGCCCATCTCCAGCACGAAGACGTCCGCGCTCGCCTGCCCGCTGGCGGCGCCCAGGGCCGCGGCTCGCAGCACGAGCTGCACCGCCTCGGCGATGGTCATGAAGAAGCGCTCCACGTCCGGATGGGTCACCGTGACCGGCCCGCCGCGCGCGATCTGGTCCTGGAACAGCGGCACCACCGACCCGGTGGAGCCCAGCACGTTGCCGAAGCGCACGATGGCGAAGTGCGTCCCACCCCCGCCGTTGGTGAAGCCGCGGACATAGTTTTCCGCCAAGCGCTTGGTGGCGCCCATCAGGTTCGAGGGGCTGACCGCCTTGTCGGTGGAGATCAGCACCATGTGCCGCACGGCCCGCCGACGGGCGGCAAGGGCGACGTTACGGGTGCCCAGCACGTTGGTGAGCACGCCCTCGCAGGCGTGGTTCTCCACCATGGGGATGTGTTTCAGCGCCGCGGCGTGGAAGATCAGGTCCGGCCGCTCGCGCACCAAGGCGGCGTCGACCGTGCCCTCGTCGCGGATATCGCAGAGCACCGCCGAGCGCGACAGCGTCGGAAAGCGGTAGACGATCTCGTTGTCGATGCGGAACAGGCCGAATTCCGAGTTGTCCAGCAAGGAAAGATGGGCGCAGCCCAGCGCGGCCAACTGGCGCGACAGCTCCGACCCGATGCTGCCCCCGCCCCTGTCACCAGCACGCGACGCCCGGCGACCAGCTCCCGCACAGGCTTGGGGTCGAACCCGACCTGAGGCCGGAAAAGCAGGTCCGCGATGGAGGCCGGCGGCTCCGTCCGGCCGTCAAGACGCGCGGCGACCTGGGCCAGGCTGGCCGATGCGCGAGCCAGGGCGCGGGCGAGCGGGTTTCGAAAGCCCCGGGGCACGACGCCGCTCACCGCGAGGCGCTCCGAAGCAGGGGCGCGAGCACGGCCGCGAGCCGATCGGCGATAAGGCGCACGCCCGCCGCGTTCGGATGCAGCCGGTCGGCCTGCAGCAAGGCTGGACGCCCTGCGACACCTTGAAGCAGGCGGGGCGCGAGCGGCACGCTGAGCCTGAGCGCCAGGTCCAGGAACACCGCCTCGAAGGCGTGCGCGTAGGACCGAGGGACGCCGAACGGAACGCTGCTGGACGCCAGGAGGGCGCGGGTCCGGCGGGCGCGAAGCTCGCTCAGGATCGCAGCCAGGTTCCGCTCCACGGCCGCCGGCGCGATCCCCTGCAGGAGATCGTTGGCCCCGAGCGCCACGACGCAGATGCTGCTGTCAGACCCCACGTCGGCCCTCACGCGCCTCGCCCCCGCCGCTGTCGTGTCGCCGGACACGCCAGCATTGCGGACGACAGCCGCAATTCCCCGAGTGTGTAGCGCAATTCGCAACTGCGCGGGAAGCGCCTCCGACGCCGCAAGGCCGTAGCCCGCGACGAGGGAGTCGCCAAGCAGGGTGGCGACGGGCGCTTTCCCGACTTGGACAGGCATGGCGTTCGGTTGAAGTCCTCGTGAACGGGCCGTCGTTCCCCCGCCCTTGCGCGGAACCCTGGCTCGGCCGATATTTCCCCTGCGTCCAAACGGGCGCGGATGAGGAAACCTTCGCCATGAGCGACTTCAACCGAGGCTTCATACGCCCTGTCGCGGGGACCGCCGACATGGCGGTCGACGCGGGCCTGCGCGCGTTCATGCTCGGCGTCTACAACAAGCTGGCGCTCGGCCTGGTGCTGTCCGGGGTGCTGGCCTACCTCACGTCGCACCAGCCGTTCGTGAGTTCGCTTTACGTACTCACCCCCGACGGGCGCCTGGCCGGCTTCACGGGCCTGGGCCTGGCCGTGCGGTTCGCGCCGCTGATCGCGATCCTGATCGGCCTGTTCGCCATGCGCAGCCCCACGGCGCGCAGCTCCGGCCTGTTCTATTGGCTGATCGTGTCCCTGATCGGGGCCGGATCGGGCCTGTGGTTCCTGCTCTACACGAGCGAGTCGATCGCCGAGGCCTTCTTCGTGACGGCGGGCGCGTTCGCCGGGTTGAGCCTCTTCGGCTACACGACCAAGCGCGACCTGACGGGCGTCGGCTCGTTCCTGATCATGGGCCTTTGGGGCATCATCCTGGCGGGCCTGGCGAACATATTCCTGCACTCGCCGGGGATCAATTTCGTCGTCAGCGTGCTGGGCGTGTTCATCTTCGCCGGCCTGATCGCCTTCGATACCCAGCGCCTGAAGCTGTCGTACTACGACCTCGGCGGGAACACCGAGGCCATGGGCGTCCTGACCAACTACGGCGCGCTGAACCTCTACCTGAACTTCGTGAACCTGTTCCAGCTGCTGCTGTCGCTCTTCGGCAACCGGCGCTGATCCTGGGTTCAAGCTTCAGACCCGACGCCCCGGAGCGCCCGCTCCGGGGCGCTTCTGTCTGGGCGGTCAGGCGCGCAAGGCTTCGACCGCAGACCGTTCGGGGGGGCCAGATCCGACGGCGCCGCCGCCCGGGCCTTGTAGGCCTCAACCAGCTTTTTGACGTCCTGGGCGCGATCGAGCGGCCCGACCATGACGACGTCCCCGGCCGCCACGACCATGACGCCCTTCAGCCCCAGCGCGGCGACCAGCGGCCCTTCGCTCAGCACCAGCGCGCCTTCGGTGTCGAGCAGGACGGCGGGGCCGCTGACCGCATTGCCCGCCGCGTCCTTGGGCGAGAGCCGCCAGAGCTCACTGAACGAGCCCACATCCGCCCAGCCGATGTCGCACGGCGCGACCGCCGCCAAGGTCGTGGCCTCCATCACCGCGTAGTCGATCGACTCCGACGGGCATGCCAGGAACAGCCCGGGGTCGAGCTCGATGTAGGCCCCTGTGCGCAAGCTGCCCTGAAGCGCGCGGATCGCCGCATCGGCGATATCGGGCCGTGCGAGGCGGAGTTCGCTCAGCATCACCTCGGGCGCATAGAGGAAGATGCCGCCGTTCCAATGATATCCGCCCCGGGCGAGGTAGCGCTCCGCGGTCGCGAGGTCCGGCTTCTCGGCGAAGCGGCGCACGGCGAACACGCCCTCCGACAGCGCCTCGCCCTGTTCGATGTAGCCGTAGCCGGTCTCAGGCCCGCTCGGATGGATGCCGAAGGTGACGATCCGCTCGGCCGAGACCGCCAACGCCCGATCGATGGCGGCGAGGAAGGCGCCCCGGTCCTGCACCACGTGATCGGCGGGCAGCAGCAGCACCCGAGCGTCGGGATCGAGGGTCTGGCCGAGCGCGGCGGCGATCGCCGCCACCGCTGCGGTGTTGCGGCCGAAGGGCTCCAGCACGACGGCGGCCGGCGCCACGCCCACCTCGGCGAGCTGGCGGGTCACCATGTCCCGGTGCCGCCCGCTGCAGATCACCACCGGCGCAAGGAAGTCCGCGCCCCGCACGCGCTCGGCCGTCTCCTGAATCATGGTCAGGCCAGAGGTCAGGGCATGAAACTGCTTGGGCGCGGCGTCCGTGGACAGGGGCCACAGGCGCGTCCCGGAGCCGCCGGACATAATCACGGGCAGGATCTTCGGCTTGGTCACGGCAGGTCACGGCCCCCAGCGCAGCATCGTCCCACTAGCACAGGCCGGCTCGCCTCGCGAGCGGCGCCCCTCAGCCGAGCTCGGCAGGGAAGAAGCCGCGCAGCCAGGGCAGAAGATAGCTCTGCGCCGCCTGGATCACGATCAGGGCGAACACCGGCGTGATGTCGATCCCCCCCAGCGCCGGGATGAAGCGGCGGAAGGGCGCCAGCACCGGGTCGGTCACCGCGTCCAGCGCCCGGCCGATCTGATATACGAAGCGATTGCGCGCATTCAGCACGTCGAAGGCGACGAGCCAGCTCAGGATCGCGGACGCGATGATCGCCAGCGAAAGCAGGCTGAGCAGTCCGTAGAGGATAGCGAAGATGAAGCTGATCATGGGCGGCCCCGGCGTGTGCGACCCTTAGCCCGCGTCGCGCGTCGGCGGCAAGCCACCGCTAGTCGTCCGCGAAGGCAGCGGTCCGACACGCCCGCTTCCACCCCTAGCCGACTCTGAGGCCACGCCGGAAAGCGGCCCCTGCGATTTCAACTGAGACACTACCCGACCACGGCTCCGCTGGACGGAACGCAACAAGAACACTAGGGTCGCCGCGATGGCGACTCTGACCCTGCGGCGCAAGCTCGAGATCCTGGCGGACGCGGCCAAATACGACGCCTCCTGCGCCTCGTCAGGAGGCCGCAAGCGGGACAGCCGCGATGGCCAGGGCATCGGCGCGATCAACGGCATGGGCGTCTGCCACGCCTATACGCCGGACGGGCGCTGCGTCTCCTTGCTGAAGATCCTGCTGACGAACTTCTGCGTCTTCGACTGCGCCTATTGCATCAACCGCTTATCGAGCAACGTGGAGCGGGCACGGTTCAGCGTCGAAGAGGTCGTTCGGCTGACGCTCGACTTCTACAAGCGCAACTATATCGAGGGCCTGTTCCTGTCGTCCGGCGTGATCCGCAGCGCCGACTACACGCAGGAGCAGCTGAACCTGGTCGCCAAGACGCTGCGGGAAACGCACGGCTACCGCGGCTACATCCACCTGAAAATCGTCGCAGGCGCGAGCCCGGAGCTGGCGACCGAGGCGGGGTTCTACGCCGACCGCCTGTCGGTGAATGTGGAGCTTCCGGACGAGACGGCGCTGGCTCGCCTGGCGCCAGAGAAGACGCCGGGCGAGATCAAGCGCGCCATGGGGGTGGTGCGGCTCGGGATCGAGGGCGGCAAGGGGCGCTCGTACACGGGCAAGACGGCGCGCGTCTTCGCCTCCGCCGGTCAGAGCACCCAGATGATCGTGGGCGCGGACGCCGCCACCGACACCGAGATCTTGGCGCGGTCCGAAAGCCTCTACGGTTCCTACGGCCTGAAGCGCGTCTACTATTCCGCCTTCAGCCCCATCCCCGACTCCTCCGCCGCCCTGCCGTCGGAGCGGCCGCATTTGATGCGCGAGCACCGCCTCTATCAGGCCGACTGGCTGATGCGCTTCTACGGCTTCGAGCGCGAGGAGATCGCGTCGGCCGCGCCGGGCGGCATGCTGGACCCGGCGCTCGACCCAAAGCTGGCCTGGGCTCTGGCGAACCGGGATCGCTTCCCGGTGAACGTAAACCGGGCGGACCGGGAGCTCCTGCTGCGCATCCCCGGCCTGGGCGTCAAGGCGGTGAACCGCCTCATCGGCGTGCGCCGGCACAAACGGCTGACGCTGGAGGACCTGCGCCGCGCGTCCGGCGGACTGAAGCGCGTGCGTCCTTTCGTGACCACGGCGGACTGGAGCCCGGGCGGCCTCACCGACTCCGAGACCCTGTCGGCCCGCTTGGCCGGGGCGGCCAAGGCGGCGGAGCCGCATCAGCTGACGCTGTTCTGATGTACGGCGTTCGCCTGCAGGACCCGCTGGACCTTGCGGGCTGGCGCAGGGCGGCGCGGGCGCTGCGCCTGGGCGGCGTGGCGCCTGAGCAGGTGGCGTGGCGCGTCGGCGACGCCAGCGGCGGCCTTTTCGACGGCCCGCCCCCGCCCGAGCCGCCCTCCGGCGCAGGCTTCAGCGCGCCGCGCGAGCTCCTCGACCTCGCCGCGGACCTGGTCTGCCACCGCAGCGACGACCGCTTCGACCTCCTCTACCGCCTGCTCTGGCGCCTGAAGGACGAGCCGGCGCTCCTGCGCATCACGACCGATGCGGACGTGGCCGAGGCGCACCTGCGCCGCAAGGCCGTGCAGCAGGCCACCCACAAGATGCACGCCTTTGTGCGCTTCCGCCTGGTCAATCCCGCCTTCGAGGCCGCCGGCGAACGCGAGACCTACGTGGCCTGGTTCGAGCCGCCGCACCGGGTGCTGACGCGCGGGATCGACTATTTCGTCAAGCGCATGGGGCGGCTCGCGTTCTCGATCCTGACGCCCGACGCCTGCGCCCACTGGGACGGGGCGGGTGGGCTCAGCTTCACCCCCGGCCTGGAGCGGCGCGAGGCGCCGGGCGAGGACGAGCTGGAGACCTACTGGCGGACCTACTTCGCCTCGGTGTTCAACCCCGCGCGGGTCAATCCGAGGCTGATGACCCAGCACATGCCCCGCCGCTACTGGGGGAACCTGCCCGAAGCCGCCGTCATTCCCGAGCTGGCCGCCGCCGCCCGAGGAAGGACCGACGCCATGGTCGAGGCCGCGCCGACCCCGCCCTCCCCGCGCACCGGCCGGGTGCAGGTGAAGCGCGCGCCGGCGCCGCCCCCGCCCGACGCCGCGCCCGCCGACCTGCCGGAGGTCGCCGCCGCGATCCAGGCCTGCCGCCGCTGCGACCTGTGGCGCCACGCGACCCAGGGCGTGCCGGGCGAGGGGCCGCCGCAGGCGCCCTTGATGCTGGTGGGCGAACAGCCCGGCGACATGGAGGACCTTGCGGGCCATCCGTTCGTGGGGCCTGCGGGCGAGGTGCTAAACCGCGCCCTGGCCGAAGCCGGGGTGAACCGCGAAGAGGCCTACGTCACCAATGCGGTGAAGCACTTCAAGCACGAGCTTCGCGGCAAGCGGCGGCTGCATTCGCGCCCGAACGGCACAGAGATCGAGGCCTGCCGCTGGTGGCTGCAGACCGAGCGACGCCTGGTGCGGCCCAAGGTGATCGTGGCGCTCGGCGCCACCGCCGCCACGGCCGTCTTCGGCCGCGCGCTGAGCGTTCTTAAGAACCGCGGCGTGGTCGGCGAGGTCGAGGGCGGCGGCCTCGGCTTCCTGACGGTGCACCCGTCGTACCTGCTGCGCATCCCCGAGCCGGGCGAGAAGGCTCGCGCCTACGACGCCTTCGTAGCCGACCTCGCCGCGGCGCACGCCTTGCTGAAGGCGGCCTGAGGCTCAGCTCGCGCCCGAGGTGACCACGGACTCCTCGCCCTCGGCGATCGGCGCGTCGTCGCCGGGCTGCTTGGGCGTGATCAGGCGGGCGAGCTTGGGCTTCAGCCCGCCCTCGAAACCGTCGACGAACTCGTAGACCACAGGCACCAGCACGAGCGACAGGGCCGTTGAGCTCAGCAGGCCGCCGATCACGGCGATGGCCATGGGCTGGCGGAACTCCGACCCCTGACCCAGCCCCAGCGCCGTCGGCAGCATGCCCGCCATCATGGCGACCGTGGTCATGATGATGGGACGGGCGCGCTCCCGGCAGGCGTTGATCAGGGCGTCATGCAGGCTCTGGCCCGCGCGCTGATCCTCGATGGCGAACTCCACCAGCAGGATGGAGTTCTTGGCCGCGATCCCGAACAGCATCAGGCAGCCAATCAGCACCGGCATGGTCACCGCCTGGCCGGTCAGGAGCAGCAACAGGAACGCGCCCCCGATCGAGAGCGGCAGAGCCGACAGGATCGTCGCCGGCTTGAAGAAGCTGCGGAAGAGCAGCACCAGCACGGCATAGATGAGCGCGATGCCGGAGAAAAGCGCGGCCAGGAAGTTGGTCATCAGGTCGATGAGGGCCTCGGTGTCGCCGGCGTTGGCGCGCGAGACGCCCGGAATCTGGCCGGCGAGGATCTTCTTCATGGTCGGCAGCTTGCTGATCGCCGCATTGGCGCTGCCCAGGATGGCGCCGTTGGCGAAGTCCGCGTCGATGGCCGCTTGGCGCTTACGGTCGTAGCGCACGATCGTGCCGGGTCCGGACTCAAAGCCGATGTCCGCCACGGTGGAGAGCGCCGTCGTCTTGCCGGACGTGGTCGGGACCTGCAGATTGGCGAGGGTCTGCAGGTCGGTGCGCGCGCGCTCCGGCAGGCGGGCGCGTATCGGGATGCGCCGCTCGCCCTCCGAGAACTTCGCGACATTGGGGTCGATGTCGCCGATGGTGGCCACGCGCACCACGCTGGAGAGCGCAAGCGCATTGACGCCCAGGCGCGCAGCCTCGTCGGGCTTGGGCCGGATGATCA
Organism: Caulobacteraceae bacterium PMMR1; assembly: GCA_000733915.1. Classification (GTDB taxonomy): domain Bacteria; phylum Pseudomonadota; class Alphaproteobacteria; order Caulobacterales; family Caulobacteraceae; genus PMMR1. Next base: position 1,489,794 of record JPOM01000001.1, read on the forward strand.
GCTCAGGACCGGGCGCCGGGGGCGAGGGCCGCGGGTCGCTGACCTCGCGAAGGCCGCGCATTTCGGTCATCAGCTGGGCGCGGGTGCGCTCGAGCAGCGGCCCGTTCTCGGAAGACAGCACGATGTTGACGTCGGAGGACCCGAAGTCGGACCGTGTCGTGATCCGGACATCGGGGATGGAGCGCAGGAGCGGCCGGGTGGCGGCGCGGAACTGGTCCGCGCTCATGCTGCGGTTCTGCTTCAGCACCACGGTCAGGGTGCCCGAACGCAGGTCGCCTCCCGAGGCCGCAGCGCCGAACCCCCCGCCCGAGGACGCACCCACCTGGGCGAAGACGGCGGAGGCGTCGGGCTGGCGCAGCAGCAGCGCAGTGACGCGCTGGACGGCCCGCTCCATGTCCGCAGGCGTGGCGCCCGGCGGCCCCTCCAGATTCAGGTAGACGTAGGCCGGGTTGCTGCGGGGCTGAAAGCCGACCGGCAAGCTGATGGCCAGGATCACCGAGCCCACGAAGAACAGGCCTCCGATCAGGGCCGAGAGCCACTTGTGGGCCAGCGCCCAGTCGAGCGCCCGGCGGTAGGGCCCCGTCAGCGGCTTGGCGGGCTTCGGGTTCGCGGCAGGCTTCAGGAAGTAGGCGGCCATGAGCGGCGTCACCAAGCGCGCCACCGCCAACGAGAACAGCACCGAGACCGCCACCGTCAGGCCGAACTCGCGGAAGAACTGGCCGGAGATGCCGCCCATGAAGCTGACCGGCGTGAAGACCACGACGATGGTGAAGGTGGTCGCCACCACCGCCAGGCCGATCGAGTCCGCCCCGATCAGGGCGGCGCGATAGGGCGTCTGCCCCCGCTCGATGCGCTTTTCGATGTTCTCGATCTCGACGATGGCGTCGTCGACCAGGATGCCGATGACGAGCGTCAGGGCCAGGAGGGTGATGACGTTCAGGCTGAAGCCGAGGAGCGAGATCACCCAGAAGGTCGGGATCAGGGACAGGGGCATGGCGACGGCTGCGATCAGGGTCGCGCGCCAGTTGCGCAGGAAGAGCCAGACCACCAGGGCGGCCAGCAGCATGCCCTCGATCAGCACCTCCAGCGTCGCGTGGAAGCTCTGGCGGGTCTCGGTCACGGTGGAGACCACCAGCTCGAAGCGCACGTCCGGGTGATCCGCCGCGAGCTTGGCGACGGCGGCGCGGACGCGATCCTCGGTGCGCACGTCGCTGGAATCCCGCGTCTTGTTGACCTGGAAGGCCACCGCAGGACGGCCGTTCAGGCGCGCGAAACCCCGCACCTCCGCCTGGCCGTCGCCAACCTCTGCCACGTCGGACAGCCGCACGAAGCCCTGGCCCACAGGGATGGTGGTGTCGCGGAGAGCCTGCACCGTCGTCGCCTGGCCGAGGACGCGGATCGTCTGCTCACGCGCGCCGATGTTCGCCCGCCCGCCCGGCGCATCCTCGTTGAAGCTGCGGAGCGCGTCGTTGATCTGAGCCGCCGTCACCCCCCGCGCCGCCATGCGGTCGGGGTCGAGGATGACGTTGATCTCACGATCCACGCCGCCCACGCGCACCACCTGGGCGACGCCGGACTGCCCCTGCAACGCCCGCGCCACGGTGTTGTCGACGAACCAGGAGAGCTCCGCCGGCGACATCGTGGGCGAGCTGACCGCGTAGGTGACGATGGGCGCAGCATCGACGTCCAGCCGCTGCACCGTCGGCGGATCGATGCCGGCCGGCAGGTTCACGCGCACCCGCTCGACGGCCGTGCGGATGTCGTCCGTGGCCTTCTGCATATCGGAGCCGAGTTCGAACTGGATGGAGGTCACGGACGCGCCGAGCGTCACATTGGAGGTGATGTGCTTGACGTTGCTGACCGAGGCGACGGCGTCCTCGACCGGCCGGGTGATCTGGGTCTCGACTTCGGACGGGGCCGCGCCGTTCTGGGTCACCGTCACCGTCACGATCGGAAAGGTGACGTTGGGGAACTGCTTGATGGGCAGGCGCGCGTAGGAGAACGCGCCCGCGATGCTGAGCGCGAGGAAGATCAGGGCGACGGGGATCGGGTTGCGGATCCCCCAGGCGGAGATGCGGAACCTCATCGGGGCGTCGCCTCGACGGTGCGGACCTTGTCGCCTTCCAGCACGAAGGCGGAGCCGGCCAGAGCCACCCGCGTGCCCGCTTCAGGGCCGGAGATCAGCTCGACCCAGCCGCCGCTGCGCTGGCCGGTCTTGACGTTCACGCGATGGACGCGGCCGGAGGCGTCCACCGCCATGACGAAGGCGCCGTCGTCGTCGAAGCGCAGCGCCGTCTCGGGCGCGGCCTTCACCGTGTTGGCCCCTTGCAGGAAGTCCGTGCGGGCATAGCCGCCGGGGCGCAGGTCGTCGCGCACGGGCAGCGCCACCCGCACGAAGCCGAGCTTGGTCTGGGGGTCCACGCGCGGGCTGACGAAGCGGACCCGCCCCTCGACGGACGCGCCCGACGGAGGGGTCACCCGCACGCGGTCGCCGGCGTGGATGGCGGAGAGGTCGGCCTCCGGGGCCTGGGCGTTGGCCTCTACCAGGCCGTCGCGGATGATGCGGAACATCACCGTACCCGGGGCGGCGGTGTCGCCCGGACGCACGTCGCGCTCGAACACCCGGCCGGAGACCGGCGCGCGGATGACCATCTTGGCCTCGCGCGAGAGGCTGTCCTTGAGCTGCGCTTCGGACGCGGCCAGGGCCGCGCGGGCCTGGCGCGCCGCCAGGCCCCGCTCCGCGATCTGCTCGTTGGAGAGCACGCCGCTGTTCTCCAGCCCCTGCACCCGCTGGGCCTCGGCCTCGGCGCGCTCGGTTGCGACCTGCTGCTGGGCGAGGTTGGCCCGCTGCAGATCGATCTGGGAGCGCAGCAGCGAGTCGTCGAGCTCGACCAGGGGCTGGCCGGCGCGCACCCACGCGCCCTCCTCGACGTTCACCCTGGCGACGCGGTAGCCGGAGAGCTCGGAGGTGACGACCGCCTCCTCCCGCGCGAGCAGCTGCCCCGACGCCGAAAGGCCCGAGGCCATCAGGCGGGTCTGGATTTTGGCGACGCTGACCAGGATCGGCTGGGCGCGACCCTGGGCCGCCGTCTTGGGCTTGGAGCAGGCGGCCAGGCCGAGCGCGAGGCTCGCAGCGAAAAGGCCCGTCAGAACTGACCGCATCATCCCTTGATCCCCCGATCGCCGGCTTCGGCCTGCCAGCCGCCGCCCAGCGCCTTCATCGCGTTCACGGTGTCCTGCAGCGCCGCCGCGCGCGCCGTGATCAGCTGGTTGCGCGCCGCCCGCCAGGTCTGCTCGGCCTGGAGCAGGGTCGTGAGGTCGGTCAGCCCCGCCGTATTGCCCTTCTGCGCCGCCTGGAAGGCGAACTCGGCACGCTCTGCAGCGCGCGCGAGGTCGGCGACGCGCTTCTGTTCCGCGGCCAGGGTCGCAAGCGCGTTCTCCGCGTCGCGATAGGCGCCCTGCACGGCGCTCTCGTAGCTCGCCGCGGCCTGGTCGCCGCGCGCGGTCTGGGCGCGGATTTCGGCCAGCAGCTGCGGGCGGTTCAGGATCGGCAGCACCCCCGCCGCGCCCAGCGACCAGCTCCGGGTCGTCAGGTCGTAGACCTTGGTCGACAGCTTGGTGATCGAGAGCCCCGGCTCCAAGGTGAAGGTCGGAAACAGCGCGAGCTTGTCGATATCAAGCCGCGCGGACGCCGAGCGCAGGCGCTGCTCCGCCTCGCGGACGTCGGGGCGGCGGGCGAGGAGCTCGCCCGGCGTGGTCGCGGGCACGGCCGGCGGCGCGGGGAGGTCGGTCGAAACGGGAACGCTGTCCAGGGGATCGGTTCCACGGCCGATCAACACGAGCAGGGTGCGCCGGGCGGCGGTCAGCTGCGCCTGGAGCTGGCGCACGCTGGCGTCGGAGGAGGCGGCGTCGGCTTCCAGGCGGGCGGCCTCGGCCTCGGCGCGCAGCCCGTGCTGCACCCCAATCGTGCGGCGGCGGCGAGGCGGCGGGCGATCTCCGCCTGGGCTTGCGCCTCGGCGAGCTGGGCGGCGAGCGCCCGGGCCTGGAAGAGCTGCACCCCGACATTGGCCGAAAGGCTCATCCGGCTTGCGGCATAATCGAAGGCGGCCGCGGCGAGGTCGGCGTCGGCGCCCCGGCGCGTCGCCGCGGCCCGGCCGAAGAAGTCGAGCTCCCATGTCGGGCTGAACTGGGCGGCGTAGGTGTCCTGCGGTCCGTTCGTGAACGTGCCGGTCGAGCCGAAGCTGGTCCCGCCGCTGAGCGCCGAGGCGGGCAGGCCCGAGATGTCCTGGGTGGAGTCCGAGTGGCTGGCCGAGCCCTGCAGCTGCCCTTGCGGGGCGAACCGGGACAGGGCGGAGGACCGCACCGCCTGCGCCTCCGCAAGCCGGGCCCGCGCCGCGCGCGCGTCCGGCGCCGCCGCTAGCGCCTGCTCCACCAGGGCGCTCAGCTGCGCGTCACCGAACAGCGTCCACCAACGGTCGAGCGCCTGGGCCGGCGCGGACGACGGCGCGCGCGGGCTCTCGAAGGCGGCCGGCAGGCGCACCTCGGGCGGCGCGATCCGCGCGTGGCTGCAGGCGGTCAGGGCCAGCATCAGCGCCGCCGCACAGGATTGAGGGCGGATGACGCCGCGCATAGACGAACTCGTTGGTGCCGATCCCGGCGGCGACTTGCGACCGCACACGCCAAAGTTCAAGTTTGAAGGCGGTTAATTTTACGTCATGCGACCTTGCGGCCACGCTCGGGTCGGCCCTTCTCTTACCCGCGTCGCGCGCCTAATCACCCCCGGTGGACGTCACGCCGCACATCGCCAGCATCGGGTCGGAGACCGGCGCGGTTGAGCCGACCTCCGCCCCCGCCCAGGACAGCGCCCGCCCGCGCGCCGCCGCTGCGGCCTGGAGCAACCTCGTGCCCATCGCGGTGGCGAGCGCGCTGTTCATGGAATTCGTGGACTCCACCGCGCTCTCGACCGCGCTGCCGACGCTTGCGCGCGCGTTCAACTCCGACCCCATCCACCTGAAGCTCGCCCTCACCTCGTACCTGCTGGCGCTCGCCGTGTTCGCGCCGGCGAGCGGCTGGGTGGCGGACCGGTTCGGCGCCCGACGAGTGTTCATCAGCGCCATGACCGTCTTCCTGGCCGGCTCGGTGCTCTGCGCGGCGTCGCATAGCCTGGTTCAGCTCGTGGGCGCCCGCATCGTCCAGGGTCTGGGGGGCGCGATGATGACGCCGGTGGGCCGGCTGATCGTGGTGGGCTCCGCGCCGCGAGAGCGGTTCGTCTCGGCCATGAGCTGGTTCACCATGCCGGCGCTCGTGGGGCCCCTGGTCGGGCCTCCGATCTCGGGCCTGGTGCTGACGGTGGCGAGCTGGCCCTGGATCTTCCTGATCAACTTGCCCGTGGGCCTGATCGGCATGGGGGCGGTCGCGCGCTTCGTGCCGCGCCTGCGTCAGCCCGACCCGGGGTGCTTCGACCTGAAGGGCTTCGGTCTTTCCGCCCTCGCCATCACCGCGATCGTGTTCGTGGCTGAAACCGCGGGCGTGGGCCTGATCCCGGTCTGGGGTCAGCTCGCCGCAGCCGTCGTGGGCCTGGTCTCCGCCCTGGCCTTCGTCCGCCATGCCCTAAGAGCGCCGCGCCCGGTGCTCGACCTGCGCCTGCTCGCAGCCCGGACCTATCGCGCGAGCGTCATCGGCGGCTCGCTGGTGCGGCTCGGCATCGGGGCCACGCCCCTGCTCATGCCGCTGCTGCTGCAGGTGGCGCTGGGCTGGATGCCGCTGCAGGCGGGCCTCGTCACCATCGCCCAGACCGTCGGCGCGCTCGTCTGCAAGGCCGCCGCGCCCGGGTTGATCCGGACCTGGGGCTTCAAGCGGGTGATGCTGAGCTCGGTCGTGATGGCCGCGGTCCTGACCGCCGCGCCCGCGACCTTCCGGGCCTCCACCCCGGTCTGGCTGATGATGGCGGCTCTGTTCCTCGGCGGCTTCGCGCGCTCGCTGCAGTTCACCGCCACCAACGCCATCGCCTATGCCGACGTGCCGCCGGACCGGATCAGCGCGGCCTCGACCCTCTCCGTCGTCATCCAGCAGGTGGGCATGAGCCTGGGGGTCAGCTTCGGCGCGCTGATGCTGCAGCTGACGCGCGGCGGCGGCGGCGCATCGGTCCTGACGCCGGAGCGCTTCACCTGGCCGTTCGTCATCGTGGGCCTGAGCACGCTGTCGGCAGCCTTGGCCTACGTCCGGCTCGCGCCCAATGCGGGCGCGGCGATCAGCGGCCGGCGCTCGGCTGCGGGCTGAGCCCGCATTCGGCTAAGCTCGCCCCCGTGCGGCCGGAGATTCTCTTCCCCTTGTTCGCCAGCCTGGACGCGCTGAAGGGCGTGGGGCCGAAGCTCGCGCCGGAGCTGGAGCGGCTGGCCGGCCCCCTCGTGCGCGACCTCCTGTTCCTGGCGCCGGCGGGGCTGAAGCGGCGCACGCGCGCCACCGTCGCCAAGGCGCAGGAGGGCGTGCTCCAGACGTTTGTGGTGCGTATCGACGCGCACGCCCCGCCCCACCGGCGCGACTACCCCTATCGCATCCGTGTGGCGGACGAGACGGGCTTCATGTTCCTGAGCTGGTTCAAGGGCTACGGTCCGCATCTGGCCAAATCGCATCCGATCGGCGCGATGCGCGTCGTCAGCGGCGAGGTGAGGCGCGTCGGCGTCGAGGCCTCCATCGCCCATCCCGACTATCTGGCGCCCGCTGAGGCCGCGGATAGCGTGCCGGAGCTCGAGCCGATCTATCCCGCCACCGTCCAGACCAGCTCCCGCCAGGTCCGTCGCTTCGTGCAGGCGGCTTTGGAGCGCGCGCCCGAGCTGCCCGAGTGGCAGGACGCGGCCTTCCTGGCGCGCCAGGGCTGGCCTAGGTGGCGCGAGGCGCTGGCCCGCCTGCACGCCCCCGAGAGCGAGGCGGATCTCGAACCCCAGAGCCCCGCCCGCGCCCGCCTGGCCTATGACGAGCTGCTCGCGCACCAACTGGCGCTACAGGCGCGCCGCTCGCGCGTCCGCGCCGAGCCCGCCCCCGCCATCCCCGCGTCCGACCTCTCCGCCCGGATCGAGGCCGCCCTGCCCTATCGTTTGACCGGAGCCCAGGCCCGCGCCCTGGCCGACATCCGCACCGACCTGGCGTCGGGCCAACGGATGCAGCGCCTGGTCCAGGGCGACGTGGGCTCGGGCAAGACGGTCGTGGCCATGCTGGCCATGGCCGACGTGGCTGCGGCCGGCGCGCAGTCCGCCCTGATGGCTCCCACGGAGATCCTGGCCCGCCAGCACTACGAGACCCTGGCGGCGCCGCTCGCCGCTGCAGGCGTGACCGCGATCCTCCTGACCGGGCGAGACAAGGGCGCGGCGCGAACGGAGCGGCTCGCCGCCCTGGCGTCTGGCGCGGCCCAGGTCGCGATCGGCACCCACGCCCTCTTCCAGGACGAGATCGTCTTCCGGGACTTGGCGCTGGCGATCATCGACGAACAGCATCGCTTCGGGGTCGCGGAGCGGGCGAGGCTGCAGGCCAAGGGCCCCTCGGCGCACCTGCTCTCCCTGTCCGCGACCCCCATCCCGCGCACGCTGGAGCTGACCCAATTCGGCGACCTCGACATCAGCCGGCTGAACGAAAAGCCTCCCGGCCGCAAGCCGGTGTCCACCGCCGCCCTGCCCACGACCCGGATCGAGGCCGTGATCGCGCGCCTGCGCCAGGCCACGGCCGAGGGGGCGCAGGCCTTCTGGATCTGTCCGCTGGTGGCGGAGTCGGAGCGGCTGGACGTCGCCGACGCAGAGAGCCGCGCGGCCAGCTTGCGCGAACGGCTCGGGCCCCGCGTCGGCCTCGTGCACGGCCGCCTGCAGCCCGCGGAGAAGGACGCCGTCATGGCGGCGTTCGCCGAGGGTCGCCTGGACGTACTGGTCGCGACCACAGTTGTGGAGGTCGGGGTTAATGTGGCGAACGCGACGATCATGGTCATCGAGCACGCCGACCGCTTCGGACTGGCGCAATTGCACCAGCTGCGCGGGCGGGTCGGGCGAGGATCGGCTAAGAGCGCGTGCCTGCTGCTCTACGAGCCGCCGCTGAGCACGAGCGGACAGGCGCGGCTCGAGGTGCTGCGAAAGACCGAGGACGGCTTCGTGATCGCCGAGCGCGACCTGGAGCTGCGGGGCGGCGGCGACGCGGTGGGCCTGCGCCAGAGCGGCCTGCCGGCCTATCGCCTGGCCGACCCCTTCGTGCATCGCGACCTGCTGCTCGCCGCTGCCGACGACGCGCGCCTGATCGCCGCACGCGATCCTGAGCTCAGCTCCCCGCGCGGCCAGGCCGTCCGTGTGCTCCGCCATCTCTATGACTGGACGGCGAAGGCGGAGCAGCTGTCGGGGTGACAGCCCGCATAAACCGCGCAAAGCTGGCGCGATGGAGCCCGATGCGCTCGCCGCCGCCCTGACCCGCCTGGCTCCGCGCCTCGCCCCGGACGGTCGCGCCGTTGCGCGCCTGACGCGGCTCTCCGGCGGGGCGAGCCAGGAGACCTGGGCCTTCGAGGTGGAGACTCCGGCCGCGCCCGTCTCCCTGATCCTGCGCCGGCGGCCGGAAGGTCTGCAGCCCGATCCGGAGCGCACCGCGGCCCTGGCCGCCGAGGCCGCCCTGATCGCCGCCGCCGGGCGGGCTGGCGCGCCCGTGCCGGCCGTGATCCACGTCTGCACGCCCCAGGACGGGATCGGGGAGGCCTATGTCATGGCCCGCGTCGAGGGCGAGACCCTGGGCGCTCGCATCGTGCGCCAGGATGCGTTCGCAGCCGTCCGCCCAGGCCTCGCGCGACGGTGCGGCGAGGTGCTGGCCGCCATCCATGCCGTAGACGATCCGGCGCTGGAGGGCCTACGAACCGCCGACGCGCGCTCCGAGCTCGACCGCTACGAGGCCATCTATCGCGAGACCGGGGCGGAGCGGCCAGTCTTCGAGCTCGGCTTCCGCATGCTGCGAGCGCGCGCCCCGGTGCTGGAGCGCCCCGTGCTGGTGCATGGGGACTTCAGGAACGGCAACCTGATCGTGCACCCGCAGCGGGGACTCGCCGCCGTGCTGGACTGGGAGCTCGCCCACCTTGGCGACCCCGCCGAAGACCTGGGCTGGATCTGCGTCAACTCCTGGCGTTTCGGACGTCACGACAAGCCGGTCGGCGGCTTTGGCGACACGCGCGACCTGCTCGACGGCTATGCAGCCGCTGGCGGGACGCCCGTCTCGCCCGAGCGCGTCGCCTACTGGCAGGCGCTGGGCTCGCTGAAGTGGGGCGTCATGTGCCTGATCATGTATCGCAGCTTTGCCACAGGCGCGGATCCGAGCGTCGAGCGCGCCATGATCGGCCGGCGGGCGAGCGAGGCGGAGATCGACCTTCTGCCCCTCCTGGAGGCGATGGCGTGAGCACCCATCCGACGGCGCAGGAGCTGATCGAGGCGGTGATCGGCTTCATCGAGACCCGTGCTGCGCCGCAGTTGAAGGACCGCGACGCCTTCCTGGCGCGGGTGGCGGTGAATGCGCTGGCGACTGTGAAGCGGGAGCTCGCCCTGGCGGAGCACGCCGAGACGCAGGCGGCGACGCGCCTGCGGGACCTGCTGGGCGAGGACGGCGACGGAGCCACGCTCAACCGCCGCCTGTGCGAGCGCATCCGGTCGGGGGACCAGCCCGCCGACGCCGCCCTTTTCGAGCACCTGCGCCTTGCCACCGCCGACCAGGTCCGCATCGACCAGCCGGGGTATTCGGGGCTGAAGGCGCTGGAGGAACGGATCTAGCCCGGGTCTTGAAGCGTGCGGGGTCTTGCTCGACGTAACCTCGGCCTTCCGCCCGCGAACACTGGCTTGAGCGCAGGCCGAAACCGAGCCAAGCTTAACAACGGGACTAAGGGGAACGCCTGACATGACCGCGATCACGCCGGACGTCGCCGAGGCCCCGGCCAGGCCGACCCAGACGGGCGAGGTGATCTACCGCCATCGCCTGCTGATCCGCATCGCCCACTGGCTGAACGTGGTCTGCATCACGGTCCTGCTCATGAGCGGGCTGAACATCTTCAACGCCCACCCGCGCCTCTATTGGGGCATGTACGGCGCCGACGCCCGCCCCGACCCCGCGGTGTTCCAGATCGGGGCCGAGGAGCATCCCAAGGGCGTCTACCACGGCGTGACCCAAATCGGGTCGCTGCGCATCCCCACCACCGGCGTGCTGGGCGTGTCCAAGGTCAATGGCCATGATCAGTTCCGCGCCTGGCCGGCGTGGCTGACGGCGCCGAGCTTCACCGACCTCGCCGACGCCCGGCACTGGCACTTCTTCTTCGCCTGGTTCTTCGTGCTGAACGGGCTGGTCTACCTGGCCTACAGCTTCGTGATCCGTCACGTGCAGCGCGACCTGTGGCCGACGCTTCAGGACCTGCGCGGGATCGGCCGCTCCATCGTCGACCACATCAAGCTGAAGCACCCGACCGGCGAGGACGCCAAGCGCTATAATGTGCTGCAGCGGTTGGCCTATCTGACCGTCGTCTTCGTGCTCCTGCCCGGCATGGTGCTCACGGGGCTCACCATGTCGCCCGGCTTCAACGCCATCGCCCCGCCCTTGCTCGCGCTCTTCGGAGGGCGGCAGAGCGCGCGCACCCTGCACTTCATCTTCGCCTGGTCCATCGTGGGATTCGTCGTGATCCACGTGGTGGAGGTCTTTCTCGCCGGCGTGGTGAACGAGATCACCTCCATGATCACCGGCTACTACAAGGTCCCGCCCGCGGAGCACGGCCATGACTGACGCGCGCCTGTTCACCCGCCGTGCGGCCCTGCTGGGCGGCGTCGCCGGCGGCGGCCTGCTGCTGGCCGGCTGCGACCAGCTCACCCACAGCGCCGACGTGCAGCGCGTGCTGCATGCGGCGGAGCGCCTGACCTACAGGAGCCAGCGCCTCCTCGGCGGAGGGCGCGCCCTGGCAAGGGAGTTCTCGCCCAAGGACATCTCGCCGGTCTTCAAGCCGAACGGCACCACCTATCCCGGAGGGGACGACTACGCCGGCCACGTGGACGAGGGCTTCAAGAACTGGACCCTGACCATCGACGGGCTCGTGCAGAAGCCGCTCGAGCTGAGCGTGGCCGAAATCAAGCGCCTGCCGTCGCGGACCCAGATCACGCGCCACGACTGCGTCGAGGGCTGGAGCGCCATCGGCCAATGGACGGGCGTGCCGCTGGGCCTGCTCCTCAAGGCCTCAGGCCTGAAGCCGAACGCGCGCTACGCGGTCTTCCACTGCGCCGACAATCTGGACGGCGAGCTGGCGAAGGGTGGGGAGCAAAGCCCTGGCCAATACTACGAGAGCATCGACCTGGTGGACGCTTTCCACCCTCAGACGATCATCGCTTACCAGCTGAACGGCAAGGACCTGCCCATCGGCAACGGCGCGCCCCTGCGGCTTCGGGTGGAGCGCCAGCTCGGCTACAAGCACGCCAAGTACCTTCAGCGCATCGAACTGGTCGACAGCTTCTCCCACATCTCGGGCGGCAAGGGCGGATACTGGGAAGATCGCGGCTACGAGTGGTACGCCGGAATCTGATCTCGACGCGGCCGCGAGAACGGCCCCGCGGAGGTCCGCAGGGCCGCCCGCTCAGGCTTCGGGCCGATCACCAATGGCGGTAGCCGTAGCCGTATCCATAGCCATACGGGTGATGGTAGCGGTGCTCGTAGCGCCAGTGTTCGCGCCGCCACGCCGCCCGGCGGGCCCACTCCGCCCGGTGCCACGCCTCCCGCCGCCACGCCTCCCGGCGGGCCCACTCCGCCCGGCGCCAGGCGTCATGGTCATAACCGTAGCCGTGGTATGGCGCGTGGCCGTAGCCATAGCCGTACGGGTGGGCCGAAGCCGCGCCCGGGACGACCGCCGCCGCCGTAGCGGCCAGGGCGCCTGCGGCGATGAGAGCCGTCTTGATAGCCATCTTGCATCTCCTTCTTCCGCCAGGGCCCTGTCGGATCCGGCGTCACGCAGCTGTATGACGCGCGGCGGCTGAACCGGTTGCGAGACGCCCGTTCATGTGGCGTTAACCGTCCAGCGCAGGTCGGCGGTCAGGTCTGCGTGCGGCCGCGGCTCTGGACGAGGGCGCGACGCTGCTCGATCGCCTCTGCGGTGACGGCGCGGTTGGCGGCGGCGCCCCGCTCCGCCTCGAGCCGCAGGCCCTCGCCGAAGCTGAGCGCAAAGCCGTCGTCGATCAGGCGCTTGTAGGCGGTCAGCATCTCCGGCACGAGGCCCAGCATGTCCTCGGCCAGCCGACGCGCCTGGGGCAGGAGTTCGTCGGCCGGCACGACCCGGTTCACCAGACCCCAGCGCTCCGCCTGCTCGGCGGGCAGGAAGTTGCCGGTCAGCGACAGCTCCTTGGCGCGAGAGAGGCCGATTGCACGGCTGAGCTTCTGCGACAAACCCCAGCCCGGCATGATGCCGACCCGGCCGTGGGTGTCAGCGAAGCGCGCGTTCGGGCTGGCCAGCAGCACGTCGCAGGCCAAGGCGAGCTCGAAGCCGCCGGTGATCGCCACCCCATTGATCGCGCCGATGATCGGGCCCGAGAAGGCGCTGAGCGACGTGACGGGATCGTCGACCTCGACCCCGTCGGCGACGCTCAGCCCGCCAGCCCCCAGCTCCTTCAGGTCGAGCCCGGCGCAGAAGGCGCGCTGGCCCGCCCCGGTCAGGATCAGGACCCGCACCTCCGGATCGGCCTCCAGCGCCCGCACGGCGGCGGCGAGCTCGGCGCGCAGCTGGCGCGACAGGGCGTTCATGGCGTCCGGCCGGTTCAGGGTGAGGACCGCGTAGCCCGCCGGGTCCTTCTCGACGGTAATGACATCCGGCATGCGCTTTCCCCTCGCTCGACCTTGGCCTCTTGTTTCGCATCCCGGATCGGGCTGCAATCATCCGCTCGCGCGGGACGACCAGTGGACAGCGTTAGGTTCTTCGAGGGCCGGATCACCGGCGCAGGCGTGATCCGCGATCTGTTCGGACGGATCGTGCGCCGCGTCAGGGTTGAGTTCGTCGGCCGCTGGGCGGAGGAGCACGACCCGCTGCACCTGGACGAGACCTACACCTACTCCACCGGCGAGACCCAGACCCGCAGCTGGGCGCTGGAGAGCCACGGCCAGCGCTTCATCGGCTATGACGCGGCCGAGTCCGCGCGTATCCGGGGCGAGCAGGTGGGTCAGGACCTGCACTTCGTGTTCGACCGCCCGTTCCGCCCGGGCTCGTGGCTGGCGCCGCCGCCGGTCGAGGCGCGCCTGCTCCACATCGGGCCGGGGCGGCTGATCCTCTGCGCCGAGGCGCGCTTTGCCGGGATCAGACTGGCGACCACCGACGCGGTGCTCCGCCGCGCCTGACCGTGGAAACGCTTTCGCAATTTGCGAAAGCTAAGTTGGACGCTGATCGACAGGAGCTGCGGCGAGATGCCGGGCACGACTTCGCTCCTCGGCTGCGCCTTCGCCGTCGCCGACCTGCTATTCGAGATCGACGCGCAGCACCGGGTGCGGCTCGCGCTGGGCGCCGCGCAACGCCTGACCGGACGCGGCCCGGCCGAAGTCTCAGGCGCAGACTGGCGCGACTGGATCCATCCTGACGACCGGACGGACGCCGAAGCCCTCGTGCGGGGCATCGTCCCTGGCGAGCGACGCGGCCCGGTCGCCGTCCGCCTGGCGCTTCAGGGCGATGGCGGCGTTCGCACCGCCAGCCTCGCCGCCTTCCTGGTGCCCGAGCTGGCTCCAAATGTGTCCTGCGCCCTGACCCTGGGCGCGCCCGTCAGGTCAGACGTGGCGCTGGGCGTACGCGCGCTCGGGCTGCACGACCGCGAGAGCTTCCTGGCCCACGCCCGGGCGCTGAACGAAGCGGCGAGCCGGGACGGGCTCGAGCTCGACGTCGCCCTGATCGACATCGGCCTTATCGCGCCCGACCTGCCGCGGGCCCGCCGCGATGGCGAGGTCGCCACGACCTTGAAGGCCGAGAGCTATGGCGGGATCAGCGCCGGCGATTTCGATCACGGCCGCTACGCCGTGCTGCGCCGGGCGGGGGAGCCGGACGGCGTGGTCGCGCGCCTGGCGGACGCTGCGAGGCGCCCCGAGGGCGCGGTGGCGCAGGCCTTCGCCGCCATCCGGCTCGACCCCAAGCTGGCGCCCAGCGTCAACATGCGTGCACTCCGCATGGTGTTGGAGCAGTTCGAGAGCCAGGGCCTGGCGGGCGGGGCGAACGCGCTAATCGAGACCTTCGTGCGTCAGGCCAGCGAGACCAACGCCCAGGCGCAGGCCTTCTCGCGGATGATCTACAATCGCGACTTTCGCCTGCACTTCCAGCCGATCGTGTCGCTCAGGACTGGGGAGGTGCATCACTACGAGGCGCTGGCGCGGTTCACGGGCGCGGAGAGCCCCTTCGAGATGATCAAGATGGCCGAGGAGCTCGACATCATCGAGCGCTTCGACCTCGCCACCGCGCAGGCCGCCATGACAGAGCTGGCCCGCCAGCCGCAGGTGACCATCGCCGTCAACGTCTCGGGCCGCTCGCTGATGCGGCGCGCCTTCGTCGAACGGCTGTTGGAGACGGCCTCGAAGCACCCCGCAGGCGCCCGGCTCAGCGTGGAGATCACCGAGAGCGCGGCGCTGGGCGACCTCGACCTGGCCAACGCCCACGTGCAGGCGCTGCGAAAGGCCGGGATCAAGGTGGCGCTCGACGACTTCGGCGCGGGCGCGGCCTCTTTCGCCTACCTGCGCGCGCTCACCATCGACAGCGTCAAGATCGACGGCCAGTACGTGCGCGAGCTGTCGGACGGCGCGCGCGACGCGACCTTGATCCGCCATCTGGTCCAGCTCTGCCGCGAGCTGAACGTGCAGACCGTCGCCGAGATGGTGGAGACCCGGGAGGTGGCCGAGCAGCTGAAGGCGCTGGGCGTCGACTATGGCCAGGGCTGGCTCTACGGTCGCCCGAGCCTGGCCGCCGCGCCGCAAGCGCCGCCCCCTCGCCCGGGCTGCGCGCCCGACGCCAGGGCGCGGTCGAGAGCTGGGGCTGAGCCTCAGAGCGCCGTCACAAGCGCCTCCAGGTCCGGCCGCACCCGCTCCAGCGGCGGCTCGGCGGGCGTGCCGAGGTGGATGAAGCCGGCGACCTGCTCGCCCTCCTGTAGCCCGAGCAGCGGGCGGGCCTCGGGGGCATAGGCGTACCAATCGGTGATCCAGTTGGCGCCGAAGCCCATCGCCTGGGCCGCGACGAGCAGCACCATGCAGACCGCGCCCGCCGAGAGCTCCTGTTCCCAGCGGGGAATCTTGGCCTCAGCCGGGCGGCTGACGACCATGACTGTCACAGGCGGGATGGCGAGCTTGGCCAGGGTCGCCTCCGCCTTGCCGGGCTCGGGCTGCGACGGCGCCCGCGCGCGCAGTCGCTCGACCAGCGCCGCCTTGCTCGGGCCCTGGATGATGACGAACCGCCAGGGGCTCAGCTTGCCGTGATCGGGCACGCGGGCGGCGAGCCGGATCAGCTCGCGCAGCTGCTCCGCGTCCGGCCCCGGCGCGCGCAGGGTCTGGGCCGAGGCGGAGCGACGCCCGGCCAGCAGGCGCAGGGTGTCCGTCGAGGAAACCACCGGACAGGGCTCGCCAAACGGGATCGGGGCTGACAGGAAAGAGGACATGGAAGACTCGGGTCCGCGCCGCAGGCCCGCCCCGAGACGAGACGACCCGCACAGGAGCGAGCGATGGCGCAACTATTGGTGCTCTACAAGACGCCGGCCGATCCGGCAGCGTTCGACCGTCACTACTTCGATCGCCACGTGCCGCTCGCCAAGGCGATCCCCGGCCTGAGGCGGTACGAGGTCAGCCAGGGGCCCGTCGCGTCCCCGGCGGGGGAGACGGGCCTGCACCTGGTCGCCATCCTGCATTTCGACAGCGTCGCGGACATCCAGGCCGCCTTCGCCTCTCCCGAGGGTCAAGCCGCGGCCGCGGACGTCGCGAGCTTTGCGACCGGCGGGGCGGACATGCTGATCGTCGAAACGCGCAGCCTCTGAATGGCCGAAGAGTTCGACTGGCTGGCCGCCCACGGCCCGAAGTGGACGGTGGAGAGCTCGCGCCGCGTGCACGACAATCCGTGGTTCGCGGTCGACGACTACGCCGCGATCGCGCCGACCGGCGTGCGGGCCCGCTACTTCATGCAGGTCTACAAGAACATCGCGGTGGGCGTGCTGCCCCTGCATGCGGACGGCACGATCACGCTGGTGGGCCAGTGGCGCTTTCCGTTCGGGACCTACAGCTGGGAGCTGCCCGAGGGCGGCGCGCCCCTGGACGAGGACCCCGTGGAGGGGGCCAAGCGCGAGCTGCGGGAAGAGGCGGGCCTGGCTGCGCAGACCTGGCGGGAGCTCCTGCTGATGGAGCTGTCCAACGCCTCGTCCAACGAGGTCGCGATCGGCTATCTCGCGACGGGGCTGACCGAGGTCGCCCACGCCCGTGAGGAGACCGAGGCCCTGGCGCTCGCCCGGACGCCGGCCCGGGAGGCGCTGAGGGCGGCGATCGACGGCCGCATCCGCGATTCCATCACGGTGGCGATGCTGCTCCGCCTGCACCATATGGCGGCCACGGGGGAGCTCGATCCCGACCTAGCGGCAGCGGTGCTAGGCTAGGCTGGGCTGGGCTATCCCAGGACGCCGGCGGAGCGGAGCGTAAGATGACGGACACCCTCGACCCCCCTCGCGCCACGCCAGCCTTAGCCGACGCCCAAGCCTCAGCCGACCTTCAGACGTCCGTCTGGACCGCGCTCCGGCGCGAGGCCGAGGCCGCCGCCCGCGAAGAGCCGACGCTGGGCTCGCTGCTGAACGCGGTGATCCTGTCCCACGACGGCCTGATCGAGGCCTTGTCCTACCAGATGGCGCGCAAGCTCGGGGACCAGGAACTGCGCGCCATGAGCGCGCGGGAGATCTGCGAGGAGGCCTTCTACGCCGACCCCGGCCTGATGGCGGCGGTCGAGGCCGACCTGCGCGCCGTGCGCGAGCGCGATCCCGCCTGCAAGGGCTATCTGCAGCCCTTCCTGTTCTTCAAGGGCTTTCAGGCGCTGCAGACCCACCGGGTGGCGCACTGGCTCTGGAAGCGCTCACGCCAGACGTTAGCCTTCCACCTGCAGAGCCGGGTGTCGGAGCTTTACCAGATCGACATCCATCCGGCGGCGAAGCTGGGCTCCGGCCTGTTCCTCGACCACGGCACGGGCATCGTGATCGGCGAGACCGCAAGCGTCGGCGACGACGTCTCCATGCTGCACGCGGTGACGCTCGGGGGCACCGGAGCGGAGCGCGGAGATCGGCACCCGAAGATCGGACGGGGCGTCCTGCTGGGCGCAGGGGCCAAGGTGCTCGGCAACATCACCGTGGGCGACTACGCCAAGATCGCGTCCGGCTCGGTGGTGCTGAAGCCCGTTCCCGCCGGCTGCACGGCGGCCGGCGTGCCTGCGCGCCTGGTCAACTGCCCGACCTGCCCGGAGCCCGCCCGCAGCATGGATCACACCCTGCCCGAGCTCGCCGACGACTACGTGATCTGACGGGCCCCTTGCCTGCCCCAGGGTGAAGCGGCGCAATGAGCCGTATGGTCGACGCAATCGCCCCGCGCCTCGAAGGAGCTGAGGTCCCGTTGGTGCAGGTTTCCGCCGCGCGGCGCTGGTTCAGCTTCGCCGCCCTCAGCCTGATCTACGTCGTGATCGCGGCGGGGTCGTTCTCGTCCCTCGGCGTGGCCCTGCCGGCGATGGTGGGCGAGCTGCATTGGGACTGGAAAGCCGCCGGCCTGGGCTTCACCCTCCTGGGCGTCGCAACGGGCCTGGCCAGCCCCCTCCCCGCCGCCCTGATCCGCAGGCTCGGTGTGCGCGGCGCCATGGCGGTGGGCGCGGCGTGCATGGTCCTGGGCTTCACGACGCTGGCCACGACCCGCTCGGTGCAGGCCTATCTGGCCGCGACCCTGGCCCTGGGGCTGGCGTTCGCGCTGGTGAGCACCGTACCCGGCGCCCATGTCCTGACCCGGGCGTTCCGCAGCCGGTCCACCGCGCTCGGCGCCTATTTCGCCATCGGCACGCTCGGCGGCTTTGCTGGCCCGCAGGTCTATATCCTCGCCGAGCGCCTGGGCGGCTGGCGGGCGCACTGGTGGGCGTTCGCCGTGTTGGCTCTCGCAGCAGGCGTGCTGGCGGTCGCCGCGACGCCCGGACGGAGCGCCAAGGCCGCGCCCGAAGGCGAGCGCGGCGCGCCGGCGCAGGCCTCCCCTGGCGAGCTCATGCGCGGGCTGCAGGACTGGAGCGTCCGCCGCGCGCTCGCCACGCCTCAGTTCTATGGCGTCTTTGGCGTCTACACGACCTACCTGCTCATCAACACGACGGTCCACGCTTTTGCCGTGGAGCACCTGATCGAGCGCGGGGTGAGCAAGCAGGACGCCGCCCTGGCGCTGAGCGTGGAGGCCCTGATCGGGGTCGCGGTCTCGCTGCTGGGCGGGCGGCTCGGCGAGCGCGTCGCGCCCAAGACCCTCGCCCTGGTCTGCCTGGCGGCGACGGCGATCGGCGTGCTGGCCCTGGCCTGGGCCAACGGCTGGGTGCTGATGAGCCTGTTCGCCTTGGGCGTGGGGATCGGCTACGGCCTGTCGTTCACGCCGCCGACGCTGCTGCTGCTCGAATACTTCGGTCCGCGCCCGAACCTGGAGCTGTTCTCGATCATGTGCCTCCTCTCCACTGTGGCGGCGGCGGGCCCCCTGGCCGGAGGCTGGGCGCGGGACGCGGTGGGCGGGTTCGAGAGCCTGTTCGTCGTCTGCGCCGTGATCGTCGCGGCGATGCTTGGCGGAGCCAGCCTGCTTCGGCCGCCGCGCCCGGCGGAGGCGCGATGATGAGACGGACCCTCGCACGCCTGCTCGCCGGCGCAGCCTTGCTGGCGCCCGCCGCGGTCGCCCATGCTCAGGCCGCTGCGGAGACCTCGACCGCGACGCTTCAGGCCCGGTCGGGGCCGCTCGCCACCGTGGACACGGTCGTCGTCACCGCCGAGCGCCGCGGGGCCAACCTGCAGCGCACCGCCGCGGCGGTCAGCGTGGTCAGCGGCGAGGCGCTGGACGCGCGGTTCGCGACCGGCGTCGCCGCCCTGAACGCCATCGTCCCCGGGCTCGAGGTGACCAAGGCCTCGGGGTTCGAGAACCTCGTCACCATCCGCGGCATCGGCTCTGAGACGCCGGAGAACAGCCTGACCACCTCGCCGGGCGTGTCGCTGTTCGTGGACGGAGTCTACATCGCCAACACCATCTCGCTGGATCAGACGCTGTTCGACGTGCAGTCCATCGAGGTCCTGCGCGGGCCGCAGGGCGCGCTCTACGGACAGAGCTCCATCGGGGGCGCGATCAGCCTCACCACCCGCCAGCCCCGGCTCGGCGTGTTCGACGCCTCCGGCGACGTCAGCCTGGGGACCTATGGCCTGTCGCGGCTTCGGGGCGAGGCGAACCTGCCGCTGGGGGACCGCGCGGCGCTGCGCGTCTCGGCCCAGAAATACGACCACGACGGGTTCAGCAAGAACCTCGCCCTGGGCCAGGACCTCGACGACGCCCACGACGGCGGCGTGAAGGCGGCTCTGCTGTGGACGCCTCGCCCGGGCCTCAGCGCCACCTTGACCGCCTGGCTCTACAAGGCCGACCAGAACGGCGACGCCCAGAAGAACATCTTGGACCCGGCCCGCGACCCGCGGCGCCTCAGCCAGGACTTCGCAGCCAACTTCGAGCTTCAGAGCCAGCTCTACAGCCTGCGGCTCCAGTGGGACTTGCCCTGGGGCTCGGTGCGCTCGATCACAGCGTTCCAGGGCCTGGATCACGTGCAGAGCCAGGACTCCGACCGGTCGACGTTCGCCGTCGTGGGCGGCTACGACCACATCGCGGCCTGGAACACGCACCTGCACAACTACACCGAGGAGTTCGACGTCCTCTCGCCCCCCGGCGGGCGGCTGGAGTGGATCGCGGGGCTCTTCGCCCTCTACCAGGGCAGCAAGCAGTTCGTCGTGGAGTACGGCGGCGTGTTCGGCCCGGGCTTCAGCGTCTCCGCCCCGCCCGCCAGCGTGCCCGCCAATGTGCTGGGCGCGCCGCCGAGCTATCTGAACTACGGCAACCTCTCCTATGTCCGGCGACGGTCGTACTCCGCCTTCGCCCAGGCCACCTATCGCCTGACCCCGCAGCTCAGGCTGACAGCCGGCGCGCGCACCAACACGGACTACTTCCGCGACAAGAGCCTGAATTCCAACGGAACGACGGGTCCCTCGCCCGTCGCGGCGGTGGTGCACAGGGACGACGTCCCGACCTGGCGACTGGTGGCCGAATACGACCTCGCCCCCGACCACATGGTCTATGTCGGCCTCAACCGGGGCTACAAGCCGGGCGGCGCCAACGGGAACAACCTCGCGGTGATCGCGCCGACCTTCAAGGCGGAGACCAACACCGCCCTGGAGATTGGATCGAAGAACCTGTTCCTGGACCGCCGCCTGCGCCTGAACCTGGCCGCCTTCGACTACATCGAGCGGAACTTCCAGTTCATCGAGACGGACCCGCAGCCGTTCAGCAGCGGCATCACCAACGTGCCGCGCCTTCACATCCGTGGGGTTGAGGCGGAGGCCCAATTCACCTCGTCGGACCGCCGACTTCTGGCGAGCGCCAGCCTCTCCCTGCAGCGGGGCCGCGTCTCGGAGGCGTTCTACGCCCTGGACTCCACCGATGTGCGCAAGGTCTACGGCTCGGCGCTGCAGGGCTTCCCGGGCGTGGGCGGCACGCCGTGCGGGCTCTTCCCGGGGGCGCCCTACTTCTACAAGCCGTGCCAGGCGGCGGCCCTGGCGCTTGCGCGCGACCTGAAGGGCGCGGAGCCCCCGGCCACGCCGCGGGTCGCGGGGGCGGTGAGCGCCGCCTATCGCTTCGACCTCGCCCAAGGCAGCCTGACCCCTCGCCTGGAAGTCGTCTATCGCGGGGCGGAACAGGCGCGCATCTTCAACACGCCGGGCGTGGACCGCACCCCTAGCTACACGGTGCTGAACGCCAATCTGGAGTTCCAGCCGCGCAACACGCACTGGCGCGCCGCCTTGACCCTGACCAATCTGACCGACGAGGCCGGCGTGAACGCGCGCTACACCGACCCCTACGGCTCCTTCCAGACCAGCCAGCAGTACATCCCCCCGCGCCAGGTCATCGGGACGCTCGCCTACAGCTTCTGAGCGGCGCCGCCCTCAGCGGCGCCTCAAGCCGGTCGCGATGAGATAGACCTCGGCGCTGTCGGCCCGGCTGGCCTTGGGCTTCACGTGGCGGACATCGGCGAAGCGCCGCTTCAGCCCGGCCAGCAACTCGCCGGTCGCTCCGCCCTGGAAGGTCTTGGTCAGGAAGGCGCCGCCGGGCTTCAGGGCCTGGTCGGCGAAGGCCGCCGCCGCCTCGATCAGGCTCACGATGCGCAGGTGGTCCGTCGCCGGATGCCCCATGGTGTTGGGCGCCATGTCGGAAAGGATGACGTCCGGCGCGCCGCCGAGCGCCTGCGTCAATCGACGCTCCATCCCCTCTGCGGTGAAGTCGCCCTCGATGAGGACAGCGCCCGGGATCGGATCGACCGGCAGGAGGTCGACGCCCACGACCTCCACGGCTCCGCGCTGCAGCGCCACCTGCACCCAGCCGCCGGGCGCGCAGCCGAGGTCGATCACCCGAGCGCCCCGGCGCAGCAGGTGGAAGCGGTCGTCGATCTCGATCAGCTTGAACGCCGCGCGAGAGCGCCAGCCCTCGGCCTTGGCGCGCTGGACGTAGGGGTCGTTCAGCTGGCGGTGCAGCCACTGCTGAGAGGAAAGGCTTCGCTGGTCGGCGGTGCGAACGCGCGTGCTGACGCCCCTGCCGGCCGGGTCGCCCCCGGTCGGCGGGCGGACCAGTCGCCGGCGGCCGCCGTCCTCGCCCTCGCTCACCCGTGCGTCGCCCGGGCAATATAGATCGGCTGCATGGTCGGCGAGCTCCTAAGGCCTATTGCAGGGAATGCGCCGGCGGCGAGGCCGCCCGGGTCGCGCCGCCTCGGGCGCGACCGCCGCGGCGGCGGCGGGGCTTGCGGCGCTCCGCCATCAGCGAGAGCAGCAGGCCCTCTCGCAGGCCCCGGTCGGCGACGCGAACCCGCGAACAGGGCCACAATTCCTGCACGGCCTGCAAGATCGCCGCGCCCGCCAGCACGAGGTCGGCGCGATCGGGCCCGATGCAGGGCTGGGCGGCGCGCTCCGCCGGGGGCAAGCGGATCAGGCGGTCGGCGGCCCGCTCGCAGTCCCGCCGCTCCAGCCACAGGCCGTCGACGCGGGTGCGGTCATAGCGCCGAAGCCCCAGGTGCAGGCCCGCCAGGCTGGTGATGGCGCCGGAGGTGCCCACCAGATGCGCCCTGTCCGCCGCGAAGGCCGGCTTGAAGCGGTCCGCATGCGGGAAGGGCGTGAGCTCCGCCTTCACGTGCTCGACCATGGCGCGGAACCAGGCCTCGGAGGCCGGCGCGGTCTCGGGAAAGCGCTCGGCCAGGGTGACGACCCCGATCGGGATGGAGAGCCAGGCCTTCACCGGCGGCGGGGCGCCCGCCCTGAGCGCGCCGGAGCGGAGATCGACCCACGACAGCTCGGTGGAGCCCCCGCCCACGTCCACCACCAGCGCCGCGTCAGCCCGGCGGTCGAGCAGGTTCAGGCAGCCCATGACGGAGAGGTGCGCCTCCTCCTTGGGCGAAATCACCGTCAGCTTCAGCCCCGTCTCGCGCTCCACTCGGGCGACGAAGTCGCTGCCGTTGGCGGCGGCGCGGCAGGCCTGGGTCGCGACGGCGCGGACGCGCGCGACCCGGCGCTTCTTCACCTTGTCGGCGCAGATGCGCAGCGCCCCCAAGGCGCGGTCCATGGCCGCAGGGTCCAGCCGCCCGGTGCGGGACAGGCCGTCGCCCAGGCGCACGATGCGGGAGAAGGCCTCGACCACGCGAAAGCCCTTGGGCGTGGGCGTCGCGATCAGGAGGCGGCAATTGTTGGTGCCGAGATCCAGAGCCGCGTAGCAGGGCCCTGGACCCGAGACCGACGGCGGCGCGGCGCCGACCTCGATGGGGTCGGTGGAGCGCAATGTCCCGCTCGGGATCGCGGTACCCACGGCCGTCCTCGTCACGCGTACGACAGAGACGTCATCGCCATTCACGCTAGCAGGGGCGCACGGGCTTGCGAACCCCCGATCGGGCAGGACGCCGCAGGAACTCGCCGGCCGCGAAAAAGCCCCGGCGCAGGTGCGCCGGGGCTCGTCCGCAATCGACCGAAGGACTGGATCAGAAGGCCAGCTGCGAGCGGATCGCCAGCGTCTGGAACTCCTGGCCCGCCTGCGGGAAGGCCGCCGCGGTCGCCCCCGACCCGTTCAGCCTGTCGATCTTCACGTTCTGGACCTGCAGCAGGAACTTCACGACCGGGTTGAGATACCAGTTCAGGCTGGCCGAGACGATCTTCTGCTCGCCGCCGCGGAAGTTCACGCCGCTGACCGCCGCCGTGCCCGCCGCGCCGGTGTTGTCGTTCAGGTCGAGGTCGGAATAGCGCAGGCCCAGTTCGAACGCGCCGTACTGGCCCTTGCTCAGGTCGAATGGATGCCTGGGAGTCGGCGCCCCGAAGGCGCCGTTGCCGGCGTTGTAGCTGCGGTACTCGCCGGTCAGGATCCACGACCCCTGGACGTACCAGCCCGAGAACTCGGGGCTGTAGGGGGTCACGGTCGCGGTCTGCAGCGCGTTGTTCGCGTCGACCTTGTAGTCGAAGTACTCGGCCTGAGCATACAGGTTATGCCACTGCGCGCCGCCTTCCAGGCCCCACACCGTCACGTGGCTGGCGTTGATGCCGCCGGTCGAAACCAGGCGGGTCGGGTCCAGGCGGAGTTCCGGGCGATCCTGCAGGTTGATCGTGTAGCGGCCGCTGGCGATCACGCCGCCCGGCCCCGGCGGCAGGGCGACGCCGCCGATGTCGTTCAGGTGGAAGACGTACTGGTAGTTGGCGCCGAGGTGCAGGTTCCAGTCGGCGCCGCTGTGGAAGTCCACCGCGCCGCGGACGACCACGCCCGACTGCTCGTCGTTCGGGACGGTGGCGAAGCCGCCGGCCGAGTTCACGTTGCCGACCGTGTTGCCGGTGTAGGCCACGCCCGCCAGCCAGCGGGTCTTCACGCCCGGCGCGATCTCCTGGGCGAACTCGCCATTGCCGAAGAACGCCAGGCCGGCGCGGAAGTCGCCGGCGGCCACGCCGCGGGCGACGTCAGCCGGAGACGACCGCTCAAGCATCAGAAGCTGGTTGGTCGAGGTGTTGGCGTCCATGCCGGCGAGGGCCTCGAAGTAGCCCACGCGCAGGTGCCAGGGCTTCCAACCCGAATACTGGAACCACAGCTCGTGGATGCGGCCCGCGTCTTCGTTGCCCGAGCCGCCGAAGTCGTAGAGGAAGTTGTAATCGAAGTCGCCGAACACCTTGCCGCCAAAGCCGATGCGGGCACGGCGGGCGTTGGTGCCGCTGTTCAGGTCACGCGCGCTGCCGCCGATCACCGAGGTCGGGATCGAGGGGCTGACATCCTGGAAGTAGAGGCCGGCGTCGAACTGCAGCACGCCGTTCAACGCCGCAGAGAAGCGGCCGTCGGCGGAGGTGAAGGTGGGACGGCCGTTGGGCAGCGTCAGCTTGTCGGTGGTCTTGGCGATGTCGGCCGGGATCTGGGCGATGGCCAGGCGGGTCTCGCCGTTGCCGCGGCCCTGCTCGATCACGGTCTCGGTGAGGCTCTCGACCTGGGCGGTCAGATAATCGACCTGGGCCTGCAGCTCGGCCGTCGTCGGACCGGAGGGCGGCGGCGGCGCCATCGGCGCGGCCTGCACGGTCTCCGTCGTCTCGGTCCGGGTCACCGTCGTGGTGTGACGGCGCACGTGATGGTGGCGAACGGGCTTCGCCTCGGCGACGCCGGCCGCCGTCGCGACGGCCAGAACGCCGAGGGCCGCGCCACGAACGAGCGCAAGTTTGGAGGTCATGATGAGGTCCCTGATCCTTTATTCCCCACGCACAAGTCCTGTGCGCGCCCTGAATGCGCCTTCTTTACGCCGCACCCCGTGACGGATTTTTGAACCTTGCATGTAGATAGCTTGACGGGGCGTCGGCTTTGACTGGCTGAGGCTTTGGCGCCACAGCTTGCGGCTCAGACCAGGCGGGACCTCAAGGCCTGGGAGAGCAGGTCGATCAGGCTGACCGCGACGACGATCACCAGAACAATGGCGGCCGTATCGCGGTAGTTGAACGAGTTGATCGAGTCGAAGAGCGCCTGGCCGATGCCGCCCGCGCCGATCAGGCCGAGCACCGTCGCGGCCCGGGCGTTGGATTCGAAACGGTAGAGCGCGTAGGAGGTCCAGAGCGGCGCGACCTGAGGCAGGACGCCGAACGCCACCGCCTCCAGCCGCGAAGCGCCGACGGCGCGCACCCCCTCGACCGGGCGAGGATCGATGGCCTCCACCGCTTCGGAGAAGAGCTTCCCCAGCACGCCGCCGGTGTTCACCGCCAGCGCCATCACCCCGGCGAAGGGGCCAAGACCGACCGCGACCACGAACACGGTCCCCATCACCAGGTCCGGAACCGAGCGCATCAGATCGAGCAGGCGGCGCACGGGCTGCTGGATCCAGACCGGAGCCACGTTTCGAGCGGCGAGCAGGCCCAGGGGCACGGCGATCAGGATGGCGAGCAGCGTGCCCCACAGGGCGATCTGCAGCGTCAGCAGCATGGCGCCGATGTCGCTCGCCAGCGCGCCCGCGCCGTGCACGAAGGGGAATCGCCCATCGACGGCCAGCTGCAGATCGAGGTTGGGCCGCGCGAAGGATGCGGCGAAGGTCCGCATATTCTGGGAGTTGGAGAAGAGTAGCGGCAGCTTGTTCAGCTCGACCGCCTGCACGCTCAGCGCCAAGAGCAGCGCCAGCCCGCCCCAGACCGCCCAGCCGGCGATCCTGTCGCGAATCGGACGGACGGGGGGCGGCGGAACGACGACGCCGGGGGTCGCAGTCAGGCTCACGCGGGGGCTTGGCTCGGGGGGCTCCGGGGCTTGGCCGCGGGGGCCGCGCTCTTGGCCGCGCGCCGCATCTCCACGATCGGCTGCAGGTACGACGCGTCGGCGGGCGCGAACTCGCTATACTTCAGGCGCGCAAGATTGGCCCGCTCGCGGTCGCCCTCCGCCCCCTGCGCCCGGCCGTAGCTGAAGAAAAAGTCACGGATCTTACGCTTGGCGTCCTCGTCCAGGTCCTTGCGGAACAGCAGGGCGGACTCCGGGATGTCGGGCGAGGACCAGATCACCTCGGTCTTGGCCACGGCGGCCCGCGCCTCCGGCGAGCCCGTGCGGTAGAAGAGCAGGCCGGTGGAGTTGTTGGTCGCAGCGTCCAGCAGGCCGTTGGCGACGCTGAGCATATTGGCCTGGTGATTGGCCGAGGTCACCTGGGCGAAGCAGGTTCGAGGGTCTACGCCCCTGGGCCGGAACAGATAGTACATCGGCGCCAGGGTGCCCGAGGTCGACTCCGGGTCGCCCATGCCGAACTTCAGGGTCTTGTCGCACTTGAGCAGGCGATCGACCGTCATGCCCTTGCCCTTCTGGGCGATGATCACCGACTGATAGGCCCCCCTGCCGAACTGATCGAGGGTGCGGGCGAACACCTCGGCGTTGGCGCGTTCGGTCGCCTCGACCGCGGGCTGGGCGGAAAACCAGCCGAGGTCGGTCTGCTTGGCCGCCATGGCCTGGATCAGCAGCGCGTAGCTGGATGCAAAGTAGAGCTTCACGTCGAGCCCGGTCTTGCGCCGCATGTCGTCAATGACGGGCTGCCAATAGCTGGACACAGACTTCGCGTCCTCCACCGACTGCACGGAGAACTGCAGCGTCTTGCCCGAACCGGCCGGCTTCTGGTCGCAGCCCGCCAGAGCCAAGAGCGCGAGGGCGGTCGCAAGCGCGGATCGGCGGTTCATCGAGGGTCCCCCAGCTGCCTCAGGTCGGCGGTCACATCGTCGATCTCGGGCCCGTAGACGTCTACGAGCAGGGCGCGGTCCACGCCCGAGCTCGGGCCATCATACACGATCCGCCCGGTCTTCAGCGCCACGATCCGCCGGCAATAGCGGAGCGCGTGATCGACCTGGTGCAGGGTGACGAGGACCGTCAGCCCCTCGCGCGCATTGAGGTCGGAGAGGGTCTCCATCACGCGGCGGGCGGCGACAGGGTCGAGGGAGGCCACCGGCTCGTCGGCCAGCACGACCTCCGCCCCCTGCACGAGGGTGCGGGCGATGGCGCCCCGCTGCTGCTGACCGCCGGAGAGGGTCTGGGCGCGCTGGGCGGCGTAGTCGGCGACGCCGACGCGGGCGAGGGCGGCCATCGCCGCGCGCGTCTCCGCCGCAGGCCACAGGCCCAGCAGGGCGCGCCAGCTCGGCGCCCGCCCGAGCGCGCCCACCAGCACGTTCGTGTAGAGGCTCAGGCGCGGCACGAGGTTGAACTGCTGGAAGACGAAGCCGATCCGGGCGCGGATGCGCCGGATGTCGCGGGCAAGCCGCCCGTCGGCCTGAACCGGCTGGCCGAACGCCTCCACCCGCCCCGGCCCAGGGTCTAGCGTCACAAAGCCGGTCAAGACGCGCAGCAGCGTCGACTTGCCCGAGCCCGAGGGCCCGATCAGCCCGACCATCTCGCCCCGCCCGACCGCGAGCGACACCTGATCGAGGGCGCGGCGCGCGCCGTAGGTCTTGGTGGCGGAGGCGACGGACAGGACCGGGTCGGCGGACATGCGCGGGAGCGTCTGGCCTTCTGCGTCGCCAAGCGGACAAAGCATCTGTGCCGTGGCTGCATAACCGTTTCGTGACAGGGCGGCCAGCCCGCGGCCCGTGCGCAAGCCGCCCCTGGCCGGGCCTAGCATGCGACGCGCGGTCGCCTGTGGACAGAAACTTGGCCCTTGCGGCTTTACACGGGGGACGCACCCCCTTATTTGGCGCGGCTCCGGCGGACCCCGAGTCCCTTCGCTGCTAACGCCGGCCTGGGTTCAACAACTGGCGGGAGGCTACGTGAATTGCGCACGTACCATACTCCCCTGGACCTGGTCCGTGAGCGGTCCCCGGAACGTCCGGTCGCACTCGTGCGTCCTGACGTGGTGGCCGTAGCGGCGCGCTGGTTCCAGGACAACTTCAAGGGTGACGTCCTCTACGCGGTGAAGGCCAACCCTTCGCCGTGGGTCATCCGCACCCTTGCGGAGCAGGGCCTCACCGCCTTCGATGTGGCCTCGATCCCCGAGATCGAGCTGGTTGCGGCGCATGCGCCCGGGTCACGCATGGCCTTCATGCACCCGGTGAAGAGCCGGGCGGCGATCACCCGCGCCTACTTCGACTACGGCGTCCGGACCTTCGCCCTCGACACCCATGACGAGCTGCAGAAGATCTTGGAGGCGACGGGCCAGGCGCGCGACCTGAACCTGATCGTGCGCCTCGGGGTTTCGGCGGAGGGCGCGGCCTACACCCTGTCCGGCAAGTTCGGCGTCGGCCTGGACCAGGCGCCGCCCCTGCTCCTGGCCGCGCGTCGTGCGACCGAAGAGCTGATGGGCGTCAGCTTCCACGTGGGCAGCCAGTGCATGCGTCCGACGGCCTACCAGGCCGCAATGGCCCAGGCGTCGCGCGCGCTGGTCCGTGCCGGCGTCTTCGCTGACGTGGTGGACGTGGGCGGCGGCTTTCCGTCCGTCTATCCCGGCATGGTCCCGCCGGCGCTGGACGACTACCTGGACAGCATCCATCGCGGCTTCGAGGAGATGAAGGTCCACGAGACGACCGAGCTCTGGTGCGAACCGGGCCGGGTGCTGGTGGCGGAGGCCTCTTCCATCCTGTGCAAGGTGGAGCTGCGCAAGGGCGATGCGCTCTATCTGAACGACGGGTCCTACGGCTCGCTGTTCGATGCAACGCACGCCAGGTGGCCCTTCCCCGTGAAGCTGGTGCGCGGGTCCGAGGCGGAGGCTCCCTCCGACGAGTTGCGCGCCTTCCGCTTTTACGGCCCTACCTGCGACTCCATCGACCACATGCCGGGGCCGTTCTGGCTGCCGGAGGACGTGCGCGAGGGCGACTACGTCGAAATCGGCATGCTCGGGGCCTATGGCGTGGCGATGAATACCCGCTTCAACGGCTTTGGCGACGCTGAGACCGCGGCGGTGGGCGATGCGCCGATGGCGTCCATGTTCGGCCTGGCCAAGCGCTCGATCGCGCTTCCCAGGGCCGACGACGCGGAGGAGCGCAAGGTCGTCCGCTTCTCGCGACCCAAGGGCAAGGCAGGCCAGCGCCGCCGGCGGCGCTGATCCTAGACGACAGGGCGGCTTCGGATCCACCGCAGCCGCCCTCCTCCGGCTCGGGTCAGGGAAGCGGGAGCTCGATGCGGCAGCTCAGTCCCTCGTCGCGCCAGTCGAAGGCGAGCCGCCCCGTGACCGACGTCGCGAAGGCGCTGGCGGAGTCCGCGCGGCTGAGCCGGATCACCGACTGGATGAGGCTGAGCAGATTGCGCGTGCGGTGATCGACCTCCTAGGCGGGGCGGCGATCCCGCAACTCTGCGCGCTTGCGGGCCGTGATGTCCTGGGCCGCCCCGCCGAGCCCGATCACCTGCCCGTCCTCGTCGCGCAGCGCCGACTTTGCCGCAAGCCAGGTCCGCTCCCCGCGGTCGCTCCGCGCAAAACTCTGTTCCCTGTGCTCGCCTGACCCGGTCGCCAGCACCGGACGGTCCGCCTCCTCGATGGCGGCGGCGAGGGCGGTCCTGCCGAGCGCCTCCGAGATGGCCGTCCCGAGGCTGGCGCGGCAGCTCTCCCAAGTCAGGCCGGGCGAAGCCGGCTGGGGCGGCCGCCTTTGTTCGGCGATGTCGGCGTCGGCCGCGCCGCCCAGGATCACGCGTGTCTCGAAATCCAGAGCCGACCTCCGCACCCAGCCGCGCCCGGCCGGACAACGACGAATCGACCTTGGGCGGAACACTTCTCTGTCGTCGGAGTAGCACGTGCGGCGGATCGCCCGCCGCGACCCATCCCCGCAGGCGCATGCGCCTGGATGCGAGGCCGGCCGGGAGGTTTCGAAGGCTTGCTGAACGAAGGCCGCCTCCGCTAACCTGCCAGGGCTTGCTCGCCGATCCGGCGGGCCCTCCCCCGCGTCTTCGCATCCCGCGCCGACGTCGCCCTCGACCCCGAGAGGAGCGCAGCTTCGATGTCGCTTGCCTTGACCCTTCGCATCAACGGCCAGGCCCGGGTCGTCGAGCTCGACGATCTCCGGACGACCCTGCTCGACCTCTTGCGCGAAGGCCTCGGCCTGACTGGGGCGAAGAAGGGCTGCGACCGGGGGCAGTGCGGCGCCTGCACGGTGCTGGTCGACGGGCGGCGGATCAATGCCTGCCTCGCCCTGGCCGCCAGCCTGGACGGGGCGGAGATCACCACCATCGAAGGCCTGGCGCACGGCGAGCGCCTGCATCCGGTGCAGGCCGCCTTCCTCGCCCACGACGGCCTGCAGTGCGGCTTCTGCACGCCGGGCCAGATCATGAGCGCGGTGGGCCTCATCGCCGAGGGCCACGGCGGGGACGATCCCGAGCGCATCCGATAGCTGATGAGCGGCAACCTCTGCCGTTGCGGCGCTTACCGGGGCATCACCGAGGCGGTGCTCCAGGCGCAGGGCGAACTCGCCGCGCGCGCCCAGGGGACGGCGGCATGAAGCCCTTCGACTACGTCCGCCCGCGCGACCTGGCCGAGGCGCTGGCGTTGGGCTCCGAGCCCGGGACCGCCTATCTCGCCGGCGGGACCAACCTCCTGGACCTGATGAAGATCGGCGTGGCGCGCCCCGATCGCATCGTGGACATTGGCCGTCTGCCCGGACTGGCCGGCCTGGACTGGCGCGAGGACGGCGGCGTGCGGATCGGCGCGCTCGTGAAGAACGCCGACCTCGCCTATGACGCGCGCTTCCAGCGCACCTTCCCAAGCGTCGCAGAGGCTCTGCTGTCGGGCGCCTCGGCCCAGCTCCGCAACGCCGCCACGGTGGGAGGCAACTTGCTGCAGCGCCCCCGCTGCCCCTATTTCCAGGACTTGGCGAGCGCGTGCAACCGCCGGGCCCCCGAGTCCGGCTGCGATGCGCTGGGGGGCGAGACCCGCCGGCACGCCGTGTTGGGCTGGAGCGAGGCCTGCATCGCGGTGAACCCGTCGGACTTCTGCGTGCCGATGGCGGCGCTCGACGCGGTCGTGGAGGTGCAGGGCCCAGGAGGCGCACGCGAGATCGCGCTGGAGGACCTGCACCGCTTGCCGGGGCAGACGCCGGAGCGGGAGACGGCGCTTGAGCCCAGCGAGCTGATCGTCGCGGTGCGCCTGCCGGGCCAGGCGGCCGCCGTCGCGCGTCACAGCCGCTATCTGAAGGTGCGCGAGCGCACCTCCTACGCCTTCGCCGTCGTCTCCGCCGCCGCGGGGCTGGAGCTCGGGGACGGGGCGATCCGCTCAGCCCGCCTGGCGCTGGGCGGCGTCGCGGCCAAGCCCTGGCGCGCACGAGAGGCGGAGGCGGTGCTGGCCGGCGGCGAGCCGTCCGAGGCGCGCTTCGCCGACGCCGCCAGGGCCGCGCTCGCCGAAGCGCGGCCCTCTGGCGAGAACGCGTACAAGATCGAGCTCGCGCGCCGCCTGATCGTGCGAGTGCTGCAACAGGCCCTGGCCGGAGCGCCTGAGACCCTGCCCGCCCTGCCCGGCTCGCCCCTCGCGCCCGCCTTCGGAAACCGTCATGCCGCTTGACGCCGCCGCGCCCCGCGCGCCCTACGTCCACCACGGCTCCAACGCCGGGCAGCCGCTCACCCGCCGCGACGGGGAGCTGAAGGTCACCGGCAGGGCGACCTATGCCGCGGACCATCGCCCGGAAGGCCTGCTCTACGCGGTGATCGCAGCCAGCCGCATCGCCCGGGGCCGGGTCACGTCCCTGGACGTCGCCGCCGCCAAGGCTCACCCCGGCGTGGTCGAGGTGCTGACGCCGGCCAACCGCCCGCCGCTCGGCCGCGACCCGGACCAGAAGAGCGGGCCCTTCGGCTTTCGCATCGAGGTGCTCCAGGACGACACCGTCCGCTACGCCGGCCAACCCATCGCCCTGGTGGTCGCGACCTCGCTGGAGGCCGCCACGGAAGGGGCCGCGCTCCTGGACCCGCAGTACGAGGCGCTGCCGCCCCGCACGACGCTTGAGAGCGGTAAGCGCTTTCCCGCCCCCGCCGTGGGCGTGAGCGGCCAGGCCCGCACCGAGCACGGCGACGTGGAGGCCGGCCTCGCCGCCGCCGCTCAGGTGGTGCGGACCGAGGTCGAGACCCCCGCCCAGTATCACAACGCCATGGAGCCGCATGCGATCGTGGCCCAGTGGGACGGCGACCGCCTGACGCTGGACATGCCGAACCAGGCCATCGTGATGAGCCGGGCAGGCTACGCCGCATACTTCGGGATTGCGCCGGAGAACGTGCTGATCCGCTCGCCCTTCCTGGGCGGCGGCTTTGGATCGAAGGCGATCCTGAACGGACCGCAGGTGCTCGCCATCCTGGCGGCCCGGATGCTGAACCGCCCCGTGAAGCTGGCCCTCACCCGGGCGCAGATGTTCGGCCCCGTCGGCCACCGCGGGCGGACTTGGCAGCGGCTGCACCTCGGCCTCGATGGCGAGGGCAGGCTAACCGCCCTTCGCCACCACGCGATCTCGGCGACATCGAGCTTCGATACCTTCCTTGAGCCGGCCGCCAACGCCTCCTTGCACGTCTATCGCAGCCCGGCAATCTCGGCGGAGACGGAAGGCGTGCGGCTCGACACCGGGACCCCCAGCCCCATGCGCGCGCCGGGGGAAGCGCCGGGCTCCGCCGCGCTCGAGATCGCGATGGACGCGGCGGCGGACGCCGTGGGCATGGACCCGCTGGAGTTCCGCCTGCTCAACTATGCGGAGACGGAGCCCGGCTCCGGCCGGCCCTTCTCCTCCAAGGCGCTGCGAGAGTGCTATGCCGAGGGCGCAAAGCTGTTCGGCTGGGCGGCCCGCCCGCTGCGCCCCCGGCAGATGCGGGACGCGGCCGGCTTGCGCGTCGGCTGGGGCATGGGCACGGCGCTCTTCCCCTGCCCGCACTTCGCAGCCGAGGCGCGCGCCACCCTGCGCGCGGACGGCACCGCCCTGGTGGAGACCGCCGGGGCCGACATGGGACAGGGCGCCTGGACCGCCCTGGCGCAGATCGCGGCGGAGGCGCTGGGGCTCGACCCCGCCCAGGTCGAGTTCCGCTCCGGGGACTCCAGTCTCCCGGACGCCGGGATCGCGGGCGGCTCGGGTCATGCGGCGAGCGCAGGCCTGGCCTTGCACAACGCCGGGCAGGACGCGATCGCTCGCCTGGCCGAGATCGCCATGCGCGATCCCCGCTCGCCCCTGTTCGGCGCCGACAACATCGGCGTGGTCGCGCGCGCCGGGCGGCTGCATCGCCGCGACGATGAGACCCGCAGCGAGAGCTATGCCGACATCCTCGCGCGCGCGGGCCAGGCGGCTGTCGTGGGCGCAGGCCGCATGCAGCGCGACGAGGAGGCGGTGAAGGAGCGGGCCATGTACTCCCACGGCGCCGTCTTTGCCGAGGTGAAGGTCGATCCCGACCTGGGCCAGGTGCGCTGCACGCGGCTGGTGGGCGCCTTCGCGGCGGGCCGGATCGTCAACCCACGCCTGGTCCGCAGCCAGTAGTACGGCGGCATGATCTGGGGCCTGTCCTTCGCCCTGCTCGAGGGAGCGGCGATGGACCCGCGCACGGGGCGGATCATGAACGCCGACCTCGCCGAGTACCACGTGCCGGTAAATGCGGACGTGCCCTCGGTGGAGGCGATCCTGGTCCCGGAGGAGGACCCCTATGTCAATCCGCTGGGGGTCAAGGGCGTGGGCGAGATCGGCATCACCGGCACGGTCGGCGCCATCGCCAACGCCGTGTGGCACGCGACCGGCGTCCGGCCCCGCCGCTTCCCGATCCGCATCGAGGACCTGCTCGATCCCGCTGGGTAGGGGCCGCCGAGGAGCGCCGGGCTAGGAGCGGAGCCGACCTACTCCGCCGCCCGCGGGACGGAATGCGCGCTCGCGTCGTAGGCGGCGAGCACCTCCTCCGGCGGCCCCAGGCGCACGAGCTCGCCCTGGGACAGCCAGGCGACCTTGGTGCAGGTCCGCCGGATCAGCTCCAGACTGTGCGTGGCCAGAACCAGGATGCGCGCCCGGTCGAGCATGCCGGTCAGGTGTTGCTCGGCGCGCTCGGTGAAGTCGATGTCGCCCGCGCTCAGCCACTCGTCCAGGATCAGGATATCGCCGTGGATGGCGGTGGACAGGGCGAAGGCGAGGCGCGCCTTCATACCTTCGGAGTAGGTGCGCACGGGCAGCTTCAGGAAGTCCTTCAGCCCTGTGAACTGCTCCACCCAAGGCCGGGCGGCGACGATTTCGGCGTCGGTGGCGCCCAGCAGGCGCAGCGGCAGCTCGATGTTCGCCTCGCCCGAAAGCTCCGGGTTGATGCCGAGGCCCTTCTCGATCAGGGGCACCACCCGGCCCTCGACGCTGATCATCCCGCGCTGCGGATGGGCCAGGCCGGCGAGGATCCGCAGCAGGGTCGACTTGCCCGACCCGTTGCGACCAATCAGGCCCAGGCGCTCGCCATCGCGCAGCTGCAGCGAGAGGTTCCGGATCGCATGAACGTGGACGACGCCCGCGCCCGGCGCACGGATGCGGCTGGCGAGCGACACCTTCAGCGATCGCCCGGTCACGGCGAAGACCGGATAGCTGAAGTCGACGGCGCGAAGATCGACGGAAGCCATGACGCGCTCAGAGCCAGAGGAACAGACGTCGCCGGCTCCAGGCCAGGGACACGAGAGAGAGCGCCAGAACGGCGAAGACGAGCGCGGTGACCCCGGCCCACTGCGCTAGGCTCGGCGGCTGACCGAGCAGGGGGCCGCGGACGGTCTGCACGAGGTGGTAGAGCGGGTTCAGCTCGATCACCGGGCTGCGCACCTGCTTCTCTGTCGGGGCCCAGAAAATGGGGGTCAGGAAATAGAGGATCTGGACCAGGGTCACGGCGAGCTGAGGCAAGTCGCGGAACCGGGCGCTCACCGGCCCCAGAAGCAGGGACAGGGCGATGCCCAGTACGCAGATCAGCAGCAGACCCAGTAGGGCCAGAGGGCTCGACAGAAGACTGAGTCGCCCGAAGATCGCTAGCACGATGGCGATCACCAGCAGGTTGTGCGCAAAGATGATCAGATTGCGATAGACCACCCGCGCCGCAAGCACCGGCAGCGGTATCGGCACAGCGCGAAGATTGTTCTCGTTCTCCAAGACGGACTGGCACCCTTCGGTGATCAGCTGCGCGATCAGCATCCACGCTAGGACGCCCGCGCCAAAATAGGAGATGTACTGATCGAAGGGCTGGTGCAGGATGCCGCTGTAGAGAAGCGAGATGCTGCCCACGAAGGCGGCCATGGCGATGCTGATCCAGAACGGACCGAGGAACGAGCGCCGATAGCGTAGCTCGATATCCTGGTTGCCCATCAGAAACCAGACGCGCCAGCGGGTCACAATCTGCCTGAGGTCGGCCAACGCCGTGTTCATGACGCCCTGATCCTACCCGTCTCGCGCTCGCCGCCCTGTGCGAGCCTCTGCCACGCGTCGGCCAGAACCTCAAGGCGGCGATGGGCGCGCCTCCGCGCTCCGGCTTGCGACAAATCTGGCGCGATTGGTGCGGAACCGTGTCAAGGCGTGGCTGTTCTAGGCCGGGGTGCAGTCGAGCCAAGCCAGAACGTGTCTTCGCCCCAAGCAGCTACGGCCATCCGACCGTCACGGACTTCCGCCACGCCGAGGGCGACAAGATCGACCTTTCGGCTTTCGGCGCCGATCACAGCCTCGCCGACGTGGCCGCGATCGCCACGCAGTCAGGCTCGGACACGATCCTCTCCATCCCGCGCTCTGGCGGATGCCCGGAGCAGATCATCCTGAAAAACGTGACGGCCTTGTCCTTGGTGGCGTCGGACTTCATCTTGTTGCATGCCACCCCGCGCGACTTCAACGGCGACGGCAACAGGGACGTCCTGTTCCAGAACGGATCGGGTCAGTACGCGGACTGGGAGCTCAGCGGATCGACCGTGATCGGGGGCGGAACGCTCGGAAACCCCGGCGCAGATTGGAGCTTCGCCCAGATCGGCCACTACGACACCTCCGGTCGCGACGGCGTGCTGTTCCACAACAACGTGACCGGCGCCTACGCCTACTGGCTGGTCAACGGCTCCAGCGTCGTGGATGTGCGCACGGTGGGCGCCCCTGGCTCGGAGTGGCACCTCATCGCCTGAGCGCCGGCCTACCAGCCCGCTTCGACCGCCGCGATCACCTGGGCGACGTCGTCGTCGCCGAGCTGGTCGTGCAGCGGCAGGGCGATGTGCTCAGCATCGAAGACCTCGGCCCCGGCAGGTCGGGCGTCAAGCCGCCCAGCACCGGGTGGCGGTCGATGCGCCGGTCGATCACCGACACCGGCACGCCTCGCCCCTTCAGGGCGCGCGCGAAGTCCAAGCGCCTTTCCACGCGCACGCCGAACAGCCAGCAGGCGCTCTGCGTCCTCTCCAGCACGCGCAACGGCCGCACCGAGTTCATGGCCGCAAAAGCGGCGCGGTAGCGCGCGTCGATCTCGCGCCTGCGCTGCAGCCGGGCCGGGTAGCTCGGCAGGTTGCCCAGGCCCAGCGCCGCCGCCACGTTGTTCATGTGGTACTTGTAGCCGAGCGCCTCGATCAGCGCCGTGCGCTCTCCGATCTCGTTGGGGGTGATGCGCCGCTTGTCGATGCCGAACCAGCGCCGGGTGTAGACGGCGTCGGCGTCGGCCTCGTCCAGGCAGGCGATCGCGCCCCCGTCCCCGGTGGTCATGCCCTTGATGGCCTGGAAGGAGAAGCAGGTGAAACGCGACACGGAGCCGATCGGCCGGCCCTTGTAGGTCGCGCCAAAGGCATGCGCCGCGTCCTCGATGACCGGCGTCCCCGCGGGATCGCAAACCGCATGGATCGCGTCGAGATCGACGGGCGCCCCTCCCCAGTGCACGGGAATGACGGCCTTGGTCGCCGGGGTCAGCTTCCGGGCCACGGACTGGGGGTCGAGGTTTCCCGTCTCCGGATCGATGTCGGCGAACACGGGCCGAGCGCCGGCGTGCAGCACGGCAAGGCCGGTGGCCACGAAGGTCTGAGGCGGCACGATCACCTCGTCCCCCTCCCCGACCCCCAGCACTTCGAGGCAGAGATGCAGGGCGGCGGTACAGGAGTTCAGGGTCGCCACGTGCGGCGCGCCCACAAAAGCGCGAAGCTCCGCCTCGAAGGCTTTGACCACGTCGCCCTCGTTGAGGAAGCCGGAGCGCAGGACCTCAACGACGCGCGCGATCGCCTCGTCGGTCACGGTGGTCGAAAACAGCTGCATCAGATCGGCTCGTCGGTTGGCGCCCAGAGCGCGCGAAGGAGACCGTCCGGACTGTTGCGGGCGATCCAGGCGAGCTCAGCCGGCGTAGGTTCGAAAGGGGTTTGCCCGACTTGCAGGGCGCTTCGCAACGCTTCCGCCCAGGCGCGCGGTTCGGCCGCGGGGGCGCGGCGCGCACGCGGGACAGTTGCGCCCGCTCCGCCTCGCGCGCCATCCAGGTTCCGGCGGGAACGACGGCGCCAAGGCCGGACGCGACCGCGGCCACGAAGATGCCCGAGCTGCCCGTCCGGTAGATCTCGGAGTCGTAGGGCAGCACGATCGCGGCGCAGCGCTCCATCTCGCGCCGGAAGGCCGAGCGCTCCAGGAAGCGATCGACGACCTCCACGCCCAGGGCGCGCAGGGCCTTTCGCGCGGCCGCAAGCGCCGGGTCGGGGGCGTCGTCCGGATGAGCGTAGGCCTGGACAAGCCCCTGCGCGTCGGGCTGGAGCCGCTCAAGCTCGGTGAAGATCGCCGGCGTCTTCTCGAAGCCCTTGGAACGACGCATCGCGCCGAAGTAGCCGACCCTTGCGGGCCGGGCGGAGGACCAGGTGGAGGCGGCGGGTTCGGCAGGCACGGGCGCGACCGCGATGGGCCTCCGCGTGAGGGGGCGCAGCTCCTCGGCCAGCTCTTCGGTGTCGGCGTAGAGATCGACAGCCGGCCCTGCCCGACCCAGCACGCGCGCAGCCTGCCCCCGGCGGGCCGGGTCGCCGTCATGTCCCCAGCGCAGGATGACCTTCAGTCGCCCTTGGCCACGGAAGGCCAGAAGTGCGGCCTCCACTTCAAGATAGCCGGCGCTATGCAGGACGTAGCAGCGCCCGCCGCCGCCTTGGAACAGGCCCGCGTAGGCGGCCAGCCGCCTCGCCCTGGCCCATGCGGAACGCGCCCGCCGCAGAAGAGGCGGACCCCGCCGCGGGTAAGGCGGCGGCCGCGGAAGGGCGACGTGCCGCGCCGTCGCGCCGCTCCGTACAAGCGCCCCGATCAGCATCTCGACATAGTCCGCCTCGTGGCCCCCGGCGCTCGGCGGCGCCGTCGAGATCACGACCCATTCAGGTCTGGGCTGAGGCATCCAGGACCCGGCTCTGACTCGCCGCCAGAGTGGTTGCAAGACTCGGCTTCACCGGTCCGGAATAGCCCGCGATCGCAAAGATCTCGTGTCCGATGTGGCCGACGTCGCGGAACCAGACATCGCCCGTCCGGCGGTCGATGACATAAAGACGCGAGGTGTCCAGGTGGCGCTCGGGCTCGCGGATTGGAACCGTCACCCCGAGATGGCGAGACTGGCGGCGGACGGCGCTGGCCCCGACGACGATGTGCCGGGCGCCGAGGTGCAGGCCGCGCAGGTATCCCCGGAGCTGCGCGACGACTCTCCGTCTCCCCGCCGGCGAAATCGCCAGAAGGCGGCTTGAGCCCGACTCGCACAGGTAGAGCGCGTCCCCGCCGGCGACGGGAGAATGAGGCTGGTAGAGGCCGTCGACCAGAACCTCGCCGGACCGCACGCTGACGATCCGCCCGCCGGCCGCCTCGCGCCAACCCGTCTCCGGCTTGGAGCCGAACATCGAAGCCCAGAGGCGTCCGCGCCAGACCGCCACGCCGTTGATATGATGGCGATCCTCGTTGGCGCCCGTCTCGAAAAGCACCTCTGTCACTCGGCCGTCCTGGATCTGGACCACCTGGTCCCGCCCCGAAACCGCACCCGCCAGGCCGGCCTTCCAGGGTACGACGTCGTGCAGATCCAGCCCTGGCCCGAGGTCCCACGCCTCTGCAACCTCAAGCTCGGGCGAAAGACGGGTGACGCCGGACACTCCGCCCCAGGCCAGCTGATCGACGAGCACGTAGCTCCCATCCGAAAGGCGGCGCAGGCCGTCGCCGCCGACGAAGCACCCCCTCGCCGGGTCGCGCGCCGCATAATCGAAGTATCCCGTTGCGAGATCCAGTCTCGCCAGCGTGTAGCCTCGCGGCCAGACGTTGCAGAACGAGACCAGCAGAGACAGCGCCGGAATCGGCCTCGGCACTCCTGAGGCTCGGATACGCCCCGTCTCGTCCAGGCGGCCCAGGTAGACCGGGGCGGAGTGATGATGCGCAGGCGGCGAGAGGGGCCGCGCGCCGAGGGGCGCTGAGGCGAAGGCGTCCCGCGGAGCGACTGGAACATCGGCCAGGGAGGCGGGCTCAAACACGATAGTACACGCCTCGCCTGAAAGCCAAGCCGACCCCGAGGAGGCGAACGTAGCTTTGCGCTATCATTTCAGCGATCGGATCGCCGCCGAGCCGACGCGGGCGGGGCTCGAGGCCTGGGAACGGCTGTCGCCCGATCTTATCGGAACACGATGTAAGTTCGCAGAATCGTCAGTACACATCAACATCCAGCATTCCCCAGACCAGCGCCTCCGGCGCCGCACCCGCGCCGCACACGCGACGCACGCGGCCCGTCGGACGAAACCCGAGAGCCTCGGCTGAAGGGCGAGACGACGCCCGAACGGGGCAGGTGACCACCTCGCGGCAACCTTGGGCGCCAAACCACGCGGTGACGCCGCCCAGAGCGGACCCGTAGACCTCCAGCTCGGGCGGAAACAGGCCGACGATATCGCCGAACACGGCCGAGGTCGTCGGGTCCGTGAACGTCTTGACGGCGGCCCGGCTGACGCCGTCGCTCAGCCACCGGTAGGGATAGCGCGGGTTCTCTCCGAGCCGCCACCCCAGGACCTCCGCCGAACGCGGGTAATAGGTCGGCCCCTCCCGCCCTCGCAGGTCCGGGACGTCGCCCTCGAACGCTCGCCAGTCGGCTACTCCAGACGTGTCCGGAACCGAGGCGCTCCAGTCCTCGAAATCGGCCCAGAGGCGCCATCCGAAGTGACGGGCGTGCGCCCGCCAGGCGCGCTCATTGGCCACGACGCACAGCACCTCCGCGCCGTGGTCCCGCGCAAAGGCCTGCGCCGCCGTCCCGAGGGTCTGAACGAGACCCCGCCCCTGACAGTCCTGCGCGACCATGATGTCCAGCATCATCGCCCGGCAGGGTCCCGCGTCGTCTTGCGGTAGAACGTGGACGCCATAGGCGCCGATCATCCGCCCGTCGTCCCACGCGGTCATCGTGGCCTGGGTGAACGGGGCGGCGAAGAACTGCCAGCGGTACTAGTCTGGGGTGACCTTGCGCGCATAGAGGCTGTTGGACAGCGCGCAGAACGCTTCTGCGTCCTCCGGCGTCCCGAGCCTGACCTCCATTCAGTTCACCCTCAGGGGCTGAGCCTGCGCACTCCATGCCAGTCGCAGGCGATCTTGACGTAGCTGTTAGGTTCGAACGCCCGAAGGAAGCCTTCCCGTCGCTGCGGGGGCACAACGAAGAGCAAAAATCCGCCCGAGCCTGCGCCGCATAGCTTGCCGCCGACTGCGCCGGCGGCGAGGCCATGCGCGTAGAGCCCGTCGATCGCCTCGTTGGACACGACCTTGGAAAAGCGCCGCTTGAGCTGCCAGCCTTCGTGCAACAACCGGCCGAACGCCTCGACCACGTCGGGGCCGCCCTCCTCGATCGTCTGCAAGCCGCGCTGGACGAGGCTATAGGCCTGCCCCAGCTCGTCTTCAATCTCGCCGCGCGCGGTGGCCTCCAGCTGCGAGGCGATGGCGGCCGGGGCGCTGCGCGTCTGGCCCGTGAAGACGAGGTACATGGCGTCGGTGAGCCGCTCCAGCGTCTCCTGGCGGGCCAGCACGGGCTTTTGCCGGATCGTTCGGCCATGGAACTCGAAGCAGTTCCAGCCGCCGAAGGCCGCGTGCAGCTGATCCTGCACGCCGCAGGGATGCCCAAGGACCTCGCGCTCGATGCGGATCGCCTCCAGCGCCAGCTCGTACTTCGTTCGCGTTTCGCCGCGGATCAGATAGAGCAAGTCGAGCAGACCCACCATGAACGTCGCCGAGCTGCCCAGGCCGGTTTGCGACGGCAACGAGGCCAGGGTGCTGAGGTCGATGGGATCCTCAAACCGGGTCGCAACGAGGGCGGCGCGGATCGCCGGATGCTCGATTTCCTCGATGGTGCTGACGCGCTCCATCTTGGAGTAGCTGATCTGGAACTGATGCTTCAGGAACGCCGGTCGGTAGAGCGCCGAGACGTAGATGTGCTGATCGATGGCCATGCCCAGCACCGCGCCGGGGTGGCTCTCGTAGTACTCCGGATAGTCGGTGCCGCCGCCGAAGAAGCTGACCCTGAGCGGAGCGCGGACGCTGGTGTACATGAGCGGGCTCAGAGCCGGAGGCCGTCGCCCGCGGCGTCGTAGTTGCGCGCGAGCCAGGCGAACGTCCGCTCCAGGCCCTCGTCGAGCGAGGTCGGCGCGTTCAGTCCGAGAGCGTGCATCTTGGTCGTATCGAACACCTTGATCAGCTGGCCTTCCGGCTTGGTCGCATCCCACGCCAACTCGGCCTTAAGCCCCACGACCCGCTTCACCGTCTCTGCGAGCGTGCGGATGGAGACCGTCTCGCCCTTGGAGAGGTTGATGGGACCAGCGACGTCCTCGCGGTCGATTAGCTTGACGATCATCGCGGCGACATCGCCGGCGTAGACGAAGTCGCGCTCCGCCCGGCCCGTGCCCCAGCACTCGACGGTCTTGGCGCCTGAGCGAGACGCTTCGTAGAAGCGTCGCAGCATCGCGGGGACGACGTGGCTCTCCGCCGTGCGAAAGTTGTCGAACTCGCCGTACATGTTGCCCGGCACCAGGACGAGCGACTTCAGCCCGTGCTGCACGCGATAGGCTTCTGCGGCCACAAGGCCCATCTTCTTGGCGCTGGAATAGGCGGCGGAGTCGGGCTGCGGATAGCCCTCCCACATCTGGCCCTCGTCGATCGGCGATCGCGCGGTCGCCGGATAGGAGCAGCCCCCCATGGTGTAGACGAGCCGGCAGACGCCCTTTCGAGCCGCCGCCTCGAACATGGTCGAGACCAGCATGATGTTGCGCCAGTAGAAGTCCGCGGGCCACGTGCGGTTGGCTCCGATCCCGCCGGAATAGGCCGCCAGGTGCACCACGACCTCGGGCCTCTCGCGGTCGAGCAACGCCAAGGTCTCGTCCAGGCGGGTCAGGTCGCCCGCCGAAGAGCCCACCCCGACAATGTCCCGCCCGGGGAAGGCCGCGCGCAGCTGCGGAAGCAGGTGGCGACCAAGGAAGCCGGTCGCGCCGGTCACAAGAACCTTGCTCATCGTTCTACCTTGAGGGTCAGGCCGCGGATCTGACGACGGCCGGTTCGTCGATCGCAGTCTCGGCGGCGCTCGCCGGACACACCTGCCCCGACGCCTCGGCCAGAAGCTCCGCCATGCGGCGAAGGCCATGACGCTCCCGCCACTCCGCCGCGACGATCCGAGCGGTCTCGCGGTAGTGATCGCGATGGCGCGCGATCTCGATCACGGCCGGGGCGAGGTCCTCGGGCCGGTCCACGATCACGCCCACCGCGCCCAGCGGCTCGTCCTGCGGGATCTGGCACTGGAACAGCGTTAGGCGATGGTTCTGCGCGTCAAGCTTTGGATGCAGCCGGGACTCGGTCAGCACGAAACCGTCCGCGCCCTCTGGGACCGGCGCCAGCGCCCAGGCCTCGCCCGTGCGGGCCGACAGGTAGCGCGCCCGCTCCACCATCGCCGTCCCGTTACGCAGGTAGGCGAAGCTGAGCCGGATATGGTCGGCCGCGCCGGGAAGCTCGCAATCGAAGCGCACGATCAGGTGAGTCGCGTCCTTCGCCAGTCGCGTCCGGTGGCCGAAGGCCATGGTGTTAGGATGAGCCGCCGCCACGGGTGCGGGGCGATACCACACCCCGTGGCGAGCCGCCGCCGGCGGGGGCGCCCGCTCGACCTCGGCGGACTGCAGGGCGAAGCGCGCGCTCATCTCCCGCAGGCGATCCAGGTAGGGCGCCGAGGTGCGGATGCAGCGGCCCGCCCAGGTGTTGTCGTAGGCGATCGGCACGCGTCCCGTAGCCAGCGCCTCTGCGAGCACGCCGGAGCTGCCCGCAAAGTAAAGCGGCGAAGTATAGGCCACGAGCACGACGTCGCATGCCGCCAGGGTCTGAACATAGACGACCTCCCCCTGGGCGGAAGGGATCGTCTGGACCCCGAAGTTGTCCATATGCTCAAGGCGCAGGCGCGCCGCACGCGTCGCCAGCACGCCCCCCGGAACGTTGAAGTTGCTCTGGATGAGGTAGCGGACCGCAGGCCGCTGCGGCGAGACGGCCACCTGCTCGACCAGCGCTGGGATTTCGCCATAGCCCTTCTCTGGCCGCGCGTCGCCGAGATAGCCG
The DNA here is from genome assembly GCA_000733915.1 of Caulobacteraceae bacterium PMMR1. Lineage (GTDB taxonomy): Bacteria > Pseudomonadota > Alphaproteobacteria > Caulobacterales > Caulobacteraceae > PMMR1. The sequence continues at coordinate 1,533,503 of JPOM01000001.1, forward strand.
ACCGTGCACGCCTCGGCCGGCGGCGCCGGCTCTTTGCCGAGGTCGAAGATGGCGTCGGACAGGGCGATCGGAAGCGTGCCGAAACGACAGATGCCGAGGGCCTCGTACTGCTCGGACAGCTCCAGGGTGTCGGTCCAGAAGTGCCCGCGCTCGCCCAGCAGCTTGGTCGCCCGAAGGAGCGCGACCCGCAGCGACCTTTGCCCCTGACCGATGACGTAGGCCGTGTCTTCCGCCAGCAACAGCGGTTCGCGGAAGATGAAATGCCAATGGGCGGCCGCCAGCGCCGGCTTGCGCTCGATCATGTCCAGAGTGCGCGTGAGCTCGCCCTCGCTCATGGTCGACATGACCACCATGTCGGAGGCGCTGAGGCCGAGGCGGCCGAGCGCAGCGGCGGTGCTGACGGACGCGCGCCGGGTGCGGGCCGCCGCCGCCCTGTCGCGCACGCCCGAAGGGCGTGGCCCGCAGATGGGCTTTGCGACGTTCGCGCCGCAGTTCCGCCTGACGCCTGCGTCCCTTGCGGGCCTCGTCCTTGGGGCCGCGTCCCAGGACGTAGCGCTCCCAGTCGAAATCGATCTCGCGCCGAAGCTCGATGTCGGCGGGGGGCTCTCCATGGAACTCGCGATTGGCGATCACCACCGGCCGCCAGCCGAGTTCGCCCAGCTTGCGCCCGAGCCGCACGCAGTACTCGAGATTGTGACCGTAGGTGTGCCGGATCAGCCGATCGACGAAGACGACGCGGCGCGGGCCGGAGGCGAGGTCGGTCATGCGGCAACCTTCAGCGAGGGCTCGAGCCGCGCGAACTGAGCCTCCCAGGTCATCTCGGCTTCGACGGCGTCCATGCAGCCCTGGACCAGCCGGTCGTAAGCGGGGGTGTTCATCATCTGGGCGGCCTGCGCCAGCGTCTCTCTTACGCACGTCAGGCTCCAATCCTTCGAGAGCAGGCCGCAGCCGTAGCGGCGGATGACGGTTTCGCACTGTGGATGCGGCGCCGCGATCGGCGGCACGAGCGCTCGGATGGAGGTGAAGAAGCGGTTCGGCGGCACGTAATAGAAGCCGGGGTTGATCTCCGGATTCCACCAGACGAGCGAGAAGGCCGCGTGGCTGCGGAGCTCGTTCAGCGCCGCCGCGGGCATGACGCCGTGGTAGACGACGTTCTCGGCGCGCATGAGATGGCCAAGCACCTCTGCCGGCTCGGGATCGGTGATCCGCCCGGTAATCTCGAACTTGAAGCCGCTGAGCTCAGGCGCCCAGAAATAATTTCCGAAGGCGAACTTGCGGTGCAGCGTACCCGAGTAGAGGAACTTACCGTTTCGCGCCCGCGCCGGGCGCGTGAGGACCCGCGCCGGATAGGACACGTCGGCGACGTTGTAGATGGCCGCGGTCGCTTTCGGACGCGTCCCCGCCATCTCGGGGTTCAGGATCAAGCGCTCCACGTCCGGCGCGATCAGCAGGTCCACCTGGTCGAGCATCAGGGTGTGGGCGCGCCGGTCATGCTCGCCCAAGCCTGAGATGAACTCGGTGGCGTGGTAGACCAGCACCGGCGGTTTTCGCTTCAGGTGCAGCAGGCCCGAGAAGACGCTGGCCCCGAACACGATCAGCACGTCCGGACGCTCGCGGTATACCAACGCCATAGCCTCGGACAGGTACTGCAGGTACCACGACGGCGTGTGGTCCGGGAAGGAGGTCGCGATGCGCTTCAGCTGGAAGGCCAACTCGCCCTCGAGCTTGACGGGCGGACGCGCGATCTCGTCGGGCTCGATGAGGGTTCCCGTCGCGCCATAAAGGCGGCAGATCGAGTCCATCAGCGCGGACACCTCGGGGGAGCCGTAGCCGACGCTGACGTCTGAAATGCCGAATATCTTCAAGGCCCACTCTCCCTCGCGACGGACGAGAGGTCGCCAGCCGCCCGCCTCCGGCGCGGCGCGTATAGCCCCTTCGACTGACAGGATGAAACAGCCGGGATCGTTCGGCGATAGCCCTCGCCTAAATATCGTCGCGCCTGAGCGGGTCCGCAGCGCGCCCCGCCGAACAGCGCGGTGACTTGGGATTTTCACGCCGCTATAGGGCCAGCCGAACAGCGGAGCCGCCCGGCCGACCGCTCTAACCCTGGGTTCTGATCATGCGATTCTTGGTGACCGGCGGGGCCGGGTACATCGGCGGCATCCTTGTGCCGCAGCTGCTTTCCCTCGGCCACGACGTCACCGTGCTGGACACCTTCAAGCACGGCGGCACGGAGCTCGCGGAGGCCTGCCGCTACAAGGGTTTCACGCCGGTGAAGGGGGACGCCCGCGACCTGCGCCTGCTGGATGAGCTGACGCCTCGCCACGACGTGCTCCTGCCGCTTGCCGCCCTCGTCGGCGCGCCGCTCTGCAAGGAGGACGCGATCGGGGCCAAGACCTTGAACCGCGACGCCGTGATTGAGCTGGTCAAGCGGACCTCCAAAGACCAGATCGTCGTCTATCCGACCACCAACTCCGGATACGGCGTGGGCGAGCAGGGCAAGTTCTGCACTGAAGAGACGCCCCTGCGACCCATATCGCTCTATGGCGTGACCAAGGTCGAGGCGGAAGAGGCGGTCCTGCAGGCCGGCAATGGCGTGACCCTGCGGCTGGCCACGGTCTTCGGCATGGCGCCCCGCATGCGCATCGACCTGCTGGTCAATGATCTCACTTACCGCGCCGTGCACGACCGCGCCGTACTCATCTTCGAGGGGCGCTTCAAGCGCAACTACATCCACATCCGCGACGTGGCCAAGGCGTTCATCCACGCGGTCGAAAACTTCGACACGATGCGCGGCCAGCCCTATAACGTGGGCCTGTCCTCGGCGAACCTGTCCAAGATCGAGCTCTGCCAGCGCATCCAGGCGCAGCTCCCTAAGTTCGTCTTCTCGGAGGCGCCGATCGGCGAGGACCCGGACAAGCGCGACTACATCGTCTCCAACGAGAAGCTCGAGCGCACGGGCTGGTCGCCGGACTGGTCGCTAGATCGCGGCATCGCCGAGCTGATCAAGGGCTACACGATGCTGAGGAACTCGCGCTTCGCCAACGTCTGACGCGGGCGTCCGCGGCGGGCCCTGGTGGAGCCGAGGGGAGTCGAACCCCTGACCTCCTCATTGCGAACGAGGCGCTCTACCAACTGAGCTACGGCCCCGGACCTCAGGTCTCGGTGGGAGGCGGCACATAGACGAGGCCTTCCGGCGAAGTCAAGGCAAGCGGCGGCCGCTCAACGCCCCGCCAGAGCGGCCAGCAGGGCGTCGGCGGCGGCGGGCAGGTCGGGGTCGAGGCGGACCTGAAAGCCCGGGCGCGCCAGGGCGCGCGCGGCGGCCTGCTCGCCCGGATCCCCGCCGTGGCCGGTCGCGACGTGCACGCCAAGGCTCAGCCCCGCGGCGCGCCCGGCCTTTAGATCGCTCGCCTTGTCGCCCACTACGGCGGAGCGGGCGAGGTCGAGCCCCATCGCGGCGGCGGCCTCGCAAAGCATGCCGGGGTTCGGCTTGCGCCAGGGATGGTCGGCGACGTTCAGGGGCCCCGAACCCACGCCGTGGTAGCCGCAGGCCAGGACGGCGTCGAGGCGGGCGTCCGCCGCCGCGAGCGCCCGGTCGATTTCGTCCTGTACGGCCGCAAAGCCGTCCCAGCCGAAATAGCCGCGCGCGACCCCGGCCTGATTGGTGATCAGCACCACGGGCACGCCCGCGCGGTTGGCCCGGGCGATCGCCTCGGCCGCGCCTGCGATCATGACCACGTCCTCGGCGCGGCCGAGATAGCCGGGCTCCTGCACGATGACGCCGTCGCGGTCGAGGAACAGGGCGGCGCGCCCCTGCGTCTGCGCGTGCGCCGCGAGGATCTCACGCCAACAACCGACCCCGTCGATCAAGGACATGAGCCTAGGTCCTAGTTACCTGCGGCACGAAGCGCTGCGCCAGCGCGAAGCTCTCCGGCACGCCGATGTCGATGAAGGGAGCGTCCAGCACCACCGCGGGCGGGCGAAGCTCGCCAGCTCGGGGCGCCAGGAAGTCCTGCTCGAAGGAGAAGCGCTCCGGCGCGGGGTGCGTCTCGAAGAGGTCGCGGGCCAGCACATAGACACCCGCGTTGATGAGGCCCGCCTCCCCTGCCCGCCCCTCGCGAAAGCCGACCAGCCGCCCCTCCTGCACCACGCAGGCCCCGAAGCGGCCCACGTCGAGCTCCGGCTTGACGGCGAGGGTCAGGGGAGAACCGCCCGCCGCGAACGCGGTCGCAAGAGGCTGAAGCGAGGCCGCCAGGAAGCTGTCGCCGTTCAGGGCGTAGGCCGCGGCGCCCTGGACCCGCCCGAGCCCCAGCCGTAGGCCGCCGCCCGTGCCGAGCGGCTGCTCCTCGATTGCATAGGCGATGTCCAGCCCGCCCCAGCGGTCGCCGAAATGGTCGATCACCACCTCGCGCAGATAGCCGACCGAGAGCACGACTCGGCGCACGCCCTGTCGCGCCAGCCAACTCAGCGGATACTCCAGGAAGGGCCGCCCGGCCACCGGCGCCATGGGCTTGGGCACGTCCGACACCACCGCGCGCAGACGGGTTCCCAGTCCTCCGCAGAGGATGACGGCTTCATCGATCACGCCCAGGCTCCGCAAGTCGCACGCTGGCTAGACCAGGACGCGCACGCTGCCTAGTGTCCGCGGCGTTACAGTCGGGAACCCTCCTTCATGCGCTGTCTCGCCCTTGTCCTGCTCGCCGCCTCCGCCCTCGCCACCCCCAGCCTCGCCGGCCCGAACGGAACCCCCAAGACCGTGATCCCCCGGCCGCCCGCCGACGCCGCGCTCGCCGCCCAGCAGACATCTGCGCCGCCCGACGCCGACGCCGACCCATACCTCTGGCTCGAGGATGTGAGCGGCGAGAGGTCCATGGCCTGGGTGCGCGAGCACAACGCCCGCACCCTGGCCGTGCTGGAGAAAGACCCGCGCTTCGAGGGCCTGTTCGCCGAGGCGCTGAAGATCGCGGAGGCCAAGGACCGCATTCCCGGCCCGGGTTTCCAAGGCGGGCAAGTCTACAACTTCTGGCAGGACGCCGAACACGTCCGCGGCGTGCTCCGCCGGACGTCGCTCGCCAGCTATGAGACCGCCCAGCCCGCCTGGGAGACGGTGCTGGACCTGGACGCGCTCGCCAAGGCGGAGAACGCCAATTGGGTTTTCAAGGGCTTCACCTGCCTGCAGCCGGAGGAGCGCCGCTGCCTGATCAGCCTGTCCGACGGCGGCGAGGACGCGGTGACGGTCCGCGAGTTCGACCTGGTCGACAAGGCTTTCGTGCCGGGCGGCTTCACCTTGCCCAAAGGGAAGCAGCGGGTCGCCTTCGAGTCGATGGACAGCGTCCTGGTCGCCCGCGACTGGGGCCCGGGCACCATGACCCCGTCGAGCTATCCCTTCATCGTCAAGCGGGTGCGCCGCGGCGGCGACCTCGCCTCGGCCCAGGAGGTGTTCCGCGGCAAGCCGGACGACGGCGGCTATGGCGTCGCCCCCAGCGTCTTGGTGGACGGCCAAGGCAACCGCGCCGTACTTATCGTGCGCACCCTGACCACGTTCGAGTCGGAGACCTACCTTCTCACGCCCCGCGGACCTGAGAAGCTCGACCTGCCGACCAAGGCCAGGGTGGACGAGCTGGTCGCCGGCCGCCTGCTGGCGCGCCTCGACGAGGCTTGGGCTCCGGGCGCGGGCCAGGCGAGCGTCCCCGCGGGCGCCCTGGTCGCCTTCGATCTGAAGGCGGTGCAGGCCGCGCCGGGCGCCCTTCGCCCGACGGTCGTCTGGTCGCCGGGCCCGCGCGAGTCCCTCGAGGGGGTGACCGCGACCAAGGACCAGCTGCTGGTCTCCACGCTGGACAATGTGCGCGGCCGCGCCTGGCGCTTCACGCCCACCGCCGGCGGCGGCTGGCGCAAGTCGCCCATCGCCCTGCCGGACAACGCCAGTGTCGGCCTGGGCTCGGCGGACCTCCGGAGCGAACGCGCCTTTCTGAGCGTGACGGGCTTCCTCACGCCCACCAGCCTCTGGCTGAGCGACGGCGCGACGGGAGCGCTGAAAGAGGTGAAGACCTCGCCTGCGCGCTTCGACGCCTCGCGCGACGTTGTGGAGCAGTTCGAGGCGACCTCGACGGACGGAACCAAGATCCCCTACTTCGTCGTGCATCCGAAGGACGCCAAGCTCGACGGCTCCAACCCGACCATCATCGACGCCTATGGCGGGTTCCAGGTCTCGCGCCTGCCCGGCTACAACCCCACCCTGGGCAAGCTCTGGCTGGAGCGCGGCGGGGTCTATGTGCTGGCCAACATCCGGGGCGGCGGCGAGTTCGGCCCCGCCTGGCACGAAGCGGGCCTGAAGACCAAGCGTCAGGTGATCTACGACGACTTCGCGGCTGTGGCTCAGGATCTTATCCGGCGCGGCTTCACCTCGCCGCGGCGGCTCGGCATCGAGGGCGGCTCCAATGGCGGCCTGCTCATGGGCGTGGAGATGACCCAGCATCCGGAGCTGTGGAACGCGGTCTCCATCGGGGTGCCGCTGCTCGACATGATCCGCATCGGCAAGATCGCCGCGGGCTCCAGCTGGCAGGGCGAGTACGGCGACGTGGACGCGGACCCGGCGGTGAAGGCGTTCTGGCTGAAGACCTCGCCCTACCACAATCTGAAGGCCGGGGTGCGCTATCCTGAGCCCTTCATCTGGACGACGACCAAGGACGACCGGGTAGGGCCGCAGCACGCCCGCAAGTTCGCCGCCAAGATGGAGGCCATGGGCCTGCCCTTCTACTTCTACGAGGTGACCGAGGGCGGCCACGGCGCAGGGGCGAACCTGAAGGAGAGCACGCGCACCCAGGCGCTGATGATGACCTACTTCATGCGCAAGCTGATGGACTGAGATGTCGACCAGGGGCGGGCCGGGGGCGACCTCCGTGCGGGTCGCCGCCCGGCCTTCGCTCGCCCTTAACCCGCCCTTCGTGCTGCTGGAGGACCGGCTGAGTGCGGACGGCGGCGCCCGCCTCTTCCGCGCGCCGTTGGAGGCGATCGCCTGCCGCACGCCGGGCGAGATCGCGCCGGCCCTGGCGCGGATCGAGGCGGCGGCCGCCGCGGGGCGGCATGGGGCGGGGTTCTTGGCCTACGAGGCGTTCAGCGCGTTCGAGCCCCGCGTGCCCAGCGCGCCGCTCACGGCGGAGGACCCGCCCCTGCTCTGGTTCGGCGTCTTCGAGGCGGCGGAGGCGGTCACGGCCGCGGAGGCCGATGCGGTCTTCGCCGCCCTCGCGCCATCCGCCCCCGTGCGCGCCTGCACCCCGCTGCACGACCGCGCGACCCACGTGGCCAAGGTGGCGCGCGTGCTGGAGCTGATCGCCGCGGGCGAGCTCTACCAGGCGAACCTCACCTTCCCGATCCGGTTCGACTATGCCGGCGACCCGGTCGCACTTTACGCCGCCCTGCGTGCGCGCCAGCCGGTGGCCCACGCCGCCCTGATCGCGACAGGGGCGCACTGGATCGTGTCCGTCTCGCCCGAGCTCTTCGTGGAAGTCAGGGACGGCGTCGCCGTCACCCGCCCCATGAAGGGCACGGCCGCCCGAGGCGCGACGGCGGCGGCGGACGGCGAGGCGGCGCGACGGCTGCGCGCCGACCCCAAGCAGCGCGCCGAGAACCTCATGATCGTTGACCTGCTCCGCAACGACCTGTCTCGGGTGTGCCGGCCGGGCACGGTCCGGACACCCGAGCTCTTCACCGTAGAGAGCTTTCCGAGCTTCCACGCCCTGACCTCGACCGTCCGGGGCGAGCTTGCACCCGACGTCGGCGCGGCCGGGGTCCTGCAGGCCCTGTTCCCCTGCGGCTCGGTGGTGGGCGCGCCGAAGATCGCCGCCGCTCGGGCCCTGGCCGCCCTCGAGCCGGAGCCCCGCAGCGTCTACACCGGCGCGATCGGGGCGGTGTCGCCCGGCGGTCGCCTGGCCTTCAGCGTCGCGATCCGAACCGCCGTGATCGATGGCCGAGGTCGGGGCCGCTATGGCGTCGGCGGCGGCGTCGTGGCCGACTCAGACCCGGCCCTCGAGTATGAGGAAGCGCTGCTGAAGGCCCGAGTGCTGACGGAGCTGGCGCGCGACTTCGGCCTGATTGAGACCCTGGCCTGGCGGCCGGGCGAGGGGTTCGTACGCCTGCACGCGCACCTGGACCGGCTGGCGGGCTCCGCCGCCGCCCTGGGCTTCGTCTTTGACCGCGCTGACGCCGATGCGAGGCTGAGCGCGCTTGCCGCGACCTTGCAGGCGGGCGGGTCCGCCCCCCGTCGCCTGCGCCTCGAACTCGCGCGCAACGGCCGCCTTGAGATCGACTCGCCTCCGCTCGCGCCCGAGCCCGACCGCACCCTCCGCGTGGGGTTTAGCGAGGAGACGATCGATCCCGGCGACCCGTTCCTGCGGCACAAGACGACCCTGCGCGACGCTTACGAGCGCGCCTTCGCCGCCGCCGCCGCGCGCGGGCTGGACGAGGCGCTGCTGTTGAACCGGCGCGGCGAGATCGCCGACGCCGCCCGGGCGAGCGTGTTCCTGGAAGCCGATGGCCGCCTACTCACCCCCCGCCTCGAGGACGGCGCCCTCGCCGGCGTGCTCAGGGCGGAACTGATCGCGCAGGGGCGGGCCAACGCGGTCTCGCTTCGGCCCGCCGACCTCGCCCAGGGCCGCCTCTGGCTTGGCAGCAGCCTGCGCGGGTTGCGCCCCGCCGTGCTGGTCGATTCGCCCCGGCGCTGAGGGCGTTCTTGCCCGCCGGCGCGACCTGCCCCACAAGCGCGCCCATGTCCGCCCTCGCCGCCGCCCCTCCCGCCCCCGCCGCGAGCCGGCGCGGCCTGATCCTGCTGCTGGGCGCGATCACTATGGTCGGGCCGATGTCCATCGACCTATACCTGCCGAGCCTTCCTTTCCTCGCGCGCGACCTCCACGCCAGCGCGGCCGACGCGGAGATCACCGTCGGGGCCTTCTTCGTCGGCATCGCCGTGGGCCAGCTGGTCTATGGCCCGCTGTCGGACCGCATTGGGCGGCGCTGGCCGCTTCTGGCCGGCGTGCTGCTCTACATCCTCGCGAGCATCGGCTGTGCGCTCGCCCCCAACCTGAGCGCCCTGATCGGCTGTCGCGTGCTCCAGGCCCTGGGCGGCTGCGCCGGAATGGTGATCGCCCGCGCGGTCGTGCGCGACAGCTTCGACCACAAGGAGACGGCGCACGTCTATTCGCTGCTGATGCTGGTGATGGGCTTGGCGCCGATCCTGGCGCCCCTGCTGGGCGGCTGGCTGATGCTGGTGGGCAGCTGGCGCTGGCTGTTCTGGGTCCTGACCGTCTTCGGCGCCGCGATCGGCCTGGCCGCCCTGGTGCTCTTGCCCGAGAGCCGCTCGGCGGAGGCCCGCGCCCAGTCCAAGGGCGAGCACCCGTTCCGCAGCTACTTCGAGCTCCTGCGCCAGCCTGCGCTTTTAGGCTACGTCGGCGCGGGGGCTTTCGCCGGGGCGGCCATGTTCACCTACATCTCCGCCTCGCCGGACGTGGTGATCGGCGCGTTCGGCTTTCCGCCGCAGAGCTTCGGCCTGGTGTTCGGCGCCAACGCGGCCGCCTACATCGGCACGACCCAGGCCAACCGTCGCCTGCTGCGCGACCGCTCCGCCGACTGGATCTTAAGGCGCGGCAACCTCGCCACCTTCGCGGTTTCGCTGCTGCTGCTGGCCGGGGCGTGGAGCGGCGTAGGCCAGCCCTGGAGCGTGCTGATCCCGCTCTTCCTCGTGATGGGCAGCCTGGGCTTCAGCCAGCCCAACGCCCTGGCGGGGGCGATGGGCGTCGATCCTGCGCGCGCCGGGTCGACCTCAGCCCTGGTCGGCGCGGCGGGCTTCGGCATCGGGGCCGCCTTCGCCGCCCTGGCCGCAGCCCTGCCCTTCGCGGCGCCCCAGCGCATGTCGCTGGTGATCGCCCTCAGCTTCGCGCTTTCCGTGGTCTGCCTTCGGACCCTGGTGCGGCCCAAGACGGCCTAAGGGCGCTTACCCCGCTCCGTGACGGAAGCTCTGGACCAGGCTGCCGGCCACGAGCCGCCAGCCGTCCACGAGCACGAAGAAGATCAGCTTGAACGGCAAGGACACCACCACCGGAGGCAGCATCATCATGCCCATGCTCATCAGGACGCTGGCGACCACCAGATCGATGACCAGGAACGGCACGAAGAGCAGGAAGCCGATCTCGAAGGCGCGCTTCAGCTCCGAGATCATGAAGGCGGGCGTGACCACCTGCAGCGGCGTGGCGGCAGCGTTCGCGGGCTTGGGGATCTTGGACATACGGATAAAGAGCGCCAGGTCCTCCGGGTCCACCTGGCTCAGCATGAACCCCTTCACCGGCTGGGCGGCGGCCCCGAACGCCTGGGGCAGCTCCATCTTGTGGGCCAGCAAGGGCTGGATGCCGGCGTTGTAGCTCGCGGTGAAGGTCGGTCCCATGACGATGGCGGTCAGGAACAGCGACAGGCTGACGATCACCGCGTTGGGCGGGCTCTGCTGCAGGCCCAAGGCCGTGCGCAGCAGCGACAGCACCACCACGATGCGGATGAAGCTCGTGGTCATCATGACGATGGACGGCGCGAGGCTGAGCACCGTCAGCAGGCCGACGAGCTGCACCACGCGGTCGGTCAGGCCGGCGCCGGAGCCGAGATCGACGTTCACCGCCTGAGCCAGGGCGAAGGCGGGACCGAGCACCGTGCCGGCCGTGGCCAGGGCGGACAGCAGGGCCGCATGGCGGAGGTCGCTGACGCGCAGGCCGGAGAGGGCGAGGCGCTTCAAGAGCGACCTCATCGGCCGGCCTCCGCGCCCTCGCCGAGCAGCCGCCCCTCGCCCAGCAGCAAGAGGCGCTCACGCCCGTCCAGCCGCACCAGCACCAGCCGCCGGTTGGCGTCGAGCACGAGGCTCTCCACGATGGCCAGGCGGCGCTCCGAGGGCGGCTTGGTGGAAAGCAGGCCCGCCGGCCCCCAGCGGCGCGCCGCCCAGGCCACCAGCAACACCAGGCCGAGCGTCAGGCCCAGGCCAAACAGGGCGCGGAGGATGTCCAGGAACATGGGCGCAGCATCGTCCGATTCCCCGCCGCTGCGGAGCGCTGCAACGCCGCATTAACCATGCGCTGGGCAGACTTTGCCGACTCGCCGCGTGGAGCATTGGCCGCCATGTCCCTGGACCAGATTCCCCTCTTCCAGATGATCCGGGGCAAGATGCGCTACGACAGCGAGCGCCAGCGGCTGATCGCCGAGAACGTCGCCAACGCCGATACGCCCTCCTATGCGCCCCGCGACCTGAAGGGATTCAGCTTCGGCCAGGTCATGAAGGCCCAGGGCGCCCTCGGCGCCGTGCAGCCTGTAGGGACCAACGCCGCTCACCTGCCCGGCAAGCCGATGAGCCTGCAGCCCTTCGCGCCCCAGGTCATGCCCGATTCCGAGAGCCGGCTGGACGGCAACCAGGTCGTGGTGGAGGAGCAGATGATCAAGATGAGCGAGACCCGGGTCGACTACGAGGCGGTGGTCGGCTTCTACCAGACCTCGCTGAACATGCTCCGCACCGCCGCCCGCGCCCCCGGCAAGTGAGGCCCTGATCCGAGATGGCCGATCCCCTACGCCCCACCGACGCCGCCATGGCGGTCGCCGCCTCGGCGCTGCGCGCGCAGCAGCAGCGCATGCGCGTCATTGCTGAGAACATCGCCAATGCGGACTCCACCGCCACGACCGCGAACGGCGCCCCCTACCGCCGGCAGGTGCCCGTCTTCGAACCCGAGCGCATGACCGCGGGGGCGACCGGCGTGCGCATGACTGGCGTGAAGCCGGACCGCACGCCCTTCCACACCGAGTACAACCCCGGCCACCCGGCGGCGGACGCCAAGGGCTATGTCCGGCTGCCCAACGTCGATCCGCTGATCGAGGCGCTCGACATGAAGTCGGCCCAGCGCGCCTACGAGGCGAACCTCAGCGTCATCGAGACCGCGCGCGCCATGCAGAGCCGCACCCTGGACCTGATCAAGAAGTGACGGACCGCTGAGCCATGACCAGCCCGCTGGCCGCCGCCCGCGCCTATGCCGCCGTCCAGAGCGCGGTTTCGCCCATGTCCGGGGAGCCGCCCACGGCCGCCAAGGCCTCCGCCGAACCGGCCTTCGCCGACATCCTCAAGACTGCGGTCAACGACGTCGTCGCGACCTCCCGCCACGCCGAAGGCCAGATGGCGGCGCACATGCAGGGCAAGGCGGACCTCGTCGACGTCGTGACGGCGATCTCCTCAGCTCAGGCGAGCCTGGAGACCGTCATGGCGGTCCGCGATCAGGTGATCTCCGCCTATCAGGAGATCATGCGCATGCCGATCTGAGCGCTGGGCTCAGCCCACGAAGCCGGCGGCGCGGCGCAGGCGATCGTTGATCGCTTCCCCCAAGCCCTCCATGGGGATGGGCGAGACGGCGATGGCGGTGGGCCGCGTGCGGTCGGCGGCGCGGAGCAGGGCGAAGAGACGGGCCGCGGCTTCGCGCAGGTCCCTGCCCTCGCTGAGCTGGAAGACGCGTTCGCCCGCTGGAGCGGGGCCGTAGGCGAGGAACGCCTCGCCGGGCCGAGGCGCGCGCGCGTTCAGCCGGACCGGCGCATCGGGCGCATAGTGCAGGGCCAGGCGGCCGGGCGAGCGCTTGGCGTCCGTCGCGGCGTCCGCCAGGGGGCCGGTGACCGCCTCGATCTCGGCGCGGGACAGCCCGCCGGGTCGGAGCAGGCGCGCGACGCCGTCCAGCACCGAGACGACGGTGGACTCCAGCCCGATCGCACAGGGTCCGCCGTCGAGCGCAAGCGCCGCCGACGCTCCGGTCTCCTCGACGGCGTCGGCGTAGGTCGTCGGGCTCGGCCGTCCCGAACGGTTGGCGGACGGCGCGACCAGCGGGCCGCCGAAGGCGCGCAGCACCGCCTGCGCGATGCGATGGGCCGGCGCCCGGACCGCCACGGTCTCAAGCCCCGCGCGGGCCAGCGCGCTCACGCCGGCGCGATGCGGCGCGACCAGCGTCAGCGGCCCGGGCCAGAAGCGGGCGGCGAGGCGCTCGCCGAGAGACCCGAGCTCGGCCACCGCGCGGGCGGCGTCCAGGTCCGCCACATGGGCGATGAGCGGGTTGAAGCGCGGCCGTCCCTTGGCCTCGTAGAGGCGCGCCACCGCCGAGGCGTTCGCCGCGTCCGCCGCTAGGCCGTAGACCGTCTCCGTGGGCAGGATCACGAGCCCGCCGGCCCTGAGGGCGGCGGCGGCGGCCTCGGCGCTCATCGCGCCTTTCTGGCGCTGAGGCGGATGGCGACGCTCACCAGCGGCGCGACGTCGGCCGCCTCGGGCCCTGCCCCGACGCCAAAGAGCGTGCGGTCAAGCGCGATCTGGCCCTCGAAGCGGATGCGCTCGCCGGTCTGGACCACCGTCAGGGGCGCTAAGAGCGGGCGCGTCACGCCGCGCAGGGTCAGGTCGCCCTGCAGCAGGTAGCGATCCGGCCCGACCGCCTGGAACGACCGGCTGACGAACACCGCGCGCGGGAAGCGCCTCACGAACAGCCAGGCAGCCCCGGGCAGGGCTTGGTCGCGCTGGGGGTTGCCGGTCATGGTCGAGGCCATATCCAGGCTGATTACCGCGTGCGACGCCTTCAGATTGGTCGGTGAGAAGGCGAGCTGGGCGTCGAAGCGCTTCACCACGCCGTCGAAGGCCTGGCCCCCGGCCGTGACCCGGAAGGTGACGCGCGAGCCGGGCTTGTCCAGCGTCCAGACCGGCGCGGCCGCAGGCGCTCCCGCCGCCAGGTGCGGCAGCCCCGCCCGGGGCGACTGGCCCTCCTCCGCCGCGCGCGCGCCCGCGCCGCCCGCCACGAGGGCGAGCGCCAGGGCGCTTGAGGCGAGACGGGCGACGATCAACGGACGAGCAGCTCCAGCAGCGCGGGAATGCCAAGCCTAGACGACGCCGCCCGCCCCTCCGCCTTACAATGCTGTGGGATTGAACCGCCGCGCGGCCCGGGACAGATACGGGCGAAACAGGAACCGCCCCAAGATGCCGTTTCGCGCCCCCGTGTCCGACATCGCCTTCTGCCTGCACGAGGTGGCCGGCTTCGACCGCCTCGCCCGCGCCTATCCGGACGCCGACGCCGAGACCGTCCGTGCGGTGTTGGAGGGCGCAGGCCAGTTTGCGACCGAGGTGCTGGCCCCGCTTAACCGCGACGGGGACCGGATCGGCGCACGCTTCGAGAACGGCCAAGTCATCGCCGCCCCCGGCTTCGGCGAGGCCTATCGGCAGTATGTGCAGCAAGGCTGGAGCGGGCTGGCGGCGGACCCGGCGTACGGCGGCCAGGGCCTCCCAAAGGCGGTGGCGCTCTCGGTCTTCGAGATGGTGCACGCCGCCAACATGGCCTTCGGCCTCTGCCCCATGCTGAGCGAGGCCGCCATCGAGGCGCTGAGCGCACACGGCACCGAGCGACAGAAGGCGCTCTATCTCGCCAAGCTGGTGTCGGGCGACTGGACCGGCACGATGAACCTGACCGAACCGCAGGCGGGATCGGACCTCTCGCTGCTCTGGACCCGCGCCGAGCCCGACGGCCAGGGCGGCTATCGCCTCACGGGCGAGAAGATCTACATCACCTGGGGCGACCATGACGTCGCCGACAACATCGTGCATCTGGTGCTGGCGCGCCTTCCGGACGCGCCCGAGGGCGTGCGCGGCATCTCGTTGTTCCTGGCCCCCAAGAGGCGGGTGGGAGAGGACGGCGCGCTCGGCGCCGCCAACGCCCTGCGCCCGGCCAGCATCGAGCACAAGCTCGGCATCCACGGCTCGCCGACCTGCGTCATGCTGTTCGAGGGCGCGACGGCGGAGCTAGTCGGCCAGCCGAACCAGGGCCTCGCCCACATGTTCACCATGATGAACGCCGCCCGGCTGAATGTCGGCATGGAAGGCGTCGGCATCGCCGAGCGCGCCTATCAGCAGGCGCTGGAGTACGCCCTTGAGCGGCGGCAGGGTCGCTCGCCCTGGTCGCTGGAGGCGCCCGGCCGCATCTTCGACCACCCTGACGTGCGGCGCACGCTCATGCTCATGCGCGCCAAGATCGAGGCGGCGCGGGGCCTGTGCCTGTCCACCGCCGTCGCCGCCGATCTCGCCCGCGTGGGCGAGACCGAGGCCGAGCGCGCCGAGGCCCGCTTGCGCGAGGAGCTCTTCACGCCCATCGCCAAGGCCTGGTCCACGGACGTGGGCGTCGAGGTCGCCTCCCAGGGCCTCCAGGTGCACGGGGGCATGGGCTATGTGGAGGAGACCGGCGCGGCCCAGCACTATCGCGACGCCCGCATCGCGCCGATCTACGAAGGCACGAACGGCATCCAGGCCATCGACCTCATGGGCCGCAAACTCGCGATTGGAGACGGCGAGGCGGTGCGCCGGCTGATCGCGGAGATCCAACCCACCGCCTCGGCGCTCAAGAGCCACGACAACGCCTGGCTGCACGCCATCGGCGCCCGGCTGGAGGCCGGCATCGGCGCGGTTCACGCCGCGACGGGCTGGCTGGTCGAGCGCCGCGGCCACGCCCAGCCGGACGCGCTCGCGGGGGCCACGCCCTACCTGAAGCTGATGGGCGACGTGATCGGCGGCTGGATGCTGGCCAAGGGCGCCCTGGCGGCGGCCGAGCGGCTGTCCGCAACCGCCGCGCCCGATCCGCACTGGCGCACGCGCATCGGCCTGGCGCGGCTCTTTTCAGAGCAGGTGCTGGCCCAGGCGCCCGGCCTGACCGCGGCTGTCACCCAAGGCTCCGCCGATCTTTATAACACCTCTCCCGAGGCGCTGGGCGCAGCGTAAGCGACGGTTCCATCGCCGGCTCTAGGGTGTAGCCTCTCCCGAAAACCGGCGGGAGGGGCGGATGACGCAAGGGACGTGGTCGCGCCGCGCGGCGCTCACCGGCGGGATCGCCAGCCTGATGATCCCAGTGAGCCTGCGCGCACAGACCGGACCGCCCACGTCCGCCCCGGGGCCGCCGGCCCCGTCCGAGGACCGCTCCGCCTATGCGGAGCTGAAGGCCCGGGCCGACGCCGCCGAGCGGCTGACCGTGCCCGTACGGATCGACGGGCAGGGGCCTTTCGCCTTCCTGGTCGACACCTGCGCCACCACCAGCCTGCTTTCGACGGAGCTGGCGCAGCGCCTGGCCCTGCCCTCAGCGGCGCCGGTCCTCGTCTCAAGCGCGGTGGGCGAGGTCAGCGCGCCGGGGTTCCGGGTCGAGCGGTTGGAGGTCGGCGCCCGCACCCTGCTGGCCGGCAATCTCCCAAGCTTCCCCGGGGCGAACATCGGCGCGGACGGGCTGCTGGGCATCGACTCGCTCGCGGGCCAGGAGCTGACGATCGACTATCGCAAGCTGAGCATGCGCCTGGCTCCGGCCCGGCGCTGGAACGACTTCCGGGATATCGTCTTCAAGGCGCGTTCCCGGCTCGGAAACCTGCTGCTGATCGAGGGCTGGGTCGATCGCCTGCGCGACGCCGACGCGTTCGACCGCGAGCCGGTGACCGTGATCCTGGACACCGGCGCGTCCCACTCCATAGGCAATCCGGCGCTGCTGCGCCGCATGCTGAAATCCCCCATCGCGCTTCAGTCATGGGAGGTGGATGTCGTCAGCATCACCGGTCAGAGCGTGCCCGGGCGCTGGTCGCGGCTGCCGAGCGTGCACGTGGGCGCGCTGAAGCTGACCAATGTGCCCGTCGTCTTCGCCGATCTTCACAATTTCCAGGTCTGGAGCCTGGACAACCAGCCCGCCTTGCTCCTGGGCGTGGACATGCTGAGGCTGTTTCCCGCAGTCCAGATCGACTTCCTGCACAAGGAGGTCAGTTTCAGACTGCCGCGGCCGGCCTGAGCCTCAGTCCCGCCGGGCGGCGCGGGCTTCTGCGGTCTGCGGCCGCCAGCGCACCAGAACCGCCAGCATGATCGCGAGCAGGACCGCGAACAGCGCCCAGACCTGCTGCTGCGGCTCCATACCGAGCGCCGCCTGACGCCCGACGACCCATCCGGTCACCACCACGATGAGGGCTGAGGCCCACTCGCTCCACGACAGGTTCTGCAGCTTCTTCATCGGCGGGCGGCTCCGGATTCGCCTGCGAAGAGAGCCCGATCCTCGCCCGTCCGTCGCCGTGACACGGGCGCGCAGACGCAGAGAAGGGCGGCCCCGAACCGGGACCGCCCTTCCAGCAAGCTGCTGGACAGCTTGATCTTAGTCTTGCGGGGGGGGGCCGTGGGCGCGCCGGGCCCGCATCGCTCTGCGACAATGACGGCGGCGGGAGAGCGCCCGCCCGCCTTGCCCCCGCCCGCGCCTCGCGCCAAAAGCGAGAGCGGCGGGGTCGATCACCGAGCAAGGGAACTGGAATGAGCCTTTGGGCGCGCATCAAGCGGGAGGTCCGTTTCCTGCGCGGTCTCAGTCGGACGCTGAAGCGGATCAAAGGCATAGAGCCGGATTCCGAGCATCTCGTCTGCGACGACCTGGAGGCTGCGGTCGACAGGTTCGCGACCCGCCCCGCCATCGTCTTCGAGGGGCGCACGGTCACCTACGGCGAGTTCGACACCCTGGCCAATCGCTACGCCCACTGGGCCACCGGGAGGGGCATCAAGCGCGGCGACACCGTCGCCCTGTTCATGCCGAACCGGATCGAGTACCTCGCCGCCTGGTACGGCCTGTCCAAGGTCGGCGTCTCCACCGCCCTAATCAACACTCAGATCACGGGCCAGGGCCTGATCCACTGCCTGCAGGTGAGCCGCGCGTCGCATGTGATCGTCGACGCCGAGACTGCGCCCGCCTTCGAGGACGTGCGCGAGCAACTGAACCGCTCCATGATGGAATGGGTCGTAGGCGGCGGCGCGGCCCGGGCGGATCGCGACCTCGACCGCGCGCTGAAGGGCGTGTCCTCACTGAGGCCGACGGGCGCCACCGCCCGCTATGGCCTGACCGCCAAGGACGTAGCGCTCTACATTTTCACCAGCGGCACCACTGGCCTGCCCAAGGCCGCCAAGATGACCCACATGCGGGCGCAGATGATGATGCGCGGCTTTGCGGGCGCGACGGCGGCGACGGAGAAGGACCGCATCTACTGCGCCCTGCCGCTCTATCATGCAACGGGCGGGCTCTGTGCGGTCGGCGCGGCGCTGCTGAACGGCGGCACGCTGCTCCTGAAAAAGAAGTTCTCCGCCACCCAGTTCTGGGACGACGTGGTGGCCGAAGGCGCGACCATGTTCGTCTACATCGGCGAGCTTTGCCGCTATCTGGTGAACCAGCCCGAGCGCGAGATCGAGCGCCAGCACAAGCTGCGCCTCGCCTTCGGCAACGGGTTGCGACCCGACGTCTGGGCCAAGCTGATCCAGCGGTTCCGCGTGCCCGAGGTGCTGGAGTTCTACGGCTCCACCGAAGGCAACGTCTCGATGTTCAACTTCGACGGCAAGCTGGGCGCCATCGGGCGGGTGCCGAAGTACCTGCGCAAGCGGTTCAACTTCCGCCTGGTCCGCTTCGACAGCGAGACCGAGCAGCCCGAACGCACGGTCCAGGGCTTCTGCATCGAGTGCCGCCCGGGCGAGCCCGGCGAGGCGCTGGGGGAAATAGGCGCGGACGCCCGCTCCAACTTCACCGGATACGCGGACAAGGCTGAGACGGAGAAGAAGATCCTTCGCGACGTTTTCGCCGTGGGCGACGCCTGGTTCCGCACCGGCGACCTGCTGCGCCAGGATACCGAGGGCTACTTCTACTTCGTGGACCGGGTCGGCGACACCTTCCGCTGGAAGGGCGAGAACGTGGCGACGAGCGAGGTGGCCGAGCGCCTGTCCGATGCGCCGGGCGTGCTGGAGGCCAACGTCTACGGCGTGAGCGTGCCGGGCGCGGAGGGTCGGGCGGGCATGGCGGCCATCGTGCCGGGCGAGGGCTTTGACCTGCAGCGCCTGCATGAGGTCGTCGCGCGGGAGCTGCCGTCCTACGCCCAGCCCCTGTTCCTGCGTCTGCAGCCGCACATCGACACCACCGGCACCTTCAAGTTCCGTAAGGTGGACCTTGCGGCCGAGGGCTTCGATCCGGGCGTGGTCGCCGACCCGCTCTACTTCCACGACCCCGAGGCGGGAGCCTACGTCCCGCTCGACGCCGCCCTCTACGCCCGGATCGCCGCCGGCGAGATCCGGCTTTAGGGATGGAGTACGACGAGGTCGTCCGGGGACGGCGCAGCATCCGCGGCTACCTGCCCGACCCGGTGCCGCGCGCGCTGATCGAGGAGATCATCGAGCTCGCGATGCGCTCGCCGTCCTCGATGAACACCCAGCCCTGGCGGTTCCACGTCGTGACCGGCGAACCGCTGGACCGCATCCGTGCGGGCAATGTGGAGCGCATGACGGCGGGCGTGCCGGAGAGCCGCGAGTTCCGTACCGGCAGGCCGTTCGAGGGCGTGCACAGGGAACGGCAGATCGGCGTGGCCAAGCAGCTCTTCGGCGCCATGGGCATCGCCCGGGACGACGCGGCGCGACGTCAGGACTGGGTTCTGCGGGGCTTTCGCCAGTTCGACGCGCCGGTCTGCGTGATCATCACCTACGACCGGGCCCTGCACGGCTCGGACGACGCGCCCTTCGACTGTGGCGCGGTGGCGACCGCGCTCGTGAACGCCGCCTGGTCGCGGGGCCTGGGCGCAGTGATCAACAGCCAGGGCATCATGCAATCGCCCGTCGTGCGCGAGCACGCCTCCATCCCGGCGGACGAGGTGATCATGAAGGCGATCGCGCTCGGCTGGCCCGATCCCGACTTCCCCGCCAACGCCGTGGTGTCCGAGCGTAAGCCGATCAGCGAGGCGGCGGTGTTCATCGGCTTCACGGACGGCTGAGCGGTCCGCCCAGCGGCGAAGAGCCTCGCGGCTTCAGCGCGTACGGGCGATGAAGTCGACGATAAGCTGCGCCAGCTCTTCGGGTTTGTCTTCCTGCAGGAAGTGGCCGCCGTCCTTGATCGTCACATGCGGCTGGCCCTTCGCCCCCGCAATCCGCTCCTGGAAGACGCGCTCGCCGCCGGCGGTCACCGCGTCCTTGTCGCTGAAGGCGGTCAGGAAGGGCTTTTCGAAGCGCTCCAGCACCGCCCAAGCGGCCTTGTTCTGCGCCACCGAGGCGTGATCGGGCGTGACGGGAACCAGCGCCGGGAACTCCCGCGCGCCGGCCTTGTAGCTCTCGTCCGGGAAGGGCGCGTCATAGGCGGCGACCTCCGCAGGGCTGAGCTCGCGCACCGTCGCGCCCTGCAGGATGAAGCCCGTCGGGAACTCCGGCACGGTCTGGCTGAACTTGCGCCAGGCCTCGAAGGCCTCCGACCAGCCCGTCCCGACCGGCAGGCCCGTGTTGGCCGCGATCACCCGGGCGAAGCGATCGGGGAAGGCGGCGACCAGGCGCAGGCCGATCAGCCCGCCCCAGTCCTGGCAGAACAGGGTGATCTCGGAGAGGTCCAGCCCGGTCAGCCAGTCGCTCATCCAGGCGACGTGCCGCTCATAGGTGTAGTCGGAGCGGGCGGCCGGCTTGTCGGACTTGCCAAAGCCGATCAGGTCGGGGGCCAGCACGCGATGGCCGGCGGCGGCCACGGGCGGGATCATCTTGCGGTAGAGATAGGACCAGCTGGGCTCGCCGTGCATCATCAGCACGGGCGCGGCGTCACGGGGCCCCTCGTCCAGATAGTGCAGGCGCAGGTCCGGGCCGGCGTCGGCCCGCACGGTCGCATAGTGCGGCGCGAACGGGTAGCCGGGCAGGTCCGCGAAACGGTCGTCGGGCGTGCGCAGGACCTGCATCGGAGACCTCCGGGAACTCGGCTGGGGCGGTCAGCCGTTCGTCCCTGAGCGGGCCACGGGGAGCAACGGCGGTCAAGCCGCCCCATGTGGGCCCCTGCATGCCCGACCCTGACGTTCCCCGCAATCCAGCGCCCCTGATCGTGACCGCCTGGCTGGACGAGGCCTCGTTCGCCTGGTTCAACGACCTGCGGCGGGCGCACTTCCCGCCGGCGCGGAACCTCGTGCCGGCGCATGTGACCCTGTTCCACCACCTGCCCGGGGACCGCGAGGCGGAGGTGCTGAGCGTGATCCGAGCCGCCAGCGCCAGGCGGGCGCCCTTTCCGCTCGCAGTGCGCGGTCCCTGGTCGCTGGGGCGCGGCGTCGCCTATCGCCTCGACGCCGGAGAGCTCGCCCTGGTCCGGGCCGAGTTGGCGGCGGCCTTCGCGCCTTGGCTCACGCCCCAGGACCGAACGGGCTTCCGCCCCCATGTGACGGTGCAGAACAAGGTCGAGCCGGTCCAGGCGCGCACCCTGCTGGAGGCCTTGCAGCACGCCTTCGAGCCTTTCGAGGCGACCTGCGAGGGCCTTCTCGTCTGGCGCTACCTCGGCGGCCCGTGGGCGCCGGCGGCCCGCATCCCGTTCACCGGCTAGCTGTCGTTGCCAAGGAGGTTGTTCAGTCTTCGCCAGGGGCTGAGGTCTCCGATGCCGGCGTGGGGGCGGACGAGGTTATAGGCGTCGGTCCAGGGTCCGATGGCGGCGGCGCGTTGGTCTGATGAGACATAGGGCCGTGCGTAGGCCCATTCGCGCAAGCTGGTCTGGATGAAGCGCTCGGCCTTGCCGTTGGTGCGCGGCCGGAAGGGCCGGGTTCGGACGTGCCGCACGCCGGCGGCCGTCAGGGTCTGGGCGAAGCGCCTTGAGACGTAGGCCGAGCCGTTGTCGGTCATCACCCGCTCCACCTTTACGCCCAGGCGGGCGTACCAGGCGAGCGCGCGGTCCAGGAAGCCGGCGGCGTCTTCGCCGGTCAGGCCGGGCAGGACTTCCGTGTAGGCCAGCCGCGAGGCGTCATCGATGGCGACGTGCAGGTGGTCCCAGCCGATGCCGCGCTTGCGGCTCTGACCGGCGCGATCCCCGGTGATGCGGTGGCCGACGCCGTCGATCTTGCCGAGGCTCTTGATGTCCAGGTGCAGCAGCTCGCCGGGCCGCTCCCGCTCGTAGCGGATCACCGGCTCGCGCGGCTGCAGCGCCGAGAGCTTGCCCAGGCCGAGCCGCCGCAGGATCGCGCCCACCGTCGAGCGCGGCATGTCCAGCTGGCGGGCGATCGCCACGCCGCTCATGCGCTGGCGTCGCAGCCGCTCGATCTCGGCCAAGCGCTGCGGCGAAATCCGGCGCGGACATCGTCGGGGCGCCGAGCTGCGATCCTTGAAGTCTTCGCTCGGCTCCCGACGACACCGGCCCAGCCACCTATAGGCCGTCCGCAACGATACACCGCCAGCCAAAGCCGCCGCCTTCACCGTCCAGCCAGACTGAACACGACCGGCCAACAAGGCTCGACCAGACGGCGTCAGCCGGGCATTCTTATGCATGTTCATCCGGGGTCTCACGGCTAGAGGTTGGAGCTTCGCACCCCCACTCTCTCAGCCCGATCCCGGGTGAACAACCTTCATAGCCTCGACAGCTAGGGCGTGGACTCAACGGCGCGGAGCCAGATGCGGGCTGAGGCGAGTGCGGCTGCGGCGAGGAAGTTGCGAGCGAGCTTGTCGAAGCGGGTGGCGACGCGTCGGAACTGCTTGAGCCTGCAGAAGAAGCGCTCGACCAGGTTGCGGCGGCGGTAGAGGGCGGGCTGAAGACGATCGGTTCGATGCGGTTGCGCTTGGGCGGGAGATTAGCCCAGCCGCCCCGCTCGCTCTGCCGAGCCCTGATCTTGTCGGCGTCATAGGCTCGGTCGCCGAGCAGCATGGCGCCACGGGGCAGGCCTTCCAGCAGTTCCTCGATCAGGCTGGCGTCGTGAGCCTGGCCGGGCGAGAGCGCGAGGCGGATGGGCAGGCCGCGGGCGTCCACGACGGCATGGATCTTGGTCGTCAGCCCGCCTCGGGAGCGCCCCATATGACGAACTCCACCCCCTTTTTTGCGCCGGCGGCGTGCTGGTGAACCCGAACGATGGAGGTGTCGATCATCTGTACCTGGCCATCGTAAGCCGCTGTAATCGCGTCCATCAGCCGGTCCCATACTCCGGCTTTGCGCCAGCGGTTGAAGCGGTTGTAGACCGTCGTGTAGGGGCCGTAGCGCTCAGGCAGGTCCCGCCACGGCAGGCCCGCCCGAAGACAGAAGAAGATGCCGTTCAGCACCCGACGGTCGTCCACCCGCGGATTGCCGCGCGGCTTGTCGGGCAAAAGCGGCTGGATCACCCGCCACTCGAACTCGGTCAGATCGAAGCGACTCATCGCGAAGCTCCCGTTTTGGAGCTTGAATCACGATCCGGCCCAAACGTGAATCCCCTCTGCCCCACTTACGGGTACAAGACCTAGTTCGGCGTGAGACGCTCAGGCGACTACAGCGGCGAACGAGAGGTTAACGGCCAGACCACAGCCGCTGGACACGGCTGCGACATCCTGTCATTCGCGCGCGCTTCGAGCGAAACACAGGGAAAACATAATGGCTGATCTGCATTTTCGGTCGCCATTACCCGAAACGTGGCGGCGAATACAGGGCCATTCATCAAGTGTCGGGCAATGACGCGGCAGTCAAACGTGTGACGCACGAAGACAAGACGGTGTGGCGTCCGGGCTGCATCAACTGCGCCATTTCAGCGTCGTGGCCTGGACGGGATTGCGGAACGGTCGCCCTTCGCGCCGGTGGGCGGCCCACTCGCGCTTCAAGGCCTGGTACCACTTGGCCTGACGGTCGGCGTCGTCCAGCCAGATCAGGGCGGGATCGTACTTCAGCCCCTCCTTCTGAAGGTTCACCACGCCGCCGTCCTGAGCCAGGAAGCGGCGCACCCCTGCGCGTACGACCGGCTTCAGCAGCGTGAAGGCCGGGTGATCGGACCACATGACCTGGGTGATGCGGGTGCGGCTCTCGTCGAGCGGGGTCAGGCACGTCAGGGCCAGCACCTGGCGTGCGCCCACGCGCACGTGCTCCCAGCGCAGACCCGGCAGGCGGAAGGTGATCTCGGTCTCAGGCGCCCCGCCCAGGATGCGATAGGCGCGGCTATTCTTCGAAGGCGCATGGCGGGCCATGGCGAAGCCGAGCTCGCGGGGCTCGAAGCGCTTGGCCTTGTCGTGCTGGCTGGTGGAGGAGCGCCACCACCACTGCTGGTGCACATAGGGCCCGTGCGCCGGATCCATCAGGCCCACGACGGCGTGGTCGATATGGCTTTCAAAGACCATGCGCTCGACCAGCTTCGGCCGGCCGCCCACGACGCCCTCGAAGGTCGGAGGGACGCTGTTCGGCTCGGCCGCCCCGCGCGGGTTCTCGGCCATCCAGATCCAGACCAGGCCCTGGCGCTCGTCCACGAAGAAGCGCCGCACCCGGATGCGCGAGGAGTCGAACGCCTGTTCAGCCACCAGCGAGGGGATCGCCGCGCAGACCCCGTCGGCGGTGCGGAACCGCCAGCCGTGATAGGGGCACTCGACCTCGCTCCCGCCGCCCTCGCCGGGCACGAGCCGGCCTGCGGACAGCGGCGCCGCCCGGTGCGGGCAGATGTCCCTGAGGGCATAGGCGCGGCCCTGCAGGTCCCGCCCCAGCAGCACCGGCTCGCCGAGCAGCTCGTAGCGCTTCAGCTTGCCGGGCTTGAGCTCGTCGGACAGGGCCGCGACGTACCAGAGGTCGTAGAGATAGCCACGCCCGAAGCCGGTGGGCGGCGGCGCAAGGTCCGGAGCAGTCGCAGGCGGGTCAGCCATCAGCAGCTCCTATCGGTCGGGAACGCGTGGGGGCAGAGCGCCAGCCCTCGCGGTCAGCCCCGCTTCGCCCGCGAGGCGGCGGCGGGGTTCGCGCCCTGGGGCTTGATCGGCTCCGCGTCCTCTTCGCCCCGCTTCACCCCCCAGAGCAGGATGATGGGCAGGGCGATGTAGATTGACGAGTAGGTCCCGACGAGGATCCCGAAGGCCATGGTGAAGACCAGCGGGAACAGCGCTGGGCCGCCCATGAACAGCGCGCCTGACAGGGCGAGCAGAGCCGTGGTGCCGGTGATCACCGTGCGCGAAAGACGCTCGTTCTCCGAGAGATTGATCACGTCCCTGAGCGGCGTGCGGCGATACTTGCGCAGGTTCTCGCGCAGTCGGTCGAAGGTGATCACCTTCTCGTTCATCGAGTAGCCGATGACGGTCAGCAGACCCACGATCGACTCCGTCGAGAACTCGATCCTGAGCACGGACAGGACGCCCAGCGTCAGCACCACGTCGTGAAAGACGCCGATCACAGCGCCGAAGCCCTGCTGCAGGCCGAAGCGGAACCAGATGTAGACCAGCATCAGGCCGATCGCGACGGCCAGCGCCAGGAAGCCGGCCTGGAACAGCTCGCCCGAGACCTTGGCGCCGACGACGGCGGCGGGCTTCACCTTCAGGCCCGGCACGGCGGCCTGCAGGCCCGCAGAGATGCGCGCGGTCTCCTGCTCGGCCTGGGCGCTTTCGGGGCGGAAGCGGACCATGGCGGAGTTCGGCGAGCCGAAGCCCTGCACCTGCGCGTCCCGCGCGCCCAGCCGCGCCACCACGCTGCGGAGCTGACCGAGCGGCGCCGGACCGGGCGTCGTCACCTCGAGCTGGGTGCCGCCCGTGAAGTCGATCCCGAGGTTCAGGCCCTGGACGACGAAGGAGGCGATGGAGCCCGCGATCAGGAGCGCGGACAGCACGGCGGCGAAGGGCGCCCAGCGCACGAAGTCGATCTTGGTGTCGTGGGGCAGCCAGCGGGACAGGGGCCAACGCATCGGGGGTCTCGGCTCAGATCGGCAGGCGCTTGGGCTTGGCGAGGCGGAACCACCAGCCGATCAAGACCTGGGTGATGAGGATGGCCGTGAACAGCGAGGTCAGCACCCCACCGACAGCGTCCAGGCGAAGCCCCGCACCGGGCCGGTGCCGAACTGGAACATGATCGCCGCCGAGATCAGGGTCGTGATGTTGGCGTCCACGATCGACACCAGGGCGCGGCGGAAGCCCGAATCCGCAGCGACCAGCGGCGAGCGCCCCGCCCGCTCTTCGTCGCGCATGCGCTCGTAGATCAGCACGTTGGCGTCCACCGCCACGGCCAGGGTCAGGATCACGCCCGCGATCCCCGGCAGGGTCAGAGTGCCCTGGCTGAGGCTCATGATGCCCACGATCAGAAGGCCGTTCACGATCAGGGCGATCGCTGCGAACACGCCGAACAGGCCGTAGGCCAGCACGATGAAGGCGACGATCGCCGCCGCGCCGATGCCCAGCGAGATCGCGCCGGAGCGCACCGAGTCGGCGCCGAGCTCTGCGCCCACGGTCCGTTGGTCCTGCACCTTCAACGGCGCCGGCAAGGCGCCGGAGCGGAGCAGACCCGCGATCTCCGAGGCGCTCTCCTGCGTGAAGTTGCCGGTGATCCGTCCGGAGCCGCCCAGAATGGCGGTCTGGATCGTCGGCGCAGAGATCACCTTGTTGTCGAGAATGATCGCGAAGCGCTTGCCGATGTTCTGGCGGGTGTAGTCGCCGAACTTCTGGGCGCCGCGGCCATTGAAGCGGAATTCGATATCGGGCTGGCCGTTCTCGTCGAAGCCCTGGCTGGCGCTGGTCAGGAGCTCGCCCGACAGCACCACGCGCTTCTTGACCAGCACGAACTTCTCGAAGGACTCGTCGCTGGGGAGAAGGACTGCGTCAGGCGGCACGTGGCCGGCCAGCGCCTCTTCGACCGGCACGCTGTCGTCCACTGCCTGGAAGGTCAGCTTGGCCGTCTGGCCGATGACACGCTTCAGCTTCTCAGGATCGCTCTCGCCCGGCGCCTCGACCACGATGCGGGTCGCGCCCTGGCGGATGATGGTGGGCTCGCGGGTGCCGAGCTGGTCGATCCGGCGGCGGATCACCTCGATGGACTGGTCCACCGCCTTGGCCGCGCTCTCCCTCGCGGCCTGGGGATTGTAGGTCAGGACGACGGTCTGGCCGGGGCCGGCGGCGACCGTGATGTCCCGCCCCGCGATGCCGGTCAGCGGCCGCGCCAGAGCGTTCAGCGCGGTGACCGCCGCCGGGAGCTGCGCCGGGTCGGCGATGTGGACCTGCACGCCGCCGTTGACGATCACCGGCCGCACCGCCCCGATCTGCTTGTCGCGCAGCGTCTGGGCGACATCCTCGACGAGGTTGTTCAGCTGCTCCTTGCGGAGGGCGTCGGTGTCCACCTCGTAGAGGAGATAGGAGCCGCCCTGCAGGTCCAAGCCGAGGTTGAGCCTCTGCTTGGGCAGGAAGCCCGGCAGGCTCTTGACCACATCGGCGGGCAAGGCGTTGGGCAGCGAGAACAGGATGCCGAACACCGCCGCGAGCACGACGAGCACGACCTTCCAGGGACGGAGCTGGATCATGAAGCGCGTGAGGTCCGGATCAGCCCTCGGCCGACTTCGCGTCGTTGGCTGCGGCGGGCTCGCCGCGGGTGCGCACCTCGGAGATCGTGCTCTTCACGACCTTCACGGTCACGTTGGGCGCGATCTCGACGGCGGCCTCGGTCTCGTCCACCCGGGCGATCTTGCCGATGATGCCGGAGTTCAGCACGACCGTATCGCCGCGCTTCACGGCGCTGATTGTGGCCTGATGCTGCTTCATGCGCTGCTGCTGAGGCCGCAGGATCATGAAATAGAAGAGCACGATCAGGCCAAGCGGCAGGAGGAAGGGCCCGAACGCATCCAGGGGCCCGCCGCCGCCCCCGGCGGAGGCCGGCGCGCCCGCCGGGGTCTGAGCATAGGCCGTGGTCGCAAGCATCGAGTGCGTCTTTCGCCCTGAGGGAGCACGAAGCGCGCCGCAGGGCGCGAGCCCAGGCGGCGAGAGGCGCGGAAGCTATTCGCCCGGCCGCGCTTTTGCAAACGCCGCCCGCCCGCGGCTCAGAACCGCGGGTGGAAGTCCCGAGGCCGCCAGCCGAAATCCCGCGTCGCGGGCGCGCCGTCGAAGGCGAGGTCCGCGTCCATGCGCAGTCCCATGCCCGCGGTGACGCCGGGCAGGAGCGGCCCGGCCAGCCTCAGGGCGGCGGTCCAGAGCGGCGGCGGAAGGTAGATCAGCCGGGGCCGCCGCCCTAGCCCCTCGAAAATCCGCACCGCCATCGCGCGATAGCTCAGGGTCTCGCCGCCGGGCAGGTCGTAGGCGCGGTCCAAAGCTCCTGGAGCGGCCAGCGCGTCGAGCGCCGCTTGCGCGAGGTCCTGCGCGTGCACCGGCTGGCGCAGGCCCATCCCCCGCCCCGCCAGCGGCAGGACGCCGAATCGCCGGATCAGGGCCGCGAGCCGGCTGACGTTCCCGTCCTCGCCCTCCGCATAGATCAGCGTCGGCCGGAGCACGGTCCAGGCGATGCCGCGCGCCCCGCAGAAGGCCTGAAGCCGCGCCTCGCCCTCGGCCAGGCGGGCTGCGACGGCGCGCTCCTCAGCGACCGGCGACTCCGCCTTGGTGAAGCGGCTGGTGGAGGAGAAGGCGACGATCCGACGCGCGCCGCCTTGGTGCAACGCCTCCAGCACGGGCGGGGTCAGCAGCCAGATCGGGGACAGGCTCACGACCTTGGCCGCCGCCGGCAGCACCGGCGCAGGCGCTTGGAGGTCCGCCGTCACCCAGAGCACCCCGGGCGCGGCCTCGCGCGGCGAGCGGCTGATCCCGACCAGTTTTAAGTCCCGCGCCGCCGCGAGCGCGGGCAGCCGCCGCCCGATCAGGCTGGACAGGCCGAGGACCAGGATCGGGCGGGGGATCGACGTCACAGGGCTCGCGTGGGGCTGTCGCTCAGGACTTAGCCGGTCCGCCCGCGCTTTCGCTAGGCTCGCCGATGCGCGGTCCGGGGCGCGGTCCGGCCCCGGCGGTTGCGAGGCGAGGCGGGGTCGGCCATATCGGCCCCTTCCCTCCTCCGATCGAGACGCCCGCCCGCCCATGGACCCCGCCCTGCTCGAACACGTCGTGGCCAAGGCAGTGGCGGCGGGCGCGGACGCGGCGGAGGCTGTGGGCGCGGAGCGGCGCTCGCTCACCGTGACCGTCCGCCTCGGCAAGCTGGAGGAGGTGGAGCGCGAGGAGTCCGCCGACCTCGGCCTGCGCGTCTTTATCGGCCGCAAGCAGGCGGTGGTCTCGGGCTCGGACGTCTCTCCCGCCGCGTTGGAGCGCCTGGTGGAGCGCGCCGTCGCCATGGCGAGGCTCGCGCCGGAGGACCCCTATGCGGGCCTGGCCGAGCCCGAGCGCCTCGCCCGCGAACCCTTCCCCGACCTTCAGCTCTACGATCCCGCCGAGCCCTCCGCGGCGACCCTGGAAGAGCGCGCCCGCGCCGCCGAGGACGCCGCCCGCGCCGTGCCGGGCGTCACCAACAGCGAAGGCGGGTCGGCCAGCTGGGGCGAGAGCGCCTGGTCCTTCGTGACCTCCGCCGGCTTCATGGGCCGCCACCGGGGCAGCGCCTTCTCGATCTCGGCCAGCGCCATCGCCGGCGAGGGCTCGGGCATGGAGCGGGGCGGCGAGGGGCGGAGCACGCGCTTCCAGGCCGATCTGCCGCCCCCGACGCCATCGGCGCTGAGGCGGGACGCCGGGCCGTGGCGCGCCTGAACCCCCGCAAGCTCGACAGTCGGACCGCGCCGGTGCTGGTCGAGAACCGAATCGCGGCGGGCCTGCTGTCGCCCTTCGTCGGCGCCATTGCGGGGCCGTCGGTGGCGCGGGGCCAGTCGTTTCTGAAGGACAAGCTCGGCCAGCCGGTGTTCTCCCAGTCGATCACCCTCTCAGAGGCGCCGCACCGTCCCCGCGGCCTCGGGTCGGCCCCCTTCGACGACGAGGGCCTGCCCACGCAGGAGCGTCGCCTGATCGACAAGGGCGTGCTGACGACCTGGCTGTTGAACCTGTCGTCCTCGCGCCAGCTGGGCCTGGAGCCGACCGGCCATGCCTCGCGCGGCCTCGCCGGCCCGCCCGGCGTGACGCCGCACAATCTCACCCTCGAGGCCGGCCCGGACACGCCCGAAGCCCTGATGCGCGCCGCCGGCCAGGGTCTGCTCGTCACCTCCATGTTCGGCCCGTCGCTGAACGCCAACACGGGGGACTGGTCGGTCGGCGTCTCGGGCTTCTGGTTCGAGGCCGGCGAGCTCGCTTATCCGGTCAGCGAGATCACCGTCGCCGGCAATCTGATCGATCTCTACGCCCGCCTGGTCGCCGCGAGCGACCTGGAGATCCGAGGCGCCAGCAACGCGCCCACGCTCTTCATCGACGGCGTAGCGATCGCGGGGCGATGAGCGCCAGCGGCGACCTGCAGTTGATCCGTGCGGCGGCGCTGGAGGCCGGGCGGCTGGCGCAGGCGCACCAGCGGCAGGGGCTGAAGGTGCGGCGCAAACCCGGCGGCTCCCCCGTGACCAGCGGGGACGAGGCGGTGGACCGCTTCCTGCGCGCAGAGCTGACCCGCGCCCGCCCGGATTACGGCTGGCTGTCGGAGGAGACAGCCGACGACGGCTCCCGCCTGCGGACGGGGCGCACCTTCATGGTCGATCCCGTCGACGGCACATCAGCCTATCTGAAGGGCCGGCCGTGGTGGGTGGTCTCCGTGGCGGTGGTGCAGAACGGACGTCCCCTCGCCGGCGTCGTCGTCGCGCCTGAGCTCGGCGAGGTGTTCGAGGCGGAGGCCGGCGGCGGCGCCCGGCTCAACGACGACGCCATCCACGCCAGCGCGCGAGACGTCCTGGAAGGCGCTGCGGTGCTAGGCGACGCCAAGCTGATGGCCGACCCGCGCTGGCCCGAGACTTGGCCGCCGATGCACATCGCCAGCCGCAACGCCGTCGCCTATCGGCTGGCCCTGGTGGCGGCGGGGCGCTTCGACGCTGTGCTCGCCTTCAGCCGCAAGTCGGACTGGGACCTCGCCGCCGCCGACCTGATCGCGCGGGAGGCCGGCGCCGTGGTCAGCGACCACACAGGCGCGCCGCTGCGCTTCAACTCGCCGCAGGCCCGCTCCGCGAGCCTGATCGCCGCCGGGCCCGCCCTGCACGCGTTGATCCTTCAGCGCACCCGCTCTATCGACCTGCCCGCCTGACCTCCCGCGTCTCGCCTTCCCGAGCCCGTTCCCATGACCGATTCCCCCGACAAGCAGTTGCTGCACCTCGTGTTCGGAGGCGAGCTGAAGAGCCTCGACAGTACGGAGTTCCGCGACCTCTCGAAGATCGATTTCGTGGGGGCCTATCCGAGCTACGCTGAGGCGCGGAAGGCCTGGAAGGCCAAGGCGCAGGCGACCGTCGACAACGCCCTGATGCGCTATTTCGTGGTTCACGCGCACCGCCTGCTCGACCCCGATCACGACGGGTCGGGGCAGGACGGCACGGCGCGTTAAGCCCATGCCGATCGCGCCCGTCTCCTTCGCGCTCGCCGACCAGGACCCCGAGGCCTTCGCCGCAGGGCTAGGCGCGTCCTTCGAGCGGTACGGCTTCGCCATCGTCTCCGACCACGGCCTGCCGGAGGCTCTGACTGAGACGGCGCTCGACCGCACCAAGGCGTTCTTCGCTCTCCCGGAGGCGACCAAGCGCCGCTATGCGAGGCCGGAGATCGGCTTTCAACGCGGCTACACCCCCTTCGGCCGCGAGACCGCGAAGGGTGCGACGCACCACGACCTGAAGGAGTTCTGGCACATTGGGCGGGAGCTGCCGCCGGGCCACCCCTTTCGCGCGGCGATGCCCGACAACGTTTGGCCCGAGGAGGTCGACGGTTTCCGGCCGGCGCTGCAGGGTCTCTACGACGGCCTGGACCGGCTGGGCGGGCGGGTGCTGCAGGCCATAGCGCGCCATCTCGGCCTTCCGCCCGACGCCTTCGAAGACCCGGTGCGGGACGGCAACTCCGTGCTGCGGCTCCTACACTACCCGCCGGTGCCAGCCGACACGCAGAGCGTACGCGCCGGAGCGCACGAGGACATCAACGCGATCACGCTTTTGCTGGGCGCCGAGGAAGCCGGACTGGAGCTTCTGGACCGCGACGGCCGCTGGCTGGCGGTGCAGCCTCCGCCGGGCGCGGTGGTCTGCAACATCGGCGACATGCTGCAGCGCCTGACCAACCACGTCCTGCCGTCGACCACCCACCGCGTGGTCAATCCTGCGCCAGAGCGCCGGGGCGTGTCGCGCTACTCGACGCCCTTCTTCCTGCACTTCCGGCCGGACTACCTGATCCGGACCTTGCCGGGCTGCATCGCGCCCGGGCGGCCGGACCGCTACCCTGAGCCGATCACGGCGGACGCCTACCTGAAAGAGCGCCTGCGCGAGATCAAGCTGGCCTGAGCCGCCGCTCCGCGGGGGCCAAGAGAGGGCTCAGACGTCCACCTCGGCATCCAGGGCGTTCTCCTGGATGAACTCCCGGCGGGGTTCGACCAGGTCGCCCATCAGCTTGGAGAACATGTCGTCCGCGTCGTCGGCGTGGCTGACCTTGACCTGCAGCAGGGTGCGGGCGTTCTCGTCCAGCGTCGTCTCGAACAGCTGCTCGGGGTTCATCTCGCCCAGGCCCTTGTAGCGCTGAATGGAGAGGCCCTTGCGCCCGGCTTCCAGCACGGCGGCCACCAGATCGAGGGGGCCCCGGATGGTGCGGCTCTGGTCTTTGCGGCGGAAGACGCCCGGGCGCTCGAACAGCCCGGCGAGCGAGGGCGCGCGCTCGGCCAGGCGACGGGCGTCGGCAGCCTGCAGCATCAGCTCGTCGAGCACGATCCGCTCCGACAGGGAGCGCTTGATGCGGCTGAACACATAGCCGCCAGGGCCGTAGCCGCCGCCAGTGGCGCGATCCGGCGCCGCCGCCTCGCCCGACCAGGGCTGGTCGCCCTCCTCGTTGTAGAGGTTGAGCCGCTCGGCGGCGAGCACCGGATCGGGGTTGTTGCTGAACAGCCCCGCCAGCGCCGCCTGCTCTATGGCGAAGGCCGGGGCGCGGGCGGAGAGACGGTCAATCAGGGTCTTGGCCGCGCGGCACTCACGCACCCGGTCTGCCAGGTCGGCGCCCGCGATCACCGAGCCGTCGAACAGCTCCAGCGACGCTCCGTCCGAGCCCTCGTCGAACAGGAAGGTCTCCAGCTCCACCTCGTCCTTCAGGTAGCGCGAACTCTTGCCCTTAGCGGCTTTGTAGAGCGGCGGCTGGGCGATGTAGAGATAGCCGTTCTCAATCACCTGCGGCATCTGACGATAGAAGAAGGTCAGAAGCAGGGTCCGGATGTGGGCGCCGTCAACGTCGGCGTCCGTCATGATGATGATCTTGTGATAACGGATCTTCGAGATGTCGAAGTCGTCGCGGCCGATTCCTGCCCCCAGCGCCGTGATCAGGGTGCCGATCTGCTCCGACGACAACATCCGATCGAAGCGCGCGCGCTCCACGTTCAGCACCTTGCCGCGCAGAGGCAGCACGGCCTGGTTCTCGCGGTTGCGGCCCTGCTTGGCGGAGCCGCCGGCGGAATCGCCCTCCACGATGAAGATCTCGGACTTCGCGGGATCGCGCTCCTGGCAGTCCGCGAGCTTGCCGGGCAGGCTCGAGATGTCGAGGGCGGTCTTGCGCCGGGTCAGCTCGCGCGCCTTGCGGGCGGCCTCGCGGGCGGCGGCGGCCTCCACGATCTTGGTGGTGATCGCCTTGGCTTCGTTGGGGTTCTCCTCGAACCACTGCGCCAGCATGTCGGCGACCAGGCCCTCGACGGCGGGACGGACCTCCGAGGAGACCAGCTTGTCCTTCGTTTGGCTGGAGAACTTCGGATCGGGGATCTTCACCGAAAGCACGCAGGTCAGGCCCTCGCGCGCGTCCTCACCGGTGACGGAGACCTTCTCGCGCTTGCCCGCGCCCGACTGCTCCACATAGTTGGTGACGATCCGCGTCAGGGCGGCCCTGAACGCGGCCAGATGCGTGCCCCCGTCCCGCTGCGGGATGTTGTTGGTGAAGCACAGCATGGTCTCGTGGTAGCCGTCGTTCCACCAGAGAGCGAGGTCGACCTCGACCCGGTCCCGCCGCCCCCGCACCACGATGGGCGTCTTCACAAGCGGGGTTTTGGACTTGTCGAGGTGGCGGACGAAGGCCTCCACCCCGCCCTCGTAGTGCATGACTTCCTCGAAAGGCTGCGCCTCGCGCAGGTCCTTGAAGCGGATGGTCACCCCGGAGTTCAGAAAGGCGAGTTCGCGCAGGCGATGCTCCAAGGTCTTCCGGTCGAACTCGATAAAGGTGAAGGTGCCGTTCTCCTCGCTGGTCTTCAGCGAGGGCAGGAAGGTCACGCTGGTGCCGGTCAGCCATGCGCCGTTCTCGCGCCGGGGCGCCTCTCCGACGACCTTCAGCGGGCTGACGGCGTCGCCGCGCTCGAAGCGCATCTCGTGCGTCTTGCCGTCGCGCCAGATGCGCAGGACCAGCCAGTCGGAGAGCGCGTTGACGACCGACACGCCCACGCCGTGCAGGCCGCCCGAGACCTTGTAGCTGTTCTGGTCGAACTTCCCGCCGGCGTGCAGCTGGGTCATGATGACTTCGGCGGCGGAGACGCCCTCCCCGGCGTGGATGTCGGTCGGTATGCCGCGTCCGTCGTCCACGACGGTGCAGGATCCATCGGCGTTTAGCGTGACCTGCACGTGGCTGGCGTAGCCGGCGAGCGCCTCGTCGATGGCGTTGTCGACCACCTCGTAGACCATGTGGTGCAGGCCCGAGCCGTCGTCGGTGTCGCCGATGTACATGCCGGGACGCTTGCGCACCGCGTCCAGGCCCTTCAGGACCCGGATGCTCTCCGCGCCATATTCCCCGCTCGCCGCCGCAACGTCGCTCATTGGTCAGTCCATAACCGGCTCAAGGGCGGAGGCGTCGACCCGCACACCCTGAGCTCGGCCCTTCAAGCCCTGGAACAACGCCCGGTCCACGCCCGTGAGGAAGGCCTGGAGCCCCAGCGCAACGATCTCGTCGAAGAGCGCCGCCCGTCGATCCGAATCGAGGTGCGCGGCGACTTCGTCCAGCAACAATATAGGGTTCGGATCGGATTTCGCACGCGAAAGGCGCGCCGCCTGGGCCAGCACCAGGTTCAGGACCAGCGCCTTCTGTTCGCCGGTGGAGCCCTCGGCCGCGGGGCGGTCCTTCTCGTGGTGGATCACGACCAGATCGGTGCGGTGCGGCCCGCTGAGCGCGCGGCCGGCGGCGGCGTCGCGAGGGCGCGCGGCCTTGAGCGCGGAGAGCAGGCGGGCCTCCGCGTCGGGGGCGGGCTCGCCCCACTCGCCGGACAGGCTGAGGCGCGCGCGGGGAAAGGGTCCGTCCCGGCGAGCCTCGATTTCCGCCGCCAGCGCCTGGACCGTGCGGGCGCGCCCCGAGGCGAGCGCTGCGCCCGCCCGGGCGGCTTGCGCCTCCAGGGCGTCGAGCCAGGCGGGATCGGGCGGCGTCTCGTCAGTCAAGAGGCGCAGGCGCTCGCGCATCGCCCGCTCGTAGGTCGAGGCATGGCTCGCGTGGGTCGGCTCCGCGGCGAAGACCAGCCGGTCAAGGAAGCGCCGGCGCTCCGTCGCGCCCTCCAGGAACAGGCGGTCCTGGGCGGGGGTCAGCCACACCAGCCGCAGCAACTCGGCCAGCCGGCCGGGGGCGCAGGCTCGCCCTCGATCCGCACGATCCGGCGGGAGCCGCCGAGCTCCACGCCCGTGCCGACACGGGTCTCCCCGTGCGGGTCCTCGATCCGGGCCGAGACGCTCCAGGCCCGCCCCCGCGCCTCCTCCGGCATGCGCCGCCCGGCGTCCACGGCCGCCGCACCCCTGAGGCCCCGTCCCGGCGCCAGGAAGGACAGAGCTTCCAGCAGATTGGTCTTGCCCGCCCCGTTCTCGCCGAACAGGAACACCGGCTGTCCGTCGAGCGGCAGCCTCGCCTCCGCGTAGGACCGGAAGTCGGTCAGCGTTAGCTGTCTCAGGACGGAACGCGCCATGGTCCCGCCGTGGTTAGCGGCTCTGGCGCGCCCTGTCCCGCGACGCCGAGGCGCGACACCTGGCCGCCGCGCCTGTCGACGGCCGCCCGGCGCTGACGTAGAGGTCGCCCTCGGGTATCAGGGGTGGAGCGATGGACGAAACCGGTCTTCGCATCGTGGACCTGCCCGAGGGCGGCGGGGCGGCGGGGGGCAACGAGGTCTGGTTCCGCGTGGTGGCCGAGGACGGCTCCTCCGAGCGGCTGCGCTTGAGGATCGATCAGTATCCCGCTTTCCTGTTCGGCCTGGACCGGTTCTACGCCGAGGCTCGCAGGCTGCGCGCCGCGAACGGCCTTGAGCAGCTGCAGCCCCTGCCCCAGGTCGGCTACAAGCTGCAGGACTTCCAGGCGGAGCGGACCCAGGACCAAGACCTGATCCTTCGCTTCAAGGCCGGCGGCTACCTGGACATGAACCTGGTCGTGCCCAAGGGCGACGTGAAGGCGCTGCTGGCCGAGCTGATCCGCGCCATCGGGGCCCCGCCTAGCGCCATGGCGACCCCGGGAACGCCCGAGGAGCTGATCTCCGCCCCGCCCCACGCCGCGAACGGGGACTGAGCCCCGCCGCTCAAACCCGCAGCGGCATCAGGACGTAGCGCACGCCGGGGTCGGCGGGATCGAGCACGAGCGTCGGCGAAGAGGGGTCGGCGAAGCGCATCTCAGCGGTCTCGCCCTGGATCTGGCCGCAGACGTCCAGCAGGTAGCGCGCGTTGAAGCCGATCTCGAAGGGCTCGCCGTCGTAGTCGACCTCCAGCTCCTCCACCCCCTGCCCCGCCTCCATGTTGCGGACCGTCAGGGTCATGCGGCCGGACTCGATGGCCAGCTTCACCGAGCGGCTCTTTTCCGCCGAGATGGTCGCTACGCGGTCGACGGCCTGCGCGAAGAGGTCGTTGTCGACGATCACGACCTTAGGATTGTCGCGCGGGATCACCCGGACGTAGTCAGGGAAGGAGCCGTCGATGACCTTCGAAGTCAGGGCCGCACGACCGAACTCCAGCCGCACCTTGGCCTGGCTGATCTGCAGGTCCACGACCTCGCCGGCGTCCTCCAGCAGGCGCCGCGCCTCCTGGATGGTCTTGCGCGGAATGATCACCCCGGGCAGGCCGAGCGCCCCCTCGGGCGCGGGCATCTCGGCGAGGGCCAGGCGATGGCCATCGGTGGCCACGGCGCGCAGCTTGGCGACCCCCTCCTCCATGACGGTGTGGACGTAAAGACCGTTCAGGTAGTAGCGCGTCTCCTCCGTGGAGATCGCAAAGCGCGTCTTGTCGATCAGCCGGATCAGGTCCTTGGCCTCCAGCGTCAGGCGCGACGACAGGCCGTCGTTGGACATCACCGGAAAGTCGCCCGCGGGCAGCACCGGAAGGTTGAACCGCGAGCGCCCAGCCTGAACGGACAGGCGGGGATCCTCGCCGAGGTACTTCAGCTCCACCTGCGCGCCTTCCGGCAGCTTGCGCACGATCTCATAAAGGGTGTGCGCCGGCGCGGTGATCTGCCCCTGGCCTGAGACCTGCGCCTCGGTCTCGTCCACAATCTCCATATCGAGGTCGGTCGCGGAGAAGGTCAGGCCGCCGCCGTCGGCGGACAGCAGCACGTTGGACAGGATCGGGATGGTGTTGCGCCGCTCCACCACGCTCTGCACATGGCCCAGGGCCTTGATCAGGGACTGACGCTCGATCGTGAGCTTCATGAGCTGGTCCGCATGCTCGCTTCCGCCGACGGCCGGCGAATCTCCGGGTCCCGTCGAGTGTAGGGGGCGTGCACACTAACCGAAACGGCTTCCTAGGAAAGGGCGGCGGGGCTAGGCAGGGCGAAATGCCGGTCTCGCTCGCCACCGCCTACAAGCAGAAGCTCGCCGCCGGCGAGATCGCACCCGACGCGGCCCAGGCTGCGGCGCTGGAGGCGCTCTCGCGGCTGGAGGGCGAGCTGAACGTCCAGGGCGAGCCGGGCTTCGCCCTGCCCTTCTTCGCGAAGAAGCGCGAGGCGCCCCGCGGCGTCTATCTCTGGGGGCCGGTCGGGCGGGGCAAGTCCATGCTGATGGACCTGTTCTTCGAGTCCGCCCCGGTCAGCCGCAAGCGTCGGGCGCACTTCCTTGCCTTCATGGCGGAGGTGCACGAGGACGTGAACGCCTGGCGCACGGGCGATGCGGCGGCCCGGCGCGAGCGCTTCGGCACGGCCAAGGGCGACGACCCCATCGAGCCCACGGCGGCCCTGATCGCGGCGGAGGCGCGCCTGCTCTGCTTCGACGAGCTGCAGGTCTCCGACATCGCGGACGCCATGATCCTGGGCCGGCTGTTCGAGGCGCTCTTCGCCCGGGGCGTCACCCTCGTCTGCACCTCCAACCGGCCGCCCGAGGACCTCTACAAGGACGGGCTGAACCGCCAGCTGTTCCTGCCCTTCATCGACATGCTGAAAGCCCGGCTGGAGGTGGTGCGGGTCGCAGGGCCGAGGGACTTCCGCCTGGATCGCCTGCGCGGCGCACGCACCTGGTTCCAGCCGATCACGCCCGAGACCGAGGCGGGCTTCGACGCGCTCTGGGCCGCGGTCCTGGA
The DNA here is from genome assembly GCA_000733915.1 of Caulobacteraceae bacterium PMMR1. Taxonomy (GTDB): domain Bacteria; phylum Pseudomonadota; class Alphaproteobacteria; order Caulobacterales; family Caulobacteraceae; genus PMMR1. Next base: position 1,571,846 of record JPOM01000001.1, read on the forward strand.
CGGGGCGGAGGAGCGCGGCGCGACCCTGGAGGTGCTGGGGCGCAGGCTGTCCTTTCCGCGGGCGGCGGGGGGCATCTGCGGGCGTCGTTCGCCAGCCTCTGCGGTCAGGCGCTAGGGGCGCCGGACTTCCTGGCGCTCGCCGAGCGCTTCCACACGCTGTTCCTGGAGCGCGTCCCGGTGCTCAGGCCGGACAAGCGCAACGAGGCCGCCCGCTTCCGCACCCTCATCGATGCGCTCTACGAAGCGCGCACCAAGCTGATCGTGCTGGCTGAAGCAGAGCCCGAGCGCCTCTATACCGCCGGCGACCAGGCGTTCGAGTTCGAGCGCACGGCGTCCCGCCTGCAGGAGATGCGCTCGGCCAGCTACATGAACGCGGCGCGCGACTGAGCTTAGCCCCTCCCGTCCACGCGGGGCGGGCGATCACGCCTTTCGCAGGAGGAGCGCCTTGGTCAGAAAGGCGCTGTCGTGGCCTTCCAGGCGCAGGCCCGCCTCGGCGAACAGGGCCGGCAGGTCCTCCTCCTGGTAGCTGGCGAAGAAGGGTTCGTGGAACAGCGCCGGAAAGGCGTCCAGCAGCCGCTTCAGCCCCGGCGCGTCTGCGGCCTGTGCGGAGTCGGCGAAGGCCAGCACGCCGCCGGGCTTCAGCACGCGGGCGAGCTCGCGCGCCACGACGGGCCGCACCCGCGGCGGCAGCTCGTGGAAGAGGTAGACGCAGGTCGCCGCGTCCAGGCTGGCGTCAGCGAAGGGAAGCCGTTCGGCATTGGCCTGAACGACCGCCGCGCCGGAGCGCCGCCGCGCCTCCTTCAGATAGGGCCGCGACAGGTCGAGCCCCAGACTGAGGGCGCGGGGGAAGCTCGCCCGCAGGTCGGCCAGGAACGCGCCGGAGCCGCAGGCCACGTCCAAGACCCTCAGCCCGCGCTGATCCCGATCGCGCCACGCCCGCGCCAGCAGCGACAAGGCCCGTCGCCGCATCGGTCCGGCCGCGCCTGAGAACAGCAGCTCGACCTGCGCCTCATAGCGCTGGGCGCTCGCCTCGGTGAACCAGCCGCCGCTCTGGTAATGGAAGTTCTGGCGATAGTAGGCGGGATAGGCGGTCGAGGACGCCTCGGCGCGGGCCTCGGTCCCGGCGCGGCGACGCCGGCGGGCGTCCACGGCGCGGGCGTCTTCGAAAAGGTCGGTCAGGCGCGCGAACATGCGCTGCGGGTTGGCGGGCGCCTCGGCATAGGGATAGAGCCCGGCCTCCACGTCGGCCGTGTCCTTGGCGAAGGCCTCCAGCCAGGCGCGGCGAAGCTCCGCCATCGAGACCGGAGGCGCTTCGGAGCGGACGTCCGGCCGGCCCTCGCCGCGGTCGATGCGGACCAGCCGCCGCGCCGCAAGCCCGCTCGCCGCCCACCACGCCGCCTTGCCCGCCTGCATCGCGCGGGCGGTCGTCGCGTCGCCCGTGAACGCCCGCCTCGCCTTGCTCGCTCGCGCCGCCATGGCCTGATCCGTCCCTAACGCCGGAACGCCCCGACGAGCTCGATATGGGGCGACCACAGGAACTGGTCCACCGGCAGGACGCGTTCGAGCCGAAATCCGCCGCGCTCCACCAGCACCGCGGCGTCCCGGGCGAAGGTCGCGGCATTGCAGGAGACGCCGACGACCACCCCGGCCTTGGAGCCCGCAATAGCGCGCGCCTGGTCAAACGCGCCGGCGCGGGGCGGGTCGAAGACGACGGCGTCCACGCCCTTCAGCTCAGCGGCCGAGAGGGGCCGGCGGAAGAGGTCGCGCGCCTCCGCCGCGATCGGCTTCAGCCCCGGCGCGGTCCCGATCGCACGCCTGAGGGCGGCTACGGCCGGCTCCGATGCGTCGGCGGCGATCACGGAGGCGACCTCGGCCAGGCGGAAGGTGAAGGCGCCCGCCCCGCAGAACAGGTCGGCGACCTTGGCCGCGCCCCGCACCGCCTCGACCGCAGCCGCGGCCATGGCCTGCTCGGCGCTAGCGACCGCCTGCAGGAAGCTCCCGGGCGGCAGGGCGACCGTCGCCCGGCCGAAGCGGACCTCCGGCGGGCGGCTCTGAAACAGCACCTCGCCCGCGAGGCTCACGCGCGCCAGGCCCTGCGCGCCGGCGATCTCGGCGATTCGCACCCGGGCGTCGCCGGAGAGCCCTGTCCGCCTGGCCTCCACCCCCGTGATGTCCACGTCGAGCCCGGTCAGGGTTGAGGTCACATGCAGGGTCGGCGCAGACTTTGGACAGGCGAAGAGCGGCGCCGCCAGCGCCGCCAGCCCAGGCAGGGCCTCCACCAGCTCCGGCCGGGAGATCGGGCAGACCTTGATCGGCACGAGCTCCCAGGAACGGCGCGCCTTGAACCCGAGCTCGATCGCGCCTCCCCGCTTGCGGGCGTGCAGGGCGAGCCTGCGCCGGGCGTGCGGCGGCGCGGCGATGGGCGTTGCGATATCGGTCCGCAGGCCCGCGTGCGACAGGGCGAGGCGGATTTGCTCGGCTTTCCAGGCGAGGTAGGGCGCGGGGGCCCAGTGCTGGAGCGCACAGCCGCCGCAGGCGCCGAAATGCGGACAGGGCGGCGCCACGCGCTCGGGGCTGGGCTCCAGCACCTCAAGCAGGGCCCCGCGCTCGCCGGACATTCGCGCCAGCACGCGCTCTCCGGGCAGGGCGCCGGGCACGTAGCCCCCGCCCTCGGCGACGCCGTCTCCCGCGGCGCCGACCCGCGCGATCGTGAGCTCCTGAACTCTGGCCTGAACCCCGGCCCGGCCCTCGTCCCGCATCCTTCAGACCTTGGCCGCGTTCATCAGCGCGTGACCGTCTGCCGCCAAGCTTGGCCCGGGTCGTCCGTGAACGAAGATGAACGGCCGCGTCAATTAGCGTTCAGACGGCTCAGGCGATAACGCCTCCACGCATCGCACGGCCCCGAGCCGTCGCGCAGACCAAGGGATACGCTCCATGCGCAAGCTGCTTCTCACCGCCGGCCTCGTGGCCGCCACCCTGGCTGGGACCGCCAATTCGGCCCTGGCCTACACGAACGTCTGCGAACAGCGGAAGCACAACGACCGGGTAACGGGGACGGTAATCGGCGGCGTCGTGGGCGCGCTGGCCGGCCAGGCGCTGGGTCGCAGCACGGGTTCGACCCTCCTCGGGGCAGGCATCGGCGCGATCGCGGGCAATCAGCTCTCGCGCAGCAAGCGGCCCTGCCCGGACGGCTACCTGCGCTCCTATGACGACCGCTACTACCGCTACCAGCACGACCGCGAGGGTTTCCGCCGGACCTACGGCGACCGCTACGACGATCGCTACTGGCAGGCGAACTGCCGCTGGGAGGACCGCAGCTACAACGACCGCTATGGCCGCTACCAGCCCTACCAGGTGCAGGTCTGCCGCTGAGAAAACTCAAGGCCCGGCGGCGGAACGGCGTCGCCGGGCGAGGCTGAAGGAGAACGACGATGGGGATGACCAAGCTGATCCTGGCCGCGGCCGCTTCGGCTCTGGCGCTTGGGGCCGCGCATGGCGCGCAGGCCCAGGCCTATGGCTACGGCCAGGGCTACTATGACGGCAGCCGCTGCAGCGGGAACACGGCCGCAGGCGCCCTAATCGGCGGCACGGCCGGGGCGGTGATCGGGTCCAATCTCTCGCACTCGGGCAGCCGCACGGCGGGCTCGGTCGCGGGCGGCCTGCTCGGCGCCGTGGTGGGCGGAGCCATCGGCCACGACTCCGGCTGCCGGGCGCCTGCGCCGCCGCCGACCTACTACGGCCAGGGCTATGGCTACGACTATAGCTACGCGCGGACCTATGCGGAGGCTCCGCCTCCGCCGCCCCCGCCCGTCTATGAGGGGCGCTACTACGCCCCGCCGCCCCCGCCGGCGGTGGTGGAGGAGCGAGTCTATGTGGCCCCGCCGCCGCCCCCCGTGATCTACGGCGGCTACTACCGCCCGCACCGTTACTGGTACCGGCACTGGTGAGCCGGTCAGGGCGTGCGCACCACCTGCCCGCCCTTCATGACGAAGTCGACGGCCTGGACCGCGGCGATATCGCGGTCCGGGTCGCCCGGCATGGCGGCGAGGTCGGCCAGGCAGCCGGCCCGCACGCAGCCCAGCTGTCCTGACCGGTCCAGCACCGCCGCCGCCGTGGCCGTCGCCGCGGTCAGGGCCTGTGTCGGCGAGAGCCCCGCCCGGACCAGCCAGACCAGCTCGCGCCCGTTCTCCCCATGCGGGAAGACGCCCACGTCGGAGCCGTTGGCGAGCGTCACCCCGGCTGCCCGCGCCCGCGCCACCGCCTGCAGGCTCTCCTGGATGCCGGCGCTGAGCGGCCCGCCGCGCCTGTAGCCCTGGAAGTACTCCGAGATCGCCTCGCTGGCCGTGATGGTCGGCACATAGACGACGTGCCTTTGCGCCATTAGCTTGAACGTGGCGTCCGAGCCGCCGTAGCCGTGCTCGATGGTGTCGACACCTGCCTCAACGGCGCGCCGCATGCCGGCATCGGTCGTGGCGTGGGCGGCGACCTTGCGCCCCGACATGTGCGCCACGAAGACCACCGCCTTCATCTCGTCCATGGTCAGGGTCGGGCGGGTGGAGCCGTCCGCGCCCGTGCGATAGTCCGCATAGACCTTGAGCCAGTCCGCCCCGTGAGCGAGCTGGGTGCGCGCCGCGGCGAGGGCCTCCGATTCGCCAGAGACCTCCTGGGCGCCTTGGGGCACGTCGAGGTCGTCGCGAAAGCTTCGCCGCGCAGGCCCGTAGGCGCCGGTGGCGACGATGGCGCGGGTCGCCACAAACAGGCGCGGCCCCGGCATGATCCCCTGCTCCACGGCGCGCTTGACGCCCACGTCGGCATAGCCCGCGCCCTCCGTCCCGAGGTCGCGCAGGGTCGTGAACCCGGCCCGGAGCGTCGCCTCCGCCGCACGCCCGGCGCGCAGCACCCGCACGGCCTCGCTCTCCTTCAGGACCTGATCGTCCCAGAGCGTCTCGTTGTAGGGGTGCAGCAGCAGGTGGCTGTGCAGGTCGATCAGACCGGGCGTGAGGGTCCGCCCGGGCAGGTCGACGACCCGGGCTCCGTCGGGCGCCTTGACCTGGTCCGCGGGCCGACGGCGGCGATCCTGTCCCCCTGGACCAGCACCAACCAGCCCTCGTGCGCCGGCTCGCCCGCCGTCCAGACCCGCGCCGGACGCAGAAGGACGGCGCGCACGGATGCGCCCTCGCCCGCTCCCGGCCGCGCCGGCTGCGCCCACGCCAGCCCGCAGGCGAGCAGCGCGCCGGCCACGGCCAGCCCGCCCGCACGCCTGCCCGCGATCCCGCCCGCGATTCCGCCCGACCCATCTCGTCCCTCCCACGCTCTTGCCTCGCCGCTTCCCCTACGTCCCCCTCGACGCCGCGGGCAAGGCGCGCGAGAAGACCGCAAAACTGGGAGACACGCCATGAAGGCCGCCGTTCTGCGCGAGGTGAAGACGCCGCTCCAGATCGAGGAGGTGGCGCTGTCCAAGCCCGGGCCGCACGAGGTGCTGATCCGCACGGCGGCGGCGGGCGTGTGCCACTCCGACCTGCACTTCGTGGAGGGCAGCTATCCCTTTCCCCTGCCGGCGGTGCTGGGGCACGAGAGCGCGGGGGTGGTGGAGCAGGTCGGCTCGGAAGTGCGCACGGTGAAGCCCGGCGACCACGTGGTGACCTGCCTCTCCGCCTTCTGCGGACACTGCGAGTTCTGCCTGGGCGGGCGCATGTCGCTCTGCATCAGCCCCGACACCCAGCGGCCGAAGTCCGCCGAGCCGCGCCTGCGCAAGGATGCAGGCACGATGAACCAGTTCCTCAACCTCAGCTCGTTCGCCGAGTACATGCTGGTGCACGAGCATGCCTGCACCGCGATCCGCAAGGACATGCCCCTGGACCGCGCCGCCCTGATCGGCTGCGCGGTGACGACGGGGGTGGGCGCGGTGATCCACACCTCCAACGTCCGGCCGGGCGAGACCGTGGCGGTGATCGGCTGCGGCGGCGTCGGGCTGGCCGCGATCAATGGCGCGGCCATCGTGGGCGCGGGCCGGATCATCGCCATTGACCGCGTCGGCTCCAAGCTCAACCTCGCCAAGCACTTCGGCGCGACCGACGTCGTGGACGCCTCCGCCTCGGCCAATCCGGTCGCGGAGGTGCTGGAGATGACCAAGGGCGGCGTGCATCACAGCTTCGAGGCCATCGGCCTGAAGCAGACCGCCGAGCAGGCGTTCAAGATGCTGCGCCGGGGCGGCACGGCCAACATCATCGGCATGATCCCGGTGGGCACGATGATCGAGCTGCACGGGGCGGAGTTCCTGGGCGAAAAGCGCATCCAGGGCTCGCTGATGGGCTCCAACCGCTTCCCGATCGACATGCCGAGGTTCGTGGACTTCTACATGTCCGGCAAGCTGAAGCTGGACGAAATGATCTCCCAGCGGATCAAGCTGGAGCAGGTCAACGAGGCGCTGGACGAGCTGAAGCGCGGCGAGATCGCCCGCTCGGTGATCGTCTTCGACGCCTGATGGACTGGCCCCGCGCCCTCGACTTCTCCGGCCGCACGGTGCTGGTCGTCGGCGGGTCGAGCGGCATCGGCCAGACCCTGCCGGTGGACGGCGGCCTGATCCTGAGCTGAAGCGGTCCACCATCGGTTAAGGGTGTTGCAGGGTTTTCGGCGCAACAACGAAGCCAGGAGCCGCCCGCATGCCGATGTCCGCCGACGCGCTGGAACGCTGCCTCCGCGACGCCTTCCCGGACGCGGAGATCGTCATCGACGACCTGGCCGGGGACGGCGATCATTACCGCGCCCGCATCCGCTCCGACGCCTTCAAGGGCCTGCCGCGCGTGCGCCAGCACCAGCTCGTCTATCGTGCGCTCGGCGAGGGCATGGGCACGACCCTGCATGCGCTCGCGCTGGAGACGGCGCCCAAGGACAAGGGCTGAGCGATGCGCTATCGGCCGTTCGGGCGCGGGGGCGCGGCGATCTCGGCGATCAGCCTGCGCTTGGACGCCCGCCGGAGCCGCAGCCAGACCGTAGCCCTCGTCTATGCGGCGCTGGAGCACGGCATCAACGGCCTGACGATTCCGGCGGAGCCTGGCGTCAGCGCCGCTGTGGGCGAGGCGCTGAACCATGTCGGGCGGGGACTGGGACTGGTGACCCTGCGCCTGGAGCGCGACCTTCACGGCTTTAGGCCCGAGCGCGTGGCCGAGGCCGCTCGCACCGCCCTGGAGCATGGGCGATTCGGCTGGATCGACGTGCTTCGTCTCGACGAGCCGCACCCGGGCGACCTCGCCCGCGAGACGCTGCAGCAGCTCAGCGTCATCGCGCGCCAGCACCGCGCCAAGCACCTCGGGGCTGGCGGCGCGGGCTCAGCCCTCGATACGCCCATCGACAGCCGCCTGCTGGACGTCGCCGCCCTGCCCTTCCACCTGGGCTCCGGCTGGCCGGAGCGAAATCGCGTGAAGCGGGCGGCGGGCCTGAACACGGTGGTGGTGGCGACCGATGTGCTGGCCCCGCTCCAGGCTGGGCGCGCCGCCGACGCCCCCGTCATCGCTCGCCCCCGGGGGCTCTCAGGGCTTTTCGCCTCCAAGGAAGTGAAGCAGCAGGCCTCGGTCTACGAGTTCATGGACCGGGCCCAGGGCTGGACGCGGGAGCAGGTCTGCATCGCCCACGCCCTGACCGAGCCCGCGCTCGCCACCCTGGAGCTGCCCATCGAGGACGCGGACCAGCTCGACGCCTGGGCCGCTGCGGTCGATCGCGACCTGCCCACCGGGCTTGCCGCCCAGATCGAGATGGCCCGCTTCGCCGAGGCGTCCTGACGCCGCGATTGCCCTCGGCCTGCGGGTCGGAGGCCACGCGCCGCCTTGATCCGGCAGACCGGGACGCTTAGCTCCACTTTCGAACCGGAGTTTCCGTCGTGACCGACACCGCCGCCGACACCCTGCCCGCCGCCGAGGCTGATCCCGTCCGGGCCTTCATCGCCAAGACCGTGGCCGACTATCCCGTCGTGCTCTTCATGAAGGGCGTACCCGAGCAGCCTCGCTGCGGCTTCTCCGCCCAGGTGGTCCAGATCCTCGATCACGTGGGCGTGGATTTCGTCGGCGTGGACGTGCTGCAGGACGAGGCGCTCCGCCAGGGGATCAAGGCCTATTCCGACTGGCCCACGATCCCGCAGCTCTATGTGAAGGGCGAGTTCGTGGGCGGCTGCGACATCGTCCGTGAGATGTTCGCCGCAGGCGAGCTGAAACCGCTCTTGACCGAAAAGGGCGTCCTGGCCGCCTGAGCGCCTTCCTGACGCAGAATGGCCCGGGAGCTTGCGCGCCCGGGCCTTTCGATTCCAGCCGAGCCGCCGGCTTAGGACGCGTAGAACTCCACCACGAGGTTCGGCTCCATCTTCACCGGGTAGGGCACCTCGGCCAGGTCCGGCGCACGGACGAAGCGCACGGACAGCCCGCGCGGATCGACCTCCAGATAGTCCGGCACGTCGCGCTCAGAGGACTGCTGCGCCTCCAGCACCAGGGCCATGTTGCGCGAACGCTCGCGCACCTGAACCACGTCGTTCGGCTTCACCTGATAAGAGGCGATGTTCACCCGCTTGCCGTTCACCAGGACGTGGCCGTGGTTGACGAACTGGCGCGCGGCGAAGGGGGTGGGGACGAACTTGGCGCGATAGACGACCGCGTCCAGCCGGCTCTCGAGCAGCTGGATCAGGTTCTCCGAGCTGTTGCCCTTGCGGCGCGAGGCCTCCGCATAGATCCGGCGGAACTGCTTCTCGGTGATGTTGCCGTAGTAACCCTTTAGCTTCTGCTTGGCGCGGAGCTGCAGGCCGAAGTCCGACACCTTGGACTTGCGGCGCTGGCCATGCTGGCCGGGACCGTAAGAGCGTTGGTTGACCGGCGACTTCGGGCGACCCCATAGGTTCTCGCCCATGCGACGGTCGAGCTTGTATTTCGCCGAGTGGCGCTTCGACATCGATGATCTTCTTTCAGTCCGACCCGGGCCGGTCCCCCGCACTATCGGAGGGACGATCGCAACGGCGGCGTCCAGGTCACCCGTTATGTGGTCTCACGCCCAGAGCCGGGGCTCTGCGCGCGAAGTTGCGGTCTATCGGGGCAAGCCTGGCGCAAGTCAATGGATTCTTGACGCGGCACGGCTAACCTTCGATAGCCCCGCCGTAAGGGGGAGCAGCCCCTTTGAGCCGCCGAGAGCAGACCGACGTGCGCGTGCTGGTCGTCGAAGACGAGCCCTTCATCGCCATGGATCTGGAGCTTCTCGCGCGCGCCGCCGGCCATGTGGTCGTGGGCGTTGCGGAGGACAGCCTGGAAGCCGTTCGCCTCGGGCGCGGCGCCGATCTCGCCCTCGTCGACCTCAATCTGCGGGATGGCTTGACCGGCCTGGCGGTCTCCCGCGCCCTGAGCGAGGCGGGACTGGCGGTCGGCTTCGTGACCGGCAACGCCGAGCAGATCCCGCCTGACTTCGCCGGCGCGGTGGGCGCGGTGGAGAAGCCGTTCACCGAGGCGGGCATCGGCGAGCTGCTCGACCGCCTGCGCGCCGCTCGCGACGGCGAGACGGCGTCCCCCGCCCGCTACGTTCTGCTGCCCTCGTCCTAAGCCGCCGAGAGGGGCGCCTCCAACGTCCAGGCCACCCCGTCCGGCGCGAAGGTGAGCTGCGAGCGGCCGCGCATGGCCTTGGGCACCAGCTTCTCCAGGATGGTGCGGCCAAAGCCCTCCCGCCCGCCGGCGACCACCTTGGGCCCGTCCCGCTCCCGCCAGCTGAGCTTCAGCGCCGGATGGCCGCTCGCGTCGGGCGCGACGCCCCAGCCGATCTCGACCCGTCCCGCCGCGCCCGAGAGCGCGCCGTACTTGGAGGCGTTGGACCCGAGCTCGTGCACCGCCAGCCCGACGTAGTGCGCGGCGTCCGGCGCGATCTCGATGTGCTCTCCGCACAGCACCACCCGCCCCGGCGCGAGGTCGAGCACGTGACGCAGCTGGCCCTCGATCACGTCGCGAAGGTCCGCCGCCTCCCAGTTGCGCGCCACCAGGGCGTCGTGGGCCTGGGCCAGGGCGCGAAGGCGCTCGGAGACGCGGGTCATGAAGCTGGTCGGCACGTCCATCCCTCGCGCGGTCTGGTGCACGATGCTCTGCACCATCGCCAACAGGTTCTTGGAGCGGTGATTCAGCTCGCGTAGGATCACCTCCAGGTGCGCCTGGTGCGCCTTCTGCGCGGTGATGTCGGCGGAGACGCAGCGCACGCCGCGGCGGCCGTCGCGCAGGGTAGTCGGCTCCACCTTCAGATCGAACCAGAGCGTGCCCGAAGGCCGCTCGACGCTGAACTCGGTCCGCTGACGAAGACCGGCGGCGAGCGCCTCGCGCTTGACCGCCTGGATGTGCGAGGCGGGCTCGGCGGGCATGATGTCGACCTCGCTGCGGCCGAGCATGTCCTCGACCCCGAGCCCCATCAGCGGATTGAACACCCAGGTGTAGACCAGGCTCTCGTCCTGCTCGAAGACGGTGATGTTGGAGCCGTCCAGTGCGGTTTCGAACCGCGCCTTCTCCAGGTTCAGGTCCCGGGTCTGCTCCGCCACCTTCTGCGACAGTCCCACGCGCGCGACCTCCAGCTCCCGCAGCGTGTGGCGATGGGCCTTGATCTCAGCCTGCAGGCGGGCGTTGGCCTCTTGCAGCGCCCGGGGCGAGGGCAGCTTGACGAGCTGCGGCAGGATGGACGGCAGGGCGAGCGCGGTCAGCAGCGACACCGCCGCTGTCCAGACCTTGATGATCGCCTGAAGGCCGTAGGCCGGCTCCCAGAGCGTCACGATGCCCATGACGTGGGTCAGGCCGCAGGCGCCGATGAAGGCGGCGAACATCACCGCCAGACGGCGGTGCGCCGCGTCCAGGTCCGTGCGGCGCCTGACGAACCAATAGATGCCGAACGGGATGGCGAAATAGGCCAGGGCGATGACCGCATCGGACCCGACGTGTGCGGCCATCAGCTCGGGTCGCCACAGCAGGCAAAAGCCATGCGGTGCGAACCCTGCGCCCAACAGCCAGTTGAACAGACCACCCATGGCAGACTCCCGGACGCGCGCCTTGCGGCCGCATCGCCGATCTAGGACCTCTCGGCGGGTCGCGCAGCGCGGTCCGTCGTCCCAGCTTCAAACGGCGAAGCTAAGCCTTTGGCTCCCCGAATCCCTCCGATCGCCGCGCTTGCGCCGCCTGGGCGAGCCGGCGCAGCTCCGCGAACGTCTGGCCGCGCCCTTTCACCAGGGCGGTGACGACGCCCCGCAGGGTGCGCGCCTCCTGCATGGTGAACCGGGCCCGTCCGAGCGCCGCGCGGAGGTTGCGCACCATCGCCGCCTTCTTCTCCGGCGGGTGAAAGAAGCCGGCCGCCTCGAGCTCCCGCTCCAGGTGCTCGAACAGGCCGTGAAGCTCGGCTTCCGGCGCCGGCGGGGGCTGGTTCTGGAAGGTCGGCGGCGGGGCGTCCAGGCTGTGGGTGCGCCACTCGTAGGCGGCGATCGCGACCGCCTGGGCGAGGTTCAGCGAGCGGAACTTCGGATCGATGGGGATCGTCACCACGCCCTGGCAGAGGGCGATGTCGGCGGTCTCAAGCCCCGCGCGTTCCGCGCCGAACAGCAGCCCCGTCGCAATCCCCTGCCCGGCCGCGTCGTGCAGTTCCGCGGCCGCCTGTCGCGGGGTTGAGACCGGCAGGACGAGCTCGCGCGGCCGCGCGGTCGTGGCCAGCACGAGCTGCAGGTCCGAGATCGCGTCGGTCACGGCGGCGAACACCCGCGCCCCCTCCAGCGGCCAGTCCGCGCCGGACGCCGACGCCCAGGCGCGCTCCTGAGGCCAGCCGTCCCGCGGGGCGACCAGCCTCAGCTCGGACAGGCCGAAGTTGGCCATGACGCGGGCGACCGCGCCGATGTTCTCCGCCAGCTGCGGCCGGTCCAGGATGACGACCGGCGCGCGCACGCCTGCGACCGCCTCGGGATGTGTCAGCCGACGATCTCGTTGCCGGCGAAGAACTGGGCGATCTCCACGGCGGCCGTCTCCGCGGCGTCGGAGCCGTGGACGGTGTTCTCGCCCACCGATCGGGCGAAGCGCTTGCGGATGGTGCCCTCTGCGGCGTTGGCCGGATTGGTCGCGCCCATCACCTCGCGATAGCGGGCAATCGCGTTCTCGCCCTCCAGCACCTGCACGACCACCGGGCCGGAGGTCATGAAGTCCACCAGCTCGCCGAAAAACGGCCGCTCGCGGTGCACGGCGTAGAAGGTCTCGGCCTGGGCGCGGGTCATCTGGATCCGCTTCTGGGCGACGATGCGCAGGCCCGCCTCTTCGATCACCGCATTGACCGCGCCGGTCAGGTTGCGCGCAGTCGCGTCGGGCTTCAGGATCGAGAAGGTGCGTTCGGTCATGGCGGAACTCTGCGCGTTCGGTCGTGTCTAGGGAAGGGTCCGGCGTTGCCGGGACGGAGGACGCGGGCTTATAGCGACGCGCTCCCGGCACGCCAATGCTCCGTATCGACCGCCTCACCTTCGACGCCTACGGGCGGCGCTTCCTCGACGACGCCAGCGTCTTGATCCCGGATGGGGCCAAGGTGGGCTTGGTCGGGCGCAAGGGCGCGGGCAAGTCGACCCTGTTCCGCCTGATCCTGGGCGAGCTCAGCCCCAGCGCCGGCGAGATCGTCCTGCCCCGCTCCGGCCGGGTGCACGTGGTGGCGCAGGAGCACGCCGCATCGCCCCAGCCGCTGCTGGCGGCCGTGCTGGCCGCCGATGTTGAGCGTGCGCGCCTGCTGGCCGAGCTCGACACCGCCCCGCCCGAGCGCCTGGGCGAGATCCACGCCCGCCTCGCTGATATCGGGGCGGATTCGGCCCCCTCCCGCGCCGCGGTGATCCTGACCGGGCTCGGCTTCCGGCACGCCGACCTCGGCCGCCCGCTCGCCGAGTTCTCCGGCGGCTGGCGCATGCGGGTCGCCCTGGCCGCCGCCCTGTTCGCCGAGCCCGATCTGCTGCTGCTCGACGAGCCGACCAACTACCTGGACATCGAGGGCGCGCTCTGGCTCGAGGCCAAGCTGAAGCGCTACCCGCGCACCTGCATTGTGATCAGCCACGACCGCGAACTGCTGAACAATGCGGTCGACGCCACTGTGCACCTGCACGACGGCAAGCTGGATCTCTACGCCGGCGGCTACGACGCCTTCGAGCGGCAGCGGGCGGAGCGCATGCGCCTGCAAGGCGCCGCCCGCGAGAAGCAGGAGGCGGAGCGCGCCCGGCTGCAGGCCTTCGTGGACCGCTTCCGCGCCAAGGCGTCCAAGGCGGCTCAGGCCCAATCCCGGGTGAAGCGCCTGGAGAAGATGGCGCCGGTCGCCGCCGTGCTGGAGCGAAACGTCGCGCCCATCCGCCTGCCCTCGCCCGAGCGGCCCCTGCCCCCGCCGCTCATGCGGCTGGACGGCGTGAGCGTGGGCTATGACGGCCAGCCGATCCTGCGCAAGCTCAACCTGCGCCTCGACCCGGACGACCGCATCGGCCTTCTCGGCGTGAACGGGCGGGCAAGTCGACCTTCGCCAAGCTGCTCGCGGGCGCGCTGACGCCGCTCTCGGGCCGGCTGGAGCGGGACGGGCGCACCCGCGCGGCCTGGTTTCACCAGCATCAGATCGAAGCGCTGGACCCCGCCGACACGCCCCTGTCGCTGATCCGCCGCGCCCTGCCGGAGGCGTCCGAGGCCGAGCGCCGCGCCCGCTTGGCCCAGTTCGGCTTCGGCGCCGACAAGGCGGAGACCACGGCGGAGGACCTCTCCGGGGGCGAGCGGGCGCGACTTCTGCTGCAGCTCGTGGCGATGCAGAAGCCGCACCTGCTCATTCTGGACGAGCCCACCAACCACCTCGACATCGACAGTCGCCGCGCCCTGACCGATGCCTTGAACGACTACGAAGGCGCCGTGCTGCTGATCACCCACGACCGCTCGCTGATCGAGCTGGTGACCGACCGGCTCTGGCTGGCGGCGGACGGGACGGTGCAGCCCTTCGAGGGCGATGTGGACGCCTACGCCGCCCTGGTGCTGGAGCGCGCCCGAGCCGCGGCGCGGGCGGAGGGGGCGGGCACGGAGCGGAGCGAGGCGAGCTCCCAGAAGACCCAGCGCAAGGCCGCCGCCGAGGCCCGCGCCCGTGTCGCGCCCTTGAAGCGGGCGGTGGAGCAGGTGGAGCAGCAGATGGAGCGCCTCTCCCGTTCGCTGGCCGAGCTTGACGCTCAGCTGGCCGACCCGGCGCTGTTCACGCGGGACCCGGGCCTTGCGGTAAAGCTCGGCAAGGAACGCGCCGCGGCCGCGGACGCGCTCGCCGCGGCCGAGACCGAATGGATGGACCGCGCCGAGGCCTATGAGGCCGCCCGCGCCGGGGCCGGCGTCTGAGGCGCCCTCCCCTGGCGCACGGGCCCCGCCTGTCGGATAGAGGCCGGTCATGACCTCCGCCGCGCCCCTGCCCGACGCCGCACCCGCCAATTGGGTGGATCGCTGGGCGCCTGAGTTGCTGCGCCCCTGGCTGAAGCTTGGGCGGTTCGACCGGCCCGCGGGCACGTGGCTCCTGCTCTTGCCCGGCTGGCAGGGACTCGCTTTGGCGGCGGCCACCGCGGGAGAGCGACCGGACGGGAGGCTCTTCCTGCTCTTTGGGATCGGCGCGGCGGTGATGCGGGCGGCGGGGTGCGCCTACAACGACGTGGTGGACCGCGACATCGACGCGAAGGTGGCCCGCACCGCCGCTCGGCCGGTCGCGTCCGGTCAGATCAGCGTCAAGGGGGCGTTCGGCTTCATCGCCGGCGGCTGCGGGATCGGTCTTCTGATCCTGCTGCAGCTCAGCCCCATGGCGATCGGCCTCGGCGTGCTGTCCCTGGGCCTGGTCGCCGCCTATCCGTTCATGAAGCGGATCACCTGGTGGCCCCAGGCGTGGCTGGGCCTGACCTTCAACTGGGGCGCCCTGATGGGCTTCGTCGCGGCCGGCCCGGACCGTCCGCCGACGCCGGGCCCTGGCTCGTCCCGGGGGTGCTCCTCTACGCCAGCGGCATCGCCTGGACCCTCGGCTACGACACCATCTACGCCTTGCAGGACCTGGAGGACGATGCGCTGGCCGGGGTGAAGTCGAGCGCCCGGCGGCTGGGCGCGGGCGTGCGCCGGGGGTGGCGATTTTCTACGGGGCGAGCGCGGCGCTGGCGGCGGCGGCGGGTGCGGCGGCAGGTCTGGGCGTCCTTTTCTGGCTAGGATGGCTGGCGTTCGCAGGCCACCTCGCGACCCAGGCGCGGCGCCTGGAGCCGCAGGATGCGACCTTGGCGCTCAGGCTCTTCCGCTCCAACCGCGACGCCGGTCTGCTACTGTTGGCGGCGATCGCGGCCGGGCCTGGAGGGGATGATGCGAAGCTCAAGCTGGGCGGGGCGGCCGGCCTCGTCCTCGCCTGCGCCCTGGCGGGCTGCCACAAGCAGAGCCAGACCCGCCTCCGCCCGCCCGGACGGCCGCGGAGGCGAGCGCGCCCGCCAACGTGACGCCGCCCGCTCCGGCCGCGCCCGAGCCCCTGACCTTCAGGACGTCCAACCGTTACGCCCGCGTGTCCCTGACCCTTCCGCCGGCGCTGCAGGCGTGGCCCGCCCTGCGCGGGGCCCTCTACGAGAGCGAGCGCCGAAGCCTGGTGGAGTTCGCCGACGGGGCCAGGGACGCCCACGCCGACATGGGCGACCCGCCGGGCGGCGAGCGGCCTTACACGAAGACCATCGACTATGCCTGGGCCGGCGAGACCGCCCGCCTGGTGAGCCTGAAGAAGACCACCTACGAATACACGGGCGGGGCGCACCCGAACGGCGCGATCGACGGCGTGATCTGGGACAAGGCCGCGGGCGCCCGTCTGGACGTCAAGGACCTGATCCGGCCGGATGCGGACACCGCCGCCCTTGACCGGGCGCTCTGCGAGGCGGTGAAGGCCGCCAAGCGCGAGCGGACCGGCTCCGACGCGCTGATGGACGGCGGCTGCCCGACGTTCCGGGACGGGCATGCGGTGCTCGTGCGGAGCGCGGGCGGCAAGGCGGCGGGTCTGCGCTTCCTCTATTCGCCCTATGAGGTCGGCAGCTATGCGGAGGGCGCCTACGAGGTCGTCCTGCCCGCCCGCGTGTTCCGAAGCGCGCTCAGGCCCGAGTTCGCGTCGGAGTTCAGCTCAGCGGGCTAAAGATACGTCAGCTCTGACTTTCCCCGTCTGTAGCGCAGGAACGGGATCGGCCGCTCCGGTTCAGCTAGGCGCGCCTCAAGGCCGCCCAGCACGAAGCGCGTCACGTTGGGCAGGTCGAGCTCCAGCGCCCGGCTGAGGGGCGTCCAGGCGATCTCGTCCAGCTCGCCGCAGTCGGCCAGCCGCTCCTGGCGCGTGAGGGCGCTCGCCTCGGCCATGAAGAAGCGGGCGTCGAAGCGCTTGGGCCGGTAGGGCGGCGTGATCGCCCGGGCCACGAAGCTCAGCGCCGCCAGGTCCGCAGCCGCGCCCTGCGCCAGGAAGGGCGCCCAGGGACCGGTCCGCGGCGCGACCTGCGCAGGCTTGGCCAGCAGCAGGCCCGCCTCCTCGAAGGTTTCGCGCACCGCCGCCAGAGCCAGCGCCCGGGCCCGCGCCGGCGGGGCGGTCAGGGCGAGCTTGGCGGCCACCTCGGGCCGGAGCTCGCTGGCGGCCGGCGCGCGGAAGTCGGCGCGATCGATCCGCCCGCCTGGGAAGACCCACTTGCCGGGCATGAAGTCGTGACCTCCGTGGCGGCGACCCATCAGGACGTCGGGCTCGCCGCCCCTACCCTGGCGCACCAGGATCAGGGTCGCCGCGTCGCGCGGCTTGGGCGCAGGCCGGTCGCTCGGGCGAAACGGCCCGTCCGCGTCCCGGTCGTAGGGACCCGCGGCCGCCGCCATGCCGCTCAGTATACCACCACCGAGCGGATGCTCTCGCCCCGGTGCATCAGGTCGAAGCCCTCGTTGATGCGCTCCAGCGGCAGGACGTGGGTGATCATCGGGTCGATCTCGATTTTGCCGCTCATGTACCAGTCTACGATCCTGGGCACGTCGGTCCGCCCCCGCGCGCCGCCGAACGCCGAGCCGCGCCAGATCCGCCCGGTCACCAGCTGGAAGGGCCGCGTCGCGATCTCCCGCCCGGCCTCGGCCACGCCGATGATGACGCTCTCGCCCCAGCCGCGGTGACAGGCCTCCAGCGCCTGGCGCATCACCTCGATGTTGCCGGTGCAGTCGAAGGTGTAGTCCGCCCCGCCCTCGGTGAGGGCGACGAGGTGCTGGACCAGGTCGCCCTCGACCTCGCCCGGATTGACGAAATGGGTCATCCCGAAGCGGCGGCCCCAGGCCTCCTTGGCCGGATTGACGTCCACGCCGATGATCCTGTCCGCCCCGACCAGCTTCAGGCCCTGGACGACGTTCAGGCCGATGCCCCCGAGGCCAAAGACGATGCAGTTGGCGCCCGCCTCGACCCGTGCCGTGTTGACCACTGCGCCCACCCCCGTGGTCACGCCGCAGCCGATGTAGCAGGCCTTGTCGAAGGGCGCGTCCTTCCGGATCTTGGCGACCGCGATCTCGGGCAGGACGGTGTGGTTCGCAAAGGTCGAGCACCCCATGTAGTGGTGGATAGGCTGGCCCCGAAGGCTGAAGCGCGCCGTGCCGTCCGGCATCACGCCCTTGCCCTGGGTCGCGCGGATGGCGGTGCAGAGATTCGTCTTGCGGCTCAGGCAGCCTTTGCACTGCCGGCACTCGGGGGTGTAGAGCGGGATGACGTGGTCGCCGGGCTGGACGCTGGTCACGCCCGCTCCGACCTCGAGCACCACGCCCGCGCCCTCGTGCCCCAGCATCGAGGGGAACAGGCCTTCGGAGTCCAGGCCGTCCAAGGTGTAGGCGTCGGTGTGGCAGATGCCTGTCGCCCTGATCTCGACCAGCACCTCGCCGGCCTTCGGCCCCTCCAGGTCCACCTCCACGATCTCCAAGGGACGCTTGGCCTCGAAGGCGACGGCGGCGCGGGTCTTCATCGGCGCAGGACTCCGGCGGTTGCAGCCTCCGCGGTCTAACGCGCAGCCCGAAGCCGGTCGAGCGCCCCCTGCAGGATGTAGGCGGCGGCGGCGCGGTCCACGACCTCCGCGCGCTTGGCCCGGCTGAGGTCGGCCTCTTCGATCAGCATGCGGTTCACCGCCACGGTCGAAAGCCGTTCGTCCCAGAAGGCGATGGGCAGTTCGGGCCGCAGACGCTGGAGGTTGCGGGCGAAGGCGCGGTTGGACTGGCAGCGCGCACCCTCGCTGCCATCCATGTTGCGAGGCAGGCCGATGATTAATCCTGAACCTAAACGATAATCGTATTCTCGAAACAGTTCCGCTGCTTCATCGCTGAACTTCTTCCGTTGTATCAGGAGCAAGGGGCTCGCGATCAGCCGGGTTACGTCGGACACCGCCACCCCGATCGTCTTCTCGCCGAGATCCAGGCCGAAGAGCGCGCCCGCGCGGGGCAGCTCCAGCAGGTCGACGACGGCCATCAGGCGGCGCGGGCCTCGGCCCAGGCGCGCAGGCGGACCGTCTCCTGCGGCGGCTCGCGGTCGGGGCGTACGAGCTCCAGCAGCAGGGGCGCGACGGCCTCGGGCGGCGGCAGGGTCTCGGGGTCCTCGCCCGGGAAGGCGGTCGCGCGCATGCGGGTGCGCATGGGGCCCGGGTCGAGCAGGACGCAGCGCACGCGGGTGTGCTCGACCTCGTCGGCATAGACCCGCACCAGCGCCTCCATGCCGGCCTTGCTGGCGGCGTAGGGCCCCCAGAAGGCGCAGGGTTCGCTGGCGAGGCGGCTGGTGAGGAAGACGGCGCGGCCGGCTTCGGCGGTGCGGAGCAGCGGGTCGAAAGCGCGGATCAGGCGGTAGGCCGCGCTCATGTTCACCGCTAGGGCCCGGTCCCAGGTGCGAGGCTCCAGCTGCGCCACCGGCGTGACGAGGCCGAGGTCCCCCGCCGCATGCACTAAGATGTCGAGCCGGCCCCAGCGCCGGAAGACCTCGCCCCCCAGAACGTCGATGTCGCCGCCCTCGCGCACGTCCAAGGGGACGAGCGTGGCCCCCTGCCCGCTCGCCTGGCGGATCTCGTCGTCCAGCTCCTCCAGCGCGCCCTGGGTGCGGGCGCAGGCGATCACATGCGCGCCGGCGGCCGCCAGGGCCAGGGCGCTGGCCCGGCCGATACCCCGCGAGGCGCCGGTGACCAGTGCGATGCGGCCGGTGAGCGGGGGGTCGGCTTGCGTCATCGCCGCCCTCTAGCCGACCCCGCCGGGCTTCACCAGACGTCCACCGTGCGCTTGCGGCGCTCGCGTACGGGCCGGGGCGGCAGCGACTTCAGCCCCCGCAGGATCCAGCCCCGGGTGTCGGCGGGGTCGATCACCGCATCGATCTCAAAGACCGCCGCCATGCTCTCGGCCCGCCCCTGGGCGTACATGCGCGCGACCCGCTCTTCGAAGGCGGCCTGGCGGGCGATCGGATCGGCGATGGCCTCGAGCTCGCGGCGGTAGCCCAGCCGCACGGCGCCCTCCAGCCCCATGCCGCCGAACTCGCCCGTGGGCCAGCTCGCCACGAAGAAGGGCGCGTGGAAGCCGCCGCCCGCCATGGCCTGAGCGCCCAGGCCGTAGCCCTTGCGCAGCACCACCGTGAAGACGGGCACGCTGAGGCTCGCGCCGGCGATGAACAGGCTGCAGGCGCGCCGCACCTGGGCCCGCCGCTCCTCCTCCGGCCCGACCATGAAGCCGGGCGTGTCGCACAGGCTGACCACCGGAAGGTCGAAGGCGTCGCAAAGCTTCAGGAAGCGGGCGGCCTTCTCCGCGGCGGGGGCGTCGATGGCCCCGCCGAGGTGGCCGGGGTTGTTGGCGATGACGCCGAGAGGCCGGCCCTCGATCCTGGCGAGGGCGGTCAGGATGCCGACGCCATAGGCCGCGCGCAGCTCCAGCACCGAGTCGTTATCGAAGAGGTCCTGCAGCACCCGGCGCACGTCATAGGCGCGCAGGCGGTTCTCAGGCACCGCGATCCTGAGCCGGCGCGGGTCGGGCGCGGTCCAGGACTTCAGCGGCCCCTGGAAATAGGCGAGGTAGCGCCGCGCGAGCGCGATCGAGTGGGCGTCGTCCTCGGCGATCAGGTCGACCACGCCTGCAGGCGCGAGATCGGCGATGGGGCCGATGTCCTCGGGGGCGAAGACGCCCAGGCCGCCGCCCTCGATCATCGCCGGCCCGCCCATGCCGAGATTGGCGTCCCGCGTCGCGATGACCACGTCCGAACAGCCTAGGATCGCCGCATTGCCCGCGAAGCAGCGACCGCCCGTCACGCCCACCCGGGGCACGAGCCCCGACAGCGCCGCCCACGCCCGGAAGCTCGGCGTGTCCAGGCCCGCGACCTGCGCCACGTCAGTGTCGCCGGGCCGCCCGCCCCCGCCCTCGGCCAGGAACACGACCGGCAGCCGCCACTGCTCGGCCAGGGCGAAGAGCCGGTCCTTCTTGCGGTGGTTCTGATAGCCCTGCGTCCCCGCAAAGACAGTGAAATCGTAGGCGAAGCCCATGCAGCGGGCCCGGTCCTCGTCGAAGGCCTCGCCGTTCACCGCGCCTATGCCGCAGACCAGGCCGTCGGCCGGGCTCATGGCTGCAAGCTCCTCCGGCGAGCGGCGGCGGCGCTGGGCGGCCAGCGCAAAGGCGCCGTACTCGATGAACGAGCCTGGGTCGAAAAGGGCGTCCAGGTTCTCCCGGGCGGTACGTCGATTGCGCTCGCGGCGGCGGGCGACGGCCTCGGGGCGGCCCTCGTCGCGGACGGAGCGCCACCGGTCGTGCACGGCCTGCAGGTCCGGGCGGAGGGCGTCGAGGTCCAGGGGCGTGTCAAGGGCATCGGCGCACTGTCCCTCGGCCGAGGGTTCGAGCAGCGCCAGCGGCGCGCCTTCGGCCACGACCTGCCCCGGGCCGGCGAGAAGCGAGACGACCACTCCGCCGCCCGGCGCAGGCACGAGGTGCTCCATCTTCATGGCGTCCAGTATGGCGACCGTCTGGCCCGGGCGGACGCGGTCGCCGGGCGCGACCTCGAAGCTGACGACCTTGCCGGCCATCGGCGCACGGGCCGCCACCCGCCCCGGGGGGACCTGAACGACGGGCGAAGCCTCCACCGCCGGGTCGGACGCCGACGCCTGCGCGAGCGCACCCAGATGCGCCTCGATCCAGCCGGTCGACAGAGCGCAGCCCTCGATCTCCGGCCGGTCGAGCAGGGCGGTCAGCAGGGGCAGGTTGCTCCCGCAGCCCAGGATCCGGGTCTCGGCCAGGGCGGCGCGGGCGCGACGGAGAACGCCCGTCCAGTCGGCCGCTGAGACCACGATCTTGGCCAGCAACGGGTCGAAGGTCGGGTCCACGAGGTCGCCGGCCTGCACGCCGGTGTCGACCCGCACCCCCGGCCCGCCGGGCAGGTCGAGCCGCGTCAGGCGTCCGGCCGCCGCCTTGAAGGCGCCCTCCGCCGACAGGGTCTCGGCCAGGACGCGCAGCTGCAAGGCCGCGCCGGTCGGCTCGGGCGGGGGCTCAAGCCCCGCCTCAGCCAGGCTCCAGCCCTGGGCTAGCCGCAGCTGGGCCGCCACGAAGTCGAGGCCCGTGATCGCCTCTGTGACGGTGTGCTCGACCTGCAGCCGCGGATTCGCCTCGATGAAGAAGACCTGACCAGACGCGAGGTCCAGCAGGAACTCTACGGTGCAGAGCCCGCGGTAACGCACGTGATTGCAAAGGTTTTCCGCCCAGCTTCGAACACGCTGCCTCAGCTCGGGCGCGAGCTGCGGCGCGGGCGCGACCTCGACCAGCTTCTGGTTGCGCCGCTGCAAGGAGCAGTCCCGGTCGCCCAGCGCGATGCAGGCGGCGCCGTCGCCGGCCACCTGCACCTCGATGTGCCGCGCCTGTTCGAGATAGCGCTCCACATAGACCGCGCCCGAGCCGAAGGCGGCCTTGGCTTCCGCTGCGCAGAGGGCCACGGTGTCGGGCAGGTCGGCCGTGCTCCGCACGACCCGCAGGCCGCGACCGCCCCCGCCCGCGACGGCCTTGACCATGACCGCGCCGCCTGGCGGGAGGCTGGCGATGAGGGCGCCGGCGTCTTCCGCGCCCGCCCCCTCCAGCACCGGGATGGCGAGGTCCGCCGCAAGCGCCCGCGCCTCAGCCTTGTTCCCCAGCAGCGCCAGGGCCTTAGGCGAGGGGCCGATGAAGCTCAGCCCCGCCTCGGCGCAGGCCCGCGCGAACCCCGCGTCCTCGCTGAGGAAGCCATAGCCGGGGTGCACCGCCTGCGCCCCGCCCTCGCGGGCGGCGGCGAGGAGCGCCTGCGGGTCGAGATAGGCCTGAACGCCCCGGCCGGGCAGGACTAGGGCCGCATCGGCGATCCGCACGTGCAGGCTGTCCGCGTCCTCGGGCGCGAAGACCGCGAGGCTGCGCAGACCCTGCGCACGCAGGGTGCGGGCGATGCGCACGGCGATCTCGCCTCGGTTGGCGATCAGAACCGTTCCGAACGCCCGCCGCCCCTGATCCGACTCCTGACCCGACCCCTGTCCCGGCTTCGCCATTCGCGCTCCCTGCTCGCGCCGCCCCCCGCGGCGGTTCGCCGAGCCGATATCGTAGCGGCCCTGCTTGACTCCCGCCCCGTTGAGAACATAACAGGAACATGCGCGCAGTCAGCGGCCCTATCCCGAACATGGAGACGCCGTCGGCCGTGCGAAGGCAAGCCCTGGATTCGGGGCCGGTGGACGCCGCCCTGGGCGGGGGGCTGCCGCTCGGGCGCTGGCACGAGATCGGCTCGGAGCCGGAGTTCGCGGCCTGCGGCACGGCCTTCGCTGCAAGGATAGCGGCGGCGGCAGGGTCGGAGGGGGCGATCGTCTGGGTGCTCAGGCGGCCGGACCTCTACGCCCCGGGTCTGGCGGGACTGGGACTGGACCCCGCCCGGCTGACGCTGGCGCGGGCGCGGGACGAGGCCCAGGCCGCCGCCGCTTTCGAAGACGCGCTCGCCGCGGAGGGCGTGGCCTGCGCGGTGCTGGAGCTGGACGGGCTGCAGCTGGTCTCCGGGCGGCGCTGGCAGCTGGCCTGCGAGCGCCGCGGCTCCACGGGGCTGGTGGTGCGCCGCCGGCCCTTCGGCGCCCAGGCCGGCCGCAGCCAGGGCAAGACGCTCTCGGTGGCGACCACCCGCTGGCGCGTGGCGGCGGCCCCCAGCCTGGCCGCGGACGGCGCGCCGGGCCTGGGTCCGGAGCGGTGGAGCGTGACGCTGGAGCGGAGCCGAGGCGGGCGAACGGGGAGTTGGGTTCTGGAGGCGCAGAATGGCGCGGTTCCTTTCCGTATGGCTGCCGAGCTGGGCCTTGACGCGCTGGCGACGGAGCCGGCGTCTCGCCGCCTTGCCGGCTGACGCCTTCGCCCTGGCCACGACCGGCGAGCGGGGACGACGGCTGACGGCGGTCTCCCCCGGCGCGGCGGCGCAGGGCGTGTTCGAGGACCAGGCGCTGGCGGACGCCCTGGCGCTCGCGCCCGACCTGCGGGTGGAGGAGGCCGAGCCCGAGGCCGACCTCGCCGCCCTGCAGGGCCTCGCGGAGTGGATGGTGCGCTTCAGCCCCGCGGCGGCCGCCGACCCGCCGAACGGGCTGATGCTGGACGTCAGCGGCTGCGCGGGGCTGTGGCAGGGGGAGCCGGCGCTGCTGAGCGCGCTCTTGGACCGCCTGCAGGCGGACGGCGTCCAGGCGCGCGGCGCGATTGCGGACACGGCGGGGGCGGCCTGGGCGCTCGGCCGCTTCGCCCCCGACCGGACCGTGGCGCCTGCGGGCGGCGCGCGCGCCCTGCTGGAGCCCCTGCCGGTGGAGGCGCTGCGGCTGGAGCCCGCAACCGCGGCGGGTCTGCGCCGCATGGGCCTGGGGACCGTGGCCGCGTTGCTCAAGATCCCGCGCGAGGCGCTGCGCCGGCGCTTCGGGGCCTCAGCCGTCCTCCGCCTGGCCCAGGCGCTGGGCGAGGCGGAGGAGGTCTTCGCCTGGCGGCGTCCGCCCACGCCCTGGCTGGACCGCCTGGCCTTCCTGGACCCGGTGAGCGCGCCGGAGGACGTGGCGCGCGTCGCCCGCGACCTCTGCGCCCTGATTGGCGCCCGGCTGGAGCGGGCGGGCCAGGGGGCGCGGCGCTTCGAGCTCAGCTTCCACCGCGTCGACGGCGCCGCCCCCGGCGTGCGGGTCGGCGCGGCCCGGCCGCTCCGGGACGCGGAGACCCTGTTCCGCCTTGTCCGGGGCAAGCTCGAGACCGTCGATCCGGGCTTCGGCATCGAAAGCGCCTGCATCTTCGCTGACCGGGTGGAGCCGGTCGCCCCCCGTCAGGCGCGGCTCGACCGCGCCTCGGAGGCGGCCGCGAGCGAGGGCTTGGCGGCTTTGGTGGATCGCCTGTCCAACCGGCTGGGCGAGGGCGCGGTCTGGCGGCCTGAGCCGCGGGAGAGCTGGACGCCCGAGCGGGCGGTGGCGCCCGGCTCGCCCGTCGGCCCGCCCCCTCGCCGCGCGCCTGGCCCGCGGACCGCCCGCGCCCCGTGCGCCTGTTCCGCCGGCCCGAGCCCATCGAGGCCATCGCCCCCGTGCCGGACGACCCTCCGGTGCTGTTCCGCTGGCGCGGGCGGCTGCGCCGGGTGCGCCGGGCGGAAGGGCCCGAGCGCATCGCCCAGGAGTGGTGGCGCGCTAGCGACGGCGAGACCGGCGTGGACCGCGTGCGCGACTACTATCGGGTGGAGGACGAGGCGGGGGAGAGGTTCTGGATCTATCGCCAGGGCCTGCACGGCTATGCGCGCGAGCCCCGCTGGTGGCTGCACGGCCTGTTCGGATGAACGCGCCGCTGCGCCGCTACGCCGAGCTGCAGGCGATGAGCAACTTCTCCTTCCTGGAGGGGGCCTCCCACCCCTACGAGCTGATCGAGACCGCCGAGGCGCTCGGGCTCGCCGGCATCGGCCTTGCGGACCGCAACACGGTGGCGGGGGTGGTGCGCGCCTGGACGGCCAAGCGCGACGCCAAGCTGAGCGTGCCCTATTTCGCGGGCTGCCGCCTGGTGTTCGAGGACGGCGCGCCGGAGGTGATCTGCTATCCCACCGACCGCGCGGCCTGGGGCCGGCTGACGCGGCTCCTGACCCTGGGCAAGAGCCGGGCGGAGAAGGGGGCCTGCCGCCTGGCCTGGAGCGACCTGCTCGCCCACGCCGAAGGCCAGGCGCTGATCGTGGCGCCGCCGGCGACGCTCGAGGCGCGGCTGGAGGCGGAGTTCGAAACGCGGGTGCGCGCCCTGGCCGGCGACTTCGGCGGCCGGACCTGGCTTGCGGCCTCGCGCCGCTACGGAGCCCGGGACGCGGTGCGGCTGCACAGGCTCGCGGCCCTGGCGGAGCGCACGGGCGCGCCCCTCGTGGCCACGGGCGACGTGCTCTACCACGCGCCGGAGCGGCGACCGCTGCAGGACGTGCTGACCTGCGTGCGCGAGAAGACGACGCTGGCCCAGGCCGGCTGGCGGCTGCAGGCCAACGCCGAGCGCCACCTGAAGTCCGCCGGCGAGATGACGCGCCTCTTCGCCCGCTGGCCTGAGGCGCTGGATCGCACCCTGGAGGTCGCGGGCGCCATCGGCTTCGACCTCGGCCAGCTCGCCTACGAATACCCTCACGAGCCCGTGCCGCCGGGGGAGACGGCCATGGGCTGGCTGACGCACCTGACCTGGCGCGGCGCGGACTGGCGCTACGAGGGCCGGACGCCCGACAAGGTGCGCCGCACGCTGGAGCTCGAGCTCGACTACATCGCCCGCAAGAACCTGCCCCACTACTTCCTGACCGTGCACGACGTGGTCGCCTATGCGCGCGGGCTCGGCATCCTGTGCCAGGGGCGGGGCTCGGCGGCCAACAGCGCGGTCTGCTTCTGCCTCGGCATCACGGCCGTGGACCCCACCAAGCACGACGTCCTGTTCGAGCGCTTCCTGTCGGAGGACCGCGACGAGCCCCCCGACATCGACGTCGACTTCGAGCATGAGCGCCGCGAAGAGGTGATGCAGTACGTCTACCGCCGCTATGGCCGCGAGCGGGCCGCGATCGTGGCGACGGTGATCCACTACCGCCCGCGCAGCGCCATCCGCGATGTCGGAAAGGCGCTCGGCCTGACCGCCGACGTGACCTCGCGCCTGGCCTCCACCGTCTGGGGCAGCTGGGGCGGCGAGATGCCGGAGACGCACGTCCGCCAGACCGGCTACGACCCGCAGAACCCCGAAATCGCCCGCGCCGTGGGCCTCGCCAACGCGCTGATCGGCTTTCCCCGTCACCTGTCCCAGCATGTCGGCGGCTTCATCCTGAGCGATCCGCCGCTGGTGGAGGTGACGCCCATCGGGCCCGCGGCCATGAAGGACCGCACCTTCATCGAATGGGACAAGGACGACGTCGACGCGCTCAAGCTGATGAAGGTCGACGTGCTGGCGCTCGGCATGCTGAGCTGCCTGAACCGCAGCTTCCGCCTGCTGGAGAGCGCCAAGGGCGTGCGCCTGGCCGACGTCGCTGCGGTGCCTCCCGAGCGCCCCGAGGTCTATGAGATGCTCTCGCGCGCGGACTCCGTGGGCGTCTTTCAGGTCGAGAGCCGGGCCCAGATGGCGATGCTGCCGCGCCTGCGCCCGAAGGAGTTCTACGACCTCGTCATCGAGGTGGCGATCGTGCGCCCTGGGCCCATCCAGGGCGACATGGTGCACCCCTATCTGAAGCGCCGCGAAGGCAAGGAGCGGGTCGTCTTCCCCTCGCCCGCCCCTGAGCACGGGCCGCCAGACGAGTTGCACCAGGTGCTCGGCCGCACCAAGGGCGTGCCCCTGTTCCAGGAACAGGCGATGCGGCTGGCCATTGTGGCCGCCAAGTTCACCCCCGCCGAGGCCAACGGGCTGCGCAAGGCCATGGCGACCTTCAAGCGCGTCGGCGGCCTGGAGAAGTACCGCGAGAAGTTCGTCGCCGGCATGGTCGGACGCGGTTACGACGCCGAGTTCGCCGCCCGCTGCTACAAGCAGATCGAGGGCTTCGGCTCCTACGGGTTTCCGGAAAGCCACGCCGCCAGCTTCGCCAACCTGGTCTACGCCTCCGCCTGGGTGAAGTGCTTCCACCCCGACGTGTTCTGCGCCGCCATCCTGAACAGCCTGCCGATGGGCTTCTACCAGCCCGCCCAGCTGGTGCGCGACGCCCGCGAGCACGGGGTCGAGGTGCGCCCGGCGGATGTGCGCACGAGCGCGTGGGACTGCACGCTGGAGCCCGCCGAGGGCCCCTGGATGGCGGTGCGGCTGGGGCTGCGGATGGTGCGGGGGCTGAGGCAGGCGGACGGGGCTCGGCTGGTGGCCCTGCGCACGGCCGGCGCCCGCACGGCGGAGGATTTCTTGGCGGGGGGCGTAAGCCGGCAGGGGCTGGAGCTCCTGGCCGAGGCGGACGCCCTGGCCGGCCTGACGACTGCGCCCGCCGCCCCCGCCCTGCCGCGCCGGGCCGCGCTTTGGGCCGTGAAGGGGCTGGACGCCGCGCCGCCCCCGCCTCTGCTGGCCCTCGCCGGATCGCGGGCCGAGACCGCCCCCGACCTCCCCGCCCTGCCCCTGCCCGGCGAGGTGGCGGAGGACTACCGGATGCTGCAGCTGTCGCTTCGCGCCCATCCGGTCTCGTTCTTCCGCGAGGCTCTGGCCCGGCGCGGCGCCATCACCTGCGGCGCTCTGGCCCGCCAGGGACGCGATCGTCGCCCGGCCAAGATCGGCGGCCTGGTGCTGATTCGCCAGCGCCCGGGCACCGCCAAGGGCGTCACGTTCCTCACGCTGGAGGACGAGACGGGCTCGGCCAATGTTGTGGTCTGGAAAGACCGCTTCGAGGCGGAGCGCCAGACCGTCATGACCTCGGCCTTCCTGTGGGTGGAGGGCCAGATCCAGCGCCAGGGCGAAGTCACGCACCTGGTCGCGCACCGCTTCGTCGACCTCACGCCCTGGCTGCAACGGCTGAAGCAGGACCCGGCCGCGAGCCTGCAGAAATCGCGCAACTTCCGCTGACCCTCACGCGGTCAGGAACGGCACCGCCGTGGTGTACTTCAGCTCCTCCATGGCGAAGGTGGAGCTGACGTCGCGGATGTTCACCGCCCGGATCAGGCGCTGGTAGAAGCGGTCGTACGCCGGGATGTCGGCGACCTGCACCTTCAGCAGGTAGTCGACCTCGCCGCTCATGCGATAGAACTCCACCACCTCGGGCATGGCGATCACCGCTTTGCGCAAGGCCTCGAACCAGGCCTCCGAGTGCTCCGCCGCGCGCACCGCGACGAACACCGTCGTGCCCACTCCCAGGCGATGGGCGTCCAGGAGCGCCACCCGCCGCCGGATGTAGCCGTCCTGCTCCAGCCGCTTCAGCCGCCGCCAGCAGGCGTTCACCGACAGGTGCACCCGCTCGCCGAGCTCGCCGATCGAGAGCGCCGCATCCTCCTGAACCAGGGCGAGCAGTCGCCGGTCCATCGAATCGAGATCGGCGGCTCTTCTTGATTCCACGATCCATTCCCCAAAGATTTCACACAGATCGACACAATAGCGGGAATTCCTCCCAGGAGAACCCTGAAGCGGGGTTCAATCTGTGAACACATCTCGCGCCGGCGCAGCTAGGGTCCGCCCAGAGCTGCGGGAGTCCGGACATGATCGACAGCGTGTTCAAGGCGCACCCCCGGACGGTCGGCGAGACCTATCTGGAACACCTGGGCGCGGCGGCGAGCTTTGGTCTCCTGCTGATCAGGGCGGGGATCGCCTGCCTGGTCCACGCGCTGCTGCCGGCGCTCTTCACCGACACCGCCAGCCGGGCCGTGGACGACCTGCACACGCGCATGGTGCTGAAGCGCCGCCGGCGCGCCATGTCCGCCGGCGCGGACGCGGCCGCGGGCCCCCGCGCTTGAGCGAGTCCGTCCCCTTCGGTTCTGCGTCCCGGAGCGTAGCCTGGGGTGCAGGCCGGGGCGCGGCGTGGCCGGCCCTCGGCCGCTTCGGCGGGGCTGGGCGCGACCTCCTGCCGGGTCTGCTGCTCTGCGGCGCCATCGCGCTCGCCGCCTTCGGCCTCGGCCGGGCGGAGGTCGCCCTGCTCGGCCGTCCCTGGCTGGAGCCGCTTGTCCTGGCCATCCTGCTGGGCGCGGCCGTCAGAACCGTGTGGACGCCGCCGGCGCGAACGCTTCCGGGGGTGAAGTTCACCGGCAAGCGCCTGCTGGAGATCGCCGTCGTCCTGCTCGGTCCCTCCCTGAGCGCGGCGGCGATCGGCGCGGCGGGCCCGGTGCTGCTCGGGGGCGCAGCGGCGCTGGTCGCAGCCGCGATCGGATGTGGCTACGCCATCGCCCGGCTGACAGGGCTCACGCCGAGGATGTCCTTCCTGATTGCGGCGGGGAACGCGATCTGCGGCAACTCCGCGATCGCGGCGCTCGCCCCCGTTGTGGAGGCGGAAGGGGCGGAGGTGACGACCGCCATCGGCTATACGGCGGTGCTAGGGGTGGGCGTGGTCCTGCTGCTCCCGCTGGCAGGCGCCGCGCTGCACCTCGCCCCCGGGGGCTACGGCGCGCTGAGCGGCTTCACTGTCTACGCCGTGCCCCAGGTCCTGGCCGCCGCCCAGCCCATGGGGACCGCGGCGGTGGCGGCGGGGACCCTGACCAAGCTGCTCCGCGTCCTGATGCTGGGTCCCGTCTGCATCGCCGCTTGCCTCGTGGTGAACCGGGGTGGAGGACGAGCCGGCGCGCGCCTGCCGGCGGGCCGCCTGGTCCCCTGGTTCATCGTGGGCTTCCTGGGCCTGGCGACGCTGCGCTCCGCGGGCGTCCTTGCGCCCGCCCTCGTCGCCGCGGCCAGCGCCGCTGCGGGCGTCCTCACTCTCCCGGCCATGGCCGCCCTGGGGCTGGAGGTCGAGTTCGGCGCGATCCGCGCCGCCGGGCCGAAGGTCGCGCTCGCCGCCACCGCCGCCCTGGCCGTGCTGTTCGCCCTCGGGCTCGGCCTGGTGAAGCTGTCGGGGCTCTAGCTGTCGTTGCCAAGGAGGTTGTTCAGCCTTTGCCAGGGGCTGAGGTCTCCGATGCCGGCGTGGGGGCGGACGAGGTTATAGGCGTCGGTCCAGGGTCCGATGGCGGCGGCGCGTTGGTCTGATGAGACATAGGGCCGTGCGTAGGCCCATTCGCGCAAGCTGGTCTGGATGAAGCGCTCGGCCTTGCCGTTGGTGCGCGGCCGGAAGGGCCGGGTTCGGACGTGCCGCACGCCGGCGGCCGTCAGGGTCTGGGCGAAGCGCCTTGAGACGTAGGCCGAGCCGTTGTCGGTCATCACCCGCTCCACCTTTACGCCCAGGCGGGCGTACCAGGCGAGCGCGCGGTCCAGGAAGCCGGCGGCGTCTTCGCCGGTCAGGCCGGGCAGGACTTCCGTGTAGGCCAGCCGCGAGGCGTCATCGATGGCGACGTGCAGGTGGTCCCAGCCGATGCCGCGCTTGCGGCTCTGACCGGCGCGATCCCCGGTGATGCGGTGGCCGACGCCGTCGATCCTGCCGAGGCTCTTGATGTCCAGGTGCAGCAGCTCGCCGGGCCGCTCCCGCTCGTAGCGGATCACCGGCTCGCGCGGCTGCAGCGCCGAGAGCTTGCCCAGGCCGAGCCGCCGCAGGATCGCGCCCACCGTCGAGCGCGGCATGTCCAGCTGGCGGGCGATCGCCACGCCGCTCATGCGCTGGCGTCGCAGCCGCTCGATCTCGGCCAAGCGCTGCGGCGAGATCCGGCGCGGACATCGTCGGGGCGCCGAGCTGCGATCCTTGAAGTCTTCGCTCGGCTCCCGACGACACCGGCCCAGCCACTTATAGGCCGTCCGCAACGATGCACCGCCAGCCAAAGCCGCCGCCTTCACCGTCCAGCCAGACTGAACACGACCGGCCAACAAGGCTCGACCAGACGGCGTCAGCCGGGCATTCTTATGCATGTTCATCCGGGGTCTCCTGGCTAGAGGTTGGAGCTTCGCACCCCCACTCTCTCAGCCCGATCCCGGGTGAATAACCTTCATAGCCTCGACAGCTAGGGCGTGCGGCGTCAAGCCTGCGGGTCGGGACTGCGCCGGATCACGCCGCGCCCGAGGCGCTCCAGCGCCGCCTTCAGCGGACCGTCCGGCACGTCGGCCAGGCTCGCCGCGAGGCGCTGCTCCTGCGCGGCGTCCAGGGGCTGGCGGGTGTTGCGGCTCGCGGCGGGCTTGGCGAGGCGGCGCACCGGCCCCTGCACGATGCGCAGCTTGGCGACCGCGCCTTGGCCGAGGTGCAGGTTGACGCGCGCCAGGATGTCGGGCCCCTGATGCTGGATGAGCGCGGCGGCGGGACCGTCGACCCGGACCTCCAGGCTCGCGGGCTGGCCGGAGCGGCCGCGGATCAGCTTCACGGGCTCGGTGCGCCGGGCCAGGGTTTCGCCTACGATCTCCGGCCAATGCGCGAGCAGCGCGTGCGGGGCAGAGCCGAACCGGCCTTCCAGCTGCTTCAGATAGGGGGCGAGCGCGCGTCCCGCCGGCGGCGGCGGGCGGCGGGGCGGCCGCGGGCGGGCGCCACGCAGGATCGCAAGCGCTTCGGCGGGAGAGGGCAGGGCGCGGCGGGACACAGGGGCTATATACGACGCCGCATGCCCGACGTCCCCCGCCTGCGCGCCGCACTCCTTCACTGGTACGACCAGGACGCCCGCGACCTGCCCTGGCGGACGGGGCCTGCCGCGCGAGGGGTCGGCGCGCGTCCCGACCCTTACCGGGTCTGGCTGTCGGAGGTGATGCTGCAGCAGACCACCGTCTCGCACGCCGCCCCCTACTTCCTGGCGTTCACGCGCCGCTGGTCGACGGTGGGGGCCTTAGCGGCGGTCGAGGAGGGCGAGCTAATGGCCGCCTGGGCGGGGCTCGGCTACTACGCCCGGGCCCGCAACCTGCTCCGCTGCGCCCGGGCGGTCGCGGGCGAGCACGGCGGCGCCTTCCCAGACACCGAGGCGGGGCTGGCCGCCCTGCCCGGCGTGGGGCCTTATACCGCAGCGGCGGTGGCGGCGATCGCCTTCGACCGGCCCGCCAACGTCGTGGACGGCAACGTCGAGCGCGTCATGGCGCGCCTCTTCGCCGTGGAGACGCCGCTTCCCGCGGCGAAGCCTGAGCTGAAGCGGCTCGCCGGGACCCTGGTCCGCGACGAGCGCCCCGGGGACTGGGCGCAGGCGCTCATGGACCTGGGCGCCACGATCTGCACCCCGCGCAACCCCGCCTGCGACCGCTGCCCGGTGCGCGCCTTCTGCGCTGGCGTCTCGAGCGGCGCGCCGCAGCGCTTCCCCCGCAGGACCCGCAAGGCTCCTCGGCCGGAGCGGCGCGGGATCGCCTATGTGCTGACCCGAGGCGGGGAGGTCGCGCTGGTGCGCCGGCCGGGCGAGGGCCTGCTCGGCGGCATGTTGGGCCTGCCGACGTCGGAGTGGACCGATGTCGCAGCGTCGCCGCCGCCCCGCCCCGCCCCGGGCGCCTGGCGCGAGGCGGGCGAGGTCGCCCACGTCTTCACCCACTTCAGCTTGGCGCTTCGCGTGCTGACGTCGGAGGGCGGCGACGCCCAGGCTCTCGCCGAGGACGCGATCTGGACGCCCGCCGCCCAGGCCGCCCAGGCGCTGCCGACCGTTTTCAGGAAGGTGCTGAAGGCCGCGCTCGCCTCAGCCTAGCCCTTCGCGGACCTTTTCGCGCAGGGTGTCGAGGGGGCGAAGCCGCGGTCGGTCTTCAGCCGCCAGTAGGTCCAGCCGTTGCAGGCCGGAGCCTGATCGAACATGGCGCCGAGCTTGTGGATCGAGCCCGACAACGCGCCGGCCACCAGGCTCCCGTCGGCCCGGACGCGGGCGGGGCGGCCCTTGGGGCAGTAGAGCTCGTCGCCGGGGCGGAGCAGTCCCGCTTCCAGCAGCATGCCAAACGGAATGCGTGGATCGTTTTTCTTTGAACGGGTTACGTCGAGATGCTCATCTGGCGTTGGAACCACCGCGGCGATGCGCGCCCGCGCCGCCTCGACATAGGCCGCCTCGCGCTCGATTCCGATGAAGCGCCGACCGAGCCGCTTGGCGGCCGCGCCCGTCGTGCCCGTGCCGAAGAACGGGTCGAGCACCAGGTCTCCCGGCCGGGTGGACGCCAGGAGCACGCGGTGGAGCAGGGCTTCGGGCTTCTGCGTCGGATGGACCTTCTGACCGGAGGCGTCTTTCAGCCGCTCCTCCCCGGTGCAAAGCGGCAGGGTCCAGTCCGAGCGCATCTGCAGGTCGTCGTTGGCGACCTTCAGCGCGTCGTAGTTGAAGGTGTAGCGCCGCTGCTCGCGCGACTTCGCGGCCCAGATCAGCGTCTCGTGCGCATTGGCGAAGCGCGTGCCCTTGAAGTTCGGCATGGGGTTGGTCTTGCGCCAGACCACGTCGTTCAGGATCCAGAAGCCCAGGTCCTGGACCGCCGCCCCGACCCGGAAGATGTTGTGATAGCTGCCGATCACCCAGATCGCGCCGTCGTCCTTCAGCACCCGGCGGCACGCGGCCAGCCAGGCGCGGGTAAACCGGTCGTAAGCCTCGAAGCTGTCGAAGCGGTCCCAGGCGTCGTCCACGGCGTCGACCCGGGAGTTGTCCGGCCGGTGCAGGTCTCCGCCGAGCTGCAGGTTGTAGGGCGGGTCCGCGAAGACGAGGTCGACCGACCGTTCGGGCAGGCCGGCCAGCACCTCCAGGCATTCGCCCTGGATGATCTGCTCCGCCTCCATGCCGTCCTCCCGTCGCCGATTCGCCAGTGGTGAATCGCCTCGGTTAAGGCGAGCTGAACGGCGGCTCCTATCCGGCCTTGGCGGCGGCGCGCTTGGCGGGCGCCTTGGCCTTGGTCGCAGGCTTGGCCTTGGTCGCAGGCTTAGGCTTGGCGGAGGCCTTCGGGGCGGCCTTCGCCTTGGCGGGGGCGCGCTTGCCCTTGGCCGGCGCCTTGGCGGCCCGCTCGGCCAGGAGCGCCACGGCGTCCTGGAGCGTCACCGCCTGCGGATCGGCGCCCCGCGGCACATTGGCGTTCACGCCGCCGGACGCGATGTAGGGGCCATAGCGCCCGGACAGCACGCGCACGGGCTCACCCGTCTCGGGATGCGCGCCGAGCTCCTTCAGCGCTGCGGGCGCGCTCCGCCCGCCGCGTCTCGCCCCGGCGCCGGAGAGCTTGTCGGCGATCACCGTGACCGCGCGGTTCAGCCCGATGTCGAAGACGTCGTCCACGCTCTCCAGGTTGGCGTAGGTGCGACCGTGCTGGACATACGGGCCGTAGCGGCCGAGCCCGGCCAGGATCGGCTGCCCGTCTTCCGGGTGCGGCCCCACTTCGCGCGGCAGCTGCAAGAGCCGCAGCGCCTTCTGAAGGTCCATGCCCGGCGCAGACCAGCCCTTGGGCAGGCTCGAGCGCTTGGGCTTCTCGCCCGAGCCCGCCTCCGCCGACATCTCGACATAGGGGCCGAAGCGCCCGATCTTCAGCCAGACCGAGCGGCCGGTCTGCGGATCGCGGCCCAGCTCGCGGTCGCTGGCGGGCGCCTCGCCCTCGCCGGCCTGGCCCGTGCCGAACGGACGGGTGTAGCGGCACTCCGGATAGTTGGAGCAGCCGATGAAGGTGCCGTTGCGGCTGATCCTCAGGCCGAGACGGCCGCCCTCGCGGTGCTCGGCGATGCAGGTGGGGCAGGCGCGGGGATCGCGCCCGTCCTCGCGGGGCGGGAACAGGGCGGGGCCGAGCGCAGTGTCGAGCACGTCGATCACCTCGCGCACGCCCTTGTCGCCCATCCCCTCGATGGCGGCGTGGAAGTCGCGCCAGAAGTCGCGCAGCAGCACCTTGTAGTCGAGCTTGCCGTCGGAGACCTGATCGAGCTTCTGCTCCAGGTCGGCGGTGAAGTCGTACTCGACGTAGCGCTCGAAGAACTCGGCCAGGAAGGCGATCAGGAGCCGACCCTTGTCCTCCGGCACGAAGCGGTTCTTCTCCATGCGGACATAGGCGCGGTCGCGCAGCACGCTCAGGATCGAGGCGTAGGTGGAGGGGCGGCCGATGCCGAGCTCCTCCATCTTCTTGACCAAGCTAGCCTCGGAGTAGCGGGGCGGCGGCTCGGTGAAGTGCTGGTCGGCGCGGGCCTGCAGCACGCGGGCCGCCCCGCCCTGGCGCACGGCGGGCAGCCGGCCGCCGTAGTCGTCCTCGGAGGTCTGGGCCGCGTCGGCCGCGCTCTGTTCGGGCGCATCGCGGCCCTCCTCGTAGACCGCGAGGTAGCCGTCGAAGAGCACCACCTGGCCCGTGGCCCTCAGGCCCGTCTTCCCGTCGGGGCTGAGGAGGTCGATGGTGGTCCGCTCCACCCGGGCGGACTCCATCTGGCTCGCGATCATGCGCCGCCAGACCAGGTCGTAGAGCCGGGCGAGGTCGCCCTCCAGCCGCACGGAGTCCGGGTGGCGGGCCAGCGAGGTCGGGCGGATCGCCTCGTGCGCCTCCTGGGCGTTCTTGGCCTTGGTGCGGTAGATTCGCGCCTGGTCGGGGACGTAGTTCGATCCGAAGCGCTCGCCGATCACGCGCCGCGCCTCGTCCAGCGCCTCCGGCGCCACCTGCACGCCGTCGGTTCGCATGTAGGTGATCAGGCCCCCGGTCTCGTCCACGCCCTCGTAGAGCTTCTGGGCCGCCTGCATGGTGCGCTGGGCGTTGAAGCCGAGCTTGCGCGCGGCCTCCTGCTGCAGGGTGGAGGTCGTGAACGGCGGGGGCGGCGAGCGGCGGCCGGGCTTCTTCTCCACCGCCGAGACCGTGAAGCGCTCGCCCTCCACGGCCTTGCGGGCGCGCTGGGCGGCGGCCTCGTCGGCGAGGTCGAACTTGCGCAGGGCCTGGCCTTCGAGCTTGACCAGGCGCGCCAGGAAGGGCGGGCTGTCGGCGGAGACGTCGGCCTCCACGGTCCAGTACTCCTGGGCGCGGAAGGCTTCGATCTCCTGCTCCCGCTCCACGACGAGCCGCAGGGCCACCGACTGCACCCGTCCGGCCGAACGCGCCCCGGGCAGCTTGCGCCACAGCACCGGCGAGAGGGTGAAGCCCACCAGGTAATCGAGCGCGCGGCGCGCCAGATAGGCGTCCACCAGCTCCTGGTCGATGTCGCGCGGGCGGCGCATGGCCTCGGTCACCGCGCTCTTGGTGATGGCGTTGAACACCACCCGCTGCACCTGGGCGTCCTTGGACAGCGCCCGCTTGCGCTTCAGCACCTCCAGCACGTGCCAGCTGATCGCCTCGCCTTCGCGGTCGGGGTCCGTGGCCAGGATCAGGCGGTCCGCCCCCTTCACCGCCGCGGCGATGTCGGAGAGGCGCTTGGCGGCCTTGGGATCGACGTCCCAGTCCATGGCGAAGTCCTCATCCGGGCGGACCGAACCGTCCTTGGCCGGCAGGTCGCGGACGTGGCCGTAGGAGGCCAGCACCTTGTAGTCGGAGCCGAGATACTTGTTGATGGTCTTGGCCTTGGCGGGGCTCTCGACGACGACGACGTTCATGCGGCGGGACTGACCTGGGGGAGGGCGCGGCTGGCAGGGAGGCGGACCACTGCAAGGCGCGCCAAGGTGGGAGCGGCCGGGACGCCTGTCAACGCGGGGGCTAAACGATCAGCCGATCCTGCGATCCGAGGGTCAGGCGATCAGGCGTTGAGGCCCAGCGCCTGCAGGGCCGCGACCTCCAGCGCCGGCGTCGGCCCCTCGCCCGCCAGCGCCATGCCGCCCTGGCCGCGGTAGGCCCAGAGCGCCCAGCTCCAGCCGCGCGTCTCCGCGGCCTGGCGCACATGGCGCACCCAGCCCAGGCGATCCCCGTCGGACGCGCGTTGGATGTCGTTGGTGGAGCGCGCGCAGTTGAACTCGCCGAGCAGGACGCGCTGGCGGGGCACGCCTGCGGCGTCGGCCCAGGCGGCGACGCGGTCGAACACCAGGTCCACGACCTCAGGTCCTTCGCCGCGGCGCGTGTAGCCGTCCACAATGCCGCGGGCCTTGGCGAAGGCGTCCGGCTTGGCCTTGCGGACGACAGCCGCATCGGCGGAGACGGCCTGCTCGGCCAGCCTGAGCGTCACCGCCTCGTCGTTCAGCGTCGCGGGCCAGCGCAGGCCGCGGACGTGCTTCGCGGGCGCGGTCGGCAAGCCCTGGTGCGTGAAGTTGTACGGCTCGTAATAGTGGAAGGTGAAAAGGACGTTGGAGCCGGCGAAGGGCTTGGGGTCCAAGGCGGTAAGGCCCTCCCAGACGCCGGATGCGCCCCCGCCCACCACGAGGATGAGCGCGGGACCCGCCGCCTGGCGGGCGGTGCGATGGAGCGCCTCCGCCATCGGTTGCCAGAGCGCGGTCTGGACCGGCGGCTCGTTCATCAGCTCTAGCGCGACCCAGCCCCGGGGCATGTGGGCGGCGGCCTCGGCCAGCATGCCCGTCATGCGCTGGTAGGCCTGGAACATCGGCGCAGACACGCCCTCCGTGAGGTCGGCGGGGCCGTAGTCCTCGTGCTGGCTGTTGGGGTGCAGATCCAGGATCGTCTTCAGCCCGGCGGCCATGAAGCGCCTCTGCGCCTGGCCGAGGATCGTCATGAGCTCGGGCCAATGCGCGTTCTGCGACGACTGGATGAACAGGCCCGGGTCCAGCGTCAGGCGGACGAAGTCGAAGCCGGCCTGGGCGATCGCGGCGATCTCCGTGTCGCTGATCTGGTAGGCCTTGTCCTGGAAGGGCGGCCAGACGTAGGCCTTGGCGGGCCAGGGCTCGATGCGCGCCCAGTTCATGGCGTTGTGGACGCCGAGGCCGCGGCGGAACGGACCAGGCCCCCTGGCCGCGCG
Organism: Caulobacteraceae bacterium PMMR1; assembly: GCA_000733915.1. Classification (GTDB taxonomy): domain Bacteria; phylum Pseudomonadota; class Alphaproteobacteria; order Caulobacterales; family Caulobacteraceae; genus PMMR1. Next base: position 1,609,598 of record JPOM01000001.1, read on the forward strand.
GGGCTGGGCGGCGGCGGCGGCCGGCAGGGCCGAGGCGCCGGCGGCGAGTAGCGAGCGGCGGTCGAGCGTCATGGGGATGGCCTCTCCTTCAGGTCTCGTCGCGGGTGCGGCGGCTGGACCCCTTGGACCGGGGGACCGAGAGGCCGAGCCCGAGTCCCAGCAGGACCGCCCATTGCGCCGCGACAGAGGGGTTCTGCAGCGCGAAATCCGTCTGGCTGTGCAGGATCACGAGCAGGCTCGCTGCGAGCAGGGTGCGCAGCCAGGTGGTCATCCGCCGCCGCCGGACCACGCCCATGAGAGCCGCGCCCATGAGCGACAGCACCGTCGCGAACATGGCCAGCGCGCCCAGCGCTCCGGCTTCTTCCAGCCACTGCAGCTCGATGTTGTGCGCCGAGCGCGCGTTCCAGGCGAAGATGTAGGTCTGCGGCGTCAGCGCCGACATGTTCACATGGTCGAAGCTGCCAAGCCCCCAGCCGCGCAGAGGGCTGCGCAGGAACGCCTCCCAGCTCAGCTTGTAGAGCGGCGTCCGGTCGCTCGAGGACAGGTGCGCCATCCGCGCCGCCACCGGGGAGCCCGAGATGACCACGCCCGCCAGCACAATCACCACCAGGGGCGCGACCACCAGCAGGCCCTTGCCCAGCGACCAGCGACGCGCCCCCGCCTCCATGAGACCCAGGATCGCGACGGCGGCGATCGTGGCGGCTATGCCTGCGCGGGAGGCGGTCAGAACGCAGGTGAAGAGCGTCGCCGCCAGCACCAGCATCGGAAACCAGGCGGACTCCGGGCGCACCCGGCTGCGGTTGAAGGCGGGGTCGAAGGCGGGCTTCAGGCGGTCCAGGACCGCGCCGGTGGCCAGCACGGCGTTCATTCCGAGAAAGGTCGCCGCGACGTTGGGGCTGTAGAAGGTTCCGGTCAGGCGATCCAGGAACTGCACCTTCTGGCTCGCCACCACGGTGTGCGGGAAAAGCCGGAACGCCACCACAGCATAGACGTCGTAGAGCAGGGCGGCGGCGAGCAGCAGCTCCAGGGTCAGCCGGGCCCGCTGGTCTCGCGCGGCGATGAGGCAGCCGATCGCGGCGAACGCCGCAAGGCCCAGCAGCTTCAGGGTCTCGAGCAGGGCCGCGCTGGTATCCAGCCGCACCCAGTCGGGGCGACCCAGATCCGCCAGTCCGGGGATCGGTGCGACCAGAAGCAGCGTCAGGCCGAAGAGGCTGAGCGGCAGGACAGACGCCCGCGCGGTGCGCGCAACGGCCTCGCCGCTCCAGCCCTGCAGGGCGATGGCGACCAGCAGCAGGCCCGCGCCCGCCGTCAGCCTCAGCGCCAGCGACCAGCTATCCGCGCCGTAAAGTCCGTGTCCGGCGAACAGCAGCACGACCACCGCGCCCGTGGTCAGTCGCTCGTCCCAGCCCAGCCGGGCTGGCGCCGCTGACTGCCGCCGCCGCATCGAACCGCCTTCGCCCCCACGCCGGGCCGGCTGGCGCGCCGCCCGTCCCTGAGCTAGACGGGTTGCATGCCCTCTGCAACCGCGCCGAAGCTGCAGCCCCGCGCCCTGTCGGCGCGGTCCGGGCTCGTAAGAGGCGGGCTGATGGCGGCGGGCGCAGCGCTGAGCGCGGCGGCGCTGCTCGGCTGGGCGCAGCTCGACTTGCCGCAAGCGCCCAAGATGCTTCCGCTGTCGACGTCGCCGCAGCAGCAGGCCGAGGCGCTCCTGGCCTCGGAGGCTCCAAGCGCGGCCGACCTGGCGCAAGCGCGACGCGCCACCCTGCTCGAGATCGCCCGCTCGCCCTGGCTCAACGACGCCTGGTTGCGCCTGGCCGAGCTGGAGCTGCGCCAGTATGGCTACATCACCCCGACGGCGGAGCGGGCGCTGCGGCGCAGCTTCGCCAACGCCCCCATCGATCCGGGCTTCTGGCGCCAGCGGGACCGCATGGCGCTCGAGCACTGGGGCGAGCTGCCCGCCGACCTCCGCCAGTCCGTCCACGATGAGCTGCGGGTGATCGGCCACGCCACCGTCCTGAACGACGCCATCGCGCTCGTGGGCAGCGTCCAGAACCCTGCGGGCCGATTCGCGGGCGCCCTGGCCTATCGCAGCGCCTGCCCGGACTGCGCCCACTGGGAGACGGGCAAGGGCGTCGTCGCCGCCGACCTTGCCGCTAGGCCTTAAGCCGTGCGGCGGCTCGCGCCTCCGCGCAGCCCCGCCGCGCGCCGAGCCAGGGCCGTGATGCGCGCCCAGTCGCCCGCGGCCACAGCGTCGCTCGGCGCGACCCAGCTGCCGCCCACGCAGACGACGTTGGAGAGCTCCAGATAGGCTGGCGCGTTCGCCTCGGTGATCCCGCCGGTCGGGCAGAAGCGGACCTGCGGCAGCGGGCTCTGCAACGCCTTCAGCAGCGCGCGCCCGCCGACCGCCTCGACGGGGAACAGCTTGCAGAGCGCGTGGCCGGCCTCCAGCGCCGCCAGGGCCTCGGTGGGCGTCGCCACCCCGGGCAGAAGCGGCGCCAGCGCGGCGCGGGAGACCTGAGGACTGAAGCCCGGGCTGACGAGAAAGCGGGCGCCCGCCCGGGCCGCGGCTTCCGCCTGGGCAGGGGTCAGCACCGTGCCCGCGCCCACGACAGCGCCCTCGACCTCGCCGGCGATGCGCCGCAAAGCGTCCAGCGCCGCAGGCGTGCGGAGCGTGATCTCGAGCACCGGCAGGCCGCCCTCGACCAGGGCGCGGGCCAGGGGCGCGGCCGAGGCGGCGTCCTCGATCACCAGCACCGGCACGACCGGGGCCAGGCCCAGCATCTGTTCCAGCGTCATGGGCTTTCCTCCGCCGTCCAGAAGACCTCCACCGGTGCGCGGGCGTGGGCGAAGACCGCGCCGATGGGCAGGGCGCGATCATCCTCGCCGGCGAGAACGGCGTTGAGCGTCGCGCGCTTGGCTCCGCCGGCGATCGCCAGCAGCACGGCCTCAGCGCCGGCGATCTCGGGCAGGGTAAGCGTCAGCCGCGCCTGGGCCGGGGCCGGGGCGTGCGGCTGGACGGCGAGGCAGCGGCGCGGCGTCAGGGGGTCGAGGCCCTGCGCCAGTTCCGGCGTGTCCGGAAACAGCGAGGCCGTATGCCCGTCCTGCCCCATGCCGAGCAGGACCGCGTCGAAGGGACGTGGGCGCGCAAGAAGCCGGGCGTCCGCCGCCGCTGCGGCGGCGACGATGTCCGGCGCGTCGCTCCATAGCCGCTCCAGCCGCGCCGCCGCGCCGGGCCCGGCGCTGAGCGCGCGTCGCACCATGCGTGCGTTGCTGAGCGGGTCCTCGGGCGCAACCCAGCGCTCGTCCGTCAAGGTCAGGCGCACCCGGTCCCACGGCAGGTCGCGCGCGCCCAGGCGGCGATAGGCCGGCTCGGGCGTGCGCCCGCCGGAAAGGGCCAGCAGCGCCTCGCCGGACCGCGCGACCGCGCGCTCCACCTCGCCCGCCAGGCGCAGCGCGACCGCCTCGGCCAGCGCCGCCAGCGACGGCAGTTCGACGAGCTGAGCCCGCGCGCCCAGGCCGGCGGCGGCGACCTCACTCATTCCAGCTGCGTCCGAACTGGGCGATCAGGTTGTAGGCGGCCGAGGGCCCCCAGCTCCCGGGCTCGTAGGGCTTGCACCCCTGCCCCGCATGCGCCCAGGCCGCGCGGATGCCGTCGATCCAGGCCCAGGACGCCTCGACCTCGTCGCGCCGCACGAACAGGGTCGAGTTGTTGGCGATCACGTCGAGCAGCAGCCGCTCATAGGCGATCCGGCGACGCCCGCCGCCGAACGCCCGCGACAGGCTGAGGCTGAGCGGCAGGGGCGAGAGGCGGAAGCCCTCGCGGTCCAGACCGGGCGTCTTGTTCATGACCGTCAGCTGGATGTCCTCCTCCGGCTGCAGGTCGATCACCAGGCTGTTCGCCATCAGATCCGCCCGGGCCGCGCCTGAGAAGATCGAGTGCGGCACCGGCTTGAAGCGGATCACGATCTGGGTGGTCTTCGACCCCAGCCGCTTGCCGGTCCGCAGGAAGAACGGCACCCCCGCCCAGCGCCAGTTGTCCACATAGGTGCAGAGCGCGACATAGGTCTCGGTGTCGGTCGGGCGGCCGCACTCCTGGGCATAGCCGCGGTACTGGCCGCGCACGGTCAGGTGGCTGACATCGCCTCGGGAGATGGGCCGAAGCGAGCGCAGGGTCTTGACCTTCTCATTGCGCACGCTGTCCGGATCGAGGCTGGCGGGCGGCTCCATCGCGACCAGGCACAGGAGCTGCAGCATGTGGTTTTGCAGCATGTCCCGAAGCGCGCCGAAGTCGTCGTAATACGGCCAGCGGTCGCCCACGCCCTCGCTTTCGGCCACTGTGATCTGGACGTGGTCGACGGACTGGCTGGTCCAGAGCGGCTCGAACAGCACATTGGCGAACCTCAGGGCGATCAGGTTCTGGACCGTCTCCTTCCCGAGGTAATGGTCGATCCGGTAGGTCCGGTCCTCGTGGAAGGCGCGCGCCACCGCGGCGTTGATCTGGCCCGAGCTCACGAGGTCCCGCCCGATCGGCTTTTCCAGCACGACCCGGTTGGGAGCTTCGCTCAGCCTTGCGCCGCGCAGCGTCTCGCAGATGGCGTCGAACAGGGTGGGCGATACCGCAAGGTAGAAGATCGTCTCCACCCCGCCGAGCCGAACCTTCAGCGCGCCTGCGCCTTCGGGCCGGGCGAGGTCGGCGGCGAGATAGTCGAGGCGGGCGGCGAACCGGCTCCAGACCGCCGCATCGAGCCCGCCCTCGGCCCTCGCCTCCACAGCCTCCCGCGCCAGCCGCACGAATCCGTCGCGGTCCAACGCCTGACGGGACAGGCCCACGACGCCGAGGTCCGCCGGCAAGAGGCCGTCCGCGTCCAGGAAGTAGAGCGCGGGCAGGAGCATGCGCCTGGCGAGGTCGCCCGTGCCGCCCGCGATGACGATCTTCATGCCCGGTCTCCGCCCGTGCGCGGACACTAGTGAAGCCCCCGTCCGCCGCAAGCGTCGCCCACGCCCGCGCCTACTGCGGCAGGGGGACTGCGCCGAACCCGATCTTTAGCGTCTCGGCCTCTTCCAGAATCTGCGCCCGGCGCTCAGACGTCATCGCCGCGGCGGAGCGGTAGATCACCCCCATGCGCGGGTTGCCGGCCAGCCGCTCGCGGTTTCGCAGGATGAAGTCCCAGTAGAGGATGTTGAAGGGACAGGCGTCCGGCCCCGCCTTCGCCTTCACGTCGTAGCGGCAACTCCCGCAATAGTTCGACATGCGATCGATATAGGCGCCAGACGCCGCATAGGGCTTGGTGCCCATGACCCCGCCGTCCGCGAAGGTCGCCATGCCGTGCGTATTGGGCAGCTCTACCCACTCATAAGCGTCGGCATAGACGACCATGTACCAGTCGTTGATGTCCGGCGGGCGCACGCCCAGCAGCATCGCCAGATTGCCGGTGACCATCAGTCGCTGGATGTGGTGCGCATAGGCGTGGTCGCGCGTGACCTCCACGACATCGCGGACGCAGGCCATGTCGGTCTGCGCCGACCAGTAGAACCAGGGCAGGGCCCGGTCGGCGGCCAGCGCGTTCCTGAGCTTGTACTCGGGCATCTTCAGCCAGTAGATGCCGCGCACATACTCTCGCCAGCCGAGGATCTGGCGGATGAAGCCCTCCACGGCGTTGATCGGGGCGCGTCCGGCGCGGAACTCCGCCTCAGCGCGACGACATACCTCGAGGGGATCGAGCAGGCCGAGGTTCATGGCCGCGGAGATATGGGCGTGCCACATCCAGGGCTCGCCCCGCGCCATGAAGTCCTGGAAGTCGCCGAACGTCGGCAGGCCGTTCGCCAGGAAGTCGGCCAGCACCTTGTCCGCCGCCTCCGCCGTGACCGCGTATTCGAAGCGGTCCAGCGTGCCGAAGTTGTCCGGAAACCAGCGGCGCACATCGGCGATCGCGCCCTCGGTCACGCTGTCCAGAGGCGGCACGTAGCGGGGCGGCGGGCGCAGGCCCTTGGGCGGGCGCTTGCGGTTCTCCGCGTCGTAGTTCCAGCGGCCGCCCACCGGCTTGCCGCCGTCCATCAGCAGGCCGGTCTCGCGGCGCATCTTGCGATAGAAGAACTCCATCACGAGGTTGGCCTTGTCCGCCGCCCACCGCCTGAAGCGCGCGTGCGAGCAGATGAAGCGGTCGTCCTCGCGGACCTCCACGGGCAGGCCCAGCCGTTCGTGCAGCGTCAGGAGCTCCTGCTGCAGGCCCCACTTGCCGCATTCGGTGAGGACCACGCGCTCGAAGTCGCGCCCGGCCAGAGCGCGCCTCAGCTCGCCTTCCAAGTCCTGGGTGTTCTCCGGATCGTCGAGGCGCACGTAGCGCACCCGCACGCCGCGCCTGCTCAGACGCTCGGCGAAATGGCGCATGCCCGCGTAGACCAGCACGAGCTTCTGCTTGTGGAAGCTGTGGAAGGTCGACTCCCGCCGCACCTCCGCCATCAGCACCTCGTCCCGAGCGGGATCGAGGTCGTTCAGGGCGGAGAGCGTGTCGGTGAGCTGGTCGCCCATGACCAGCCGGAGCGCGCCGGGCATCGAGGGGGGTTAGCAGCGCCTCCGCCCAGAGCCAAGCTCGGCCGCTAGAACGGCAGCAGGTGGCGGGTGCGGCTGTAGCTGAGATAGCCGACGTTGGCGCCCAGGCGCAGGCCGAGCCCGGCGCGGATGGGGGCTAGCACGATGTCGTCGGCGCGCTGGTAGTTCACGCCCAGGCCGCCGATCAGATAGGCCGAGCCTTCGACCCCGGGGAACCGGCGGAAGATGGCGTCCGGGTAGTGCAGATTATAGCACAGGGTGAACACCCGGCTGGCGTTGCCGCCGAGGTCCCAGCCGATCGAGGGCCCCTGCCAGAAGACCCGCTGGGTCGGGCGGTTCTTCATGTAGAGCAGGCCTTTGCCGTAGCGCGCGCCGATGGTGATCGCCGCCGAGGCCTCCTCCCCCGCGATATAGCCGGTCGGACGCCCGTTCTCGGCGAAGAGGCGCTCCACCACGCTGCCGGCGGCCTCCGCCGTCACGCCCAGGAAGTCGGAAACCTGGTTGACGATCTCCTCCCGCGAATAGGTCTCCGCGCGGGTGTTGGCGGGATACTCGGCCGTGTGATCGGGCGGGGCGGGATAGCTCGCGGGCGGCGGCTCAGGGGGCGGCGGATAGGCCCCCTGCTGGGTCGTGGTGGACGGATAGGGTTGCGAGGACGGTGCGCTTTGGCCCCGCGCCGCGTCGGCCAGCACGAAGCTGGCGCCGGAGGCGAGGCTGGTCAGGATGAGGCTGCGCCGGTCCATCCGCGTGAACTCCGTCGAAATCCGTTGAGCCGTCCCCCGCCCTGTCTCGCCCGACCCGTCTTAACGGCTCGTGAACCATGCCTCGAAGGCGAGGGTGAGGCGCGACCACGCCCCGCCCTCGCGTGCGGCGCACAATGTGCTAAGCGCGCCCGATGTTCCCCATCGAGCGAATCCGCAACTTCTCCGTGGTCGCCCACATCGACCACGGCAAGTCCACTCTCTCCGACCGCCTGATCCAGGAGACCGGCGGCCTCTCCGCCCGGGAGATGAAGGAGCAGGTGCTCGATAACATGGAGCTGGAGCGCGAGCGGGGCATCACCATTAAGGCCCAGACCGTGCGCCTGAGCTACAAGGCGGCCGATGGTCTCGACTATGTGCTGAACCTGATCGACACCCCCGGTCACGTCGACTTCGCCTACGAGGTCTCGCGCTCCCTGGCCGCCTGCGAGGGCTCGCTGCTGGTCGTGGACGCCAGCCAGGGCGTGGAGGCCCAGACGCTCGCCAACGTCTATCAGGCCATCGACAACGGCCACGAGATTGTGCCGGTCCTGAACAAGATCGACCTGCCCGCCGCCGACGTGGAGCGGGTGCGCGCCCAGATCGAGGATGTGATCGGGCTGGACGCCTCAGACGCGGTGCTGGCGTCGGGAAAGACCGGCCTCGGCATCAAAGACGTGCTGGAGGCCATCGTCACCCGCCTGCCCCCGCCCAAGGGCGACCCGGACGCGCCGCTCAAGGCCTTGCTTGTGGACGCCTGGTACGACGCCTACCTCGGCGTCGTGGTGCTGGTGCGGGTCATGGACGGCGTGCTGAGGCCCGGCCAGCAGATCCGCCTCATGCAGACCGGCGCCAGCTATCGCGTCGAGCGCCTGGGCGTATTCCGTCCCGCCAACACGCCGGTGGAGGCGCTAGGCCCCGGGGAGATCGGCTACTTCACCGCCGCGATCAAGGAAGTCGCGGACGCCGCCGTGGGCGACACCCTGACCGACGAGCGCCGCCCCACCTCGCAGCCCCTGGCCGGCTTCCGCGAAGTGCAGCCGGTGGTGTTCTGCGGCCTGTTTCCTGTGGACGCCGCCCAGTTCGAGGACCTGCGCGCCGCAGTCGGGCGTCTTCGGCTCAACGACGCCTCCTTCACCTTCGAGATGGAGACCAGCGCGGCCCTGGGCTTCGGCTTCCGTTGCGGATTCCTCGGCCTGCTGCACCTGGAGATCGTGCAGGAGCGCCTGGCGCGGGAGTTCAACCTCGATCTGATCGCGACGTCGCCGAGCGTGGTCTACAAGATCACCCTGACGAACGGCGAGGTGATGGAGCTCCACAATCCGGCCGACATGCCCGACCCGGTCAAGATCGAGCACATCGAGGAGCCGTGGATCAAGGCGACCATCTTCACCCCCGACGAGTACCTCGGCAGCGTGATCAAGCTCTGCCAGGACCGCCGGGGTGAGCAGCGGGAGCTATCCTACGTCGGCTCGCGCGCCATGGTGGTCTACGACCTGCCGCTGAACGAAGTGGTGTTCGACTTCTACGATCGGCTGAAGTCGATCTCGAAGGGCTATGCCTCCTTCGACTATGCCATCGAGGGCTATCGCCAGGGGGACCTGGTGAAGATGTCGATCCTGGTGAACGGCGAGCCGGTCGACGCCCTCTCCATGCTCGTGCACCGCCAGCGCGCCGAGATGCGCGGCCGCGGCATGGTCGAGAAGATGAAGGACCTCATCCCCCCGCACCTGTTCCAGATCCCGATCCAGGCGGCCATCGGCGGCAAGGTGATCGCGCGCGAGACGGTGCGGGCGCTGCGCAAGGACGTGACCGCCAAATGCTACGGCGGCGACGCCAGCCGCAAGCGCAAGCTCCTCGACAAGCAGAAGGAGGGCAAGAAGCGCATGCGCCAGTTCGGCAAGGTCGAGATCCCGCAGGAGGCCTTCATCGCGGCGCTGAAGATGGACGCGGACTGACGGCGCTTAAAGGACGCCGCGCCTCCTTAGCGCCTCCAGCTCTTCGAGCGTGAGGCCGAGATCGCCGCAGAACACCTCGAAGTTGTGCTGGCCGACGGTGTCGGGGCGCGGCGGCGCACCCCGCCAGGGGTCTCGGAGAAGCGGGGAAAGGCGTCCTGCATGCGCAGGTCGTCGAAGCGGGGATGGGGAACGCGGACCACCGCGCCCGCGCCGCCACGTGCGGGTCGGCCAGGATGTCGGGGCCTTGTAGATGCGGCCGACGGGCACCTGGGCATCGAGCATGGCGGCCTCGACCTCCGCCACGGTGCGCGTGCGGGTCCAGTCGGCGATGAGGGCGTCGAGCTCGGCCTGGTGCTCGCCGCGGGCGCGGTGGGTGGCGAAGCGCGGATCGCGCGTCCAGCCCTCCTGCCCCACGGCCTTGGCCAGGCGGGCGAAGATCGCCTCGCCGTTGCCGCCGATCAGGATATCGCCGTCGGAGCAGGGGTAGGCGTTGGACGGCGCGATGCCCGGCAAGTAGGAGCCCGACCGCTCGCGCGTGACCCCGCCACCGTATACTCCGGGATCAGGGCCTCCATGACCTGCAGCACCGACTCGTAGAGCGCGCTGTCGATCACCTGCCCACGGCCGCTCCGCTGGCGATGGTGCAGCGCGGCCAGCACGCCCATGCAGCCGTAGGTCGCCGCCAGGCTGTCGCCGATGGAGACGCCCATGCGCGCGGGCGGCCGGTCGGGCTCGCCCACCAGGTTGCGCCAGCCGCCCATCGCCTCTCCGATCAGGCCGTAGCCCACGCGCTGGGCATAGGGCCCGGTCTGGCCGTAGCCGGACATGCGCGCCACGATCAGGCGGGGGTTGTCGGCGAGCAAGGTGTCGGGCCCGAGGCCCCAGCCCTCCAGCGCGCCCGGGCGGAAGTTCTCCACCAGCACGTCGGCGGTCGCGATCAGGCGGCGCGCCAGGGCCTGGCCCTCGCCCTGGCGCAGGTCGAGGGAGACGGAGCGCTTGTTGCGCGCGATCACCTCCCACCAGACCGGCGCGCCGTTGCCCCAGGCGCGCATGGGGTCCCCCGCCCCGGGCGCCTCGACCTTGATCACATCCGCGCCCATGTCGCCCAGGAGCTGGCCGCAGAAGGGGCCGGCGATCAGCTGACCCATCTCAACCACGCGCAGCCCCTTGAGCGGGCCGGTGTTGGCAGGGCCGGCGTCGCCCGGGCCGGCGTCGGAAGCCCCGTCGGTCATGCGCAGCGAAGGTCGCGCCCGGTGGCGGCGAGCGCGACCCGCGCCGCCGCTGCAACGGCTGAGCCGACGAACTGGATCAGGCAGCTCATGCCCGCACCGTCCGGCCCCGTCGCCCCGCGTCAAGCCAGCCCTGAGCCGCGCCGCGGCGCTTGCGGTCCCGGCGCGAAGCGGGCTCTAAGGCGGCCCACCGAGCCAAAGCCTGGAGGCGACCCATGATCCGCGCGCGCAAAGCCCGCATGGTGGCGACCCTCGGGCCGGCCAGCCGCGCCCCCGACAAGGTGCTGGCCCTGGCCGAGGCCGGCGTCGACGTGTTCCGCCTGAACTTCAGCCACGGCGTCCAGGAGGATCACGCCCGGGCGCTCGAAGCCGTGCGCGCGGCGGAGGCGACGCTCGGCCGCCCTCTCGGCGCATTGGCCGATCTGCAGGGGCCAAAGCTTCGCATCGGCGCCTTCGACACCGGTTTCGTGAGCCTGGAGCCGCACCAGAGCTTCCGGCTGGATCTTGATCCGACGCCCGGCGACCAGCACCGCGTCGGCCTGCCCCATCCCCAGCTCTTCAAAGCCATGACGCCCGGATCGGTGCTGCTGCTCGACGACGGCAAGGTGCGCCTGAAGGTGACGCGCTGCGACGATCACTCCGCCGACACCGAGGTGCTGGTCGCGGGCAAACTGTCCGACCGCAAGGGCATCGCGCTGCCGGGTTCGGTCATCCCCATGGCCGCCATGACGGACAAGGACCACTCCGACCTGAACTTCGCCCTCAGGATCGGGGTCGATTGGGTGGCGCTCTCGTTCGTGCAGCGCCCGGCCGACATGGCGGACCTGCGCAAGCTGGTGCAGGGGCGCGCGGCGGTGATGGCCAAGATCGAGAAGCCCTCCGCGCTCGCGGACCTCGAGGCGATCTTGGACCTCTGCGACGGGGTGATGGTGGCCCGCGGCGACCTCGGCGTGGAGCTCGAGCCCGAGGAGGTGCCCCCCGCCCAGAAGACGATCCTGCGCGCGGCCAGGCGGCGGGGCGTCCCGGTGATCGTGGCGACCCAGATGCTGGAGAGCATGATCACCAGCGCCACCCCGACCCGGGCGGAGGCGTCCGACGTGGCCAACGCGGTCTACGAGGGCGCCGACGCCCTGATGCTGTCGGCGGAGACGGCGTCCGGCCAATATCCGTTGGAGTCCGTGCGCATGATGAACCGCATCATCGAGCGCACCGAGCGGGACCCGCGCTGGCCCGGCCTGATGGACGCAGAGCATCCGTCGCTGGAGGACGACGACGCCGACGCGATCGTGGCGGCGGCCCGGCGAGCGGCGGAGAGCTCGTCCACGGCTTGCCTGGTCGCCTTCACCGCCCGGGGCGCCTCGGCCCGGCGCATGGCGCGGGAGCGACCGCTGCAGCCGGTGCTCGCCCTTACGCCCTCGCCCGATACGGCGCGACGCCTGGCGCTGGTCTGGGGGCTGGAGCCGCGGGTCGTGCGCGACCCGACGGACCTTGAGGACATGACCTCCCAGGCGGTGGAGGAAGCCGTGCGGCTGGGCGTGGCGCCGCCGCTGGGGCGCATCCTGATCGTGGCTGGGGTGCCGTTCGGCTCGCCCGGCTCGACGAACCTGCTCCGCCTCGCCCACGCCCCCTGGAAGGGCTGAGCGGACCGGTTGAGCGCGACCGGCTCCGGCCACGCGGCGGGTCGGCGAGGACGCGGTTTCCGCGGCGAGGTCGCGGACCTGCGAGACCGCGAGGCTCTGCTCGGAGCTCGCGCAGGCTCCATTTGTAGTAGAGAAATCCCCTCCAGCAGAACATGCCCTCGGCGAAGTCCGCCGGCTCCATGCGCATGGTGAGCCGCAGCGGCTCCATGTCGGCGGAGGCCGTGTTGGACAGGATCTTGGCCGCGAGGTTGGCCGCCGAGGCGTTGAAGGTCACGTCGCTGTTGAAGGTCAGACTGACCAGGTCGCGCACCTCCGCCTGCACGAAGGCGAACATGCGCTTCAGGTCGGCCTAGGAGATGTCGAAGTAGGCGGCGGCCGGGGAGAAGCCATGCCGTTTCAGGTACTCGCGCAGCAGGAACGGGTCGAAAGACGGGATGGTGTCCAGCACCTCGAGCGCCGACGGTCATACGCGCTCTCGAGCGCCCCGCCTTGGCCCAGAATCGAACTCCGGATCGGCTCCCACCCCTTCTGGCCGATGAAGGCGTAGTGCCCTCCCGCCCGCAGGTCCGCGGAGTCGATCGGCAGCACGATCTTGGTCGCCGACGTGCGAAAGCCGTCGAACAGGTCCGTCGCTTTGGCGCGCAGCCGGTGCTTGATGATCAGCGCGCGGTTCAGGGTGACGTTGCGGAAGAACGGCGGGTCGATCAGCTCGCCCTCGGTCTTCGCTTTGGCGTGAGCCTTGAGCAAGTTGAGGACGCGGCTGGTCGAGGCCGTCGTCTGCAAGTTGCTGAGACTGCGGACGGCGCGGTCCTTCATGAGGCTCCTGGCGGGCGGGCTTATGGCTAAGCTAGGTGAGTGGCCTTAACACAACCTTTCCGCGCAGGTCTCGCCTCAGGAACAGATTGCGAACACGGGCTGGTCCGGCGCCCTATTCTGACGTTATGCTAGGTCGATGGACGCCTTCGCGCCCCCTGCCCTGCTGCCCCCGCCTTCGATCAGTGGTTCGCCGGACGCGGCTGGACGCCCCGCATGCACCAGCTGGCGATGGTGCAGGCCGCGCAGGAGGGCCGCCACGCCCTGCTCATCGCGCCCACCGGCGGGGGCAAGACGCTGGCGGGCTTCCTTCCGAGCCTGGTGGAGCTGGCGGGGCGAGCGTCCGGCGAGGGCCCAGGCCTGCACACCCTCTACGTCTCGCCCTTGAAGGCTCTGGCGGTGGACGTGCAGCGCAATCTGCAGCGACCCATCGCCGAGATGGCCTTGCCCATCGCCGTCGAGACCCGGACGGGCGACACCAACACCGGGAAGAAGGCGCGCCAGCGTCGCACCCCGCCTGACATCCTTCTGACCACGCCCGAGCAGCTGGCCCTGTTCTGCGCGTGGGAGGGCGCGCGGGAGTACTTCTCGACCCTGCGCTGCGTGGTGCTGGACGAGATCCACGCCCTGCACGCCTCCAAGCGCGGGGATCTCCTGAACCTCGCCCTCGCGCGGCTGCAGCGCTTCGCCCCTACAATGAGGCGCGTGGGCCTCTCCGCCACGGTGGACGAGCCCGAGCGCCTGCGCGCCTGGCTGGCCCCGGGGGGCGAGCCTGAGCGCGTCGCGCTGGTGCAGGGGCAGGACGGGGCCGCCCCATCGTGGAGGTGCTGACGCCGGGCGAGCGCACCCCCTGGGCCGGGCATCACGCCGGCCACGCCATGGCCGACCTCTACGACGCGATCCGGCGCGCCCGCACCTGTCTCGTCTTCGTCAATACCCGCTGGCAGGCGGAGTTCGCCTTTCAGGAGCTCTGGCGCATCAATGAGGACAACCTGCCCATCGCCCTGCATCACGGCAGCCTCGCCGCCGAGCAGCGCCGCCGGGTGGAGGCCGCCATGGGTCGGGGCGAGCTGCGGGCCGTCGTGTGCACCTCCACCCTGGACCTCGGCATCGACTGGGGCGACGTGGACCTCGTGGTGCAGCTCGCCGCGCCCAAAGGCTCCTCGCGCCTGGTGCAGCGGATCGGCCGCGCCAACCACCGCCTGGACGAGCCGTCGCGGGCGTTGCTGGTTCCCGCCAACCGCTTCGAGATGCTGGAGTGCGCCGCCGCCCGCGAGGCGGTGATGGAGAACGCCCTCGACGGCGACCCCGTGCATCCCGGCGCCCTGGACGCCCTCGCCCAGCACGTCATGGGGCTGGCGTGCTCGGAGCCGTTCGACGCGCTTCAGCTCTACGAGGAGATCACTTCCGCCGGCGCCTATCGCGACCTGAGCTGGGAGGACTTCGAGCGCGTCGTCGATTTCGTCTCCACAGGCGGCTATGCGCTGCGCGCCTACGACCGCTTCCGCCGCATCGTGAAGGGCCCGGACGGCCTCTGGCGCGTGCGCAACAAGGAGGTCGCCCAGCGCCACCGCATGAACGCGGGCGCGATCGTGGGCGCAGGCGTCCTGGCCATCCGCGTCGGCAAGCCGGACCGCGCCAGCCCCGGGCGCAAGGTCGGAGAGGCCGAGGAGTGGTACTTCGAGCAGCTCTCGCCCGGCGACACGTTCCTTTTCGCGGGGCAAGTCTGGACCTTCCAGGGCATCCGCGGCGTCGACGCCCTGGTCACGCCGTCCAAGTCCGCCGACCCTAAGATCCCGAGCTGGGGAGGCTCGAAGTTTCCGCTCTCCACCTTCTTAGCGCGTCGCGTGCGCCGCATGATCAGCGATCCGTCGGAGTGGCGCGCGCTGCCGGCCGACGTGCAGGAGTGGCTCTCCATCCAGCAGGACAAGAGCCTGATCCCCGCCCCCGACGAGCTGCTGATCGAGACGTTCCCGCGCGGCAGGCGCAACTACCTCGTCTGCTACCCCTTCGAGGGGCGACTCGCGCACACGACTCTGGCGATGCTCCTGACCCGCAGGCTGGACCGGCTGGGCGTCGGCCCGCTGGGCTACGTCTGCAACGACTACGCCGTGACCATCTGGGCGATGCGTCCCCTGGGCGGCCTGGACCTCGACGCCCTCTTTGCGGAGGACATGCTAGGCGACGACCTGGAGGCGTGGCTGGACGAGAGCTTCATGATGAAGCGCACCTTCCGCTCCTGCGCCGTCATCGCCGGGCTCATCGAGCGGCGCATGCCTGGACGGGAGAAGACCGGGCGGCAGGTCACCTTCTCCACCGACCTGATCTACGACGTGCTGCGCCGGCACGAGCCGGACCACCTGATGCTCCGCTGCGCGCGCGCAGACGCCGCAGCCGGCCTGCTGGACGTGGCGCGCCTGGGCGACCTACTGAGGCGCGTCCGCGGGCGGCTCCGCCACGCGGACCTGCCCCGCGTCTCGCCCCTCGCCGTGCCGATCCTGCTCGAGATCGGACGCGAACGCGTCAACGGGGAGGCTGGCGAGCTGGTGCTGGCCGAAACCGAGGCGGAGCTGGTGGCCGAGGCCCTCTGGGAAGAGGGCGCGGTGGACGATGTGGAGGCGGCGGGGCTCAGGTGAGCGCAGTTGCAAGGCTTGAACCGGAGCGGCGGATGACGCGCACGTCCTGCGGCTCCCTGTGGCTCGCCATCGCCGGCGCGCGTTGCGCCCTGACCTGCGCGGGCGCGCTCTGGTTGCCGGCCGCGCGGGCGCTCGTGGCGGGCGACCTCCATCTGGAAAAGGGGTCGGCCTATGCGGCCAAGGGCTCCCTCTTGCCCCCCTATGACACGCGGGAGACCCTGTCCGCGCTGGAGCGCGAGCTCGAGCGGCTCAAGCCCCGCACCCTTGTGTTGCTGGGCGACAGCTTCCACGACCCCCGCGCCCTGGCTCGCCTGCAGTCCGACGACGCTCTGCGCCTGGCCGCCCTGGCGAGGGGGCGCGACGTCGTCTGGGTGGAGGGCAACCACGACCGCAAGGGCGAGGCGACGGCGCTGGCGGCCCTCCCCGGCCTGGTTTGCGACGAGGTCGAGATCGACGGCCTGACGCTCCGCCACGAGCCTCGCCCGGGGCCGCAGCCCGGCGAGGTCTCAGGCCACCTGCACCCGAGCGCCCGGGTGGTCAGCCGCGGCCGGGCGGTGCGCCGGCGCTGCTTCCTGACCGACGGGGAGCGACTGATCCTGCCGGCGTTCGGCGCCTATGCGGGCGGGCTGAACGCGCGCGATGCGGCCTTCGCGGGCCTTTTCCGCAGCGCGCCGCTGGCCGCCGTGCTGGGGCGCGAGCGGGTCCGCGCCATCCCCTATGCCGCGCTCTGGGGCGACTCGATATCGGACATCAGCCGCAGCCCGTCGTAGGCCGGCTCCACCCCGGGCGGCAGGCTTCGGCGCAGCGTCGCGTAATCCAGGTCGATGTGCATGTTGGTGAGGATGGCGCGCGCCGGCCTCAGCGCCTGGATCCAGCCCAGGGCCTTGTCCAGGTGCGCGTGCGTCGGGTGCGGCGCGTAGCGCAGCGCGTCCACAATGAAGACGTCCAGGCCTTGAAGCTGCGCCATAGCGTCGGGCGGCAGCTCGACCACGTCGCTCGAATAGGCCACGTCGCCGAAGCGGTAGCCGACCGAGCGCACGCCCCCGTGGTCCTGGTCGAAGGTCACGACAGGGATCGCCCCGGAAGGCCCCTCGACCGACCAGGGCGTCCCGTGCGGCGGGAGGGTGCGGGCCTCGCAGACCGCCGGATAGCCGCCCTCGCCCTCGAAGATGTAGCGGAAGCGCCGCCCGGCGAGGCTCTCGCGGCACGCCGGGTCCATCCAGCAGGCGATGGCCTTGCGCTGGCGCACGAAGAAGGCGCGGACGTCGTCCAGCCCGTGCGCCTGGTCGGCGTGGTCATGGGTCATGAGCACGGCGTCCAGCCGGCGCGCGCCCGCCGCGGCCATCTGCAGCCGGAACTCCGGGGAGGTGTCCACCACCACCGTCGTGGCCTGCGCCGCGTCCGCATAAGGGCTGCGCCGGACGAGCAGGCTGCAGCGCGAGCGGCGGTTCTTCGGCTCGGAGGGGTCGCACACGCCCCACGACCCGTCCGCCCGCGGCGCCCCGCCCGAGGACCCGCAGCCCAGGATGGTGATCTCGAGGGCGCTCACGGGCGGGGAATCCGGTCGAACAGGTTGAAGAAGGCGTCCGTGGTCCGCGCCTCCGCCTCCTCAGGCGACCAGCCGCGGATCTCCGCCAGCTTGGCCAGCACATGGCCGATATAGGCCGGCTCGTTGCGCCGCCCCCGATAGGGCGCAGGCGCGAGGTAGGGGCAGTCGGTCTCCACGATGATGCGGTCGTCGGGCATGTCGCGGATCACGGCCCGGACGTCCTCGGCGGCCTTGAAGGTGGCGATGCCGGAAACGGAGAACCACGCCCCCATGGCGGCGGCCTCCCGCGCCAACTCCGCCCCGCTGGTGTAGCAGTGCAGGAGTAGCTTGAACGGCCCCTCGGCATGGGCTTGCCGCAGCATGGCGGCCATATCCGCGTCCGCTTCGCGGGTGTGCACGACCAGCGGCAGTCCGGTCGCCCGCGCCGCGGCGATGTGCGCGGCGAAGACGCGGCGCTGCACGTCTCGCGGGCTGAGGTCGTAGTGGTAGTCGAGGCCGCACTCGCCGACGCCGACGACGCGCGGATCGGCGGCCAGGGCGATCAGCGGCTCGGCGGCGAGGTCGGGGTCCTCCTTGGCCTCGTGCGGATGGGTTCCCACCGTGCACCAGATATCCGGGTGGGCGTGGGCGATGGCCCGCACCGCCTCGAAGTTCGAGACCTTGTCGCAGATCGTGACCATAAGGCCGACGCCAGCCGAGCGCGCGCGGGCGATCACCTCGTCCCGGTCCTGCGCGAACTGGGGCGCGTGCAGGTTGACGTGGCTGTCGATCAGCATGCGCGCGCCTCGACCTCCACCGTCTCGCGCAACAGCTTCATGGTGGTCCAGAAAACGTCGTTGCGGTCGAGGTTTACGGCCTCGGCCTGATCAAGCGTGTGCAGAAGCCTCTCCCGCGCCTCCGCCCAGCGCGCGGCGGCGAAGGTGCCGGGCCGGGCCAGGGCGCGGGCGCGGCAGCGGTCCGCCAGGCGCTCGATGAACAGGCGCAGGCGCGCGCCCGCCTCTTGGCCCCTGAAGGTGTCGGCGATGGCCTGGGCGCGGGCGGGATCGAAGCGCGGCAGGCTGTCGGCCAGCTCCGCGGCGGCCCGGTCCGCCTCCAGCGCGCCGGCCGCATGCAGGCGCAGCGCCCGGCCCGGGGCGCCCTCCGCCATCCCGGCCAGGCGGGCCGCGTCCGCCTCAGGCAGGGCGAGCTCGTCCTCGATGAAGGTCCGCAGCGCCTCCGCCGGCCAGGGCGCGAAGCCGAGCCGGCGGCAGCGGCTGCGGATGGTGGCCAGCAGCCTGCCCGGCGCATGGCTGACCAGGAGCAGAACGCCCCGGCCGGGCGGCTCCTCGAGGGTCTTCAGCAAGGCGTTGGCGGCGTTCAGGTTCAGGTCGTCCATCGCGTCCACGATGGCCACCCGAAGGGGCGCGATTGCAGGCGACTTGGCGAAGAACTCCGGCAGGCGGCGCGCCTGATCTACCGTGATGTCGCGCTTAGTCCTGCCCCCGTCCGTCTCGCGTTCCAGCACCAGCAGGTCCGGGTGCGACTGGGCCGAGATCAGGCGCGAGACGGGATCGTCGGGGCTCACCTCCAGACTGTCCGCCGGTCCCTTGCCGCCGAGCAGCCGGCGCGCTGCGCGATAGGCGAAGCTGGCCTTGCCCACGCCCTCCGGCCCGGTGAGCAGCCAGGCGTGGTGCAGGCGCCCCCGCGCGACGGCGTCCAGCACCGCGCGGTCCTGATCGGCCACGCGCTGCAGCGGGCGGCCCTCGCGGGGGTGGGCGGGCGCCGTCACGCCGCGGGCTCGGGGACAGGCAGGCGGGCTTGCACCGCCGACCAGATCGCGGCCTCCACGGCCTCGGGCGAGCCTGAGGCGTCGATCATGACGCAACGCGCCGGCTCGGCGGCGGCCAGGGCGCGGAAGCCCTCGCGCAGGCGCTGGTGGAAGGCCAGCCCCTTGCCCTCGAAGCGCGCGTCCGCCCCGCCCCGGCCCGCCGCCCGCTCCAACCCCAGAGCAGGATCAAGATCGAACACGAGGGTCAGGTCGGGCCAGTCCGCGCCGACCACCGCCTGCTCCAGGGCCGCAATCAGGGCAGTGGAGCCGCCGCCCGCCGCTCCCTGGTAGGCGCGGGTGCTGTCGGCGAAGCGGTCGCTGATCACCCACGCCCCGCGGTCCAGAGCCGGGCGGATGGTGCGGGTCAGGTGGTCGTCCCGCGCCGCGTAGAGGATCAGGGTTTCCGCGGTCGCGGACCAGCGGTCGGCCTCGCCCTGGACCAGCAAGCGCCTCAGCGCTTCCGCGCCGGGCGAGCCGCCGGGCTCGCGCGTCGCCACGACCTGCAGCCCGCGCGCGCGCAGGCGATCGGCCAGACGGGCGGCCTGGGTGGACTTGCCCGCCCCCTCCCCGCCTTCGAAGCTGATGAAGCGACCCCGCGTCACCGGCCTCAGATCGGCCGGAACGGGCGCGGACGCAAGCGCGTCAGAAGGTGCGCACGCGTGCGTCGGGGAAGCCGGCCGCGGCGATGCGCGCCTGGGCCTCGCCGGCGCTCGCCCGGTCGAGCCAGGGGCCGACCAGCACGCGCCAGCCGCCGTCGGAGGGCGCCACCCGGGCGGCGCCGAGGGTGTTCAGCCGGGCGGCGGCGCGGCGCGCCTGCTCGGGATCGGCGAAGGCGCCGGCCTGCACCGCGAACCCGCGCGGCGTGGCCAGGCTCTGCACCGGCGGGCGGACTGCCGGGCGGACGGGCGGGCCGGCGGACGGCGCGCCCTCGACCCAGCTCATCGGATCGACCTCGGCGCTCCCGGGCGCGGCATAGGCGGCGGGAACGTAGGCGGCATCGAGCAGCTCGCTGCGCCGGACCTCATAGGGCGGCGGCGACCAGGGCTTGGGCGCGGAGCGCGCGATCTGGACCGGGGCGTCCAGCCCCTCCGGCGCGCGGCGCACGAACCGCACCCGGACCCGCGCCGTGCCCTTTTGGACAAAGCCGAGCGCCTCGGCCGCGGCGTGGGACAGGTCGATGATCCGCCCCTCGACGAAAGGCCCGCGGTCGTTGACCCGCACCTGCAGCGACCGCCCGTTCTCCAGATTGGTCACCTCCACGATGCAGGGCAGCGGGAGGGTCGTGTGCGCCGCGGAGATTCCATAGGTGTCGAAGATCTCGCCGGTGGCGGTCGCCTTGCCTTGGAAGCCCGGGCCGTACCAGGAGGCGATGCCGGTCGCGTCATAGTCCGGCTGGTCGGCCGGAACATACCAGACGCCGTTCACCTGGTAGGGCTTGTCTGTGCCGCGCAGGCCCGGCGCGATGTAGGGCGCGCGCGCCTGAGGCGGAGGGGCGACCGGCCGGCGGGCGCGCGCCGCCGAGGGGTGGTATCCTTGGACCGGGGCGGGCGGCAGCGGCCGAACGCTTGCGCACGCGCCGAGCAGCAGCGCCACGACCCCGATCGCGCAAAGCTTGAAACGTCCCACCGCGCCTGTCTTTCTGACCAGCTTCGAGGGACACGGTAAGCGGAACCGCTCAAAACGCGGCTAAGAGAAGAGGTTAACGGCAGGTGTCCGGCGCGCGCCCAGGCGGATCGGTCGCGGGCGGCTCAGGCCTCACCAGACGCCGGTGTTGGGCATGGACGCCCAGGGTTCCGCCGGCGGCAGGGCCGCGCCCTTCTGCAGCAGCTCGATGGAGATGCCGTCGGGCGAGCGGACGAAGGCCATGCGACCGTCCCGCGGCGGCCGGTTGATCACCACCCCGCCCTCCGCCAGCCGCTGGCAGGCGGCGTAGATGTCGTCGACCGCATAGGCGAGGTGGCCGAAGTTGCGCCCGCCGCCGTAGGTCTCCGGGTCCCAGTTGTAGGTCAGCTCCACCAGCGGAGCCTGATCGCGCTGGGCGCGCTCCAGGTCGTCGGGCGCGCTCAGGAACACCAGAGTGAAGCGCCCGCCTTCGTTCTCGATCCGGCGGACCTCCACGAGGCCGAGCTTGGCGCCGTAAAAGTCGAGCGCGGCGTCCAGGTCGTGCACCCGCACCATGGTGTGGAGATACCTCACGGAGACCCTCGATCGTCTGGGACAGGAAACGCCTGCACGTCCATGGGGAACCTAGGCCACCGCTGCCGAGGGAGCCAGCAGGGGCGCAGCGTCGTCGAGGCCCTCTGCGTCCGGGTCCGCCTCGGGATCGCCGCCGCCGCGGGTCTGCTTGCGCCAGAGGGCGGCGTATTCGCCGTCGAGCGCCAGCAGGCTCGCGTGATCGCCCTGCTCCACGATGCGGCCGTCCTTCAACACCAGGATCAGATCGGCGTCGGCGACGGTGGAGAGGCGGTGCGCCACGACCAGGGTCGTGCGGCCGGCCTTGGCGCGGCGGAGCGTCGCCTGGATGGCGGCCTCGGTGCGGCTGTCCAGCGCAGAGGTCGCCTCGTCCAGGATCAGGAGCCGCGGGTCGGCCAGGAGCGCACGCGCCAGGCCCACGCGCTGGCGCTCGCCGCCGGAGAGCTTCAGCCCCCGCTCGCCGACCTTGGTCGCCAGTCCGTCTGGCAGCGCCTGGATGAAGCTGCCAAGTTCGGCCGCCTCCGCCGCGACCCAGACCTCCGCCTCCGTGGCCCCCGGTCGGGCGAAGGCGATGTTGGCGGCCAGGGTGTCGTTGAAGAGGGCCACGTCCTGCGGCACCAGGGCCACCGCCTGGCGCAAGGACGCCTGGCGAACGCGGGTCAAGGCCTGGCCGTCGAGGCGCACCTCCCCGGACTGGGGGTCGAGCAGTCGGAGCGCCAAGCGCACCATGGTGGTCTTGCCCGCGCCAGACGGGCCGACCAGCGCCACGGTCTGGCCCGGGGCGGCCCGGAAGCTGACCTTCGACAGGCCGGCCACGCGCGCCGAATGCCGAAACGACACCGCGTCGAAGACGAGCTCCGCGCCGCGGGCGTCCTGGCGGGCGGGCAGGTCGATCGCGTCGGGAGCGTCGGCGATGTCCGGCGCCTTGGCCGAGAGCTCCAGCATCGCCTCCATGTCGATCATCGATTGGCGCACCTCGCGATAGGCGAAGCCCAGGATGTTCAGGGGCTGGTAGAGCGAAACCAGGATCAGCACCGACGCGGTCACGTCGCCCGGGCCCATCCGCCCCGCCGCGGCCTCCGCGCCCGCCAGGATCGCCATGACCCCCAGGCCCAGGCTCATGACCAGGCCCTGGACGATGTTCAGCACCGCCAGCGAATTGTTGGCCAGCTCAGACGCGCGGCCGTAGACCGCCAGCGCCCGGTCGTACTCGGCCGCGGCGCGGCGCTCGCCCCCGAAAGCCTTCACCGTCTCATAGTTCAAAAGGGCGTCCACCGCCCTGCCCGAGGCCTCGGAATCCGCCTCGTTCAGCACCCGCCGGTGGCCGATCCGCCAGTCGGAGATGGCGAAGGTCAGGGCGCCGTAGACGCCCACCGTCACCACCGCGGTCGCAGCGAAGCGCCAGTCGTAGGCCCGGGCCAGCACGCCAGCGGCGAACACCAGCTCCACCGCTGTCGGCACGAGGTTGAAGACCAGCACCCGGAGCAGGAAGTCCACGCTGCGCGCCCCCCGGTCGATGGTGCGCGCCAGCGAGCCCGTGCGCTTGGTCTGGTGGTAGTCGATGCTGAGCGACAGGGCGTGGGCGAAGGTCTCCGCCGCCGCGCGCCGCTGAGCCGCCTGGGCCACGGGGCCGAAGACGATGTCGCGCGCCTGGGGCGCGGCGGCGGCGATGAAGCGGATCAGGGCCCAGCCGGCCGCCAGGGCGGCGAAGCTGACGCTGAGCTGCACCGCGGCGTGATGCTTGCCGCCGAGCTCGTTCACCGCCCGGCCAAGGAGCAAGGGCGCGAGCACGCCGGTGAACTTGCCGCCGAACGTCAGCACGAGCGCGAGCGTCAGGCGCCAGCCAAGACCGCGGGCGCCGGAGCGGGCGACCAGCCGGGCGAGGTCGCGCATGGCCCGGCCGAGGCCCGCCTTGGCGGCCGGCGCCTCGCTCGCCTCGCGGGGACGGCGGGAGGGCGAGCTTGCGCGCACGCTCATGCGCTCACGCCCTTGGTCGGGTCGAAGACCAGGGTGGTCTGTTGGCCGCCGCCCGGCAGGGCCCAGACGACGCGCCAGTCGCCCGCCTCCCGCTCGGCGCGGAAGGGCGCCTTAAGGGTGGGCGCGCCGATGACCTGGGCGGAGACGGCCGCGAAGCCTGCAGGCGTCTCGATGCGGATCACGCGAGCGCCGGGCTTCAGCGTCACGCCCGTGAGCGGGAGGGAGAAGCGTCCGTCCGCGGCGGCGCGGCCCATGGCGACGGCTGTTTCGTCGATCAGCGCGCGCACGGCGACGCCAGGAGGGGCCAGGCCGGAGACGGCGGCTGCGCCCGTCGCGCCATAGTCGAGGGCGGCGATCACCGGCGGACCGGCGACGCGTCCCATCGCGAGCGCGCCCTGCCCCGGACGCACGACCGCCGCAGGGAAGCTCGGGGCGGGCAGGACCAGCACCACGCCGTCGCCGCTGACTGTGCCGGCGCCCGCCTCGGCCGTGAGCTTCAGCAGGCGCGGCCCCGAGGCGGCTGGAAGCTCGATTCGCCATGTCCCTTGCGCGTCCGCGGTGGCGCCGAACGCCTGGCCGTCCGCGCCGGAGAGCCGGATCCGCGCGCCGGGACTGAACACGCCCGACAGGGTCACGCCGCCGTCGCCCCGCCGCTCCGCCCCGCCCAGCGTCGGCGTGGGCTGGTAGTCCGCGCCGCCGGCGGCCGCCGCCCTTCCGCCCGTCGCGGCGCGCCCGGCCCGCACGCGGCCAGCCCGACGGACAGCGCCGCCACGCCAGCGCAGCCGATCACGCGAAGGCGCCAGCTTGGCGGGGATCGAGTGGAGGATGATTGCATTCAGCCCTACATAAGCGATGGTGCTTAGGTTGCGAGCGTGGCGCCTCAGGCAGGGCCGCGACGCGATGGAAAGGCAAGAAGCTGGTGCAAGCGTCCGATGACCGTGCGGGCAGGGCCCGCGCGTCCTCCATCTGTCTTTTCTGCGGCTCCTCGGACAGCGCAGATCCCGTCTATCTCGAGGCGAGCGCGACCTTCGGCCGAATGCTGGCGCAGAGCGGGCGCAGGCTGGTCTACGGCGGCGGCGGCATCGGGCTGATGGGCCGGGCGGCCAAGGCGGCGCACCATGCGGGCGGCAAGGTGCTGGGGGTCATGCCGGAGTTCCTCCGGCGGCGCGAGGTTCTCTACGACGACGTCGAGACGGTGGTCGTGCGCAATATGCACGAGCGCAAGCGGCTGATGTTCGAGCAATCCGACGCCTTCGCCGTGTTCCCTGGCGGCATCGGGACGCTGGAGGAGGTGGTGGAGCTGCTGTCCTGGCGGCGGCTGGAGCTGCACCACAAGCCGATCGTGTTCCTGAAC
Organism: Caulobacteraceae bacterium PMMR1; assembly: GCA_000733915.1. Lineage (GTDB taxonomy): Bacteria > Pseudomonadota > Alphaproteobacteria > Caulobacterales > Caulobacteraceae > PMMR1. Next base: position 1,634,041 of record JPOM01000001.1, read on the forward strand.
CTCAAGGGCTTTTGGGACCCGCTCTTCGCTTTTATCGAGCACACGATCGCGGAAAAGGTGACCCCGCCGTGGATGGCGCGCTGCTGGGGCGTGGTCGAGCGGGTCGAGGACGTCTTGCCGTTGATCGACCAGCTAATGCCCGCGCCGCAAGACGGCCCGGACCGCGACTTCGACTCCGCCAAGCTCGCGAGCAAGATGTGAGGCGGCTCAGGCGGCGGCCGCGAGCCGTCGCTTGGCGAGCGCGTCGTAGTCGAGGAGCTCGCGCACAAGCGGCTCGAAGTCCTTCAGCGGCACCATGTTCGGGCCGTCGGACGGCGCACGGTCTGGGTCCGGATGGGTCTCCATGAAGACGCAGGCGACGCCTACGGCCACCGCGGCGCGCGCCAACACCGGCACGAACTCGCGCTGGCCTCCGGAACTCGTCCCCTGCCCGCCCGGCTGCTGCACGGAGTGGGTGGCGTCGAACACCACCGGGCAGCCGATCTCGCCCAGGATCGGCAACGCGCGCATGTCGCTGACCAGGGTATTGTAGCCGAAGCTGACCCCCCGCTCGCAGGCCATGACGTTCGGATTGCCGGCCCCGGTCACCTTAGCGACGACGTTCTTCATGTCCCAGGGGGCGAGGAACTGGCCCTTCTTGATGTTCATCGCCCGCCCGGTCCTGGCGGCGGCGACGAGCAGGTCCGTCTGGCGCGACAGGAACGCTGGGATCTGGATCACGTCCACCGCGGCGGCGACCTGCGCGCAGTGCTCCACCTCGTGCACGTCGGTCAGGGTGGGCAGGCCGACGCTCTCGCGGATCTCGGCGAACACCGGCAGCGAGTCGTTCAGCCCGATGCCGCGCGCCGCAGCGGCCGAGGTGCGGTTGGCCTTGTCGTAGCTGGTCTTGTAGATCAGCCCGATCTGAAGCCGCTCGGCGATCTCGCGCAGCGCATGGGCCGTCTCCAGGGCGTGGGCCCGGCTCTCCATCTGGCACGGGCCGGCGATGATCGACAGGCGCTCGCGGTTGCCGATGCGCACGGGCGCGCGGCCGGGGGCGGAGACTTCGACGATGGCGTTAGGGGCGGTCACGGGCGGCTCTCGCGAGAAATCACGGCCGGTCGTCGCTTCCGCCGCCGGCTCTGCGAGCCTAAGTGGCGGGGCTTGAACTTCGCCGCAAGCCGGAGCGGACCGCATGCCCACCCCGCGCGACGATCAGCCCGCCTCCGAGGCGCCCGCGATCGTCTGGTTTCGACGCGACCTGCGCCTGTCCGACAACCCCGCCCTGCACGCCGCCCGCGCCAGCGGCCGCCCCGTCGTCCCGCTCTATGTGCTGGACGAGAGTCCGGCGATCCGCCCCCTCGGCGGGGCGTCGAAGTGGTGGCTCGACAAGTCGCTGGCGAGCCTGGCGCGAGACCTGGAGGCGATTGGCTCCCGCCTCATCCTGCGCCGCGGCCCGGCGGAGGCGGTGCTGGCCGCCCTCGTACAGGAGACCGGCGCGGGGCTGGCGACCTGGAACCGTCTTTACGACCCCGGCTATCCGGAACGCGACGGAGCCCTGGAGCGGCGCCTTGTCGCCGCCGGCGTCGAGGTCTCCACCCACGAGGGCTGCTACCTGCTGGCGCCCGACGCGGTGCAGAAGAAGGCCGGCGGGACCTTTAACGTCTTCACGCCCTTCTGGCGTGCAGCTCGCACCCTGGTGGAGGAGCGCCCCGCCCTGCCCCGGCCCTCGCAGCTGAAATCGCCCGCGCGGTGGCCGGCGTGCGAGGCGCTGGCGAGCTGGGGGCTGCACCCGACGCGCCCCGACTGGTCCACCGGCTTTGACTGGCGGCCCGGCGAGGCCGACGCCGACGCCCTCCTGCGCGAGTTCCTGTCCGGAGCCCTCAAGAGCTACGCGGCCGACCGCGACCGCCCGGGGGTCGAGGGCACCTCGCGCCTGTCGCCGCACCTGCACTGGGGAGAGATCGGCCCCCGCCAGGTCTGGCGCGCCGCCCACCGCGCGCAGGAGCGCCGCGCCGCGCCGGACGACCAGATCGACAAGTTCCTGGCCGAGGTCGGCTGGCGCGAGTTCAACCTGCAGATCCTGGCGAACAAGGGCGACTTGGCCAAGGTCAGCTTCGACCCGGCCTTCGACCGCTTCCCGTTCCGGCGAGACCCCCAGGGCCTGAAGGCCTGGCAGAAGGGCCTGACCGGCTATCCGATGGTGGACGCCGGCATGCGCCAGCTCTGGGCGCTCGGCTGGATGCACAACCGCGTGCGGCTGATCACGGCCTCGTTCCTGGTCAAGCACCTCCTGATCGACTGGCGGGAAGGCGAAGCCTGGTTCTGGGACACGCTGGTGGACGCCGACCACGCCAACAACGCGGGCAACTGGCAGTGGGTGGCCGGCTCAGGGGCAGACGCCAGCCCCTGGTTCCGGATCTTCAACCCCGTGACGCAGGGCGAGAAGTTCGATCCGTCCGGGGACTATATCCGGCGCTGGGCGCCTGAGCTGGCGAAGCTGCCGGCCTCAGCCATCCACGCGCCCTGGACCGCCCCGCCGGACGTGCTCGCCGCCGCGGGCGTTCAGCTCGGCCGTACCTATCCGCGCCCCATCGTGGACCATGCCGCCGCCCGCGCCCGGGCGCTGGACGCCCTGAAGAGCCTGAGGGCCGCCTGATGGCGAAAGGCGGTGGAAGAGAGCGGCGCGCGCGAAAAGCGCTTAACGCCGCGGCCAAGCCCGCTTAAGTCCGGAGTCCATGAGCGAGCTTCTGTTCGATCCGCCGCCGCCGGTGCTGGCGCCCGTGGCCGGAGGCGGGATGTTCCCGGTCCGGCGCATTCTGTGCGTGGGGCGCAACTACGCGGCGCACCGGCGCGAGATGGGCGGCGACGACCGCGAGCCGCCCTTCTTCTTCACCAAGCCCGCTGACGCGCTCGTCACCGGACCGCGCGCCGCCTACCCCACCGCCACCGCAGAGCTGCACCATGAGATCGAGCTCGTGATCGCGCTGAAGTCGGGGGGCGTCGGCATCACAGCCGAGGACGCTCTCGCTCACGTCTTCGGTTATGCGGCGGGGGTCGACCTGACCCGCCGGGACCTGCAGGCCGCGGCAAAGGCCAAGGGGCAGCCCTGGGACGCCGCCAAGGGCTTCGACGCGAGCGCGCCCCTAGGTCCGATCCGACCCTGGCGAGGGGCGCCGCCGCAGGGCCGAATCCGGCTTGAGGTGGACGGGCAGACGCGCCAGGACGCGAGCCTCGCCGACATGATCTGGTCCGTGCCGGAGATCATCGCTGAGGCCTCCAAGCTCTGGCGGCTGGACCGGGGCGACCTGATCTTCACCGGCACGCCGGAGGGCGTGGGCCCCCTCCTCCCCGGCCAGCGGGTGCTAGGCGAGATCGAGGGCGTCGGCGAGGTCGCCTTCGCGGCGGCCCCGCGATGAGCCTGACCCTCTACGGCTACTGGCGCGCGACGGCGCCCTATCGCGTGCGGATCGGACTGGCGCTGAAGGGCCTGGCCTACGACTACCGGGCGGTGAACCTGGCCGGCGGCGACCAGCACGCTGAGGACTACCGGGCCGTCAACGCCCAGGCGCTGACGCCGGCGCTGGGCATCGGCGCCGGCGTGTTCCTGAACCAGAGCCTGGCCATCCTGGAGTGGCTGGACGAGACCCATCCCGAGCCGCCGCTCCTCCCCGGCGACGCGCTTGGACGGGCGCGCGTGCGGGCCATTGCGGGCATGATCGCCTGCGACATGCACCCGCTGAACAACCTCCGGGTCCTGCAGGAGCTGGCGCGGCGCGGCCAGGACGAGGACGCCCGCAACGCCTGGGCGCGGCGCTGGATCGAGGACGGCTTCAAGGCGCTCGAGCCCATGGTCGCCGCCGAGGGCCGCGGCTGGGCCTATGGCGACACCCCGACGCTCGCCGACTGCTGCCTGATCCCACAGGTCTTCTCGGCAGGTCGCTTCGGCGTGGACATGAGCGCCTTTCCCGCCATCGCCGCCATCGCCGCTCGCGCCGAAGGGCACCCGGCCTTCCAAGCCGCGCACCCTAGCCGCCAGCCGGACGCCGTCTGAATGTCCATCGAGCGCCTGATCGCCAACAACCGCGTCTGGTCCAAGGCCAAGACCGAGGCGGACCCGGACTTCTTCGCCCGCCTCGCGCTCCAGCAGGCCCCGGAGTACCTGTGGATCGGCTGCTCCGACAGCCGGGTGCCCGCCAACGAGATCGTGGGGCTCGATCCCGGCGAGCTCTTCGTGCACCGCAATGTGGGCAACCTCGCCTCGCCCCAGGACGCCAACTACCTGGCCGTGCTGCAGTACTCGGTGCAGGTGCTGAAGGTGCGCCACGTCCTGGTCGTGGGGCACTATGACTGCGGCGGGGTGCTGGCGGCGCTGCGCCGGCCCGGTCACGGGGTGGTGGACCACTGGATCACGCCGATCCGCGAACTCGCGATCCATCACCGCGCCGAACTGGAGGCGCTCGAGCCAGAGCGACGCCGCAACCGGCTGGCGGAGCTGAACGTCGCCCGCCAGGTGCAGCACGTGGCCGCCAACCCGCTCGTACTCCAAGCCTGGGCGCGGGGCCAGGGCTTGCGGGTGCACGGCTTGTGCTACGCGACCGAAAACGGCGAGCTGCGCGACCTCGGCGGCTCGGTCGGGAGCCCGCAGGAGGTCAAGGAGCGCTTCGGCTCGGACGTGGGGGCTATAGACGCAAGCTGAGCCTCCCGCTCAGTCCATATGGACGGCGGCGGCCCCGGCCGGATTGCGCGGCCGCCTCATGAGCAGCAGCAGCGGCATCGACGCCAGCGCCAGCCACATCATAAGGCGGAACCCGTCGTCATAGGCCACCATCGCCGCCTGGCGCGTGATTTCCGCGTTCAGCGCCGCTGCGTCCGCCGCCCCGCTGAGGTCGAAGGCGCCCTGGAGCCTGGGATCGCCCGGCGCGATCTGGCCGGCGAGCCCGGCATGCACCGTCGCCGTGTTGGACGTCAGAAGCGCCTGCATCAGGGCGATGCCGACGCTCGCACCGAGGTTGCGGATGAGGGTGAAGATGGACGCCGCCTCGGTCCGAAGCTGAGGGTTCAGGGTGGCGAACCCGATCGTGGACAGGGGCACGAAGATCAGACCGGTCCCCAGACCCGAGATGACGCCCGTCCAGATGATCGGGCTGGAGTTCATGTTCAGCGCAAAGCCGCTCATCTGGAAGAAGGTGAAGGCCGTCAGCCCGAGGCCCAGCAGCATGATCAGGCGCACGTCGAAGCGCACGATCAGCCGCCCCACGATCATCATGGAGATGAAGGAGCCGATCCCCCGCGGCGAGCTGACCAGCCCGGTGGTCACGACCGGATAGCCCAGCAGCGTCTCCATCATAGGCGGAAGAAGGGCCAGGGTGGCGAACAGCACCACCCCCACGACGAAGCCCAGCACGGTCGCCGTCGCAAAGTTGCGGTCCTTCAGCAGGCTCGGCGGCAGGATCGGCTTTTCGGCCGTGAGCGAGTGGATGACGAAGGTCGCCAGCCCTAGCACCGCGACGATCGCCTCGATCCAGATTTCGGCGGAGCCGAACCAGTCCTGCGTCTCGCCCCGGTCCAGCATCAGCTGCAGCCCGCCGATGAAGGCGGCCAGGGTGAAGAAGCCGAAGAAGTCGAAGCGCGAGGGCCCCTCCCGCCTGTGCTCCCGCACGAAGGCCAGGATGCCGAGCCCGCTCAGGATTCCGAACGGCAGGTTGACGAAAAAGACCCATCGCCATGAGAAGTTGTCGGTCAGCCAGCCGCCGAGCGAGGGTCCGAGGATCGGGCCGAGCACCGCGCCCGCGCCCCAGATCGCCATGGCTTGGCCGTGCTGCTCCGGCGGATAGGTGTCGAGCAGCACCGCCTGGCTGAGCGGGATCAGCGCCGCGCCGCAGATGCCCTGCAGCAGGCGGAAGAACACGATCTCCGGCAGGCTGGCGGCGATGCCGCAGAGCATGGACGCAACGGTGAAGCCCGCGACGGAGATCAGGAACACGCGCTTGCGCCCGAACCGCCCCGCCAGCCAGCCGGTCAGGGGCGTCATGATCGCCGCGGCCACGATGTAGCTGGTCAGGACCCAGGTGATCTGGTCCGCCGCCGCCGAGACGCTGCCCTGGATGTGCGGCAGGGCGACGTTGGCGATGGTGGAGTCCAGCGAGTTCATCAGGGTCGCGGCCATGATCGAGGCCGTGATCAGGGCGCGCAGCATCTTGGGGCTGAGGCCTGCCGCCAGGTCCTGCACCCCCTCCCCGCTCGTGCGCACTGCCGGAACCGCCGCCACGCCCTTGAACCTGCTTGACCTCTCGGGACCCCGTCTCCCTTTTGAGCCAGGGTGCGGGCCACAACTGCGCCGGGCTCGCCGACGTTCGCGGCCCAATATGGATTTTTGGACGCCTCAGTCCAACCCGCGGCCGGAAAGAATCGTCCTCGCCGCCGCCCGGCTGGGAGCGGCCTTCAGAGCCAGCTTAGGCGAACAGCTTCTTCACCTCGGACTTCAGGATCTTGCCGTTGGCGTTGCGCGGCAGCATCTCGCGCTGGAACAGGATTTTCACGGGCACCTTGAAGGCGGCGATCCGCTCGGCGACGAAGGCCCGCAGCTCCGCCTCGGTGGCCTCCGCGCCGGGCTTCAGCGTCACCGCCGCCGCGGGCTCCTCCCCGAGCGTCTTATGCGGGAGGCCGATCACGGCGGCGTCCATGACCGCGGGGTGCTCGTAGAGGGCGTTCTCGACCTCCACGCAGTAGATGTTCTCCCCGCCCCGGATCAGCATGTCCTTGGCGCGGTCGATGATGTAACAGAAGCCCTCCTCGTCGATGCGCGCCAGGTCGCCCGTGCGCACCCAGCCGTCGACGAAGGTCTGGGCGGTCGCCTCCGGCTTGTTCCAGTAGCCGATCACGACGTTCGGTCCGCGGCCCCACAGCTCGCCGACGCTGCCGACCGGCAGAGGCTTGCCGGTCGGGTCGGCCGGATCGCAGACCTTCATGTCGCAGACCGGCACGGCCGTGCCGCAGCTGTCGGGCCGGTTCAGATAGTCCTCCGCCGAGTTGCCGGTGAAGGTCGCGGAGGTCTCCGTCATGCCCCAGCCCTGGCCGGGCTGGCTGTTCGGGAAGGTCTCCTTGATCTTGCGCACGAGTTCGGGAGCGGAGGGCGCGCCGCCGTAGGACACGCTCTCCAGCGACGACAGGTCGAAGCGCGCGCGCTCCGGATGTTCGATGAGCTGCCAGGCGATGGTCGGCACGCCGCCCGCCGCGCGCACCCGCTCCCGTTCGATCAGCTCGAAGGCGCGGATCGGCTCCCATTTGTGCATCATCACGATCTTGCCGCCGGCGACGAGCATCGGCCCCAGGATCGCGAAGCAGCCTGTGGCGTGGAAAAACGGGATCGACAGCAGGATGGAGTTCTGCGGCGCGTTCGGGTCCGGCGCCGGCGGCTGCTCGCCTCGCCTGAGGAACGCGCGCGCAGCGCCGTAGGCTGAGGCCATGACGTTGGAGGTGATGTTGCGATGGGTGCCGAGCGCCCCCTTCGGCTTCCCCGTCGTGCCCGACGTGTAGAAGATCGTCGCCGGATCGTCGGGGAGCACCTCAACGTCGGGCAAGGCTTTCTCGGGCAGCTGTGCATACGCAGGGGGCGCCCCAATCACCCTCTCCAAGGCGGCGGCCTTGGGGTGGGCGATCTCGTCGGTCTCGCGGCTGACGTAGACCCGCTCCAGGGCGGGACAGTTGGGCAGGTGCTCGACCAGGCGCTGGTAGCGCTCGGCGTCCATGATCGCGACCTTGGAGCCGGAATCGGTCAGGCCGTATTCGAGCTCGGGTCCCGTCCACCAGGCGTTCAGGGGCGTGCAGATCGCGCCGATGGAGACCGCCGCATAGAAGGCCACCGGCCACTCCGGGAGGTTCCGCATGATCAGGGCGACACGGTCGCCCTTGCGCACCCCCTGCGCGGTCAGCTCGTGCGCGAGGGCGGAGACCGCCCAGCGGAAGCCCTCGAACGTGACGCGCTCGTCCTCGTAGACAAGGAACACGCGGTCGGAGAGGAAGTGCTGGGTCGCCTCGACCTCGGCGCGAAGGCTCGGCGGGGCGTTCTTCCACACCCGGGTCGGGACGCCCCGGATGACGAGCTCCTCCATCTCGAAGGGCATGCCCGGGGCGGTCAGGATGGCCTCGGCTTGCTTGATGGACATCGCCGGCCAGGCCGCCTTGGCCGGCGCAGCCGCGGGGGACTCAGGCGTCAGCAGGTCGGTCATGGGCGATCCTCCCGGAACGTTTGCCGCCGGATCGATCGCCCGGCGCTAGCCTCGAGCAAGAGCACACCGGCGCAGCGCTTGTAAACGCCGATCAGGAAGGACCGGGCGGCCCTAGGCGCCCGGGGAGGCCCTACGCGCAATGGGCCCGGCGCTCGGCCCCGGCGGGTTGCTCCCGCTGCAGGAACTCCAGCAGCGCCGGCAGGCCCATGGGCCGCGCCACGCCATAGCCCTGGGCCATGTCGCAGCCCATGCCGGCCAGGAGCGCGGCGTGCGTATCGGTCTCCACCCCCTCCGCGGTGACCTTCATCCCCAGGCTGTGCGCCAGCGATATGGTCGAGCGGACCAGCAGGGCGTCACGGCCGTCCCGGTCCATGCCCAGCACGAAGGCCTTGTCGATCTTCAGCTCGTGCGCGTTCAGCTGCTTCAGATAGCTGAGCGAGGACAGGCCCGAGCCGTAGTCGTCGATGGCGATCAGGCCCCCGGCGGCGGCCAGGGCGTCGAGATTGGCGATGGCGCGCTCGGGCTCGGCGATCACGGCCGTCTCGGTGACCTCCATGCAGAGCCGGCCGGGGCTCGCCGCGATCCGCTGCGCTAGGCCCTGCATGAAGCCATCCTCGGCCAGCAGCCGCCCGGAGAGGTTCACCGACATCACTAGGTCGTGGCCGGCCTGTGCGAGCGCGGCCTGATCGGCGATGGCGCGCTCCAGCACCCAGTCGGTCATGGCGCGGATGTGGCCGGTCTCCTCCGCCATGCCGACGAAGAGCTCAGGCGACAGACGGCCGCGCTCCACGTGGGTCCAGCGGGCGAGCGCCTCCACCCCGGTCACCCGGCGCGCGCGCAGATCGTACTTGGGCTGGTGGTGCAGGTCGAAGTCGCCCGACGCCATGCCCTTCAGCATCTCGCTCATCAGCGAGAGATTGCTGGCCGGATCGCCGTAGGCCTCCGCGTCGAAGGCCATGACGGAGCGCCGCGCGGCCTGGGCCTGGCCGAGGGCGATGCCGGCGCGTTCGATCAGGAGCGGCGGGGTGGGGGCGTGCAGGGGAAGGACCGCGAGACCCGCGGTCAGGCCGACGTCGACGTCGGCGCCGCCCACGCGATAGGCGCCGGCCAGGGTGGCCTGGACAGAGGCCGCGATCCGCTCGCCCTCGGTGAGGCCGCCGCGACCGGCCAGGCCCAGCACGCCGTCGGACAATCTGGCGGCGGAGAGCTCCGGATGCCGCGCGATCAGCCGGCGCCCGACCTCGCCCGCCAGCTCCGCGGCCAGGGTATGACCGATGGCGGCCCGGAAATGGGTGTAGCGGTCGATGCCGAGCGCGATGGCGAACACCGGCCCGCCGGGGCCGGCGACGCGCGCCGCCGCGCTCTCCAGCGCCTGGCGGTTGGGCAGCCCCGTCTCGGAATCCTGCTGAGCCAGTTGGGTGATGCGCGCCTCGCGGTCGCGCACGGCACCGACGAGCCCGTTGAAGCTGTGCGCCAGGCGGGCGACTTCGTCGCGGCCCGCCACCTCGACCTGAGGCGCCTCGCCGGCCTCCAGGCGGTGCACGGCGGCGTCGAGGGCGGCGATCGGCCGGGCCACGCCGCGGGCCAGCAGCCAGCTGCCCGCCACGACCAGCACCAGGCCCCCCAGCGCAATCAGATAGACGGTCTGCAGCAGGCTCTGGAACGGCGCCATGGCCTGGGCGAGGGGATAGGTCAGCAGCAGCCCCGCCGCCACCTTGCCGTCCAAGCCCTTCAGCGGCCGGGCAAGGGCGATGGCGCGCCCCCGGCGTTCGCCGATCAGGCCGGGCGTCGCGGCGCGGCCGGCGCGGTCCGTCAGGGCGGCCTGAACGAGCTTACGCGCCTCTCCCTGCACCTGGCTGGGCTGCACCACCGCAGCGCTCAGGGGGATGGGCGAAAGCCGCTCGAGCGCCCGCAGCGCCTTGGCGTCCACCGGGGCGGTGAACAGCACCCAACCCTGGGGTTCAGGGGCCAGCACGGGGGTCAGCACCGCCTCGAGCGGCTGACCGTTCAGCATGAGAAGCCCGGCCGCGGGCGTGTAGGGGTCGGCGAAGGCGCTGAGCCGCCGGGCGACCCCCGCCATCTCCGGGGACGCGGTTCCGATCACCGCGCCGTCGGGCCGCACCACGATCCCGCGGTCCACGCCCAACCGGTCGGCGAGATTGTCAAGCGCGGAGCCCACCGTGGGCGCGTCTCCGGTCGCTAGCGCCTGGCGAAAGCCGAAGTCGTGGGAGATCAGCCTGGCGCCGTCCTCCATCTGCGCAGCGCGCAGCGTCCAAAGCCGGTCGAACACCGCGCCGGAGGCCTGCATCTCGCCCGTCACGATCCGCCGGGCGTGCGCCGACACCGCCCACTGCGCCGCGAGCGCCACGAGCAGCAGCGCGCCGCCGAACAGCACGGCGGACATCACCGCGAGCCGGGTCTGCAGGCGGGTGAACATCAGGGGGCGGGGCGCAGGGCGCGCGAGGTCATGTCGCTCTTCTACCGGCCGCTGCTGAAACCGGAGTTAAGACCGCCGCTGTGACAACTCGCCGGCAACACTCTCCATCGCAGACTCAGCTTAGATTCGCACTTTGCAATGACGGGTTTGTCGAAACGATGCTGTCGAGCTTGCTCCCGGGCCTAGCCCTCGTCGTCGCCTCAGGTATCCTGGCCCTGGCCCAGCCCGCGGCGGCGGGCGAGCCCACGCAGGTGACGCCGATCCACGACCCCGCGCTCCTGAAGGCCTTCCATGGCGAGGCGGGCATCCGCCGCATCACCGCCGACGCCTTGCAGCGCTACCAGCACGATCCGCGTATCGCCGACATCTTCAAGGGCCACGACCTCGTAAGGCTGGAGAAAGAGCTGGGCGACCACACCTGCTGGCTGCTCGGCGGGCCTTGCGTCTACAGCGGCCGCAACATGCGCGAGGCGCACCGCAATCTGGGCCTGCAGGCCCGCGACATGGATGCCTTGGTCGAAAATCTGCAGGCCGCCATGGACAAGGAGGGCGTGCCCTTCTCCGCCCAGAACAGGCTCTTGGCCAAGCTCGCGCCCATGAAGCGTGATGTCGTCGAGCGCTGAAGCGCCGGGAGCGGCGAGGCCCCTCGCCTTGGCGGGCCGTGGCCGGGCCGTAGCGCCAGGCGCCGGGGCTAGACCATCAGCCCGAAAGGTGTCGCAGCTTGTGGGCCTGGCTCGGCGCAAGACCAGCGCGATAAGGCATGAGAGATACTGACCTCAACCGCCGCCTTCCGAAGCTCTCGACAGCGTTCGGAGTGCGACGCTGACTTCGAAGGTGGTGCGGGTGGTCGGGCTCGAACCGACACTCCTTGCGGAACCGGATTTTGAGTCCGGCGCGTCTACCAATTCCACCACACCCGCGCCGAGCCGCTTGGCTCCCCTGCGCCTCCTAGCCCAATTTCAGCTGTTCCGCCAAGCCCACGCCGGGCGGCCGATCGTGTTTCGAGCCGTGGTGTAGCTTCGGCGGTGTGATCCCCGCGATCTCCGGCTGAGCCGGGTCTGGTCAGGCGGCCATGGCGGGCAGGCGGACGAGGGCATTATCGCTGAGCGGTGCGAAGCTTTCCAGCGGCATGTAGCGGGAGCGCTGGACGGCCCATTCGTCGGATTGCTCGAGCAGGATGGCGCCGACGCGGCGGGCGAGCGCTGCCTCGTTTGGGAAGATGCCGACGACCTCGGTTCGCCGCTTGATCTCCCGGTTCACTGGCTCGATCGGGTTCACCGAGTGGATCTTGACCTGACCCCCGCCTTTCATCCAGCGGCGACCAGAGACCGGCCGGTGTTGTCGCGCAGGAGCGCGAGTGAAGCAACGGGCGGGGTTAACCCCGCCCGTTGCTGTTCGAGTTCGGCGGCGAAGGCTGCCGGGGTGGCGTAACCGAGCGAGGAGTGCGGCCGCTCATTGTTGTAATCGTCGACCCAGCGGGCGAGGATCGAGCGGGCCTGACCGATAGTGAAAAACAGCGTCTCGTTGAGCAGCTCGTCGCGCATGCGACCATTGAAGCTCTCGACGAACCCGTTCTGGGTCGGCTTGCCGGGCGCGATGTAATGCCACTCGACGCCGGTATCTCCGGACCAGGCGAGCACCGCGTTCGAGGTCAGCTCGGTGCCGTTGTCGCTGACGATCATCTTCGGCCTGCCGCGTTCGGCGATCAGATCGGCCAGCTCCCGCACGACCCGCCGACCCGAGATCGAGGTATCGACCACCGCCCGGAGGCACTCGCGCATCACGTCGTCGACGATGTTGAGCACGCGGAACCGCCGGCCAGTGACGAGCTGGTCGTGCACGAAGTCTAGGCTCCAGCGCTGGTTGGGGAGCGCCAGCACCGGCGTGGCGCCCGCGCGCCAACGGCGCGCCTTCGCCCCTTCCTGCGCCTGACCGTCAGCCCCTCCTCACGGTAGAGCCGCTGGGTCTTCTTGCGGTTGATCGTGATGCCATCACGGCGGAGCAGGATGTGCAGCCGTCGATAGCCGAACCGCCGACGCTGCTGCGCCAGCTCGCACAGCCGCGACCGCAGGCCGCCATCATCTTCCCGGCACGACCGATACCGCATGCTCTTCCGGTCCGCCGAGATCACCCGGCACGCCCGCCGCTCGCTCATCCCGAACGCCGCCTGCAAATGCATGACGGCTTCGCGCTGGGCTGCGGCGGTCACCACTTTTTTGACAGCAGGTCTTTCAACCTCGCATTGTCCAGCATGGCGTCCGCTAGCAGCCGCTTGAGCTTGCCGTTCTCGTCCTCCAACGCGCGCAGCCGCTTTGCCTCGGACACCTCCAGGCCGCCGTACTTGGCCTTCCACGCATAATAGGTCGCGCTCGACATGCCGTGCCTGCGGCATAGCTCCGTCACCACCGCGCCCGCCTCGGCTTCCTTCAGGATGCCGATGATCTGCTCTTCCGTGAACTGCTTCCGCTTCATCTGTCCGTCCCATCAAGGGGCTGGTCTCTAGGTCCAGGTAAATGAAGAAACGGGGGTCAGATCACGGGAAGACCGTTGCCACGCCAGAACAGTTGGAGCTATTTGAAAGCAAGCTTCAATGAGGCCCGGGCTTAGAGCCCGGGAAGACTATGATATTCGCACCAGCCATCGCCGAACAATCCAGCTTCAATGAGGCCCGGGCTTAGAGCCCGGGAAGACCCTTGACGCCGTCCCTCCGTCGCCTGTTGAGCAAAGCCTGCTTCAATGAGGCCCGGGCTTAGAGCCCGGGAAGACCCGAGCACATCCTGCTTGGCTGGGAGGGCGTCACCGAGCTTCAATGAGGCCCGGGCTTAGAGCCCGGGAAGACAACGCGCCTATGACAAGATAGGCGGCACCTTCATTGAGCTTCAATGAGGCTCGGGCTTAGAGCCCGGGAAGACCGCTTGTAACTGTAACTTTGGGCGTTGCGCTCGGTGCTTCAATGAGGCCCGGGCTTAGAGCCCGGGAAGACTCTTCGATCACGGCGCGCCGCCGAGCGAACGCACCAAAGCTTCAATGAGGCCCGGGCTTAGAGCCCGGGAAGACGGCGGCCGCGACCGACATGCCGTCGAACCCTGGGGCGCTTCAATGAGGCCCGGGCTTAGAGCCCGGGAAGACGACCCGCTCGGAGCCCCAATAGGGCGGGTCGAGGTAGCTTCAATGAGGCCCGGGCTTAGAGCCCGGGAAGACGCGGCGCACCCGATCGGGGACACCGGCCAGACCTACTCGCTTCAATGAGGCCCGGGCTTAGAGCCCGGGAAGACCTGGTGCGAAGACCAGGGGAACGACCGCGTCATGAGCGCGCTTCAATGAGGCCCGGGCTTAGAGCCCGGGAAGACTTGTGGGCGCGGCGGCATGGTCGAGCCGCGCGCGAGCCGCGCTTCAATGAGGCCCGGGCTTAGAGCCCGGGAAGACCGTCGCCGACCACGAAGTGCGTCGCGCCGTCGGTGATCGTGCTTCAATGAGGCCCGGGCTTAGAGCCCGGGAAGACCGCCATCGACGTGCGCCGCGGCGACGAAATCCTGCGGCTTCAATGAGGCCCGGGCTTAGAGCCCGGGAAGACCTGACCTGGGGGAAGGGATACGCCGGGAAGTCCAGCATGCTTCAATGAGGCCCGGGCTTAGAGCCCGGGAAGACGCTTGCAGGATCGGGTCGCCGCGGCCGCCGGTCTCGGCCGGCTTCAATGAGGCCCGGGCTTAGAGCCCGGGAAGACGGCCCAGGATCGCGGCCGCCTGAACGAAGAAATCGCGCTTCAATGAGGCCCGGGCTTAGAGCCCGGGAAGACCAACACGTACGGAAACATGACCGTCATCCATGCGCTGCTTCAATGAGGCCCGGGCTTAGAGCCCGGGAAGACGGCCAGCACCAGGGGCGCCGCGGCGGACGCCACGGCGCTTCAATGAGGCCCGGGCTTAGAGCCCGGGAAGACCCATCTGCCCGTCCTGCGACGGAACGGGCGAAGTCGCTTCAATGAGGCCCGGGCTTAGAGCCCGGGAAGACCAAGTCAGGCAGCGAGGACGCGAGGGTCGAAAGAAAGCTTCAATGAGGCCCGGGCTTAGAGCCCGGGAAGACCCCCAGGTCAGGGTCACGCGCCGGTGTCCGGGTTTCGCTTCAATGAGGCCCGGGCTTAGAGCCCGGGAAGACGAAACGGGCCGGTCCTCCCCGACGCTTCGGAACTTCGCTTCAATGAGGCCCGGGCTTAGAGCCCGGGAAGACCTTCCTGGAGCCCGCCGAAGTCAAGCGGGAGCACTTGCTTCAATGAGGCCCGGGCTTAGAGCCCGGGAAGACGGCGGCCGCGACCGACATGCCGTCGAACCCTGGGGCGCTTCAATGAGGCCCGGGCTTAGAGCCCGGGAAGACGACCCGCTCGGAGCCCCAATAGGGCGGGTCGAGGTAGCTTCAATGAGGCCCGGGCTTAGAGCCCGGGAAGACGCGGCGCACCCGATCGGGGACACCGGCCAGACCTACTCGCTTCAATGAGGCCCGGGCTTAGAGCCCGGGAAGACCTCGGAGTAACGCTGCACCTTGCCTTAGTTCAAGGGCTTCAATGAGGCCCGGGCTTAGAGCCCGGGAAGACTGCGTCTGCAGCGCCCTCGCTCAACCTGCCCGTCCCGCTTCAATGAGGCCCGGGCTTAGAGCCCGGGAAGACGGGGGCCGGGGCTTACGACCTTGGTCATGAACAAGGACGTGCTTCAATGAGGCCCGGGCTTAGAGCCCGGGAAGACACGCGCAAGGAACTGCCGGGCTGTCGCATCACGGCGCTTCAATGAGGCCCGGGCTTAGAGCCCGGGAAGACCCAGCTTTCCCAGGTCTCTGGGTTCCTTCGGGAGCTGCTTCAATGAGGCCCGGGCTTAGAGCCCGGGAAGACTCGCCCACGCGTGGCGCGAGAGCTTGGAGGTCGAATTGCTTCAATGAGGCCCGGGCTTAGAGCCCGGGAAGACCCCCAGCCTGTTCGACATCTTCGATGCGATCAACGCGGCTTCAATGAGGCCCGGGCTTAGAGCCCGGGAAGACCGCTTCGACCCCTATACGGGTCAACGTCGCTGCGACGCTTCAATGAGGCCCGGGCTTAGAGCCCGGGAAGACTAGGCGCGCACAGCCGCAAAGGGCTGGGGCTTGACAGCTTCAATGAGGCCCGGGCTTAGAGCCCGGGAAGACCGACCGGCCTGGTGACCGCCGCGCCCAAGGCCGGCGGGCTTCAATGAGGCCCGGGCTTAGAGCCCGGGAAGACTGTGCTTCAGGGCGATCTGCTGCAGCAGGTCCTGGGCTTCAATGAGGCCCGGGCTTAGAGCCCGGGAAGACCGGTTCCGGGCGAGGCGATCACCTGTTTCCTGCAGGTGCTTCAATGAGGCCCGGGCTTAGAGCCCGGGAAGACAGCGGTGCATCTATGGCGACTCCGCCGAGGGCTGCCGAGCTTCAATGAGGCCCGGGCTTAGAGCCCGGGAAGACCGCGTGGTAGACGTAGGCCCCGGCCGGACCGGCGACCGCTTCAATGAGGCCCGGGCTTAGAGCCCGGGAAGACCGCATCCCCACAAGCCTCTGGAGCCCAAGGATAAACGGGCCTGAGCGCGAGCGGGTCGCGACCTGGGATCGGCGTCATCCCAAGACACTTATCAAAACTACACGATTTCAAAGAACAAGTAAAGAGATTCAGCCTTTTATCGCGGTTCGAGCGGGTCTGGCGCGTCTGCCGTCGTCGGACCGCTCGCGTTCGGACCGGCAATCACACGGGTCAGGGCCCTAAATCACTATAGCCTCGCGCCGGATCGGCTCGAAGCTCTTTCCGAAACTCTCCACGCGGGGATCGACCTGGTCGGCCGGGCCGAGGTCGAGAATCACCACGTGGTCCTCGCGGGCGTGGATCAGCGCCTCCAGCTTGGCCGCCATATCCGCCCGCCGCCGCGCCGACAGGCGGCACTGGAACACCGAGAGCTGCAGCCAACGGCCGTAGCCCTTCATGGTCTTGAACACCCGCCGCCAGCGCTTGGGCGAGGCCACGTCATAGGCGACGATGTAGAGCCGCTCGCTCATCGGGGCTCGTAGTGCAGATAGCGGTCGGTCTCGCCCAGGAAGTGCCGGGCGAGCAGGCGAGCCTGCACGTGCAGCAGGCGACGCAGGGATAGACGGTAGCCAAAGACCGGATGGGTGGTCTCCTGGTCCAGCCGCCGCTCGAAGGCGGCGATGAAGCGACGCCGGGCGTGGGGCTTCAGCGCGCAACCCTGGGCGGTGGAGAGGAAGTCATCCGGACCGATCTCGCCCTGGTTCAGGACAGTGATCACAGCGGAATCGGCGATGATCGGGCGATACGGCTCCATGAGGTCCAGCGCCAGCGCGGGCTTGCCGGGCCGCATGGCGTGATAGAGGCCGGCCCAAGGGTCCAGCCCGGCGATCTGCAGATCGGCGGTCAGCTGGCGGGTCAGTAGCGAATAGGCGAGCGACAGGCAGGCGTTCACAGGGTCGGCTGGCGGGCGGCGGTTGCGCCGCTCGAAGGCGAAGGCCGGCAGCCCGCGGGCGATCTCGGAAAAGAGGCTCGGCAGGGCGCGGAAATAGGCCGCCGCGGCGTCGCCCTCGAGCCCGAGCAGGCTGGCCGGGTCCGGCGCCGCCGGCGCCTTGGCCGCTAACCACTTCAGCCGGACCAGGACCGCCTCGCGGTCGGGCTCGGGACCGCGCCAGTTGCGGCGAAGCAGGGTGCGACTGTTGCGGATCTTGGCGGCCACCAGCCCGCGCGCGAACTCCAGGCGGAAGCGGTCGTCGCGGATGCGCGCGAACTGGGCCGCCCTCACCTGCGCGGAGCGCGGCCCCTCCGCCCCGGTCGAGCCAAGGAACCAGAAGCCGGACGACATCCAGGCGATCGGCCGTCCGCGGCGCACCAGCTCGTTCACCGCCGGGGTGGACAGCGAGACGGGCCCGGCCAGGATCAGCTCGGAGACATCGTCGAGCGCGATCCGGCGCTCCCCCTCCCCTTCGCACGCGACAACCAGTTCCTCGCCCGACTTGCCGACGCGTGCGCCGGGCGTCTGGACATAGAGCGGCAGGGCCGTATCGGACGGCGGCGGCAGGGGTCGCGGCGGCGCGCCGTCACGGAACCAGTTCACCTCGTCGGGAAGGCAGATAGGCAGGAGCGAACAGCGGGGGCACTTGGGGCTGTTCTCCAGAGGCGGCGGCGGCCGGCCCGATGCGGCGGTCAGGCGCAATTCGTTGGCCGCCTTGAGGCTTGCGGCCCTGAGATCGGCGTCGAAGGCGACCGGCACGCGATCCCGGCTCTCGGCGAACCACAAAAACCCGTCGTTCACCTGGTAGCCATTGTCCTCCAGGATCAGCGCCTGCACGCAGAGCTGCACCCGCTCGGGGTCGTAGGCGCCCATCTTCACGTGGGGCCGCTTGCCTTTCTTGTACTCGATGGGGGTGAGACGGCCGTCCTCGCCCTCCACCACGTCGATCTTGGCGATCAGACCCAGACGCGCGGAGGACAGCTCCACCGAGCGCGCGACGAAGGGCGCCGCCTCCTCCACCGCGTCCGGGGGCGGCAGGCGGCCGGGGCTGCGGTCCACCCTCAGGTGGGTTCGGCGCCCCTCGGCGGTGTCGCCGCTCTCCGCCCACTGTCCCTCCACCCATTCGAGATAGGCCAGCCGCGGGCAATAGACCCACTCGTTGACCATGCGCGCGGGAACGAGCGGCTCATCCTCCGCTGCGGCGGGCGCTGGCAAGGCGAGCTCGAATTGAGCGCCGGACGCCATGACGAAAATCCCCCGAAACTGCAGCCTATAGGAGACCCCGGACGCGGCAGACGCAATCCCCTTCAACTTCAGCGCACGCTGTCCACGCGGGCTTGGCGGCGATCAGCGAGGCCTTGTGACTGTAGTGTTCGAACCGGCTGGCCCGAACCGCGCGAACTTGTGCAGACGGAGTACGATGCAGATTTCGCGATCTGTATGGCCGCTGACGAGTTGCGACTTGTACAGAGAGGAATGGCGGCGTCCGCAAACCCTGTCCGCCTGAAAGAGCGGCGTTAGGTTGGCAGGTCATCGACGCAACGGGCCGTATGGGGAGCGAAGGTTTGGCGAGCCCTCTCACCGTTACCGGTTCGGAGGACAGGCCCTCTGCTGAGCCGCTCTCGTCAGGGCGGCGGCATTCGCCCCCGAGTCCTGCCCTCTGAGCCCTGACCCTCAGGCCTTGAGCCTCGCCCTTGACGCACGGGTCCGCAGGGTCCCTCATCCCTGGGCGGCCGATCGGCTTGCCGTCTGCAGGACACAGCGTCAGGGGGCGTCATTGAGCAAGGTGCTCGTGCTGGGGGCGACCGGGTCTTTGGGCAGGGCGACGACGCAGGCTCTAAGACGTCGCGGACACGAGCTCGTCTGCGTGCTCCGCCCCCGACACCGCAACGGCGCTGACTCCGGCTGGCCTGCCGCCAACCTCGCCCGGCCGCCGGGGGGCGAGCGCGCCGAACTCCGCTACGCCGACGTCACCGACCCCGTGTCGCTCGCGGAGGAGGGCTTCCGGGGCGAGCGGTTCGATGCGGTCGTCTCGTGCCTCGCCTCGCGCACCGGCGCGCCGGACGACGCCTGGGCGATCGACCATCGCGCCCACCTCAACGCGCTTGAGGCCGCACAGGCGGTCGGGGTCGGCCACTTCGTGCTGCTGTCGGCGATCTGCGTGCAAAAGCCCCTGCTGGCCTTCCAGCGCGCCAAGCTCGCCTTCGAAGCGGCCCTGATCGCGTCCGGCCTGCGCTATTCGATCGTGCGGCCCACGGCCTTCTTCAAGTCCCTGTCCGGTCAGATCGAGCGGGTGAGGCGCGGCAAGCCGTTCCTGATGTTCGGCGACGGCGCCCTGACCGCGTGCAAGCCGATCAGCGACGACGATCTGGCCGACTACATCGCCCGATGCCTGGACGACGGCGCCTGCTGGAACCGGGTCCTGCCCATCGGCGGTCCCGGGCCGGCGATCACGCCGCGGGAGCAGGGCGAGCGCCTTTTCGCCCTGCTCGGCCGACCTGCACGCCTGCAGAGCGTGCCCGTCGCGCTGCTCGACGGGATCGTGGGCGGGCTGTCGATCCTGGGGCGGGTCTCGCCGGCGCTCGCCCGCAAGGCGGAGCTGGCCAAGATCGGGCGCTACTATGCGACGGAGTCGATGCTCGTCCTTGACGCCGCGACCGGGCGCTACGACGCAGCCGCAACGCCCTCGACCGGCACGCGGACGCTCTTCGACTTCTATGCCGATGTGATCGCGGGCGCCCCTGCGCCGGAGCTCGGCGACCACGCCGTCTTCGCCCAGAGGGCCCGGCGGGCCTGAGGGGCCTAGCTAGCGAGCACGCGATTTCGCCCGGCCGCGTCCTGCTCTAGGCTGGCGCCAGGCGATTAACGGACGGGCGGAATCACGGTGTGCTGGTCCATGGACGTCGGGAGTCACGCATGAAGACGATCGCAGCCCTTGCGGCAGGCCTGCTCGCGGCGCTCAGCCTCGCCGGATGCGGCAAGAGCGGCGCCGGCGGGTCGGCCGCCATGACCGACGCGGACATGAGCCTCGGCAATCCGAACGCCAAGGTCACCATGGTCGAATATGCTTCGATCACCTGCCCGCACTGCGGAACGTGGGAGAAGGAGGTCTGGCCGGCGTTCAAAGCCAAGTACGTGGACACCGGCAAGGTGAAGTACGTCTTCCGCGAGTTCCTGATCCACCCGGAGGTCGACGCCGCCGGCTATCTGCTCGCCCGCTGCGCCGGCAAGGACAAGTATTTCCCAACCATCCAGGCGATCTTCGCCGCCCAGCCCGAGCTGTTCCAGACCGGCGACGCCCACGGCATCTTGCTGCGCATCGCCAAGGCGAACGGCATGAGCGAGGCGCAATTCAACACCTGCGTGACGAACGAACAGGCGCTGAAGGCCCTCGCCGCGCGCCAGCAGACCTACGAGCAGACCGACAAGGTCAACAGCACGCCGACATTCTTCGTCAACGGCAAGGAGGTCGCCAACGGCGAGGCGCCCCTCGCCACCCTCGACGCGGCCATCCAGCCGCTGCTGAAGTAAGGCGCGGCTCTAGCCGCAGGGCCGTGCAGTTCCAGAAGCTCAAGCTCACGGGCTTCAAGTCCTTCGTCGAGCCGACGGAGTTCCGGATCGAGCCCGGCCTCACCGGCGTCGTGGGGCCGAACGGCTGCGGCAAGTCCAACCTGCTGGAGGCGCTCCGCTGGGTCATGGGCGCCAACTCCGCCAAGGCCATGCGGGCGGAGGGCATGGACGACGTCATCTTCGGCGGCACGAGCGGGCGCCCGGCCCGCAACCACGCCGAGGTGCAGCTCGTCATCGACAACAGCGCCCGTCGCGCCCCGCCGCAGTTCAATGCGCACGACGTGCTGGAGGTCAGCCGCCGCATCGACCGCGGGGCCGGCTCGCTCTACCGGATCAACGGGGCGGAGGCGCGCGCCCGGGACGTGCAGCTGCTGTTCGCCGACGCCTCCACGGGGGCGAACTCTCCGGCACTGGTGCGGCAGGGACAGATCTCCGAGCTGATCGCAGCCAAGCCGTCCAACCGGCGGCGCATTCTCGAAGAGGCGGCCGGCGTCTCGGGCCTGCACACCCGCCGTCACGATGCGGACCTGCGCCTGAAAGCGGCGGAGGCGAACCTCGCGCGGCTGGACGACGTCGTGGGCGAGCTCGAGACCGCCCTGAACCGGCTAAAGCGCGAGGCCCGCCAGGCGGAGCGCTACAAGCGCCTGTCCGCCGAAATCCGGGGGCTGCAAGGCGCCTCGCTGCACGCCCGCTGGACGGAGGCGATCGCCGCGAAGACGCGGGCGGAAGGCGAGCTCGCCGCGGCGTTGGCCGCCGTTGAGACCGCCGCCCGCGAGGCGGCGCGGGCCGAGGCGGAGGCGCTCACTGCGGCTAAGGCGCTAAACCCGCTCCGGGAGGAGGCCATGGTCGCGGCCGCGGTGCTGCAGCGTGCGATCCTGGAGAAGGACAGGCTGGAGCGTGACGAGACCGAGGCCTCGGCCGCGTTGCAGCGCGCCCGGACCGAGGCGCAGCGGATCGCGGCGGACCGCGCGCGTGAAGGCGAACTGGCCGCCGACGCCGCCGAGAGCCGCAGCCGCCTGGAGCGCGACCTGGCCGAGCTGGAGCGCCAGATCGCCGCGGCGCCCGAGCGGACGCCGGAGCTGCAGGCGGCGATCGCGGCGGCGGAGCTCGCCCGCGCCGAGGCCGACCGCGCGGTGGAGATGCTCGCCGCCGAGGCCGCCGCCGACGCCGCCGCGCGCCAGGCCTCCCGAGGCGCCCTCGACAGCGCCGAAGCCGCCGCGCGCGCCGCCGCCCAGCGCCGTCAGGACGCCGAGGCGCGCCTCGCCCGCACCCGGCGCGCGCTTGACCAGGCCCGGGCCGACCGCGCCCGGATCGCCCTCGCCGATCCCGCCGCCGCCCTCGCCCTGGCGGCGCTGGCCGAAGCCGAGGCGCGCCTGGCCGAGGCGAAGCGCGCGCTGGCAGAGGCCGAGCAGGCCCGCCAGTCCGCCCAGGCGCAAGAGATTGAAACCCGCGACGCCGCCCGCAGCTTGGCCGACCGCCTCGCCTCCCTGAAAGCCGAGGCGCAGGGCTTGGCCGCGCTGTTGAAGCCCGCCCAGGGCGGCAAGGCCTGGCCGCCGGTGCTGGACCAGGTCCAGGTCGAGGCCGGGTACGAGAAGGCGCTGGCGGCGGCCTTGGGCGAGGACCTCAGCGCGGCCCTCGATGCCCGCGCGCCTACCCACTGGTCCGCCCTCGACCGCGCCGGGGCGAGCCTCGCCTGGCCGGAGGGCTGCCAGCCGCTCGCCGCGCACGTGCAGGCCCCCGCAGCGCTGGCGCATCGCCTGGCCCTTGTCGCGGTGGTCGAGGCCGGCGAGGGGGCGCGTCTGGCCGCCCGCCTGCCAGTCGGGGCGCGGCTGGTGTCCAAGGCCGGCGACCTCTGGCGCTGGGACGGGTTCGTGGCCCGGGCCGATGCGCCCCGCCCGGCGGCCCAGCGCCTGGTGCAGCGCAACCGCGTGAGCGCCCTGGAGACCGAGATGCGGGCCCTCGCGCCTGACGCCGAGGCCGCCGCCGCCGCCCACCGCCGCGCCGCGGACCAGGTGCGCGCCGCCGAGGACGCCTTGCGCCTCGCCCGGCGGGCGCCGGAGCCGGCCGAGCGCGCCGTCGCGGAAGCCCGCGCCGGGGTCGAGCGCCATGCCCGCGAGGCGGCGCGCCGGGAGGCCCAGGCCCAGGCGCTCGACGAGACCATCAGCCGCTTCGAGGTCGAGGCCGAGGAGGCGCAGGTCCTGGCCGAGGGCGCGATGCGCGAGGCCGAGGCCGCCGCGGCCGGCGTCGCGGAGCTGCGCGCCCGCATCGCCGAAGGACCCGGCCGCGACTTCGGCCCCGCCCTTGCCGAGGCCCGCCGCCGCGCGGGACAGGCCCGCGAGGCCGAGGCCGCGGCGCGCGCCGCCCTCGAGGCGGAACGCCGCGCCCGCGAAGGCCGCGCTCGTCGCCGCGAGAGCCTGACGCGGGAGCTTGCCGACTGGCGCCGCCGCGCCGAGGCCGCCGCCCGTCGCGAGGCCGAGCTCGAGGCGGAGGCGGCGCGCGCCGCCGCCGCGGTCGCCGCCGCCGAGGCGGGCCCCGCTGCGCTCAGCGCGCGCCGGACGCGCCTGCTGGACGAGCTGGGACTAGCCGAGGCCCGCCAGGCCAGGGCCAGCGATGCCGTCCAGGCCGCCGAGGCGGCGCTGCAGGCCGCCGACCGCTCCAGTCGCGCCGCAGCCCAGGCCGCCGGCGACGCCCGCGAGGCTCGCGCTGCGGCCGAGGCGCGCCTGGAGGCGGCGCGCGAGAAGGCGGAGGCCGCCGCCGAGCAGATCCGCCAGACCCTGCGCCTGGAGCCCGAGGCGCTCGGCCGCCGCCTCGCCGAGGAGGCCATCGCCGCCCCGCCCGACCCGGACGCGCTGGACGCGCACCTGGCGCGGCTGGAGCGGGAGCGGGACCAGCTCGGCGCGGTGAACCTGCGGGCCGAAGAGGAGGCGCAGGAGCACGCCAGGCGGCTGGAGAGCCTGCTGGGCGAGCGCGCCGACCTGACCGGGGCCATCGCCAAGCTGCGCGCCGGGATTTCGGAGCTGAACGAGGAAGGGCGCGACCGCCTGCTGGCCGCCTTCACCCAGATCAACGAGAGCTTCCAGGTGCTCTTCCAGACGCTCTTCGCGGGCGGCCAGGCGGAGCTGCGGCTGGTCGAATCCGACGACCCCCTGGAAGCCGGCCTGGAGATCTACGCCTGCCCGCCGGGAAAGCGGCTGTCGGTCATGAGCCTGATGTCCGGCGGCGAGCAGGCCCTGACCGCCACCGCTTTGATCTTCGCGGTGTTCCTGGCCAATCCCGCCCCCGTGTGCGTGCTGGACGAGGTGGACGCGCCCCTCGACGACGCCAACGTCGACCGCTTCTGCCGCATGCTGGACGATATGCGCACGCGCACCCAGACGCGCTTCATCGCGATTACGCACAACCCGGTGACCATGTCGCGCATGGACCGCCTCTATGGGGTCACCATGGCGGAGCGGGGCGTGTCGCAGCTGGTGTCGGTCGACCTGCGCCAGGCCGAGGCCCTCGCGGCGGAATGACCGCCCGATCGCTCCACCCCGCAGGCGGGTGATTTCTGCCTGTGTTTTCAACCGCTTACGGAGTCCTTCGGATCGCTTGACCGTGGCGGCGAGCCTCTATAGGTTCCGCGCCGATTAAGGGACGGGGGCCTTTCGGCTCGCGCCCCTCGAAAGGCGTTACCCTCAAGCCATGCCCTGTCCCGACGACCCGCGCCACGAGGCGCTCGGCCGCCTCGACGAGCGGGCCAAGGCCTTGGTGGCGCGGACCCAGCGTCCCGCCGGGGGCCATGCGGGCGAGCAGGCGGTCAGCCAGGCCTATCGGATCATCGCCGAGCTCGTCGGCGGCGTCCTGATCGGGCTTGCGGCGGGCTTCCTCTTCGACCGCGTTGCGCACACGACGCCTTGGGGCCTGATCGGCGGAGTCCTCCTGGGCTTCGCGCTCTCGATCTACATGGCGCGGCGAACGGCCAACCGGCTGATGGCGCTGGCGAAGCAGGAACAGGCCGGGCGGCCCATGCCGCCGTCCGTGCCCGACGACGAGGAGGAGTGATCAGGACCGTGGCCGAACCTTCCGGACCGATCCAGCCGATTCACCAGTTCGAGATCACCAAGCTGGTCGATTTCGGGCGCGTAAACCTGCCCGTCTTCGGGCCGACGGACCTTGCCTTCACCAATTCGCACCTGGCGATGACCATCGCCTTCCTGCTGATCGTGCTGTTCATGACGGCCGTGACCGCCAACATGAAGGTCGTGCCCGGCCGCCTGCAGGCCGCCGGCGAGAGCCTGTTCGGAATGATCGACGGGCTTGCGGAGAGCATCATCGGTCACGAGGGGCGCAGGTACTTCCCCTTCGTGTTCACGGTGTTCAGTTTCATCCTGGCGATGAACCTGCTGGGCCTGCTGCTGACCTTCACGGTCACGAGCCAGCTCGCCATCACGGCCGCCTTTGGGGTTTTGACCATCCTTCTGGTGCTGGTCGTCGGCTTCGCCAGGAACGGCCTCGGCTTCTTCAAGCTGTTCGTTCCCTCAGGCGTGCCGATCGTGCTCTTGCCCGTGATCGTGCTGATCGAGTTCGTCTCGTTCCTGCTGCGCCCGATCACCCTGGCGCTGCGTCTGTTCGGCAACATGCTGGGCGGCCACGTGGCCCTGTCGGTGTTCGCGAGCTTCGTCGTGGCGCTCGGCGTCTATGCCGGCCACGGCGGCGCGAGCCTGCTCGTCGGCGCCCCCGGCGCGGCGCTCTCGATGGTCATGGTCGTCGCCCTGACCGCGCTGGAGGTGCTGGTCGCCTTCCTGCAAGCCTTCGTCTTCGCCGTTCTGACCTGCATCTACCTGAACGATGTGGTCAACCTCGGCCACGGCCACTGACGCCGGGCCCCTCCTCCACCCAAGCCATCCTCAAGGACAAGAAAGACCATGGACGCAAACGCAGCTAAGCAAATCGGCGCTGGCCTGGCCACGCTCGGCATGATCGGCGCCGGCATCGGCGTGGGCAACATCTTCGGCAACTTCCTGAACGGGGCGCTGCGCAACCCGTCGGCCGCCGCCAGCCAGATCGGCAACCTGTTCGTGGGCGCCGCCCTGGCGGAAGCCCTGGGCATCCTGGCCTTCGTGCTCGGCATTCTGCTGAAGTACGCCTGATCCTTCGACGCGTCCTCCGGTCCGGGCCGAGGGAGCAAGCCTCCTTCGCGTCCGGGCTGGAGCCTGATCTCTGAACGGACCCTCGATGGCCGACACCGACAACGCAACCGCCGCCGGGACGGTGGAGTCCGCGGCCGCCCGCTCCGCGCTTCACATCGGCCAGGGCGCGACGCCCGAGACGACCACCGCGACCCGCGAAGCTCAGGGCGGCGCAGGCGGCCTGCCGCAGTTCCAGTTCCAGCACTGGGCGGGGCAGATCGGCTATCTGCTGGTCCTGTTCTTCATCCTCTACCTCCTGATGTCGCGGGTGTTCGCACCCCGCATCCGCAGGGTCTTCGACGAGCGGTCGCGCACCATCGAAGAGGCGCTCGCCGCCGCCCGCAAGGTGCAGGCCGAGGCCAGCGCCCAGGCGGAGGAGGCCCGCAAGGCCCTCGCCGACGCCCGCGCGCGCGCCCAGCGCACGGCGGCTGAAGCCAAGGCGCGGGCGGAAGCGGAGGCCAAGGCCCGCAACGCCCAGCTCGAAGCCGAGCTGAACGCGCGCCTGGCCGAGGCGGAGGCGCGCATCCGCGCCAGCCGCGACAGCGCCATGGCCAATGTCGCCGCGATCGCCGGCGACATCGCCGAAGCGATCGTGGACAAGCTGACCGGGCTCGCCGCCCCCCGCGAGGCGGTCGATCAGGCCGTCGCCAAGCTGCAAGGGTAAGCCATGCCGGCCTTCTTCGATCCGGAGTTCTGGAACCTCGCCAACCCCGAGCTGTGGGTGGGCGTCGGCCTGATCGCCTTCCTGGCCATCGTCGTCTTCGCGGGCGCGCACCGGGCGGCGTTCAGCGCGCTGGACGCCAGGAGCAAAGCGATCCAGGACAATCTTGACGAGGCTCAACGCCTGCGCCACGAGGCCGAGGCCATGCTGGCGGACATCCGCCGGCAGCGCGAGGAGGCCGCCGTCCGCGGCGCCCAGATGCTGCGCGAAGCCGAAGAAGACGCCGCCCGCCTGGAGGCTGAGGCCAAGGCGCGGCTCGAGGCGCAGATCAAGCGCCGCAGCGAGCTGGCCGACCGCCGCATCGCGCTCGCCGAGCAGCAAGCCGCCCAGGACGTGAAGGCCGCGGCGGCCGAACTCGCGGCCCGCGCGGCGGAGGCCGTTCTGGCCGACCGCCTCGCCGCCCAGAAGGGCGACCGGGCGCTGGACGGCGCCATCCAGCAGATCGCCGCTCGCCTGCAGTAGAGCTGCGCCCAGCGGTTTCGCCGCTCAGGGCGGCGATGGGCGCGTCCGCGCCCAAGACGGCCAAATAAGCGGTCGCGGTCCGCTGAAGGCGCGCGATGCGACCCTGCGGCGACCCGACATCGACCCCGATCGCCCGGGTGCTTTGATGCAACAACAGCCTGGCCGTTTCCGCCGCCAAGCTTTCGTCGGGCAGGAGATCGAGCTCGACCTGGAAGATCTCGCCCGCCGCGTCGATGAGACCGAACGTGTAGATCATGCCCGACCGCCGCTCATGACCGGTCAGCCGCGAATACTTGCTGCGATGCCGCACGCCGTTGCGCGATGACTTCGAACCGGCCTCGACCCAGCGCGGCTGCCCCTCGCCTTAGAGTTTCTATGATCGCGCTTTCGCCCCCGCGACCGTATGTAGCTCGTGGACGCCGCGGCCTGAGCGGGCGGGTCGCCCGACCGAGCGCGGTCTGATGGAGGCGAGGATGCAGGGACTCTCACGGCGCGACGCGCTCGCCACGATCGGCGGGGCAGGCTTGGGCGTGACGCTAGCCGGCCATGCGCAGGCGCAGGCCTCCGCCGGGGCTCTGCTCAACGTCAGCTACGATGCCACGCGCGAGTTCTACCGGGACGTCAACGGCGCCTTTGCGGCGGCCTGGAAGACGCGGACCGGCCAGGACGTCACGATCCGGCAGTCGCACGGCGGCTCCGGCGCCCAGGCCCGCAGCGTCATCGACGGACTGGAGGCGGATGTGGTCAGCCTCGCCCTGGCCTACGACATCGACCAGATCGCCAGCCGGGGCTTGCTCGCGCCCAATTGGCAGAGCCGCCTGCCCCAGAACTCAAGCCCTTACACCTCCACCATCGTCTTCCTGGTCCGCAAGGGAAACCCGAAGCAGATCCGAGACTGGGGCGACCTGACCCGGCCAGGCGTGCAGGTCATCACGCCCAATCCGAAGACCTCCGGCGGGGCGCGCTGGAACTTCCTGGCGGCCTACGGCTATGGCTACCGCAAGGGCGGCGACACGGCGGCGCGGAAGTTCGTGGCCGAGCTCTATTCCCGCACGCCCGTGCTCGACACCGGGGCGCGGGGCGCGACCAACACCTTCGCCCGGCGAGGGCTCGGCGACGTGCTGCTGGCCTGGGAGAACGAGGCTTTCCTGTCCATCGCCGACGCGGGGCCGGGCCGGTTCGAGATCGTCACGCCCTCGGTCAGCATCCTGGCCGAGCCGGCGGTCGCTGTCGTCGACAAGGTCGTGGACCGGCACGGGACGCGCGCGCTCGCCGAGGCCTATCTGCGGTTCCTCTACACCGACGAGGGCCAGGCGCTCGCGGCCAAACACTATCTGCGACCCCGCTCCGCAAAGGCCATCGCGCCCTATCGCGACCGCCTGCCCAGGATGCCGCTGTTCACGATCGACAACTTCGGCGGCTGGGCCAAGGCGCAGAAGACGTTCTTCGCCGACGGCGGCGTGTTCGACCAGATCTACAAGCCGGGCTGACCCAGCTGCGCCTCGCCCCCGCCCTCCGCTGGAAGGAACCCTCGGCCCTGCCGGGGTTCGGGCTCTCGTTCGGCCTGACCCTCGCCTATCTCGGCGCCCTGGTGCTCCTGCCCATGGCGGCCCTGATCTCGCGGCCGTGGGAGCATGGGCCGCAGGCGGTCTGGTCGGCGGTGAGCGCACCGCGGACGCTGAAGGCGCTCAGCCTCAGCTTTGGCATGGCGCTGGCGGCGGCGGCGGCCAATGTCGTCTTCGGTTTGGTCGTGGCCTGGATGCTGACGCGCTATCGCTTTCCCGGCCGCAGGGTCGCCGACGCCCTGGTCGATCTGCCCTTCGCCCTGCCCACCGCGGTCGCGGGCATCGCGTTCGCCACCCTCTACGGCCCGAGCGGGTGGCTGGGCGCGCCGCTGGCGAAGCTCGGGATCAAGGTGGCCTACACGCCCTTGGGGATCTTCGTCGCCCTGGTCGCGGTCGGGCTGCCGTTCATCGTGCGCTCCGTCCAGCCGGTGTTGCAGGACCTGGAGGCGGAGCTGGAGGAGGCCGCCTTCACCCTGGGCGCCACGCCGGCCCAGCGCTTCTGGCGCGTCACCCTGCCCACGGCCTTGCCGGCGCTGCTGACCGGCTTCACCCTCGCCTTCGCCCGCGCCGTCGGCGAGTACGGCTCGGTCATCTTCATCGCCGGCAACATGCCCGGCGTCAGCGAGATCGCGCCCCTGCTGATCGTCATCAAGCTGGAGCAGTTCGACTATGCCGGCGCAGCCAGCGTCGGGGTCGCCATGCTGGCCGTGTCCTTGGCCGCCTTACTCCTGATCAACGGCGTTCAGGCCCTGCTCGTGCGGCGGGGGTGGGCGTGAGGACCGTCGAGCCCCTGCCGGTCAGATCGGCCGGCGCCGTCGCCCTGATCGCGCTCGGCCTCGGCTGGCTGGCGCTGGTCGTGGTCCTGCCGCTCGCGGTCGTCTTCACCGAGGCCCTGAGGCGAGGCGCAGGCGCGGCGCTGGCGGCCCTGAGCCAGCCCGACGCCCTGGCCGCCGTGCGCATGACGCTGCTGGTTGCAGCGATCAGCGTGCCCCTGAACACCGTATTCGGCGTCGCGGCCGCCTGGGCGGTGGCCAAGTTCCGATTCCGCGGCAAGGGCCTGCTCGTGACCCTGATCGACCTGCCGTTCTCGATGTCGCCGGTCGTCTCGGGCCTGGTCTGGGTGCTGCTGTTCGGCGCCAACGGCTGGTTCGGGCCGATGCTGCAGGCCTCAGGCGTCAAGATCGTCTTCGCGGTTCCCGGCTTGGTGCTGGCGACCGTCCTGGTCACCTTGCCCTTCGTCGCCCGCGAGCTCATCCCGCTCATGCAGGAGCAGGGCGTCGACGAAGAGGCCGCGGCGGTGACCCTCGGAGCCGACGGCTGGACGGTGTTCCGGCGCGTGACCCTGCCCAACATCCGCTGGGGGCTGCTCTATGGCGTCCTGCTCTGCAACGCCCGCGCCATGGGCGAGTTCGGCGCCGTCTCCGTCGTCTCCGGCCACGTGCGGGGCCTGACCGAAACCCTGCCGCTGCATGTGGAGGCGCTCTATAACGACTACGATACGGTGGGCGCCTTCGCCGTCGCCTCCCTTCTGGCCGGGCTGGCGCTGGTGACGCTCGCGGCCAAGACGGCGCTGGAGCGGCGCGACGCCCATCCGGGCGGAGCCTAGCGCGATCCCATGTCCCTGATCGTCTCGGACCTGACGAAGAGCTTTGGCCGCTTCCCCGCGCTCAAGAGCGTGTCGCTGAGCGCGGAGCCGGGCGAGTTCCTGGCCCTTCTAGGCCCGTCCGGCTCGGGCAAGACTACCCTGCTGCGGGTCCTGGCGGGGCTCGAGGCCCCCGACGCCGGGCGCGTCGCCCTGGACGGCGAAGACTTCCTGGCGCTGAGCGCACG
Organism: Caulobacteraceae bacterium PMMR1; assembly: GCA_000733915.1. Lineage (GTDB taxonomy): Bacteria > Pseudomonadota > Alphaproteobacteria > Caulobacterales > Caulobacteraceae > PMMR1. The sequence goes on from JPOM01000001.1 coordinate 1,664,510, forward strand.
AGAGCGCCGCGTCGGCATGGTGTTCCAGTCCTACGCCCTGTTCCGCCACATGAGCGTGGCTGAGAACATCGCCTTCGGGCTGAAGGTGCGCCCCGGGCGCGAGCGCCCGAGCGCGGCGGAGATCAAGGCGCGGGTCGCGTCCCTGCTCGACCTCGTGCAGCTGCCGGGCCTGGACAAGCGCCGCCCCGCCCAGCTGTCCGGGGGCCAGCGCCAGCGGGTGGCGCTGGCCCGAGCGCTGGCCGTCGAGCCCCGCCTGCTCCTGCTCGACGAGCCCTTCGGCGCGCTGGACGCCAAGGTGCGCCAGGAGCTCCGCCGCCAGTTGCGGGAGATCCACGAGGCGACCGGCGTCACGACGGTCTTCGTCACCCACGACCAGGACGAGGCCATGGCGCTGGCCGACCGGGTGGCGGTGCTGAACCGGGGCGAGATCGAGCAGGTCGGCCGCCCGGACACGCTGGAGCGCGCCCCAGCCAGCCGCTTCGTCTTCGAGTTCCTGGGCGAGACCAACGCCCTGCCCTGCCGACGCGAGGGGGCGCGCGCCGTCTTCGACGGCTATGCGGCGGAGGTCGCCGGCGGCGACGCCCCGAACGGACCGGCCGACGCCCTCTTCCGGCCCGAGGCCGTGGCGCTGGACCTCAACCCCGACGGGCCCGGAGAGCCCGGGACGATCCTCGCCCTGACCCGTCAGGGCTCGCGCTTGAAGCTGGAGGTCCGCCTGGGCGGCGGCCTGTTGCTCCACGCGGAGACCGATCGGGCCCGCGAGGCGGATTTCGCCCCTGGCCAGACGGTCCGTGCCCGACCTTTGCGCGTATTCGCCTTTGCACGGAACGGCCCTTCGCAGGCGCAATAAGTAGGCCCGAAGCTTGCTGCAGCGCACTGAGGTTTGATCGCCGCTCACGGATTGCCTAAAACGCGTCCCAAACCGGCCTCAAACCGCAACCTGTCACATACCTGCGCCTTCTGTGTCCGGAACCGAGGCGTAGCTGTAACGGAGTTCCCGTGACCCAGACCCTCGACATACCCGGCCTCGAGCCGGCTCCGACCCGTCACCAGGGACTGATCGCCTGGGTCCGTGACATCGCCGCCCTCGCCAAGCCCGACCGGGTGCACTGGTGCGACGGCTCCGACGCCGAATGGGAGGCTCTGACCGCTCAGCTGGTCGAGGCCGGCACGCTGAAGCGGCTGAACCCCGAGAAGCGGCCGAACTCCTTCTACGCCGCCTCCGATCCCCGCGACGTGGCCCGGGTGGAGAGCCGCACCTTCATCTGCTGGCGCGACAAGGACGACGCCGGCCCCACCAACAACTGGATGGCGCCGGACGAGATGCGCGCCAAGCTGAATCGCCTGTTCGACGGCTGCATGCGCGGACGCACCCTTTACGTGGTTCCCTTCTGCATGGGCCCCCTCGGCTCCAAGATCAGCGCCCTGGGCGTAGAGATCACTGACAGCGCCTATGTGGCGGCGTCCATGCGCATCATGACCCGCATGGGCAAGGGCGCGCTAGATCAACTCGGCGAGGACGGCTTCTTCGTGCCCGCCGTACACACCGTGGGCGCGCCGCTGGAGGCCGGGCAGAAGGACGTGCCCTGGCCCTGCAACGAAGAGAAGTGGATCGTCCACTTCCCCGAGAGCCGCGAAATCTGGTCGTATGGCTCGGGCTACGGCGGCAACGCGCTCCTCGGCAAGAAGTGCTACGCGCTGCGCATCGCTTCGGTGATGGCCCGCGACGAGGGCTGGCTGGCCGAGCACATGCTGATCCTTAAGCTGACCTCGCCGTCCAAGGAGGTCCGCTACATCGCCGCCGCCTTCCCCAGCGCCTGCGGCAAGACCAATCTCGCCATGCTGCAGCCGACCCTGCCGGGGTGGACGGCGCAGACCATCGGCGACGACATCGCCTGGATGCGCTTCAGCGAAGACGGACGGCTCTACGCCATCAACCCCGAGGCCGGCTTCTTCGGCGTGGCGCCCGGCACCGGCGCCAAGACCAACAAGAACGCCATCGATGCGCTGGACCGCAACTGCATCTTCACCAACGTGGCCCTGACGCCGGACGGCGACGTCTGGTGGGAAGGCCTGACCGAAGAGAAGCCCGCCCGGCTGATCGACTGGAAAGGCCGCGACTGGACGCCGGACTCGCTCGAGCCCGCCGCCCACCCCAACGCTCGCTTCACCGCGCCCGCGCAGCAATGCCCGGTCATCGCACCGGAGTGGGACGACCCCAAGGGCGTGCCGATCAGCGCGATCCTGTTCGGCGGTCGCCGCGCCACCGCCGTGCCGCTGGTGACGGAAGCCTTCGACTGGGCGCACGGCGTGTTCCTGGCCTCCAACGTCGCCTCGGAAGGCACGGCGGCGGCGGAGAACAAGGTCGGCGAGCTCCGTCGCGATCCCTTCGCCATGCTGCCGTTCTGCGGCTACAACATGGGCGACTACTTCGCGCACTGGCTGAGACTGGGCGAGCGGGCGGACCCGGGGAAGCTGCCGCGCATCTTCTTCGTCAACTGGTTCCGCAAGGACGCCCGCGGCCGTTTCGTCTGGCCGGGCTATGGCGAGAACAGCCGCGTGCTGGCCTGGATCTGCGACCGGCTGGACGGGAAGGCCGAGGCGGTCGACACGCCCATCGGCCGGGTCCCCGCCCGCGGCGGCCTCAACACCGAGGGTCTGGACCTTACGCCCGAGCAGATGTCGCTCTTGCTCGACGTCGACCTCGATGTCTGGCGCGAAGAGGCCGCCCTGATCGAACCGCACTACAATGCGTTCGGCGCCCGTCTTCCGGAGCCGCTCTGGGAGCAATACGAGGCGCTGATCGAGCGTCTCGCGGCGGCGTCCGACGCTCGCGAGGCCGGCCGCAAGGGCGCGCCGCGTCCGGAAGCGATTGCGGCCGAATAAGCCGGACGCGCCCGCGGTCAGGTCCTCCGCCTTGCCGCGGGGGACCTGACGGCCCCAAGTCGCCGTCCCCGCAGGTCTTGCCCGCTGCACAATATGCTTCAGGCCCGCGTTAACCCTGTCACGCTTCTTAAGCAAACCTGTCAGAATCCAAGATTAGCCAAGCTTTAGGACCTGTCTGGTCTAAGTCGAACGTCGGAGTTCGCCATGACCACACTTCGCAAGACCGCCAGCCGTATCGATCCTGTGTTTCCGGATACGCTCGGACAGTCTTTATACGAACGATTTCGTGAAGAACCGGACTGCCTGGCGGTGGCGGTCGTGGACGACCAGCGCCGCCCCGTCGGCCTGGTCGAGCGCAACGCCTTCGTGCTCAAGATGGCCGCCGAGTACGGCCGGGCGCTCTGGGCCAAGCGGCCGATCTCCATGATCATGGACGCCGACCCGCTGGTCGTCGAGGCGAACGCCTGGGTCGCGGACTTCACCGCCCAGGCCCTGTCGGACCGGGCGTCGGACCTGCTGCGCGGGTTCATCGTCGTCGAGGACGGACGCTATTTCGGGGTCGGGTCCGCCCTGGCGCTCCTGAAGCACACCAGCGAGGCGACGCGAAAGCACGCCGACGAAATGGCCGCCCTCGCCGCCCAGCTCGCGACCGCGAACGGCGACGCGCACGAAGCACGCACCTTCATGAGCGAAATCATCGAGAACATCCCCGCCATGGTGTTCGTGAAGTCGGCCAAGGACCTATCCTTCGTGCTGATGAACAAGGCCGGGGAGGAAATCCTGGGGTTCCCGCGCGACTCCCTCATCGGCAAGAGTGACCGGGATTTCTTCCCCGACGACCAGGTCGACTGCTTTGCCGAGCGCGATCGCGCGGTCCTGAATTCCGGCGAGGTCTGCCTGATCGAGGAGGAGCAGGTGCGGCGCGCGGACGGATCGGAGGTCCTGCTGCGCACCAAGAAGCTGGCCATCAAGGACCAGGCGGGCCGACCCCGCTATCTGCTCGGCGTCTCCGAGGACATCACCGAGCGGCGCCAGCACGAGCGGCTGATTGCGCGCATGGCGCACTACGACCCGCTGACCGACCTGCCCAACCGGGTGCTGTTCCGCCAGGAACTGGAAGCGGCGCTCGCGCGCACCGGCCGCGGCGCCGGGCCCGCCCAGAGCGTGGCGGTGCTCTGCCTGGACCTCGACCACTTCAAGACCGTCAACGACACCATGGGCCATCCGGCGGGCGACGCTCTTCTGAAGATGGTCGCCCATCGCCTGCAGGGATGCCTGCGCAGCGGCGACCTGGTCGCGCGCCTGGGCGGGGACGAGTTCGCCATCGTGCAGGCCACGCCCGAGGGCGCCAACGCCGCCGTACGCCTCGCCCAGCGCATCGTGGACGCCCTGGCCGCGCCCTTCGACCTAGAGGGCGCCGTCGTGGTCATCGGCGCCAGCGTCGGCATCGCCATGTCGCCGGTGGACGCGCGCCAGGCGGACGAACTGCTCAAGAAGGCTGATATGGCGCTCTACCGCGCCAAGAGCGAGGGCCGGGGCGCCTTCCACTTCTTCGAGCGCGGCATGGACGAGGCGCTGCAACGCAAGCGCGCCCTGGAGATCGACCTGCGCTCGGCCCTCGCCGGGGGTCAGTTCGAGCTGCACTACCAGCCGCTCTACGCCTTCGCCCGCGACGAGATCGTGGGCCAGGAGGCGCTGTTGCGCTGGCGTCACCCCACGCGGGGCCTAGTCTTCCCCGGCGAGTTCATCCCCCTGGCCGAGGAGATCGGCCTGATCGCCGCGATCGGCGAGTGGGTGCTGCGCCGCGCCTGCGCCGACGCGGCGAGCTGGCCGAACGCCCACAAGCTCGCCGTCAACATCTCGCCCGTCCAGTTCCGCTCGCGGGACCTGGTGCGCAGCGTCGTCTCCGCCTTGTCCGTCTCAGGGCTGTCGCCCAGCCGCCTGGAGCTCGAGATCACCGAGTCCGTGCTGCTGAGCGAAAGCTCCGCTAACAGCCGCATGCTGCACCAGCTCCGACAGTTGGGCGTGCGCATCAGCATGGACGATTTCGGGACCGGCTATTCCAGCCTGAGCTATCTGCGGCGCTTTCCCTTCGACAAGATCAAGATCGACCAGTCCTTCGTCCGCGACCTGCCCGGCAACGGCGAGGCGCTGGCGATCATCCGCGCCGTGGTCGAGCTCGGCGCGAGCCTCGGCATGACCGTCACCGCCGAGGGCGTAGAGACCCCCGAGCAGTTGGAGGAGCTCCGCAAGGCGGGCTGTCACGAGGCGCAGGGCTATCTGATCGGGCGGCCCGAACCCCTGCCCAGCGCCCTGCCCCTGTTCGCCGGCGAGGTGGCGACGCTGCACGACGCCGAGGCGGCCGCGCCTCAGCCGAAGCCGGACCGCGCCGCAGCCTGAGCGTCTCCCGCGGTCTCGCCTGTCCGACAAAGAATCCAAGTTGTCGCCAGGCGCTTGACGGGTGAAGCGACTAGCCGACACTGCGGAGCCTTGTAGACCAAGGACCGTGCGGACCGGCTTGACTGTCGCGGCGCGGCTCTGATTTATGAGGTTGGGCGTTGTCTTGGATCCGTCAGTTCTTCGAAGGCCTGACGGCGGAAACGAGGACAGGAGATACGCATGACGGACGAGGTGAAGCCGGCGACCCGGCGTACGGTCTTGGGCGCTGCGGCTGCGCTCGCGGTTCTGCCCGTCGTGATCCCGACGGCGGCCTCAGCGGGTGTGGTGACCCAGGCGAACGCGAAGTATCAGGACAAACCCAAGGGTGCGGCCCATTGCGCGATCTGCACCTACTTCATCCCCGGCCCGAAGCCAGACGCGAACGGGGCCTGCAAGCAGGTCGCGGGCAGCATTTCGCCGAACGGCTGGTGCCAATTCTACGCCAAGAAGCCGGGGGCGAAGTAGGCCGCGACTTGAACCGATAAGGTTTCAGAGCGCCGCTGCCCCGCCTGGGGAGCGGCGCTCTTCGCTTGGGCGGCTAGGCTCCAAACCCAATCACGCGCTTGAGGCCGGTGGGCAAATCATGATTCCGGCGCCCTGAGCGGCGTTGGAGGGGGGCATGGGCCTGTTCTGGTTGTCGGACGAGCAGTGGGCGGCGATCGAGCCGCACCTGCCGCAGAACCAGCCCGGCGCCAGGCGGGTGGACGACCGGCGGGTGATCTCGGGCATCCTCCACGTGCTGAAGGTGGGTTGCCGCTGGCAGGACTGCCCCGGCGACTACGGCCCGCACACGACGGTCTACAACCGGTTCAACCGATGGTCTCGCCGACGGTTCTGGATCCAGCTGCTGGAAGCGCTCGCCGCCTCCGGCGCGGTGACGAAAAGCACCGCGGTGGACAGCACTTACGTCAAGGCGCAGCGCTCGGCCTTCGGGGGAAAAGGGGGCGCGGGCGCAGGCGATCGGCCCCTCGCGCGGCGGTCAGACCACCAAAGTTCATGTCCTCACCGACACCGTCGGGCGCCCCTTCGCGCTGACGCTGACCCCGGGCAACGTCTCCGACATTACTGTCGCGCCGGCCCTGCTCGCCCGCGCCCAAGGCGCCCGCTACGTGCTGGCCGACAAGGGATACGACGCCGACGCGCTCCGCCGGATGCTGCGGCAGTCCGGAGCCGTGCCGGTCATCCCAGGCCGAAGCACCCGCAAACGCCGCATCGCCTACGATCAAGACCGCTACCGAGAGCGCCACCGGATCGAGAACGCCTTCTGCAGGCTCAAGGACTTCCGCCGCGTGGCCACCCGCTACGACAAGCTCGCGGCCAACTTCCTCTCCGCCGTCGCCCTTGCAGCGCTACTGTCCTTCTAGCTGTGAATGAGTCTTGAGCCTAGGCGGCGGCGGCCGAGCGGCTCAGAGCGCACATCGACCACAACTCGGAGATCGCGGTCACGAGCTTGGCGATGTCGGCATCGGAGTGCACCGGCGAGGGCGTGATGCGAAGTCGCTCCGTCCCTCGCGGCACCGTCGGATAGTTGATCGGCTGGATGTAGATCGCGTAGTTGTCCAAGAGCCAGTCGCTGATCATCTTGCACTTGACCGGGTCGCCGACCATTACCGGGATGATGTGGCTTTCGTTGTCCATCACCGGGATGCCCGCGGCGGCGAGTTGCTTGCGCACCTTGGCCACCCGGTTCTGGTGACGCGCCCGCTCCTGCCCGCTGACTTTCAGGTGCCGGATGCTGGCGAGCGCGCCCGCGGCGAGCGCTGGCGACAGGGCGGTGGAGAAGATGAAGCCCGAGGCGAAGCTGCGGACGAAGTCGCACAGAGCCGCCGAGGCTGCGATGTAGCCGCCCATGACGCCGAAGGCCTTGGCCAGGGTGCCCTCGATGACCGTGATCCGGTCCATCAGCCCCTCCCGCTCCGCCACGCCCCCGCCCCGCGGACCGTACAGCCCCACCCCGTGCACCTCGTCCAGGTAGGTCATGGCGCCGAACTCGTCGGCCAGGTCGCACAGGGCGGCCAGGGGCGCGATGTCGCCGTCCATCGAATAGACGCTCTCGAAGGCGATCAGCTTGGGCCGCGTCGGGTCCGCCGCCTCCAAAAGCGCGCGGAGGTCGTCCAGGTCGTTGTGGCGGAACACCTGGCACTGCGCCCGGCTGTGCCGGATGCCCTCGATCATCGAGGCGTGGTTGCCCGCGTCGGAGAAGACGATGCAGCCGGGCAGGCGCGCGGCCAGCGTCGAAAGCGCCGCCATGTTGGACACGTATCCGGAGGTGAAGGTGAGGGCCGCCTCCTTGCCGTGAAGGTCGGCCAGCTCCTGCTCCAGGAGGACGTGGAAGTGATTGGTGCCCGAGATGTTGCGGGTGCCGCCGGCCCCCGCCCCGCAGCGGTCCAGGGCGTCGTGCATGGCGGCCAGCACCTTGGGATGCTGCCCCATGCCGAGGTAGTCGTTGGAGCACCAGACCGTCACGTCCTGGACCCCGCCCTCGCGATGGCGCACCGCGGCCGGGAACTGCCCGGCCTTGCGCTCCAGGTCGGCGAAGACGCGATAGCGACCCTCGGTGCGGAGCCCGTCGAGCTGGTCCTGGAAGAAGGCTTCATAGTTCATGGCCGGTCTCCGACGCGGATCGCTTCTTGGTTCATTTGAGGGGCTCGACCGCAGGCTCGGCGGGGACGAGGGTCTGACGCGAGGGGCGTGCCGGCGGGCGCTCCCGAGCCGGCAGCGCCCAGCGCCACAGGGCCGCGTCGGGCAGGGCAAAGGCCATGAAGAGATGCTCCAGCAAGGCCAGGGCGGCCAGGGCGAACACCAGCGCCCAGCCGGTCGCGGCCGCAGGGCTCGCCCCGCCGTCCAGCGCCAGGCGCAGGGCGGCCGCCGCCGCGAGGGTCAGGCCCGCCAGCGAGGCCGGATAGAGCGCCGTGACCGGCCCCTTGCGGAGGTAGGTCGTCAGATACTCCAGGCGCGCGGGGAAGAACTCGACGCTGAAGTTCGGCACGCCCAGGAAGAGGTTCATCTTCGCGCTGAGCCGCGCGGCGAACAGCAGCAGGAAGGTCCAGCCGGCGACCGGGTTGGCGCGCCCAAGCGTCAGGCCGGCGACCGCAAGGGCACTTAAGGCCAGCGCCGCCTCGTGGTGGATCAGGGTCGCGGCCGCGCGGCGGAAACGGGCCAGGCCTCGCGCCCCCGGGGGCAGGGGCGACCGAGGGGCCGGTCACAAGGCCCGTCAGAAAGCTGAGCTCGTGCCAGCCCCAGAGCGCCAGGGCCGTGGTGAAGGCCGCGCCGGCCGCCAGCGGCGTCTGCACATCCCGCGTGAGGACGAGCGCCGCGCCCGCCACCCCGGCCGCCGCCGTCGCCCCGGCGAGGCTCCAGCCTCGGGCGGCGCACGGCAGGCGGGTCAGCCACAGGATCGCGCCCGTGCTGAACCACCAGAGGCCCAAGGCGTAGAGAACCGCCAGCAGGACGGGGGACAGGCTCATCGGCTCACCATGCGGGCTGCAGGCGGGTCGTGGCCGGCAGCGCATTGGGCTGCGACGGCACGAAATAGAGCCGCGCAAAGCTCAGCCCGGCCGCCAGCGCCAGCCCGACCCGCCTCACCGCCCCGACCAGCCCGCTCTGCGCCTTGGCCGCGCTCATCGCCGCCGTGATCGCCGCCAGCCGGTCCATGCCGGCGCGGAAGGCCGGCGCATCGATGTCGAGCGTCAGCGGGAAGACCTGCTTGGAGATCTCCGAGCAGCAGCGGAACACGCGATAGTCGTAGTCGGTCGGGTCCAGGCCCAGCCCGGCATGGAACGCCGGCCGGGCGTGGTCGCGCACGTACATGGTCGCATAGACCGAGAGCAGGAAGAACTTGACCCAGAGCTTGTTCGCCCCGGTCAGCAGCTTAGGGTCCGACCGCATCAGCAGGGCGAAGGCCTCGCCGTGGCGGAACTCGTCGTTGCACCACTCCTCGAACCAGCTGAAGATCGGGTGGAAGCGCCGATGCGGATTGCGCTGCAGGTGCCGGAAGATGGTGATGTAGCGCGCGTAGCCGATCTTCTCCGACAGATAGACGGCATAGAAGATGAACTTGGGCTTGAAGAAGGTATATTTCTTTGTCTTGGTTAGAAAGCTCAGGTCGACGCCGATATCGTAGTCCTTGAGGCAGCCGTTGATGAAGCCGGCATGCCGCGCCTCATCCCGGCTCATGTACTTGAACAGCGCCTTGATGTCGGGATTGGTCACCCGCTTGACGATTTCGGCATAGAGCACACAGCCGGAGAACTCCGCGGTCAAGGAGCTCACCAGGAAGTCCACGAACTCCCGGCGTAGCTCCGGTTCCAGCTGCTCCAGCCGGTGCTCGAAGGCCTCGGTCCGCTTGAAGTGGTCCCGGTTGGGGTCGCTCGCCATCTCGGCGAGCAAGGCGTCCCATTCCGCCCGCACCGGGGTCACGTCGATCCGGTCCATGGCCTTGAAGTCGGTCGTATAGAAGCGCGGGCTGAGGACCGTATCCTCCTGCGCCATTCGGGTGGTCTCGCCGGCGCCGCGGCGGGCCTTGGCCGGGGCGTCGGACGGGTGCGCCTGGCGGGCGACGGAGAGGACATCAAGGGCGGCGTCGGTCATTTGGCCCTCCCGGGCGTGAAGCTGACTTCGTAGAGCTCGGCCAGGTCGAAGCGGGCGAGGAGCCGGGTCCACTGCCGCTCCAGCCAGCTCGCACGGACGACCGTGGCCTGGCGGCGCAGGGTCATGACATCGCCAAAGCGGACGCGGACCGGCTCGCCGTGCACCCTGACCCGGTCGCCGGGCCGCAGCGGCGGCGCGTCGTCCAGCGCCACGTGGGCGTGCAGGCTCCGCTCGGAGTGCTCGATCTCGATGGTGCAGGCGGTGAGAAGGGCGCGACTCATGCGGGGCGGCCCCGCCGGGGCAGGAAGGCGGCGAAGGACGCGCGGTTGTCCTCGCCGAAGGCCTGCAGGTCGATCAGCCGTCCGGTCGCCGTATCCTGAAGCCACATGCGGTCTCCCGCGTCGCGGCTCAGCAGGAACGGCGGCTCCGCGCCGATCCGGCGGCTGATCCGGTCCCGAGCCAGGCCGCGCATGACGCCCCGCACGAAGCCGTTGCTGTCGGGCGCCAGGGTCGCGACCGGCGCGCCCGAGCGGGCGTCGCTGACCACGATGGCGCCGTCCGCCCGGTCGGCGAAGCGCAGGCTCACAGCCTGGACCGCATGGGGAGCAGCCGACGCCGGGGGGGGCGCGGAGAGGTGCGTCAGCCGCGCCGCGGTTGTGGTCGCCAGCGCCAGGCTGAGCACGCCCGCCGCCGCGATCAGGGCGCCCTTCGGGAACGGTTCGGTGTCGATGTGGCTCATCGCCGTCGCCTCACGCTGTCGCAGCTTCAGGGCGCTGCGGGAGGCCGCCGCGCCGCTTCGACACGCGGGCCTCCAGCGCCGCCGGGACGACCGCGGCGCCGACCGCCGCCTGCATGGCCGAGGTCAGGACCCGCGCCGCAGCCTCCGCGTCGGGCAGGGCGCGCAGGGTCGGCTGGGGCGCCGCCACCCGCCAGGGGCGGGCATGGGGCCAGATGTGCAGGAAGGCGAGCTTGTTGGGCGCCTTCAGCGTCACCGCCACGTCGCCCGATCCGTCGGCGAAGCGCTTCAGCGCCCCGCTCTGGATGACGGCGAAGGGCAGGTTGACCGCCTTGGTCAGCGCCACGCCATAGCGCAGAACGATCCGTCGGCTGGTGATGGTGTAGACGGTCGTGCGGGCGCTCGCCCAGGCCAGCAGAGCCAAAAGGCCCACGGCCGCCCCCGCGATCGGGGCTACGGAGAGCGCCGCCTCCAGCGCCTTGACCGGGGGCGTGCCGGCCTGGATCGCCGCTCCCGCCCGCCAGGCCAGCATCAGGGCGAAGTAGGCTGCGACCGCCCGGATGTGGAAGGCCTCGCAGGCCAGTCGCGTCCAGCGCGGCGCGCCTTGCCAGAGCAGGATCTCGCCCTCCGGCAAGGCGCCTGGAAGGCCGCGGATGGGCTCGAAGTCGTGCTCGTGGTTCACAGCCAGGGCTCCGCACGGTTAGGGGTGGCGTAGAGGTAGCCGCCGCCGAAATAGGCCGCGATGCGCTCTTCCTCGTCGCGGGTGACCTGGTCCGGGGCCGCCGTCGAAGGCGCATCGGCGAACTGGCTGGCGAGGACGGCGTCGGTCTGTACGACCTTACGGCCGCGGCGGACCACCGCCATGGTCAGGGGCAGCAGCACGCGACGGCCGCCGCCCGTGAGCTCGACCTCGACATAGCGGGCCAGGTACTCGCCCTGGTCGATCCAGACGTCGCTGACCGTGCCCGCGACCCGGCCGTCCCGGCCCAGGACCGTGTAGCCCCGCGGATCCGGATCGTTCTTCTCGACGAAATAGGTCTTGGCCGCGCGCAAGGGGACGATCTTGGCCAGGCCATGGTCGGTGAGGTCCGGCGTCTTGGCCCGGTCCGCATAGGCCCCCGGGCCGAGGGCGGCGAGCATCGGGTCGCCCGTGGGCTGCAGCGGGGTGCCAGGGACCGGCGAGCTGCGGCTGGCCTTCAGCTCGAAGGCGTCGCGCGACCCGTCGGGCTTGGAGACGGTCCCGCCGCCGGCGAGCCGGAAGGTCTTGGGCTGAGCCACGAAGAGGAAGCCCTGCGCCGGCTCGCGCCGCCCGGTGACGTCGTCCTCGATGGGGTAGCCTTCGCGGCGATCCTCCCGGCGCAGGTAGACGATCAGGCCGATGAAGAACAACGTGAACGCCGTCAGGGTGAGGGCGGGGATGTCGATGACGCCAAAGTATTCGACGTTGTACATGGCGGGCCTCCTTTGAGGAGCTCAGGCGGACGTTCGGGTCAGGGCGGGAAGCGCGAGCGCGGCGGCGGGTGATGCGGACGCGGCCCGGTCGTGGCGGGCGAGCGGCCCAAGCGCGACCAGGGTGACGAAAAGCAGCAGCAGCTCGAGGGCGTAGACGGCGGCGTAGCCGGTGGCGCCGCCGTCGAGGGCGACGCCCAGGCGGCCGGCGCGGGCGAGCGCGCCCACTCCGTCGCTGATCAGGCCGCCCGAAGCGATGGCGAGGCCGGCGGCCAGCGCCTGGACCGCGCCCCAGGCCCCGAGCGCGAGGCCCGTGGCGTCCTTGCGCGCCATGTTCATGGAGGCGGTGAGGGTGCCGTGGGCGAAGAGCCCCGCCCCGAGCCCGACCAGGCTCACGCCCAGCGCGAACAGTCCCGGCGAGGCGGTGGGCGCGGCCAGGATCACGCAGGCGAAGGCCGCCAGGCCTGCCGCCGCGCCGAAGCCCGCCACGCGATAGGGGTCCGACCCCTTGGCGAGGCTGCGCGCGGCGAGCCACAGGCCCGCGCCGCCGCCGATGGCCGGCAGCGCGGTCAGGCTGGTGGTGGCCGCGACCGGAAGGTGCAGCACCCGGCCGCCGTAGGGCTCCAGCAGCACGTCCTGCATGGAAAACGCGGTCGTGCCCATGCCGATGGCCAGCAGCCGCCGCCCTGCCCGGCCTGTGGAGGCGTAGGCCGCCCAACGCTCGCCGAAGCTCGGCGCCGGCGCGGCGTCCAGGCTGCGGCTCGGGTCGCGCGCCTCCTGCTTCCAGAGCGCGATGCCGTTCACGACCAGGGTCAGGAGGCCTGCGCCCTGCACCACCTTGATCAGCCGCAGCTCGCTGAACGGGTGCAGCAGGAGCCCAAAGACGACGGCCGAGCCCACCGAGCCCACCAGCAGCATGGCGCAGAGCAGGGCCACCACCTTCGGCCGCGCCCGCTCCGGGGCGAGGTCGGTGGCCAGGGCAAGGCCGCTCGTCTGGACCGTGTGCAGGCCTGCGCCGGTCATCAGGAACGCCAGCGCCGCGCCGGCTTGGCCCACGATCGGCGGCCCGTGGCTGTCGCCGGAGAGCAGGATCAGGGCGAAAGGCATGATCGCCAGCCCGCCGAATTGCATCAAGCTGCCGAACCAGAGGTAAGGCGCGCGCTTCCACCCCAGCACGGAGCGATGGGTGTCGGAGCGATGCCCGACCAGCATGCGGAAGGGCGCGAAGACCAGCGGCAGGGAGATCATGGCCGCGACCAGCCAGGCGGGCAGGCCGAGCTCCACGATCATCACTCGGTTCAGCGTGCCGATCAGGAGCACCGCGGCCATCCCGACCGTCACCTGGAACAGCGACAGTCGGAGCAGGCGGCCCAAGGGCAGCTCGGCCGTGGCGGCGTCGGCGAACGGCAGGAAGCCTGCGCCGACGTTGCGCCAGGACCACACCTTCTGGGGCCGCGGCGGGCTCATCGGCGGACAAGCTCCAGGGCCTGGGAGGTGTAGAAGCCGGAGACGACGCGCTCGGTCCGGCCGATCTCCCAGCCCGAGGCCGCAAGCTCGCGCGTGAGACCTGCGCGCAGCCTGGCCTCGGTCACCGGCTCGATCGCGGGGGCGCGGTCCGCCTTGGGGAACAGCTTGCCCGCGGCATGCATGAGGCTGAGCGCGGGCGTGCGCGGCGCAAAGGTGAAGACCATCGAGCGGCCCACCCGGGGCGCCAGCGTCGCCAGGGCGCGCACCACGTCGTCGACGGCGTAGTGGATCAGGCTGTCCATCGCGACCGCATGATCGAAGGACCCCAGCGCGGGGTCGAGCAGGTCGCCGACGCGGAACTCGATCCGCCCCTTCAGCTCCGAGGGTGCACGCTGCCGCGCGAGCTCGACCAGGTTGCCGGCGATGTCCACCGCCGTGACCGCCGCGCCCCGCCGTGCGGCCTCCACCGCCAGCTGGCCTGCGCCGCAGCCCGCGTCCAGCACTCGCACGCCCGAGAGCCGATCCGGCAGCCAGGCGAGGAGCGTCGCGCGCATCCGGTCCCGCCCGGCCCGCACCGTCTCTCGGATGCGGCTCACCGGCGCGTCGGAGGTCAGCTGCGCCCAGGCCTTCACCGCGGTGGCGTCGAAATAGGTCTTAAGGCGGCTGCGGCGTTCGGCGTAGGCGGCGAAGGTCATGGTCCGGGCTCCGCTCACTCGAAGCCCAGGAATTCGAAGACCTCGCGGTCCTTCATCGGGACGGCGTCGAAGCGCTTGTCGCCGACCCACAGCGTGGCGGCGAGCTTCATGTATTCGGCGCAGGCCAGGTCGACCTCGGGCGAGCTCTCCATTTCGAACAGGGTCGACTTCTTCAGCCGGCTCTTGCGCACCGCGTCCAGAATTGGGAAGTGCGCGATCCGCTCGATGCCGATGGCGGCGTTGAAGCGATCGATCTCGTCCGTCGCGTCGCTGCGATTGGCGATCATGCCGCCCAGGCGCACTTCGTAGTTCTTCGACTTGGCGCGGATCGCCGCGATGATGCGGTTCATGGCGAAGATGCTGTCGAAGTCGTTGGACGCGACGACCAGGGCGCGCTCGGCGTGCTGCAGGGGCGCGGCGAACCCGCCGCAGACCACATCCCCCAGGACGTCGAAGACCACGACGTCGGTGTCGTCGAGCAGGTGGTGCTCCTTCAGAAGCTTCACCGTCTGACCCACGACATAGCCGCCGCAGCCCGTGCCTGCGGGCGGCCCGCCGGCCTCCACGCACATCACGCCGTTGTAGCCCTCGAAGACGTAGTCCTCGGGCCGCAGCTCCTCGGTATGGAAATCCACTTGCTCCAGGATGTCGATGACGGTGGGCGTCAGTTGCTTGGTGAGCGTGAAGGTGGAGTCATGCTTGGGGTCGCAGCCGATCTGCAGCACCCGCTTGCCGAGCTTGGAGAAGGCCGCGGACAGGTTGGAGGAGGTGGTCGACTTGCCGATCCCGCCCTTGCCGTAGACGGCGAAGACCTTGGCGCGTTCGATCCGCACGTTCGGGTCCATCTGCACCTGCACGCTTCCTTCCCCGTCCTCGCGGCGGGAGACGGTCTGGCGCAGCGGGCGGGCGCTGGGGCGTTCGAGGTCGAGCAAAGTCATGAAATGCGTCACGCGGCCCTGGCCACGCCCTCCAATTGGTCTTCCAGCTCGTCGCCGGCCGCCTGCAGGGCGGAAAGGACGGCGGGGTCAGGGGTCCAGTAGCGGCGGTCGCTGGCTTCGATCAGGCGGCGGACCATGCGCGAGGAGGCCACGGGGTTCAGCTCGGCCAGGCGACGCCGCATCTCGGCGTCCAGCACGAAAGTCTTTGCGATCTCCTGGTAGACCCAGGGCTGGACCTGGGCGGTGGTCGCCGACCAGCCCATGGTGTTGGTCACCTGGGCTTCGATCTGGCGCACGCCTTCGTAGCCATGCTTGAGCAGGCCCTCGTACCAGCGCGGGTTCAGGGTGCGGGTGCGGGTCTCCAGCGCCACCTGTTCGGCGAGGCTGCGGACCTTGGCCGCGCCGGCCGTCTGGTCGCCGATGTAGACGGGAGCGTCCGCGCCCTTGGCCCGCTTCACCGCCCGGCTGATGCCGCCCAGGGTGTCGTTGTAGTGGTCGATCGTGGTGACGCCGTTCTCGACCGACTCCAGGTTCTGGTACGCGAAATCGACGCCCTTCAGGATGGCGGCCAGCATGGCGGACTGCTTCACCGCCTTGCCGCTGCGGCCGTAGGCGAAGCACTTGCGCGCCTGGTAGGCGTCGGCGAGCTCGTCCTCGTCGGTCCAGCAGCCGGCGTCGATCAGCTGGTTCACGTTGGACCCGTACGCCCCTTCCGCGTTGGAGAACACGCGCAGGGCGGCGGTCTCCAGGTCGCAGCCCTGCTCGCGCATGTGCGCGAGGGCGTGCTTGCGGATGAAGTTGCGGTCCTCGGGCTCGTCGGCTTCGGCGGCGAGCCAGGCGGCCTCGGCGATCATGCGGGTCTGCAGCGCCAAGAGGTCGCGGAAGATGCCCGACAGCGTCACGACCACGTCGATCCGCGGACGGCCGAGCTCGTCGAGCGGGATCAGCTCCGCCCCGCACAGCCGGCCGTAGCTGTCGATCCGGGGCCGCGCGCCCATCAGCGCCAGGGCCTGGGCGATGGCCACGCCCTCGCTCTTCAGGTTGTCGGAGGCCCAGAGCACCATGGCCACCGACTCCGTCGCAGCGCCCGTGTCGGCGGCGCGGCGGTCGAGCAGGAGACCCGCGTGACGCGCGCCCTCGCGGACCGCGAAGACGCTCGGGATCCGGAAGGGGTCGAACCCGTGCAGATTGCGCCCGGTGGGCAGGACCGCAGGCGTGCTGATCAGGTCGCCCCCGGGCGCCGGGCGGATATAGCCGCCGTCCAGCCCATGCAAGATCGCCTTGATCTCGCTGTCGTCCCCGAGCAGGCGCTCGGCCTCCGCCAGGGCGAGCGCGTCCGCGCCGGCCCCGGCCATGGCGGCCAGCAGCTCGCGCCGGGCCTCGGGCGAGAGCGCTTCGCCGACCACATGCAGGCCCACGGGGATCAGCGACTGCTCCACCTCCTCGACCTGAGCGGCCAAGGCGGCGATGTCGTCCGCCCCGACCAGGTCGAGAGCCGCGGCCTGCTCGGCGATCAGCTCGGCCAGGCTGGCGGCCTCCGCCGACTGGGGCGCGGTCCCGCGCCAGCGCTGGATCGAGGCCTTCAGCTCGGAGAGGCCGCGGTAGAGCCCCGCCTGGGCGATAGGCGGCGTCAGGTAGCTGATCAGGGTTGCGTTGGACCGCCGGCGGGCCAGCGCGCCCTCCGACGGGTTGTTGGCCGCATAGAGGTAGATGTTCGGGACAGGGCCGATCAGGCGCTCCGGCCAGCAGTCGGCCGACAGGCCCACGCTCTTGCCGGGCATGAACTCCAGCGCGCCGTGGGTGCCGAAATGCAGCACCGCGTCCGCATCGAAGTCCTCGCGGATGAAGCGGTAGAAGGCGGAGAAGGCGTGGGTCGGCGCAAAGCCCCGCTCGAAGAGCAGGCGCATCGGGTCGCCCTCGTAGCCGAACCCGGGCTGAAGCCCCACGAAGACCTTGCCGAACTGCTCGCCCAGCACGAACAGCGAGGCTCCGCTCGACAGGGCCTTGCCGGGCGCAGGACCCCACTGGCCCTCGATCTCGGAGAGGTGGCGCTCGCGCCGGATGTGGTCTTCGACCGGGATGCGGCGATAGACGTTGGCCTCGACGCCAAACCGCTCGGCGTTGCCCCCCACGAGCCGGTCGCGGAGCGCATCTGCCGTCTCGGGGACCTCGACGTCGTAGCCCGCGGCCCGCATGGCGCTGAGCGTATTGTGCAGCGAGGCGAAGACCGAGAGGTAGGCGGCGGAACCCACCGCGCCGGACTTCGGCGGAAAGTTGAAGAGCACGACCGCGACCTTGCGCTCGCCCACGGGCGTGCGGCGCAGGCGCACCAGCCGCTCGACCTTGGCCGCCAACGCCTCGGCGCGCTCGGGGCAGGCGCGCATGGGCGGGGCCGAGCCGCCGGTCTCGAAGCTGCAGCGGCGACCGCAGCCCTGGCACGGGGCGGCCCCGTCCGCGCGGCCCCCGAAGACCGTGGGCGCCACCGCCCCGTCGAGCTCGGGGATCGCCACCATCAGGGTGGTCTCCACCGGCGACAGCCCCGAGGACGAGGCGCCCCAGGCCTCCAGGGTCTGGAACTCCAGGGCCTGGGCGCTGACGTAGGGCACGTCGAGGCGGGCGAGCATGGCCTCCGCCGCCGCCGCGTCGTTGTAGGCGGGCCCGCCGACGAGCGAAAAGCCGACCAGGGAAACGACCGCGTCCACGCTGGCGCGGCCGTCCCGCATGAAGAAGCGCTCGATGGCCGGGCGGGCGTCCAGCCCCGAGGCGAAGGCCGGCACGACCCTCAGCCCCCGCGCCTCCAGCGCGGCGATCACCCCGTCATAGTGTCCGGTGTCATCGGCCAGCACATAGGAGCGCAGGACCAGCACGCCGACCGTCCCGCCCTGCCCCACGGCCTTCGGCAGGGCGTCAAGGCTCTGGACGATCCGGCCTTTCGCGCGCGGGTGGTAGAGCGCGATCTCGGGGTACTGACGCGGGGCGGCGGGCTCATGGCGGCCCTGGCCTTTCGCGGGCAGGGCGTAGCGCCCCGCCAGGAAGCGCAGCATGTCCGCCACATTGTCCGGCGAGCCGGACAGCCAGTACTGCATCGTCAGGAAGTAGGCGCGCAGGTCCTGGGCGGTCCCCGGAATGAAGCGGAGGAGCTTCGGGAGGCGACGCAGCATGGCCATCTGGCCCGTGCCCGAGCTCGCCGTCCCGCCGGGCTTGCGCGCGCCCCGCAGGCGCTTCAGCAAGGCGAGCGGCCCCTTGTCGGAGCCGTCCATGCGCAGCGACCCCAGCCGAGTCAGGCGCACGACCTCCGCCGCCGACATGATGGCGATCAGCGCCTTGCACTGCTCCCGCCGCGCCTGGAGCGCCGGCAGGACCGCGCGGATGTGGTCCTCCATGAACAGCATCGTGGCCAGCACGATGTCGGCCCCGCCGATGTCGGCGATGCAGCGCGCCAGCGAGGCGGGATCCTCGGCCCAGTCGGTGGCCGCGTGCAGGACGAGGCTCAGGCCGGGGATCTCCGGTTTCAGCGCCTCGGCGGCGCGCGCGAACACCCCGGCCAGATGCTTGTCCAGCGTGACCACCACCACCCGCACGGCGGCGGGAGCGGGCCCGGAGGGGCGCTCAGCGCGTGAAGTGGCTGCGTGCGTCATAGAGGGTGTCGATCCTGATGGCGCTAAGGCCCTGGCTGGCCGCGAAGGCCTCGGTGTTGCGACGGGCCTTGCCGCGCACGAAGAACGGGATCTTGGAAAGCTCCGCCGTGGCCTCGGCGGTCCAGACGATTGCGGCGTCGGCGGCAGCCGGCTCGGGCTCCGCCGCGACGGGCGGGGGCGCTGCGCCCGCATGCAGGTGCGAGGGCCCGGCCGCGTCGTTGAACTCGAAGTCGTCGCGGAACATGGCGAGCAGGTGCTCCTCCAGCCCCATGACCAGCGGATGCGCCCAGGTGTCGAAGAGCACGTTTGCGCCTTCGAACCCCATCTGGGGCGAGTAGCGGGCCGGGAAGTCCTGCACGTGCGCCGGCGCGGAGATCACCGCGCAGGCCAGGCACAGCCGCTTGGCGATGTGCCGCTCCATCTGAGTGCCCAGCACGAGCTCCGGCTGGGCCTCAGCGATGGCGCGCTCCACCTCCAGGTAGTCGTCGGTGATCAGGGCGGCGAGGCCGTACGATTCGGCGGCGGCGCGAACCTCGCGGGCGAACTCTCGGTTGTAGGCGCCCAGGCCGACGATCTCGAAGCCGAACTCGTCGGCGGCGACGCGAGCGGCGGCGATAGCCCGATTCGCCTCGCCGAAGACGAAGACGCGCTTCTGGGTCAGGTAGTTGGAGTCCACCGACCGCGACCACCAGCCCGAGCGGGACCCGGGGGCGTCCAGCGCCGGGGCGGGATCGACCCCGGCCAGGCGCGCGACCTCTTCGATGAACGCCCGGGTCGCCTTGACCCCGATCGGTTGGATTCGGACGGCCGGGAGGCCGTGGGTCTTCTCCAGCCAGGCGGCCGCGACGCCGGCGATCTCCGGATAGAGCACGACGTTGAAGTCGGCGTCCGGGAGGCGGGCGAGGTCCTGGGGGCGGGCGCCCCAGGGCGCGGTGACGTTCACCCGCACGCCCAGGCGCTCGAGGATCCGCGTCACCTCGATCACGTCGTCGCGATGCCTGAAGCCGAGGGCGGTGGGCCCGAGGATGTTGCAGGCGGGCTGGACCGCCGCGGCGCGGGCTCTCGGCGCGGGCCCGGCCAGCGACTTGACCAGCTGGAAGAAGGTCTCCGCCGCGCCCCAGCTCTCCTTCTTCTGGTAGCTCGGCAGGTCCAGCGCGATCACCGGCACGGGCAGGTCCAGCGCGCGGGCGAGGCCGCCCGGGTCGTCCTGGATCAGCTCCGCGGTGCAGGACGCGCCCACGATCATCGCCTCGGGCTGGAAGCGATCGTAGGCGTCGCGGGCGGCGGCCTTGAACAGGTCCGCAGTGTCGCTGCCGAGGTCCCGCGCCTGGAAGGTCGTGTAGGTCACCGGCGGGCGGCGGTCGCGCCGCTCGATCATAGTGAACAGGAGATCGGCGTAGGTGTCCCCCTGCGGGGCGTGCAGCACGTAGTGCAGGCCGCGCATCGCGGTCGCGACCCGCAGGGCGCCCACGTGCGGCGGGCCTTCGTAGGTCCAGACGGCGAGCTTCATGCGGCCGCCCCCAAGAGCTCGCGGCGCTTCAGCGGCCGGGCGAAGAGGCCGGCGAGGTCGCCCGCCTGGTCAAAGCCGTGCACCGGCGAGAACACGAGCTCGATCGACCACTTGGTGGCCAGACCCTCGGCTTCCAGCGGGTTGGCGAGCCCGAGGCCGCAGACCGTCAGGTCAGGGCGGAGCGAGCGGCAGCGGGCCAGCTGCAGATCGACGTCCTGGCCCTCGGAGAGGACCGTCTCAGGCGCCAGCTGCGCCAGCTCCGGCGCGGTGATGTCGCGGTGCAGGTAGGGCGTGCCGACCTCCAGCGCGCGCATGCCGAGTTCGCGCGTCAGGAAGCGGGCCAGCGACGGCTCGAGCTGCGAGTCGGGGAAGAAGAAGACGCTCTTGCCGGCGAGCAGCGCGCGGTGGCGGGCCAGCGCCCGCTCGGCGCGCGCCCGGCCCGGCGCGACGCACGCCTGAAACCGCGCTGGCGCGACGCCCCAAGCCTCGGCGGCGGCGCGCAGCCAGTCCGTCGTGCCCTCGGCGCCGAAGGGGAAGGCCGCCGGCAGCCAGGTCGCGCCCCGGCTCTGCAGCCGCGACAGGGTCTCGCCCAGGAAGGGTTGAGCCAGCAGCACCCGGGTGCTCGGGCCTATGGCGGGGATGCGATCGGACCGCCGCGCAGGGAAGAAGGCGACCGGCACGCCGAGCGCTTCGAAGAGCCTCGCGAACTGGTCCTCCACGATGTCCGGCAAGGACCCGACCACCAGCAGCGAGGGCGACGCGTCGGCCGGCGCGGCGGGCGCCTCGGCCGCCAGGGCCGCCAGGCAGGCGTCCTCCCCCTGGGTGAAGGTCGTCTCGATGCCGCTGCCGGAGTAGCTCACGATCCGCAGCCGCGGGGCGTAGCGCGTCGAGAGCCGATGCGCGGCGCGGCCGAGGTCCAGCTTGATGACCTCCGAGGGGCAGGAACCCACCAGGAACAGCGTCTTGATGTCGGGGCGCCGCTGCAGCAGCTCGTCCACGATCCGGTCGAGCTCAGCATTGGCGTCGGCCATCCCCGCCAGGTCGCGCTCTTCCATGATGGCGGTGGCGAAGCGGGGCTCGGCGAAGATCATGACGCCGGCCGCCGACTGGAGCAGGTGGGCGCAGGTCCGCGAACCGACCACGAGAAAAAAGGCGTCCTGGATCTTGCGGTGCAGCCACACGATGCTGGTCAGGCCGCAGAACACTTCCCGTTGGCCCCGCTCCCGCAGCACTGGCCGCTCGCGTGACGTGATCTCCGGAGCGGCGCTCCGGGCCGGCTGGCGCGCGGCGAGGGCTGTGAGCAGGGTCACGTTGCGAGGCGCCTCAGGCGTGCGCGGCCAGGCCGGCATCGAAGCTGGCCTGGCGGCGGGCCGCCCGGAGCTTCAGCACGAACTGAGCGGCGTTGATGACGTAGGCCGCATAGGCGGCGACGGCGATGGCGAATTGTTGGGCCGGCGCGCCCCACCCGCTCACGAGGGCGACGACGTAGAGCGTTTGCAGGGCCAGGACGACCATGCTGACGACGTCTTCCCAGAAGAAGGCAGGGGCGAACAGCCACTTGCCGAACACGTCCTTTTCCCAGATCGAGCCGGTGATCATGATCGCGTAGAGGACAAAGGTCTTGAGCAGCACCGAGCCGCTCGCCAGGGCGTAGCCCTCTCCGGTCGCGAGATAGCGGGCGATCAAACCGAGGCTGACGGCGCAGATCAGGAACTGCAGGGGCGCGAGCACACCCTGCACCAACGTCCAGGGCGAGGCGTCGCGGCGAGCGCGCTCTTCGGGCGTGTAGAGGGGTCGAGCGGCTGCGCGGCGCTTAGGCTGCATAGGCGCGACGTCGGCCAGGCCGGCCTGCTGCAAGCCCCGAGGGCTCAGGCCCGCATGCCCGCCCCAGGGGCAGGCCGAGATGTTTTCGACGATGGAGTCGAAAAGGCCGCGGAGGACCGTTCCGCCCTGCAGCGCCTTCGCCCCACGCGGGCGACCCGAAACCATCAGACCGGCTGCCATGCCCCTTGCTCCAGGAAGCAACGCTTGGAACACGGAGCTTAGGACCTTCTTCGACCACCCGTCAACCTGCGTTTACGTCCAACCGTTTTGACACTTCTGGCATTTTTGTCAGAATTTTTTATCTCCCTCGTTCTTTGGGATTGCCAACTCGCCTATTCCGTGTTGGCATCCTGCCAGGCCGTCCGCCTCACCCTCCTGGCCTCGGGGGATCGCAAGACGGGTGGCCCCGAAGCCGGTCCGGGCGAGGGTTGCGTCGAGCGCCCGGGGCTACTTCGACTGCGTTCAGCGTCGAGGACGGACCCTCTCGCATGGCGAGTCGCTTCCGCCCGCAACAAGGGGGAGGCATCATGGTCGGCAAGGTTTCTTCTCTCAGGGTGGTCAGAGACTTCGGCTTCGCAGGGCTCGCCGCCATTCGGCTCCTGCCCCGGCAGAGCGCGCCCATAGCTTTCCCTGCCCCGGCGAAGCGCAAGCGCTCCGACGCCGATCTCGCCCGCATGATCGAAAGCGAGATCATCCCGCGCCTCATGCTGGCGCACGGCGAGCAGGCCGACAGCCTACAGCCGGCCGCAGCGATCGACGCCGCCACCCTGGACGCCTTCGCCCGCCTGACCCTCGCGCGCGAGGCCCCGATCCTGACCGACTACGTCCGCGGCCTGCTGCAGGACGGCATGGAGCTCGAGCGGATCTATGTCGAACTCCTCATCCCGACAGCGCGCAAGCTCGGCGAGGGCTGGGATGAAGACGAGGTCTCGTTCACTGAGGTGACGGTGGGACTGAGCCGCCTGCAGCAGGTGGTTCGCACCCTGGGCCATGAACTCGCGCCGAAACAGGACGAGGGGGGCGCGCGCTCCGCCTGCTTCGTGCCCGCCCCCAACGAACAGCATGTGTTCGGCTTGTTCATCGTCGAGGACGCCTTCCGACGGAACGGCTGGCGCACCTGGCTCGACATCGGGGCGACGCCCCGCGACGCGGCGCTGGCGGTGCGGCGCGACTGGTTCGACCTCTTCGGCCTCAGCGCGACATCGGATACTCCGATCGACGCGGTCGCCGAGCTGATCGGCGACGTGCGCGCCGCCTCCTGCAACCGCGACCTCTTCGTGATGGTGGGCGGCCGACTGTTCGACGCCAGCCCCGAACTCGTGCATGCTGTGGGCGCGGACGGTTGGTCGTCCTCCGCGGCTGACGCCTTGCTTATCGCCGATAAGGCGGTAAGGGCTCGCGTCTGATCTGACTCGCGCGTCAATCCCGACGCGCGCCTTTTTAGAGTGATCCCCCCCGCGATGACTGCAACCGCCACGGCGCAGAAGAGCAGGAGCGCCTTTCCGCGCGGCCTGCTAGGCCCGTTGGGCGCGGACGTCGCGGGCAAGGTGGCGGCCGCCGGGGGCGATGTGGCCATGGTCGTGGACCGCGAGGGCGTGATTCGCGACCTGGCGCTGAGCAGCGAAGAGCTGGCGCGCGACGGGGCGGAGGCCTGGCTCGACAGGCGCTGGCAGGACATCGTCACCGTCGAGAGCAAGCCCAAGATCGACGCCCTGCTCCGCGACGCAAGCGGCAGCGCGCCGCCGCGCTGGCGGGAAATCAACCAAATCGCCGGGTCGGCCGAAAGGCCGCTGATGCTGCGGTTCGTGGCGCTCGACACCGGGCGGGACGGCAACGTCATCGCGATCGGTCGCGACGAGCGGGCGACGGCGGCCCTGCAACAGCGCTTGATCGAGGCCCAGCAGGCGATGGAGCGCGACTATGCGCGCCTGCGCGATGCGGAGGGCCGCTACCGGCTACTGTTCCGCCTTTCCGGGGAGCCGGTGCTGGTCGTCGACGCCGCGACGCGGCGGGTGGCGGAGGCGAACCCGGCCGCGGAGCGCCTGCTGGACAAGGGGCGCGCGGACCTCGGCGGCCAGTCGTTCCCGACCCTGTTCGACCCGGTGAGCCGCGACGACGCCGCCTCCCTGATCGCGCTCGCTCAATCCGCGCCCGGCGGCCAGCCTGCGCGCATGAGGCTGACGACCCAGGGCCAGCCGGTGACCGCTTCCGCCTCGCTCTTCCGCCAGGACAGCGCCGCCTATTGCCTTGTGCGCCTGACGCCCGAGCGCCAAGAGGAGACCGCGCCGGAAGCGCGGGGCCCGGACCTGCGTGCGGTGCTGGAGCGCATCCCGGACGCCTTCGTCGTCGCCGACGCGGACATGACCGTGCTGTCGGTGAACGCGGCGTTCCTGGATCTGGCGGGGCTCGGCGCGCCAGCCCAGGCCGAGGGTCGCCCCCTGACGGACTTCCTGGGCCGGGCGGAGCTGGAGCGCAACCTGTTGCTGAACGCGCTGAGGGACCGGGGTAGCGTGCGGAACTTCCGCACCGTGCTGCGGACCTTCTACGAGAAGTCGGAGGACGTCGAAGTTTCCGCGGCGGCCGCCCCGAACGGCGCCGACACGGTGTTCGGCTTCACGCTCCGGGCCATCGACCAGCGCCTGAGCGATCGGCCGCACGCCGCGCCCGAGCTCCGCCGCTCGGTGGAGCGGCTGACCGAGCTGGTCGGCCGCATGACGCTGAAGGAGATCGTGCGCGAGACGGCCGACCTGATCGAGCGCATGTGCATCGAGGCTGCCCTGGAGCTGACCAAGAACAATCGGGCTTCCGCCGCCGAAGTGCTCGGTCTCAGCCGCCAGAGCCTTTACTCCAAGCTGAACCGCTTCGGCCTGGGCGGGCCGGGGGCGGACGAATAACGTATTTGACAGAAGAAAGCGTCAAGTCGGATTGACGCTTAGCCGTGCCCGGCTTAGCGTTCTGAGGGTGAGCACCCTCGACCTGACCCTCTGCGCATCGACGACGCCGGTCCGGCGGTCGCCCAGCGCATCTGCGGTGCTGGAGCTGCTCAAGCCCATCACCTGGTTCGCCCCGATGTGGGCCTTCATGTGCGGGGTCGTGTCCTCGGGCGCGCCGCTCGGCCAGCGCTGGCCGGTCGCCATCGCCGGCGTCGTCCTGGCCGGGCCCGCCGTCTGCGCCGCCAGTCAGGCGGTCAACGACTGGTTCGACCGCCACGTGGACGCGATCAACGAGCCCGGCCGTCCGATTCCCTCCGGGCGGCTGCCCGGGCGGTGGGGGCTGGGCCTGGCCCTGCTCTGGACGGCCCTGTCGCTGGCGCTCGGCGCCGCGCTCGGCCCCGCGGTGCTGGCCGCGACCCTGCTCGGACTGGGGCTGGCCTGGGTCTACAGCGCCCCGCCGCTCCGGCTGAAGCAGCGCGGCTGGTGGGGTCCGGCCTCGGTGGCCCTCTGCTACGAGGGCCTGGCCTGGTTCACCGGCGCGGCGGTCACGAGCGGCGGAATGCCGGACGGACGGATCACGGCGGTGGCCGCGCTCTACAGCTTCGGCGCGATCGGCATCATGGTGCTGAACGATTTCAAAGCGGTGGAGGGCGACCGCCGCACAGGCGTGCTGTCCGTACCCGTGGACCTCGGCGTGGAGGCCGCAGCCTTCCTGGCCTGCGCGATCATGGCGGCGCCGCAGGTGGTGGTGGCGGCGCTTCTGCTCACCTGGGGCCAGCCGATCTATGCCGCCGCCGTCGCCCTCTCCCTCGCCGTCCAAGCCAGGCTGATGGCGCGCCTGATGAGCGACCCCGCCAAGCTCGCCCCCTGGTACAACGCCACCGGCACCTCCCTCTACGTGCTCGGCATGCTGGCCGCGGGCCTCGGGCTGTCCGCCCACCTCCACCTCCTGCATCTGGGAGCGCACCCATGAGCCGACCCGCCTCGGAAGGCCTGAGCTGGCTGGGCGTCGCGCGCCTGGGGCTGGTGCAGGCCGCCATCGGCGCCATCGTGGCCCTAGCCACCTCGACCTTGAACCGGGTGGCGGTGGTGGAGGCCGCCATGCCCGCCGTCCTGCCCGCCGCCTTCGTGGCCTGGCACTACGTCGTCCAGCTCTCGCGGCCCCGCTGGGGGCACGGCTCGGACCAGGGCGGACGGCGCACGCCCTGGATCGTGGGCGGCATGGGCGTGCTGGCGCTCGGGGCCATACTGGCCACGGACGCGGTGCTGATGCTGAAGGGCGATCCCGTGAGCGGCGTCGCCCTGGCGCTGGTCGCCTACAGCCTGATCGGGGCGGGGGTCGGCGCGGCAGGCACGTCCGTGCTCGCGCTCCTGGCCAGCCGCACGGCGCCGGAGCGACGGCCCGGCGCGGCGGCCACGGTCTGGATCATGATGATCCTGGGGATCGTGCTGGCGGCCGGGATCGGCGGCAAGCTGCTGGAGCCCTTCTCGCCCCAGCGCCTCGCCAGCGTCGCCTCGGGCATCGCCGGCGTGGCCTTCCTCGCCGCCCTGATCGGGGTCTGGCGTATCGAGCTGACGCCGGCGAGCGCCCCATCCGCCGCCAGCGCGCCCAAGCTTCCGTTCCGCGAGGCCGTCGCCGAGATGTGGCGCGACACCCTGGCCCGCCGCTTCACCCTCTTCGTGCTGCTTTCCATGCTG
Source organism: Caulobacteraceae bacterium PMMR1 (assembly GCA_000733915.1). Taxonomy (GTDB): domain Bacteria; phylum Pseudomonadota; class Alphaproteobacteria; order Caulobacterales; family Caulobacteraceae; genus PMMR1. The sequence continues at coordinate 1,691,313 of JPOM01000001.1, forward strand.
GCCTACAGCGCCCAGGAGCTGATCCTTGAGCCCTTCGCGGGCCTGGTGTTCCGCATGAGCCCGGGCCAGTCGGCTCAGCTGTCCAGCCTGCAGCACATGGGCGTGCTCCTGGGCATGATCCTGGTCGGGGTGCTGGGCGCGCGCTTCGGCGACAAGCGCCGCGCCTGGATGCGGCCCTGGACCATCGCTGGCTGCCTCGGCTCGGCCCTGGCGCTCGGCGGCATGGGCGCGGCGAGCGTGATCGGCCCCGCCTGGCCCCTCGCCCCCACGGCCCTGGTCCTAGGCTTGGCCAACGGCGTCTTCGCCGTCTCCGCCATCGGCTCCATGATGGGGCTTGCGGGGGCGGGGCCCCCGGGCCGGGAGGGCGTGCGCATGGGGGTCTGGGGCGCAGCCCAGGCCGCGGGCTTCGCCGGCGGCGGCTTCGTGGGCGCGGTCGGGGTCGACCTGATGCGACGCCTGCTGCACCAGGACGGCCCGGCGTTCCTCTGCGTCTTCGCGGGCGAGGCCGCGATCTTCCTGGGCGCTGCGATCCTGGCCTCGCGGCTGGAGGCGGCGAGTCCCGAGCGTGAGGCCGCCCCGGCCGGCGCCGCCTTACAAGGCGCTCGCTCGTGAGCGCGCCGGGCGAGATCGCAGCCGAGAGCTTCGACGTCGTGGTGGTCGGCGGGGGGCCCTCGGGCGCCACCGCGGCGCACGATCTGGCCCGCGCCGGTCGGCGCGTGCTGCTGCTCGACCGCGCCGGTCGGATCAAGCCCTGCGGCGGGGCGATCCCGCCCCGTCTGATGCGCGACTTCGACATCCCCGAAGCCCTGCTATGCGCCCGGGCCACCTCGGCCCGCATGATCTCGCCCAAGGCGCGCGAGGTCGACATGCCCATCGAGGGCGGCTTTGTGGGCATGGTCGATCGCGACGTCTTCGACGAGTGGCTGCGCGCGCGCGCCGCTGACGCGGGGGCGGAGCGTCGAACGGGCCGCTTCGAGCAGCTCGAGCGCGACGCCGACGGCGCGGCCCTGGTCGCCTATACGTCGGGCAAGGGCGAGGGCGCCCTGACGGTGCGCGTGCGCGCCAAGCTCGTCATCGGCGCGGACGGCGCTCGCAGCCAGGTGGCCCGCCAGGCCATCCGCGGCGGGGGCGAGACCAAGTGCGTCTTCGCCTATCACGAGATCATCCGCGCGCCAGGCGCAGGCTTCCGCGGCTTCGACGGGCGGCGCTGCGACGTCTTCTACCAGGGTAAGCTGTCCCCGGATTTCTACGCCTGGATCTTCCCGCACGGCGAGACCGCCAGCGTCGGGGTCGGCAGTGCGCGCAAGGGCTTCTCCCTCCGCGGCGCGATCACGGCGCTGCGGGCCTCCACGGGGCTCGACCACTGCGAGACGATCCGGACCGAGGGCGCGCCTATTCCGCTGAAGCCCCTGAAGCGCTGGGACAACGGGCGGGACGTGCTGCTGGCCGGGGACGCGGCCGGCGTCGTCGCGCCGGCCTCCGGCGAGGGGATCTACTACGCCATGCAGGGCGGACGGGAGGCGGCGCGGGCCGCCGACGTCTTCCTGGCCACCGGCCAGCCCCGCTCGCTGAAAGAGGCCCGAAAGCGCTTCATGCGCGCCCACGGCAAGATCTTCCTGGTGCTCGGGATCATGCAGCACTTCTGGTACCGCAGCGACAAGCGCCGCGAGGGCTTCGTCAAGATGTGCGCGGACCCCGACGTGCAGCGCCTGACCTGGGACGCTTATATGAACAAGGAGCTGGTGCGCGCCGAACCCGGCGCCCACGCGCGCATTTTCCTGAAGGACATGGGCCATCTGCTCGGGCTGTCGCCCTCCTGACGGCGCGAGGGGCTGGCCGACGCAGGCCGGCCCGCCCAGCTATGGGGCGACCGCTCATCCTCAAAGGCGCTTCCCCGTGACCGATCACGCTCCCCCCTCCGCCGGCCCCGCCCCGACGACCCGCAAAGAGACGAGCCTGGCCGTGGTCGTCACCGTCGCGGCGCTCTCCGCGCTGACGGTCGCGGCCGCGGGCGGCGCGCTCACCCAGATCGGGTCCTGGTACCGCGGTCTGCACAAGCCCGCCTGGACCCCGCCCGACGCCGCGTTCGGCGTGATCTGGACAACCATCTTCGTGCTCGCAGCCACGTCCGGCGTGCTGGCTTGGCGCGGCGCTCGGCCCGGCGCCCCGCGCCTGCAGCTGATCGGCCTCTTCGCCCTGAACGGCCTTCTGAACATGTTTTGGAGCCTGCTCTTCTTCGCCCATCGCCGGCCGGACCTGGCGCTTTGGGAGTCCTGCGCGCTCTGGCTCTCGATCCTGGCGCTCATCGTACGGATCTGGCCGGTGTCGCGCCTGGGCAGCGTGCTTCTGCTGCCTTATCTGACGTGGGTGACCATCGCGACGGACCTCAATTTCGAGATCGTACGCCTGAACGGTCCGTTCGGCTGACGCATGGAGCGCTTCTTCCGTAGCGGACAGGCTGTCGACCTGATCCTGGCCGTGATCGCGGTGGAGTTCCTTGCCCTGACCTGGCTGCGCCGGGGCGGAAGCCTGCTCGCGCGGGTTCTGGCGCTGGGCCCCGGGGTCATGATCCTGCTCGCGCTCCGGGGGGCGCTAACGGGCGCGAGCTGGCCCTGGATCGCGCTGCCGCTCGCGGCGTCCTTTCCGATCCACCTGACCGACGTGATCCGGCGCAAGCTCTAGGCGCGATCAGGCCGCGTAGAGCAGCGCGCCGGCCTCCGCCCGGACCTCGCGCCCAAGCTCCAGGCCCATGGCCTCGGCGGCGGCCGCATCGGGGCAGGCCCCCTCCCCGTCGCGGCGCCAGACATAGGCGCCGTCGGGCGTCAGCGCCTCGCCGGCGAAGCGCAGCCGCCCCTGCGACCACTGCGCCAGGGCCCCGATCGGCGTGCGGCAGGAGCCATCCAGCGCGGCCAGGAACGCCCGCTCCGCGGTGATCTCGAGCCGGGCCGCCCGGTCCTCGATCGCCGCGACGAGGGCGAGCGCCTCGGCGTCGTGCGCGCGCGCGGTGATGGCGAGCGCGCCCTGGCCGCAGGCCGGCGGCGTCTCCCACGGGTCGAGCAGGCAGCGGGCGTGATGGGCGAGCCCCAGCCGGCGCAGGCCCGAGCTCGCCAGCAGCGTCGCGTCGAAGTCGCCCTGCGCCACGCGTTTCAGCCGCGTCTCGACGTTGCCGCGCAGCATGGACACCCGAAAGCCCGGCCGGCGCGACAGCAGCTGCGCCTGGCGCCTCAGGCTGGCGGTCCCGATGCGCGCGCCGTCCGGCAGCTCGGCCAGGGAGCCCGCCTCGTCCCGGCAGATCAAGGCGTCGCGCGGGTCCTCGCGGGCGGGCACGCCGGCCAGCACGATGCCGTCCGGCAGCGCCGTGGGCAGGTCCTTCATCGAGTGCACCGCTAGGCGGATCCGCCCGGCCAGCATCGCCTCATCAAGCTCCTTGGTGAACAGGCCCTTGCCGCCGGCCTCGGTCAGGGTGCGGTCCTGGATGCGATCCCCCGTGGTCACGATGGGGGTGAGCTCGAAGTTCAGGTCAGGATGCGCCGCGGCCAGGGCGTCACGCACCCAGCCGGTCTGGGTCAGCGACAGGGGCGAGCCGCGCGCGCCGATGTGAACCGTCGTGGACACGCCGCTTACCCGCGCTTGATCAGGCCGATGAGAGCGGCGAGGTGCTCGGGCCTGGCATCGGGGGTGATGCCATGGCCGAGGTTGAAGATGTGGGGGCCGCCGCGGAACTGCTCGAGCACCCAGCGCGCCTCCGCCTGCAGGGCTGCGCCGCCGCACACCAGCAGCATCGGGTCCAGCGCGCCCTGTAGCGCCATCCCTGCAGGGGCCTCAGCCCGGGCGAAGGCAGCCGGCGTCTGGGTGTCGACGCCCAGGGCGGTGACGCCCGTCTCGCGGGCGTAGCGGCCGATCAGGGCGCCCGCCCCCCGGGGGAAGCCGATCACGGGCGCATCGACGCCGAGCGCGCGGAGGCGGGCCACGAGCCGGGTCGTCGGCTTCAGGACCACGCGCTCGAACAGCCGCTCGGACAGCCCCTCCGCCCAGCTTTCGAAGATCTGCAGGCAGTCCGCGCCGGCTTCGACCTGGGCGTGCAGGTGCCGCGCGGTCGCCTCGACCAGCACGTCCAGCAAGGCGTCTACGTCGCCGGGCCGCTCGTAGGCGATGCGCCGGGCCATGTCCTTATCGCCGCCCTTGCCCTGAATCATGTAGGTCGCAACCGTCCAGGGCGCGCCGGCGAAGCCGATCAGGGCCTTGTCCGCCGCCACCTCGGACCGCAGGCGGCGCACCGTCTCGTAGACGGGGGCGAGGTAGGGAACGACCCGGTCCAGATCGCCGAAGTCCCACTGCGCCTGGGCGGCCAGGGGCTCCAGGCGGGGCCCCTCGCCCTCCACGAACCAGACCTTGCGGCCAAGGGCATCGGGTACGACCAGGATGTCGGAGAATAGGATTGCGGCGTCGAGGTCGAACCGGCGGAGGGGCTGCAACACCGCCTCCACCGCGATGTCGGGGGTGTAGCAGAAGGTCAGGAAATCCTTGGCGCGGGCCCTCAGCGCCCGGTACTCCGGCAGATAGCGCCCAGCCTGGCGCATGATCCAGACCGGCGGCGGATCCAGCCGCTCGCCCCTGAGGACGCGGATCATCGCCAGCGCGGCGGAGCTGGGGCGCGGCTCAGCGGCGCGCGGAGCGGAAGCGGTCAAACCTTTTCCCCTGAGTGACGCAGGATGCTCGCCCGGATGGAGCGGAGAAACATCCAGGCGCAGAAGACGACGATGGGCGCGGCGAGGCCGGCGGTGAGGGTCGGGTCGATCCTGTGGTCGAGCTTGGCGACCGCCTCGATGCCGAACTTGAGCAGGCCCAAGGCGTAGTAGGCGATCGCCGCGACGGACAGGCCCTCGACCGTCTCTTGCAGGCGCAGCTGCAGCTGGGCGCGGCGGTCCATGGAGGCCAGGAGCGAGGCGCTGGTGGCCTCCGCAGCGATCTCGACCCGGGCGGCGAGCATCTGGGTCGTGCGGGCCACCCGGGCGATGACGTCGCGCTGGCGCTCGGCCGCGGCCGCGGCGGTGCGCATGGCGGGGGCGAGCCGGCGCTCCATGAAGTCCCGGATGCTGGGTCGTCCCTCCAGAGGCCGCTCGTTCAGCTGGGCGATTCGTTCCTGCACGAGGCCATGATAGGCGCGGCTGGCGGCGAAGCGGAAACCGGTCGCGGCGGCCAGCGCCTCCGCCCGCCCGGCCAGGCCCGCCAAGCGCGCGAGCAGCTCCCGGTCCGCCTCCACCCCGCCCGCCTGGGCCACCTGGGCGGCGGCCTCGGCGGCCTCGGCCTCCATGGCGCCGATCTCGCGCGCACTGGCCTGGGCGGCGGGAAAGGCGAGCAGGGCCAGGAGCCGATAGGTCTCGATCTCGAACAGCTGCTGCACGATGCGCCCGGCCAGCACCGGCCCGCCCGCCGCCTGCACCACCACGAAGCGGGTGAAGCCGTCCGGCCCCGGGCGGAAGTCGGTGAACACCTGCACCGTCCCGCCGGCGACTTCGGAAGCGACGAGATCGGCGTCGGCGAAGACGCTGCTCCTGGGCGCCGTCTCCACCAGAGCCACATGCGTGGCCGCCAGCACCTCGCCCGGCAAGGCCGCCAGCCAGTCCTGGGGCAGGGCGTCCAGCGCGGTGGAGTGGAAGCTCCCCGGCTCTTCGTCGGGCTGGTCGCGGAAGGCCGTCCAGGTGGAGACCTCCGTGTGCCGCTCCCAGCGCAGCCGCCACGTCCCGCCGTCCACCAGGCCCCAGCGCGCCTCCGGTCCCGGCTCGCCCGCGCCGAGCTTGCGACAGAGGGCGGCCATGTGCGCCCGGTCGGCCGCCGCGCCGCCCTCGCCGGACAATGTCGCGATGCGCGACGCCGCTAGGGGCGCCTTCAGGGGCGTGGAGGGACGCGCATGCGCCTCGGCCAGCAGCTGGTCCCGCTCAGCGTGGTAACGCCAACCCAAGGCGGATGCCGTCATCTGAACTTTCGCTCCCGCCCCGTGAACCTCGTCCCACGACAGAGCACACTAGATAGAGCCGCATGTGAAGGATGACTTGGCCCTAGAAACCGCATTAGGCTCGATTTGCCGGTCGGTTCGCACCGGCGACGAGTTCGAGACATGCGCGCGCCCTATCCCTTCTCAGCCATCGTCGGCCAGGACGAGATGAAGCTGGCGCTGCTGATCGTGGCCGTCGACCCCGGCATCGGGGGGGTGATGGTCTTCGGCGATCGCGGGACGGGCAAGTCGACAGCCGTTCGGGGCCTGGCGGCGCTTCTGCCGCCGCTCACCGCGGTGAAAGGCTGTCTCTACCATCGCGACCCCAAGGCGGACGCCTGGTTCGAGCCCGAACTCGCGCCGGCCAAGCGCCGCAAGCTCGCCACCGAACAGGTCCCGACGCCGGTCGTGGACTTGCCGCTCGGCGCCACCGAGGACCGGCTCGTCGGCGCGCTCGACCTGGAGCAGGCGCTGACGCGGGGGGAGACGCGCTTCCAGCCGGGGCTGCTCGCCCGGGCGCACCGGGGCTTTCTCTATATCGACGAGGTGAACCTGCTCGAGGACCACCTGGTGGACCTGCTGCTCGACGTCGCCGCCTCCGGCGTCAACGTGGTGGAGCGCGAGGGGTTGTCGGTGCGCCACCCGGCGCGCTTCGTCCTGATCGGCAGCGGCAACCCGGAGGAAGGCGAGCTCAGACCGCAGCTGCTCGACCGCTTCGGTCTGTCGGTGGACGTACGCACGCCGACCGAGCTTAAGGACCGCATCGAGGTGGTGAAGCGCCGCGACGCCTTCGACCGCGATCCGGAGGGCTTCGCCGCACGCTGGGCGAAGGCGGACGCCGAGGTCGCCGATCAGATTGTGGCGGCGCGGACCCGCCTGCCCAAGGTTCGGACGCCCGATGCGATGCTGGAGGCGGGCTCGCGCCTGTGCATGGCGATCGGAGCGGACGGTCTTCGCGGCGAGCTGACCATCATGCGCGCGGCCCGGGCGCACGCGGCCCTGAACGGCGCGACCGCCGTGAGCCTGGCTGATGTCCGCGCGGTGAGCGCGCTCGCGCTCCGCCACCGGCTGCGGCGCAATCCCCTGGACGAGGCAGGTTCGAGCGTGCGGATCGAGCGCGCCTGGGCGGAGCTCTTCGAGCCGCCGAGCACCCGGTCGGCCGCCGCATGACGCCTTCACCGCCGCTGCAGGACCAGGTCGCGGCGGCGCAGGACGCCTGGCTGGCGGCGGCCCTGGTCGCGGTCGATCCCGCGGGACTTGCCGGCGTGAGCGTGCGCGCGCCCGCCGGCCCGGTCCGGGAAGCCTGGACCGCGGCCTTCCGCGCCGCGCTTCCCCCGCACACGCCCGTCGGGCGCGTGCCGTCCGGCATCGAGGACGAGCGCCTGCTAGGCGGACTGGACCTCACGGCCAGCCTCGCGGCAGGGCGGCCCGTGGTTCAGCGCGGGCTGGCCGCCGCCCACGACGGCGGGGTGCTGATGCTGCCCATGGCGGAGCGCACGCCTGAGCCCGTCGCCGCGCGCCTGGCCGCCGTGCTCGACCGGCAGGTGGTCGAGATCGAGCGCGACGGGATCAGCGCCGCTTTCCCCGCCCGGCTAGGCCTCGTCCTGCTCGACGAAGGCGCGGAGCCGGAGGAGCGACCGCCCGCCGCCCTGCTCGACCGCCTGGCCTTCCGCGTCGACCTCGGCGGCATAGGCGTGCGCATGGACCTGCCCGCGGGCCCGGGCGCCGAGGCCGTTCGCGCCGCGCGCGCGCGGATCGAAGAGGTGCGGCCGTGTGCGGACGCGCTCCTGGAGGCGCTTTGCCAGGCCGCGGCCGCCCTCGGCGTCGAGGGGGTGCGCCCCGTCCTGCTCGCCGCCCGCGCCGCCCGCGCGCACGCCGCCCTCGGCGGACGCACAGAAATCGCGAGCGAGGACGCCGCCGCCGCCGTGCGTCTGGTGCTCGCGCCGCGCGCGCTTCGGCTGCCCGAGGCGGAGGCGGAGGCGGAGCCCAAGGCGGACGCGCCCCCGAGGCGCCCCCGAGCCGCCTTCCGAGCGCCCCTCCAATCCCGAAGACGGGAACGCCGCCGAGGTGCAGGCCGCCGCCGACGCCCTGGTCGAGGCGGCGCGCGCGGCGCTTCCCTCGGACCTCTTGAGCCGCATCGTCGCCGAGAACGCCCGGGCCGCCCGGGCCCCACGCCGCTCCGGCTCCGGCGCGGCGGCGACGTCTGCGCGGCGGGGCGCGCCGGCCGGCTCCCGCCCAGGGCGGCTTCGGCCCGGCGACCGGCTGAACCTGCCCGAGACGCTGCGCGCGGCCGCCCCCTGGCAGAGGCTCCGCGCCCGCGCCGACGGCTCGGCCGCCGCCCTGATCCGTGTCCGCCCGGACGACTTCCGCATCCGCCGCTTCGTCCAGCGGCGCGAGCAGACGGCGATATTCGTCGTGGATGCGTCAGGCTCCAGCGCGCTGCAGCGCCTCGCCGAGGCCAAGGGCGCGGTCGAGCTGCTGCTGGCGCGCGCCTATGTGTCCCGGGACCGGGTCGCCCTGATCGCCTTCCGCGGCCAGGGGGCGGAGACCCTGCTGGCGCCCACCCGCTCCCTGACGCGGGCCAAGCGGAGCCTGGCGGAGCTGCCGGGGGCGGCGGCACCCCCCTCGCGGCGGGGCTCGACGCGGCGCTCGCCCTGGCGCTCGCCGAGCGCGCGCGGGAGCGGACGCCGCTGCTGGTCGTGCTCACGGACGGGCGCGCCAACGTCGACCGGGACGGGGCAGGCGGGCGCGCCGAGGCGGAGCGGGACGCGCTTGCAGCCGCCGTCCTGATCGGCCGATCGGGGATCCGCGCCGCCTATCTCGACACCTCGCCCCGGCCCCAGCCCGGCGGCGACCGCTTCGCCCGGGCCATGGGCGCCGTCTACGCCCCCCTGCCCTACGCGGAGGCCGCCGGCGTCGCTCGAGCGGTCGGGGCGCTCGTGAGCGCCGCGTGATGTTCGGCCTCGTCAAGCCGGACTGGAACCGCGAGGGCCGCGACTGGCCCAACCGCGAGGCCAGCCGCTTCATCCTAGCCGCCGGCCTTCGCTGGCACGTGCAGGTGATGGGCAAGGGCCCCGCGATGCTGCTCCTGCACGGAACCGGCGCGGCGACCCACTCGTGGCGGGACCTCGCCCCGAACCTCGCGCGGGACTTCACCGTCGTGGCGCCGGACCTGCCCGGGCACGGCTTCACCGACACGCCCCGCGGCGACGGCCTGGCGCTGAACGGCATGGCGCGCGAGATCACAGGCCTGCTAGACGTCCTGCAAGTGGCGCCGGAGACGGTGGTCGGCCACTCCGCCGGCGCAGCGGTCGCCCTGCGCATGACGCTGGACCGCCGCATCGAGCCGCGGAGCGTCGTCAGCCTGAACGGGGCGCTGCGGCCGTTCCCCGGCGCCAACGGCCACATCTTCCCCGCCCTGGCCCAGCTTCTGTTCCTCAACCCGGTCGCGCAGCAGGTCTTCGCCTGGCGGGCGCAGCAGCCCGGGGCGGTGGCGCGCCTGCTGGAGAACACCGGGTCGCGGATCGACGCGCGAGGTCTTCGCGCCTACGCCGCCCTGCTCGGCACGACCGGCCACATCGCCGGCGCGCTCGGCATGATGGCGCGATGGGACCTGGAGCCCCTCGTGGCGGACCTGCCGCGGCTGAGCGTTCCCCTGACCCTCGTGGCGGCGGAGGGCGACCGGGCCGTGCCGCCCAAGGCCGCCGACGCCGTGCACGCGCGCGTCCCGCGCAGCACCGTCGTGCGCCTCCCCAAGCTCGGCCACCTCGCCCACGAGGAGGCGCCCGCCCTGGTCGCCGACGTCATCCGCGACGCGGTCAGGGCGGCGGCGGCCCCGGAGGCGGTCTGATGCGGAACCTTCTCCCCCTCGCCGCCCAGTCGGTGCTGGAACTCGCCGCGGTGGCCTGGGCCGGCTGGGAGCTCTGGTCCTTGCGCAAGAAACCCCCGAAGCCGCCGCCCAGCTCAGCCGACCCGCCGCGGCATCCGGTAGGGAAGCAGGGCCTTGACGAAGGCTGAGCGCAGCCGCGAGGCCGAAAGCGTCTCGTGCACGATGGCCGAGGGCTCGCCCCAGAGCGACGCCTCCAGCATGGAGCGGCTGTAGAACGGCGCGTCCTCGAGCGTCTTGCGCAGCCGCGGCGGATGGGCGGCCTCGCCCCGGACCCGGCGCGGCATCCTCCAGAAGGTCTGCGGCAAGCTGTGGAAGGGCGGCGGCGCGACCTCCTCCACCGCGCCGTCCTGCCCGATCCGGAGCGACAGGTGCACGCCGTCGCCGTCCTCGGGCCCAACGTCGTAGAAGATCAGGGTGTCCCGCCGACGGTGCGCCCTGGACCAGGTCCAGTCGGAGAAGGCGCGCTCGAGCGGGCTGTCGCCGCCGTTGGTGTCGAAGTAGCCGTCGCCGCTCCACCTCAGGCCCGGGCGGCTCAGCGCCACCTCGACCCGGGCGCGGGGCGCGATGGGCCGCCAGACGTGCCGTCCGACGCCGCCGATGGCGAACTGGCGCGGGATCAGGGCCTGAGGATGCAGGCGGATCTCGCCCCGGATCGGCGCAGGCACGGGGGTGGTGGTCTCGCGGAGCCGGATGACCAGGACGTCGTCTTCCCAGCTCAGGCTGCTCGGCCCGATCAGGAGCTGGCGCGCCTCCTGATGGATGGCGCCGCGTCCCCTCTCCGTCATCGCCCAGCCCGGCCGCCAGACCGCCCCGCGCGGGCCGTAGAGGGCGACGTTCAGCGTCACGTGATCAAAAGGATCGGCCCAGCGCGTGCGGGCGTAGTAGGGCGAAAAGACGCTGCCGATGAAGGCGATGACGGTCAGGCCGAAGCGGCCGTCGTCGCTCAGGGCATCGACGTACCACCAGCGGTAGCCCCCCGGCGGAACGTGGACGTCGAAGCGCGGTCCTGCATCAGCCGGCGCGCCGCCAGCCGCCCCGACAGCGCCGCCATCGGCACGCCCGCCCCCGGGTGCACGCTCCCCCCCGCGAGATAGAGCCCCGGCAGGCGTGAACGCGACCCCGGCCGGCGAAAAGCTGCCGCCCAGCCATGCATCGCCTGTCCATAGAGGGCGCCCCCCGTGTGCGGGAACATCGCCTCGAACTCCCGCGGCGTCGTAACCGTCGGCGACCCCGTAGGCGTCACGGCCAGCCCGCAGCTCCGCAGGTGATCCAGGACCGTCGTTTCGCATCTGGCGAGCTCCCGCGCGTCCCTCGCGCTTCGGTCCCCGTCGGCCGGGGCGTTGATCAAGAGGAAGAGGCGCTCAGCCCCGCCGGCGCCCTCGCCCGCGTCGTCGCGATCCTGGGCGCAGAGGTAGACGGTGGGCTGGGCGGGCACGCGGCCCTGGGCGAGGTCGTCGAACTCGGCCCGGTAGTCGCGGGAGAAGAAGACATTGTGCCGAGCCGGCGTTAGGCCCTCGGCATGGGCCGACATCGCCCAGGTCACGGCGGAGAGGGAGCGGACCGGCGCGCGGGCGCCCCCGACGGCAGCCGCGGCCTCGGGCCCGAAGGCGCCGGCGCGCAAGGCCGAGGCGTCCGCCGCCACCACCACCGCGTCGGCCGCGATCTCCTCGCCGGACCGGAGCGCGACCCCTGTCGCACGGCCGTGGCGGACCAGGATGCGCTCGGCCTCCGCCTGATAGCGGAATACGACCTCGCGGGACGCCGCCAGCGCGGCCATGGCGTCCGCCAGCGCCCGCATGTCGCCGTCGACCAGCCAGACGCCCTGCTGCTCCACATGGGCGATCAGCATCAGGGTGGCGGGCGCCTCGAAGGGCGAGGCGCCGCAGTAGGTGGCGTAGCGCCCGAACAGCTGCCTGAGGCGCGGGTCCCGGAAGTGGTCGCCCAGCGCCTGCCAGAGCGTCTCGTAGGGTCTCAGCGCGAAGAGCGCCGGCAGGTTCTGCTGCGCGATCCGCCAGCTCAGGCCCACCAGACCGCAGCGGTCCCGAGTCAGGAAGGTGTCGCGGAGCGCCCCATAGATGCGCGCCGACTCCGCCGCGAAGGCGCGATAGCCCCTGGCCTCCCGCGCCCCGGCGAAGGCGCCGATCGCGTCCGCTGAGCGGTCGACCTCGGCGAAGAGGTCCAGGTGCTCGGACCGGCTCCACGCGTGGCGGGCGAGCAAGCCGGCGGGCCTCAGCGCCACATGCGTGTCGAGCTCGGCCCCCGCATCGGCGAACAGCTGATCGAAGACCCAGCGCATGGTCAGGATCGTCGGACCGCCGTCGAGGCGCCGGTTGCCGACGGCGACCTGGTGCATCTTGCCCCCTGGGGTCGCGGCGCGCTCGACCACCGTCACCTCGTGGCCGGCCGCGGCGAGGTCGATGGCGCAGGCGAGACCGCCCATGCCGCTGCCGATCACCACGATCTTGCTGCGTCCGGACACCGCTGGCCCGCCCCACTGACAGTTGACCCGGACGCTAGCATGTGTCCAGTTTGTATGACAGTTCCTTTTCAACTCCCTCAGGGGTCAGCCGTGCCGCAGCCGCCGGGTCTGCCCGTCCCGCTGGACCTCGCGGTCAAGCCCAGCCCCTCGCCCCGCCCCCGCCCGAGCCTGCGCGAGGCGTGGCTGGCGTGGCGCAACCGCCTGTTCGCCAGCCCCGGGTTTCAGCGCTGGGCGGCCGACTTCCCTCTGACCCGCCGCGTCGCCCGGGCCCGCGCTCGAGGCCTGTTCGATCTCGTGGCGGGGTTCGTCTATTCGCAGACGCTCGCGACCTGCGTGCGGCTGGGAGTGTTCGAGCGCCTTCGCGAGGGGCCCCGCAGCGTCGCCGCCCTCGCCGCCGAGCTCGACCTGCCCCCGAGAGCCTGCGCCGCCTTCTGCATGCCGCCCATGGGCTGGCCCTCGTGCAGCCGCTGGACGCCGAGCGCTATGTCCTGGGCCCGCAGGGCGCGGCCCTGCTCGGCAGCGCGGGCCTCATGGAGATGATCGCGCACCACGAGCGGCTCTATGCGGACCTCCAAGACGGGCCCGGCCTGTTGCGGCGTCGAGCCGGGGGGCTCGCGGCCTACTGGCCCTATGCCGTGACCGAGCAGCCGGGCGAGGCCTCGCCCGCGGACGTGGCCGCCTACTCAGCCCTGATGGCCGCGACTCAGCCCGCGGTCGCCGCCGACCTGCTCGACGCCTATCCTGTCGCGCGCCACCGGCGGCTGATGGATGTGGGCGGGGGCGAGGGCGCCTTCCTGGAGGCGGCCGGCGCGCGGGCGCCGGCGTTGCGGCTCGCCCTCTTCGACCTGCCCGCCGTGACCGAGCGCGCCCGAGCGCGCCTCGGCGCCCGGGGCCTGCTGGAGCGCACTGAAATCCACGCCGGCGACTTCCTCGCCGAGCCCCTGCCCCGGGGCGCGGACCTGATCACGCTGGTGCGCATCCTGCACGACCACGACGACGCCGGCGCCGCCGCCATCCTGAGGAACGTCCGCGCGGCCCTGCCCGACGACGGCGCGCTCCTCATTGGCGAGCCCATGGGCGGGGACAAGCGCCCCGATCGGGTGGGCGATGTCTATTTCGCCTTCTACCTGCTCGCCATGGGGCGGGGCCGGGCGCGCAGCCCCGGCGAACTCACGGCCCTGCTGCACGCCGCGGGCTTCTCGCGGGTGCGCCGGCTTCGAACCCGCACGCCCTTCCTGCTCAGCGCCCTGCTCGCGCATCCCTGACCTTCAGGAGCCCCCGCCTTTGGACACCCTGGCCGTCGTAATCGAAGCGCCCGAGCAGGTCCGTCTGCGCCGGCTGGAGCTGAACGACCCGGGCCCTGCCGACGTGGTGGTGGAGGTGGCGGTCAGCGGCGTGTCGACCGGCACCGAGCGCCTGCTCTGGAGCGGGCAGATGCCGCCCTTCCCCGGGCTCGGTTATCCGCTGGTGCCCGGCTACGAGTCCGTGGGCGTGGTCATAGAGGCCGGGGCCGAGGCGCGCGAGCACCTCGGACGCACCGTCTTCGCGCCCGGTAGCACGGCGTTCAAGGACGCCCGGGGCCTGTTCGGCGGAGCGGCGCGGAGGCTCGTGCTCCCCGCCGCGCGTATCGCGCCCATACCTGAATCGGTCGGCGAGACCGGCGCGCTGCTGGCCCTGGCCGCCACCGCCCGCCACGCCATAGCGGGCGGCTCCGCCCCGGAGCTGATCGTGGGCCACGGCGTTCTGGGCCGCCTCCTGGCCCGGCTCGCCTGTGCGCAGGGCGCGGCGCCTCACGTCTGGGAGACCCAGCCCGTGCGGCAGGCGGGAGCGATCGGCTACGCCGTCGGCCGCCCCGACGAGGACCCGCGGCGGGACTACCGCGCCATCTATGACGTCAGCGGCGATGGGGCGCTGCTCGACAGCCTGATCGCGCGGCTGGGGCGTTGCGGGGAGGTCGTGCTGGCGGGCTTCTACGACCGGCTGAGCTTCGCCTTCCCGCCCGCCTTCATGAAGGAGGCGCGACTGCGAGTCGCCGCCGAGTTCACGCCCGCGGACCTCGCCGCCGTCCTGGCCATGGTGGAGCAGCACACCCTCTCGCTCGACGGGCTGATCACCCATCGCGTGCCGGCCATGGACGCAGAAACCGCTTACCGCACAGCCTTTTCCGACCCCAGCTGCCTCAAGCTGATTCTGGACTGGCGGGCCGTCGACTGACGCAGATTCGGACAGCCGCGCGATCAGTGTGCAAACAGTGATTGACAATCTGGAGCGTCAAGCTAGCTTGACACCCTACGCGCCAGGAGGCTGCAGCCCGTGTCGGTAACCCTGATCGAACGCCAAGCCCCGAAGGCCGAAGCCGCCCCGGACCCTGATCCGGTGCACACCGGCCCGGTCGGCAAGGAGACCCAGATCATCGCGATCTACGGCAAGGGCGGTTCGGGCAAGAGCTTCGCCCTGTCCAATCTCAGCTACATGATGGCCCAGCAGGGCAAGCGCGTGCTGCTGATCGGCTGCGATCCCAAAAGCGACACCACGTCCCTGCTCTTCGGCGGCAAGAGCTGCCCGACGATCGTGGAGACCTCCTCCAGGAAGAAGCTCGCCGGCGAAGAGGTGAGGATCGAGGACGTCTGCTTCGTCCGCGACGGCGTCTTCGCCATGGAGCTTGGCGGACCCGAGGTCGGGCGCGGCTGCGGCGGGCGCGGCATCATCCACGGCTTCGAACTGCTCGAGAAGCTCGGCTTCCACGATTGGGGCTTCGACTACGTCCTGCTCGACTTCTTAGGCGACGTGGTCTGCGGCGGCTTCGGCCTGCCGATCGCGCGCGACATGTGCCAGAAGGTCATCGTCGTCGGCTCCAACGACCTGCAGTCGCTCTACGTCGCCAACAACGTCTGCTCGGCGGTGGAGTACTTCCGAAAGCTCGGCGGCAATGTCGGCGTCGCGGGCATCCTGATCAACAAGGACGACGGCACCGGCGAGGCTAAGGCCTTCGCGGCGGCCGCGGGCATCCCGGTTCTGGCCTCGATCCCGGCGCATGAGGACATCCGCAGGAAGTCGGCCAACTACCAGATCATCGGCGAGCCCGGGGGCGAGTGGGGCCCTCTGTTCGAGGAGCTGGCTCTGAACGTCGCCTCAGCGCCGCCGGTGCGTCCCAAGCCCCTCACCCAAGACGGCCTCCTGGGCCTCTTCTCGCGGGAGACCACGGGGGCCGCGATCACCCTGACGCCGGCCTCCCAGGCCGACATGCGCGGCGGGATCTTCGTCGAGAAGCCCACCCTCGAAGTCGTCTACGACGCGGCCTGACCCAATGAGCGAAGGCATCTCCCCCTCCGGCTTCGACGACGCGATCCCGACGACCTCGGACGGCGCGGGGTGCCATGGGGGCGCCGCCACGCTGCAGACCGCGGCCCGGACCGCCGGCAAGTCGGAGGTGCTGGACCGTTACGCCCGCGACTATCCCAAGGGCCCGCACGACCAGCCCCAGAGCATGTGCCCGGCCTTCGGGTCGCTGCGCGTGGGGCTGCGCATGCGGCGCACCGCGACCGTGCTGTCGGGCTCGGCCTGCTGCGTCTACGGCCTGACCTTCACAAGCCACTTCTACGGCGCCAAGCGCAGCGTGGGCTATGTGCCGTTCAGCTCCGAGACCCTGGTCACCGGCAAGCTGTTCGAAGACATCCGCGACGCGGTGCACCAGCTCGCCGACCCCGAGCTCTACGACACCGTGGTGGTGACCAACCTGTGCGTGCCGACCGCGTCGGGCGTGCCGCTGCAGCTCCTGCCCAAGCAGATCAACGGCGTGCGCATCATCGGCATCGATGTGCCGGGCTTCGGCGTGCCCACCCATGCGGAGGCCAAGGACGTCCTGGCCGGCGCCATGTTGCGCTACGCCCGCCTGGAGGTGGAGCAGGGCCCTGTCCAGGCGCCCGCGACCCGCGCCGAGCGCCCGACCGTCACCCTGCTGGGCGAGATGTTTCCGGCGGACCCGGTGGGCATCGGGATGATGCTAGAGCCCATGGGCCTGGCGGCCGGACCGGTCGTGCCCACCCGGGAGTGGCGCGAGCTCTACGCCGCGCTGGACTGCGCCGCGGTCGCCGCCATCCACCCCTTCTACACCGCCAGCGTGCGCGAGTTCAAAGCCGCCGGCCGCCAGGTGATCGGCTCCGCGCCGGTGGGCCGCGACGGCGCGGCCGCCTGGCTGGACGCCGTGGGCGAGGCCTGCGGGGTGGCGCGCACTCGGATCGACGCCGCCAAGAACGGCACGCTCAGCGCCATCGCCAGCGCGCTCGCCGCCAAGCCGATCAAGGGCCGCATCACCGTCTCCGGTTACGAGGGCTCCGAGCTCCTGGTCGCGCGGCTCCTGATCGAGAGCGGCGCGGAGGTGCCCTACGTCGGCACCGCCTGCCCCCAGACCGCCTGGTCCGATCCCGACCGCGCCTGGCTGGAGGCCAAGGGCGTGCACATCCAGTATCGCGCCTCGCTGGAGCAGGACCTGGCCGCCTTCGAGGCTTTCCGCCCCGATCTCGCCATCGGCGCCACCCCGGTCGTCCAGCACGCCAAGGAACGGTCGGTCCCGGCGCTCTACTTCACCAACCTGATCTCGGCGCGGCCGCTCATGGGACCGGCGGGCGCGGGGTCGCTTGCGACGGTGGTCAATGCGGCGATGGCCAACCAGGCGCGCTTCGACCGCATGAGCGCCTTCTTCGAGGGCGTGGGCGTCGGTCACGCGGCCGGCGTCTGGGAAGACACGCCGAGCGACCGGCCCGAGTTCAAGGCCCGCTACGCCAAGGTCCAGGCCGCTCTGCGCGCCCAGGAAGAGGCGGTGGGCGCATGACCCTGATCCTGGATCATGACCGGGCGGGCGGCTACTGGGGCGCGATCTACGCCTTCACGGCCGTCAAGGGCCTACAGGTGATCATCGACGGCCCCGTCGGCTGCGAGAACCTGCCGGTCACCAGCGTCCTGCACTACACCGACGCCCTGCCCCCGCACGAGCTGCCCATCGTCGTGACGGGCCTCGGCGAAGAGGAGCTCGGCAAGACGGGCACCGAGGCCGCCATGAAGCGCGCCTGGAAGACGCTCGACCCCGCCCTGCCCGCCGTCGTCGTGACGGGCTCCATCGCCGAGATGATCGGCGGCGGCGTGACGCCGGAAGGCACCAACATCCAGCGCTTCCTGCCCCGCACCATCGACGAGGACCAGTGGCAGTCCGCCGACCGGGCCCTGACCTGGCTGTGGACCCAGTTCGGCCCCAAGAAGCCGCCCCAGCCCCGGCCCCGCGCGGCAGGCGACAGGCCCAAGGTGAACATCGTCGGCGCGACCTACGGCATGTTCAACCTGCCCTCCGACCTGGCCGAGATCCGCCGCCTCATCGAGGGAATCGGCGCGGAGGTGAACATGGTCTTCCCCCTGGGGAGCCACCTGGCGGACATTCGCAAACTGGGCGAGGCGGAGGTCAACGTCTGCCTTTATCGCGAGTTCGGCCGCAACCTGTGCGAGACGCTCGGCCGGCCCTACCTGCAGGCGCCCATCGGGGTGGAGTCCACCACCCTCTTCCTGCGCAAGCTCGGCGAGCTCGTCGGCCTCGACCCTGAGCCGTTCATCGAACGCGAGAAGCACACGACCCTCAAGCCGGTTTGGGATCTCTGGCGCTCCGTCACCCAGGACTTCTTCGGCACCGCCAGCTTCGCCATCGTGGCCAACGAGACCTACGCGCGGGGCGTGCGCAACTTCCTGGAGGGCGACCTCGGCCTGCCGTGCACCTTTGCAGTCTCGCGCACGGCCGGGAAGAAGTCCGACAACGAGGCCGTCCGCAAAGCCGTGCGCGAGCGCCCGCCCCTGGTGCTCTTCGGCAGCTTCAACGAGCGCATGTACATGGCCGAGGCCGGGTCGCGCGCGACCTGGATCCCCGCCTCCTTCCCGGGCGCGGTGGTGCGGCGGCACACGGGCACGCCCTTCATGGGCTACGCCGGCGCGACCTACCTGGTGCAGGAGGTCTGCAACGCCCTGTTCGACGCCCTCTTCCACATCCTGCCTCTGGCCGCCGCCATGGACGCGGTGGAGGCCACCCCCGCCCGCCCCCACGTCGAGCTGGCCTGGGACGAGGACGCCAAGGCGGCGCTGGACGACATCTTGGAAGCGCAGCCGGTGCTGGTGCGGATCTCCGCCGCCAAGCGCCTGCGCGACGCCGCCGAGCGCGCCGCGCGCCTGGCCGGCGAGGCGCGCGTCTCCCACGCCCGCCTGAGCGCCGCGCACGCGGCCGCCGTCCTGGAGCGCGCCGCTTGAGCCGCGCCGCCCCCCCATTCGGATGCGCCCCTGAGGGCTGCGTCCACCCGAGGTTTGGTCCCGCGCCAGCAGGACCGGACACGTCGCGGCGGCTGTCGTCGCGACGCAGATCGTCGTCGTGTCCGCCCCGGTCTCGGGTCGTATGCGCCGACGCGGAGGTAAGGAGAAGCTATGGTGGATAGAGATATGGCCACCGGAAGCCTATCCGGACTGTCGGAAGCCGAAGCGAAAGAGTTCCACAAGATTTTCATGGGGAGCTTTATCGCTTTCACTCTGATTGCGATCGTTGCGCATATTCTCGTTTGGAATTGGCGGCCTTGGCTGCCCGGTCCGAACGGCTATGCCATGCTTTCCGATCAGGTGAAGCTGGCCCATCAGTCCCTCATGTCCTTTCTGGCATAAAGGAGAAAAGACATGTGGAGGATTTGGCTTCTCTTCGATCCCCGCCGCGCTCTCATCGGGCTGTTCGCGTTCCTGTTCACTCTGGCTCTGCTGATCCACTTCATCCTGCTCAGCACGCCTCGGTTCAACTGGATCGAAGGACCGACCATGAAGAAGCCGGCGGCGGCGGCCCAGCTGAACCCGAGCGATTCGGTTCGAGCAGGCTGACGAGAACGGCGGCGGACGGTCCGGCCTGGCCGCGATCGTCCGCCGACCGCATCACAAGACGCGCTGGACAAGGCGCAAGGGGCGGGAGGCTCCACCATGGCTCTGCTGAGCTTCGAGCGGAAATATCGGGTCCGAGGAGGCACGCTGATCGGCGGCGACCTGTTCGACTTCTGGGTTGGCCCCTTCTACGTGGGCTTCTTCGGCGTCACGACCGCGTTCTTCGCGACGCTCGGCACGGCGCTGATCGTCTACGGCGCGGCGCTCGGCCCGACGTGGAACATCTGGCGCATCAACATCTCGCCCCCGGACATCAGCTACGGCCTGGCGCTGGCACCGTTCAACGCCGGCGGGCTCTGGCAGGCGATCACAGTCTGCGCGCTGGGCGCGTTCAGCTCCTGGGCCCTGAGAGAGGTCGAGATCAGCCGCAAGCTCGGCATCGGCCTGCACGTGCCGTTCGCCTTCAGCGTCGCCATCTTCGCCTATTTCACCTTGCAGGTGATCCGCCCCGTGCTGCTGGGCGCCTGGGGACATGCGTTCCCGTACGGCATCTTCAGCCATTTGGAGTGGGTGTCGAACACCGGATACAAGTATCTGAACTTCCACTACAATCCGGCGCACATGATCGCCGTGTCGTTCTTCTTCACCACGACCTTCGCCCTGTCGCTGCACGGCGGCCTGATCCTGTCGGCGGCCAACCCCGGCAGGGGCGAGACGGTGAAGACCTCCGAGTACGAGGACACCTTCTTCCGTGACGTGATGGGCTATTCTGTCGGCACCCTCGGCATCCACCGCCTGGGCCTGTTCCTGGCCCTCAGCGCCGGCCTCTGGAGCGCGATCTGCATCGTGATCTCCGGCCCGGTCTGGTCGCAGGGCTGGCCGGAGTGGTGGAACTGGTGGCGCAACCTTCCGATCTGGTCGCAGTGAGAAGGGGCCCGACGATGTCCAGCTATCAGAACCTCTTTACCCAGGTCGCCGTCCGCGGCGCCCCCGACCTCGGCCTCCCCTGCCCCGCGGCGACCTGCCCCGCGTTGGCGGCGCGAGCTTCAACCGATGGCTCGGCAAGCTCGGCAATGCCCAGGTGGGACCCATCCACCTCGGCCTGGACGGCATCGTGTCGCTGCTCTTCGGCTTCATCGCCTTTGAGATCATCGGGCTCAACATGTGGGCGTCGGTGGGCTGGGACCCGGTGCAGTTCGTGCGCCAGCTGCCCTGGCTGTCGCTGCAGCCGCCCCCGCCCGAGTACGGCCTTTCCATCCTGCCCCCGCTACAGGAGGGCGGCTGGTGGCTGATCGCCGGCTTCTTCCTGACCACGTCGATCCTGCTGTGGTGGTTCCGCCTGTTCCGCCGCGCCCGGGCGCTGAAGCTCGGCACCCACGTGCCGTGGGCGTTCGCCGCCGCCATCTGGCTCTATCTGGTGCTGGGCTTCATCCGGCCGCTCCTCATGGGCAGCTGGAGCGAGGCGGTGCCGTTCGGGATCTTCCCGCACCTGGACTGGGTGGGCGCGTTCTCGATCCGCTACGGCAATCTCTTCTACAACCCGTTCCACTGCCTCTCGATCGTGTTCCTGTACGGCTCCACCCTGCTGTTCGCCATGCACGGCGCGACCGTCCTGGCCATCAGCCGCTACGGCGGCGACCGCGAGCTGGAGCAGATCACCGACCGCGGCACCGCCTTCGAGCGAGGCGCTCTCTTCTGGCGCTGGACGATGGGCTTCAACGCCACGGCGGAGTCGATCCACCGCTGGGCCTGGTGGTTTGCGGTGCTGACGCCGCTCACGGGCGGGCTGGGCATCCTGTTCACCGGCACCTGCGTGGACGACTGGCACGCCTGGGCCGTCGCCCACGGGTACGCCTACAGCCTCTAGGTCCGATCCGCTGAGACCAGGCGCGCGGCGACGGGGGCGAGGGCCTTCGCGGCCGCAGCCGTCTCAAGGCGCGCCCAGGGACCGCGCCGGAACAGCCTCGCCCCTCCCGCGTTAAGGCTAGCGCCAAGGTCGACGCCCCCCAAGCCGGGGGCGGTCCGCGCACTGCCGGGAGGCTTTCCGATGCGCATCACCGCCGCCGCCGTCGTCATGAGCTCGGCCGTCCTCGCGCTTGGGTCGCTGGGCGCCCTCGCCGGGCCCACCGCCGCCGCCGCCCGCCCTACGGCGCAGTCGGCGCATTGCGCGCAGGAGGCCAAGCGCCAACACCTGAGCGGACGCCGGCGAGCAGCCTTCATCAAGACCTGCTTGAAGGGTCCGCTCGAGACCGCCAAGCCGACGGGCCTGGCCGAGCCTAACAAGGAATCCCAGGCGATCACCAAGCCCAGCGGCGTGGACCGCAACGTCCGCGCCGACCAGTGCAACGCCGAGGCGGCCCGCAAAAAGCTTTCAGGCCAGGCCCGCCGCCAATACCTGCTGTCCTGCCTGGCCACGGCCGGACCGGTCAGCGAAGGCGAGACGGGCGTGACCGAGCCGCACCCGGCCAATTCGATCAACGGTATTGGCGTCAACAACTACAAGCGCAGCCGCACGACGGCCAAGTCGACTCCCGCCCCGCCCCGCTGAGAGGGGGCAGGACGGAGGCGAACGGCCGCCTTCGCAGAACAGCGGCCATCACGGCGCGGCCTGCCGCTCCGCTGGACCGCGTCCTCCGTTCCGGTAGAAAAAGGGGCGAGTTCGACGACTCGCCCGGCGCCCGTCTGTTCTCCCACCGTGACGCCGCAGGAGCCCCGACGAGCCCCCACAGCTCGCCGGGGACGCGGGGCTTGCCCAGCGTGATTCCAAGCCGACGGTCCAAACTCGCGGGACGGCCCACCTCCGTCTCGTGCCGCTGAGGAGAGCGCCCCCGCGCGGTCCGAACGCGTCCCTGAACCGGCGCGAGAAGTGCGCGCTCGACCTGAAGCTCCGGCGTTCCGCGATTTCGGCGATTGAGCCCGCAACCTTAGGATCGCTCAGGCCCGGGCGCTAACGAAGTGGCGGTGACGGTGGGATTCGAACCCACGATACCCTTTGAGGGGTATGACGATTTAGCAAACCGTTGCCTTCAGCCTCTCGGCCACGTCACCTCGCTAGAGACCGCGCATAGCCGCTTCGGCCCAGGGGGATCAAGCGCGAACGGCGCCGCGCCGCCGCGTTAACGCCGCTAAAAGAGGGGCTGTGGCAAAGCCCCGCCATGAGCCTTGTCGCGTCCGACCCCGCGCCCGTGGTCTTGCAGGACCGCCGCGGGCCCTTCCGCCCCGGCCGGCTGACGGCCGCGCGGCGACGCATCGGGGGCCTTGGGCTGAAGCTCGGCTTCCGGGCGGTGGACCTCGCCTGGCTCGCCGCCGCCACGATCGCGACCCTGAAGGCCGGAGGCGCCTCGGCCCTCGCCGCCCCCCTGCGCGACGCCCTGCCGCTGGTCGCCGGGGCCGCCGCGGCGGCGGGAGCGCTCGCAGCCCTCGGCGCCTATCGCTTCGCGCCCCGCGAAGGCCTGACGACGCGCCTGGCGCGCACCTCGGTCGCCGCGCTCAGCGGCGCGGCGGCGGCCTGGACGGCAGCGCTCTACACCCACCCCGACCAGCCTCGCGGACTGCCGCTCTGGACGGGGCTCGCCGCCGCCGGCTTGTTGCTGATCCACCTGGTCTCGTGGCTGATCGTGCGGCGCTGGCGGGCGCAGGGGCGGCTGACGCCCAACGTTGTGGTGGTCGGCGCAACCCCCGAGGCCGAGCGCCTCATCGAAGTGGCCCGCGAAACCGGCGACGTCGCCGTGCTGGGGGTGTTCGACGACCGCGGCGCCCGCGCGCCCAAGACGCTCGCCGGCGTGCCCGTGCTGGGGACGCTGAGCGCCCTGGCCAGCCACCCCATGCTTCCGGCTGTGGACCGGATCGTCGTGACGGCGCCGGCCGCCGGCCAGGCGCGCTGTCGCGAGATCCTGGCGCGGCTGTCGGCCCTGCCCAATCCCGTCTCGCTGCTGCTCGAGGCCGAGGGGGCCGCGGGTCGCAGGGCCACGCTTCGCCGCCTGCTCGACGCGCCCCTGGCCCAGGTCGGCGCCGGGCTGGACGAGCGGCGGGCCCTCCTGAAGCGCATTGTGGACGTCGCGGTCGCTGCTGCGGCGCTGGTCCTCCTGGCCCCCGCGCTGCTGGTCATAGCGGCGGCCGTGCGCCTGGACAGCCCCGGCCCGATCCTGTTCCGCCAGGTGCGCTACGGCTTCAACAACGAGCCGATCCGGGTGCTGAAGTTCCGCTCTATGCGCCATGAGCGCGCCGACGCCACCGCCTCGCGCCAGGTGCAGGCCGACGACGACCGCGTCACCCGCGTGGGCCGCTTCCTGCGCCGCACGAGCCTGGACGAGCTGCCCCAGTTCTTCAACGTCCTGACCGGCGAGATGTCGCTGGTCGGCCCCCGCCCGCACGCCATCGGCATGAAGGCCGGCGGCGAGGACGCGGAGCGGCTGGTCGCCGAGTACGCCTGGCGGCACCGGATCAAGCCCGGGATCACCGGCTGGGCCCAGATCAACGGCTCGCGCGGGCCGGTCGAGACGGCGGAGGCCATCCAGCGCCGGGTCGCCCTCGACATCGAGTACATCGAGCGTCAGAGCCTGGCGCTCGACTTCTACATCCTGATCATGACCCTGCCGCGCCTGCTGAGGGACGACGAGGTCGTGCGCTGACATGAGCTGGCGCACCGTCCTGGGCTATTTGCCGGCCAATCTGGTGCAGGCGCTGGCCGGCTTCGGCGGGCTGATGGTGTTCACGCGGCTGCTCTCGCCGGCGGACTTCGGCCTCTACGCCCTGGCGTTCTCGGTCACGAGCCTCGTCCACACCCTGGGCTTCACCTGGCTGGAGGCGGCGATGGCGCGCTTCTGGCCGGCGGAGCCGGAGGGCGAGGCGCAGGCCGCCCTGATCGCCACCGTCTACCGCATCTTCGGCGTCATCGCGGTCGCCGTGCCCGTCGCGGCGGGGCTGCTGCTCTGGGCGCTGCCCGCCTCGCCGCCCCTGAAGCTGGCCGCGGCGGCGGGCCTGGCGGGCGTCGTCGCGCGGAGCCTGTTGAAGCTGGCGCAGGAACGCCGCCGCGCGGCCGGCGAAGTGCGCGGCTACGTCCTGGCCGACGTGCTGCAGACCGGCGGCGGGTTCCTGCTGGGCTGCGGCCTGGCCGCGGCGGGCTGGGGCGCGGCGTCTCCGCTGGCCGGCGCAGGACTGGCGAGCCTGGCGCTGATCGCCCTCGCGACCCCCGGCGAGCTCAGGCGCGGGCGAGGCGGCCGCTTGGACCCCGTTCGGGCCAGGGCCTACGCCGCCTACGGCCTGCCCGTCGCGCTCAGCCTGATCCTGAGCCTGGCCCTGGCCGTCACCGACCGCTTCGTCATCGCCGCTTTCCTGGATCCCGCCGCGGTGGGCGCCTATCATGCGGGCTACAGCCTCTCCAGCCGCACCCTGGACGTGCTCTTCATCTGGCTCGGCATGGCGAGCGGACCGGGCCTGGTGCGCGCCTTCGAGGCCGGCGGGGCTGAGGCCGTCAAGGCCGCGGGCCGGCAGGCGGCGGCGCTGATGGCCTACCTCGCCCTACCCGCCTGCGCCGGCGTGGCTCTGGTGGCGCATCCGCTCGCGCATGCTCTGGTCGGACCGGCGCTGCGCGACCGCGCGGCGAGCGTGACCCCCTGGATCGCCCTTTCCGCCCTGCTTTCAGGCTTCACCACCTACTATTTCCACACCGCCTTCACGGTCGCCCGGCGAACGCCGCGCCTCCTTGCGGCGATGAGCGTGCCGGCCGCGGCGAACCTGGCGCTCACCCTGGTGCTGATCCCGCGATTCGGCCTTGCGGGCGCGGTCTGGGCCACGGCGGCGAGCTGTGGACTTGGCCTGGCCGCTTCGATCGGCCTCGGCCGCGGCTGTCTGGCGCTCCCGCTTCCCTGGCGCGACCTGGCCAAGGCGGCGACGGCGACGGCGGTGATGGCCGCGGTGGTCAGCGCCCTGCCGCCGCTGGGGAGCTGGCTGGAGCTGGCGTGCAAGACGTCGGCCGGCGCGCTCGCCTATGGCGCGGCCCTGCTGGCGCTGGACGGCGGCGGCCTGCGCGGCCTAATCTCAGCCCGGCTCGCGCCCCCAGCGGCCGAGGCGGCCGCATGAGCGGCCTCTCCGCTTCGCCGAACGCCGCCTGGGCGGAAGGCGCGCCGCGCCTCTCCGTGCTCGTGCCCTACTTCCGCTACGACCCCTCGCCGCTTCTGGACCGGCTGGCGGCGGAGGCGGCGCGACTGCCCGCCGGCGAGGTCGAGCTTGTCCTGCTGGACGACGGCGGGGGCGACGCCGCCCTGGCCGATGCCGTCGATGCGCGCCTTGCGGCCCTGCCCTTTGCAGCGCTGGGCCTGCGCCTGGCGGCCAACGAGGGCCGGGCGAAGGGCCGCAACCGCCTGGCCGCCGCCGCCCGGGCGCGCCACCTGCTGTTCCTCGACTGCGACATGGCGCCGGACGCCCCGGACTTCCTCCGCCGCTGGCTGGAGCTGGTCACGACGCAGGACCCGCCGCTCGCCTTCGGCGGCTTCTCCATGGCCCAGGCCCCGGTGGAGCCCGCGACCCGCCTGCACCGGGCGCTCCAGCTTCGCGGCGAATGCGCCCCGGCCGCCGTCCGCCGCCGCACGCCGGAGAAGTACGTCTTCACCTCCAACCTGCTGGTCCGGCGCGACGTGTTCGAGGGCGAGGCCTTCGACGAGAGCTTCGCGGGCTGGGGCTGGGAGGACGTGGAGTGGGGCCTGCGGGTGGCGCGCCGCTTCGGCGTGCGCCATATCGACAACTCCGCGACACATCTCGGCCTCGACACCCCCGACGCCCTGGCCGCCAAGTACGAGCAGTCCGCCGCCAACTTCGCCCGCGTGGTCGCCAAGAGCCGCGCGGTGGTGGAGAGCTACCCGAGCTACCGGCTCGCGCGGGGGCTGAAGCGGCTGCCCGCGCTGAGGCTCTGGCGGCCGTGGCTGAAGCGCCTGGCGCTGAGCCCGCTTGCGCCCATGATCGCGCGCATCGCGGCGCTGAAGGCCTATCGCGCCGCCCTCTATGCGGAGGTGGTGTGACCGCGCCTGCGCCCACCGCCGACATGAGCCTGCAGGGGCGGCTGCGCCGGCGGCTGGCTCGGATCGGGGCCCGCCGGCCCGCCGCGCACGCGCCCCCGCGCGGCATGGTCAGCTTCAGCTTCGACGACATCCCGGCCAGCGCGGCGCAGGCCGGCGCACGCGTGCTGGAGGCGCGCGGGCTGCGGGGGACCTTCTACGTCTGCGCCGGGCTGGCGGGGCGGCCGGGGCCCGTGGAGCCCTACGCAGACCGGGAGGCGATCACGACCCTGGCCAGGGCGGGGCACGAGATCGGCTGCCACACCCACGCGCATCTGAACCTCGCGACGGCCGAGCGCGCCCCCGTAGAGGCCGATCTGGCCCGGAACGCCGAAGCGTTGGAGGGGTGGGGCGTGGGCGCGCCTGAGACCTTCGCCTTCCCCTTCGGCGACGTGAGCGCCGCAGCCAAGCGGATCGTCGCGCCCCGCTTCGCCCTCTGCCGGGCCCTGCACCCTGGCCTGGTCGCGCGCGGGACGGACCTGAACCAGGCGCCGGCCATCGGCATCGAAGGCGAGGCTGGCGTGGCCAGGGCCTCCGACTGGATCGCCCGGGCGGCGGCGACGAATCGCTGGCTCATCCTCTACAGCCACAGCGTGCTGGATCGCGTTACGCCTTGGGGCTGCACGGCCGACGGGCTGGACCGGCTGGCGGCGCAGGCGCTGGCGGCGGGGCTCGATGTGGTGACCGTGGCCGAGGGCGCGCGACGTGTGCACCCTCGGCAACTCGGAGCCGGCTCGCCATGATCGCCGTCCTGATCCCGACCTTTCGCCGCCCCGGGCCGCTCGAGGCCGCGCTGCGCTCCGTCTTCGCCCAGGCCGGCGTGAGCGGCTTGCTGGGCGAGATCATCGTTGTGGACAATGCCCCGGAGGCCTCGGCCCGCGGGCTCGCCGACCGCCTGCGCCCCCTCTCCCCCGTCCCGCTTCGCTACGTGCATGCGCCCACGCCCGGCGTGGCGACCGCGCGTAACGCGGGGCTGAAGGCGGTCAGCGCGCCGCTTGTCGCCTTCCTCGACGACGACGAGGTCGCAGCCCCCGACTGGCTCAGGCGCCTTCACGCCGTGCATGTGCAGACCGGCGCGGACGTGACCTTCGGGCCGGTGCAGGGCCGCGCCCCCGCCGCCCCCGCCTGGAAGCGCGCCTACCTCGAGCGGTTCTTCTCCCGCACCGGTCCGGCGGCCTCGGGCGTGACGGACCGCACCTATGGCTGCGGGGCGAGCCTGATGACCCGCGCCACGGCGCTCGCCGGCGATGCGCCCTTCGACGTCTCGGCTGACCGCACCGGGGGCGAGGACGACCGCCTCTTCGCCGCGCTCAAGGCCCGCGGCGCACGCTTCGCCTGGGCGGCGGATGCGCTGGCTTTCGAGGACGCGCCCCCGGCCCGCGCCACCCTGCGCTATGCCCTGGCCCGAGCGGCCGGCTATGGCCAGAGTCCCTGCCAGGCCTGCTGGCGCAGGCGCAACCTGCCCGGCGTCGCGGCCTGGATGGGGATCGGGACCGGCCAGGCTCTGGGCTTCGCCCTCCTGGCGCTGGCCGAGGGCCTGCTCGGCCGCAAGACCTGGCTCGACCGGCTGGACCGCGCCGCGCGGGGCTTTGGCAAGCTGATCTGGTTCGTGCCGCTGCGCTTCTACGGCGCGCCGGGGGCGGGCTCAGCCGAACAGGCGCCGGACGAGGGCGGGCTCAGGCCGCATGCGGTTCAGGAACACGCCCGAGCAGCGCCCGCCCGCCTCTGAGAGGTCGTCCCGGAGCCTGGCGACCGCCTCCCGCCTTGGGCCCTCGGCGTTCACGACCAGCACCGTGGAGTCCATGTCCGGGGCCAGCGCCGCCGCCGCGCTGGAGACCTCGGCCGAGGGCGCGTCGACCACTACCGCGTCCGCCGCCCCTCTCAGGGCGTCCCAGTACGGCGAGCCCCGCAGCAGCTCCACCCTCTGGCCCGCGGTCAGCGCCTCGCGCCGGAAGCGTGTGACCCAGAGCCGCCCGCGCCCGACCTGGCGCGCCTCCAGATAGCTCGCGTCCGCCCAGAGCTCGCCGCGGCTGTTCCGGGTCGGCGGGCGGACGGCGAAAAAGATCGAGCCGTCCGGCGTGGCGCGGACCGGCGGGCCGAGCGGGCCAAAGCGCGCCGGCGCCGCGGCCAGCGCCGCCGCCTGCGCCCCCGCCAGGACGTCGAGCTCCACCAGCCAGACGCCCTTGACCGCCCGCGCCGCCAAAGCCCTGGCGAACTCGCGGGCGACCGTCGAGGTCCCCTCGCCCGCACTGGCGGCGACGAACTGGATCACCCGCCCATGCTCCGTCCCCGCCCGGAGCAGCCGGTCGGCCAGCGCCGCCATCTCGGCGCTGAGGTCCACGAGGGTCGAATCGTCCGCCACGTCGCCTGGAGCATAGGGCATGGCGGCCCGCTTGGCCGCGCGGCTCACGCGCGCGCAGGCTTGGGCGGGGCGGCGCCCAGCACCGGCAGGTCGAGGGCCTGCTGCACCGCCCGCGCGCTCGGATAGCCGCCCCGCAGCAAGGCCGCGACCGCCCCCATGCAGAGGGCGGAGAAGGCGGCGAAGAGCACGGAAAGGACGGCGACCGGCCCGCGCAGGCTCTTGGCCTGGGTCGACGGCGTCGCGCGCTCCACCACCCGGACATTGTCGTCGGACTTCTGTGCGAGCGCCTGGGCCGCCTCGCTCTCCTGCTGGCGGGCGTCCAGGGCCTTGACGTTGGCGGCCAGCACCTCGCGCTGGCGCATCAGGTCCTGGTAGCGCGGCTCGAGCTCGGCGAGCTTTTGGCGGCGCGAGGCGATCTGGGCAAGCTGGGCCGCGATGGCCTCGCGGCGGCTGCGCAGCGACGCGGCCTGGGCCGAGGTCTGGTGCTTTTCAGTCAGCAGGGTCTCGTAGACGGGGTTGGCGCCGACCCGCTGCGCCGCCGTCGCGCCCTGGGCCCGCGCGGCCTCCGCCTGGACGGCGGCGATCTTGGCGTCGATGTCGCGGACGGGCTGAGCCGTGGGCTGGTAGCGCGAGAGCAGGTCCTGGCGCTCGACGCGGAGCTGCATCAGCTTGTCGGACGCGGTGTGGTCGAGGTCGCGGTAGAGCCCGACCTCCGGCGGCGC
This sequence comes from Caulobacteraceae bacterium PMMR1, assembly GCA_000733915.1. GTDB lineage: Bacteria > Pseudomonadota > Alphaproteobacteria > Caulobacterales > Caulobacteraceae > PMMR1. The sequence goes on from JPOM01000001.1 coordinate 1,720,700, forward strand.
GCTTGCCAGCGACTGCTCCGTCGCGGCGAGCCGCCCCTGCGCTTCACTGAGCTGCACCTCCACGTTGGCGCGATCCGCGAGCAGTTGACCGTAGAGCTGAGCCAGCGAGGCCTTTTCGCTGTCGAAGTCGGCAACGCCGTTGTCGGCCAGGAAGCGCGTGTAGGCCGCGTCCGCCGCGTCCAGCCGCTGCTGGAACACCTGCCGCTGATCCGACAGGGCGCGGACGTCGCGCGCCGACAGCACCCGGTGGCGATATACGAGGTACTCGTCCACCAGCGCATTGAGCACCAGGGCCGCGGTCTCGGGGTCGGCAGCGGTGTAGTCGAGGCGCACCACCGAGGTCCCCGGCGCCGTGCTGATCTTCAGCGACCGCTCCATCTCGCGCACGGCCGCACCCTCCGCCAGCTCCCGCCCCGCAGGCGTGGCCGCGGCGTAGCGGCGCCCCAGGGCGGGGTCGATGCGCGCCAGGCCGAGCCGCCGGATCACGCGCTGCTTCAGCGCCGCCGACGACAGGATCTCACTTTCGGACTGCACCACCTGATCCGGCTCGGGGATCGAGCCCCGCGCCGCGTCCCCCACCCGGGGTTCGTAGACATACTCCTGCCCCAGCCGCACGATCAGGCTGGAGTGCGCCTGCCAGCTCTTCTGCAGCGTGAAGGCGAAGGCCACGCCCAGCCCCGCAACGACCAGGAAGGTGATTAGCATGAGCGGCGTCTGGCGCAGGATCAGGACGACGAGCTCGCGCGGCTCGTAGAGCTCCAGCGCCCGGCGGCGGCGGGTCGGACGGGGGCGCGTCGCCGGCATCGTCCAGACCTCCGCCATGACCGACCGGCTGCGCTCCTGAAACTCTAACCGAAGCTGACCATGCCGCGCGGCCGTTAACCCATCGTTACCCCGTTAACCACGATGCTGCGGCCCATGCGGACCAGGGTCGAAAGCAAGGCGGCGGCGGGGCTGATCGCGCTCAGCCTCGTGGGCTGCGCCGGCGCGCCGGGGCCCTATGCGCGGCTGGAGCGCGAGGAGCGGACGCCGCGCTTCCAGTCCATCGGCTTCGCGACCTGGCGGGACGACGAGCCCGCCTACCGCCTGTATCCCGGGGACGTCATCGACGTGTCGATCCCCTCGGCGCCTGAGCTGAACCGCAGCGCCACGGTGCAGCCGGACGGACGCATCTCCCTGCCCCTGATCGCGCCCGTGATGGCGGCCGACCTCTCCGTGCTGCAGCTGCAGGGCGTTCTGTCGCAGGCCTACGCTGGCCAGCTGCTCCGTCCGGTGGTCGAGGTCGCGGTCAAGCAGGCGCAGCCGCTCCGCGTGTTCGTGGGCGGCGAGGTCGAAAAGGCCGGCGTCTACGACATGCCCGGCGACATCGACGCGCTGCAGGCGGTGATCATGGCGGGGGGGCTGCGCACCACCGCGGAGTCACGGCGCATCGTGCTGATCCGGCGCGGAACCGGCGGCCGGCCCATGCGGCGCGTCATCGACCTCAGCCCGGCGGCGCTGGCGAGCGGGCGGGCGGACGCGGTCGCCTTGCGGCGCTTCGACATCCTCTATGCGCCCCGGAGCGGCATCGCCGACCTGGACCTCTTCGTGGACCAGCACCTGCGCCAGCTGCTGCCGATCCAGTTCAGCTACGCCATCAACGGATCGACCTACGCCAACACGCGCTGAGACCCGGACGGTGCAGGTGCAGCTGCAGGCTTAGGCGCGGGCCAGCCACTCGCGGGCGGCGCGCTGGGCTTCGGCCACGGTGTCGCGGTCCATCTCAGCGGACAGCTCGCGGCGATAGCGCTTGGCCTCCTCGCTGCCGCGCATGGCGGCGAGGTTGAACAGCATGTGGGCCGACACGTAGTCGAGAGGCGCGCCGCCCTGGCCGGTCGAATAGAGCAGGCCCATGCGGAGCAGATCGTCCCCGCTGGAGTCCGGGGTCGGCAGGGGCAGGCGCGCCTCGTTCTCGTTCACCGCTTCCATCATCGTCGTTCATCCTTGGCTCAGGCGCCGCGTTCGACGGCCCTGCTGCAATCTCCACGCCGGGAGAGAAGCATGCGCAAGGTTGAACCAAGGTTAAGCGGCGATAATTATCTTTCGTAAGTCAAAGTAAACTGGCGATTACTGGAGATTTCAGCGTTCACGCCCCGTCTACACCTGCAAACGAAAGCTTAAGTCCGGGCGCGCTGACCGAACAGGACGGCGCGAGCCTTCTCCGCGTCGGCGGAGTTGGAGTGCAGGCCCTGGCTGCGGAGCTCCGCCCCGAGCTTGAACCCGCGCTGCACGGCCTCGCGCGCGCCGACCCGCTCGAACCAGGCCTTCAGGTGCGGGAACTCGTCCAGGTCGATGCCCTGGTTGCGCCACGGCACGACCCAGCCCCAGCACGCCATGTCCGCGATGGAATAGTCGTCGGCGATGAAGTCCCGTCCCTGCAGGCGCTCGTTCAGCACGCCATAGAGGCGGTGAGTCTCGTTGGTGTAGCGGATCGCGCCATAGGCGATCTGGCGCTGGTCGGCGAGCATGCTCGGGGCGTACTGGCGGAAGTGATGCGTCTGGCCGGCCATGGGACCGAGCCCGCCCACCTGCCAGAACAGCCACTCTTCCACCGCCACCCGCTGGCGCTCGTCGCGTCCGTAGAACCTGCCGGTCTTGCGCCCGAGGTACTGCAGGATGGCGCCGGACTCGAACACCGAGATCGGCTGGCCGTCGGGGCCCTCCGGGTCCACGATGGCGGGCATGCGATTGTTCGGGCTGATGGCCAGGAACTCGGGCCGGAACTGCTCGCCTGCGCCGATGTTCACGGCCTTCAGCTCATAGGGCAGGCCCATCTCTTCGAGGGCTATAGACACCTTCCAGCCGTTCGGCGTCGGCCAGTAGTGAAGTTTGATGGGCTGGGGCATGGGAGGGCGCTCCGCGTCGGCTAAGGCGGCCGCACCCTTCTCCCGCAGCGCCCGCAAGGCAAGAGCGCAAGGCTTGTGGGCCGTTCAGTTCTGCTTAACGCTGTTCAGCCGCGGTTCAGCCCGCCGGAGCCATAGCGGGGGTCGCATCCGGCGCCGATGGCCATGGGGGCCCGGGGCGCGACGGGAGGATCCATGAAGCAGCTTCTTATCGCCGGCGCCGCCCTGGCTGTGCTGGCCCCCGCCTCCGCCTTCGCCCAGGAGCACGAGCACCGCGGGGGCTGGACCGGCGGCTCGCAAGGTCAGGCCACGCCCGCCCCGCCCGCGCCCAGCTCGCCCGCTCCGCTTCCGCCGCAGACGGGCGGCTACGTCCCGCACATCCAGCCGCCCCCGCCGCACGGCGGCTATCGACCCGGCCAGCCCAGCCCGTGGGTCGGCCAATGGGGCGGCCCGTGGGCGGGCCACGCCTATCGGCCCGGCCAGCCCCAAACCGTTCCGCCGCAGCCGCCGCCGCCCGGGCAGCCGACCCAGCCGTCCGCCGTAAACGGCGCCTGGCGCGGCTACACCGGCGGCCAAGGCGGCCAGGACCGCTGGCAGGGGCGCGGCTATCAACCCGGCCAGCCGGGCAACTGGCAAGGGCGCGGCTTCGTCTCGCCGGGCGCGACCTATCCGCCGGGCGTGCGCGACGCGGAGCATCGCGACTGGGATCATCGCGGCGAGGACCATCGCGGCTGGGATCGGCGCGGCGACGACCATCGCGGCTGGGACCGCGACGGCGACCGGCGGCCGGGCTATTGGCGCGGAGAGCGCGGGCGGCCCTACAGCTGGGGCGGCCGCACCCTCTACCGCTTCCGGGTCGAGCCCTACCGCTGGCCTCAGGGCTACGGCTACTACGGCCACCGCTGGCGCGTGCACGAGCGGCTGCTGCCGATCTTCCTCAGTCCGGAGTACTTCATCTCCGACGTCTGGGCGTTCGGGCTGGAGCCGCCGCCCCCGGGCCTGATCTACATCCGGGTTGGTGCGGACATCCTGCTGGTGGACCAGTACAGCGGCGAGATCATCGAGGTGATCCCGGACGTCTTCTACTGGTGAGCTGGCGCGGAACCTGAACGCTTCGGGCTGGCGTTGCGGCGCTGTCCCTGGGCCGTCCGTTCAAGCGCGGTTCAGGGGCGGCGGCGTAGTCTGCAAGCCGGATGGAGGAGGTTGACGATGACGCGGCTGCTGAAGGCGGCCCTGCTCGCGACCGTCCTTTTGGGCGCGAGCAGCGAGGCGGGCCTGGCCCGCGACCACGACCATGATCACGGCGAGCGCGAGCGTGGCGGCTGGGGCGGCGAAGGCCGTCGCGGCTGGGGCGCAGACGAGCGCGGCGAGCGTCGCGGCTGGGGCGGCTTCGCCCAGCCCGGCTATGGGGTCGCGCCGCCGGCCTATCGGGCCGAACCGCCGCCGGGGGTCCGAGGGCCGCCGCCGGGGCGGGGCTGGCGCCGCGGCCAGGTGCTGCCGCCCGACTACCGCAGCTATGTGGTGCCCGACTACGGCCGCTATCGCCTGCGCCCGCCTCCGCCCGGCTACAACTGGATCGGCGTCGGGCGGGACATCTATCTGATGCAGGACTCCAGCGGCCTGATCCTGGACAGCGTGCCCGGCGCCTACGAGGCGGCCCCGCCGGCCTATCGCGGCCGCCGCCGCTGAGCGGAGCGCCGGATCGGGCGTCGCCTTGGATTAGACTCCGAGCTTCGCCTTCAGGATGTCGTTGACGGCGGCGGGGTTCGCCTTGCCGCCGGTCTCCTTCATGACCTGGCCGACGAACCAGCCGATCGCCTGCGGCTTGGCCTTGACCGCCTCGGCCTTGTCCGGATGGGCGGCGATCAGCCGCTCGACGGCGGCCTCGATCAGGCCGGTGTCGGTGACCTGCACCAAGCCGTGCCTGTCGACGATGGCGCGAGGGGCGCCCTCGCCGGCCCACATGCGGTCGAAAACGGTCTTGGCGATCTTGGACGAGATCACCCCCTCCTCGATCAGCTGCACCAGCTCGCCGATGTGCTCGGGCGGGATCGGGCTGTCGGCGATGTCCTTGCCTTCGCCGGAGAGCCGGCCCACCAGATCGTTGGACACCCAGTTCACCACCAGCTTCGGATCGCGCCCCTTGGCCGCTGTCTCGAAGAAGGCGGCGCGCTCGGGATCGGACACCAGCACCGTCGCGTCATAGGCGGAGAGGCCGTACTGGCGCATGAGGCGCGAACGCTTGGCGTCGGGCAGCTCCGGCAGGGTCGCCTCGATCGCCCTGACCCAGTCAGGGTCGAGCTCGAGCGGCAGCAGGTCGGGGTCTGGGAAGTAGCGATAGTCGTGCGCCTCTTCCTTGGACCGCATGGAGCGGGTCTCGCCCCGGATGGGATCGTAGAGCCGCGTCTCCTGGTCGATGGAGCCGCCGTCCTCCAGGATCTCCACCTGGCGGCGCGCTTCGTAAGCGATGGCCTGCTGGATGAAGCGCATCGAGTTCACGTTCTTGATCTCGCAGCGGGCGCCGAGCGGGCCGCCGGGCTTGCGCACCGAGACGTTCACGTCGGCGCGCAGATTGCCCTTCTCCATGTCGCCGTCGCAGGTGCCGAGGTAGCGGACGAGCTGGCGCAGCGTCTTCACATAGGCGGCGGCCTCCTCGGGCGAGCGCAGGTCCGGGCGCGAGACGATCTCCATCAGCGCCACCCCCGCTCGGTTCAGGTCGACGTAGGTCCAGTTCGGGTCCTGGTCGTGCAGCGACTTGCCCGCGTCCTGCTCCAGGTGCAGCCGCTCGATCCCAACCTTGAACGTCGACCCGTCGTCGCGCGTGACCTCGAGCTCGCCCTCGCCCACCACGGGGTCCTTGTACTGGCTGATCTGATAGCCGGCGGGCAGGTCGGGGTAGAAATAGTTCTTCCGGTCGAAGCGGGACTTCAGGTTGATCCGCGCGCGCAGGCCCAGGCCCGTGCGCACGGCCTGCTCCACGCAGAAGCGGTTGATGACCGGCAGCATGCCGGGAAAGGCGGCGTCCACGAGGCTGACGTGTTCGTTCGGGCCAGCCCCGAAGGCCGTCGAGGCGCCGGAGAACAGCTTGGCCTGGCTCGCGACCTGGGCGTGGACCTCCAGGCCGATGACCACCTCCCACTCGCCGGTGCGGCCTTGGATGCGATAGGGGGCGGGCGCGGTCGTAGTGCTCATGGCCGCTCAGATAGTCTCAAGGCGTGGCCGCGCGCTAGGCGCCCGAGCCCGGACGCCCGACATGAGAGTCGATCCGGCAGACCGGGCGCGCTAAGGCCGGGTTTGATACCTGTCGCAGAGCGCGGGTAAGCGAGGGCGTCAGGCGGGGGGAGCTCATGCGGGTCTGGGCCGCGGCGATGGCGAGCATAGGCTTCCTGCTCGGCCCGACGGCCTGCGCCCTCGCGCAAGCTACGCCGCAGGAGCGCCAGCAAGGCCCGGCCCAGGACCAGAAGGGCTGGACCGGCGAGTTCAGCCGCTTCGCCCTGCATGGGCAGCTGACCAACATCTGGCAGTATCACCCCGCCTTCCGTTCCAAGTACCAGGGGCCGCAGAGCCTGGACCGCGCCAATCACGTGAACGAGACCACCGACGTGACGATCTTCGCCGGCGTTCGGCCGTGGCGCGGCGGCGAGCTCTGGCTCGACCTGGAGATGGATCAGGGCATCGCGCCATCGAACACTTTGGGGGTCGCGGGCTATGTGAACGGCGACGGCGCCAAGGTCGGCAAGCGCCATCCCTATACGCGGCCGCAGCGTCTCTTCCTGCGCCAGACCTGGGACCTCGGCGGCGAGCGCACCGACGTGGATCCCGACATCAACCAGTTCTCCGGCAAGCAGGCCGCGGACCGGGTCGTGCTGACGATAGGCAAGTTCAACGCGACCGATGTCTTCGACACCAACAAATATGCCCACGATCCCCGCCACGACTTCCTGAACTGGTCGCTGATTGATGCCGGCACGTTCGACTACGCCGCCGACGCCTGGGGCTATACCTATGGTGCGGCGGTCGAGCTCTATCGCGAAGACTGGACCTGGCGCGCGGGGCTGTTCGACATGTCGGACGTGCCCAACAGCAAGACGCTGAACCGCGACTTCAGCGAGCGGCAGTGGCAGGCCGAGGTCGAGCGCCGCTACAAGTGGCGGGGCCAGGAGGGCGCGGTGCGGGTGACGGGGTTCCTGGGCCATGCGCGCTTTGGCCGCTACGACGAGGCGCTCGCCCTCGCGGCGCGGACCGGCGGGCGGCCGGACACGGCGCTGGTCCGGCGCTGGAGCGACAAGGGCGGGGTCAGCGTCAACTGGGAGCAGGCGCTCTCCAAGGACCTCGGCGTCTTCGCCCGCGCCGGCTGGGCCGACGGCGCGCACGAGAGCTATGAGTACGCCGACATCGACCGCACCGTGCAGGCGGGCGTGTCCATGCAAGGCGCGCGCTGGGGCCGGCCGGACGACACGGCGGCCCTGGCGGCCGTGCTCAACGCCATCTCGCCGGAGCATCACCGCTATTTCGCCGCCGGCGGGCTCGGCATCCTGGTCGGGGACGGCCGCCAGAGCTACGGCGCGGAAAAGATCGTGGAGAGCTTCTACAGCCTGCGCGTGATCAAGCCCGTGACGTTCACCTTCGACGCCCAGCTGATCCAAAATCCAGCCTATAACCGTGACCGCGGGCCGGTCGTGGTCTTCAGCGGCCGGCTGCACGTGCAGCTCTGACGCCCGCGTCGCGCCGATGCGCCGTCTTGCGGAGGTCGCAATGCTGCGATCTAGTCCGGCCGCCCAAGTTGGGAGGAACCTATGACCAAGACCCTGATCCTGGCCGCGGCCGGCGCCCTGGCGCTGAGCTCCACGGCCTTCGCCCAGACCCCGGCCACCCCGGCCACCCCGGCCAAGCCCGCGGCGACGACGCCTGCGCCCTTGTCGTCCGACACGCCCATCGAGCAGCTGATGGCCAACGACAAGGCCCGCGAGATCGTGATGAAGGACATGGGCGGCGACCCGTCTAAGCACCCGATGTACGATCAGTTCAAGTCCATGAGCCTGAAGCAGGTCGCCCCGATGTCGGGCGGCGCGATCACCGACGACATGCTGAAGAAGCTCGACGCCGACCTCGCCGGCCTCGGCAAGTAGCGTCACGACGACGCCCCGGCCGGGTCGCGCCAGCTGCCGCCCGCGCCGGGAGCTTGACCCGCTGAACGGCAACGGGTCATCTGCCCCCACAACAATCGGACCGCGCCCACGGGCGCGGCGCAAAGGGGGATCCATGTGGCGCGTTAAGCCGCTCGACCAGATCATCGCCACCACCGAGAAGAAGGCCCTGAAGCGCTCCCTGGGCGCGGTGCAGCTCACCCTTCTGGGCATCGGAGCCGTCATCGGCACCGGTATTTTCGTGCTCACGGCCGCCGCCGCCCAGAAGGCGGGCCCGGGCATGATGGTCTCCTTCATCATCGCGGGCGCGGTCTGCGCGGTGGCCGCCCTCTGCTACGCCGAGCTGGCCTCCATGGTCCCAGTTGCGGGCTCGGCCTACACCTATTCCTATGCGGTCCTGGGCGAGCTGGTCGCCTGGCTGGTCGGCTGGGCGCTGATCCTGGAGTACGCGCTCGGCGCCAGCGCCGTGGCGGTGGGATGGTCCGGCTTCATCACCGGCCTTTTCGATCACTGGGGCCTGCACATACCCCACGCCCTGACCGTCGGGCCTCCGGTGCATTGGAGCTTTCTGTCCGGCGGCGAGGCGGGCGGCGTCTTTAACCTGATCGCGGTGATCATCACCGCCCTGGTGACCTTGCTGCTGATCGTCGGCACCAGGGAAAGCGCGACGGTCAACGCCGTGCTGGTGGCGGTCAAGGTGACGGCCCTCACCGCCTTTGTCGTGCTCACCCTCCCGATGGTGTTCGGGCATCTCGACCGGTTCCATCCCTTCGCGCCCCGGGGCTGGGGCAACCCACTGGACGGCTCGGGAACGGGGGTGTTGGGCGCGGCCGCCTCCATCTTCTTCGCCTACGTCGGATTTGACGCCGTCTCCACCGCCGCGGAGGAGACCAAGAACCCGCAGCGGAACGTGCCCATCGGCCTGATCGGCTCGCTGGCCATCTGCACTGTCTTCTACTTGCTGGTCGCCAGCGGCGTGATCGGCGCCTGGGGGGCGCAGCCGGTGAAGGATGCGGCGGGCGTCTTCGCCGAAGGCGCGACGCTGCAGAACAGCGCCGCCTGTCATGTTAATGACGCGCCTACCGTCTGCTCCAAGGAGGCGCTGGCCTATATCCTGCGGAAAGTCGGCTATCCGGTGGTGGGCGACGCGCTGGGCTTCGCCGCCGCCATCGCCCTGCCCTCCGTCGTGCTGCTCATGATGTACGGCCAGACGCGCATCTTCTTTGTGATGGCGCGGGACGGTCTGCTGCCCCGGCGGCTCTCGGCGGTCCACTCCAAGTTCCGCACCCCCTGGGTCATCACCCTGGTGACCGGCGCCATCGTGGCGCTGGCGGCGGCCTTCCTGCCCGTCAGCCAGCTGGCGGACTACTCCAACGCAGGCACGCTGTTCGCCTTCGCGGTGGTCTCCGTCGGCGTTCTGGTGCTGCGGGTCTCCGACCCCGGCCGCCGTCGTCCGTTCAAGACGCCGCTGATCTGGGTCGTGGCCCCGCTGTCGATCCTGGGCTGCATCGTGCTGTTCATCAGCCTGAACAACGAGTCCAAGCTCCTGTTCACCGGCTGGAGCATCCTGGGCCTGGTGCTCTACTTCGCCTTTGGGTTCTGGAACTCCAACGTCCGCCGCGGCGTGGTGGAGGACGTAAACCTCGAGGGCCAGGGCGACGGCCAGGCTCCGGCCTGATTTGGCCTTCAGGGGCGGCGGCCTTGCGCTGTCGCCCCGATCCCCTCAGATCAGCGCCATGCCTGACGAGCCCCCTATCCGCGCGGTGATCGCGCCGGTCACGCCGCTGCAGCAGAACTGCACTATCGTCTGGTGCGCCAAGACCCGGAAGGCCGCGGTGATCGACCCCGGCGGCGAGGTCGAGCGCATCCTCAAGGCGGCGTCGGACCACGGCGTCGCCGTCGACAAGATCTGGATCACCCACGGACACCTGGATCACGCCGGCGGGACCGAGGCGCTTCGCCGCGCCACCGGCGCAGAGGTGATCGGACCCCATCGCGACGACGCCTTCTGGATCGACCAGATCACCGCGGACGGCGGCCGCTGGGGCATGCCCGAGGCTCGGAGCTTCACGCCGGATCGCTGGCTGGCGGACGGCGACCGCGTCCAGCTCGGGGAGACCGAATTCGAGGTCTACCACTGCCCCGGACACACGCCGGGCCACGTCGTGTTCTTCCATCGCCAGGCGCGCTTCGCCCAGGTCGGCGACGTGCTGTTTCGAAATTCGATCGGGCGCACCGATTTCCCGCGCGGCAATCACGCGCAGCTGATCCAGGCCATCACGGGCAAGCTCTGGCCCCTCGGCGAGGATGTGCGCTTCGTGCCCGGCCACGGCCCGATGTCGACCTTCGGCGCTGAGCGGAAGACAAACCCGTTCGTCAGCGACGCGGCGCTGCAATTCGCCTGATCCCGGCCCGGCTCATTGTTTCAAGGACGCAATCACTGAGCCACGCAGGGGCGCCAAGGACGACGAGATGGCGATGATCGAACCCCCAGCTGCCGAGGCGGCCTCCGCCCGTATCGTGGTCGTGGACGACGATCCCGGCATCCGCGAACTCGTCTCCGAGTTCCTGGGCCGGCATGGCTATGAGGTCGACGAGGCGGCCGACGCCGCCGGCCTCGCTCGCGCGCTGGACCGCGGCCCTGCGGACCTGGTCGTGCTCGACGTCATGCTGCCGGGCGAGGACGGGCTGCAGATCTGTCGCCGCCTGGCCTCCTCCGACGGCCCGGCCGTGATCATGCTCAGCGCCATGGGCGAGGAGACGGACCGCATCGTGGGCCTGGAGCTCGGGGCGGACGACTACCTGCCCAAGCCTTGCAACCCGCGCGAGCTGCTGGCCCGGGTGCGCGCGGTGCTCCGCCGGCGGGGAGAGCCGCGCCCCGCGGAGGGCGAGCTTGGCGCCTATTGCGAGTTCGCCGGCTGGCGGCTGGACCTGGTGCGGCGCGAGCTGAAGGCGCCGGACGGGGTGGTGGTGAACCTCTCCGGCGGCGAGTTCTCGCTTCTGCGCGCGCTCGTGGAGCGGCCCCAGCGGGTGCTCAGTCGCGACCAGTTGCTCGACCTGGCCCGGGGGCCCGACAGCGACGCCTACGACCGCGCCATCGACGTCCAGATCAGCCGCCTGCGGCGCAAGCTGAGCGACGGCGGCGACGGCGACGGCGCGGAGCTGATCCGCACCCTGCGCAACGAAGGCTATATGTTCGCCGCCAAGGTCACGCGCCGTTGAGCGAAGCGGCCGCGACGGTCCCGCGCGGTCTGCGCGGCACCCTCTTCGCCCAGATTCTCGGCCTTTCGCTGTTCAGCCTGGTGCTGTCCCAGGCCGTGGCTATGGCCATCGTGCTGTTCGTTCCGCCGCCCAGCCCCGAGCTTTTCCGCATGGCGGAGGTCGCCGCAGCGCTGAAGTCGCCCGGCGCGCCGGTCCGCGTGCGCGGCGGCCGCAAAATCAGCGCGAGCCTGCAGGACACGCTGCGCATCGACGACTCCGTGCCGGGCGGGCGCATCCTCGCCATCCTCAAACACGACCTGTCCAGCCAACTGTCGGTCGCCCCCAAGGACGTCCGCCTGACGCTGCTGGGCGATCGCAAGCTGGCGGCCTATCGCAACTATCGCCTGATGCGCAGCCAGTTCGGCCCCCAGGAGCGGCGCCGCCCGGACGATCCGGCCCCCCGCGGCCGCAGCGCACCTTTGATTGGCCGGCGAACCCGGACCACTTCGTGGTCGCGCCCTTCGAGGCGGCGGTGAGGCGCGCGGACGGCAAGTGGGCCGTGCTGCGGGTCGGCGACGGCGGCTTCCTCAGCGAGTGGCAGCGGCGGATGCTGCTCTGGTTCGGCCTAGGCGCCCTGCTGCTCGGGCCCTTCGCCTACCTCTTCTCGCGCCGTCTGGCCGCCCCGATCGGCGCCTTCGCCGACGCCGCCGAGCGCCTGGGCCGCAACCCGGACGCGCCGCCCCTCGCCTTGAAGGGACCTCTGGAGATCGAAACCGCAGCCGCCGCCTTCAACCAGATGCAGGACCGCCTGCGTCGCTACGTGGAGGACCGCACCGCCATGATCGGAGCGGTGGCGCACGACCTGCGCACGCCGCTGACGCGCCTTCGCTTCCGCGCCGAGACCGCGCCTGAGCCCCTGCGCGACAAGATGGCCGCCGACATCGATCAGATGGACGCGATGATCGCCGCGGTGCTGGCCTTCGTCCGCGACGCCACCCATAAGGGCGAGCGCACGCGGCTGGAGCTGACCTCGCTGGTGGAGAGCGTCGCCGACGAGATGGCCGAGACGGGCCTCGACGTCGCCGTGGAGCCCGGCGGCGCCGTCGTGATCGCCGGCGACCCGCTCGCGCTGCGCCGCATGGTCATGAACCTGCTGGACAACGCTGTTAAGTTTGGGACCCGCGCCCGGGCCCGCGTCTTCGTCGAGAACGACTGCGCGGTGATCGAGGTCACGGACGAGGGCCCCGGCCTGCCCGAAGCCGAGCTCGAGCGCGTGTTCGAGCCCTTCCATCGCGTGGAGCCCTCGCGCAGCCGCGAGACCGGCGGCGCGGGCCTGGGCCTCGCGGTGGTCCGCTCGGTGGCGCGCGCCCACGGGGGCGATGCGGTGCTGGAAAATCGGGCTGGACGCGGGCTCTGCGCCCGGGTCAGCCTGCCGCTCTGACCGGAAGAGGGATCGCACATGGCGCGGCAGGGCGTGATGGCGGCGACAGCGGGCGCGGGGCTGGTGCTGCTGGCGGCCTGCGCAGGACCGGACGCCCGGCCGGAGCGCGGGCCGCGCGGGCGCGAGCTGCCCAACATCTTCTTCAGCCTCGCGGGGGAGCCGTTCCGGGGCGATGCGGACGGCCCCTATGCGGTCGCGCTCTGGTTCGCCCGCGCCAACACCAGCCACGACGGCCGCCTGACGCTCGATCAGGTCAAGGCGGACGCCAGCCGCTTCTTCGACCGGCTGGACCTGAACCACGACGGCGAGATCGACGGGGCCGAGGTCGCCGTCTACGAGCAGGAGGTCGCGCCCGAGATCAATCCGCGCCTCGCGCCCTTGCGCTACGGCGAGGGACAGGACCTGCAGCTCGGCAAGCGCCGCGGCGAGGGTGAGCGGCCCCAGGTCGACGAGCGGCCCCGCCAGCTGCCGACCGAGATCCGGGGCGCGACGGCCCAAGGCGCCGCGCTGTTCGCCCTGACCGGCGAGCCGGAGCCCGTCACGGCCGCCGACACCGACTTCAACGGCCGGATCACGCGGGCGGAGTTCCTGGCCGCCGTCCAGCGCCGCTTCGAGCGGCTGGACGCCGCCGGCGCGGGATACCTCACGCTGGACAAACTGCCCAAGACTCCGCTGCAGCGCCTGCGCGAGCCGCGAACGGCGAAGCGCTGAGCGGGACCGGCCCGCCCAGCGCGCAGCGACCTCAGGCCGCTTCCGCCGCCTCGCGCTTTTCGTAGACGTGGTCCACCAGGCCCCAGGCCTTGGCTTCCTCGGCGCTCATGAAGTTGTCGCGATCGAGCGCGCGCTCCACCGTCTCGACCGACTGGCCGGTGTGCTTGGCGTAGAGCTCGTTCAGCCGGCGCTTGGTCTTGATGATGTCCTCGGCGTGGCGCTCGATGTCGGAGGCCTGACCGCGGAACCCGCCGGAAGGCTGGTGCACCATGATCCGGGCGTTCGGGAGGCTGACGCGGTGCCCGGGCTCGCCGGCGGCCAGCAGGAAGGAACCCATCGACGCCGCCATGCCCATGCAGACGGTGGAGACGGGGCTCTTGATGTACTGCATGGTGTCGTAGATCGCCAGACCGCTCGTCACCACCCCGCCCGGCGAGTTGATGTACATGGCGATCTCTTTCTTGGGGTTCTCGGACTCCAGGAAGAGGAGCTGCGAGCAGATCAGCGCGGCCATGCCGTCCTCGACCGGGCCGGTCAGGAAGATGATCCGCTCCTTCAGCAGGCGCGAGAAGATGTCGAAGGCGCGCTCGCCGCGCGAGGTCTGTTCGACCACCATCGGGACGAGGTTCAGGGCGGTGTGGGTGACGTCGGCCATAGGCCAGCCTTTCTCGAAATGCGTGAGGCGGGAGGATGCGCCCGCCTCCGCCTCCGATATTGCCCGGCCTGCCCGCCTGCGCAAGGCGGAGCGGACGCCGGGTTCAGGATCAGCCGACCGGCTTGGCGCCCGGCGCGCCACACTTGGCGAACTTGCCCTTGGCGTCCTTGCAGACCTGCTTGGCGGCGGGCGCGGGACACTTGGCGAACTTGCCCTTGCTGTCCCGGCAGCGATCCGCCGGCTTGGCCGCCGCCGCCGGCTCGACCTTTGGCTGGTTGTGCTCCGCGACCTTGGCGGCGACCGGCGCGGCGAAGGCCACGGCGGCCAGGGTGGCGAAAAGAACGGAGGTCTTCATGGGGCTCTCCCGGGTGTGCGGGCGGAGACTGGCGCGATTTTCCGCCAAACGTAAAGCCCTGCCGCCTGGCGCGCCCGGCAGGGCTCGAACCTGCAACCGTCCGCTTAGAAGGCGGATGCTCTATCCAGTTGAGCTACGGGCGCTTCGGGCGGACCCTCAATGGGTCCAGGGCTGCTTGCGGTTGAAGGCGAAGTTGTCCGCATAGGCCTTGACGATCTGGGCGCGGACCTTGGGCTCGAACAGCTGGAAGGGGATGCCGTGGTGCTCGGCGAAGGCGATCGCCTCCTCCTTGGTCTCGAAGCTGAGGCGCACCTGCCGGCTCATGTCGGTGCTGGACGGCCACCCCATGAGCGGGTCCGGCCGCGTCGCCGAGCCGGGCTCGAACTCCAGCACCCAGTCCTTGAACTTGGCGACGCCGGACTGCATGGCGGACTTGGTCGGGCGGTAGATGCGGGCGAGCATGGCGGCGGCGAGGATCCCTGTCGCGCGCGGCTTACGGCGGAACGGCGCGCAGGTAAACCGCCCTAAGCCGCCTCAAGCGCCGCGGGCTCGGCGGCGTCGGCGCGGGGCGGCACGGGCAGGGGTAGCCGGCCGCGCGGGCCCGCCGCTCGCCCCGTGCGATCTCCTGGTTCAGGTCGTGCACATAGAGGTTGAAATCGACCTGGATCGTGTGCCGCGCCGACGTGTAGTAGGGCCCAAGGTGCAGCGCCTCGTCCTTGCCGATGATGTCGCGCATCTGCTCCGGCGTCGGCGGCAGGTAGCGCCCGGTCACATAGGCGCCGGCGAGCTTGGCCTGCTGCTCGGCGAAGTTGACCAGCGTCGGCAACGGCTGGGCCAGGCCCATGAAGAAGAGGTTCGGGACCTCGGGCTTCATCATCCGCTTGAAGAGCGGGAAGCGATTCTCCGCGTCCGGCAGGAGCTCGGGATCGTCGAAGAACGGGAAGCTGATCCTGTAGCCCGTGGCGTAGATGATCGCGTCCACCGCCTCGACGCTGTCGTCCTCGAAGCGGACGTAGCGTCCCTCGAGCGCCTTGATGTTCGGCTTGAACTTGATGTCGCCGCAGCCCGCGCGGGTCAGGAACTCGCCCGAGACGGAGGGGTGCGCCTCAAGCGGCTCGTGGTCGGGCTTGGGCAGACCGTAGTCCTCCATCGCGCCCACGGTGCGCTTGATCTTCGCCCGGGCCAGCGCAAGGCCGAGCTTGCGGGGCATCCAGTGCGGCATGGCGGCCTTGTCCGCCACCTTGCCGTCCAGGTACTTGGGCAGCACCCAGACGCCGCGCCGGGCTGCGACCCACAGTGTCTTGGCGATCGGTCGCTGGGCGAGCTCGGAGGCGATGTCCATCGCGGAGTTACCCATGCCGACCACCACGATGGTCTTGCCCCGCATGTCTACGGGGTCGAACGGGCTTCGATAGTCGTGGGCGTGAAAGGCCGCCCCGTCGAAGCGCCCGGGATAGTCGGGCACGCGCGGGTCCCAGTGGTGGCCGTTGCAGACGAAGAGCAGGTCGTAGGTGCGCATCTCGCCCGAGCCGAGCGTCACCTCCCAGAGCCCCTCGGCTGTCCGCCGCGCGCGCTCCACCCGGGTGTTGAAGGTGATCAGGGGCCTCAGCCCGAAGCGGTCCACGTACTGGCGGAAGTAGGCCAGGATCTGGCTGTGATGCGGGAAATCCGGCCAGTCGGCCGGCACGGGCAGGTCCTCGAACGCCAGCCGCCACTTGGAGGTGTCGATGTGCAGGCTTTCGTAGCAGGCCGACATCCCGTTCGGATTGGCGAAGTACCAGTTGCCGCCGATGTCGTCGGACATCTCGAAGCAGTCGAACGGAACGCCGAGGTCCTTCAGCTTCTTGGCCGTGGTGAAGCCGGAGCAACCGGCGCCGATGATGCAGGCCTTGGGCAAGCGCGTCATAGGCGCACGCTAACACGCCTGCACGGGGTGCCAAGGGGCGCGCCGATGCTGCGCCTGCGAAGAAGCGGCGGTTGAAGGACTGGCGGTCGCGACCGGGCTGGACTAGATAGCGCGACCCTCTCCGACCGCCTCAGCCCGCCTGACGCGCCCCGCCCCCCGGTGACGCCGCTCTCCCATGTCGCTCCGCAACATCGCCATCATCGCCCACGTCGACCACGGCAAGACCACGCTCGTGGACCAGCTGCTCGCTCAATCCGGCGTCTTCCGCGCCAACGAGGCGACGGTGGAGCGCGCCATGGACTCCAACGACCAGGAGCGTGAGCGCGGCATCACCATCCTGGCCAAGTGCACCAGCGTGCTCTGGCATGGCGAGGCGGGCGAGACCCGGATCAACATCATCGACACGCCCGGCCACGCCGACTTCGGCGGCGAGGTGGAGCGGATCCTGGGCATGGTGGACGGCTGCGTCCTGCTGGTCGATGCCGAGGAAGGGGTCATGCCCCAGACCAAGTTCGTGCTGGGCAAGGCGCTCAAGATGGGACTGCGGCCCATCCTTTGCCTGAACAAGGTGGACCGGCCGCACGCCGATCCCGACCGGGTGCTGAACGACGCCTTCGACCTTTTCGCAGCCATGGGCGCCACCGACGAGCAGCTCGACTTCCCGCACATCTATGCGTCGGGCAAGAACGGCTGGGCGACGCTCGACCTGTCCCAGCCCAGCGAGACGCTGGCCCCGCTCTTCGACCTGATCGTGAGGCACGTGCCCGAGCCCAAGGCCGTGGCCCGCGCCGATGCGCCCTTCCAGATGCTGAGCGTGCTGATCGAGAGCGATCCGTTCCTAGGGCGCCTGCTCACCGGCCGCATCGAGGCCGGGAGCGCCGTCCCAGGATTGAGCATCCACGCCCTGGATCGCGAGGGCAAGGAGATCGAGCGCGGCCGCATCACCAAGGTGCTGGCCTTCCGCGGCCTGAAGCGCCAGCCCGTCGACGAGGGCGCGGAAGCCGGCGACATCGTCGCCATCGCGGGTCTCAGCAAGGCGACCGTGGCCGACACGCTGTGCGCGTTGGAGGTGAGCGAGGCCCTGCCCGCCCAGCCGATCGACCCGCCGACGATCTCCATGACGGTCAGCGTCAACGACAGCCCGCTCGCGGGCAAGGAAGGGGACAAGGTCCAGAGCCGCGTGATCCGCGACCGCCTGTTCCGGGAGGCGGAGAGCAATGTCGCGATCCGGGTCACCGAGACCGCTGAGAAGGACGCCTTCGAGGTCGCGGGCCGGGGCGAACTGCAGCTCGGCGTGCTGATCGAGAGCATGCGGCGGGAGGGCTTCGAGGTGTCGATCAGCCGCCCGCGGGTGGTCTACCAGCGCGATCCCGAGACCGGCGAGCGGCTGGAGCCTATGGAAGACGTGGTGATCGATGTCGATGACGAGTTCACCGGCGTGGTCATCGAAAAGCTCTCCGCCCGGAAGGCCGAGCTGAAGGAGATGGGCCCGTCCGGCGCCGGCAAGACCCGCATCAGCCTGGTGGCTCCCTCGCGCAGCCTGATCGGCTATCAGGGCGAGTTTCTGACCGACACGCGCGGCTCCGGCGTGCTGAACCGCGTCTTCAGCCACTACGAGCCGTACAAGGGGCCGATCGACCAGCAGCGCAAGGGCGTCCTGGTCTCCAACTCCGACGGCGAGACAGCAGCCTACGCGCTCTGGAACCTGGAGGAGCGCGGCGTCATGTTCGTCGGGGCCGGCGAAAAGACCTACCAAGGCATGATCATCGGCGAGAACAGCCGCAACGACGACCTCGACGTCAATCCGATGAAGGCCAAACAGCTGACGAATGTGCGCGCCTCCGGCAAGGACGAGGCGGTGCGCCTGACCCCGCCCCGGCGCATGACCCTGGAACAGGCGATCGCCTATATCGAAGATGACGAGCTGGTCGAGGTCACGCCCAAGAGCATTCGGCTGCGCAAGCAGGTCCTGAACCCCTCGTTCCGCAAGAAGCGCGTGCGGGAAGACTGAACTCCGCCCCGCTGCGGCCCACATCGGGGCGGGCTCTGGGTCATTTCGAGACCCGTGCAACTCCACGCCCGCGCATCGGTTGGCGTCGCACTCGGCCTCTTCAGAGGCGCGTGAGATGCAAAGGAGACCGACATGCGCACGACCACCTTCCTGACCGCGGCGGCGGCCGCCTCGCTGATCGCCGGCGCGGCCCTGGCCCAGGTCGCCCCGGGCGGCGGCTCCACCGGCTCCGGCAGCCTGTCCACCGGCATGGGCCAAAGCACAAGCCAGAGCACGACCGGAACCCAGACCGGCGCGACGGGCGCCGCCGGGACCCAGACCGGGACGGGCCTCGGGGCCTCGACCTCGACTCAGACGACCGCCACCGGAACCCTCAACGGGACCGCGACCCCCTCGTCCGCGACACCGGGGCTGGGCCAGGGCGCGGCCGCCACGAGCCAGAGCGGCACCACCGGCTCGCGCGCGTCCCGCGCCAGGAGCCGCACTACGGGCGGGGCGACCACCTCGGGCACGATGACCGGCACGGGCGACACCACGGGCGGCATGGGTTCCGGCGCGACGACGAGTTCAGGCGCGGCCACCAGCCCGGGGCCGTTCTCGGGCAATGCGACCGGCTCGAGCGACGCCTCGCGCACGGGCGGCGCGACCGGCGGCCTGACCGGACCGACGACCGGCACGGGGCCGGGTCGCTAAGCCCTAGCCTCCCCCTCGCCGGGGCTGTCGCGACCGGCGGCGCGGAAGCCTCCTGCGCCGCCGGCCTGCACTCATGCGTCCGCGGCGAGGCCAAGCGCGTCGGACGCGACGTCGATTGCGCAGACGATGTGATAGAAGCTGGAGGCGGGCGCGGGCTCTTCGATCCAGGTCCCGTCCGGCCTCAGCTTGTCGCGCCAGAGCCCCCGCACCGGCACGTCGAAATATCGCAAAAGCGCCCGCCCAGCGCCGGCGAGCGCGGTCCAATAGCGGGCCTCGCCGGTCTGGACCGCCAAGATCGCGGCCGCCTTCGCCCGCTCCGTCTGGGGCCAGAGGCGCGCGGTCGTGTCGTGCGACGTCCCGTCGTCGAGCACCGCGCTGAACGCCACCCCCCGAACGGGATCATAGCCCCACCCCTCGCCGACCTCGTAGAGACGCCGCCCGGCCTGTAGCGCTTGCGCGTCGCCTGAGCGGAGGCCCCAGCGCGTCATCAGCCAGGCCCACTCGAACTGATGCCCCGGCTCGACAAGCCGTCCCTGCAGCCCCGGCGCAGGCGACCAGTCTGAGTCGAAGAACTCCCGAAGCGCCCCGCTCTGCGGGTGGATGAACCGGTCGCGCGCAAGGGTCGCGATCTCGGCGGCGAGGTCGGTCCAGCGTCCGTCGCCGCCCGCCTCCGCCCACGCGAGCGCGGCCTCGAACAGGTGCATGTGCGGGTTGGACTGCAGCGGCGGGCTGGGCGGCTCGCTTTCTTCGAAGCCGCCCTGAGGCCGCCCGCGGCGGGCCCGCAGCTCGTTTAGCAGCGCCTCGGCCATTGGCTCCGCGCGCGCGTCGCCCAGCGCATGCAGCTGGGCCAGGGCGAAGAGGGCGAAGGCCTGGTCGTAGTTGGAGACGCTGTCGTCCAGCGGCGCGCCGTCGCCGGACACCAGCGTGCGGAAAAGTCCGTCCGGCCGGCGGTAGGCCCGCAGGTAGAAGTCCGCTGCGCGCTCCACGATCGCCCGCCAGGGGCCGCGCCAGCCGAGCCGCTCGGCCAGGGCGTAGCTGTAGATCTGCCGCGGCTGCACCCGGGCCCGGCGCGGCGCGTCCACCACGGCTCCGTCCAGCCGCACCGCTTCCTGAAAGCCGCCCGTGCGCGGGTCCACGCCCGTGTCGGCCCAGACCGGATAGGCGTCCTCGGTCAGCCAGCGCCGGATTTCGGTCCAGACGGCCAGGGCGTCCTGGCGCTCGGCGGTGTCAGGCATGGTCACGGGCTCGCATCCCCCTCCGATCGCCGCCTGCATGCCGTCGCGTCGCGAGGTGTCAAGCGACCGTTTTCAGACATCCGGGCGCGCCGCCCCGCCCCCGGCTTGACGGACCGGAACCGCTCAGGTTCAGGCGGGTTCAGCGGAGCGCGCACCCTCTCCAGGCCCGGACTTCCTCCTTGAAGACGATCTTCGTGACCGGCGGCGCCGGCTATGTCGGCAGCCACTGCTGCAAGGCCTTCGCCGAGGCAGGCTGGCGCGTGGTCGTCTACGATAACCTGTTCCGGGGCTGGCGCGACATGGTCCGCTGGGGGCCGCTGGTCGAGGGCGATATCCTGGACGCGCCAGCGCTGGAGCGCGCCATGGGCGAGGCCAAGCCGGACGTGGTCGCCCACTTCGCCGCCCTGACCTACGTCGCGGAGTCCATGCAGGACCCCGGCGCCTACTACCGCAACAACACGCTGGGCGCCTTCAACATCTTGGAAGCGATGCGGGCGACGGGCTCAGGCAAGATCATCTTCTCTTCCACCGCGGCCACATACGGCGTGCCGCACGAGACGCCGATGCCGGAAACCCATCCCCAGCAGCCGATCAACCCCTATGGCTGGTCCAAGCTGATCGTGGAGCGCATGCTGGCGGACTACGCTGCGGCCTACGGCTTCCGGTACGCCGCGCTCCGCTATTTCAACGCTGCGGGAGCGGACGCGTCGGGCGAGATCGGCGAGCGGCACGAGCCGGAGACGCACGTGATCCCGCTGGCGGCGCGCGGCGCGCTCAGCTCCGACTACCGCTTCACGATCTTCGGCGACGATTTCGACACCCGGGACGGCACCTGCGTTCGCGACTATGTGCATGTGACCGACCTCGGGGCGGCGCACCTGGCGGCGGCCGAGCACCTGGCGGGCGGCGGCGAGGGCGGGGCCTTCAACCTCGGTACGGGCTCGGGCACGACGGTCAAGGAGATCGCGGACGCCATCGAGCGCGTTTCCGGCAAGCCGCTGCAGCGGACGATCGGGCCCAGGCGCGCGGGCGATCCGCCCGTACTGGTCGCCTCCAACGCCCGGGCGCGGGAGGTGCTGGGCTGGACGCCGAAGCACTCCTCCATCGACGAGATCGTGCAGAGCGCCTGGCGCTGGCATCAGAAGGACGGGGCGCGCTAAAGGCGGCGGGTGACCCGCCCCTTCCTCGTCTTCGGCCGCAGCGGCCAGGTCGCCCGCGAACTCGCCGAAGAGGCGCAGGCGCTAAAGGTCGAGGTCGTCTTCGCCGGTCGCGAGCGCCTCGACCTGTCAGACCCCGCAGGTCTCGACGAAGGGGTGGCCGCCGTGATCGCCGAGACGGCGCCCTCAGCCGTGATCAACGCCGCCGCCCTGACCTCTGTGGACGGCGCGGAGGCGGAGCAGGCCCGCGCGCGGGTCATGAACCGCGACGCCCCCGCCGCGATGGCCCGCGCCTGTGCGCGGCGGGGCATTCCGATTGTGCAGCTCTCGACGGACTACGTCTTCGACGGCCTGAAGGGCTCGCCCTACGTCGAAACCGATGCGACCGGCGCAGTGAACGCCTATGGCCGCAGCAAGCTCGAAGGCGAGCAGGCCATCGCGGCGTCCGGCGCCCGGCACGGGATCTTGCGGGTCAGCTGGGTCTTCGGGCCGCACGGCTCGAACTTCGCCAGGCGCATGATCGAGCTCGCGGCGACCCGGGGCGTGCTCGAGGTCGTCGACGACCTGGTCGGCCGCCCCACCTCCGGCCAGGACGTCGCCCGCGCCGCGCTGGAGGTCGGCCGGCGGCTCGCGGCCGGAGAGCAGGCGGTGGAGGGCGTGCTGCACGCCTGCGGCCCGGACGACGCGACCTGGGCGGACCTGGCCTGCGCGGTGCTGCTGCAGTCGCGCAAGCTCGGCGGCCCCTGGGCGGAGGTGCGGCCCATCCCGTCCAGCGCGCGGCCCACCCCCGCCAAGCGCCCCCCCGACACCCGGCTCGACATCGGCAAGGCGCGATCGGCGTTCGGCTACGATCCCCTGCCCTGGCGGGACGCGGTCGCGACCCGGATCACCCGGGTCTGAGCCTCAGGCCGGCTCGGGGGGGCGCTCGTAGAAGGCGGTCAGGTTCGCGATGGTGATCCCGAACCGTCTCACCTTGGCTAAGCTCAGGGCCACCTCCCGGTCCAGCAGGGTGAAGCAGACCTCCAGCTCGACCTTCGCCTTGCGGCCGCCCTCGGCCAGCGTCTCGCGCTTGAACTTCAGACGATAGTCCGCGCCGTCGTGGCGGCCGGTGATCTGGCCGTACGACTTGTCTTCGCGCCCCACGTAGTGGCCGTCAGCGTCCTGCGACAGGCTCCAGCGAACGACCTCCCGGCGGCCGTCTTCGAAGGCGTAGGTTTCGATCAAGTCGAAGCTTCGCCCGTTCTTCTGCCAGCCGCCCTCGACCTCGATGCCGTAGCGGTTGCGCACGCGCCCGAAGAGGTCGCGCACCACGCCCCAGCCCTTCAGCTTTCCCTCGAAAAATATTTCAGGACGGAACGCAAGCCGACCGTCGACAGTCTCAGGCTCGAACGCCTCCGGGCGGGCTGCCGGGGTAAGCGAAGCAACTGACGCCATGGGGCGCTCCAACACAGGCGCGTGATCCTAGGCTCCAAACCCAATCACGCGCTTGAGGCCGGTGGGCAAATCATGATTCCGGCGCCCTGAGCGGCGTTGGAGGGGGGCATGGGCCTGTTCTGGTTGTCGGACGAGCAGTGGGCGGCGATCGAGCCGCACCTGCCGCAGAACCAGCCCGGCGCCAGGCGGGTGGACGACCGGCGGGTGATCTCGGGCATCCTCCACGTGCTGAAGGTGGGTTGCCGCTGGCAGGACTGCCCCGGCGACTACGGCCCGCACACGACGGTCTACAACCGGTTCAACCGATGGTCTCGCCGACGGTTCTGGATCCAGCTGCTGGAAGCGCTCGCCGCCTCCGGCGCGGTGACGAAAAGCACCGCGGTGGACAGCACTTACGTCAAGGCGCAGCGCTCGGCCTTCGGCGGAAAAGGGGGGCGCGGGCGCAGGCGATCGGCCCCTCGCGCGGCGGTCAGACCACCAAAGTTCATGTCCTCACCGACACCGTCGGGCGCCCCTTCGCGCTGACGCTGACCCCGGGCAACGTCTCCGACATTACTGTCGCGCCGGCCCTGCTCGCCCGCGCCCAAGGCGCCCGCTACGTGCTGGCCGACAAGGGATACGACGCCGACGCGCTCCGCCGGATGCTGCGGCAGTCCGGAGCCGTGCCGGTCATCCCAGGCCGAAGCACCCGCAAACGCCGCATCGCCTACGATCAAGACCGCTACCGAGAGCGCCACCGGATCGAGAACGCCTTCTGCAGGCTCAAGGACTTCCGCCGCGTCGCCACCCGCTACGACAAGCTCGCGGCCAACTTCCTCTCCGCCGTCGCCCTTGCAGCGCTACTGTCCTTCTGGCTGTGAATGAGTCTTGAGCCTAGCGCGCTCGCGTCATACGCGAAAGCGTGCCGCTGAGATCGCGGCGACTCGGCGCTAGAGTGGGCGCATGCGGATGCGAACCCTCGTCCTCTCCCTGCTCCTGACCGGCAGCGCCCTGTCGCTGGCGGCCGCACCGGCGCATGCGGCGGCCGAGCGCAAGAAGGGCGGCGGGCTCACCTATCAGCAGCTGCCGACCCTGACGGCGAGCCTGCTGCGGCCGGACGGCGAGCGGGGCGTCCTGACGGTGGAGGCGGGCATAGACGCGCCGGACCCCGCCTTGCACGCGCGCATGGTCGGTTCCCAGCCGAGGCTCATGGACGCCTATGTGCGCTGGCTGGCGACCTATGCGGCGACGATGACGCCGGGCGCGCCGCCGAACCCGGACCAGATCGGCCAGGGGCTGCAGCACGCCACCGACCTCGTGCTCGGCCGGCCTGGCGCCCGGGTCCTGCTCGGCACGATCCTGGTGAACTGAGGCGCCCTGCGGCGCTCACATCGCTGAGATGCCGCCGTCGAGCTTCAGCTCCGCCCCCGTCATGAAGCGGCTCTCGTCGGAGGCGAGGTAGAGCACCGCGTTGGCGATGTCCTCGGGCGCGCCGATGCGGCCGAGCGGCACCTGGCGGGCGAGCTTGGCCTCCGCCTCCGCCTTGCCGAACCTCTGGCGGAGCGGGTCCAGGATGGGCGTGTCCACGAAGGCGGGATGGATCGAGTTGGACCTGACGTCCAGGCCCTGCTTGGCGCAGTGCAGGGCGATCCCCTTGCTGAGCAGCCACACCGCCGCCTTGGACGCGTTGTACGCCGGCGAGTTGTGCGCTGCGATCAGGCCGGCGATGGAGGAGATGTTGATAATCGAGCCCGGCTGGTTCTGGCGCAGGTGCTTCAGAGCATGCTTCGTGCCCAGAAATACGCTGTCGACGTTGACCGACATCACCGCTTTCCAGTCCTCCAGGCTCAGGTGCTCGATGTCGCCGCCGCGGCTGATTCCGGCGTTGTTCACCAGGACCGAGAGGCCGCCCATGTCGGCGTTGGCCTGCTCCAGCGTCGCGATCCACTGGTCTTCCCGAGTCACGTCGAGGAGGTAGGCGAAAGCCGTGCCCGCCCCGTGCGCAGCCTCGATCGCCGCGGCCGTGCGGCGCACGCCTTCCAGGTTGATGTCGGCGAGGGCGACCTTGGCCCCCTCCTCCGCCAGCCGCTTGGCGGCCGCTGCGCCCAGCCCCTGCGCGCCTCCGGTGATGAAGGCCTTCTTGCCCGCGACCCGACCCGCCATGCGTCCGTCTCCCCTTGCCGCCGCGCTGGGTTCAGCCCGCGGCGCTGTCCATGATCCGCGCGAGCGCCACGTCGAAGGCCGTCACGCCCCCGGCGTCGTGGGTCGTCAACACCACCTCGACCCGGTTGTAGACGTTGGACCATTCCGGATGATGGTCGAGCTTCTCGGCTTCAAGCGCCACATGCGTCATCCAGGCGAAGGCGCTGACGAAGCTCGGAAAACGGAACGTCTTTGCGATGGCGTCGCGGCTTCCATCAGCCTGGCGCCAGCCCTCCAACTGGTCGAGGGCCGCCTTAGCGCCGATGCGGGTGCGGTCCATGCGGCCCTCCTCGTCCTCAGATGTCGCGGCCCAGGGCGGCGGAGAGCGCCGCGATCAGCTGCGCCTCGCCCTCGACCTTGATGGCGTGCATGCCGAGCGCAGCCGCCGGCTTGCAGTTGATCCCCAGGTCGTCGAGGTAGACGCACGCCTGAGGCGCCAAACCGAGCGTCTCGCACATCATCTCGTAGATGCGCGGGTCGGGCTTGCGGACGCCCGCCTTGCTGCTCTCCAGGACGGCGTCGAAGGCCGCCATGATCTCGGCCACCTGCGCGGCCTTCTCTGCGGAACCCGCCATGCCGGCCCCCTCTCCCGCCCGCACGTTGTTGGTGATGCAGCCCGCCTTCAGCCCCAGCGCCTTGCAGGCGTGCAGGGCCTGGACCACGCGGGGGCGCACATCGCCGGAGAGCAGGGGCAGCACGTCGCGGCCCCGCACCTCGTGCCCGAGCGCACGGGCCTCCGCGGCGAAGGCGGCGTCGAACTCGGCCGGCGTGATCTCCGCCCGCTCGAAGCGCGCCCAGGCGTTGTCGGAGGGGTTCGTCGCATTGACCGTGCGGATGAAGTCGCGCGGCAGGCCGCGCTCGCCCTCGTAGCGATTGAAGGCCTCGAACGGCGAGGTCGTGAACACCCCGCCGAAGTCCCAGATCACCGCCGAATAGGCCACGCCGCGCTCCGATTGCGGGAGCTCGATACGACGCGGCGGGCGCGCCCGGCAAGGCGTAGAGCCCTGAGCGCTCGCCTCTGGTGCGAAACGTGCGAGGGCGCACGCCATCGCCGGGCGAACGTCCCGGACTTGCACACGGGAGAGGTCCGCATGCGCCGGATCATGCTGGGAGCCCTGGCCGCCGCAACCCTTGCCGCCGCAGCCCTGCACGGCGCGGCTCAGGCCCGCGCGGTTCAGGCCGGCGCGGCTCAGGCCCGCGCCGTTCAAGCTCTCGGGGGCGACGAGATCCTGTCCGCCCTGCCCAGAGACGCCGCGCCGGGCGCCTGCTACGCCAAGGTGCGCGTGCCGGGCGAGACCGCCGTGGCGCCGCCAGCCAGCCAAGGCGCGGTCTGGGTCCTGAGCCCGCCCCCGCCCGGCGCGACCGGGCCGGTCTGGTGCCTGGTCCCGACCGCCGCCGCCCCGATCGTGACGGTGACGCCGGAGCGCTTCGGCTGGGTCCGGGTGCTCTGCGACCGCGACTACACGCCCCAGCGGATCGAGCGCTGGAAGGATCGTCTGGCGCGCGAGGGGCTCTACCGCGGGCCGATCGACGGCCGCTTCGACGAGGGCCTGCGCGAGGCCATGGCGCGCTTCGAGGCCCTGCACGGCCTGGCGTCGACGGGCGCGGCGAGCGCGGCCGGCGTGCGCCTGATCGAAGAGCGCCAGACGGCCTACGCCCAGACCGCCTACGCCCAGACCGCCTACGCCCAGACCGCCTACGTCTATGCCTACGCCCCGCCGCCCCAGCCCTGCTGCGTCCGCCCCCCGGCGCCGCCGCCTGCGCTCGGGCCGCGGGCGGGCGGCTACCTCGACTGGCCCGGCAAGGTTCATTTCCGCTGAGGACGGCGCCTCTGGCCTCTTTCGTAAAATAAGGGCAGTCTTGCTCCCGATGGGGCCAGGGACGGCGGAACGACGTGCGGCGTGAGCGCCTCGAAGACCTGCGGGGCTTGATCGACACGCGCCTGGACGCGCTCGCGCCCATGGCGGACCAGACGCATCCGCTGCTGAGCCAGGCGGTGCGCTACGCCCTGCTGGCGCCTGGGAAGCGGCTGCGGCCGACGCTGGCGCTGCTGGCCGCCGAGCAGTTCGGGGGCAAGGCCGCCGCGGCGCTGGACCCGGGCTGCGCCATCGAGATGGTCCACGCCGCCAGCCTGATCCTAGACGACCTGCCCTGCATGGACGACGCCACGCTCCGCCGCGGTCAGCCGGCCGTGCACCGGCGCTTCGGCGAGGACGTCGCAGTGCTCGCAGCCGTCGCCCTCCTGAACGAGGCCTATGGCGTGATCGCCCGCGCGGACGCCCTGCCGGCCAAGGCGCGCCTTCGCCTCGTGCGCACCCTGTCCGAGGCCGTGGGCTTCGACGGCCTGGTGGCGGGCCAGCTGAAGGACCTGCGCGAGCGGCGCGGCGTCGCGGGCGCGGCCGGCCTACACGAGCTGAACCGGCAGAAGACAGGCGTGCTCTTCATCGCCGCCGTCGAGGCCGGGGCGGTCGCGGGCGGCGCGACCGGGGCCACGCTCGCCGCCGCTCAGGCGTTCGCGGAGCACCTGGGCTCCGCCTTCCAGATCCTGGACGACCTCGTGGACGCGACCGCCACCCGGGCTCAGGCCGGCAAGGACGTCGGCCAGGACGCCGGCAAGCCGACCCTGGTCTCCCTGCTCGGCCTGGACGCGGCCCGCGCCGAAATGTCGGACCGGCTGAGCCTGGCGCTGCAGAGCCTTGACCCGGGCCATCGCGACGGCCCCCTCGCGACCTTTACGGACGCGCTTTTCGCCCCATATCGCCAGGCGGCATGAACCCCCTCGCTTTCTTCGTCATCTTCGCCGTTGTGCTCGCGGGCATGGAGGCCTTCGCCTGGGCCACGCACCGCTACGTCATGCACGGCTGGGGCTGGGGCTGGCACGCCTCGCACCATGCGCCCCGCGAGGGCATGTTCGAGCGCAACGACCTCTACGCCGTCGTGTTCGCGGTTCCCGCGATCGCGCTTTTCTGGATCGGCGTGAATCGCTGGTCGCCCGCCCTGCCTATGGGCTTAGGCGTTACGGCCTATGGCCTGATCTACCTAATCTTTCACGACGGGCTGGTGCACCGCCGCTTTCCGTTCTTGAAGTCGCCCAAGTCCGGCTATCTGAAACGCCTCGTCCAGGCGCACCGCATCCACCACGCGGTGCACGCCAAGGACGGCTGCGTCTCGTTCGGCTTCCTCTACGCCCCGCCGGTGCGCGTCCTGAAAGCGAAGCTCAGGCAGGGGGCCTAGCGCTCCCGCCGCGCTTTGGGATCAGCCCCTAGCGCCCCTTGAACGCCGCCGGACGCTTCTCGGTGAAGGCGGCCATGCCCTCCTTCTGGTCCTCGAAGGCGAAGAGCGAGTGGAAGAGCCGCCGCTCCAGCTTCACGCCCTGGCTGAGGGTCGTCTCGTAGGCCGCCTCGACCATCTCCTTGTTCATCATCACGGCGAGCGGCGAGAGCGCAGCGATCTTGCGCGCCGCCGCCATGGCCTCCTCCACCAGCGCGTCGGCCGGGACCACGCGGCTGACCAGACCCGAGCGCTCCGCCTCCGCCGCATCCATCTGGCGGGCGGTCAGGATCATGTCCATCGCCTTGGACTTGCCCACGAAGCGCGTCAGGCGCTGCGATCCGCCGATTCCGGGGGAGACCCCGAGGTTGATCTCGGGCTGGCCAAACCTGGCGGTCTCCGCTGCGATGATGAAGTCGCACATCATGGCGAGCTCGCAGCCGCCGCCCAGCGCGTAGCCCGCCACCGCGGCGATGATCGGCTTGCGGAAACGCTCCACCCGGCTGGCCTGACGGGTGAAGTAGTCGGATTTGAACATCTCGGGATAGGACTTGGACGACATCTCCACGATGTCGGCGCCGGCGGCGAAGGCGCGCTCCGAGCCGGTCAGCACGACGCAGCGCACCGCCTCGTCCGCTTCCGCGGCGTCGAGCGCTGCGACCAGCTCGTCCAGCAGCTCGGTGTTCAGGGCGTTCAGCGCCTTGGGCCGGTTCAGCCGGATCAGGGTCACGCCCTGGTCGGTCTCCACGATCAGGGTCTTGTAGTCGCTCACGCCCGGCCTCCTTGGTTGCGCGCGACGCCCTAGACGCGCCCGGGCCCGATCCGCAAGGGCGCCTGCGCGATCCGCCGCCTTGCGCGGCGCCGCCCTGTCTCCCTATGCAGGGGCATGACCGCCAAGCCGCCCAAAGTCTTCGTCATCACCTGGTGCGGCGACCTGGAGCAGCTTTACGGCTCCACTCTGGTTTTCCAGACCCTCCGGACGGGCTTTCCGGACTCTGAAATCGTCGTGGTGGAGAACGCGTCCGAGCCCGAGGCGCGGGCGCCCATCGCCGAGGCCGCCGCCAAGGCCGACTGCCGCTTCGAGCAGAACCCCGTGCAGGAGCGGCACTGGGCCCTCCTGGAACGGCTGGCGCTCGCCCAGGACCAGCCCACGGTGTTCGTCGACCCCGACGTGATCTTCTGGGAGCGCGTGGACGGCTGGGACTTCGGCGGCGCGCTGATGGCCGGGCGCTATCTGCCGGAGTTCGCCGACCCCTTCTCCCAGGCCTACACCCTGGCGCGGCTGCACACCTCGCATCTGTGGTTTCCGGACCCCGCGCGGCTGCGGGCGCGGATCGCGGAGATCGGCGGGAGCTATTTCGAGGCGGGAAGCCTGTTCCAGCCCAAGATGCTGCCGCCGGGCTGGTGGCGGTGGGACACGGCGGCGTGCCTGTTCCATGCCCTAGGCGAGGCGGCGGCGCGGTTCAGCGAAGCCCAGCTCGACGCCTACGATCACCTGTTCTGCGGCAGCCACCTGCGCATGGTGCTCCCCAGCATGGACCCGACCTCCCGCGCCCTGATGAGCGATGCGCACCAGCGCGCCCAGAGCGACCCCGCATCGCTGAAGGGCATCTGGCGCCTGCAGGAGATCTATTTCGGCTCCCGCCCCTGGAGCGGTCAGGTCGCGCCGCCGGCGGCGGGGGCGCGCCCTAGCGCTGGCAGGCCGGGCAGAAGAAGGTCGAGCGGCCGGCGTGCACGCTCCGCCGGACCACCCCGCGGCAGCGATCGCGCAGGCACGGCTCCTCCTCGCGCCCATAGACCCGGAAGCGGTGCTGGAAATAGCCCAGCGCCCCCTCCGCCGAGCGATAGTCCCGAAGCGTTGAGCCGCCCGCCGCGATGGCTTCGGCCAGCACCACCTTGATCGCCTCGACCAGACGGCGGACCTGAGCGGGCTTCAGCGCGCCGGCGGGGGTGTCTGGATGGAGACGCGCCCGGTGCAGCGCCTCGCTGACGTAGATGTTGCCAAGCCCGGCGACGACCCGCTGGTCCAGCAGGGTCGCCTTCACGTTCTGGCGGCGGCCGGCGAAGGCGGCGGCGAGCGTCTCGACGCCGAACGCGTCGGACAGGGGCTCAGGACCCAGGCCCGTGAACCAGGGATGCGTGTCGAGCTCCGCCGTCGGAATCAGGTCCATGTAGCCGAAGCGGCGGGCGTCGTTGAACCCGACCACCGCGCCTGCGCCGGTATGCAGCACCAGGTGGGTGTGCCGGGGGTCCGCGCCGGCGTCGTAGTGGAACTGTCCGGGCTGCTCGCCCCCGACGGTGAAGCGCCCCGTCATCCCCAGGTGCGTGACCCAGGTCTCGCCCGTGTCGAGCCGACCCAGCAGATACTTGGCCCGGCGGTCCAGCCGCTCGATCCGGGCGCCCTTGAGCCGCTCGGCGAAGCGCGCCGGCAGCGGGAAGCGCAGGTCGGGCCGCCGCTGCTCCACCCGCGTCAGGCGCGCGCCTTCCAGCGCCGGGATCAGCCCCCGGCGAACGGTCTCGACTTCGGGCAGCTCGGGCATCGGCTCAGGACCTAGGACGGTCTGCGCTCGGGCGCCAGGCGGAACCGCGCCCCACGCCGCCGCGCCCGGCCCCGCTTGCCAGACTCGGCGCCGCGGGCCATCTGAGCGGCATGGCCGACCGCCCGTCCGGAGCCGCGCCTTCGCGCATCGTCGCGGTGCTCGGCCCGACGAACACCGGGAAGACGCACCTCGCGGTGGAGCGCATGCTGGGGCACGGCTCGGGCATGATCGGCCTGCCGCTGCGTCTGCTGGCGCGCGAGATCTACGACCGCATCGTCAAGGCCCGCGGGCCTCGCGCCGTCGCCCTGATCACCGGAGAGGAGAAAATCGCGCCGCCTCACGCGAGCTACTTCGTCTGCACCGTTGAGGCGATGCCGCTCGGCCGCGACGTGGACTTCCTGGCGGTGGACGAGATCCAGCTCGCCGCCGATCCCTCGCGCGGGCATGTCTTCACCCACCGCCTGCTGCATGCGCGGGGGCAGCACGAGACCATGTTCATGGGCGCAGCCTCGATGGCGCCGCTGATCCGCAGGCTCCTGCCCGAGGCCGAGATCACGTCCCGGGAGCGCTTCTCCAACCTGACCTATGCGGGGCCCAACAAGCTGACCCGCCTGCCCCCGCGCTCGGCCGTGGTCGCCTTCAGCGCAGAGCAGGTCTACGCGATCGCCGAGCTGATCCGGCGCCAGCGCGGCGGCGCCGCAGTGGTCATGGGCACGCTCTCGCCGCGCACCCGCAACGCCCAGGTCGCCCTCTACCAGAGCGGCGAGGTCGACTTCCTGGTCGCCACCGACGCCATCGGCATGGGCCTGAACATGGACGTCGGCCACGTGGCCTTCGCGGGGCTGCAGAAGTTCGACGGCAAGCGCACGCGCTTTCTGACGCCGCAGGAGATCGGCCAGATCGCCGGACGCGCGGGGCGCTATCGCACCGACGGCGCCTTCGGCGTCACCGGCGAGGCGCCGGAGATGGACGAGGACGTGGTGGCCGCCGTCCAGGATCACCGCTTTGAGCCGATCCGCTCGGCGGAGTGGCGCTCCCACAGCCTCGACTTCCAGTCCGCCAAGGCGCTGATCCGCTCCCTGTGCGCGCCTCCGCCGCGGGAGGGCCTGAAGCTCGCCGAGGAGAGCCTGGACGAGACCACGCTGCGCCAGCTCGCGGCCGATCCGGACGTGGAGGCGCGGCTCGGGCGCGACCGCAGCCGCCTTTTCCGCCTGTGGGAGGTCTGCCAGACCCCGGACTTCCGCAAGACGACCCTGGACGAGCACCTGCGGTTGGTCCGCACGCTGTTCGAGGCCCTGACCGGGCCCGACGGGCGGCTGCCGGAGGACTGGATCGCCGGCCAGGTCTCGGCGCTGGACCACGTGACGGGCGACATCGACACCCTGGCCCAGCGGCTGGCCGGCGTGCGGACCCTGGCCTATGTCGCCGCGCGCCCGGACTGGCTGCGCGACCCGGCGCACTGGCAAGCGACGACGCGGCAGCTGGAGGACCGCCTCTCCGACACCCTGCACGAGCGGCTGATGCAGCGCTTCATCGACCGCCGGACGAGCGCCCTGATCCGCGGCCTGAAGCTTCGCGACGACATCCTGGCCGGCGTCGCCGCGGACGGGACGGTGACCGTGGAGGGCCACCTCGTGGGCCGCCTGAGCGGCCTCGCCTTCGAGCGCGAACACGGCGCCACCGAGCTGGAGGACCGGGCGCTCCGAGCCGCGGCGGAGCGGGCGGTCGGGCCGGAGCTGGCCCGGCGCCTCGGCGCGCTCGCGGCCGATCCGGACGGCGCCTTCGCCCTGCTCGCGGACGGCCGGGTGCTCTGGAAAGGCGAGGCGGTCGGCCAGGTCAGCGGCGGGCGGCCTTTTGCGCCCAGGGTCCGTCTCTTCGGCGAGCTCGGCCAGGCCCACGCCCGGGAACGCGCCCAGCGCCGCCTGGAGGCCTTCGTGGCCGCCGAGGCCTCCGACCAGCTCGCCGCCCTGCGCCGGCTCGAGGCCGCCATCGCAGAGGGGCGCATCAAGGGCCTGGCGCGCGGCGTCGCCTATCGTCTGGCGGAGGCGGGCGGCGTGCTCGACCGGCGGCTCGTCGCCCGCGAGGTCGCCGCCCTCAGCCTCGCCGAGCGCCGGGCGCTCAGGTCGCTGGGGGTGAAGTTCGGCGCCCATGCCGTGTGGCTGCCCGCGCTGGAGCGGCGCCAGGCGCGCCAGGTCGCGGCCGCCTTCGCGCGGCTGGAGGCGCCGGGCTGGCGCCCGTCCCTGGAGCGCCCTCCCCCCTGCCCCCCGGCGGTGCGGCCAGCCCCCGCGCGCTCGCCGCCTACGGCCTGATCGCGACCGGGCGTCTCGCCACGCCGCTGGCGGCGCTCGAGCGGTTCGACGCCTTGCTGCGGGCCGCGCCCCGGGAGCACGGCGGCTCGGCCCTGAGCGAGGCGGACCTGCAGGCGCTCGGCTGGAGCGCAGGCGAGGCGGAGGCGATCCTGCGGGCTCTCGGCTACGCCCCGGTGCGCACGCCCCGGCCGGGCGAGCCGACCTTGTGGCGTCGGCGCCAGCAGCGGCCCGAGCCGGCGCCCAGGCCCGCGCGGCCCGACTCGCCCTTTGCGGCGCTCTCCGCCCTGAGCCCGCCCGCCCCCGCCGACCGCAAGCGCCCGCGTCGGCGGCGGTCCGGACGCAAGCCGCCCCGGGCCGCCCAGGCGTGAGCCCGCCCGAGGCCGACGGCTGCCGCGCCGACGTCTGGCTCTGGCGCGCGCGCTTCTTCAAGACCCGTAGCCTCGCCGCCCGCTTCGTGGACGAGGGCCGCATCCGCCTGAGCCGTCAGGGCTGCGAGCTTCGCCTCGACAAGGCCGGGCGGCCGCTCCGCCCCGGAGACGAGCTCGTCTTCGCCCTCGGCGGGCGCGTGTTCGCGCTACGCATCGCCAGCCTCGGCGCGCGGCGGGGTCCGGCGGCGGAAGCGCGCCGGCTCTATTCGGAGCTTGAGACTCCCTGAGTTGACATGGCCGGGCGCGGCTGGAATGTGCCCCCTCCCGGCCTCGCCCGCTGCAACGAACCGCTATGACCTACATCGTCACCGACGCCTGCGTGAAGTGCAAGTTCATGGACTGTGTCGAGGTCTGCCCGGTCGACTGCTTCTACGAGGGCGAGAACTTCCTGGCGATCAACCCGGACGAGTGCATCGACTGCGGCGTCTGCGAGCCGGAGTGCCCGGTCGACGCGATCAAGCCGGACACCGAGGACGATCCGGACGGCAAGTGGCTGCGCGTAAACTCCGAATACTCGAAGGTCTGGCCCAACATCACGGTCAAGGGCGAGCCGCCCCCGACGCGGCCCAGTTCGAGCGGGAAACGGGCAAGTTCGAGAAATACTTCAGCCCCAAGCCGGGCCGCGGTTCCTGATTCCGCTGTTCACATAGGCTTAATCGGCGGCCTTCCCGTCTTTCGCGATTTGTGCTAGGGTCTGCGCGTCGTCGCGAAGGCCTCAGCCCGCGGCGGCTGTCGAGCAACTAGCCGTCACGAAGGCGCCACCGCTGATAGCTCCCCGCTTCAGGTTTCGGTAGTCCGACAGTCTCGGTCGGAGCGGAAGCCGCGACCGCCTTCCCCGGGCGGGCACGGCCTTCGTCGTCGCATCGTCACGGCCTCCCGGCCCGTGTTCCACCGCGGGCGCCAGGCGAAAGAAGGAAAGTCCATGAGCACCACGAGCGTCCTCGAATTCGCGGTCGGCGACTACGTCGTCTATCCCGCCCACGGTGTCGGCCAAATCCAGGGGATCGAGACCCAGTCTGTCGCCGGCCTGTCGCTCGAGGTCTATGTGATCACCTTCGATCACGAGAAGATGACGCTTCGCGTGCCGACCAAGAAGGGCAAGGTCGCCGGGCTGCGCCCGCTCGCCAACGGCGAGGTCGTGACCAAGGCCTTGACCACCCTGAAGGGCCGCGCCCGGGTGAAGCGCACCATGTGGTCGCGCCGCGCCCAGGAGTACGAGGCCAAGATCAACTCCGGCGACCTGATCTCCATCGCCGAGGTGGTCCGCGACCTTTACCGCGCCGACAATCAGCCGGAGCAGTCCTACTCCGAGCGCCAGCTTTACGAGTCCGCGCTCGACCGCATGGCCCGCGAGGTGGCTGCGATCCAGAAGATCGACCGCGACGAGGCGGTGTCCCTGCTCAACAAGAACCTGACCAAGGCGGCCTAAGCCTCGGTCCAGGCTCACGATTTCGGGGCGGCTGTCGGGCGACCGGCGGCCGCCCTTTTCGTGTTCGCGTAACGCCTCAGGCGGCGGCGCGCGAGGCCCGGCCGCTCGCCCAGGCGTCCAGGTCCCGCAGGGCGCGCAGGCTCATCAGGCGCTTCTTGGCGCGGCCGCGCTCGGTGGGGCTGAGCCGGCGGCCGTCCTCGCCGCGCTTGGGCCCGGCCTCGTCGAGGGGCGGCAGGAGGCCGTAGTTGATGTTCATTGGCTGGAAGGAGCCTCGCCCGCCTTCGAGGTGCCCCCCCGTGATGTGGGCGACCAGCGCGCCGAGCGCCGTCGTGGCCGGCGGCGTGTCCAATCGCTCGCCGCGCCGCTCCGCCGCCGCGAGCCGCCCGGCGATCAGGCCGATGGCGGCGCTCTCGACATAGCCCTCCACGCCCGTGATCTGGCCCGCAAAGCGCAGCCGCGGATCGGCCTTGAGCCGCAGACGGCCGTCCAGCACGCGGGGCGAGTTCAGGAAGGTGTTGCGGTGCAGCCCGCCCAGGCGCGCGAACTGCGCCCCTTCCAGCCCCGGAATGGTGCGGAAGATCTCGCTCTGGGCGCCGTGCTTCAGCTTCGTCTGGAAGCCGACCATGTTGTACAGCGTGCCCAGCGCATTGTCCTGGCGCAGCTGGACCACGGCATAGGGCTTCTCGTCCGGGCGGTGCGGGTTGGTGAGCCCGACGGGCTTCATGGGGCCGTGGCGGAGGGTCTCGCGGCCGCGCTCGGCCATCACCTCGATCGGCAGGCACCCGTCGAAATAGGGCACGTTCTCCCAGTCCTTGAACTCCGACTTCGGGCCGTCGAGCAGGGCCTGGACGAAGCGCTCGTACTGGTCATTGTCGAGCGGGCAGTTGATGTAGGCCGCCGCGTCTCCACCCGGCCCCGCCTTGTCGTAGCGCGACTGCCGCCAGGCCTTGCTCATGTCGATGCTCTCGGCGTGCACGATCGGCGCGATGGCGTCGAAGAAGCTCAAGGCGTCCTCGCCCGTGAGGCCGCGCACGGCCTCGGCCAGCGCCGGCGACGCGAGGGGCCCCGCGGCGACGATGACGCTGGACCACTCGGAGGGGGGAAGGCCCGCAACCTCGCCGATCTCCACCGTCACCCGCGGATGGGCGCGCAGCCGCTCGGTGACGCGGTCGGAGAAGGCGTCGCGGTCCACCGCGAGCGCCCCGCCCGCAGGGACCTGGGACGCGTCCCCCGCCGCCATGACCAGGCTGCCCAGCCGCCGCATCTCCGCATGCAGCAGGCCGACCGCGTTGTGCTCCCAATCGTCGGAGCGGAACGAGTTGGAGCAGACGAGCTCGGCGAAGCCGCCGGTCCTGTGCGCATCGGTCATGCGCGCAGGCCGCATCTCGTGCAGCACCACGGGCACGCCCGCTTCGGCGATCTGCCAGGCGGCCTCTGAGCCGGCGAGCCCTGCGCCGATGACGTGAACGGGGTCCATGGACGACGATATAGCGGCCCGCCGCTGTGGCGGAAACGTCGCCCATGCCGCGCCGCCCCTCGCCCGGCGCGCGCCGCCGCTTCCGCGCCCGCTCAGAAATTGTTAAGTCTTAGTCCGCGGGGTAGGAGAACGCGGCCATGGTCGCTGGGGCGGTCAGCGTTTTTGGAGCGTTGGGCGAGGGCTTGGACTTCGCACGCCGGTCGTGGCTGAAGGCGTGGCCCGTGCAGCTCGCGACCGCTGGCGCCATCGCCTTGGCCGTCGTGGGCGCCCGCGCGGACATGGACGCCATCGCGGCCCTGGCCTGCCTCGGCGGCGGCGCGACCCTGACCCTGCTGCTGGCCGCGCCCCTGTTCGGCGCGCTCTATCGCCACGCTCTCGGGGTGGGCGGCGGCGTGCGCTTCGGCCCGGCGGAGGGGCGGCTGATCGTGTCCGCCTTGATGGCGATGGGGCTGCTGGCGCTCCTGACGGTCGGACTTGTGATGCTGGCCTCGGCCGGCTGGGCGGGGCTGGAGATGCTCGCCGGCAAGGGCGAAGGCGTGCCGATGGGCGAGCTCGGCGTGCTGGACGAGGACGGCGCGGCGCTGATCGCGGCCGTGCCCGCCGGCCTGACGCTCGCCTGGGCG
Source organism: Caulobacteraceae bacterium PMMR1 (assembly GCA_000733915.1). GTDB lineage: Bacteria > Pseudomonadota > Alphaproteobacteria > Caulobacterales > Caulobacteraceae > PMMR1. The sequence goes on from JPOM01000001.1 coordinate 1,757,785, forward strand.
CTGGGACGGCTGGGGCTGGCGCCCGCCGCAAGCATTGCGCAGGGGCGCCTCGCACTGACGGCCGGCTTGGCTGCGAGCCGCAAGCGCGCCCTGTCGGTGGTGAGCATGATCGTGGCGGGGCTGACGCTCGCGGGCCTGATCGCGCTTGGCGTCATGGCCGGGCTGGACATGGTCGAGGGCGCCGCGGCGGGCGGCTTCGCGCCCCTCGGCGATACGGCGGCGGCCGGAGCCGCCCTTGGCCTGCTCGAGACCCTGCTCGCCGCGCCGGTGCTGGCGGGCGGGCTGTCGGCCCTCTACCGCGCAGCCGATCCCGAGGCCCCGGCCGCCAAGGTCGCGCCCGTCCGGTCGAAGAGCCGGCTCGAGGGCCGGCCGCTGACGCTGGAGCCCGAGGCCCCAGCCGAGCCCATCGCCAACGACGTCATCCCCTTCCCTCGCCCCGCCGCTCCGGCGCAGCCGTTCAGCGCCGTGGCCGGGCTGACGCTGGCCGCGCCTTCGCTCGCCGCCGAGGGTTCGGCCGCCGTCGCCAACGATCTGGCCCAGCCAGAGCCGCCGCCGCTCGACCCGTTCGCCCCGCCTGTGCCGACGCCCCTGCCGCCCGCGGTCGACGAAGTCGCGCCCTCGCTCGACCTCGCCCGGCTCGGGCTCGAGCTGCGCTTCGCCGTGCTGGCGGCCGAGACCTGGACGCCGTTGGACCTCGCCCGCTTCGGCGAGGCGCTCGGCCAAGCCCTGGAGCACGCCGCGGCCCCCTCGTCCGAGACGCCGCCTGAGACCCTGGCCGAAACAGCGCCAGAGACGCCGCCCGAAACCCCGGCTGAGACCCACGCCGATCCGTTCGGCCAGGGACTGGCGTGGCTGGGCTCCCTGGAGCCGCGGGTGCTCTGGGGCGGGGCGGAGGGTCAGGAGGGCCTTAACGCCGAGGCGGCGCCTCACGCCGCGCCCGCTCCGGCCGCCAGCGCCGCAGCCCACGGCGAGGACGACGCAGACGCCAATCGCGACGCCGCCGTCATGCCGTTCTTCTGGAGCGATCCCAAGGCGGCGGCCCTGCTCGCCCACGCGACGCGAGGCGATTGCGACGCCGGGGATGCGGCGAAGCGCCCCCCGCCTGCGCTGGCCGAATCCAGCTATGCGCCCTGGCCGTTCATCCCCGGCTGATCCCCAGCCGTGGACTTCCGCTTCCCGGGCCCCTAGAGCCGCTGCATGACCCAGTTCTCCGCCTCGGAGGCCGCCTTCGAGGGCTTCAGGATCACCCGGGAGCGCCCGGGCGCGGTCCTGTTCTGGACGGGGTGCTTCGTCGCCATCTGGTTCGTCGCCTCCCTGCTCAGCGTCGTGTTCATCCCCGAGGGGGCCGCGGCCGAGCTGCAGGACGCCGTCTCCAAGCCCCAGATCGACATGACGGCCCTGAGCGCGGCCATGGGCAAGCTCGGCCCCGCCGCCGTGATCTCCTGGATCATCGGCGCGGTGGCGACGGCGGTGGTGTCAGCCTCGATCCTGCGCACGGCGCTGCTGCATGAGCCGGCGCGCCTCAGGTTGGGTCCGGATGAGGGCCGCATGGTAGCGGCGAGCTTCGGCCTGACCCTGATCAATATCGCCGCCGCCTTCCTCGCCGGCATCGTGTTCACCGTCCTGCTGGTTGTCGCGGGGGCGCTCGCGCCGATCGTCGCCTTCGTGGCGAACCTGAGCGGCTTCGCCATCCCCATGCTGGTCTTCGTCCGTTTCGGCCTGCTCGGGCCTGACATCGTGGCGCGCCACCGGCTCGATTTCCGCGCCGCCTGGACCGCTGCGCGGGGCCGCTTCTGGCCGATGCTGGGCGCCTACGCCCTGGCGGTGTGCCTGTTCGCCATCGTGGCCATTCTGATCGGCGTGATCTTCCTGGCGCTGGTGACGGCCGTGCTGCTCGGCACGGGGCACCAGCTGTCGGAGCTGAAGGGGTTCACCGGGCCGGGCTTCCTGGCCTACGCAGTCACGGCGCAGCTGGTGTTGTCGCTGCTGCTCGCCCTGTTTTCGGTGACCATCGCCGGCGTCTCGGCCTCCGCCTACCGGAGCTTGGTGGAGGGGCGCTGAGGCCCGGGACAAAGCTGACGCCCGCGTCAGGCTCTTGCAAAGCGCGCCGGACGGGCGCGGAATGCGCCGCCTGTGACAAGGCGCAGCAGCGCCCGCCGGAGGACACGACCCATGGATGACGCCGCCTTCGACGCCCGCGAGGCCGCCCGCGCCAAGGCCTGGTCGATGCCGATCGAAGAGATCGACGTCGCCGACCCCGAGCTCTTCCAGAACGACACCCTCTGGCCGTACTTCGAGCGGCTGCGCAAGGAGGCGCCGGTCCACTACCAGCCGGTGCACGAGTTCGGGCCCTATTGGTCGGTCACCCGCTACGAGGACATCATGGCGGTGGACACCGACCATGAGACCTTCTCGTCGGAGCCTTCCATCACCATCGCGGACCCGAAGGACGACTTCCGCCTGCCGATGTTCATCGCGATGGACCCGCCCAAGCACGACGTGCAGCGCAAGACCGTCAGCCCCATCGTGGCCGGGCCGAACCTGGCGCACCTGGAGCCGATCATCCGTGAGCGCGCGGGGGCGATCTTGGACGAGCTGCCCGTCGGCGAGGACTTCGACTGGGTCGACAAGGTCTCCATCGAACTGACCACCATGACGCTCGCCACCCTGTTCGACTTTCCCTGGGAGGACCGGCGAAAGCTGACCCGCTGGTCGGACGTGGCGACGGCGGGGCCGAAGTCGGGCCTGTTCTCCAGCGAGGAGGCGGCGGAGGACGAGCGCCGGGCCGAGCTCTACGAGTGCGTCGACTACTTCATGCGCCTGTGGAACGAGCGGGTGAACGCGCCGCCGAAGAACGACCTGATCTCCATGCTGGCGCATGGCGAGTCCACGCGGAACATGGACCGCATGGAGTACCTCGGAAACCTCGTGCTGCTGATCGTGGGCGGCAACGACACGACGCGCAACTCCATCACGGGCAGCGTACTGGCGCTGAACCAGAACCCGGATCAGTACGCGCTTCTGCGCGCGCGTCGGGACCTGATCCCCAGCATGGTGTCGGAGACCATCCGCTGGCAGACGCCGCTGGCGCACATGCGGCGCAACGCGACCCGCGACGTGGAGCTGGGCGGCAAGACGATCCGCAAGGGCGAGAAGGTCGTCATGTGGTACGTCTCGGGCAATCGCGACGAGACGGTCATCGAGGACCCGAACCGCTACTGGATCGAGCGGCCCAACGTGCGCCGGCATCTGTCCTTCGGCTTCGGCATCCACCGCTGCGTGGGCAACCGCCTGGCGGAGCTGCAGCTGAAGGTGATCTGGGAGGAGATCCTCAAGCGGTTCCCAAGCATCGAGGTCACGGGCGAGCCCACGCGCGTCTATTCCAGCTTCGTGAAGGGCTACGAGCGCCTGCCCGTGCGCATCCCGGCCTGAAGCTCGCCCTTCCCCTGGCCGGCTCCGGCGCCTAGATCGACGGCATGGTCGAGGATGGACTTGCGGCGCTCCTGGGCGTGGCGGCGGCGCTGGACGACAGCCCGCTCGGCCGCGGCGCGCCGCCCGTGCACCTATGGAACCCGACGCACTGCGGCGACATCGACATCCGCATCCGCAAGGACGGGGTCTGGTTCCATGAGGGGACCCCGATCGGGCGCGAGCGGCTGGTGCGCCTGTTCTCCAGCGTGCTGCGCAAGGACCCGGACGGCTATCACCTGGTCACTCCGGCGGAGAAGCTGCGCATCACGGTGGAGGACGCGCCCTTCCTGGCCGTGCGCGTGGATCGCGTGGGCGATGCGCTCCGCTTCCAGACCAATGTCGGCGATATCGTAGAGGCCGGCCCGGACAACCCGATCCGCGTCGCGACCGACCCCGACACCGGCGAGCCCGCCCCCTACGTCCACGTGCGGCGAGGGCTGGAGGCGCGCCTGCGCCGCCCCGTATTCTACGAGCTCGCCGACATGGCCGAGCCGCGCGAGACGCCGCAGGGCGCTGTCTGGGGCGTGAGCTCGAAGGGCGCCTTCTTCGCCCTGGCCCCAGCGGGCGCAGTTTCGGGCGCGGTCACGGGGGCGGCGTGAGCCCGGACGCGCCGCTCGAGCAGCTCGAGCCCTACATCCGCAGCCGCCTGCACCCGCTGGCCGAGTACGACCCGGCCGTCGCGCGCATGACCTCCGACTACGACCTGAACGAAGGCGCCATGCGCCCTCTGGCCGGCGCGCTCGCCCCCGCCGCGGTGCTGGTGCCGCTGATCGAGCGTCCGGAGGGGCTGAGCGTGCTCCTGACCCGCCGGGCCGACAGCCTCAGGCGGCACTCCGGCCAGGTCGCCTTCCCCGGCGGCCGCTGCGAGCCCGGCGAGACGCCCTGGGACACGGCGCTGCGCGAAGCCGAGGAGGAGGTCGGGCTGGACCGCAGACTTGTCCGGGTCGCAGGCCTGGCGGATCGCTACGAGACGGTGACCGGCTTTTGCATCACGCCTGTGGTCGGCTTCGTGCGCCCAGACCTCTCGCTCACCCTCTGCGCCGCTGAGGTGGCCGAGGCCTTCGAGGCCCCGTTCGCCTGGCTGATGGATCCCGAGCGGCACGAGCAGCGGAGCGCACGTGTGGGCGGGCTGGACCGTCGCTACTACGCCATGCCCTACGGCGAGCACTTCATCTGGGGCGCGACCGCGGGGATGCTGCGCGCGCTTTGGCGGCGGCTGTTCGGCTGAGCCGGGGCGTCAGGCTCGCGCGACCTGCAGCGGGGCCTTCGCCGTCGCCTCGGCCAGGGCGTCGCCGTGCAGGCCCGCGCTCAGCCAGGCGCCCCAGAGCTCGGGGGGCAGGATGACCACCTGCCGGCCGTGATAGTTGCGCAGCAGCGGCCCGGGCTCGGTGGTCAGCATCGACCAGCAGCCCTCGCGCACGACGCCGGCGATGGCGAACCACGCCCGACCCTGCACTGTGAAGGCCCATCGGTCCTTGCGCTTGGCCTTGGGGTCCGCTGGCGCGGTGTACTCGTAGAAGGCCGCCGCAGGAATCAGGCTCCGCTCCGCGCGGCTGAAGTCCCGTCCGTCGGAGCGGAAGTTGAACACCGGCTTTCCCGACGGCCCGGGCCACGCCCAGATCATGTCGCCGAGCCGCGCCCCGCCGTCGGGCTCAGGCTGGATCACCGGGGCGAGCTCGCGGATGCGCACGTCGCGAGGCTCGAAGTTCTGCACGGGGTCAGGCAGCCGAAACGGGATCTTCAGCTGCGAGAACTCCATCCGCATCAGGTCGGCGGGCAGGTCGAGGCGGTAGGCGTTGCACATCGCCCGCCATCCTGGCCCGGCCCCAGGCGGGGGTCGAGCCCTGCGCGGCCTCAGAGCCGCCCCGTCAGGCTGACCCGAAGCAGGGCGAGGCGCCGCGCGAGCGGGCCGGGGTCGCGGCCGCGGGCCAGGGCGGGCGCCAGGGCGACATAGGCCAGGGCCGGGGCCGCTGAGACCGGAAGCGGCTCCAGGAGCGCGCGGGCTTCGGCCAGGGCGCCCAGGACCCGATGGCGCAGGTGCGCGGCGACCTCGGGCTCGGGAACGTCGGCCCAGGCCGGCGGGCGCCAGGGCCAGCCGCGCGGGCTCCGCATCAGCCGGACGTAGCCCCAGGCCCGGCCGGCGGTGCTCGCGCCCTCGGCGGCCAGCTCCACGCCCAGGGCCGCCGCGGCGGCGCGCAGGACGCTTCCCTCCCCGGCCCCGGCGTAGGCCGCCAGCGCCGCCTCGTCCGCGAAGGGCTCCGCATGCAAATCGGCGCGGCGCGCCTCGATCAGCGCCAGCAGCGGCGCGGCCGGGAGCCGCCCCTCGCGCAGCGCAGGCGCGAGCGCCGCCAGCAGCGGATGCGGCGGCGGGGGCGCAGCGGGGGCGGCGAGGGCCTCGACCTGCTCCCGCCACCAAGCCAGCCGGATTTCGCCTAGCAAGGCCTGGGAGACGCTCGCGCCGATCCGCATCAGCTCCAGGTCCAGGGCGTAGAGCGCGACCAGCTCGCCCCTGCGCACGGGATCGGTCGCCAGGCGTGAAGCCAGCCAACGGTCGGGATCGGCCCGCCGCACCTGCTCGTCGAGGGTCTCATCCGGCGCGCTCACCCGGTCCGATTGGACGCGCGGGCGTGGACGCGCAAGCGGATCAGCCGAACATCGTCTGGCTCATGGTCATGGTGACCAGCATGGGGATCGAAAGCAGCAGGTTGACCCGCGACCCCAGCATGGCCGTGCGCGCCGCCCGCGCCTTGGTGTCCGCGTCGGCCTCCACGATGCCCAGCGCGCGCTTCTGGTTGGGCCAGATCACGCCCCAGACGTTCAGGAACATGATCGTCGCCAGCCACATGCCGACCCCGATGAGGGTGTGCTGCGGGGAGGCGAAGCCCTCGGACACGCCCAGGGTCATCGCGGGCACGAGATAGCCGCGCTCCCAGGCCAAGAGCACGCCGAAGACCCAGGTCGCCAACGCCGCCCAGCGGAACCAGAACAGGGCTTCAGGCGCGATGTACTTGGAGACGGCGGGCTTCAGCTCGGCGGGAATCTCGGGCATCTTCCGGATCTGCACGAAGTTGAAATAGTAGAGCAGGCCGATCCAGAGTATCCCTGAGAAGACGTGCAGCAGACGAAGGAACGCCTGGGCGAAGTCTCCGCCCGGCGCATGATGCCAGTAGGCGTAGACCATCGCGAGCGCGATTAGCACGCTGAGCGCAATGGTGTTGCGGAAGTTTGCGAGCAGTCCGGCCATGGTCAGCCTCCCCCGAATCCCTTGCAGGCTTGACCTTAGACCCGGCCAAATCCGCTTGCAAAGCCGCGGGCCCAGCTGCGATGGCGAGACATGTTCGACGCGCTGGACGACATCGCCGACCAACTGAAGCGTCTCACCGCCGTGCTGGAGCGGCTGGTCCCGCCCGAGCCGCCCGCGCCGGACCTGTCGCGCGCCACTCTTTTCAGCCTCGCGCCCGTGAGCCGCGCGATCACGCCTGCGCCGGACTGGCCGCTGCCGCTGGACTTGCTGCTGGGAGTGGACCGGCAAAAGCAGGCGCTGTCCGCCGAGATAGACCGCTTCGCCCGCGGCCTGCCGGCCAACCACGTCCTGCTCTGGGGCGCGCGGGGCACGGGCAAGAGCTCGCTGGTCAAGTCCGCGGTGATGGATGCGGCGCAGCGGACGGGAGCCCTCAAGCTGATCGAGGTGGACCGCGACGATACCGAGGCCCTGCCGGGCCTGTTCGCGCGCCTGCGCCCCCTATGCGACCGCATCGTGGTCTTCTGCGACGACCTCAGCTTCGAGGCCGGCGCGCATCAGGCCAAGGCGCTGAAATCGGCGCTGGAGGGCGGGGTCCAGGCGCCGCCGGAGAACGTGCTGTTCATCGCGACCTCCAACCGCCGCCACCTGGCGCCCCGCCGTCGCGAGCAGGCCGACGCCCTCGCCGCGGAGGAGGAGGCGGAGGAGAGCGTCTCCGTGTCCGACCGCTTCGGCCTTTGGCTCGGCTTCCCGCCGATGGACCAGCCGACCTATCTGGCGGTGGTCCGGGCCTATGCGGCGCGCTTCGGCCTGAACGCGCCCGACCTCGACCGCCGCGCCCTGCAGTGGGCGCAGGCTCGCGGCGGCCGCTCGGGCCGCGTGGCCTGGCAGTTCACCCGCGCGCTGGCGGGAGAACGGAACGTGCGCCTGTTCTGAGCGGGCCTAAGGCTCGCCGAGCACGAGCGCCGGATCGATCGGGCGGGCCTTGTCGCGGGGGTCGGCGGCGTAACGCAGCTCGAAGTGCAGCTCCGGCCGGGTCGCGTTGCCGCTCTGGCCCACCTGGCCGATCTCCTGACCCGAGCTGACCTGGTCGTTGATGCGCACCTCGATCCGCGACAGGTAGGCGTAGGCGCTGACCCAGCCGCCCGGGTGCTTGACCAGCACCATGTTGCCGTAGCCCGGGATCGAGCTGCCGGCATAGACGACCTGGCCGGCGGCGGCCGCGCGCACCGGATCGCCCGGATTGGCCGCGATGTCCCAGCCGTCGTTGCGCTGGCCGGGGCCGGAGGGGCCGTAGCGCTGCACCAGCTGCCCGCGGAGGGGCGCAACGAAGCGGCCCCGCGCGGAGGCCGCGATCTCCTGCTCGCTGCGGGTCGGGGCCGAGGCCATCGGCGGCTCGGAGGCGGAGGGCGCCGGAGCGTAGGCCGGGGCGTGTAGGCCGGGCGCGAGGGGGGCGTGTAGGCCGGCCGCGAGGGCGCGCCCTGGGCAGGCGCGGTCTGAGTGGGCGCGGTCGGGGTGGGAGCGGTCTGGCCCTGGCCGTAGGGCTGCGGCGCGGTAGGCTGCAGGCGAGGAGACGCGGGCGGGGTCGCCGGCGGCTCGTAGCCGGCCGGGGGCCGCTGATAGGTCCCGCCGTTCGGGGCCGGCGCCCCGCCCGCGGCCGCAGCGCCCGCCGCACCTCCCGCGACCGCCGCCGCCCCCGTGCCCAGCAGGTCGGAGGGCTCGATCGGACGGCTCGGGGTCGGACGCCGGGCGGTCTCGACCGGCGGCCGGCGGGCCGGCGGCTTCTTCGGCGGCGGCGGCGCGACCGTCCAGCGGGGCGCCGGACCCGAGGCCCCAGCCTGAGCGCCGGAATCGCTCGCCTGGGCCGGAAGCGCGACCTTGTCGCCGCGTTGCAGGTGCTCGCCGCGGCTCATGCCGTTCAGCTCGGCGATCTTGGCCTGGGAGACCCCGAACCGCTCCGCGATGCCGGTCAGGGTGTCGCCCCGCCCGACGGTGTAGAGCTTCACCCGCGGCACGCGCAGCGTCTTGCCGGCCTTGGCGCGCACGTCGGTGTCTAGACCATTGGCGACGGCCAGCACGACCGCGGGCGTGTGGGTGCGGGCGGCGAGGCTGGCCCAGGTCTCGCCCTTGCGGACCACCACGCTGGGCAGGTCGCCGGCGCCGGAAGACGCAGACGCTTCGTCGGCGGCCGGCTCGCGGGCGGCGGTGCGGGACGCATGGCTGTCCTTGCCGTGGCGGGAGACAGACGCCTCCTCGTCGGCGCCGGCCCGGCGATGGCGGATGGTCGTGTCAGCCTTGGCGTGATGGCGGCCGTGGCGCGTCGTCTTGGGCGCGTCCTCGTCGCGAGAGGTCTTGGCGTGACGCCGGGACTTGGCGGTCGCCTTCGTCTTCTTCTTTGGCGGCGTGTCCTCGTCGGCGTCGGCCGCCTTGGCGTGGCGCACGGCCGCGCGGATCAGCAGCGGCTGATCGCCGTCGAGGCTGTAGAGCATGTGCTGCGGCCCCGGCTGGGCGGGGGCGTTCAGCGGCTGCATCACGATGTCGCCGTCCTGGGCCCGGGACGCGGGCGCAGGCGGGACGGCGGCGGCGGGCGCCGGCGCGCGATAGGCGGGGGCGGGCGCTGGGCCGGCGGGGGCCGGATAGGCCTGAGGTCCGGACGGGGGCTCCAGCCGGGTCGGGTAGCGGGGCTTCACCTGCGCCACGCCCGGACCCGGCGCCACGCCCTCCCGCGTCGGATAGCGCGGCTCAAAGGTGCACGCACCCGCCAGCGCGAGGCTGGCGGTCAGGATCAGATGGCGTCGAAAGGCCGTCATCGCCGCTCCGTGGTGGCAGGCAATCGGTTGGGAATCGTCCCCCGCGTCCGGTCTAGCGTCGCTTGGGGCGGAAATTAAGGCTCAGGGGCGCGCACATTCGCGTCAGACGCTCGCGTCAGAGGTCCTTGGCGACGCCCGCAAGCAGGGGCACGAAGCGCACGTCTCCGAGCTCCTCCACGCGGAAGCCGCCCTGCCCGTCGCCGACATAGCGCCGAAGGCTCTGCACCGCGCCGCGACCGATGGGCGCGACCAGCACGCCGTTGGGCTTCAGCTGGCGCAGCAGCGCGGTGGGCTCCTCGGGCGCGGCGGCCGTGACCAGCACCCGATCGAAGGGCGCCTGCTCCGGCCAGCCCTCGCCGCCGTCGCCGAAGCGGGTGATGACGTTGAGCAGGCCCAGCTGCTTGATCCGCCCCTCCGCCTCCTTGAGCAGGGTGCGGTAGCGCTCCACCGTGTAGACCAGGCGCGCGATGCGGGCGAGCACGGCCGTCTGGTACCCCGAGCCGGTGCCGATCTCCAGCACCCGGGCGCGGCCGTCCAGGGTCAGGGCCTGGGTCATCAGTCCCACGATCTGAGGCTGGCTGATGGTCTGGCCGCACGCAATCGGCAGGGCGGAGTCTTCCCACGCGCGCTCCTTGAACAGGTGCGGTACGAAGAGGTCGCGCGGCGTCTTTTCGATGGCGTTCAGCACCGCGGCATCGGTCACCCCGGCCGAGCGCAGGTTCAGCACCAGTCGCGCGCGGCGGGTCTCGGCGGCGTCCTGAGGCCCGCTCATCGCCCGGACTCCGCCTGCAGCCTCGGGACCGACCCGCCCAGCCGGCCTCTCAGGTCGTGGACCGTGGAGAGGTGGGTCAGGTCCACATGGAGCGGCGTGACGCTGATGCGCCCCTCGTAGACGGCGCGCAGATCCGTGCCGTCGGCGGGCTGCGACAGCTTCCCGCGAAAGCCCATCCAGTAATAGTCGCGCCCGCGCAGGTCGGTGCGGCGCTCGAAGTGCATCGGGTGGTGGTCGCGCCGGCCCTGCACCGTGACCTCGACGCCCTCCACCGCCTCGGGCGCCACGTCGGGAAAGTTGACGTTCATGACCACATCGGCGGGCCAGCCGAGCTGCACAAGGCGGGCGATCAGCCCTGGGCCGTACACGTCGGCCACCTCAAAGCGCACCGCGCCCCGCTCGTGGAAGTTCAGGAGGCTCTGGCTGAGCGCGATCGAGGGCACGCCCAGCGTCATCCCCTGCAGCGCGCCCGCGACCGTGCCGGAGAAGGTGACGTCCTCCGCCAGGTTCTGGCCGCGGTTGACCCCGGACAGCACGAGGTCGGGCGGGCCGTCCGCCATGAACTCCTGGATCGCCAGCATCACGCAGTCGGTCGGCGTGCCGCTGACCGCCCAGCTCCTGGCGTCGATCTGGCGCACGCGCACGGGCTCGGTCAGGGTCAGGGCGCGACTGGCGCCGGACTGCTCGGCTTCGGGCGCGGAGATCCAGACGTCGTTCGAAAGCTTGGCCGCGATCCGCCTTAGGCAGGCGAAGCCCTCCGCCCCGATCCCGTCGTCGTTGGTGAGCAGGACGCGCATCGTCAGCCGATGTGGGTCACGCCGCCCATGTAGGGCTGCAGCGCCTCGGGCACGAAGATGCGCCCGCCCTCGTCCTGGTAGTTCTCCATCAGGGCGACGAGCGTGCGCCCCACCGCCAGCCCTGAGCCGTTCAGGGTGTGCACGAAGGCCGTCCCCTTCTCTCCGGCGCGACGCCAGCGCGCCTCCATGCGGCGGGCCTGGAAGTCGCCGCAGTTGGAGCAGCTCGAGATCTCGCGATAGGTCCGCTGCGAGGGCAGCCAGACCTCGATGTCGTAGGTCTTGCGCGCCGAAAAGCCCATGTCGCCGGTGCAGAGCAGCAGGGTGCGGTAGGGCAGGCCCAGGCGCTCCAGCACCGCCTCGGCGCAGCGGGTCATGCGCTCGTGCTCGGCGTCGGATTGCTCGGGCAGGGTGATCGAGACCAGCTCGCACTTGAGGAATTGGTGCTGGCGGATCATGCCGCGCGTGTCCCGCCCCGAAGCCCCCGCCTCGGAGCGGAAGCAGGGCGTAAGCGCGGTCAGGCGCAGGGGCAGCTCCGCCTCGGGCGTGATCTGCTCCCGCACGAGGTTGGTGAGGGACACCTCGGCGGTCGGGATGAGCCAGTGATCGCCGCTGCGGAACAGGTCGTCGGCGAACTTCGGCAGCTGACCTGTCCCGAACAGGGCCTCGTCCCGCACCAGCAGCGGCGGGTTCACCTCGGTGTAGCCGTGCTCACCGGTCTGAAGGTCGAGCATGAACTGGCCGAGCGCCCGCTCCAGCCGCGCCAGAGGCCCCTTCAGCACCACGAAGCGCGCGCCGCTCATGCGCGCAGCGGCCTCGAAATCCATGAGCCCCAGGCGCTCGCCGAGGTCGACGTGATCCAGCGGCGTGTTCAGCTTGGCGGCGGGGAGCGCCTGGGCCTCCCCCCAGCGCTTCTGCTCCACGTTGCCGTGCTCGTCCGCGCCCTCGGGCACGCCCGCGTCCGGCAGGTTCGGCAGGGCCGCCAACAGGGCGCGCAGCTCGGTCGCCGTTGCGGTCTCCTGGCCGGCCAGGACGGGGATCTCCCCTTTCAGCCGCTCCGTTTCCGCCATCAGCTCGGCGGCGGCGGCCTCGTCCTTCCTGGCCTTGGCGGCGCCGATCAGCTTGGAGACGTCGTTGCGCCGCGACTGCGCCGCCTGCAGCGCCGTCTGGGTCTCGCGCAGGCGCTGATCGAGCGCGAGGGCGCGCCCCACGGTCTGCTCCGCCGCCGCCGCCGCCATGCCCCGGGACGTCCAGCCGCGCACGAAGGCGGCGGGGTCGTCACGGAGGGCTCTGATATCGTGCATGGGAGTCCGGGGCGCGGGGCGAGCGTCGTGTCCTATCCGCGCCGCCCGCGCCTGTCATCCCTGCGGCTGCGCCCACCGCCTCAACCCCGCCCTCGCCCTGCCCGCGGCGGAGATCGTCGGCCCGATCGTGCGGCGTTTGCGCATTCGGGGCTGACGTCGCGGCCGCATGGCCCTATATGGCGCGCCCGCTCCGAGCCTCGGAGCAGGCCATCGCGTGTCCCGTCGCTCCGTCCGGGACGCGCTGATCTTTCGGACGGGCGATCACGCATCAGGGAAACCCGACACGATGAACGCTCCTGTTCAGATCGAAAGCAACAAGAAGGCCGAGCTGCTGGCCAAGACCGTGCAGCACGTCGACATCACCGCCTATGACGCGCGTCCTGTCATCGACGCCATGCGCGGCATGAGCTTCTCCTCGCGCGACACCGCGCGCGCGGCCGACATCCTCAACATGGCCCTGTCCGAGAAGGGGTGTTCGACCTGGCTCACCTTGGCCGGTTCGACCTCCGCGGGCGGCTGCATGCACGTCTACCGCGACATGGTGAAGTTCGGCATGATCGACGCCGTAGTCGCCACCGGCGCCTCGATCGTCGACATGGACTTCTTCGAGGCTCTCGGCTTCAAGCATTACCAGGCAGGCGGCCCGGTCGACGATAACGAGCTGCGCGAGCTCTATATCGACCGCATCTACGACACCTACATCGACGAGCAAGAGCTTCAGACCTGCGATCACACGATCAAGGAAATCGCCGACAGCCTGGAGCCGCGGCCCTATTCCTCGCGCGAATTCATCTTCGAGATGGGCAAGTGGCTGGCGGCGGGCCATGCGAAGAAGCCGGGCAGCCTGATCCAGACCGCTTTCGAGGAGGGCGTGCCGATCTTCTGCCCCGCCTTCACCGATTCCTCGGCGGGCTTCGGGCTGGTGAAGCACCAGGTCGAGCGCATGAAGGCCGGCAAGCCCTATCTGACCATCGACGCCATCGCCGACTTTCGCGAGTTGACCGACATCAAGATCAAGGCCGGCACGACGGCCCTGTTCATGGTGGGCGGCGGGGTGCCGAAGAACTTCGCCCAGGACACGGTGGTCTGCGCCGAGATCCTCGGCATCGAGGCGGACATGCACAAATACGCCGTCCAGATCACCGTGGCCGACGTGCGCGACGGGGCCTGCTCCTCCTCCACGCTGAAGGAGGCCTCGTCCTGGGGCAAGGTCTCGACCACCTATGAGCAGATGGTGTTCGCCGAGGCGACGACGGTGGTGCCGCTGATTGCGTCCGACGCCTACTGGCGCGGGGCCTGGAAGGGCCGCGAGAAGCCGCGCTTCGCCGAGCTCTTCGCGGCCAAACGGGGCTGAGGCCGACGGCAGGGGGCCGGAGCGATCCGGCCCTGTTTTCGTTCACCGGGCTCGACCCAGCGACCGGAGCCCGTCCATGCCGACCTCGCCCCACCCCACGCCGCCCCACCCGCGCCGCCCCTGCCCATGGACCACCATCCGGCCGAGGGGCCGCGCAAGGTCGCCCACCCCCGGCGCCAGCTGGATCTGGGCCCGGCCGACAACTCGCTCCTGCAGCGCAAGGGCGACCCCGCCGAAGGCGGCCGCGGAGAAGATAATCAGGACGGCTGATACGCTGCCGTCACACGGGCGCGCTAGGCAGGGGCGACCACCTCGGGGGAGCCTGTCGCCATGACCGTCCGAAGCTTCGCGCTCGCTTGCGCCGCCGGCCTGATCGCCCAGCCTTTCATCGGCCAAGCCCTGATCGGCCAGGCGGCCCGGGCCCAGAGCGCGCCTGCGCCCGCCGCTGGCGCGGTGACCCGCATCGAGGACAAGCCCAAGCGCGCGCCGGGCTATTTGGCTGAGGCTGAGCGGCCGGACGCGCACGCCTTCGTGCCAGCCCCGCCCGCACCGGAGAGCCCCCTCGGCCGGGCCGACCGTGCCACCTACGAGCAGACCCGCGCGCTTCAGGGCACGCCCCGCTGGGCGCTTGCGACCTCCGACGTGCGTGAGGGCGCGGCGGACATCTTGGGCGAGTTCGGCTGCGCCGCGGGCGTAGAGCTCAGCGCCAGCACGGCGCCTGTGACCCTGGCGCTGCTCAGCCGCGTGCGCTCCGACGCGGCCGACACCTACGGCCCGGTGAAGAAGCTCTATGCCCGACCGCGCCCGCCGGTGGGCAACGCCCTTCCCATCTGCGAGGCCGACCGCGCCAAGGCCTCGACCAGCGACAGCTATCCGTCGGGCCACGCGACGCAGGGCTTCCTCTTCGCCCTGGTGCTGAGCGAGCTGATGCCTGACCGCGAGTCCCAGATCGTCGCCCGCGGCCGCGCCTATGGCGAAAGCCGGGTCGTCTGCGGCGTGCACTTCCCGAGCGACATCGAGGCCAGCCGCATCGTCGCCGCCGCCGTCTTCGCCCGGCTGCAGTCCCACCCCGGCTTCCAGGCCGACCTCGCCAAGGCCAGGGCCGAGCTCGCGGCCCTGCGCGGCTCCGGCGCGCCGGCTCCGGCCGCAGCCCAGTGCAAGCTCGTCGAAGAGGCCGGCGCCGCCCGCCCCTGGTGAAGCGCCTCCCCTGACGCAGCGGCAGGATTGCTCGCCGCGACGCTTGCGCTAGGCTGGCCCCAACCAAGAGGAAACGCGCACCAGGCGCAGGGGTCGGTCATGACGGGACGGACGGCGGGCGCGGTCAGCGCCCTGGCGCTTTTGGGTCTGGCGTCGTGGGACGCGCCGGCTGGCTCGCGGGGTCCGGCGGAGGTCGACGCCGCCCGCCTGACCGCGGCGGACCGCGAGCCCGGACAGTGGATGAGCTACGGCCGGACCTACTCCGAGCAGCGCTACTCGCCCCTGACGCAGGTGAACGCCGGCAACGCCAGCAAGCTCGGCCTGGCCTGGAGCTTCGAGCTGGCGACGAACCGAGGCGTGGAGGTCACGCCCGTCGTGGTGGACGGCGTCATGTACGTCACCTCGTCCTGGAGCCTCGTCTATGCGCTGGACGCGCGCACGGGCAAGCGCCTTTGGACCTACGATCCGGAGGTGCCCCGCGAGACCGGCTTCTACGCCTGCTGCGACGTGGTGAACCGGGGCGTCGCGGTCTGGCAGGGCAAGGTCTATGTCGCGACCCTCGACGGGCGGCTCGTGGCGCTGGACGCCCGCACCGGCAAGCCGGTCTGGACCGTCCGCACCACGCCGGAGAAGTCGCCCTACACCATCACCATGGCCCCGCGGATCGTGCGCGGGAAGGTCATGATCGGCAACTCCGGCTCCGAGTACGGCGTGCGCGGCTACGTCTCCGCCTATGACGCGCAGACCGGCAAGCTGGCGTGGCGCTTCTACACAGTGCCGGGCGATCCCTCCAAGGGGTTCGAGAACAAGGCCATGGAGATGGCCGCCAAAACGTGGAAGGGCGAGTGGTGGAAAGCGGGCGGGGGCGGCTCGCCCTGGGACGCCATGTCCTACGACCCCGAGACCAACCTGCTCTACTTCGGCACCGGCAACGGCGCGCCCTGGAACGAGAAGGTGCGTTCCGCTGGCGAGGGCGACAACCTGTTCCTGTCATCCATCGTGGCCGTGAACGCCGACACCGGCGAATACGCCTGGCACTACCAGACGACGCCCGGTGACAGCTGGGACTTCGACTCCACCCAGAGCCTGGTGCTGGCCGACCTGCCCATCGGCGGGCGGCCCCGCAAGGTGCTGATGCAGGCGGCGAAGAACGGCTTCTTCTACGTGCTGGACCGCACCAACGGGCAGCTGATCTCGGCGGAGCCCTTCGTGAAGGTCACCTGGGCCAAAGGCGTGGACAAGGCGACCGGGCGGCCCATCGAGATCGGCGATCCGCGTTACAAGACCGGGCCGGCGATCGTGGAGCCCTCGAGCTTCGGCGGCCACAACTGGCACCCGATGAGCTTCAGCCCCAAGACGGGCCTGGCCTATGTGCCGGCGCAGGAGGTCCCGGGCGTCTACGGGACCGACGACCGCTACGCCTACGACCCGAGCCAGTGGAACACCGGCACCGACACCAAGCTCAACGCGCTGCCGAGCGACCCCAAGCAGCGGGCCGCCATGCGCAACGCCTTCCGCGGCTACCTGGAGGCCATCGACCCGCTCACCGGCAAGATCGCGTGGAAGGTCGAGCACAAGGGCCCGTGGAACGGCGGCACGCTGGCGACGGCGGGCGATCTGGTCTTCCAGGGCACGGCGGACGGGCGCTTCAACGCCTACGAGGCCAAGACCGGCAAGCTGGTCTGGAGCACGCCGACCTATGCGGCGACGCTGGCCGGGCCAATGACCTACAGCCTCGACGGCGAGCAGTACGTCGCGGTCGGGGCGGGCTTCGGCTCGGTCTACTTCCTGGTGGCCGGGTTCGCCCTCGACAAGCCGGGCAACGCCGACAACGGCAAGATCCTGGTTTACAAGCTCGGCGGCAGGCAAGTGCTGCCCAAGCCTCAGCTCGTCAAGGCGGAGTTCCCCAAGCCCCCGCCGGTGCACGCCTCGGCTGCGACCATCGCCGCCGGCCAGGCGAGCTACCAGAAGTACTGCCTGGTCTGCCACGGCTATGGGGCGATCTCCGGCGGCGTGCTGCCCGACCTGCGCAAGAGCCCCGTGGTCGCGCAGGCGGACGCCTTCAAGGACGTGGTGATCGGCGGGGTGCGCAAGGAGGCCGGCATGGTCAGCTTCGCCAGCGTGCTCAAGCCCGCGGACGCGGACGCGGTGCGCGCCTACCTCCTCACCGAGGCTCAGGCGGGCTGGAAGGCGGAGCACGCCAAGACGAGCCCGGCGGCGCGCAAGGGGCCGAAGCCAGGCTGAGCCCCCGCGGCTTCCGCGGGAACGGGACCATGCTCTATAGGCTTTGACTGGGCTCGACTCAGCCGAGGCCCGCCCGCAGGGGCAGGACACGCCCGCCGCCATGGACCAAGTGCTCACCCGACCTGCGCTCCTGACCGCGCCGCCGCCCATCCGGCCCCAGGCGGCCCTGGTCCCGGGGGAGCCCTATGCGCGCGACGAGTTGCTGAGCGAGATCTTCGCCGAGACCGCCCAGCGCTATCCCGACCGGGTGGCGGTGCGCATGGCGGACGAGAACCCGGAGGCGCTCCGCCGTTCGCCCTCGCTGACCTATGCGGAGCTGAGGGTGCGGGCCTCGCGCTTCGCCCGCTATCTGCGCGCCCGGGGCGTGGGGCGCGGCGACCGGGTCGTGATCTGCCTGCCCCGCGGCCTCGATCAGTACATGGCCATCCTGGGCGTGCTCGAGGCCGGGGCCGCCTATGTGCCGGTGGACTGGAGCTTTCCCCAGGACCGCACAGACTTCGTGATCGCCGACTGCGAGGCCAAGGCCGTCGTCACCTGTTGCGATCGCCTTGACGCTTTCCAGCCCGGCGTGGCGATCATGGCCGTGGACACCGAGCTCGGCGACATCGCCGCCCAGGACCCCACGCCGCTGACGCGCATGGACACGGGGGCGGACCCCGGCGACCTCGCCTACATCATCTACACCTCGGGCAGCACCGGCCGGCCCAAGGGCGTGATGATCCGTCAGCACAACGTCTGCCACCTGGTCCGCAGCGAGAGCGCCATCTTGGGCCTGAGCTGCGAGGACCGCATCTACGGCGGTTTCTCGCTGGCGTTCGACATGTCGGTGGAAACCATGTGGTCGGGCTGGTTTGTCGGGGCCGAGGTCATCGTGGGCTCCGAGGGGCTCGCCAAGGCCGGCCCGGACCTCGCACCTATCCTGACGGGGCTGGGCGTCACCTGCTGGCACGCCGTGCCGTCGCTGCTGGCGGTGATCGAGGAGGACGTGCCCTGCGCCAAGCTGATCAACCTCGGCGGCGAGGCCTGCCCGCCGGAGCTGGCGCGGCGGTGGTGGCGGCCCTGGCGGCGGCTCCTGAACACCTACGGCCCGACCGAGACCACCGTCACCGCCACCTGGACGGAGCTGCATCCCGACAAGCCGGTGACGATCGGCACGCCCCTGCCCGGCTACACCGCATGGATCGTCGACGAGCAGCTGAACCCCGTGCCCGACGGCCGGGAGGGCGAGCTTGTGCTGGGCGGCCCAGGCGTGGGCGCGGGCTACGTCAACCGCGACGAGCTGACCGCCAGCAAGTTCACCTACACGCCCTTCGCGGGGCCGTCCGGCGCGCCGGAGGCGATCTACCGCTCCGGCGACCTCTGCCGCGTGAACGCGGACGGCGACATCGAATTCCTCGGCCGCATCGACACCCAGGTGAAGATCCGCGGCTATCGCGTCGAGCTCGGCGAGATCGAAACCGTCCTGGCCGAGGACCCGGCCGTGGCCCAAGCGGTGGTCCAGCTGTTCGACGAACCGGACGGGAGCCAGCTGCTAGTCGCCTACGTCGTGCCGCGAGCGGGCGCGGAAATAGACCTCGACCGGCTGCGCGATCTCGCGCGCGAGCGCCTGCCCGCCTACATGCGCCCAGCCGTCTACGAGGTGAGGCGCGCCCTGCCGACGCTGATCTCCGGCAAGGTGAACCGCAAGGCGCTGGAGCGGCCCCGTGTCGCCGCAGCCGAAGCGCGCGAGATCACGCCGCCCGCCACCCGCACCGAGCAGCGCCTGCACGAGGCCTGGGCGCAGACCTTCGCGCCCCAGCCCGTGTCGGTGACCGACGACTTCTTCGAGGACCTCGGGGGCCATTCGCTGCGCGCCGCCAAGATGGTGTCGATCGCCCGCGCCGACCCCATGCTGAGGTCCCTATCGATCCAGGACCTGTACGCCGCCCCAACCATCCGCGCCCTCGCCGAGCGGATCGACGCCCAGATCCAGGCCGGCGCGACCCCGCCCCGGGTCGACGCCACCTTCCACGCCATCCCGACGATGCGGCGCGTCTGGTGCGTGACCGCCCAGACCCTGGCCTTGATCCCCATCTTCGCCTTCGCCGGCATCCAGTGGATCGCGCCCTACCTCGTCTACAGCGAGGTGGCGACGGCGCAGCTTTCCAGCCGCCTGCCCGCCCTGCTCTGCGCCGGCGCGACCTTCGTCGTGATGCCGCCGGCGATGATCCTGCTCTCCATCGCGGTGAAGTGGCTGGTGATCGGCCGCTACAAGCCCGGCGACTATCCCCTTTGGGGCGCTTACTATTTCCGCTGGTGGTTCGTGCGCCGCATCCTGTCGGTGGTGCCCACGCAGTACCTCGGCGGCACGCCCATGCTGGCCGCCTACTACCGCCTGCTGGGCTGCAGGATCGGCAAGGGCGTCTACCTGGGCCTGGGCGATATCGACGCCGCCGATCTCGTGAGCATCGGCGACGGCGCGATCGTGAGCGAGGGCGCGGTGCTGGCCACCACCTCGGTGGAGCGCGGCCTGCTCAGGATCGGGCGCGTGGAGATCGGGGAGCGCGCCTTCCTCGGCACCATGTCTGTCATGGGGCGCGACACCGGCATCGGCGCGGACGCCGTGCTGGAGGACCTCTCCGCCCTGCCCGCCAAGGAGCGCATCCCGGCGGGCGAGGCCTGGACGGGCTCCCCCGCCGTGCGCAAGGGCCCTGCCCCGCCAAGGGTCCGCCCCGCCCGGCCGAGCGTGCTCGCCAAGCTCCTCACCACGCTCGGCCTGCTGCTCGCCGCGCCGCTCCTGCCCCTGGCCGCCGTGCTGCCGATCGCGCCGGGTCTGATCGCGCTCATCGAGATCGACTGGGCGACCAGCGGCTACGCTTACGTCGCCCTCGCGCCCTTCCTGGCCCTGGTGTACGTCGTGCTGATGTGCCTGCTGACCGTGGTCGCCAAGTGGGCGATCCTGGGGCGGGTCAAGCCGGGTCTCTATTCGCGCTGGAGCTGGTTCTACGTCCGCTACTGGTTCGTGCGGCAGCTGGGCGAGCTCGCCCTTGACCTGCTGCACCCGATCTACGCCACCCTCTACGTCCGCCCCTGGTACCGCGCGCTGGGCGCCAAGGTCGGCGAGCGGGCGGAGGTCTCCACGGCCACCTCGGTGGTGCACGATCTGATCGAGATCGGGGAGGAGAGCTTCATCGCCGACGGCGTCGTGTTCGGCGCGGCCCGGGCCGAGCCGGAGGCGCTCAGGCTGGAGCGCACGCGCATCGGCCGGCGCACCTTCGTGGGCAACTCCGGCCTCCTGCCGACCGGTGCGGACCTGGGCGACGAGGTGCTGATCGGGGTCCTCTCCAAGCCCCCGGAGGACGTCGCCAAGGCGCAGGAGCAAGGCTCGACCTGGTTCGGCTCTCCCGCCATCCGGCTGCCGCACCGCCAGATCGTCACCGTCTTCGACGAGGGCGCGCGGTTCCGGCCCTCCAAGCGCCTGATCGCAACGCGGCTGGCCATCGAATACGTCCGCGTCACCTTGGCGCTGACCGTGTTCATCGGCCTGTTCAGCGGGCTGCTCACCATCGTGGGCGACCTCTCCGACAAGCCGAACGGGGCCTGGCTGATCGCCGGCACGTTCCCCTTCCTCTACATGGGCTTCGCCCTTCTTGCGGGCCTGTTCGTCATCGCGCTGAAGTGGGTCGTCATCGGCCAGTACCGGCCGCGCACCGCGCCGCTCTGGAGCCTGTTCGTGTGGCGGACGGAGCTGGTCACCTCGACTTACGAGAACCTGGCCGTGCCCCTGCTGCTCGAGCCCCTGCGAGGCACGCCCTACCTGAACGTCTTCCTGCGGCTGATGGGCTGCAGCATCGGGCCGCGCGTCTTCACCGACACGACCGACATCACCGAGCACGACCTCGTGGTGGTGGGCCAAGACGCGGCGCTGAACGAGAGCGCGGGCCTGCAGACCCACCTCTTCGAAGACCGGGTCATGAAGGTCTCCAAGATCGAGATCGGGGAGCGGGCTGTCGTGGGCTCGCTGGCGATCGTGCTCTACGACTCGGTGATCGAGAACGATGCTCAGCTCGGGGACCTCAGCGTCCTGATGAAGGGCGAGACCCTGCCCGCGGGCACCGCCTGGGAGGGCTCGCCCGCCCGCCCGGCGCGCGTCTGAACCTCGCCCGCGTGGAGGCGCTCTGGATCGACGACCTGGCCGAGGCGCCTGAGGGCGAGCTGCGGCCGGTGGTCTGGGTCCGGCGGCTGGAGGCGCCTGCCGGCGACGCTGCGGAGGGCCGCCTGGCGCGGCGTCAGACCCTGAAGCAGCTGGCCGGGCGCGTGTTTCAGGTCTCGCCCGAGGCGGTGGTGCTGGACCGCGCCGAGCCTGGCGGCCTGAAGGTCGCGGCGCCGCGTGCCGCCTTCGCCAGCGTCGCGGGCCGGGGCGCGCTGATCGCCGCGGCGCTCTCGCCCGTCCCGGTGGGCGTGGACATCGAGCCGGCTGCGCCCACCTTCGACCTGCCCTTCGACGCCCTGGACGAGGACGCGCAGGCCGCCCTGGCCGGGCTGGACCCGCCCGCGCGCATCCGCGCCTTCCTGCGTCGCTGGACGGCGATCGAGGCGCATCTGAAGGCGCACGGCCTGGGCTTTGGTCAGACGGCGCCCTCGCAGGTTCAGGCCCGAGCGCGCCCGGACGGGATCGCGCTGCGCGGCCCCGGGACCCGCAGGACCCTCGCCGCCCTCCACGAGGACGCCGACCACGTCGCGGCGCTCGTGCTCTTGCCATGAAGCTCGGCCGGCGGTGAAAGGGGGCATGCGCCAGAGCCCCACCGTCGCCGCCCTGCTCGCTGTCGCGGGCCTGAACGCCTGCAGCCCGTCCGCCCCCTCGGCGCCCAAGCCGCCGAGCCCCGAGGCCGCTCGCCTGCTGGCCGAGCTGCCGCCCCGTTTCGCCCATGCGGACCCCCAGAACGGGCGGCTGCATTTCAACGCCTGCCGTAGCTGCCACACGATCACCGCCGGGGGGCCGAACCTGGTCGGGCCCAACCTCTACGGCGTCGTCGGCCGCAAGGTCGCAAGCCACGCAGGCTACAGCTACTCGGATGCGCTGAAGGCCAAGGACCTGACCTGGGACGCCGATCGCCTGGACGCCTGGCTGAAGAGTCCGCAGGTGTTCGCTCCCGGGACCAAGATGAGCTACGTCGGGATCAAGGACGATGCGGACCGGCGCGACGTTATCGCCTACCTCAAGGTCGCGGGCTCCGGCGTCGAACCTTAAGCCTCAGAAGCGCTTCCAGATCGCGAGGACGGGACCGCTCTCCTTGGGGCTCTCGCGGCCCCAGACCGCCTCGCGCCAGCCGCCCTGCAGGCTCCAGGACCCGTTCTGGTAGACGAA
Source organism: Caulobacteraceae bacterium PMMR1 (assembly GCA_000733915.1). Lineage (GTDB taxonomy): Bacteria > Pseudomonadota > Alphaproteobacteria > Caulobacterales > Caulobacteraceae > PMMR1. Next base: position 1,780,319 of record JPOM01000001.1, read on the forward strand.
GCTCTCCTCCACCTTCCACCACATAGGCCGGGCGCCGCGGTCGCGGTCCGCCGCCCCGGCATAGGCCTGGGTCAGCACCAGCCAGTGGCGGCCGTGCCGCTCGCCGTAGGTCACGTCGAGGTGCGTCTCGTCGGGCAAGCCCGAGCGGGCGTAGCGCGCGACCTGGATGTCCACGAAGCTCCCCCTGCGGATCCAGTTGGTCGTCTGGCCGACCAGCAGGCGGACCTCCAGGTCGCCGTCGCCGGCGTGCGGAGCCGCGTAGCCCGCGTTCCGCCCCACCCCCGGCGCGACCCCCCCGACGTAGAGGCTCGCCACCGTCCGCCGGGTCTGCAGCACCGTCCAGCGCAGGCCGAGCTCCGCCGGACCCCGGCCGTCGTAGCGAACGAAGGCGTCCGACCCCGAAGTCCAGGACGCCTTGCCTTGCAGGGTCAGCCGGTCGGTAAGGCCGCGCTCGAAGAAGGCCGAGATCGTGTCCTGGCGCAGGCGCGGGATCGCGGCTTCCCGGCCCTGAGGGTCGTAGGCGACCGTCGCCTGCTCGTCCTCGGACTTGAGGATGACCTGGGTCTGGCCCCTCGGCATGGGCCAGGCGCCCGCGTGCGCCGACCCCGCCGTCGCCACCCCCGCCAGCGCCGCCCTCCGATCAGACCCGCAACCCGCCCCGCCCCCCAGCGCACGGCCCGTCAGCCCGGCGGGTCCGCGTAGCGCGGCTCTGGCGTCCAATTCGCGCCCCGCCCGGTCACATCGTCCCAGCTATAGGGACAGTCGAGCGGCAGATCGACCCTGCGCCCCTGGACCTCGAGGGTCAGACGAAGACGCTTCAGCACCTTGCCGTACTCACCCCGGTACTCGTCGGTCAGCCGCCGCTGCAGAGTGGGCGAGGTCTCGTCCTCCAGCTCGCCGCGAAAGCCGACGATCTCCTGCCGCCAATGATCGACCGCCTCCAGGGGCCCCACGTACTCGATCTTGAGCAGGTGCAGCAGGATGTTGCGAATCTGACTGAGGCAGGCGCGGCGCTGCGATTCCCCCAAGTCGCCCACCTCCTCAGCGAGATGCTCGTAGTCCAGCGCATTGTCCCGCCCCGCCCGCTCGCGCAGCGCTCGCGCCTGCTCCTGCGTCCAGGCGTAGAAGTCTGTCTCGTAAAGGGTCTCGGACATGGCGCTCCTGAGGGTCGAGGGGCGGGCGCGACCTCGAACGCCGTCAGGCGTCGTAGCCCGGCAGCTCGCGGTCCAGGCGGCGCAGGAAGCCCGGCCAGGCCAGGCGCGAAATCCCGCCCATGCCCGCCTTCATCTGGCCCGCCACGGTGTCCTGGGCCTGCTTGGGCGCGATCAGGACCTTGTCCCGCCCCCCCGACAGGGCGGCGATCTGCTGGCTGCAGGCGCGCTCGAGGAAGAACATGTTGAGCCAGCACTCCGCCGCGGTCTCGCCCACCGCCAGGGTGCCGTGGTTCCGCAGGATCATGACCTTCTTGTCGCCGAGGTCGGCGACCAGGCGCTCGCGCTCGTCGTGGTTCAGGGCCACGCCTTCATAGGCGTGGTAGGCGAGGGTGGGCATAAGCAGCAGGTGGTTCTGGCTGATCGGGAGCAGGCCCTCGGCCTGGGCGGAGACGCCCACCCCGTCGTCGGTGTGCAGGTGCATCACGCAGAGCGCATCCTCGCGCGCGGCGTGCACGGCGGAGTGGATCGTGAAGCCCGCCGGATTGATGAAGGACGAGGTCTCCTGGACGACGTTGCCTTCCAGGTCGACCTTGACCAGCGCCGAGGCGGTCATCTCTTCGAAGAAGACGCCGTAGGGGTTGATCAGGAAGTGGTGCTCCGGCCCCGGGACCCGCATGGAGATGTGGGTGAAGATGGCGTCGTCCCAGCCATAGAGCGCGACCAGGCGATAGAGCGCGGCGAGCTCGACACGGGCCTGCCATTCGGCGTCGGCCACCAGGCCCTTCAGCGAGTGGATCGGCATCAACGAGCCGTCGGCCATGGCGGGTCTCCTGTCCTATCGGACGCGAAGGGTCGCCTGCGCGGGGCGCTGGGTCAAGGCGGGCTTAGGGGGGCGCGGCTCAAGGGGCGAGGCTCAAGGGGTTAAGGCTCAGGGGCGCGTGCGCGTCCGCTCGATCGCATCGCGCCAGCGGGCGCGCAGGGCGTCCCGCTCCGCCGCGGCCAGGGCGGGGGCGAAGGGCTCGTGCTCGGGCCTACGGGCGGCGGCGGTCTCGAGGGTCTCGAACACGCCCGAGGCCAGACCCGCCAACAGCGCGGCCCCGAGCGCTGTGGTCTCCGGGAAGTCGGCGCGGGCGACCCGCAGGCCGGTCAGGTCGGCCAGGCGCTGGGCGAACCCGCGGCTCTTGGCCATGCCCCCGTCGATGGCCAGCACCGGATCGTGCGCGAAGGCGCCGGGCGCGTCGGCGGCCATGGCCTCGATCAGGTCGGCGCTCTGATGCGCGGCGGCGTCGAAGGCGGCGTGGGCGATCTCAGGCAGGCCGGCGTCCCGCGTTAGGCCGAACAGGGCGCCGCGGGCGTCCGCGTCCCAATAGGGCGCGCCGAGCCCCGTGAAGGCCGGAACCAGCACGACGCCGTGGTTCGGCCGCGCCGCCCGCGCCAGGGCCTCCGCCGCCTCGGGCCCGCCGGCGACGCCCAGCCCTTCGCCGAGCCACTGGATCGCCGCCCCGGCCACGAAGATGGAGCCTTCCAGGGCATAGGTCGCACGCCCCGCGACCCTTGCAGCCACCGTGGTCAGGAGGCGCGCGCCCGAGCGAGGAGCCGCCTCGCCGGTGTTCAGGAGCATGAAGCAGCCCGTGCCATAGGTCGCCTTCATGGCCCCGGGGCGGACGGCGCCCTGGCCCATCAGCGCCGCCTGCTGGTCGCCCACCAGCGCCCGGATCGGGACGGGGCGGCCCAGCAGGGCAGCCTCCGTCTCGCCGAAATCGCCGGCGGTGTCGCGGATCTCGGGCAGCAGGCTGCGGGGCGTCCGGAACAGCCGGCAAAGCTCGTCGGACCAGGCCTGCCGCTCCAGGTCCATGAGCAGGGTGCGCGAGGCGTTGGTCGCGTCGGTGGCGTGCACCCGCCCGCCGGTCAGCCGCCACGTCAACCAGGCGTCGATGGTCCCTGCTAGGAGCTCGCCGCGTTCGGCCGCCGCACGGGCCCCCTCCACCCGGTCCAGCACCCAGGCGATCTTGGTGGCGGAGAAGTAGGGGTCGAGCAGCAGGCCGGTCAGGGAGGTCACGCCCGGCTCGGCGCCCTCCGCCTTCAGCCGCTCGCAGACATCCGCCGTGCGGCGGTCCTGCCAGACGATCGCGGGGTGTATCGCCCGCCCGCTCGCGCGCTCCCAGACCACCACCGTCTCGCGCTGGTTGGTGATCCCCAGCCCCGCGACCGCTTCGGGGCCGCGGCGCGTCTTGGCGAGCGCCTCGCGCAGGACCTCGACCACGTGAGTGAAGATCAGCTCCGGGTCGTGCTCCACCCGGCCGTCGGCCGGATAGGACTGCGGCAGCGGCTGGCCGGCGTCGGCCAGCGCCCGCCCCGCGGCGTCGAACACAATGGCCCGGGTGCTGGTCGTGCCCTGGTCCAGGGCCAGGAGGATCGGATCGGTCACGCGCGCCGCCTCAGCTTCGTTAAGCGCGCCTTAATGACCCGGCGGCACTCTGTCCTGCAATGCCGAGTCGCGTCCGGAGCCCCGCGTGAGCGCCCTGCCCGCCCCGTCCGAGGCGATGCTGGCGCTGGCCCGTTCGCGCGCGCCGGCGGACCGCGAGCGGCTGATGCTGGCCATGGCCGACCTTTGCCGCGCGACCCCCGAGACGCCCGGCGAGACGGTCGAGCGCCTGCTCGACGACATCTTCCTGCGCCTGGTGGAGACGGCCGAGCGGGACATCCGCGCGCGCCTGGCCGAGCGGCTGGCCGAGGCCGCCTGGGCGCCGCGCGCCCTGATGCAGCTCCTGGCCCGCCAGGACATCGAGATCGCCCGCCCGGTGATCCGGAAGAGCCCCGTCCTCAGCGACCACGACCTGATCCGCGTCGTCGTCGAGGCCACGGTGGAGCACCAAATCGAGGTCGCGCGCCGGCCGAACCTGAGCGACCCGGTCGTGACCGCCCTGGTCGACGCCGAGCAGCCGGACGCCCTGGCCGCCCTGGCGGACAACGCGACCGCCGAGGTCTCGGCGGGGAACCTGCGCCGGCTGGTCGCCGCGTCGAAGCTCTCCGCCGTCGTGCGCGCGCCCCTGGTGCGCCACGCCGGGCTGACGCCGGATCTCGCCGCCCTGCTCTACGGCTGGGTGGGCGAAGCCCTGCAGGCCGAACTCGCCGAGCGCTTCCAGATCACCCCGGAGGCGCTGCAGGCGCCCCTGGACGACGCCGTGCGCCAGGCCCTGGCGAGCGGCCCCTCCCGCCTGCCCGACCTCATGGCCGGCCAGGGTCCCGATCCGCACGAAGCGGAGCGACGGCTTGCCCTCAAGCTGCAGGCGGCGGGCCAGCTCCGGCCCGGCTACCTGCTGCGGGCGCTGCGCGAGGGCAAGCTCAGCCTGTTCGAGACGGCGCTGGCGCTGCTGGGGGGCTTCGACGCCGCGACCCTGCGGGCGGCGCTGCGCACGGAGGACCCCGAGGTGCTGGCCCTCGCCTGTCGGGCGGTCGGCATCGACCGCAGCGTCTTCCCCACGATCCTTGAGCTGGTGCAGGGCCTGAACGACGGCCAGCCCCGCGGCGGCGCGCGCTACGCCACGGCGCTGCGCGCTGCGCTGGAGCTGCCCGACCCCACCGAGGCCGCGCTCCGGCTCCGCGAGCGCCTGCAAGGCGTTTGACTTCCGGACCGCGGGCAAGCCTTCTTCGCGCCCCGCCCTGGCAAGGACGCGCCCCGCCCCATGACGCCGCCTCACCGCCTGCATTTCACCGCCAGCGACCGCCCGGAAGCCGAGGCCGCCCGCGACCGGCTGATCGCCAGCTACGGCCAGTGCGGCGTAGAGGACGCACAGGTGATCGTGGCGCTGGGCGGCGACGGCTTCATGCTGGAGACGCTGCACGACACCCTGCGCTTGGGAAAGCCGATCTACGGCATGAACCGGGGCTCGGTCGGCTTCCTGATGAACGATTTCGCCGAGGACCGCCTGCCCGAGCGCATCGCCGCCGCCGAGCGGGCGGTCATCCACCCCCTGGCCATGACCGCGATCGACGCCAAGCGCAAGCAACACCACGCGCTCGCGATCAACGAGATCTCGCTGCTCCGCCAGACCCGCCAGACCGCCAAGCTGCGCATCGCCATCGACGGCAAGGTGCGCATGGAGGAGTTGATCTGCGACGGCGTGCTGGTGGCGACGCCGGCAGGCTCCACCGCCTACAACCTCTCCGCCCACGGGCCGATCATTCCCTTGACGGGCCAGGTGCTCGCCCTGACCCCGATCAGCGCCTTCCGGCCACGACGCTGGCGCGGCGCGCTGCTCGACCACAGCGCACGCGTGACCATCGAGGTGCTGGAGCCGGAGAAGCGCCCCGTCAGCGCGGTCGCGGACAACTTCGAAGTCCGCGACGCGATCGAGGTGCATGCAGCCGAGCAGCGCGACGTCAGCCTCGTCATGCTCTTCGACGCCGGCCGCAGCCTGGAGGAGCGCGTCCTGACCGAGCAGTTCTCCAACTGATTGGGCTTTGTAGGCGCCCGTGCTAGTGAGGGGCGGCAGGGGATGCTCAAACGGTCCTCAAATCCGCGCGCGAAGCTGGTTGCAGTGAGGACGAGGCGGAAGCCGTGAGAACATGAAGCGAATCGCATCAGCCAAGGTCCGCAAACCAGACGGCCCAAGGGAGCGGTAAGTGGCCCAATCAACACTCATGCACGCGCCGAGGCTCCCGGCGGCCGACAACACTGTCGCGGGACTGGCCAGCCTTCGCGCGGCTAACGGCAAATATCGGCTGTCGCCCTGGCCCGCGCCGTTCGACGCTACGACGCACAAGCTCCACCTGGGCGACGCGCGAAAGCTCGGCTGGATACCCGATGACTCGGTTCATCTCGTCGTGACGTCTCCGCCCTATTGGTCTTTGAAAAAGTACGAGAACCGGAAAGGGCAGCTCGCCGAGATCGAAGACTATGAGACGTTCCTTGATGAGCTGGACAAGGTGTGGAGCGAGTGCGCCCGCGTCCTGGTCCAGGGCGGCCGGATTTGCTGCGTCGTGGGCGATGTGTGCATCCCGCGCAAGCGCGATGGTCGCCATCGCGTGATGCCGCTTCACGCGGACATTCAGGTAAGAGCTCGGCGCTTCGGCCTGGACTGCCTCACGCCGATCCTGTGGCACAAGATCGCCAATGGGGCGAACGAGGCACAGGGCAACGGGGCGGGCTTCTACGGCAAGCCCTTCCAACCGGGCGCCGTCGTGAAGAACGATCTTGAATACATCCTCTTCATGCGGAAGCCGGGGAACTATCGGACGACGAGTATGGTGCAAAAAGCCCTGTCGATGCTCACGAAAGACGAGATGCAGTCGTGGTTCTCGACATTTTGGGCAGATGTGCCCGGCGCTTCCACGCGGGGCGGCCATCCGGCACCCTATCCAGTCGAGATAGCGGAACGTCTCATCCGCATGTTCTCGTTCGCGGGCGACACAGTGCTTGATCCATTCCTCGGCACAGGATCAACCAGCCAAGCCGCCATCCGCACCGGCCGAAACTCGATTGGGAACGAGCTGGAACCGAAATACCTCGAGCTGGCGGCGGAGCGCATCAAAGAAGAGGCGGCCCAGGTGCGTCTGTTTGGTGCCCGGAAGGCCACCGTGGTCTAACGTGGCAATATCCGCCGATCTCGTCGCTCATCTCGACTTAGGTGGCTATCACCCGCGCACGTCGAAACATAGTGACTTTCAATCGATTATCATAATCCGCGATCTCGTCGCCCAATGCCCCCTGATCGCTCACCGAGCGGCGACGGGCGAAATGGTCGCGAACCTCCGCCACCATCAGCAAGTCGGTCACGCCGATTGGGTGATCGACATTGCCATGGGGACGTGCGCGGGCGCTCCTCAACCGCCCAAGGGCGGGCCAATCACGATGGGGCCGCCCGTGGTCATCCAGATTGCGATTGAATTGAAATCCATCTGGACGGAGCACGGCAAAGCCCGAATGAACCGATTGCGCGACTTCGAGTCGTTTCACGGGTACGCCCATCATTACAGTCCCGAAACCGTTGCGGCAGCGTTCCTGGTCGTGAATAGCGCCGACCGATTCTGGTCGCCCCTCCGGGCTAAGGACGACATCACAACCCACGGGTCGCCTAAGAAGCCGGCGCGGCTGCTGGCGAAAGAGACCGTCGATCGATTTCGGTCCATCCATCTTAGGAAGGCGAGCACGGATATACCCGGTCTGGAGGCGCTTGGCGTTTTCGTGGTCGAGCACGACAACCTCGCGATCCACCCCGATGCTGCGGATTATGCGGCCTTGCACAAGCCCACTATCGCCGCACCGTCACCGCCAAATCCACCAGTTGGAGACCCGCTTCACTACGAATCGATGATCCAGAGGATTTGCAACGCCTATACGCAGCGCTTCAGCTAGGCTTTTTTGTCACGATGCTGGTCCGCAACCATCTACGATGCCGTCATCGGTGAGTTACGTCTGGTCCTAGTGTTGCAGCAGTCCGCTACGCTCGTGACTGCGGATCGCAGCTTCGTCGAGGCTGCATCTCGCGCCTATCTCGCCTCGGTGCGGCCGCTGGCGTGACGCTGCACCGAATCTTAAGGGCGACGCCCTAGTCCTTTGCGGACGCAAGACGTCCGTAGAGGTCGATGATGACCAAGCCCGCCAATGCCTTCGCCTATGCCGGAGCGGCCCGCCCGAGCTTCGGAGGGCTCGACGCCAACGCCGTGGCCCGCGCCGAGGCCGCCCTGAAGAGCCTGTCGGGGCAGTTCGGCGCCTGGCTGCAGGACGAGCTCGCCAAGCTCGACGCGGCGCGGGCGGCGATCCGCGCCGGCGGCTTCACTCAGGCCAACGCCGACCAGCTCTATCTGCACGCCCACGACCTGAAGGGCCTCGGAACGACCTACGAGTTCCCGATCGTGTCCCGCATGGCCGCCTCGCTCTGCCGGCTCATCGAGAGCCCGGCCCGCCGCACGGCCGCGCCGCTGGAGCTGGTCGACAGCCACATCGACGCGATCCGCGCCGCGGTGAAGGACGGGATCAAGACCGACGACCACCCCCTCGGCCACGCCCTGGTCAGCGAGCTCGAGCGCCTGACCGCGGCTCACATCGCGGCCGAGAGCAGCTCCTCCACGGCGCCGTAACCCGCATCGGGCGGGATGGTCAGGGTCGGTCCGTCCGGCCGCGCCACCACCTTCGGCTCGACCACGACGACATCGCGCCTGCGCGCCGCCGCGATGGCCTCCTCCGCCGTGCGGCCGCTTCGCGCCAAGAGCTCCAGATTGAGGCGCGTGGGGAAGATGATCTTGCGCTGGCCCGCCTCGCCCAGCCTGAGCGCTTCGGCGGGCGCGATCCACTCCGCGTCCACCGTCTCCCAGCCGTCGCACTTGGCGAGCTGGTCCGACGGCGCGGTGGCCAGGAAGAAGTAGGTGTCGAAGCGCTTGGGCATCATCGCCGGGGTGATCCAGCGCGCAAAGAGCGTCATGGCGGCGAGGTCGAGCATCAGGTCGAGCTCGCGCACGAGGTCGAGGAACGGGCGCTCGCCCTTGGCCACAGTCTGCCGCGCCGCAGCCGCACGGGGGTCCACGTCCCAGGCTCCGCCCTTGGCGTCGCGGGCCAGCAAGACGCCAGACTCCTCGAACGCCTCGCGCAGAGCCGAGATGCGCAGCGACCGCTCCGGCTCGGCGACCTCCGCATAGCCCAGGCAGCGGTCCGCCCAGGCCCGGTCCTGGTCGCCCGGCTCCGCTTTCCCGCCCGGGAACACGAGCGCGCCGGTGGCGAAGTCGATCTGGTGGTGCCGCCTGACCATCAGCACCTCCAGCTCCGGGCGGTCGCGCAGCAACAGGATGGTGGCCGCGGGCCGGGCGGGGGCGATGTCGGTCATGGGCGAGGCGCTCGCAAACTCGCCGACACTAGAGGCGGTTCAGGCCGCCCCGGCAAGCCGGCGGTCGGACACCTGGTCCAGGCGCGCCAGCAGGTAGTCGGCATCGGCGGGGTCCAGGCGCTTCTCGCCGGTGAGCACGCGCTCCAAGAGGCGCTGCTGCAGCCGGCGGATGTCCACGCCGCCCTCCGCCTGCAGGGCTTGGAACGCGTCCACGCCGGCGCGGAACGCCGGATAGAGCGACTGCGGCAGGTTGGCGCGGTTGTACAGGCCATAGAGCCCCAGCGGGCCCCGGTCGTGGATCATGATCCAGGCGCGGTGATGGGGGACGCCCGCGAGCTCGGCCAGAGCCCACTCCACAAAGCCCATGCGGCCGTTGGCCAGGGCGCGCAGGATCAAGGACGGCGTCAGGCGGCCCTGCTTTTTCAGATGCTGGACCAGCGCCTTCAGGTCCGGCGCCGTCGCCGCGTGCTCCACCAGGTCCACCGTGGCCCGCTCGCGCGCGCCAGTCGCCACCGCGCCGGACAGCTTGGGATCGAGCTCGTAGCGGTCGCGCAGGCGGGCCGCCACCTCCGCGCTCACCAGGGTGATGAGGCGCTCGGTGATCGCAAGCGGCAGGCTGGCGCGCAGCGCCATCGCCGAGGTCACCTCCGTCGAGTCCGGGAAGCGGTCGAGCACCACGGAGAGCGCGCGCGCGGTGAAGCGGGCGCCCTCGTTGCGACAGGCGGTGGCCAGCGCCTCCGCTGCGCCGACCTCGGCCAGGACGGCCGTGACGGGCTCCCTCAGGCTCGCGCGGCCGGCGATGGCGGCTTGCTTGGCGGGCGAGACGCTGCGCAGCAGCTCGGCGAGGTCCTCGTCGGTGAAGGCCGGCGAGAAGGTCAGGACCGGCGTGGCGATGCTGTCGAGGTCGCGCGCCAGCTTCAGCGCCACGTCCCGCGGCAGCTCGGGCGAGGCCTTCAGCGTCACGGCGAGGGCGCGGCGCACCAGCTCCGCAGCATCGGCGGCGAGGATGCGCAGGATGGCGTGGGCCGCGTCGCGCTCCTGCGCCTGCAGGCCGCCGTCGATGCGCCGGCAGATCTTGTGCGCCGCCTCGGCCCGTGCGTCCTCTGTCGCGCCGAGCATCAGCGCGCGCACGTCCTGCTCGGTCAGCGCGCTCCGCGCAGCCCCCATGTGGTCGCCTCCTGCGATCCCCGATTCGGGCTCCAGCTTGGCCGACAGTAACCTAAACCCGGGTTAACCAACTTGCGGCGCAGCGCGACCGCCTTGCGCCCGCTCCTCCCCGCCCGTCACAATGGCCCGCAAAGCGAAAGCGAGGGCGGAGATGCTTGACGGGCTGAAGGTGGTCGAGCTCGCGACCTATATCGCCGCCCCTGGCGCAGGCGGCTTGATGGCGGACTGGGGCGCGGAGGTGATCAAGGTCGAGCCTCCCGGCGGCGACCCGATCCGGCGCTTCTTCGACACCCTGGGCGCAGAGAGCGACGGCAATCCGGTGTTCGAGCTCGACAACCGCGGCAAGCGCTCCGTCGTGCTCGACTACGCCAAGCCCGAGGGCCTCGAGGCCATGCTGCGCCTGATCGAGGGCTCGGACGTGTTCCTGACCAACGTGCGGCCAGGCGCCCTGGCGCGGGCGGGGCTCGACTACGACAGCCTGAGCGCGCGCTTTCCGCGGCTGATCTACGCCAGCGTGACAGGCTATGGCCTGAAGGGGCCGGAGGCGGACCGCTCGGGCTTCGACATCGCCGCCTTCTGGTCCCGCTCGGGCATGGCGGCGCTTCACACGCCCAAGGGCTCGGAGCCGTTTGCGATCCGCACCGCGACCGGCGACCACGTGACATCGCTCGCCACCCTTTCGGCGATCCTGGCCGCGGTCATCGAACGCGGACGCACCGGCCGGGGGCGGCTGGTGGAGACGAGCCTGCTTCGGACCGCGACCTACGCCATCGGCTCGGACCTCGCCATCGCACTCCGGCTCGGGCGGGTCGCCTCCAATCGCCCGCGGATTCAGGCGGTGAACCCCATCGCGAACTTCTTCCGCACGGCGGACGAGCGCTGGTTCTGCCTGGTGCCGCGGCAGGGGGCGACCGATTGGCCGGCGATCTGCCAGGCGGCGGGCGCGCCTGAGCTGCTGGACGACCCCCGCTTCGCCAAGGCGCGCGAGCGCCGCCAGAACGGGGCGGCGCTGATCGCCGCGCTCGACGCCGCTTTCGGCCGCTGGACCCTGGCCGAACTCGGGGCGCGCTTCGACGCCTCCGACATCGCCTGGGCCCCGGTGCAGACCGCCGCGGAGGTGGTGGCCGATCCGCAGGCCGAAGCCGCCGGCTGCTGGACTGAGACGCCGGACGGCCGCGGCGGCGCCCAGCGTGCGCCCGCCGCTCCGGCCCGCTTCTGGGGCGTGGACACCGCGCCTCGGGCCCCTGCGCCGGCCATCGGCCAGCACACCGACGAGGTCCTGGCTGAGCTCGGCTACGGGGAAGACGCCATCGCCCGCCTACGTGAGCTCGGCGCGGCGGCCTGAGCCCGCGCGGGCGTCAGCGGATCGCGATCAGCTCGGCCTTGTCGGTCAGCACATAGGCGGAGCCGTTCACCGCGATGGGGCTGAGGGTGGCGGGGCTGCCCAGCTTCAGGGTGCGCAGGGTCGCGCCGGTCTTGGCGTTCAGCAGCGCCGCGGTCCCGTTCTGCGACACCACGATCAGCCGGTCGCCGCCGACCAGCAGCGGGCCGGACCAGAACGTGCGCAGCTTGCGCTTCTTGGTCCCGGCGTTCAGATCGCGGAGCCAGTAGATCTGGCCGGAGTCCCGCGCCGCGCAGATCACCTGGCCGGACTGGTCGGTCAGATAAACGACGTCGCCGGCGGGCCAGGGCGTGGTCACGGTGGTGACCGGTATAGTCCAGCGCGGCTGGCCCGTGCGCAGGTCGATCGCGGCGAACTGGCCGGAGTGGCTGCCGGCGAACACGTCGCCGCGATAGATCACCGGCCGGCCGGCGATGTCGCGGATCTCCGACAGCGCATTGTTGCGGTTCGACAGCGACAGCACGTACTGCCAGAGGTCCGCCCCGTTGGCCTCGTTCAGGGCGACGAGCTCGCCGGATGCGAAGGGCGCGATCACCACGCCCGCGCTGACCGCCGGGCTCGAGGCGGCCAGCACCCGCGCCGGCTCTTCCAGCCCCTGATAGTCCCACACCTGCTGGCCGGTGCCGGCGTCCAGGGCGAAGAGGTGGTCCTCCACGTCGATGGCGTAGACGCGGCCGTTCACCACCGTGGGCGCGCCATGGACGGGCGAGGGCGTGTTGGTCTTCCACTTGGCGGCGCCCGTGCGGGCGTCCAGGGCGGCGATGAAGCGGAAGCCGGAGGTGACGTAGAGGACGCCGTCGCTATAGGCCAGGCCGCCGCCGAAGGCCTCGCGGTCGCGGCCGGACTTGGGAGTGAAGTTCACCCGCCAAAGCTCCCGTCCCGTGGCCGGGTCCAGCGCCGTGACCAGCGCCTGGCCGTCCAGGGTGAAGAGCTTGCCGTCCGCCACGATCGGCTCGGCGGTGACGTGGTTGGCGCGCGTGCCGCCGACGCCGACCTTCTTGCGCCAGGCGATGACGAAGGACTGCGCCGCCGGCACGGGCGCTACGGACTGCTCCGGCGTGCCGCCCGGCAGCGGCCAGTCGGTGCGCGGCTCCGCCGCCGGCAGGACGAAGTCGACGCCCTTCAGCGCCGCGGCGGGCTGCAGCTTGTCGTTCAGCGCCAGCACCGGGATGCGCTCGCCCTTGGCGGCTTTGGGCGCGTTGGCGATCTCGTCGTTCTGGCCGAGGTGGAAGAACGGCACGCGAGGGGTCTTCAGGCCGGCGCAGCCGGAGGCTCCGGCCCCGATCACGAGCAGGGCGGCGAGGGCGGGGAGGAGGACGCGACGGGACATCATTCAGCTCCTGCGGCCGGGGCGGCCGGCGGGGTCGAAAGGACGGGGGCGGCGGGGGCCGCCTTGACGAGGGCCGGCAGCTGCTTGGCCGTGCCGGCGTCGATCATGGCCAGGGCGGCGCGGGCGCGCTGGCGGGTGAGTTCGCCCGCGTCCTCCGACAGGGTCAGGACGGTGAAGGTCCCGCGCGCATCGTTCAGCCTGCCGCTCTGCAGCTGCGCCATGGCCAGCGCCTCCATCGCCAGGCCGCGATAGGGCCGGCCGGCGGCGGTCAGCGGCTTCAGCCGGGTCTCCACCGAGGCGTAGGGCGCCTTGTCCATCACCAGATAGGCGGCCTTCAGCCGGGCGAGGTCGCCCATCAGCACGTCCGGCGCGCTCGACGCAGCGGCGTCCAGCTTGGCCAGGGCGTCGGCGGCCTTGTCGCGGGCCAGCGCGAGGCCCGCCTCCTGCATCAGGGCGAGGATGCGATAGCCCTTGCTGCCGCCCTTGGCTGCGGCCGCGAACTTGGCCTCGGCGGTCTTAAGGTCGCCGGACTGGGCCGCCTGCAGCCCCGCGGCGTAAAGTTCGGACGCGCGCCCGGCCTCGCCGGTCTGGCGGCTGGACCAGGCCCAGACTCCCAGCGCGATGGCGAGCGCGACGACCGCCGCCCCCAGGGCGTAGGGCCAGGCGCGGCGCGACAGGGTCTGCAATTGGCTGACGCGGAGGTTCTCATCGACCTCCTCGAAGAAATCGGACACGCGGGTTCCTGGTTGAGCTGTCCGGACGGGTCCGGGTTTGAAGCAGGGTCGGTTGCAGCGGAGGTCTGTTCGAGCCGGCGCAGCCTATAGCGGGCGCCGCGCCGGGGCAACGCGACGGCTCCGCTCACGTGACGCTGGGGCTCCCCTCCCCTCAGGCTCCCGCCGCCTTCAGCCGATAGGTCTCCGCCTCGGCCGGGAAGCGACGGGCGCGGACGTCTGCGGCATAGGCCTGCACGGCCTCGCCGATGCGCGCGCGCAGGTCGGCGTAGCGGCGCACGAAGCGGGGCGTCCAGTCGAACAGACCCAGCATGTCGTCTGTGACCAGAATTTGGCCGTCGCACGCGGCGGAGGCGCCGATGCCGATGGTCGGCACGTCGAGCTCGGCGGTAATCTCCTGCGCCAGCGCCTCCGCCACGCCCTCGACCACGACGGCGAAGGCGCCGGCGGCCTCGGTGGCGCGGGCCTCGTCGAGCACGCGGGCGCGCTCGGCCTCGGTGCGGCCCTTGGCCCTGAAGCCGCCATCCACCAGCACCGCCTGGGGCCTGAGCCCGACGTGGCCCAGCACCGGGATCCCCCGCTGGACGAGGTAGGCGATGGTGTCGGGCACCGTCGGGCCGCTCTCGACCTTGACCGCCTGGGCGCCGGTCGCCTTCATCACCCGCGCGGCGTTGTCGTAGGCTTGCACGGCGGACCCCTCGTAAGACCCGAACGGCAGGTCGACCACGACCATCGCCTGGCGGCTGCCGCGCATGACCGCCTGGCCGTGCAGGATCATCATCTCGAGCGTGACGCCCACGGTGTTGGGCAGGCCGTGCACGACCATGCCGACGGAGTCGCCCACGAGCAGCAGGTCGCAGTGCGGGTCCAGGATTTCGGCCTGCGGCGCGGTGTAGGCGGTCAGGCAGACGATGGGCTCGCGCCCCTTGCGGGCAGCGATATCGGGGGCTGAGAGGCGGCGCACGACCTCCTGGCGCTGGGCGGACACGGCGAACCCTCCTGGCTCTGATCCGTCCCGCCTCTAGAGCGCGCAGGGGCGACTGTCACGCCGGCGGGCTCAGACCCGATCCACCGCGCGGCTGAGGAGCAGGCCCGCGCCGAGCGCCAGGGCCCCCAGCGCCGCCCAAAGCAGGTCGTCGCCGAAAGGCAGCGTGCCGAGCGCATCGATCTGGGGGCGCCAGGGCTGGAGCAGCCGGCCCACGCTCGCCGCCACGCTGGAGGCTGCGGCCTGGCCCACCGCGCCCGCCTGGCGCCCGATGGTCGCCATGACCACCTGGGCCACGACCGCGACCCCGCCCCCGCGCCCAGTGCGGCGATCAGGCCGCGACGCAGCGCCCAGTCGCGCTCCAGCCGGTCCTGCACCCGCGCGGCGAAGAGCGGCGCGTCCGGAAAGTGCGGCGTCTGGGCGAACATGCGCTCCAGCTGGCTTTCGAAGCTCCTCGCGGGATCAGACATGCACCCGCCTCCCGTCTGCGCTGTCCGCGCTGCCGGCGGCCTCGGGCGCAAGCCGCGTCCTGAGCCGAGATAAACCACGTTTGACATGGGATTTCACCGTCCCGAGAGGCGCGTTCAGCGTCTGCGCCGCCTCCACATGGGTGAGCCCCGCCCCGAAACACAGGGACACGCACAGGCGCTCCGCCTCGGGCAGCGCGGCCAGGGCCTCGTCGAGATCCAGGCGCGCGATCGCCGCCCCCTCGCCGGCGCACGCCTCGGTGTCGGCAGAGTCGGTCTCCGCCACGGGGTCGAGCTCGGCCCGCCGGTTCCAGCGCCGGATGTAGAGGCGCGCCGCGATGCGCTTCACCCAGCCGGCGAAGGCGCCCTGGCCGCGGAATTCGGCGATCCGCTCGAAGGCGGCCAGGAAGGCGTCCTGCGCCAGGTCGTCGGCCAGGGCGGGATCGGCGCCCATGCGCCGGAGCAGGGCGCGCACGCCGGAGCCATGGCGGCGGGTCAGCTCGCCGAAGGCCGCACGGCTGCCCGCCGCCGCGTGGGCGGCAAGCTCCATGTCGTGCAGGCTGGCGAGCGGCGCCCCGCCTTGAAGGTCAGGCCGGCCGTGGGCCATGACGGCGTCCCCCGATGCCGACCTCCCTCAGGACTTCCGGCGGGAGGCGCCGCGTCCGACGGACCAAAGCAGCAGGAAGGCCAGGCCTATGAAGAAGGGGATCATGCCGAGGCCGGCGAAGGATCCGAGGAGGTCCAGTCCCGCCCAGGAGTAGCCGTCGTTGCGGGCGTAATCGATGGCGTAGCCCACCAGTCCGATCGCGATGACGCCCAGCCCGATGAACAGCCAGACGATGGCGCGCCTGAGATCGCGCTCGGCGCGCGATCCCGGCGGCTCGATCGCCCGCTGGCTCGCCGGCTGCTGCAGGGCCGCAATCAGTTCCGGCGGCACCGGCTGTCCCGCCGCATAGGCCTTCTGCAAGGTGTCGTGCATCCGCTCGCGCTCGCGCGACTTCAGCCACGCCGGCACAAGCACGACGGCCGTGATCATGCCGAACATGCAGATCGGCACCAACACGCTTGATGCATCGCTCATCCTTCGTCTCCCAGTCTCGAGGCGGCCGATGGGAGTCGGCCATGCTGTTTCGGGAAGGAGACTTTCAGAGCCCTGGGCGGATGCAAAGGCTCAGGTGAAATCTTCGTAAGACGGGCCGAGGCTTCCGGTCACCGAGGCCAGGCGCGAGGATCAAGCCGCGAGGGTCAGGCCGCCAGGCTCGCCCGCGCCTCGAAGGCGGCCTCGGTCTTGGCGCGGACCTCCTCGAGGGTCACGCCGGGCGCCAGCTCCGTGAGGGTCAGGCCGCCCCCCTTGGCGACCTCGAACACCGCCAGGTCGGTGATCACGAGGTCCACCACGCGCTTGCCGGTCAGGGGCAGGGTGCAGGCTTTCAGCAGCTTGGGCGCGCCGGACTTCTCGACGTGCTCCATGACGACCACGACGCGCTTGACCCCCGCCACCAGGTCCATCGCCCCGCCCATGCCCTTGACCATCTTGCCGGGCACCATCCAGTTGGCGAGGTCGCCCTGCTCCGACACCTGCATGGCGCCCAGGATCGACAAGTTGATGTGCCCGCCGCGGATCATGGCGAAGCTGTCGGCCGAGCTGAAGTAGCTCGACATGGGCAGCTCGGTGATGGTCTGCTTGCCGGCGTTGATCAGGTCCGGGTCCGCCTCGCCCTCGTAGGGGAAGGGCCCCATGCCCAGCATGCCGTTCTCGCTCTGCAGCGTGACGGTCATGCCGTCGGGGATGTAGTTGGCCACCAGGGTCGGAATGCCGATGCCGAGGTTGACGTAGAAGCCGTCCTTCAGCTCGCGGGCGGCGCGCTCCGCCATCTGTTCGCGGGTCCAGGGCATGGTTCAGACCTCCGCGCCGGCGACGGCCGGGGTCTCGACTCGCGCGGATCGAGAGCGCGTCGTCTCGCGCTCGATGCGCTTCTCATAGGTCGCCCCCTGGACGATGCGGTCCACGTAGATGCCGGGCGTATGGATGTGGTCGGGGTCGAGGGAGCCCACCTCGACGAGGTGCTCCACCTCGGCGACGCAGACCTTGGCCGCCGTCGCCATCATCGGGTTGAAGTTGCGGGCCGTGCGCCGGTAGATCAGATTGCCTTCGGTGTCGCCCTTCCAGGCCTTCACGATGGCGAGGTCGGCGGTCAGGCCCGTCTCCATGACGTACCACTCGCCGTTGAACTGGCGCGTTTCCTTGCCCTCCGCGATCAGGGTGCCGTAGCCGGTCTTGGTGTAGAAGGCCGGAATGCCCGCCCCGCCCGCGCGGATGCGCTCCGCCAGAGTGCCCTGCGGGTTGAATTCCAGCTCCAGCTCGCCGGACAGAAAGAGCTGCTCGAACAGCTTGTTCTCGCCGACGTAGGACGAGACCATTTTCCTGATCTGGCCGTTGGCGAGCAGGATGCCGAGGCCGAAGTCGTCCACCCCGCAATTGTTGGAGATGACGGTCAGGTCCTTGGTCCCGGCCCGGCGGAGCGCCGCGATCAGGTTCTCCGGGATGCCGCACAGGCCAAAGCCCCCGGCCATGATCGTCATGCCGTCGAACAGAACGCCATCGAGGGCGTCGAACGCATCGGATCGGACCTTGTCGACCATGCGACCTCACGGAGGGGAGCGGCGGAAGGCCGCTCTCTCGCGCAGAAGCGCGGCGAGTTCAACGGGGGCGCGCCGCCTTGAACCCGGGGCCCGCGCTTGCGACATTGGCGCGATGAGCAACTCCCTGGTCGTCGACGCCGAGACCACCCGCACGGGCGAGATCAAGCTGCACGGTCCGGAGGGCTTCGAGGGCATGCGTCGCGCCGGCCGGCTGGCGGCGGAGTGCCTGGACGCGCTGTCGCCCCTGGTCGCGCCGGGGGCCGTGACCGACGAACTCGATCGCATCGCGCGGGAGTTCATCTTGGACCACGGGGCCCTGCCCGCCTGCCTGCTCTATCGCGGCTACCCCAAGGCCACGTGCATCTCCATCAACCACGTCGTTTGCCACGGCATCCCGGGCCCGCGGCAGCTGCGCGAGGGCGACGTGGTCAACATCGACGTGACCGTGATCGTGGACGGCTGGCACGGCGATCACAGCCGCATGTGGGGCGTCGGCGCCATCTCGCCCCGCGCCCAGCGCCTGATCGACGTGACCTACGAGGGCCTGGCGCGGGGGCTCGCCGCTATCCGGCCCGGTGCGCGCACCGGCGACATCGGCCACGCCATCCAGAGCTTCGTGGAGCAGCAGCGCTGCTCCGTGGTGACCGACTTCTGCGGCCATGGCTTGGGCCGCGTGTTCCACGACGCGCCCAACATCTTGCACTTTGGCAAGGCCGACACGGGCGAGCTGCTGCGTCCGGGCATGTTCTTCACCGTGGAGCCGATGGTGAACCTCGGCCGTCCGCAGGTGAAGGTGCTGGCTGACGGCTGGACCGCGGTGACGCGCGACAAGTCTCTCTCCGCCCAGTGCGAGCACAGCGTGGGCGTCACCGAGACGGGCGTGGAGATTTTCACGGAGTCCCCCGCGGGGCTGTTCAAGCCCACCTGAGCCCCGCACGTGGGCGAGGGCGGGTCGCGGCGAC
The DNA here is from genome assembly GCA_000733915.1 of Caulobacteraceae bacterium PMMR1. Taxonomy (GTDB): domain Bacteria; phylum Pseudomonadota; class Alphaproteobacteria; order Caulobacterales; family Caulobacteraceae; genus PMMR1. Next base: position 1,798,983 of record JPOM01000001.1, read on the forward strand.
GGGGGCAGGGACGCCCCCCGAGCGTCAGCCCTTGATCGCCCCCGCCAGATACTTGGCGACGCCCTCGCCATAGGGCGGGCGAAGCGCCTGCATCGGGCCGAGGTCCTTCTTCAGCTGGGTGTAGATCGCCCGGCGATGGCTGAACTCCTTGAAGCCGTCGTGGCCGTGGTAGGCGCCCATGCCCGAGGGCCCGACGCCGCCGAAGGGCAGCTCCTCCTGCGCCACGTGGAAGACGACGTCGTTGATCGTCACCCCGCCGGAGAGGGTGCGGGACAGCACGCGCTCGCGCTCCTCGGCGTCGGCCCCGAACCAGTAGAGCCCGAGCGGGCGGTCGTGGGCGTTGACGTAGTCGATCGCCTCCTCGACCTGGCGATAGCTCTTCACCGGCAGCACGGGGCCAAAGATTTCCTCCTGCATGACCTTCATGTCGTCGGTCGGGTTCAGGACCAGCGTCGGCGGGATCTTGCGGTGCTCCTGCTGGCGGAAGTCCTCGCCGGCGGGGTTGATCTCCATGATCTCGGCGCCCTTGGCGCGGGCGTCCTCGAGGTAGCCCTGGATGCGGTCGTAGTGCCGTTGCGCCACCACGGCGGTGTAGTCGGGGTTGTCGCGGATCGTCGGGAACATGCGCGCCACCGCCTGGCGGCTCTGGTCGACGAACTCGCCGATCCGGTCGTCGGGGGCGATGACATAGTCGGGGGCCAGGCAGATCTGGCCCGCGTTCAGCGTCTTGCCCGCCATGATGCGCGCCGCGGCGGTCTCCATGTCCGCCGAGCGGGACAGGATCACCGGGCTCTTCCCGCCGAGCTCCAGCGTCACCGGGACGAGGTTCTCGGCTGCGGCGCGCATGACATGGCGCCCGACCGAGGTCGCGCCGGTGAAGATCAGGTGGTCGAAAGGCAGGCCGGCGAAGGCGGAGCCCACCTCCGGCCCGCCGGTCACGACCGCGATCTCGTCCTCGCCGAAGGCGGAGCGGAACATCTGGGCCAGCAGCTCGGAGGTGGCGGGCGTGTGCTCCGACGGCTTGATCATGGCCCGGTTGCCGGCCGCCAGTATGCCGGCGAGCGGGGCGAAGGTCAGGTTGACCGGGAAGTTCCAGGGGCTGATCACACCGACCACGCCCTTGGGCTGCCAGCGGATTTCCGCCTTGGCCCCGAGCAGGCCCAAAAGCGCCGGGGTCGTCTTGCGCCGCTCGGACCGCATCCACTTGGCGAGGTTGTCGCGGGCGTGCTTCAAAGGCCCGATCGAGCCCGCGATGTCGGTCACCGCGGTCACCTGGGGCGCGCGGCAGCCGAAGTCTGCGTTCAGCGCCGCTTCGATCTTCGCGCGGTTGTCGACCAGCAGGGCGATGCAGCGGTTCAGCCGGTCAATGCGCCGTTCGGCCGAGGGCGCTCCCTCGCGCAGCTGGGCCGCCTTCTGCGCCTCCAGGATGCGCAGGAGCGGGGTCTTGACGTCGAGGGTGTCGAACTGCGGCGCGTCCATTCCAGTCGTTCTCCCAATGCTTTAGCCGGTCAAGCTACCAATCTTGAGGGGATAGTCTGATCTCTTGCTGGAGAAGCGGCAAGTCTTTGCGTCTTAACCCTGCATTTGGCTCTTTGCTTTAGACGTGCGCTGACACGCGGCACCGAACGTCGACGATAAGGGTTTTCAAGCGCCATGACCGCTGAAGTCGAGATCTCCGTCCGAGGTCCGGAAGCCTATATCCTTGCGCGTCGGGCTGTCGAGCAGATGGAGGCGCACCAGGTCTGGCCGACGCCGCTTAATTTCGAGCTGTGGCTGCACTATGTCGGCAACCCGGAGGGCGCGCTCGGCCAGGAGATCCAGGCGCTTCTGAAAGCGGGAGAGACGATCATCGACTCCGTCAGCGAGATGCTGGCCCACAAGCACCTGCCGCGCTTCCGCCTGAACGATGAGATTCGTGACGCCGGCGACCGTCTGAGCGCCCAGCTCGAGAGCGTCGCCCGCGCGGTCGAGACCGCCCAGCGCTCCAGCGCGGCCTACGGCAAGACCCTGGACGGCGCTCAGCGCCAACTCGACGACGCGGTGGAGCCCCTCGCCTTGCAGCGCCTCGTGGAGGGCCTGTCTGTTGCGACGCAGCGGGTGCAGCGCGAGAACGCCACGCTCCAAGACCGCCTGCAGTCCTCCACCGAGGAGGTGCGGCGCCTGCGCGAGCACCTGGAGCAGGTGCGTCGGGACGCCATGACCGACGCCCTGACCAATCTCGCCAACCGAAAGGCCTTCGACGAGGGGCTGAACAAGTTCTGCCAAGAGGCTGAGGGCGCGGGTCGCACCGTCACCCTGGCGGTGATCGACATCGACCATTTCAAGCGGTTCAACGACACCTGGGGCCACCAGACCGGCGACCAGGTGCTGCGCTATGTGGCGAACGTCATCGGCCGCGTGGGCGAGCCGCCGCGCCTGGCCGCCCGCTACGGCGGCGAGGAGTTCGCGATCCTGTTCCCGGGGGAGCGCGCCGCCAAGGTCGCCAAGATGCTGGACGGCGTGCGCGAAGAAATCAGCTCGCGCCTGCTCAAGCGGCGCTCCACCCACGAGAACCTCGGCGCGGTCACCGTGTCGATGGGGGTGGCCGAGCTGCACGCGGGCGAACCGCCGGCCTCGCTGGTCGAACGCGCCGACGCGGCCCTCTACGTCTCCAAGCGCACCGGCCGCAACCGCGTCACCAACGCCGAGCTCGCGCGCAAGTCGGCAGTCCAGGCCGCCTGAGGCGAAGAAAGTCGTCGCCTTGACGTAAGGGCGCGGCTTTTCGGGGCCGCTCGGGCGTGCCTATGCTTCCCCAGAGGGACCGGGAGGCCGCCATGGACTATGCCAAGATCAAGACCGCGCAGGACGGCGCAGTTCTGACCATCGCGCTGAGCGACCCCGCCACCCTGAACGCGGCGGGCATCGACCTGGCCAAGGAGCTGACCCACGTTCTCCAGCGCGTCGAGAGCGGCGACCTGGCCGCGCGCGCGATCGTGCTGACCGGCGAGGGCCGGGGGTTCTGCTCGGGCGCGAACCTGCAAGCGGGGCCTGGCGGCGGGGCGGTGGACGCCGACGGAAAGCCGGACGCCGGCGCGGCGCTCCAGGCCGTCTACAATCCCCTGATGACCGCCATGCGCGATCTGCCCGTGCCGCTCGTGACGGCGGTGAACGGGGCCGCAGCAGGCGTCGGGTGCTCCATCGCGCTCATGGGCGACCTGATCGTGGCGGCGGAGAGCGCCTACTTCCTGCAGGCGTTCCGGCGCATCGGCCTGGTGCCCGACGGCGGCTCGACCTACCTCTTGCCCCGCATGATCGGGCGCGCCCGGGCCATGGAGATGGCGCTGCTGGGCGAGAAGCTGCCGGCGAGGACCGCGCTCGATTGGGGCCTGATCAACCGGTGCGTCCCGGATGCAGAGCTGATGTCGACCGCTCGCGCCCTGGCGCAGGAGCTGGCGCAAGGGCCGAAGTCGCTGGCCCTGATCCGCCGCCTCATGTGGGAGAGCCTCGACGCAGACTGGACGCGCCAACTGCACGCCGAGCGCCAGGCCCAGCGCACTGCCGGCAAGACCGAAGACTTCCGAGAGGGCGTCGCCGCCTTCCTGCAGAAGCGCCCGGCGGCCTTCAAGGGCGCTTGAGGCTCATCGGGCGGGCGGGACCGCCGCCTCGGTCCAGGCCGCCACGTCCGCGATCACCTGGCCCGCGGCCGCGTCGAACGCCTGGACCACCGCCCCGGCGCGGTTCTCCGCCGCGGGCTGGCGCGCCGCGAAGGTCCGCTCGTCCAGGATCGAACCGTCCGGGCGCGAGAGCCGGGCCCGCATGACGATCACCACCGTGGGCGGGGCGCCCGGGCTCGCATAGCGCGCCTCGAAGCTGCGCCCGTCGAGCCTGAGCAGGGCGCCGGCCTTGGCGATGTCCCCCCGGTGCAGCAGCCGCACGCGCCGCGCCCGCGCTTCGAACGCCCGCTCCAGCGCGTCCTGGAAGAGCGAGGGCGCCGGCGCCGTCCAGCGCGCCCCTCCGATGTAGGCGGCCTGGTTGCCGGTGAAGGTCAGGATGCCGTCTCCGGCCTCGGCCCGCGGGAGACTGACCCCCTGCAGCACCACGCCGACCTGCGACGCCGCCGAGCCGGGCGGCGCGGCGGCCGCGCCCTCCCCGCCTCCGGTAGGCGTGAGGCCGAAGGCGTAGAGCTGGGCGGGCGGCGTCTTGGGAAAGACCGAGATGCAGCCGGCGAGCAGCAGCGGCGCGGCCACAAGGGCGAGGGCGGGACGCCTCATGGCTTCAGCTCCACGGTGCGGGCGGGGGCTTTGGAGATCAGCCCCCTGGGGTTCTGCTCGATGTCGCCGACGACCCGGTCCAGCGACTCCGCCGCCTGCTGCAGGGCGATGACCGCGCGGGTCAGCTGCGGCAGACCGGTGGTGGCGAAGTCGGTCGTGGGGCCCTGCAGCTTGCCGACGATGCCCCGCACGTCGGTCGCTGCGCCCTTGATCTCGGCGGCTGCGTCCGAGGCGTTGCGCACCGCCAGCTTCACATCGCCGTTCATGATCCGGTCGGCGTCGTCGGTGAGCCGGCCGATCTTCTGGGCGGTCAGGTCGGCGGTGCGGATGGTGCGGTCGAGGTCGTCGATCATCTGCTTGCGGCTGCGCAGCGTCGTCGTGATGTCGTGCACATCCTCAAGCGTGCCCGACAGCTGGGCGATGTTGCGGTCTGAGAGCACGCGGTTGACCCGGTCCAGAGCGTCGACTGTGCGCGCCAGCACATCGCCGCCCCCCTGCAGCAGCCCCTCCAAGGCGCCGACCTTGGTGCGGATCACGGGGATCTGGTTTGGGGGCGTCACGTCCCGGAGCAAGGGCTTGGACGTCGTGCCCGCCGTGATCTGGATATAGTTGACGCCCGTCACCCCGAGCGGTTCCAGGCTGCCGTAGGAGTCCACGCGCACGGGGGTGTCGGCCGTGGTGCGGATGCGCGCCACGACCCGGTTCGGATTGGCCTTGTCCAGGCTGAGCTTGGTGACCTCGCCGACCTTGATGCCGTTGAAGAACACCTGGCCCCCGGCCGACAGGCCGCGCACCGGCCCGGCGAAGTCGACGTCGTAGAGCGAGTACTGGGCGGCGAACTGCACCTTCGCCAGCCAGATGGCGAAGACCGCTGCGCCCACGAAGATCATGAGCGAGATCAGGCCCACCAGGGCGTAGTGCGCATTGCGCTCCATCAGGCGGCTCCTTTGGCGGCGGCGCGGCCGCGGGGGCCCAGGAAATACTCGCGGATCCAGGGATGATCTGAACGCTCAAGCTCGGCAAGGGTCCCGACCGCCGCGATGCGCTTGTCCGCGATCACGCCCACGCGGTCGCAAAGCGCGTACAGACTATCGAGGTCGTGGGTGATCATGAACACGGTCAGCCCCAATGCGTCGCGCAGGTCCTTGATCAGGGAGTCGAACCCCTCCGCACCGATCGGGTCCAGGCCAGCGGTGGGCTCGTCGAGGAAGAGGAGCTCGGGGTCCAAGGCCAGCGCCCGCGCCAGGCCGGCGCGCTTGCGCATCCCGCCGGAGAGTTCCGCCGGCCGCAGCGCTCCCGCCGAGGGCTCAAGCCCCACCAGGGCCAGCTTCAGGTCCGCCACGGCGGCGATCTGGCGACGGCTGAGGCGCGTGTGCTCATAGAGCGGCGCGGCGACATTGTCGCGCACCGACAGGGAGGAGAACAGCGCCCCGCTCTGGAACAGCACGCCCCACCGGCGCTCCAGGTCCAATCGCTCATGCTCCGGCGCGCGGTGGACATCCACGCCCAGCACCTCGACGGAGCCGCCGTCGGGCTCCTTGAGGTCGATGACGGTGTTCAGCAGCACCGACTTGCCCGCGCCCGACCCGCCCACCAGGCCGAAGATTTCGCCGCGCTCGACCGTGAGGTCCAGGCCATCGTGCACCAGATGATCGCCGAAGCGCGAGACAAGCCCGCGCACCTGCACGGCCGGGGTCTGGTCGCGCGGCCCGCTCACAGGCCGATCGCCAGGAAGAGCACGGCGAAGACCGCGTCCACCAGAATGATGGCGAAGATCGCCTGCACCACCGAGCTCGTGACCCGGCGGCCGAGCTGCTCGACGTCGCCCCCGACCTCGAAGCCTTGCCGGCAGCCGATCGCGGCGATGATCACCGCCAGCACCGGCGCCTTGACCATGCCGAGCCAGAAGTGGCGGATGCCGACGTTGTCGAGCAGGCGCTGCAGGAAGAAGGCGGGGCTAAGGCCCACCACCGTCCAGACCACCAAGATGCCGCCCGCCAGGCCCGAGATCATAGCCACGAAGGTCAGCAGGGGCTCCATCAGAAGCATCGCCACGAAGCGGGGCAGGACCAGGGCCTCGAAGGGGTCCACGCCGATCACCTGCATGGCGTCAACCTCCTGGTTCATCTTCATGGCCCCCAGTTCGGCGGCGAAGCTCGACCCGGATCGGCCGGCCAGGAGCACCGCGGTGATCAGGACGCCGAACTCGCGCAGCACCGCCACCCCGATCAGCTCCACGGTGAAGATTTGGGCGCCGAACTGGGCCAGCAGGTCCGCCCCCAGGAACGCGATGGTCGCGCCGACGAACAGGTTCGTGATGGCCACGATGGGCAAGGCGTCCAGGCCCGCCCGCTCCATCAGCGCCGTCGTGGGCGCAAGGCGGAACCGGCTCGGGTGCACGGCCAGCCGCGCCAGCGCCGCCAGCAGACGGCCGTAGAAGGCGAAGGTGTAGAAGGCGTCAACGAGGAAATGCACCGTGCCATGGCCGAGCCGCTCCAGCACGTGCCAGTCGTGGCGGCGCTCGGCGGGCTTGGGCGCGGGCCCGTCCGCCTGCTCGGGGTAGCGGGCCTCGACCAGAGCGAGCAGGCGCGCGACATCGGGCCGGGCGTCGAGGCCGGACGTCTGGGGCGTCGCCCGCCCCTGCCGGGCCAAGACCAGGGCGCCGGAGGTGTCGAACCGCCCGAGCCCGCTGAGATCCAGGCGCCCTGCGACCTCGCCCCTCAACGCGGCCGCCAGTCGTTCGGGCGCCCGTCCAAGGCCGGTCGCGGTCCAATCGCCCGTCAGCGCCAGGACCGGCTCGCGACGCCCCTCGATCCTGAAGTCCGCCGGCTGGTCCATGCGCCTCCGCCCTGAGCCTTGGCCGTAAAGCACAGGGCCGCCTGAGGTTGCCAGCTTCATGCGTCGCGCGGAACCCGGACGCGGGCGCCGCGTTACGCAAGTTGTCGACGGGGGGCGTCCTCCGCGGACCGCTGAGCTGTGGTCCGCGCCCGCGACCCTGCGACCCGCTACTCTCGACCCGGGGCATCTAAGCCGCGGTGCGCGAGACTACTCGCACGTGTCGTTTGCTATGAGTGTCGATCCTGTGCTTGCCGACAAGTATCACGAACAGTTCAGCGGGGAACTCTGAGCGTATTGGATCGTTGCGATGCAGAACGTTTCATCGGCTTCAGTGAGGAAAATGGCCTTGTACGATAAGCACGCCCGCGCCGTGGCGCCCGTTGCGTCCTCGACGATCGTGGCGCCGCCCGTCTTCGGCGATCGCGGGGGCGACGTCCTGATCTGCTTCAGCCATCTGCGCTGGGACTTCGTGTTCCAGCGGCCCCAGCACCTTCTTTCTCGCTTCGCCAAGGCGCGGCGGGTGATCGTGTGGGAGGAGCCCATGGCCGCGCCTGGCGGCGCAGGGCCCTCGCTGAAGCAGCATCTGGACGAGAAGACCAACGTCACCGTCGTCCAGCCTCAGCTGCCCCCCGGCCTGGACGAGGCCGCGAGCGAGGCGACGCTGGAGAGGCTCCTCGACGGTTTCCTGGCCGAGCAGGCCATCAAGAAGCCGGTCGTGTGGTTCTACACGCCCATGATGCTGCCCTTCGCGCGCAAGCTGACCGACCAGGCCGCAGCCGTCGTGTTCGACTGCATGGACGAGCTGGCCAGCTTCAAGTTCGCGCCGCAGCGCCTGAAGGACCTGGAGCGCGAGCTTGTCAGCCGCGCCGACGTGGTCTTCACCGGCGGCTATTCGCTCTACGAGGCCAAGCGCGGCTGGCATGCCAACATCCACCCGTTCCCCTCGAGCGTGGACCGGGCGCACTTCGCCCAGGCGCGCACCCTGACGCGGGACCCCGAGGACCAAGCCGCCATCCCCCGCCCGCGCCTCGGCTTCTACGGCGTCATCGACGAGCGGATGGACCTGGAGCTGCTCGCCGCGCTCGCCGACGCGCACCCGGACTGGTCGATCGTCATGGTCGGACCGGTGGTGAAGATCGACGCCGCAGACCTGCCCCGGCGGGCGAACCTGCATTACCTCGGCGGCAAGTCCTATGCCGACCTGCCGCGCTACCTGTCCGGCTGGGACGTGGCGCTGATGCCCTTCGCAATCAACGAGAGCACCCGCTTCATCAGCCCGACGAAGACGCCTGAATACCTGGCCGGCGGCCGCCCGGTGGTCTCCACCGCCATCGTGGACGTGAAGCGCCACTACGGCGACCTGGAAGGGGTGATCGTCGCCGACACGCACGCCAACTTCATCGCAGGCTGCGAGGCCGCGCTGCAGATGGCCGAGACCGGCAAGGGCGTCAGCGGCAAGGACTGGCTGGACGAGGTCGACAAGACCCTGGCCGAGCTCTCCTGGGACAACACCTACCAGCAGATGGCGGCCTTCGTGGACGAGGCCATCGTGCGACGCGACCAGGCCGGGCACCGCGCCAGCGTTCCGGCGCCCGCGGTGATGACCGCCAGCCGGCGCAGCCACTACGACGTCCTGGTCGTGGGGGCGGGCTATGCGGGCTCGATCATCGCCGAGCGCCTGGCCGCGGGGTCCAACAAGCGCGTGCTGCTGATCGACCGCCGACCGCATGTGGCCGGCAACGCCTATGACGTGCACGACGCCGCCGGCGTGCTGATCCACCAGTACGGACCGCATATCTTCCACACCAACTCCGACGAGATCGTGCGCTACCTGTCGCGCTTCACCGCGTGGCGGACCTACGAGCATCGGGTGCTGGCGTCGGTCGACGGTAAGCTGGTGCCGATCCCCATCAATCGGACTACGCTCAACGCCCTCTATGGCCTGAACCTGACCAGCGACGAGCAGGCCGCCGCCTTCCTGGCCTCCCGCGCCGAGCCGGTGGCGCAGATCAAGACCTCGGAGGACGTCGTCGTCTCCGCCGTCGGGCGAGAACTCTACGAGAAGTTTTTCCAGGGCTACACCCGCAAGCAGTGGGGCGTGGATCCGTCCGAGCTCGACAAGTCGGTGACCAGCCGGGTGCCGACCCGGACCAACACCGACGACCGCTACTTCGGCGACAGCTTCCAGGCGATGCCGAAGCTCGGCTTCACCCACATGTTCGAGAACATCGTCGACCATCCGAACATCACGATTTCGACCTCTACCGAGTGGGAGGACGTGCGCGACGACGTGCTCTACGACAGGCTGGTCTTCACCGGTCCCGTGGACGAGTTCTTCGATCACCGCTACGGCCCGCTGCCCTATCGCTCGCTGCGCTTCCAGCACGAAACGCACAATGTGGAGCAGTTCCAGCCGGTGGCGGTGGTGAACTATCCGTCGCCGGACGTGCCCTACACCCGCATAAGCGAGTACAAGCACCTGACGGGGCAGAAGCACCCGAAGACCTCGATCACCTACGAGTATCCGAGCGCCGAAGGCGATCCGTACTATCCGATCCCACGCCCGGAGAACCAGGCGCTCTACAAGAAGTACGAGGCGCTGGCGCTGACTCGACCGGACGTCGCGTTCATCGGGCGGCTTGCGACCTACAAGTACTACAACATGGATCAGGTCGCCGGTCAGGCCTTGGCCACTTATCGCAAGGTGCTGGAGCGGGACGCCCTGCCCTCCTCGCGGGAGGTCACCGCGGCGGCGAGCGCCTGAGAAGGCTCGCGCCCGCCTGCGCCAGGGGGCCTATGGCGCCGGCTTCGCAGCCTGCGCCATGAGGCCGGCGGCGAGGGCGTCGGTGAACGGGGACCGCGGCCGCTCATCGCCGAGCAGCAGGTCCACCAGCATGGTCTGGGTGCGCAGGCGCTCCAGCCGGCCCGCGCCGGCGTAGGCGGCGAAGGCGCCCTCGCCCGGATCGTTGGCGATCGGCCCGCCCGCGGCCGGGTTCGGGCCGCCGGTGGCGCTGAGATTGTCGTAGAGTTCCGACACCGAGACCGGCCGTCCGGCCTTGAAGAACACGCTGCGATTGGACGCGGCCGCGTCGGGGAACAGGCTCGACGCCGGCGCGGCCGGGCGGGAATAGGCCGCCTCGATCAGCCGAGCCGAGCCCTCCGGCCCCAGGAAGTGCGCCGCATAGAGCTCGCCGCCGGTGGGATTGCGCCCCATGCGCCCGCGCAGGTAGGCGGCGTGGTCGGAGGCGAGCTCGGCCGCCATGACGGCAGAGGCGTGCGGATCCAGGCGAAGGTCCATGACGGTGCGCCGCGCCTCCTCGCCCCCCGGCACCGTCCAGCGCCCGTCCGCGCCCTTGCCGATCAGCTCGGCATAGCGGGCGTAGCCGTGGGCTGGGCCGTGGCGCTTCAGCGTCGCCAGCCAGGTCTGCTCGGTGAACTGGAACAGCCCCGCGGCGCTGGACGTCGCGGCCTTGGCGTTTGGGTTCAAGCCGCTCTCGCGCTTGGCGGCGTGCAGCAGAAAATCGAAGTCCACGCCGGTGGCGTTGGCCGCGCGACGCACGGCCCCCTCCACCATCGCCAGACCGGTCACGACTCCGACGCCCATGGGCAATTTCTGCCGGGCGCGTGGTTAACAGGGCGTTGACAGGCCTCAGCCCGCGACGAGCGCGATCCACTCCTCCTCGCTCAGCACCCGGACGCCGAGCTCCGCGGCGGTCTTCAGCTTGGAGCCCGCGCCCGGTCCCGCCACCACCAGGTCGGTCTTCCGGGACACCGAAGACGCCACCTTGGCGCCCAGGCGCTCGGCCTGGGCCTTGGCCTCATCGCGGGTCAGACGCTCCAGCGCGCCGGTGAAGACCACGGTCTTGCCCGCGACCGCCGTGTCGGCGCGGGGCGCCTCGGCGTCCAGCACGGTCAGTTCGGCGCGGAGCTCCTGCACGATGCGGCGGTTGTGCGGCTCGCGGAAGTAGGCGGCGGAGGCGGCGACCACCGCCGCTCCAATCTGGTCCAGGGCGTCGAGCTCGGCGATGGCGGCGGCGTCCCCCGCGGCGACCTGGTCCATGGCGGCCAGATAGGCGTCGGCGGAGCCATAGCCCCGGGCCAGGGTCATGGCCGTGGTCTCGCCCACGTGCCGGATGCCCAGCGCGAAGATGAAGCGGTCCAGGGCGATGGTGCGGCGCGCCTCGATGGCGGCGATCAGGTTGCGGATCGAGGTCTCGCCATGGCCCTCCCGGCCGCGGAGCCGCTGAAGCTTCGCCTCGTCCCGCGGCAGGCGAAAGACATCGGCGGGCTCGCGCACCAAGCCGTCCTCGAAGAAGGCGACCAGCTGCTTCTCGCCCAGGCCCTCGATGTCGAAGGCCTTGCGCGACACGAAATGCTTCAGGTGCTCGATCTTCTGGAAGGGGCAGGCGAGCTCGCCGGTGCAGCGGCGCACGACCGTCTCCGCGCCCGAGGCGGTGGTCTCGCGCGCAATGGGCGTCCTCAGGGGGCAGGGGCAGACGGTCGGGAAGGCGAAGGGCGGCGCGCGGCCGGGGCGGTCGGGGTCGACCACCTCCACCACCTGCGGGATCACATCGCCGGCGCGCTGAACGACCACCGTGTCGCCCGGACGGATGTCCTTGCGGGCGATCTCGTCGGCGTTGTGCAAGGTGGCGTTCTGGACCACGACGCCGCCCACCGTGATCGGCTCCAGCTTGGCGACGGGCGTGAGCGCGCCCGTGCGGCCCACCTGGATTTCGATGTCGCGCACCACCGTATGGGCCCGCTCGGCCGGGAACTTGTGGGCGATGGCCCAGCGCGGCACGCGCCCTACGCTGCCAAGGCGTTCCTGCCAGTCCAGCCGGTCCACCTTGTAGACCACCCCGTCGATGTCGTAGCCCAGCTTGGCGCGTATCGCCCCGAAGCGGCGATAGTCGGCCAGCAGGGCGTCCACGCCAGTCTCCCGCACCGAGAGCGGGTTCACCACGAATCCCCACTGACGCAAGCGCTCCAGCGCCTCCCACTGGGACTGCGCAAAGGGCGCCGAGCTAAGCCCCCAGGCATAGGCGAAGAAGCGCAGCGGCCGGCCGGCGGTCACGCTCGGGTCGATCTGGCGGAGGGAGCCCGCTGCGGCGTTGCGCGGATTGGCGTAGGTGCGCTGGCCGGCCTCGGCGGCGGCGGCGTTCATGGCCTGGAAGGCGTCATGCTCGATATAGACCTCGCCGCGGACCTCGATCACCTCCGGCCAGCCTTCGCCCTTCAGCCGGCGAGGGATGTCGGCGATCGTGCGCAGGTTGGCGGTCACGTCCTCGCCGGCGCGGCCGTCGCCCCGCGTCGCCCCCTGGACCAGCGCGCCCTTCTCGTAGCGCAGGTTGGCGGAGAGCCCGTCGATCTTCGGCTCTACCGTGAACGCGATCTCCTCCGCCTCGGACAGGTTCAGGAAGCGCCGGATGCGCTGGACGAAAGCCACGACGTCGCCGTCCTCGAACGCATTGTCCAGGCTCAGCATCGGCGTGCCGTGCACGACCTCGGCGAACTGGGTCGAGGGCGGCGCGCCCACCCGGAGCGAGGGCGAATCAGGACGCACCAGGGCCGGGAAGCGCGCCTCGATCGCGGCATTGCGCCGCTTCAGAGCGTCGTACTCGGCGTCCGAGACGGTGGGCGCGTCCTCGCGGTAGTAGCGCGCGTCGTGGGCGGCGATCTCCCGCGCCAGCCGCTCCAGCTCGGCGGAGGCTTCCGCCTCCGACAGCGCCTCAACCGCAGTCTCGCTCACTCCCGCCTCCACGACCGTCACGCCGGCGTTCTAGCGCGGCGCGGCGCGGAGGGCAGCGGCCTCAGCCGTCCCCGAGCACGACGTCGAAGGTCAGCACCTTAGCGGCGGGATCACGGATGCCCCTTGCCGCCTCCCGCGTTATAGACGTTGCCCGTCGTGTAGGTGGCGTCCGCCGCGGCCAGCTGGACGAAGATCGAGGCCAATTCCGCCGGCTGCCCGGGGCGCTTCAGCGGCGTGCCGCCCCCGAACTGCTCGAGCTTTTCCATCGAGGCGCCGCCAGAGACCTGCAGCGGAGTCGATATCGGCCCGGGCGCGACGCCGTTCACGCGGATGCCGCGGTCGGCCAGCTGCTTGGCCAGGGAGCGGACGTAGTTGGTCGTCGCCGCCTTGGTCATGGCGTAGTGGTAGAGTTCCGGGCTCGGGTCCTCGGCCTGCTCCGAGGTGAGGCCGATGATCACGCTGCCGGGCTTCAAGTGAGGCAGCGCCGCTTTGATGATCCAGAACGGCGCGTAGATGTTGGTCTTCATCGTCGCGTCGAACTCTTCGGTGGAGAGGTCCAGGATCGACGGCGTCTGCTGCTGGCGACCGGCGTTGCAGACGACGATGTCGAGCCGGATCGTTTCAGTGGCGTCCCAACCCTGGAGTCTCCGCGATGGTTGCGGGGTGCGGGCGGCGCGCCCGCTCAAGCGTCCTCGGCCAGGAGCCCGTCGACGAAGGGCTGGAGCCAGGGATTGCGGGCGCGGCGCAGGCGCTCGGCATGGTAGATGTGCGCGAGGTCCGCATAGGCGCGGTCGAAGTCGTCGTTCACGATCACATAGTCGTAGGCCTGCCAGCGCTTGATCTCGCCCTTGGAGCGCGCCAGCCGCCGCTCGATCACGTCGGAGGCGTCCTGGGCGCGGGCGTAAAGGCGCCGTCGCAGGTCCGGCATCGACGGCGGCAGGATGAAGACGCGGACCACATCAGCGGCGGCCTGCTCGGCGATCTGCATCCCGCCCTGCCAGTCGATGTCGAACAGCACGTCGCGCCCCGCGGCCAGGGCCTGCATCACCGGCGCGCGAGGACTTCCGTAGCGATGCTCGTGCACCTCGGCCCACTCCAGGAAGGCGTCCTCGGCGATCAGGGCGTCGAAGCGCTCGCGCGGCACGAAGTAGTACTCCCGGCCCTCCTGCTCGCCGGGGCGGGGCGCGCGGGTGGTGCAGGAGATCGACAGGCTGAGCTCGGCGTGATCGGCCACCAGACGCCGCGACAGCGAGGTCTTGCCCGCGCCGGAGGGGCTGGAGATGACTAGCATGAGGCCGCGCCGGCCCGCGCGCTCGCCCGCTCTCCCCTCGGACGGCCCGCGCTCACTCGACATTCTGCACCTGCTCCCGAAACTGCTCGATCACCGCCTTCAGCTTCAGCCCGAGGCCGGTCAGGGCCGTGGACGCGGACTTGGCGCAGAGCGTGTTCGCCTCGCGCATGAACTCCTGGCACAGGAAGTCCAGCCGCCGGCCCACGCCCGCGCGCTCCGCAGGCAAGGCCGCCAGCAGGGAGGCGAGCGCGGCGCCTTCGGCCCGCCGGGCCTCGCGGAGCCGATCGAAGGCTTGGGCCAGAAGCGCGGTCGCGGCGTCTTCCAGGCGTGCGCGCGCCTCCGCGCTCGGGGCGGCGTCCTCGGTCTGGATCACGCCCGGAAGCGCCAGCAGGCCGTCGAAGCGCGGCTTCTCCGCCTTTCCCGCCATCAGATCGGGCCGGGCGGCGGCGAGGTAGGCGTCCAGCCTCGGGGTGTCGATGCGCACACCCTCGCTCCCGGCCTCGCGGGTCGCCGTCAGGCCCGCGCTGACCTGGCCGCGGGCGAAGCGCGACTGGGCCAGCTCGCGGGCCGCCCGGTCCAGCGCTTCGAACCCGGGCGGGGCGCGCAGCCGCACCTTCAGGCTCCGCCCGTTCACCGAGCGCGCCGCGATCGCCAGCGCGACGCCTTCCGCCTCGCCCTCGACCCGGGCGAAGCCGGTCATGCCGCAGAGCGCGCTCACCTGCGCGCGGCCCGCTCGATCTTGCGCCAGCGAGCGACGTTGGCCGACTGCTCTTCCAGCGTCCGCGCGAAGACGTGCCCGCCCGTGCCGTCGGCGACGAAGTAGAGGTCCTGGGTGTCGGGCGGGTCCAAGACCGCGGCGAGGGACGCGCGCCCCGGATTGTCGATCGGCCCCGGCGGCAGGCCGGCCTGGACGTAGGTGTTGTAGGGGTTGGGCGACTGGAGCTCCGCCCGGGTCAGGCCGCGGCCGAGCGGCAGTCCGCCGGTCACGCCGTAGATCACGGTCGGGTCCGCATCGAGCTTCATGCCGATCCTGAGCCGATTCAGATAGACGGCCGCGACGCGGGGACGCTCGGCCGCAAGGCGCGTCTCCTTCTCCACGATCGAGGCGAGGGTCACGGCCTGCTCGGGGTCGGTGAAGGGCAGCCCGGGCTTGCGGTGCGTCCAGAGCGCAGCCAGCGTGCGGTCGCGGGCGTCCATCATGCGCTGGAGCACGGCGGAGCGCGTCTCGCCGCGGGTCACCTCGTAGGTCTCGGGCAGGACGGCGCCCTCGGGCGGGGTCGGCGCATCGCCGGTCAGCACGTCGGACGCGTTCAGGATCGCCATCACCTGCTTGGAGCTCAGCCCCTCGGGGATGGTGATGCGGTGGTGGACGATATCGCCGCTGCGGATCTTGCGGAGGATCTCGGCCAGGGACGCCCGCGAGGGGATGTCGTACTCGCCGGCCCTGAGGCGGCGCGCCGCGCCGGTCAGCTCGGCGGCGGCGACGAAGAGCTGGGGCGCGCGGATCACGCCGGCCTGGGCGAGCGCGGCGCCCATGACGTAGACGCCGCTGCCGCGCTTGAGCACCACTGTGGTGCTGTCGCCCCGGCGCGCGACCGGGCCGGGACCGAAGTAGACGAGGGCGGCCAGGACCGCGCCCAGGACGCTGATCACCGCCAGGGTCACGGCCCCGGCCGCCAGCCCGGCGATGAGGCTCCGCCCCTGACCTGCGCCGCCCCCGCCACGGCGCGGCTCCTCAGGCGACCTTGCGGAAGAGCACCGCCGCGTTGGTGCCCCCGAAGCCGAAGCTGTTGGACAGCGCCACCTCGATCGGCATGGGCTTGGCGATCTTGGGCACGAGGTCGAGCGCCGTCTCCACGTCAGGGTTGTCGAGGTTGATCGTCGGCGGGGCGATCTGGTCGCGGATCGCGAGCACGGAGAAGATGGCTTCGACCGCGCCGGCCGCCCCCAACAGGTGGCCGGTCATGGACTTGGTCGAGCTCATGGCGACCTTGCCCGCCGCATTGCCGAGCAGGCGCTCGACCGCGCCGGCCTCGATGCCGTCGGCCATGGTGGAGGTGCCGTGGGCGTTGACGTAGTCGATGGCGGCGGGCTCCAGCCGGGCGTCCTTCAGCGCCGCCTTCATGGCGCGGAAGCCGCCGTCGCCGTCCGACGCCGGGGCCGTGATGTGGTAGGCGTCGCCGGACAGACCGTATCCCGCCACCTCGGCGTAGATCTTCGCGCCCCGCGCCCGGGCGTGCTCGTATTCCTCGAGCACCAGCACGCCGGCGCCCTCCCCCATGACGAAGCCGTCCCGGTCCTTGTCGTAGGGCCGCGACGCCGCGTCCGGCCGGTCGTTGAAGGCGGTCGCCATGGCGCGGCAGGCGACGAAGCCCGCGATGCCGAGCTTGCAGACCGCCGCCTCGGCGCCGCCGGCGATCATCACGTCCGCGTCGCCGTAGCGGATGATCCTTGCCGCATCGCCGATGGCGTGCGCGCCGGTGGCGCAGGCCGTCACGACGGAATGGTTCGGGCCCTTGAAGCCGTAGCGGATCGAAACGTGGCCGGAGGCCAGATTGATCAGGGCGGAGGGGATGAAGAACGGGCTGACGCGGCGGGGCCCCTTGGCCTCCAGCTCCAGAGTGGTCTCAGCGATGGTGTTCAGCCCGCCGATGCCTGAGCCGATGATGACGCCCGTCCGCTCGCGCTGGCCCTCGTCCTGCGGCGTCCAGCCCGCGTCGCGCACCGCCTCGTCCGCGGCGGCGATGGCGTAGAGGATGAAGTCGTCGATGCGCCGCTGCTCCCGGGGCGGCAGAACCGCGTCGGGGTCGAACGCCCCCTCGACGTCCGCGCCGCCCCCGCCCCGCCCGTCCACGCGCGGCACCTCGCCGGCGATCTGGCAGGCGTAGTCGGCGGGATCGAAGGCGGTGATCCGGCCGATGCCCGACTGGCCCGCCAGGATCTTCTTCCAGCTCAGCTCCACCCCGTTCGCGAGGGGCGAAACGAGGCCGAGGCCGGTGACGACGACGCGACGCATGGTCTTGCGATCCTGGGCTTGCGGTCTGGGTTAGAAGTCGAGGGCTTGCGATCCTGAAGCTTATGTCCTGGATTTGGGTCCGGGCGGGAGCGCGACCCTCGCCCGGACGGATCCGGAAGCCAGCCCTCGTCCCGCGCGACGCCTTGCCCGGACTACTGGTTCAGACGCTCGTCGATGAACTTCACCGCGTCGCCGACAGTCTGGATGTGTTCGGCCGCGTCGTCGGGGATTTCGATGTCGAACTCTTCCTCGAAGGCCATGACCAGCTCGACGTTGTCGAGACTGTCGGCGCCCAGGTCGTCGATGAAGCTCGCCTTCTCGGTCACCTTTTCCGGATCGGCGTCCAGGTGTTCGATGACGATCTTGCGCACGCGTTCGAGAGTATCGGACATTCGGCCAAAGCCCCTTTTGAGTTAGTTCGACTGAGGCGGTCGCTTAAGGCTGATCCGCTTCGTCTGACGGTGATCGCCGCAAAGCCACAGCGGCGTTTCGACAGGTTCCGCCCACGTCGAGGCGAGGCCTATCACACAAAAATCGGGGCGACTAGCACCCCCTCTGGAGCGGGCGGCGGCCCCGCTTGGACCCTCCTGCGTCAGATCATCGCCATGCCGCCGTTCACGTGCAGCGTCTGCCCGGTGACATAGGCGGCCTGCTCGCTGGCGAGGTAGAGGCAGGCGGCCGCGACGTCCTCGCCCGCGCCCAGCCGGCCGGCCGGAATGCGGGACAGGATGGCGCTGCGCTGCTGCTCGTTCAGGGCGTCGGTCATGGGGCTGGCGATGAAGCCCGGCGCGACGCAGTTCACGGTGATGTTGCGGGCCGCGACTTCCTGCGCCAGGGCCTTGGAGAAGCCGATCATGCCGGCCTTGGACGCGGCGTAGTTCGCCTGGCCGGGGTTGCCGGTTACGCCCACCACCGAGGCGATGCCGATGATGCGGCCCCAGCGACGCTTGAACATGCCCTTGAGCGCCGCGCGGCTGAGGCGGAAGTAGGCCTCCAGGTTCACGCGCTGAACCGTCTCCCAGTCGTCGTCCTTCATCCGCAGCAGCAGGCTGTCGCGGGTCAGGCCGGCGTTGGAGACCAGAATGTCGACCTCGCCGGCGGCGGCCTCGGCGCGACCGATGAGGCCGTCCACGCTCTCCACCGAGCCGAGGTCGGCGGCGGCGACCTTGGCGCGCTCGCCAAGCTCGCCGGCGAGGGCTTGCAGCGCCGGCTCCCGCGTGCCGGAGAGGACGACCGTCGCGCCCCGGGCGTGCAGCATCCGGGCGATCGCGCCGCCTAAGCCTCCGGAGGCGCCGGTGACCAGCGCGGTGCGGCCCGTCAGGTCGAATAGGCCGCCGGGGGCGGGGGCGGCGGCTTCATGCTTGTGGGCTGTGGTCTCGGTCATAGAGCGTTTGCGAAGGCTTCGAGATCCTGCGGCGTGTTCAGCGCCAGGGCGTCGACCTCGGGGGCGATGCGTTTGGCCATGCCGGTCAGCACCTTGCCTGCGCCCGCCTCGGCGAAGCGGGTCACGCCGCCCTCGCCGGCCAGCCACTGGATCGACTCGCGCCAGCGCACGCGGCCGGTGACCTGCTCGACCAGCAGCCGCCGGATGACGTCCGGATCGCTCACAGGACGGGCGGTGACATTGGCGACCACCGGAGCCAGCGGCGCTGCGATCTCCACCGCCGCCAGCGCCTCGGCCATCTCGTCGGCGGCGGGCTGCATGAGCGGGCAGTGGAAGGGCGCCGAGACGTTCAGCGGGATGGCGCGGGCGCCTAACGCCTTGGCCGCCTCGATAGCGCGCTCGACAGCCGCCGCGTCCCCGGAGATGACGACGTTTCCCTGGTTGTTGTCGTTGGCCACGACACAGACGCCCACCTTGGCGCCTTCGGCCGCCGCCTGCTCGGCCAGGGCCACGTCCACCTTGGGGCCGATGAGGGACGCCATGGCTCCCCGCCCGACCGGCACGGCGCGTTGCATGGCCTGGCCGCGGCGTTTCAGCAGACGCGCCGCGTCCGCCAGGCTGATCGCCTCCGCGGCCGCCAGGGCCGAGTACTCCCCGAGCGAGTGTCCCGCGACATAGGCCGCGCCCTCCACGCCGACGCCGAAGTCCTCGTCCAGGGTGCGGATCACCGCCAGGCTCACCGCCATCAGCGCCGGCTGGGCGTTCTCGGTGAGGGTGAGCTGCTCCTCGGGGCCCTCGCGCATGAGACGCGACAGCTTCTGCCCCAGCGCCTCGTCCACCTGCTCGAAGACCTGCCGCGCGCAGGCGAAGGTGTCGGCGAGCGCCGCGCCCATGCCGACGCTCTGGCTGCCCTGGCCGGGGAAGAGGAAAGCGAGGCTCATGGTCCGCGGTCGACGCTCCGGAATCGCGGCGCGAGCGTTAGGCGAAAGCTCCGCACCCGGCAAGCCGGAGCCCCGACCTGCCCAAAATCGAACGCTCAGGCGGCCGCGCGGCGCTCCACGAAGCGGCGGACTGCGGCGACGACCAGGTCCTGGCGGGCCTCGTCCAGGTCGGCGTGCATGGGCAGGCTGACCACCCGGCCGGCCTTGGCGTCGGTCACCGGCAGGCCGTTCCCGCCCACGGGATAGCGCCGGTAGGCGCTCTGACGATGGATCGGCTTGGGGTAGTAGGCCGCCGTGGGAATGCCGTCCTCGCGCAGGGACGCCATGAGGCCGTCGCGATCGTCCGCCTCCACCGTGTACTGCGCCCAGGTGGACACGCCGCCCGCGATCACCGCAGGCGTGCGAACATAGCCGGCCAGGAGCTCGCCATATCGGGCGGCGACGGCGTTGCGGCGCTCGATCTCGTCCGGGAAGGCCTTCAGCTTCTCGATCAGGATCGCGGCCTGGATCGTGTCCAGCCGGCTGTTCATGCCGATCCGGACGTTGTCGTACTTGTCGCCCCCCGCCCCATGGTTACGCAGGCTGAGCAGGACCGCGTGCAGCTCGCTGTCGTCGGTCAGGACCGCCCCGCCGTCGCCGTAGGCGCCGAGCGGCTTGGCCGGGAAGAAGCTGGTGGTGGCGACGTCCGCCCAGCTCAGCGGATGGCGGCCGTGCAGGGTGCAGCCAAAGCCCTGGGCGCTGTCGGCGATCAGCTTCAGCCCCTCGCGCCGCGCGATCTCGGCGATCTTCGGATAGTCCGCGGGCTGGCCGAACAGGTCGACGGCGATGATCACCCGGGGCGTCAGCTCGCCCTTGGCCTTCACCTCGGCGATGGCGCGCTCCAGGTGCGCCGGATCGAGGTTGTATGTCTCCTCCAGCACGTCCACGAAGACCGGCGCGGCGCCGAGCCAGGGCACGACCTCCGCCGTCGCAGCGAAGGAGAAGCTCGGGCAAAAGACGGCGTCGCCGGGCCCGATCCCCCAGGCCATTAGCGGCAGGACGATCGCCTCCGTGCCGTTGGCGCAGGAGAGCACGTGCCGGGCCTCGCCGAAGGCGGCGAGGTCGGCTTCCAGCCGGCTCACTTCCGGCCCCAGGATGAACTGTCCGTGCTCCAGCACCCGCGCGATGGCGCGGTCGATGTCGGACTTCAGTCGCGCGCGCTGGGACTGCAAGTCGATGAAGGGCATCAGCATGGCCGCGCCCTTTAGAGGGATGCGGTCGCAGGCGAAACCTGCTCCGAAGTCACATCGGGGTCACATCGTGTGTCGGATTGCGTCGAACCAGGCCTGCAGCATCGCGGCGTCCCGGCGCAGGCGCGCGGTGCGCTCGGCGGCCTCGTGGTCCACGCCCCACTGCTCCTCCTGGAAGCGCTCGTCCAGACGCGAAGCCTCGAAGGCGTCCACCGCGCCGAGCGCGCCCCTCTGCACCGCGAACGCCAGCACGATGGAGCCGTAGAGCGGGCCGGAGAACCCCAGCCCCATCAGGGCGAAATCGTCGAGCGCTCCCGCGAGCGCCTCCACGCGGAGGAGGCTTTCCGCCGGCTGGGGCTGGTGCACCACGCCCGAGGCCCGCACGAGCCGCACGCCAAGCTCGCGCGCCGCCCAATCGAGCCACGGCCCCCAAACGGCCTCCTGGCGCGCGACCAGCTCGCGAGGGCCCTCGGCGAAGTAGCAGAGCGCGTCGGCCTCGGCCAGGCGGGCGGCCTCGCGCACCAGGCCCGGGCGGGCGTCCTCGCCGCGGTCGATGACGGTGCAGGCCAGGCGCGTCGCCGCCATGCCGGCGATGTCGAGGCGCTCGCCCTGAGCGGCCCACTCCTGCGCGACCAGCTCGGCCAGGGCCGCCGTCGGCAGGGTCAGGGAGCGCTTCAGGGGCGTGCGCGCCGCGCGGCTGTCCAGGCGCACGGTGAAGCCGCCGCCCTCTTCGGTCACGCTGACGGATTTGTAGAACCGGCGCGGGCGTTCGTCGGCCGTCGGCGCGCTGAGGGTCATGGGACGGGCGATCCTGGTCCGCTCACGACGGAAACGCAGCGAGCCGACGTTAGGTAGCGCGGAGGGGGCCGTTGTCGAGGAGCAGTCATGGCGGGTTCGCAAGACCGCGCGCTGGAGGCGGCTATCGCGGCCACGCGGTTCGGCCTGGGCGCGCGCCCGGGCGAGATCGCGGAGGCGGGCGCCGATCCCCGCGGCTGGCTGAAGGCGCAGATCCGCCGCGGGGGCGGCGACGATCCGGCCCCGGCGCTCCAGGGCGCCGAGGCCCTGCAGATGCCGAACGCCGCGCCCAAGCCGGCTGCGGCCGCGCCAGGCGGGGTGGCGATGGCGGAAGGGCGGATGGCGGAAGGGGCGGCGATGGACGCTGCGCCCGCCGCGTCGCCGCAGCCTGCGCCCGCTCCCTACGCCATCCCCGAGGGGCTGGCCTCCATGCGCCAGGCCGAGCAGACCTTCCTCGACTATCAGGCCGCGACCAAGGCCGCGAAAGACGACCCCGAGGCCCGCCGCCTCGCCGCCGCGCCTCTGCTGATCGAGATCGGCCACGACGTGCTCGCGCGGGTGCGCCTGGCGTGCCTCACTCCCGCCTCGTTCCGCGAGCGCTGGACCCTGTTCTGGTGCAATCATTTCACGGTCGCAGCGAAGGCGCTCTACGTGGCCGTCGCGGTCGGGCCTTTCGAGCGCGAGGCGATCCGGCCGCACGTCTTCGGCCGCTTCGAGGACCTGCTGGTCGCCTCCACCCGCCATCCCGGCATGCTGCTTTACCTGGATCAGGCGCAGTCGGTGGGGCCGAACAGCCCGGCGGGGCGACGCAATCCCAAGGCGGGGCTGAACGAGAACCTCGGCCGGGAGATCCTGGAGTTGCATACGGTGGGGGCCGACGCCGGCTACACCCAGGCGGACGTGACCGAGTTCGCCCGGGCGCTCACCGGCTGGTCGGTCGGACGGGGCGCCGTGCCGATCGAGCGGCAGGGCGAGTTCATGTTCCGCCCTCAGGTCCACGAGCCCGGCGCGCGGACCATCCTGGGCCGCACCTACGCCGACTCCGGCGAGGGCCAGGCCCGGGCGGTGCTGGCCGACCTCGCCAACGATCCGCGAACGGCGCGGCGGCTGGCGCGCAAGATCGCGGCGCACTTCATCGCCGACGAGCCGCCGCCCTCCGCCGTCGCGCGGCTCGAGCGGGCCTGGACGAGCAGCCGCGGGGACCTGGCGACCGTCGCCGCCGCCCTGATCGACTGCCCCGAGGCCTGGTCGCCCGCGGGACTGAAGTTCAAGACCCCCTACGAGTTCCTGGTCTCCGGCTATCGCGCCGCGGGAGCGGCGCCGCGGGAAGCGCAGAAGGAAGTCACCGGCCCGCTGAACACCCTTGGCCAGAAGGTGTTCGGGGCGCCGCAGCCGAACGGCTGGTCCGACCTCGCCGCCGACTGGGCGGCGCCGGACGCCATCGTGAAGCGCCTCACCTGGGCGCAGGCCTTCGCCAACGTCTACACGCCCCAGGGCCTGCAGCCGGTGGACGTCGCCGTTCAGGCGCTGGGCGAGCGGCTCTCCACCCCCGTCCGCACGGCCATCGCCCGCGCCGAAACCCGCCAGGAGGCCTTCGCCCTCCTGCTCATGTCGCCGGAGTTCCAACGCCGATGAGCGAACGCACCGCCCTCACCCGCCGCTCGGCCCTGCTGTCCGGAGCCGGGCTCGGCTTCACCCTCCTCGCCAGCCGGTCCGGTGCGGAGCAGGCCGCCTTCGGCGACCGCAAGCTGGTCGTGCTCGTCCTGCGCGGCGCCATGGACGGGCTGAGCTTCATGCCGCCGCTGGCCGATCCGGACTATCCGGCGCTGCGGGGCGAGATCGCGATTGCGCCGAACCAGGCCCTGAAGCTCGACGGCCAGTTCGGCCTTCACCCCAAGCTGACCAAGGTGCACGAGCTCGCCGGCATGGGCCAGGCGCGCTTCGCCCCTGCCGCCGCGATTCCGCAGCGCATCCGCTCTCACTTCGAGGCGCAGGATCTGCTGGAGACGGGCGGGGCGCAGCTCTACGCCGCTAGCACCGGCTGGCTGAACCGGGCGCTGCAGGTCGCCCAACGCCGCCAGGCGATCAGGGCGCTGTCGGTCGGGGGCGAGACGCCGCTGATCCTGCGCGGGCCGGTGCAACCGGACAGCTGGTCGCCGGGCGGCAAGCTGAACGCCAACTCGGGCCGGGTCGCGACCACGCTGCAGGACCTCTACGCCAAGGACCCCCTGCTGGGGCCGGCCCTCGCCTCGGGGCTGAAGACCGAAGCCATGGCGGACGCGCTGAACGGCGGCGCGCCGCTGAGGGGCAATGACGTCAAGGCCTTCGCGGCGACCGCGGCCAAGTTCCTGGTTGCGCCCGGCGGTCCCTCCATCGCCGTGCTGTCGCTCGACGGCTTCGACACCCACGCCCGCCAGGGCGCGGCGAACGGCCTGCTCGCCTCGCGGCTGCAGATCTTGGACGACGTGGTGGACGGCCTGCGCCAGGGCCTCGGCCCGGCCTGGTCCAAGGCCGTCGTGGTCGCCGCCACCGAGTTCGGCCGCACCGCGCGCATCAACGGGACCGGCGGCACCGACCACGGCACCGCCTCCACCGTCCTGGTCGCCGGCGGCGCGCTGAAGGCCGGCGCGATCCTGGGCGACTGGCCGACGCTGCAGCAGGCCAAGCTGTTCGAAAACCGGGATCTCGCGCCGACGCTGGACGTGCGCTCGGTGTTCAAGACGGTGCTGGCCGAGCACATGGGCCTGCCCCGGCGGGACCTTGACCTCGCCGTCTTTCCCAACAGCGAGGGCGCGCCCTATCTCGCCGGGCTGGTCTGAGCGCCGCCCGGCCGGAGTGCGGCCGCGGCCGGCGCGCTAGCCGCAGGTGACGGAGGTCACGATCCCGGTCGTGGCGTCGAAGAGGATGGTTTGGCGGTCGGTGCGCGTCGTCCCGTCCAGGGGGCAGGCTGTGCAGATCACCCGCCGGCGCGACAGATCGGGCGTGACAGGGATTTCGGTCTTCGGCTTTCCGACCAAGTCCTGCAGCACCGAGGCGCCGCAGGTGTCCCCGGGCTTCAGCACCTTCTTCTGGGCCTCATAGCTGTCCGCGGCCCCCGGAGGGCTATAGCCGGGCAGGTAGCCGGTCGGCGCAGGCCTGGCGGTGACGCCCGCATCGACGGCCGGAGGCGCAGCAGGGGGCGCGGCGGGGGAAGCGGTAGGGGTCTTGAGCTGACTCCGCGGCGCCTCGGCGGCGGGCAGAGGGGCCGGAGCCGGAGCGGGCGTCGCGACGGGTTCGCTGGCGCAGGCGCCGAGCAGCAGGAGCGCGCCGCCCATCGCGGCCGCCCGCCTCACGCCTGCTTGGCCCATCCGCGCTCGGTCTGTCGCCAGTAGGTCGCCGCCAGGCCCTGCGCCTTGACCTCGCGCCAGCGTCGGCGCGCGGCGGTCAGCGCCGCCTCGTCCCGGCCATCGAAGAGAAGCACGCATCGCTCAAATCCCTGCAATTCGCCCGGCTCGGCCCCGTCTACCAGAAACAGCGCATCGGCGCCGTTCGGGTTGTCCTGGCCGATGGCGAGCAGGACCGGCTGGCGCGCCGCCTCGGGCTCGTCCGCCCGCCCGTGCGGCAGGAAGCTGTCGTCGCGGTAGCGCCAGAGCCAGTCGTCCAGGTGCTCCAGCCGGTCCGGGTCGGGAGTGCGCACCAGCGCCCTCCAGCCGCGCTGCAGCGTGCGCTCCAGGAGCTCGGGCAGCACCTCGTCCAGGCCCGACCGCTCCAGGTGGTAGAACCAGACCTCGGTCATGAGCTCGACCGGCTCACCCCTCGTAGCCTTGGCAGAGGCGGTTCAGGAGCCGCACGCCAAAGCCGGTGGCGCCTTGCGGCACAGTGGGCCAGCCAGAGTCCTTGCGCCAGGCGACGGCGGCGATGTCGAGGTGCGCCCAAGGCAGGCCGTTGACGAACTTCTGCAGGAAGAGCGCCGCAGTGATCGAGCCCGCCGGCCGTCCGCCGATGTTCTTCATGTCCGCGATCGGGCTTTCGATCTGCTTTTCGTAGGCCGCCGGCAGCGGCAGGCGCCAGAGCTTCTCGCCCTCAACGGTCCCCGCCTGGGTCAGCGCCTCGGCGAGGCCGTCGTCGTTGGCGAACAGCCCCGCATAGTCGTGCCCCAGCGAGATGATGATCGCCCCGGTCAGGGTGGCGAGGTCGACCATGAAGCGCGGCTTGAACCGCTCCTGGCAGTACCAGAGCGCGTCGGCCAGCACGAGGCGGCCCTCCGCGTCCGTGTTGATCACCTCGATGGTCTGGCCCGAGAGGCTCTTGACCACGTCGCCCGGGCGCTGGGCCGCCCCGTCCGGCATGTTCTCGACCAGGCCCAGCAGGCCGACCGCGTTCACCTTGGCCTTGCGCAGCGCCAGGGTCTTCATGAGGCCTGCGACCGCGCCTGCGCCGCCCATGTCCCACTTCATATCCTCCATGCCCTCCGCGGGCTTGATGGAGATGCCGCCGGTGTCGAAGCAGACGCCCTTGCCCACGAAGGCGAGCGGCTGGGCGTCGCCGCCGCCCCGCCACTGGGCCACCACCAGGCGGCTGTCGCGCACGCTGCCCTGCCCCACCCCCAGGAGGGCGCCCATGCCCAGGCGCGCCATCTCAGCCTCGTCCAGCACCTCGACCTCGAGGCCGATGTCGGTCAGGGCCTGGACGCGGCGGGCGAATTCGTCGGGATAGAGAACGTTGGCGGGCTCGGAGGCGAGGTCGCGCGCGAATTCGACGCCCTCGGCCAGGGCGGCGAGGGGCGCATAGGCGGTCTCCGCGGCGCCGGCGTCCTCGGCCGCCACCACGACCCGCTTCAGCGTCGGCTTCTGCTCCGGCTTCTCTGTGGTGCGGTAGCGGTCGAAGCGATAGGCGGCCAGCCGGGCGCCCATCGCCGCCCGGGCGGCGAACTCCGCGCTGCGGGCGGGCAGCAGGATCGCCAGGGTCTCCGCGCCGCTCGACTTGGCGGCGGCGTAGGCGTGGGCCGCGGCGGCCTCTACGCCGGCGGCGTCCAGCGCCTCGCGCTTGCCCGCACCCACCATGACCACGAGCGGCCCGGCGATCCCCTCCACGCCCCAGACCGACAGCGTCTTGCCCGACGCGCCCGTGAAGCGACCCGCGTTCAGGGAGCGCCCCAGCGCGCCGCCCGTGCGCCGATCGACCGCGTCCGCCACGCTCGAGGGCGCGTCCTCGAACACCAGCACGGCCAGGGCGGCCTGCCCGTCTTCAAAGAGGGCGGTCTCGTCGGCGACGAAGGCGATCTGCATCGGGGGCTCCAAGGCGGGGGTGTCGGGGCGAGGGTGAAGCGCACGCGCGCGGTTCAGGCAACCTCCGACATTGTGAGCGGGTGCGCTTGCGGCTAGACCTGCCGGTGCGGTCCGCGTCCCGATCGGCCGAGCCCCCGCCCCCCCATGCGCCTGATCCCGTCCTACCTTTTCCGACAGATGCTGGGGCCGACCCTGGCGGCGGTGGCCGCGCTCGGCGGCGTCGCCCTGCTCAGCCAGACGCTCGCCACCCTCGACATCATCATCGACCACCGTCAGAGCGTGCTGACCTTCGCCAAGATCGTCGCCCTGACCATGCCGCAGATGATCGCCATGGTGCTGCCGATCGCGCTGTTCGTCGCGGCGCTGGTGACGCTGAACCGGCTGCACACCGAGCACGAGATCGTGGTCTGCTATTCCGCGGGCATGAGCCGGTGGGAGGTGAACTCGCCCTTCTTCCGCCTGGCCTCCTTGGCGGCGCTGGTCACCCTGCTGGTGAACCTCTGGGTGCAGCCCTGGTGCGAGCGGGCCATGCGCGACGAGTTGTTCAAGGTGAAGACCGACCTCGCCGCGAGCCTCGTTCGCCCAGGCGAGTTCGTGCAGCCGTCCCCCGGCCTGACCGTCTATGCGCAATCCACCGATCCCTCAGGACAGCTGCGCAACGTCTTCATTCATCAGCAGAATCCGGATGGCGCATCAGCGACCTTCTCCGCCAAGTACGGCCGGATCGAGAAGCACGGCGACAAGCCGGTCCTGGTGCTGCGTCAGGGCTCAAACCAACGCTACAACCAGCGCGGCGTGCTGAACTATTTGGCTTTCGACGAGTACGGCTTTGATCTGGCGCCGTACCTGAAGGACGACCAGCAGGTTCACTACAAGATCAGCGATCGGTACATGCACGAGCTGGTCTTCCCGGACCTGACCGGCGAGTGGGAGCGCGCGAACAGAAAGCGCATGCTGGCCGAGGCGCACTACCGCCTCTCGACCCCGATCTACAACCTGACCTTTATGGCGTTGGCGCTCTGGGCGGTGATCGGCGGTTCGTTCAGCCGGGTGGGCTACATGCAGCGGATCGCGGCGGCGGCGGCCATCGCGGGCGCGGCGCGGGTGCTGGGCTTCGGAGCGCAGGCGGCCTGCGACAACAACGTCGGCCTCAACGTCCTGCAGTACCTGATCCCGCTCGGACCGCTCTGGTGGTCCACGCGCAAGCTCTTCGCGCCGAACATCCACAACTACCGCCAGACGCAGGGGCCGACCTTGGCCCCGCTGCAGCCGGCGCTGGGCTGAGCCGATGCGCCGCCTGACCCTGATCGAAGCCTATGTGCTGCGTCAGATGCTGATCGGCGTGGCTGCCGCGACCCTGGTGATCGCCTCGATCATCGTGCTGATCAACGTCGTGGAGCTGTCGCGCACCATCGGCGTGCGCGCACACGAGACGTCGGCCGCCTCGGTCTTCGGCCTTACGCTGCTGAAGTCGCCGTCGCTGATCCTGCTCCTGATGCCGTTCTGCTTCCTGTTCGGGGTGCTGGGCGCCTATGTGAATCTGAACCGTCGCGGCGAGCTGGTCGCCATGCGCGCCGCGGGCGTCTCGGCCTGGCGCTTCATCTTCCCCGCCGCGGCCGCGGCCGCGGTGATCGGGGTCGTGACGGTGCTGGTGTTCAACCCCATCGCCTCGTCCCTGAACAACGTCTACGAGCGGCTCTCCAAGTCGATGCTGGAGACCTTCTCGGGCCAGGACTCCAAGACGATCTGGCTCCGGCAGGGCGACGGCCGCACCCAGATCATCATCCAGGCCAGGGCGCGCGCGCCGGGCCCCGGCGTACGGCTGAAGGACGTGACGCTCTATCGCTACAGCCTGGACCGGTCCGGGTCGCAGACCTTCGAGAGCCGCATCGACGCCGCCGAGGCGCGGCTGGAGGACGGGCAGTGGAAGCTGTTCAACGCGCGGGAGGGCCGCCGCGCGGAGGAGGCTCAGACCTACCAGCTGCTGACCGTGCCCTCCACGCTGAACGTGCGCACGGCGCTGGAGCCCTTCGCCAGCCCGCAGGCCGTGCCGTTCTGGGCGCTGCCGGGCGTGATCGCGCGCACGGAGAAGGCGGGCTTCTCGGCGACGGGCTATCGGCTGCAGTTCGATCAGCTGCTGGCCACTCCCCTGATGTTCGCCGCCATGTCGGTGGTGGCGGCGGCGTTCTCGCTGCGCCTGCTGCGGCTCGGGGACTGGCGGGGTTGGCGGGCGCGGGCGTGGCGCTGGGCTTCCTGTTCTATTTCCTGAACGCGCTCTGCAACGCGCTTGGCAAGTCCGAGGTGATCCCGCCGGTGCTGGCCGCCTGGACGCCGCCGGTGCTCGCCCTGCTGTGCGGCTTCACCCTGCTTTGCTACACGGAAGACGGTTGAGGGTGGCGTGGGTCGAGTCGGGAGGTCGCCTTGAGGCTTGAGGCTGGGGCTGCACCGGAGCGGCTGAGCCGGACGGCGCGTGCGCTGTTCGGCGGCGCGAGCCGTCGCGTGCTGGCGGCCGCGGCGCTGGGCGCGATGGCCCTGGCCCTGGGCGGCGAGGCGCTCGCCAAGCCCGGCAGCCTGCCCGCCCTGCCCGGCCACGCGCCGCCGCCCAAGGCGGCGCCGCCGCCGGTCGTGGACGACGGCCTGGGTCCCAAGGACGTCTACCTCGAAGCCGACCAGATGGCGGACGACCGCGACAACCACCTGGTCTCCGCCGACGGCCACGCCATCGCGCGCTACCAGGGCCGGACGATCCGCGCCGACCACATCGTCTACGACACCGTCAGCGGGGCGGCGCACGCGCGGGGCAATGTCTCGATCCTGAACGCGGACGGCACCTCGCAGTACGGCCAAGACGTCGAGCTCGACAATCAGCTGCGCTCGGGCGTGGCGCTGGGCTTCGCCGCCCGCCTGCAGGACAACGTCACCATCGTCGCGGGCGCGGCCATCCGGCGCTCGGAGACGGTCAACCAGCTGAACAGCGCCGAATACACCGCCTGCAATATCTGCAAGCCGAACGGCCAGCCTAAGGCCCCGACCTTCTCCATCCGGGCCAGCCGGATCGTGCAGGACCAGGACCACCACGTGGTCTACTACCAGAACACCGTGATCAAGGTGCTGGGCGTGCCGGTGCTGTACTCGCCGGTATTCTGGCACCCCGACCCGACGGCGGACCGTCGCTCGGGCCTGCTCGTCCCGCGGCTGGAGATCTCCAAGCGCCGCGGCTTCAGCTTCGAACAGCCGTTCTACTGGGCGATCTCGCCCTACGCCGACCTGACCGTCGCCCCGCAGCTGAACTCCCGCGTCAATCCCTTCCTAGACCTCAGGTATCGGGAACGGTTCTACTCGGGCGAGATCGACCTGCGCGCGGGCTACACCTACGAGCAGGATTTCGACAATCACGCCTTCTACGGCAAGTCGACGAACCGCAGCTACATCCTGGGCACGGGCTCGTTCAACATCGACCGACACTGGCGCTGGGGCTTCGGGGCGGAGCGGGTGACCGACCCGACCTTCTTCCGCCGCTACAGCGTCCGCGACGTGTTCTCCGACCGCGGCCCCTACAGCGCGGACACCGACCGGCTGATCTCCCAGCTCTATTCGGTGCGCCAGGACAGCAACACCTATGTCTCGGTGGCCGCGGCCAGCTTCCAGAGCCTGCGGGTCTATGTGCGCGACGCCAACGGCAACCTGATCCGCGAGAGCGAGCACGCCTTTCCGGTCGTCGCGCCCCTGATCGAGGCGCGCTATGCCCCCGAGCGCCTGGTGCTGGGCGGCCGGCTGGACGTGAAGGCGAGCGCGGTGGCGCTGAACCGCGACGCGCTGGTGCAGAACGTGATCGACCCCCAGGGCTTGACCACGCCTGGGCCGCTCCTGCCCTCCGGGGCCACCAACGGTCAGCCGGCGGTCGCCTACACCGACAGCGACCGCGCGAGCCTGGAGGCGAACTGGCGCGCGACCCTGACCACGCCCCAGGGCCTGCGCCTGTCGCCGTTCCTGAAGGCGCGGGGCGACGCCTACAGCATCAGCGACCTCGGCACGGTGGCTCTGGTCGGAGGTCGCCTGACCTCCGTGGGCGCTAGGACCCAGGCCACCACCCGCGGCTACGGCACGGTCGGGGCGGAGGTCAGCTATCCGCTCATCCGGGGCGCGGGAACGTCCAGCATCATCCTGGAGCCGATCGTACAGATCCTGGCGTCGCCGCGGGAGAAGCCCACCGCCTCGATCCCCAACGAAGACAGCGTCGCCTACGTCTTCGACGAGACCAACCTCTTCTCCGACAACCGCTTCCCCGGCTACGACCGCATCGAGGGCGGGGTGCGGGCCAATGTCGGCGGGCGGCTCAGCGCCTATTGGGGCGGGGGTCGCACGGCCAGCGTGACCCTTGGCCGCGTGTTCCGCGACCGCGCCGAGACGCAGTTCGATCCGCGCTCGGGCCTGCGCGGTCCCTCGTCGGACTGGATCGTGGCGGTGAGCGCCTCGCCCCTGCCTGGACTGTCGTTCTACAGCCGCTCGCGCCTGGACTCCGGCGACCTCTCCGTCCGGCGGGAGGAGGCGGGCCTGAACGTGTCCAGCGGCCGTCTGAACCTTGGGGCGCACTACATCTACGACGAGTTCGGTCTGGTGCCGGCCAGTCCGGTCAACGGGGTCTTCACGGCCAGCAACATCGGCAAGGTGGAGTCTGCCGATGTCACCGCCGCCCTGTCCCTGACACGGCACTGGGGCGTGGAGGCGATCGCGACCCGGGACCTGCAGCTTCAGATCTGGCCCCAGGCGCAATTCGGTCTGGTCTATCAGGACGAGTGCGTCAGGCTCGACCTGCTCTACACCCATGACGAGACCTATCGCGCGACCATCGGCTCATCTGACGCGGTGACCGTTCGCCTAACCCTCGCCACATTAGGCGGTACACCGAGTGAGCGACCCAAGGCAGGCGTGCGATGAGCCCCCTCCACGGCGTTCGGGCGAAGGACAGGGTTCGTAATATGAGGTTTCTGCTTAGCGTCGCGGCCACGGCTGCGGCGACGATGGTCGTAGGCGGCGGGCTGAGCCTGGCCCAGGCCCCGTCCGTCTCGCCCGACGCCCTGACGCCCGCGTCCGCGCCGACCTCGGACCCGGTCGCGCCGGCGCGGCCCCAACTGCGCGAGAGCGTGGCGGCGGTGGTCAATGACGAGATCATCTCAACCTATGACCTGCGCCAGCGAACCCTGCTGCTGCTGATCTCCTCCGGGGTGCAGCCCAACGAGCAGACCCTCCCGGCCATCGAGCGCGAGGCGCTGCGCGGGCTCATCGACGAGCATCTGCAGTCGCAGGAGCTCCGCTCCATCATGGAGCGCAACAAGGGCGCCAAGCTCTACCCCACCGAGAAAGAGCTCGACGCCGAAATCGACGACATGGCTGCGCGCATGCGCATGGACCGTAAAAGCTTCACCGAAGCGCTGCGCCGTGCGGGCGTGGACGTGCGCACGCTGCGCGAGCGGAACAAGATCGACATCGCCTGGCAGCGCTACATCGTGGGCCGCTTCAGCGACAACATCCACATCTCCGACGACCAGGTCCGCGCCGAGCTGGCCCGCGCCAATGCCCTCGCCGCCAAGCCGCAGTACAACATCAGCGAGGTCTTCATCGACGCCTCGCACGCGGGCGGGATGGCTCAGGCGCTGGAAGGCGCGCGCCAGCTCTACGACCAGATCCAGAAGGGCGCGCCCTTCGCAGCGGTGGCCCAGCAGTTCTCGGCCCTGCCGACGGCGGCCAACGGCGGCGACGCCGGCTGGCTGACGGTCGCCGCCATGCCGAAGGAGATCGTCTCCGCGGTGGAGAGCCTGCGCCCAGGCGAGGTCTCCCAGCCGATCCCGGCGCAGGACGGGGTCTATCTTGTCCTGCTCAAGGACAAGCGCGCGGGCGGCAAGGCCACCGTGCTGAACCTGAAGCAGGCCGCGATCCAGCTCCAGCCGAATGCAGACGCCGCGACGGTCGCCAACGCGCAGAAGACGCTGGAAGAGCTGCGCGGCCGCATCAAGGGCTGCGACGACCTGGAGGCGCAGGCGGCCAAGGCGCCGGGCGTAGTCGCGGGCGACCTCGGGGACACGGACGTCGCGGAGCTTCGCCCCGAGTTCCAGGCGGCGGTCCAGAACCTCCAGCCCGGCCAGGTCTCGCCTCCCGTGCGCACCCAAATCGGCCTGCACCTGCTCGCCGTCTGCGGGCGGCGCGTCGCGGGCGCACAGCCGATCACGCGGGAGGACATCGAGAACCGGATCCGCGGCGAGCAGTACAGCATGATCGCGCGTCGCTACATGCGCGACCTGCGCAACTCCGCCAACATCGAGAGCCGGTAGGCTCCAGCCGTGGCGCCTCTGGCCCTGTCGCTGGGGGACCCGGCGGGAATCGGGCCGGAGATCGTGGTCAAGGCGTGGGCGGCGCTTCGGGGCGGCGGCCCGGCGTTCTTCGTGGTCGGCGACGCCGCAGCGCTGGCGGCCGCCCCTGGCGCCCGCCGCACGCCGCTGGCCCCGATCGCCGTACCGGAGCAGGCCGAGGCCGCCTTTGCAGACGCCCTGCCGGTGCTGAACCTGCCGCTCACCGCGCCAGTGGTGGCCGGCCATCCCGACCCGGCCCACGCCAAGGCCGTCGTGCGCTGGATCGAGACCGGAGCGGGCCTGGCGCTCAGCGGCCAAGCCTCGGGCCTGGTCACCTGCCCGATCGCAAAGAAGCCGCTTTATGACGCGGGCTTCGGATTTCCAGGCCACACCGAGTTCCTGGCCGAGCTCACCGGCCAGGCCCCCTGCCCGGCCCTCGCGGCCCGGTGATGATGCTGATCGCCCAGGACCTGCGGGCGGTCCTGGTGACCATCCATACGCCGCTGGCGTCAGTGGCCGGCGCGGTCACGGCGGAGGCGCTGATGCGGGTCGCGCGGGTGACGGCGGCGGCGCTGCAGCGCGATTTCGGCATCGCCCAGCCTCGGCTGGCGCTCGCCGGGCTGAACCCCCACGCGGGCGAGGACGGGAGCCTGGGCCGCGAGGAGATCGAGGTGCTGAACCCCGCCGCCGCCGCGCTCAGGGCCGAGGGCCTCGCCATCACCGACGCGCGCCCGGCCGACACGCTCTTCCATGCCCAAGCCCGCAAGGACTATGACGCGGTCGTCTGCCTCTATCACGACCAGGCGCTGATCCCGGTGAAGACGCTTGACTTCTGGGGCGGGGTGAACTGCACCCTGGGCCTTCCCATCGTGCGCACCTCGCCGGACCACGGGACCGGCTTCGATATCGCAGGGCGAGGGGTGGCGCGCCCCGACAGCCTGATCGCGGCGCTCCGGCTCGCGGGCGAGATCGCGGCCCGGCGGGCGAGCACGGCAAGGGCCGCGTGAGCCTCGACGCCCTGCCCTCGCTGCGGGAGAGCCTGGACGCCCACGGCCTCCTCGCCCGCAAGAGCTTTGGGCAGCACTTCCTCCTGGACCTGAACGTCACACGCAAGATCGTGCGTCTGGCCGGACCGCTCGCAGGCCAGGTGATCGTCGAGGTCGGACCGGGGCCGGGCGGGCTCACGCGCGCCCTGCTGGAGAGCGACGCCCTCTGCGTCCTCGCCATCGAGAAGGACGCGCGCTTCCTGCCGCTGCTCGCCGAACTGGCCGAGGCCGCGCCCGGCCGCCTCTCGGTGATCGAGGGCGATGCGCTCGCCGTCGACGTCCTGGCCGCCGCGCGCGCGGTCGCGCCCGAGGCTCCCGTCAGCATCGTCGCCAACCTGCCCTATAACGTCGGCACGCCGCTGCTGATCGCATGGCTGACCGCGCCCGCGCCGCCCGCGTCGCTGACGCTCATGTTCCAGAAGGAGGTCGCTGAGC
This sequence comes from Caulobacteraceae bacterium PMMR1, assembly GCA_000733915.1. GTDB lineage: Bacteria > Pseudomonadota > Alphaproteobacteria > Caulobacterales > Caulobacteraceae > PMMR1. The sequence goes on from JPOM01000001.1 coordinate 1,833,571, forward strand.
GGATCACCGCCGCGCCCGGCGAAGAGGCCTATGGCCGGCTTGCGGTGCTCTGCGAGACGCTCGCCCGCGCCGAGGTGGTCATGAGCCTGCCCGCCCGCGCCTTCACGCCGCCGCCGAAGGTGGAGTCTGCGGTCGTGCGTCTGGTCCCGCGGCAGGACCGCCCGCCTGCGGCCCTCGTTTCGGCGCTGGAGCGCGTCACCGGCGCCGCCTTCGGTCAGCGGCGTAAGATGCTGCGGTCCTCGCTGAAGTCGCTGGGCGGCGAGGCGCTGATTGCGCAGGCCGGGATCGACCCCAGCCTGCGGGCGGAGGCCATCGACGGGACGGCCTTCCTCCGCCTGGCCCAGGCGCTCCAGCCCTAGAGCCCCAGGATGAGCTTCGCCATGATGTTGTGCTGGATCTCGTTGGAGCCGGCGTAGATCGAGGTCTTGCGATAGTTGAAGTAGGCGGGGGCGATCGGCCCCGCGTAGTCCGGACCCGGCCGAGGCTCGTTCGTCTCACCGCGCAGATGCGCCCAGGTGTCTTCGACAAACGGCGCGGCGTAGACCCCGGCCGCCTCCAGCGCCAGCTCGCTGATCGCCTGCTGCGTCTCCGAGCCGAGGCACTTCAGCATGGAGGAGACCGCACCCACCGACTGGCCCGCGCTCCGCCCCATGAAGACGCGCAGCTCCTGGGCGTCCAGCGCGTCGATGCGGATTTCCATGTCGGCGAGCTTGCGGCGGAAATCGCCGTCGGTGATCAGCGGCGCGCCCGACCCGTCGAGTTCGGCGGACGCGATCTTGCGCACTTTCCGCAGCGCCGCCCTGAGCCCGGGCGCATAGGCGTTGCCGCGCTCGAACTCGAGCAGGTACTTGGCGTAGGTCCAGCCCTTGTTCTCCTCGCCGATGCGGTTGGAGACGGGCACGCGGACGTTGTCGAAGAAGACCTGATTGATCTCCTGCTCGCCCTCAGGCGGGCCGTCGAGGGTCGGCAGCGGCCGGATCGAGATTCCGGGCGTGGTCATGTCGACCAGCAGGAAGCTTATGCCGTTCTGCGCCTTGCCCGTCGCCTCCGTGCGCACCAGGCAGAACATCCAGTCGGCCCACTGGGCGTGGGTCGTCCAGATCTTGGACCCGTTCAGGACGTAGTCGTCGCCGTCCCGCACCGCGCTCATCTTCAGCGACGCCAGGTCCGAGCCTGCGCCCGGCTCCGAATAGCCCTGACACCACCAGACATCGGAGCTCAGGATCGGCGGCAGGTGCTTCGCCTTCTGCGCCTCGTCCCCGAAGGCCATGATCACCGGTGCGACCATCTTCAGCCCCATCGGCGAGGACGTCGGCACGCCGGCCAGGCTCATCTCCATGTTGAAGATGTAGCGCTGCGAGGGCGTGAAGCCCGGCCCGCCATACTCGACCGGCCAGTCGGGCGCCGCCCAGCCGCGCGCCGCGAGCTTCTTCTGCCAGCGCACCTGGCCGGCCTTGTCGAGATAGCCGTTCTTGGACTGGGCCATCTGCTCGCGCAGGTCGGAGTCGTAGTTCTCGGCGATCCAGGTGCGGACCTCGTCGCGGAATGCGAGATCCTCGGGCGCATAGGCGAGGTCCATGGGGCGGCCTTTCGCTCAGTCCACCGTGTCGAGGTATTCGATCTCGGGCGGAGCGGCCAGGGCGGGGCCGATCACGGTGGCGCCGATCTGCTTGAAGTATTCGGTCTGGCCGTGGGCGGTCAGAGCCTCTTGGTCGCGGTAGAGCTCCATCACCTTGTAGACGCCGGGCTCCTTGCGGCTCTTGGCGAGCTGATAAAGTAGATTGCCCGGTTCGTTCGCCTTCACCTTGGCCGCAAGGTCCGCGAAACCCGCCTCGAAGGCCTGCGCCTTGTCAGGCTGAACCCTGAGGGTCGCCACTACGCCGATCATGTCCGCCTCGCTCCCGTTGGTGAGTTGCGGGAAGGTTAGGGCCGATGACGCTGCGGCGCCTAGAGGCGGTGGCGAGGGAACGCGAAAAGGCCCCCGAGCGGGTGCTCCAGGGGCCCTCTTGCGCTGTCGGTCAGCCCTTAGCGACGATAGCGGTAGTCATAGTCGTGGCCGTAGCCGTAGCCATACCCATAGGCGTGGCAGGCGGGGCGGTTCACCGCGGAGTCGATGCGGTCCACGGTCCGCTCAAGCCTCGCGCGCTCCCAGCCGTTCGCCTGACCGGTCTAGACGCGGAAGGCGAGGGGCTGCACGGAGCGCAGCTGCGCGCGCAGGTTCCTCGCTTCGTCCCAAGAGATCCGCCCCTCCCGGGCGGCGTTGCTGATCTTCCAGTCCAGCCCGTCGACATAGGAGGTGGGCAGACGGCCGTCGTCGCCGTAGCCGTGCGCATAGCCGTTGTCGTACCCGCGGTCGTAGCCGCGCCAGCTTTGGGCGGCGGCGGGGAGCGCCGCAGCGCCGAGCGCGGCGGCGGCGACGAGCGCCAGGGCGGAGGTCTTGCCGAAGGTCTTCATGCGCCCGTCTCCTTGTCTTAAGACGCGGTCGGCCACTGGGTCGGCTGCATCGATCTTCGGAGACTCGCGGCGCGGGCCTGAGCCCGTCGTCATCTTCACTTCACGGATGGGGCGATACGGCGCCGCCTTGGCTGTTGGCGAGCTTGAGCTCGGCTTGCCGCTGTCGTGCTCAGGTCGGGCGAGGCTCAGGCGCGCTCGAGGCTCAGGCGCGCTCGAGGCCCAGGCGCGCGACGTCGATGGTGCGCGGGGCCGGCTTCAGGCTCAGCTGCTTGGCGTGTCCGGCCGTATCGATGACGAGGTCGTAGTCCCCGACCTCCGCGGCCGCCTTCGAGACCAGGATCTGGCTGAGGCTCGGCAGGTGCGCATAGGCGTAGCCGAGGTTCTGGCCCACCAGCTTGGCCGGGTCCACGCTCGGGTCGTAGACTGAAAGCTTGTAGCCCGCCCGCAGCAGCTTGCCCGCGAGGTCCATGTTGGGGCTCTCGCGCAGGTCGTCGCTGTTGGCCTTGAACGCGAGGCCGAGCAGCAGCACCCGCGCCCCTGGCTTCAGTTCGCGCGTGCAGTAGTCGAAGACGAAGTGCTTGTGCGCCTCGTTGGAGCGGATCAGCGAGTCGATCAGCGTCGCGCTGGCGCCCACGTCCCCCGCCAGGTGCTGCAGCGCACGCACGTCCTTGGGCAGGCAGGAGCCGCCGAACGGGCCGCCCGGCCGGGTGTAGTAGGCGGAGATGTTCAGCTTGGTGTCCGACACGAAGATCTCGTGGACCTTGCGGGGGTCGATCCCGAGCCTGAGGCACACGCGGCCGATCTCGTTGGCGTAGGCGACCTTCACCGCATGCCAGGTGTTGTCGACGAACTTGGTGATCTCGGACTCGCGGTAGCGCGTGTAGAAGACCGGTGCGTCGAGGCTCGCGTTCAGCGTGTCGAGGTTGGCGCAGGGTCCGCCGTCGTGAGTGCCGATCACGATCTTGGGGGGGGAGAAAAAATCCTGGATGGCCGAGGCCTCGCGCAGGAACTCCGGATTATAGACGATCTCGACCGCGCGCCTGACGCTCTCGCCGAGCACGGAGCGGAAGATAGGCAGGATAATCTCCTCGGTAGAGCCTGGCCGGATCGTGGAGCGATAAACCACCGTCAGGGGCTTGGGCCGGTTCGGGTCCACGGCCAGCGCGATCTGGCGGCTGACCTCGGCGATATGACTCATGTTGTGCGCGCCGTCCGCGGCGCTGGGCGTTCCGACGCAGACGAAGGCGAGGTCCGCGCTCGCGACCTCCTCGCCCGGGGTCTGCACCGCCTTCAGCAAGCCCGAGCGGACGGCCTGGGAGAGCAGCGCCTCCAGCCCCGGCTCGGCGATCGGGCAGAGGCCGGCGTTGATCTCGCGGACCTTGTCCTCGTTCACGTCCACGCCGACGACGCTATGGCCCTCGCGCGTCAGGCAGCCGGCCGCAGTCAGGCCGACATAGCCCATGCCGTAGATCAGGATCTTCAAGACTCAGCCCCCACCGCAGCGCGACCGCCGGCTCGCCCCACGCGTCTAACGGTCTTGGCGGCTTGAACCTTGTTCGCCGCACCCTGGCAAGGGCGAGCGGCCGCATTCACCACGATCGCGCGCCGCGGCTCCAGCCGGCGCTGGGGCTTCGCGGCGAATCGCGTCCCGCCCCGCATCCGGCCGCCCAGCGCCTCCGTATCTAAGCCGGCGTCCACCTGACGGGACGCGAACAAGGGACCTCAACCCATGCGCATCAAGCTTGCCCTCACCGCCCTGCTCGCCGCCGGCGCCTTCGCTTCGGCCCAGCCCAGCCTCGCCCAGATGGCCGGCGAGAAGACTGTCATGGTCGGCGGCGCGCCCATGTACCCGTCCAAGACGATCGTGGAGAACGCGGTCAACTCCAAGGACCACACGACGCTGGTCGCCGCCGTCAAGGCTGCGGGCCTGGTGGACACGCTCAGCGGCCCCGGGCCCTTCACCGTCTTCGCGCCCACCAACGCCGCCTTCGCCAAGCTGCCGGCAGGCACGGTGGAGACCCTGCTGAAGCCTGAGAACAAGGCGACCCTCACCAAGATCCTGACCTACCACGTGGTGGCCGGCCGGCTTTCGGCTCAGGACATCAAGGCCAAGATCAAGGCGGACGGCGGCAAGGCCGTGCTGACCACGGTCCAGGGCGAGCCCCTCACGGCCTCGCTGTCGGGCAAGCACATCATCCTGACGGACGCCAAGGGCGACCGCTCGGAAGTGACCATCTCCAATGTCTTCCAATCGAACGGCGTGATCCACGTCGTCGACACCGTGCTGCTGCCGAACTAACGCCCCTCCTGAGGCGCAGCACGGGGAGCGGGTCGGGCGGCCAGCCCGGCCCGCTCCTTTTTTGCGTTCAGGGACGGCGCTGGCGAGGAGATTGGTAGGCCGGCTGGGACTCGAACCCAGGACCATTCGATTAAAAGTCGAATGCTCTACCACTGAGCTACCGGCCCGCGGAGCAGCCCGCGACGGGCGTGCATATACGGGCCCGCCCACGGCCACAACAGATCGAGACAGGCTGCGAACCGCCGACGTCCGGGCGCCGCGCGCCAAGCGCCCAGGCTCGCGTGCGGGGAGCAGAACCGATTGCGGCACATTTATCGCATGGACGGGCGCCCAGGGCGCGGGTGATCCTGTATCCTGCACGGTGCGGGGTGGAGCGAGTATGCGTATGAAGCTTCGGCCGATGTTGGGACGACTGGGCCTTGCGGCAGCCGTTGCGGGGACGGGCGCCTCCCTGTGCGGCTGCGCCAGCTCGCACAGGGCGATGGACGGCGGCGGCGCCGTGGTGGGCAGGAGCGCCGCCGCGGTCACCGAGACCGCGACCCTGACCTATAACGGCATCGGCACGGCGGTGACCGCTCCGCTTCGGGACTTCAATCTGATGCATGAAGAGGTGCCGGCGCCGCTCCGTCGCGCCCTGGCCGACCCTTATGACGCCAAGGGGCTGGACGACTGCCAGAGCATCGCCGGACAGGTCGCGGAGCTCGACCTGCTGCTCGGCCCCGACCTCGACCAGCCGAAGATGAAGGAAAAGCGCGACATGTGGGACAAGGGCGCCGGCGCCGCCGCCGACGCCGCGCTCCAGGCCGCGACCAGCGCCGCGGTGGGCGTGATCCCCGTGCGCGGCTGGGTGCGACGCCTGTCCGGCGCCAGCAAGGCCGAAGAACTCGCCAAGCGCGCCTCGCTCGCGGGCTCGGTCCGGCGGGGCTTCCTGAAGGCGCTGGGGCTGCAGAAGAACTGCGGCTGGCCCGCCGCGCCGCTGGGAGCCGTTCCGGTCACCACCGCTGCGGTCGCCGCCGACCCTGCCGCCTCCGGCGCGTCCCCGCGCCGGCCAAGCCGGCCGGCCAAACCTCTACCGGGCGCGGCGCTTCGCCCGCCTCGCCGCCGGGCGGCTGAGCCGCGGCGTCTGCGCCGTCTTGGCGCTTCGTCGTGATTTCGCCGCCCGTTCAGGCATGATGTCCGCATTTATGTCAGGAGGCCGCGCCCCATGATCCGCACCTTTGGTCTCGCCGTCTTCGCCCTGGCTGGCGCCGCCGCGCCGGCGCTCGCCGCCTCGCCCATCGAGGGCCTGTGGCAGACAGAGAGCGAAGGCGCTCAAGTCGAGATCTTCCCCTGCGGCGCGAACGAGTGCGGCCGGATCGTCACCTCCGAGCTCCTTAAGGCCAATCCCGAGGCGAAGGACGTCCGCAACAAGGACGCGTCGCTGCGCAACCGGCCGCTGAAAGGGCTGGTGTTCTTCCAGACGGTTTCGGGCGACGGCAAGACCTGGAAGATCGACAAGCTCTATAACGCCGCCGACGGGAACACCTATACCGGCAAGGTGACCTTGGACGGCGCCAATACGCTGAAGCTGCAAGGGTGCGTGGTGTTCCCCCTCTGCAAGACCCAGACCTGGACCCGGGTGCGGTAGGCCTGCGCCGTCGCGTCGCGCCGCCCGGTCAGCCGTCGCAGGCCTTGAAGAAGCGCGCCAGGCCCTCGTGCTCGGCGGGCCGGGCGATGATCACATAGCGCACCTTGCCCTGCTCCACGGCGATTTCGCTGGTGCGGCGGAACGCCTGCAGCGCAGGGTGGGCGAGCGGCGCGGTGGCGGTCAGATAGGTCGAGCCCTCGGCGGCTTCGACGTCGGTCTTCAGCTCGAGCCGGCGCGCGCCCGACACCAGCGCGAGGCTGCGCCCCGGATCAAGCTGCAGGTCGGAGATGCGCACCCGGCGCGAGCCGAGGTCGCACTCCAGCATCAGCCCCACATCATCACTGGCGGCTGCGCCGAAAGCGAGCTTGGCCGTGCCGTCGCTCTCGTCATAGTGCAGCCCCATGCCGTCCGGCGCGGCCGTGGCCTGCCCCGTGTCAGGCGGCGCAACCCGCGTCGGCGCGACGGTGCGCCATGCGCCTGCGGCCAGCAGCAGGGTCGCTCCGGCGAGCAGAGCCAGCCTCTTGGTCTGCATGCGTCCCAACTCTTGCCTGCGTCCCGTTGAGAGGAAACCCCGGCTGCGCTGTCGGTTCCCAGGGCTGCGCTGGTCAGAAGGGCGAGAACCTCTCGATCAGGGCCTGGCCCGCGGGCGTGCCCTGGACCCGGCTGACCTGGCCCTGGCCGCCGTAGGAGACGCGCGCCTCGGCGATCTGGGTATGCTTGATGGTGTTGGACGAGCTGATGTCCTCCGGCCGCACGATCCCGCCCACGGTCAGTTCACGCATTTCCTGGTTGATGCGCACCTCCTGGCGGCCCTGGATGACCAGATTGCCGTTGGGCAGCACGCCGGTGACCACTGCGGCGATGGTGAGGCTCACGGCCTCCGAGCGGGCCACCGCGCCCTGGCCGTCGTTGGAGCTGGTCGAGCCGGTGGTGACCAGGTGCGCCGGGTCCGGATGGTTCGGCAGGAGGTGCGTGATCGCCTTCTCCAGCCCGAAGATGTGGGTCACGCCCGCGTCTGTGGAGCTCTTGCGGCTCGTCGTGGACTGGTTTTGTAGCTTGGCGTTGTCGTTGATGTCGATCTGGACGGTCAGGATGTCGCCGACGCGGGCGGCGCGCTGGTCGTGGAAGAAAGCGCGCGCGCCGTTGCGCCAGAGCGAGTTGGACGAGGCCGGGCGGGACGGCTCGGGCGTGGGGCTCAGCACCCGCTGCTCGGTCGGCACGAGGGCGGCCGGATAGGCGATCGGGGTGAGCTGGGGGGTGGCGGTGGCCGCCCGGATGGAGCCGCAGGCCCCGAGCAGCAGGGCGGGCGCCAGGACGGCGGGGGCGGTCAGGACGAGGGCGCGGATACGCATGGGACAGGGCTCAGCGGCTGGCGGTGGCGAAGGGGGCGGCGCGCAGGCGGTCCGCCTCGGGACCCACGACCGCGCGGCCGGGCCCGGAGGCGATCGCCTCGATGATCTTCTTGGACTGGGGGTTTTGGACCTGGACGACGTCGCCCATCCCCGCATCGGCCAGCGCCTTGCCCTGGAGCGTCAGGGAGACGCCGTCCTGCTCGAAGGCGACGGTGACGGGGTCCTCGCGCTTGATCACCCGCGGGGCGGCGAGGTCGTGCAGCGCCGCGGCCGTGCCGGCGCGGAGCGCCCGGCGGGCCGCCTTGCCGATGACCTGGTCGGTGTCGGAGACGGCGTCGGCGCCGGCCACCGCCTCTGCGCTCCAGACCAGGTCGGCGGCCTGGACGATCTCGCCGGCGTTGACGTTGCGCGCCCAGGCCAGCACCTGGCCGGAACGGGCGGCGGCGCGCGCCTTGGCGACCTGCGCCCGGGGCGGCGCCGCGCCGCCGAGGGAGGCGACGATCACCCGGCGCTGGCCGGCGGGTTGTCCCAAACCAAGCCCGCGGCGCGCGCAGCAAGCTGCACGCGCCCGGCCTCCAGCACCGTGTCGCCCCCGCCGGGACCGCGCGCGCGACCGCCACCTGCGCCGCTGGCCCGTCCACCCCGTCGAAGAGGTCGCCCAGGGTGACGCTCGCGCCATGACTGGCCGGAGCAGGCTTCAGCACGACCGGGGTGGCGGCGAGGGCGGCGGTGTTCAGGCCGAACACAAGGGTCAGGGCGAAGGCGATCGGGCGCATGAGGCTTAGGACTTCAGCTGGGCGGTGGCGGAGAGCATCTGGTCAGCGGCGTTCACCACCTTGGAGTTCATCTCGTAGGCGCGCTGAGCCACGATCAGGGAGGTAACCTCGCTCACCGCGTCGACGTTGGACGCCTCGGTGAAGCCCTGCTGCACCTGGCCGAAGCCGATCTGGCCCGGCGTGCCGGTCACGGGCTGGCCGGAGGCGCCGGACTGCATGAAGAGGTTGCCGCCCACCGCCTCCAGTCCCGCCTCGTTGTAGAAGGTCGCGAGCTGCAGGGTGCCGACGAGCTGGGGCGTGGTCTGGCCGGGGATGGTCGCCTGCACCTGGCCCGACTTGGAGATGGTGATGTCGGTGGCGTTCTGCGGGATGGTGATCTGCGGCTGCACGGCGTAGCCGTCCACCGTCACGATCTGGCCCTGGTCGTTGACCGAGAAATTGCCCGCGCGGCTGTAGGCCGTCTCGCCCGTGGGCAGCAGCACCTGGAAGAAGCCCTTGCCGTCGATGGCGAGGTCGAGCTTGTTGCCGGTCTGGGTCAGGCTGCCCTGCTGGGTGATACGGTAGACCGAGCCGGTCTTCACGCCCGAGCCGAGCTGGATGCCTGTCGGCACCACCGTGCCCGTGTCGGAGGACTGAGCGCCGGGCCGCTCGATGTTCTGGTAGAGGAGGTCCTGGAATTCCGCCCGCTGCCGCTTGAAGCCGACGGTGTTCATGTTGGCGATGTTGTTCGAGATGACCTCGACGTTCATCTGCTGGGCGGCCATGCCGGTGGCCGCGATCCTCAAGGCGCGCATGGGTCAGGCTCCGGTCAGGCCGCCTTGCCGAGGCGCTGGACGGCCTCAAAGGACAGGTTCTGGGTGTCGTTCATCAGCTGGGCCACGCGCTCATAGGCGCGGCTGATCTGGATCAGATTGGTGATCTCCAGCACCGGCTGGACGTTGGACTTCTCCACCGCGCCCTGGCGGACCACCGCGTCGGCGGCCACGACCGGCTGGGCGTTGGCCCCGGCGGCGTAGAGGTTGTCGCCGTCCTTGGAGAGGTCCGACAGGTTCGCGAACCGGGTGACGCCGAGGCGAGCGAGCTTCACCGTCCCCTGGCTGACGGCGCCGTCGCGGCCGATGGTCGGCTCTCCCTTGGTCGGGTCCAGGACGATCGGCGATCCGGACGCGTCCAGCACCGCCCTGCCCTGGTGATCGACCAGCTGGTTCTGCGCATCCGTGGTGAAGCGCCCGTCGCGGGTGTAGCGCACGCCCTGAGCGGTCCGGATCGCGAAGAAGCCCTCGCCCTCGATCGCCGCATCATAGGGGTTGCCGGTGACCTCGACCGCGCCCTGTCGGAAGTCGCGGCCCAGACCCGCATCGAGCACATAGTCGATCAGCTGGTTCGGCGTCGCGGGCGGCGCGGCCGGGTCCGTGTTCAGGAGAACCTGCTCGACCTTGAAGCCCGCGGTGTCCAGGTTCGCCACGTTGTTCGCCGTCACGTCCAGCGCGCGCTGGAGCGTGATCTGGCGCGAGAGGCTGACGTAGAGCGCGTTGTCCATGCGCCGCAAGCCTGCAAGCCGCGGGCCAGGAAAATGCGAGATAAAACAGGTCCCTCTGTGGTTAACGCTTGCCCGGAACCGCGCCACGACCCGGCAGAAGCTGCCGCCCTGTAAAGATTTCCAAACCGATCCTTAACCAACTCGGGCCTTCATCGCCTCAAGGTCGAAGTCGGGATCGGGCGGCGCGATGTCGAAGGACAAGGACAAGGCTAAGGACAAGCCGGAAGCGGACGTCGCGGAGGGCGAGGACGGCGCGCCCGCTAAGAAGAAGCTGCCGATGAAGCTCGTCATCATCGGGGCGGCCGGCGCGGTGCTCGTGCTCGGCGGCGGCGGGGCTGCGGCCATGATGCTGATGGGCGGGCACGGCGGCGCCAAGGGCAAGGCCGAGAAAAAGCACGAGACGCCCAAAAAGGACGACGCCAAGAAGGAGGGCGGCAAGGGCGCCGTCAGCCCGATCAGCCCGGGCCCCGACGGGGTGGTCTTCTACACCATGCCCGACATCTTGGTGAACATGCAGGCCACGGATAGTCGGCCGGTCTATCTGAAGCTGAAGCTGGCCTTCGAGCTGCCCGACCGCGAGACCGCCGACGCCATCGAGCCCGCCGCGCCGCGCCTGAACGACATGTTCCAGGGCTTCCTGCGCGAGCTCCGCCCGGAAGACCTCTCCGGCTCGGAGGGGAGCTACCAGCTGCGCCAGGAGATCCAGCGCCGGGTCAACCTGGTCATCGCGCCGGCGAAGGTGAACGCGGTGCTGATACAGGAAATGCTGATCCAGTGACCGGTCTCAGCGTGCGTGCCCGATCATGAGCGACATCACCCCCGACCTGACGGCCGAGGAGGAAGCGCCCGCCGAGCGCATCCTCAACCAGGACGAAATCGACAACCTCCTGGGGTTCGACCTCTCCGATGACGACGGCGGCGAGCGCACTGGTATCCGCGCCATCATCAACTCCGCCCTCGTGTCCTACGAGCGGCTGCCGATGCTGGAGATCGTCTTCGACCGCCTGGTGCGATTGATGACGACATCCTTGCGCAATTTCACCTCCGACAATGTCGAGGTGAGCCTCGACAACATTTCTTCGATCCGCTTCGGCGATTATCTGAACTCGATCCCGCTGCCGGCGATCTTGGCCGTTTTCCGGGCCGAGGAGCTCGACAACTACGGCCTGATCACCGTGGACTCCAATCTGATCTATTCGATCGTCGACGTGCTCCTGGGCGGGCGGCGCGGCACCGCGGCCATGCGCATCGAGGGGCGCCCCTACACCACCATAGAGCGGGTTCTGGTGCAGCGGATGGTGGAGGTCGTGCTGGCCGACGCCAAGGCGGCCTTCGAGCCCCTGACCCCGGTCAGCTTCAACCTCGATCGGCTGGAGACCAATCCCCGCTTCGCCGCCATCGCCCGGCCCGCCAACGCCGCCATCCTGGTCAAGCTCCGCATCGACATGGAGGACCGCGGAGGCCGAATCGAGCTTCTGTTGCCGTACGCGACGCTGGAGCCGATCCGCAAGATGCTGCTGCAGCAGTTCATGGGCGAGAAGTTCGGCCGCGACAACATCTGGGAAGGCCACCTCGCGACCGAGCTGTGGACCACGCAGATGGACGTGCGCGCCGTGCTCGACGAGCAGGAGGTGAGCCTGCGCCGCGTGCTGGACCTGAAGGTCGGCGACACCCTGATGCTGCACGCCACCCCCGACAGCCCCGTGGAGGTGCGCGCGGGCCAGGTCTGCCTGACAACCGGCCGCATGGGGCGGCGCAACCAGTCCATCGCGGTGCGGGTCGACCGCCCCCTGACGCCGGCCGCCAAGCGGGCGCTGGTCGCCGCCTCGTGAGGCCCCGGCTGTGAGCCCCCGCCCGTGAGCCCCGTCGCCATCGCCCTGGACATCCTGCTGGCGGGCCTGCTGATCGCCTCGCTGGTGGTCGGCTATCGCCTGAACGCTCGGCTGAAGCTGCTCCGCGCCGGTCAAGCGGAGTTCGCCAGGGCGGTGGCGGAGCTGAACGCGGCGGCGACCACGACCGAGCGGGGGCTCTCGGACCTGCGCGCCGCCTCGGAGGAGAGCCACGATTCGCTGCTGGCGCGCATCGAGACCGCTCGCCAGCTGACCGCGCGCCTGGAACAGGCCACCCAGCGGGCCGAGAAGGCCGCCGACAAGGTCGAGCGCGCCCTGACCGACATCCAGGCCGCCCAGATCGCGCCGGCGCGCCCGTCCCCCGCAGCCGCTGCGTCGCGCGACCTCGAGGCCCTGCCGCCCGCTCTGTCGCGCACGGCCGCCGCGCTCAGCCGCGTTCAGAAAACGCCGGGTCCCGCCGCCCGCCGCCTCGACGCCCTGTTCGAGGCCGAGGTTCCGGAGCCCGCCCTTGCCCGCGCCGCGCCCCAGCCCTCGCCTCGGCCTGGAGACGCGCCGTCCCGCGCCACGCCGGCGCGCGCGCGGGCGTCGGTGTCCGATCTCGTGCGCCAGGCGCTGGAGGCCGGACGATGAGCCGCCTGCCCCGCATCCTCCCGCTGGTCGCGGTGGCCGCCGGCGGCGTGATCGCGGTCAAGGCGCTGGAGGCGGCGCCGGCCCTGCTCTCGCCCACCACCGCCCACGCGGAGGGCGCGCCCGCCGCGGCCAAGGCCGCGAAGGCGGCGGCGAAGTCCCCTCTGTTCAGCGGAGCCAGCACCTCGGCCGGCGCCGCCGCGGGGACGAGCCCCCTCCCCGGACAGGCTCCAAAGCCTCCCGGCGTGTGCGCCCCCACCGCGGCGGAGCTCGCCCGCGAGGCGGGTCTGTCTCCCGCCGAGCTGCAGATCATCCAGAGCCTCGGCCAGCGGCGCGGCCAGCTCGACGAGCGCGAAAAGGCGCTCGACACCCAGATCCAGGTGCTCGCCGCCGCCGAGACCAAGGTCGACGCCAAGCTGAAGGCGCTCTCCAGCCTCAGGGACGAGATCAAGGGCCTGCTCGGCCAGGCCGACCAGCAGACCCAGGCCGAGGTCGATCGTCTCGTCGTGGTCTTCGAGAAGATGAAGCCGCGCGAAGCCGCCCCGGTCATGGCGCAGCTCGACGACAAGGTGCGCGTGCCCGTCGCGTCCAAGATGAAGCCCGCGATCCTGGCGCAGGTGCTGGGCCAGATGCAGGCGGCCGACGCCAAGAAGCTGACCGAGTTGCTGGCCCATCGCTTCGCCCCCGTGCAGGCCCTCGCCCAGGCGGCGAACACGGCGGCGAACACGGCGGCCGATCCCAACGCGCCGCCGCCGGCCTCGCCGGCGCCTCAGGTCGAGGCTGGCAAGACGCCCGCTCCAGCCAGGACCGCCGCCCGGGCCGCCCCTAAGAAGGCCGCTCCCCCGCGGCGACGCCCCCTGGAACCGGCGCCAACACCTAATCCGCAGGGCGCGCCATCCGGCCGATAGTTTCAACTGTCGCGCGCAGAGGCCGGCGCTGCCCGCCGCCGCGGGCTTCGCGCGCCTCACATGAGGCCCAGCGCCTTGAAGCTCGCGACGCCCTCGCGTCCGACGACCAGGTGATCGTGCACGACGATGTTGAGCGGGCGCCCCGCCTCGACCACCTGACGCGTCATGGCGATGTCCGCCTGGCTGGGCGTGGGATCCCCGCTCGGGTGGTTGTGGACCAGGATCACGGCGGAGGACGACACCTCCAGCGCCCGCCGCATGATCTCGCGGGGATAGACGGGGGCGTGGTCGACCGTGCCCCGGTTCATGGTTTCATCCAGGATCAGCTGGTTCTTCTTGTCCAGGTAGAGGACGCGGAACTGCTCGCGGGGCTCGTTGGCGACCGCCACGCGCACATAGGCGAGCAGCGCAGACCAGGACGAGATCACCGTGCGTTTGACCACCGGCTCCTTGGCGACCCGGCGGGCGACCTCGTGCAGGGCCATCAGGTCGAGCGCCGTCTCGGCCCCGACGCTCTTGGTCCGGCCCAGGCTGTCGCTCGCCCGCACCGCCGTCAGCTCCTCGATGGAGGCCGCCAACACCGCCGACAGCGTGCCGAAGCGCGCCAGCAGCGCCTTGGCCACCGGCTTCACGTCGCCCTGCGGCTGGCTGCGGAACAGGAACAGCTCGAGCAGCTCGTAGTCCGGCAGGGCCGCAAGCCCCCCGCCCGGGCGCGCTCGCGCAGCCGCTCGCGATGGCCGGCGTGATGCGGCTTCGCCGGCTTGGCGCTCAGGGCTGTCGCGGCCTCGTCCCCCACGCCCGCAGGCTTAAGCCAAGCGGAGCCTGGCGCAAGGGCTCAGACGCAGGGTTTCAGGGACGCGCGGCGACCGGGATGGCGGGCGCAGCCGGCGGCTTGGGCGGCGCGGGCCAGCGGTGCAAGCCGAAGCGCACCCGCTCGACCGCCTGGCGGCAACCGCGCGCGCTCAGCCCCGGTGGCAGGCGGGTCGCACCGTCCGTGCAGGCGCCGTCGATCTGATCCTGCGTCAGGCCGCGCGCGGAGGACAGGTCCACGCCCCTGAGGTCCGCCGCGGCGAGATCGGCCTTGCTGAAGTCCGCGCCCGCGAAGTCGCCGCCCTGCAGGCTGGCCGCGGTCATGTCGGCCTTCACGAAGCGGGCGCGCGTGAACCGGCCCGCGAGCACCGCTGCGTTCAGCTCCGCCCCGCTGAAGTCCACGCCGGCCGCGTCTGCGCCGTCGAACATGACGCCGTGCATGGTGCTTTTCGTCAGGCGCGCTCCGGCCAGCCTGACGCCCTTCAGGTTGGCGCCGCTGAAGTCCGCGTCCGTCAGGTCCGCCTCGCCAAGGTTCGCGCCCTCGAAGCTGGAGCCCTTGGCGTCGCTGTTGCTGAGCTGGGCGCGAGTGAAGTTCGCACGCCCGAAATGCGAGCCCATCAGGGCGGCGCCCCTGAGGTCCGCCCGGGAGAAGTCGCTCCCCGCGAAATTGGAGCCCAGGATGCGGGCGCCGCGCAGGTCCGCCCCGGACAGCTGCGCCTGAACGAACCTGGCTCCGGCGAACATGGCGTCGGTCAGCTTGCGCCCGCTGAGGACGCAGCGTTCGCACGCGCCGCCGAGGGACACTGTGCGGCTGACCTCCGGATCGGCGGTGAGGTTCGCATCCGCTACGGCCCAAGCCGGGGGCGCGACCAGCAAGACGGCGATCGACAGGGCCGGGACGGCGAGGCGCAGGAGCGCACGAGGGGTGGAAAGCGGAACCATGCCCGCCTTCATGGGGGCGGGCCGGCCCGGACGCCAGTTAATTGAAGGTAATCAGCGGCAAGGCGGGAGGCTGAGCCCGCGGGGCAGCCGCGTGGAGGCGTCGCCGCACGCCGCGTCGAGCTGCGCCTGGGTCAGCCCCTGCGCCCGGTCGGCCTCGGCGCCGGAGAGGTTTGCCCCGTCGAGCTTGGCCCCGCTGAGGCGCGCCCCCTGCAGATAGGCGCCGACCAGGCTGGCGTGGGCGAGGTCGGCCCCGCGCAGGTCCGCTCCGCCCAGCACCGCGCCGTAAGCGTTCAGGTCGCGCAGGTCTGCATGGGCCAGGCGCGCCCGGCTCGCCACCGCGGCGGAGAGGTCCGCCTGGCGCAGGCGCGCGCCGGTGAAGTCGCGGCCGACCAGCCGCCGGGCCGCGAGGTCCGCCTGGAACAGGTTGCACCGCGGGCAGCTCGCGCCCGCCCGAACCCTCGCGATCTGGGCGGCGTTCTGGGCCTGGGCGGCGGGGGCGAGGGCCGCGGCCAGCGCCAGGGCGGCCAGCCCGCCCAGGCGTGGCGCTATGCGTCCGCGCGACCTCATCCCGCGTCGGCCGCAGCGCCGCAGCGGACGCAGACGGGGCGACCGCTCGCGCCTGAGACCGCGAAGTCGCCGCAGGCCGGGCACACGTCGAGGGACGCCTGCAGCCGCGCCTGTTCCTCCCGTGCGCCGCGCAGGCTCGGCAGGAAGAGCAGGTTGTCGGGCGCCGCCCCCCGGCTGAACCCCTTGGAGATGAAGCGCGCCGCTGGCACCGGCTGGCCCTGCTCGCCCTCCAGCGGCTGGCCTTCTGCTGCGCCGCGTCCCAGGCCGTCGGCGTTCAGCGCGTCCGCATCCCGGTTCGCCAGGTCGTCGCGGCCCAGGTACGACACCCCCAGCTCGCGGAAGATGTAGTCCAGGATCGAGGTCGCCGAGCGAATGGAGTCGTTGCCCGTGACCGGGCCCGCGGGCTCGAAGCGCGTGAACACGAAGGCGTCCACGAACTCCTCCAGCGGCACGCCGTACTGCAGCCCGATGGAGATCGCGATGGCGAAGTTGTTCATCAGGCTGCGGAAGGCGGCGCCTTCCTTGTGCATGTCGATGAAGACCTCGCCCAGCTCGCCGTCGTCGTACTCGCCGGTGTGCAAATAGACCTTGTGGCCGCCGACCGAGGCCTTCTGGATGTAGCCCTTGCGCCGGTCGGGCAGCTTGCGACGGGCGCGCTCGCGCTCGACGATCCGCTCCACGATGCGCTCGCGCGGCGGCTCGGGGGCGGCGGCGCGGGCCGGGGCGGCCTCGGCGGCGGGCGGGGCAGGCGGAGCGCGCGCAGAGCGGTGAGCGGCCGGCGCAGGGCGAGGCCCTCGAGGTTCGCCGCAAGGGCGGCGGCGAGCAGGGCGGGCAGCGCCTCGCGCGGCGCCTCCACGGTGTGCAGGACCGCAAGGCCGAGCGGCTGGGCGATCTCCGCGATCATGGCCAGGCGCGCCTCGGCTCCGATCTCCCCGCCGCTCCCATAGGCGGCCCCCTCGATCCGGCCCGTGCCGAGGAGGGCGGCCTCCGCGGTCGCGACCTGGGCGGGGGTGAAGCCCGCAGCCGCCAGGCTGTCGAAGCCCGGATCGGCGAGGGCGTCCGGGTCCGCCCCCAGCACATCCCGCACGAAGCCGCGGCCAAGCACGGCCGGGGCGAAAGCGTCCTTCAGCGAGCGCGCGTTTAGCAGCGCCACCTCGACATACTTGAGCTCGTGCGCGGTGAAGCCCCGGGCCAGCAGCGCCGCCCGACTGACCTCCGGCGCGCCGTCGAGCGAGCGCGCGCCCAGCGCCTGCGCCCGCGCCGCGTCCAGCTCGCGCCCATCCCGCTGCAGGCCCTCAAGCGCGGCGGGGTGCAGGGTGCGCCAGGTGTCGCCGTCGGCGGACTCCGCCACGCCGACTGGCCCCGACCAGGTCCCGGCCCCAAGGCTCAAGCCGCCCAGGCGAAGCGACAGCTCGGCGTCATCGGCCAAGACCAGCCGCGCCCCCGGCGCCAGAGCCTCGGCGGCGAGACGATGCAGGGCCAGCGCCCGCGCGCGCCCCTCCGCGCTGTCGTAGGCCACGGCCTCGGCGACCAGCCGTTCGTGCACGCCAGCCAGCACGATCGCCCCGCCGGGCGGCAGGGCGGCGCTCCACAGGCGCACCAGGCCCGCCAGGCGCTCGGTCTCCCCGTCGCCGACGCTGATCGCGACCAGCGGCGCGCTCGCCATCGCCTGGCGCACGAGGCGCACCCCGCCCCGCGCCTCCGCCGCCTGGATCAGCTCGGGCGTCAGGGCGGTCGCCGCGACGGGCAGCGGCTCGGGCGGGGAGCCGGCCTCGGGCTCCGGCGGCAGCAGGCCGTCGATGGCGTCCAGGATCGCAGAGTCCGTCAGGCCCGCCTCGCGCGCAGCCTGGGCGGTCCGGGCCAGGGCGGGGTTGCTGAACGGGTCGCGGCAGTCGCCCGCCGGACCCTCGCAGCGCGCCACCGCATCGGCCACCGCGGCGAGCCTGGCCCTGAGCGCGGGGCCCGCCTGCGCCGCGAGGTCGGCCGCCGCACGCCGCGCCACGGCGTCGCAGACCGCCGCCCCCTGCGCGGGCTCGCCCCAGCCTGCCAGCCGCCCGGGCGCGGCCAGGCCCAGCAACAGCGACGCTGTCAGGTCCGCCCGCGCCGCCTTGCCGGCCCGCAGCCGCGCGACATAGGCCTCGAAGGCGTCGACGAGCCCGAGTTCGGCTGTGTCCGCCGGCAGGCCCTCCGCCCGGGCCCAGTCCGCCCAGGCTTCCACGCGCGCGGCCGGCCAGGCCGCCGGCGCCAGCAGCTCCACAACGCCCTGCGGCCCTTCGACTTGGCGCAGCTCCAGCGCGACCACGCCCGCGAACCGCCGCTCGTTGTCCATGTGGCCCGGCCTCAACAGGGATGCGCCGACGCACGCGCGCCGTCACCGCAAACGCTAGGCTCCGCCGGCGTGATCCGCAACATCTTGGGGTCAGCTATCCCCAGCTTCGCAAGATGCTGAGTTCCTGGCGGGCAGGCGCCTTCGGCGCGACCGCTGGACGCTCCTGCCCCCCGGCCCTATAAGCTCGGGCGATCGCAAGCCTCCCGGCGGACCCCGTGCTCGACAAGATCTTCACCTGGTGGAACGGCGCCACGATCGGCGCCCTGCTCAGCATCAAGGGCAGCTCGAACTTCGTTGGCGAGGACGAGTTCGGCAACCGCTACTTCGAGGCCCGCACCAACCGCGGCAGCTATGACGGCCGCAAGCGTCGCTATGTCCTCTACAATGGCTATGCGGACGCGTCGAAGGTGCCGCCGGACTGGCATGGCTGGCTGCACTACACCTTCGAGGAGCCGCCCACCGTGCAGCCGTTCAAGGTCAAGCCCTGGGAGAAGCCGCACGTGCCGAATCTGACCGGAACGCCCTTGGCCTATCGCCCGAAGGGCTCGATCCTGCGCGGCGGCGAGCGCGCCCGGGCCACGGGCGACTACGAAGCCTGGAAGCCGGAGTAAGCGGGATGGCGGGGCAAGGCGCGGGGCGCGGCGAGCAGTGGGCCGAGACGGGCGTCGGCGCGGTGGTGCTGGCCGCCGCGGGCGCCTTCCTCGTCTATGCGCTGACGCATGTGGGCCATGGCGGATCGGGCGCGGGCTATGAGGTGACGGCGCGGTTCGGCGACGTGGGCTCGCTCGCGTCCGGCGCGGACGTCCGGGTGGCGGGGGTGAAGGTCGGGACGGTGTCCAAGGTGGACCTCGACCCCAAGACCTTCCTCGCGCGCACGCACCTTACCATCGACAGCACCGTGAAGCTGCCCAGCGACACCAGCGCGCGCATCGCGTCGGACGGCCTGCTGGGCGGGGCGCACGTCGCGCTGTCGCCGGGCGGCGCCGCCGACGACCTGAAGCCCGGGGCGGAGATCTCCAACACCCAGGGGGCGGTCGATCTCTTCGGCCTGATCGGGCAGTTCGTGCGCGGCGGCGCAGGCGCAGGCGCAAGCGCCCCGTCCAACGCCGCGGCGTCGGGCGCGCCTGCGGCCGATCCCTACCCTGCGGCGCCCAAGTGAGCCCGCGCGCGGCCCTGGCGGCGGCAGGCGCGCTCGCCCTGGCGATCGCGGCGGCGGGGCTGGGCCTGGTGCAGGCGCAGACGCCGCCGGGCGGGGCCAACGAGGCCGCTCCGGCCGACCAGACGCCCGCCGCCGCGCCCGCCAAGCCGCCCGCGCTGGCCAACGCCGTGACCCGGACGAGGCCGCCCCGCCCCCTCCGAAGCGCCCCGCCGCAGGCCGAAGTCGAAGCGCCCCTGGCCGCCGACGCCACCGAGGAGGCCGCCCCGCCGCCCCCTCCCCCGCCGCCGCTGAAGCGTCCGCGCTATGGCGCCGCGATCCTGCAGGCCGTGGACAAGATCACCGCCCAGACCCTGCGGTTCGAGGCCAAGATCGGCCAGCCCGTGCGCTACCGCGACCTGGTGCTGACGGTGCACGCCTGCGAGACCACGGCGAGCGATGAGCCCATGCAGGATTCCATCGCCCATCTGCAGGTCGACTCCGAGCCGGTGACGGTCTCCGCTGCGCCCGCCGCCCCGCGCCAGGTCTTCAAGGGCTGGATGTTCGCCAGCTCGCCGACCCTGCACCCGTTCGAGCACCCGATCTACGACGTCTGGCTGATCGCCTGCAAAACCGAGACTGCGCAGCCGTCGGCCTGAAACGCGTCCCACGCGCCGTGCGCCTGAAGCGCGAGGGAGAGGCGGCGGCGGTAGTCGGCGCGGGCGATTTCCTCGGCCCCGAACTGGGCGAGGTGCTCGGTCACGAACTGAACGTCTAGAAGGAGATAGCCGCCGAACCTGAGGCGCGCGACGAGGTGGACGAGCGCGACCTTGCTCGCGTCCCGGGCGCGGGAGAACATGCTTTCGCCGAAGAAGGCGGCCCCGATCGCCACGCCATAGACGCCGCCGACCAGAGCGCCCTCGCGCCAGACCTCGATGCTGTGCGCCTGCCCCCGCGCGTGCAGCTCGCCGTAGAGGCGCTCGATCTCGGCGTTGATCCAGGTCTCCTCCCGCCCCGGCCCTGGCGCGGCGCACGCGGCCACCACCTCGCGAAACGCCCGGTCGGTCGTGACCTGATAGGCGCCGCTGCGGATGGTGCGCCCCAGCCGCCGGGGCAAATGGAAGCGCTCCAGCGGGATCACGCCCCGCCGCTCAGGGTCCACGACGAACAGGCGCGGGTCGTCCCGCCCCTCCGCCATGGGGAAGGTCCCCTCGAGGTAGAGGGACAGGATGTCCTCCACGCGGATGCGCACGCGGCGAGATAGACCAGCCCCAGGGCCCGGCTTCAAGGGCCGGGTGACAAGGGCCGCGTCCTGCCGCTAGAGGTCGCGCCATGACCCCTCTTTCGGGCAGGCGGCTGATCCTGATGCGGCACGGCAAGGCCGAGGCGCGCGCGGCCTCCGGCGAGGATTGCGACCGCGACCTGACCGAGCGCGGGCGGCGCGACGTGCGCCTGGTCGCTGACGCCCTGGCTCGCGCCGACGTCCGGCCCGACCTCGCCCTGGTCTCCCCCGCCGCCCGCGCCAGGGCGACCTGGGAGGCGGTCGCCCCCGCCTTCCCCGGCGCCCGGGCGCAGCTCGACCGCACGCTCTACGACGCCGACGAGAGCGCCCTCATGGAGGCGGCGTCGTCGGCGGCGGCCGGCGCGCCGACGCTGATGATCGTGGCGCACAATCCGGGCCTGCACGGCTTGGCGCACCGGCTGGGGCGCGGCGGGCCCCTGAACGAGGGACTGCCGACCGGCGCTGCGGCCGTGATCGCCTTCGATCGGCACGGCCGGTCGTCCCTGGCCCTCTTCATCCGCCCGAGCGACGTGGGCGGTGGGCGCGAGCCATGAGCCGCGTCTACAAGATCGTAAGCCTCGCCGAGTGGGAGGCCGCCCTGGCCGCGGGGCGCTTCGACGGCTCGGCCGTGGACCTGCGCGACGGCTACATCCACCTTTCCACCGCCGCCCAGGCGCAGGAGACCGCGCGCCTGCACTTCCGCGGTCAGGCGGGTCTGGTCGCGCTGGAGCTCGACGCCCTAACCCTGGGCGAGACCCTGCGTTGGGAGCCGTCCCGCGGCGGCCAGCTGTTCCCGCACCTCTACGGCCCGCTCGACCCTGCGCAGGTGCTCCGCGTCCGGGCCGCCCCGCTGGACGGCGACGGCGTGCCGCGCCTGCCCGATCTCGCGCCGTGAGCCCGGTTTCCGAAGCGGGGGCGCGGGCTTTGCGCCTGTTGCCCCCCGAGGCCGCGCACCGGGCCACGATCCGCGCCCTCTCCGCCGGGCTCGGCCCCGTCCAGACCGCCGCGGACGATCACGTGCTCGCGACCGAGATCGCCGGCCTGCGCCTGCCCAACTGCGTGGGCCTGGCGGCGGGCTTCGACAAGGACGCCGAGGTCGCCGACGCGCTGCTCCGCGCCGGCTTCGGCTTTGTGGAGTGCGGGACGGTCACGCCCTGCCCCAGGCCGGCAACCCGCGCCCGCGCCTGTTCCGCCTGCCCGAGGACCGGGCGGTCATCAACCGGATGGGATTCAACAATTTGGGCCTCGAGGTCTTCGCCACGCACCTGCGCGCTCGGAGCCGCTCGGGCGTGGTCGGCGCCAACCTCGGCGCCAACAAGGACTCCGCCGACCGCATCGGCGACTACGTCACAGGGCTGCGCCGCCTCTGGGGCCTGGCCGACTATTTCACCGTCAACGTGTCCTCGCCCAATACGCCTGGCCTGCGCACGCTGCAGACCGCCGAAGCCTTGGACGAGCTCGGCCGCAGGCTCGACGAGACCCGCGGCGGGCTTCGCGCCAAGCTCGATCCGCCGCTGTTCCTGAAGGTCGCGCCCGACCTCGACGACGCGGAGGTCGAGACCATCGTGGAGATCGCGGTGCAGCGCGGGTTTGACGGCCTGATCGTGTCCAACACCACCGTGGACCGGCCGGCGAGCCTGCGGAGCAAGGCGCGCATTGAGGCCGGGGGCCTGTCCGGGGCGCCCCTGTTCGCCCGCTCCACGCGCCTGCTGAAGCTGTTCGCCGAGGCCGCGCAGGGCCGGCTGGTCCTGATCGGCGCGGGCGGCGTGGGCTCGGGCGCGGACGCCTTCGCCAAGATCCGCGCCGGCGCCCGTGCGGTCCAGCTCTACACCGCCCTGGTCTATGGCGGGCCGGGCCTGATCGCGGACATCAAGCGCGACCTCGCCGCGCGCCTGCGCGCCGAAGGTTTCCGCTCCGTCGAGGAGGCGGCGTCCGCCAAGTGAGCCAGAGCTTCGACCTCAAGGCCTATGTCAGCGCCGCAGGCTTTATCGCCGACAGGGCCGTCTTCGCCCTCGGGGACGGGCGGGTGGTGTTCGAGGGCGGGGTCGAGCATCCCGCCCACGCCGGCGCGGTGCTGTGCGCGGCGCTGGACCCGGGCGGGCGGGCGCTGCTCACCGGCGGCGACGACGGGCGGCTGGTGCGCACCACGCCGGAGGGCGGCGAGGTCGTGGCGGACCTCGGGAGCGCGTGGATCGACGCGATCGCGGCCTCTCCCGCCTCGGGCCTGATCGCCTTCGCCGCCGGGCGGGACGTGCATGTGCGCGATGTGCGCGACCCGGCCTTCGCCCGCACCTTTGGACACGAGCGCTCGGTCGCCGGCCTGGCGTTCGAGCCCAAGGGACGGCGCCTCGCCTGCGCGACCTACGGCGGGGCGGCCCTTTGGTTCGCCCGCATCGCCGAGCAGAAGCCCGTCCTGCTCCGCTGGGCGGGCTCGCACATCGCCGCCCTTTTCAGCCCCGCCGGCAGGTTCCTGGTCTCGGCCATGCAAGAGAACGCGCCGCACGGCTGGCGGCTGTCGGACGGCAAGGACATGCGCATGGGCGGCTATCCCGCCAAGCCGAAGAGCCTGGTGTTCCTGAGCAAGGGCGCGCTGATGGCCACGTCCGGCGCCCATGGCGCGGTGCTCTGGCCCTTCACCGGCGCCCAAGGGCCGATGGGGCGGGAGGCGAATCAGCTCGGCTATGACGAGAGCACGCGCACGACGGTCGTGGCGGCGGCGCCGGGCGCCACGCGTCTTAGCGCCGGTCTGGAGGACGGACGGGTCTGGACGGCGGACGTGACCGCGTCCGATCTCCGTCACCTCAAGGCCGAGAAGGGGGCGCCGATCTCGGCCCTGGCGGTCTCAGCCGACGGCCGCCGTCTGGCCTGGGGCGACGAGGACGGCGGCGCAGGGGTCGTCGCGCTGGGGTGAGGGCCCTCTCCCGCGACGGGAGCGGGAACAGGCGCTCACGCGTCGGCGTCGGCCACCTGGACCGGACCGGAGTCCTTGCCCTTTTCAGCCGGGTCGCGGTCGACGAACTCGATCACCGCCAACGGCGCGTTGTCGCCGTAGCGAAAGCCGGCCTTCAGGACGCGGATGTAGCCGCCGTTGCGGTCGCGATAGCGCGGGCCGAGGGTGGCGAACAGCTTGCCGACCTGGTCCACGTCGCGGACCCGACTGATGGCGATGCGGCGCGCGTGCAGGTCGCCGCGCTTGGCCAGGGTGACCAGCTTTTCGACGAAGGGCCGCAGCTCCTTCGCCTTGGGCAGGGTGGTGACGATCTGCTCGTGCTTGATCAGGCTCGCCGCCATGTTGGCGAACATGGCGGTGCGGTGAGCCGTGGTGCGGCCGAGCTTCCGGTGAGCGGCGCCGTGGCGCATGGGGTCTACTCCTCAAGGACGGCGGCGGCGCGCGGCCGGATCGTTCGTCCCCCAAAGCCGGCCCGGACGCTCAGGCCGACGACCCTTTCGGCCGCCCGCCCGGTCCGGACGTCGGCCCCCGCGCGGATCGCGGAAGCCGAAATTGCCGGGACAAGGCTTGGGCGCTTTCCCGGCAAGGTGCGCGGCGGGCCTGAAGCCCCCGCGCAGGTCAGATCTGGTCTTCGAACTTCTTGGCCAGATCCTCGATATTCTCCGGCGGCCAGTTCGGCACGTCCATCCCAAGGTGCAGACCCATGTTGGTCAGCACTTCCTTGATCTCGTTCAGCGACTTGCGCCCGAAGTTCGGGGTGCGGAGCATTTCCGCCTCGGTCTTCTGGATCAGGTCGCCGATGTAGACGATGTTGTCGTTCTTCAGGCAATTCGCCGAACGGACCGACAGCTCCAGCTCGTCGACCTTCTTCAGCAGCGCCGGGTTGAACGGCAGCTCCGGCTTGGCCTCGTCCGCCACCTTCTTCTTCGGCTCGTCGAAGGTGATGAAGAGCTGCAGCTGGTCCTGCAGGATGCGCGCGGCATAGGCCACAGCGTCCACCGGCGACACCGCGCCGTTGGTCTCGAGCTCGAGCACGAGCTTGTCGTAGTCGAGGCTCTGGCCCTGGCGGGTCGGCTCGACCCGGTAGGCGACGCGCTTGACGGGGCTGTAGAGGGCGTCCACGGCGATGAGGCCGATCGGCGCGTCCTCGGGCCGGTTGCGCTCGGCCGGAACATAGCCCTTGCCGCTCTGGACGGTGAACTCCATGCGCACGGTCGCGCCCTCGTCCAGGGTCATGAGCACGTGGTCCTTGTTGAGGACCTCGATCTCCTGGGGGGCGTCGATCTGGCCGGCGGTGACGGGACCTGGTCCGGTGGCGCGCAGGGTCATGCGGCGCGGGCCCTCGGCGTGCATGCGCAGCGCCAGCTGCTTGATGTTGAGGATCACGTCCACGACGTCTTCGCGGACGCCCTCGATGGAGGAGAACTCGTGCACCACGCCGTCGATCTGTACTGCGGTGACGGCCGCGCCCTGCAGCGAGGACAGCAGCACGCGCCGCAGCGCATTGCCGAGCGTCACGCCGAAGCCGCGCTCAAGGGGCTCGGCCACCATGCGCGCCTTGCGCTGGCTGTCGGAGCCCGGCTCGATCTGCGGCTTCTCGGGACGGATCAGCTCTTGCCAGTTTCTTTCGATCATCGGGTCTCTCGAACGGGGCTGATCGGCGCGAACGGCGAGGCGAATGTGCGCCCCGGGCGTCGCGCCCAGCGGAAAAGGCCTTGCGGCCGCCGGGCGGAGAACGCGGGCGGCGTCAGACGCGGCGGCGCTTGGGCGGACGGCAGCCGTTGTGCGGGATCGGGGTCACGTCGCGGATGGTGGTGATGGTGAAGCCGACCGACTGCAAAGCGCGCAGCGCCGACTCCCGGCCCGACCCCGGACCGGCCACGTTGACCTCCAGGGTCTTCACGCCATGCTCCATAGCTTTGCGGCCGGCGTCCTCGGCCGCCATCTGGGCGGCGTAGGGGGTCGACTTCCGAGAGCCCTTGAAGCCCATGGTGCCGGCGCTCGACCAGGAGATGGTGTTCCCCTGGGCGTCGGTGATCGTGACCATGGTGTTGTTGAACGAGGCGTTCACATGCGCCACGCCCGAGGTGATGTTCTTGCGCTCGCGCTTACGGACGCGCGTCGGTTCCTTGGCCATGAGGGCGTGCTCTTACTTCTTCTTGCCGGCGATGGGCTTGGCGGGCCCCTTGCGCGTGCGGGCGTTGGTGTGGGTGCGCTGGCCGCGGACGGGCAGGCCCTTGCGGTGGCGCAGGCCGCGGTAGGAGGCGAGGTCCATCAGGCGCTTGATGTTGACGGCGGTCTCGCGGCGCAGGTCCCCCTCGACGGTGTAGTCGCGGTCGATCGCCTCGCGGATCTGGAGCACTTCCTGGTCGGTCAGCTGGTTGACCCGGCGCGACTGGTCGATGCCGACCTTCTGCATGATCTCCTTGGCTTTGAAGGGACCGATGCCGTGGATGTACTGCAGCGCGATCTCCACGCGCTTGTTGGTCGGGATGTTGACGCCTGCGATACGGGCCACGTCCGAAACTCTCCTGGTCGCGCGCCCCCGCCCGAGGCGCCCACTATGCGTGCTCTGAACGCGAAAAGGCCCCGGCCCTGCGGAACGGGAGAGCCGGCGCTGACCTTCGCGCCCTTTCGCGGAAGGAGGGTGTTATAGGGTTCAAATCGCCTGCGTCAATGCCTTGTTAGGCCGGCGCGCCAGATTCTGCTTGACTCGCCGGCCCCCGCTGAAAGGGCCGTCGGCAGGCCCGCCCTAGTCCCTGAGCGCCGCGTCGATGGCGGCGGCCACCGCCTCGATAGAGCCCATGCCGTCGACCTCGCGCAGCTTTCCCTGCCGTTGGTAGTAGGGGATCAGCGGCGCGGTCTGGTCCGCATAGGCCTGCAGGCGCACCTTGAAGCTGTCGGGATTGTCGTCGGCGCGGCCCTCGGCCTGGAAGCGCCGGGTGATGCGGTCCAACAGGGCCGCCTCGTCCACCCTGAGCCGGATGACACGGTCGATCTGCCGGCCACGGCCCTTCAGCATGAGGTCCAGCGCCTCAGCCTGGGCCGGCGTGCGAGGAAAGCCGTCGAAGATGGCGCCGCCGGCGGCCTCCGCCTCGGGCAGGCGCGCCTCGATCAGGGCGATGACGATCTCGTCGGAGACCAGTTCGCCGCGATCCATGATGCGGGCCACCCGGCGACCGAGCTCGGAGCCCGACGCCTTCGCCGCGCGGAGCATGTCGCCGGTCGAGAGCTGCACCATCGCCCGCTGTTCGACGAGACGCTTGGCCTGAGTGCCCTTCCCCGCCCCCGGGGGTCCGAACAGGATCAGGTTCATCGCGTCGGCGCGACCCGGGCGGCGCTACGACCGCCCCCTCGCAGCTTCGACTTCTTGATCAGGCCTTCGTACTGGTGAGCCAGCAGGTGCGACTGGATCTGGGCGACGGTGTCCATGGTCACCGTGACCACGATCAGGACGCTCGTGCCGCCAAGGTAGAACGTCGGTCCAAGCCAGTTCGTCACCCACTCCGGCAGCAGACAGATGGCGGTGATGTAGGCCGCGCCGATCACCGTCAGGCGGGTCAAGACGTAGTCGATATACTCCGCCGTGCGCTTGCCCGGCCGGATGCCGGGCAGGAAGCCGCCGTACTTGCGCAGGTTCTCCGCCGTGTCGTCGGGGTTGAAGACGATCGAGGTGTAGAAGAAGGAGAAGAAGACGATCATCAGGCCATAGGCGACCATGAACAGCGGCTGGCCGTGCTGCAGCTGGCCGACCAGGCCCGGCGCCCACTGCGCCCAGGGGGGAAGGTTGGCGTTGGACAGGAAGCCCATCACGGTTGTGGGCAGCAGCAGCAGGCTCGAGGCGAAAATCGGCGGGATCACGCCGGCGGTGTTGATCTTCAGCGGCATGAAGGAGCTCTCGCCGCCATACATACGGTTGCCGACCTGTCGCTTGGGGTACTGCACGAGCAGGCGTCGCTGCGCCCGCTCCATGAAGACGATGGCCGCCACGATGCCCGCCGACAGGGCCGCGACCACCAGCAGCACCACGGGGCTGAGCTCGCCCGTGCGCGTGAGCTGCAGCCCGCGCCAGACATACCCCGGCAGCACCGCTACGATGCCCGCGAAGATGATCAGCGACGTACCGTTGCCCACGCCCCGGCTGGTGATCTGCTCGCCCAGCCACATCAGGAACATGGTCCCGCCGGTGAGCGTCGCCACCGTGGAGATGGTGAAGAACAGGCCCGGATCGTCGATCAGACCGCGCTGGTTCTGCAGCCCGACGGCGATGCCGAAGCTCTGGACCAGGGCCAGGACCACGGTCAGGTAGCGGGTGTACTGGTTCAGCTGCTTGCGCCCGGCCTCCCCGCCTTCCTTGCGCAGCTTCTCCCAGGGCGCGTAGATCGTGGCCATCAGCTGCACGATGATCGATGCCGAAATGTAGGGCATCACATTCAGCGAGAAGATCGCCATGCGCTGCACCGCGCCGCCCGAGAACATGTTGAACATGCCCAGGATGCCCTTCGCCTGGCCCTGGAAGGCATGGGCGAACTGCTCGACGTTGATGCCCGGGATGGGGATGTAGGTGCCGAGCCGATAGACGATCAGGGCGCCCAGGGTGAACCAGAGGCGCTTGTGCAGGTCCGTCGCCTTGGCGAAGGACCCCACGTTCATGTTGGCGGCGAGCTGTTCTGCGGCGGAGGCCATGGGCCCTCAGGTGTGACGGTCAACGCCCAACATAGGCGGGGCTCCGACGACGTGCGAGGGCGAAAACGCCGCTGACGCGCCGGGCGCCCTGACGAAGGCGACGCGAGGGCTCCGCCAGGCCGAGGAGCCCCCGCTTCGGGGATCAGGCTTCGGCGGCGACGGGCGCGGGGCGCGTCTCGGTCAGGCTGCCGCCCGCAGCCTCCACGGCCTGGCGGGCCGAGGCGGTGGCGGAGTGCACGGTCAGGGTCAGCTTGGCGGAGAGCTCGCCATGGCCCAGCAGACGCACGCCATCCTTCTCGCGCCGGATCACGCCCGCCGCGATCAGGGCCTGAGCGTCGATCGGCTGGCCCGCGTCGAGCCTGCCGGCCTCGATCGCCTTGACCAGGCGCCAGAGGTTCACCTCGGCGTAGGTCGACCGGTTCAGCGAGTTGAAGCCGCGCTTGGGCATGCGCATGTGCAACGGCATCTGGCCGCCTTCGAACTGCTGCATGCCGTGGCCGGTGCGGGCCTTCTGGCCCTTCACGCCGCGACCGGCGGTCTTGCCCTTGCCCGAGCCCGGGCCGCGCCCGACGCGCATGCGGTTCTTGCGGGCGCCCTCGTTGTCGCGAAGTTCGTTCAGTCTGGTCATGGCCTCGTCCTTTCGACGGTTGCGCCGGACGCGCAGGGCGCACCCGACTCGGCGATCATGGTTGCGGCGCGGGGTCGGCGACCTCGCGGCGGCGGGTTCAGCCCTCCACCACCTGAACCAGGTGCTGGACCTTGCGGATCATGCCGCGCACGGCGGGCGTGTCCTCGAGCTGGGACACCCGCCCCAGGCGGTTCAGGCCCAGGCCGACCAGGGTCTGGCGCTGCACGGCCTCGCGGCGGATCGGGCTGCCGATCTGCTTCACGGTGATCTGAGCCATCGGGATCAGCCCTCTACGGCGTCGGGAGCCGAGGCGCCGTCGGCGCGGCGGCCAAGGATGTCGCTCACCTTCTTGCCGCGCTTGGCGGCGATCTGGCGGGGCGAGCTCTGGACCTTCAGCGCCTCGAAGGTGGCGCGCACCATGTTGTAAGGGTTGGACGAGCCGCTGGACTTGCCCACCACGTCCTGCACGCCGAGGCTCTCCAGCACCGCGCGCATCGGGCCGCCGGCGATCACGCCCGTCCCCGGAGGCGCCGCGCGCACCATCACCTTGCCCGCGCCCCAGCGGCCGTTGCCGTCGTGGTGCAGGGTGCGGCTCTCGCGCAGCGGGACGCGCACCATGGACTTCTTCGCCTCTTCGGTCGCCTTGCGGATGGCTTCCGGCACTTCGCGCGCCTTGCCGTGACCGAAGCCGACGCGGCCCTTCTGGTCGCCCACGACCATCAGCGCAGCGAAGCTGAAGCGGCGGCCGCCCTTCACGGTGGCGGCGACGCGATTGATGTGCACCAGCTTTTCGACGAGCTCGTTGTCGCGCTCCTCGCCGTCGCGCCGATCCCGCCGGTCCCGGCGCTCTTCGTTGGGTCGAGCCATGGGTGATCCTTAGAAGTTCAGGCCGGCTTCGCGCGCGGCGTCGGCCAGGGCCTTGACCCGGCCATGATAGAGGTACCCGCCGCGGTCGAAGACCACGTCCTTCACGCCCTTCTCCAGAGCGCGCTGGGCGACGAGCTTGCCGACCTCGGCCGCCCGACCGCTCTTGCCGCCCTCGGCCTGGGCGAGGCCGTCCTCGAGCGAGGAGGCGGCCGCCAGGGTCACGCCCCGGGCGTCGTCGATGATCTGGGCATAGATGGACTTGGCCGAGCGGAAGACGCTCAGCCGGGGCCGGCCGGCACCCACCTTCTTCAGCCGGGCGCGCACGCGCTGGGCGCGGCGCTGGGCGATGTCGCGAGGCTTCAGGGCCATGGCTTACTTCTTCTTCCCTTCCTTGCGCCGCACGGCCTCGCTGGCGTAGCGCACGCCCTTGCCCTTGTAGGGCTCAGGCGGACGGATGCGGCGGATGCGAGCCGCGACTTCGCCCACCAGCTGCTTGTCGATGCCGCTCACGCGGATCTCGACGGGACGCGGCACGGCGAAGGTGATGCCCGCCGGCGGCGGCATATCGACGTCGTGGCTGAAGCCCAGCTGCAGGGAGAGGTCGCGCCCCTTGAGCGCGGCGCGGTAGCCCACGCCCACCAGCTCGAGCACCTCCTCGTAGCCCTTGGTCACGCCCTCGATCATGTTGGCGGTCAGGGTGCGCGACAGGCCCCACATGGCGGCGGCGCGCTGGCTGTCGTTGCGGGGCGCGAAGGTCAGCTGGCCGCCCTCCTGCGCCACCTCGATCTCCTCGGGCGCGGTGTAGGCGAGCTGGCCCTTGGGCCCCTTCACCGTGATCGCCTGGCCGGCGAGGGTGACGGAGACGCCGGACGGGATCGGGACGGCCTTCTTGCCGATACGGGACATCTTGGAGCTTCCCCGATCAGTAGACGCGGCAGAGGACTTCGCCGCCCACGTTCGCATCGCGGGCCGCGGCGTCGCTCATCACGCCTTTGGAGGTGGACAGGATCGAGATCCCAAGGCCGTTCTTCACCGGCTTCAGGTCCGAGATGGACGAATAGACGCGACGACCCGGCTTCGACACGCGCGCGATCTCCGCGATCACGGGCTCGCCGTCGAAGTACTTCAGCTCGATCTCGAACTCCGGATGCTTGCCGGCTTCTTCCACGAGCTTGTAGCCGCGGATGTAGCCTTCGTCCTGGAGCACGTCGAGCACGCGGCCGCGCAGCTTGGACGCCGGCGTCGTGACCTTGGAGCGCTTGCGCTCCGCCGCATTCTTTATGCGGGCGATCATGTCGCTCAGGGGATCGTTGAAAGACATCTCGTTTCCCCCTTACCAGCTCGACTTCACGAGGCCGGGGATCTGGCCCTGGGAGCCGAGCTCCCGCAGCGCGATCCGGCTCATCTTGAGCTTGCGATAGAAGGCCCGCGGCCGCCCCGTCATGGTGCAGCGGTTGCGGATGCGGTTCGGCGCGGAGTTGCGCGGCAGCTCGGCGAGCTTCAGGCGCGCGTCAAAGCGCTCCTCGAGCGGTCGCGTCTCGTCGTTGGCGATCGCCTTCAGGGCGTCGCGCTTGGCGGCGTACTGCTTCACGAGCTTCTTCACGTGCTCGTTGCGGTTAACGGCGCTCTTCTTGGCCATGGTTCGTCTTTCCTCCCGTCCGTCAGCTGTTGAACGGGAACTGGAATTCTTTCAGAAGCGCCTTGGCTTCCGCGTCGGACTTGGCGGTCGTGCAGACGATGATGTCCATGCCCCAGACCTGATCGATCTGGTCATAGTTGATCTCCGGGAACACGATGTGCTCCTTCAGACCCATCGCGTAATTGCCGCGGCCGTCGAAGCTCGTCCCCTTCAGACCGCGGAAGTCCTTCACGCGCGGCAGGGCGATCGTGATCAGCCGGTCGAGGAACTCGTACATCCGGTCCTTGCGCAGGGTGACCTTGGCGCCCACGACCATGCCTTCGCGCAGCTTGAAGCCGGCGATGGACTGGCGCGCGCGGGTCGGCGCGGGCTTCTGGCCGGCGATGGCCGCGAGGTCCTTCATGGCCGCTTGGGCCTTCTTGGAGTCCGCCACCGCCTCGCCGATCCCCATGTTGATGACGATCTTGTCAAGCTTGGGGACCTGCATCTCGTTGGTGTAGCCGAACTGCTCGCGCATCGCCTGGCGGATGCGATTGCGGTACTCGGACTTCATCCGGGGCTCGTAGCCCTCGGGCTTGTTCTGATCAGCCATTGATCACCTCGCCGGTGGTCTTGGCGAAGCGCACCTTCTTGTCGCCGTCCATGCGGAAGCCGACGCGGGTGGGCTTGCCCTGGGAGTCCACGATGGCGACGTTGGACACGTGCACCGGGGCTTCCTTGTTCTTGATCCCGCCCTGAGGGTCGGTTTGGCTCGCCCGCGTGTGGCGCTGGACCATGTTCAGGCCCTCCACCAGAACGCGCTCGTCCTTCGGAAAGACGCGCAGGACCTGGCCTTGCCGGCCCTTGTCCTTGCCCGTCAGCATGACGACGCGGTCGCCCTTCTTGATCTTGGCCGCCATCACAGCACCTCAGGCGCGAGCGAAATGATCTTCATGTGGTTCTTGGCGCGCAGTTCGCGCGGAACCGGCCCGAAGATGCGGGTGCCGATCGGCTCGGACGACTTGTTCACCAGCACCGCAGCGTTCTTGTCGAAGCGGATCGTCGAGCCGTCCTTGCGGGCGATGTCCTTGGACGTGCGCACGACGACGGCGCGCATGACGTCGCCCTTCTTCACGCGGCCGCGCGGGATCGCCTCCTTCACAGAGACGACGATCACGTCGCCAACGCTGGCGTAGCGACGCTTCGCGCCACCCAGCACCTTGATGCACATGACCCGGCGCGCGCCAGAATTGTCAGCGACGTCCAGGTTAGTTTGCATCTGGATCATGGAACCTGACCTTCCTTAGGACGCCGAAGTCGTGGAGCCGTCCTTGGGCAGGACCTCCCACGTCTTCAGCTTGGAGCGGGGCGCGCACTCGATGATGCGGGCCAGCTCGCCCTCGTGATACGAATTGCTCTCGTCGTGAGCGTGGTACTTCTTGGACCGCCGCACCGTCTTCTTCATGACGGGGTGCAGGAACGTCCGTTCCACCTTCACGACGACGGTCTTGTCGCCCTTGTCGGAGACGACGACGCCTTCAAGAATGCGCTTCGGCATCGGTTTTCCTCAGCCCTGCACGGACTTCTGGCGCATCACGGTCTTGAGGCGCGCGATGGACTTGCGCACTTCGTCGATGCGATGCGGCTTTTCCATCTGGCCGGTGGCCGCCTGGAAACGCAGGTTGAACTGCTCCCGCTTCAGCTGCAGCAGCTGATCGGAAAGCTGGTCGGGGGTCAGGGCCCGGATCTCGTCGATCTTCATCAGGCGGCCTCGCTCTCAACATGGGCCACGCCCGCATCCAGGCGGGTCACGACCTTGGTGCGGACCGGCAGCTTGGCCGCGCCAAGGCGCAGCGCCTCGCGGGCGATGTCGTCCGGCACGCCGTCGATCTCGAACATGATCCGGCCTGGGGCCACGCGCGCCGCCCAGAACTCCACCGCGCCCTTGCCCGAGCCCATGCGGACTTCCGCAGGCTTGGAGGACACCGGAACGTCCGGGAAGATGCGGATCCAGACGCGGCCCTGGCGCTTCATCTGGCGCGTGATCGCGCGGCGGGCCGCCTCGATCTGGCGCGCGGTGATGCGCTCGGGCTCCAGCGACTTCAGGCCGTAGGAGCCGAAGTTCAGCGAGAACCCGCCCTTGGACGTGCCGTGGATGCGGCCCTTGAAGGCCTTGCGGTACTTGGTCTTCTTCGGTGACAGCATGGGTCGATCCTCAGGCCTGGGTCTCGGCCTGTTCGCCGCCGCGGTCGCGGCGCGGGCCGCGGTCGCGGCGCGGGCCGCGGTCGGAGCGATCGCGGCGCTCGTCGCTGGACGGCCCGCTCGCCTCGCCCGCCCAGCGCTTGTCCTGCGCCATCGGGTCGTGCTCGAGGATCTCGCCCTTGAAGACCCAGGTCTTCACGCCGATAATCCCGTAGGTGGTGGTCGCCTCGGCGAAGCCGTAGTCGATGTCGGCGCGCAGGGTGTGCAGGGGCACGCGGCCTTCGCGATACCACTCCATGCGCGCGATCTCCGCGCCGCCCAGGCGGCCCGAGACGTTGATGCGCACGCCCTTGGCGCCGAGCCGCATGGCCGACTGCATCGCGCGCTTCATGGCGCGGCGGAAGGCGACGCGGCGCTCGAGCTGCTGGGCGATGGATTCCGCGATCAGCTGGGCGTCGGCCTCGGGCTTGCGCACCTCGACGATGTTCAGGTGCACCTCGCCCTCGGTCATGGCCGAGAGGTCCTTGCGCAGCTTGTCGATGTCCGCGCCCTTCTTGCCGATGATCACGCCCGGGCGCGCGGCATAGATGGTGACGCGGCAGCGCTTGTGCGGCCGCTCGATGATGATGCGCGAGACGCCCGCCTGGTTCAGGCGCTGCTTCAGCGCCTTGCGGATCTGGATGTCCTGGAACAGCAGGCGCGAATAATCCTCGCCGTCGGCGAACCAACGGCTGTCCCAGGTGCGGTTGACGCCGAGGCGCAGGCCGACGGGATTGACCTTCTGACCCATCAGGCGATCTCCCCGCCCAGTTCACGGACCACGATGGTGATCTCCGAAAACGGCTTTTCGATACGCGACGAGCGACCCCGCGCGCGGGCGGAGAAGCGCTTCATCACCAGGTTCTTGCCCACGAAGGCCTCGGCGACGACGAGGGCGTCGATGTCGAGGTTGTGGTTGTTCTCCGCGTTGGAGATCGCCGAGTAGAGGGCCTTGCGCACATCCTTGGCGATGCGCTTGTGGCTGAATTCCAGCTCGTTGAGGGCGCGCTGCACGCTGAGGCCTCGGATTGACTGGGCGACCAGGTTCAGCTTTCGCGGCGAGGTGCGCAGGTTCACGACCTTCGCACGGGCTTCGCTCGCGCCGACGCGGCGGGGATTGGCGGCTTTGCCCATCTTACTTCCTCTTGGCCTTCTTGTCGGCCGCGTGGCCGTAGAAGGTGCGGGTGGGCGCGAATTCGCCGAGCTTCATCCCGACCATGTCTTCGGACACCAGCACCGGGATGTGCTTGTGGCCGTTGTGCACGCCGAAGGTCAGACCCACGAACTGGGGCATGATGGTGGAGCGGCGCGACCAGGTCTTGATGACCTCCTTGCGACCGCCCTGGGCGGCTTCGGCCTTCTTCAGCAGGTAGCCGTCGACGAACGGACCTTTCCAGACGGAGCGGGTCATGATCAGCGGCCCTTCGCTTTGTGACGCGAGCGGATGATGAACTTGTCCGTCGCCTTGTTGGTGCGGGTCTTGTGGCCCTTGGTCGGCACGCCCCAGGGCGTGACCGGGTGGCGGCCGCCGGACGTCTTGCCTTCGCCGCCGCCGTGCGGGTGGTCGACCGGGTTCATGGCGACGCCACGGACGTGGGGGCGACGTCCCATGTGCCGGACGCGGCCGGCCTTGCCCAGGCTCTCGTTCATGTGGTCCTGGTTGGACACCGCGCCGACGGTGGCCATGCAGCTGTCCAGCACCATGCGCAGCTCGCCCGAGCCGAGGCGGATCTGGGCGTAGCCGGCGTCGCGGCCGACCAGCTGGGCGTAGGCGCCGGCCGAGCGGGCCACCTGGCCGCCCTTGAGGGGCTTCAGCTCGACATTGTGGATGATCGTACCGATCGGGATGGAGCGCAGGGGCATGGCGTTGCCCGGCTTCACGTCCACCTTCTCGCCCGCGATGATCTCATCGCCGGCGCGAAGGCGCTGCGGCGCCAGGATGTAGGCCTTCTCGCCGTCCGCGTAGGTCACCAGCGCGATGAAGGCTGTGCGGTTGGGGTCGTACTCCAGGCGCTCCACGCGGCCCGGCACGTCGAACTTGCGACGCTTGAAGTCCACGAGGCGATAGAGGCGCTTGGCGCCGCCGCCGCGGAAGCGGACGGTCACGCGGCCATTGTTGGAGCGACCGCCCTTGGACGACAGGCCCTCGACCAGCGTCTTCTCCGGGCGGCCCTTGTGGAGCTCGCTGCGGTCGACCAGGACCAGGCCGCGACGGCCGGGCGAGGTCGGGTTGAACTGCTTCAAAGCCATCGGTCGACCCTCAGAGCCCGGTGGTCACGTCGATCGATTGGCCCTCTTGCAGGGTCACGATCGCTTTTTTGATGTCGGACCGGCGGCCGCGAATGCCGCGGAAGCGCTTGGTCTTGCCCTTGGTGACCACGGTGTTGACCTTGGTGACCCGGACCTTGAACAGCTCTTCGACCGCAGTTGCGATCTCGTCCTTGCTGGCGTCGAGCGCCACGCGCAGGACGACCTTGTTCTGCTCCGACAGGATGGTCGCCTTCTCGGTGATGTGCGGAGCCAGGACGACGTCGTAGTGGCGGGCGGTGGCGGCCATCACGCGGCCTCCTTCTCAGAGGTGAAGCGCGCCTGGATGGCGTCTACGGCGGCGCGGGTCAGCACCAGCTTCTCCCGGCGCAGCACATCGTAGACGTTCAGGCCGGCGTTGGGCAGCACGTCGACCTCGGCGATGTTGCGGGCGGCGAGCTTGAAGTTCGCATCGACCTCGGGACCCGCGATCACCAAAGCGTTCTTCAGGCCGATCTTCTCGAAGGCGACCTTCAGCGCCGCGGTCTTGGGCTGGTCCAGCGTCGCCTGGTCCAGCACGATCAGCGCGCCGTCGCGGGCCTTGGACGACAGGGCGTGGCGCAGCGCCAGCGCCCGGACCTTCTTGGGCAGGTCGATGGCGTGGCTGCGCACCACCGGGCCGTGGGTCTTAGCGCCGCCCACGAACTGCGCGGCCTTGCGCGAGCCGTGGCGGGCCCCGCCGGTGCCCTTCTGCTTGTACATCTTCTTGCCCGTGCGGGCGACTTCGTTGCGGGTCTTGATCTTGTGCGTGCCGGCGCGGCGCTTGGCGAGCTGCCACACGACGCAGCGCTGCAGGATGTCGGCGCGGATCTCCTCGATGCCGAAGACGGCGTCGTCGAGTTCGATCTCGCCGGCTTGGCCGGCGTCCAGGGTGGTGACGTTGAGCTTCATCAGCCTTCGCCTCCCTTGGCGGCGGTCTCAGTCGCGGCCGTCTCCGGCCCGGAGGTGTCGGCGGGTTCGCCGGCGGTCTTGCGGAAGGCGCCGGGCTTGGGCGCCTCGGCCGGCAGCGCGCGCTTCACAGCATCGCGGACCTTTACGTAGGAGCCCTCGGCGCCGGGGACCGCCCCCTTGACCAGGATCAGGCCGCGCTCGGGGTCGACGCGCACGATCTGCAGGTTCTGCGTCGTGACGGTCTCCACGCCGTAGTGGCCGGCCATCTTCTTGTTCTTGAAGGTGCGGCCCGGGTCCTGGCGCTGGCCAGTGGAGCCATGCGAGCGGTGGCTGACCGAAACGCCGTGGGTGGCGCGAAGGCCGCCGAAGTTCCAGCGCTTCATGGCGCCGGAAAAGCCCTTGCCGATGGTCACGCCCTGGATGTCGACCCGCTGGCCGGCGACGAAGTGGTCGGCGGTGATCTCCGCGCCCACGTCGATGAGGTTCTCAGGGGTGACCCGGAACTCGGTCACCACGCGCTTGGGCTCCACCATCGCCTTGGCGAAGTGCCCGCGCATCTGCTGGCTGGTGTTCTTCGCCTTCTTCGCGCCTGCGCCGAGCTGAAGCGCGACATAGCCGTCGCGGTCCTGGGTGCGCT
Organism: Caulobacteraceae bacterium PMMR1; assembly: GCA_000733915.1. Classification (GTDB taxonomy): domain Bacteria; phylum Pseudomonadota; class Alphaproteobacteria; order Caulobacterales; family Caulobacteraceae; genus PMMR1. The sequence continues at coordinate 1,870,894 of JPOM01000001.1, forward strand.
GGCCGGTCACCTGGCACCCGTCGAGGGCGAGCACGGTGACGGGCACGTGCTGACCCGCCTCGTCGAAGAGGCGCGTCATGCCGAGTTTCTTGGCGAGTACGCCGGTTCGCATGGCCCTCGTCCTCAGATCTTGATTTCGACGTCGACGCCGGCGGACAGGTCGAGCTTCATCAGCGCGTCCACGGTCTGCGGAGTGGGATCGACGATATCCAGCACGCGCTTGTGCGTGCGCATTTCGAACTGCTCGCGCGACTTCTTGTCGATGTGCGGCGAGCGGAGCACCGTGAAGCGCTCGATACGGGTCGGCAGCGGGATCGGCCCGCGGACGGCGGCGCCGGTGCGCTTGGCCGTATTCACGATCTCGCGGGTGGAGTGATCCAACACCCGGTGATCGAAGGCCTTCAGCCGAATACGAATATTCTGCGCCATATCTAAACGTCCTTCGCGTCCGCCACGCCCGTACGGTTCAAAGATCCAGAGCCTTGCGGCCCCAAACACCCGCGCGCGCCTCGAACGGCAGAAACCGAACCCGCCGGTCCGGCCGTGCGAACGAAGCCCGCAAACAACGAGAGGGCCCCGCAGCGCCGCCCGAACGGCGGTCACGCGCGAAGGCCCTGCTTGATCCCGATATGCAGCGCTGGGGAAAGCGCGATGTCAGGTCGTCTTTGCGAACCGCGTCTAGGCGAGGGCGAACGCCCTTGCCTACGGCCGGATCAACAGAGGCGCGGTTCCTACGCGCCGCGGCTCAGGCCGTCAAGACTTTCCTAGCGCGCTCGAAGGCGGCGGAACCATCGGCCGCGAGGCGGGGCGCGAGCTCGGCTGGCGCAGGGCGCGGGCGATCAGCTCCAGCCACTGCGGCAGACACACGCTCGCCCGGTCGACGCGCGAGAGCGCGGTGGCGCGGGCGGCCTGGCGCAGGGGCGCGAACCGCTCGGGGGCTCGACAAGCGGCGATCAGGGCCTACGAAAGCGCCTCGATGTCGAAGAAGGGCAGGAGCAGGCCGTCCTCGCCCGGCGTGATCGCGTCGTGCAGCGGCGGCGAAGGTGATCACGGGCGTGGAGCCGTCCAACACCGCCCCGCTCGCCCCGGGTGCGGTAGTAGAACTCCCCGATTCAGGAGCTGGCGCGCGTCGGGGAAGACCTCGCGCAGGAACCGGGTGCGGTAGTAGAACTCCCCGATCAGGAGCTGGCGCGCGTCGGGGAAGACCTCGCGCAGGAACAGCGTCTCGCCCCATCCTGGATGGCCGATGATCAGGTCGGGGACGAAGCCCTCGCTCCTGAGCTGTTGCGCGACCTGGGCCACGCCCGCCCCCCGGCGGGTGTCGAGCTCCGCGCGCAGCGACAGCGGAAACGGCTGGCCCGGGCCGCGCCCCGCCGGCGCATAGCGGCGCACGTCCACCCCGGGCGCCTCGCCCTGCTGCACCGGCGCGATCGCCGCAAGGCTGTGCCCGGCCTTTCGCAGCGGCGCGAGCAGGAACTCGAACCGCCCCGGAAAGGTGTTGTGGACGAAGAGGATGCGGGCCACGCTGCGGTGTCAGGCCGCCGGCGCGGGTTTGTCATGGCCGTCCGGTCCTGAGCGCCCGTCCGCCCGAACAGCCCTCTTACATGCGAGCGGGAAGGCGTGCGGCGGCTCAGCGTCCCACGATCACATCGCCGGAGCCTGCGATGTGCTTCGCGACCGGGCCCGTCACGCGCGCCACGTGCACGTCGCCGGAGCCGGCCACGTCGGCGCTGAGCGCGCCCGCCTCGCCCTTGAAAGTGAAGTCGCCCGAGCCCGCGACCGACACCTGCACGCTGGACGCCCGTCCGTCTCCGATGCGGATGTCGCCCGAACCCGTCACGCGGGTGGCGATCGGTCCGTTCACCTCCGCCGCCTGGAGGTCGCCGGAGCCGGAGATCGAGGCCTTCAGCCCCTGGGCGATGCGGCCGAGGCGGATGTCGGAAGAGCCCGCCACCGCGACCTCGGCGGAGCCCGCGTCCTCCAGCCGCACATCGCCCGAGCCGCTGGCCGCGATCTTGGCCAGGCCGCGCACCGGACCGGCGGTCCAGTCGCCGCAGCCGCTGTTGGCGAGCGAAAGGCTGCCGCTGGGACCGACCCGGCCCCAGACCGCGTCGCCCGCGCCGATCCGGGCGTCTGGCGGCGTGCGCACCGTGACCTCCGGCAGGCGATCGAGGAGCAGGGGGCCGACGCCGCGCACCTCCACCCGCGTGACCTTGTCCTGCCGCCGGGCGCCGCCGAACAGGCTCCACCCGCCCCAGCTGCCGCAGTTGCCGATCCGATGCTCCAGCCCGCCGTCGATGACCAAGCGGTCGCCCTCGCGGCGAACGGCGAGCGGGGGCAGGCGCGGATCGCCGGGCCGGATGCTGGCCTGCACGTCGCTGCGCGTCTCTGGGATGACGATCACGCGGGCGGCGACGTGGCGCAGCTCCACGCTGGGCTCAGCCTTAGCCGAGCCTGAGACGGCGGCGAGAAGCGCGGCGGCGGCGAACGCGGGTGCGCGGACGATCATGGGCAAGCCCTCCAGGCGGTGGCCGAACGCTAGGGCGAGCCCGCCGGCGGATCGACTTAATTCGGCGTCATGTGTCGCGCCCGGCCTTCGACGCACGTTGGCCCGATCGCGCCGGCCCGCTACAAGAGGCGGCGCACCTGTCGCGCTTTGAGGCTTTCCACCGATGCTGCTCGCCCTCCTGCTCGCCCTCGCCATGGACACCGCCGCGCTGAAGCCCCCGCCGGCGATCGCCGACAGCGACGAGCAGCCCGCGGGCGTGGGCTCCGACGATTTCTCCTACGTTTCCTGGTGCCACGGGGCGGTGAAGGGCCATCTGGAGGCGTTCGAGGCGATCGAGCCCAAAATCCTGGCGCACGCCCGCGACGCCAAGGATCGGGCTGAGACCTCGCGCCTGGACCAGGGCCTGATGGCGGACGAGCGCGAGTTCCTGAAGATTTTCAGCCGCGCGCTGAAGACCGCTGAGGCCGAGAACCCCGCCGCCACGCCGCAGAAGGGCGCGCAGGCCGCCGAGATCGGCTATCGCATCTGGGCCGGCATGCAGCAGGCGGACTACGACACCCAGAAGTGGGTCGCGAGCTGGGGCGTGCCGCCGCGCTGCGAGGTCGCGGCCAAGCGGTTGGAGCAGCATTCGGGGCTGCTGGGCGCGGTGATGAACAAGCCCGCCGAGCCGGCGGCCGCGGTCTCCCCTGCCCCGACCGCCGAGGCGCCCTCGCCCGCGCCGCAGGCCGCCGCTGAAGCCGCGCCGAAGTCGAACTGACCCCCCGCGTCGAGAGCCCGTTGTTAGGGGGCGGATCGGGGAGCCGGGATCAGGCGGGGGCCCACTCCGTTGCGGCATAGCCCTGGAAGTAGAGCGCTGCGGTCAGGTCGGCGTGGTCGATCCGCGCGTCGGCCTCGGCGGCGACCACCGGCTTGGCGCGGTAGGCGACCCCCAGGCCGGCGGCCCGGATCATGGCGAGGTCGTTGGCGCCGTCGCCCAAGGCCAGGGCCGCGTCCAGCCCCGCACCCTGCGCCATGCAGGCCTCCGTCATCGCCGTCAGCTTGGCCTCGCGGCCCACGATCGGGCGGGCGACCTCGCCGGTCAGCCGTTCCCCATCGTGCCCGAGCACATTGGCGCGGAACGCCTGAAACCCCGCCGCCCTCGCCACCCGCTCGGCGAAGAAGGTGAAGCCCCCCGAGACGAGCACGCAGCTTGCGCCATGGGCGGCCATGGTGCGCACCAGCACAGAGGCGCCGGGATTGAGCCGCACCCTTTCATGATAGCAGCGCTGCAGCGCCTGAAGCGGCAGGCCTGCCAGCCGGGCCACGCGCGCGCTCAGCGCCTGCTCGAAGTCGAGCTCGCCGCGCATGGCGGCCTCGGTGACAGCGGCGACCTCGGCCCTTACGCCCGCAAAGTCGGCCAGCTCGTCGATGCACTCGCAGCCGATGATGGTGGAGTCCATGTCGGCCGCCAGCACGCGCTTTCTGCGCCCCGCCCAGGGCTGCAGGGCCCAGTCGACCGGCGCGGGCTCCAGCACGGGCTTCAGCGCGTGGCGGGCGGCGGGGGCGTCCTCGGCCTCGACCAGCCAATCCAGGGCGCCGGGGCCGAGCTGCTTCGGCTCCTTGACGCGGGCCCGCGCCCCCGCCAACGCCTGGCCGACCGCCGATGCGAGCGCGGTCACGGAGCCGTCGTTGGAACCGACCAGGGTCAGGGCAAGCAGCATCAACGGCGGCGTCTGGCTGATCGCCGGGCCCACGGCAAGCGGCAAGTCGGCGCTGGCGCTCCGCCTGGCCGAGGCCATCGGCGCGGAGATCCTCAACGCCGACTCCATGCAGCTCTACCGCGACCTGCGGGTGCTGACCGCCCGCCCCTCGCCTGAGGACGAGGCGCGCGCACGCCATCGCCTGTTCGGGATCGCAGACGGGGCGCAGGCCTGGTCGGTCGGGCGCTGGCTGCGCGCGGCGCGGACGGCGCTGGCCGAGGTCGCCGCCCAGGGTCGTCCCGCCGTGGTGGTCGGCGGAACGGGGCTCTACTTCGCCGCCCTGCAGCGGGGCCTTGCGGACATCCCTCCGATCCCCGAGGCGGTGAGGGCGCAGGTCCAGGCGCGCTTCGAGGTCCACGGCGAGCCGGCGTTCCGGCGCGCCCTGGCCGCCATCGACCCCGAGGCCGAGGCGCGGATCGCCCCGGGAGACCGTCAGCGGCTGACGCGCGCCTTCGAGGTGCACGCCGCGACCGGGCGCGCCCTGTCCGACTGGCGGCGAGAGACGGCGCCCGAGCCGCTCGACGTCCGCGGCCAGCTGGTGCTCGAGCCGCCGCGGGACGCGCTCTACGCGCGCATTGACGCCCGGCTGGAGGCCATGCTGGCGGAGGGCGCGCTCGAGGAGGTGGCGGCCCTGGCGGCGCGCCGGCTCGACCCCGACGTGTCGGTCATGAAGGCGCTGGGCGTTCGGGAGCTGGCGGCGCACCTCGAGGGCCGGCTCACGCGCGCCGAAGCCCTGGCGGCCGCCCAACAGGAGACCCGCCGCTACGCCAAGCGACAATCGACCTGGTTCCGCAACCAGACCCCCGACTGGCCCCGAACTGCGGGGCCGGCGACGCCCGAGGCGCTGGAGCTGTTGCTGAACGGCCCGGCTCTGGCACAGTGACGTCAGGCGCAGGCGCGAAGAGCTTCACCGGACACTACGTCACCGTCTGGCGCAAGGACGCCAAGGGCCGGTGGAGGGGCGTCATCGACATCGGCGTGCCCGACGCCCCTCCGGCCAGCTTAGCCGGCCTACGAGCGGCGCTTGTCCGCGTCGGCCACGCCGTCCTGGGCGCTGGAGACGCCGCTCTTGGCGGCGCCGTTGTGGGTCGAGCTGCGGTGGTGCGTGGCCGAGGCGCTGGAGGCCCGGCTGCTGGAGTCCGCGCCGTTGCGGGTGGTGCCCCCGCCGGGGTCGGCTGATCGGACCCGCGCCCGCGTCCGCGCCGGTCGCGCCCATGTCGCTGGTCGAGGCGCCGCCCGCGTTGCCGCTCGCCGTCCCGCCGTTGGTGCTCCCGCCGCTCATGTTGCCGCTGGCGTTGCCCGAGGCGTTCATGTCGGTCGTGTTCGAGCCCGGGGTGGTGTTGTCGGTCGTGACCGTCTGGGTCGTGGTGGTCGTGGTGTTGTCGGCCGCGGTCGCATTGTCGGTGTTGTTGGCTCCGCCCTTGCTGCAGGCGGAAAGGGCGAGGGCGGCGCTGAGCGCGGCGGCGCCCGCGAGAAGCGAGTTGCGCATGGGGAAGGTCCTGAATGTGCGAGGCGTTCGGTCGGCCTCGCCCGCCAAACTCGCGGAAACGTGATCGGGTTCGCGCTCAGCTCTATTCGCGACGGAGCAAGCGTTCGGTGATCAGCCCGCCCAGCCACGCGGGCTTGAACGCCGCCTTGATCGCCTTGGGGTCGTAGTCCGGGCGCTGCACCCAGGCCTCGAAGGTCTCGCCGCGGGGCTCGCCCTCGGCGAAGTACCGCTCGAAGACATAGTCGAGCACGCCCGTCTTGCCCTCGCGGAGGTGCAGGTGCCGGCCGTTCAGCTCCTGCGCCACCGCCTGGCGGAGCGGCATGCCGAGCCGGAAGTGGGCGTAGAGCACGCTCATCAGCCCCGCCCGGTCCGCGCCGGACTTGCAGTGCATCACCGCCGGATAGGCGACGGTCTGGAAGAGGCTCTTGGCCGCCAGCACCTGGGCGGCGCTGGGCGCCTCACGCGAGGAGACGGGGAAGTCGATCAGCACCAGGCCCAGGCGCCTGCAGGCCTCGCGCTCCAGCACGTAGAAGCTGGTCTCAAAGCCGCCGCCCCGCAGGTTGATGACGCTTCTCACCCCCTGCCTGCGCCACCAGGCCAGGTGGAACGGCCAGGGCTGATTGGTGCGCACCAGCTCAGGGCTGATCCAGTGCGCGTTCTGGAACCCCAGCCGCAGATAGGCGTGGTCCTTCCAGAGGTAGTCGAGATAGGCGTGCAGGCGGCCGCCGGGCGTGGCCAGGTCGAAGCGGGGCAAGGGTCGCGCGCGTCATCTTCGGCGCGGGCGTAGCGCCGCCCGCCGGAGCCGCCTAACTAAGGCGTCCGCGCAGGGCTGCAAAGCGCCGTTGCGCCGCGCGACGGCGGGTCCCGGTTGACAGGCGCGGGACAAAGACGGACCCCCTTGCGCATGAGCCTGACTTCGGCAGAGCCTTCCGTGCTTCAGGGCCGGCCGCTCCTGATGCGCATGTGGCGCGACTACCTGCGTCCGCGCTGGGCGGCCTTCGCCCTGGCGCTCGCCTGCGCGGGGACGGTCGCGCTGCTGACCGCCGCCCTGGGCGCGTTGCTGAACCCGGTCGTGAAGATGGTGTTCGGCAAGCACAGCGTCGACGCCCTAGGCTATTTGACCCTGTCGCTGGTCGTCGTGGGCCTGCTGCGCGGCCTGGCCCAGGTGGTGCAGGCGCAGCTGGTCAACCGGCTCGGCCACGGCATGGTGGGCGACATCCAGGTCCAGCTGTTCGGCCGGCTGGTGCGCGCCGACCTCGCCCGGCTGCGCTCGGCGCACTCGGGCAGCTACGTCTCCTCCGTGCTCTATGACGCCGGCCTGATCCGCGAGGCCGCCACCAACGGCGTGATCAACTACACCCAGCAGGGCTTGACGGTGGTCTTCTGCGTCGTGGGCATGCTGAGCCAGGATGTGCTGCTGACCGGCATCGTGCTGCTGGCCGCGCCGGTCGCCAGCGTCGCCATGCGCCGCTTCTCGCAGCGGACGCGTAAGGCCGCCAAGGGCGCGATGGCCGAGACCTCGGCGCTGTCGACCGCCGTGATGGAGAGCCTGGACGGCATCCGCCTGGTCAAGATCGACAACCGCGAAGCCCACGAGGAGGCGCGGGTGGCCGAGGTCGTCAGTCGGCGCCAGCGTCACATCATCCGCGGCGCGAACGCCCGCGCCATGGCGCCCGCCGTGACCGAGACCCTGACGGTGCTCGTCACCGCGGGGGTGATCCTCTACGCCGGCTGGCGGGCGACGACGGACGACCTGACCATCGGCCAGTTCACCGCCTTCCTGGTGCTGCTGGCGACCGCGTCGCAGTCCCTGCGCCAGGTCGCCAACCTGCAGGCCGTATTCGCCGAGGGCATGGCGGCGGCGGGGCGGCTCTTCCAGGCCTTGGACGTGGAGCCCGAGGTGCGCGACCCGCAGGGCGCGCCGGCTTTGGCGATCACTAATGTCGAGATCCGCTTCGAGGACGTGAGCTTCGCCTACACGCCTGAGGCGCCCGCCCTCAGCCATGTCTCCCTGGAGGTGCGTCGCGGCGAGCAGGTCGCCCTGGTCGGGCCCTCGGGCGGGGGCAAGAGCACCATCCTGAGCCTGATCCCCCGCTTCTACGACGTGGGCTCAGGCCGCGTCACCATCGACGGCCAGGACGTGCGCGAGGTGACCCTGTCCTCCTTGCGCCGCCACATCGCGCTTGTGACGCAGGAGCCCTTCCTGTTCGACGACACCATCCGCGCCAACATCGCCTATGCCCGCCCCGAGGCCAGCTTCGAGGAGGTCGAGGCCGCCGCCCGCGCCGCCGCCGCCCACGAGTTCATCCTCGCGCTCCCCAAAGGCTACGACGCCCTGGTCGGCGAGGCCGGCGCGCGCCTGTCAGGCGGGCAGCGCCAGCGCATCGCCATCGCCCGGGCCTTCCTGAAGGATGCGCCCATCCTGCTGCTCGACGAGGCGACCTCGGCCCTGGACACGGAGAGCGAGCAGAAGGTGCAGGAGGCCCTGGAGCGGCTGATGCACGGGCGCGCCACCCTCGTCATCGCCCACCGCCTCTCCACCGTGAGGGGCGCGGACCGCATCTACGTCATCGAGGGCGGCCGAGTGGTGGAGACCGGCGACCACGGCGCCCTGTCCTCCGCCGGCGGGCTCTATGCGCGACTGGCCCGGGCGCAGAACCTCGATGTGACGCAGCCGCCGCCCTTGCGCGTCGCGCGCTGATCGGACCCGCTTGAAGCGCCTGTTCCGCAACTCCGCCGTCCAGGGCGTGCTCGCGCGCCTGCTGGCCGCCTATCTGCGGCTGACGCTGGCGACCATCCGCTGGCGCAGCGAGAACGCTGCCGCAGCCGAGGCGGTCTGGGACGGCGGGGGCGCGGTGCTGGTCTGCTTCTGGCATGGGCGGATCGCGCTCTCGCCGGCGTGCTGGCCGCTGAAGCGGGCGCAGCCGCCCCGCGCCATGATCTCGCTCTCCGCCGACGGCGCCTTCATCGCGGCGGCCATGGAGCGGCTGGGCTTTCCCGCCATTCGGGGCTCGGCCGCCAAGAAGAGCGACCCGGCCAAGGCCAAGGGCGGCAGCGCGGCCTTTCGCGAGACCGTGGCCTGGCTGAAGCAGGGCGGCGGGGTGGCGATCACCCCGGATGGCCCCCGTGGACCGGCGCAACGCATGGGCGAGGGCCGCCGATGTTGGCGCGGGTGGCGGGCGCGCCGACCCTGCTGGTGGGCCTGGCGTGCCGGCCCTGCGTGCGGCTCAAGACCTGGGACCGGCAGGTCCTTCCCCTGCCCTTCGGCCGGGGCGCGATGGTCTGGGACGGCGCCCTGCCGGCGCCTGCCCGGGGCGAGAGCCTCGACGCGACCGCCGCCGACTGGGCCGCACGGCTGACGGCGGCGACCGCGCGCGCCGAGGCGCTTCTGGCGTGAGGCGCCCGCCCGCCCTGGCCGCCTACGGCCTTATGACGCGCGTGCTGCAGCCCCTCGCGCCGGCCCTGCTCCACCGGCGGCTGCGCCAGGGCAAGGAGGAGGCGCAGCGCCTGCCCGAGCGGCTGGGCGTGGCGTCCGTCCCCGCCCGGAGGGCCGCCTCGTCTGGCTGCACGGGGCCAGCGTCGGCGAGAGCCTGTCGCTGCTGCCGGTCGTGGAGGCGCTGGCGCGCGCCCGGCCCGAGCTCGGCGCGCTGGTGACGTCCGGCACCGTGACCTCCGCGCAGCTGCTGGCCCGACGCCTGCCCGAGGGGGCGATCCATCAGTACGCCCCCGTGGACACGCCTGAGGTCGCGCGGCGGTTCCTGCAGGCCTGGCGCCCCGACCTGGCGGTGTTCGTCGAGAGCGAGGTCTGGCCGAACCTACTGACCGCCGCCCGCGACAAGGGCGTGCGCACGGCCCTGATCTCGGCGCGGCTGTCCTCGGCGTCCCTCGGCGGCTGGGCCCGGACGCGGCGCACGGCGCAAGCGCTGTTCGGCGGCTTCGACCTCGTGCTGGCCCAGGACGACGCGACCGCCGAGGGCCTGGCGGCGCTGGGCGCCCGGGATGACGGCCGGCTGAACCTGAAGCTCGCGGGCGCGCCCCTGGCCTTCGATCCTCAGGCGCTGCAGGCCGAGCGCAGCCGCCTCGCCGGCCGGCGCATGGTGCTGGCGGCCTCGACCCACCCGGGAGAGGACGAGATCGCGCTCGACGCCTTCTCCCGCCTTAACCGCCCCGGCGTGGTCCTGGTGATCGCGCCCCGCCATCCCGAGCGCGGGTCGTCCATCGCCGCCCTGGCGCACGCCCGCGGGCTGGCCGCGGGGCTCAGGAGCGCGGGCGCGGTCCTGGGCGAGACCCCCGTCCACGTGGCCGACACCCTGGGCGAGCTCGGGCTCTGGTATGCGCTGAGCGACAGCGCCCTGGTCGGCGGCTCGCTCCTGCCCGGGCCGGGCGGCCACAATCCTCTCGAGCCCGCCCGGCTCGCCGCGCCCGCCCTCAGCGGACCGCACGTCGACAATTGGCGCGGCGTCTTCGAGGCGCTCGCTCCGCTGACGCCTGTAGCGGCCGACGGCGACGATCTGGCCCGGCTCTGGGCCGAGGACCTCGACGACCCCGCCGCCGCCCGGGGCCGGGGCGAGGCGGCCAAGGCGCGGGCGCGGGCCCTCGCTCCCGACCTCGACGCCCTGACCCGGCGCCTGCTCGGGCTCGTGGACCGCGCCGGATGAGCCTGCCCACCCCCCGATGGTGGTACGTCCGGCCCCCAGCGCACGGCGGGGCGCAGGGTCGCTCGGCGCCGGCGCTGCGCCTGCTGCTCAGGCCCGTGAGCTGGGTTTGGGCTTGGGCGACGGCGCGGCGGATCGCGCGCGCGACGCCGGTCGATCCCGGCGCGCCGGTCATCTCGGTGGGCAACCTGACGGTCGGCGGCTCGGGCAAGACCCCGGTCGCCCGCGAGCTCCTGTGCGTGCTTCGCGCCCACGGCGTAGACGCCTTCGCCCTGTCGCGGGGCTACGGCGGGCGGCAGGCCGGGCCGCTCAGGGTCGATCCCGAGCGGCATACGGCGGCGGCGGTCGGCGACGAGCCCCTGCTGCTCGCGCGCGACGCGCCCACGATCGTCGCCCGCGACCGACCCGCCGGCGCCCGGCTGGCGGCGGCGCAGGGGGCCGAGGCGCTGGTGCTCGACGACGGCCACCAGAACCCGAGCCTGGCGAAGGCGCTGTCGCTGATCGTGGTGGACGGGGAGACGCGGCAGGACGAGTGGCCCTTCGGCGACGGCGCGGTCTTCCCGGCGGGGCCGCTGCGCGAGCCCCTCGCTGCGGGGCTGAGACGGGCGGACGCGGTGGTGATCCTGCTGCCGGCCGACCTCGACGCGCCGGACCCCGACCTCCTGCGCCTCTTTCGCGGCCGCCCGGTGCTGGTCGCACGGCTGGAGCCCGCGCAGCCGCCGCCCGCGGGGCCGCAGCTCGGCTTCGCCGGCGTCGCCAAGCCCTGGAAGGTCGCGCGCGCGCTGAAGGCCGCCGGCTGCGAGCTCGTCGACTTCGCGCCCTTCCCCGACCACGCGGCGTTCCGCGAGGCCGACCTGCGGTTCCTGAGCGCCCGGGCCGAGGCGCTGGGCGCAGGCCTGGTCACCACCGAGAAGGACTGGGCGCGCCTGCCGCCGGACTGGCGCGCGCGCGTGACGCCCTGGCCGGTGCGCGCCCGCTTCCTGGACGAGGCGCAGCTCCTGGACCTGCTCCGCGGCGCGGTTCAGTCCTTGTAGACCGCCCCGGCCTTCATCACGAAGCTCACGTGCTGCAGCAGGCTCACGTCCTGCAGCGGGTCGCCCTTGACCGCGATCAGGTCGGCGCTGTGCCCGGGCGTGAGCGCGCCGGCGTCCTCGGAGATGCGCAGGTGGTCGGCGGCGCGCACGGTCGCAGCCTGGATCGCCTCCAGCGGGCTCAGCCCCGCCCGGACGAGCAGCACGAACTCGTAGGCGTTGTCGCCGTGGCGCGAGACGCCGGTGTCGGTGCCGAAGGCGATCTTGACCCCCGCGGCATGCGCCCGGGAGACCATACCCAGCATCTTCGGCCCGGCTTCGCGCGCCTTGGCCGCCACCGCGGGGGTGAAGAAGTTGCCCGGGCCGTTGGCGATCTTGGCCACATAGTCGCCGGCCATGAGGGTGGGGATCAGATAGGCCCCGTTCTGCTTCATCAGCCGCACGCCCTCCGGATCGAGGTAGGTGCCGTGCTCGATGGAATCGCCGCCCGCGCGCAGGAAGGCGTTGATCCCGTCCGCGCCATGGGCGTGGGCGGTCACGATCCGCCCCATGGAGTGGGCGGCCTGGACGATGGCCTTGAGCTCCTCGTCCGTCAGCTGCTGGTTCAGTCCCGCATTGGTGCGCGACAGCACGCCCCCGGTCGCCAGCACCTTGATGAGGTCCGCGCCGCTGCGGACCTGCTCGCGCGTCGCCCGCCGGCACTCGTCCGCGCCTGAGCAGATGGTCGGCGCGCGGTAGATGCGCACCAGCTCGTCCGGCATGTCGTTGGCGTCGCCATGGCCGCCGTGGGCCGAAATCGCGGAGCCCGCCGCCAGGATGCGCGGCCCGGCCAGCCGCCCGGAGGCGGTGGCGGCGCGAAGCGCGAAGATGCTCTCGTTGGGCGCGCCCAGGTCGGCCACGGTCGTGAAGCCGGCCTCCAGAGTCTTCTTCGCGAAATAGGCGCCGTCGAGGGCGAGGTCCGCCTTGGTCTTGGTGAACCGCTCGACGTTCTGGTTGGGGTTCGTCTCGGACGTCAGGTGGACGTGGCAATCGATCAGGCCGGGCAGCACGAAACTGTCCTTCAGGTCGATCACCCGCCCGCCCGGGTCGGCGACATAGCCGTCGCGCACCTCGGCGATACGGCCGTCGCCCTTGATCACCAGCGTCTTGGCGGTGTCGACGCGGCCGCTGGCGGGATCCAGCATCACGCGCCCGACCTGGACGAAGGTGATCGGCGGCGGCGGCGGGACGGCGCGGGCCGCGCTCGCCAGCCCGAGGGCGGCCGCGGCGGCGGCCATCGCGGTGCGGATCATCTCAGGTATCCCCCTCTCGTGACGGGTCCAGCGCGTCAGGCGCCGGCGCGCTGAGCGAACATCAGCGCCGAGTCGGCGAGGGGCGCGACTCGCTCGGACATGGCCACGGCCTGCGGGCTGGACGCCGTGCCGTCCCGCACCCGCCCCGCGATGCCCTGCAAGATGCCCGCCAGCCGGAACTGGTTGTAGGCGATGTACCAGTCGATCTCGGGCAGGCCCTGACGGCCGGTCAGCCGGCAGTAGAGCGCCACAGCCTCCTCCAGCGTCGGGATGCCCCAGGCCTTCAAGTCCAGCCCCGCCAGGCCGCTCCGCCCGTCCCGGGGCGTCAGCCATTGCATCAAGAAGTAGGTGAAGTCCGCCAGCGGGTTTCCGAGGGTGGACAGCTCCCAGTCCAGCACCGCAAGCACCCGCGGCTCGGTCGGGTGCAGCACCATGTTGTCCAGGCGGTAGTCGCCGTGCACGATCGAGGTCGCGTCGTCCTCCGGAACGGTCCGGGGCAGCCACTCGATCAGCCGCTCCATGGCGGGGATATGCTGGGTCTCGCTGGCGCGATACTGCTTGGTCCAGCGGTCGATCTGGCGGGCGAAGTAGTTGCCGGGCTTGCCGAAGTCCGCCAGGCCCGCAGCCGCGTAGTCGGTGTTGTGCAGGTCCGCGAGCGTCTTGATCTGCGACTCGTAGGTCGCGCGGCGCTCGTCGGGCGACAGGTCCGGCAGGGAGCCGTCCCACAGGATGCGGCCCTCCACCATGCTCATGACGTAGAACATGGTGCCGATCACGGCGTCGTCGGTGCAGAGCGCATAGGCGTGCGCGACCGGATAGCCGGTCCGGCCGAGCGCGGAGATGACCCGGAATTCCCGGTCCACCGCATGGGCGGAGGGCAGGAGCTTTCCGGGGGGCTTGCGGCGCAGGACGTATTTCCGCGTCGGCGTGATCAGCTGATAGGTCGGGTTGGACTGGCCGCCCTTGAACTGGCGGACCTCCAGCGGCCCCTCGAAGTCCGCGACGTTCGCCCGCAGCCAGGCCTCCAGGCGCGCCTCGTCGAAGCGGTGCCGCTCCTCCACGGGCTTCACGCCGGAGAAGGTCTCCTGAGCCGACGGTTGATCGGCGGCCTCGGCCATAGACGTGTCTCCTCCAGCTTATCCTTGCTCACCCGACCATAGCCCCAGTGCGGCGCGGCTCAAGCCCGGTTCGATGCGCTGAGCGACCGCCAGCCGATGTCGCGCCGGTAGAAGCCGCCCGGCCAGTCGATGGCGGCGATCGCGCCATAGGCCCGGTCGCGCGCCTCCTGCAGCGTCGCGCCCCGCGCGCAGAGGTTCAGCACCCGGCCGCCGGCTGCGACCAGCTCGCCCGCCGCGTTCAGGGCGGTTCCGGCGTGGAAGACCTGCACGTGCGGATCAAAGCGGGCGTCCGCACCGCGGATCACCGTGCCGGCGACGGGGCTCTCGGGATACCCCCGCGCGGCCAGCACCACCGCGATGACCGACTCGTCGCGCCATTCCGGCTCGGGCAGGCGGCTGAGGTCGCCCGTCGCCGCCGCATACAGATAGGGCAGCACGTCGGACTTCAGCCGCATCATCAGCACCTGGCATTCCGGGTCGCCGAAGCGGGCGTTGAACTCCACCAGCTTGGGCCCCTCCGCGGTCAGCATGAGGCCGGCGTAGAGGACGCCCCGGAACTCCGCCCCCTCCGCCTTCAGCCCCCGGACGGCGGGCTCGATCAGGCGCTCGCGGGCGCTCGCCACGATCTCGGGCGTCAAGAGGGGCGCGGGCGTGTAGGCGCCCATGCCGCCGGTGTTGGGTCCCACGTCGCCGTCGCCCAACCGCTTGTGGTCCTGGGCGCCGCCGAAGAGCATCGCCCGGGTCCCGTCGCAGAGGGCGAACAGCGAGGCCTCCTCGCCCGCCATGAACTCCTCGATCACCACCCGCGCGCCGGCCGCGCCGAAGCGCCCGTGCAGCATGCCGTCGATGGCGTCCTCCGCCTGGGCGAGGTGGTGGCCGATCGCGACGCCCTTGCCCGCCGCGAGCCCGTCCGCCTTGACCACATAGGGGCCGCTGAAGCGGGCGAGCGCCGCCTTCGCCTCGGTGGGGTTGTCGAACACTTCGAAGCGGGCGGTGGGCAGGCCGTGGCGGACGGCGAAGGCCTTGGCGAAGGCCTTGGAGCTCTCGATGCGCGCGGCGAGCCGCGTCGGGCCGAAGCAGGCGATGCCCGCGGCCTGCAGGGCGTCGGCCAGGCCGGCGTCCAGCGCCGCCTCGGGCCCCACGACCACCAGGTCAGCGGCGATGTCCCGGGCCAGGGCGACCAGACCCTCGACGTCGGTGACGGCGACGGGCCTGAGCTCGGCGACCTTGGCGATGCCGGGGTTGCCGGGCGCGCAGACCAGGCGCGTGAGCTTGGGCGATTGGGCGATCTTCCAGGCAAGGGCGTGCTCGCGCCCGCCCGAGCCCACCAGGAGCACGTTCATGACCGGCGGCTCTGAGGCGGCGCGCCGTCCCCGTCAAGGCGACGATAGCCAGCCGCCCGCGGCGCCGCTAAAGACTCGGGCTCGGCAATCCAGCGAAGGGGACGGGCATGGCGAAGTCTTGGAGAGGGCGGCGGCTGGCCGCGACGGCGGCGGCTGCGGCCCTGGCGGCGGCGGCTCAGGCCCGCGCGGGCGAGGTGCTGGGCGGGGTCTACGCCCATGCGCTCGGCGAGGCGCAGCGCGAGAGCGGGGCCGACGTCATGGCGGCCTATCGCACCGACCGCATCGACGCGCTCCGCCTGATCTGGCGTCCCGAGCTGCATGTGCTGGGCAGCGTCAACACAGACGTGGACACCGATTTTGTCGCCGTCGGCCTCTCCTGGCCCATCCCGCTCGGCCACCGGTTCTACCTGCAGCCCGGCATCGGCTTCGCCTACACCACCGGCAAGGCGGGGCTGCCGGCGGTCAATGCGCCGGGTCTGTCGCCGCAGGAGATCCAGCGCCGCCTGAAGCTGCACGACACGCGCATCGACTTCGGCAGTCACTGGCTGTTCGAGCCGGAGCTGGCGCTGGGCTACCGCATCAACGAGCGCTGGGCGGTGGAGGCCTCCTACGTGCACCTGTCCACAGGCCAGATCACCCATTCGGGCAAGAACGAGGGGCTGGACGACCTCGGGCTGCGCCTGGCCTACCGCTTCGGCGGGCGCTGAGCCTGGAGAGAAGGACCGCATCGGGTGCCAAGCGTCTGTGTAGTCGGCGCCCAATGGGGCGATGAGGGCAAGGGCAAGATCGTCGACTGGCTGTCCAACCGCGCCGACGTCGTGGTTCGCTTCCAGGGCGGCCACAACGCGGGCCACACGCTGGTGGTCGGCGACAAGGTCTATAAGCTCTCGCTGCTGCCGAGCGGGGTGGTGCAGGGCAAGCCGAGCGTGATCGGCAACGGCGTCGTGGTCGATCCCTGGGCCCTGATGGACGAGATCGCGCGGGTCACGGCCCAAGGCGTGGAGATCACGCCGGAGATCCTGACCCTGGCCGACAACGCCTGTCTGATCCTGCCCCTGCACCGCGACCTCGACGCCGCCCGGGAACGCCAGGCGGGCGCGGCCGCCATCGGCACCACCGGGCGCGGCATCGGCCCGGCCTATGAGGACAAGGTGGGGCGGCGCGCCATCCGCGTGGCCGACCTCGCCGACCGCTCGGCGCTGGAGCAGAAGGTCGCGCGCCTGCTGGCCCATCATCAGGCGCTGCGGCGAGGGCTCGACCTCCCCGAGGCCGATCCCGTCGAACTGATCGCGGCCCTGGAGGCGATCGCGCCCCGCATCCTGCCCTTCGCGCGACCGGCCTGGCGCCAGCTCGACCAGGCCTGGAAGGCCAACCGGCGCATCCTGTTCGAAGGCGCTCAGGGGGCGCTGCTCGATGTCGACCACGGCACCTATCCTTTCGTGACCTCGTCCAACACCGTGGCGGGTCAGGCGGCGGCGGGCGCGGGCCTGGGGCCCCGCTCGGTCGGCTATGTGCTGGGCATCTGCAAGGCCTATACGACCCGTGTCGGCGCGGGTCCCTTTCCCACCGAGCTCGACGATGAGACCGGCCGGCGCATCGGCGAGCGCGGGCGCGAGTTCGGCACCGTCACGGGACGCCCCCGGCGCTGCGGCTGGTTCGACGCGGTCCTGGTGCGCCAGGCGATCGCAGCGGGCGGCATCGACGGCCTGGCCTTCACCAAGCTCGACGTGCTGGACGGCTTCGACGTGCTGAAGGTCTGCACCGGCTATCGCCTGCACGGACGGGACCTCGACCACTTCCCGGCCAACCTCGCCGACCAGCATGCGGTGGTCCCCGTCTACGAGGAGCTGGAGGGCTGGCCGGGCTCCACCCGCGGCGCCCGCACCTGGCGCGACCTGCCCGCAGCGGCCGTGAAATACGTGCGCCGGATCGAGGAGCTGGTCGAAGCGCCCGTCGCCCTGCTCGGCACCAGCCCCGAGCGCGACGACACGATCCTGATGCGCGACCCCTTCCAGGCTTAAGCCGGGCCTGGCCGACGGCGGCCGATCTCGCCGTTCAGCGCAGCAGGGCGGCCAGGGCGGTCGCGGCGGCGGCGATGCTCAGGACGAGGGCGAGCGTCGCAAGCCCGCCGCCCTGGACGCGGACCGTCGGCGGGGGATCGTCGGCGGCGGCGCGCTCCAGCGCCCGGGCGAGGTGCTCGGCGGACAGCAGCCCCCGCTCCGCCAGCCTGCGCACCCGCGCCAGCGGCGACAGCTCACGAGCGATCCATCGCTCCACGACCGGACGGGCGGCCTCCCAGATGTCGTGGTCGGGGTCGATGCGACGCGCCACGCCCTCCACCGTCACCATGGTCTTCTGCAGCAGCACGAGCTCGGGCCGCATGTGCATGTCGAAAAGGCCCGTGATCTCGAACAGCTGGCCGAGCAGGCGGCCCATCGACACCTCCCGCGCCGGCCGGCCGAAGATCGGCTCGCCCACGGCCCGGAGCGCCTGGGCGAAGTCGTCCACGCTGTGGATGGGCGGCACATAGCCCGCTTCAAGGTGGATTTCGGCCACCCGCCGGTAATCGCGCCGCAGGAAGCCCCAGAGGATCTCGGCCAGGAACCGCCGCTCGTCCGCGCTGAGCCGGCCCACGATGCCGAAGTCCACCGCCTGCAGCTGGGCGGGCGCGGTCACGAACAGGTTGCCCTCGTGCAGGTCGGCATGGAAGACGCCGTGGTCCATGGCCTGGGTCAGGAAGGCCCGGATGAGGTTGTTGGCGAGCGTGCGCCGGTCGAAGGCGCTCGGCAGGGCCGCGGCCGAGAGCGGCTGGCCTGCGGCCCACTCCAGCGTCAGGACGCGGCGCGCCACGCCCTCCCAGACCACGGCGGGGGCGGTCATGAAGGCGTCGCGCGCCATCACCTCGCCCATTTCGCTGGCGGCGGCGGCCTCGAGCCTTAAGTCGAGCTCCAGCTGCATCGAGCGGGCCACGGTCTGGACGAACAGGCGCGGCTCCAGCCGCCGGATCGCCGGCGCGGCGCGCTCAACGATGGCGGCGCCCAGGCGCATGACGTCGAGGTCGGCCGCGACGCGCCGCTCCACGCCGGGGCGCAGCACCTTGACCGCCACGCGCCGGCCGTCCTTCAGGGTGGCGGGGTGCGCCTGAGCCAGGGAAGCGGCGGCGATCGGCGGCTCGAAGCTGGCGAAGAGGCTCGCGATCGGCCGCCCCAGGCTGCGCTCCACCTCCGTGCAGGCGACCGTCATCGGGAACGGCGGCAGCCGGTCCTTCAGACGGGCGAGGTCGTCGGCGAAAGCCTGGCCGAAGATGTCGGCGCGGGTCGAGAGCAGCTGGCCGAGCTTGATGGCCACCGGCCCCATGCGCTCGAGCGCATGCGCCAGCCGCTCGCCCGGGCGCCCACGCCGCGCCGCAGGCCCGCTGAACAGGCGCAGGAGCCCTGCGATCCAGCGCGCCGCGACGGGCAGGTGACCGGCGATCTCGCGCGGGGCGAGGGCGTCGAAGCGCACCAGCACCCAGCCCGCGGCGATGAGACGGAACGGCGCGAGGATCATGGACGCCCGGGGCCGCCCCCGCCGGCCAGGATCACAGCGCCCAGCCGTGATGCAGCGCCACGACCCCGCCGGAGAAGTTGGTCCAGCCGGTCCGACCGAACCCCGCCTCGTCCAGCATGCGCGCGAAGGCGGGCTGGTCGGGGAAGCGGCGGATGCTCTCCACCAGATACTGGTAGCTGTCGCGGTCCCTCAGCACGAGCTCGCCGACGCGCGGGATCACCTTGAACGAATAGGCGTCATAGGCGGCGCGCAGCACGCCGGAGGCTGGACGCGAGAACTCCAGGCACAGGAAGCGCCCGCCTGGCTTCAGCACGCGGCGCGCCTCGGCCAGGGCGCGGGGGATCTCGGTCACGTTGCGGATGCCGAAGCCGATCACATAGGCGTCGGCCGAGCGGTCCCGCAAAGGCAGGCGCTGGGCGTCGCCGACGCTCCAAAAGATTTCCGGCCAGGCGGCCTTGGAGTAGGACCCGCCGTCCCGCGCGCGCCCGGCTGCGATCATCTCGGCGTTGAAGTCCACCACCAGGATTCGCGCATGAGCCCCGCCGCGGCGAGCCCTTGCGCCTCGCGCCAGCCTCGCCAAGCGCCGCGCGATGTCCCCCGTGCCGCCCGCGCAGTCCACGATGACCTCGCCGGGCTGGGGGTTCAGCCGCGCGGCCGTCATGTCCTTCCAGACCCGATGCACGCCCGCGCTCATCAGGTCGTTCATCAGGTCGTAGCGCCCAGCGACCCGGTCGAAGACGCCTCGCACCAGCCCCGCCTTCTCGCGGGCGTCGACGTCGCGGAATCCGAAGCTGGCGCGGCCTTCGCTCATGACGGGCTTCTTAGGGCCTGGCGTCCGGCGCGGCTAGGGCGCTCCGGGACCGACGCGTCGGCGTGGCGCTTGCGTCCGCCCCCCGCGGGGGCTATGAGCGCCTTCCTCTCGCTGTTCCGCGGTAGCTCAGCGGTAGAGCAGCCGGCTGTTAACCGGCTGGTCGTAGGTTCGAATCCTACCCGCGGAGCCATTTTTCGCAGCGACCGCGATCCCGCATCGCTTTCGCCAGCGCGACCGCCCCGACCGGAGGCGAGATGGCCGCGTTATTGTCCATCCGCGTCGAGACGTGCCGGTTGCAGGGATCGAACCCGCGACCTTCGGTTTACAAAACCGCTGCTCTACCAGCTGAGCTAAACCGGCGCGCTGCGGGAGGTGCCACGTGCGCTCCGGCGAGGCAAGCGGAGGCGCACGGCGGGGCTAGGGCGCGGTCAGCTCCTCCACCGCCGCGATCAGGCGCGCGAGGTCCTGCGGCCGGCTGAGGCGGTGGTCGCCGTCGCGGATCAGGGTGAAGACGACGTCGGGGCCCTGCAGCGCCTGCGCGAGCCGCAGGGCGTGGGACCAGGGCACGTCGGGATCCTGGCCGCCCTGCAGGATGCGCACGGGAGACGCGATCGGGATACGGGCGGCCTCATCCTCAGGGTGGGGCAGGATCGACCAGCGGCGGCCGTCGTCGAGCAGGGCGCGCGTGATCGGATAGGGATCGCCGTAGGCCGAGGGCCTGAGCCATACGCCGTCACGCTCCAGCTGCGCGCGGCCCTCAGGCGGTATCTGCGGCTCCATCAGGGCGGAGGTGAAGTCCGCCGCGGGCGCGATCAGGACCAGGCCGCGCACCCGCTCCGGCCGCGCCAGGGCCACATGGCCGGCCAGCCACCCGCCCATCGAGGACCCGACCAGCACCGCCGGCCCCTCCGTCAGTCGGTCCACGATAGCAAGGCCGTCCTCTCGCCAGCGGCCGATCGTCCCGTCCACGAAGTCGCCGTCGGACTGGCCATGGCCGGACCAGTCAAAGCGCAGGAACGCCCGCCCGCGCGCCTGCGCCCAGTCCGCCAGCGCCTGGGCCTTGGTCCCCGTCATGTCCGACATGAAGCCGCCGAGCCACACCACCGTAGGCCCGCGCCCTTCCACCCGGCGCCAGGCGAGCCGGACGCCGTCGCCGCCGTCCAGCCGACCGGCGGTCTCGCTCACGGCGCGCCCCGAACGCTTTCCACCTCGGCGCGCTCGGCCTGGCTGCCCCACTTGTCCATGAGCGCTAGAAGGACGCCCGAGACGACGAAGGTCAGGTGCAGACCCACCAGCCACGCCAGGCGGGGATGGTCGATCGTCGCCTGCGCCCCCTCCCCTTCCGACAGACTCATGAAGCTCTTCAGCAGCGATATGGCCGAGATGGCCACGATGGAGGCGATCACCCGAATCTTCAGTCCTGAGAAGTCGACCTTGCCCATCCAGCTCGGCCGGTCCTCGCTGCCGCCGGTGTCGATCTTGGAGACGAAATTCTCGTAGCCCGAGAAGGTCACGATCAGGATCAGATTGCCCGTCAGGGACAGGTCGATGAGGTTCAGGGCGAGCAGGATGGCCACCGCGTGGTTCTCCAGCGCATGCGGAATCTCGTCCACGAGCTCCTTGAAGAAGACGAAGGCCAGGAGAACCAGGCAGGCGACCAGTCCGATGTAGAAGGGCGCGAGGAGCCAGCGCGCGTTGAACAGAGCGAACTCGAACAGCTGCTCCAGCGGGTTCTTGCGGCGGCGGACTCGGGTCGGGTCGGGCATGGCCGGCTCTCGCTGTTGCGGGCGCGACCCTAGCCCAGCTTCGTGACGGGCTGAAGCACCGGGCTCACAGCCCCCTCGCCTCCCCCGCCGCCTCCAGGAAGCCGGAGACGGCGCGGTCCATCACGGGCTCGTCGAGCAGGAAGGCGTCGTGACCCTTGTCGCTCTCGATTTCCAGGAAGCTTGCGGGCGCGCCGGCCGCGTTCAGGGCGCGCACGATGCTGCGGCTCTCCTCCGTAGGATAGAGCCAGTCGGAGGTGAAGCTCAGCACGCAGAACCGCGTGCGGGAGCCCGCGAAGGCGCGCGCCAGCTGGCCGCCGTGCGCCGCTGCCAGGTCGAAGTAGTCCATGGCGCGGGTGATGTAGAGATAGCTGTTGGCGTCGAAGCGGTCGACGAAGGCCGCCCCCTGGTGGCGCAGATAGCTCTCGACCTGGAAATCGGCGTCGAAGCCCCAGCTCAGGCCGTCGCGCTGCAGCTCGCGCCCGAACCTGCGCTGCAGCGCCCGCTCCGAAAGGTAGGTGATGTGCGCCGCCATGCGCGCGACCGCCAGCCCCTTCTCCGGCCGGCTCCCGAGCTTGACGTAGTCGCCGCCCTGCCAGTCGGGATCGGCCATCACCGCCTGGCGCCCAACCTCGTGGAAGGCGATATTCTGCGCCGAGTGGCGGGCCGCGGACGCGATCACCACAGCGGAGAAGACGCGCTCGGGATAGAGCGCCGCCCACTGCAGCGCCTGCATGCCGCCCATGGAGCCGCCGACCACGGCGAACAGGGTGTCGATGCCGAGGCTCGCCACCAGCATGGCCTGGGCGCGCACCATGTCGGCGATGGTGATGACCGGGAACCGGAGCCCCCACGCCTCGCCGCTCTTGGGATCGGGCGAGCTCGGCCCTGTGGAGCCGCTGCAGCCGCCGATGACGTTGGAGCAGATCAGGAAATACCGCTCAGGATCGAGCGGGCGGCCAGGGCCGACCATCCGCTGCCACCAGCCGGGCTTGCCGCTCTGGGGATGGGGCGAGGCGACGTGCTGGTCGCCGGTCAGGGCGTGGCAGATCAGGACGGCGTTGGACCGCTCCGCATTCAGCCGGCCGTAGGTCTTGTAGGCGACCTCGAAGGGGGCGAGCAGAGCCCCGCTCTCCAGACGCAGCGGCTGGCGCGCGCCGAACCGCTGCACGCCCCCGCCCGTCTCCACCGGGCGGATGGCGGCGTGGACCTCCGGCTCGGGCAGGACCTCGCTCATAAGCCAGGTTTCAGGACGAGCGCGGGCCGCAAGTCAACCGCGCTTGCCAAGCGCCATGGGATCGGCGAAGCGGCGCAGATGTCCGCAGCCCCAAGCGTGCTCGACTGCATCGGCGACACGCCCCTGATCCGCCTGAAGGGCGCCAGCGCGGCCACGGGCTGCGACATCCTGGGCAAGGCGGAGTTCATGAACCCGGGGGGCTCGGTGAAGGACCGCGCCGCCCTCGCGATCGTGCGCGACGCCGAGACTCGCGGCCTGCTTAAGCCAGGCGGCGAGATCGTGGAGGGCACGGCGGGCAATACCGGCATCGGCCTTTCGATGGTGGCGAGCGTCCTGGGCTATCGCACCACCATCGTGATCCCCCGCACCCAGTCGGAGGAGAAGAAGGACGCGCTGCGGCTCTGGGGCGCGGAGCTCGTCGAGGTGGACGCGGTCCCCTACGCCAACCCCGGCAACTATGTGCGCGTCTCCGAGCGGCTGGCGGCGGAGCGCGGGGCCTTCTGGGCCAACCAGTTCGACAACCTCGCCAACCGCGCCGCCCATGCGACCACCACGGGGCCGGAGATCTGGCGCCAGACCGAAAGTCGCCTCGACGGCTTCTGCTGTGCGATCGGGTCGGGCGGGACCCTGGCGGGCGTGGCGGCCTATTTGCGCGAACAGAAGCCGGACATCGCCATCGCTCTTGCCGACCCCTTCGGCTCGGCCCTGTTCAACTGGTTCACCGCCGGCGAGCTCAGGCTCGAGGGCAGCTCGGTCACCGAGGGCATCGGCCAGGGGCGAATCACCCGCAACATCGGCGAGCTGAAGGTCGACCACGCCTTTCAGATCGAAGACGCCGAGGCGCTCGAGATCTGCTTCCGCCTGGTGCGGGAGGAGGGCCTGCTGCTCGGCGGCTCCTCGGGCATCAACATCGCCGGCGCCATGCGGCTGGCCCGGGCGCTCGGTCCTGGGCACGTCGTCGCCACCATCCTGTGCGACTCCGGCCAGCGCTATCAGAGCCGGATGTTCAACCCGGCCTTCCTGCGCGAAAAGGGCCTGCCCGTCCCGCCGTGGCTTGGAGAGACCTGATGGACCGTCATCCCGAGGACCCGCTGGTCTCCACCGGCTGGCTGGCCGAACGGCTGGACGCGCCCGACGTGCGCGTGCTGGACGCGACCTGGCGCATGCCGAGCGCCCCGCGGGCGGCCCGCGCCGACTACAGCCTCGCCCACATTCCGGGCGCGAACTTCTTCGACATCGACGACATCGCCGACGAGACCTCGCCCCTGCCCCACATGCTGCCCCGGCCGGAGAAGTTCGCCTCGCGCATGCGGCGCCTGGGCGTGGGCGACGGGTCGATGGTGGTGGTCTACGACGCCGACGGCCTGGTCTCGGCGGCGCGGGCCTGGTGGATGTTCCGCGTCATGGGTCACAAGGAGGTGGCGGTGCTGGACGGCGGCCTGCCCAAGTGGATCGCCGAGGGCCGGCCTGTCACCGACCGGGCGCCGGAGCCGCGCGAGCGGCACTTCACGGCGCGGTTCGACGCCGGCCTGGTGCGCGACTTCGCCCAGGTGCAGCGGGCGCTTCAGAACGGGCGTGAGCAGGTCCTGGACGCACGCAGCGCCCCGCGCTTTCGCGGGGAGGCGGCCGAGCCCCGCGCCGGCCTGCGCTCCGGCCATATGCCCGGAGCGCGCAACCTGCCCTACACCGAGCTGTTCGCGCCGGACGGCAGCATGCTGCCCAAGGACAAGCTCGCGGAGGTGTTCGCGGGCGCGGGGATCGACCTCGGCAAGCCGGTGGTGACGACCTGCGGCTCGGGCATCACGGCCTGCATCCTGGCCCTCGGGCTGGCCCGGCTCGGGCACTGGCGCACGGCGGTCTACGACGGCTCCTGGGCGGAGTGGGGCGCGCGCCAGGACGCCGAGGTGGCGGTCGGGGCGGCGTGAGCCCGGCGACGGACATGGCGGAGCCTAACGACTGGCGCGAGGAGACCGCGCTCGTCCACGTCGGCCGGACGGAGGGCGAGACCAACGCCGTGCGCACCGTCGCCCCGCCGCTGCAGCGCGCCTCCACCGTCCTGCTCGAGCGCGCCGAGGCGCTCTACGCCAGCGACCGCCCGACCTACGGCCGCCAGAGCCTGGCGGTGCACGATGCGCTCCGCGCCGGGCTGAACGCGCTGGAGGGGGCGAGCCACACCGAGCTTTTCAGCTCGGGGCTGGCGGCGATCGCGGGCGCGCTGCTCGCCGTGCTCAAGCCGAACGACCGCATCGCGGTGTGCGACAGCGTCTACAACCCGACGCGCCGCTTGTGCGACACGCTGCTGGCGCGGTTCGGCGTGAGCACCCGCTACTTCGCCCCCCGCGCGCCGGTGAGCGACATCTTCGCCGGCGAAGACCTCGCCCTCGTGGTGCTGGAGAGCCCCGGCTCGCTCACCTTCGAGATGCAGGACGTGGCCGTCATCGCCGAAGCGGCGCGGGCGCGGGGCGCGCGGAGCCTGATCGACAACACTTATGGCGCCGGCGTGTTGTTCAAGCCGCTGAGCCTGGGGGTGGACCTCTCCGTCCAGTCCCTGACCAAATACGTCTGCGGCCACGCCGACGTGTTCCTGGGCAGCGTCTCGGTGCGCGACCCGGAACTCGCCGCCGCTCTCACCGCCCACGTGCTGCAGACCGGCCAGTCCGCCGCCCCGGACGACGTCTACCAGGCTGTGCGGGGACTGCGGACCCTCGCCACGCGGCTGGCTCGGCACGAGGCGAACGGGCGCGAGGTCGCGGACTGGCTGGCCGCCCGGCCCGAGGTCGCCCGCGTCCTGCATCCGGCGCGGCGGGACTTCCCCGACCATGCGCTCTGGGCGCGGGACTTCCGGGGTGCGAACGGCCTCTTCAGCTTCGTGCTGCAGGGCGGCGGACCGAGGCAGGCCCACGCCTTCCTGAACGCGCTCAGCCTCTTCGGCCTGGGCTTTTCCTGGGGCGGCTACGAGAGCCTGGCGATCCTCTGCGACCCGCAGATCCGGCGCACGGCGGCGCCCTGGCGCGCCGAGGGCCCGCTCATCCGCCTGCACGTCGGGCTGGAGGACCCCGCCGACCTGGTGCAGGACCTGGAGCGGGGCCTCCGCGCCTGGCGGGAGGCTTAAGCGCTCAGCCCTCGCCGACCTCGGGGGGCGCCTCAGGGGAGGTGTCGGCGGCGGCGGCCTTCTTCGCGCGCGGCTTGGACGCCTTCTTCGGCTTCCGCGCATCCCCGCTGGACGCATCGGCGGCCGGCGTCGTCTCGGCCGAGCCGCCCTCGCCATAGCCCTCCGGCATGTCGTCGTCGGCCAGCAGCGCCTCCTTGGAGACCGGCTTGTCTTCGACCTTGGCGCGGCCGATGATCAGGTCGACCACCTTCTCCTCGTAGATTGGCGCCCGCAGCTGCGCGGCGGCCTGCGGGTTCTGCTGATAGAACTGCACGACCTGCTGCTCCTGGCCCGGGAACTGGCGCGCCTCGGCCATCAGGGCGGCGTTCAGCTCCTGGTCGGAGACGGTCACCTCGTTGCGGCGGCCGATCTCGGCCAGAACCAGGCCCAGGCGCACCCGCCGCTCGGCGATCTTGCGGTACTCGGCCTTGAGCTGCTCGTCGCTCTTGGCCTTGTCTTCGTCGGAGACCTCGCCGCGCTCACGCTCGGCCTCGAACTGGCGCCAGATGCTGTCGAACTCGGCCTCGACCATTCGGCTCGGCAGGGCGAAGCTGTGCCTGGCGTCGAGCTGATCGAGCAGGGCGCGCTTCAGCTTGAAGCGCGAGGCGGCCTGGTACTGGCGCGAGAGCTGGCCGCGGATGGCGTCGCGCAGCGCCTCCAGGCTCGGCAGACCGATCCGCTCGGCGAAGGCGTCGTCGATCTCGCCCTGGACCGGCGCCCTGATCTCCTTGACCTGCACCTCGAACTCCGCCGGCTTTCCGCGCAGGCGGTCCACGGGGTAGTCCTCAGGAAAGGTCACGCCGACGGTCACGATCGCGCCCGCCCGGGCGTCCTTCAGCTGGTCCTCGAAGCCCGGGATGAAGCGGCCCGAGCCCAGCACGATCTCGACGTCCTCGCCGGAGCCGCCCTCGAACACCTCGCCCTCGATCCGGCCCACAAAGTCGACCACCACCATGTCGCCGTCCGCCGCCTTGGCGGACTTGCCGGTCTTGGCCTCGTAGGTGCGGTTCTGCAGCGCGATCTCGGCCAGCTGCGCCTCGACCTCCGCCTCGGCGGCCTGGTAGACCGGCCGGGTCAGCTCCAGGGTGGACACGTCCACCGGCTCGAACTCCGGCATGACCTCGACCGCCAGCTCATAGGCGAGGTCGGCCTGGCCGTTCAGAACCTGCTCGATGTCGCCCCCGAGCTTCAGGTCCGGCAGGGTCGCGGGACGGATGTTCTCCTGCTCCAGCGCCTGGCTCTGGGTCTCGTTCAGCGCCTGCTCCACGATCTCGCCCATAAGCGACTTGCCGTAGAGCTTCTTGACGTGGCTGGCGGGGACCTTGCCGGGGCGGAAGCCTTTGATCTGCAGACGCGGGCGGATTTCGGCGATGCGCGCCTCGAGCTTTTCGGACAGGTCCTGGGCGGGGATCACCACCTCGAAGACCCGGCTCAGGCCGTCGGCCGATTTCTGAACGATCTGCATGGACATCTCGATTTCCGCATCCGCCCGACCGGCCCTGGGTCGCACGACCGGGCCCGGGCCTTGAAAAGACTTCGCCGCCCGGGGCGCCCCCAGACGGCGGAAACCGCGCTTATGTCATGCGCCCGCGGGAGCGTCAAAGGCGTCCGCGCGCACATCGCGCCGGCGCGGCCCCGGCGCTCGCAGCTGGTGCGGATGAGAGGACTCGAACCTCCACGCCTTGCGGCGCCGGAACCTAAATCCGGTGCGTCTACCCGTTCCGCCACATCCGCGACGGGACGCGGTCTAGGCCCTGAGCGCCGCACCGGCAAGGCGGCGGGCGCGCCTGGCTCCCCTGCGGCGCGGTCTAGATCACGTGCAGCAAGAGCAGCACGACGAGGATCACCAGGATCAGCCCCAGGCCGCCCGACGGCGCATAGCCCCACGAACGGCTGTAGCCCCAGGTCGGCAGGGCGCCCAGCAGCGCCAGCACGATCAGGATGAGCAGAATGGTCCCCAGACCCATGACGTCCCTCCGTCTTCGCCTGCGGCCGCGGAGCCCTGTCCGCAGCGCACCCAGGCTCAAGCGCAGAAGAACGGCGAAGGTTGCCGAGGCTCAGCCTCCGCCCTGGCGGGCGATCCACTGCTCCAGCCAGTGGATGTGATAGTCGCCGGCCACGACGTCAGGCTCCGCCAGCAGGTCCTGGAACAGGGGGGCCGTGGTCTCCACCCCGCCCACGACCATCTCGGACAGCGAGCGGCGCATGCGGGCGACAGCCTCGGCGCGGTCGCGGCCGTGCACGATGAGCTTGCCGATGAGGCTGTCGTAGTAGGGCGGGATCGAATAGCCGGCATAGATCGCCGAGTCGAGCCGCACGCCCAGCCCGCCCGGCGCGTGGAAGTCGCTCACCAGCCCCGGCGAGGGCGTGAAGGTGCGCGGGTTCTCCGCATTGATGCGGCACTCAATGGCGTGGCCTTCGAACACCACGTCCGCCTGGCTGAACGACATGGGCAGGCCTGCAGCGATGCGGATCTGCTCGCGCACGAGGTCGATGCCGGTGATCGCCTCGGTGACGGGGTGCTCGACCTGCAGGCGGGTGTTCATCTCGATGAAGAAGAACTCGCCGTCCTCGTAGAGGAACTCGATGGTGCCGACGCCCAGGTAGCCGATCCGCCGCACCGCCTCGACCACGACCTGGCCGATTCTGGCGCGGGCGTCCGCGTCGATGGCGGGCGAGGGCGCCTCCTCCAGCACCTTCTGGTGGCGGCGCTGCAGCGAGCAGTCCCGCTCGCCCAGGTGGCAGACGGCGCCGTGGCTGTCGGCGATGACCTGCAGCTCGATGTGGCGGGGGCGCTGGAGATAGCGCTCCATGTAGACGGTCCCATCGCCAAAGGCGGCCTTGGCCTCGGTCTGGGCGGTGCCCACGGCCTCCGGCAGGCTGTCGCGATCGCGCGCCACCTTCATGCCGCGCCCGCCGCCCCCCGCCGCCGCCTTGATCAGCACCGGGAAGCCGATCTCCTCCGCCGCGATCATGGCCTCTTCGATGGTGGCGAGGCCGCCGTCCGAGCCCGGCACCACAGGAATGCCCGCCGCCTTCACCGTCTGTTTGGCGCTGATCTTGTCGCCCATGACCCGGATGTGCTCGGGCTTGGGGCCGATGAAGGTGAAGCCGTGCGCGCCGACGATCTCGGCGAAGCGGGCGTTCTCCGACAGGAAGCCGTAGCCGGGATGGATCGCCTGGGCGCCGGTGATCTCGGCGGCGGAGATGATGGCCGGGATGTTGAGATAGCTCTTCGCGGCGGGGGCCGGGCCGATGCAGACGCTCTCGTCGGCCAGCCGCACCCACATGGCGCCGGCGTCGGCTTCGGAGTGCACCGCGACCGTGGCGATGCCCATCTCCTTGCAGGCCCTATGGACCCGAAGGGCGATCTCGCCGCGGTTGGCGATCAGGATCTTTTCAAACATGCGGTGCTTGCGCCTGGGCTCAGCCGATGACGGCGAGCGGTTCGCCGTACTCGACCGGCTGGCCGTCGCCCACCAAAAGCTCCAGCAGCGTTCCGGACCGGGGGGCCGGGATCGGGTTCATGGTCTTCATCGCCTCCACGATCAGCAGCGTCTGGCCGGCGGAGACCTGGTCGCCGACCTTCACGAAGGGCGCGGCGTCGGGCTGGGGCTGCAGGTAGACGGTGCCGACCATCGGCGACTTCACGAGATCGCCCCTGGCGGGGGCGTCCGGGGCGGACGCGGACGCGCCGGGCATGGGCGCTATGGGCGGAGCGGCGACGGCGGCCGCGCTCGGCGGCGCCGCCTGGGTCGGGGCGGGCGCGTAGCCGGGGGGGGCGATGACGGAGGTCGCGACCGCCGGCAGCTCGCGCGCCACCCGGATCTTCAGGTCGCCGCGCTCCACCTCGATGGAGGTCAGGTCGGTGTCCTTCAGGATGTCCGCAAGCTTGCGGATCGTGCGCGTGTCGATGGCCTCGCCGCCGGCGCGGACCGGGCGCGGGGCTTCGGCGGGCTGGTCGGAGGCGCTCTCGTTCAGGTCGGTCATGCTTCACCCTCGGCCGCGAGCCTCGCCGCCGCCTCGACCGCGAGCTCGTAGCCCTGCGCGCCGAGACCCGCGATCACGCCCTGGGCCACGTTGGAGACAAAGGAGCGGCGCCGGAAGTCCTCGCGCCGCGCGGGATTGGACAGGTGCACCTCGACGATGGGGACCTCCACCGCCTTCAGCGCGTCGTGCAGCGCCACGGAGGTGTGCCCGTAGCCGGCCGGGTTGATGATCAGCGCCGCTGCGCTCACGCGCGCCTGCTGCACCCAATCGATCAGCTCGCCCTCGTGATTGGTCTGGCGGAACACGACCTCATGGCCGAGCGCCCCCGCCCGCCCGCGCACGCGCGTCTCGACCTCGCCGAGCGTCTCGCTCCCGTAGATATGCGGCTCCCGGGTCCCAAGCAGGTTGAGATTGGGCCCGTTCAGCACATAAATGGGTTTCGGCATTCGCTCCGGCCGTCGATTCCACGGCGCCTTCTAGCCCTGCCACGGGATCGTCACAAGCTTGCGCCCGTTCCGCCGCATCGGACGCGCGTCTATGCCTCAGGAGGCGGTCCTCAGGAGCGAGGGGCCGTCAGGAGCGCGCGACCTTGCTGCATCTGACGCTGAACGGAGAGCCCCGGGCCGTCGACGCGGAGACGGTGCACGGGCTGGTCCGGAGCCTGGGGCTGGATGTGCGCAAGGTGGCGGTGGAGCGGAACCTCGAGATCGTGCCGCGCTCGCTCTACGCCGACACCCCCCTGAAGGACGGCGACCGGATCGAGATCGTGCACTTCATCGGCGGCGGCTAAGGCGAGCGCTCAGGGCTCCCAGGCGTCGTCGGGATAGGCCGAGGCGCGGATCCGCCTCGCGAGCTCGTCCAGGCGGTCGCTGATCCTCAGGTAGTCGTAGCGGGGCGACCAGCCCCCGTGCTCGTAGGCCTCGCGCTCGGTCCAGCGGCGAAGCTCGGCGAGTTCTTAGGCGGCCTGGCGGGCGGGCGGGCCCTCGATACGCTTCTGGGCGATGAGGGCTTCGAGCCGGCGGGCCAGCCGGGCCTCGCGCGACTCCAGCTCCTGCACCCGCGCCGCCGGATAGCCGTCGTAGCCGTAGTCGCCCTCATAGGTCGCAACGCCCACATCTCCGTAAGCGACGCATCCAGCCAGGCTCGCGCCCGCCAAGGCTAAGGCCACAAGGACGCCCCTCGTCCGGATCGCGCGCATGCGCCGCCTCCTGAAGCCGCCCGGGCGACCGGCGCCCAAGCTCGTGCGAAGGTTAATGCGGTCCCTAACGATTGATCCGCACCGGGTTCCTCGGGCGCCCCCGCGGCCGCCTCGATTGCAACCTGAAGCCCTGTCGCGACTTCTTCTGGCCAGTCGTTCAGTTCTTCGAGGAGGCCGTCATGCCTCGCCCCCGCCTGAAAGCCGCCCTGGTCGCAGCGGGTCTGGCCGCCTCGCCCCTGTTGGGCGCGAGCACCGCGGCGGCCCAGTGCGACTGCTACTCCGCCTACAGCCGCTGCGACGACGACTGGAGCGACCGCTGCGAGCGGCGCCTGGACTGGACCTATCGCGACGAGGGCTATCGCTCCGCCGAGTACGGCGAGGGCTGGCGGTACCGCCGCTATGGCGGCTATCGCACGTATCGCAGCTACGGCTATCGCCGGACGGTGACCCACTGCGATCCGTACGCGAACCGCTGCGCCCGCTTCCGCTGCGACTGGCACGGCGACAGTTGCTGGCGCGTCTCGACCATCTGGCCCAAGTGGTGAGCGAATCCGCTTAGACCTAGGGCGTGCCTGCGCCCCGCCCCGCCTACCTGGAGTTCTTCGCCGGGGGCGGCATGGCGCGCCTGGGGCTCGGCGAGGGGTGGGACTGCGTCTTCGCCAACGACCGGGACGCCGGCAAGGCGGCGGCCTATCGCGCCAACTTCCGCGACGCCGACGCGCATCTGCGCCAGGCCGACGTCTGGGACCTGAGCCCGTGCGACATCCCCGGGCGCGCGGACCTCGCCTGGGCGTCCTCGCCCTGCCAGGACCTGAGCCTGGCCGGCAAGCGCGCGGGCCTGGACGGTGCGCGCTCCTCCGCGTTCTGGGGCTTTTGGCGGCTGATGCAGGCGCTGGACGCCCAGGGCCGCGCGCCGCCGGTGATCGTGATCGAGAACGTCGCGGGGCTGGCGACCTCGAACGGCGGGGCCGACCTTACCGGGCTCTGCGCCGCTCTGGCGGAGGCCGGCTATGCGTTCGGCGCGCTGGAGATCGATGCGGCTCTGTTCCTGCCGCAGTCGCGGCCCCGCCTCTTCCTGGTGGCGAGCCGGCGCGAGAACCGGGCGCTGTGCGCACCCGCCCCCGTCGCCCCCTTCCACAGCCCCCGTATCCGGGCCGCCTACGCCCGCCTCCCGGACCCCCTCAAGTCCGGCTGGCGCTGGTGGAGCCTGCCCGAACCGCCGCGCCGCAACGCGGCGCTCGCGCAGGTGCTGGAGCCCGACGCCGCCGTCGCCTGGCACCATGCAGCGACCACCGAGCGCTGGCTCGACCTGCTCGCCCCCCTGCACCGGCGGCGGCTGGCGGAGGCGACGGCCGGGGGCGAGCGCTGCGTGGGCACGCTGTTCCGGCGGATGCGGCCCTCGCCGGGGGGCGGCACGGTCCAGCGCGCAGAGCTCAGGCTCGACGGCGTGGCCGGGTGCCTGCGCACCCCCGCGGGCGGCTCCTCGCGCCAGGTGGTGCTGGTATGCGAGGGCGAGTGCGCGCGCACCCGCCCGCTCAGCCCGCGGGAGGCGGCGCGGCTCATGGGCCTGCCGGACGCCTACGCCCTGCCCGCACGCGCCACCGCGGCGCTGCAGCTCTGCGGGGACGGAGTGGCCGTTCCGGTGGTGGCCCACCTGGAGCGGCATCTGCTGCGCGCCCTCCTCGCCCCCGGCCGCCTCGACGCAGGGGCGCGCGCCCGGCCCTCAGGCGTAGTTGAAGCTGACGCTGATGCGGGCGGTGCGAGCGCGGTTGGGCGGCACCTCGTGGCGGAGCCAGCTCTCCCATAGCAGGACCGCGCCGGGCTCTGGACGCACGGTCACAAAGCGCTGCTGCGTCTCGGGCGCATCTGGCCGGGGCAGGGGCGCGGCCATCATCATCGGCAGGCGCGGGTCTTCGAGCTTCAGCCCCGGCGCGCCGGCCGGCAGGCGGACATAGACCGTGCCCGACAGGATGCTGTGAGGGTGGATGTGGCCGGAATGCCCCGCGCCGGGGTTGAGGACGTTGGCCCACAGGCTGTCCAGCCGGGGCCGCCGCCCGCCGAGGTCGAAGCCGAACGCCTCGGCCGCCGCCGCGGCGTGCCGGTCCAGCCGCCGCTTGAGCGCCCCGAACGCCGGCGCCCGGGTCGCAAGGTCGTTCAGCGACGCATAGGACGTGTAGCCGCCATAGCCCTGCGCCCTGCACCAGGCCCGCCCCGCCGCGTCCTCCTCGGCCAGCATCAGGCAGGCCGCTTCGAGCTCGGCGACCAGGGCCGCGCCGCCGGCCTCGCGGTTCAGCGACGCCTCGTAGAGCTGGGTGACGAAGAGGGGGCGCAGGCTCGGCACCCGCGCCCGGTATCAGGCCCCGCCGCTCACCGCAAAGCCGGAGGGTCCGTCGTGAAGCCGTAGGCGCCGGTGCGGGCGGGCGAGGGGTGGTCGGGGGTCTCGAACAGGCCCACGAGCTCGCCTGCCGCGATGGTGTTGCCCCGGAGCGCATTGGTCAGGGTCTCCAGCGCCACGTCGGGGCTGAAGTCCAGCGCCTTGGAGAGGGCGAAGAGCTGGAAGTGATAGTGGTGCGTTCCGTGGCCCTGCGGCGGCGCCATGCCGGTCCAGCCGAAGCCGCCCTGGCTGTTCCTACCCTGCACCGCGCCGGGCAGGTCGGGCGGATGCGGCGTGGGGGCTAGACCCTGCTTCAGCCTCCGCGTCCGGCCGGGGATGTTCCAGAGCAGCCAGTGCACGAAGGGGCTCTCCATCGGCGAGTCGGGGTCCTCGACCACCAGCGCATAGGTCTCCGCCTCCTGCACCTCGGTCCATTCCAGCGGCGGGCTGATGTTGTCCTGGGCGGCGGAGAAGACCGGGTCCAGCCAGCCGCCCTCGCGCAACCCCGCCGATTCCAGCCGGATCCGCTCGCCCTCGTAGGGCTGCACCTTCAAGATCGTGATCGCCTTGCCCGAGTGGGCGGGGGTGTCATGCTGAGCCATGGTCGCCTAAGCCTGCTATGGCCCGGTGAACTTGCGGCCTGCGCAAAAGGTTCGGCTGCGGGTCGAAAGCGGGACGAGCGGCAGGAGCGCGCATGGTCGAGCGAAGAGAGATGATGGCGGGTCTGGTCGCGGCGGGCGTAGGGGGCGCTCTGGCCGGCTGTTCACCGCTGAGCGTGCTCAATCGCCTGACGCCCTCTGACGGCGGGGTCGTGCAAGCGGTCTCGGGCGCAAGCTTTGGACCCGATCCGCGCCAGGCGCTCGACGTCTGGACCCCCCGGCAGGCCCGCGCCGCCCCCGTGCTCGTGTTCTTCTACGGCGGCGGCTGGTCAAGCGGCCGCCGCCAGGACTATGCCTTTGTCGCCAAGGCGTTCGCCAGCCGCGGGTTCGTGACCGTCGTCCCCGACTACCGGCTCGTGCCGCAGGTCCGCTACCCCGCCTTCGTGGAGGACGGAGCGGCGGCGGTGCGATGGGCGCAGACGCACATCGCAGCGTACGGCGGCGACCCCGACCGCCTCGCGCTGATGGGCCACTCGGCCGGCGCCTATATCGCGGCCATGCTGGCGCTTGATGCGCGATGGCTCAAGGCCGCGGGCGCGCCGCCCAAGACGGTGAAGGCCTGGGTCGGGCTGTCCGGCCCTTACGACTTCTATCCCTTCGACGTGGCGGCGAGCCAGGCGGCGTTCGGCCAGGCGCCCGACGGCCCCTCGACCCAGCCGATCAACCACGTCGGCCCGGATGCGCCGCCCGCGCTGCTGCTCACCGGCGACCGCGACACCACGGTGAGGCCCCGCAACACCCTGGCGCTCGCCGACAAGCTTCGCTCCGCCGGCGACGCTGTGGAGGTGAAGGTCTATCCCGGGCTCAGCCACACCGACACCCTGGTGGCCCTGGCCCGCCTGTTCCGGGGCAAGGCGCCTGTGCTCGACGACGCCACGGCCTTCCTCGAGCGAGTCCTCGCCGCATGAGCGACCTCTCCCTGGACCGCATCCAAGGCCTGGAGGCGTTCGCGCTGGAGCTGGCGCAGGCCGCAGGGGCGGCGATCCTGCCTCTGTTTCGCGCCGACCACGGTCTGGAGGACAAGGGCGCGGCGAGCGGCGCCGGCTTCGACCCGGTCACCCAGGCGGATCGGGGCGCGGAGGCCGCCATGCGCCAGGCCATCGCAGCGCGCTTTCCCCACCACGGCGTCATCGGCGAGGAGTACGGGGAGGATCGCGCGGACGCGGAGTTCGTCTGGGTGCTCGATCCCGTGGACGGCACTCGGGCCTTCGTCGCAGGCCTGCCGCTTTGGACCACCCTGATCGGGCTGCGGGTCCAGGGGCGGCCCGTGGTCGGCGCCATCGCGCAGCCTTTCCTGGACGAGGTCTACCTCGGCTCCAAGGCGCGGGGCTCCCGCCTCGTCAGCCGCGGGTCGGAGCAGTCGCTGGCGGTACGCCCGTGCTCTCGCCTGACCGAGGCGGTGATCGCCACCACCGACCCCGACCTTTTCAACGGCGCCGAACTCGGGGCCTGGCGGCAGGTGCGGGCGGCGGCGCGGCTGGCCCGCCTGGGCTGCGACGCCTACGCCTACGCCATGGTGGCTCTCGGCCGCATCGACCTGGTGGCCGAGGCGGGGCTCAAGGCCTGGGACATCGAGGCCGCCGTGCCGGTGATCGAGGGCGCGGGCGGGGTGGCGAGCGACTGGCGGGGCGAGGCGCTGGGCGCGAACGGCGGGCAGCTGGCCCTGGCCGGCGACCGCCGGGTGCTCGACGAGGCGCTGGTCGCCCTCAGGCGCGCGGCGGCCTGATCGGACGCCGAGGTCGCACGGCCTCCCGCTTGCATCGCGGGCGCGCTGGGCTATGCCTCGGGCTTTGGAGCACGGCAGGCGTATGGACCGGATCGCCATTCAGGGCGGCGCAAGGCTTCACGGCGAAATCCCGATTTCGGGAGCCAAGAACTCCGCCATCAAGCTGATGGCGGCGAGCCTGCTTACCGACGCGCCGCTGCGCCTGACCAACATGCCCCGGCTGGCGGACACGCGCTCGCTGGGGGCCCTGCTCAAGCGGTTCGGGACCGAGATCGTGGAACGCGACGGCGAGGCCGGGCCCGAGACGACCCTGCATACGCCGGAGATCACCTCCGCGATCGCCCCCTACGACCTGGTGCGCAAGATGCGCGCCTCGTTCAACGTGCTGGGCCCGCTGATCGCCCGCACCGGCCACGCCAAGGTCAGCCTGCCCGGCGGCTGCGCCATCGGGGCCCGGCCGGTGGACCTGCACCTGAAGGCGCTGGAGGCGCTGGGGGCCAAGATCGACCTGCACGAGGGCTACGTCTACGCCCAGGCGCCGCGCGGCCTGAAGGGGGCGGAGATCCGCTTCCCCTTCGTGTCCGTCGGCGCGACCGAGCACACCCTTCTCGCCGCCGTCCTGGCCGAAGGCGAGACGGTGATCCACAACGCCGCCTGCGAGCCCGAGATCGCCGACCTGGCCGAGTGCCTGAACGCCATGGGCGCCCGGGTAGAGGGCGCCGGGACCCCGACCGTTCGCGTAACCGGCGTCGCGCGTCTGCACGGGGCGACCCACGCCGTGACGCCCGACCGGATCGAGGCCGGCACCTACGCCGTGGCCGCCGCCATAGCGGGGGGCGAGGTGCGACTGACAGGCGCCCGCGCCGAGCACATCCGCGCCCTGCTCGACAAGCTCGTCGAGGCCGGGGCCGAGGTGAGCGACACCAACGACGGGGTCCGGATCAAGCGCAACGGCGCGCGACTGAACGCGGTGGACCTCTCCACCGACCCTTACCCAGGCTTCGCGACCGACCTGCAGGCCCAGTTCATGGCGCTGATGACGCTCGCGAAGGGCGAAAGCACGATCCGGGAGACCATCTTCGAGAACCGCTTCATGCATGCGCCCGAGCTGATGCGGATGGGCGCCGACATCTCCGTCTCAGGCGGCGAGGCGCGGGTGCGGGGCGTGGACGCCCTGGAGGCCGCGCCCGTCATGGCCACCGACCTGCGCGCCTCCGTGAGCCTGGTCATCGCGGGCCTGGCCGCCCGCGGCGAGACGGTGGTGCACCGGGTCTACCACCTGGACCGCGGCTTCGAGCGGCTGGAGGCGAAGCTTTCCGCCTGCGGGGCGCAGGTGCGGCGGATCACGGGCGACGCCCCCGAGCCCGGGTCCGAGACCGAGACCGAGGACTGAGCATGGCGGAGCAGGCGGGCGAGCTGCCGCGGACCGGACTGAAGCTCCTGGCGGAGGACGCCGAGGACCTCAGCGTGATCTCCGCGGCGCTGCAGGATGCGGTGCTGAAGGTCGGCGACATCGTGTACGAAGCCGGGCCGAAGCGGCTGACCCTGGCGATGAACCGCTTCCGCTGGGAGGGGCAGGCGCGCCGGCCCGAGCGGGTGCGGGCGGCGCTGCAGTTCGGGGGCGTGCTCGGCGTCGCCGCCCGGCGCGTGCGGCGGGACGCAGCCGACGCGGTGCTCTGCCTGCTGGCGGTGACCTTCGAGCCCGCCGCCGAGCCCCCGGGCGGGACCGTCGTGCTGGCCTTCGCCGGCGACGCGGACCTGAGGGCGGAGGTGGAGTGCCTCGACGCCCTCCTGACCGATCTCGGCGCCCCCTGGCCGGCGAAGCGTCGCCCGGTCCACGGCGCCTGACCCGGCGGCTCAGTCGCGCGCCTCAGCCTCGGGCTGCGCGTCGAAGACGTCGTCCTCGTCGGGGTGGGGGGCGGGCTCGGGATCAGGCTCGGGTTCGGGCCGAGATCGGGGCCGGGCGGCGACCTGGGCGGGCGCCGCGGGCCTGGAGGCCATGACCGGACGACGCACGATCGCCTCGCCCCGGGCGAGCAGCCGGCGCGCGAGGGCGACGGCGCCTGCGGGATCGGGCTCAGGATCGCCCGGACGCACCAGCTCGAGATGGAAGTCCGGGTCGCGCAAGTCGTCGAAGACCAGCCGCAGGACGACGCTCGCCGCATCCGGCGCCAGGTGATCCAGGGGCTTGCGACCCTCGTCGCGGAAGGCGCGCGCCACGATCTTGTCGTCCAGCGCCAGCTCCACCCCGATCAGCTCGTCGAAGCCGAAGACGAGCCCCGGGTCGCGTCGCCCGGAGACAACCGCGAGCTTGCCACGCGCGGTGGAGACGCCCAGCGCCTGGCCCCGGACCGGAGCGATCGCGAACTCGTCGGGCGCCGCGCCCAGCAGTGCGCGCACCGCGCGCTCCGCCCGCCGGCGGGGCTCCATCCACCACGCGAGCGCCATGGCCAGGAGCGTCGCGGCGACCGCGCCGACCGCCAGCAGGCCTGCGAAGCGGACCGCCTCGGGCACGGGCTCACTCCCTCAGCGTCACGACCACCGGCACGT
This sequence comes from Caulobacteraceae bacterium PMMR1, assembly GCA_000733915.1. GTDB lineage: Bacteria > Pseudomonadota > Alphaproteobacteria > Caulobacterales > Caulobacteraceae > PMMR1. Next base: position 1,909,078 of record JPOM01000001.1, read on the forward strand.
GGTCGGAGGGCTTCTCCATCGCCCGCGCGGCCTTGTGCACCTCGCAGGCCTGAAGCCGGTCGGCCGCCTGGGGCGACAGGAACACGTGGTCGATGCGGATGCCGTGGTTCCGCTGCCAGGCCCCGGCCTGATAGTCCCAAAAAGTATAGGCATGGGGCGTCGGGCTGACCGCCGTCTGCGCCTCGGTCAGGCCCAGCCATTGCAGAGCCCGCCAGGCGGCCCGGGTCTCGGGCTGGAATAGCGCATCGTCGGCCCAGGCGGCCGGATCGTGGCAGTCCGCCGGCTCGGGGATGCAGTTGTAGTCGCCGGCCAGGGCCAGCGGCTCCTCGAGCTTCAGCAGCTCGGCGGCGTGGGCGCGCAGCCGCTCCATCCAGCGCAGCTTGTAGGCGAACTTGTCCGTGGCGATCGGATTGCCGTTGGGCAGGTAGATCGACGCCACCCGCAAGGGCGAGGGCCCGGAGACCACCGCCTCGATGTAGCGGGCGTGCTCGTCGCCGTCCTCGCCCGGCAGCCCCTGTCGGACGTCCTCCAGGGGCGTCCGCGACAGGAGCGCGACGCCGTTGTAGCTTTTCTGCCCGAAGGTCTCGACGTTGTAGCCCAGGCCCTCGAAGGCCTCGCGCGGGAACTTCTCGTCGACGCACTTGATCTCCTGCAGGCAGGCCACGTCGGGCTGGGCCTCGCGGAACCAGGCCAGGACCGTCTCCAGCCGGGCGTTGATCGAGTTCACGTTCCAGGTGGCGATGCGCATCCCGCCCTTGTGGCCCAGACTCGGGGCGAGGGCAAAAGGCCTCGGCGTCTGCGAAGCGCCGCGCGACGCTAGGCGGCCGGCGTCCCGATGCGCCTGATCTCCCACTCCAGCGGCACGCCGAAGCGGGCGAGCACATCGGCGCGCACCGCCTCGCCCAGGCCCTCGAGGTCGGCGGCGGTCGCCTCGCCCGGATTGATCAGGAAGTTGGCGTGCTGGGGCGAGAACATCGCGCCGCCGCCGCCCAAAGGCGCGGGCGCCTGGAAGAGCCGGCCGCGCCAGCCGGCCTCGTCCACCAGCCGCCAGGCCGAGCGCCCTTCGGGGTTCTTGAACGTAGAGCCGCCGGTCTTATCGCGGATCGGCTGGGAGGCCTCGCGGCGCGCCGTGATCTCGCCCATGCGGTCTTGCACCTCGGCCGGGTCGTCGGGCACGCCCTGGAACAGCGCGCCGGTGAAGATCAGCCGCTGGCCGGCGGCCGCCTCGCATCGGCGGTAGCCGAACCCCATGTCCTCGTTGGACAGGATCAGGCGCCGGCCCTGGCGGGTCAGGGCGTAGGCCTCGACCAGCACGTCCTTGGTCTCCGCACCGTAGCAGCCGGCGTTCATGGCGCACGCGCCCCCGATGGCGCCCGGGACGCCGGTGAAGAACTCCAGCCCCGCCAGGCCAGCCACCCCCGCGGCCTTGGCCAGGGCTGCGTCCAACACCGCGGCGCCGGCGTAAAGACGGCTCCCGTCCAGGGGCTTGATGTCGCCGAAGCCGCGCCCGAGGCGGACGACGACGCCCTCCACCCCGCCGTCTCGGACCAAAGTGTTGGAGCCGACGCCCAGCACGGTCAGCGGCGCGCCGGGGTCCAGCCCCTGCAGGAAGGCCTCGAGGTCCTGCTCGTCCTGGGGGATGAACAGCACCTCCGCCGGCCCGCCGACCCTGAGCCAGGTGAACGGCGCCAGCGGCTCGTCGAAGGCAAGCCGTCCCCGGACGGGCGGCAGTCGCTCGCGCCAGGTCACGCGGCGCGTCCGAGCGCGTCGAGCTGGGCGGGGAGCGCATAGGCCCAGGCGGTGATGTCCCCCGCGCCCAGGCACACCACGAGGTCCCCCGCCTGCGCCTCCTCCGCGATCAGCCGCGGCAGCTGGGTCACGGTCTCCAGCGCCAGCACGCGGCGGTGGCCGAAGCGGCGCAGGCCTTCGACCAGCGCGTCGCGACTGGCGCCCTCGACCGGGCTCTCGCCCGCGGCGTAGACGTCGGCCACGATCACCGTGTCCGCATCGTTGAAGCAGGCGCAGAAGTCGTCGAACAGGTCGTGCAGGCGGCTGTAGCGGTGCGGCTGCACCACCGCGATCACCTTGCCGGTCGCCACCTGGCGGGCCGCCTTCAGCACCGCGGCGATCTCGACGGGATGGTGGCCGTAGTCGTCCACGATCCGCACGCCGTTCGCCACGCCTGTGGTGGTGAAACGCCGCTTCACCCCGCCGAAGCTGGCCAGGCCGCGCTTGATCGCCGCCGCCTCGACGCCGAGCTCGCGCGCCACGGCGATGGCGGCGAGCGCGTTCAGCACGTTGTGCTGGCCCGCCATGGGCAGGTGCAGCCCCTCCATCACGAAGGGCTCCGCGTCGCGGGGGCTGACCGCCACGTCGAAGCGCGCGCCGTCCGCCGCGAGCGTCACGTTGACGGCCCGCACCTCGGCCTGCGGATTGACGCCGTAGGTCACCAGCCGCCGGTTCACGACGCGGGCGGTCAGGGCCTGCACCTCCGGATGGTCGAGGCACACGGCGGCGAAGCCGTAGAAGGGGATGTTCTCCACGAAGTCCTGGAAGCCGCGCTTCACCGCGTCGAAGTCGCCCCAGTGGTCCAGGTGCTCGGCGTCGATGTTGGTCACAATGGCGACCGTGGACTTCAGGCGCAGGAACGAGCCGTCGCTCTCGTCCGCCTCCACCACCATCCAGTCGCCCTGGCCGACCTTGGCGTTGGTGCCATAGGCGTTGATGATGCCGCCGTTCACGACCGTGGGGTCGAGCCCGCCGGCGTCGAGCAGGGCGGCGACCATGGACGTCGTGGTCGTTTTGCCGTGGGTGCCGCCCACCGCCACGGAGAAGCGCAGGCGCATCAGCTCGGCCAGCATCTCGGCCCGGCGGACCAGGGGGATGCGCCGCGCCCGCGCCTCCGCCAGCTCCGGATTGTCCGGCTTCACTGCGGTCGAATAGACGACGGCTGAGGCCGCTCCGACATTGGCGGCGTCATGACCGACGGCGATCCGCGCCCCGAGCTTCTCCAGCCGCTCGGTATTGGCGCTGGCCTTCGCGTCGGAGCCGGACACCTGATAGCCGATCTGCAGCATGATCTCGGCGATGCCGCTCATGCCGATCCCGCCGATGCCCACGAAGTGGACCGGGCCGATGTCGAAGGGCGTGGGACGCAGTCTGGGAGCCATGGCGGGTCCGCTTAGCGCCGACCGAGGGCGGAAGAAAGCGGACATCCTGCGCCCAGCATCCCTCGCCGGCCGAGGGCGGGCGCCTGACAAGGCCCGCCGGAGAGGCCATGTGCCGGGGATGCCCGTCTCGCCGCACTATCTGCCCGACCCCCGCATCGCCGAGCTCGGGCCGGAGTTTTCCGATCCCGTGCGCCCGGCGGACTTCCCGCAGACGGTCCTGCGCTTCCGCAACGATCGCGCCGCCGCCAGCGTGGGCCTGGACACCCTCAGCGACGCGGAGTGGACCCAAAGCTTCGGCCGTTTCGCGCCCCTGCCCGGCAACCTGCCGACGCCTCTGGCGCTGCGCTACCACGGCCATCAGTTCCGCGTGTACAACCCCGACCTCGGCGACGGGCGGGGCTTTCTCTTCGCCCAGCTCCGCGAGGGCGGCGCGCCGGAGGGCCGCCTGCTCGATCTCGGGACCAAGGGATCGGGCCAGACGCCGTGGTCGCGCGCCGGCGATGGGCGGCTGACCCTGAAGGGCGGCGTGCGCGAGGTGCTGGCGACCGCCATGCTCGAGGCGCTGGGCGTGCCGACCTCGCGCTCGTTCTCCTTGATCGAGACCGGCGAGGCGCTGGAGCGCAGCGACGAGCCCTCCCCGACCCGTTCCGCCGTCCTGGTGCGCCTGGGCTGGAGCCACCTGCGCTTCGGCAGCTTTCAGCGACCGGCCTTTCACGCGCGCGCCGACCTGATCGAGGCCCTGACCCGGCACGTGGCCGCGCTCTACTATCCGCAGCTGGACGCCGCCCTCCCCGTCGGCGAGCTCGCTCCGGCTCTGTTCCGCGCGGTGCTGACGCGCACGGCGGAGCTCTGCGCCCGCTGGATGGCCGCGGGGTTCGTGCACGGGGTGCTGAACACCGACAACATGAACGTGAACGGAGAGAGCTTCGACTACGGCCCCTACCGCTTCCTGCCGCGCAACGACCCGAACTTCACCGCCGCCTACTTCGACCACTCAGGCCTTTACGCCTTCGGCCGCCAGCCCGAGGCGGTGTTCTGGAACCTGCAGCAGCTGGCGGGATGCCTGACGCTGGTCGCCGCGCCCGAGCCCCTGGTGGAGACCCTGAACGGCTTCGGGGCGGCGTACCGCGATGGGCTCAGGCGCGCGATGCTGGCGCGGCTGGGCGTGAAGAGCCGGGACGAGGCGGCCGACATCGCCCTGGTCAACCTCGCCTTCCGCGCCCTGGCCGAGGGCGGCGAGGCCCTGCGCTGGGAGCCCTTCTTCTTCGACTGGTTCGGGGGGCCGGCGTCGGAGGCGCGCGCCCTGACGGGGCCCCGCGCCGAGGTCTATGCCCAGCCGGCCGGCCAGGCGTTTCGCAGCGCGCTCGCCGGCTTCGTCCCGGACCGGCCCGAGCGCCTGGCGGACCCGGTCTTCGCGCGCCCTGAGCCGGAGGAGCTGCTCTATCCCCAGATCGAGGCGATCTGGGACGCCATCGCCCGCGACGACGACTGGGCGCCCTTCCACGCAAAGCTCGACCGTCTCGAGAAGGCACGCCAGGCCTGGGACTTAACCCTGAAGTGAGGCGCGCGCGCCACAGCCGGGGGGCGCAAGAGACTGCAGGGAACCCGGGGCCTGAACCGCAGCGCTTCGGCTGCGTTGCCGTCGGGTGGGGTGCGTAAGGCGGCCCCCGGAGGCGACCATGAGCGTGAACCTGGCGATCGTGCCCCAGACCCCAGAGAGCCCGGCGGCGCGGGCGCGGCGGCTGCTCGCGGAGGCGAAGTCGGCCGCGATGGAGCAGATCGAGATCCTGGAGCGGGCCCTGGCCCAGGTGCAGGGGCTGTCGGCGGAGATCGCCGACGGCGGCGAGGCCTATCCCGCAGGCGTGCGCGACGTCTGCCGCAAGCTGGCCGAGGACGTGGCGATCCGCGCCCAGACGCTGGACACCCTGGTGCAGCGCGGACGGCTGACGGCCTGAGCGCTCAGCCCGCGCTCGCCGGCTCGAACCGGCGGTAGCGCCCAAGCGTCAGCAGCAGCAGCCCGCCCAGCACCAGCAGCCCCGCCGACAGCACCAGCGGCTGGGCGTAGGAGTGGGCGCGGTCGAACGCCTTGCCGAAGTAGACGGGCCCGAACCCGGCCCCCAGCGAGAAGAAGCCGTAGAGCAGGCCGTAGATGGCGCTGTAGCGCTTCATGCCGAAGTAGCGCGCCACCAGGAAGGCCATCAGGTCGTACTCGACCCCGGCCGCAAAGCCGATCATGACGATCGAAGCCGCCGCCCCCTCATAGCTCAGCCCGCCGCGGGCCAGCATCCAGCAGCCCGCCGCCGGCGCGCTCAGCAGCACGAAGGCCACCGCCGGCGCCCACAGGCGGTCGATCAGCCAGCCGCCGAGGATGCGCCCGAAGATCACGGACAGGCCGATCAGGGACGCCAGGCCGACCACCTGGGCGGGGCCGAAGCCCGCGGTCTTCAGGATGTTCTCCATGTTGGGCACAGGCCCGCCGACGGCGAAGGAGATGGGCAGGAACGCCAGCCCGAGCACCCAGAACCGCCAGCTCTTGATCGCGCCGGCGAGGGTGAGCCCCGGGGTGGCGGCGCGGCGGGCCAGCGCCTCGGCCCTGCGCTCGGCCGCCGAGCGGCCCCGCTCGCCCACGTCGTGGAAGCCCAGCCACGCCACGGGCAGGGTGATCAGAAGCGGCAGGGCCCCGATGACGACATAGGTCGCGCGCCAGCCGTAGCCGGCGATCAGCCACGCCGCGAAGGGCTTCACGAGGTAGCCGAAGAGCCCCGTGCCCAGCAGGCTGAGCCCCAGCGCCAGGCCCTTGCGCCGGTCGAAGCGGCTGTTCACCGCCCGCGTCCAGGTGACCGGCAAGGTGCCGGCCCCGGCGAAGGCCATGACCAGCCAGGTGGCGTAGAACTGCAGAAGGGACCCGCTGCCCAGGCCGAAGCTCATGAAGGCCAGCGAGAACAGCACCACCGAGGTCAGGGCGACGGGCCGCACGCCCGCCCGGTCGGCGATCCAGCCCACCAGCGGGCTCGCCACCAGCACGCCGTAGACCATGATCGGCAGGCCCTGCATGACCTGGCCGAACGACCAGCCGAAGGCCCGCGCCAGCTCCGGCGCCAGCATGCCGATGGTGTAGAAGGGCACCGGCGAGAGCCCCAGGCCGATGCCCAGCATGGCGGAAAGCACCACCGGCCAGCCGCGGCGGAACTCCGCATAGCCGCCCACCCCCGCTTCCGACGCCGAGCCCGCCACGCCGCCCCCTCTCCCGCCCTGCGCGGCGGAATGACCTATATCTATACCATTTGCGGCGGTTCACGCGTCCCTGGCAAGAGACCCCCTCCAGGCCCTCGCGCTTCAGGCCTCAGATGACGCCCTTGGCCGCCAGGGCGTCGATCACCCGGCGCTGGCGGGCGGCGTACCAGGCGGGGTCGGGGGCGAGGGGACGCCCATCCTCGCCCAGCAGGGTGTTGCGGGGCTGGATGTCGACGCTCGCATAGGCCTCGGTCCAGAGCGCCATGGGCTGGCGCGCGAGCAGGTTGCCCATGCCGGGCCGCCGCCGGAGCCGTCTCAGCGCCGCGATGTCGATCTCCGCCCAGGCCGCCATGCTCTCTCCAAAGCCGCTCTCCGCCAGCACCAGGCCCCGGGGGTCGACCACCTTGGAGCCCGCATCGGTGGAGGCCTCCGGGATGGCGATCCCGGCGATGCCCGCGCTGTTGGCCGAGACGACATAGGCGAGGTTCTCAATGGCGCGCGCCTGCTTGGCGATGTTCTTCGGCGTCGGCGCGAGACTGCCCACCTCGCTGGAGGAGTGCACGAACACCTCCGCGCCGCGCACCGCGAGCGCCCGGGCGATCTCGGGGTAGAGAATCTCCTCCGACGCGATGGCCGCGATCCGCCCGAGCGCGGTGTCCGCCACAGGGAAGAGGCTGTCGCGGCCATAGGCCTCCACATAGCGATCGTAGACGTCGTAGGGGCTCGGCGCGAACATGGAGACCAGCCGGCGGTAGCGCAGCACCACCTCGCCGGAGGGCGCGATCAGGAACGAGGTCTGGAAGTAGAGCCCCGGGAAGTGCGGGTCGCGCTCATAGGCGTTGCCGGCGAGGTGCACGTCCGCCGCCGCCGCGAGCTCGCCCAAGGCCGCGTACTCCGGCCCCGCCATGTCGAGCGCCGCCGTCTCGGCCCAGGCGAGGGCCGTCTCGCCCATCGGGAAGCCGGTCAGGAAATACTCCGGCAGCACGACGAGCTTCACGTCCGGGCCGATGAAGTGCTTGGACGCCAGGACCTGGGCGCGGACGCGCGCGAGGGTCGCAGCCATGCGGGCGCGGGCGGCCTTGGCGTCCGGCGCGCCATTGACGGCGTGGCAGGCGGTCTGCAGGGCGAGCGCGATAAAGGGCGCCGGCGGCTCGGCGGGGTGCGGCGCGGCCGCGCGGGGCTCAATTGGCATAGCCGGCTTAGACCTTTATTGACCCATAGGTATACCAATCTGCCGGGCCGGGCGGGCCGACGCCAGCCCCGGCTGAGCGCGGGGCGGAAGAGGCGCATCCATGGTCGCAGTCCGGGCGCAAGGCATCGACGCGAGCCAGCTCGACCCCTCCGGGCCGACGCCGCTGTACCACCAGATCTACCTCATCCTCCGGGAGAAGATCCGCTCAGGCGCGCTCGCCGCCAACGCCGCCCTGCCCGGCGAGCAGGAGCTGGCGCGCGTCTTCGACGTCTCGCGCATCACGGTGAAGCGGGCGCTGAACGAGCTCGCCGCCGACGGCCTGGTCAGTCGGCACCGCGGGCGGGGCACCATCGTGGCCGGCGGGGCGACCATCCCGGTGGTGAAGGGCAGCTTCGACACCCTGATCGAAAGCCTTCACATCATGGGGCTGGAGACCGAGGTGGAGCTGCTCGACGTCGCCACCGTCCCGGCCGAGGGGGAGATCGCCGCGCACCTGGGGCTGGAGCTCGGCGCGGAGGTGCAGCGCGCGATCCGCCGGCGCAAGCTGCAGGGGGAGAGCTTTTCGCACCTGGTCACCTACGTCCCGGCGGCGATCGCGGCGCGCTATACGCTGGAGGAGCTGGCCTCGACCTCGCTGCTCACCCTGCTCGAGCGCGCAGGCGCGGCGGCCTACGAGGCGGAGCAGTGGATCACCGCCGTGGCCGCCGATCCGGGCGTGGCCTCCGCCCTGGGCCTGACCTCCGGCGCGCCCTTGCTCAAGATCGAGCGCGTGATGCGCGGCGCCAAGGGCGAGCCGGTGCAGCTTATCCACGCGCACTACCGCCCCGACCGCTTCCAGTACCACGTCAAGACGCACCGCCGTCGCCCGGCGGGAGGCGGCCAGCCGGTCTGGCGCGACGAGGGCTGAGACGCGTTGCGGGCCCTGCGCATTCCGCTTGCCAGCCGCGCTACCCCTAATGGTATATGAATAGGTCATTTCGCCCCTGCGAGCCCTGAAGGAGCCCCGACCGGGATGCTGACCGCGGCGTTTGTGCTGCTGCATGTGCTGGTCCTGGTCTATTGGCTGGGGGGCGACCTGGGTGCGTTTTATGCCTCGACCTATGTCTCCGACCCCAAGCGCAACCCACAGGCGCGTCTGGCGGCGGCGGGCATCCTGGCCGGGGTCGACATGGCGCCCCGCACCGCCCTGATCCTGGCGTTCCCGACGGGGTTGACCGTCGCCTACACCGAGAGCCTGATCGACATCCCCTGGGGCGGGCTGGTGATGCCGGCGATCTGGGCCGCGGCTCTGGGCTGGCTCTGGCTCGCCTGGGACATCCACCTGAAGCACCGGCCGCCCGGCGGCGCGGCGCGGCGGCTGGACCTCGCGATCCGCGTCGCAGCGCTCGCGGGGCTGCTCGCCCTGGCGGGGCTCATGACCGCCTGGCCGCTGTTCATGCGCCTGAAGCTCGTGGTGCTGGCCGGCGCCATCGCCCTGGGTCTGGCGCTGCGGCGGCTTCTGGCGCCCATCGGCCCGGCAATTGCGACGCTGGCGTCCGGAGAGGCGAGCGAGGCGGCCGACCGCACCATCGCGCGGGTGCTGGGCGCGAGCCGGCCGGTGGTGCTCCTGATCTGGCTGCTGCTGCTGGTCGCCGCCGCGCTCGGCATCGCCAAGCCCGCCTGACCCGGACGGAGCCCCTCGCCCATGGCCGACATCGCCCCCGCCCTCGACCGTCCCGCCGGCGAACGCCTTCTGGACCGCCTGCGCCAGGCCCTCGGCGCGGAGGCCGTGAGCGCGGACGAGGCTCTTCGCGCCCTCTACTCGCAGGACATCTGGGCGGAGGGCTCCCACGTGGCCGACGCGGTCGTGAGCCCGCGGGACACCGCGGCCCTCGCCGAGGCCGTGCGGCTGACGGCCGCGGAGCACCGCCCCCTCGCCGTGCGGGGCGGCGGCATGAGCTACACCCAGGGCTATGCGGTCCAGGCGCCCGGCGCGGTGCTGATCGACCTCTCGCGCATGGACCGCGTGCTGCGGGTTTCGGCGGACGACATGACCGTCACAGTCCAGGCCGGCTGCACCTGGAAGACGCTGCTGGAGACCTTAAAGCCGCTCGGCCTTCGCACGCCCTTCTGGGGTCCGCTGTCGGGGATCAGCTCCACCGTCGGCGGCGGCGTCAGCCAGCACAACGCCATCTTCGGCGCCGGCCGCTATGGCACGACCTGCGAGAGCGTCGTGGCGCTCACCGTGGTGCTGGCGGACGGGCGGGTGCTGCGGACCGGGGCGCAGGGGCGCGGCGGCGAGACGCCGTTCTACCGCTTCTTCGGGCCGGATCTGACGGGGGTCTTCTGCGGCGACACCGGCGCGTTCGGCGTCAAGGCGGAGATCACCCTGCGCCTGATCCGCGCCCCGGCGTGCGAGGGCTACGCCGCCTTCGCCTTCGACGCGGCGGACGCGGCGCTGCGCGCCGCCGCCGAGATCGCGCGGGCGGAGGTCGCCAGCGAGTGCTTCGGCTTCGACCCGGCGCTGGCGCGGGCGCGGCTGAAGCGGGCGAGCCTGCTCGCCGATGTGCGCACCCTGGGCCATGTCGCCGCCCGGCAGCAGGGCTGGCTCAAAGGCGTTCAGGAGGCCGCCAAGGTCGCGCTGGCGGGCCGCAGCTTCGTGGGCGACGACCGCTGGTCGATCCACCTCGCCAGCGAGGGGCGCAGCCAGGCCGCGGTGGACGCCGACCTCGCCGAGGCGCGCCGCATCGCGCTCGCGGCGGGAGGCCGCGAGATCGAGAACTCGATCCCCAAGATCATGCGCGCGCAGCCCTTCACGCCGCTGAACAACGTCCTGGGGCCCGGCGGCGAGCGGTGGGTCCCGGTGCACGGGATCGTGGCGCTCTCCGATGCGAGCGCCTGCTACGCCGCGATCCAGGCCGAGTTCCAGGCGCGGGCGGCGCAATTCGCGACGGCGGGCGTGGAGACCGGCGCCATGCTGACCACCCTCTCCACCAACGGCTTCCTGATCGAGCCGGTGTTCTTCTGGCCCGAGGCGCGGCTGGCGATCCACGAGGCGACGGTGGAGCCCGCCATGCTCGCCCGCCTGCCCCGCCTGGCGCCCAACCCCGAGGCGACGGCGCTTGTCGCCGAGGCCCGGCGGGCGGTGGTCGAGGTGTTCCAGCGCTTCGGTGCGGCGCATTTCCAGGTCGGGCGCACCTATCCCTATCGCGAGAACCGCGACGCCGCCTCGCGCGATCTGCTCGACGCCGTGAAGGCGGCGGTCGATCCGCAGATGCGGCTGAACCCGGGCGGGCTCGGCTTTCCGGCGGACGCATGAGCCGCACGTTCAAGGTCCGCAATCCGCGCACGGGCCAGCGGGACTACGCGTTCGAGGCGCCCTCCCCCGCCGAGCTCGACGGCCGCATCGCCCGGGCGCGCGCCGCCCAACCTGCCTGGGCGGCGCTGGGCTTTGAGGGCCGCAAGGCGCGGCTGGATCAGCTCGCCAGCGCCCTGAGCGCGCGTCGCGACGAGATCGTCTCGGCGCTGGAGGCCGACACCGGGCGGCGGCGCATCTCCTCGCTGGAGCTTCAGAGCGTGCTGAGGGCGCTCGCCGGCTGGACCGCCATCGCGCCGAACCTGTTGCCCGAGGGCTGGACGCCCGGCCGCAGCAACCCCGCCCTGCGCCATGCGCCGCAGTGGGTCCCCTTCCCGGTGGTGGGCGTGATCAGCCCCTGGAACTTCCCCTTGCTGCTGGGCATGATCGACACCGTACCTGCGCTGGCGGCGGGCTGTGCGGTGGTGGTGAAGCCGTCGGAGGTCGCGCCTCGCTTCGCCGCCCCGGTGCAGGCCGCGGTCGAGGCGGCGGGGCTCGGCGAGCTGCTGCAGCTCATCCCCGGCGACGGCGAGACCGGCCAGGCGCTGATCGAGCGCGTCGATTGCGTCTGCTTCACCGGATCGGTGGCGACGGGCCGCAAGGTCGCCGTGCAGGCGGCGCAGCGCCTGATCCCCGCCTTCCTAGAGCTCGGCGGCAAGGACCCGCTGGTGGTGCTGGCCTCCGCCGACCTGGAGTGCGCGACGGACGCGGCGCTGAGGGGCGCGGTGCTCTCCACCGGCCAGGCCTGCCAGTCCATCGAGCGCATCTATGTGCAGCGCGACATCTACGACGCCTTCCTGGCGCGCCTGGTCGAGAAGGCGAACGCCGCCCGCCTGACCTGGCCGGACATCGGCGTCGGCGAGATCGGGCCGATCATCTTCGAGCGCCAGGCCGACATCCTCGCCGCCCAGATCGACGACGCCCGTTCCAAGGGCGGCCGGGTCCTGACCGGCGGTGAGATCGAGCGGCACGGCGGCGGGCTCTGGCTCCGACCCACCGTGATCGCCGACGCCACGCCCGGCATGCGCCTGATGCAGGACGAGACCTTCGGCCCGCTCCTGCCGGTTGCGGCCTTCGACACCGTCGAGGCGGCGGTCGCGCTTGCCAACGCCGGCGAGTACGGCCTGTCCGCCGCGGTCTTCGCCCGCACGGTGGAGGAGGCGGAGGCCGTGGGACGGCGGATCGAGGCCGGGGCGATCAGCCTCAACGACGCTGCGCTGACCGCCATCTTCTACGAAGCCGCCAAGCAGAGCTTCAAGGCGTCCGGGCTTGGCCCCTCTCGCATGGGCGCGGAGGGCCTGCAGCGCTTCTTCCGCCGCAAGGCGCTGATCGCCAACACCGGCCGCCCCCTGCCGCTTTCCGCCTTCGCCGAGGACGCCTGATGCTGCACCGCTCGATCGCCGGGACGATCCTCTACACCTCCAAGAAGCCCGAGCGCCTGGACCAGCGGCGCGGCATCGAGCACTTCCGCTTTACACGCCACACCGACGGGGCGGTGACCCTGCGCGCCCACTGCGAGATCGAGGAGCCCGAGCCCACGGTGCTGCGCGACGTGGTCTACAGCCTGGACGCCCAGGCCCGGCCGATGGACGCCTTCGTCCGCCTGACGGTCGGCGACCGCTTCATGGGCTCAGGCTGGGTGCGGTTCGCCGACGGGCTGGCGGAGCTGGAGTCCTTCGGCGCAGCCACCGGCCGGCTCTCGCAGCGGATGCCGCTGGAGGGCCCGCTTGACGGCATGGGCACGCACCCGGTCGTTGCGGACGGCTATCTCATCGCGGTGCAGACGGGCTGGCGGGAGGGCGAGACGCGCAGGCTGCGGGTGCTCGTGCCCTCTCCCGATCACCGGGGCGCGACCCCGCCGCTGCTCGCGCGGGTGCAGATCGACGTGCGCTTCATTGGGCGCGAACAGGTGCGGGTCGGCGCCGGCGCCTTCGCTGCGCGCCGCTTCCAGTTCCTGGACCCAGGCGACTCAGGCCTTGCCGGCCAGCATCCGCCCTACGACGTCTGGATCACCGACGACGAGGACGGGATCATGCTCCAGGGCGGGGTCGGCGGTTACATGCAGACGTGGTACGAGCTGGTCGCCCTGGAGCGCTGACGCACCGCCCCTTCGATGGCGTGAGTCCCGCGGCTAGTAGGCGTACTTGAGGCGGAAGGTCACCCGGCGCGGGTCGTTTGGATAGATCAAGCCCAGAAGCGAGGAGGTCGAGTAGTACTCCTGCGTGCAGTTGGAGCACTCCAGCGCCGCTTCCCAGTGACGGTCCGCCGAGCGGTAGATCGCGCCGATGTTGAGCACATAGGTCGGCGGCGTCTTGGACAGGGGAGCGCTGACAGGCGTCGTCCCGCCGTAAGGGACGCCCGTGGTGCGAGGGGCGTCGTTGTAGGTGCTGGTCCAGTAGTAGTCGGAGTAGCTGAGCGCGCCGTTCAGGTTCAGCTCGCCGCCGAAAGACGCGAACGTCGGCCCGAAGGTGGCCAGCGGGATCTTGTAGCTGCCGCCCACGGTCAGTTGCGCGTCGGGGAAGCGCACGGGCTCGTCGCGGGTCGTGGTGCAGCTCGCCGGCTCCGGCGTGGAAGAGCACGGAACGCCGCCCGCGCCGACCCGGCCGGCCGGGATGTTCTCGTACTTCTTGTCCGCGAAGGAGCCCGAGGCGAACACCTCCAGGTTCCGCACCGGGATGGCGTTGATCTCGTATTCCAGACCCGTCGCGTTCAGGTCGCCCGCATTGCGGGTCACGAAGGCGATCGTGCCGCCCGGACCCGGCGCACCGGAGAGCAGCTGAAGGTCGCTGACATCCTCATGGTAGAGGGTCAGGTTGACCCGCAGGCGGCGCTCGAACCACTCCGTCCGGGCGCCGAGTTCGTAGGACCAGGCTTCCTCGGGGCCGAAAATGGTCACGGAGGACAGGCTGGTGACGCGCGTGTTCCAGCCGCCCGACTTGAAGCCGTTCGTGGCCGAGACATAGACCGACTTGTTGGGATCGATCTTGTAGTTCAGGGCGATGCGCGGCGTGAACTTGTTGGTGGTCTGGGTCAGCGGGATGCCAGCGCCGGCCACCGCCGCCGAAGTCAGATGCCCCGTGAAGGGTCCGACGAAGAACCCGTTGTAGAAGCTGGCCGGCTTGACGGCGTCGTCATAGCCGAACTTCTTCTTCTCGTGCGTCGATCGCCCGCCGGCGGTCAGGGTCAACTGGTCAGTCAAAGCCAGGTCGAACTGCGCATAGGCCGCAATGGAGTCGGCCTTGTTGTGCAGCACCCAGTCTGTGAGCAGCAGGTTCAGGCTCCCGTATGCGTCGGCTTCTTCCGTCTTGTTGCTCTCGGTCAAGGCGAACACGCCCGCCACGTACTTGATGCGGCCACGCTGGCCGTCGAGCTTCACCTCCTGGGTGAACTGATCGTTGCGGACCTGGTTGGCGATGACGTAACCGCCCTTCGGGCTTACGCCATTGAAGAAGTCGATCGCGAAGTTCTGGTCGGTTACCCGGTATCCGGTGATGAAGGACAGCGCGCCCCACTCCGGCAGGTCGAACGTCAGGTTGGAGGTGATGCCGCCCGTCTGCACCCGGGCGCAGTTGCCGCGGGAGGTCAAGAAATACTTGGCGATCTCGTTGTCGGTGCAGCCCCCGTAACGCAAGCCGCTGCGCACCTTGTAGTCGGGGTCGTAGGGGAACGAGCCGATCGTGGTCTTCGCCTGGTCGATGTAGTCGAAGGAGACGTCCCAGCGCGCGTTGCTAAAGGGCTGGGCGCGGACCGCAAAGCGGACCCCCTTCGCCTCCTCCCCGTTCAGCTTCTCGCCCGTAGTGACATCGCGGGCATAGCCGTCGTCGTTCACGTAGAAGACCGAAAGCTTGGTCAAGAGCTTGTCGGTGATCGGCACGTCGATCGCGCCGCGGATCTGGGCGCGGTCGAAGCTGCCGTAGGAGCCCTCGACGAAGAACCCGAACTGCTTGGACGGCTTGCGGGTGATGATCGAGACCGCGCCGCCGGTCGTATTGCGGCCGAAGAGCGTGCCCTGCGGCCCGCGCAGCACTTCCACGCGGTCGATGTCGAAGAGGGTGACGGCGTTGGCGCTCTGCCGCGCGAAATAGATGTCGTCGACGTAGGTGGCGACCGGCACGTCGAAAGTGGCGATCTGCTCGGTGGAGCCCAGGCCGCGGATGAAGAAGGTGAGCGCCGAGCCCGTGCCGGTGTTCAGGCCGCCGGTGACGCTGGGGGTGAAGCGCACGAGGTCGGGCGTCGCCTGGATCTGGGCCGCCGCGATCTGAGTCGGCGAGAAGGCCGTGACGGCCAGCGGCACGTTTTGGACGTTCTCGACCCGGCGCTGGGCGGTGACGACGACTTCGCTCAGCACGTCGCCGTTCTGGCCGTTCTGATTGGAGCGCGCCGTGTTGGGCGGCGTCGTCTGGGCGGCGGCGGGCAGAGCGGCGAAAGCGGCCGCGGCCAGGCAGGCCCCAGCGAAAAGCGACTGGCGGATCGTCATGCGTTCCCTCCTCGCAAGCCGGTTCGGCGCATTGCCCTGTCCGGTTGGTATATTTTTATACCAACTTCACGGCGACGCTAGTCCGAGGCGTCGGATTTGTGACGGTCTGAAGGCAGCTGTAGGTTTCTGGTCACAGCTGCGGCGCGAGGGCGGCTCAGGCCTTGGCGAACGCGTCCGCGATCGCGCTGGCCGTGGCGGTCCAGACCCCCTCGTCCTGCGACAGGCGCGACAGGACGCGGCGCAGGGCGGAGATGCGGAACGGCTGGCCGGTCACATAGGGCGTGAGCGTGAGGCCGAGCATCCGCCCGCCGAACCGGTCCGCCCCGGCCTTAAGGAACTCCACCGCCTCCTCGATCTGGCCCGCCCACGCGTCCTCGCTGTGACGGCGGTCGATGAGTAGCGTCCGGTCGTCGAGTTCGTTGGAGAGCGGCAGGGCCAGCACCTCCCCGGCGGGGGTGGTCATGGGCGTCGGGACCTCGTCCTGCTCCCAGTCCAGGCAGAGGTCGAAGCCATGCGCCGCGATAAGCTCCAGGGTGGCGAAGGACTGCTGGCGCGCGGGGCTCAGCCAGGCGCGGGGCTTCAGGCCCTCGGCGTCGAAGCGGGCCCGGACCTCGGCGACCCAGGCCGCCTCCGTCTCCCGCTCCAGTCCGCCCCAATGGATGTGATCGGTGGACAGGCCATAGGCGGCGATCTCGTGCCCCTCGGCCACAATCGGCTCCACCAGCCAGCGCAGGCGCCGAAGCTGGGCGGCGTTGATCGGGAAGGTCGCGCGCACCCCGGCCTGCCTGAGCGCGTCCAGGATGCGAAAGACGCCCACGCGATTGCCGTAGTCCCGCGTCGTGTAGTGGCGCAGGTCCGGATAGGGCGTGACCATCGCGCCCGGGGGCTTGAACGGTTTGCCGGCCGGCGTGAGGGTGTGGTGCTCGATGACGCAGACGACTATGGCTGCGACGCTCGCCCCGCCCGGCCAGCGGATCGGCGCGCGCTCGACGGCCGGCCGCCAGGGATAGAGGTCCTGGTCCATGCCGCGTCTGCGGTGCGGATACTCCAGATAGTCGGGGGGGAGCGCGCTCATGAAGCGAACCCCGCCCCGCCTGTCGCGAGGCCCCGCCGGGCGATGTCCTCGACCGTCTGGTCCCAGAAGTGCGCGCGATAGTGGCCGGCGATCTCGGCTGCGGTCGCAAACCAGACCTGGTCCGCGTGACCCATGATGTGGCGGAGCGCCTCCTCGAAGGGACGGATGCGGTGCGGCTGGGCGACCAGATAGGCGTGCAGCGGGATGCACATGACCGTGCCCGACCTTGTCCCCTCCTCCAGCAGCTGGTCGAAGTGGCGCTTCAGCACGTCCGCATAGCGCCAGGGCGTCATGGCCAGGGCGCCGTAGGTGATGACGTCGTTGACTTCCAGCGAATAGGGCATGGAGATCAGCCGCCCGGTGCGGGTCTTGATCGGCTGGGGCTGGTCGTCCTGGAAGAGATCGCAAGTGTACCAGAAGTCGTACTCGGCGATCAGGTCGAAGGTGCGCTCCGTGTGGGTGAGCGCTGGCGCGAGGTAGCCGCGGATGCGCTGGCCGGTGGCGGTCTGGACCGAACGGATCGAGTCCTCGATCACCGCCCGCTCCTGCGCCTCGTCCATGCCGTAGGAATAGCGCGTGTTGTAGATCCCGTGGCTGAAGAACTCCCAGTTGCGCGCCGCGCAGGCCTCGATGATCTCCGGGTGGTGGTCGATCAGGCCGATGGAGAGCGAGACCGAGCCCCTCAGCCCGTACTTGTCCATCAGCTCCATCAGCCGCCATTGGCCCACGCGATTGCCCCAGTCGCGCTGCGAGTAGCCGACCACGTCGGGAGACGGCTTGGGCCAGCCCGGGCGATGCGGGTTCCTGGGCGGATCGAACTCGTAGAACTCGATGTTGGGCGCAATCCAGAAGGCGAGCGCCTTGCCCTCCGGCCAGACGATCCTGGGCCGGTCGCGATAGGGCCAGTCGTCGTAGAGGTTCGGGTCGGCGTGGGTCATTCGGCGGCGGCGCGGCTTCCAGGCGGCGGCGCCCCCTCGTAGGCGTCGCCAAGGCTTAGCATCTCGTCCAGCCCGATGCGCTGGTTCAGCCCCCGCAGGTCCACCATGCGCTCGCGCCAATTGCGGGTGGAGCCTTGCGCCCGAAGGTCGCGCAGGAAGGCCTCCGCCATGGGCAGGAAGGCCCGCACCAGGGCGCCCGGCGATATCACCAGGCGAAAGCCCATGTCGGAGAGCTCGGCTGCCGAGGCGAGGGGCGTCTGACCGCCCTCCACCATGTTGGCGACGAGCGGCGCCCGGCCGAGCCGGCCCACGACCTGCCGCATCTGATCCGGATCGCGCGGCGCCTCGACAAAGATGACGTCCGCCCCGGCCTCGAGGTACCGCTCCGCGCGGTCGAGGGCGGCCGCCAGTCCCTCCACCCCGATGGCGTCGGTGCGGGCTACGATCAGGGTCTCGTCGGAGGCGCGGGCGTCCAGCGCGGCCCGGACCTTGCCGACCATGGTCTCGGGCGCGACCAGGGTCTTGCCGGCGAGGTGGCCGCAGCGCTTCGGGGCCGCCTGATCCTCGATCTGGATGGCGCGGGCGCCGTTGCGCTCGAACGCCTTCACCGTGCGCCGCACGTTCAAAGCGTTGCCGAAGCCCGTGTCGGCGTCCACGATCAGCGGGATCGTCACGCGCTCGCAGATGCGCGCGACCGTGTCGGCCACCTGGTCCACGCCCACCAGGCCGAGGTCAGGCCGGCCGAGCTGGGTGTAGGCGATCGACGCACCCGAAAGGTAGACGGCCTCGAACCCCGCCTGCTCGATTAAGAGGGCGGAGAGGGCGTCGTAGGCGCCGGGGGCGTGCACGGCGGGGGCGCGGGCCAGCCGCTGCCGGAGGGTCTCGCTCATGCCGCAACTCCGGACGCCGGGGCGCGGGGCTCTTTGGCCGCCGACGCGAAGCGCCGCTTCAGGTGGGGGATCAGGCCGCCGTCGCGGATCATGGCCATCAGATGGGGCGGCACGGGGGCGGTCGCATAGACCTCGCCGCGGGTGAGGTTGCGCACCTCGCCGGCCTCCGCCGCCACCGCCAGCCGGTCGCCCTGCCCGATGCGGGCGAGGTCGGCGGGCTCGAGCGTCAGGGCGGGCAGGCCGAGGTTCATGGCGTTGCGCCAGAAGATGCGCGCGAAGGACGCCGCCAGCACCGCCGAGACGCCCAGGCGGACCAGCGAAACCGCCGCCTGCTCCCGCGAGGAGCCGAGGCCGAAGTTCCGCCCGCCCACGACCACGTCGCCCGGGCGCACGGTGCGGGCGAAGTCCGGGTCGAGCGCCTCCAGGCAGTGGGACGCCAGCTCGTCGGGAGACGACTTCATGTAGGCGCCGGGGGCGAGCAGGTCGGTATCGATATCGTCGCCGAAGACGAAGGCGCGGCCGCCCTGGGCAGGCTCGCTCATGCCGCCGCCCTCCCCGCGCTGAGATACGCGCGCGGATCCACGATCCGCCCCGCCGCCGCCGCGGCGGCGACCGCATAGGGCGAGCCGAGGTAGACCTGGGCGTCCGCCGCCCCCATGCGCCCGCGGAAGTTGCGGTTGGTGGAGGAGATGCACACCTCGCCCGGCGCCAGCACGCCTGCGCCATAGCCCGCGCAGGCGCCGCAGCCGGAAGGCAACAGGTGCGCGCCGGCCGCCAGCAGGGTGGTCAGCACCCCCTCGCGGCTCGCCAGCTCCGTCGTGCGGGTGGAGGCCGGGGCGACCAGCAGGCGCACGCCGGGCGCCACGCGGCGGCCCCGCAACACCTCGGCGGCCATGCGCAGATCCTCGATCTTCGCGCCCACGCAGGCGCCGATATAGGCCTGGTCGATGACGACGCCTTCGAAGGCGGAGACGTCGTCGGTGTTGGACGGCGCGTGCGGCGCGGCGATCTGGGGCGCAAGCCGGCTGACGTCGATGCGATGGACCGCGGCGAACTCAGCCCCCGGGTCCGACGCCAGGGCGAGGGCCGCCGCCTCGTCCGCCACGGGCCGGCCGCGCTCGGCGAGATAGGCGAAGGTCACCGCGTCAGGCGCGACCACGCCGCTCTCCGCCCCGAGCTCCGCGGCCATGTTACAGAGCACCATGCGCTCGGGCATCGACATGCGCGCCACCACAGAGCCGGCGTACTCCACCGCTGCGAAAGCGTTGTCCAGGCCGAGCCGCTTGCACAGGCTCAGCATCACGTCTTTGGCCGCCACGCCCGGCTGCAGCTCGCCCTCGAGCTCCACGCGGAGGGTGCGCGGCGCCGCGAGCCAGGTCTCGCCCGTGGCCGCGATCGCCGCCATGTCGGTGGCGCCGTAGCCCGCGGCATAGGTCCCGAAGGCGCCGGCCATCGGCGTATGGCTGTCCCCGCCCGCGATCACCATGCCGGGCTGGATCAGGCCGTGGTCGGGCAGCACCAGGTGCCCGATCCCCTCCATGTCGAAGAAGCGACCCACGCCATAGTCGCGGACGAAGGCGCGCACGCCCTTCAGGATCTCGGCGCTCTCCGCGTCCACGGCGGGCACATAGTGGTCGCTGACCAGCACGACCTTCTCCGGATCCCAGAGCCCGGTCCCGAGCGCCTCCAGCATGGGGCGCCAGCGCCTGGGCCCGGAGGAGTCGTGAGCGTAGGCCAGGTCGACCTTCACCGTGATCAGCTCGCCCGGCCGCACGCGCGCCCGCCCCGCCGCACGGGCGAGGATCTTTTCCACCAGGGTGGCGGGCTCGGGCATCCGGACTCCCAGGCGGCGGGCGAGGGGACTGCGCCAGCCGCCGAACTGAATGGTATACTCTTATATCATTTCTCGCGAAACGACCGGCAAGCGACGCGCGACGAGCGGGCCGCGATCACCGGGCGGCGGGCGGCGGGGCGGCGGCGCGCTGGGCGTCGATCCGCTTCTTGAAGTAGGTCCAGCTGGTCTCGTTCGGGCGCGCGTCGTCCAGCGGCGGCGGGCTCTTCCAGGCAGGGTATTCGGTCTCGATCTCGCGTCTCAGCAACGGCGAGAGCCCCTCGATCCCCGCCACGGTCTGGCCCGTCGCGTTGAAGATCAGGTTGCCCGGCCGCCCGCCCATCTGCATCCAGGGCAGCCATTCGGAGATGCGCACCCAGGCGATGACCGGCCGGGCCTCGCTGCGCGAGGCGTCCAGCAGGTCGGAGGCGTCCAGCGTCGTGTCGAAGATCTCCATGGCGTGGTACTGATTGCCGACGTAGTCCTGGTAGTCGCCCCCGAGGGGATTGCGGTAGAAGAGCGGAACCTCTGTGTTCAGGAACACCCGCCCGTGCTCGATCCGGGCGCCCAGGTCGAAGGGCTTGCCCTCCAAGCTGGTGGCGAAGGCCGGGCGCATGTTGACGGGGTCGTTGACGACCGGAATCACCTCGACCGTCCTGCCGGTCCAGGGGTTGGTCCAGCTCTTCATCACCTCGCCGGTCTTGGGGTCGAGGTAGAACATCAGCTCCCGCGAGACCATGCGATAGCCGAAACCGCGTTTGGGATCGTTCACGGTCCCGCACTGGCGGATGTTCATGCCCTGCACATCGAAGAGGTGGCGGTCCGGCTCGCCGGGAACGCGCGAATAGACTCTCCCGGTCCAGGCATAGACCACCGCCACCCCGTCGCGGGTCGAGCATTGCACCTTGCGGCTGGCCGCGAGAGCGTCTTCCCCCTTCGTCAGGTCGAGCTGGCGCGCCTGCGCCGCCCCGCCCAGGACCATGGCGATCGCCGCGCCTGCCCACATCGCCGTCTTCATGCTCGCCCCCTTGTCTCGCCGCGCCGACGCGAGGCCTTTCCCAGTCGATTCTCACACCGCCCCAGCCCGGGGCGCATTGGTCGCGATTGACAGATCGCCCAATCTGAAATGACATATTGTTATATCTTTCGTCCAGATCGTGACGATCACACAAGGGGGATGACGTGATGGGCCACTCGACTGCGCGCACCGGTCGCGCCCTTTTCGCCGCTTCCGTCGCGCTCGCAGCTCTGGCGGCGGCCCAGGCCGCGCAGGCGCAGACCGGAGCCCGCGCCGCGAACACCGCATCGGCGTCCGGCGCCCAGGTCGGGGAGGTCGTGGTCACCGCCCGCAAGCGCACCGAGACGCTGCAGCAGGCGCCCGTCGCCATCGACGCCTTCCCGGCCCAGGAGATCAAGAGCGCCAAGATTGAGCGCCTGGCCGACCTTGGCAAGCTGACCCCCGGCCTGGTGTACACGCCCCTGTTCGGCGCCCAGAACCAGCTGCCGATCATCCGCGGCGCCGCCCAGACCTTCGGCCAGCTGAACGTGGGCGTCTTCCTCGACGGCGTCTATCTCAGCGGCAAGGCCGGCGTGGACCTGGAGCTGAACGACCTGGAGCGCGTCGAGGTGGTCAAGGGCCCGCAGTCCGCGCTCTACGGCCGCAACACCTTCGCCGGCGCGATCAACTACATCACCAAGCGGCCCAGCAAGACCTTTGGCGGCTATGCCGAGGGCACCGTGGGCGAGCACGGGCTCTACAAGGGCATCGTCAGCGTGGAAGGGCCGATCACCGACACGCTGCGCTTCCGGGTGGGCGCCTATGACCGCCACTTCGACGGCTGGTACAAGAGCGCCATCGACGGCGGAAAGGTGGACTTCACCGAAGTCCGCGGCGGCCAGCTGACGCTGGAATGGCAACCGGTCGGCAACGTCCTGGCGACGCTGCGCGTGTCCGGCAGCCACGAGGACTCCGGCCAGCCGCCGTCGAACCTGATCCGCACCAACGCCTATCCCGCCGTGGCGCCCGGCAGCTCCGTAGGGCCGCTGTTTGCGGGCGCGACGCGCAACATCCTCTTCGTGGGCGAAGTCCCTTCGATCCCGAAGAACGGCATCCTCGTGAACACCAAGCGGTCCGGCTATGAGCTGAACAAGTACGGTCAGCAGGTCGACAACCTGCGCACCAGTCTGGACCTGCGTTGGGACTTGGACGCGATCACCATCGAGTCGATCTCGGCCTATGCGCACCGCACCGATGTCTACCAGTTCGACGCCGACAACACGGTCTGCGACGGCCTGCCGCCCGGCGGAGCCAACGCCAAGCCGGTGCCCGGGAACGCCTGCCCGAGCTTCGGCTACCCGTTCGCCCCGGCGATCCCGAACGGCGCGTCCAACTTCGGCCTGTCCTCGGCGGACGAGTCCTTCCTCGACATGAGCCAGGAGCTGCGCGTTTCGTCCAACCGCTCGGGCCCGCTGCAGTGGCTGCTCGGCGCCAACTACTATTACAACAGGACTAACTCGCTTTCGCTGAGCTTCAGCGCCGCCTATCCGTACGACGGGACCAAGGCCGCCTTCTATGGCTTCCCGCGGACCATCACCGAGACCAAGGCCTTCTCGCAGTTCGGATCGCTGTCGTACAAGCTGCTCGACACCCTGACGATCACCGGCGAACTGCGCCACGAGACGGAGCGCGACACCTATACCCAGGCGCCGAACAATCCGGCCTGCGCCAGCGCCGCGAACGCCAGCCAGGCGAGCTGCTTCGTCTTCAACGGGGACGGATCGGTCGCCACGGCCGGTCAGACCTTCAACCTGCCGGAGCTGAACTTCGACTT
Source organism: Caulobacteraceae bacterium PMMR1 (assembly GCA_000733915.1). Classification (GTDB taxonomy): domain Bacteria; phylum Pseudomonadota; class Alphaproteobacteria; order Caulobacterales; family Caulobacteraceae; genus PMMR1. The sequence goes on from JPOM01000001.1 coordinate 1,932,050, forward strand.
CTGGACGCCGCGCCTGATTGTCGACTACAAGCCCTCGCGCGACCACACACTCTATGCGTCCGTGGCCCGCGGTGAGAAGTCGGGCGGCTTCAACAGCGCGACCAATATCACCCTGGCCGAGCGGACCTACATGCCGGAGAAGAGCTGGAACTATGAGCTGGGCTCCAAGAACCGGTTCCTCGATCGCAGCTTGCTGCTGAACGGCGACGTGTACTACACCGACTGGACGGACCAGCAGGTCGCCTGCACTGAGCCTGGCACGGCGTCGTCGACCAACCGCACCTACGTCTGCAACACCGGCCAGGCGCGGATTTACGGCCTGGAGCTCGAGGCCGTGTGGCGCCTCACGCCCAACTTCTCGATCAGCGGCAACTATGCCTATACCCACGCCCGCTACAAGAAGTTCCGCGACGACCTGCTGCAGGGTTACGTCGCCCTGGTCGGCCTGCCGCCGATCAACTTCGACGGCAAGCACATCCCCTATGTTCCGGACCACAAGTTCGTCATCACGCCGCGCTACACGATGAGCGTCGGCTCGGGCTTCGAGCTCGAGACCCGGGCGGATGTGTCGTACCAGTCCAAGAGCTATGTCCGCGCCGATAATATGGCCTATTTCGGCGACAAGGCCGTGGTCGACCTGCGCGCCACCCTGTCCAACGACCGCTGGCGGCTGCAGGTCTTCGCCGACAACGTGTTCGACGACGATACGCCGGTGGCGGCGGTCCGCTTCTACGACGCGGTCAACTACTATGTGCCCGCCCCGCTGGTCACCGGCGCGGACCGGCGCGAGGTGGGCGTGACCCTGGGCTATCGGTTCTGAGCAAGCAGAAAGCGTGAGGGAGGCGTCGGAGCCGGGCGCGCGCGGGCGCGCCCCGGCCTTCGCCTGCCCCTTCAGTCGCGATCATGAGCGGCTTGGCCTTTCGGCGGCATGGCCTATGATCTGAGCGGCGTTCGCCAGTCAGCGCTCATGGGAGGGCCGCCGATGCAGCTTTCGATCAACGGCAAGAGCTACGACGTCGCCTCCGAGCCCGACACCCCGCTGCTCTGGGTGCTGCGCGACGAACTGCACCTGACCGGGACCAAGTACGGCTGCGGCATCGCCCAGTGCGGCGCCTGCACCGTGCACCTGGACGGCCAGCCGGTGCGGTCCTGCCAGACGCCGGTCTCCAGCGTCGGCGCTGGCAAGATCACCACCATCGAGGGCCTGGGCGGGACCCACCCGCTGCAGGCGGCCTGGGTCAAGCACGACGTGCCTCAGTGCGGCTACTGCCAGTCGGGGCAGATCATGTCGGCGGCGGCGCTCCTGGCCCAGACGCCAAAGCCTGACGACGCCGCCATCGACAGCGCCATGACCGGCAACATCTGCCGCTGCGGCGCCTATCAGCGCATCCGCGCCGCCATCAAGGACGCCTCGGGCCAGGCGCCCGCGACGGCCGCGGCCTGAGCCGGGGGACCCGACCATGTACGCCCTGCACCGTGACCCCGAGGCCGCCGGCGAGGGCGCATCCCGCCGGGAGCTGATCGTCGCCGCCGCAGCCACCGCCGCGGGCGGCCTGGCGGTGGGCTGCTCCCCCGCCGGCATGGCCGGGGTGATGTCCATCGGCGCGAAGAGCGTCGAGAGCGCCTTCGGCCCCTTCATCGAGATCGACCCTCAAGGCGGGGTCACGGTCGTCTCCAAGCACATCGAGTTCGGCCAGGGCGCCTCCAACGGCCTCGCCGCCATCGTGGCCGAAGAGCTCGGCGCGGCCTGGGACCAGGTGAAGGTCGCCTTCGCCCCCGCCAACGCCAAGGTCTACGCCAACACGCTGATGGGCGTGCAGGGCACCGGCGGCTCGACGGCGATCAACAACTCCTGGGACCAGCTGCGCCAGGCCGGCGCGGGGGCCCGAGCGATGTTCGTCCAGGCCGCCGCGGAGCAGTGGAAGGTCGCGCCGGGCGAGATCGCCGTGAAGGACGGCGTGGTGACCCACGCGGGCTCGGGCAAGTCGGCGCGCTTCGCCGAGCTGCTGCCCGCCGCCGCCAAGCTGAAGCCGCCCGAGAAGCCGACGCTGCGCGATCCCAAAACCTACACCCTGGTCGGGTCCGCCCAGCTTCGGCGCAAGGACAGCCTGGCCAAGTCCACCGGCCAGGCCCGCTACACCCAGGACGTCTACCTGCCGGACATGCTGACGGCGGTGGTCGCCCATTCGCCCCGCTTCGGCGGCAAGGTGAAGCGCTTCGACGCGACCGCGGCCAGGAAGGTCAAGGGCGTGGTCGACGTCTTCGCCATCCCGAGCGGCGTGGCGGTGGTCGCGACCGGGGTCCATGCGGCGCGCAAGGGCCGGGACGCGCTGAAGGTCGAGTGGGACGACGCCAACGCCGAGAAGCGCTCCAGCGACGAGATGCTGGCCGCCTATCGGGCCATGGCCAAGGCCGGCGACACCAAATGGCAGGCCTTCGAGAGCAAGGGCGCTGCGGGCGACAAATCAAGCGGGATCGAGAACGCGTTCTCAGGGGCCAACACCGACAAGGGCGCGGTCACGGTCCACGACGCGGCGGAGTTCGCCTACGACTTTCCCTATCTCGCCCACGCCACCATGGAGCCGATGAACTGCGTGGCCCAGGTGGACGGCAACCGCTGCAAGCTGACCTTCGGCAGCCAGGTGCAGACGCTGGACCAGATCAATGCGGCCCTGGCGGTGAGCAGCCTGCCGGGCGCGATCGAGATCGAGACGCTCTACGCCGGCGGCTCGTTCGGCCGGCGCGCCAATCCTGCGTCCGACTATGCGATCGAGGCGGTTCAGATCGCCAAGCACGTCGGCCACGGCCGGCCGGTGAAGCTGGTCTGGACGCGCGAGGACGACATGACCGGCGGGCGCTATCGTCCCATGGCGCACCACGCGATCAAGGTGAAGACCGGCGCGGACGGCTATCCCGCCGCCTGGCGGCACCGGATCGTGGTGCAGTCCTTCATGAAGGGCACGCCCCTGATGCGAGGCGACCTGGACGAGACGCAGGTCGAGGGCGTGAAGGGCTCGCCCTATCTGAAGGCCACGCCGCTGGTGGACGCCGCGGTCGCCACGCCCGTGAGCCCGGTCACGACCCTGTGGTGGCGCTCGGTGGGCGCGACCCACACCGCCCTGGCCATGGAGCACACCATCGACCAGCTGGCCGCGCGGGCCAAGATCGACCCCGTCGAGTATCGCCGCGAGCTCTACAGGCGCGCGGGCGCGGACCGGCACCTGGCGGTGCTGAACCTAGCCGCGGAGAAGGCGGGCTGGGGCCAACCGCTCGAGACCGGCTGGGCGCGGGGCGTGGCCGTGCATGAGAGCTTCGGCTCGGTGGTCGCCAATGTGGCGGAGGTCAGCCTCAGCGACGGGGAACCCAAGGTGCGGCGGGTGGTGGCGGCCATCGACTGCGGCTTTGCGGTCATGCCCGACCAGGTCGCGGCCCAGATGGAGGGCGGCGTCTGCTATGGCCTGTCCTCCGCGCTTTACGGCGCGATCACCCTGAAGGACGGCGTGGTGGAGCAAACCAACTTCGACGGCTACCGCGTGCTGCGCATCAACGAGGCTCCGCAGGTGGAGACCTACATCGTGCCTTCGGCCAACCACCCGACCGGGGTGGGCGAGCCCGGCACGCCGGTGGTGATCCCCGCGGTGGCCAATGCGCTCCTCGTGCTCACCGGCAAGCCCACGACCAGCCTGCCGTTCGTGAAGGCCTAAGGCCGCCGGCGGACCTCCTGCGACGGTTCAGCCGGCCGGCGGCTCGGGCGCCCCGGGGGGCGGAGAGGCCCCCGTGGCAGCCTGGTGCCGCCGGTGCGCGGCCTCCAGGTGCTCGCGCATCCGCTCCGCCGCGCCGTAGCGCAGTTCGCCCAGGCGCTTGGCCGCGTCCGTCATCCAGGCGGAGGGCTTCAGCCCCGCCTTCCACTTCTCGAAGCTCATCACCTGTCCGATGCGCCAGTCCAGGTGCCGGGACGCCGCCTCGCGCCCTCGCGCCAGGCGCACCGCCAGCGTCGTGGCCAAGATGCCCGCCAGGATCGCCCGCTTGGAATAGTGGTTCTCATCCGTCGCCGTGTCCCCCGCCCAGCGCCAGAGCGTGTCGGCGCTCTCCCAGCCCAGGCGGGCGGCGAGACCAAGGTTCAGGGGCAGAGCCAGGAAGGCCAGGGCGCGCTTCAAGGCCGGCTCGTCGGCGACGGCGGCTTCGATCCGCGCCTCGACCGCCGCCTTGATCCGCTCGCGCACCTTGAGCGCACTGGCGTCGGTCGCACTCAGCGCCTTCAGCGCCGCTGCATCGTGCCTGCGCGACAGAAGCGCGGCGAGATCGCGCGGCCCGTGCGGGAGCAGCAGCCTGGCGTAGCCCGCCCGCACCCCGGCGCGGGCGCAGGCCTTCTCGACCAGCCGCATGTTCCAGCCCGTCTCCGGCGCCAGCGCCAGGGCGGCGTCCAGGACCCGCTGCTCGGCGGCCTCGGCCCAGTCGGCGTCCAGGCCCGCTCGCCCGTCCTTGGGGTCATCGTCGTGCGGCGGCTGGTCGTGCGACATGGCGGTCTTCTACCGCAAGGCGGGCGGCCGCTCCAGCCGGGCTCCCGCCGGGAACCCCGCTGCGCCCAGCGGATTGCTAGCGTCGTCCCGCAGACTCCGGAGCGCAGGCGCATGGCCCTGGACGGCGAGCTGTGCAACGTCGAGATCGCCTCCGCCGTGGGCCTCACCTATGCGCACGAAGGCGACCCGGGCATCCGGCGCATCCGCGCGGGCAAGGGGTTCACCTACAAGGGGCCGGACGGCGCCACGGTGCGTGATCCGAGCGTGCTGGACCGCATCCGCCGCCTCGCCATCCCCCCCGCCTACACGGACGTCTGGATCAGCGCCGACCCCGACAGCCACGTCCAGGCGACCGGACGCGACGAGAAGGGCCGCAAGCAGTACCGCTATCACGACCGCTGGCGCGCGATCCGCGACGAAAGCAAATTCGCCCGCATGGCCGCCTTCGGCCGCGCCCTGCCGCGCCTGCGCGAGCGGGTCGAGCACGACCTCAGGCGTCCTGGCCTGCCCCGCGAGAAGGTGCTGGCCGCCGTGGTGCGCCTGCTCGAGCTCACCCTGATCCGCGTCGGCAACGACGAATACGCCGCGAAGAACAAGAGCTTCGGCCTGACCACCCTGCGCAAGCGACACGTCGACATCGAGGGCGCGGGCGTGGTGTTCGAGTTCCGGGGCAAGAGCGGCAAGGACCACAAGACCAGCTTCCGAGACCGCCGGCTGGCCCGCATCCTGAAGCAGGTGCAGGAGCTGCGCGGGCAGCGGCTCTTCCAGTACGTCGACCAGGACGGGACGCGGCATCCGATCGAGTCCGCCGACGTGAACCGCTACATCCACGAGGCCATGGGCGAGGACGTCTCCGCCAAGGACTTCCGCACCTGGGCGGGCACGGTCTCGGCCGCCAAGGCGCTGGCCATGCAGCCGCCCGCGGAGACTGAGGCGCAGCTGAAGCGGCTGGTCTCGACCTGCGTGAAGGCTACCGCGGGGCTTCTCGGCAACACGCCGACGGTGTGCCGGGCGAGCTATATCCATCCCGGCGTGATCCAGGCCTTCGCCGACCGCCGCCTGCCGGAGGCCTTCGCGCACCTGGAAGGCCGGGACTTCGAAGAGGCGGTGATCGAGTTCCTCGACGCCCTTTCCGCCGACGTGGAGCGTCAGACGGGCCTGTCCCGCGCCGCCCAGGAGCAGGCTGCGGCCTGACCCCGCTTGCGTCGGCCCTCGCCGCACGCGATCAGCGAGGGATGATCCGGCTCCATGTCGATGCGGACCTCGCCACGGGCGGGCGCGTCGCCCCCTCCCCCGACCAGTCGCACTACCTGCTTGGCGTCATGCGTCTGGCGCAGGGCGCGGACCTGCTGCTGTTCAACGGACGCGACGGCGAGTGGCGGGCGCGGGTGGCGGAGGTCGGCAAACGCGGCTGCGTGCTGGAGCTGAAGGCCCAGGTCCGGCCCCAGGCGACGCCGCCCGACCTCGAGCTGTGCATCGCCCTCGTCAAGCGCGCCCGGCTGGAGACCATCGTGGAGAAAGCCGCCGAGCTCGGCTGCCGCCGCGTGCGCCTGGTGCTCACCCGCCGCACCCAAGGCGATCACGCCAACGTCGCGCGCCTGAGCGCCATCGCGACGGAGGCCGCCGAGCAGACGGGTCGCCTCGACGTGCCGGAAATCCTGCCGCCCCTGCGCCTGGACGCCCTGCTGGACGGCTGGGACCCGGGACGCGCCCTGCTCTTCTGCGACGAGGGCGGGGAGGCGCGCCCGGCGCTGGAGGCGCTCGCAGGGCGTGCGGCCGAGCGGTGGGCGGTGCTGATCGGGCCGGAGGGCGGCTTCGACCCCGCCGAGCGAGACCGCCTGCGCGCCGCGCCGTTCGTGACGCCCGCGAGCCTTGGCCCGCGCATCCTGCGGGCCGACACGGCGGCCATCGCCGCCCTGACGCTCTGGCAGGCGCAGCTCGGCGACTGGCGGGGCTGAGCGCGCCCTTTCGCGCAACCCCGGCGCAGCCTAGGTTGAAAGCGTGCAGCGCGCCCTCGGCCTCCTCGCGCCCCTGGCGCTCATCGCCGTCCTGCTCCTGGCCTGGGAGGGGGCGTGCCGTGCGTTGGACGTGCCCCGCTACATCCTGCCGCCGCCGTCGGCGATCTGGAGCGCCCTGCTGGAGCAGGGGCCCGACCTTTTCGCCTCCGCATGGAACACCCTGGTCATGGCGCTGCAGGCGCTGGCGGCCGCGGTCGTGGTGGCTTGGAGCCTGGCGCTGCTCGCCGCCCTCAGCCCGACGCTCGAGCGTGCGCTCGCGCCCGTTGCGGCGACGGTGCAGGTGACGCCCGTGGTCGCCATCGCGCCGCTGGTGGTGATCTGGACGGGCCTGGATCACCCGGACCGGGCCATCGTGATCCTGGCCACGGTGGTGGCCTTCTTCCCGCTGTTCTCCGGCGCGCTGACGGGGTTGAAGGCGGCGGACCCGGACCTGGAGCGCCTGTTCGACCTTTACCGGGCCACGCGCCTGCAGCGGCTGGTCCGCCTGCGCCTGCCCGCGGCGACGCCTTATCTGCTGGAGGGCCTGAAGGTCGCGGGCGGGCTGGCCCTGATCGGCGCGGTCGTGGCCGAGTTCGTCGCAGGCTCCGGCGGCGCCCAGGGTCTGGCCTGGCGCATCCTGGAGGCCAGCCATCGGCTGAGGACCGCCGAGATGTTCGCCGCGGTCCTGGCGCTCGCCTTGCTGGGCGTGGCCCTCTACGCCGGCTTAGGTGCGGCGGAACAACGCATCCTGCGGCGGTGGCGGGGGCGTTAGGCGCAATTTAAGCGGCCGCCGCCACGCTGGCGCTATGCGAGCTCTGCGCCTCCTGCCCCTGGTGCTCCTGCCCGCGGTGCTGTGGGCCGGGCCGCTCGCGGCCGGGGCGCAGGATCGTTACGGCGGGGCTGCCGCTTCGCCTGCGCCCAGAAGCGCCGAGGCCGCGGGACTGAGGCGGCTCGAGTGGCCAGGCAAGCGATCGGCCCCGCAGGAGGCCCTGCCTCGCGCCGGTCGGCTGCAGGAGGCCGGGCCGCCCCGCCCGCTCCGTCTCTCCGCCCAGCCTTTGCCCGGCGCCCAGCCGCCGGCGCAGCCTTCCGATAGCCTCGCCCTGGCCGGGACGCCCCTCGCCGGGCCTGCGCCGGCCTCAGGGCCTGCGCCGGCCTCAGGGCCCGATCCCGCCCAGGCGAGCGGCGAGCGCCCGCGGCTCTATTCCGTCCACCGCGAGTTCGGTCTGCAGCCCGACCCGGTCCCGATCCCGCCGACCTTCTTCGGCGCGACCGCCGACCTCTCGGCCGGGGCGAGCGAGCCCGCCGGGCCCGAGGTCGTCGCCGGATCCGGCCCCGCCGCCGCGCGCGCGCGCGCCGCGGCCGCCTCCGCCGGCCAGCCCTGAGGTCCCGCCATGGCCGCCCGCCTCGCCGAGCTGATCGCCCTCGCGCAGGAGCCCTCCAGCGCCCGCCGCCGTGAGTTGCTGCGCGAGCTGACCGACGCCTTCTTCATGAGCGAGGACGCGCCTCGCAGCCCGGCCGAGCTCGGCCTCTTCGACGACGTGCTGGAACAGCTCGCCCGCGACATGGAGACGGCCGTCCGCGCGGAGCTGTCCGAGCGCATGGCCGCCGTCGCAGTCCCTCCGCCCCGTCTCATCCGCAGCCTGGCCCGCGACGAGGCCGAGGCGGTCGCCGTGCCCGTGCTCGCTCGCTCTCCGGCGCTCAGCGAGACGGACCTGGTCGAGGTTGCCGAGACCCGCGGCCCGGCGCACCTGCTGGCCCTGACCGTTCGCGCCGACCTGACCGAGCGGGTGACCGACGCGGTGGTGGACCGGGGCGATGACGCGACCCTGAAGCGCCTGCTGGAGAACCCGTCCGCGCCCCTGTCCCGCCGGGCGTCGGAGGCCGCCGTCGATCGCGCCCTGGCCAACCCCGAGCTGCACGCCGCCGTCGTGCAGCGCCAGAGCCTGCCCCCCGACCTCTTGAACGAGATGTATTTCGTGGTGGAGCGGCGGCTGCGCGACCGCATCCTGGCGCGCAACGCCGAGCTCGACCCCGCCCTGCTGGAGGCCGCGCTGCGATCCGGACGCGCGCGCCTGGCCATCCAGGACGGCGCCCTGCCCCCCGACTACGCCCGGGCGGAGGCCCGCGTGCGCGCCCTGAAGGCCAGCGGCGGCCTGGGCCCGCCGCAGCTCGTCGCCATGGTGCGCCACGGCGAGCGGACCGAGTTCCTGCTGGCGCTGGCCGATGCCGCCGACATCGACTTCCCCACCGCCCGGCGGATCATCGAGCGCAAGGACCTCGACGCCCTGGCCGTGATCTGCAAGGCGGCCAACTTCGACCGCGCGCTCTTCCTGACCCTGGCGGTGCTGCTGCTCGACCCCGGCTCGGCCATGGGCAAGGCGGAGGAGTACGGCAGGCTCTACGCCGAGCTCTCGCGGGAGGCGGCGCTGCGCACCCTCCGGTTCTGGCGCGTGCGTCGGGAAGGCGCGGCGCTCGCGGCCTGACCTGCTTCGGGCTGGCGGTATGGGCTCAGACGGTTAAGCTCTAGGCCGCGCAACCGAAGGACCCGCCATGATCGTCGTGCACCACCTGGAGAACTCGCGCTCGCAGCGCGTGCTGTGGCTGCTCGAAGAGCTCGGGCTCGCCTACGAGGTCAAGCGCTACGAGCGGAACAAGCAGACCATGCTGGCTCCGCCGGAGCTGAAGGCGATCCACCCCCTGGGCAAGTCGCCGGTCATCACCGAGGACGGCGTCACCGTCGCGGAGACCGGGGCGATCGTGGAGTATCTGATCTCCCGCCACGGGGGCGGCCGCCTGATCCCGCCCGAGGGCTCGACCGAACGCCTTCGCTACGTCTACTGGCTGCACTACGCCGAGGGCTCGGCGATGACGCCGCTGCTCCTGAAGCTGGTGTTCTCCACCATGCCCCAGCGGGCGCCCGCGCTGATGCGGCCCCTGGTGCGGGGCGTGAGCCGCCAGGCCGAGCAGGGCTTCATCGACCCGCAGATCAAGCTGCACGCCGACTACTGGGAAAGCGAGCTCGCCAAGTCGGACTGGTTCGCCGGCGCCGCCTTCACCGCCGCCGACGTCATGATGAGCTTTCCGCTTGAGGCGGCCGCCAGCCGCGCGGGCGCTGCGCCCGGGCCGCACGTCGCGGCGTTCCTGGAGCGCATCCACGCCCGCCCCGCCTACCGGCGCGCCCTGGAGCGCGGCGGCCCCTACGCCTACGCCTGAGCCTGCCGCGCCTGTTTGAGCCGGCCGCTGCGGAGGCCCTCCGACGGGGAGTCCCGCGAGGCACGGGCTGAGACCGCGTGCGGGTGCGACCCGGTTTCGCCATCGGGTCGAAGACGTGCTAGGCCCCGCGCCTGATCCTGCGCCCTCTCCGTCCCGAAAGACCCTATGGCCCTGAAAGTCGCCATCGTGGGCCTGCCGAACGTCGGCAAGTCCACCCTGTTCAACGCCCTGACGCAGACCGCCGCCGCCCAGGCCGCGAACTATCCCTTTTGCACCATCGAGCCGAACGTGGGCGACGTGGCCGTGCCCGAGCCGCGGCTGGAGAAGCTCGCCCAGATCGCGGGCTCCAAGGAGATCGTTCCGGCGCGGATCAACTTCGTCGATGTGGCGGGGCTGGTGCGGGGCGCGTCCAAGGGCGAGGGGCTCGGCAACCAGTTCCTGGCCAACATCCGCGACTGCGACGCCGTGGCCTTCGTGGCGCGCTGCTTCGAGGACGGCGACATCACGCACGTGGAAGGCCGGATCGACCCGCTGGCCGACCTCGACATCATCGAGACCGAGCTGATGCTGGCCGACCTGGAGAGCCTGGAGAAGCGGGTCGTCAACGTGGAGAAACGCGCCAAGGGGGGCGACAAGGAGGCGGCCAAGACGCTGGAGCTGGTGCGCCTGGCGCTGGACGAGCTGAACGCCGGCCGGCCCGCGCGCGCCGCGGCGCCCAGGGTCGCCAAGGACGACGAGAAGGCCTGGCGCATGCTGCAGCTCCTGACGGCCATGCCCGCGCTCTATGTCTGCAACGTCGACGAGGGCTCAGCGTCTGAGGGCAACGCGCTTTCCGCCAAGGTCGCGGCCCGCGCCGCCCGCGACGGGGCCAAGGCGGTGGTGATCTCCGCCAAGATCGAGAGCGAGATCGCCATGCTCGATCCCGCCGAGCGCGCCGAGTTCTTGCAGACGCTCGGGCTGAAGGAGCCCGGCCTCAACCGCCTCATCCGTGACGCCTACAGCCTCCTGGGCTTGCAGACCTATTTCACCGCAGGACCCAAGGAGAGCCGGGCCTGGACCATTCCCGTGGGGGCCACTGCGCCCCAGGCCGCGGGCGTGATCCATTCCGATTTCGAAAAGGGCTTCATCCGGGCCGAGACCGTGGCCTACGACGACTATGTCGCGCTCGGCGGCGAAGCGCGGGCGCGGGAGGCCGGCAAGCTCCGGGCCGAGGGGAAGAGCTATGTCGTCAAGGACGGGGACGTGATGCACTTCCTGTTTTCGAACTGACGCGGAGCGCCGCTGCGACACGCCTCAGGACACTTGGCGCCGCCCCGCTCTGGCGCCGCTACTGCACCCGCATTAGCTACTGTTCGACGCCGGACAGGCCGGCGCGCACGGGAGGCGAAGATGGCGAGACTTCAGGGCAAGGCGGCGTTGGTCACAGGCGGTAGCCGGGGCATCGGGGCCGCCGTCGCCAAGCGGCTGGCCGCAGAGGGCGCGGACGTCGCCATCACCTACGTGCGGGGACAATCTCCCGCCCAGGCGGTCGTGGCCGACATCAAGGCTGAGGGCCGCAAAGGCTTGGCCATCCAGGCGGACGCAGCGGACGGCCAGGCCGTCCAGGCCGCGGTGGACCGGGCCGCCGCCGAGTTCGGACGACTCGATATCCTGGTCAACAACGCGGGCGTGTTCATCATGGCGCCCGTCGACGGCGATCCCCTCGCCGCCTACGACGCGACCTTCGCGGTCAATGTGCGGGGCCTTTATGCGGCCAGCCTGGCGGCGGCCAAGCACATGGGCGAGGGCGGACGCATCATCCAGATCGGCAGCGTCAACGCGGACCGCGTCCCGATGCCGGGCGGGGCGGTCTATGCGGCCAGCAAGGCGGCGGTGCAGGCGTTGACGCGCGGGCTGGCGCGCGATCTCGGCCCGCGGGGAATCACCGTCAACGACGTGCAGCCAGGCCCAGTGGACACCGACATGAACCCGGAGAGCGGGCCGTTCGCCGACCTGCTGAAGTCCACCATGGCGATCCAGCGCTACGCGCGGGCCGAAGAGATCGCAGCGCTCGTCGCCTATCTCGCCAGCCCGGAGGCCGCCATGGTCACGGGCGCGGCGATCAGCATCGACGGCGGCTTCCTGGCCTAAGCGCTCAGCCTCGCTTGGCGGCGGGCAGGGACGCCGCGGCGGGCAGGGCCGGCGCGCTCGCAGCGGCCAGGAAGCGCCGCTTCATCTCCTGCACCCACCCGGCGAAGACCACGCTGTCGGAGGCGGCGCGGGTGAAGTCGGCGGCGGCGACGGGCGTGGTCTCCTGGCCGCTCAGCGCCACGCGGAGCGCCGGCGCCTGCGCCGCGGTCTCGGCCAGCTGGCCATAGCGGGCGCGGAGCCGCGCGAGCGCCTTGTCGTCATGGGCGAGGCTATAGGCGGTCGCGGCGCGGAGCAGGCGGATCTGGTCCTCCCCGCTCAGCGGCCCAGCCCCGTCCGGACGGGACGCGAGCTCGGCCTCGAGCAGCTGGCCGGCCTGGGCCCACGCCCGCCCGCTCCAGGCGATCTCGGCGCGGGCGTCCAGCACCTCCGGGGACCTGTCGGCGCCCAAGAGCTCCGCCGCGTGGTCGAAACGGCCCAGCATCATCAGGGCTCGCGCCTCAAGGACCCGTCGGCGGACGTTCAGCGCCGCGGGCAGGAGCGTCGTGCGCGAGCTGTTGATCGCATCGAGCGCCGCCTCAGGCTGGCGGTTCATCACATCGATCATGGCCAGATCGGTGGCGACGGTCGCCTTGGCGACGCCCTCCAGCCGGTTGTCGACCTGGTATTTGAGCAGCTCGGCGGCCTGGTCCAGCAGGTCCACGTCCACCAGGCGCTTGACCAGGCGGCGCACCATCTCGTCGCCGTCGGCGCCGATCGGGGTCAGCTCCTTGAAGTCGTAGAACAGGGCCAGCGCCTGGATCGGCTGGAGCCCGTCGGCCTGCCCCTCGAGAAAGAGGCTGCGGAAGGCGGTCGTGAGGTCGTTCTGCAGCCCCAGCGCGGCGGGAAGGTCGGGCAGGCGCTTGCCGGCGGAGCGGAGCGCGCTGAGCGCCTCGCGATAGCGACCCTGCGCCAGGTAGATGCGCCCGAGCGCCCGGATGGTCTCAAGCTCGGTGGCGTCGCCGCGCCAGCGAAAGCGCAGGCTGTCCAGCGTCGCGAGCGCCTGGGCGGGGGGCAAGCGGCCTTGGGCCATGCGTATCTGGGTGGCGTGGAGCAGGGCCGGCGCAGCAAGCGCGCCGTGCGGGCTCTGGGCCACGCGGTCATAGAGGGCGAGCGCAGGGCCGGCCTGCCCCTGCGCCTCGAACAGGCGCGCCCGGAGCAGGTCGAGGGCGAGGCTCTCCTCCGGATCGAGCTTCTCGGCCGCAGCGATGAGAAGGTCCGAGCGCGCGGCCCCGAGGTCGTTCTGGGCCAGGGCGGCCTCGGCGTCCGCCCGGGCGAAGCGCGCGCGCCACTTGGGCGCGAACTGGGACAGGGCCGAGCGACCGGCCGAGAAGCCCTGGCGCGCGCCGGCCCAGTCGCCAACCCGCTCGGCGACATAGCCCCGCCAGAGGGCGGAGGCGGGATCCTCGGCCACCGCGGGGGCGGAGAAGTCGGCCTGGGCGTCCTTCCACCGCCGGCACATCGCCTTGGCGGCGCCGCGCAGGCCTCGAAACTCCGGGTCGCCCAGCAGGGCGGGCTGCGCCTTGGCGAGGCCGTTCAGGACGCCGATGGCCTCGAAGCCGAGCTCCGACCCGACCAGGAACCGCGCTAGCGCCATCCGCGCCTGCACCCCTGCGCCCCTGCCCTGGCCGGCCTCCCCGGCGGCGGCGTCCTGAAGCTCGCGCAGGCGCGGCAGGAAGCCGCCCTCCCCGGTTCTGGCCCAGCCCTGGGTGTCGATCAGCCCCGGCATGGCGGCGGGCTGGGGCAGGCCCACAGGCGCAGAAATCCGCCGCGCCTCGGCGGAGCCGGCGGACAGGGCCAGCCCCCTTGGCCGGCCGATGCGGACGACGTCGGTGGAGGCGTGGATCTGCAGGTCGTCGACGGCGGGCCGGACGGCGAGGCCCTGGGCGGAGGCCAGCAGCTCGGCCTCCACCAGGGTGCGGGGGGCGGGCATGCCTTTGGCCGGGCCCCGCGCGGTCACGACGGCGACCTGGTCGCCCACCGCCGGATCGGCCAGCCAGAAGACCCCCGTCGCGCCTGCGACCTGCGCGGTCAGCTGGGCGAGACCGGCCGTCTCGTCGCGATTGAGCTTGATGGGCGCGGGCGGCGCCTCGGCGGCGGGGCCGATCAGCACCGTCCAGGCCGCGCCGTCCTGGCGGGCGAAAACGCCCTGGGTCGCGGGCACGGTCAGGCGCACGGCGCTGTAGTCGCCGCCTTGGACCGCCATCGCCTTTCCGAGTTGGGGCAGGCCGCGCGGGGCGCCCGAGACGTCGAGCTTGGCGGGGGCGTCGAACACGACCCAGACCGCCTCGCCGCGCCGGAAGACCGCCGCGCCCAGCGGCGCACGCCAGGCGAAGCGCAGGGACAGCACGCGCCCCTCCAGCGCTGGCTCCAGCCGCACGACTCCGCCCGGCGGCGCAGGGTCGGCGCTAGGCTGCGGCGTCTGGTCCTGAGGCGCGGGCGCGCCCGCCGCCGGGCTCGCGGGGCCGAGCGCGATCCAGGTCACGCCGTCGTCCCGCCCCATGCGGGCGTCGGCGCCCTCCGCCAGGTGCAGGCGCACCAAGGCGAGGCCGGCCCTGCGCTCGACATCGGCGCCCTTCAGGAATCGCGGGGGGGTGATCTTCAGCCGCGCCACGTCGGGCAGGGCCGCGCCCGGATAGGCCAGCACAATGTCGGCGCCCTGGCGGCTCACCTTCGGCGCGAGGCCGGCCAGCTCCAGCCGGGTGAAGCGATCAGCCTGGCCGATGCGGATTTCCGCGCGCGCGACCTCAGCCCGGGCGGCCGGCCCCGCGGCCTGAGCAGGCGCGGGGGCGCCCAGCACGAGGCTGGCCGAGAGGGTGCAGCTGAGGACGGATCGCAGGGCGCGCATCGCGCCCATTCCTGAACCCCGCGGCCTTAGATCGAGGTTAACGGCGGGCTTGGACGCGGGGATCGCCACATGGCCTCGCGACAGCCGCGCGGGCTTTGGTATAGGCTGCGCGAGCGCCTTCTCCCCCGCGTGACCCGAAGTGATTTTCGCCTCCAGAGGACCGGATGCCCGGCGAGCGTAACGAGCAGGACCTGATGCACTACGACCGCATGGCCCAGGAGGCCCTGCGCGGCGTGATCAAACTCGCCTTGCGCCGCGCTGCGGAGCCGGGCGGCCTGCCGGGGCAGCATCACCTCTACCTCAGCTTCAAGACCCAGGCGGCGGGGGTGTCGGTCCCGGCGGAGCTGACCGAGAAGTATCCGGACGAGATGACCATCGTCCTGCAGCACCAGTTCTGGGACCTTGCGCCCGGCGAGACCTTCTTCCAGGTGACGCTCAAATTCGGCGGCCAGCCCAAGCGCCTGTCGGTGCCCTACGCGGCGGTGACGCGGTTCTACGACCCCAGCGTCCAGTTTCTGCTGCAGTTCGAGGCGGAGGACGACACCCCCGCTGAGCTCGGGCCGCCCGCGCCCGTCACCGCCCTGCCCGAGCCGGCGTCCAAGCCCAAGACCCGCGTGCGCGAGCGTCCGGCGGAGACGCACGAGGAGCGGCCGCCGAGCGGCGACGACGACGGCCCCAAAATCGTTTCGCTCGACCAGTTCCGGAAGAAATGAGCGAGGTCGCAGAGGCCGAACCGGCCCGCTTCACCGACGCCGAGCTGCTGGCGCGCTTCCAGAACAGCCGCAACCCGCCGCCGGGCTCCGCCACGCTTGGCTTCGCCATGGTGCGCATCGACCAGGCCGCCAAGGAGGTCGAGGCCGCGTTCGAGGCCCTGCCCAGCTTTTGCAACCCGATGCGCCAGATCCAGGGCGGCTTTCTGTGCGCCATGCTGGACGACACCATGAGCGTGGCCGGGCTGGTGGTCTCGGGCATGACCCATGTCATGCCGACGCTGGAGATGAAGACGCAGTTCCTGCGCCCCGCCAAGCCCGGCCGGCTGTTCTGCGTCGGCCGGGTCGTGAAGTGGGGTCGCACCATCGCCTTCACCGAAGGCGAGCTCTATGACGCCGAGCGCGTCCTCCTGGCCAAGGCGACGGCCACCGCCATGCCCACGCCGTTCAAGGCCTTCGCGAAATGAGCCTGCGCAGGCTGGCGCTGGCGCTGGTCGGGCTGCTCGCGCTCGCCGCCGCCCCCGCGTGCAGCGCACCGCCGCCCCATCCGCATCCGGCCGCCCCCGCCCCGACGCACGGCGCGCGCGGCTCGCCCTTTGCGGACTGGGCGGTGGTGCTGGCCGCCGGCGACGACCGGCTGAGCGGCGGCGCTGGCGAGAGCCAGGGCTTTGACAACGCGCGGCGCGACCTCGCCAAGGCGCTTGCGGCCGCCGGCTTCAGCCCCGCCCACATGGTCCAGCTCACCGCTCACGAGGCGACGGCCCGGGCGGAGCATTTGCCGCGCACCGACGTGCCCAACCTGATCGCGGCGCTGGACCGCGCGGCCAAGGGCGCGCCGGGCGGGTGCCTGTTCTACATCACCTCGCACGGAAGCCAGCTGGGCGCGGTGGCCGGTATCGACCTACTGACGCCCGAGCGCCTCGCCCGCATGCTGGACCAGGCCTGTCCGGGGCGGCCCACGGTGGCGATCGTCTCGGCCTGCTATTCGGGGGTCTTCCTAGAGGGCGGCATGAAGGCGGCCGACCGCCTGATCCTGACCGCGGCGTCGGCGGACCGGACCTCGTTCGGCTGCGGCCAGACGGACCGCTATCCCTACTTCGATGACTGCCTCCTGTCGCAGCTGCCAGACGCTCGCGACGTCTTCGAGCTCGGCCGTGCGGCCCAGACCTGCGTCGTGCGGCGCGAGGTCCTGACCGGCGCGCACCCGCCGTCCGAGCCGCAGCTGTTCCTCGGGAACGCCTTCAAGGAGCGCCTGCCCCGGCTCCGCTTCGTGGGCCGCAGCGCGGACGCCGCCCCGCCCCCGCAGCCCTGAGCCCCACGCCAGGCCTGGTGCGGACGGCGGGACTCGAACCCGCACTTGCCAGGCAAAGCGGATTTTAAGTCCGCTGCGTCTACCATTCCGCCACGTCCGCGGGCGCGAGGCCCGCGATCCTAGAGGCGCGCGGCGCTGGCGTCACGGCCCTCGCTTGCCGCCAGGGGGCGGGCTCGGCTAAAGCCCGCCGCCATGAGCGAGACCCCGCCTGACCGCCTGTCCGTCGATCCGGACAGCCCCTTCTACGACGCCGACCTGCTGGCCCGGGGCATCGGCATCCGCTTCAAGGGCGCGGAGAAGACCAACGTCGAGGAGTACTGCGTCAGCGAGGGCTGGGTGCGGGTCGCGGCCGGCAAGGGCGTGGACCGCCAGGGCAAGCCGTTGACGCTGAAGCTGCAAGGCCCCGTGGAGCCCTACTTCCGCGACGCCGGGTGAGACGCCCGGCCGAAACCACGTCGGCCTCGCGCGCTTTCGGGGTTCGCGGGGCGGCCTTTGCATCCTATATGGCCGCGATCCCTGCTTTCGCTTTCAACGCCAGCCTCGGACGGGCGCGCCCGTCGCCGTCACGCAAGGACTCATGAAAGATCCGCTGAAGACCGGTTTCGCCGAACGCCTCGCCTCCCAGCAGGCGGCCAAGAAGGCCCTGCTCGCCAAGTTCAAGCCCAAGCCGATGGTGACCGCGGCGGAGCCGCCCAACCGCGAGGCGGAGCGGCAGGCGCGGCTGGCGGAGCTGCGCCGCCAGCGGATGCAGGAGAAGGCCGACGCGATCCAGGCCAAGATCGAGGCCGAACGCGCCGCGCTCGCCGCCAAGATGAACTCCGAGGAGCAGGCCCGCGAAAAGGCCCGCCTCGCCCGCAAGGAGCGCAAGGCCCAGGTCAAGGCCGAGCAGCGCGCCCGCCGCGAATCCCGCCGGGGCTGAGCCCCCCGCTCCGCCGCGCCGCGGACGTCAGCCCCGGCCGACGATCATGCAGCGCTCGCCGTGAGCGGACAGCGTGCGGCAGGCGGTCTTGGCTTCCGCCTGGCTGAAGCCCTTGAAGCGGGCGCGGAAGGCATGGCGGCCGGCGGCCTCGACGATCCGGTCCGTATCGCCCACCACCGAGGCGAAGCGCCGCTCCAGACGGACGAGTTGCGCCTTGGCGTCTTCGCGGCTGCGATAGGCGCCGACCTGGATCACGAAGTTCTCCGGGTCCTTCCTGCGCGCGGGCTTTTCCCGCGCAGGCTCGCGGGCCGGCGCGGGCGGCTGAGCCATGGCGGTGCGGATCGGCACGGCCGCCATCGGCGCGGGGTGATCCACGGCCTGCAGGCGCGGGGGCTCGCCCATCACGATGCGCAGGCCCGACTGGTCGCCCGAGCCCTGCTCCACGGCCGGGTGGATGATCGCACCCGATTCGTCAGGCTCGGCGATGTTGGCGGCGATGGTGGTCTGGACGCCCAGGCTGCGCTTCTTGAGCACGTCGAAGCCGGCGGTCAGCAGGGTCTCCACATTGTCGTCGCGGGCGAAGGTCGAGGTGCCGCCCAGCACCACGGTGATCAGCCGGCGTCCGTCGCGTACCGCCGAGGCCGCCAGGTTGAACCCCGCGGCATTGGTGAAGCCCGTCTTCAGCCCGTCCACGCCCGGCATCTTCAGGAGCAGCCGGTTATGGTTCATCATCTCCTGCCCGCGCAGGTTCATGCTCTTCTGGCTGAAGTAGCTGTAGTACTGCGGGTAGTCGCGCATCACCGCCCGGCACAGGATGGCGATGTCGCGCGCGCTCGAGACGTTCTGACCGTGGGGCGTGGGCACGCCGTTGGCGTTGATGAACCGGGTCTGGTTCATCCCGAGCTCCTGCGCGCGCAGGGTCATGAGCTGGGCGAAGCGGGCCTCGCTGCCGGCCAGGCGCTCAGCCAGGGCGACGGCGATGTCGTTGGCGGAGTGGATCGCGACCGCCCGGATCGCCTCGTCCACGCTCAGGGTGTCGCCCGGGCGCAGCAGCGTCTTGGACGGGATCTGGCTCGCCGCCCAGCGGGAGACCGTCACCGGCTCGTCCAGCCGCAGCCGCCCGGTCGCGAGCGCCTCGAAGGTCAGGTACATGGTCATGACCTTGGTGATCGAGGCGGGGTAGCGCGGCTGGTCGGCGCGCAGTGCGTAGAGCACCTCGCCCGAGCTGGCGTCCACCACGATGGCCGCATACTTCGGATGGTCGAACTGCCCCTGGGCCAGGGCGGTCGCGGGCGCGGCGCTGAGCCCGCCTAGGGCGGCCGCGGCGGCTGCAACGCAAAAGGCCAGCGACGACAAAACCCGGCGGGCAGGGGGGATCATGACTGCGTCCGTCGTTCACGCGGCCGGCGCGACAGCGCCGCCTCAGCCCTTTATGATCGAACGCCGCTGTTTATCCAAGGTAAACAACGCGTGTTCACGAAACAGCCGGCGCGGCGGATCGACCGTTGTGCGGCGCAGCAATCCCGCCCAGCGAACAATTGTGCAGTGCACAAAAATTCTTGACCCCGAGTCGGTTTTCGGCGACAAGAGGGGGCCCCGCCCGGGTTCACCCTCCCCTTCGCGCGTCCGCGGCCCGCTTCCGCGGATGCGCCCTATGACCTTTGGAGACGCGACATGGAAAACAGCGCCGAAACCCTGAAGACCACCGCAGAGCAGCTTGCCCAAGCCACCCACCAGTCCTTCAAGGACGGCGTGGACCGTTCGCTCAGCGCGCTCAACGACCTGAACGCCCACGGCAAGCGTAACCTGGAAGCCGTCGTGGCGTCCGTGACCGCCGCCACCAAGGGCGCCGAAGCGCTTGGCGCCCAGGCGATGGCCTACTCCAAGAAGACCGTCGACGACCAGGTCGCCGCGGCCAAGGCCTTGTCCACCGCCCGCAGCCTGCAGGAAGTGATCGAGCTGCAGACCAGCTTCGCCAAGTCGGCGATGGAGGCCTATATCGCCGAGCTGAACCGCGCGTCGGAAACCGTCGCCTCGGCGATGAAAGACACGCTGCGCCCGTTGAACGAGCGCGCCACGGCGATGGTCGAGACCATGCAGGCCGTCCGCTGAGCCTCCCGGGCTGAGCGAGCGACACGAGGTCCGGGGCGGCGACGCTCCGGACCATTTTCTTGCGCACGAAGTTCTTGTTTTGTTCCGAGCGGCGAGCTAGGGTCGGGGCATGTCGCAGCTTCAGCCGCACGTCCGCGGGCGCGGCGCCCGCTCCAACGCGTCAGGGCGCTACGAACCTCTGGCGCGCGAGGCATTCGACGACGGCTGGACGGAGCGGGACGAGGCGCCCAGGCCGCTCCGCACCGTGCTGACCGCGGAGCGCGCGCGCACGATCCTGACCCGCAACGACAGTCCCGACGTGGGTTTCGACCGCTCGATCAATCCGTACCGGGGCTGCGAGCACGGCTGCATCTACTGCTATGCGCGCCCCGCCCACGCCTACATGGGGCTCTCGCCGGGGCTCGATTTCGAGAGCCGGCTCTTCTTCAAGCCCGACGCCGCCCAGCTGCTCGAAAAGGAGCTGTCCAAGCCCGGCTACAAGGTCGACCGCGTGCACATCGGCGGCAACACCGACCCCTACCAGCCGATCGAGCGGCGGCTTCGCATCACGCGGCAGGTGCTTGAGGTCCTGGACCGCTTCAACCACCCGGTCAGCGTGATCACCAAATCGGCCCTGGTCGCGCGCGACGTCGATATCCTGGGGCGGATGGCGGAGCGGGGCCTCGCCAAGGCCTTCGTCTCGGTGACGACGCTGGACCGCAAGCTCGCCCGGGCCATGGAGCCCCGAGCCGCGACGCCGGAGCGGCGGCTGTGGGCCATGCGCCAGCTCGCCGACGCGGGCGTGCCGGTGGGCGTGGGCTTCGCGCCGGTGATCCCGGGGCTGAACGACCACGAGCTGGAGGCCGTGCTGGAGCGCGCGGCCGAGGCCGGGGCGAGCGAGGCCATGTTCGTGGTGCTGAGGCTGCCGCTCGAGATCAAGGACCTCTTCGCCGAGTGGCTCGAGACCCAGGTCCCGGACCGGGCCCGGCGCGTGCTGTCCCTGGTGCGTCAGATGCGCGGCGGGCGCAAGTACGACGCGCAGTGGGGCTCGCGCATGACGGGCCTGGGTCCCGTGGCGGAGCTGATCCGGCGCCGCTTTACGGTGGCGACCGCGCGGCTGGGGCTGAACCGCGCCTCCGTGCGCCAGCGCCTGGACCTCTTTTGCGCGCCGTCCCCGCCGAAGAGCCAGCTCGACCTCTTCGGGTGAGTCCGAGGCCCTCGGGTCGGGGCGCGCGCCAGCGGCCCCCGCCCTGCTCTCCGGCCCCTTGAGCCGGTGATCCGGGCGCCCCATAAGCTCCGCCGCATGGACGAGGCGGGGGATATCGAGGGCGCGATCCGGTCGCGCCTCTTCGGACTGTCGAGCCGCCATTTCCTGGGCGTCGCGGGCCTGAGCCGGCCCGAGTCGGAGGCGTTGCTCGACCTCGCCGACGCCTTCGTCGCCCTGAGCCGCGCGCCGGAGAAGAAGACGACCCTGCTCCGCGGCCGCACGATGGTGAACCTCTTCTTCGAGAACTCCACCCGCACCCAGCTGAGCTTCGAGCTGGCGGGTAAGAGGCTGGGTGCGGACACCATGAACATGTCGCCCCGCACCTCCTCGATGGCCAAGGGCGAGACCCTGATCGACACGGCCATGACGCTGAACGCCATGCGGCCGGACCTCCTGATCGTGCGGCACGCAGCGTCGGGCGCGGCGGCGCTCCTGTCCCAGAAGGTCGGCTGCAGCGTGGTCAACGCCGGCGACGGATGGCACGAGCACCCGACCCAGGCCCTGCTCGACGCCCTGAGCCTCAGGCGCGCCTACGGCCGCGTCGAGGGGCTGAAGGTCGCGATCTGCGGCGACGTCCTGCACAGCCGGGTGGCGCGCTCCAACGTGGGCCTGCTGCAGCTGCTAGGCGCCCGCGTGCGCCTGGTCGGGCCGCCGACCCTGATGCCCGCGGGCGTGGAGCGCTGGGGCGCGGAGGTGCACCACGATCTGCGCAAGGGCATCGCGGGCGCGGACGCGGTCATGATGCTGCGCCTGCAGCTGGAGCGCATGGATGGGGCCTTCGTCCCCTCCACGCGGGAGTATTTCCGCTTCTACGGCCTGGACGCGGAGAAGCTGGCCGCCGCGGCCCCGCACGTGCGCGTTATGCACCCCGGGCCGATGAACCGCGGCGTGGAGATCGAGTCCGGCGTCGCCGACGACCCCAGGATCAGCCTGATCCAGGACCAGGTGGAGATGGGCGTGGCGGTGCGCATGGCGGTGCTGGCCGCGCTGTCCCACCGTCGAGAGGCCGCGGCGTGACCCGGCCCAACCCGCCCTTCGCCTTCGTGAACGCGCGCCTGGTCGATCCGGAGAGCGGCTACGACGGCCCCGGCTCGCTGGTGGTGGCCGAGGGCGTGATCGCCGACGTCCAGCGCCGGCCAGACCTGCCGGCCCTGTCCGGCGAGGTGCGCGTGGTCGACTGCTCGGGCGCGCTGCTGATCCCCGGCCTGGTGGACCTGCGGGTGAAGACCGGCGAGCCGGGGGCGGAGCCCAAGGAGACGCTGAAGTCCGCCAGCCGCGCCGCGGCCGCGGGCGGGGTCACCTCCATCGTGCTCCAGCCCGACACCGACCCCGCCATCGACGAGCCGGCGATGGTCGATTTCATCCTGCGCCGGGCGCGCGACATCGAGCTGGTGCAGGTCTATGTGGCGGGGGCGGCGACCAAGGGCTGCCAGGGCGCCCGGATCGCCGAGATCGGCCTGATGGCGGAGGCTGGCGCCCTCTACTTCAGCGATGCCGACCGCTCCATCGTGGACTCCAAGGTGCTGCGGCGGGTGCTGAGCTATGCGAGAGGCTTCGACGCCCTGGTCGCGCACCGCCCGGCGGACCCATGGCTGACGGCCGGCGCCTGCGCCACCGAGGGCGAGTTCGCTGCGCGCATGGGCCTGCCCTCCGCACCCGCAGCGGCGGAGCGGATCCTGCTGGAGCGCGACCTGACCTTGGCCGAGCTCACCGGCGCGCGGCTGATCGTGGACCAGCTGACGACCGCCGACGCGGTGCAGGCGCTGAGGCGCGCGCGCGAGCGGGGCGTGAGGGCGACCGCCACAGCCTCGATCAACCATCTGAGCTTCAACGAGCTCGACATCGGCGACTATCGCACCTTCTACCGCCTGGACCCGCCGCTCCGCTCCGAGGACGACCGCCAGGCCCTGATCGATGCGGTGTCGGACGGCCTCATCGAGGTGATCACCTCCGCCCACACGCCCGCCCCGGCCGAGGACAAGCGCCTGCCCTTCGCAGAGGCCGCGCCCGGAGCGGTCGGACTGCAGACGCTGCTGCCGGCGCTGCTCGCCCTGCATCACGAGGGCCGCGCGCGCTTGCTCGACCTGATCCGCGCCGTGACCCTGTCCCCCGCGCGCCTGCTCGGCCTGCCGTCAGGGCGGCTGCACCCGGGCGCGCCCGCCGACCTCGTGCTCTGCGACCTCGACACGCCGGTGGTGATCGACGCGGACCGGCTGATCTCGAAGTCCAAGAACTCGCCATTCGATGGGCGCCGTCTCATGGGACAGGTGCTGATGACGCTGGTGAACGGTCGCATCGTGCACCAGGCCACGACCTGAGGAGACCCGTCCGGATGCCGCCTCGCCGCGCCTTGGCTCTCGCCTTCTCCGCCCTCGCCCTGATCGCAGCCGCGCCCAAGCGCGCCCAGCCCAAGCCCGCCGCGCCCAAGCCTGGCGCCGCCACCGCCGCCTTCACCGCCCCCGACTACGTCATGGGCAGCCCCAGGGCGAAGGTCACGGTCGTCGAGTACGCCTCTGTCACCTGCCCGCACTGCGCCCGCTTCGACGCGGAGGTCTTCCCCGAGCTGAAGAAGAGGTGGATCGACACCGGCAAGGTCCGCTACGTCTTCCGCGAGTTCCTGACCCCGCCCGAGGAGGTCGCGGCGGCGGGCTTTATGATCGCGCGCTGCGCCGGCGAGAGCCGCTACTTCAGCACGGTGGAGAACCTCTTCCGCGCCCAACGGGAGATGTTCGCGCTGGACGACGGCTCCAACGTCCTGCCCACGCTCTACAAGGTGGGCGCGGCCTCCGGGCTCGACCAGAAGCAGGTCGACGCCTGCATCAACGACCCGGCGAACCTAAAGGCCATCAACGCCCGCATGCAGAAGGCGCTGGACGCGGACAAGGTCACCTCCACGCCCACGGTGCTGGTGAACGACAAGCGCCTGGACCCCAAGGACCGCGAGATCGCCCCCGCGGACATGGACGCCGCGATCAGGGCCGCCCTGGCCGGGAAGTAGCCAGGGCGGGCGACGGAACCGGCGGTTAGTGCACCGCGGCCTTGTCGATGCGCAGACCGTTCTGACCGGCGGAGACCTCGATCACCGCCCCGTCGGCGAAGTCGCCGGCGAGGAGCCTGCGCGCGATCGGGTCGACCAGCTCCTTCTGGATCACGCGCTTTAAGGGACGTGCGCCATAGACGGGGTCGTAGCCGCGCTCGCCAAGCCAGTGCAGGGCGGACGGATCCACGGCGATGGCCATGCGACGATCGGCCAGGAGCTTCTCCACCCGCTCCAGCTGGATGCGCACGATGCTGTCCATCTGCGCCCGCCCGAGCCGCTTGAAAAGGATCACCTCGTCGATGCGGTTCAGGAACTCCGGCCGGAAGTGACGGCGCACCACGTCCATCACCTGCGGGCGGACCTGCTCCACGTCCTCTCCCTCCAGCTGGCCCGCCAGATACTCCGAGCCCAGGTTGGAGGTCATGATGATCAGCGTGTTGCGGAAGTCGATCGTCCGCCCCTGGCCGTCGGTCAGGCGACCGTCGTCCAGCACCTGCAGCAGCACATTGAAGACGTCCGGGTGCGCCTTCTCCACCTCGTCGAAGAGCACGACCTGATAGGGACGGCGGCGCACGCTCTCGGTCAGCGCGCCGCCTTCATCGTAACCGACATAGCCCGGAGGCGCCCCGATCATGCGGCTGACCGAGTGCTTCTCCATGTATTCGCTCATGTCCAGCCGGGTGATGGCGCCCTCGTCGTCGAACAGGAACTCGGCGAGGGCCTTGGTCAGCTCGGTCTTGCCCACGCCCGTGGGACCCAGGAACAGGAACGAGCCGATCGGACGCCCGGGGTCCTTCAGGCCGGCGCGGGCGCGGCGGACGGCGTCGGCGACGGCGCTTAGCGCCTCGTCCTGGCCGACCACGCGCCGTCGGATCTGAGCTTCCATCTGCAGCAGCTTCTCGCGCTCGCCCTCCAGCATCTTCTCGACCGGCACGCCGGTCCAGCGGGAGACGACCGCGGCGATCTGCTCAGCGTCCACGACCTCGGGCGTCATGGCGGACTTGGCGGACTCCTCGGCCTCGGCCAGGCGCTTCTCCAGCACCGGGATCTGGCCGTAGAGGATTTCGGACGCACGCTGCAGGTCGCCCTGCCGCTGCGCCTGGGCGAGCTCGGCGCGCAGGCGGTCCAGCGCCTCTCGGGCCTGGGCGGCGGAGCCGAGCTTGTCCTTCTCCGCCTTCCAGCGCGCGGTCATCTCGGCGGATTCCGCTTCGAGCTTTGAAACTTCCTCCTCGAGGTCGGCCAGGCGCTGCCGGGAGGCGGGGTCGGTCTCCTTCTTCAGGGCCTCGCGCTCGATCTTCAGCTGCACCAGCCGCCGGTCGATCTCGTCCAGCGCCTCGGGCTTGCTGTCCACCGCCATGCGCACGCGGCTGGCCGCCTCGTCCACCAGGTCGATGGCCTTATCGGGCAGGAAGCGGTCGGCGATGTAGCGATGCGACAGCGTCGCGGCGGCCACGATGGCGGAGTCGGAAATGCGCACCCCGTGGTGCACCTCGTACTTCTCCTTGAGCCCCCGCAGGATCGAGATGGTGTCCTCCACCGTGGGCTCGTTGACGAACACCGGCTGGAAGCGACGGGCGAGCGCGGCGTCCTTCTCCACGTGCTTGCGGTACTCGTCCAGCGTCGTGGCCCCCACGCAGTGCAGCTCGCCCCGGGCGAGGGCGGGCTTGAGCAGGTTCGAGGCGTCCATGGCGCCGTCCGTCTTTCCCGCGCCGACCAGGGTGTGCATCTCGTCGATGAACAGCACGATGCCGCCTTCCGCGGCGGTGACCTCGTTCAGCACCGCCTTCAGCCGCTCCTCGAACTCGCCGCGGTACTTCGCGCCCGCGATCAGCGAGCCCATGTCGAGCGCGAGCAGGCGCTTGCCCTTCAGGCTCTCCGGCACGTCGCCCTCGACGATGCGGAGCGCCAGGCCCTCGACGATGGCGGTCTTGCCCACGCCCGGCTCGCCGATGAGGACGGGGTTGTTCTTGGTCCGCCGGGAGAGGACCTGGATGGTGCGGCGGATCTCCTCGTCGCGGCCGATCACCGGGTCGAGCTTCTGGTCGCGCGCCGCCTGCGTCAGGTCGCGGGCGTAGCGCTTCAGGGCGTCATAACCCTCCTCCGCCGAGGCCGTATCGGCGGTGCGGCCCTTGCGCAGCGCAGCCGCAGCCTCGTCCAGCGCCTTGGGCGCAGCCCCCGCCTCCTTAAGCACGCGCGCGGCCTCGCCCCCGTCCTTGGCCAGGGCGGTGAGCAGGCGCTCGGTGGTCACAAAGGCGTCGCCGGCCTTCTTGGCGTCGGCCTCGGCGGTCGCGAACACGCGGGCGAGGTCGGGCTTGAGGTAAAGCTGGCCCGAGCCGCCTTCCACCTGCGGAATCTTGTCGAGCGCCGCGTCGGCGCCGGAGACGGCCTGCTCGGGCCGACCGCCGGCATTAGCGATCAGGGTGCGCGCAAGGCCGTCGCGCTCTTCGAGCAGGGCCTTGAGCAGATGTTCGGGCGCGAACTGCTGGTGGCGACGCGCCAAGGCCAGCGACTGCGCGGCCTGGACGGCGGATTTGGCGCGGTCGGAGTAGAGATCGATGTTCATGGGCT
The DNA here is from genome assembly GCA_000733915.1 of Caulobacteraceae bacterium PMMR1. Taxonomy (GTDB): domain Bacteria; phylum Pseudomonadota; class Alphaproteobacteria; order Caulobacterales; family Caulobacteraceae; genus PMMR1. Next base: position 1,958,701 of record JPOM01000001.1, read on the forward strand.
CCCCTGGTCAGGCGGAAATCAGCCTCGCCCGCCTCTGATGAGCACGAGCGTCGCAGACCCGCGATGTGGGTGTGGCTCATCGGCAACACAAGGGCGGGGGCCGCTCAACGCGGGACGTTCGCCCGCACCCTGGGCCGGCTAGACCAGAGAGGGCTGGGATTGTTGCTCAGGCCACCTTCACGCGCACCGCGCTCTCAGGCAGGTCGGTCCCAAAGGCGCGCTGGTAGAACTCCGCCACGCTCGGGCGCTCGAGCTCGTCGCACTTGTTCAGGAACGTCAGCCGGAACGCCAGGGCCACGTCCCCGCCGAAGATCTGGGTGTTCTGGGCCCAGGTGATCACGGTGCGCGGGCTCATGACCGTGGAGATGTCGCCGTTCATGAAGGCGTTGCGGGTCATGTCGGCCACGCGGACCATGGCGGCGATCATCCGCCGACCCTCGGGGTTGTGATAGCCCGGCGACTTGGAGAGCACGATCTCGGCCTCCACGTCGTGAGGCAGGTAGTTCAGCGTCGTCACGATCGACCAGCGGTCCATCTGGCCTTGGTTGATCTGCTGAGTGCCGTGATAGAGGCCCGTCGTGTCGCCGAGGCCGATGGTGTTGGTGGTGGCGAAGAGGCGGAAGTGCGGGTTCGGCCGGATCACGCGGTTCTGGTCGAGCAGGGTCAGTCGGCCCTGCGCCTCCAGCACGCGCTGGATCACGAACATCACGTCCGGGCGGCCCGCGTCGTACTCGTCGAAGACCAGCGCGATCGGCCGCTGGATCGCCCAGGGCAGCATGCCCTCGCGGAACTCCGTCACCTGCTTGCCGTCGCGCAGCACGATGGCGTCCTTGCCGACCAGGTCGATGCGCGAAACGTGGCTGTCGAGGTTCACGCGCACGAGCGGCCAGTTCAGGCGCGCGGCGACCTGCTCGATGTGGGTGGACTTGCCGGTGCCGTGATAGCCCTGGACCATCACCCGCCGGTCGTGGGCGAAGCCGGCGCAGATGGCCAGCGTCGTCTGCGGATCGAAACGATACGCCGTATCGAGGTCCGGCACATGCGGGTCGCGCTCGCCGAACGCCGGGACCATCATGTCGCTGTCCACGCCGAAGACCTCGCGGACGGAGACGAGCTTGTCGGGCGTCATGGTCAGCAGCGGGTCGGGCGCGTCGCCGGCGAAATCGGCCATCAGGTCTTCCGGTGTCTCTGGGCGTGAGGGGGTTGTCCGCGGTCGCGTCCATTTAGGCAAGCCGCGCCCCCGGGTCGAGGGCGCTGTGGGCGTCGTGGTCGCCCCCGGGGCGGAGCCGCCGATGTTGACGGGAAGTCTCAAGCTATGCAGAGCGCGCACGGCAGGCGAGAACCCGGCGCATGACCGCCGCCGCCCCCCTCGCCCTCTCCGACGCCCAGCGCAGCGCTCTGCAGGTGCAGGCCCACTTCTGCGAGACGAACGGCTCGCCCCTCAGCACTGCGGTGCTGCGCGCCTGCGAGGTCCTGGCGGAGCAGCGCCCGGGACCGATCGCCGAGGCGCTTAGGCCGTGGAACGCGGCGGGGCGCAGCGACCTCTTCGCCGAGGCGGTGCACATCCGCCTTTTGGGCGGCTTCCACTTCCTCGCGCTGAAGGGGAGCGATCCGACGCTCGCCGCGATCTACGCCGCCAAGGCCGCTCCGCCGGAGCCGCAGGCCCTGGCCGATGCGCTCGACGCCGCCGCCCGGGCGAACCCCGGCGTGATCCGGCGCTTCATGGCCTCCCCGCCCCAGACAAACGAGGTGCGCCGCTGCTGCGCCCTGCTGAGCGGGTTCTTGACGATCGCGGCGGAGACAGGCCTGCCGCTCCGCACTCTGGAGATCGGGGCGAGCGCGGGCCTGAACACGCTCTGGGACCGCCACGGCTACGACTTCGGCGCCTTCCGGTGGGGCGATCGGTGCGCGGCTGTGCAGCTCGACGCGGCGTGGAGCGGCCCGCCCCCGCCCCTGCCCCTGCCGACGGCCCACGTGGCGGAGCGCGCGGCCTGCGACCAGGCGCCGGTGGACGTCACGGACGAGGACGAGGCGCTCAGGCTTCAAGCCTTCGTGTGGGCGGGCCAGGACGCGCGCTTGGCGCGGCTGCGCGCGGCCATCGAGCTCGCCCGGGCGGAGGGGGTGCGGGTGGATCGTGCGGATGCCGCCGACTGGCTGGCGACGTACGCCGAGCCCAGGCCCGGCATGGCCAGCGTCGTCCACCACTCGGTGATGTGGCAGTATATGCCGGCGCAGACTCAGGCGGCCTGCCGCGCGATCCTGAAGCGGGCCGGGGCGCAGGCGACGCCCGGCGCACCCTTCGCCTGGCTTCGCATGGAGACGGCCGACCCGCCGGCCGAGGACATGCAGGTGCGCCTGACGCTCTGGCCCGGCGGCGAGGACCGCCTGCTCGCCTGGACCCATCCGCACGGCGCCTCGGTGCGCTGGATCGCGGCGGACTGAGCGAGCCTTCGCCCGCGGCTCCACCCTTCCCGACATTCGGATTGATTGTCGCGACGACGGCGGCTCACACTCGCGCCTGACGTCCCGGCGTGCGCCGGGCGTGCGATCGACCCGATGAGGTTCAGATGAATGCGATGGATGCGACGCCTTGGCAGGCCTGGGCCATACTGTCGGCCGTGTTCGCCGCCCTCACGGCCATCTTCGGAAAAATCGGCGTCGAGAACGTCAACAGCGACTTCGCCACCTTCATCCGGACGGTCGTGATCCTGGGCGTGCTGGCCGCCATGCTCGCCGCCCTGGGGGAGTACCAGTCCTTGGCGACGATCTCGCCCAAAACCTACCTCTTCCTGGCGCTGTCCGGTTTAGCCACCGGCGCGTCCTGGCTTTGCTATTACCGGGCGCTGAAGCTCGGCGAGGCGGCGCGGGTGGCGCCGCTCGACAAGATGAGCGTGGTTCTGGTGGCGCTCTTCGGCGTCGCCTTCCTCGGGGAGCGGCTTTCGGCGCGCAACTGGCTCGGGGTCGTCCTGATCGCGGCGGGCGCAGTCCTGGTCGCCCTGAGGTCGCCTGCATAACGGTGGCGGCGCGCGACGCCCGCGCCGGCATTGGGAATGGGTAACCTCGGCTCCATCCGGCAAGAAGGTTCGGCGTGCGATAGGTAGGGCGTGGGGACGTCCGCGGAGTTCACTCATGAAACTGACCACCCTGTCGCTCACGGCCGCTGCGGCGCTGTCCATCGTCGCCGGAGCCGCCGCGGCGAAACCTGCGCCGACCGCGACCAGCGCCACGTCCCCCGCCTTCGCCGGCCATCAGTACGCCCGCCAGGCTCGCGTGAGCCTCGCCGCCGCGCGCGCCATCGCCCTGAAGGCTCGCCCGGGCGAGATCACCGACCAGGAGCTTGAGAAGGAAGGCGGCGGCAGCGGGCTGCGCTATTCCTTCGACATCAAGAGCGGCGGCAAGACCTACGAGGTCGGCGTCGACGCCAAGTCGGGCAAGGTCCTGGAGAACGGGAGCGAAAGCGCCGCCGCCGAAGCGAAGGAGGCCGCCTCCGAGCCTCGGGGCAAGTAGGCGCCGGTCATGGGCGGACCCGCGCCGCCTGCTTCCCGCCAGGGCTGCGCCGGTGCAGGGTTCGCCCATGAAGCTTCTGATCGTCGAAGATGACAAGGACGGCGGCGCCTATCTGAAACAGGCGGTGAAGGAAGGCGGCCACACCGTGGACCTGGCCACCGACGGACGGCAGGGCCTGCTGCTCGCCGCCGCGGAGTCCTACGACGTGATCGTGCTGGACCGGATGCTGCCCGGCATGGACGGGCTGGCGATCCTGCGCACGATCCGCGCCTCGGGCGTGAAGACGCCGGTGCTGCTGCTGACCGCCTTGGGCGGCATCGACGACCGCGTGCAAGGGCTGGAGGCCGGGGGCGACGATTACCTCGTCAAGCCCTTCGCCACGGCGGAGCTTCTGGCCCGGATCAACGCCCTGTCCCGGCGTCCGCCCACGCAGGAGCTGAAAACGACGTTGAAGGTCGCCGACCTGCACATGGACCTTCTCAGGCGCACGGTGAGCCGGGGCGGCGAGCGCATAGAGCTGCAGCCGCGGGAGTTCCAGCTGCTGGAATACCTGATGCGGCACGCCGGCCGCGTGGTCACCAAGACCATGCTGCTCGAAGGCGTTTGGGACTTTCACTTCGACCCCAAGACGAACATCGTGGAGACCCACATCAGCCGCCTGCGCTCCAAGGTGGACCGCGGGCACGCCCAGGAGCTGATCCACACGGTGCGCGGAGCCGGATACTGCCTGCGCGAGCCGGACTGAATGTTCCGCTCCACCGCGCTCCGCCTTGCTGCGCTCTATACGGCCGCCTTCGCCGCCTCGGTGGTCGGATTGGGGACGATCACCCTGGTCACCACGCGAGCCTCGCTGCGACAGCAGTTCGACGCGCGGATCCAAGCGGAGTCCGCCGCCCTGGCGCAGGAGTTCAGGACCGAAGGCCTGAAGGGCGTGCTGCAGGCCGTGCGGGAGCGCGATCGCACCCCCGGCGCCCTCGACTATGGGCTGGAGACCGCCGAGGGCGGCCGCTCGCCGGCCGCCTGGCGGGGCGGGGCGCGCGGCTGGGCTGGTCCAGCCTGCCCCTGCCGGAGCGCGCCGGCGAGGGGGAGTCGGTCCGGGTCATGACGACAGCGCTTCCCAGCGGCGACCGGCTGATCGTGGGCGACGACGACGACCGCAGCGAAGCGCTCCAGCAGACCGTGCTTGAGAACTTCACCTGGGCCTTCGCCGGCGTGGTCGTCCTCGGGTTCCTGGGCGGCTTCGGCCTCAGCCGCGATGTGCACCGCCGGCTGTCGGCGATCTCGGGCACCGCCGAGGCCATCATCGACGGCGACCTCGACCGGCGCGTGCCGGCGCGGGCGTCCGACGACGACCTCGACCGCCTTGCCGCGACGATCAACCGGATGCTGGACCGGATCGCAGGGCTCGTGCAGAGCCTGAAGCAGGTTTCCGACGACATCGCCCACGATCTGCGCACGCCCCTGACGCGATTGCGCCAGCGCCTGGAGGCGGCGCGCAGCCTTCCCCGCGCCAAGATGCAGGAGGCCATCGACGGCGCGCTGGGCGACCTGGACGGCATCCTTGACACCTTCGCCGCCCTGCTGCGGATCGCGCAGATCCAGGCGGGCGTGCGCCGGGCGGGCTTCCGTCCCGTCGAGCTGGTCCCCCTGGCGCGGACCGTCGTGGAGGCGTTCGCCCCGTCCGCCGAGGACGCCGGCCAGTCCCTCGTCCTGGAGGCCAGCGGCGCGAGCCCCGCCGTCGACGGCGACCCGGAGCTCCTCACCCAGATGCTGGTCAACCTGGTGGAGAACGCCATGCGCCATGCCGGTCCCACGGCGCGCATCCGGGTCCGGGTCGCGCCATCGCCCGGGAGGAGCCTGGCGGTCATCGACAACGGTCCGGGGATCCCGCCGGCGGAGCGCGAGCGCCTGTTCGACCGGTTCTACCGCCTCGAACGGAGCCGATCCACGCCCGGCAGCGGCCTGGGGCTGTCGCTCGCCGCGGCGGTCGCCAAGCTGCACGGGGCCGATATCCAGCTGCTGGACGCCCATCCCGGCCTGGAGGTTAGGGTGACCTTCCCTGGAGAGATTGGGATTTCCCAATGAGCAGGACAGCTCGCCTCCATCTGCTCTCGCTTAAGGCTGCGTCGCCGCCTCGATCGCCGCCGCGGCCGCCGCCCACCGGACCCGAGATGACGATCGGCCCCGCGCCCTGCCGACCCACGGTCCCGTTCCGGCCCGCCTTGGCCATAGGCGCGATCGTCGCCGGCGCGGGCCTGCTCTGCGCCTGCGCCAGCTATCGGCCCCTGCCCCTGCCCGCTCAGGCCGACCTTCGCGCGAGCCCGGCGGAGCTGAAGGTGGACATCGCCCGGTTGCGCGGCACACCCCTCCGATCCATCGCCATCGACCCCCGCGACGGACTCGATCCGCTGGAGGTCGCCGCTTTGGCGGTGCTGAACAGCCCCGACCTTCGCGCCCGGCGCGCCGCGCTCGGCGTCAGGTCTGCGGAGGTGTTCGCCGCGGGGCTGCTGCCCGAGCCGCAGATCACCGCGGGGGTCGACAAGCCCGTGTCCGGCCCCGACACCCAGACGGCCTACAGCCTCTCGCCGAGCCTGGACCTGGCGGCGCTGCTGGCGCGCTCGAGCAGCCTGTCCGCGGCGCGGTTCACCGCCCGCCAGGCGGACCTCGACATCCTGTGGGCCGAGTGGACCACCGCCCAGCAGGCGCGCCAGCTCGCCGAAACCGCCCTCGCCGACGAGATGCGCGCGTCGTACCTGGAGCGCATCCTGGCCGCCGCTGCGGAGCGCTATGCGCGCTCCAGCCAGGCTCTGCAGCGCCGCGACGTGACGCTGCAGACCACGGCCGCCGACCTGGCGGTCAAGCTGGACGCGGAGAGCCAGCTCGCCAGCGCCAGGCAGGCCGCCGCCAAGGCGCGCCGCGACCTGAACGCCTTGCTGGACCTCGACCCCCGGGTCCTCTTGCCGCTCGTGGAGGGCCCGCCGCCAGCGCCGCTTGCACCGCAGGCGATCGAGGGCGCGCTCGCGTCGCTGCCTGAGCGGCGACCGGACCTCTTGGCGCTGCAGGCCGGCTACCGCGCCCAGGACGCCAAGCTGCGGCAGGCGGTGATCGCACAGTTCCCGGTCGCGAGCATCGCCTATGCCTATGCCAAGGACCCGGCGGGCACGACGACCCAGGGGCTCTCGGCCGTGCTCGCCCTGCCCATCTTCGGGATCAAGGCTGCGGAGGTGCGGCTCCAGACCGCCACCCGCGCCCAGCTTCTTGCGGAGTATCAGGCCCGGCTCGATCAGACCCAGGCTGAGGTCCGCGCAGCCGAGGCCGAGCTGGCCGCCTCCCAGGGCCAGGCGAGCGTGCTGGGCGCCGACGTCTCGCGTCTACAGGCGCTGGTCGAACCGGCCCTGAAGGCCTACCAGCGGGGCGACATCGACAGCCAGACCTACCTCACGCTGACGCAGAACGTGCTCGCCAGGCGCGCGGACCTGGACGACAAGCGGCTCGCGGCGCGGATCGCGGACATCCAGCTGGAGACGGCGCTGTTCCTTCCTCCCACGACCTCGAGCCCGGCCCCATGACCCGCAGAACCCTCTTCATCGCCGCAGCTTTGGGGCTGGCTGTGGCGGCGGGGACGATCTACCTCGCCGTCGGCCGCAAGCCCGCGGCCGGCGATGAGGCCGACGCAACGCCGACCGCCGTCGTCACCGTCGCCCAAGCCGCGCGCGAGCGGCTGGACGACGTGGCCAGCCTCTATGGCCTGATCGCCGCCGACCCCGCCGGCGTCAGGATAGTGGCGGCGCCGCGGGCGCTCATCGTGACGCAGGTGCTCGTGCGCCCCGGCCAGGCCATCGCGGCCGGCCAGCCGGTCGTGCAGATCGCCAACGCGCCCGGGGCGGAGTTGGCCTACAGCCAGGCGGTCGACGCGCTCGCCTTCGCAAAGGCCGATCTCGCCCGAACCCAGCGGCTATTCGACGAGCGGCTGGCGGCCACGGATCAGCTGAACGCCGCCCGCAAGGCCGTGGCCGATGCTCAGGCCGCGCTCTTGGCCCAGCAGAGGCAGGGCGGCGGACGCGCGGTGCAGACCCTGTCGGCGGCGACGGACGGCGTGGTGACGGCGGTTTCGGTCTCGCCCGGCGATCACGTCGCGCAGGACGCGCCGCTGGTCAGCGTGACCGCCACGAGCGGGATGGTTGCGAAGCTGGGCCTGGAGCCCGGCAGCGCGGCCGTGCGCCCCGGCGATGCGGTCGTGCTCCGTCCCATCAGCGCGCCCGCGGGCGCGGCGATATCCGGCCGCATCGCCATGATCGGACGCGCCGCGGACCCTGCGACCAAGACCTATGACGCGGTGGTTCCGCTCAGCGGATCGACGCTGCCGGTCGGGGCGGCGGTCCAGGCGCAGGTCGCCACCGGGTCGCATACCGGCCTCGTGGTCCCGCGCGACGCCGTCGTCTTCGACGAGACGGGAGCGCACGTGTTCGTGGTCTTCGGCGGCAAGGCGCACCGGGTGTTCATACGCCCGGGCCAGACCTATGGCGACAAGATCGAGGTCGCCGGGCCGGTGCAGCCGGGCCAGGCCGTGGCCGTGCAGGGCGCCGACGAGCTCCAGGACGGCATGGCCGTGAAGGTCGGCGGCAGGTGAACCTCGCCAGCTTCGCGCTGAAAAGGCGGCGGTCGCTCCTGACCCTGATCGCCCTGCTGGTCGTAGGCGGGATCGGGGCGGCCTTTTTCACCCCGGTCAGCCTGTTCCCGACGGTCTTCTTCCCGCGCATCGCCGTCAGCATCGACGCCGGAGACCGCCCCCCCGACCAGATGGAGGCGGTGATCACCCGCCCCCTCGAGCAGGCGGTCCGCGCCATTCCGGGGGTTCAGGACCTGCGATCCACCACCAGCCGCGGGGCGGCGGAGCTGTCGGTGAACTTCGTGTGGGGCTCCGACATGAACCTCGCCCTCCAGCGCGTCCAGTCCGCCGTCGCGAGCGCGCAGCAGACGCTGCCCAAGGGCGTCGTCGTCGAGGTGCGGCGGATGGATCCCACGGTGTTCCCGGTCGCGGCCTACAGCTTGACCTCGCCGACGGCGACCCCTGTGGAGCTGCGGCGGTTTGCGGACCGCACGCTCGCCCCCCTGCTCTCCACTGTGAACGGCGTCTCCAGGGTCGCCAACCAGGGCGGCGCGCCGGGCGAATACCGGATCCTCGCCGATCCCGCCAAGCTCTGGGCGCATGGGCTCTCCCTCGACGACGTCGCCGCCGCGGTGAGCGGGGCCAATGTGCTGACCGCCGCGGGCAAGATGCAGGACCGGGGCAAGCTGCTGCTGGTCCTGACCGACTCGCGCCTGCTCGATCCGCAGCAGATCGGCGACGTGGTGGTGCAGGCCAAGGCCGGAACGCTGGTGCGCGTGCGCGACCTCGCCGACGTCACGACCGCGCCTGCGCCTCAGTGGATCCGGGTCACGGCCGATGGCCGCGACGCCGTGCTGGTCAACGTCTACCAGCAGCTCGGCGGCAATACGGTCCAGATCACGCGGGACATCAGCGCGGCCTTCGCCAAGGCCCGGGCCCAGGCCCCGGGCGATGTGCGGATCAAGGCCTGGTACATCCAGAGCGACCTGATCCTCGAATCCGCCTCGGCGCTGCGCAATGCGATCGTGATCGGGGTGATGCTGGCCGCGCTCGTGCTGCTCGTGTTCTTGCGCGATTGGAGGGTGACGCTCGCGGCGGTCGTGGCGGTCCCCACCGTCCTCGCCGCGACAGCCCTTTTCCTGAAGCTCATCGGCCAGACCCTCAACGTCATGACGCTGGGCGGAATGGCGGCGGCGATCGGCCTGATCATTGACGATGCGATCGTGATGATCGAGCACATCGACCGACGGCTGAGCGAGCGGACAGCGGAGGGCGCAGCCGGCGCGACCACCGGCGAACGCGTCGCCAAGGCCGTGTCGGAGTTCATGCGCCCGCTGTTCGGCTCCTCCGCCGCGACCATCGTGATCTTCCTGCCGCTCGCCTTCCTGACCGGCGTGACGGGCGCCTTCTTCAAGGCGCTCTCAATCACCATGGCGGTGTCGCTGACGATCTCCTTCCTGGTGGCGTGGTGGATCGTCCCTGTCGCCGTCGAGCAGCTGGCGAAATGCCGCGCCCATTCCGCCGAGCTGAACCCCGACGGCCCGGTGCTGAGCCGCTATCGCCGCGCGCTCGCCGGATCGGTCCGCAGTCCCTGGATCGCGGTCGTCGTGGTCGCCGCCGCGCTGGGGCTCGGCGTGTTCAGCCTGTTCAACGTCGGCTCGGGCTTCATCCCGAAGATCGACGAGGGCGGGTTCATTCTCGACTACGTCGCGCCGCCGGGCATGTCGCTGCGCGAGACGGACCGGCTGGTCCGCCAGGTCGAGGCGATCATCCAGCGCACGCCGGGCGTCGACACCTATTCGCGGCGCACCGGGGTTCAGCTCGGCGGCGGGCTGACCGAGGCCAACACCGGCGACTTCTTCATCCGGCTCAAGCCCATCAAGGTGCGGCGCCCGATCGAGGAGATCATGAACGACGTCCGCACCCAGGTGCAGGCAAGCGCGCCCGGGCTTCAGGTCGAGACGGCGCAGCTGATGGAGGACCTGATCGGCGATCTCACCGCCGTGCCGCAGCCGATCGAGGTGAAGCTGTTCAGCCAGAACGCCCAGCTCCTGAAGGCCACCGCGCCCAAGGTGGCCGACGCCATCGGCCGCGTGCCGGGCGTGACCGAGGTCAAGAGCGGGATCGTCATCGCGGGAGACGGCGTGAATATCGTGCTCGACCCTATCCGGGCGAAGCTGGAGGGGATCGACGCCAGCGAAGCCAGCCGGCAGATCTCGAGCCTCCTGTCCGGCGCTGTGGCGACCCAGGTGCAGTCCGGCGGCTACCTCGTGGACCTGAGGGTCTGGACCCCCGACCCCGCCCGCGCGCGCATCGAACAGATCGCCTCCATGATGCTCAAATCGACCGCGGACGGGCATCTCTTCCCGGTGTCGCGCATCGCCTCGCTTCAGGTGCAGAGCGGCCAGGCGGAGATCGCTCGCGAGAACATGCGCCGCATGGACGCCATCACCGCCCGCGTCGTGGGCCGCGACACCGGGTCCGCCGCCCAGGACGTCCAGAGGGTCGTGGGCAGGCCCGGCTTCCTGCCCGCCGGCATGACCTTCCGCATGGGCGGGCTCTACGCCGAGCAGACGTCCGCGTTCCAGGGCATGGCGCTGGTGTTCGCCGCCGCGGTCGGCTCCGTGTTCGTGCTGCTGCTGGTGATCTATGAGAACTTCCGGATCGTCCTCTCCATCCTGCTGATGCCCATCGCGGCGGCGACGTTCGTCGCCATCGGGCTTCTGCTGACGGGGGTCGAGCTGAACATCATGGCCCTGATGGGGACGACCATGATCCTCGGCATCACGACCGAAGTCGCCATCTTCTACTTCACCGAATACGAAGAACTGCTGCGCGCCGGGATCGGTCCGGAGCAGGCCCTGGTCGATGCGGGCGTGAACCGGCTAAGGCCGATCGCCATGACCACCCTGGCGGCGATCCTCGCGCTTGCGCCCCTCGCCTTGGCGCTGGGCGGCAGCGCCTCGATGGAGCGGCCGCTGGCCATCGCCATCATCGCCGGACTCTTCGCCCAGGGACCGCTGGTGCTGCTGGCCATGCCCGCCTTCTATCGGCTGATCGGCGGGGCCCGGTCGGACGGGCGCCGCGAAGCAGCGGCCTGACGCCGGCGCATCTCACCGTCCTGCGGCGGGAGGTCGGAGCGCGGCGACCCTGACTTGGCGACCGGCCTGGAGGCCGTCTTCTGACCGGCGCTCAGAACCAGGCCCGCAGGCCCACCACGAAGGTCGTGGCCTCCGGGTCCTCCCCGGCGGCTCGCACATAGTCGGCGGTGCGGCCCAAGCGGCGATCCCACGACACGCCAATGTAGGGGGCGAACTCGCGACGGATCTCGTAGCGCAGGCGTAAGCCCAGTTCGGCGTTCGACACGCCCGACCCAGTCCGGGTTTCACGCGTGTCCTGGGCGGCGAAGTTCAGCTCGACGCGCGGCTGCAGCACGACCCGCTGCAACAGGCGCAGGTCGTAGGTTCCTTCCGCGCGAGCCAGGAGCTCGCCCTTGGTGGACAGGAAGAGCGCGCCTTCCACGTCGAACCAGTAGGGCAAGAGGCTCTGCGCGCCCACGGTCAGATAGGTGCGGGCGTGCGGGGCGAAGTCCTGGCGCACCCCGCCCTGCAGGTCCAGGTAGCGGCCGACGGCCCGCGAATAGAGCGCCTGGACCTCGCCGGTCTGGAGGCCTTCCTTGGCGGCCCCCTCGCCCTCGGACCGGACCACGAAGCGGTTCAGATCGCCGCCGAACCAGGCCTGCCCCTCCCAGCGGTAGCCGCCGCCGTGCGCGCCCGCCTGGTGCTCGGCGAGGTTCAGCATGACCTTGGAGAAGCGCTGGCCGCCCATCTCCATCCGCATCATGTGCCGCGACGCCGCCATCGCGGCGGGATCGTAGAACCGGTCCGCCAGATGGTCCCGCGCCGGCGGGGGCGGCGGGGCGTCGGGGACCGGCGGCTCGGCGGGCGCAGGCGGGGCCGCGCGGGGACGCTCCCGGCGGGGTCGCCGTGGCCCGACATGTCCATCCCGGCCATCGCAGCCGGCGGCTCGGGGGGCGGAGGAACCGCGTGCTCCGCGTGCGCCGCCTTCGGCTTCGCCGGCGCCGGGGCGTGCGCGCCATGCGACATGCCCTGCATGTTTTTCGTGTCCGGCATGCCCGGCATGTTCGGCATGTTCGGCATGTTCGGGTCCATGGCCTGCCCCAAGGCGGGCGCCGCCCAAAGAAGCGGCGGCAAGGCGGTTAGAGCAAAGCGCCTCATGCCGCGGCGCCGTCCGGTCGGCGTACGGCGACCACCTGCATCATGCCCGCCTCCATGTGGTAGAGCATGTGGCAGTGGAACGCCCAGTCGCCCTCGACCGGCGTGAAGTCCCAGCTCACCTTCCCGCCAGGCGGCACGTTGACGGTGTGCTTGCGTGGCCGATGTCCCGGGGGCGCCCCTTGGTCCACCTCGAAGAAGTGGCCGTGCAGGTGGATCGGGTGGGTCATCATGGTGTCGTTCACCAGGGTGACCCGCACGCGCTCTCCGACCCGGAAGGTGTAGGGCGGCGGGCCGTCGCTGAACTTGCGGCCGTCGAACCCCCACATGAACCGCTCCATGTTGCCGGTCAGGCGGATCTCGACCGCCCGCGTGGGCGGGCGCGGGTCGGGGTTCGGCTCCAGCGCCATCAGGTCGCGATAGGTCAGTACACGATGCCCGACGCTCTCCAGACCTTGGCCAGGCTCGCCGGTCCGGTCCTGCGGCATAGGCGCGATCATCTGGACGCCCGGGCCGAGCGCGAGCTGAGGGGCGTTGGCCGAGCCGGCAGCCATGCCCATCCCCCCCATGCCCCCCATGTGCATGGCGGACATGTCCATCCCCATGTCCTTCATCGTATCGATGGGGCGCGGGCGGAGCGGCGGGACAGGGGCCGTCATGCCCGGACGCGGGGCCAGGGTGGCGCGCCCCATGCCGGACCGGTCGACCGCCTCGGCGACCAGGGTGAAGGCTCGGTCCTCCTCGGGCTGCACGACCACATCGTAGGTCTCCGCGTTGCCGATCTGGAACTCGTCCACCTCCACTGGGCGCACGTTCTGGCCATCGGCCGCGACCACTCTGAGCTTCAGGCCCGGGATCCGGACGTTGAAGATGGTCTGGGCCCCGGCGTTGATGAAGCGCAGCCGGACGCGCTCGCCGGGCTTGAACAGGCCGGTCCAATTGTCCTTCGGGCCGTGGCCGTTGATCAGGAAGGTGTAGGCGGCCCCGGTGACGTCGGAGATGTCCGTCGGGTCCATGAGCATCCTGGCCCAGGCCATCCGCTCGCGCAGGGTCTGGCCCCGGCCCGCCAGCAGGCCCGCGACCGTCTGACGCTGGTAGTTGAAGACACCCCCCTCCTGCTTGAGTTTCTCAAGGATGCGGCGGCCGGGGAGATCGCTGTAGTCTGAGAGCACCACGACGTGCTCGCGGTCATAGACGACCGGGTCGGCATCCTTGGGCTCGATCACGATCGGGCCATAGAGCCCCGCCTGCTCCTGGAAGGCGGAATGGCTGTGATACCAGTAGGTCCCGTTCTGCTGGACCTTGAACTCGTAGGCGAAGGTCGAGTGCGGGGCGATCCCCGGAAAGGTCACGCCGGGCACGCCGTCCATTTGGAACGGCGCCAAGAGGCCGTGCCAGTGGACCGAGGCCTCTTCGGCCATCCGGTTCTCGACCAACAGGCGCACCGTCTGGCCCTCCTTCAGCCGCAGGATCGGCCCGGGAACAGTCCCATTGACGGCGATCGCCGGGCCGGGCCGGCCGTCGACCGGCCAGCGGGCGCGGTCGAGCGTCAAAGAGATCGTCTCGCCGGACAGGCTGTTCAGATCGGCCAGCGGACCCGGCGCGCCGCTCTGCGCCCACGCGGGCAGCAGCCCGCCCGCCGCGCCTCCGCCCATCATCCCGCCGCCCAGCATGGCGCCCGCGCGCAGGAGCCAACGACGATCGACTTTGGACATGTCCTCGCCCTGCCTCAAAACCACCGATCCGACAGGTGGGATACGGCCGAAGGCGGCGCCAACCCTGACGTTTTTCACAAGCGCGCCGATGAACAGCGCCTGACACACGCCATCAGGGCGGGTGCAGCCGTGGGGGGCTACATCGTTGCAGGGTCGAAACCCTAGACAAGGAGAACATCATGAAGCCTCTCATGATCGCTGCGCTTGCTACGAGCTTGCTGGCCGCCGCTGCGCCAGCCTTCGCCCACGACGGCGACGACGACGATTGGTCGATCGAGACCTACCAGAGCTTCCAGCAGCAGTACCACCACATCTGGGAGGGCATTCAGCATGGCCTGAGCGATGGTTCTTATACGCCGCGCGAGGCGCAGTACTTCTATCGGCAGCTGCGCTATATCCAGGCCCGCGCGGACTGGGAGCAGCGGGTCGGCCTGTTCGATCCGAATGAGATCAGCGAACGCCTGGAGTCGCTTCACAATCGGATGCATGTCGCGCACAGGCGCGGACACGAGCGTCTGGAGAATGGCTATGGCTACGGCTACGGCTACGGCTACTATCAACCCTACGGCAACTATTATCAGCCCTACGGCTATCGTCGCTAAACGCTCGCCTGGAACACCTCTGCCTACGTCTAGCGCCGCCCGTTCGAGGGATGTCCCGCGGGCGGCGCGTTCACCCAAGGAACCAGAAGATCACCATGCGGCCCGCACTGTTCGCCCTCGCCCTCCCCCTGAGCCTGGCGGTCGTTGGCGCTGAGGCGTCGGCCCATGCCCGCCTGGTTCGCTCCACACCCGCGGCCAATGCGACGGTCGCCTCCCCCAAGGTCATCACCCTGACCTTCAGCGAAAGGTTGACGCCGGCGTTCTCCCGGTTCGATCTGGGAACGCGCGACGGCAGGAAGATCAAGGTCAGGACCGCGGCCTCAAAAGACCGCAAGAGCCTGATCGGCGCCCCGCAGAGACGCCTGACGCCCGGAGCCTACACCATCACCTGGCATGCGGCCTCCGCCGATGACGGGCACAGGATGGACGGCACGGTGCCGTTCACGGTCAGATAGCCGTGCTCGACGCGGCGCTGATCGCGCTCCGCTGGATCCAGTATGTGACGGCGGCGATCCTGTTCGGATCGTCGCTGTTCCTGGTCTATGCCCGCGCCTCTGGGGAGGCGGGCCTCGGCGGGACCTGGGGCTGGCTGCGCCGGCCGCTGGCCCTCAGCGCCGCGGTGCTGCTGGTGGCGAGCGCCTCAGCCCTTTTGGTGCAGACCTCGATCCTGGCCGGATCGTTGAGCGACGCCCTCAAGCCGGAGTCGCTCTCCGCAGTGCTCACGACCACCGCCTTTGGCCCCTCCGCCGTGCTCCGGGCGGTAAGCGCCGCCTTGGCCCTGGCCGTGCTGGCGGGGCTGGGACTGAGCGACTGGGGGCGGGGCTTGAGCGCCGCTCTCGGCGGCGTGGCGACGGCGAGCTTGGGCTGGATGGGTCATGGGCCCGCAACGGAGGGCGCGCTCCATCTCGTCCACCTCGCGTCGGACGTCCTGCACGCCCTTGCGGCGGGGGTCTGGATCGGCGCGCTCGTGGCGTTCCTGGGCGGGCTCAGCCGGCGGCCCGCCGACGCGGCGCAGGCGCGCGCGCTGCATCGGAGCTTGCAGGGCTTCGGCGGGGTGGGCTCGGGGGTCTTGGCCGTGATCGTCGCCACCGGCCTGGTCAACAGCGGGTTCCTGGTCGGGCCGCAGCGCCTCTTGGGACTTGTGAGCACGATGTGGGGTCGGCTCCTCCTGGCCAAGCTCGCCCTGTTCCTGGGCATGCTGGGGCTGGCCGCGCACAACCGCTTCCGCCTGACGCCGAGGCTGGGCGCTATGCTGAAGAGCGATCCGTCCACGGCCCTCAAGGCCCTGCGGCGAAGCATTTTCCTCGAGACCGTGGCGGGTCTCGCGGTGCTGGCGCTGGTCGCCCTCCTGGGCGTGCAGCCGCCGCCGGCCGACCTGTGAGGCGTCAAGGGGCGCAGGTCGCCTGGCGCGTAACCCTGATCGGGGCCAGGGCGCTAGGGTCGGCCCCAAGGGCGGAGACGCGGGCTCATGACGGACGATCTCGATGACTGGCTAGCCGACCTCGCCGCCGCGCCCCTCGAGCGGCCGCTCGACCGGCTCGAGACGGAGCTCGGCTGCGACATCGCGCGCCGGCGGCGCGACGCCCGCACCTTGAAGGCCTTGGCGCCGGTGAGGCTGGGCGCGGTCAGCCTCGCCCTGGCGCTAGGCGTGACCGCGGGGACCGCCGCCGCCATGACCGCGATGCGCGCCGCGCCGGCGTCGGCAGGCTTGGCCGTCGCTGAGCTCGCCCCCTCGACCCTTCTGGACGGCGCCCGGTGAGCCTGGCCCGCAGCATCGCCCTGACCCTCGTGCTCTCGCTGGCGCTCGGCGGGCTCGGGGCCTGGGGCGGGGCGGAATATGTGCTGCACCGCAGCCGGCCGCCCACGCCGCTGCACGAGCTGCTGCATCGGGACCTCGGGCTGACTGCGGACCAGAAGCGCCGGATCGAGGGGCTTGAGCGCAGCCACTCCCAGCGCCGCGCCGCCCTGCAGGCCGAGATGCACGCGGCCAACGTGGAGCTCGCCCGGGCGATCTCTGCCCATCACGCCTACACGCCGCAGGTGCAGGCGGCGATCGACCGCTTCCACCACGCCATGGGGGAGCTGCAGAAAGAGACCATCCTGCATGTGCTGGCCATGCGCGCGGTGCTCACCCCGGCGCAGGCGGCGAAGTTCGACGACGCCGTCGCCAGGTCGCTGACCGAAGAGGCGCCGTGAGCCCAGACGCGGAGGCGTCCGATAACGCGCTCGCCCGGCGCGCCGCGGCGGGAGACGACCAGGCGTTCGCCGTCCTGGTTCGCCGCCACAAGGAGAACCTCTACAGGCTGCTGCGCCGCTACACGGGCGATCCGGAGGACGCCTACGAGGCCGCGCACGAGGCCTTCATCGCCGCCTGGGCGGCGCTTGGCCGCTACGATGCGAGCCGATCCTTCGGCGCCTGGCTGCGCACCATCGCGATCAACAAGGCCCGCGACCGGGGTCGCCGCGCGCGGGTGCGCCGGCTTCTGTTCGGGGGCAAGCCGCTGGAAGCGAGCGAGGCGATGGAGACGCCCGACCCGGCGGCCCCGGCCGACGAGGACATCGCCGCACGGCAAAGGCGCCAGACGCTGGATCGCGCCATCGCAACCCTACCGCCCCAGCTGAAGGAGCCGCTGCTGCTCACCGCCTTCGACGGGCTGTCGCAACTGGAGGCCGGCGAGGTCCTCGGCGTCTCCGCCAAGACCGTCGAGACGCGGGTCTATCGGGCGCGCAAGCTCCTGGCCGAGCGGCTGGACGCCAAGCTGCGGCCGACGACATGACGGCGTAGGGAGCGCGCCTCCCTCAGCCCCCGCCGTTGACCCGACGCGCGGATGGCTGTTCCCCTTGCGGTTGAGGCTGGCGGGGGCGATCAAGGTGGGTGGCGAGGTCGTCCGACTGACCCCCGGAATGCAGGTCACGGTCGAGGTCGTGACCGGCCGCCGCCGCGTGATCGGTGACCTATGGTCTCCTTTCGCCAAGGCGACCGCCGAAGCGGGGAGGGAGCGGTGAATTCTTAATGAAGCGAGGCCAACTCTTCCGCTGGACGATATACGTTCTTGCTGGACTTGCCTTACTGTATGTACTGGGCTTCTTAGCCCTATTCGGGGTAGTCAACTACTACTGCAGAAGCAGCGGCTGCGGGGTATAACCTATGATCGGCGTTGGTATGCTCGCACAGGCGGGTCTCGCCGGCTGCGCGAGTTCGGACTACCCGGCGCCGGAGGTGAAGGAAGTTGTCCAGGTTGGCGTTCTGGAACCCCGGTCATTTCGGCGGGTGACGGGTTCAATTTCTCTCATCGCCGCGTCCGGCGGCGGCGACCTCGCGACTTAGGTTCCCGGCCTAGTGCAGGAAGGGGCCGTCGTGCTCTTCGCCCGCGCCGCCGCCTAAGAGGGCGGCCTGGCTGGTAGTCCAGTCCTAGGCCGTGGACTCGTAAGCGCGCAACCATAGGCGGATGCAGGCGAGCTTGATCGCGGCGAGGAAGGTGTCGCCGAGTTTGTCGTCGCGGGTGGCGATGCGGCGGAAGTGCTTGAGTTTGCTGAAGAAGCGCTCGATCAGGTTTCGCTGGCGGTAGAGGTGCGGGCTGAAGACGATCGGTTCGATGCGGTTGCGCTTGGGCGGGAGATTAGCCCAGCCGCCCCGCTCGCTCTGCCGAGCCCTGATCTTGTCGGCGTCATAGGCTCGGTCGCCGAGCAGCATGGCGCCACGGGGCAGGCCTTCCAGCAGTTCCTCGATCAGGCTGGCGTCGTGAGCCTGGCCGGGCGAGAGCGCGAGGCGGATGGGCAGGCCGCGGGCGTCCACGACGGCATGGATCTTGGTCGTCAGCCCGCCTCGGGAGCGCCCCCTATGACGAACTCCACCCCCTTTTTTGCGCCGGCGGCGTGCTGGTGAACCCGAACGATGGAGGTGTCGATCATCTGCACCTGGCCATCGTAAGCCGCTGTAATCGCGTCCATCAGCCGGTCCCATACTCCGGCTTTGCGCCAGCGGTTGAAGCGGTTGTAGACCGTCGTGTAGGGGCCGTAGCGCTCAGGCAGGTCCCGCCACGGCAGGCCCGCCCGAAGACAGAAGAAGATGCCGTTCAGCACCCGACGGTCGTCCACCCGCGGATTGCCGCGCGGCTTGTCGGGCAAAAGCGGCTGGATCACCCGCCACTCGAACTCGGTCAGATCGAAGCGACTCATCGCGAAGCTCCCGTTTTGGAGCTTGAATCACGATCCGGCCCAAACGTGAATCCCCTCTGCCCCACTTACGGGTACAAGACCTAGCGGAACAACAAGGCATGGGCAGGAGCCGAGAACTTCGGCTTGGTCAGGTTCCGGCAATCGCCGGCGCAACCATAACCGACGCTGGCACAAGCCTGCAGGTTTGCTCCCGGCGAAAATGTCGTGCTTTGGTCAGGTCAGTCTGTCGACGTCCAAATCGATGTCGGCTTCCAGGCCGTCGCGCAACCAAGCTCGCGTCAGCTTGGCGCCGAGCTGGCCGGCGACGACACGATCGGCCAGCTGCGTGCCGAACCCGCGCCGCTCCGGTGGCCCGTCGACTTCGGGGCCACCGCTCTCACGCCACCGAATTCGAAGGCGGTTTCCTGATTGCTCGCAGCCTACGCGAACCGTGCCGTCAGCGTTCGACAGGGCGCCGTATTTGACGGCGTTTGTCGCCAGCTCATGGAACAGAAGCGCAATAGAGGAAGCGGCGCGCGGACCGATCGGAACATCGCAGCCCCGGACGTCCACGCGCCGTGCAGTATCGTTATAGGGCTCAAGCAGCAGCCGCAAAAGGCCTTGCAAGGTCCGATGGGCGTCAGGCGGTCCAGAATCCGGACTGTGCGGGCGCACATACTCGTGCGCCGCCGAAAGGGCGCCGACCCGCCGTTCGACATCCTGCATAAGCGGCCGCAGTTCCGGTCTGTCGCGGGTGGACAGGGTCAGCAGGCTGGAGACGACGGCAAAGATATTCTTGATCCGGTGAGACAGTTCGCGGGCGATCAGCTCGCGGTCGGCTTCGGCCTGCTTGAGGTCGTGAATATCCGTGCAGGTGCCGTACCATCGCTGGATCCTGCCTTGGTCGTCGCGGAGACATTGCGCCCGGCCGATCACCCAGCGATACTCGCCGGACCGGTGCCGCAGCCGGTATTCAATGTGATATGGCTCGCCCGTCGCCAGGCTGTGCCGCCACACCGCCCAGGCGCGCTCCTGGTCGTCGGGATGGAACATGCCGTTCCACGCCTCGCCGTCCGTCGATCCGGGGGGCACGCCCGTATACTCATACCAGCGGTCATTATAGAAATCGTGGTAGCCATCGGGCCGGGTCGACCAGACCATCTGATCGATCGAGTTGACGATCGCGTGAAACCGCGCCTCGCTGTCGCGAAGCTTCGTCTCCATCTCGATCCGATCGGTGATGTCGCGCGAGACGGCGATAAGCCGAGCGACCGCACCTGAAGGTTCACGTACCGGCGATACGCTCACGTCCCACCATCGCGGTGCGCCCTTCGCCGTCGGACAGAAGGCCACGAAACGGCTGGGCCGACCCTCGCTTGCCGCCGCGATCGCGTCGTTGAGTTGCTCGGCGGCTTCCGCCGGCCAGAGTTCGCACCAGGGCCGGCCCAGGACGGCGGCGGGCTGGTCGATCTCCAACGCGCAGAGCCCATTGGCGTTCATGTAGGAAAGCGTGCCGTCCCGCTCGACGACCTTAATGCAGTCTACCGACGAGTCGAGGATCGAGCGCAGCAGGTCGGCGCGCTCCGTGATCGACAAGTGAGAATTTCCGACCATGGAACGCGACTCGCACCTTTCCCGTTTACGCACACAAGTATACATAAAACGCGCGCTCGTCTGCTCACAAGTGCACAGAAGGCGAGCGCGCGCGTCAATATCGGAAGGCAATATCTCTGCTGCTATGCCCCATCCCGATCCTTCGGCCAACAGCCTGCTGGCGGCGCTCGCGCCCGGCGACCGCGATCTCCTTGCCGAGCAGCTGACGCCCGTCGCCCTGCTGACCGGAGACGTGATTTACCAGCCGGGGGACGATGTACGCTTTGCCCTCTTTCCTTGCGGCCCGACACTGCTTGCGTTCAGAATAGTGCTTGACGACGGCAGGTGCGTCGAGACGACGCTGGTCGGGCGAGAAGGCGCACTGGGAGGCATTGTCAGCCGCGGGCGGCTGCCCGCTTTCGCGCGCGCCGACGTGCA
Source organism: Caulobacteraceae bacterium PMMR1 (assembly GCA_000733915.1). Lineage (GTDB taxonomy): Bacteria > Pseudomonadota > Alphaproteobacteria > Caulobacterales > Caulobacteraceae > PMMR1. Next base: position 1,979,558 of record JPOM01000001.1, read on the forward strand.
GTTTGGGGGGCCGCGCTCAAGGCGGATATTGCCGCCCTTGACGCACTCAAGTGCAAAGCGCCTGGCTTGGAGGGCTTGTTTGCGCGCTATGCCGACTGCCTGTTGGCTCAGGTTTTCCAAGCGGTCGCCTGCAATGCCGCCCACACCATCGAGCAGCGCGCTGCGAAGTGGCTGATCGCAGCTGCGGAGCGCACCGGAACCGCCCGGCTCGCGCTCACGCAAGACCAGCTTGCGGGCATGCTCGGCGTGGGCCGCTCTTACGTGACCAGGGTGCTGCGCTCTCTACGCGAGCGGCGCTTGATCGAGACCCGGCGAGGCGCGCTTCACCTTATCGACTTGGATGGGCTGGAGGGGCTCGCGTGTGGGTGCCATCAGGCCGTGAGGCGGCATTTCGACGAGGTGCTGGCTGGCGTCTATCCCGAGCCGCTGACTGAAGAAAGCGACGGTTCACCAGCGAATATTAACCCGGAGCGGGATATCAGGCGCGGCCCAAGGAGTTAGGTTGCGAGCGTAGAAGGTCTCTCAAGGTTCCTGGAGCGCGCGGTGGACGATGCTGAAGACTGGCGACTGACCGACAGGTTGCATGCCCCGGCGGGCAAAGGCGACCCGTTCGCCGCCGCGGTGCGCGCCACCCGCATGCCGATGGTGATCACCGATCCTCGCCAGGTCGACAATCCGATCGTGTTCGTGAACGAAGCATTCCTGCGCCTGACCGGCTTTGGGCGTGACGAGGTCATGGGGCGCAATTGCCGCTTCCTCCAGGGCGCCGACACGGATCGCGAGGTTGTGAGGTCGATTGCCGCCGCTGTCGCCGGGCGCCGCGACATCGCGTGCGAACTGCTGAACTATCGCAAAGACGGGACCACCTTTTGGAACGCCCTGTTCATCTCGCCCGTGCTCGACGAGGCTGGCGAGCTTCTCTTCTTCTTCTCGAGCCAGCTCGACGTGACGGAGCGACGGAACAAGGAACTGGAGGATCGCAAGCAGATCGAAGAGGCCGTCGCGTCGCGGACCCGGGAGCTGTCGCAGGCCCTGGAGGCGCAGACCGCGCTCCTGCATGAGCTTGACCATCGGGTGCGGAACAATCTTCAGCTCATCTCAGCGTTGGTTCTGCTCGAGAGCCGCGGCGCTGCGGCCAGGGGCGCCACATCCGAGCTTGAGCGGCTGCGCCAACGCATCGACGCGCTGGCGAGCGCCCAGCGGCTCGTCTTCCGGGAAGGACCGGAGGGGCGGTTCGATCTCGGTGCGTTCGTCCGCTCGTTCGTGGCATCGGCGCTGCGAAGCCGCGCTGCGTCCGGCGTGCATATCGATCTGGAGGTGGTCGACGCGCCTGTGTCTGCGGCCTTCGCGGGGCCGGTTGCGCTTCTCGCCGACGAACTGGTGCGCGTCGCGCTTCGCCACGCCACCAGTGCAAACCCGACGGGCCGCCTGACGTTCAGCGTCGTGCCGCTTGCGGACGGTGGTTTCCGCTTCTGCGTTTCCAGCCGAGCCGGCGGTGATGCGTTCGCGATCTCGGCGGACGAAGACGCACGGCGCTTCCTTGACATGATGGCCCGCCAGCTGCGCGGCTCGTTCCACTGGGGAGCGGCCAACAACAGCCTTTGCGTCGACATACCCTTGCGCGAGCTGGAGGCGGGAGCATGAGCCGCGATCGGCTTCGCGTCTTTATCGTCGAGGATGAAGTTCTGCTGCAGATGCAGCTCGAGATGTATCTCGAAGAGGCTGGACACGGCGTCGCGGGCGTCGCCGTTTCGTCGCGGGAAGCGCTGAGGACGGCGATGGGAAGCGAGGCCGATATTGCCCTGGTCGACATTCATCTGGCGGACGGCCCGACCGGCGTCCGGGTTGGCCGTGAGCTGGCTGATCAAGGGTTGCCGGTGGTGTTCCTCACCGCCAACGCCGCGCGCCTTCCGGAGGACTTCTCCGGCGCCATCGGGGTGATCGGCAAGCCCTTCACTCAGGCCGCGATAGCAGAAACGCTGGATTTCCTGGTCGCGGCGGTTCTCAATCCTCCGCCGGCGAAACCCGTCCCGGACGCCCTGACCCTCGCGCCGTCGGTGTCCGCCAAATGGCGACTTGCGTGAAGCGACAAAGGCGTATTGTGGGCACACTTCACCGGAAATGCTGCCGGTCACGGCGTTGAGAGCGCCTGGATCAGTGGGCAGGTGGCATCCTCTCCGGCGTCGCAGAGTCGAACTGCGTTCGCCAGCGTACGCTCCATGGCGCGGAGATGCGCGATCCGCTTTCGCACGTCCTGCAAGTGGGTCGCAGCCAGTTCACGCACCTCGCCGCACGCGTCGGGGCCTGAGCCGCCCAGGCGGAGCAGCGCCCGCACCTCATCGAGCGTGAACCCAAGCTCGCGGGCGCGGCGCACGAACACGAGATGCGCGACGTCATTGGCCGCGTAGAGCCGGTAGCGCCCGCGTCGGCGCGGCTTCGGCAGGATGCCGATCTTCTCATAGAACCGGATCGTCTCGATCGCGCAGCCGGTGCGCTTCGAGAACGCGCCGATCGCCATGTCGTCCATCATCATGACGGCTCTCCGATTAGGGCTTGAGTCTGTAGTCGCTACAGACGCTATGGAGAGTTGTGAGCCTAGACAAGGAGATCATCGCGTGCCGCCGGAACCAACCCAGCCGAGGTCGTCCGACCGTTTCGTCCGCGATACGGGGGCCACCGTGCTGACCTTGGGCGGCGTGGCGGCCGCCTTTGGCGTCGCCTCCTGCTGCGGCTTGCCATTCCTGCTGGCGACCATCGGCGTCAGCTCGGCCTGGCTGGTCGGGATCGCGACGCTCGCCGCGCCGCATCGGCCCTTGCTGCTCGCGCTGGGAGCCATCTGTCTGGTGGCAGGCGGGATGCTGCTGTGGCGGCGCCGGCCGGCCGCGGCCTGTGCGACTGGTGCGGTCTGCTCCAAGCCCGCGGTTCGCGGCATGACGTTCGCCGCTCTCGTCGCCGGCTTCGCCCTGCTGACGATCGGCTACCTTTATGCCTGAGACGTCCGTGATTTTGGAGTCGACGATCACCTGCCCGCACTGCGGGTTTCAGGCGACCGAGACGATGCCGACCAACGCCTGCCAGTATTTCTACGACTGCAAGGGCTGTGGCGTGGTCTTGAAGCCGAACGCCGGCGATTGCTGCGTGTTCTGCTCGTTCGGCTCCGTGCCTTGCCCGCCGATCCAGGCGGATGGCGGGCAAGGCGGGTGCTGCTCATCGGCCTGAGGCGGCGTCGATCCACAGGTAGGGCCACTCCCCTTCGATTGGCCGCTCCAGGAAGGCCTGCACCCGTTCGTCGATCTCCTCACAGAACCGACTGACTTGGCTTTTGCAGATCCCCAACATGCCCATCGCCCGGACCAGGTCGTCCACCGAGCGGGTGGAGACGCCCTGGACGCAGGCCTCCTGGATCACCGCGGTCAGCGCCTTCTCCGCCGTAAGCGCTGTCCTCAGGCCACGTAGGCCCAGGGCAGCAGGTCGTCGATGCGGCTGTTGGGGTGGTGGTTGACCAAGCGGGTGAGCACGTCGGCGAGGTAGCCCTGGGGCTCGACGGCGTTCAGCTTGCAGGTCTCGACGAGGGAGGCGAGCACGGCCCAGTGCCGGCCGCCGCCGTCGGAGCCGGCGAACAGGGCGTTCTTCCGGTTCAGGGCGATGGGGCGGATCGCCCGCTCGACGGTGTTGGAGTCGAGCTCGATGCGGCCGTCGTCCAGGAAGCGGGCGAGGCCCTCCCAGCGGGAGAGGGCGTAACGGATCGCCTCGGCGAGCTTGCCCTTCTGACTGATCGTGTCGAGGCGGGCGCGCAGCCATGGCTCCATGGCGTCGATCACCGGCCGGCTCCGCTCTTGTCGGATCGCGCGGCGGGCCTCGGCTGATCGACCACGCATGTCGGTCTCGACCGCGTACAGGGCGCCGATCCGGGTCAGGGCCTCCGAGGCGATCGGGGCCGGGCCGGCGGCCGCGAGCTCGTAGAAGCGACGGCGCACATGGCTCCAGCAGAAGGCGAGCTGGACGTCGCCGCGCTCGGCCAGCGCGCGGTAACCGGCGTAGCCGTCCACCTGCAGCACGCCGCGGAAGCCCTGGAGGTGAGCCAGGGGGCGCTCAGCCTTGCGGTCGGGCGCATAGACGTAAACCACCCCGGGCGGCTCGGGCCCGCCCCAGGGTCGATCCTCGCGCGCGTAGGCCCAGAGTTGACCAGTCTTGGTGCGGCCGCGCCCGGGATCGAGCACAGGCGCGGTCGTCTCGTCGGCGAAGAGCTTGGAGGACGCCTTCAGCCGGTCGAGCAGGCGCCTGTGCACCGGCTGCAGCAGCCAGGCGGCGCGCCCGGTCCCATCCCAGTAGAGCAGCTTGATCCGGTCCGCCCGCTTGGCGCGGAAGACGTAGATCGCGCCCGAGAACGGGTCGGCGCGCATCTCGTCCTTGATCAGCGCCGCCAGCCCGTTCGCGCCCTTGCGGAAGTCGATCGGCTTGGTCGCCACCAGCACCCGCACGCCCGAGGGTGGGGCGATCACCGCTCGGCCTTCAGCGCCTTGATCACCGCCGCGACCGTCTTCGCTTCGGCGCCGCGGCTCACCCGCATGACCACGCCGTCGATCTCCAGCTCGATCCCGCCCTGGCGCGAGCCCCGGGTCTTCTTCGCCTTCAGTTCGACCCGCGGGACCGCCACCACGGGCAGCGCCGGCGCCTCGATCACGACCGGAGCGAACCTCGGAGCCGAACGCGCTTCCCTCGGCAGCTTGGCGTCCCGCCGCCACGTGAAGAGCTGCGTCGGTGCGAGCCCATGCCGCCGGGCCACGTCGCAGACCGTGCCCACCCCGGCGTAGCTCTCGGCGACGATCCGGGCCTTCTCCTCCGGCGACCAACGCCGCCGCGGGCCAGCCCCGGTGAACACCTCGATCCGGCGCACCTCGCCGGCAGGTGTGACATCGTCATATGGCATCGTGCTCGCACCAAGCCCAGCCGCGGATCATCGGCTCAGACTCAGGCCGCCACGGCCCCGGCGCTAGGTGGGGCGGGCACAGCGCTTACAGCACCTCCGACACCACAGTGCAGCTACGTCGGACAGCGAGCTCCGTTTCGTGTCATTGCCATTTATGCCGCGTTAAGCCACAGTGATTGTGGAGCTATCGGCGCTACCAGGGGGGGTGGGTGTGGCTACTGCATTTGAACTGGCGGAGTTGTGGTGCAGTGCGGCCCTCCAGCGGCTAGCTGTCGTTGCCAAGGAGGTTGTTCAGCCTTTGCCAGGGGCTGAGGTCTCCGATGCCGGCGTGGGGGCGGACGAGGTTATAGGCGTCGGTCCAGGGTCCGATGGCGGCGGCGCGTTGGTCTGATGAGACATAGGGCCGTGCGTAGGCCCATTCGCGCAAGCTGGTCTGGATGAAGCGCTCGGCCTTGCCGTTGGTGCGCGGCCGGAAGGGCCGGGTTCGGACGTGCCGCACGCCGGCGGCCGTCAGGGTCTGGGCGAAGCGCCTTGAGACGTAGGCCGAGCCGTTGTCGGTCATCACCCGCTCCACCTTTACGCCCAGGCGGGCGTACCAGGCGAGCGCGCGGTCCAGGAAGCCGGCGGCGTCTTCGCCGGTCAGGCCGGGCAGGACTTCCGTGTAGGCCAGCCGCGAGGCGTCATCGATGGCGACGTGCAGGTGGTCCCAGCCGATGCCGCGCTTGCGGCTCTGACCGGCGCGATCCCCGGTGATGCGGTGGCCGACGCCGTCGATCTTGCCGAGGCTCTTGATGTCCAGGTGCAGCAGCTCGCCGGGCCGCTCCCGCTCGTAGCGGATCACCGGCTCGCGCGGCTGCAGCGCCGAGAGCTTGCCCAGGCCGAGCCGCCGCAGGATCGCGCCCACCGTCGAGCGCGGCATGTCCAGCTGGCGGGCAATCGCCACGCCGCTCATGCGCTGGCGTCGCAGCCGCTCGATCTCGGCCAAGCGCTGCGGCGAGATCCGGCGCGGACATCGTCGGGGCGCCGAGCTGCGATCCTTGAAGTCTTCGCTCGGTTCCCGACGACACCGGCCCAGCCACTTATAGGCCGTCCGCAACGATACACCGCCAGCCAAAGCCGCCGCCTTCACCGTCCAGCCAGACTGAACACGACCGGCCAACAAGGCTCGACCAGACGGCGTCAGCCGGGCATTCTTATGCATGTTCATCCGGGGTCTCACGGCTAGAGGTTGGAGCTTCGCACCCCCACTCTCTCAGCCCGATCCCGGGTGAACAACCTTCATAGCCTCGACAGCTAGAGCGCCTCGCGCCGCGGGAGCCGGCGCGGTCTTGACCCGGGCGCGGCGTTCAGACTCCCGAACGCCGGTCGAGACGGCGCGCGCGGTCTGGCGTGGCCTCGCGCCGGAGTGGCTGAAGCGGCGGGTCGGCCAGGCAGCGCGCCCTCTCGCCATGGAGCTGACCCTGCGAGCCGCCGCCAAGGCGCGCGGGACTGAGGGCTCCGGCCTGCCGGTGGTGGTCGGCATGTTCGAGGCGTCGAGTGGGGTCGGCATCGCGGCGCGGCTGGCCAGCGAGGCGCTCACCGACCTCGGCATCGCCCATCGACGGCTGGACGTGACCCGGCTCGGGGCCACCGAACGCCCGGCGGACACCAGCGCCTCGGCCTGGATGATGCACCTCAACCCGCCCGAACTGTTGGCCGTGCTCTACGCCTGGGGTCCATCGACCCTCCTGGGCCCAAGTTCGGCCATTGGGCCTGGGAGCTGCCCCGCGCGCCGAAGGCCTGGCTGCGGGCCGGCGCCGTGGTCGATGGCGTGATCGCGCCGAGCCGCTTTACGGCCGAAGCTTTTGCGGGCTGCGCGGCGCCCGTCTCGGCGGCGCTCCATCCGCTGTCGCCAAGGGAATTGCCCGGCGGGGGCCGCAAGCGGGAGAGCGCACACCAGCCCTTCCGCGTCATGGCGATGCTAGACTTCAAGTCGTCGGTTGCGCGGAAAAACCCCATCGGGGCGATAGAGGCGTTCGAGCGGGCGTTCGGCGGCGCGGATGATGTGGAGCTGATCCTGAAATGCCAGAACGGCGACGCCGCGCCGCGCCTAGCGCTTCAGATGGCCGCCCGCGCCGGCCCGAAGGTGAGCGTCATCGACGCGGTCTGGCCGCACGACGAGGTGCTGGCGCTCTTGGCCTCCTGCGACGCCTTCCTGTCTCTGCACCGCGCCGAGGGGTTTGGCTTGGCGATCGCCGAGGCCATGCAGCTCGGCGTCCCGGTCATCACTACCGACTGGTCGGGATCGCGCGATTTCACCGGGGGAGACGTCGCACTGAAAACGCCCTTCCGAATGACCCCCGCCCTCGACGATCAAGGCCTCTATCGCGGACAGGACTGGGCGGACCCGGACGTCGGCGTGGCGGCCCGACACCTCCGCACGCCGAAGGCCGACCCCGCGTTCGCAGCGGCCTTGGCGGAGCGAGCGCGGTGCGCGGTGGCGGAACAGCTCAGCCCGGCGGCGTGGTTCGCGTCCCTGCCGGAGCCGCTACGCGAGGCGCTGGAGCCGTGGCGAGGCGCCGCGTCACCGCCGAGCGGCGACTGAGGTCGAGCGGCGACCAGCTGAGCACACGGGCCAGATCGGCCAGCCGGCCGCCGCTCGGCCGCTCGACCAGCACCTGCGACAGGCCCGCAAGGCCGTCCTTCAGCGCCCGCCACCGTACCTTGAACAAGTGGGGGCTCCGCGCAAGCACATAGGCCAGGACCAGGAGATGGGCCGGCGCCGCCAGCGGCATGAGCAACGGCGGCATGTTGCGCGCCAGCGTCCAGAGCCGATTGCGGGTCCCATGGTACTCCGCGAAGTCCGAGCCGGAGCCGCCGCTGGAGGCGCCGCCCACGTGGCGGACCACGGCCCGGGGCTCCAGCACGCAACGCCCGCCGGCGAGCCTGATGCGGAAGCCGAGATCGACGTCCTCGCAATAGCAGAAGAACCGCTCCTCGAACCCGTCCAGCCGCTCGAACACCGCGCGCCGGTAGAGCGCCGCCGCGCCGCACGCGGCGAACACCTCGCAGGGTTCGGACGGAGCGCCGGACCTCGGCTGTCCATAGCCGCCGCGCCAGGGAAAGCCGCTGATCGACATGCAGTCGCCCGCGCCGTCGAGCACGGCGGGATCGGCGTCGTCCAGTTGGAGGGAGGCCACCGCCTCGGCGCCGTAGGCGTCCGCCGCCGCGACCAGACGCGCCAGCCAGTCAGGCTCGGGGAACGCGTCGGGGTTCAGAAGGACGATGTATTCGCTCCGTGACCGCCGGGCCGCACGGTTGTTGCCCGCCGCAAATCCGAGGTTCTCCGCGCACCGGACGAGTTCGGTAAGTTCGGGTAGTCGAAGACCGTCCACCCCGCCGTCGGTTGAGGCGTTATCCCACACCACCGCCTCGAAATCGGTGAAGGTCTGGGCGGCGAGCGCATCGACGCAACGCTGGATATGCGCGCCAGAGTTGAAGGTGACGACGATGACCTGGACGCGCGGGGGGCTCACGCTGGCAGGGTCCGGAGGCAAAGGTCGAGCCGCTCCCGCCATGGACGGGGCGTCATGCCGATCGCCTCAATTCGTTGGCACGATAGACGGGTATCGAGCGGCCGGACCGCCGCGGCCGGGAAGGCGCTGGTCGCCACGGGAACGATGGCGGGCGCCTTTCGCCCCCTGGACCGCGCCCAGTCGAACACGCGCTGAGCCATCAGGACCCGCGTGGCGTCGTCCGCCCCGGTCAGGTGGAACAATCCGGTGGCGCGCGCCTCGCCCTCGATGAGCTTCAGCGCGAGGGCCAGCACACCCTCCGCCAGGTCGGGCGCATAGGTCGGCCTTGCGTGCTGATCGGCCACCATCTTGGCCTCGTCCGGCCCGTCGAGCTGGCGCAGCAGCATGCCGAGGAAGTTCTGGGCCGTGGCCGAAAACACCCAGGACGTGCGCACGACCGCCGCACGGGCGTCGCTGTCTAGGACGGCGACCTCGCCCGCCCGCTTCGTGGCGCCATAGTGGTTCAGGGGGGTGGCGGGATCATCTTCCGTATACGGAGCATACTTACCGCCGTCGAACACATAGTCGGTCGAAACGTGGACCAACGGAATGCCGAGGTCGATGCAGGCCTCGGCCATCAGGCGCGGCGCTGTCTCGTTCAGGCGTTCCGCCTCGGTCCGGTCCCGCTCCGCGCCATCGACCGCGGTGTAGCCCGAGGCGTTGATGACGGCGTCGGGGCGAAGGTCGCGGATCGGCTCGCCCGCATCGCCGGTCGAAAGGTCGAACCGGTCGCGGCCCACAAAGGAGAACGCGACCTCCGGCCTTGGCCGAAGCGCCGCGAGCGCCCGCGCCAGCTGGCCGGACCGTCCAAACACCAGAACCTTTAGAGGCTGTGTCATGCAGTGTTGCTAAACCGGTTCAACGGGCGACGAAACCCCTTAACCCCGGAGCCTTCCCTGTGCTTATGCGTATCTGTCGCGCATCGATCGGGGGCATGACCTAGCTGTCGTTGCCAAGGAGGTTGTTCAGCCTTTGCCAGGGGCTGAGGTCTCCGATGCCGGCGTGGGGGCGGACGAGGTTATAGGCGTCGGTCCAGGGTCCGATGGCGGCGGCGCGTTGGTCTGATGAGACATAGGGCCGTGCGTAGGCCCATTCGCGCAAGCTGGTCTGGATGAAGCGCTCGGCCTTGCCGTTGGTGCGCGGCCGGAAGGGCCGGGTTCGGACGTGCCGCACGCCGGCGGCCGTCAGGGTCTGGGCGAAGCGCCTTGAGACGTAGGCCGAGCCGTTGTCGGTCATCACCCGCTCCACCTTTACGCCCAGGCGGGCGTACCAGGCGAGCGCGCGGTCCAGGAAGCCGGCGGCGTCTTCGCCGGTCAGGCCGGGCAGGACTTCCGTGTAGGCCAGCCGCGAGGCGTCATCGATGGCGACGTGCAGGTGGTCCCAGCCGATGCCGCGCTTGCGGCTCTGACCGGCGCGATCCCCGGTGATGCGGTGGCCGACGCCGTCGATCTTGCCGAGGCTCTTGATGTCCAGGTGCAGCAGCTCGCCGGGCCGCTCCCGCTCGTAGCGGATCACCGGCTCGCGCGGCTGCAGCGCCGAGAGCTTGCCCAGGCCGAGCCGCCGCAGGATCGCGCCCACCGTCGAGCGCGGCATGTCCAGCTGGCGGGCGATCGCCACGCCGCTCATGCGCTGGCGTCGCAGCCGCTCGATCTCGGCCAAGCGCTGCGGCGAAATCCGGCGCGGACATCGTCGGGGCGCCGAGCTGCGATCCTTGAAGTCTTCGCTCGGCTCCCGACGACACCGGCCCAGCCACTTATAGGCCGTCCGCAACGATACACCGCCAGCCAAAGCCGCCGCCTTCACCGTCCAGCCAGACTGAACACGACCGGCCAACAAGGCTCGACCAGACGGCGTCAGCCGGGCATTCTTATGCATGTTCATCCGGGGTCTCACGGCTAGAGGTTGGAGCTTCGCACCCCCACTCTCTCAGCCCGATCCCGGGTGAATAACCTTCATAGCTTCGACAGCTAGGTGGCGAGGCGTGACGCGGCCGAGTTCATTGTCGCGCCGCTGGGCGATCACCACGATCGCGCCGGCTTCAGCTGCGGCGTCGAGACCCTCGACCGCTATCTCAAGACGCAGGCCGGACAGGACATGCGGCGCAAGGCGAATGCCGTGTTCATCCTGGCCGCCTGCGACGATCCGGGCGCCCTCCTCGGCTATTTCACCCTTTGCGCGACGTCGCTGGAGCAAGGAGCCGTGCCCGAGGCCGCGCGCAAGCATGTGCCCCGTTACCCGCTCGTCAGCGCGACGCTGCTTGGCCGGCTGGCCGTCGCGACCAGCCGGCACGGCCAGGGGCTCGGCGCCGTCCTGCTCGGCTCTGCGCTTCAGAAAGCTTACGCCAGCGCGAGCAGCGTCGGCGCGTCGCTGGTGGTCGTGGACGCCATCGACGAGCGCGCGGTCGGCTTCTACGAAGCGCATGGCTTCGTGCGGCTCGCCGGGTCGCTGCGCCTTGTCATGGCCATGCACACGATCGGCCGCACGCTGGCCTGAGGGCCCGTCGCCACGCCGTTCGCGCTCTGGGCCGCGACCTGGCCTCTCCGGGCCTTCCCGCACGCTCTCTTTGCCCGCTGTTCCGTCGCGCCCCGCGCCGCAGCGCGATATCGTAAGCGGCGGCGTTGCGCCCGGCTCCGATCGCCCCAGTGTCGCATCATGGGCAAGCGAAGGGCCGAACAGGCCGTCGATCTTTACGACTATGTCTTGCGGTCGCAGCGGCTTCCTCGCGCTGCGCCGCGCGCCGCCGACGTGGACCGAGACCTGGTCATCCGCGTCCAGGACGACTGGCCGGATGCCGTGCCGGTCACGGAAGCCGAGCTGCGCGTCATCGAGGGCCACCTGGGCGAAGTTCTCGACGCGCTGTTCGGGCCAAAGCCATGACCTGAGAGGAGACTGTCGATGACCGGTGCTACGCCTCGCAAGGCCGAGCGGGAGGCGGCGCCGGTCCGGGCGGCGCTCTACCTGCGCGTCTCGACCGGCCGGCAGGCCGACAACGATCTGTCGATTCCGGACCAGCGTCGGCAGGCGCGGACATATTGCGAGAGCAAGGGCTGGGAGGTCGCTGAGGAGTACGTCGAGCCCGGCGCTTCGGCGATGGACGACAAGCGGCCTGAGTTCCAGAAGATGATCGACGCGGCCACCGTGAAGGGGCCGCCTTTCACGACCATCGTCGTCCACTCCTTCTCGCGGTTCTTCCGCGACCAATTCAAGTTCGAATACTACGTCCGCAAGCTCGCCAAGAACGGTGTCAAGCTGGTCTCGATCACGCAAGCGGTCAGCGACGACCCGATGGGCAACATGATCCGCCAGATCATGGGCCTGTTCGACGAGTACCAGTCGCGTGAGAATGGCAAACACACGCTGCGCGCCATGCAGGAGAACGCGCGCCAGGGCTTCTGGAACGGCGCGCGGCCGCCGCTCGGCTACCGCATCGTCGATGCCGGCATGCGCGGCACGAAGATGAAGAAGACGCTAGAGATCGACCCGCTGCACGCCGACACCGTTCGGCTGATCTACCGCCTTGCGCTCGAGGGCATCGACGGCTCTGGTCCGATGGGGATCAAGTCGATCACCACCTACCTCAATGAGCACGGCTACCGGACGCGTGACGGGGGCCGGTTCGGCATCGCCTCGGTCCACCTGATTCTGATGCGCGAGACCTACATCGGCCGGCACCGTTTCAACTACCGGGAATACGTCACCAAGGCGCCGAAGCCCGAGTCGGAGCACGCCATCATGGCGGTCGAGCCGATCATCTCGGACGCCGACTGGACCGCCGTGCAGGAGGTGCTGAAGTCGCGCAGCCCGCTCAACATGCCGCCGCGGGCGGTGAGCGGCCCGAACCTGCTAACGGGCATCTGCTTCTGCGCGCACTGCAGCGGCGCGATGACGCTGCGCACCGGCAACAACCGGGGCGGGCGCACCTACCGGTACTACGCCTGCTCGACCAAGGCGCGGCAGGGCGAGACGGGCTGTTCCGGCCAAGCCGTGCCGATGGATAAGCTCGATGAAGCCGTGGTCCAGCACATCGAGTGGCGCATCCTTGACCCGCGCCGGCTTGAGGCGCTGCTCAACGAGCTGCTGGAGCGGCGCAACCAATGGGCGGAGAGCCGTCGCCAGCACGTCGCCGAGCTGCGACGACGTGCGACGGAGGCCGAAGCCAAGCTCAACCGTCTTTACCAGCTGATCGAGGCCGGCGCCGACGCGAGCGAGCCGGTGCTGGTCGGCCGCATCGCGGAGCTGAAGGCGCTGCGCGACCAGGCCCACGCCGACGCGGACCGGGCGGCTGCGCTGATGGAGAAAGCTGACGCGGTGGTCACGCCAGGGACTCTGCGCGCGTTCGCGCTTGCGGCCCGAGCCAAGCTCAGAAACGAGGATGGCGCCTACAGGCGTGATCACCTGCGGGCGCTGGCGCAGCGGATTGAGGTCGCGAACGGCACGGACGTGCGGATCACCGGCTCGAAGACAGAGCTCCTCCGAACCCTGATCGCCGTTGCAGGCGTAGGTTCGGCGGAGTTTCGTGTTCGCGGTTTTATACCGAAATGGCGCGCCCGGAACGATTCGAACGTCCGACCCTCAGATTCGTAGTCTGATGCTCTATCCAGCTGAGCTACGGGCGCGCGGGCCTGGGTGAACAGGCAGGGGCGGTCAAATAGCGCCCGGCGCCCCCGAAGGCAAGCGCCTGTCCGGGCTCAGCACACGCGGAACGGCGCACATCAGACCGCGCGCATCAGGAGGCGGGGCGCGCTTGATCGCGGCGCTCGCCTGCGCTTCTGATCGCCGCCCATGACGACCCGCCCGCCCCTTCTCACGCTCGGCCCCGTGGCGCGGGCGCGCAACGGGGTGATCGGGCGCGAGGGGGGCCTGCCCTGGCGGTTGCGGAGCGACCTGCAGAGCTTCAAGGCGCTGACGCTGGGCAAGCCGGTGATCATGGGCCGCAAGACCTGGGACAGCCTCCCCCGCCGGCCCCTGCCCGGGCGGCTGAACCTGGTGCTGTCGAAGGACCGCAGCTTCGAGCCCCGGGGCGCGGTCGCCTGCACCGACTTCGACGAAGCGGTCGCGATCGCGCGCGAGCAGGCGGCCGAAGACGGGGCGGAGGAGGTCTGCGTCATCGGCGGCGCGGCGCTCTTCGCCCTGGCGCTGCCCCGGGCGCGGCGGCTCTATCTGACCGAGGTCGAGGCGGAGGTGGAGGGCGACGTCCTGATGCCGCCCATCGACGAGGCCGCCTGGCGCGAGGTGCGGCGACGCGCCTATCCCGCCGGCCCCGAGGACGAGCACCCCTTCGTGGTCCGCGTGCTGGAGCGGCGCTGATCGGCCTCACGCGCGGCGGGTGGGCGGCGAGGCCAGGCTCGTATAGGCAGGGACGATGAGCGACATCCCGCACCCGGAGGAGATCGCCGCCGGCGCGGTCGCGCCCGAAGCCCCCGCCGTGGGCGCGCCCGAGGGAACCCCGCAGCACACGTCGCTCACCGGCCGGCGTCGTCAGGCGGCGCTGGGCTTCATCTTCGCTGCGGCGCTCATGGACATCTTGGCGCTCAGCATCATGATCCCGGTGCTGCCCAATCTGATCAAGCAGCTGGCGGGGGGCGGCACGGCCCAGGCGGCGCACGCGGCCATGATCTTCGGGGTCACCTGGGGCCTGATGCAGTTCTTCTGCGCGCCGGTGATCGGCATGCTGTCGGACCGGTTCGGGCGGCGGCCGGTGCTGCTGATCTCGATCTTCGGCCTGGGGATCGATTATCTGTTCATGGCGCTGGCCCCGACGCTGGGCTGGCTCTTCGTGGGCCGGGTGATCAACGGCGCGACTGCGGCGAGCTTCTCCACCGCCAACGCCTACATCGCCGACGTGACGCCGCCGGAGGGCCGCGCCAAGGCCTTCAGCCTCATGGGCGCGGCGTTCGGCATCGGCTTTGTGATCGGGCCGGGGATCGGCGGCTGGCTCGGCACGATCGACCTTCGCCTGCCGTTTTTCGTCTCCGCCTCCCTGGCCCTGATCAACTGGCTCTACGGCTTCTTCGTCCTGCCGGAGTCCCTGCCGAAGGAGCGGCGCGCCGGCGCGCTCAACTGGGCCAAGGCGAACCCCGTCGGCGCGCTGGACATCTTTCGCACCCGCCCGACCCTGATCCCGCTCTCGGCGGTGCAGTTCCTGTTCCAGCTGGCGCACAGCGTGTTTCCGAGCATTTTCGTCCTCTACGTCGGCTGGCGCTTCGGCTGGGGCGTGGGCCCGGCCAGCTACATGCTGATGGCCACGGGCCTGCTCTCGATCCTGATGCAATCCTTCGTCACCGGGCGGGCGGTGACGTGGCTGAAGGAGCGCGGGGCGCTGATGGTCGGCCTGGCGTCGGCCGCCGCGGCCTTCTTCGCCTATGGCTTGGCGCCGAGCGGCCCGTGGTTCTACGCCGCCGTGCCGGTGGGCGCGCTGAGCGCCTTTAGCGGGCCCAGCCTGATGTCGCTGATGTCCCGGCGGGTGAGCCCCTCCGAACAGGGCAGGCTCCAGGGCGCCAACTCCGCCATCATGGGCGTCACCTCGATCCTGGGGCCGGCGCTTTACCCATCGTTGCTGAGCTTCACGGTGCGGCGCGCCGACCCGGCGACCTTAGCGGCCGGCGCGCCGATCATGACGGCGGGCGTGATCGTGGTGGTCGCCCTGGTGCTGGCCTTCTTCTGGGCCAGGCCGGTGGCCGACGTGACCGCCTGAGCGGGGCGGGGCGGAAATCTCAGCCGCCGCCTGCGTTCCCGAACGCGTCGCCCCATTGGCGCCGCAGAGCTTGGAGAAGGGTTGCCCGGGACGTGCCCTTCATGCTGGATCGCCTCATGCGCCTAAGCCGCCTCTCGGTTCCGCTTCTCGCCCTGCTCGCCGCCTGTTCCGGCCCCGCCGGCCAGAGCGCCGCCCAGCCCGGCCAGGGTCCGGGCGCGTTTGGCTCCGGCCTGCCCCTGCCCGAGACCAACCGCGCCCCGCCGGCGAACTTCACGACCATGAAGATGAGCTTTGCGCCCATCGTGCGCCGGGCCGCGCCGGCGGTGGTCAACATCTCGTCCAGGCGGATCGTGCGGACCCAGGTGGATCCGTTCTTCGAGTTCTTCGGCGGCGGCTTCGGCGTGCCGCGGGCGCGGATCGAAGGCTCGCTGGGCTCCGGCGTGATCGTGCGCGCCGACGGGGTGATCGTGACCAACAACCACGTGGTGGAGGGCGGGCAGGAGATCACCGTCTCCCTCGCCGACCGGCGCGAGTTCCCGGCCAAGGTCATGCTGGCCGATCCGCGCTCGGACTTGGCGGTGCTGAAGATCGACACCAAGGGCGAGCGGCTGCCCGTCATGCCCATCGAGGATCGCAACGACGTCCAGGTGGGCGACCTGGTGCTGGCCATCGGCGACCCCTTCGGCGTCGGGCAGACCGTGACCAACGGCATCGTCTCGGGCCTGGCGCGCACCGAGCTCGGCGCGTCCAATTTCTCCAGCTACATCCAGACCGACGCGGCCATCAACCCCGGCAACTCCGGCGGCGCCCTGGTCGACATGAACGGCAACCTCTTGGGCATCAACACCTTCATCCTGTCGCGGTCGGGCACCTCCAGCGGGGTGGGCTTCGCCATTCCCGCGCCGCTGGTCCGGCGGGTGGTGGAGGCGGCCGTAGGCGGCGGGCGCACGGTGGCGCGGCCCTGGATCGGGGCGCGGACCCAGACGGTGGATGCGGAAACGGCGCGGAGCCTGGGCCTGGACCGGGCCGGCGGCGTCCTGATCTCGAGCCTTTATCCCGGCGGTCCGGCCGCGAACGCAGGGCTGAGGGCCGGCGACCTGATCACCGCCGCCGACGGCCAGCCCGTCGCCGACCAGGGCGCGCTGAACTACGCCGTCGCGACCCACCGCCCGGGGGAGACGCTCCGCCTGGAGGTCCGTCGCGGGGCCGGCGTCGGCCGGACCGTCACCGTGCGCCTGGAGGCCCCGCCCGCGACGCCGCCGCGAGACGAGCGAACGCTCGCCGGCCGCCAGCCCCTATCGGGCGCGACGGTGGTGAACCTCTCGCCGGCGACCGCGGACGAGTACGGCCTTGATCCCCTGGTCCGGGGGGTGCTGATCACCAAGGTCAGCGGCATCGCAGCCCAGCTCGGCTTCGCGCCGGGCGACATCGTGCGAAGCGTGAACGGCCGACCCGTCGCCACCACCGCGGAGCTCGCCGCGGCGGCCCAGCGGCCCCAGGGCGGGTGGTCGGTGACCATCGACCGCAACGGCGAGACGGTGACCGCCACCTTCTGAGGCGCACCCTCGCGGCCGTGCGCGCGTTAACGCGGCGCTAACCGTAGTCGTTAACGAAGACGATCATGGCCCGCGTTCCCGGCCCCCTCGCGCCCCCCACGGCGTCCTCTCCTCCGCGTCCCGCGGTCAGCGAGGCGGCGCGTGCGGCGCAGCGGGCGTTCTTCCAGGCGGCGTTGCAGGGTGCGGGCGCGGCGGCTCCGGCGAAGGCCCCCGCCAAGAGCCCGCGCCCGCGCCCGCCGAGACCGCCCCGAGACCGGCCCCGCGGTCCGCCGCCCCGGAGCGAGCGCCCCGCGACCTCAGGAGGCGTCCCAGCCCGGGCGGCTGCTGCGGCCGGGCTCGCTCCTCGACATCAAGGTCTAGCGCCTCAGGCCTCGGCGGCCTCGCGGCTGGCCTTGTCGGCGCGATCGGCCTTCTTGCCCTTGGCCTTCTTGCCCTTCTTGGGCTTGTCGGCGTCCTTGGCCTTCTTGTCCTTCTTGGCGTTCTTCGGCTTGGCCCCGTCGAGATCGGCCGCCGCGCCCTTGGCTTCCCCGAGCATGATCAGCTCGCCGGCCCGGGCGAGTTCGCTCAGGTGGCCGATGAAGCTGTCGCGCTTGGCCCCGGGAAGGTAGCTCAGGATGCGCGCATCGGCCGCCTGCACCCGGGGCGCGGCCTCCTCCAGCGTCGTGCGCCCGCTGTCGGTCAGGCGCACGGTGTTGGCGCGACCATCCGTAACCGAACGCTCCCGCGCCAGCAGGTCCTTGGCGATCATGCGCGCGATCATGTCGGCCAGCGTCGAGCGGTCGATCCCCGTCGCCCGCACCAGGTCCGTCTGGGTCAGGCCCTCGTTGGCGGCGACCGCGGCCAGCACCGCGTACTGGCGCTGGGTGATCGCCCCCGGGCCGGTTTCGTCGGCATAGACGTCCAGCGCCAGCTGCAGCGCCCGGTGGAGCAGGTGGCTCGGCGAGCGGTCCAGCTGCTCGACGGTGATCTTCGCGCCTTTCGCCATCGGCCCCCTCCGGATCGCGAATTCGTCCGAATGCCGATTTATAGCGGAATCGCGTCGGTTTCATTACAGCGTGCGTTCGCGGCCTTGCGCCCTTGCCTTGCGACCTTGGCGCCCCACAGTAGCCCGCGTGAGCGACGCGCCCCGGCCAGCCCCCTCGAGCCTCGACCTGCGGGGCGTCCGCAAGTCCTTCGACGGCGGATGGACGTTCGCCGTGGACGGCGTATCCCTGAGTATCGCGCCTGGGGCGTTCACGGCCCTCGTCGGCGCCTCGGGCTCGGGCAAGACGACCTTGCTGAAGACCATCAACCGCCTTGTGGAGCCGGACGCCGGCGAGGTCCGCATCGACGGGCGCCTGGTGGGCGAGCAGCCCGCGCCCGAGCTTCGCCGCACCATCGGCTACGCGTTCCAGGGGGTGGGGCTGTTCCCGCACCTCAGCGTGGCGGAGAACATCGGCGTCACCCCGCGCCTGCTGGGCTGGGAGCGAGCGCGGATCGCGGCGCGCACGGCCGAGCTGATCGCGCTGGTGGGGCTGGGGTCCGAGCACCTGGCCCGCGCGCCGGACCAGCTTTCCGGGGGGCAGCAGCAGCGGGTGGGCCTGGCGCGGGCCTTGGCGGCGGAGCCCCGCGTGCTGCTGCTCGACGAGCCGTTCGGCGCGCTGGACGCGGTGCTGCGCGAGGACCTCGGGGCTCAGGTGCGGGCCATCCACGACCGGCTCGGCCTGACGACTGTCATGGTCACGCACGACGTCATGGAGGCGGTGCTTCTGGCCGATACGGTGGCGGTGATGCACGGCGGCAAGCTCCTGGCCCATGAGGCGCCGGGCGCGCTCCTGGCCGGCCACCCCGACCCGTTCGTCCGCGCGCTGATGGAGAGCCCCCGGCGTCTGGCCGAGCGCGTGGCGGAGCTGACGCGAGCGCATGCGTCATGAGCGGGGCGCTTGGTCCGGCCATCGACCTCCTCCCGCAGTATCTGGGCTGGCACGTGGTGCTGAGCGCCTCGGCCCTGGCGCTGGGCTGCGCGATCAGCCTGCCGCTCGCCGTCTGGGCCGCCCGCTCGCCCCGGGTGCGCTGGCCGGTGCTCACCCTGGCGGGCCTGATCCAGACGGTGCCGTCCCTGGCGCTGCTGGCGCTGTTCTATCCCTTGCTGGTGGGGCTCTCGGCCCTGACCCGCAGCCTGGTCGGCATCGGCTTCCCGGCCCTGGGGTTCCTGCCGGCGTTGCTGGCCCTGACCCTCTACTCGATGTTGCCGATCCTGAGGACGGCGACGGCAGGCCTCCTGGGCGTGGACCCCGCCATCACCGAAGCGGCGCGGGGCGTGGGCATGACCGAGCGCGAGGCGCTCTGGCAGGTGCAAGCGCCGCTTGCGGCGCCTGTGGCCATGGCCGGCGTCCGCACCGCGGCGGTCTGGACCATCGGGACCGCCACCCTGGCCACCCCCGTGGGCCAGACCTGCCTGGGCGACTACATCTTCTCCGGCCTGCAGACCGAGGCCTGGGGCCTGGTGCTGTTCGGCTGCGCGGCGGCGGCGGCCCTAGCGCTCGCCACCGACCAGCTGCTGGGTCTGATCGAGCACGGCCTCGCCCGGCGCGACCGACGGCGGGTGCTGGTCGGCAGCGCAGGGCTGATCAGCGGGATCGCGCTCGCCGCCCTGCCTCTGATCGGCGCCGCCGGCCGCCCCCCCGCCTATGTCATCGGCGCCAAGAACTTCTCCGAACAGTACATCCTGGCCGCCATGATCTCGGACCAGCTGGAGGCCCGCGGCGCCCGGGTGGTGCGGCGCAACGACCTCGGCTCGGCCATCGCCTACCGCGCCCTGGCCGCCGGCGAGATCGACGCCTACGTCGACTATTCCGGCACGCTTTGGACCACGGTGCTCCAGCGGACCGACACGCCGCCCCGCCGCGTGCTGCTGCGCGCCCTGACCTCGGCGCTGAAGGCGCGGGACGGCGTGACGGTGCTGGGCGCGCTCGGCTTTGAGAACGCCTACGCCCTGGCCATGCCCCGCAAGACGGCGGAGCGGCTGCACGTGCGCACCATCGCCGACCTCGCCGTGCACGCGCCGGAGCTGACGCTGGGCTCGGACCTGGAGTTCCTGTCCCGCCCGGAGTGGCGCGCGCTGAAGGCCGCCTACGGCCTGAACTTCCGAACCGAGAAGCGGTACCAGCCGACCTTCATGTACAGGGCCGCCGCCGCGGGCGAGGCGGACGTGATCAGCGCCTTCTCCTCCGACGGGCGGATCGCGGCGGACGACCTTGTGGTGCTGGCCGATCCCAAGCAGGCCATCCCGCCCTATGACGCCGTGCTGCTGGTCTCGCCCCGGCGCGCCCACGACGCCCGCCTGATCGCCGCCTTGACGCCCCTCGTGGGCCGCATCCCGGTGGAGCGCATGCGCAAGGCGAACCTCAGCGTCGACCGCGACCGCGACAAGCGCACGCCCGAGGCCGCCGCCCGCGCCCTCGCCGCCGCCATCGACCTGAAGTAAGGTCGTGCAAGCTTTGCAGCGAAGTTTGGTGTCCGACGTTGGAGGTCCATGGCGGTCACACCCACATCCACGGCGAGCGGGGTCGAGCAGGCCGCCTCCGAGGTCATCTCCACCCTCGGCCCCGGCCTGATCAGCGGCGCCGCGGACGACGATCCGTCCGGCATCGCGACCTATTCCCAGGCGGGGGCGCAGTTCGGCCTGGGCCTGCTCTGGACCGTGCCCGTCCAGCTGCCGATGATGATCGCGGTGCAGTCGATCGCGGCGCGCGTGGGCTGCGTGACCGGCAAGGGCCTGGCGGCCAACCTCGGACGGGTCGCGCCGCGCTGGCTGGTGCTGGTGCTCGTGATGCTGCTGCTGCTGGCCAACGTCATCAACATCGCTGCAGACATCGCCGCCATGGGCTCGGCGGGGACGCTGCTGCTGCCCGGCGTCAACGAGCACCTGTTCGTCATCGCCTTCGCCGGCCTGTCGCTGCTCCTGCAGCTCTTCCTGCCCTACGAGCGCTACGTGAACGTCCTGAAGTGGCTGACCGCGGCGCTGCTGGCCTATGTCGCGGTGGTCTTCGCGGTGAAGATCGACTGGGCCGAGGTGGCGCTGCGCACCCTCGTGCCGCGCTTTGAGCTTAACAGGGCGTCGCTCATGATGATCGTCGCCCTCTTCGGCACGACGATCAGCCCATACCTCTTCTTCTGGCAGTCGTCCCAGGAGGTGGAGGACATCGAGGCCGACGACGAGCGCCGGGCGCTCCGCCACGAGAAGCCCCGCGCCGCCCGCGACCAGATCAAGCGCATCGGCGCGGACACGATCGTGGGCATGGCCTTCAGCCAGCTGATCGCCTTCTTCGTGATCCTGACGGCGGCCGTCACCCTGAACGCGCACGGCGTCGATCACGTGCAGACCGCGGCCCAGGCCGCCCAGGCGCTCAGGCCCATCGCCGGCCCCTTCGCCTCCGTGATCTTCAGCCTGGGGATCATCGGAACGGGCCTTCTGGCCGTGCCCGTGCTCGCCGGCTCGGCCGCCTACGCCATGGCGGAGGTACGCGGCTGGGAGCATGGCCTCAGCCGCAAGGTGCTCGAGGCCAAGGAGTTCTACGCCATCATCGCCTTCGCCATGCTGGGCGGCATCGCCCTGAGCTTCTCGCCCATCGAGCCGATCAAGGCGCTGTTCTACAGCGCGGTGATCAACGGCGTCGCCGCCGTGCCCATCTTGACGGTGACCATCATCGTGGCCTCGCGCAAGGACATCATGGGCGGGTTCGTCGCAACGCCGATGCAGAAGCTGTTCGGCTGGCTCGCGACGGCCTTCATGGCGCTGGCGGCGGCGGCCATGCCCTTCGGCGGCTGAGCCGCGCCCGCCGCCGCATCCGCACTTGGCGCCCTAGCGTCAGCCCCCGCATAATCGCGCCAGGTCCGCCGGGCCAGGCGCGCACGAGACGCATCCCGCCGGCCGGGCCCGGAGGAACGCGCCCATGGACTTCAACCTGCCCCCCGCGCTGGTCGCCTATCTGGAAGAGCTCGACCGCTTCATCGAGGCGGAGATCGCCCCGCTGCAGCGCCAGGACGACAACGAGCGATTCTTCGACCACCGGCGGGAGTGGGCCCGCACCGATTTCGAGAACGGCGGCCTGCCGCGCAAAGAGTGGGAGGCCCTGCTGCACGAGATGCGCAAGCGCGCCGACAAGGCCGGACACTATCGCTTCGCCCTGCCCCGCGAGTTCGGCGGCCAGGACGGCTCCAACCTTTGGATGGCGGTGATCCGCGAGCATCTGGCGTCCAAGGGCCTGGGCCTCTTCAACGACCTGCAGAACGAGAGCTCCATCGTCGGCAACAACCCCTTCGTGCTGATGTTCCGCGACTTCGGCACGCCCGCGCAGCGCGACGAGTTCATCACCGGCATGCTGAACGGGACGCGGCGGATCACCTTCGGCCTGACGGAGCCGGAGCACGGCTCCGACGCCACCCACATGGAGACCCGGGCGGTGCGCGAGACCCGCGACGGCGTCGAGGGCTGGCGGATCAACGGCCAGAAGATGTGGACCACCGGCATGCACGTGGCCACCCACTGCGCCCTTTTCGCCCGCACCTCCGGCGAGGACGGCGATGCGCGGGGCGTGACCTGCTTCCTCGTGCCCGCCGACGATCCCGGCGTGAAGATCGAGGAGTACCTCTGGACGTTCAACATGCCCACGGACCACCCGCGGGTCAGCTTCACCGATGTCTGGGTCCCGGACAGCGCCGTGTTCGGCCCGCTCGGCGGCGGCCTAGCCCTGGCCCAGCACTTCGTGCACGAGAACCGCATCCGCCAGGCGGCCTCCTCCCTCGGCGCTGCGGTCTACTGCATCGAGGAGAGCGTGAAGTACGCCCGCGCCCGCAAGCCCTTCGGCAAGGCGCTGGCGGAGAACCAGGCGATCCAGTGGCCGCTGGTCGAGCTTGCGACCCAGGCCGAGATGCTGCGCCTGCTCATCCGCAAGACGGCCTGGGAAATGGACCAGATGCCCAAGCCCGAGGTCGAGAAGCGCCTCTCCGACAAGGTCTCGATGTGCAACTACTGGGCCAACCGGCTCTGCTGCGAGGCGGCCGACCGGGCGATGCAGGTGCACGGCGGCCTTGGATACTCGCGGCACAAGCCCTTCGAGCACATCTACCGCCATCATCGCCGCTACCGCATCACCGAGGGCTCCGAAGAGATCCAGATGCGCAAGGTGGCCGGGCACCTGTTCGGCTTCATGGGGCCGCGCCGGGCGCTGTTCGCCAGCGAGGCCTCCGCCGCGCCCCCGGCCGCGGCGGCGGAGTGAGGGTCGATGCGCTTACCCGAATATGCCGAGTATGACGGGGTGGGCCTGGCCGAGCTGGTCGCCAAGGGCGAGGTTGCGCCCAGCGATCTCGCCGAGGCGGCGATCGAGCGGATCGAGACCCACGATCCCAAGCTCAACGCGGTCACCTACAAGGCCTTCGACGAAGCGCGCCGCACCGCGGCCGGGGACCTGCCCGAGGGGCCCTTCCGGGGCGTGCCCTTCCTGATCAAGGACCTCGGCGTGCAGGTGAAGGGCTGGCCGCGCACCTCCGCCAGCCGTTTCGCCCGCATCGAGGCGGACGCGCAGGACAGCGAACTGGTGCGGCGCTATCGGGCCGCAGGCCTGGTGTTCCTGGGCAAGACCAACACGCCGGAGTTCGGCATCCCGGGCGTGACCAACTCGCACCTCCTGGGCCCCTGCCGAAATCCGTGGAACACCGAGCACATCGCCGGCGGCTCGTCCGGCGGCGCGGCGGCGGCCGTGGCCTCCGGCATGACCCCGATGGCGCATGCCTCCGACGGCCTAGGCTCGATCCGTATTCCGGCGGCGGTCTGCGGCCTTGTCGGGCTGAAGGTGACGCGCGACCGCAACCCGAACGGGCCCGACGACTGGGACCGGGCCATCGGCTTCAGCGTCGATCACGTGGTGACCCGCACGGTGCGCGACAGCGCGGCGATGCTGGATGCGACCGGTTGGCCCGAGCCCGACAGCCCCTATGCCGCCCCGCCCCGGCCGGCGTCGTACCTGCAGGCGCTCGCCCGACCTCCGGCGCGGCTTCGCATCGCGGTCTCCACCGCCACGCCCAACGACCGCGCGATCGCGCCCGAAATCCGCGCTGCGGTGGAACGAACCGCGCAGCTGCTGGGCGAACTCGGCCACACGGTGTTCGAGCAGGACCTGACGCTCGACTGGCGCGCCTTCTACCGCGCCCAGTCGATCGTCTCGGCGTCGAACTTCTCCGCCCAGATCCAGCGGTGGGTCGCGCTGAAGGGCCGCGAGCCCGAGCCCGACGAGATGAGCCCGCTGGCCTGGCGCGGCTATGAGGCGGGGCGGCGGATCACGGGCCAGCAGGCGCTGTGGGCCTGGGGCGAGCTGCGCGTGTTCAACCGGCGAATCCTGGCCCACTGGGACGGCTTCGACGTGCTGCTGCAGCCGATGCACGGCGCGCTGACGCCGCGGGTCGACGAGCTCGATCCGACCTCGCAGGACCTGAAGGCCTTCGATCGGGTGCAGAGCACGGCCCTGCCCTTCACCCCGCCCTATAACATGACCGGCCAGCCCTCGATGTCGCTGCCGCTGGAGACCTTCGAGGCGGGCCTGCCCATGGGGATGATGTTCACCGGGCGCTACGGCGAGGAGGAGACGCTGCTGCGCCTGGCCGCCGAGCTGGAGCAGGCCCGTCCGTGGCGCGAC
The DNA here is from genome assembly GCA_000733915.1 of Caulobacteraceae bacterium PMMR1. Lineage (GTDB taxonomy): Bacteria > Pseudomonadota > Alphaproteobacteria > Caulobacterales > Caulobacteraceae > PMMR1. The sequence continues at coordinate 2,003,965 of JPOM01000001.1, forward strand.
CGCCGCCCGGCGATGTGGGGATAGCTAGGCGAACTCCACCAGCACCTCGTCGGCGGCGACGCTGTCGCCCGCCTTGGGACCGACCGCCTTCACGACGCCGTCGCGCTCGGCCTTGATGACGTTCTGCATCTTCATGGCCTCGATGATGACGACGGTCTCGCCCTCCTTGACCTCCTGGCCAGGCCTGACCTCCAGCGCGACCACCAGCCCGGGCATGGGCGAGACGATCTGCTTGGAGGTGTCCGCTGCGGCCTTCTTGGGCAGGCGCTCGTGCAGCTCAGCCGAGAGCGGCGCCAAGACCAGGACGCGCGCTTTGGCGGCGCGGTGGCGGATGACGAAGCCCTCGGGCGCGGGCGCCACCTCGGCGGAGAAGGGCCTCCCGTCCAGCACGCCGCGGAAGACCGGCCGCCCGGGGCGCCAGTCCACCCCCTCGAGCCGTAGCGCGCGGTCCTCGTCGGGCAGGTCGACGTTCAGCGCGCCCTCGCCGTCGCTCAGCACCACCTTGCGGCGCACGTCCTCGCCGACCACCACCACCCAGTCGTCGCGCATCTTGCGCGGGGTCAGGCCGGCGCCGGCCGTTTGCGCCCGCGCCGCGAGGGTGCGGTGCATGCAGGCCGCCACCGCGGTCATGAGGTCGAGCTGCTCGGACCGCGGAGCCAGGCCCGTGAAGCCGTCCGGAAACTCGTCGGCGATGTAGGAGGTGGCGAGACGGCCCGACTGGAACCGCTCCTGGTCCATAACCGCGGCCAGGAAGGGCACGTTGTGCCCGGGCCCCTCGATGTGGAAGTCCTCCAGCGCCCGGGCCATGCCCGCGACCGCCGCGGCGCGGGACGGGCCCCAGGTGCAGAGCTTGGAGATCATCGGGTCGTAGAACATCGAGATCTCGTCGCCCTCGACCACGCCCGCGTCGTTGCGGACGAGATAGCCCTCTTCCGTCAGCCCCTCGCGGGGCGGCTCGTAGCGGACCAGGCGGCCGATGGAGGGCAGGAACTTGCGGTAGGGGTCCTCGGCGTAGATGCGGCTTTCGATCGCCCAGCCGTTGATCTTGAGGTCGTCCTGGCCGAAGGCGAGCGGCTCGCCCGCCGCCACGCGGATCATCTGCTCGACCAGGTCCAGGCCCGTGATCAGCTCGGTCACCGGGTGCTCGACCTGCAAGCGAGTGTTCATCTCCAGGAAGTAGAAGGACTTATCCTGGCCCGCCACGAACTCCACCGTGCCGGCGGAGTCATAGTTCACCGCCTTGGCCAGGGCGACGGCCTGGGCGCCCATGGCGGCGCGGGTCTCGGGGTCGAGCAGGGGCGAGGGCGCCTCCTCCACGACCTTCTGGTTGCGCCGCTGGATGGAGCACTCGCGCTCGAACAGGTGCACCACGTGGCCATGCTTGTCGCCCAGCACCTGGATCTCGATGTGGCGGGGCGAGGTGATGAACTTCTCGATGAAGATGCGGTCGTCGCCGAAGGCGCCCCGCGCCTCCGCCTGCACGGCCGGGAAGCCCTCGCGCACGTCCGCCTCGCTCCAGGCCACGCGGATGCCCTTGCCGCCGCCGCCGGCGGAGGCCTTGATCATCACGGGATAGCCGATCTCGCCGGAGATGCTAACCGCATTGTCGACCCCCTCGATCAGGCCCATGTAGCCCGGCACCGTCGAGACGCCCGCCGCCGCGGCGAACTTCTTCGATGTGATCTTGTCTCCCATGGCCTCGATGGCGTGGGGGTTGGGGCCGATGAAGGTGATCCCCTCGTCCTGGCAGCGTTGGGCGAAGCTCGCCTTCTCCGACAGGAAGCCGAAGCCAGGGTGGATCGCCTCCGCCCCGGTCTGTCTCGCCGCCGCGATGATCTTGTCCGCGTCCAGATAGGACTGGGCGGCGGGGGGCGGACCGATGAAGACGCTCTCGTCCGCCATCTGGACCGCCAGGCTGTCGGCGTCCGCCTCGGAATAGACCACCACCGTTGCGATGCCGAGGCGCCGGCAGGTCTTGATCACGCGGACGGCGATCTCGCCGCGGTTGGCGATCAGGATCTTGGAGAACATCGGTCGTCAGCCCCGCACGGCGTTCCTGTTGCGGAGCAAGCGATTAGACGGGGGCGACGGGCTTGGCAAATGCGCAGCGCCCGCCTGAAGCGTTACGCCAGCTTGAAGCCCTCGCGGTTCATGCGCTTGGTCAGGGCGGCGTTCTCTTCCTTGGTCATGCGCTGCTGGAAGCGCGGGAAGACCTCGGTCTCCTCCTCGCGGGCGTGCTTGACGACCAGGTCGCGCAGGGTGCGCAGGGTCACGATCCAGCGGGGGTCGTCCTTGTCGAGGGCGTCCAGCTGATGCAGCAGGACCTTGATCTCCATGTGGTCGTGGAAGAGGTGCTCGACCTCGTCCGCCCCGGCATGGGCGCGCAGCGTCGGATAGACCGCGTTCTCCTCTTCCAGGGCGTGCTTCCCGAGCGCCCAGGCGATGTGCTCCAGCAGGTTGGCGCGCTTGAGCGTTTCGCGCGGCTCGGTGGCCAGCGCGGTCTCGAACAGCCCCTCGACCAGCCGGTGCTCGGCGGTGAGCAGGGCGGCCCAGTCGCCGGTCAGATTCTCCACGCCCTGGAGCGCGGCCTTCTTGGCCGGGACGGCGATCAGCCCCGCCAGGAAGCCCACCGCCGCCACGCCTGCAAGCAGGCCCCAATTGCTCCGCGCCCGCTCCGGCACGTCGCGCGCATAGTCGATCGCCCGCCCCGAGGCTCCCTTGGCCAGATCGCCGAAGCGATCCAGCGCCAGGCCGCCGCCCTTGGCTGCGGTCCCGGCGAGGGGCGCGAAGCTTTTCGAGGCGCGGTCGCTGAAGCCGTCCAGGGCGTCGGCGGCCGTGTCCGTCAGGCGAGTCAGGGCGCGACTTGCGCTTTGGGTGGCGTCTTTCAACATGAGGCTCAGTCTCCGCCGCTCTGGGCCGGTCCTCCCGGGTCGCCTCTCGAACGGCGCAGCCGTCTCAGCTGTTCCGCGAGGGATGCGTGGCCGGAGTGGATACGTGGCCGAAGTCGAGGTGAAGATCTGCGGCGTGACCGCCCCGGACGCGGTGGACGCGGCGCTCGCGGGCGGCGCGGCCTACCTCGGCCTGAACTTCTACGCGCCGAGCCCCCGCGCGGTGTCGCCCGAGACGGCCGCCCGCCTGGCCGGGCCGGCGCGGGGGCGGGCGAAGATCGTGGCGGTGACCGTAGACCCGACGGATGCGGAGCTTGCAGCCATCGTGGCGGCGCTCCGGCCCGAGCTGATCCAGCTGCACGGGCGCGAGTCGCCGGCGCGGACAGCGGAGGTGCGCGCGCGGACGGGGGTCAGGGTCATCAAGGCCCTGCCCGTGTCCGCCGCGGCCGACCTCGACGCCGCCCAGGCCTATGCGGAGGCGGCCGACCTCCTGATGTTCGACGCCCGCCCGCCCGCGGGCTCGGCCCTGCCCGGCGGCGTCGGCGCACGGTTCGACTGGAGGCTGCTGCGGGGACGGCGCATGCCTCGCCCCTGGTTCCTCGCCGGCGGCCTCGACCCGGACAGCGTCGCGGAGGCCGTTCGCGCCAGCGGCGCAGGGAAGCTTGACGTTTCCTCTGGCGTCGAGCGCGCCCCGGGCCTAAAGGACCCGGCCCTGATCGGAGCCTTTCTCGACGCCGCCCGACGCGCCCTTTCCGAATTCGTCTGAGGTCCCGCCGTGAACGCGCCCTTCCGCCCCAACGACTACGCCAGCCTCCCCGACGCCCAGGGGCGGTTCGGCCAGTTCGGCGGCCGCTATGTCGCCGAGACGCTCATGCCCCTGGTGCTGGAGCTGGAGGCCGCCTATGCCGAGGCGAAGGCCGATCCGTCGTTCCAGGCGGAGCTGAACGGCTTTCTGACCCACTACGTCGGCCGGCCCTCGCCGCTCTACTTCGCCGAGCGCCTGACCCAGCACTACGGCGGGGCGAAGATCTACTTCAAGCGCGAGGAGCTGAACCACACCGGCGCGCACAAGATCAACAACTGCATGGGCCAAATCCTGCTGGCCCGGCGCATGGGCAAGACGCGCATCATCGCGGAGACCGGCGCCGGTCAGCATGGCGTCGCCTCGGCCACCGTGTGCGCCCGCTTCGGCCTGCCCTGCATCGTCTACATGGGCGCGGTGGACGTGGAGCGGCAAAAGCCCAACGTCTTTCGCATGAACCTCCTGGGCGCTGAGGTGCGGCCGGTGACCTCCGGCGCCTCGACGCTGAAGGACGCCATGAACGAGGCGATGCGCGACTGGGTCGCCAATGTGGAGGACACCTATTACCTGATCGGCACCGCGGCGGGGCCGCACCCCTATCCGGCGATGGTGCGCGACTTCCAGTCGGTCATCGGCCAGGAGACGCGAGACCAGCTGCTGGCGACCGAGGGGCGGCTTCCCGACGCCGTGGTCGCCTGCGTCGGCGGCGGCTCGAACGCCATCGGCATGTTCCACCCCTTCCTGAACGACGAGGGCGTGCGGATCATCGGCGTCGAAGCGTCCGGCCACGGCCTGACGACGAACAAGCACGCCGCCTCCCTGACCGGCGGCCGCCCGGGCGTGCTGCACGGCAACCGGACCTACCTGCTGCAGGATGAGGACGGCCAGATCCTGGACGCCCACTCGATCTCAGCCGGCCTCGACTACCCCGGCATCGGACCCGAGCACGCCTTCCTGCACGAGAGCGGCCGGGCGGAGTACCTGAGCTGCACAGACGCGGAGGCGCTGGAGGCGTTCAAGCTGTGCGCCGAGCTGGAGGGGATCATCCCGGCGCTGGAGACCGCGCATGCGATCGCGCGCCTGGGCGAGCTGGCGCGGGAGATCGGCGCGGGCGGCGTGATCGCGGTCTGTCTCTCCGGCCGGGGAGACAAGGACATCTTCACCGTCGCGGACGCCTTGGGGCGCACCCTGTGAGCTCACGCATCGCCGCGCGGTTCGCCGCGCTGAAGGCCCAAGGACGGGCCGCCTTCGTGCCCTACGTCATGGCCGGCGACCCCGATCTGGACACGAGCCTGCGCGTGCTGCGCGGTTTGCCTGCGGCCGGGGCGGACCTGATCGAGCTGGGCTTCCCCTTCTCCGACCCGATGGCGGAAGGCGTGCCGATCCAGCGCGCGTCGCAGCGGGCGCTGGCCGCCCGGACGACCTTGCGCAGCACGCTGGAGCTGGTGCGCGCCTTCCGCCGCGAGGACGACGCCACCCCCGTCATTCTGATGGGCTACCTCAACCCCTTGCTGAGCCTCGGCCTTGAGCGCTTCGCCCGCGAGGCGAGGAACGCCGGGGTCGACGGCTTGATCTGCGTGGACTGCCCGCCCGAGGAAGCTGACGACCTCGCCGACGCATTGGAGGCCGAGGACCTGGCGCTGATCCGGCTGGCCACGCCCACCACCGATGCGGCGCGCCTGCCCGCCGTGGTCCGCCGCACGCGGGGGTTCGTCTACTATGTCTCCGTCGCGGGCGTGACCGGCTCCAAGGAGGCGGAGGCGGACAGCGTCGCTCCCGCCGTAGAGCGCCTGCGCGCCGCCGCCCGCCTGCCCGTCGCGGTCGGCTTCGGCATCCGCACGCCCGAGCGCGCCGCCGCCATCGCCCGGGTCGCCGACGCCGCCGTGGTGGGCTCGGCCCTGGTGGACGAGGTCGCCGCCGCGCTTGCGTCCGGCGAGGACCCCGCGCAACGTGTCCTGTCCTTGGCGTCGAAGATCGCGCTCGCGGTCCATGCGGCGCGCAGCCCCGCCCGGGAGGCGGTCTGACCCATGGCCGCGGCCGAAGACCTCAGCGGCAAGCCTCAGCCCGTCTCCGCCGAGCGGACGCCCAAGCCCAAGAGCTCAGGCTGGCTCGCGCGCATCGCGCCGGGCGTGCGCAACCTCGTCGCCCGCAGGGCCGACACGCCGGAGAATCTGTGGGTCAAGGACCCGGACACGGGCGACATGATCTATCGCCCGGACCTGGAGGCGGCGCTCTGGGTCACGCCCGCCGGACGCCACATGCGGATCGGTACGGAGCTGCGCTTCCGCTACACCTTCGACGGCGGCCAGTTCGAGGCGATCAAGCCGCCGGCGGTCGTCGACGATCCCCTCGGGTTCGTGGACCAGAAGCCCTACACCGAGCGCCTGGCCGCCTCGCGCAAGGCCAACGGCTCGCAGGACGCCGTCGCCATCGGCTACGGCCGCATCCGCGACATCCCCGCCGTGGTCTTCGTCCAGGACTTCGCCTTCATGGGCGGGTCGCTCGGCATGGCGGCGGGCGAGGGCTTCATCTGCGCCGCCGAGACCGCCGTGAAGCGCGGCGCGCCGCTCGTCGCCTTCACCGCCGCGGGAGGCGCGCGCATGCAGGAGGGTGCGCTCAGCCTCATGCAGATGGCGCGCACGACCCTGGCCATCCAGGACCTGAAGCGCGCCCGCCTGCCCTACATCGTGGTGCTGACCGACCCGACCACGGGCGGGGTGACCGCGAGCTACGCCATGCTGGGCGACGTGCACCTGGCCGAGCCCGGCGCCCTGATCGGCTTCGCCGGCCCCCGCGTCATCGAGCAGACCATCCGCGAGACCCTGCCCCCCGGCTTTCAGCGCTCCGAGTACCTGCTGGAAAAGGGCATGGTCGACCGCGTCGTGCCCCGCCCCGAGCTGCCGGAGACGCTCAGCCAGATCCTGGGCGTGCTGATGATGGGCCGCGAGCTGCAGCGCGGTCGCCTGCAGACCGCTTGAGCGACCACCTCCGACCCCACGACGCGGCCCTGGAGCGGCTGCGCGCCTTGCACCCCAAGAAGATCGACCTCAGCCTCGGGCGCATGCAGCGCCTGTGCGCGGCGCTGGGCCATCCGGAGCGGCGCCTGCCGCCGACGGTGCATGTGGCGGGCACCAACGGCAAGGGCTCCACGGTCGCGGTCCTGCGCGCCATCGCCGAGGCGGCGGGACTGCGCGTGCACGTCTTCACCTCGCCGCACCTGGTGCGCTTCGCAGAGCGGATCAGGCTTGCGGGCCGGCTGATCGAGGACGCCCGCCTCGCCGAGGTCCTGGCGCAGGTCGAAGACGCCAACGCCGGAGCCCCGATCACCTTCTTCGAAATCACGACGGCGGCGGCCCTGCACGCCTTCGCCACCACCCCCGCCGACCTCTGCCTGATCGAGGTAGGGCTGGGCGGGCTCTATGACGCCACCAACGTGATCCCGACCCCGCGGGTCGCGGCCATCGCGCCCGTCGACATCGATCATCGCGAGTTCCTGGGCGACACCCTGGCTCAGATCGCGCGCGAGAAGGCCGGCATCCTCAAGGCCGGCGGGCGGGGGGTGATCGCGCGTCAGGCGGGCGAAGCGCGCGAGACGATCCTTGCCCGCGCAGCCGAGGTCGGGGCCTCGCTGATCGAAGCGGGCGTCGACTTCGACGCCTGGCGCGAGGGCGACCGGCTCATCGTCAGCCTGGCGGGGGCGCTCGGCGAGCGGTTGCTCGACCTGCCCGCGCCAGGGCTTCCAGGCGCGCACCAGACCGGCAACGCCGCACTCGCCGTCGCCGCCGCCCTGGCGCTGGACGACCCGCGTCTTGACGATGCGGCGCTCGCGCAGGGGGTGGCCAAGGCGCGCTGGCCCGCGCGGATGCAGCGCCTGCGCTCAGGCCCCCTCGGCCGTGCGGCGGAGGCCGCCGGCGCGGACCTGTGGCTGGACGGCGCGCACAATCCGCACGCCATGCGGGCGCTTGCCGAGACGCTCAGCGGCCTCAAGGCGCGGGACGGCCGTCCCGTGGCGCTGATCCTAGGCGTGCTGGCCAACAAGGACCTCGCGGGGATGCTGCAGGCGCTGCGGCCGCTCGCCCCTCGCCTGCACACGACGGGCTTCGAGGCGGAGGCCGCCGCCGCCCCGGAGTCCACGGCGGAGGCGGCGCGCACGCTCGGGTTCGCCGCGCGGCCCTTCGCCGACGTCACCGCCGCCCTGGACGCCGCCCTGGCCGAGCCCGGGCCGCCGCCGCACGTGGTCATCGCGGGCTCGCTCTATCTGGCGGGCGAGGTGCTGGCGCTGGACCCGGCGACCTGGCCGGACTGAGCGGGCCCATAGGGCTCGGCCGCCTCGGGCAGGATGACGCCGCGGGTCGCGCCCGCCAGGCCCGAGATGGTGAACTGGATCGCGATGGCGCACACGATCAGGCCAAGGATGCGCACCACGATGGTCATGCCGATCCGCCCCAGAACGCGCGTGATCAGCCCGCTGGATCCGAAGGCGAACACCAGCACCAGGCAGTTGGCGAGGATGGCGGCGATGGCCAGGGCCGCATTGGCCGGGTCCCGCCCGCTCTGGCTGGCGTAGATGATCACCGTGGAGATCGCGCCGGGCCCGATCAGCATCGGGATGCCGAAGGGCACGATCAGCCGCTCGAAGTTGGCCAGGGCATAGGCCCGCGGCGTGAGCTTCGCCTCGCCCTTGGCCGCGGCCGCCGCGAAGGTCGCCGTGAAATCATCGCGCGCCATCTCCAGCCCAAGCAGCAGAAGCAGGAGGCCGCCCGCGATCTTGAACGCAGGCATGGAGATGCCGAAGAACCTCAGCAGGCTCAGGCCTGTGAAGAAGAAGAACACCAGGAAGGCGAAGGCGAAGGCGGCGATGTAGAGCGCCACGCGCCGCCGCTGAGCGTCGGTGGCCGACGCCGTGGCCGCCGCAAACAGGGGCACGTTGCCCACCGCGTCCAGCAGGGCGAACAGCGCCACGAAGAAGTTGATCGCAAGCTCCAGCTGCCGCACCCCGACCTCCTGCTCAGACCGCAAGCCTAGCGGGAGACGGGGGCGATCGAAACCGGACCGGCCAAGGCGATCTCCCGGCCGTTCAGGCCCTTCCAGAGCACGCGCGCGGGATCGACGGGACCGGGCATGACGATCCGGCCGGGGGGGACGGGTTGGAACCCGAGCGGACCGAAGAAGGGCCGATCGCCCACGAGCAGGATCGCCGCCTCGCCCGCCGACGCGGCGCGGGCGCAGACCTCCTGCACCAGCATCGAGCCCAGGCCATGCTTGCGGAAGGCCGGATCCACGGCGATCGGGCCCAAGAACAGAGCCGGATCGGCGCCGATCAGGACCGGCCAGACCCGCACCGCCCCCACAAGCTCGCGTCCGGCGAGGGCGACCAGCGACAGGTCCGCCCGCGGCCGCGCGCCTTCCCGCAGGCGCTCCGCCGTCTTGGCGTAGCGGCCCGGCCCGAAGGCGGCCGAAACCAGGGCGTCGACGCGCGCGCGATCGCCTGCCCGCTCGGGGAGGATCACGGGCTCGGGCGCAGGGACGGGCGAGGCGGCGGGCGGCGGCATGGGGGCGGGGTCAGTGAGGCAGGACGGCGGCGGCGTCAAAGCAAAACGCGCGTTGCGGGTTGCGCGACCGATGCGCACGGCTAGGCTGGCGACCTCCATGCCGTCGCCAGACCTCGCCGCCGAGGCGTCCGCCCCGCGCCCGCCGCCCGCCCGCGCGCTGCTCCGCCATCCCGACTTCGTGCTCTTCTGGCTGTCGCGGGTCAGCGCCGTAGTCGGCAGCCAAGTGCAGAGCGTGTCCCTGGGCTGGCAGGTCTACGCGCTCGCCAGACGCACCCACGACGTGAACGTCGCCGCCTTCGACGTCAGCCTGATCGGGCTGGCCTCGTTCGTGCCTGTGTTCCTGCTCGCCCTGCCCGCGGGCGAGACCGCCGACCGGCACGACCGGCGCGCGATCCTGCTGTGGTGCCTGCTGGCGCAGCTCGCGACCGCAGCGGCGCTGGCGGGGGCAGCCTGGACGGGGACAGCGAGCGTGCCGCTGCTCCTTGGGATCGCGGCGGGCTTCGGAGCGGCGCGCGCCTTCTCCAGCCCGGCGGGCGCAGCGCTCGGCCCCATGCTGGTCCCCCGGCCGCTCCTGCCCCGGGCCATCGCCATGAACTCGCTGGCCTGGCAGAGCGCCTCGATCCTCGGGCCGGCCCTGGGCGGGGTTCTCGTCGCCATCTCTCCGGCCCTGTCCTATGCGGTCGCGGGCGGCCTTTATGCCCTGTCGGCCTTAGCCGTGCTGCTCATCCGGGCCGCGACCAAGCCGCAGGCGCAGGCCGGCTCCCGCCTGGCCCTGATGCGCGAGGGGCTGGCGTTCGTCTGGCGCAACCGGATCGTGTTCGGCTCCATCTCGCTGGACCTCTTCGCCGTGCTGCTGGGAGGCGCCACCGCCCTGCTGCCCGTGTTCGCGCGCGACGTGCTGCATGTCGGCGCCGCCGGCTTCGGCCTTCTGCGCGCAGGCCCGGCCATGGGCGCGACGGTCGCGGCCCTCGCGCTCGCCGCCTGGCCGATCCACCGCCGGGCGGGGCTGGTCATGTTCGGCGGCGTCGCGGTCTTCGGCCTGGCGACCGTCGTGTTCAGCCTGTCCAAGCTGATGTGGCTATCGGTGGCGGCCCTGGCGGTGCTCGGCGCGGCGGACATGCTGAGCGTCTATGTCCGCGCGACGCTGGAGCAGCTCTCCACCCCCGACGCCATGCGCGGCCGGGTGGCGACGGTGTCCTCCGTGTTCGTCGGGGCCTCCAACGAGCTCGGAGAGTTCGAGAGCGGCCTTGCGGCGCGGGTGCTGGGGCCCATCGGCGCGGCGCTGTTCGGCGGCCTGGGCGCCCTGGTCGTGACGGGGCTCTGGGCGTGGCTCTTCCCGGAACTGCGCAAGGCGGACCGGCTGACGTGAGGTCCCCGCGCCCCGGCCCTAGCGCCGCTCCGCCGCGAGCCGCGCCGACGCCGTCTCGATCGCGCTCTCCAGCGTGCGCATGAACTCCGCGCGCTTCAGCCCGGGCGGAATGGCGGGCAGGTACTCGAAGACGATCGCGCCCGGATAGCGCACCAGGCCGTGCGCGGGCCAGGACAGGCCGGAGTTGGTCGCCACCGGCGTGCAGGGCAGCTCCAACTCGCGATAGAGGGCGGCGACCCCGGGCTTGTAGTCGGGCGCAGCGCCGGGCGGCCGCCGCGTGCCCTCGGGGAAGATGAACACCTCCCGCCCCGCCGAGGCGCGGTCCCGGGCGGCGGCGAGCAGGGCGCGCAGCGCCTTGGCGTGCGCCTCCCGGTCGATGGGGATCATCTGCAGCCGCGCGGTGTACCAGCCGAAGAAGGGCAGCCGCATCAGCTCCTTCTTCAGGATCATCGCGGGGTCGCGGAGGAGCAGCAGCGGCGGCATGATGTCGATCATGCCCTGGTGCTTGGCCGCGACGAGGCAGGGGCCGGAGGGCACGTGCTCGCGCCCGCGGACCTCGACGGTCACCCCGCAGAGCACCCGCAGCCCCCCCAGCACCAGCCGCGTCCACACGCGCACCGCTGCAAGGGTCCAGCGTCGGGGTCCCAGCATCAGGGGCAGGCATAAGATCCCCTGCAGGGCCATCAGCCCGTACATCCAGACCACGAACAGGACCGAGCCGATCAGGACGCGCGGCCCTGCGCGAGGGCGGGGCGGCGGCGCCGACGCGGCGGGCGACGCCTCCGGCGGCAGGCTCAAGCGGGCGCTCCGGCCGGCGCGGGCGCGGCGCTCTTGCCCCCGTGCAGCAGCCGCGCCGCCATGCTCCGCGCCAGCACGATCAGATATTTGCAGTACTCGACCGTCAGGCGGCGCGCGTCGGCGGGGCGCGTCCACCAGCGGCGCGCGTCCACCGTGTCGGTGACCACCGGATAGGGCGTGAGAGTCACGTCGCCCAGGGCGGCCCTGAGCTCCAGGATCGCGCGCGGCATGTGGTAGTCCGAGGTCACCACGATCAGGCTGCGATAGCCGTGCTCCCGCGCCCAGGCGGCGGTCTCCGCGGCGTTGCCCACCGTGTTCTCCGCCTCGAAGCCCAGGTCCACGCAGCAGTCCCAGACGCGGCCGATCCCGTGCGAGGCCTGCTTCACCTCGCCGCGCGTGGCCTGCCGGTTCACGCCGGAGATCAGCAACCGCTTGGCCTTGCCGGTCTCGACCAGCTGAACGGCCGCCTCGAGCCGGATGGTCGAGGCGCCGGTGAGGGCGACGATGCCGTCCGACTGCGGCGGCTCCGGCGCAGGCGTGGAGGCGGCCACCCGCTCGCCGAAGGCCCAGAGCCCCGCCGCCCACACGAGGGCCAGGATCAAGAGCGCAGCCAAGGCTCGCATCGGCCCTCCCGGGTTTAAGCCTGCGACGGCGCGCGCAGCACCCTCAGCGCCGCGCGGCGCGCCGACACTACAGCAACGCCGGCGGCCGCCAAAGGGCAGGGCGCCGCGGCTAGGAGGTCGCTCCACTGCAGGGGCAGCAGCGGGGTGAAGCCGTCCTGGCCGCCGAAGGCCTTCAGCGCCCCGGCGAGCAGGATCGCGGCCAGCGCGCCATAGGCCCCCGACCGCGCCGCCAGCCAGGCGAACCGGCGCTCGAACAAGCCGGAGATGAAGCCGTCCCGGGCGCCTGAGAGATGCAGCACCTCGATCACGTCGCGCCGGGAGGTCAGGCCGGCCCGGGTGGCGAAGGCGACCGCGGCCCCTGCGGCCAGGGCCACCAGCGCGCCTGCGCCGAGCGCCGCGCTCCGGGCGATCAGGGCGGCGCGCTCCACATCGCCCAGCCAGCGGCTGTGGTCGTCCAGCACGGCCTGCACGCCGGCGTTGGCCAGCGCCGCGCGTAGGGCGGCGGACGTCGCGGGGCGCCTGGGGTCGAGGTCCACGGCCACCAGCATGGGGATGGGCGCATCGTCGGGCAGGACGCCGCCGCCGAGCCACGGCGTCAACAGGCGCAGGGCGTCGGCGCGGTCCAGCGCCCGCGCCTCGGTCACGCCGGGGACGCCCGCGAGCGCCTCGGCCGCGGCGGCGGCCGCCTCCGACGAGGTCTGGCCCCTGCCCGGCCGCACCAGGACGGTGGCGGAGGCGGAGATCTGGGTGCGCCAGCCCGACGCCGCCCGGTCCGCCGCCAGCGCCAGGATCGCCGTCAGGCACGCCAGCGCGCAGAGCACGGCGATGACGAAGCTCAGCGCCCGGTCGCGGCCTTCGCCCACGGGCAGCAGCGGGCCGGGTCGCCAGCGGCGGGCAGGCGCCTGGGCGGGGAGGCCGGTCACGCCGCCGCCTCGCCGGGGCCGGGCGGCGGAACGGGCGGCGGCGGGTCGAGGGCGAGCTCTGGCGCGGCCTCGGCCTCCGCGCGCGGCCCCGACGCCTGACCCACGGGCGGACCCGGGCGGAGCGGCGGCGACAGGCGACCGCCGTCCAGCCTCAGCACCGGCTGCCCCGCCCGCTGCACCAGCTCGCGGTCGTGGGTGGCGATCAGAACCGTCGTGCCCAGGCGATTCAGCTCCTGGAAAAGCCGCAGGATCCGCAGGCCCATCTCGCGGTCGACGTTGCCGGTCGGCTCGTCGGCCAGCAGCACGTCGGGGCGGTTCACCACCGCGCGGGCGATGGCGAGCCGCTGCTTCTCGCCCCCCGACAGGGTCGACGGCAGCGCCTCCAGCCGCTCCCCCAGGCCCACCCAGGCGAGGAGCTCGGCCACGTCGTCGCGGTATTCCTGCGCCCTTCGCCCCGCGATCCGCAGCGGCAGGGCGACGTTGTCCAGCGCCGACAGGTGGTCGAGCAGGCGGAATTCCTGGAACACCACCCCGATTCGGCGCCGCAGGTCCGGGACGTCCCGCCGCGCGACCGTCGAGATGTCCTGGCCGAACAGCCGGATCAGCCCCCGCGACGGCCCGTGCGCCAGGTAGATCAGCTTGAGCAGGCTCGACTTTCCCGCCCCGGACGGCCCGGTAAGGAAATGAAAGGAGCCGGGCTTTAAGGTGAGATCGATGTCGCGCAGCACCTCAGGGGCCCGGCCGTACCGCATGCCGACGCCCTCGAACCGGACGACCGGGACGCTCGGTGCGGGCGTCTCGGGCCTTAAGACCTCGGGAGCGGGTCCAGCCATGCTTTGTTGGGACATGCTTGCCTGGACGACGGCCTGTCTGGACAGGGGCGGCCAAATCGGCGCACCTCGGGTCGGACGGGCGGGGACCCCTCGCGTGCGGCCATGATACTGACCTGTCCTGACTGCGCCACCCGCTATTTCGTCGAGGCCGACCGCCTCGGGCCGCAGGGCCGGACCGTGCGCTGCGCCGCCTGCGGCGCCTCCTGGCGCGCGGAACCCGAAGCCGAACCCCCGCTCGACCTCGTCCCGCCCCCGCCCTTGCCGCCCGAGCCAAAGACCCGGCCCGGCGATCTCGACATCGAAGCCGTCGCGCCCAAGGCCATCCCCAAGCTATTCCGCGCCATCAGCGCCCAGAAGCGCCGCACCCGCCGGGCCGTGGCCGCGGGCGTAGTCTGGGCCGCGCTCGGGGCCTGTTTCATCGCCGTGGTGCTCGCCGCGGTGCTGTTCCGCGTGGACGTCGTGCGCCTGTGGCCGCGGACCGCGGGCGCCTACGCCTTCGTCCGCATGCCGGTGAACCCGACGGGCCTGGCCATCGAGGCCGTGCACGGCGCGCCCGGACTGCAGAACGGCCAGGCGGCGGTGGTCGTGACGGGATCGCTGCGCAACATCGAAGCGGCCCCTCGCCCCGCCCCGGCGCTCAGGGTGGCTCTCATCGACAAGGCCGCGCGTCCGCTGGCGGTGCGGCGCCTGGAGTTCGGCAGCCTCAGGATCGCGCCGGGAGACCAGCACGCCTTCCAGGCCGTGTTCCTGGACCCGCCGGCTGAGGCCACCGACGTGCGGGTGGAGTTCGCCTTCGACCCGCCCCCTCCCGCACGACCGCTCGCGGCCGCAAAGCCCCGCCTGGAGGCGGCGCGCCTGGGCCTGCGCGGTCCCGCCGCCCCGCCGCCGCTCGCCCCGGTGAAGGCCGTGGAGGCCCAGCCGTTGCCGGCCGCCTCGCCCTACGCCCTGCCGGCCGCCGGCGCCGCCAAGCCCGCCCGTGGCTGAGCCCCCATGCGCGCGCCCGAGGTCCTGCTCTCCGCCGAGGCGGTGCAGGCGCGCGTCGAGGCGCTGGCCGATCAGATCGCGCCCGGGCTCGACGACGACGCCGTGATGGTCTGCCTGCTCACGGGCGGGCTGTGGTTTGCGGCCGATCTGACGCGCGCCCTGAGCCGGCGCGGCTGCAACCCGCTGTTCGACGCCCTCTGGCTGGCGTCCTACGGCGACGCCGCCGAGACCAGCGGCCGGGTGGTCGAGCGCGCGGGCCTGCAGCGCCCCGTCGAGGGCCGCCAGGTCCTGATCGTGGACGAGGTCATGGATTCCGGCCTCTCCTTGCTCGCCGCCCGGCGCATCTGCGAGAAGGCCGGCGCGCGCGAGGTCCGCATCGCCGTGTTCGCGCGCAAGCCCTGGCCCGCGCCGCGCGAGGCGACCCCCGACTTCGTGGGCTGGGAGGCGCCCGCCCGCTTCCTGGTCGGCTACGGCATGGACGCGGCGGGGCGCTGGCGCGGCGCGCCCGGCGTGCTGGCGATGGACTGACGCCTCAGCTCATCGGCTCGGGGCGGGGCAAGGGTACGTCCTCCGGCGCGGGGATGAACTCTGAGGCGTCGTCCGGCGGCAGGGGAAAGCGCCCGGCCTGCCAGTCCGCCTTGGCCTCGGCGATGCGGTCGGGCCGGGAGGACACCAGGTTCCACCAGATGTAGCGCGGGCCCACGGGCTCGCCGCCCAGCGCCATGACCGTGGACGGCTGGGTTGCCGCGATCACCGGCGCAGCGCCCGCCCCGAAGACGATCATCTGGCCGGGCCCGAAGCGGCGGCCCGCAACCTCGACCTCGCCGGCGGCCACGAAGATGGCGCGCTCTCGGTGGCCAGAGGGGACGGCGGTCTTCGCCCCGGGCTGCAGCTCCCAGTGGACGTAGAACAG
This sequence comes from Caulobacteraceae bacterium PMMR1, assembly GCA_000733915.1. Classification (GTDB taxonomy): domain Bacteria; phylum Pseudomonadota; class Alphaproteobacteria; order Caulobacterales; family Caulobacteraceae; genus PMMR1. Next base: position 2,019,650 of record JPOM01000001.1, read on the forward strand.
GGGCGAGTGCGTCCTGACGTTCGCCCGCGCGCCGAACGCCTCGCCGGCGATCAGCCGCGCCCACAGCCTGCCTTCCTCGTAGGTCGGCAGGTCCGCCGGCGCGTGGTGGAAAAAGCCCGGCTCGGTCTCCTCCGCCTCCGCCGGGAGGGCGACCCAGGCCTGCATGCCGTGCATGTGGGCGCCCCGGCTGCGGACCTCAGGATCGGTGCGCTCGGAGTGCACGATGCCCCGCCCGGCGGTCATCCAGTTCACCTCGCCCGGGCGGATCGCCTGGCTGAAGCCCAGCGAGTCCCGGTGGTGGATCTCGCCCTCGAACAGATAGGTCACCGTGGAGAGCCCGATGTGCGGATGCGGCCGCACGTCGATCCCCTGGCCCGGCGCGAAGGCGGACGGCCCCATGTGGTCCAGGAAGATGAACGGCCCGACCATGCGCCGGCTCGGGAAGGGCAGGATGCGCCCGACCTCGAAGCCGCCGAGGTCGCGCCTGCGCGCATCGATCACCAGCTCGATCACCGTCCGCCTCCACGCCTTGCGCTGGAAGCTCTAGCAGAGGCCGCGCTCAGCGGGCCAGCCGCCCGTCGTGCAGCGCCGCCTCCTCGAAGGCGAAGAGTACCGCCGGGTCGGGCGCCTCGATCCTGCGGGCGATCTTGGCCGGCGCGAGTTGATGCAGGACGTGGCGCAGCACATTGAGCCGCGCGGCGTGCTTGTCGTCGGCGCGCACGCACCACCAGGGCGCAAAGGCGGCGTGGGTGCGCATCAGCATCTCGTCGCGGGCGCAGGAATAGGCGTCCCACTTGTCCTGGGCGACCGCGTCCAGGTCGGAGACCTTCAGCTGCTTGAGCGGGTCCTCGCGGCGCGCCTTGAGCCGTCTGGCCTGCTCGGCCTTGTCGATGTCGAGCCAGAGCTTCACCAGCTTCAGCCCGCTCTCGACCAGCATGCGCTCGAAGCCCGGGGCGTCGCGCAGGAACTCCTCCTGCTGCTTCGCCGAGGAGAAGCCCATGACGCGCTCCACGCCCGCCCGGTTGTACCAGGAGCGGTTGAAGATCACGAGCTCGCCCGCGGCCGGCAGGTGGCCGACGTAGCGCTGGAACCACCACTGGCTCTGCTCGCGGTCCGAGGGCTTGGGCAAGGCGATCACGCGGGTCGCGCGCACCGACAGGTGCTCGACAAGGCGGCGGATGACGCCGTCCTTCCCCGCCGCGTCGCGCCCCTCCAGCACGACGACCGCCTTCTCGCCATCCTTCATCGCCCGGATCTGGGTCTCGACCAGGGCGAGCTGCACGGCCTTCAGCGCCGCCTTGTAGCCGGGATGGTCGTGGTCGTGGCTCATGGCCCGATCCTTGAACGCCCGGCGGGACGAAATCCAGCCCGGACGATCCGTCGCCCCTCCTGCGCTGGCGCGGCGCACGGGGCGGAGCTAGGCAAGCCGCGTGGGAGGCTCGCGCGTGAAGAGGTCGGGGGACACGTCGAGCGGGGACGGGTCGAGCAGGGACGCGTCGAGCGGGGGCACGTCGAGCGGCGCGCACGCCCTTTGCCTGCCGCCGGAGCGCATGGCCGCCCGCGAGGGCCACATCCCGAGCCTCGACGGCCTGCGCACGATCAGCGTTGGCATCGTGTTGATGTCGCACTTCATCAGCGCGCGTCTCTTCCCGGGCGGGCTCGGCGTCTACATCTTCTTCGTGATCAGCGGGTTCCTGATCACGCGGCTCCTAATTTCGGAGCGCAAGCGAGCCGGGTCGGTGTCCCTGCCGCGCTTCTATATGCGCCGGGGCCTGCGTCTCTATCCGGTCGCCATCGCCTACACCGCGATCGCCGTCGTCACCATGCTGGCGATGGGACGACGCTTCAATCCGCTGGAGCCGATTTCAGCGCTCTTTTACTTTGCGAATTATCTCTACGCCGACGGCTACCACAAGACGGCCCCGTTTATCACCTTCTGGTCGCTGTCGGTCGAGGAGCACTTCTATTTCCTGCTGCCGGCCGCGCTGATCTTCACGAGAAAGCCGCAGCGGCTGCTGCCCCTGATGGGCGTGGTGATGGCCGCCTGCCTGGCGATCCGACTGGCGACGGCCGCCCTGCATCCGGAGCTGCTCGACACCCACCATTTCTACTATCGCAGCGAGTGCCGTCTGGACAGCCTGGCGTTCGGCGTCGCCCTGGCCTGCCTGTGCGAGCTCGACTGGGGCCGCAAGGTCCTGCTCGCGCTGGCCAAGCCCCTGCCCTTCGCCCTCGCACTGCTGATCGTCCTGGCCTGTCTTGTGATCCGCGACCCGTTCTTCCGCGAGACAGTGCGCTACACCCTTTTGGGCGGCGCGATCGCGGTCGTGATGTGCTTCGTCCTGTTCCGGCAGAGCGCGCTGTCTCGGGTGCTGAACGCCGCCCCGGTCGCCTTCGTGGGCAAGCTCAGCTACTCGCTCTACATCTGGGATCCGTTCGTGGACGACCTGATCCGGCCGCACCTGCAGGGCCTGGCGCCGCAGCCGGTGCTGGTGGTCGTGCTCTTCGTCCTGACGTTCCTATTTGCGCTGGCGTCCTATTACGGGCTGGAGATACCGGTGATGCGCCTGCGCCGGCGGCTGCACGGGGACCGCAGGCCCGCGTCCGCCTCCCCCTCGGCGTCCGAGAACGCCAGCCCCGCGGTCGCGCAGACGGCGGCCTAAGCGGGTCGGCTCAGGCGGCCTCCGCCCGGGCGATCAGGCCGGAGCGCCGCAGGTCCGCCAGCACCGCGCTCCGCCGCGCCGCCCACTCCTCCGCCAGCATCGAGAGCAGCACCGCATCGCGGAACTCGCCGTTCTTGAAGCTGTGGCGGCGCAGGTAGCCCTCGCGCCGGAAGCCGGCGGCGGCCTGGGCCTTCAGCGCCGTCTCGTTGGCGGCGATCACCTCCGACCACACCTTTTGCAGCTTAAGTTCCCCAAAGGCGAGCTCAAGCCCGAGCGCCTGGGCCGCGCGGCCCGCGCCCTTCCCGCGCGCCTCCGCATCGCCGATGTACCAGTCCCACCGCGCGCGCCGCTGGGCGTCGGAAATCTCGTGCAGGCGCACGAAGCCGACCGGCCGGCCGTCCAGCAGCACGATCCAGCCGCGCCGGGTCGGGTCTACGGCGAAGAAGCGGAACCAGGCCCGATGCGCCTCCAGCGAGGCGGGCGGGCCTTCGAACATCCAGCGGTCGACCTCGGGCTCGCGCCGCCACTGGTAGAGGCGGTCGGCGTCTTCGTCGCGCAGGTCGCGGAGTTCGATCATGATCGCGTCTCCTGCCCGGCCCCGGCGACCATTTTGCGACGAGCGCGCCTGGGGCTCAACCGCCCTTGAGCAGGGACAGGATGATCTGCGGCGCCTGGTTGGCGATGCTGAGCGCCTGGGTGCCGAGCTGCTGCTTGATCTGCAGCGCCTGCAGGTTGGCGCTCTCCTTGGCCAGGTCTGCGTCGACCAGATTGCCGATGCCGGTGTTCAGGCTGTCGGTCAGTTTGGAGACGAAGTTGGCGTGGTTCTCCATCTGGGTGGAGGCGGAGCCGAGCGTCGCCAGCGCCGAGGAGACCCCCGCCACCGAGGCGTTGAGCTTGTTGATCAGGCCGGAATAGTCGGTGGTGAGCCCGAAGGTCTCCGTCCCCGTCACCTGGATGATCGCGCCGCCGGTGGTGGCGTTCTGGCCCTCGGCGAAGGCGCCCTCGGGGCCGGCGGCGAAGCCGAGCTGGGACTGGTTGGAGAGGGCCCCCGTGAAGTTTGACAGCACGATGGAGCCCGCCGTGCCTGTCACCGTGCCGCTGATGGCGAGCGCGCCGGTGCTGGTCAGGCTGGTGGAGCCGGCGAACTGGGCGTTGATCAGGCCCTGGATGTCGGAGGCGGTGTAGGCGCCCCCCGTGCCCGTACCGCCGCCGGCGGCGAGCGAGACCGTCTTCTTGGTCCCGTCGATGGTCACATCGAAGCTCGAGGCCGAGGTGATCGTCAGCGGCGCGGAGGAGACGGCGACCAGCTGCGCCTTGGTCGCCGGGCCGCCCGCAAGGCTGAGGTTCTGGCCGGCGACGGAGATGACGGACGTCCCGTTCACGTCCGCCAGCGCCGTGTAGTTGGCGATCGAGCCGTCGATCAGATTGGCCCCGTTGAACGAGGCGTTCTTCACATAGGTGGTGATCTGGGCGGCCAGCGACTGGTACTTCTGCTGGTAGGCCTGTCGGCTCGCCGCATCCAGGCTCGCGTCGGAGGCGGCCAGCACGGTCTGCTTCATCTGGTTCAGGAGGTCGGAGATCGCCGTGCCGGCGGTCGAGGCTACGTCCAGGGTCGACTTGCCCCGGTTCAGGGAGTTGGTCACCGCCTCGTAGGCGGCGACCTGGCTCTTCATGTTGTGCGCAATGGACCACAGCGCGGCGTCGTCCTTCGCGCTCGTGACCTTCAGACCCGTCGAGACCCGGTTCTGAGTGTCCTGCAGCTCGCCGCTGGTCTTGTTCAGGTTCTGGAGCGCAACCAGCGCCGCTTGGTTGGTGTTGATGCTGACCGCCATCGCCGTCTCCTCGACCGCGCGCGCCTCGAGGAGCCTCCCCCCACGACGAACCGCGCTTCGTCCGATCGGAGGAAGCGTTAACCACGATTGGTAGCCAGTGTGTTAACCGCGGTTCGCGCGGCCGACTGGCGTTCAGGTCTTCAGCCGCACCAGCGACCCGGCGACGTAGCCCTCGCGCTGCGCAGCGGTCAGGACATCGAGGCGGGGGATCTCGGCCAGAAGCGCGCCCGAGATCCGGTCGGTGAGGCGGTACACGTAAAGCCCCGCCGCGGTGGGCTCGATGGTGAGCCGGACGTCGGACTCCGCAGGCGCCGCGGGATGCGGCGGCGCCGGAGCGGGCGTCTGCGACGCCGGGGCCGGCGCGCGGTCCGGCTGTCCGGACAAGGCGGCCGAAGCGGCGGCGGGGGTGATCGGAGTGAACTCGACGGGCTGGACCATCTCCTCTGTCGCCGGAGTCTGGCCGCCGGCGCTCCCTGAAGTCGAGGATCGGCGCGCGGACCTCTTGCGAGGTCGCGCGCGCCGCCGCTCGATGGCGGACGAGACCTCCGTTCAGCCCCGGAAGAGGCTGAGCAGGGTGCTCGAGGAGGAGTTGGCGATCGACAGCGCCTGGGTGCCGAGCTGCTGCTTGGTCTGCAGAGCCGTCAGGTTGGCGCTTTCCTTGGCCAGGTCCGCATCGACGAGGTTGCCGATGCCCTGGTTCAGGCTGTCCACCAGCTTGGAGACGAACGTCAGGTGCGCGTCCAGCGTGCTCGCCGTGGTGCCGAGCTTGCTGAGCGAGCTCGACACGCCCGCGATGGAGGCGTCGAGCTTGGCGATCAGACCCGAGTAGTCGGTCGTGGTGCCGAAGGTCTCAGCGCCCGTCACCTGGATGATCGTGCCGCCCGTGGTCGCGTTCTTGCCCTCCGCGAAGGAGCCGTCCGTGCCGGCCGCGAAGCCGAGCTGCGTCTGGCTGGACAGGTCGCCGGTGAAGTTCGACAGCACGATCGAGCCGGCGGAGCCGGTGGTCGTGCCCGTGATCTTCAGGGCGCCCTGGTCGGTCAGGGTGGTGGAGCCCGCGAACTGCGCGTTGATCAGCCCCTGGATGTCCGAAGCGGTGTAGGCGCCGCCCGTGCCCGTGCCGCCGCCGACCGTAAGCGAAACCGTCTTCTTGACGCCGTCGATGGTCACGTCGAAGCTGGAGGCGCTGGCGATGGTCAGCGGGGTGGACGCGGTGGCCGTCAGCTGGGCCTTGGTCGCCGGGCCGCCCGCCAGGCTGAAGTTCTGGCCGGCCACCGAGATGGTCGCCCCGCCGGTGATGTTGGCCAGCGAGGTGTAGTTGGCGGTGGAGCCGTCGAGCAGGTTGACGCCGTTGAACGAGGCGTTCTTGACATAGTTGGTGATCTGGCCGGCGAGCGCCTGGTACTTCTGCTGGTAGGCCTGTCGGCTCGCCGCATCCAGGCTCGCGTCGGAGGCGGCCAGCACGGTCTGCTTCATCTGGTTCAGGAGGTCGGAGATCGCCGTGCCGGCGGTCGAGGCGACGTCCAGGGTCGACTTGCCCCGGTTGAGCGAGTCGGTCACGGCGTTGAAGGCCTGGACCTGGGAGCGGAGGTTCTGAGCGATCGAGAAGATCGCGCCGTCATCCTTGGCGGAGCGGATCTTCAGGCCGGTGGAGATGCGGTCCTGGGTGGTCTGGAGCGCCTGCTGCGTGGCCGTCAGGCTCTGCAGCGCGATCTGGGCGCCGACATTGGTGTTGATGCTCGTCATTTGAACGATGCCCCTCGTTTTCAGGTGTCCGCGCGCATTTTGCGGGCGGGAGCGTTTTGCTCACGAGGGGCTCTGCAAGAGCGGGGCCGCGGCGGTCCTGCACGCAAACCCTTGCCCAGCTTGGCGTTAGGCGGGTGCAGCGCCGGTCAGAACTCGCCGCCCGGCAAGTCCTGCCGGGTCGGGGCGGCAGGATTTGCCGCCCTGGTCGCGCTCACGCCGCCCTAGCGGGCCCGGAGGGGGCCAGGGAATTCGTCTGGGAATTGGGCTGGGGCTGCAGCCCCTGCATCACGGTGCGGTTCACCTGGATCAGGGGCTCGAAGCTGTCCTCGCCGCGCATGACGGCGCTGGAGTGCCGCCCGACCCAAAGGCTGATCGAGATGATCTGAGCCTTCAGCGCGTCGGCGTTGCGGTTCTCCGGGTTCAAGCAGTCCGCCGCCAGCGCCGACCACAGCCGCCGGTTCCAGTCCAGGGCTCCGATGCGGGTCGACAGGTCCTCGACCGGCGCGGCGGAGGCCGCCATCAGCGCACGGGTGACCTCGCCGAACAGGCGGTATTCCAGCTGGCGCGGCGTCTCCGCCTGCTCAACCGTGCGCTGATACGCTTGAAGCGACATCGGACTTGAGCCTTCCGTCCTCGTACTCGATCAGTTTGCGACAGCCCATGAGCGCCTTGTAGAACTCGCGCGCCATGACGTGCTTGGAGATGCCGACGCACTCGGCGAGTATCTCCGGATTGCGAACTGCGCTCATGAACTCGCCCATGCGAGTGGCGAACTCGGCGTAGTAGTTCTGGGCCGCAGCGTCGTCCAGATACATCATCATGACGGGGAAGTAGATGCGGCGACCGGGCGTGTTCGCATCCTCCGCCTGCATGATGTCCTTCTCCCGCAGGACGCTGGCCTTGTTCTGGAGCACGAGCACGCCCCGGCGGTCGCCGTTCTGCACCACGGCGCCGTTCAGCACGAAGCGCTCGTGCGGCTTCAGCGACAGTTTCAGCGGCATGCGCACGATCCCTCCGGCGGTCGGGGGCTTGGGGTCACGCCTAGCGCCCGCCGCCTGCACGATAGGTGAACGAACAGGGTTAACGCGGCCTTGCGGCCGCGGAACCCGCCGGCTACGCCTCACGTTGACGCATCGCCGCAGGAGAGCCGTCCCATGGCCGTGCCCACAGAAGACCTCGACGAACAGGACGTTGCGGAAGCCTTCGACGAGGAGACCCTCGACATCTCCTGGTCCGACGCGCTGGACCTCGCGCCCGACACCTACGACGCTACGAGCGCGCGGGGCGACGAGGACATCGACGGGCGCGATGTCGCGCTGGACGCAGACGAAGAGGACGACGCCCTCCTGGACAGCCTCGACGACGACGAGGAGGAGGACGACCTCAACGACGACGATCTGGACGAGGATGCCACCGACGAGGACGACCTTGAGGACGCCGCCTACGACCCGGACTATGACGACGACCTGAACGACACGGTCGACCGGATCGCCGCGCTCTCGCCGGACGAAGCGGAGATCCTGGACGTGGAGAACTACGACGCTCTCGGCGGCGCAGCGACGGTCAGCGTCGCAGACCTGGAGGCGGACGCACTGGACGATGCGGAACTGCACGAGCTCGGCTATCAGACCGCAGCTTCCGACGCCGGTCAGGACGATCGGGTGCGGGTCAAGGGCGGCGAGCGTGCGGACGACGTCACGGCTGCGGACACAGCGCCCGGCGAGGGCCGGAGCTTACCGGACGACCCGAAGTCCCGTCAGGACGCCCTGCTCGACGAGGGCGTGGAGGAGACCTTCCCGGCCTCAGACCCGGTGTCGGTGAAACACATCACCTGAGGGCGACGGGGGCGTGTCCGCCCTACCCCACCGTTCGCTCGAACTCCTCCACGAGGCGCTCCAGCCGCGCGCAGCCCCCGCCCAGAAGCTCTTCTCGCGGGGGTCCAGGCCGAAGGGCTGCAACGCCTCGACGTAGGTCTTGGTCCCGCCCGCCGCCAGCAGCTGCTCGTAGAGGGGCGCGAACCCGTCCGGGTCCTTCCGCCGCGCCTCCATCAGGGCCGAGACCAGCAGATCCCCGAAGGCGTAGGCATAGACGTAGAACGGCGCGTGCACGAAGTGGCTGACGTAAGCCCAGTAGGGCGCGTAGCCCTCGCTGAGCCGCACGCCGGGTCCCAGGCTCTCGCCCATCACGTCCATCCAGAGCGCGCCGAGCTCGTCGGGGGACAGCTCGCCCTGCGCCCGGCGGGCATGGAACTGCGTCTCGAAGCGATGGAAGCTGATCTGGCGCACGACGGTGTTCAGCCCGTCCTCGATCCGTCCCGCCAAGAGGGCGCGGCGCTCCTCGCCGGTCGCCTCCTCCAGCAGGCGCTCGAACACCAGGCCCTCGCCGAAGATCGAGGCGGTCTCGGCCAGGGTGAGCGGGGTGTCGCCCAAGAGGGTGCCGATGGGCTGGGCCAACTGCTGGTGCACCGCGTGGCCGAGCTCGTGCGCCAGGGTCAGCACGTCCCGCCGCTCGCCCATGTAGTTCAGCAGCACATAGGGATGCTTGTCGGCGGCGACCGGGTGCGAAAAGGCGCCTGAGGTCTTGCCGGGGCGGGGCTCTGCATCGACCCAGGGCCGGTCGAGCATCAGGCGGGCCCGGTCCGCGAACCCGGGCGCCAGCTCGCCGAAGGCGTCCAGCACCAGGCTGCGGGCCTGCGACCAGTCGTAGCGGCGGGGCTCGCCCGGCGCGACGGGCGCGTTGCGGTCCCAGTAGTTCAGGGCGGGCAGGCCGAGAAGCTTGGCCTTCAGGGCGTAGTAGCGGTGCGACAGCCTCGGATAGGCGTCCACCACCGCGGCCTCGAGCGCGTCCACCGCCTCAGCGTCGACCTCGTTGGCGATGTGGCGCGAGGCGACCGGCGTGGCGTAGCGCCGCCAGCGGTCTTCCACCTGCTTCTCGAAGGCGAGCGTGTTGAGCGCCAGGGCCTGCACCGGCGCGACCTCGGCCAGCGCCGCCGAGAGCCCATGAGCGGCGGCCTCCCGCCGGGCGGGGTCGGGGTCGGACAGGCGGTTCAGCGCCTCCGACAGGGTGAGCGCCTCGCCCTCGACCTCGGCCCGCAGCCGCGCCAGCGTCTCGTCGTAGAGGCGCGACCAGTTCGCCACCGCCGGCCCGCGGTCGACAAGCAGCCGCTCCAGGTCGGGCGCGAGCTCGTGCTCCCGCGTCAGGCGCACCCGCCGCAGCCAAGGGCGCCAGCGCGCCGCATCGGCGTTGGCGCGCATCGCGGCCTCGATCTCCCACTCGTCGAGCTGGTTGATCTCCAGCGTCAGGAACAGGGTCTCCGCCCCGAGGGCGGCGTGGCGGGCGCGCAGATCCGCCTCGAACTTGGCCCAGCCCGCGTCGTCCCGGGCGACGGAAGCCGCCAGGCTGGCGTAGGCGGCGCCGTGCAGGATCAGGTTGGTGGAGCGCTCGTAAAGCCCGATAGCCTGGTTCAGCAGCAGGGCCAGGCGCTCCGGCTGTCCGCGGGCGCCGATCAGCGCGCCCTTCAGCTTGCCGAGCTCGGCGACCAGGCCGCGGGCCGTCTCCAGGTCGCGCTCGATGGCGGGGTCCTCGCGGCTGGCGTAGAGGTCGCTGAGGTCCCAGCGGGGCAGGGCTTCGCCCACGGGGACGAGGTCGGACGCACGGGTTTGGACGGTCATTGGCACGCCTATGGCGCGGGGCCGACCCTGGCGCAACAGGGGAAGGGCCGCCCCGCGGCGCATTTCGCGAGCGGGCTTGACGCGCCGAACATAGCAGGAACATGCTGCGCCATGTCCGAAGCCTTCGCCCTGGACCCCGAGCGCGGCCCCTCGCGGCCGGAGACGACCCATGCGGTGACCCGCGGGGCGGCGCGGCTGCTGGCGGCGCTGAGCTGGGCGCCCCTGGCGGAGGTCAGCCTGCCGAACGGGCGCCGGGCGGACCTGATGGCGCTCGGCCCCAGGGGCGAGGTCGCCATCGTGGAGGTGAAGTCGAGCCTGGAGGATTTCCGGACCGACCGGAAGTGGACCGAGTACGGCGAGTTCTGCGAGCGGTTCTATTTCGCCGTCGCGCCGGACTTTCCCCGCGGCGTGCTGCCGGACGGCCCGGGGCTGATCGTGGCGGACGGCTTCGGCGGGGCGGTGATCCAGGAGAGCCCCGAGCGGCCCCTCGCGCCCGCGCGCCGCAAGGCCCTGACGCTGATGTTCGCAAGACTGGCCGCCTGGCGCGCCTCGGCGCCGGGGATCTGAACCGGGGCGCTGAGCTGGGGGGCTGAGCCGGCGCGCTGCGCTGAGGCGCCTCAGCCCTTCGGCAGGTCGGCGACGGTCCAGCCGCCGCCCAGCGCCTCGATCAGGTTCACGCTCGCCACCAGGCGCGACCGCAGGACGTTCAGCGAGGTCTCGGCGGTGGACAGGGCCGACTGGTTGGCCGTCACCACCGTCGTGAAGTCTACGAGGCCGGCGCGGTACTGGTTCAGCGCGATCTGGGCCGACTGCCGGGCGGACGCCTCGGCCGCCGAGCGCAGCTGGGCTTCCTGCTCCAGGACCCGCAGCGTCACCAGCGAATCCTCCACCGCCTGGAACGCGCCCAAGACCGTCTGGCGATAGCTGGCCACGGCCTGGTCATAGAGGGCGCGGGCCTGCTGCACGCGGGCGCGGCGGGCGCCGAAATCGATCAGGCTCTCCGCCAGGCTCGGCCCGAAGGACCAGGTCGTGGTGGACGACTTGAAAAGGTCGCCGATGCGGGTCGCGCTGGTGCCCGCATTGGCCGAGAGCGTCAGCATCGGGAAATAGGCCGCGGTGGCGACCCCGATCTGGGCGTTGGCGGAGGCGACGCGCCGCTCGGCCGAGGCGATGTCGGGGCGCCGCTCGAGCAAGGTGGAGGGCAGGTCCACCGGCGCGACCGGCACGGGCACGGTCTCGCTTGTGGGGGCGATGCTCAGCGCCGAGGGCGGCGCGCCCACCAGCACCGCAATGGCGTGCTCATACTGCTGGCGCGCCACGGCGAGGTCCGCCGCGGCGGCCTGAGCGGCCTGCAGCTGCACCTGGGCGGTGATGACGTCGGCGCGGGCGATGACCCCGGCCTTGAACTGGTTCTGGGCGATCTGCAGGGTCCGCTGATAGTCGGCCACCGTCTGGTCGTAGAGGCGCTTTAGGGCGTCCGAAATCCGCAGCTCGAAGTAGTCGATGGCGAGGGCCGCCTGGGCGGAGAGGCGCGCGGAGGCGACCTCGGCGGCGCTGGCCTGGGCGGAGGCGCGGTCGGCCTCGATGGTGCGGCGGATGCGGCCCCAGAGGTCCGGCTCCCAGCTGGCGCCCAGGCCGAGGTCGTAGACGGTACGCTCGCGGGCCCCGCTCGACAGGGTCGCCCCCGCCCCCGACGATCCGCCCGCGCCCGTCGAGACCGACCCGCCGCCCGAGCGGCTGCGGGTCGCCGAGGCGGTCAGGCCGAGGGTCGGGAACAGGCTGGCGCGCGCCTGCCGCGTGATGGCCTGGGCCTCGCGATAGGCGGCCTCGGCGGCGGCGACATTCTGGTTGGAGAGGGCCACGCGCCGCTCCAGCCCGTCCAGGACCGGGTCGTTGTAGACCGACCACCAGGCGCCCCGGTCGATGTGATCCATGGGGGCGGCGGGTCGCCAGCCCTGCGCCTCTTTGAAGCCGGCGGCGAGGGGCGCGGTCGGGCGGCGGTAGTTCGGCCCCACGGCGCAGGCGGAGAGCGCGGCGGCTGCGGCCAGCAGGACGGCCAGGGGCGGACGGAGGGCTTTGCGGGTCTGGAGCATGGAGCGGATCACCCGGCTTGGGGCTGCGGCGGCTGGGCGACGGCGGGCTGGCCGGGCGAGCCGGGCGCTTGCCGGGGCCCGCTGCGGGGCCGGCGCAGCTTGTCGAGGTAGAGATAGACCACCGGCGTGGTCAGGAGCGTCAGCAACTGGCTGGCGATCAGGCCGCCGATGATGGCGATGCCGAGGGGGCGGCGGATCTCCGATCCCTCGCCGAAACCGATGGCGAGCGGCAAGGCGCCCAGGATCGCGGCCATGGTGGTCATCAGGATGGGACGGAAGCGCAGCATGCAGGCGCGATAGATCGCCTCCCGCGGGGCCAGCCCCTCGTTCCGCTCGGCGGCCAGGGCGAAGTCGATGATCAGGATCGCGTTCTTCTTCACGATCCCGATCAGCAGGATGACGCCGATCAGGGCGATGATGTCGAACTCGGCGTTGAACAGGATCAGCGCCGCGACCGCCCCCACGCCCGCGGAGGGCAGGGTCGAGAGCACCGTGATCGGGTGCACATAGCTTTCATAGAGGATGCCCAGCACGATGTAGACGGCCACGAGCGCCGCGGCGATCAGCACCGGCTCGCTGGAGAGGCTCTGCTGGAAGATCTGGGCGGTGCCCTTGAAGCTGCCCCGCACGGTGTTGGGCATGTGGATGGCGTCCACGGCCTGGGCGATGACGGCCTGGGCGTCGGACAGGCTCCGGCCGGGGGGCAGGTTGAACGAAATGGTCGTGGCGACCGTCTGGTCCTGGTGGTTGACGGCCAGCGGCGTCGTGGAGGGCGCCCAGGAGGCGAAGGCGGAGAGCGGGGTCATGCGCTCCGCCGTCGTGGCCACCGCCGCACCCGTCTGGGCCTGGCCGGAGCCGCCGCCCCCGTGGTCGTGCGCTGCACGCCCGCGCCGGACAGGGCCGCGCCGCCGAGCACGCCCGAGCTCGCGGCCGACGGGCTGGAGGCGACGGCGTTGGAGCCCGATCCGGAGCCCGCGCCTGCCGAGCCTGAGCCCGAGCTAGAGCCAGAGGCCGCGCCGTTCGCGCTCGCGCCTGCCGGACCGGCATCCGCCCCCGTCGCGCCGGAGCCGCCGGCCGAGGTCGTCGCTCCCCGCCGGCCCGCACTCGCCCGGCCCGAGCCGGAGAAGGTCGAGATCGTGACGCCGGAGGATCCTGAGACGCTGAGGGTCCGCGCCGCGCCCCCGCCGCCGCCCGAACCGACCGCGTTGGGACGGGTGGCCTGCAAGGCGCTGGGGATCGCCGCCCGGGTCGGGCCGATGCGGTAGAGGCTCTGGGCGGGGGTCACGACCGCGCGGCTGTTGGGAACGCGCGCCAGGCTGGTGATCGGCGAGATCGCCTGGCTGAGATGCGAGCTCGCCGTCGGCGGCCCCGCCGTCGCCGCCTGGCCGGAGGTCACATAGAGCTGATTGAGCACCTCGGGGCTGGTCGCGAACTGAGGGTCCGCCTCCATGACCACATGGTACTGGTTCAGGGGGTTGTAGATGGTGGAGACCTGCCGCTGGCCGAACGCGTCGTAGAGCGCGTTGTCCACCTGCGCCGAGGTGAGGCCGAGCCGGGCCGCAGTGTCCCGGTTGACCGTGATGAAGGTCTCCAGACCGTGCTCCTGCTGGTCGGAGTTGACGTCTGTGATCTCGTCCGGATGCTTCTTCAGCTCCTCGGCCAGCTTGTCCGCCCAGGTGCGGAGCAGGTCGAGGTCGTCGCTCTGCAGGGTGTACTGGTATTGCGCGCTGGACTGGCGGCCGCCGACGCGCACGTCCTGCACGGCCTGCAGGAAGGCCTGGGCGCCGGGCACGGTCATCAGCTTGGGCCGCAGCCGCGCGATCACCTCGTCGGTGGAGACCTTGCGCTCGGCGCGGGGCTTCAGGCCGACGAACATGAAGCCGCCCGGCCCCCCGCCGACGAAGCCCGTCACCGTGGCCACGGCCGGGTCCCGCTGCACGATGCCCACGAAGCGGCGGAACTTCTGGCTGGTCAGGGGGAAGGCGGACGCCTGGTCGGTCTGGATGCCGCCGATCATCTGACCGGTGTCCTGCTGGGGAAAGAACCCCTTGGGCACGATCATATAGAGCCAGACGTTCAGGGCGATCGTGCCGAAGAGCAGCAGCAGCACGATCGGCCTGTGGTCGAGCGCCCAGCTGAGGCTGATCTCGTAGGTCTCCAGCAGCCAGGCGAAGCCCTTCTCCAGCCAGGCCGAAGCGCGGCTGAAGAACGAGCGCCGCTGCGGACGGCCCTGCGCCCCGCCGGCTCGTCGATCAGGCGCGCGGCCAGCATGGGCGTGGTGGTCAAAGAGATCAGCAGCGAGATCAGGATCGACGCGGAGAGCGTCATGGCGAACTCGCGGAAGAACTTCCCGATGATGCCGCCCATGAGAAGGATGGGCATGAAGACGGCGATGAGCGAGATCGAGATCGAGACGACGGTGAAGCCGACTTCGCCCGCGCCGATCAGCGCCGCCTTGAAGCGCGGCATGCCGTCCTCGACGTGGCGGGTGATGTTCTCCAGCACCACGATGGCGTCGTCCACGACGAAGCCGGTCGCCACCGTCAGCGCCATCAGCGACAGGTTGTCGAGGCTGAACTTAAGCACATACATGATCGCCAGAGTGCCGAGCAGGCTGACCACGACGGCGACCCCCGGGATTAGGGTCGCCCGGCCGTTGCGCAGGAACAGCAGCACCACGACCACGACCAGCACGGTGGCGATCAGCAGGGTGCGCTCGACGTCGGCGATGGACGCGCGGATCGTGGTCGTGCGGTCGATCGCGACCTTCAGGTCCACGCTGCGAGGCAGCTGCGCCTGCAGCTGGGGCAGGGCGGCCTTCACGCGGTCCACGACGTCGATCACATTGGCGCCCGGCTCGTGCAGCACCCGCACCACGATGGCGGCCTTGCCGTTGGCGAGGCCGAGGTTGTTGCGGTCCTCCTGGCCGTCGTCGACGCTGCCCACATCGCTCAGCCGCACCGGCGCGCCGTTGCGCTGCGCCACGATGAGGGTGCGGTAATCCGCCGAGGTGCGGCCCTGGTCGTTGGCCAGGATCTGGAAACGCGCGCCCCCCGCCTCGAAGGCGCCCTTGGGCTGGTTGGCGTTGGAGGCCGCGATGGCGGCGCGCACGTCCTCCAGCGCGATGCCGTAGCGGGCCAGGGCCTGAGGGTTCAGCTCCACGCGCACGGCGGGCGAGGCGCCGCCGCCGATGTCGACCTCGCCCACGCCCCGGACCTGGCTCAGCTTCTGCTGCAGGATGGTGGCGGCGGCGTCGTAGATCTGGCTCGGACGCAGGGTGTCCGACGTCATGGTCAGCACCAGGTCCGGCGCATTGGCCGGGTTCACCTTGCGATAGGTCGGATTGCTGCGCAGCGCAGTCGGCAGGTCCGCGCGCGCGGCGTTGATCGCCGCCTGCACGTCGCGCGCGGCGCCGTTGATGTCCCGGTCCAGGCCGAACTGCAGGGTGATCTGGCTGCGCCCCTGGCTGGACTGGGAGGTCAGCTCGCTGACATCGGCGATCTGGCCCAAGCGGCGCTCCAGCGGGGTGGCCACGCTGGTCGCCATCACCTGGGGGCTCGCGCCGGGCAGGTTGGCGTTGACCGCGATGGTGGGCAGGTCGACTGAGGGCAGGCTTGCCACCGGCAGCACGAAATAGGCCGCGATCCCGACCAGCCCGATGGCGAGCGTCAGGAGGATGGTGGCGACCGGGCGCCGAATGAAGAACGCCGACGGGTTCACGCCCTCGCGCCTCCCGAAGCGCCGCCGGGCGGATTGTCCTCAGGCGCCCCGCGGGCCGGACCGCCGTGAGCGCCGCGCGCGGGCCCTTCCCTGTCCTTGCGCCCGAAGCGCGAGGCCAGGCCGTCGAAGGCGATGTAGATCACCGGCGTGGTGAACAGGGTCAGCAGCTGGCTCGCGATCAGGCCGCCGATGATGGCGATGCCGAGGGGCCGGCGGAGCTCCGCCCCGATGCCGCCGCCTAGCCACAGGGGCACCGCGCTCAGCAGGGCCGCCATGGTGGTCATCAGGATCGGGCGGAAGCGCAGGAGCGCGGCCTGGTGGATCGCCTCCGGCGCCGGCAGGCCCTGGTTGCGCTCGGCGTCGAGGGCGAAGTCGATCATCAGGATCGCGTTTTTGTTCACGATGCCGATGAGCAGGACGATGCCGATGATCCCGATCACGCCCAGCTCCTGGCCCGCCAGCAGCAGGGCCAGGAGCGCGCCCACCGCCGCGGAGGGCAGGGTCGACAGGATGGTGATCGGGTGGATGAAGCTCTCGTAGAGCACCCCCAGCACGATGTAGATCGCCACCACCGCGGCCAGCACCAGCCAGAGCTCGTTGGACAGCGAGGCCTCGAACGCCTGGGCCGCGCCCAGGAAGGTGGTGTCGATGGCGCTCGGCATGCCGATCGACTGCTCGGCCCGGCGGATCGCGCCGACCGCGCCGCCCAGGGACGCGCCCCTGGCGAGATTGAACGAGACGGTCGCCGCGGGGAACTGGCCGACGTGGCTGATCTGCAGGGGCGTGGTCTGGACGACGACCTTGGCGATGGCGGCCAGCGGCACCGTCCCGCCCGAGGCGGACTGGAGATAGAGGTTGTTCAGGGCGTCCACGCCCTGCTGGAACTCAGGCGCGGCCTCCAGGATCACCCGGAACTGGTTGGACTGGGTGAAGATCGTGGACACGATCCGCTGGCCGAAGGCGTCGTAGAGCAGGTTGTCCACCGAGGCCATGGACACGCCCAGGCGTCCGGCGGTGTCGCGGTCCACCTGGATGTAGACCGCCAGGCCCTGGTTCTGCACGTCGGACGCGACCCCCTCGACCTCGGGCACGCGCTTCAGGGCGTCGATCAGCCGGGGGGTCCAGGTCGACAGCAGCGCCGGGTCGGCGCCCTGCAGCACGAACTGGTACTGGGTGCGGCTGACCGTGGTGTCGATGGTCAGGTCCTGGACCGGCTGAAGATAGACCTGCACGCCGGGCGCCTGGATCTCGCGGTTCAGGCGGCGGATCACCTCCGCAGCCCCCGGGCGCTGGCCCAGCGGCTTCAGCTCGATCAGGACGCGGCCGGTGTTGACGGTCTGGTTCTGCGCGTCCACGCCCACGAAGGAAGCGACATTGGCGACCGCGGGGTCGCGCAGGATCTGTTCGGCGATCTGGCGCTGGCGGTCGGCCATGCTGGCGTAGCTGGCGGACTGCGACGCCTCGACGACCCCCTGGATGGCGCCGGTGTCCTGGGTCGGGAACAAGCCCTTGGGGATGAACAGGAACAGCAGCACCGTCGCCGCAAAGGTCGCGACCGCGGCGATCAGCACGGTCGGCCGGTGAGCGATCGCCCAGGTCAGGCCCTTGTCGTACTGGCGGATGATGGCGTTGAAGCCGTCCTCCAACCGCTGGTTGAGGCTGCCCGGGCGGGGCGCGCGGGGCCGGCGCAGCCAGAGCGCGCACAGGGTCGGCACCAGCGTCAGGGACACGAAGGCCGAGACCAGGATCGTGGCCGCCAGGGTCACGGCGAACTCGCGGAACAGCCGGCCCACGACGTCGGCCATGAACAGCAGCGGGATCAGGACCGCCAGCAGGCTCAGCGTGAGCGAGATGATGGTGAAGCCGATCTCGCCCGAGCCCTGCAGCGCGGCGGACCGGCCGTCCTGCCCCTCCTCCACGTGGCGCGCGATGTTCTCGATCATCACAATGGCGTCGTCCACGACGAAGCCCGTCGCGATGGTCAGCGCCATCAAGGTCAGGTTGTTCAGGCTGTAGTGCAGCAGGTACATCGCCCCGAACGCCCCGACCAACGACAGGGGCACGGCGATGGCGCTGACGGCCGTGGCCGCGAGATTGCGCAGGAAGACGAAGATCACCGCCACGACCAGGGCGATGGAGAGCGCGAGCTCGAACTCCACGTCGTGTACGGAGGAACGGATGGTCACCGTCCGGTCGCTGGTGACGCTCACGTCCACGCCGGCGGGCAGGGACTGCGTCAGCTCGGGCAGCAAGGCCTTCACCCGGTCCACCACGGCGATGACATTGGCGCCGGGCTGGCGCTGGACGTTCAGAATGATGGCGGGGGTCGTGTTGCTCAGGGCCGACAGCTGGGTGTTCTCCGCCCCGTTCACGACGCTGGCCACGTCGCCGAGCCGGATCGGCGCGCCGTTGCGATAGGCGATCACCAGGGCCGCATAGTCCTGCGGCGAGGACAGCTGGTCGTTGGCGTTCAGGGTGTAGGTGCGGACCGGTCCGTTGAGGGCGCCCTTTGCGCCGTTGACGTTGGCGGCGCTGATCGCGGTCCTGAGCGCCTCCAGGGTCAGGCCATAGGAGGCGAGCGCGGTCGGATTGGCCTGGATGCGCACCGCCGGGCGCTGGCCGCCGGAGACGGTGACCAAGCCCACGCCCGCCACCTGGCTGATCTTCTGGGCAAGGCGCGTGTCCGCCAGGTCCTCCACCTGGGTCAGGGGCAGGGTCTTGGAGGTGAGCGCGACGGTCAGGATCGGCGCGTCGGCCGGATTCACCTTGGCGTAGACGGGGGGCGCGGGCAGGTCGGAGGGCAAGAGGTTGCCCGCCGCGTTGATGGCCGCCTGGACCTCCTGCTCGGCCACGTCCAAGGAGATTTCGAGGCCGAACTGCAGGGTGATGATGGAGGCGCCGCCGGAGGAGACGCTGCTCATCCGGTTCAGGCTCGGCATCTGGCCGAACTGGCGCTCCAGCGGCGCGGTGATCTGGGACGTGGTCACGTCCGGCGAGGCGCCCGGATAGAAGGTCTGGACCTGGATCGTGGGGTAGTCGACCTCGGGCAGGGCCGAGAGCGGCAGGAACTGGAAGCCGACGACCCCCGCCAGGAAGATCGCGATCATCAGCAGCGACGTCGCGATCGGCCGCAGGATGAACAGCCGCGAGGGGCTCAGCCCAAGGCCGCGCGGGGCCTCGTGGCGGGCCTCGCCCCCGTCGCGGGCTGGCGCTTCGCGTCCCTGAGGCGGGGACCCGCCGTCCTCGCCGGGCGGCTGATCGCTCATTGCGGGGCGCCGCCTCCGCCGTGACCGCCGCCGCCGTGACGGCCGCGTCCTCCGCCTGCGCCATGGGGGCCGGCGCCATGGGGGCCCGCGTTCAGGCGCGCGATCCAGCCGCAGCTCGACCCGCCCCGGCCGCCCTGAGCGCCGCCCTGGCCGGACCTGGCGCCGCCGCCGAAGAGGCCGCCGAACAGTCCGCCGCCGCCCGGCTTCGCCGCCGCGTTCCCGCCCGCCGCGCCCGGACGTCCGCCCTGGCCGCCGCGACCGCCGCGACCGCCCATCGCCGGCATGCGGTCGCCGGGCAGCAGCACGCACGCTCCTTCGCGCAGCCGGTCGGTGCCGTCGGTCACCACCGTCTCGCCGTCGCTGAGGCCCGAGGTCACCGCCGTCTGCTCGCCCACCGTCGGCCCGGTCCGGACCGGGCGGACCGTCACGGAGCGGTCAGGCTTCACCACGTAGACGAAGAGGCCCTGCTGGCCCCGCAGCACCGCCGAGGCGGGCACGACCAGCGCATGGGCCAGGGTGTCCACCGTCACCCGCGCATTGACGAACTCGTTGGGAAAGAGCTGGCCGCCCGTATTGTCGAACCGCGCCTTGGCCCGCACCGTGCCCGTGGTCGGGTCGACCTGGTTGTCGAGGCTGGCGAGCCGTCCCTCCGCCAGGACCTGCCGGCCGGTGCGGTCCAGGGCGGCGACCGGCAGCACAGCGCCGCTCCGCAGCCGCGCGGCGATGGTGCTGAGCTGGTCCTCGGGCACGGTGAACAGCACGTCGATGGGCTGCTCCTGGGTGACCACCACGATCCCGCCCTGGTCGCCGGAGGTGACGTAGTTGCCCACGTCCACCTGGCGCAGCCCCACCCGGCCGTTCACCGGCGAGACGATGCGGGCGTAGGTCAGGTTCAGCTTGGCGGTCTGGACGTTCGCCTGGTCGGTCTTGATCGAGCCTTCCAGCTGGCGGACGGCCGCAGCCTGGGTGTCGACCTGCTGCCGCGCGATGGAGTCCTGGGCGAGCAGGGTCTGGTAGCGCTGCAGGTCCAGCCGCGCATTGGCGAGCTGGGCCTCGTCCCTGGCCAGCGCGCCCTCGGCCTGCAGCAGCTGCGCCTGATAGGGCCGGGGATCGATCTGGGCCAGGAACTGGCCCTTGCGCACCGACTGCCCCTCCTTGAAGCCGATCGCCTGCAGCTGGCCTGCGATCTGGGTGCGCACCGTGACGGTCGCCTCGGGCGTCACCGTGCCGAGCGCGACGACATAGACCGGCACGTCGGCGCGCTGGACCTGGGCGGCGCTGACCGTGGTGGGCAGGCCGCCGCGTCCGGCGCCGCCGCCGCGCCCGCCCGGCCCCGGCTCCGCCCGGGCCGCCCGCGCCTTGCGCCGGCGGATGCGGGATCGCCACCCACGCCAGCAGCAGCACGAGCAGGATCCCGCCGACGATGAAGACGGCCCGGCGCAGCGGCCCGGCCTTGGGCGGCTTCGGCGCGGCATAGGGGGCGTAGGACGGCGGCTCGGGGGAGGGCGGCGGACGAGGGGTGTCGGACACGCGCGTCGGACTCCTGGGCGGCGGCCCGCGAGGGGCCCCAAGTGGCGCGGGTGATTAGCCCCGCTCTCTCCGATCCATATGTCGTCGTGTTGCAAGAACAAGCCTCGAACCCGGCGCGCGGAGGCTGCAGCGCCGCCGCGACGGCGCCGCCGGCCGCTTGTTGCTTTCGGGCTACAGGCAGACCGCTCCGACACATTGCGGCCATTTTCCGCTTTGACGGCGCGCCCGGGCCGGGCTTTCGTGTTCGCAAGCCGTGAGTGCGGCGACAAGGTGCGCGCGTGGGGCTCTGATACGCGCGTGTCTGCGCCCGGGCCGAGGGGCTTTGGCCCGCTCGGAAGGGGACCGGGCGTGCGGGGATGGGGGATAGGGGCGGGTCCGCAAGGGTCCGCCCCGCTTTCGTTCCGGCCGCCTCAGAAGGCGGCGCTGCCGATGTCGCCGTCGCGGGTCAGCCAGGCGCGCTTCATGCCCTCGCTGTTCCAGGGCATGGCGATCTCGCCCGTGCGGCTGACCGCGATCAGGCCGCCGTCGCCGCCATAGGCCGCCACCTGGTCCAGCACGGCCCGAGCGGCCGCCTCCAGCGCCGCGCCGGCGAACTTGCGGCGGAAGGCCAGCTGGGCGGCGACCGCGGCGCGGATGAACATTTCGCCCTGGCCGGTGCAGGAGACGGCGACCTCGTCATCCGCCCAGGTCCCGGCCCCGATCAGCGGCGTGTCGCCCACGCGGCCGGGCAGCTTGCCGAAGACGCCGGCGGTCGAGGTGGCCGCCGCCAGCCGCCCGGCCCGGTCGAGCGCGACGCAGCCGACGGTCCCGTGCGCCAGCGCGCCGCCGCCGTGCTTGTCCGACCCGTCCGCGCCCGCGCGGGTGAACCAGGCGTCCGGCTCGCGCACCCGCGCCAGGCCCTGCGCGCGGGCGAACGCCGCAGCGCCCTCTCCCGCCAGCATGACGTGGGGCGTCGACTCCATGACGGCGCGCGCGACCGCGACGGGGCTCTCAAAGCCCTGCAGCGCCGCCACCGCCCCCGCCCGCCCGCTTGCGCCGTCCATCACGGAGGCGTCGAGCTCGTACTGGCCCGCAGTGTTGGGGGACGCGCCCCGCCCGGCCACGTAGAGCCCCGAGGCCTCCAGCTCCGTCACCGTCTGCGTGACCACGTCCAGCGCCGCCGCGCCCGCCGCCAGTCGGTCCCGGGCCGCCTCGACCAGCCCCCGCATGTGCGCGATCTCGCGGCTGTAGTCGACGCCGCGACGCGCGCCCGCGCCGCCGTGCAGGACCAGCGCGATGGGGGAAGCTGACATGCGGATGACCTGGCGTCAGGGTTTGCGCGGGCAAGCGCGCCCGCTTAGCGTCGCCCCGCGAGGCGCGAAAGAGAGAATGATCGGATGCGGGCGGTTCTGAGCAAGGTCGTGGGCGGGCCGGACACCCTGGTCATCGAGGAGCTGCCCGATCCGCAGCCGGGACCGGGCGAGGTGCGCCTGCGCGTGCGGGCCTGCGGCGTGAACTACCCCGATGTGCTGATCATCGAGGACAAGTACCAGTTCAAGCCCGAACGCCCCTTCGCCCCGGGCGGGGAGGTGGCCGGCGAGGTCGAGGCGCTCGGCGAAGGCGTGACCGGCCTGAAGCTCGGCGACCGCGTCATCGGCCAGGCGGGCTGGGGCGGCATGGCGGAGAAGCTGGTGCTGAACGCGGCGCGCTGCACGCCCATGCCCGACTCCATGCCCTTCGAGGAGGGCGCGGCCTTCTTCCTCACCTACGGCACCAGCTACTACGCCCTGAAGCAGCGCGCCGCCATCAAGCCGGGTGAGTCCCTGCTCGTGCTGGGCGCGGCGGGGGGCGTGGGCCTGGCTGCGGTGGAGCTCGGCAAGGCCATGGGCGCGCAGGTGATCGCCGCCGCCTCCACCCAGGAGAAGCTCGACCTCGCCAAGGCGCACGGCGCGCACGCCGGCGTGGTCTATCCGGCCGGGCCCTTCGACAAGGACGGCCAGAAGGAGCTGGCGAACCTGTTCAAGCAGGCCTGCGGCCCCAACGGCGCGGACGTGATCTATGATGCCGTCGGCGGCGACTATGCCGAGGCCAGCCTGCGCTCCATCGCCTGGGAGGGGCGCTTCCTCGTCATCGGCTTTCCCGCCGGCATCCCGCGCATCCCGCTGAACCTGACGCTGCTCAAGGGCTGCCAGATCGTCGGCGTGTTCTGGGGCGCGTTCACCGCGCGCCAGCCGCAGGAGAACCAGCAGAACCTGCGCGAGCTGCTCGCCATGTACGCCGAGGGCAAGATCCGGCCCTACGTCAGCTCCACCTACCCGCTGGAACGCGCAGGCGAGGCGATCACCGAACTCGCCGAGCGCCGCGCCCAGGGCAAGGTCGTAGTGACCCTGGCGTGAGCGCGCGCACGCCGCGCCTTGCGGCGATCATACGATCAGAAGGGACACAGGGATGACGGGACGTCTGGACGGCAAGGTCGCGCTGATCACCGGGGCGGCGTCGGGGATCGGGCTCGGCACGCTGGAGCGCTTCGTGGCGGAGGGCGCGCGCGTCGTGGCCGCCGACGTGCAGGACGACAAGGGCGTCCAGCTGCAAGCCCGCTTTCCCGACAAGGTCGTCTACGTCCGCTGCGACGTGACCTTGGAGACCGACATCGCCGCGGCGGTCGCCAAGGCGACGGACGCCTTTGGCGGGCTCGACGTGCTGTTCAACAATGCCGGCCACGGCGGCACGCCCGGCGGCGTGACCGACATGACGGCTGAGGGCTTCGACGCCGCCTTCAGCCTGCTCGTCCGCGGGCCGATGCTGGGCATGAAGCACGCCGTGCCCCCGATGCAGGCGCGGGGCGGCGGCGCGATCATCAACACCGCCTCCATCGCCGGGCTGCAGGCGGGCTACGGCCCTCTCGCCTACTCCACCGCCAAGGCCGCGGTGATCCATCTGAGCCGCTGCGCCGCCGCGGAGCTGGCGCCCCAGCGCATCCGCGTAAACGCCATTTGCCCGGGGCTGATCGCGACCTCGATCTTCGGCGCCTCCATGGGCATGGCGCGCGAGGTCGCCGACCAGTTCGCCGCCCGCGTGCAGGAGATCGCGCCCAAGTTCCAGCCCATCCCCAAAGCCGGCATGCCCGCCGACATCGCGGGGGCGGCGACCTTCCTGGCGTCTGACGACGGGGCGTTCGTGACGGGCACGCACATCGTGGTGGACGGCGGCATCACCATCGGCCCCCGGTCGGCCTGGGACGTGGACGCGCCCTCGCCGCTGCTGGAGGCGCTGGGCATCACCCGCGAGCAGGCCGAGCAGATGCGCCAGATGGCCCTGGCCCAAGGCCGCTGAGGCCGCGTCAGCTCCGGGCCAGCGCCTCGGCCCGGGCGATATTGGCGGCGATGGCGCGCGCCAGCAGCGGCTGAAGCTCGGGCAGCAGCACGTTCAGCGCCGCCTGGGTCGTGCCTCCGGGCGAGGTGACCTGCCGCCGCAGCTCTGAGGGCTCCTCGCCCGTCTCGCCCATCAGGGCCGCGGCGCCCGCAACGGTGGCCCGCGCCAGGCGCTGCGCGGCCGCCTCGGGCAGGCCCGCCGCCGCCCCCGCCGCCTCCAGCGCCTCCACGAAGGCGTAGAGATAGGCGGGGCCGGAGCCGGAGACGGCGCTTGCGGCGTCCATCAGGCCCTCGTCGTCGAGGTCGACGGTGGTCGCGATCGGGTCGAACAGGGCGTGGGCGGCCGCACGGCCCTGGACGCTGGAGCTGAAGATCGTCGCTGCGCCCTTGGCGATGGCGACCGCGGTGGTGGGCATGACGCGACCCACGGCTCGGGCGGCGAACCCGTCGGACAGGACCTGGGCGCGCACGCCGACCAGCACGGACACGATCACCGCGTCGGGCGCCATCAGGGGCGCGTAGCGGGCCGCGGCCGCGCGCCAGACCTGGGGCTTCACGGCCAGAAGGACGGTCTTCGCCTCCGCCAGGGCGGCGTCGGGCGGATCAAGCGTCGCGCCGGCGCGGAGGGCGGCGTGGGCCGCTTCGCCAGGCGCGGGGTCGCAGATCAGCACCTGTCGGGTATCGACCGCCCCGGTCCGGCTCCAGCCCTGCAGGACCGCGCCGCCCATGCGGCCCGCCCCGAGCAGCAGGATCTTGCCCGGACCGCCCTCGCCCGACACGACCGCCTCAGGCGCGCCCGACGGTCTCGAACATGCAGGCGGCCATGGCGTCGCCCGGCGTCTTGGCGCCCCGGATCAGGAAGTCGAAGGCCGGATAGAAGCGGTCGGCGCTCTCCACCGCCGCGTCGATCATCGAGGCGGCCTGCGCCAGGGTCGGCCGCTCGCCCGTCGGCAGCACCATGGAGTGGCGGAAGACGATGTCGCCGTCCTCGGCCCAGAGCTCGAAGTGCCCCAGCCAGACGCGCTGGTTGATGAGGCTGAGCAGCTCGTAGGCCGGGCCGCGCTTGGTCTTGGGCGCCTTCACGTCCAGCGAGAGGCAGAGCTGCAGGCAATCCGCCTCGGGCCGCCAGGCGAACCACATCTCGTAGTCCTTCCAGTCCCCGGCGAGGGCGAAGGCGAGCTCATTGTCGTCGGTGCGGTCGAAGTCGAGGTTCTCCGCGTTCAGCACATGCTCGACCACGTCCAGCGGGTCGAAAGCCAGGTCGGCGTCATCGGGTTGCACGTCCATGCGGACCTCGTTCGGGCGGGCGCGGAGCCGGCGAAAGGCCAGCCATGAATCGCGCCCAGGCAAAGTGGTATCTGCTTCGGGGGTCGGGGCTCAACCGGCTGCGTCCGGCGCGCGAGCGGCGGTTCCGCTCGCAGACGACAGACGCGCGATCTCGGTCCGCAGCTCCGCGATCTCGGCGGAGAGCGCCTGGCGCATGGCGTCGAACTCGTCGCGCCGCACCAGGTCCAGCTCGGCGGCCAAGCGGTCCGCCTGCGCCCGCAGGCCCGCCCGCGCCTCCTCGCCCGCGGCCTGGGCCAGGCCCACCGCGGTCTCCATCGCCTTGGCGATCTCTTCGAAGAGGGGATTTCGAGTCTGCATCGGCCCTGACGCAAGCGGGATCAGTGAGCAGGCATATAGGGTGCTTCGCGCGATTTTGCGAATGCGCCGGGAAGCGGCCCCGGCTCAGCCGCCCTGCTTGACCGGCAGAGCCACGTCGCAGACCGAGAAGTCCGCGCCCCGCTCCGCGCGGGTGCGCTCCACCAGGCTGCGGAAGGCGGCGCTGGCGGTGTCCAGCACCTGCACCTTGGGCCGTTGCTCGGGCGGCAGGTCGGAGGCGAGGCGCACGGTCAGCATGCGGTCCTGAGGCGGGGGCACGGGCTCGCCGACCTTGATCGCGCGCACGACCTCTTGGCCCGCGAGCACGCGCCCGAAGGCCGTGTACTTGTGCTCTAGCGACGGATAAGCCTCGCGCATCAGGAAGAACTGGCTGTTGGCGCTGTCGGGCTCGGACGCCCGCGCCATGCCCGCCACCCCCGGGCAGAAGGCGCCCCAGGCGGTCACCTTGCCGTCGGCGCGCAACGCCATCAGGGCCGAGGGCTGGCTGACCACCGGCAGGACGCCGAGGAACCCGGTCTCCAGGCCCGCCGGCTTGGCCACGACGACGACGGGGGTCTCGGGCCCGCGACGGAAGTCGAACTCGGCCTTGAGGTCGGGCAGGCTGGAGCCGCCCTCCCCGGTGTTCGTCGGGTCGCCGGTCTGGTCCATGAAGCCGTCGATCACCCGGAAGAAGGTCTGACCGTCGTAGAAGTGCTGCTTGGCCAGGGTGCGGATGCGCTCCACATGGCCGGGCGCGGCGGCGGCGACCAGCTCCACCAGGATGCGGCCCCTGTTCGTGTCGATGACCAGCAGGTCGTCCGGCGAGACAGTGCGCCAGTCCGATGCGCTTGGCTCCACCACCGCAGGGGCGGCAAGGGCGGCGGGTGCGGCGGCCTTGGCGGAGGGCGCCCTGCGCGGGGCCGCCAGGGAGGGCGAGGCCGCCTGGAGCGCGATCAGCGCCGCTGTCGCCATCCCGAGCCCGCTGAACCGAATCTCACGCATCGCCGAACTTCTCCTTCAGGCGCGCCGCCACCCGCGGCGTCACGAAACTGCAGATGTCGCCGTGCAGCCGGGCGATCTCCTTGACCAGCCGCGAGGCGATCGCCTGATGCCGGGGATCGGCCATCAGGAACACCGTCTCGATGTCGCGGTCGAGCTGCTGGTTCATGGCCGTCATCTGGAACTCGTACTCGAAGTCGGCGACGGCGCGCAGGCCGCGCACGATGACATTGGCCCCCTGCTCCCGGGCGAAGTGCATGAGCAGGCTTTCGAAGGGCGTCGCCACGATCTCGGCCTGGCCGTGCAGGTGCGCCGTCTCGGTCATGACCATGTTCACGCGCTCGTCGAGCGTGAACAGCGGGCCCTTGTCGCGGTTGACCGCCACGCCGATGACCAGCTTGTCCACCAGCTTCACCGCCCGGCCGATGATGTCGAGATGGCCGTTGGTGATCGGGTCGAAGGTCCCCGGATAGAGCCCCACGCGCATTTGAAAACCGCCGCCCCGCGTTGATCGAACCGACACAAATCACAGTCCGGGCGGGCTGAACAGGGCGGCGGCCCGCGGCGAGCATCCGTTAACGCGCCGTTTGCGGCGCGTGCGCGAAGCTGGCGGCGTGAGCGACATCTCGATCGACAGCTCCACGCTCCTCAGCTGGTTCCAGTCCCGGTCAGGGGTCGGAAGCGGCCTCGGCGTGTCCGGCGCGACCGCGACGCCGACGCCCTCAAGCGCGCCCGTCGCCCCGTGGACCCGGGGCTCCACCGCGCCCCAGGCCTCCGACCTGGTGAAGCGCGTACTGTCGGGCGCGAGCTTCGTCGACCCCGGCGCCGCCAAGCTGACCGTCCAGGGCAGGACCGCGACGGAGAGCGCCAACTACAAGGACCTGTTCGCCCTTTACCAGGGCCTGTCGGCCTTGAAGGGGCTGGCCGACCAGGCCGCGGCCGGAACCGCGTCCAGCTTCACGGCCCAGAGCCTGGCCCACGCCTTCGCCCGCGGGCTGCAGCAGGTGCAGAGCTTCCTGGCCGCCAACCCGTTCAGGGGCTTCGATGTCGAGCAGGGATCGGTGGCCAAGACCGTCTCCGCCGCGGCGACCACGCCTGCGGAGACCGACACCTACCAGACGGGCACGGTCTATCAGGGCGATCCGAACGCGGCGGTTCCGGCCTTCGCCGGCAACCCCGCCTTTACGCTGACGGTGACGAACAGCAAGGGCGTGCAGACCCAGGTGGAGTTCGACCTCGCGGAGCTGAACGGCGCCCCCCCGACCATGGCCAATGTGGTCAACTACATGAACGCCAAGCTGAAGGACGCCGGTCTGGTCAGCCGGGTCTCGCTCGTGCGCACGGCCGGCCCGAGCGAGGTGCTCGGCACAGGCAAGAACGCCGTCGTCCTGCCGTCCAAGGGCGACCTTTTCGCCTTCAAGATCTCCAGCAGTCCCAACGAGAAGCTCGCCTTCTCCGCCCCGGACGCCCGACCGGCGCTCTATCTGACGCTAGGCTCAGGGGTGGCGAGCGGGACCAAGGCGGACCAGACGCAACAGCTCGTCAAGCTCGACAGCGCCGCCGCCGCCGGGGCGAAACCAACCGAGGTGACCGAGCTTGGCGCCGGCGTCAGGGCGGTCCGCGCCAGCGTCCGCGGACCCGACGGCGGGCTCTGGGTGCTGGCCGACGTGCAGGGGACCGCGCCGGACGGCCAGGCGGTCCAGGGCGCAGGCGACGTGGCGCTGCTGAAGTGCGACTCCACGGGCAAGCTGGTCGCCAGCCACGAGCTCGGCGCGGCGAACACGGCCTCGGGCTATGCCCTGGCGGTTTCGCCCGACGGCGCGTCGGTCGCGGTGGCCGGCCAGGTCACCGGCGGCCTCGACCCCGCCCAGCCGCCGAGCTCCACGACCAGCCGCGACGGCTTCGTCGCCGTCTTCGACGCGCAGGGCTCGCCGAAGTGGACGGCGCGCACGGGGTCGGGATCGGCGGTCACGCCTGGGGCGCTGAGCTTCGCCGCGGACGGCTCGCTCTACCTGGCGGGGAGCACGGCCTCGCCCTCGGGCGTGGGCAGCTCGACGTTCCTGCAGCGCTACACCGCCTCCGGCGCCCTGGCCTTCACCCAGGCGGTGGCCTCGGGCGGCGCGAACCGGGTCGCCGGCCTGGTCCAGGACGGCTCGCGCCTCACCCTCGCCGGGGTCGAGAACGGCCACGCGGTGCTGCGCCAGTACGCGCTGCAGCCGAGCGGCGCGCCGAGCCTGACCGCGACGCGAGACCTCGGGGACCTGCAGGGGGGCGACGTCGCAGGCCTGAGCGCGCTCTCTGACGGCACGCTCGTCCTCGCCGGCACGACCCACAACGGCGCGCTGAACGTGGGCGCGAGCGCCAACGCCCTGGCCGGCGCCTCGGCGGGCTTCGTGGCCGAGGTCGCGCCCGACCTGACCAGCCGCGCAGCCGACGCCCTCGCCTACCTCGGCGACGGCGCGACGGACCGCACGGTTTCGGCGCTGACCGTCGCCAACGACAGGATCTATGTCGCGGGACAGACCAAGGGCGACCCGGCGCTCGGGTCCGGCCAGAGCTTCAGTCAGACGGCCTATGCCTCCGAGGTCGACCCGGTCACTGGCGCGGTCGCCTTCACCCAGACGGCGCGGGGTCGCGACGGCCTGGCCGCGCCCACCACCATCGCCGTCGACCCGAAGGGCGCCTCGGTGCTCGACGCCTTCGGCCTGCCCTCGGGGACCATCGACTACGCCAAGCCGGCGGCGCTCGACGCCACCACGCCCGTCCGCGCCGGCCAGGACTTCTACGTGCGGGTGGGGTCGGGCGCGGCGGTCAAGGTCGCCATCGAGCCGGGCGAGACCCTGGCCACGCTGGCGATCAAGCTGAAGCGGGCCAGCGGCTTCAACCTCTCGGCCCAGGTCACGACGCTGGGCGGCGCGAGCCGGCTCACCTTGACCCCCGGCAGCGGCCAGCATGTGGAGCTGATCGCCGGCGAGCCCGGGCGCGATGCGCTGAAGGCGCTCGGACTGTCCGAGGGCCTGATCGCCCAGGACGGCGCCACGGGCGTCCCCGCAAAGCCCGCCTCCGCCAAGCCGACCGACTCGCTGAAAAGCTATTACGCCCTTGGCCTGCCCTCCAACCTGTCGCTGGACACGACCGCCGAGGCCAAGCAGGCCCAGGCCGCACTGTCCGCGGCCATGACCCAGGTGCAGGGCATCTACCAGGACATGACCACGGCGCCGAAGACGGCGAGTTCGGCCGCGAGCGGCACGGTCCCGGCCTATCTGACCAACGAGATCGCCAGCTATCAGGCGGCGCCGGCGCGCCTGACCGGGGGCGCGTGAGCCCGCTCGCGTCGCAAGCGCGGCGGCTTGCCAGCGCCCCTTGCAGCGGGTAGCGGAGGCCGCCATGAGCGTATGGCAGGACAGGCGCGTGATCCTGGGCGTAGGGACGGCGGCGGTGCTGCTGGCCGGCGTCTTGATCGCGCTATTCCTCATGCGCGGGCCCAAGCCCTCCGCCCTGCCCGTGGGCCAGCACGGCTCGCTGCTGGTCGAGGTCGGGCGCTCCGACGCCAAGGTCGATCCCGCCAAGCCGCTGCGCTGCTTCGTCGGCGGGCAGTTCGTGGGCGAGATGACGCTGGCCGCCTGCGCCCAGCGCAACGGCGTCGCGGCCCAGAAGCTCGACGTGGGGCTGGATCCCGCCACGGGCCAGGTCGCCGCCTCGAACGCAGGCGCCACGCCGCTGCAGCCGATCGCGCCGGCGCCCGCCGCGGCGCCCCCGCGCTCCGCCCGGCTCCCGACGCGCCGCCCCTGGCTGCGGCGTCCGGCTCCACAGTGACCGGCGACTGCCTGCAGTACGGTCCCGACGGCTGGCGGCCCATGGGCGGGCCCATGAGCCTCGGCCAGTGCGTGCGCGCCCTTTACGACGGCCGCTGCGTCCGCGCCGGCGACGCCGCCTACGGCCGCTGGGCGTCCCAGACCCTGCGCGCCGTTCCCGGGCGGGTGGAGGTCTCGTCCGACAACCGGAGCTTCAATCTGCTCCGCGAGCAGAACCCCGACTGCTCCCTGCCCGCCGGCTGAGCCGCCCCGTGATGGGGAGCCTGGTAGGCCCGGCAGGACTCGAACCTGCAACCAGACCGTTATGAGCGGCCGGCTCTAACCATTGAGCTACGGGCCCCGGGGGGCGTGGGGCGCCAGCGCTAGCACGGCCCGCGGTCCGCGCGGAAGTCCCGCCCGCAGCGCCTCGCCGCGCCGGCCCTGAGTCGAAAGGCCGCTCCCGCCCCGCCGCGAAGCCCGATATGCTGGCCCTCGATGTGGTGGGGACGCCCCAGGCCCGAGACCGCGCTGAAGCGGCTGTTCCAGGAGGACCGGCCGCCGGCCGGCGCCGTGCGCGAGGCGCTGCCGGGCGGCGCGGCCCTGTTCGCGGCGGGCGACCCCGCCGAGCACCTCTATTTCCTGCGCAGCGGGCGCCTGGCCGCCGTGCGCGGGATCGGCCGCCCCGAGCAGATGGTGCTGGGGGTGATCAAGCCCGGCGAGCCGGTGGGCGAGATGTCCCTGATCGCGGGCACGCCCCACACCGCGACCGTCGTGGCGCTGCGCGACAGCGTGGTGGACCGCCTGCCCCGCGCCGCCTTCTTCGCCCGCGCCCGCAAGGACCCGGAGGTGCTGGCCGAGCTCGCCCAGCTGATGATCCGCCGCGCGCGCGAGGTGGAGCAGCATGGCACGCCCGCCTCCGGCTCGGGCGAGCCGACCGTCTTCGGCTTCGCCGCGCTGAGCCGGCGGGAGCGGGCCCGCGACCTCGCCGAGCGCGTCGCCAAGCTGGCCCGGGAGAGCGGCGCGCGGGTGGTGGTGGTGAGCGGCGCGGAGATCGAGGGGCAGCCGCCGGGCTGGGTCGCCTCCCTGGAGCAAAAGCACGACCTGGTGCTGCTAAGCGCGGAGGCGGACGAAGGGGACTGGGCCGCGGTCGTGGGCCGCCAGGTGGATCGCCTGTTCCTGATCGGCACATCGGACGCCATGCCCCCCGAGCGCGCGCCGATGTTCGCCACCGACGCGCTGCAGCGGCACCGCCTCGTGGACCTGATCCTGCAGCATCCGGCTCAGCACGGCCCGAGCTCCGGCGCTCAGGCCTGGCTCGACGCCACTCGCGCGACTCGCGTCTTCCACCTGCGCGAGGGCGATGCGGAGGACCACCGCCGGCTGGCCCGCACGGTGACGGCGACCTCGGTGGGGATCGTGCTGTCCGGCGGCGGGGCCAAGGCCTACGCCCACATCGGGGCGGTGCGGGCGCTCAGGGCCGCCGGCGCGCCGATCGACTACGCCTGCGGCGCCTCCATGGGGGCGGTCGTGGCGGCGGGCGTAGCCATGGGCTGGGACGACGAGGAGCTCGACGCCCGCGTCCGCCGCGCCTTCGTGGACACCAACCCGCTGGGCGACGCCGCCCTGCCGTTCGTCGCCCTCAGCCGCGGCGAGGAGGTGAAGCGCCGCCTGGAGGAGCACTTCGGCGACGTGGAGTTCGCCGACCTGCCCCTGCCCTTCTTCTGCGTGTCGTCCAACCTTACCTCGGGCGCCTACCAGGTGCATGCGACAGGGCGCGTGCGCTGGGCGCTCAGGGCCTCGGTGTCGCTGCCGGGCGTCCTGCCCCCCGTGGTCGAGAACGGCCAGGTGCTGGTGGATGGGGCGGTGATGCAGAGCCTGCCGGTGGAGGTGATGCGCGCCTGGCACCGAGGGCCGACGGTGGCCGTGGACGTGTCGCGCACCCGGGGCATGTCGCCCGCGGAGCTGAAGACGCCGCGCCCGCTCTGGAAGTGGTTCGCGACCGGCGAGTGGCGCAAGGGGCCGCCGATCATCTCCGTCCTGATCCGCTCGGCCACCGTCTCCTCCACCCGCGACCTCCTGGCGGCCCGGGCCATGGCCGACCTGGTCGTCACGCCCGAGCCGGACGGGGTGGAGATCCGCGATTGGAAGGCCTATGCGCCCGCCGTGGCGGAAGGCGAGCGCGCCATGAAGGCCGCGCTCGCCAGCCTGACCCGGCCGGTCCCCCAGCTCCGCCACGCGCGGACGGTCGACGTCCTGCCCAGCGCGGCTGAGCTCATGGCCGAGCCGGAGTCTGAAGCGGGCGCGGGAGCTGAACCGGGAACCGCCCTGCTCAGCGCCGCTCAGCCCCGATGAACAGGTCGGGTGAGATCAGGACCTGAGCGGCGCGCGCAAATGGCGCGAGGGAAGGGATCAACGCTGGCTGATGACCTTGACGATCCGCAGCGACGACGGCCGCCCGGCGACGCCGAGTTCGGGCGCGACGACGATCACGACGGCGCTCCCGTTGACCAGGGCCTGCGGCTCCCGGCCGGAGGCGAACTCCACCTTGTCGTAGCGGGCCAGGCTCCTGCGTCCGATCTTGCGGCCGGCCACGCGCTGGAACGCTTCTGCGGCCAGGGCGAAGGCGTCGACGAACACGGACGCGTTGGACGGGTTCACCTCCTGGGCGTCGAAGGCGACCAGGTGCTGGGCGGCGCGGGAGGCGCGCGCGCTGGCCGCCGCCAGGGCCTGGAAGACGGCTTGCGGCCCGATGAGCGAGGGCAGGCGCACCAGGGCGGGCGACGCGGGCCCCTCCAGCGAGACCGGCACGCCGCCGGGCTGGCGGTCGGTGAACAGGATCATGCCGCCAAGCCGGGTGGCGCGCACGACCGGCTCGCCCACGTCGTTGCGATAGATCACGTCCCCGCCCGGTCCGCTGGACGGGGTCAGGGCCCAGATCTCCTGGCTATCCTCGAACCGCATCAGGGCGAGCGAGGGCGAGGAGCGGTCCATCACGAAGCGCCCCGCGCTCTCGGCCTCGTAGCGGGCCACGGGCGGAGCGAGCGGGGTGCGCCCCCCGAACAGGGCGTCGCGCAGCGTGGAGGCCTGGCCCGCCAGCGCAGGCGCGCTGAGAGCCAGGCTGGCCAGGACGCCTGCGAAGGCGGCCGTGATCGCCCGATGTCCTGACCCGCACTGAAGCATTGCCGTCTGTTAATCCGCGGATCGGGGCGGATTTTCGGCGTGGCGCCGGCCGGTTTGAGCCTCCCCCGCGAGTGTTGCGGGCGCGCTACAGATGACGCCGCGGCAGGCTTCCCGGTCTCAGGCGATCGCCGCGGGTCAGACGATGTACTGGCCGCCGTTGGCTGTCAGCGTCGAGCCGGTGATGAAGCTTGCGTCCTCCCGAGCCAGAAACGCCACACAGGCGGCGATCTCCTCCGCCCGGCCCAGGCGGCCGACGGGAATGGCCGCCACGATCTTGTCCAGCACAGCCTGGGGCACGGCGGAGACCATCTCCGTGTCGATATAGCCGGGCGCCACGCAATTGACCGTGATGCCCTTGCTCGCCGTCTCCTGCGCCAGCGCCTTGGTGAAGCCGATCGCCCCGGCCTTGGCGGCGGAGTAGTTGGTCTGGCCCATCTGGCCCTTCTGGCCGTTGATGGAGCTGATGTTGATGATGCGCCCGTAGCCTCGTTCGCGCATGCCCTCGATGACCTGGCGGGTCATGTTGAACAGGCTCGCCAGGTTGACGAAGATGACCTCTTCCCACTGCTCGGGCGTCATCTTATGCAGCATCCCGTCGCGGGTGATACCGGCGTTGTTGACCAGCACGTCGATGGGGCCCAGCTCGGCCTCGACCTGCTTCACGGCCGCCTGGCAGTCCTCGAACTTGCCCACGTTGCCCTTCACGACCATGACGCCGAGGTCCCGGGCGGCCGCCTGCGCCGCTCCGTCGTTCCCGGCGTAGCCCGCGGCCACCTTGAAGCCGTCCGCCTTCAGCCGCGCTGAGATGGCCCGCCCGATCCCTCGCGTACCGCCGGTCACCATCGCCACTCGCGCCATTGCGTCGCTCCTTCAGGCCGCCGGGCGCGGCCTAGCGGCCATCTAACGGGTGCTGCGCCGAACCCGCAAGCCGTCGGCCCCCGCCGCGGGGGCCTCTGGGCCGAAGCGCCCCTAGCGCTCTACGCAGAGGGCCACGCCCATGCCGCCGCCCACGCAAAGGGTGGCCAGGCCCTTCTTGGCGTCGCGCCGGGCCATCTCGTGCAGCAGCGTCGTCAGGATGCGCGCGCCGGACGCGCCGATCGGGTGGCCGATGGCGATGGCGCCGCCGTTCACGTTCACCTTCTCCGGATCCAGACCCAGCTCGCGCACGACGCAAAGCGACTGGGCCGCGAACGCCTCGTTGCTCTCGATCAGGTCGAGTTCGGAAAGCGTCCAGCCCGCCTTTTCCAGCGCCTTGCGGGTGGCCGGGATCGGACCCGTGCCCATGATCTCGGGCTCCACCCCGGCGTTGGCCCAGGAGGCGATGCGCGCGAGCGGCTCCAGGCCGCGGCGGGCCGCCTCGTCGGCGGTCATCAGCACCAGGGCCGCAGCGCCGTCGTTAATGCCCGAGGCGTTGGCCGCCGTCACCGAGCCGTCCTTGGTGAAGGCCGGGCGCAGGCCCGAGATGCCCTCGTAGGTGGTCCCTGCGCGGATGTACTCGTCCTTGTCGACGACGATGTCTCCCTTCTTGCCCTTGATGGCGACCGGCGCGATCTCGCCGTCGAAGCGGCCGGCCTTCTGGGCGGCCTCGGCGCGGTTCTGCGACTGGACGGCGAAGCGGTCCTGGTCCTCGCGGGTGATCTGCCAGCGCGCCGCGATGTTCTCCGCCGTCTGACCCATGTGATAGCCGTGGAAAGCGTCCCAGAGCCCGTCCTTGATCATGGTGTCGACCAGGCCGAGGTCGCCCATCTTGGTCCCGTTGCGGAGGTGCGCCGCGTGCGGCGCCTGGCTCATGCTCTCCTGGCCGCCCGCCACGACGATGGCGGCGTCGCCGTTCTTGATCTGCTGGTAGCCCAGCGCGACGGCCCGCAGGCCCGAGCCGCAGAGCTGGTTCAGGCTCCAGGCGGGGGCCTGTACGGGGATGCCGGCGTTGAGGGCGGCCTGGCGCGCGGGGCCCTGGCCGGCGGCGGCCTGCAGCACCTGGCCCAGGATCACCTCGTCGACCTCGGCGGCCTCGACCTTGGCGCGCGCGAGCGCCGCCTGGATCGCAGTCTTGCCGAGCTCGGAGGCCGGCAGGCTCGAAAGCGCGCCGTTGAACGAGCCCACGGGGGTGCGGGCGGCGGAGGCGATGACGATGTCGGTCATGGCGGTGCGGGCTCCTTGGCTGGGCGGCGGTCGGGGAGCGCTTGTCGCACGAGCGCCGCCTGCGCGTCACCCCCCGCGACCCGCCACTGAGCCTTGATCGCGCCTGCAGGCTGCGGCTAGACCCGCGCACCTCTCAGGCTTCCGGAGCGCGCCCATGTCCGCCACCCGCGTCGAAACCGACACCTTCGGTCCCATCGACGTGCCCGCGGACCGCTATTGGGGCGCCCAGACCCAGCGCAGCCTCGGCAACTTCAAGATCGGCTGGGAGAAGCAACCGGTCGAGATCATCCATGCGCTCGGGGTGATCAAGCGCGCCGCCGCCGAGACCAACATGGCGCTCGGCCGCCTCGACCCCACGATCGGCAACGCCATCGTGCAAGCCGCGCAGGAGGTGATCGACGGCAAGCTGAACGACCACTTCCCCCTGGTCGTTTGGCAGACCGGGTCCGGCACCCAGTCCAACATGAACGCCAACGAGGTGATCTCGAACCGCGCCATCGAGATCTTGGGCGGCGAGCGGGGCTCCAAGTCGCCGGTGCACCCCAACGACCACGTCAACATGAGCCAGTCGTCCAACGACACCTATCCGACGGCCATGCACATCGCGGCCGCGGTCGGCGTCGCGCGCGAGCTGATGCCCGCGCTGGAGCACCTGCACGCGGCCCTGAACGCCAAGTCCAAGGCCTTCGCCCACATCATCAAGATCGGTCGCACCCACACCCAGGACGCCACGCCGCTGACCCTGGGCCAGGAGTTCTCCGGCTACGCGCACCAGGTCGCCATGAGCGTACGGCGCATCAAGGAGACGCTCTACGGCCTTTACGAGCTCGCCCAGGGGGGAACAGCGGTCGGCACGGGGCTGAACGCGCCGATCGGCTTTGCGGAGGGGGTCGCCGAGCGGATCGCCAAGATCACCCGCCTGCCCTTCGTGACCGCGCCCAACAAGTTCGAGGCGCTAGCCGCCCACGACGCCATGGTGTTCAGCCACGGGGCGATCAACAGCGCCGCGGCCGCCCTGTTCAAGATCGCCAACGATATCCGGTTCCTGGGCTCCGGGCCCCGCTCGGGCCTGGGCGAGCTCGCCCTGCCCGAGAACGAGCCGGGCTCCTCCATCATGCCGGGCAAGGTGAACCCGACCCAGGCGGAGGCCCTGACCATGGTCTGCACGCGGGTCTTCGGCAATGAGACGACCCTGACCACGGCGGGGGCGTCGGGCCACTTCGAGCTGAACGTCTTCAACCCGGTGATGGCCTACTGCTTCCTGCAGTCCGTTCGGCTCCTGAGCGACGCTGCGATCAGCTTCACCGACCACATGGTGGCCGGGATCGAGGCCCGGGAGGACAACATCAAGGCCGCGCTGGAGCGGTCGCTGATGCTGGTGACCGCCTTGGCTCCGAAGATCGGCTACGACAACGCCGCCAAGATCGCCAAGGCCGCCCACAAGAACGGCACCACCCTGCGCCAGGAGGCGGTCGGGGGCGGCTATGTCACCGATGCGGAGTTCGACGCCCTGGTCCGCCCGGAGAAGATGATCAGCCCGGGCTGATCGTTCCGGGCTGATCCTTCAGGGGCGCGCGCCCTTCGCCCGGCAGGCGTCGGAGCAGTAGCGGACCTGGTCCCAGTCCCGCGCCCACTTCCTGCGCCAGCTAAACGGCCGCCCGCAAGCGGCGCAGAGCTTCGACGGCAGCTCGCCCTTGGCGGGGGCGGAGCCGAGGTTCACGTGCTTGCGCGCCATGGGCGGCGAGGCGTGCGGCGGCCGACCCTCGCGCCTCAGCTGTCCAGGAAGCTGCGGAGCCTGCGCGAGCGGCTGGGGTGCTTGAGCTTGCGCAGCGCCTTGGCCTCGATCTGGCGGATGCGTTCGCGGGTGACCGAGAACTGCTGGCCCACCTCCTCCAGCGTGTGGTCGGTGTTCATGCCGATGCCGAAGCGCATGCGCAGCACGCGCTCTTCCCGCGGGGTGAGCGAGGCCAGCACGCGGGTCGTCGTCTCGCGCAGGTTGGACTGGATGGCGGCGTCGATGGGCAGGACGGCGTTCTTGTCCTCGATGAAGTCGCCGAGGTGGCTGTCCTCCTCGTCGCCGATGGGGGTCTCCAGGCTGATCGGCTCCTTGGCGATCTTCAGGACCTTGCGCACCTTCTCCAGCGGCATGGCGAGCTTTTCGGCCAGCTCCTCCGGGGTCGGCTCGCGGCCGATCTCGTGCAGCATCTGGCGGCTCGTGCGCACGATCTTGTTGATCGTCTCGATCATGTGCACCGGGATGCGGATTGTGCGGGCCTGGTCGGCGATGGAGCGCGTGATCGCCTGGCGGATCCACCAGGTGGCGTAGGTGGAGAACTTGTAGCCGCGGCGGTACTCGAACTTGTCCACCGCCTTCATCAGGCCGATGTTGCCCTCCTGGATCAGGTCCAGGAACTGCAGGCCGCGGTTCGTATACTTCTTGGCGATGGAGATCACGAGGCGCAGGTTCGCCTCCACCATCTCCTTCTTGGCCTGGCGCGCCTCGCGCTCGCCCTTCTGCACGGTCTGGACGATGCGGCGGTAGTCGTCGATGGGCACGCCCGTTTCGGTGGCGAGCTGGGCGATCTCGCCGCGGATGTCGCCGATCTGATTGTGTTCGTTCTCGGCGAACTTGGTCCAGCGCACGCCCAGCGCCTTGACCTTTTCGGGCCAGTTCGGATCGAGCTCGGCCCCGAAGTAGGCCTTGAGGAACTCAGGGCGCGAGATGCC
Organism: Caulobacteraceae bacterium PMMR1; assembly: GCA_000733915.1. Lineage (GTDB taxonomy): Bacteria > Pseudomonadota > Alphaproteobacteria > Caulobacterales > Caulobacteraceae > PMMR1. The sequence goes on from JPOM01000001.1 coordinate 2,057,998, forward strand.
GTAGCTGTCGGCCAGGCGCAGCAGGCGCCCTTCCAGCCCGACCAGGCGCTTGTTGATGGCGTAGAGCTGCTCGACCAGCGCCTCGATGCGGGCGTTGTTCAGCTTCAGCGTCTTGAGGTGCTGGGTGATGGTCTTGGTGAGGGCCTGGTAGGCCGTGCGGTCCTCCGCGGACAGGTCGCCGCCGGCGAGGCGCGCCTCCACCAGCTTGTCCTGCAAGCGGCGGAAGCTATCGAACTCGCCCGCGATGGCGTCCAGCGTCGCCATCACCCCCTCGCGAAGCTCCGCCTCCATGGCCGAGATGGAGGGGCCCGCCCCGTCGTCGAAGTCGTCCTCGTCCTCGACGCCGGGCTCCGCGCCCGCCACGCCTTCGGCCGCCTCGGCCGCGGCCGGCTCGCCTGCGCCCTCCGCGGCGGCGCCCGCCTCGCCCTCGCCCGGCTGGCCGCCCGCCTGACCGCCGTAGGTCTGCTCCAGGTCGATGATCTCGCGCAGCAGGATGCGACCCTGGCTCAGCTCCTCGCGCCAGACCATGATCGCCTCGAACGTCAGGGCGCTCTCGCAGAGGCCCCGGATCATGGTGTCGCGGCCGGCCTCGATGCGCTTGGCGATGGCGATCTCGCCCTCGCGGGAGAGGAGCTCCACCGAGCCCATCTCGCGCAGGTACATCCGCACCGGGTCGTCGGTGCGGTCGTAGGCGGGCTTGGACTCCGTCTCGACCACCGCCGCATCCTCGCGGGCGGCGACCTCGGTGGAGCCCTCCTGCGCCTCCGCCGCGTCCTCCTCGGCCTCCACGACGTTGACGCCCATCTCCGAGAGCATGGCGAGGGTATCCTCGATCTGCTCGGAGTTCACCTCCTCGGAGGGCAGAACCTTGTTCAGCTCGTCCATGGTGACGTAGCCGCGGGCCTTGGCCTGCTTGATGAACTTCTTGACCCCAGCGTCGGTCAGGTCGAGGAGCGGACCGTCGTGGGTCGTTTCCTTCTCCTCCGGTTCGGCGGTGCTGGTGCTCATGCCTGCCTCCTGACCGGCGCTGCGACATTTTCGCGCGCCCGGTCGACGTTCCATGCCTGACAGACGGCCAACGTCCGTCTTCTCAGGGAAAAGACACGCCGTCCGTCCAAAGAGTTCCTGACTTCAAGGCGCGCTTCAGCGCATCACGCTCCGCCTTCAGCCGCCGGAACGCCTCGGGATCGAGACCTTCCGTCGCAACGGCCTTGGCGTTGGACACGGCGGCTTCGAGGGCCGCCATCCGCGTGATCGCCTCGAACGCCTGCGCCCATTGGAGATCGGCTGCCGGACCTTCGCCGGCCAGAAAAGGCGCCCCCGAGCGGGCGGCCGCCTTTGAAAGCTCATCCAACAGGGTGCTGTAGCCCGAGCCCGCGAGATGGCGGCCCACCCCGTCAGTGTCAAGGGAGTCGAAACGCATCCGCAGGGCGATCAGCTCCCGCGCGAGGGGCTGCAGCGCCGGGTCCCCGAACCCGCCCTCCTCCAGCGCTTCAATGTGATCGTCCAGGCGGCGGGGCTTCAGCACCGCGCCCAAGGCCACGGCGGCCGTGAGGGGATCGAGGGAGGCGCGCAGCGCGCGGGCTCCGGCCCGGCCCTGCGGCGTCGGGGTCCGGCGAGCTGCGCCTCGCGCCCCGCCCGCGGCCGCCCAGCTGCCGCGCTGCGACTGGAGCTGACGCGCGGCGTCGCTGACCGTGGCGGCGGGGCGGGACAGGGTGCGCAGCTGCTCGAAGGCGTCCATGAGCGCCTCGCGGTACATCTGGGCGAGGTCGCGGTCGGGGATCAGGCCGGCGGCCCGCGCAGGCGCTTCTTCAGCCCGGCGTAGCTCTCCGGCGTGCCGAGCGGCTCGGCGTCCCACTCCCGCTCGAACAGCGCCTCCACGAAGGGGCGCGTGTCGGCGAGCTGCGCCCTCAGCGCCTGGGGCCCCTGCTCGCGCAGGACGTCGTCGGGATCCTTGCCGCCGGTGACGCGCACGAAGCGGAACGAGCGCCCGGGCTGCAGCAGCGGCAGGGCGCGCTCTATCGCCCGCGCCTGGGCCCTGAGCCCCGCGGCGTCCCCGTCGAAGGACAGCGTCGGCTCCGGATGCAGCCGCCAGAGCGCCTCCATCTGCTCTTCGGTGAGCGCGGCGCCGAGAGGCGCGACCGCGGCGACGCCGGCCCGCTGGCACGCGATCACGTCCATATAGCCCTCCACCACGACCAGGGCGGCGTCCGCCCCGCCGGCGTGCAGCAGCTTGCGCGCCTCGGCGAGGCCGTAGAGCACCGACCCCTTGTGGAAGAGCGGGGTCTCCGGGCCGTTCAGATACTTGGCGCGCGCCCGCGGATCGAGCGCCCGCCCGCCGAAGGACACCACCCGCCCCCGCGCATCGGCGATGGGAAAGATGATCCGGTCGCGGAAGCGGTCGTAGGGCGCGCCGCCGTCCTCCGGCGCGATCAAGAGGCCCGCCTCGACCAGCTCCGCGGGGCGCGCGCCCTTGGCGACCAGATAGTCCTTCAGCGCGGTGCGGCCGCCCGGGGCGTAGCCCAGGCGGAAGCGGGTCCACTCCGCCGCCGGCAAGGCGCGCTGTTCGAGGTAGGCGCGGGCGGCCTGGCCCGGCGGGCGCCTGAGCTCCGCCTCGAACCAGCGGGCGGCGAGCTCCAGCCAGTCCGCCAGGCTCGCGCGCTTGCGCTCCGCCTCGGCGGCGCGGGGATCCAGCGCCGGCAGGGGCACGCCCGCCTCCGCCGCCAGCCGCTCCACCGCCTCGGTGAAGGAGAGCCGCTCGGTCTCCTGCAGGAAGGTGATCAGGTCGCCGTGCTTGCCCGACGAGAAGTCGTGGAAGAAGCCCTTGTCGTCGTTGACGAAGAAGGACGGGCTCTTCTCCTTGTTGAAGGGGCTGAGGCCGACGTACTCGCGCCCCTGGCGGCGGAGCTTCACCGTGCGCCCGATCACGTCGGACAGGCGCAGGCGGCTTTTCACCTCCTCCAGGAAGCGGTCGTCGAACCTCATGAGGGCTGCGCGCGCCGCAGGCGGGCGAAGACGACCCGGCCGCCGCAGGGGATGAGTCGCAGACCCGTCGTTCACGCCGCGCACCCTATCAGAAGCCGCCGCGTTCGCCAGCCTTGCCCCCGCCGCCGGGCCCGGCAAGTCTGCGGCCGTGGCCGTCTACACCGACATCACCGACGCGGAGCTGGGCGCGCTGCTGGCCGACTACGCGCTTGGCCGGGCGACGGCGTTCAAGGGCATCGCGGAGGGGGTGGAGAACTCCAACTTCCTGCTGGAGACCGAGGCCGGGCGCTACATCCTGACGGTCTACGAGCGGCGGGTGCGCGCGGAGGACCTGCCGTTCTTTCTGGACCTCATGCGCTGGCTGGCCGGGCGCGGCTTCCCCTGCCCCACGCCGCAGCCCGACCGGCAGGGGCGCCTGCTCAAGACGGTGCGGGGCAAGCCCTGCGCCATCGTGGACTTCCTGCCCGGCCTGTCGGTCCGCCGCCCCAGCACAGCGCACTGTCGGGAGGCGGGCGCCGGCCTGGCCCGGCTGCACCTGGCGGCGCAGGGGTTCGGGGGCGAGCGCGGCAACGACCTGGGCCAGGCCGCCTGGGCGGGGCTGTTCGCCCGGGAGCGCGACGCCGCCGAAGCCCTGAAGCCCGGCCTGGCGGCAACGATCGAGGGCGATCTGACGCACCTGGCGCAGGCCTGGCCGCGCGGTCTGCCCGAAGGGGTGGTCCATGCGGACCTGTTTCCCGACAACGTCTTTTTCCTTCAGGACCGGTTCGCCGCGGCCATCGACTTCTATTTCGCCTGCCGCGACCTTTTGGCCTATGACGTCGGCGTCTGCCTGAACGCCTGGTGCTTCGAGCCGGACGGCGGCTTCAACGTGACCAAGGGCCGGGCGCTCCTCGCCGGCTACGAGAGCCTGCGCCCGCTCACCCGCGCCGAGCGCGCCGCCCTGCCCGTCCTGGCGCACGGGGCGGCGATGCGCTTCTTCCTGACCCGGCTGATCGACTGGACCCGCACGCCCGCCGACGCCCTGGTGCGGCCCAAGGACCCGCTGGAGTACGAGGCCAAGCTCGCCTTCTGGCGGTCGAGCCAGGGCCAGCCGTGGCTGCTCGCCTGATCCGCTGGCGTCCGATCCGAATCCGCCGCACAAGCCCGCCATGACCCCGGTCGTGACCATCTACACCGACGGCGCCTGCCGCGGGAATCCCGGCCCCGGCGGCTGGGGCGCGATCCTGATCTCCGGCGGCCAGGAGAAGGAGCTGTTCGGCGGCGAGCCCGCCACCACCAACAACCGCATGGAGCTGACCGCCGCCATCCAGGCGCTGGAGACGCTGAAACGCCCCTGCCAGGTGGACCTCTACACCGACAGCCAGTACGTGCGCCAGGGCATCACCGAGTGGCTGCCCGCCTGGCGCGCCCGGGGCTGGAGGACGGCCGCCAAGCAGCCGGTGAAGAACGACGACCTCTGGAAGCGCCTGGACGCCGCCCGCGCCCGCCACGAGGTGCGCTGGCACTGGGTGAAGGGCCACGCCGGCCACCCCCTGAACGAGCGCGCCGACCGCCTCGCCAACCGCGGCATCGACGAGATGGGGGCCGCGCCCAGGTGACGGCGCTGCCCGACGGTTGTAGCCTTAGGGCGGCATGGCCGTTCTGGACTGGATCGCCCCCGATCAGGGTCTGACGCTGGAGGAGGGGCAGGTGCGCCTGCGCCCCCCGCGGGCGTCCGACTACGGCGCTTGGTCGGAGCTGCGCCGGGTCAGCCGCGACTTCCTGCAGCCCTGGGAGCCTACCTGGCCCGCCGACGACCTGACGCGCCCCGCATTTCGGCGGCGCCTGTCGATCTACGACCGAGACCGGGACCTCGGCCAGGGCTACGCCTTTTTCGTCTTCCGCCAGAGCGACGGCGCCCTCACCGGGGGCATCAACCTTCGCAACGTGGTCCGCGGCGTCGCCCAGACCGCCTCCATCGGCTACTGGTCCGGCGCGCCCTTCGCGCGGCAGGGGCATACGCTTTCGGCTGTCAGGGCGGTGACGCGCTTCGCCTTCCTGAGACTGGGGCTGCACCGGCTGGAGGCGGCCTGCTGCCCCGACAACGAGGCCTCGCGGCGCCTGCTCGCCAAGGCCGGCTTCACCGAGGAGGGTCTGGCGCGGGGGTATCTGAAGATCGACGGCCGGTGGCGCGACCACGTCCTGTTCGGACGCGTGAACGAGGACTGAGCCCCCGCCCGCGGCCTCAGCGATCAGCCGGCCTGGGCGATCAGCCGGCCTGGGCCAGCGCCGGCCGGGGCAGGTCGAGCCGAGCGGCCAGGTCGTCGAACAGGGTCGCGATCTCCCGCGCCGCGGTCCCGCGCGGATTGTACTCCGCCACGCTCGCCCCCTGCGCCACCGCCGCCTGATAGTCCGCCCGGGCCCGCAGGCCGGCCCGCGCCGTAGGCCAGCCGGTGAAGCGGATCGCCTCCAGCGCCTTCAGCACCATGGGATGCTCCGCGCCCTGGCGCGCGCTGGGCGCCTGGCTCAGCACCACCACGCCCCTGCGTCCGAGCCGCCGGACCGCCTCCGCGGAATGGGCTGCCGCGGCGATGTCGAGAAACGACGGCCGGGTCACGACCAGGCAGAGGTCGGCCAGGGCGACCGCCTGCAGCGTCTCGGCCTCCGGCGCGCAGGGGGTGTCCACGATGAGCAGGTCCAGGCCGCTCCGCTCCGCCGCCAGGCGGGTCATGTAGAGCTTGCCGCCCGAGGTCTCCTGCACCGCCGGCCCGCGCCCGCGCCGCAGCCGCGCCCACTCGCCCGCCGAGCGCTGCGGATCGACGTCGAGAAGCAGCACGCGCAGGCCCCGCGCCTGAGCCTCCACAGCCAGGTTGACTGCGACCGTCGTCTTGCCCGTCCCGCCCTTGCGGGACATCACCACCAGCGTCTTCATGCGCCGCCCCGTCCTGAGGACCGTCCCCACGCCGCCGGACTAGGCGTGTCGTCTACAGGACTATCATTTCAACTGTTGACAAGTCGCGACGACGCGGCGTCCCCGCGGCGATTCGCCCTCCCGCGCTGGCGCCCGGCGAAGGCGCGTCCCGTCCGAACCTCGCTTGGAAGCGCGCGTTCTGGGCGCCTAGGAGGTGGCCATGGCCAGGTCGGACGCGGCGGATCGCGAGGCCCTTCCCAAGACAGCGTTCGCCTTCCCAAGGCGCACAAGGCGCCGCTCGAGGACGCGAGCCACGTCCGCAACGCGGTCGCCCGGTTCAATCAGGTGAAGGGCGTGACCGACGCCGAGCGGGACGAAGCGTGGAAGCGGATCGAGGCGGCGGCCAAGAAGTACGGCGTGGAACTGAAAGAAAAAAGCTGGCGCGAGATCGGCAAGGGCTCTTGATCCAGACTGCGGCCGCCGACGCTCGCCTGGAGCAGATGTTCGAGGCGCAGGCTCAGCTGACGCCGGACGCCCCGGCGATCTACTTCCGCGGCCAGGTCCTGAGCTATGGCGAACTCGCCGCCGAGGTTGCGCGCTTGGCCGCCGACCCCGCCGCGTTCGGGGCCGGTCCGGGCGACCTCGTCGGGCTCAACCTCTCTCGCACCCCGAGCCTGGCGGCGGCGGTCCTGGCCGTCCTGAAGACCGGCGCGGCCTACCTGCCGCTCGACGCGCGCAATCCGCCGGCGCGGACCGCGTTCATGCTGTCCGACAGCGGCTGTGCGATCCTCGTGGTCGACGCCAGCTCCCGAGCGGTCTCCGGCTACGACGGGAGCGTCCTCGAACTGGACAATGGCCGGCTTGTGCAGCGTTCCGTCCGCGCGCGCCGACCGGACGGCGGCCGCTCGCCCCTCGCCTATGCCTCAGCCGCCTGGAGGCGGGCGGTCCGGGGCTGACGCTGTTCTGCGTCGCAGACCTCTTCGGCCAGCCCTTCAACGACCTGAGCCTCGCCCGCCGCCTGGCGCCGGATCGGCCGGTCTATGGTCTGTCGCCCGGCCCGCAGGAGGCGAGCTTCGCCCGCACCGGAGACATCGCCGCCCTGACCCGGGGCTTCCTCGACGAGGCGCGCGCCGTCCAACCCCGCGGCCCCTATCTGATCGCCGGCTATTCGTCGGGGGGCGTCCTAGCCCACGATCTGGCGGTGGCCTTCGAGCAGCGGTGTTCAAAGGTCCGGTGATCCGCGCCGCTGTCGCAGGCAGCCATCATCAGTTCCTGCGCGAACCGCTCGTCGAAGAGACGGCGCAGCTCGTCCGCGCGTTCCTGACCCGTCGCGAGACGTTGGGGCCCGCCGGGGCGATCCGCAGCAGGCCCGCCGCCCGCGTGTGCGGCTCAAGCCAAAGCTAGGCGCCAGGACAGCCGCGATCGCCTAAGTCCGCCCCCCGGGCAGAAGGCGCGGCGCCACCTTTGCGATTGCAAGATTCGAACGATCTGCGGTATTTAAGGTGGCCAATCCGGAGTCCGCGAATGACACCGCCCTCCCACCTCAGCGGACCCTCAGATTCGCCGTCGGCCTCCCGCGGATCAGCGACTGCCCAGAAGAAGGCCGTCTTAGTTCTTTTATGGATAATTTTTCTGTTTATCCTCCTACTTATCCTGCTCGTCGTTCATCATTTAAATGGGGCGCTGGCAATACCCATAGGTATGACAAGCGCTTTCATTGCGAATGCGATCTTCAGTCTAGCAAGGGCTTATCTTTTCAATCGCCAAGAAAAGCGTCCCGAGGCTGTAGGGCACCTTTTAAGTAGTATAGACTAAACGTTCAGTGGCGTTGAAGAGCGCATCCATCATGATAGTGGGCGCTAACGCGTAAAGTTGCTAAACATCCGCCAGTGACTTGGTGATACAGAAGCGCCAGATCACAAGCGCGTTGAATAAATACATGACAGTAGCAGGAACCCGCAGGGCTGCAGTGAGGGCGAATCTCCCTGCAACATTGCTCGCGCCCCGCTCTCCTGCCGTCACCCGATCTCGCCGCGGCGGGTGTGGCGGCTCCGCGCTCATCGGCGGCCCCACGCATTAACCTGGCGGCCAAGCTCGAAAAGAACATATTGCGAACGAGAACAAACCGTGCACTATGGGGCGAGGGGCCCGCGCGGGTCCAAGGCGCCGCGGAGAATCGTGGCAGAGGGAGCTGGGACCATGTCGCAGGCGGTGTTGAAACTCGTGGGACGCGAAGACGGGGACAAGCAGAAGGCGCTGGAGGCCGCCCTGGCGCAGATCGACCGCGCCTTCGGCAAGGGCTCGGTGATGAAGCTGGGCGCCAAGGGCAAGGTGGTCGAGATCGAGGCCGTGCCGACCGGCTCGCTGGGGCTCGACCTCGCCCTCGGCATCGGCGGCCTGCCCAAGGGACGGGTGGTCGAGATCTTCGGGCCGGAGAGCTCGGGCAAGACGACGCTGGCCCTGCATGTCGTGGCCGAGGTGCAGAAGGCTGGCGGCATGGCGGCCTTCGTGGACGCCGAGCATGCGCTGGACCCGGTCTATGCCCAAAAGCTCGGGGTGAACCTCGACGACCTCCTGGTGTCCCAACCCGACACGGGCGAGCAGGCCTTGGAGATCACCGACACCCTAGTGCGCTCCAATGCGGTGGACATCGTGGTGGTGGACAGCGTCGCGGCCCTGACCCCGCGGGCGGAAATCGAAGGCGAGATGGGCGACAGCCTGCCGGGCCTGCAGGCGCGCCTGATGAGCCAGGCGCTGCGCAAGCTCACCGCCTCCATCTCCAAGTCCAAGTGCATCGTCATCTTCATCAATCAGATCCGCATGAAGATCGGGGTGATGTACGGCTCACCGGAGACGACCACCGGCGGCAATGCGCTGAAGTTCTACGCCTCGGTTCGCCTGGACATCCGCCGCACGGGCTCGATCAAGAACCGCGACGAGATCGTGGGCAACAATGTCCGGGTGAAGGTGGTGAAGAACAAGGTGGCGCCGCCGTTCCGCGAGGTCGAGTTCGACATCATGTACGGCGAGGGCATCTCCAAGATCGGCGAGATCATCGACCTCGGCGTGAAGGCCGGGGTGGTGGAGAAGTCGGGCTCCTGGTTCTCCTACAACAGCCAGCGGATCGGACAGGGGCGGGAGAACGTGCGCGAGTTCCTCAAGGCCAACCCCGACGTGGCCCGGGATATCGAGGCCCAGGTGCGCCGCAGCTCCAGCAAGATCGCCGAAGAGCTGCTCGTCTCCCCCGACGAGCCCGCCGACGAGGACTGAGCCCCGCCCCACGACCGGACAGAGGTCCGCCTCGCGCCCGTCGCGCCTCCCCAGCCCCGCGGCCAGGGCGAGCGGACCTCGGGGGCGCCCGCTTCCGCCGCGGGCGCCCCGCTCTCTTCTTGGCGCGCGCGGGGCGCGGGGCGCTGCGGCCGCACGCCGCCGGCGTCTCCGCTAGGTGCTCCCAGGCGCCCCCTCTCGGGCCCGCGTCAGGCTGCGCGGCTGACCGCGAAGTCGGCGAGGTCCTCCAGCGCCGCGCGCCAGGGCCCCGGCGCGAAGCGGGCGAGCGCGCCCTTGGCCTCTTCCGCATAGGTCTGGGCGAGCGTCAGGGTGGCGGCCAGCGCGCCGGTGCCCACGATCAGCTCGCGGGCGCGGCGGAAGTCGCCCTCTTTCTGCTCGACCCGGGCGATGGTGCGCTCCCAAAAGGCGCGCTCCTTGGCGCCCGTGCGCTGGATGGCCAGGATCAGCGGCAGGGTCGCCTTGCCCTCGCGAAAGTCGTCGCCGGCGTTCTTGCCCAGCACCTCCGAGGCGCCGCCATAGTCCAGGGCGTCGTCGGCGAGCTGGAAGGCGAAGCCCAGCTTCTCGCCATAGGTGCGCAGGGCCGCGATGTCGGGCTCGGGCGCGCCGGACACCACCGCCCCGCCGTGGGCGGCCGCGGCGAAAAGCTCCGCCGTCTTGGCCTTGATGATCTCCAGGTAGATGTCCTGGGTCAGGCGCAGGTCGTGGGCGCGGGTCAGCTGCAGCACCTCGCCCTCGGCGATCACGCGGCTGGCGCGGGCCAGGATCTCCAGCGCCCGGAGCGAGTTGGTCTCCACCATCAGCTCGAAGGCCCGCGCGAACAGGAAGTCGCCGACCAGCACGCTGGAGGCGCCGCCCCAGATCAGGTGCGCGGCCACCTTGCCCCGGCGGAGCTGGCTGCCGTCCACCACGTCGTCGTGCAGCAGGGTGGCGGTGTGGATGAACTCCACCGCGGCGGCCAGGCGGATGCAGTGCTCCGACCGGTCGCCGGCCAGGCGCGCCGCCGCCACCGTCAGCAGGGGGCGCAGCCGCTTGCCCCCGGCCGCGATCAGGTGCTCGGCCAGCTCGGGGATCAGGGCCACGGGGCTCTGCATCCGGGCGCGCACCACGACGTCGACCTGGGCCATGTCCGCCTCCGCCAGCGCGATCAGCGCGTCGACGGACCCTCGGGGACGGGGCTTAGGCGCGACGAGTGCGTCCAAACGCGGGCGCTCCTGCTTCAACGGCGGGCCGAACGGCGCCAGAACGGCGGACGCAGCCCGCGGACCGGGCGGCACATTGGCATGGGGCCGATGCGGGTCCAAGCCGTGCCTGAGGGAGCCTTTAGCAAGCCCGTGCCGCCCTTGTCGCCTCCCTTCGAACGCGCCGCCGAGGTCGAGGAGGTCGCGGTCCTGGGCGGTCGGGGGCGGCTCCTGTTTCCGCGCCGGGGCTACCGGGCCGGGATGGACGCCGCCCTGCTGGCCGCCGCCGTTGGGCTGAAGCCCGGCGAGCGGGCGATCGAGGCGGGGTGCGGGGCGGGCGCGGCCCTGATCCAGGCGGCGCTGCGGGCGCCTGGGTCCGCGCTCCTGGGCATCGAGCGGGACGCCGCGGCGCTGGGCCTGGCCGAGGCCGCCGTCGCGCTGAACGACCTTCAAGCCCGCGTTCAGGTGCGCGCCGGCGACGTGGCTCAGGGGTTCGCCGCGATCGGGTCTGGGGCGCCGGGCGAGCCGGCCTTCGACTGCGCCTTCGCCAACCCGCCCTTCTTCGACGATCCCTCGGCCCTGCGCGCCCCCTCGCCCGAGCGCCGCGGCGCCTGGATCGCCGACGACGGGCTTCAGGCGTGGGCGAGGTTTCTCCGCCAAACGGTGCGCGACGGGGGCCGGGTGGTCGTGATCCACCGGGCGGACCGGATGGCCGACCTGATCGCGCTCTTCTCCCCCCAGGGCGCGGGGCTGGCGATTCGCCCCGTCCAGCCCTTCGCCGAGCGTCCCGCCAAGCGCGTGCTGGTGCGCTGGATCAAGGGCGCGCGCGCGCCGCTGGCGCTGCTGCCGCCGTTGGTGCTCCACGACCGGGCGAGCGGCTCCAAGCACACGCCCAAGGTGGAGGCGATTCTGCGGGGCGAGGCGGCGCTGGGGTGGACGTGAGCCCCCCGGGCTCAGGCCTCCAGCGCATACGCCTTGAGGGCCTCCAGGCACAGCTGAACGCCGGTCACGTCCGCCAGCGGGTCCTCGCAGATGATCACATAGAACCGGCGCGCCTCGGCCCAGAGCATCAGGTTCTCCGGCAGGCCGAAGTCCTCGATCTCGGCGCCTTCGGGGTCGCGCCAGCGGCCGTCCTCGTCCTGGGCGGCGCCCAGCAGCATCTCCACGCGCCCCCTAAGGTCCGCCTCCTCTTCGCTGGTCACGTTGGCGTAGGCGAAGACGGGCTTGCCGAGCGCGGCGGCGAAGCCGACCTCGAACGCCGTGCCAGGGTCGCAGCCCACCCCGCGCCAGGGCGTCAGGTTCGCCACCACGGCGTCGCAGGCGCGAAGGCGCGCCAGCGCCTCCAGATAGATCTCCCGCGCCATGGCCTCCGAAGGCTCGGTCTCCACCAAGGGCGCTTCGGCGCCCGTCACGCCCACCAGCCCGGCCTCGGCGCACAGGGCATGCTTGCGCGCCAGGATGTCCTTGCCGTCGGGGAGGAAGCCGTCGGGCCCTGCGAGATAGACGGCGGCGATCCGGCGCATGGGCGAGAGCAAGCCCGACCTTGCGCGCCCGGGTCAAGCCCGCTCAGGACGGAGGCTGGACCGTTGAAGAAGGCTCAGGCCCACGTCCCTGGAACCGCCGTTGTGGGGCGAGATCGTGCAGGCCTAGCGTGCGGCGGGCCGCAGGGCCTGGTTCGCGGCCGAGCCGGCGTTCGACGCGTTCCTGCGCGCACGCTTTAAGGCGACGCACCTCGCCGCGTCCCGGGGCGAACTGGCAGGCTGGGGCGCGCCAACACGCCGGAGGAGGCGGCCTACCTCGCCCGCCCCGACGCCTTCCGAGGCTGAGCTGGCGCGGGAGCTCCCAGACCGTCAGCTGTAGTCGTCGCCGCCCGGATCGCCGTTGTCGGAGTCGTAGCCAAGACCGCCGTGGTCATAGCCGCCGCCGTCGTCCGACCCGTAGTTGTTGATGGTGACGTTCTCGGTCGGGAAGCCCCGCCGCCAAAGCCGCCGCCGCCAAAGCCGCCGCGCCCGCCGCCGAAGAGGCCCGACAGCCCCTCAAACAGAAACGCGCCCCCTGCCACGCCCGCGGCGGTGGTCCCTGCGCTGCGCAGGAAGGAGCCCAGCCCGCCGCCGCCGGAGAAGGGCCCGGGCTGGCCGGCCTGGGGCAGGTAGCCGGCCCCCGGCTGGGCATAGGAGGGCTGCGGGGGCGCATAGGCCTGCGGCTGCGGGGGCGGCGCGCCTGCGCCGCCGCTCCCCCACGGCCCTGCCCCGCCGAGGAAGGAGCCGCCGCCCTGCCCCTGGCCCTCCCGCGCGCCGCCTTGGCCGCCGCTGCGCGCCTGGTCGAGCTGACGTTGCAGCGCCGCGATCTGCTCCTGCGCCTGGTGCAGCGCCTGGTCGGCCAGGATGGCGTGCTGGACGAGGACATAGCCCGCATCGGGATTGGCGCGGAACGCCTGGTCGATGAGCTGGGCCGCCTCGGCATCCTTCAGGCCGCCGCGGGCCTGGTCGAGGTCGGCGAGATAGCGGGTGAGCAGGTTGCGTTCGTCGGGCGTCATGGCCTTGCGCGATCCGTTGGACGGGCCTGATCGACCCGCGGCGGAAAGGTAGGCGCGAACCTGCTCCGGCTGAAGGGCCGGGGAGATGACTTTGCTGTCAGGTCAGGCCGCCGGGTCCGGCCGCCGGGTTGGTCGGCGTCGGGTCAGACGGTCGGGTCAGGCCGCCGCGGGGGCTGCGGCGCGCTCGGGCTTGCCCGCCGCGAGCTTCAGCACCGCCGCATAGGACGGCTTGGTCTCCATGCGCCGACCCACGCCCTTGGCGCGCAGGATGGCGTGCGCCCGCGCCAACCGCCAGCAGGGCAGGTGCATGAACATGTGATGCTCGACGTGGTAGTTGACCCAGTAGGGCGCGATGAACGCCCGCTCGATCAGGCTGGCGCGGGTTGTGCGGGCGTGACGCAGGGGGTCGTCGTTGTCGCTGACGCAGGCATGCTCGGCGATGTTGCGCAGCCGCGTCACCAGCGGGTACCAGGTCGCCATCGGCAGCAGCCAAAGCGCGAACCACGCCCACCCCAGGCCGAAAAGGCTGAGCCCGGCGAGGGCGATGCCGTTGGTGATCGCGAACGGCCCCCAGAAGTCCCAGAGGCCCCGCCCGACCTGGCCCCAGGTGAGGCCGCGCGCCTTGCGGGTCTTGAGCGCCGCGAGCGTGGGCGCAATCCGCTGCTTCCAGAAGGTCTGGCCGGTCAGGTCGCGCACGATCTTCCGCCTGAGCGAGGTGCGCGTGATCGGGAACGGGGCGGAGAGGACGAGGTCGGGGTCCTCGGGCTGCTGCGCAAAGCGGTGGTGGGTCAGGTGATAGGGCCGGTAGCGGTGAAGGCTCGCGCCCACCGGCGCTCCGCAGAGCCACTCGCCGACAAAGTCGTTGACCTTCAGGCTGCGGTGCAGGGCGGCGTGTGCGGCGTCGTGCATCAGCACCGCAAGGCCGAGCTGGCGCGCGCCGATGACGGCGACCGCCAGCACGAAGGTCAGCGGATTGGGCCACAGCACGAAGGCGGCGCCGGCCAGCAGGATCACGCCCCAGGCGTGGACCACCAGCGCCAGCCCTCGCCAGGACGAGCGCACGGCCAGCCCCGCCCACTCCTCGGACGTGAAGAACTCGCGCGGGTCCATGCGGCGGGCGGCGGGCAACGGGCGCTCCAGCTCGGTCGAGACAGCCTGCATTTTGCGCCCGCGGGCCGGCTAGGGCAACAGGCGCCCCCGACGCGGCCTCCAGGCGCCCCGACCCGGCGTGCGCCCCTCAGCCCCGGCCGCCCATGGCGCGGTCCAGGTTCTCCGCCACCTTGTCCAGGAAGCCTTCGGTGGTCAGCCAGGACTGCTGGTCGCCGACCAGGAGCGCGAGGTCCTTGGTCATGAAGCCCGCCTCCACGGTCTGGACCGTGACCTTCTCCAGCAGGTCGGCGAAGCGGTCGAGCTCCGCATTGCCGTCGAGCTTGGCGCGGTGCTTCAGGCCGCGGCCCCAGGCGAAGATCGAGGCCACCGAATTGGTGGAGGTCGGCTCGCCCTTCTGGTGCTGCCGGTAGTGGCGCGTCACGGTGCCGTGCGCGGCCTCGGCCTCCACGATCTTGCCGTCCGGGGTCATCAGCACGCTGGTCATCAGGCCCAGCGAACCATAGCCCTGGGCCACGGTGTCGGACTGGACGTCGCCGTCGTAGTTCTTGCAGGCCCAGACGAAGCCGCCCGACCACTTCAGGGCGCTGGCGACCATGTCGTCGATCAGGCGGTGCTCGTAGGTGATGCCCGCCGACTTGTACTTGTCGGCGAACTCGGCCTCGTAAACCTCCTGGAAGATGTCTTTGAAGCGCCCGTCATAAGCCTTCAGGATGGTGTTCTTCGTCGACAGATAGCAGGGGTACTTGCGGTCCAGGGCATACGCCAGGCTGGCGCGGGCGAAATCGCGGATGGAGTCGTCGAGGTTGTACATGGCCATGGCGACGCCCGAGCCCGGGAAGTCGTAGACCTCGTGCTCGATCACCTGGCCGTCGTCGCCCTGGAACCGGATCGTCAGCTTGCCCTTGCCCGGCACGCGGAAGTCGGTGGCGCGATACTGGTCGCCGAAGGCGTGGCGGCCGACGATGATCGGTTGCGTCCAGCCCGGCACCAGGCGCGGCACGTTGCGGCAGATGATCGGCTCACGGAAGATCACGCCGCCCAGGATGTTGCGGATCGTGCCGTTCGGGCTCTTCCACATCTTCTTGAGGCCGAATTCCTTCACCCGCGCTTCGTCGGGGGTGATGGTCGCGCACTTGACGGCCACGCCGTACTTCTGGGTGGCCTCGGCGGCCTCCACCGTCACCCGGTCGTCGGTGGCGTCGCGGTGCTCCATCCCGAGGTCGAAATAGGCCAGCTGAAGGTCGAGGTGCGGGAAGATCAGCTTGTCCTTGATCAGGGCCCACATGATGCGGGTCATCTCGTCCCCGTCCATGTCGACGATGGGATTGGCGACTTTGATCTTGGACATCGGGGCGAGGGCCTCTTCGGCGGGTTTCAGGATTGGCCGCGGGCTATAGCGGGCAGGCGCGAACGGGGGAAGCCGTGGCCCGCGCCGCAGGCCAAGACGCCTTGGCGCGCCCCGCTCGGCCCTGCTATCAGCCCTGGCCTCGCCCCCTCACGCCCGGAGCGCCCATGCCCCGCCTCGCCCTGCTGCGCCATGGCCAGAGCCGCTGGAACCTGGAGAACCGGTTCACCGGCTGGGTCGACGTCGACCTGAGCGAGACGGGCGAGGCGGAGGCGGCGCAAGGCGGGCGGCTGATGGCCGAGGCGGGGCTGGCCTTCGACCGCGCCTACACCAGCGTCCTGACCCGCGCGATCCGCACCGCCAACATCGCGCTGAAGACGTGCGGCCAGCTGTGGATTCCCCTGACCAAGGACTGGCGCCTGAACGAGCGCCACTACGGCGGCCTGACCGGGCTCGACAAGGCCGAGACCGCCGCCCGCCACGGCGAAGCGCAGGTCACGCTCTGGCGCCGCTCCTACGACGTGCCGCCGCCGCCGCTGGCGCCCGGAGGCGAGTACGACTTCGCCGCCGACCGCCGCTATGCCGGGGTCGAGGTCCCGGCCACGGAGAGCCTGAAGACCACGCTGGACCGCGTCCTGCCCTACTGGACCGCCGAGATCGCGCCCAAGATCGCGGCGGGCGAGACGGTGCTGGTGACCGCGCACGGCAACTCGCTGCGGGCGATCGTGAAGCACCTGTTCCAGGTGTCCGACGAGGCGATCCCGGCGGTGGAGATCCCCACCGCCAACCCGCTGGTGGTCGAGCTCGACAGCGCCCTTCGACCCGCCGCCGCGCGCTATCTGGACCCGGCCCGGGAGAAACCCCTGCCGCAGGCGTGAGCCCGCGCACCTCTCGTTAACCGACGCGTCCTAACGCTTGGGCCTGCGTACCAGCAGGCCGGTCATGAGCGCTCCCCAGGCCGCCCCGGCGGCCGCCCACAGACGACTGACCCAAACGGAGGCGGACGCGATCTGCCTGCGCCACGACCGCCTGTGGCAGGGGCGGCCCGGCGGCGCACGGGCGGTGTTCTCCCACATGGACCTGAGCGGGCTGGACCTTTCCGGGCGCACGCTCAGCGACGCGGCCTTCGCCGGCGCGACCCTGGTCGGGACCAAGCTTGCCGGCGCAAAGCTCGACAACGCCGTCTTCTTCGGCGCGGACCTGCAGCTGGCGGACCTGCGCGAGGCCTCGCTGCGCCGCGCCGACCTGCGGGGCTGCTCGCTGCGGGGCGCGAACCTCTGCGGCGCGGACCTTTTCGAGGCGGACCTGCGCGAGGGCGCCATCGCCGCCTATGATCGCGTGGAGGGCTTCCGCCGCCTGGAGCACGCGGTCGCCGCCGCCGCGCAGGGCGCGTCGCTCATCGGCGCCAACCTGCAGCGCACCAAGCTGTCCGGCATCATGGCCGTACGCGCCGACTTCACCGACGCGGTGATGCGCGACGCCAAGCTGGTGCGGGCGAACCTGAAGCAGGCGACGCTGACGGGCGCGGACCTCGCCGGCGCGGATCTCAGCCACGCCGACCTCTCCGGCGCGGACCTGACCGACGCGGTGCTGGTGGGCGCGATCACCGCCTCCTGGAAGGTCGAAACCGCGCAGCTGGCCTCGGCCCTCACCGACGAGCCCGCGGGCCTGGCGCTCTCCAGCCAATCGGTCAACGACATGCTGCGCGCCCACGCCCTGTGGTGCGAGACCGGAGGGGAGCGCGGGCGGCCGTCCCTGTTCGACAAGGCGGACCTGCGCAGCCTGGGCTCGATCCGGGGCCTGAACCTGACGGCGCTGTCGGCGCGGGGCGCGGTGTTCTACGGCCTGGACATGGAAGGGGTGCAGCTCCAGGGCGCGCACCTGGAGGGAGCGGACCTGCGCGCCTGCAACCTGCGGGGCGCGGACCTTCGCGGGGCCCGGCTGACGGGCGCCAAGCTCTCCAACTCCGACCTGCGCGACGTCCACCTCGGGCCCCTGCTCATCGCCGCCGACCGCCTGCTCGCCGCCGACCTGACCGGCGCGCGGCTCAAGGGCTGCGACCTCTCCCGCGCGGACCTGCGACGGGCGGTGCTGACCGACGCGGACCTGGAGCGCGCGAACCTGACCGGGGCGAACCTGCGGCAGGCCGAGATCGAGGGGGCGAACCTGCTGGGCGTCCAGGGCATCTGCTGAGCCGCCATGGCGCGAAAAAGGGGCGGCGCGGACGCCCGCACCGCCCCTTGAGGCTGAAGCCGAGGCTGCGTGTTTAGGCGGCCCGGGCTTGGTTGGCCGCAGGCGCCTGGTCGATCAGGCTGTCCGAGCGGGTCCCGGTGGAGATCGCGATCGTGCGCGGCTTCAGGGCCTCGGGCAGTTCGCGACGCAGGGAGATGGAGAGCAGGCCGTCCGCCAGATGGGCGTCGGTCACCACCACATAGTCGGCGAGCTGGAACCGGCGCTCGAAATCGCGCTCGGCCAGGCCGCGATGCAGGTAGCGCTTGCCCTCGTCATTGACCGACTTGCGGCCTTGGACGGTCAGCAGGTTCTCCTTCACCTCGATGGAGAGCTCGTCCGGACGGAAGCCCGCCACCGCCATTTCGATGCGGTAGGCGTTATCGCCGACGGTCTCGATGTTGTACGGCGGGTAGCCGGACGCAGTGTCCAGGCGCTGGGCCGTCTCCAGCAAGCTGGCCAGCCGGTCGAAACCGACAACCGACCGATAGAGGGGGGAGAAGTCGATCGTACGCATAAGCAATCCTCCTTCACACAAGCAAGGTTGCAAAGCCTGCAGAGATCTCCACAAGCTCTATGTGACAGACCTCAGGACGCGCCAAAGCCGCGCCCGGTCCGTGACGACCCGAAGACCGGCATCGTCACAGCGGATAATATGGAAATGGGCCTGCAACCGCGCAAGCCCTCTCCCCCGAACCGGAATGTGCGTTGCGGCCGGCCTGGATGGGCCCGCTCATCGCCCGGCCGCACTGCTTCCGGGCGGGACGAGAGCGGCTGGCGGTAAGGCGCGATCGGCGCGTTAATAGGGGGCTCGAATCGGCCGAGGAGTGCACCCGATGTCCGCCGCCGTCCGCCTCGCCCCCGACCCGCCTGCCCCGCCCGACCACCCGGAGCGGCAGTACCTCGATCTCTTGGCCGACATCTTGGCCAACGGCGTCAGGCGCGAGGACCGGACGGGCACGGGCGCCCTGGGCGTGTTCGGGCGGCAGATGCGCTTTGACCTCCGCCGCGGATTTCCGCTGCTGACCACCAAGAAGCTGCACATGAAGTCGATTGCGCTGGAGCTGCTGTGGTTCCTGCGCGGCGACACCAACGTGCGCTGGCTTCAGGCGCGGGGCGTCAGCATCTGGGACGAGTGGGCGGGCGCCGAGGGCGAGCTCGGTCCGGTCTATGGCAAGCAGTGGCGGAGCTGGGCGGCGCCGGACGGGCGCTCCATCGACCAGATCGCGCGTCTGATCGCGGGCCTGCGCGACAATCCCAACGGGCGGCGGCACATCGTGAGCGCCTGGAACCCCGCAGACGTGGACGACATGGCGCTGCCGCCGTGCCATTGCCTGTTCCAGTTCTTCGTGGCGCAGGGGCGGCTATCCTGCCAGCTCTATCAGAGATCCGCCGACGTGTTCCTGGGCGTGCCCTTCAACATCGCGAGCTACGCGCTGCTGACGCACATGGTCGCCGAGGTCGTAGGCCTTAAGGTCGGCGACTTCGTGCACACTCTGGGCGACGCGCACCTCTACCTCAATCACCTCGACCAGGCGCGGCTGCAGCTGACGCGCGAGCCGCTGCCCCTGCCGAGGCTCAAGCTCGCGCCGCGAGCGGACATTTTCGCCTTCGAGTACGAGGATGTGACGCTCGAGGGCTACCAGGCGCACCCGCATATCAAGGCGCCGGTCGCGGTCTGACACGCGGGGCCACCCGCCCCGGCGAGGGTCCTTTGGCGCTCAGCCCTGGGGCGATTCAGCCCTGGGCGATGAAGCGCGTCACCACCCCGTCCAGGACGTCCAGCGGCATGGCCCCGTTCAGGAGCACCGCGTCGTGGAACTTGCGCAGGTCGAAGCGCGCCCCCATCGCCGCCCTGGCCTTGGCCCGCAGGCGCAGGAAGGTCTGCTTGCCCACCATGTAGCTGCAGGCCTGGCCCGGCCAGACCACATAGCGGTCGATCTCGCCCTGGGCGGTCGCCTCCTGATCGCCGAGGGCGTCGATCATGTAGCGGGTCGCCTGCTCGCGGCTCCAGCGCTTGGCGTGCATGCCGGTGTCGACCACCATGCGCACCGCCCGGAAACAGGCGTCGTGCAGATAGCCGATGCGGCCCATGGGATCGTCCGTATACATCCCAAGCTCGTCGGCCAACTGCTCCGCATAGAGCGCCCAGCCCTCGGCATAGGCGTTGAAACCCGCCAGGTTGAAGTCCGTGCCTAAGATCTTCATCGCCGTGGGCAGCTCGGCGGACTCGTTTTCCAGCGCGCCCTGCAGGTAGTGACCGGGGATGCCCTCGTGAAAGGTCAGGGTCGGGAGCGTCCAGCTCGGCACCTCGGCGGTGTCGCGCAGGTTGATGTAATAGGAGCCGGGGCGCGAGCCGTCGATGGAGGGCATGACCGCATAGCCGCCCGGCGCGCCCGCCTCGATATAGGCCGGCACGCGCTTGACGACCATGTCGGCCTTGGGCAGCTGGCCGAACGCCTGGGGCAGGCGGGCGCGGATGGCGCTGATCTTGGCGCGCAGGTCGCCCAGCAGCTTCTCCTTGGCCGCGTCGGTGTTGGGATAGCGGAACTTCGGGTCCTCGTAGAGCCCGCGCAGACGCGCGCCGACCGTGCCCTGGGTGTAGCCCTGGGCCTTCAGCGCGGCGTCGAGTTCGGCGGCGAGCTCCGCCTGCAGCGCCCGGCCCTGCCGGTGCACCTCGTCGGGCGACAGCTCAGATGACGTCAGGTTCTGGCGCAGGGCCTCGCGGTAGAACGCCTCGCCGTCGGGCAGCCGCCAGGCGCCCGCCTCGTGCGTCGCATGGGGGCGCACCGCCCGGACAGCGGCAATCTGGCGGTCCAGCGCCGGATAGACCTCCTGGTTCAGCGTCTTGGTCGCGAACGTCGCCCAGTCGCCGCCGGGGCCGGCCCCCTCGATCCCGGCCTCCCGCGCCCGGCGGACCAGGGAGGCGACGAGGTTCGACGTCTCCGCCGGCGTGGCGCGCAGCGACGTGAGCTGCTTCAGCGCCTTGTCGAGCACGAAATCGGGGGGCGCGAAACCTCGGGCGGAGTCCGCCTTCAGCCGCGCCGTGTCCTGCTCGATCATCCGGGCGAAGTCGCGCAGCCGGGCGAGATAGGCGTCGCAATCGGTCCGCGTGCGGATCGGATGCTGGCTGTCCAGGAAGTCCGGGACCTGCTGATAGGCCCCGGTCAGCTGGGTGAGCGCATAGGGCGAGATCTGGCCGGAGGTCTCGTCCCAGGTCGGGAAGGCGCGGCTCGCCTTCTCCGCCGCCAGCCAGGAGGTGAGGCTCTCCAGCGAGCCGCGGAGCGGGTCTGAGAAGCGCTTCGGCTGGAACCTCAGGGCCTGGGCATGCAGGGCGGCGGCCCTGGCGGTGAAGGCGGCGCGGCCGGCGTGGCTGCGGTCCGTCAGCCTGTAGCGCACCGCCGCATGCCGCCCGGTGTCCAGGCCCACCGTCGTCGCCTGCTCCGGCAGGCCCTCCAGCACCATGTCCGCCACCCGGTCGAAGAAGCGGTTCAGCTCGCCCTCGCGGATGTCGGCGGGCATGGCCGAGGCGGGAGCCGCGCGCGCGGCGGCGAGGGCGGCGGCGGCGGCCATCAGGCGACGGCGGGTGGTCATGGAGGGACGCTCGCTTCGGGTCTTGGGCCCTTACGGGCCGGGGCCGCTCAGGCTTCGAGCGGCTGCAGCCTCTCGTCAAGGGACTCGCTCAGCCGGCCCCGAAAGCGGAACGGCCCGAAACGCGAAACGGCCCCAAAAGCAAACGGCCCGGGGTCGCCCCCGGGCCGCCGTCTGGGTTCGAGCGGGACGCTCGCGCCCGATCAGTACTTGGCGCGGAGCGTCACGCCGTAGGTGCGCGGCTGGCCCAGGAAGGCGTCGTAGCTTCCCGCCTGGAACGGCGCGTCGTAAGCGACCTGATAGTAGTGCGTGTCGAACAGGTTCTGCGTCCAGAGCTCCACGCTCCAGCGGCCGTTCTCGGGGCCGACGCCGACGCGCCCGTCGACGACGGAGTACGCCTTCTGCTTCTTCACCGGGTTCAGGTCCGAGCCGGTGATGTAGTCGGAGTTGTACTTCACGCCCAGGTTGGCGCGGCCGACCAGGCCTTCCCCGATCGGACGCTCGTAGGTGGCCGAGAACGACCCCGACCACAGGGGCGCCAAGGACACCCGCGAGCCCGGCAGCAGCGAGCAGGTCTGCGGGATGGTGGACCCGTAGGCGATCGGGCCGCACTTGGGCCCCAGCACCCGCGCGTCGTCATAGGTGTAGCGCGTGTTGGCGTAGGTCAGGCCCGACTGGATGCTGAGCCCGCGGAAGGGCCGGTAGAGCAGGTCGGCATCGAAGCCCGTGGAGGTGACCGTCGGAACCGACAGCACGGTGAAGTAGAGACCGTTGAAGGCGTTCAGCTGGAAGTTGGTGAACTCCTGGTGGAAGATGGCGCCGTTCAGCGACAGCTTGCGGTCCAGCAGGGTAGTCTTCAGGCCCACTTCGTAGCTGTCGACGAACTCGCCCTTGAAGCTGGTGTCGAGCACGGGGTCGTAGCCGGTCGAGGTCCTCTGCACGACACGGTCGAGGTTGAACCCGCCGGACTTGTAGCCGCGCGAATAAGACAGGTAACCGAGATACTCGGGGCTGTAGCGGTAGGCCAGCTTCACCGTGCCAGTCGTGGCGGTCTCCGAGCGGCTCCGGTCGTTCTTGACCCCGTCGAACCGCGGGTTGAACGAGGCCAGGCTCTGGCAGAGCGTGCCGCCGAAGCCATAGAACGGGCTCGCCGGATTGTTCACCGCGCCGCACGTCGCCCCGTTGTCGGTGTTGGAGTACCGGGCGGTCAGCGACTTGTCGTCGTTGGTGTAGCGCAGGCCGACCGTCAGCTCGAGCTTGTCGGTGACGTGATAGGTGTCGTTGGTGAAGAGGGCGAAGGTTTCGTCGGTCTGCTTGTAGACGTCGAGCTGGCCCAGGCCCGGCGCGCTGGGCGCAAGCAGGCCGGCGAAGGTGGCGGGCGGCAGCTTGGTCGCGGCCGAGAACAGCTGGGCGACGTAGCCGCGGTAATCGGTACCGAAGAACAGCGCCGTCTTCTGCTTCAGGAGCTCGTTGGCGTAGAATCCGCCGACGGTGTAGTCCAGCTTGCCGTAGGTTCCGCTGAGGCGGAGCTCCTGGCTGAATTGCTGGAATTGCGTGCCCTGCTGGCCGTTGTCGGGCCGGTAGAAGATGTCGGCGGTGGTGAAGTCGCTGTCCTGGCCCTGCTTGAACTCCCAGTCGCGGACGGCGGTGATCGAGGTCAGCTTCGCCCCGTTAAGCTGGGGAACCTTGTAGTTCATCTCCAACGACACGCCGCCGTCGGTGATCTCCTGCGCGGAGCTGCGGTTGGCGAACGCCAGGCGGTCGTAGGGGTTGGGCGGATTGCGCAGGCCCGGGTCGGGACTGGCGAAGGCGGCGATCAGCGGCGCGGTCGGACCGTTGTAGATCTGCTCGCCGACGCAGCACTGCTCCTTGCGGTGCGAGTAGTCGCCGATTAGGCGCGCGTCGAACTCAGCCGTCGGCGTCGCATAGAGCTGGCCGCGGACGGTCCAGAAGCTGCGGTTGAAATCCTCGCGCGAGGTGCGCGGCCCCTTGCCGACGTCCACGTCGCTGAAGCCGTTGCGCTCGCGGTTGGCGAAGAAGACGCTGCCCGCCAGCTTGTCGGCCGCGATCGGGCCCGTGACGGAGCCGGAATAGCCGAACTCGCCGAAATTGCCGAAGGTCGCCTCGCCGTTCGCGCCGAACTTGAAGGAGGGGGCGGCGGTGACGATGTTGATGACGCCGGCCGAGGTGTTCTTGCCGAACAGCGTGCCCTGCGGCCCCTTCAGCACCTCCACGCGGGCGAGATCGCCGAGGTCGCCGAAGCCGACGCCGTTGCGCGGACGATAGACGCCGTCGATCACGACGCCCACGGAGGACTCAAGGCCCGGGTTGTCGCCCACAGTGCCGATGCCGCGGATGCGCGCGGTGGTGGAGGCCTCCGAGGAGGTCGAGGTGACCAGCAGGCCAGGGGTCAGGACGGTGAGGTCCTTGATGTCGTGCACGCCGGTGTCGCGCAGCAGCTGCGCGCCCGCGACCGTGACGACGATGGGCACGTCCTGCAGACGCTGCTCGCGCTTCTGCGCCGTGACGATGATGGTGTCGACCGTGGAGCCGTTGTCGGTCGCCGCCGGCTGCGCGGACTGGGCGCGGGCCACGCCGGCGCCGAGCAGCGACAGAGCCGCGAGCGAAACGGTCGCCCGCGCAAGAGTGCGAATGGTCATACGCGAAGTCTCTCCCATGGGTCGGCCCTGATTGGCGAGCAGGCCGATTGCGGCGGCGCGACAGCGCAGCTCAGCGGGGTAAGGTGAGCGTCGCCCCCTGCGCAGGCAAGCCCCGCAGACTCCCGGGCGGCGTTTGCTTCGCTTTTCGCAAGGCAAGTGTGTCGCCCGTGTAACAGGCGATCAGGCGGCGCGGAGCCTGGGCGCGCGTCGGACGGCGCTCAAGACCGCCAGGCCGGCGAGCGCCGACCCCAGGCTGCCCGCCAGGACGCCGAGCTTCACCGCGTCTAGGCCGTCGTCGCGGGCGGGAAAGGCGAGCGCGCCCAGGAACAGGCTCATGGTGAAGCCGACGCCGCACAGGCACGCCACCCCGGCCAGCTCCGCCCAGCTCGCGCCCGTGGGCCGCCGCGCCAGCCCGAGCCGCACCGCCAGCGCGCAGGCCCCGAAGACG
Source organism: Caulobacteraceae bacterium PMMR1 (assembly GCA_000733915.1). Taxonomy (GTDB): domain Bacteria; phylum Pseudomonadota; class Alphaproteobacteria; order Caulobacterales; family Caulobacteraceae; genus PMMR1. The sequence goes on from JPOM01000001.1 coordinate 2,082,258, forward strand.
CCCAGCGGCTTGCCGAGCAGCAGGCCCAGCGCCACGCCCACGCTCACCGGCGACAGCGCCCCCTCGCCCGACAGCCTGTCGAACGTCAGCCCCGAGGCGGTGAAGGCGAAGAGCGGCAGGACGCCAAACGCGACATAGGGGTTCAGGCCCTCCGCCAGGGTCTCCAGCAGGCCGGGCTGGCCGGGCTTGCGCGGCGAGATCGGCACCGTCATGGCCGCCGCGACCCCCGCCACCGAGGTTGAGACGCCCGAGTGTAGGGTGAAGGCCCAGACCGCGACCGCGCCGGCCACGAAGAAGCTGACCGGCGCCTGCCGCCAGCGCGCGAGCAGAGCCATGCACCCCAGGGACAGGAACGCGCCGAGCAAGGCGGCCTCGTTGGTGTGGCGGGTGAAGAGCGCGCCGATCAGCACCACCGCGCCGAGGTCGTCGGCCACCGCCAGCGCCATGAGGAAGGTGCGCAGGCTGGTCGGCAGCCCCCGCCCGACCAGCGCCAGCACGGCCAGGGCGAAGGCGATGTCGGTGGCGACCGGCGTCGGCCAACCCTCGGGACGTCCGCCCGGCCCCAGGTTGATCATGAGGTAGACCAGGGCCGGGACGATCATGCCGCCCAGCGCCCCCAGCACGGGCAGGGCGAGGCGGCGGGGGCTGGAGAGTTCCCCCCGCAGGATCTCGAACTTGATCTCCAAGCCCAGGACGAAGAAGAAGCCGGCCATCAGCCCCTCCTTCACCCAGTCGGCGATGCTCAGCGTCTCCGACCAGGCGCCGACCTGGATGGAGGCAGGGCGCGCGAGCCAGGCCTCGTAGAGCGTGCGCCAGGGACTGTTGGCGGCGACCAGTCCGGCCAGGGCCGCCAGGCCGAGCACCACGCCGCCCGCGGTCTCGGTTTTCAGGAACTCCAGCGTCACGCGCCTGAGGCGCGGCAGGGTCGGGACCTTCGCCATCCCCCGGGGCGCTAGCACGCATCCAGAGCCGGCTGAACAGGCGATCGGATCCCGTCAGCGCCCCGGCTTGTAGGGGCGTTCGCGCCGCCAGGTCTCGCAGAAGCGGACGAGCTCCGGGTCGGGGGCATCAGGCAGGACGAGCTGCAGGTGGGCGAAAAGGTCGCCGCGCCGCAGCGTCGCCGCATCGACCGCCCCTCGCCCCTTCAGGCGCAGCACCGCGCCGGAGTTCGAGCCCGACGGCACCGACAACTTCACCGGACCGTCGGGCGTGGGCGCCTCGACCTTGGCGCCCAGCACCGCGTCGGGGATCGAGACGGGCAGGTCCATGTGCAAGTCCGCGCCGTCCAGGCGGAAGATAGGGTGTTCGCGCACCCGCAGCTCGATCAGCGCATCGCCCGGGGCGCCGCCGTTGCGCCCGGCCATGCCCTGGCCGCGCAGGCGCAGCACCTGGCCGGTCGCGGCGCCGCGCGGGATGGTCACCTCCAGCTGGCGGCCGTCGGAGAAGCTGACCCGGCGCGACGCCCCGGCGATCACGTCCTCGAGGTCCACGTCCAGCCGCGCCTTCACATCGGAGCCGCGGAAGGCGAAGTTGCGCGCGCCCTGCCCCGCGCGGCCGAACATCTCGCTCAGGATGTCGTCGAACTCGCCGGCGCCCGCCTCGCCATGTCCGCGCCCGCCGCCGCCGTTGTAGAACTCCGCGCCGCCGAAGCCGCGCCGGAAGGGGTTGCCGCCGCCGCCCCCGAATCCGCCGAACCCTTGCGAGGTCTCGCGTCCGTCGGCGTCGATCTGGCCGCGGTCGAACTTGGCGCGCTTCTCCGGGTCGCCCAAGATGTCGAAGGCGGCGGAGACGCGCTTGAAGCGCTCCTCGGCCTTCTTGTCGCCGGGGTTGCGGTCGGGGTGCAGGTCCTTGGCGAGCTTGCGGAAGGCCTTGCGGATGTCGTCCTCGCTGGCCCCGCGCGCCACGCCGAGCTCGGAATAGGGGTCTTTCGCCACTGGTGAATGCCCTTGCGCCCGCGCGCCGCCGAACCCTGGAGCCGCGGGGCTCTGCGGCCAAGAGGTAGCGTGATGCGGGCCGAGCGCAAGGGCCTGTGTTGCGAAAATGCCACACGGAGCCGGGGCTTGGGCGGCAGGTCGGGCGGCTCAGGGCGGGGCGTCGGTGCGAACCGTCCGGCGCGCCGCCGCCCCCCAGCCGACGATGGCCGAGAGCTGGGCGACCTCCAGCGTCACGACAGCGGGCAGGCGGGCGGCGTCGACGGCGCTGAGGATCAGGGACGGCGCGTCGGTCTGGACCTCGTTCAGCGGGGTCGCGCCGTCGAACAGGCGCACGCGATAGCGCTCGACCTCCTCCGACAGCGGCGCGTCGCCCCCGTCCCAGGCGTCCCCGTGCAGGCGCGTGCGGCGGATCCAGCTCAACGCCAGACGCCCGTCGGGCGCGCGGGCCGCCGTCAGATGCGCCGGCGCCAGCGGCCGCCAGGCGATCCCCTGCCAGGCGAAGGCGGCCTGCGCACTGTTGAGCGCCGTAGGCTGAAGGCCCGCGGGGCGGCGCGCCAGTTAAGCGGCAGGCCGCGCTCGGACTGGGCGAGCTCGGCGCGGGCGAGGGGTCCGTCCAGCACGACCACCGCCGCCCCCGCAGGGACCCGGGCCGCCATGTCCGCCTCCGTCCCGAGCTGGCCCCGCAGCAGGCGCGAGAGGGTCCAGGTCTCGGGCGCGACCAGGGCGGCGGCGGCGAACTGCAGCACCTCCCAGGCGCCGGCGGGGGTCTGGATCGCGAGCGCATTGGCGCCGGCCAGCACCTCGGCGTCCGCTCGGCTCTGCAGCGACGCCCCGCCCTCGACGCGCACGGTGAGCCGGGTCGCCGCGTCCCAGCGCCAGGGCGGCGCGGAGGGCAGGTCGCTCACGCTCGCGCCCATCCAGGCCGGCTCGGCGATGCGGGCGCGCTCCGGGCCGCCGGGTCCTGTCTGCACCGACATGGCGCGCCAAGGCTCGGCGGCGACGGCGATCAGGGGGCGGGCGTCGTCTTCGGCCCCCGGCAGCAGCGGCAGGTCGAGCAGCGCGAAGGCCGGCGGGCCGGAGGGCCTCGGCCGGGGCCCGGACTGGAAGCCGGGGTCGCCGTCGGCCGCGACCGGCGGCTCCGCGCGGGTGAGCCGGGCGGCGGGCCGGGGCCGAGGTCCAGCCGCGTCACGCGCCAGAGCACGTCCCAGAGCGCGCCCCCGAGCGCGCCCCCGAGCGCGCCCGCCTCGCCCGGCAGGGTCACGAGGTCGCCGACCTCCAGCGCCAGGGCGGCGGCGGGGCCGAGCGCGACTTCGGCCGCCTCGTCCTCGGCCAGCGCCCGGGCCAGCGCCCGGGCTGCGGCGGCCTGCGCCCCCGGCCGGTCGAGCGCCAGCGGCAGGTCCAGGTCGTGCACGCCGCCGCCGCCTGCGCCCGCCTCCGCCCGCGCCTCGGCCTTCAGGGTCTGGTAGTCCGCCCCCGGATCGACCGCGCGCACGCGCACCGCGTCCGGGGTCAGGGCGGCGGCGTGGTCGTAGCGCACCGGCGGCGCGCCCGGGTCCAACCCTGCGAGGTCGGCGGCCGTCAGGCGCAGGTCCGCCGGCCGGCTCCGCCCGAGCGCCGTGATCCGCCCGCCCCGCTCCGCCATGTCGAAGGCGAAGGCGAAGGCCAGCGGCGCGATCTGCTGCGCAAGGCTCAGGGGCCGCTCCAGCACCGCGCCCTCCACCACGCCGTCTGCGCCGGCGAGATCGCACGCGCCGGGGTCGACGCCGCCCCGCGCCAGCATGGCGCCGACCAGGCTCGCCACGGGCGCTGCGCCCAGACGGCCGTTCAGCCAGTGCCCCCGCGCCCAGGCGCCCGCGTCGGCCCAGACGTCCGCCCGGGCGGGGAAGTCCGGGTAGGGCCGCGCGTCCCAGCACCAGGCGGAGAGCCCCTGCACCATCGGCCCGCCATAGACGGAGGACGTGGGATTGCCCGGCGCGCCGGGGGCGAAGTGCGCCAGGATCGCCTCCAGCGCCGCGCGCTGGCCGGCGTCGTCGCGGACGCCGGTCGAGAACGGCGGCAGGCGGCTCTCCGCGCTCTTGGGGTCCAGGAACAGGTTCGGCGCATTGGCCCCCTTGTCGATGGCCGCGCAGCCGAACTCGACCAGGCGGATCGGCTTGGAGCCCGGGACCCAGGCGGTGGGCGCGCTCTGGCGGACGCCCGCGCGGCGCTCGTGGTGCGGGTTGGACCACCAGGCCGCGAGGTCCTTGGGCCGGAACACCCAGGGCTCGCCATAGGCGCCGTCGGCGATCGGGGTGCGGCGCTGGGCTGCGCGGTCGGCCTCGTTGGCGTAGTACCAGTCGAAAGCCTCGCCGCCGGCGATCCCCGCCGCGAGATAGGCTCGGTCGCGCGGCCCGCGGAAGCCCGCGACAGCGTCGCGCTCGCCCGGCGCGTCCCGCCAGTCCGTGATCGGCGGATACCAGTCGACGCCGACGAAATCGACGGCCGGGTCGGCCCAGAGGGGATCGAGGTGATAGCGCACGTCCCCCGAGCCGTCCGGAGGCTGATGGCCGAAGTACTCGCTCCAGTCGGCGGCGTAGGCCACGGCTGTGGCCGGCCCGAGCATGGCCTTCACATCCCGCGCCAGGCGCACCAGCTCGTCCACCGCCGGATAGCCGTCCGCGGCGTCGCGCAGGGTCGTCAGCCCCCGGAATTCCGAGCCGATCAGGACCGCGTCCGCCCCGCCCGCCGCCTGCGCCAGGGCCGAAAGGTGCAGCACGCAGCGCCGCCAGCTCCACTCCGGCGGCCCGGCATAGGCGACCTCGCCGGCCCTGACCGTGAAGTCGCCCGGGGCGGCGGACCCGAAGAAGGCGGCGACCTCGGCCCGCGCGCCCGCCGTGCGGTCCGACCCGGTGATCCGCCCCCGCCAGGGGTAGGCCGCCTGCTCCGCCCCGCCGTAGGGATCGGGCAAGCCGTTGCCGGGCGCGATGTCCATCATCAGGAACGGATAGAGGGTGACGCGCCAGCCCCGCGCCTTCAGGGCCGCGATGGCCTGGAGCACGGCTTCGTCCGCCGGCGTGCCGCCATAGGCGGGGCCGCCCGCGGCGGTGCGGGAGACGAGATGCGCATCCTCCCGCCCCACGCCGCCGGCGCGCCAGGTCACGGGCGCGGTCGCCTTCTCGGCCTCCTCCACGCCCGGGCGCACCTGGCAGCGGCCGGCCCGCAGGTCGGTCCCGAACCAGGCCACCACCAGCGACACCTCGGTCAGATTGGGCAGGGCGGCGGCGAGCTGGTCGAGGCTGACCTCCAGGTCCGCGCGCCCCTGGCCGGAGTGGACGTTCTCCGCGGTGGAGCGGGTCAGGCCGTCGCGGCGGAGCACGGGGCCGGTCGCATAGACGAACTCTCCCGCGCCCGGGATCAGGCACACGCCCGTCAGCCGGTCCTCCAGCGCCGCAGGCGCCCCGTCCCAGCGGGGCCGGCGGAGGATCTCGACATTGATATCGGGGGGCCGGTCGCCATAGGCGTCGAGGGCTAAGTCCTCGAAAACCAGATAGGCGAGACCGCGGTAGGCGGGGGACGTCCCCTCCACCGCCTCGATCAGCGGATCGGGCGCCTGGTCCTCCGTCCCCAGATGAACACGCCAGGTCACGCCGGACAGGTCCATCGCCTTGCCGTTGGCCCAGATGCGGCCCACCCCGTCGATCGGCCCCTCGCAGAGTCCGATGGCGAAGCTGAGCGAATAGCTATAGGCATAGGTCGTCGGCCCGCCCTTGGAGCCGGAGGTCTGGCGCGCGACCCGCCGCTCCTTGAAGCGCGCCGCCCAGATCACCTGGCCGCCGACGCGGGCCCGGCCAAAGGCGGCCGCGATCGGCTCGCCCTCGGCCACCGCGGTCAGCTGCAGGCCCTGCAGCCGCCGGCCGACCTCGCGGTCCGGCTTGAGCGCGTTCAAGGCGGCGTGGTCGATGGCGCGGCCGATGCGGCCGCCGATCGTGCGCCCGACCGGGCCGCCGATGGCCTCGCCCGCGGCGGACAGAATTACGTGGGCCATCTCATGGCGCTCCGGGGGGCTGAGAGGCGGGCCAGGCGAAGGCGGCGACGAGGCGGCGCGACCACCAGGCGCCCAGCCAGCTCTCCACCACCGCGCGGCCCCAGTAGGCGTGGATCATGCGGCCGTGCGGGTCGCGCGCGTCGGGCAGGGCCGACAGAAGGCCGCAGTGGCGCGCGGGCGCCCGCGCCTGCATGCGGAACAGGAGCACGTCGCCGGGCTGAAGCCCGCTCAGCGGCCGCGGCGGGAACCAGCGCGCGGCGGCCTCCAGCAGCGGCTCGCCCCGCCCTGCCTCGGCCCAGTCCGGGCGATAGGGCGGCGGCGCCTCCGGCTCCACGCCGTAGAGCGCGCGCCAGACGCCCCGCACCAGGCCCAGGCAGTCGCAGCCCGCGCCCCGCACGCTCGCCTGGTGGCGGTAGGGGGTGCCAAGCCAGAGCCGCGCCTCCGCAAGCGCAGACGCGTTCATCGCCGGCTCCCGCCGTCGTTGGCCTCGCCCTGGGCCGGAACAGCCGCGAGGAAGTCGTCGCCGGGCAGGTCGGGGAAGCCGCGGAAGTTCGCCGCGTTCTCGAACCGCTCGCGGCAGATGGCGAAGCGCTTGTCGCAGGCTGCGCCGGCGAACCTGGGATCGGCGAGGTCCACGCGGCAGCGCGCATCGCCGAGCTCGGCGTCGCAGAGGCGGCCGTAGGCGCGCCCGACCCGCCTCTGCAGCGGGGCCAGCGGCCCGGCCAGGGTCGCGCGCCAGCCCTGGCCGTCGCGGCGCAGGCGGGCGATCGTCCCCTCCCCGAGGCTGACGCGCTGGGTCGGGTCCGACCAGTCCACCCGCCAGGCCTGCACCCGGGCGCCGTCATAGAGGCCGGCCGCGAGATCGGCGTCGGTCACCGCCTCGGCCGCCAGCGTCCCCAGCACCTGCGCCTCCCCCGCCTGGCCCAGGCGGCCGCTCGCGCCCTGCGGGCTGAGGCCCGAAGAGGGATCGCAGACGACGCCGTCCAGGCCGAGCGGCCGGTCGTGGTCGGTGAAGCCGAGCCTGCGCCCGTCCTTGCGCGTCAGGATCCAGCAGGTCGCCAGCCTCGCCGCCCCGCCCTGCAGCGCCGCGCGCATCGCCTCCGGCACGGGCCGGCTCAAGGGCGCACCTCGATCAGGGTGAACGGCGCCACCTCGGCGCGGTCCAGCGAGTGCAGGGTCAGCGCCGGCGCCTCCGCCTCCAGGCGGACCGCCGTATCGAAGCGGAAGCCGGCGGTGATCGCCGCCCCCGCCGCAGGCGCCGCGGCCAGGGTCACGCGCCCGGAAACGGAGTCGGCGGCGAAGGCGCTCGCGTCGAGCTCCGCGCCGTCCACCGCCACCCGCACGCTGCCCGCCACCGGCTTGGCGATCGGGCGGAGGTAGACGTCCTCGCCCGCCCCATAGGCCTTGGCGAGGGAAAAGAGGCGCGTCGCGCCGTCGCCGGTCCCGATCCGCTGGTCCTGCGGCGTCACGCGGCATCCCGGGGCGGCGGAGGCCTCGTCGGTCGGGTCGCGCAGGCGGAAGCCCTGCAGCCGTCCTCGCCGCGCCTCGAAGAAGGCGAGCAGCGCCGCGCCGTCCGCCAGCGGCAGGACGCGCGGGCCGATGCGGAAGCGCCGCCGCCCGTCCGCCCAGGGCGCGATGCGGCTTTCCGCTCCGGACGCCAGGGCCGTCACGGCGACGGCGCGCTCGAGGCTGACCGTCGCGCCGGGCAGCAGGCGCGCCCAGAGGTCGTCGGGCAGGCTCGCTTCGGCGAAGGACCTCACGCCGCCCTCGGCAGCGCGGTGGCGGCGCGGCGCGGCTGCGCCAGGCCGATGCGCATCAGGGCGAGCCAGCTCCCGCCCGGGCCGGCCACGGCGTCGCGATAGAGCACGCGCAAGCGGCTCCCCAGCGCGTCCGCCCCCTCCAACGCGGCGGCGGCGGCGGCGGCCAGGGCGCGGGCGTCGCTGCGGTCGGCTCCGCGCAGGCGCACCGTGACGCTGGCCGCGAGGCGGTCGTGCCCGGCGTCGGGGCCGAGGCTGAGCGCCGGCGCAGGGGGCGGCGGCTGGCCAGCAGGGGCTGAAGGCGCAGCACGACGGCTGCGGCCAGGGCGGAGGAGGCGGACATGGCGGGTCCTTGCGGTCTTTTTCGGTTGCGGGGTCAGAGGCGGGGCAGGCGGAAGGGCGCGAGCAGGCCCTCGGCCAGGTCCGGCGGCGGCGCCGCCTCGCGGTTCAGGAAGCGCCAGGCGGCGCGGGCGACGACCGCCTGACGGAGCGGCTCCGGCGCGGGGTCGAACCCGGCCGTGTAGTCGATCACGACCCCGCCCCCGCTCACGCCGGGATGGGGCCAGGCCTGAGCGACGGGCGCGACCCGCCCCGGTCGCCCCGCCAGGACGCGATAGCGCCGGGGATCGAGGGTCTGCGCCGCCCCGGACGGATCGGCCGCCGTGATCGTCTCGACGCTGATCAAGGGGCCGCGCAGGAGGCCGAGCGCGCCCTCCCCGTCCGCCGGGGCGAAGCCGTCGCGCACCTCGCGCCAGCGCGTCGGCGCCAGGGAGACGCCGAGCTCAGCCTCCACCCCCTCCCGCGCCGCCGTGATCAGGCCCGCGAGCACCGCGTCCTCGGAGTCGTAGGTCAGGCGCAGCGCCGCCTTGACCTCGGCCAGGCTGACCGGCTCGGAGGGCGCCGCTGCGAGCCGCTCCAGTTGGATCGCCATCGGCTCAGCTCGCGGCGAACTTGAGCAGCTTGATCGCGTCGAAGTTCTGCACGCCGCCGCCGACCCGCTTGGTCACGTAGAACAGCACATAGGGCTTGGCCGAGTAGGGATCGCGCAGCACGCCGAGCCCCGCCCGGTCCACGATCAGATAGCCCCGGGCGAAGTCCCCGAACGCCACGGCGAAGGCGTTTGCGCCCACGTCGGGCATGCTCTCCACCTCGGTGACGGGATAGCCCAGCAGATTGGCGGGCTGGCCGGCGACCGCGGGCGGCGTCCAGACGTAGTTGCCGTCGCCGTCCTTGAACTTGCGCACGGCTGCGGACGTGCGCCGGTTCATCACGAAGCGGCCCTGGGCCCGGAACTCCGCCCGCGGCGCGTAGATCAGGTCGATGAGCCTGTCGGCCGGGTTCTCCGCGGGGAAGGCGCCGGCGGCCCCCGTCGCGAGGTAGCCGAGCTGGCCCCAGGCCTGGCTGGCGTCCGGCGCGGGGGTGTAGCTCAGGAAGCCCTTGGGCTTATTCGCGCCGTCGCCGTTGACGAAGGCGTCGGTCTCCTGGGCGGCGAAGGCGTCCTGGCACTCCTCGGCCAGCCAGGCTTCTAGGTTGACGAAGCCGTCGTCGAGCAGGGCCTGAGTCGCCGCGGGGCAGGCGAAAAGGTCTGCGGCCGGGAAGTCGAGCTGGTCCAGCGTCGGGGCGGTCGTCTCGGCGCGCGAGGCCGTCTCCGCCGCCCAGCCCACGACCGGGCCGGCGATGGAGACCGGCTTGCGATAAAGGCTCGTGCCGATGGTGCGCACCGTCGCGATCTCGCGGATCGGACTGGCGTGGGTCATGCGCCGGGCGATGGCGCGCTCGACCTCCGGCGGGGCGAGGTAGCCGCCCGAGCCGCCCTCCGACAGGCCCTTCACCTCCCGCCCCGCCGGCGACTGGCCGGTGCGGAGATAGCGGGCGAAGGCCTCGCCGCCTTCGGGGGAGGACTTCACCTCGGCGCCGCCGGATAGGGCCGGGCGGTTCAGGGCGGCGGCCTGACGGTCGAGCTTCTGCTGCGCCGAGGCCAGCGCCGCGTCGATGCGGGCGACCTTCTCCTCGAGCAGGACGTCGGGGGCTGACTTGCGCTCGAGCTCGTCCAGGCGCTGGTCGTTGGCGGCCTTGAACGCCTCGAAGGCGGCGAGCAGCTCGTGCAGGGCGGCGCGGGTCTCGGGCGAGGGGGCGGCGTGCTTGGTTTCCATGGTCGGGGTCCTTGGCGAGTCAGGCGGAAAGCGGGGGCGCGGCGACGCGCAGTCGCGCCGCGGGGAGCAGGGGAAAGGCGACGATCGAGACCTCGATCAGCTCGATCTCGGTCAGCACGCGCAGCCGGCCGGTGCGGTCCGGCGTGCTGCGGCGCACGTTGAAGCCGATGGACAGGCCGTCGACCGCGCCGCTCAGCACCAGGCCGGCGGCGAGGCGCGCCTCGGGCGAGGCGCCCTCGATCTGTCCACGGACGAACAGGCCTGCGGCGTCCTCGGCGACCTCGTGCCAGCGGCCGACGGGCGAGCCGGTCTCGTGCTGGAAGAACATGCCCACGGCGGAGGGCGGGCGCGCCTTCAGGCTCGCGGCGAACGCGCCCGCTGCGACCACGTCGCCGGCCAGGTCCTCGCGCCAGAACAGCGACGCATAGCCGGCGATGGGCGTCCCCGCCCTCACCGGCCGCCGCCCCGGCGGTCGAGCTTGTCCTCGATGCGGACCAGGGCCGCGCGGGTCTCCTCCGACTGCGCCTCCAGGCGGGCGAGGCGCTCGGCCACGCCGCCCTGACGCTCGATCCGGACCTCCAGGTCCGCCAGACGCGCCGCCGCGCCCCCGGCCCAGAGCAGCACGCCCGCCGTCTGCAGCAGCAGGGCGAGCGCCAGCCCGGCCTGGCCCTTGTCGAGCTTGGGGATGTCGAGCTGCATGGGTCAGGCGCCCTGCACCGGCGTCGCGCCGAGGCCCGCCATGCGGCGGCGCTCCTCAGGCGTGAGAAAGCTCGCCGCCTCCAGACGCGCCCAAAGCGCGGCGCGCTCGTCGGACAGGGCGGGCAGCTGATCGAGGTCGGGGCGGACCTCCGCGCCGTCGAACCGCGGCCCGAGCCAAGCGCTCAGCGCCCGGCCGATCCGCTGCGCCAGCGGCGCCGCCGTCCCGCGCCAGAAGGCGGCGTTGGCCTCCTTGAAGTTGGAGTAGGTCGCGTCGCCGGGGATGCCGAGCAGGGGCGGCGGCACGCCGAACGCCAGCGCGATCTCCCGCGCCGCGATGTGCTTGCCCTGGGCGAAGTCCATGTCGGCGGGGCTGAGCGACATCGGCCGCCAGTCGAGCCCGCCCTCCAGCAGCAGCGGCCGGCCCGCGTTCGCCGTCCCGCTCTGCAGGTCCTCCAGCTCCTGCTTCAGCCGCTCGAACTGCTCGGGCGTCAGGTGCTCGCCGCCCTGGTAGACCAGCGCGCCGGAGGGCCGCGCGGCGTTGTCGAGCAGGGCCTTGTTCCAGGCCGAGGCGGCGTTGTGCACGTCGACCGCGAAGGCGGCGGCCTGGAGCGGCGACAGGCCGTAGTGGTCGTCCGCCGGGTTGAACAGCTTCAGGTGCAGCACGGGCAGGAAGCCGTCCGCCGCCCGCGCGATGCGGACCTTGCGCCCGTCCACGCCGTAATCGTAGGCGGCGGGCCAGCCGTCCGCGCCGGGCGCCACGCTCACCCGGTCGGGGCGGAGCGCGTAGAGCGCCGTGACCGCGCCCTCGCCCGCCGCTTCCAGGTAGGCGTCGCCGAAGACGGCCAGAAGCCCGGCGAAGCGCTCGATCAGGTCGGGGCCGGTCTCCTCCGGATTCGGACGGTCGAGCAGGGCCTGCAGCGGGTGGTCCGGCGCGCGGACGCCCTTGGCGAACACCACCAGGGGCGCAGCCGCGACCGCCTCGGCGATCATGCGCACGCAGCGATAGGCGACAGGGTTGCGGCCATAGCCCTCCCGCGCCAGGGCGGAGGCGTCCCGCGCGGTCCAGGCCGGCTGGCCGGCGGCGGAGAGCGCGATCAGCCGCCGGGCGAGGCTCTTGCGCTCAGGCGGGGGCGGGGCGGCGACAGGACGTCGCCGCGCCAGGGACGCGGGCATGCGGGGGCTCCGGACGATCGGGGCGGTCGCCGGGCCCAAGCCCGTATCGCGACCGTTCCAGCAATGTAGCGGAGCTCCGCCCGTGGAGGACTATTTTCCTAGGTTTGGTCCGCGCCGCCTCGCCCGCTCAAGGGCGCCACGCGCCGCCGGCGTGAAAAGGCTTGGACCTCTGCGCGGATCGCCCCGCAGGTCAGCCCCGGCCGGCGGCGATCTCCAGCACCTCCTGGAAGGTGCGCAGGCCCGGACGCTGCGCCGTGACCAGCACGCCCATGTTGCCAGGGGCGTGACGGTTATCCAGCATCTTCTCGTGGGCGTCGGGAATGGCGTCCCAGGGGAAGACCTCCGACAGACAGGGATCGATGCGCCGCTCGATGACCAGCTGGTTGGCCGCGGAGGCCTGCTTCAGATTGGCGAAGTGGCTGCCTTGCACGCGCTTCTGACGCATCCACAGGAAGCGCGCGTCCATGGTCAGGTTGAAGCCGGTGGTGCCCGCGCAGATCACCACCATGCCGCCCCGCTTGACCACGAAGACGCTGACCGGGAAGGTCGATTCGCCCGGGTGTTCGAAGACGATGTCGACGTCCTTCCGGCCGGTGATGTCCCAGATCGCCTTCCCGAACTTGCGGCTCTCGCGCATGTAGTCGGCGAACTCGGGCCCGTTGACCTTGGGCAGCTGGCCCCAGCAGTTGAAGTCCTTGCGGTTGATGACCGCCTTGGCGCCCATGCTGAGCACGAAGTCGCGCTTGCTCTCGTCGGAGACGACGCCGATGGCGTTGGCGCCGGCCGTGGCGCAGAGCTGGGTCGCGAACACGCCGAGCCCGCCCGAGGCGCCCCAGACCAGCACATTGTCGCCCGGGCGCAGCACGTGCGGCTCGTGGCCGTAGAGCATGCGATAGGCGGTCGCTAGCGTCAGCACGTAGCAGCCGGCCTCTTCCCAGGTCAGGTGCTTGGGCCGGTGCATCAGCTGGCGCGACTGCACGCGGCAGAACTGGGCGAAGGAGCCGTCCGGAGTCTCATAGCCCCAGATGCGCTGGGAGGGCGAGTACATCGGGTCGCCGCCGTTGCACTCTTCGTCGTCGCCGTCGTCCTGGTTGCAGTGGATGACGACCTCGTCCCCCGGCTTCCAGCGCTTCACCTTAGAGCCGACGGCCCAGACGATGCCCGACGCGTCGGAGCCGGCGATGTGATAGGGCTGCTTGTGGCCGTCGAAGGGGCTGATCGGCTCGCCGAGCGCGGCCCAGACGCCGTTGTAGTTCACGCCGGCGGCCATCACGAGCACCAGGCACTCGTCCTCGCCGATGGCGGGCGTGGGCACGACCTCGACCTGCATGGCCTGGTTGGGGCGGCCGTGTCGCTCGCGCCGGATCGCCCAGGCGTACATCTTCTCGGGCACGTGGAAGGCGGGAGGCACCTCGCCGACCTCGTAGAGGTCCTTCTCCAGCGGCTTCTCCAGGGTGGCGACGGACATTGGGCGGCTCCCGTGACCTCTGCGCATGTTGCGTTGCAAGACCGGCCGGGGCGGCGCAGCCCGCGGAACAGGCCTGTCGTCGGGGGTCGGCAGCCGCCCTCCCCCGCAAGACCTATGCCGTGAAACGCCGGTTACCGCGGCTTTGTTGCGGGTGCGAAGGTCCGCCAGCCAAGCCGGCCTGGCAAGCCCTTTTTGCGCCGCAGCAGGGACGGCCCGCGTCGACGGCGGGACGTCGGCGGCGGGTTCGCGCCGCCCTACTCGGCGGCGGCGGGGGCGGGCTGGGCGTAGCCGAGGGCGAGGTTCAGCTTGTCGAGAAGCTCGATGGCCGCCTCGGCGATCACCGTGCCCGGCGGGAAGATCGCCGTCACGCCAGCGTCGTAGAGGGCCTGGAAGTCCTGCGGCGGGATCACCCCGCCCACGACGGTCAGGATTTCCGCCCGGCCGAGCTTCTTCAGCTCCGCGATCAACTCCGGCGCCAGGGTCAGGTGCCCGGCGGCCAGCGAGGAGGCGCCCACGACGTGCACGTCCTTCGCCGCCGCCTCGCGCGCGGCCTCTTCGGGCGTCTGGAAGAGCGGCCCGATCACCACCTCGAAACCGAGGTCGGAAAAGGCGCTCGCGATGACCTTCTGGCCGCGGTCGTGCCCGTCCTGTCCCATCTTGGCGATCAGGATGCGGGGCGGGCGCCCGTCGGCGCGGGTGAAGTCCTCCACCATGGCCTGGGCGCGCCGGGCGAGCGCGTCGTCCCGGCCCGCCTCGCGCAGATAGACGCCCTTGATAGAGCGGATCTCGGCACGGTGGCGGCCGAAGACCTTCTCCAGCGCCAGGCTGATCTCGCCCACGGTGGCGTGGGCGCGGGCAGCCTCCACGGCCAGCTCCATCAGGTTCGCCCCGCCCCGGGCGCCTTCGGTGAGCGCCGCCAGCGCCGCCTCCACGCGGGCGGGATCGCGCTCGGCCTTCAGCCGCGCCAGCTTGGCCAGCTGCTGCTCGCGCACGGCGGAGTTGTCGACCTTCAGCACCGGGATGTCGTCGGCGCGCTCGGGCTTGTAGCGGTTGACGCCCACCACGCTCTGGCGGCCGGAGTCGATGCGGGCCTGGGTGCGGGCGGCGGCCTCCTCGATGCGGAGCTTGGGCACGCCCGCCTCGATCGCCTTGGCCATGCCGCCCAGCCCCTCGATCTCGGCGATGTGCTCCAGCGCCCGCCGGGCGAGGTCGTGGGTCAGCCGCTCGACGTAGAAGCTGCCGCCCCAGGGGTCGATGACCCGGGTCAGGCCCGTCTCGGTCTGCAGGAACAGCTGGGTGTTGCGGGCGATCCGGGCGGAGAAGTCGGTCGGGAGCGCCAGCGCCTCGTCCAGCGAATTGGTGTGCAGGCTTTGGGTCTGGCCGCCGGCCGCCGCCATGGCCTCCACGCAGGTGCGCGCGACGTTGTTGAACACATCCTGGGCCGCCAGCGACCAGCCGGAGGTCTGGGAGTGGGTGCGCAGCGACAGCGAGCGCGGGTCCTTGGGCGCGAAGGTTTGCTGCATGAGGCGCGCCCAAAGCAGGCGCGCGGCCCGAAGCTTGGCCACCTCCATGAAGTAGTTCATGCCGATGGCCCAGAAGAAGCTGAGCCGCGGCGCAAAGCGGTCCACGTCCATGCCCGCCGCCACGCCCGCACGGACGTATTCGATCCCGTCGGCCAGCGTATAGGCGAGCTCCAGGTCCGCCGTCGCCCCCGCCTCCTGCATGTGATAGCCGGAGATCGAGATCGAATTGAACTTCGGCATCTCCCTGGAGGTATAGGCGAAGATGTCGGAGATGATCCGCATCGAGGGCGCCGGTGGATAGATGTAAGTGTTGCGCACCATGAACTCTTTCAGGATATCGTTCTGGATCGTTCCTGACAGTTGCTGGTGCGCGACGCCCTGCTCCTCCGCGGCGACGATATAAAGGGCCAGGATGGGCAGCACGGCGCCGTTCATGGTCATGGACACGCTCATGCGGTCCAGCGGGATGCCGCTGAAGAGCGTGCGCATGTCCAGGATCGAGTCGATCGCGACCCCGGCCATGCCGACGTCGCCCTTCACCCGCGGGTGGTCGGAATCGTAGCCCCGGTGCGTGGCGAGATCGAAGGCGACCGACAGGCCCATCTGTCCCGCCGCGAGGTTGCGGCGATAGAAGGCGTTGGAGTCCTCGGCCGTGGAGAAGCCCGCGTACTGGCGGATCGTCCACGGGTTGGTGGCGTACATGGTCGGATAGGGCCCGCGGACGAAGGGCGGCAGGCCCGGATAGCCGTTAAGGAAGTCCAGCCCCTGCACGTCCTGCGGACCATAGGCCGGCTTCACCGGCACGCCCTCGGGCGTCAGCCACGGCTCGCCCCCGGCCGCAGCGGGCGAAGCGTCGGGCACGGGAGCGGCGTCAAAGTCGAGGGCGGCGAAGTCGGGGAAACGGCTCACGGGGCGTCGCCCTCCGGCGGCAGCGGGTCGGCGAGACGGCAGGCCGGCTTTGGTGCGGCCGCGGGCGAGATCGTCTCTGCGGCGGGGCTCATGCCGGCGATCCTAGCACGTCGAGCGCCTGGTCCAGGACCGCGACGACGTCGGCTCCCGCAAAGACGAAGCCGTCCACGCCCGCGGCCCTGAGCGCAGCCTCCTGCGCGCCAGGGCGGCCGGCCAGCCAGACCGCCCGCGCCCCCGCCGCCTTCAGCGCGCGGGCGGCGGCCTCCGCCTCCGCGGCATAGAGAGCGTCGGAGCCGCAGATGACGGCCAGGGGCGAGAGCGCGGGGGCGTAGCGGTCCGCCGGGCCGGCCTCGGCGGCGATCCCGCCCGCAGCCAGGAGGGTCTGGACAAAGCCGAGGCGCGCACTGTGCGCCGCGGCCGTCCCAAGCGCGGCGAGATAAGCCTGCGGGCGCTGGCCTGAGGCTTCGGCCCGGGCGCGCAGCCGCTCGAAGGGGCCGGCCAGGCGCAGGGGCGCAGCGGCGGGCAGGCGCTGTCCGGCCCGGGCGCGTGCGTGGCCGGCGCGGCCTTGGCGAAGTCGGAGGAGTCGACGGTCTCGACCTCCACCCCCGCCGGGGCGAGGTCGGCGAACTGCGAGACGCCGATCAGCCCGGCCTTGCGGGTCGCGATATCGCGCAGGCGCGCCTCGCGCACCCGGGCGACCTCGCGGGCGACCAGGCCGCCCTCAAGCGCAGCCACGATCCCGCCCTCGGCCTCGATGGCCTGGAACGCGGCCCAGCCCGCGCGGGCGAGCGCCTCGGTGAGCGCCTCGACGTAGCCCGAGCCGCCTGCGGGGTCGGCGACGCGGCCGAGCGCGCTCTCCTCCATCAGCACCAGCTGGATATTGCGGGCCTGGGTCCGGGCGAGCTCTGCAGGCGGACCGAGCGGCTGGGTGAAGGGATCGAGGGTGACGGTCTCCGCCCCGCCCAGCGCCGCCCCGAAGGTCGCCGCCGTCAGGCGCAGGAGGTTTGTCCAGGGGTCGAGGCGCGACAGCATGCGCCGGGACGAGCGCGCTTGCAGCTTCAGCGGCGCCGTGACCTCGCAGGCGGCGGTCAGGCGCGCCCAGATCGCCCGCATGGCCCTGAGCTTGGCCAGGGTGGTGAAATACTCGGCGTCCGCCGCGAGGGCCACGGCGATGCGCGCGAAGGCCTGCCCGGCGTCAAGCCCCGCCCGCACCAGCGCCTTGGCGTAGGCGAGGGCGCAGGCCGCCGCCACGCCGAGCTCCATCGCCTCGCCCCCGCCCGCCTCGTGCACCGCCCGGCCCGACGCCAGGCAGGCGGTCGCCAGGGGATAGGTCTCCGCATAGCGCGCTCCGACCTGGGCGGCCTTCACGAGGTGCGCCTCGATCGGGCCTGGGCTCGCCCCCGCCTCGGCGAAGGCGGAGAGCGGGTCGAGGTCGAACCCCAGCCGGGCCCGCGGCGCGCCCTTGGCCGCGGCAGCCAGCCAGTCCGCCGCCAGCGGCCCCATGAAGCCGGCCTCCAGCGCCACGGGGGCGAGGTCGATCAGCACGCCCTCCAGCACGCGGGCGAGGTCGGACGCCTCGGCGGCGGCGATCCCGGTCTCCCCTGTCGGGTCCAGCCGCAGGAGCAGCGACGCCGCCCCGCTCTGAAGGTCTTTGAGCGCGAGGGCATTTGCGCGGGCGGGGTCGGGATGCGCCACCAGGGTGCGCAAGATCCAGGGCCGCTCCTTGTCCCGGGGGTCAGGTCGCGGGCGGCGGCGTCCACTGCGGCGCCCCGCGCAGGATAGAGCGGCTGGAGCTTGAGGCCGTCATAGGTGCGCGCGACCAGGCGCGCCTCGAACGAGGCCCCGTCCAGCGCCTTGTCCACCAGCGCCCGCCACGCCGCCTCGTCGGGGGCAGGGAAGCCGTCCGCCAAAGCGATCACCTGATCGTCCAATGCCTTCGCCTCCCTGGCGCCGCGCCGGGGCGATCAAGCCGCCGCCTCCGCCCCTGTCAAGCGAGCCCCGGCACGCGAGTCCCGGCTAGCGAGCCCTGACCCGCAAGGCTCGTGCGGACGGATCGCCGGCGGGCGGCTGGAACACAGGGCGAACGGGTCCCTGTCGCCGGGGGCGCGGCGTGCTACATTAGGCGCGATGTCCGCCGACTCGTATCCTCTCGCGTCCGGCCCGGCCGAGGCCGCGCCGCCGCAGCCCCGCATCTCCGACCTCGCGCGGCCCCGCGGCGCGCCGGCCGCGTCGGGTTATCTGGAGGGCCTGAACCCCGAGCAGCGCCGCGCGGTGGAGACCCTCGACGGCCCGGTGCTGGTGCTGGCGGGGGCGGGCACCGGCAAGACGCGCGTGCTGACCACGCGGCTCGCGCACATCCTGGCGACCGGGCGGGCGCGGCCCTGGGAGCTGCTGGCCGTCACCTTCACCAACAAGGCGGCGCGGGAGATGCGCGAGCGTATCGGCCATCTGATCGGCCCGGAGGCGGAAGGCCTGCGCTGGCTGGGCACCTTCCACTCCGTCGCGGCCCAGATCCTGCGCCGGCACTGCGAGCTGGTCGGCCTGAAGTCGAGCTTCACCATCCTGGACACCGACGACCAGGAGCGCCTGCTCAAACAGCTGATCGAGGCGGAGGGTATCGACCCCAAGCGCTGGAGCGCGCGCCACCTGGCCGGCCTGATCGACCATTGGAAGAACCGCGGCTGGACCCCAGACAAGCTGCCCCCCGTGGAGGGCGAGAGCTTCGCCAACGGGCGCGGGGGGCGCTCTACGGCCTTTACCAGGAGCGGCTGCGGACGCTGAACGCCTGCGACTTCGGCGACCTGCTGCTGCACAACCTGACCATCTTCACCCGTCATCCGGACGTGCTGGCCGAATATCACCAGCGGTTCCGCTACATCCTGGTCGACGAGTACCAGGACACCAACGTCGCCCAGTACCTGTGGCTGCGGCTGCTGGCGCAGAGCGCGCGCGACAACCAGCGCAACATCTGCTGCGTGGGCGACGACGACCAGTCGATCTACGGCTGGCGCGGGGCGGAGGTGGACAACATCCTGCGCTTCGAGCGGGACTTCCCGGGCGCCAAGGTGATCCGGCTGGAGCGCAACTATCGCTCGACCTCGCACATCCTGGCCGCGGCCTCGGGCCTGATCCGCACCAACAAGGGCCGGCTCAGTAAGACGCTTTGGACCGAGGCGGAGGGCGGCGAGAAGGTCCAGGTGCGGGGCGTGTGGGACGGCGAGGCCGAGGCGCGGCTTGTCGCCGACGAGATCGAGGCTTGGAAGCGCTCCGGGCGGCGCTATCGCGAGGCGGCCGTGCTGGTGCGGGCCTCGTTCCAGATGCGCGCCTTCGAAGAGCGCTTCGTGCTGCTGCAGATTCCCTACACCGTCGTCGGCGGCCCGCGCTTCTTCGAGCGCGCCGAGATCCGCGACGCCCACGCCTATCTGCGACTGGTGCAGTCGGAGGACGACGACCTCGCCTTCGAGCGCATCGTCAACACGCCCCGGCGGGGCATCGGCGACACCACCGTGCAGAAGCTTCTGCAGGTCGCCCGCGCCAACGGCGTGAGCGCCAGCCTGGCCGCCCGGGGCCTGGTCAACACCGACGAGCTGGCGGCGCGCACGCGCACGGCCCTGGCGACCTTCCTGCGCGACCTCGACCGCTGGCGGGGCATGGCGGCCTCGATGCGCCACCCCGAGCTGGCCGAGACCATCCTAGAGGAGAGCGGCTACACCGACGCCCTGCGCGCCGACAAGGGGCCGCAGAGCCAGGGCCGCCTCGACAACCTGAAGGAGCTGGTCCAGTCCATGGCTCAGTTCGAGGACCTGTCGGCCTATCTGGAGCACGTTTCGCTCGTGCTCGACCTGGACCGCGACGGGGGCGGCGACACGGTCCAGATCATGACGCTTCACTCGGCCAAGGGACTGGAGTTTCCGCTGGTCTTCCTGCCGGGGTGGGAGGAGGGCGTGTTCCCCTCGCAGCGCTCGGTGGACGAGAAGGGCGAGAAGGGCCTGGAGGAGGAGCGCCGCCTGGCCTACGTCGGGATCACGCGCGCGCGGGAGCAGGCGCGGCTGAGTTTTGCCGCCAACCGCCAGGTCTACGGCCGCTGGACCAGCCAGCTGCCCAGCCGCTTCATCGACGAGCTGCCCCCCGCCCACGTCGAGGCGTCCTCCGACACCGGCTACTACGGCGGCGGGCCGGGCATGATGGAGGCGAAGAGCCGCTTCGACGACGCGCCAGCGTTCGGCTCGGGCTACACCTCGCCCGGGTGGCGCCGGGCGCAGGAGCGGGCGGCGAGATCGCCCGCCTTCGTGGGCGGCCGCGCCTCGCGGGCCCAGGCGATCGAGGGCGAGGGCCGGCTGATCGCCTCCTCCGACCCGGCGGCCGGGTCGGGCGCCTTCAGCCGCGGCGACCGCGTCTTCCATCAGAAGTTCGGCTACGGCCAGGTGACCGCGGTGGAGGGCGCCAAGCTGACCGTCGCTTTTGAGACCTCCGGCGAGAAGCGCGTTCTGGACAGCTTCGTCGAGCGAGGCTGAGCTCGGCCCCTCGACTCCCGCCCCGCTTGGCCGGGCGCGGCGGGCGCAACCCATGCCGACCCGCGACCCTGATCCCCGCCGCCATTGCCAAGCCTATGCGTCCGCCTAACCTCGCGTGCAGCCCCCGTCGTGAGTCGCGCCCTCAGGAGGTCCCCGCATGATCGATCCCTCGACCGCCCTCGCCGCCCTGCTGGCGATCGCGTTCTACTCCTCGACGACTGACGAAGTAGCGAAGGCCCGCCGGGCGAGCGGCGTCGAGGCTCCGGCCACGACCGGCGACGTCCGGCTGGAGCGCGCCGTGCGGGTGCAGATGAACACCCTGGAGTGGCTTCCGATCTATCTCGTGGGATTGGTGCTGTTCGCCCAGTTCGTCTCGGCCCCGTTCGCCGGGTTCCTGGGCCTGGTCTGGCTCACCGGCCGGGTGCTCTATCGGCAGGCCTACATGGCCGACCCCGCCAAGCGGGGGCCCGGCTTCCTGATCCAGACCGCCGCTTGCGCGGTGCTGATCCTGGGCGCCCTGGTCGGGGCGGCGGCGCGGCTGTTCCCCTTGGGCGTCTGAGGCGCTAGACCGGCGCGGGTCATGACGCCCGCGCTTCCCCCCTTCGTCGTCGCCGTCGACGGTCCCGCCGCCTCCGGCAAGGGCACGGTGGCGAGCGGCCTCGCCCGCGACTTCGCCCTGCCCCACCTCGACACGGGCCTGCTCTATCGCGCGGTCGCGCACGCGCTCATCGAGGCCGGGCGGGCGCTGGACGACGCCGCGGCCGCGGCCGGGGCGGCGGCGGCGCTCGACCTTTCAGTCCTGGACCGGCCGGAGCTGCGCACCCGCGCTGCGGGCGAGGCCGCCAGCCGGGTCGCGGCGCACCCGCAGGTCCGCGCGGCCCTGCTGGAGATCCAGCGCCGCTTCGCCGCCCAGAGCCCCGGCGCGGTGCTGGACGGGCGCGACATCGGCGCCGTCATCGCGCCTGACGCCCCCGCCAAGCTGTTCGTCACCGCCCGCCCGGAGGTCCGCGCCGAGCGCCGCTGGCGTCAGCTGGCCGCCCAAGGGGAGGTCGTAAGCCTGGACGAGGTGCTGGCCGACATCGGCCGGCGCGACGCCCGCGACAGCGGCCGGGACGCCGCCCCGCTGCGCCAGGCCGAAGACGCCGTCTTGCTCGACACCTCCGACATGGATATATCCACAGCCGCCGATACGGCCCGCCGTATCGTCGAGGCGGCGCGCGCCCGCTGGCTGCGGAGCTTCATCTAGGCCAAGGCCTGGCGAGGTTCTGGAGCGGCAGGCAATCCCATCGCGCCGGGCTCGCCACGACTGCGGGACCCATTCCCATCCAGCGCCGGCCGGGGCCGGGGGTTCGCGTCCTGACCGCGCCTGCGCTGTTCGGCCCATCCCTGCCATCCGGCGCGCGGCTCAAAACCGGTCACGGTCCCGTGCGCCCCAGACCTGGAGCAGCCCTTGGCTGACGATCTGAGCTCGTTCTCCTCCCCCTCGCGCGACGAATTCGCCGCGCTTCTCGACGAGGCCCTCGGCGGCGCCGAATTCGCCGAAGGCACCGTCGTGCGCGGCCAAGTGGTCGCGATCGAAAAGGACGTCGTCGTCGTCGACGTCGGCCTGAAGACCGAAGGCCGCATTCCCGCCCGCGAGTTCGCCGGCCCGGAAGGCAAGCAGCTGCCCAAGGTCGGCGACACCGTCGAGGTGTTCCTCGAGCGGGTCGAGAACGCCATGGGCGAGGCGGTGCTGAGCCGCGAGAAGGCCAAGCGCGAGGAAGCCTGGACGCGCCTGGAAGCCGTCTTCGCCCGCAACGAGCCGGTCAACGGCGCCATCGTGGGCCGGGTCAAGGGCGGCTTCACCGTGGACCTCGGCGGCGCCTCGGCCTTCCTGCCCGGCAGCCAGGTCGACATCCGCCCCGTCCGCGACGTCGGCCCGCTGATGGGCAAGGAGCAGCCCTTCGCCATCCTCAAGATGGACCGGCCGCGGGGCAACATCGTCGTCTCCCGCCGCGCCATCCTGGAGGAGGCCCGCGCCGAGCAGCGCACCGAGCTGGTCAGCCAGCTGCAGGAAGGCGAAGTCCGCGAAGGCGTGGTCAAGAACATCACCGACTACGGCGCGTTCGTGGACCTCGGCGGCATCGACGGCCTGCTGCACGTCACCGACATGAGCTGGAAGCGCGTCAACCATCCGAGCCAGGTGCTGGCGGTGGGCGACACGGTGAAGGTGCAGATCATCAAGATCAATCCGGACACCCAGCGCATCTCGCTTGGCATGAAGCAGCTGCAGGCCGATCCCTGGGACAGCGTGGAAGCCAAGTATCCGCCCGGCGGCCGCTTCACCGGGCGCGTCACCAATATCACCGACTATGGCGCCTTCGTGGAGCTGGAGCCGGGGGTCGAGGGCCTGGTCCACGTCTCCGAAATGTCCTGGACCAAGAAGAACGCCCACCCGGGCAAGATCGTGTCGACCTCTCAGGAGGTGGACGTGGTCATCCTGGACGTGGACGGCCCCAAGCGCCGCATTTCGCTCGGGCTCAAGCAGGCCCAGGAGAACCCCTGGGAGAAGTTCCTGCGCGAGCATCCGATCGGCTCGACCGTCGAGGGCGAGGTCAAAAACGCCACCGAGTTCGGCCTCTTCCTGGGCCTGGACAACGACATCGACGGCATGGTGCACCTGTCGGACCTCGACTGGAACACCGCCGGCGAAGAGGCCATCGCACGCTTCCACAAGGGCGACATGGTCAAGGCGCGCGTGCTCGACGTCGATGTCGAGAAGGAGCGCATCTCGCTTGGCATCAAGCAGCTCGGCGGCGATCCCCTGGCCGGCGACGTCTACCGCAAGGGCCAGCGCGTCACGGTGACCGTCACCGAGGTGACCTCGGGCGGCATCGAGGTGAAGTTCGGCGAGGAGGACGCGCCGGTCACGGCCTTCATCCGCAAGTCGGATCTCAGCCGCGACCGCAACGACCAGCGCCCCGAGCGCTACGCCGTGGGCGACCGCGTGGACGCCCTGATCACCAACGTGGACAAGGCGGCGCGCCGCATCTCCGCGTCGATCAAGGCGCTGGAGATGGCCGACGAGCGCGAGGCGGTGGAGCAGTTCGGCTCCACCGACAGCGGCGCCTCGCTGGGCGACATCCTGGGCGCGGCCCTGCGCGAGCGGGCGTCCAAGGAATAGGCCCGGGCCCCTCGTTGCGAGGGGTGCCGACCTTGATCCGCGAGGGCCCGCCCGGGAGATCGGGCGGGCCCTTTGCTTTGGCTCGCGGCGAGGTCTCGCCTCGCCCCCTTGCCCGCCGTAGGGGAAACCCTTGAGACTGGCGGGCGACACTGATGTCCGGAGACCCCCGCCATGGCCCTGCCGCCCGTCCTGCGCGACCGCCTGCGCCTGCCCGCGATCGGCTCGCCCCTGTTCATCATCAGCCATCCGGCGCTGGTGATCGCCCAGTGTACGGCGGGCGTGGTGGGCAGCTTCCCGTCGCTGAACGCGCGGCCCCTGTCGCAGCTCGACGAGTGGCTGGCCGAGATCACCGAGACCCTGGCCGACTGGGACCGCAAGCATCCGGACCGCCCCTCCGCCCCGTTCGCGGTCAACCAGATCGTGCACAAGACCAACAACCGGCTGGAGGAGGACCTTCAGCTCTGCGTGAAATACAAGGTCCCGGTGGTGATCACCTCGCTGGGCGCCCGCACCGAGGTCAACGATGCGGTGCATTCCTACGGCGGCGTCACGCTGCACGACGTCATCGACGACCGGTTCGCCCGCAAGGCGATCGAGAAGGGCGCCGACGGCCTGATCCCGGTCGCCGCCGGAGCGGGAGGCCACGCCGGGACGCTGTCGCCTTTCGCCCTGGTGCAGGAGATCCGCGCCTGGTTCGACGGCCCGGTGGCCCTGTCCGGCGCCATCGCCACCGGCCGGGCGATCCTGGCCGCCCAGGCCATGGGCGCGGACCTCGCCTACATCGGCTCCGCCTTCATCGCGACGCAGGAGGCCCGCGCCTCGGACGGCTACAAGCAGATGATCGTGGAAAGCGGGGCTAGCGACATCCTCTACACCAACCTGTTCACCGGGGTTCACGGGAACTATCTGCGCCCCTCCGTCGTGGCCGCGGGCCTGGACCCGGAGAACCTGCCGGTCAGCGACCCATCGAAGATGAACTTCGGCTCGGGCGGCAACACCGACGCCAAGGCCTGGCGCGACATCTGGGGCTGCGGCCAGGGGATCGGGGTGCTCAAGGATGTGCCGCCCGCCGGCGTGCTGATCGAGCGCCTCATCGCCGAATACGAGCAGGCCCAGGCCGAGCTCGCCGCCAAGACGGCGCTGGTGCGGCGGGCGAGCGCAGCGCAGGCGGCATAGGCGAAAGGCGCGGCGGCGGCGGCGAGGCCTGGGCACAGGACGGGCCTGAAGCGCCGGCTGCCCCCGCCCAATCCGCGCCCCTCCGCCCCGGGGGCAAGCTCCAGGTCACCGATCGACCGCGGAGCGCCTGCCCTTGTCCGACACCGCCACGCCCCGCCTGGGCCTGCCCTATCTCGCCGCAGCCCAGGCGCAGAAGCATGTCACCCTGAACGCGGCGCTCGCCCGGCTGGACGGGCTGGTGCAGACGGCGGTGGTCTCGCGCAGCACGGCGGTCCAGCCTGCAGCCCCCGCCGACGGCGCGCTCTACCTCCTGCCCGCCGGCGCGAGCGGCGCGGACTGGAGCGGGCGCGCCGCGGGCGACCTCGTGCGCTTCGAGGCGGGAGCCTGGAGCGGCCTGCCCGCGCTCCCGGGCCAGCTCCTCTACGTGCTCGACGAGGCCTTGCTGATGGTGCGCACCGCCGCGGGGCTGCGCAGCGTGAGCCTCGTCTGATGGCGCGGGTCCGCATCGAATGGGCGCGGCTGGTCCGCGGCTCCGCCCCCGGCGGGGCGACCCTGCATCAGCCCACGGCGCTTTACGGCGCCGCCCAGGTCGTGAACGTGGGCGCGACGCCGCTCAGCGTCGGGCCGGCCCCCAGCTTCGGCGCGGATGGCGACGTCGCCCTGGCCGGCTATGCGCGGGTCACCTCGCTGAGCGGCGCAGCGCTCCTGGCCTGGGGCGCAGCGCCCTTGGCCGGCGAGGCGAGCGGCTGGCGCATCGACCCCGGCAGCCCCGCGCTCGTCCCCATTCAGCCCGGCCAGAGCCTGTCGCTGGTCGCCTGCGCCGACCCGCCCGTGGCGGCGACGGACGCAGCGGTGCAGCAGCTTCACGCCGACCTCGCGGGCGGGCTGACCGTGCTCTCGCCCCAGGCGCCGGTGACCACCGTCCGCACGGTGGCGACGGGGGTATGGCAGCGGGTCTGGGTCGCGGGCCCGGCCAAGCGGCTGATCCTGGCGCTGCCCAGCGACAGCGGCGCGAGCGGCGACTTCAGCTTCGACGCGACGCTGGCGGGCACGACCACCTCCGCCGGGGTGCCGTTCGCGGCCGGGGCCGGGGGCAGCTTCGACTTCGCCGGCGGCGCGATCCCGTCCAGCGACCTCTACGTCAAGGCGACCGCAGGGGCGTCCATCATCGTTCAGGTGTTCAACTGATGTCGGGCCAGATCCTCTCCCCGCTGCCCACGCCCCGGCTGAAGAGCCGCCCGCGCCTGGCCATCACCGGCGACAGCATCGTGCGCAACATCGCCCTGCGCGGCCCCGACATCGCCCCCTCGGCCGGCTATACCGGCAACGGCGGCTCGGGCTGGGTGACCTTCGCCGAGAGCGACGTGGGCACGCCCGCGGGCCAGGGCGCGCTGGCCTGGACCGCGGCGACGCGGAGCTTCACCTGGGCGGCGTTCGGCGAGACCGCCGGTCCGCCGGTGACGATTACCAGCTCGGGCCTTTATGACGTCTACTCCTCCGGCGGCACGTGCATCACCCTCGGCGTCCAGGCCGATCACGCGTCCCTGAGCGACGTCACCCTCACGCCCACGGTCTCGAACCTGATCTTGCGCCGGCGCAACAGCTATGGCTGGGCGACGGCGCTGCAGTGCCTCTGCCGCGCGGGCTTCGAGATCGACCGCTGGGGCCTGGCCGGAGGCCAGACCAGCCACATCGCCGACATGGTGCGCCGCCAGATCGCGACCTCGCCGGACCTGGCCGGCATCGACGCCGTCGTCGATCTGAGCGGGACCAACGACATCGGCGCAGGCGTCGCCGCCGCCGCCGCAGAGGCCGCGCACGTGGACCTGATCCGCCAGCTGGCGGGCCTGGGCAAGCCCGTCTTCGTGCTCCCGATCCTGCCCCGCAGCGTGGGCAACGAGGGCGCGAGCGGCCAGGCCAAGCTGCAGCACCTGAACCGCGTGCGCGCCCGGGAGGCCGCCAAGTACGCCAACGTCGCCTTCCTGCCGGTGCACACCGCCTGCACCCCGCTTGCGGCGACCAGCGCCTTCCTCGCGGCGGGCGACAGCCCCGACCAGCTGCACCCCGGCCCGGGCCTGGCCTACAAGCTCGCCCGCGCGGTGAAGCCCTATCTGCTCCAGGCCTTCCCCGGCATGGGCCGGCAGCGGACCGTCTACCCCGACATCTACGACGCGACCAACAACCCCAAGGGCAATCTGATCGCCAGCTCGGTCTCGGGCGCCGCTATGGCGGTGGCGCAGTTCGCCGGCACGGGCGGGACTCCAGGCGCGGGCAATACGGGCCTGGCGCCCTCCGGCTGGACCGGCTCGCGCTCGGGCGCGATCAGCGCGGCCTTCTCGCGCGGGACCTGGCCGGCGGGCGACCTTGCGGCCGGGGCCAGCGACGTCTGCCAGATCGACCTCACCGGAGCCGCGGCCTCCACCGACAAGTTCACGCTCCAGCATTCCTCCGCCTTCAACGGGGTCGCCCAGGGCCAGTGGCTGCAGGCGGCGCTGGAGCTTCGGGCCTTCAACACCGTGGGCCTGCAGCAGCTGGAGCTGCAGCTCTGGTTCGGGGCCGCAGGCGGCTACGCCATCGGCAACAGCTGGAGCAACCAGTCGGGGTTCAGCGTCGGCCAGATGCTGCCGGACGGGGCCGACGAGATTCTGGTGATCGAGACCCCGCCGTTCCAGGTTCCCGCCGGGTTCAGCGGCCCGACCCTGTCCCTGTTCGCCTCGACCACCGCCGGCGGTCGCGCCTCCATCCAGCTGCTGTGGGCGGATCTGCGCATCGTCGATGCGCCCACCCGGCGAAAAGCGGTGTGATGCGGACCTGGCTCCCCCTCGCCTGGCGGGCGTTCCGCGGCGGCTGGCGGCCGGCGCTCGGCTGGTCGCTGAGCCCGGCGGTGCTCTACGCCTTCGTGGTCGGCCCGGCCCTGCGACGGCCGGCGGACGCCCACGAGCTCACCGCCCTGGTCGGGCTGGCCGCCGCGCACCTGATCGCCCGGACAGTAGAGAAGACGCGAGGCCTGCCATGAGCCTGGACGCGCTGAAGACGCGGCTGATCGCCGAGGAGGGCCTCCGGCTGAAGCCCTATCGCGATGGGGCGGGCAAGCTGACGCTCGGGGTCGGGCGCAACCTGGACGACGTCGGGATCAGCCGGGAGGAGGCCCTGATGCTGCTCGACCACGACCTGGCGCGCACGGCGGCCGAGGTGGACCGGCGCTGGCCCTGGGCGGTGGAGCTCGACGCGATCCGGCGCGAGGCGCTGATCGACATGGCCTTCAACCTCGGGCCGGCCAAGCTCGCGACCTTCGCGCGGCTCCTGGCGGCGCTTCAGGCGCACCGCTGGGACGAGGCGGCGGACGCCATGGCGGCCTCGCTCTGGGCGCGGCAGGTCGGGGCCCGGGCCGCGCGACTGGCGGCCATGGTGCGCACGGGGATCGCGCCATGATCGTCCGACTCCTGCGGCTCGTCCTCCCGCACGTCGAGCTGGCCGGCTGGGCGACGGTGCTGATCCTGGCGGTGCTGGGGGCGACCTATGCGGAGGGCCTGCGCCACGCCCGCCGCGCCGACGCGGAGCGCGCCCAGGCGGCCTCAGCCCGCCAGCAGGCCGCCCAGGCCCAGGCGCAGACCCGCCTCGACCGTCGCGCGAGCGCCGCCGTCCTGACCGCTAGCCGCCGCGAGACCGACACCCTGATCCGGAGCGACCATGACGCCGACACCCTCGCCCGCGCGCCGGGCTCGGACCAGCCGCTGGCGGAAGATCTCCTGCGCGGCTGGGGCGCTGCTATCAACAGCCTGCGCGACCAGGCCGCCCGCGCCCGCTCAGGCCCTGGCGTCCCCGCCGGGGATGAGCCTGCTCCGCGCCCCCTGCCCCCGCCCGGAGCGGCCGAGCCGTCCGACCGCGGGTGACCTCGCCGCCTTCAGCGTGCGGCAGGAGGCGGCGCTGAACGTCTGCGAGGCGCGCAAGGACGCCGCAGTGGCGATCGTGGACGCGGCGACGGCCTCGCCGCGGTGAGCCTCAGCGGGAGCGGACGCGGGACTTGCGCGGCTCGCGCTCCGCAGGGGCGGCGGAGGCGAAGGCGGCGCGGGTCAGGGGCGCCTCGAGCGGGGGCGCGCCCGCCGACTTGGCCACGCACTGGGCGGTGTCCATCAGCACGTGCTCGCCCAGGCAGAAGACGTCCTCGTACCAGGGGCCGGCGACCGCCAGGCACTGGTAGAGGTTCAGCTTGGCCATGTTCAGGCAGAAGCCGTCGGTGGCCTCCGCCAGCAGCGTCTGAATGTTGGCGTCCTGGTCGTCGCCGGCCTGGCCGAGCGCGCTCAGCGCCGCGATGGCCAGCGCGCGCGACACCAGCGGCGTGTAGGGCCCGGGCAGGTCTGGGCCGCGCACGACCTCCAGCTGGGCGGCGCCTGTCACCGCGGCCCTGAGCGCCTCGGCCTCGGCGGCGGCGGGCGCCATGGGGGCGGCGGAGACGGACTTGGCCAGGCTCATGCGCTGGGCCGGGTTGATGATCTTGCCCTTGGACCAGGCTTGGTGCTGCACCGAATAGGCCGACATCTTCACCGCGTGGCCCGAGACGTGCAGCTTCTGCGCCTCCGCCGCCAGCGTCGCCTGGATCGCGCCCGCGGCCGCCGCAGCGCCGGGGAAGGCGGCCGCGTAGGACGGGTCGGAGAGCAGGCGCTCCACGATCTGGCGGCGCGTGTCGGCGTTCACGCCATAGCTGCGCACGCCCGCGACGAAGGTCGGCTCCTGCAGCGCGATCAGGGCGGCGTAGGCGATGGCCCCCTTGCTGAGCTGCTGCGGCTCGTAGGACTCGCCCGCAAGGAGGCCCTCCTCGACCTGCTGGCCGCTCTTGAAATCGGCGCCGATGGACGTGGCCCGGCGCATGTAGGCGCGAAACAGGCTCGCGGCCTCCAGCACCCGCTGCGACAGGGCCAAGGGCGGCGGCGCAGCGGGCTGGGCGGCGGCGCTGGCGACCACCGTGGTCTCGCCCGCCTGGGCGGGACCGCCGGCGAGGACGGCGACGCAGGCCAGCCCGGCGAGGAACGGCAGGCCCAGGGCGGCGGAGGTTCGGGTCATGAGACGCCTTGCGGAACGCAACTGAGGAATACGGCTAAGCTTGTCTAAGCAAAAGGCGGGGCGAACAACGACCCGTTCCCTGGCGCAGCATGAGCTCTACCCATGGTCTAACAGCTTCACCGTCAGTCGAACAGTTTAGACACCGACTCCTCGTTCGCGATACGGCGGATCGCCTCACCGATCAGAGGCGCGACGCTCACCGTTCGCACCTTGGCGCAGTCGCGGACGATATCGCCGCCCTCGATGCTGTCGGTAATCACGAGTTCTTGAAGCACCGAGGCGTTCACCCGCTCGCAGGCGCCGCCCGACAGCACGCCGTGGCTGACGTAGGCGGAGACGCTCTCGGCGCCCTCCTCGATCAGGGCCGCCGCCGCGTTGCAGAGCGTGCCTGCGCTATCGACGATGTCGTCGAACAGGATGCAGCGGCGCCCCTCGACGTCGCCGATAATGTTCATGACCTCGCTGTCGCCGGCGCGGGGGCGACGCTTGTCCACGATCGCGAGGTCCGCGTTCAGCCGGTCGGCGAGCTGGCGCGCGCGCACCACGCCGCCCACGTCGGGGGAGACGATCATCAGCCCCTCGCCGTCGTGCCGCCGCTTGATGTCGTCGGCCATGACGGGAATGGCGACCAGATTGTCGGTCGGGATGTCGAAGAAGCCCTGGATCTGGCCCGCATGCAGGTCCATCGTCAGCACGCGGTCCGCGCCCGAGCGCGTGATCAGGTTCGCCACCAGCTTGGCCGAAATGGGCGTCCGGCCGCCGGTCTTCCGGTCCTGTCGCGCATAGCCGAAGTAGGGCATCACCGCCGTGATCCGCCGGGCCGACGCCCGCGACAGGGCGTCGATGCAGATCAGCAGCTCCATCAGGTTGTCGTTGGCGGGATAGCTCGTCGACTGGATGACGAACACGTCCTCGCCGCGGACGTTCTCGTCGATGGTGACAAAGACCTCCATGTCGGAGAACCGGCGCACCTGGGCCCGGGTCAGGGGCATGTCGAGGTAGTCGCCGATAGCCGCCGCCAGGGTCCGGTTGGAATTGCCCGCCAGCAGCTTCATCTGGGCGTCGTCTCCGAAAGGTTGGGATGGGGTCGCGCGCCTTTACGCGACCGGAGCCGAGAGGAGCAAGCCGAAGTCCCGCGGGATGTCGCCGGGGAAGTCTTGGGGCGCTTGGCTCAGGAGGCCGCCCTCAGGCCGCGCGCGCCTTGTCCTTGCCGTAGAACCCTTCCCCCTGGGCAGCCATGTCGCGCAGCAGCTGCGGCGGGGCGAAGCGCGGCCCGTAGGCTTGGGCCAGGCGGTCGCACTCGGCCACGAAGGCGGCCACGCCCACGCTGTCGATGAGGCTGAACGGCCCGCCCGTCCAGGGCGCGAAGCCCCAGCCCAGGATAGCGCCGACGTCGCCGTCGCGGGGATCGGTCACCACGCGCTCCTCGAAGCAGCGCGCCGCCTCCACCGCCTGGCGATAGAGGAGCCGCGTCTTCAGCTCCTGCACGAAAGCCGGGGGCGCCTCGGTCATGGTCGGCGTGACCAGCTCCAAGAGGCCCGGCCATAGGCGCTTGGGCCCGCCGTCCGCGGGATAGTCGTAGAAGCCCTTGCCGTTCTTGCGCCCGTAGCGGCCGAGCTGGACCACCATCTTTTCCAAGAGGGGCTGGAACTTGGGCGCGACATAGGCGTCGCCGAGGTCCTTCTTCGTCTGCTCGCCGATCTTGTAGGAAAGGTCGAGGGCGACGTCGTCGTTCATCTCCAGCGGACCGCGCGGCATGCCGGTCATGCGGCCGACGTTGTCGATGATCGCAGGCGCGACGCCCTCCGCCAGCATCTCCAGCCCCTCCTGCACGAAGGTGCCGAAGCAGCGCGAGGTGTAGAAGCCGCGGCTGTCGTTCACCACGATGGGCGTCTTCTTGATCTTCAGGACATAGTCGATCGACTTGGCCAAAGTCTCCTGGCTGGTCTGCCTGCCCATGATGATCTCGACCAGGCCCATGTTGTCGACCGGCGAGAAGAAGTGGATGCCGATGAAGTTGGCCGGCCGCGCGGAGACCTCCGCCAGGCCGGTGATCGGCAGGGTCGAGGTGTTCGATCCGAACACGGCGGTCTGGGCCAGCTCGGCCTCCGCCTTGCGGGTCACCTCCGCCTTGATTTCGCGGTTCTCGAACACGGCCTCGACCACCAGATCGCAGCCCTTCACCGCCGCGTAGTCGGCCGTGGCGTGGATGAGGCCCAGCACCGCATCCGCCTTGGCCCGGTCGAGCTTGCCGCGCTTGACCTGCTTCTCGAGCAGCCCCTGCGCGTGGGACTTGCCCTTCTCGGCGGCCTCGACGGTGACGTCGATCAGCACCGTCTCGATGCCGGCCATGGCCTGGACGTAGGCGATGCCGGCCCCCATCATGCCGGCGCCGATCACGGCCGCCTTCTTCACGTCGTAGGGCGGCACGTCCTTGGGCCGCGCCGCGCCCTTGCTGAGCTCCTGCATGGACAGGAACAGGCTGCGGATCATCGCCCGCGCCTGCGGCTGCTGCAGGGTCTTGACGAAGTAGCGGCTCTCGATGCGCAGGCCCGCGTCGATGGGGACCTGCAGCCCCTCGTAGACGCAGCTCATGATGTGCTTCTGGGCCGGATAGTTGCCGTAGGACTGCTTGCGCAGCATGGCGTTGCCCATGATGAACACCTGGGCGCCGCCCGGGGTGTAGGGACCGCCGCCGGGGATCTTGAAGTCCTTGCGGTCCCAGGGCGCGACCGCATCGCCCTTGGTGCGGATCCAGGCCTTGGCGGCGTCGAGGGCCTGGCCGGGCTCCACGACCTCGTGCACGACGCCGTTGGCCAGGGCCTCCTCGGCGGTCATGGACTTGCCTTCGAGCAGGTAGGGCAGCGCCTTCATCGCGCCCATGAGCCGGGGCAGGCGCTGGGTGCCGCCGCCGCCGGGCAGCAGGCCGACCTTGCTCTCCGGCAGGCCGATCTGCAGGCGCGGGCTCTTGGCGGCCACGCGGTAGTGGCAGGCCAGCGCCAGCTCCAGCCCGCCGCCGAGCGCCAGGCCCTCCAGCGCGACCGCCACCGGCTTGCCGCAGGTCTCCAGCGCCCGGAACACGCGGTTCAGGGCGCTCGCGCCGTCATAGGCCGCCTTGAGCGCCGCCTCCGGCGCGCGCGCCTCGCCGCCGCCCCCGACTGGCCGCCGAGCTCGCCGAGGTCCGCCCCCGCGCAGAAGCCCGAGGCCTTGCCGCTCTGGAAGACCGCGCCCTTGATCGCCGGATCGCTGCGGATGCGCTCGATGACGTCGGGCAGCTCGCGCATGACCTGACCCGTGAGGGTGTTCATCGAGCGGCCGGGCACGTCGAAGGTGACGACCGCGACGCCGTCCGGGTCGACGTCGATCTTGAAGGTGTCCATGGAGCGCTCCGAGGTCATGAGGGTTCGAGGCCGGTCAGGGGTCACACGCGCTCGATGACGGTGGCGGTGCCCATGCCGCCGCCGACGCAGAGGGTCACGAGCGCGGTCTCCTTGTCGGAGCGCTCCAGCTCGTCCAGCACCGTGCCTAGGATCATCGCCCCGGTCGCGCCCAGCGGGTGGCCCATGGCGATGGCGCCGCCGTTCACGTTCATCTTCTCGTGCGGGATGTCGAGCGCCTGCATCATGCGCAGCACGACGGAGGCGAAGGCCTCGTTCAGCTCGTAAAGGTCGATGTCGCCGGGTTGCATGCCGAGCTTGCTCAGGAGCTTGCGCGAGACATCGGCCGGGCCGGTCAGCATGATCGAGGGCTCCGAGCCGATGGAGGCCATGCCCTTCACCCGCGCCCGGGGCTTCAGGCCCAGGGCCTCGCCCATCTCGCGCGAGCCGAACAGCACGCCGGCCGCCCCGTCCACAATGCCCGAGCTGTTGCCGGCGTGATGCACGTGATTCACGCGCTCCACCTGCGGGTAGCGCTGCTGGATCACGCTGTCGAAGGCCATCTCGCCCGGCATGGCGAAGGAGGGCTGCAGGGCCGCCAGCGTCTGCATGGTGGTGTCGGGGCGGATGTGCTCGTCCTTGGCCAGGATCGGCAGGCCGAGCTGGTCCTTCACCGGGATCACCGACTTGGCGAAGCGGCCCTCGTCCCAGGCGCGGGCGGCGCGCTTCTGGCTCTCCACGGCGTAGGCGTCCACGTCGTCGCGCGAGAAGCCATAGAGGGTGGCGATCATGTCGGCGCTGATGCCCTGGGGCACGAAATAGGTCTTGAACGCCGAGGTCGGAACGGTCGGCCAGGCGCCGCCGTCGGAGCCCATGGGCACGCGGCTCATGCTCTCCACCCCGCCGCCGATGGCCAGGTCGGCCTCGCCGCTCGCCACCTTGGCCGCCGCCATGTTGCAGGCCTCAAGGCCCGAGGCGCAGAAGCGGTTGATCTGCACGCCCGCGGTGGTTTCGGCGTAGTCGGCGGCCAGGACGGCCGTTCGCGCGATGTCCGCCCCCTGTTCGCCCACCGGGCTCACGCAGCCCAGCACGACGTCGTCCACGCGGGCGGTGTCCAGGTCGTTGCGGTCGCGGAGCGCCTGCAGCACCTGGGTCGCGAGCGACAGGGCGGTGATCTCGTGCAGGGCGCCGTCCTTCTTGCCCTTGCCGCGCGGCGTGCGGACCGCGTCGTAGATGTAGGCGTCAGCCATGGGTCAGCTCCTATCCCTGCTCAGAGGCTTCGCGCGATCAGGATCTTCATGATCTCGTTCGTGCCGCCGTAGATTCGCTGCACCCGGCTGTCGCGGTACATGCGCGAGATCGGGTACTCGTCCATGAAGCCATAGCCGCCGAAGAGCTGCAGGCACTCGTCGACGATCTCGTTTTCGAGGTCGGACACCCAGTACTTGGCCATCGAGGCCAGGGTGGCGTCGAGCTTGCCCTCGAGGTGCAGCTCGATGCAGCGATCAACGAAGGCGCGGGCGACCGTGGCCTTGGTCTTGCACTCCGCCAGCTTGAACTGGGTGTTCTGGAAGTCGATCAGGCGCTTGCCGAAGGCCTGCCGCTCCTTCACGTAGGCGAGGGTCAAGGCCAGCGCCCGCTCGATCGTCGCCATGCCCTGGACGGCGATGTTCAGGCGCTCCTGCGGCAGCTGCTCAATGAGCTGCACGAACCCCCGACCCGGGTCGGGCCCGATCAGGTTGGAGGTCGGCACGCGCACGTCGTTGAAGAACAGCTCGGAGGTGTCCTGCGCCGGCTGCCCGAGCTTGTGCAGGTTGCGCCCGCGCTCGAAGCCCGGGATCGTTCCCTCGGGCCCGTCGTCGGTCTCCACCACGATCAGGCTGGTGCCCTTGGCCCCCGCCGCCGGGTCGGTCTTGGCGACGACGATGATCAGGTTGGCGGTCTGGCCGTTGGTGATGAAGGTCTTGGAGCCGTTGATGACATAGTTGTTGCCGTCCAGCCGCGCGGTCGTCTTCACCGACTGCAGGTCGGAGCCCGTGCCGGGCTCGGTCATGGCGATGGCCCCGACGAGCTCGCCACGCGCCATGCGGGGCAGCCACTTGCGGCGCTGCTCCTCGGAGCCGTAGTGCAGGATGTAGGGCGCGATGATCGCGTTGTGCAGCGAGGCGCCGAAGCCGTCCACGCCCTTCAGGCCGAACTGCTCCATCAGCACGACCTCGTGGCGATAGTCGCCGCCCATGCCGCCGTAGGCTTCGGGCACCGACAGGCAGAGCAGGCCCGCCTCGCCGGCCTCGGTCCAGACCTCGCGGTCCACCACGCCCTGTTCGCGCCACTTGGCCACGCGGCTCTCCGGCGCGTGCTCGTCGCACCACTTGGCGAGCGAGTTCTCGAACAGGACGATGTCCTCGTCCCGCATCGCCGCCGTCCGCTCCAGGTTCAGCACGGGCATTCGCTCACCTTTCGTTCGCAGTCTCACTCAAGCGGTCTGGCACCGTTTCTGCAATCGCCGAGTTTGCCGGTTCACCGAGACCCGCTAAAGTGCGACTCGCACATGCACCTCCGCGAACCAGAGCACCGCCCTTTCGAGCACACGCCTGCCGCCCGCCGGTCGCGCGTTGCGGAGTGGAAGGTTGGCGAACAGCGACTATACCTCGGCGACTGCCTCGAGCTTCTTCCCCGACTGGCCGATAACGTCGTCGATGTGGTCGTGACGTCGCCCCCCTACAATTTAGGAATCGCGTACCGCAGCTACGAAGACAGCCTGCCGCGAACCGAGTATCTCGACTGGATGGGGCGGGTAGCGGCGGAGTTGCGCCGAGTGCTTAAAGCAGACGGATCGTTGTTCCTTAACGTGGGCTCGACAAATGCGGACCCTTGGGTAGCGGCTGATGTTGCCGAGACGTTCCGAAAACACTTCGTGCTCCAGAACCACATCATTTGGGTGAAATCAATCAGCATTGGCGACGACACTGTCGGTCATTTCAAGCCAATAAATAGCCGCCGATTTCTGAACCACAGTCACGAGGCAATCTACCACTTCACCACAGAGGGGCGGACTGAGGTAGACCGACTAGCTGTAGGGGTGCCATTCAAGGACAAGAGCAACATCGCGCGTTGGGGGCATGTGCGCGACAAGCGTTGTGCCGGAGACGTTTGGTTTATCCCTTACCGCACGGTGCAGTCGAAGGCACAAAAGTTCGACCACCCGGCCGGTTATCCCGTCGAACTCGCGGAGCGCTGCATTCGGCTGCACGGCGTCGAGAAGGCCAAGGTGCTGGACCCTTTCGCGGGCACCGGGACGACACTGGTCGCGGCCGCAATACTGGGTTGTCAGGGACTCGGCTTCGAGCTGGATGAAGAGTATGCCCGCACGGCGGCGGCGCGGCTAAAGTCGCTCTGACCGGAATGGCCCAGCGGCTGACAATTCTCGAGACGACACTGTCGGCGGAAACCCTTGCCGAAGCGCTTCGGCTGACCCCCGATCAGGTGATCGCAAAGTTCAAGGACCCACGCATCACCAGCTGGTTTGCCGAGCTATGGGGCGAAAAGTTGTTCGGCTACAGAGCGCACGCGAGCGCCAACCACCCCGGCTCAGACGCCACGATCGCGCTTGGCGAGATCGGCCGTTTTGAGATCGCGGTGCGGTGCTTCAACACCGGCACTATAAAGTTCCAGAAGTCCAAGTTCATCGGCTCCGGCCGGAGCGCGTCGGCGGAGGATCTGATCGCGTCCATTGAAGACGTCGAGGTCTACTTGATCGTCGATCTGCGCCGCTTTCCGACCTTGCGCTTCTACCCGCTCGACACCAAGGCGCTCCTGCGTTTGATCCGCGAGGGTCGACTTACCACCAGCGGCATCTCGCCAGCCCGTTTCGACGCCTGGATCGCGGAACGATTCGAGACTGAGGCTAGATTCATCGACCTATAAGCAGAATCAGAACGCCTCGGCGGGCAGGGCCATCAGCGTCTCCGCCCCGGTCTTCAGCTTGGCGAGGTGGCCGCCGGCGTCGGGCAGGATGCGCTCCAGGAAGTAGCGCCCGGTCACGAGCTTGGCGGACAGGAACGGGTCGTGGTCGCCCGCAGCGATCCTGGCCTGCGCGGCCTTGGCCATCAGCAGCCACATGTGCGTCAGCGCCGTCAGGCCGAAGAGGTGCAGGTAGTCGGTGGACGCCGCCCCGGCGTTGTCCGGGTTCTGCAGGCCGTTCTGCATCAGCCAGTAGGTCGCCTCCTGCAGCTGGGCCTTGGCGTGCTTCAGGCCGTCGACGAACGGCTGCAGGCCGGCGTCGCCCTCGTGCTCGCCGACGAGCTGATCGACCTCGGCGAAGTAGCTCATCACCGCGCGCCCGCCGTTCGCCGCCAGCTTGCGGCCCACCAGGTCCAGCGCCTGCACGCCGTTGGCGCCCTCGTAGATCAGGGTGATGCGGCAGTCGCGCAGGTACTGGCTGGCCGGGAAGTGCTCGGTGAAGCCCGATCCGCCGTGCACCTGCATGGCGTCGGAACAGATCTTGAAGCCGCGGTCGGTCAGATACGCCTTCACCACGGGCGTCAGCAGGCCCATGTAGTCGCGCGCCTTCTGGGCCTGGGCCTCGTCAGGGCTGTGCTGCAGGTCGCCGTGCAGCGCGGTCCACAGCATGAAGCAGCGCCCGGCCTCCAGCACCGCCTTGGCGTCCATCAGCATGCGCCGCACGTCCGGATGCACCAGGATCGGGTCGGCCGGGCCCTCCGGGTTCTTGGGCCCGGTCAGGGAGCGTCCCTGCAGGCGGTCCTTGGCGAACGCCAGCGCCGCCTGATAGGCCGCCTCGCCCTGCGCCAGACCCTGCACGCCTACGCCCAGCCGCGCCTCGTTCATCATGACGAACATGGTGCGCAGCCCCTGGTTCTCCTCGCCGACCAGCCAGCCCTTGGCCTCGTCATAGACCATGACGCAGGTGGCGTTGCCGTGGATGCCCATCTTCTCCTCCAGGCCCCCGCAGACGAGGCTGTTGCGCTCGCCGGGCTCGCCGTTCGCGTCGGGGAGGAACTTGGGCACGATGAAGAGGCTGATGCCCTTCACGCCTTGGGGCGCGCCTTCGACCCGGGCCAGGACGAGGTGCACGATGTTCTTGGAAAGGTCGTGCTCGCCGGCGGAGATCCAGATCTTCTGGCCGCTGATGCGATAGCTGCCGTCCCCGGCGGGCGCGGCCTTGGTGCGGATCAGGCCGAGGTCGGTGCCGCACTGCGGCTCGGTCAGGTTCATGGTGCCCGACCACTCGCCGGAGACCATCTTGGGCAGGTAAAGCGCCTTTTGCGCATCGGAGCCGCCGGCCCGGATCGCCTCGTAGGCCCCGTGGGTCAGACCCGGGTACATGCCGAAGGCCATGTTGGCCGATGAGATCATCTCGCTCATGGCGACATTGACCACCGCCGGCAGGCCCTGGCCGCCGAAGGCGGGGTCGGAGCCTAGCGCGACCCAGCCCCCCTCCACCATCTGGTCGTAGGCCGCCTTGAAGCCCGTCGGCGTCTTGACCGTGTTGTCCGCAGACCAGACGCAGCCCTCCTTGTCGCCCACCGCGTTCAGGGGCGCCAGGACCTCTTCGACGAACTTGGCGCCCTCGGTCAGGATCGCCTCGACCGTGTCCATCGACGCGTCGGCGAAGCTCGGCAGGTTGGCGTAGGCCTCGATGTTCAGCACGTCGCGCAGGACGAAGAGGTGCTCGCGGGTGGGGGCGCGGTAGGTCATGGGTCTCTGATGCAGGTGGAGGGTCGGCGGGGTCTTAGCCTATTTGGCGCGGGCGGGCTCGCCCGTTTCGTGCGCCCCGTCCAGACGGCTGCGCAGCATGGTGTCGTAGGCGTCGGCCTTGGGCAGGAGGTCGGGGCGGATGTCGGCGAGCTGGCGCTGCAGGCGCTGCACCCCGTCCTCCAGGTTCTTGATGGCGCCGTCGATGTCCTCGCGCTGGGCCTTCAGCGCCACGATGCGCTCCTTGAACTTCTTGAGCGACTTGGCCATCTGGGCCGCGCCGCCATCCTTCTCGTCGTAAAGGTCGAGGATTTCGCGGATCTCCGCGAGGGAGAAGCCGACGCGCTTGCCCCTCAAGATCAGCTGCAGCCGCGCCCGATCCCGGTGGCCGTAGACGCGGTTCATGCCGTCGCGCGCCGGCGCGAGAAGGCCCTTGTCCTCGTAAAAGCGCAGCGCGCGCGGGGTCACTTTGAACTCCACGCACAGCTGGCGGATGGTGAAGGTGCGCTCCGGGCGCCTCAGGTCGTGGGCCATGCCGCATCATCCGTTCGTCGCGGTTTCCCGCGGGTCGGGCGCAGCTAACCTCCCGCTTACGTCAACGTCAACAAAAGTCGCGAGGCTTCCCCAACGTCACGGCTTCAAACCCGGGCGAGCGACTCCCAAATAGCGGAGCGGAGGAGCGACATCGTGCTGTGGGGC
Source organism: Caulobacteraceae bacterium PMMR1 (assembly GCA_000733915.1). Taxonomy (GTDB): domain Bacteria; phylum Pseudomonadota; class Alphaproteobacteria; order Caulobacterales; family Caulobacteraceae; genus PMMR1. Next base: position 2,121,603 of record JPOM01000001.1, read on the forward strand.
GTCGCCTTGGCAAGCCGCGGTTCCGGGTCTATGCGGGCGCCACGCAACGCCGGACCCGCGCCCCGACCCGCTGAGTCGGCCGCTGCGGGCGCGTCTGCAGGCATTCGGATCGGAGACGAGCACGTCGTGAGGGACATGATTGGGTTCGCGCAGCGTTGGGCGTCCAGGATCGGCGCCGGGCTCGCGTCGGGGGTGCTGGCCATGGCCGCCGCCCCGGCCTTCGCTGCAGGCGTCTTGGGCCAGCCCACGGACGGGGGCATCGGTCTGCAGCCCGCGGGCTCCTCGCTCCGCCACGAGGCGATCTATTTCCACGACGCGGTGCTGCTGCCGATCATCGTCGGCATCTCCCTGTTCGTGCTGTTCCTGCTGCTCTGGACCATGTTCCGCTACAACAAGCGGGCCAATCCGGTCCCGGCGAAGTGGAGCCACAACACGCCCATCGAGGTCCTTTGGACCGTCGTGCCGGTGCTGCTCCTGATGTTCATCGCGGTGTTCAGCTTCCGCCTGCTGTTCGCCTATCACGACATGCCCAAGCCCGACCTGACGGTGAAGGTGACCGGCAACCAGTGGTACTGGAACTACGAGTATCCGCAGAACGGCGACTTCGCCTTCGACAGCCTGGTGCTGCCTGAGGACAAGGCCAAGGCGCAGGGCGTGCCCTTCAAGCTCGCCGTCGACAAGCCGATGGTCGTGCCGGTGGGCAAGACGGTGCAGGTGCTGATCACCGGCGCCGACGTGCTGCACGCCTGGTTCCTGCCGGCCTTCGGCATTCAGGAGACCGCCGTCCCGGGCCGCGTGAACCAGGCCTGGTTCCGCGCGGAGAAGCCCGGCGTCTACTACGGCCAGTGCACCGAGCTCTGCGGCGTGGACCACGCCTTCATGCCGATCGAGGTCGACGTCGTGGACCAGGCCAAATTCGACGCCTGGGTGGCGGCGCACGCCGCCAAGCCGGCGGCCCCGACCGCCCCCGCGGCGGCCACGACCCCTCCAGGCGCGACGGGCGCGGCGGCGGCTGCTAAGGGGGCAGCGCCGGTCGGCTCGAACGCGGCCGCCCCGCCCCGCCGCCTGCGGCCAGCACGCCGCCCGCGGTCCAGACCAGTCCCAACAAGCCCGCCAACGTCGCCGCCGCACAGCCGGCGGCGGGCCGCGGCTGATCGCACACGAGTCGAGCAAAGGCGTTACACCATGGCCACCTCGCACGCAGCGGCCCACGGCGCACACGGGCACGACGCCCATGACGTCGATCACAAGCCGCCCTTCCTGATCCGCTGGTTCTTCTCGACCAACCACAAGGACATCGGCACGCTCTATCTGCTGTTCGCCATCATGGCGGGCCTGGTGGGCGGCATCCTGTCCGGCCTGATCCGCTGGGAGCTGGCCGAGCCGGGCCTGCAGGTGTTCCGTCCGGGATCGCTGATGGCCCAGGTCCTGGGCTGGGCGATCGAGCCCTCCAAGCACGGCTACAACGTCGTGATCACCGCGCACGGCCTGATCATGATCTTCTTCATGGTCATGCCCGCCATGATCGGCGGCTTCGGCAACTGGTTCGTTCCGATCATGATCGGCGCGCCGGACATGGCCTTCCCGCGCATGAACAACATCTCGTTCTGGCTGCTGGTGGCGTCGTTCACCCTTTTGGTCTGCTCCATGTTCGCCGACGGCGGGCCGGGGCGAGGCGTCGGCGCGGGCTGGACGCTCTATGCGCCGCTGTCCACCACCGGGCACACCGGGCCGGCGATGGACTTCGCCATCCTGTCCATCCACCTGGCGGGGGCCAGCTCGATCCTGGGCGCGATCAACTTCATCACCACCATCTTCAACATGCGCGCGCCGGGGATGACCATCCACCGCATGCCGCTGTTCGTGTGGTCGGTGCTGGTCACCGCCTTCCTGCTGCTGCTGTCCTTGCCGGTGCTCGCGGGCGCGATCACCATGCTGCTCACCGATCGCAACTTCGGCACCAGCTTCTTCAATCCGCAGGGCGGCGGCGACCCGCTGATGTACCAGCACCTGTTCTGGTTCTTCGGCCACCCTGAGGTCTACATCCTGATCCTGCCGGGCTTCGGCATCATCAGCCACGTGGTCTCCACCTTCTCGAAGAAGCCGGTGTTCGGCTACCTCGCCATGGCCTACGCCATGGTCGCCATCGGCTTCGTCGGCTTCGTCGTGTGGGCGCACCACATGTTCACGACCGGCATCAACGTGAACCTACAAGCCTATTTCGTGGCCGCGACCATGATCATCGCCGTCCCCACGGGGGTGAAGATCTTCTCGTGGATCGCGACCATGTGGGGCGGGTCGATCGAGTTCAAAGTGCCCATGCTGTGGGCGATCGGCTTCATCTTCCTGTTCACCATCGGCGGCGTCACCGGCGTCGTGCTGGCCAACGCCGGAATCGACTATTCGCTGCACGGGACCTACTACGTGGTGGCTCACTTCCACTACGTGCTGAGCCTGGGCGCAGTGTTCGCCATCTTCGCAGGTTGGTACTACTGGTTCGAGAAAATGTGGGGCGTCAAGTACAACGGCGTGCTGGGCGGCCTGCACTTCTGGTTCATGTTCGTCGGCGTCAACGTCATTTTCATGCCGCAGCACTTCCTGGGGCTGCAGGGCATGCCGCGGCGCTACGTCGACTATCCGGAAGCGTTCACCTTCTGGAACAAGGTGTCGTCCTGGGGCTATCCGATCATGGCCGTCGGCATGGCCTTCTTCCTCGCCGTGTGCCTGGAGGCCGCCATCCGTCGCCGCAAGGCCGAGGCGAACCCCTGGGGCGAGGGCGCCACGACGCTGGAGTGGACCCTGCCCTCGCCGCCGCCCTTCCACCAGTTCAACGAGCTGCCGGTGATCCACTCCGAGACGCACGCGAGCTAGGGCGCATCCCGACAGGGCGTCAGGCCGGACACGATGAGGGGCGCTTCGGGAGACCGGAGCGCCCCTCTTTCTTCTTGGCAGGAGGGCCGCAGCGGCAGGGGTCAGGCCTGGCCGGACTGGGCCACGAGACGGTCCGGCGCCACGCCGATCTTGGCCAGCGCCCGGGTCCACTTGGTGTCGTAGTCTTCATCGAAGATGAGCGCCTCGTCCGCAGCGCAGGCCAGCCAGACGTTCTCGCGGATTTCCTGCTCGAGCTGGCCGGGGGTCCAGAGCGCGCAGCCAAGCGCCAGCACGCTCTGGCGCGGGCGGCGCTGGATATCGCTCATGGCGTCCAGCGCCTCGCGCGTCGCGGTCAGCGCCAGGCCCTCCATGATGGGGAGGCTGGACTCCGCCGTCATGAAGTCGTCGGTGTGCACCACGAAGCCGCGCTCCCGCTCGACCGGGCCGCCGGCCAGCACCGCGTGGTTGGGCGGACGGCTCGGCATGTCGATGCCCAGGCGCTCGAGCAGTTCGGGCACCATCAGCCCGTCCACCGGTCGGTTCACCGTGATCCCCATGGCCTGCTCAGGCGTGTGGGCGCACATCAGGATGACGGCGCGCTGAAAGCGCGGGTCCTCAATCCCCGGCATGGCGATCAGGAGCTGCCCGTTCAGGAACTCGCCGTCGTCGTCGAGGTCGAAGCCGTGTTCGCTGTCCTGCATAGCGAGGTCCGTTCTAGACCCGCCGCATGACAGGTCAAAGGCATCAACGCGCTTGCGCCCCAGCCGTTCGCGCTCTTTAACCGCGGCGGCGGCGAGCGCTCGCCGATCTGCCCGATTTCAACGCGACGGAGCCCGTTCCATGACCATCAAAGTCGGCGATACCCTGCCCCAGGCGACCTTCATGACCATGGGCGCGAATGGCCCCGAGCCGGTGTCCAGCGACCAGGTGTTCAAAGGCAAGCGCGTCGCCCTCTTCGCCGTGCCGGGCGCCTTCACGCCGACCTGCTCGGCCAAGCACCTGCCGGGCTTCAAGGAGAAGGCCGACGCGCTGAAGGGCAAGGGCGTGGACGCCATCGCCTGCGTGTCCGTCAACGACGTCTTCGTGATGGGCGCCTGGGCCAAGGACCAGGGCGTGGGCGACGAGATCATGATGCTGGCCGACGGCAACGGCGACTTCACCAAGGCGATCGGGCTGGAGTTCGACGGCGCGCGCTTCGGCATGGGCCTTCGCTCCCAGCGCTATTCGATGATCGTCAACGACGGCCGCGTGGAGCAGCTCAACGTCGAGGAAGGCGGCGAATTCCGGGTCTCCTCGGCCGACTACCTGCTCGCCCAGCTGTGAGCGCGCCGGTCAAGGTCGCGCCCGCCACGGCCGCGAGGGGCCGGCGGCGCGCGCGGCGCGCGCCCTGCTCTGCGCCCTCCCCCTTGCGGGATGCCTGCCGGCCCTGCCGCCGGCGGCCTTCGACGGCCAGGGTCCGGCGTTTCGCCCCGAGCAGGTGTTCGCCGGCCGGCTGATCTCCTGGGGCGTGCTGGAGACCGCCGCCGGCGCGCCGTCGCGCGTGTTCCAGGTCGAGAGCTCGGGCACGGTCGAGCCTGACGGGACGCTGCGCCTGGACCAGACCGTGCGCTGGCGGGACGGCGAGACCGCGACGCGGACGTGGCGGCTCAAGGCGGACGGCGAGGGCCGCTGGTCGGGAACCCTGACCCCCGACGCGACCGGCCCGGTGCAGGCGGAGGCGCGCGGGCTGCTGTTCCACCTCGCCTATCCCGCGCGCCAGGTCCCCGGCGGCCGGATCGAGCAGTGGCTCTATCTGCAGCCGGACGGGCGCACCATCCTGAACGAAGGGCGCGTTACGAGCTTCGGCCTTGCGGTGGCGCGGCTGTCGGAGCGGATCACCCGCGAGGCGGGCGGGACGGGCGCTACGGGAACGTCGCCTTGACGCCCGCGATCACGCGCGCGTCGCCCACCCCGCTCAGGCCCATGAAGCTCTCGATCTTCTTGTGGTCGTCGGTGTCCCAGTAGCGGACGTCGAGGGCGATCTTGTCGGTGATGGCGTAGGTTACGCCGAGGTTCCACGTCGTATAGTCGAAGTCCTGCTTCTTGCCCCCGTAGAACGCGTCCGTCTGCTTCTGGTAGCCGACTGCGCCGGACACGGTCCATTTGGGATTGATCGTGTAGGCCCCATTGCCCTCGACGTAGTAGCCGTCCTTGGCCGTGCCGCCATAGTTGAACCCGTAGTAGTAGCTGAGCCCCAGCGTCAGCGGGCCGATGCTGCGGCTTCCCTTCGCATAGACCTCTGTATAATCTATCCCCCCAGGCGCCGGCTGGTTGACGTACCCATAGTATTGCACACCGAAGTCTAGGTTGTAGCCCTGAAAGGTCGGCCGCCATCCGGCGTAGACATCGACCTCCTCGTCCGGACCGGCGCTGCTGTTGCCGGTGAAATCGACATTCGAGGTCCAGACGCCAGCGTAGTACTGGCCCTTGTAGGTCAGGTCAGCGCCGCCGAAGGCGGAGGCGCGCTGGTTGGTCTGGCTGATGCCGCGGAAGGAATAGTCTGTCTGGGCCCCGATGTTGAAGACGATCTGCAGGTCCGGCGTCGGGGTAGGGGCCGCGGCGGCGGCGGCGGGGGCGTGGCGGGGCTGCCCGCAGGCTGAGCCGGCGGCGGGTTCGGCGAGGGGGCCGGCGTCGCCTGGGCCAGAGCAGAGGTCGCGCCCAGCATCGCGACGGCGGCGGCGGCGCCGCCTGCGCTCGTTCTTACGCCCGTCCACGTCGCCATCTCTGATCCCCTTCGTCTCAGTGTGCGCGCACCGGGAGAGGTCGCGCGAGCTTCAGGCATAGCGGCGGCCGGCGGAGCCGGCAAGTTTCGATCCCGAAATCGCCTCCGGCCTGCTCCGTGTTGGAGCGATCTTGTGCGACCAAGCTCCGGAGCGCCCGCTTTCTAGGCGCCCCGGCCTCAGCTCAGCGCATGGACAGCGAGGCGAAGCCGAGGTGGGTTCCCGCATCCACCAGCAGCGTCTCCCCGGTCACGTGGCGCGATGCGGGCGAGGCCAGGAACACCGCCGCGGCCGCGATGTCCTCCGCCTTGGACGCGACCTTCAGGGGGGTGGAGGCCGCCACGCCCTGCCGCAGGCGCTCCAGCGAGTTGGCGCTTGGCCCCTTCTCGAACCAGGGCGTGTCGATGAACCCCGGGCAGATCGCATTGACCCTGATCTTGGGCGCCAGCGACCGCGCCAGGGACAGGGTGAGAGTGTTCATCGCGCCCTTGGACGCCGCATAGGGCACCGACGAGCCGATGCCGGTGACGCCGGCGATGGACGAGGTCATGACGACCGCGCCCGGCCGCTCGCCCGCTTCCAGCAGGCTCCGCGCCGCCCGCACCATCTGGAAGGCGCCCACCACATTGACGCTGTAGAGCCGCAGAAAGTCCTCGCCTTGCACCGTGTCGAGGTCGGAGTGGTCCGGCGCGAACTTGGTCATGCCGGCGTTGTTGAACAGCGCGTCGATGCGCCCGAAGGGCGCGGCGGCCTCGGCGATGGCGCGACAGGCGGCGTCTTCGGCGACGTCGCCTTGGGCCAGCACGGCCTGCGCGCCGGCGTCGCGCACCTGGGCGGCCGTGGCCTCAGCGCCCTCTCGGCTGGAGACATAGGCGATCACCACGGCGCGAGCGCCCCGCCGCGCGGTCTCCACCGCGATCGCCTGGCCAAGGCCGCTTGAGCCGCCGGTCACCACGACGACGAATCCGTCCAGGTCCTGCATGGGGCCTCTCTCTCTCGACACGAGACGGCTAGCTATAGCGCGCCGGCGCCAATGCGCTATCTGGACCGGCATGAGCACCGACGTTTCCGGCCTCACCCAACTCGGGCGCGAGAGCCGGCTGCCCGCCTCGCCCGCCGACGCCAGGCTGGAGCGCGTGCCAAACCCGCACGCGGGCACGCTCTACGCCGTCCGCTTCGCGGCGCCGGAGTTCACCTCGCTCTGCCCCCTGACCGGCCAGCCGGATTTCGCCCACCTGGTCATCGACTACGCCCCGGGCGAGTGGCTGGTGGAGAGCAAGTCGCTGAAGCTCTACCTCGGCGCCTTCCGCAACCACGGCGCCTTCCACGAGGACTGCACCGTGGAGATCGGCAAGACGCTTGCGCGCACGATCGCGCCGGCGTGGCTGCGCATCGGGGGCTACTGGTATCCCCGCGGCGGCATCCCCATCGACGTCTTCTGGCAGACGGGACCAGCGCCGGACGGCCTGTGGCTGCCCGACCAGGGCGTTGCGCCCTATCGCGGCCGGGGCTGAGTTTCGGCAGGCTGCCCTGGATTTGCCCGCGCGGATCCGCGTTTCAGGGCGACCCGAGTTCCTGGATCACCCGCATGTACGACGCCGAGAGTCCGCCCGCCGCCGTCCATGACGTGCGGGCCGCAACCCCAAGCTGGTGCAGCTCTGGGACGACCTCTTCGCCCCGTGCGAGCGCACCGACCTGCGCCTGCTGCTCACACCCTTCGACACCTTCCGGACCTGGCTGAAGTGGGATCGGCATCCGTACAATGCGGCGCGGGGCGGCCCGCTGGATCGGCCCTCGCGCATGCTGCTCGATTCGGGCGCGCGGGCGGCGATCAAGGCGCGCCTCGGCTTCGCGGCCGAGCGGTGGGGCGGCTCAGGCGCGCTCTTCGCCCGGGATCTCTGGAACGAGATCCATCCAGGCCACGCTGAAGACACAGCCGATGTTTTCCCGGAGTTCATCGCGGACCTGTCGCAGCACGTGCGGGAGGTGGAGCAGCGCGTGCACGGCCGGTCGCACCTGCAGACCGTCTCGCTCTTCGGGCCCGAAATCGGATGGCGGCCGCACCTTGAGCTGAAGGCGCCGCTCCTGCGTCACCCCGACCTCGATGTCGCGACCCTGCACATCTACGAGCACGGCACGATCGACGATCCGCGCAACACCGTGGACCCGGCCCTGGCCATGGGGCGGATCACGCCCGGCCTCACTTGGAGGTCAGCTCCGCCACCAGGGCGCGGTTGCCCCAGACCTTGTCCAGCGCCTCGGTGATCGCGGCGGTGGACACCGCGACCGACCGATTCACCGCCGGGTCGAAGGCGTAGGCGCCGCCGAGGCTGTGGATGTTGCCGTCGAAGATGGCCCCGATCACCTGGCCCTGCGCATTGATCAGGGGCGAGCCGGAATTGCCGCCGATGATGTCGTTGTCGGTGGAGATGTCGAACACGGTGTTCGGATTGAGCTTCGATTGGGCGGCGACCCACTTGGGCGCGAGCTCGAACGGGTACTGGCCCGTGGCGCGCTCATAGAGCCCCTTGAAGTAGGTGAACGGCGGCGCCGTCTGGCCGCGATAGGTCCAGCCGGCGACCTTGCCGTAGCTGAGGCGCAGCGAGAAGGTCGCGTCCGGATAGGTGTTCGACCCGAAGACGGCGAAGCGCGCCTTGGCGATCCGCTGTTCTGCGCGCGAGGTGGGCCCCACGACGCGGGCCTCCCACTGACGGCGGATTTCGCGGGCCGCCGGGTCGGTGGCCAGCACGTAGCGGATCATGGGGTCGTCGGAGGCCTGCACCGCCTTCAACCCGCCCTCCCAGAGCTGGCGGCGCACGGCCGCGTCGCCCAGGCGCGAGGCCGCCAGCCGCTCGGACAGTTGCTCAGGCGAGTCCTTGCCCAGGAAGGTCCGCATCTCGGGGGCGTCGGCGGTCAGGTTCTCGCGCAGCTTTGTCAGCCAGAACTCCAGCTGCAGCTGTTCGAGGTCGCGGTAGACCGGCTTGTCGTCCAGCAGGTTTTTCTGGACCAGGGGCAGGCGGCTCTCGGCGAACTCCGGCAGGCGGTCGCCGGCGGGCTTGGCCCGCTCCACCGCGCCGCGCACGATGGTGCGCGCGTACGAAAAGAGGCGCGATCCATAGCCGGCGCGGGACTCGGTGAAGGTGTAGGGCAGGTAGAGCGCGGCCTGATCGGCCTGGGTCTTGGCCACCTCGGCCCAGGGGTCGCCGATCTCCGCCTTCAGGCGCGGATTGGCCAGGACGCGGGCGCGGAGCTGGGCGTCGGCCCGGCGCTTCGCTTCGATGAACGGCGGGTCGGCCAGAGTCTGCTCTTCGCCGTGCAGCGCCTTGAAGCTGTTCTCGATGCCGAACAGGCGCGTCTCCGCCGTGCGCCGGTGCTCAGGCGACTCCTCGCCGAAGCGGATCAGCCGCCCGCGCAGCTCGGAGTACTGGATCAGCGTCTCCGGCAGGCTCAGGTCGCGCAGGGTCTCGAGCTGGTCGGCGGTCAGTAGGCGGTCCGTGGAGCCCGGGTTGCCGGCCACAAACACCGGCTCGCCCGCCCGCGGCGGGGCGGGGTTCCAGACGAGGTGTTCCGGCGTGGCCACCGGCTTGCCGTTCTCGTAAAGACGCACGAACGAGAAATCGATGTCGTAGCGCGGGAAATTGAAGTTGTCCGGATCGCCGCCGAAGAAGGCCATCTGCTCTTCCGGCGCAAACACCAGGCGAACGTCGGAGTACTTGCGATAGGTGTAAAGCTTGTACTGACCGCCCTGGTACAGGTTGATCACCTGGCAGCGATACTGGGCTTCCTTGCCGGCGCAGGCGCTCTTCTCGATCTCGGAGGCGACGGCGTCGGTCGCCTTGACGAAATCGAGGCCGGTCTTGCCCGCCCCCGCCGCCAGGACCTTGGGCGTGACGTCGCTGATCGAGGTCAGGATTTCCGCCTGCATGCCGGGACACAGGCGCTCCTCCTCCCGCCGGGCGGCGGAGAAGCCGTCCTTGATGTAGTCGGTCTGGGCGGTGGACAGGTCCTGAGCGCAGTCGCGCACGCAATGGTGGTTGGTCAGCACCAGCCCCTCGCCGGTCACCACCGAGGCGGAGCAGCCCGTCGACAGGCGCACCGCGGCGCCGCGCACGTGGTCGAGCCAGGCCTGGTCGATATGCGTCCCGAGGGTGCGATTGACCTTGGCGATCGGGAAGTTGTCGAAGGTCCACATGCCCTCGTCGGCATGGGCGGTCGTGGCCAGACCGAGGGCGAAGACGCTGGCGGCGGCGAGCAGGTGGCGCATGGTTCTTGTGGTCCGTTCCCTATGGCGTCGCTGTCATAAGGCGGCGGTCGGCGGGTGGCTAGAGCGCCGCCTTCAGGGTCGCACGCACCAGCGCGGCGGTGGAGCTGAACAGGGGCGCGGCCAGGTCTGCGTCCTTCAGCACCAGCGGAACCTCCGTGCACCCCGCAACAACGCCTCGGGCGCCCCTCCCCAAGAGCTGCTCGCCGATCCCGCGCACCTCGGCGCGGACCTCTTTCCCGAGATCGCCGGCCTTGATGCGGTAGAGCGCGGCCATGAAGCGCGCCTGGGCGTCCGGCTCGGGCAGGAGGGGCGTGAACCCGGCCCGGGTCAGGGCGGACTGGTAGAGATCCTCCGCCAGGCAGCCGTCCGCAGCGATGATCCCGACCGGCGCGCCGGGGGGCAGACGCGCGGCGATCTCCATCACCGTCGCCTCGATCATGCTGAGGAACGGCACGTCCACCGCGCCCTGGATGTCTGCGCGATAGGCGTGGGCGGCGTTGCAGGGCATGACCAGCAGCTCCGCCCCCTGGCGCTGGAGCCCCCGCGCCATCTCAGCCAGCACCGCGCCGGGCCGCTCGCCCGCCCCGCGGCGGCGGCGTTGCGGTCGGGCACCCGCGGGTTGCAGTCGACCAGCAGGCGCAGGTGGTCCTGCTCGCGCCGGGCGGGCGTCGCGGCGAGCAGCGCGCCCAGGAAGTCGACCGTCGCAGCCGGGCCCATGCCGCCCAGGACGCCCACCGTCTTCACGCCGCGCCCCCGGCCCGAAGCACGCCCTCGTAGGCGAACAGCGCCGGCCACCCGCCCGTGTGCAGGAAGACGACCCGCTCGCCGGACGCGATCTCGCCGGAGCGCGCCATGCCGATCAGCCCCGCCATGGCCTTGCCGGTGTAGACGGGATCGAGCAGCACGCCTTCGAGCGCAGCCAGCATCCGCACCGCCTCCACCATGCTGTCCGTCGGGATGGAATAGCCGCCGCCGACCCACTCGTCGCGGCAGACCACGGCGTCGCGCGGCGGAGGCGGGGCGCCCAGCAGGGCCGCGGTCTCCACGGCCAGCCTGTGGACATTGCCCTCCTGCTCCGCGCGAGGCCGGCGGACGTTGACGCCGGTGACGGGGAGGCCGGCGCTCAGCGCCTGCAGCCCGGCCAGCACGCCCGCATGGGTGCCGGCGCTGCCGCTTGCGACCACCACGCGGCTGAAGGCTGCGCCCTGCTCGAAGCTCTGGGCCATCAGCTCCTGGGCGCAGGCCGCATAGCCCAGCGCGCCCAGCGCATTGGACCCGCCCCCGGGGATGACGTAGGCGCGCCGCCCCTCCGCCGCGACCTCTGCGGCCATGGCCTGCATCTCGGCCCCGAGGTCCGCGCCGAGGGGCGCGACGCGCACCTGCTCCACGCCTAAGAGGTCGAAGAGGAAGTTGTTGCCGCTCGCCTGCGGATCGTAGGTCCCCGGCACCCGCTCCTCGATCAGCAGCCGGCAGGCCAGACCCTCGCGCACGGCGGCGGCCAGGGTCAGGCGGCAATGGTTCGACTGCGGCGCGCCGACCGTGATCAGGGTGTCCGCGCCTTGCGCCAGGGCGTCGGCGACCAGGAACTCCAGCTTGCGGGTCTTGTTGCCGCCGCCCGTGAGCCCGGTAAGGTCGTCGCGCTTGATCCAGATCTCAGGCCCGCCCAGGGCGGCGCTCAGGCGCGGCAGGGGCTGGAGCGGGGTGGGCGCGGGGGTGTAGCGGCGGCGGGGAAAGCGGGCGAGGTTCATTTGCGCGGAGCGGCCTGCGAAGGTTAGGCGTGAGCCGATACCGCCGCCGGAGCCCGCTTGCCAATGACCGACCTCACCGGACGCACCGTCCTGATCACCGGCGCCTCCTCGGGCCTGGGCCGCCACTTCGCCGAGGTCTGCTCAGCCGCGGGCGCGGCGGTGGCCCTGGCGGCGCGGCGCACCGACCGGTTGCAGGCGGCGGCGGAGGCGATCGGCCGGCGGGGCGGGCGCGCCTGCGCCGTGCCGCTGGATGTGGCGGACGAGGCCTCGACGCTCGCCGCCTACGACGCCGCCGAGGCCGCCCTTGGCCCGATCGACACCGTCATCGCCAACGCCGGCATGAACCTGGAGGGCCTGGCGACGGACCTGCCGGTGGAGGACTTCCGGCGCATCCTGGACGTGAACGTGACCGGCGTCTTCCTGACCGCGCGGGAGGGGGCGCGGCGCATGATCGCCCACGGCGCGCGGGAGAGCGGGCGGGGGCGGGTGCTGCTGATCGCCTCCATCGGGGCGCACACGGTGCTGCCGGGCGTGGCCGCCTATTGCGCGTCCAAGGCCGCGGTCGCCATGCTGGGCAAGAGCCTGGCGCGGGAGTGGGCGAACCGGGGCGTCAACGTCAACGTCCTCTGCCCGGGCTATATCGAGACCGACATCAACGCCGACTGGTTCGCCTCGGAGGGCGGCCAGCGCCAGATCGCCCGCTTCCCCCGCCGCCGGCTGATGGCGGACAGCGACCTCGACGGCCTGGTCCTGCACCTCTGCTCCGACGCCTCGCGCGGGATCACCGGCAGCGTGTTCACCGCCGACGACGGCCAGAGCCTCTAGCCCTATCGCAACCCGAGATGTTGCGTGTCGGTCACAGACGGTTGCGATCGCGATTTCGCTTGCCGATTTTGCTCGCGCGTGGCATTTTGACCACGCTTTGGATCGGGTCTCGCCCGATCCGGCCCGTGCCGGACTCATCCCCTCCCGGCCTCGGCTGCAAGCCCATGGAGCCCGGTCGCACCCCCCTCGCGGCCGGGCTCTTTTTTGTCCGCTTCACCCGTCCGCACGGTGCGGGTTAAGAGCGGGCCATGCGTCTTCGCGTCTGCACCTGGAACGTCAACTCCGTCCGTCTGCGCGCCGAGCAGGTGGCGCGCTTCGTCGCCGAGCAGGCGCCGGACGTGCTCTGCCTGCAGGAGACCAAGTGCCGGGAGGGCGAGTTCCCGCGCGAGGCCTTCGCCGCGATGGGCCTGCCGCACCTGGCGATCCGGGGGCAGAAGGGCTGGCACGGCGTGGCCATCGCCTCCCGCCTGCCCTTCGAGCCGGCGCCGGAGCTTCACGTCTGCCGCGAAGGGCACGCCCGCCACGTCGGGATCTCGGTGCAAGGCGTGGAAATCCACAACTTCTATGTCCCCGCAGGCGGCGACACCCCGGACCGCGCGGCGAACCCGAAGTTCGACCACAAGCTCGACTTCTTCGAGCGCCTGACCGCGCGCATGGCGGCGCGGGATCCCAAGGCGCCGATCCTGATCGCCGGCGACCTGAACGTCGCGCCCGGCGAGCACGACGTCTGGAACCACCGCTACATGTCCAGGATCGTCAGCCACACGCCGGTGGAGATTCAGGCCATGGCGCGGCTCAAGGACGCGCTGGGCTTCGTGGACCTGGTGCGCGCCGCCGTGCCGGACCCGGAGAAGCTGTTCAGCTGGTGGAGCTATCGCGCCGCGGACTTTCGGGCGTCCAACCGCGGCCTGCGGCTGGATCACCTGTGGGCCTCGCCGGGGCTGGAGATCGCCGCCCGGCGGCAGGGCGCGGTCATGGCGCGCATCCATGACCCGGTCCGCGCCTGGGAGAGGCCCTCCGATCACGCGCCGGTCACTGCGGACCTGGTCTTGTGAGCTCGCCCCTCCGCCCCGGCCCGCGCAACCTGATCACCGATGTGGCGGGGATCGCCGTCGGCCAGGCGCAGGACGCGCGCATCCGCACCGGCGTCACCGTCGTGCTGGCCGAGACCCCCGCGGTCGCGGCGGTGGACGTCCGCGGCGGCGCCCCCGGCACGCGGGAGACCGATCTCTTGGCCGCCGACGCGCTGGTCGAGGCGGTGGACGCCGTCGTTCTTTCGGGGGCTCGGTGCACGGACTGGCGGCGGCCGACAGCGTCGTAGCAGCGCTCGCCGCCCAAGGCCGAGGCGTCGCGTTCCGCAACGCCGAGCATACCGCGCCCATCGTGCCGGCCGCCATCCTGTTCGACCTCGCCAATGGCGGCGACAAGAGCTGGGGCGCCCGCTCGCCCTATCCGCAGCTCGGAGCCGCGGCGCTGGCGGACGCGGGCAAGGCCTTTGCGCTCGGCCGGGCCGGCGCGGGCGCAGGCGCCATGGCGGGGACGCTGCAGGGGGGCGCGGGCTCGGCCAGCCTGCACGATCCGGCGCTCGGCACGGTGGGCGCCCTGGCCTGCGTCAACAGCTTCGGCTCGGTCACCCTGCCCGGCCAGCGCGCTTTCTGGGCCTGGCCGTTCGAGATCGGCGAGGAGTTCGGCGCGCTCGCCCCCGACCCGTCCCGGCGCGCGCCGGCGCACGACTTCGGGCGCGCCAAGGCCGATTCCGCCCCGCGCGAGAACACCTGCATCGCCGTGGTCGCCACCGACGTCGCCCTCAGCCCCGCCCAGGCGCGGCGGCTGGCGGTGATGGCGCAGGACGGCCTCGCCCGCGCGATCCGTCCGGTGCACACCCTGTTCGACGGCGACGTGGTCTTCGCCCTGGCCACCGGCCGCCGCCCGCTGGCGGAGCCCTGGGCCTTCAGCCTCAGCGTGCTGGGCGAGCACGCCGCCGCCTGCCTGGCGCGCGCGGTCGCGCGGGGCGTGCATGCGGCCGAGGCGTGGCCGGGCGGCCCCCCGGCCTGGCGCGACCTTTCGGACTGAGCCCTGCCGGGCGGCACAAACCCGGCGTTGGGCGGTTCATGCGGGCGTCTCACCAGAGGAGAACCCGACGATGAGCCTGTTCGGCCAGATCATGTCCAAGATTTTCCACCACCCGGCGGCCCAGGGGGCGGCTCCGGCGTCCGCTTCGGCCCCCGCTACGGCCGCCGCCCCGCCGCAAGCCCAGGCCCAAGCTCAGCCCGCAGCCGCGCCGCCGTCCCAGCTCCAGCCTGACCATAGCGCGCCTGACCAGAGCGTCGATGTCGGCGCGGTGCTGCAGGCGATGGCGCAGGACGCGCCGGACGGCGGGGGCAACTACCAGAGCTCCATCGTGGACCTGCTGAAGCTGCTGGGCCTGGACTCCAGCCTGCAGCCCAGGAAGTCGCTGGCCGACGAGCTCGGCGTGCACGTCGCCGCCGACGGCAGTGCGGAGGAGAACATCGCCCTGCATCGCGCCGTCATGCAGAAGCTGCAGGAGAACGGCGGCCGCGTGCCCGACGCGCTCAAGGCCGCCTGACGCCGCAAACGAAGCGAGCGCCGCGGTCGCCCGCGGCGCTCTCCCCGTTTTTGGCCTGGCCCGGAGCGGGCGCGAGCCCGCCCCGTCCCAGGATTACTGGAACCGCTTGGTGATGTTCACGAAGTAGCGGCGGCCGATCAAGTCGTAGACGTTCAGATCCGCCTCGCCACGGCGGAACTGGCCGGTGGAGGACTTCGGGGGCGGCTCGTCGAAGAGGTTCCGCACGCCGAAGATCACGTCGGCGTCATGCTTGAGGAAGCGGTAGCGCACAGACAGGTCGTGATAGCCGCGGAAGTTGTTGTACTGCTTGTAGTAGACCGGCGTCGCGCAGCTCGCCGTGCTCGTCCCGGCGCCGTTCACGACCGGGCAGACCCCGTTGGGAATGTCGGCATAGCGTGTGGAGTTGTACACGTCCTGACCGAACACCTCCGTGTCCGACCCCTTGCCGATGAACAGCGACGTCAGGGTCACGAGGATCGGCCCGCGCTCCCATGACACGGCGGTATTGGCGCTGAAGTCCGGCCCGCCGTAGTTGTAGGTCGTGCCGAGATAGTCGGTCGGGGCGACCGACTTCAGGATCTGAGTGGTGTTCTTCAGACGCCACTCAGCGCTTCCGTAGAAGCTCGCCCGACCCCAGCGCTCGCCGAAGTTGTGGGAGATATTGATCGTCGCGCTGATGCCGCGGGCGATCTGGTTGGCAAGGTTGAGGTAGCTGTTATTGACCGTCAGGACGTTCTGATACGTCGGGGACGTCGGATCAGTGTCCCGGGTGAACAGCTTGCAGTACGGGTTGTTCGGATAGTCGGGTCGCGTGTAGCACTGGTTCAGGATGTTCCCAGCGCCGAACTGAGCCACTTCGTTGTGGATTTCGGCCTGATAGTAGTCGACCGCGACGTTCACATCGGCCCATTGGCTGATGAACTTCGGCGTCAGGACGATACCCACCGTCTTGGTGGTCGAGGTCTCGGCGCTGAGCACGCCCCTGCCGCCGCCCGTGATGACGAGTGCGCTCGGTCCAGCCCCCGTGTAGTTCGGGGCAATGCCGGCTGCCGCGCAGTTCTTCTGCAGCGTGGCGTTGGTGCTGGCTGCATAGTTGATGCAGGGGTCGATGTTCGTCTGACCCGTGAAGGCGGTCTGGTTGGCGAGGAACTGTTCGTACAGCGCCGGCGCGCGGAACGAGGTCCCGATCGTCCCACGCAGGCGGATGTCGGGAATGATCTGCCAGTTCAGATTGGCCTTGTAGGTGTGGTTGGAGCCGTAGGAGTCATAGGTGCTGGTGCGGCCCGAGATGTCGAGGTCCAGGGACTTCACGCCCGTGAGGTTCTTCAGGATCGGGATGTAGAGCTCGCCATAGAGCTCCTTCACCGAGTCCGTGCCCTTGGTGCGGCCGGCGCTCGTCTGGCCCCACAGATTGTTCTGCGCCAGGTCGCGGTCCGGGTTATCGTCGATCGACTCCGTCCGCCACTGGCCGCCCAGGGCGATGGAGACCGTGCCCGCCGGAACCTGGAGCAGGTCGCCGGTGATGCTGCCGTCCACGTACCATTGGTCGTAGATGGTGTGGCCGCCCTCGCGCCCGAACAAGAAGGCGCTTTCCTGCGGTGTGAAGCCGCCCTGGAGAATGCGCTGGCTGAGGTAGGGAATGCCGCTCGCGGGGAGGTCGCTACAGTTGTAGTTCGACACATTCACAGCGCCGGTGTTGCTGACTCCGTTCGGCGAGCAGCCCGTGGCGAAGGTGGTGGTGGCGTTCACCCGGTCGGCGTAGATGATGTCCTGCTTATAGTGGGCGTTGGACTGGGTGTAAGACGCGAAGACGTCGAAGTTGAAACGATCGAACCATCCCAGGTCGCGGAACTTGCCCTTCGCACCGACGACCGCGCGGGTGTAGTTCACGGTCTGATAGTTGTTGGACGGCAGGGCGATCACCGGATAGATCGGCGTAACGCCCGTTCCGAAGAAGATGTTGTTGGGATTTGCAGCCCGATACGTGGACGAGAGGCTCGGGAAGAACTGGCGCGCGCCTTCCTGCTCGGAGACGCGCTGGTTAAACTGCACCTGGGTGTAGAGCTGGACATCCGGGGTCAGGTCATAGCCGCCGTTGAAGAACGCGGAGTAGTGCTTCTCCGGCGACAGGGCGCTGATCTGGTCATAGGTCGGCGAGGTGAAATTGCCGTAGGGGTAAGTCGCAGGGAACCCGGCGCGCGCCTGGATCGCGAACTGTCCCGCGATCGTGGCGGGCGTGTTGTTGCCCTGCGCCGCCGTCGGATAGGTCACCGACGGGTTGCGGTACTGGACGTAGAGCTGGTAGGCTTGCGGCCTGCCATTGATCGCGTTGGGCGCCACGAACTGCGTCAGAATGACGTTCTGCACAGCGTTGTAGCACTTGTAGGGATGGCCTTCGTTGGGCCCGACGGCGCCGAAATCGACCCGCTTGCCCGTCGTCGGATCGAACAGATAGTCGTCGGAGCAGTTCAGATAGGCGCGGTCCCTGACCCGGAGCGGCTCCTGGCTGAAGTACTCGGCGGCGACGTTGAAGTAGCCCCGGTCAAAGCGCTGACCGTAGGTTCCGCTCACCAGGTAGTTGTTCCCGCCGCCGTGCTCGGAATCGGTGGCGTTGACCTGGAACTCGCCGCCCTTGGTGTTGCGCCGGGTGATGATGTTCAGCACGCCGCCGACGGCGTCGGAGCCGTAGAGCGAAGACGCGCCGTCCTTCAGCACTTCGACCCGGTCAATGATCGATTCCGGAACGGTGGTCAGGTCCACGGGACCGACCTGCCCCCGGGTGCCCGCAGGCCCGACCCGGCGGCCGTCGATCAGAATGAGGGTGCGCTGGGCGCCCAGGCCCCGCAGGCTGAGGGTCTTGGCCCCCGGCCCCCCGACGACGACGTAGCCCGTCAGCTCGGTGTTGGTCTGGAAGGTGCTGACCGCGATCGCTTGCTGCTGCAGCAGTTCGCCGACGCTGGCTATGCCCTGGAGCTTGGCCTGGTCGGAGGTCACGACCGTGATCGGGTCGGCCGAGGTGAAGTCGCTGCGCTTGATGCGGCTGCCCGTGACGGTGATCGCCTCGACGGTCTTGTTGTCGGTGGCGGTCGTGCTGGACGCGGTCGTCGACTGTGCGAAGGCGGCGTGTCCGGCGGCCAGCGCGACGACGCCGGCCAGCACGGTCGTGGTCATCAGCCGCGAGCGGCTTCCTGAGCGTTCCATGGTTATCCCCTGACTAAGGCTTAAGAGCCTCTAAGCCAGCAGGATTAGGAAAACGGCGCCTCGCGCTCAATGCGACATCGCAAGGCGCGACACGGTTTGGGTCGCTTTGTGTCGTTTCGGCCACAATCTCGCGCCGGAAATGCGACGCGCCGACATCGTCAGGGCCGGCGCGCCGCTCCGGGGCTCAGCGCACGCCGCCCGTGATGGCGGTGTGGGCGTTGCGGTTCTTGGCGAAGGCCTCTTCGGTCTCGCCCTCCGCAATGGGCCGCTCCTTGCCGTAGGAGATGGTCGTGATGCGGCCTGCGGCGACCCCGTGGTCGATCAGATAGGTGCGCACCGCCTCGGCCCGGCGAGCGCCCAGGGCGAAATTGTACTCCCGCGTGCCGCGCTCGTCGGCGTTGCCTTCGATGCGCACGGTCACGCTCGGATACCGTTGCAGCCAGGCGGCCTGGGCGTCGAGCACCCGGCGGCCCTCGTCGCGCAGGGTGTACTGGTCGAAGTCGAAGTAGACCCGGTCGCCGACATTGACAACGAAGTCCTGCTCGGTGCCCGGCAGCGGCCCCGTCGGGCGCGCAGCGACGGGCGGCGGCGGCGGCGGCGCCCCGGTGTCGGCCGGCGGCGGCGGCGCGGTGGGCGCGACCGGCGGCGGCGGCTTGTGGCTGGCGCAGGCGGCGAGCGCGGCGGCGGCGGCGGCGGTCAGGGCGAGGCGGGTCAGGTTGCGCATCGTGGGTCTCCTCTCGCGCAGGTCGTTATGCGATATACGTCGCGCTCAGCGGCTTGGCCATATGCGCCTCACTTCAGGAGCGGCGACCAGGCCGGGTCGGTGGCGCCGGCGCTGTAGGGCGCGGGCTGCAGGTTCCGGCCCGAGACGTCGACGGTGTAGAGACGCGCGCCGCCGCCCCGGGTCTCCCGCGAGAAGACGATCACCCGCCCGTTGGGCGCCCAGCTCGGCGCCTCGTCGAGGTAGCTGTCGGTGAGCAGGCGCTCGTCGGAGCCGTCCGGGCGCATGACGCCGATATGGAATTGCCCCCCCGTCTGCTTTGTGAAGGCGATCAGGTCGCCCTTGGGGCTCCATACCGGGGTCGTGTAGCGCCCCTCCCCGAAGGAGATCCGCCGCACGCCAGAGCCGTCCGCGTCCATGACGTAGAGCTGAGGCGAGCCGCCGCGGTCGGAGTTGAACACGATCTTGGAACCGTCGGGCGAAAACGACGGCGAGGTGTCGATGCCCGGATCGGTGGTCAGGCGGCGGGTCTGGCGGCTCCTCAGGTCCATGAGGAAGATGTCGCTGTTGCCATTGCGGTCGACCGAGAAGGCCACCTTGCCGCCATCCGGCGAGAAGCGCGGGGCGAACACCATGCCGGGGAAGTCGCCCAGCACCTCCTTGCGGTTGGTGCGCAGGTTGAACAGCCAAACCCGCGCGGACTCCCGGCTCAGCGCGACATAGGTGATCTCCTGGCCGTTCGGCGAGATGCGGGGCGTCATGACGAGCTCCGGCCCGTCGGTCAGGAAGCTCGGATTCGCGCCGTCCTGGTCCATGATGGCCAGGCGCTTGGTGCGGTGCGCCCTCGGGCCGCTCTCCGAGACGAAGACGATCCGCGTGTCGAAATAGCCGTCTTCGCCGGTCAGGCGCTTATAGATCATGTCGGCGATCTTGTGCGCCACGCGCCGCCAGCTGTCGGCCGACGCGGAGAACTGGTAGCCGACCAGCTGCTGCTCGTTGAACACGTCCCAGAGCCGGAAATCCACGCGCAGATGGCCGTCCGTGTCGGCGACCACCTGGCCGGTGACCAGCGCCTGGGCGCCGGCGCCCCGCCAGTCGGCGAAGCGCGGCGGCACGTTGGCGTCGGTGATCTGGGCGTCCAGCGAAGACGCGTTCACCGGGCGGAAGTAGCCCGAGCGCTGCAGGTCCGCAGCGATCACCCGGGCGATGTCCGCCCCGACCTCCTTGCCCAGGAACGGCGGAACGGCGATCGGCAAGGGCGCGACCACGCCCCGGTCGACATTGACCTCCAGCGCGTTCGACGCCGCAGGGGCGGGCGCGCTTTGGGCGGGCGGCGTCTGGGCCAGGCTCGCGCCCGGCAGGACGGCCGCCAGACCCAGCGCGAGCACGAGGGCGAAAACTGGGGCGGAGGCTGGGGTGAAGGCGAAGGCTGGGGCGGAGGCGGGGGGCAAGCGCATGGAGCTCGTCATCGGCTGGAGCACGCCTTCTCGGCGTCGAAGTTGACCGGGATCGGCTTGCCGGCCCAGGTCTCGGCCTGGTCGCGCGGCAGCTCGAAATAGGGCTGGCCGCGAGCGACGGCCGTCAGGGCGCGCTGCGCCGCCGCCTGCCAGACGGGATCGGCGTTGTCGCCCAGCACCCGCGGAGTCTGCGCCAGGCGCCCGTCGGGGCTCAGCACCATCTGAATGCGCACCTTGACGCGCGCCGCGCCCTCGACCCCGCAGTTGGGGTTCCAGAGCCGCTCCAGCCGCGCGCCGATGGCGCCGAGCGCGGAGCCGACGACGGCGCGGGCGGCGCCGACCGCCGGGCGCGCCTGCACGTCGGTCTCCGCCGGGCGGGCCCTGGCGGCGGCGGCGCGGGTCGGGCCGGAGGCGCGGGGCGCGAGGTCGGCCACGAGCGCGTCGGGATCGAGCGAGGGCTTGGCCGGCCGGGCCGCGGCCCTGCTCGGCTTGGGCAGGGAGGAGGCCAGCTGGTCCAGGTTCAGGTCGGCCTCGGGCGGGGCCGCGGCTTGGGCGCGGGCGAAGGCGCGGCTTGGCGGGGGCGGGCGGCGGGGCGCGGCCCTGGGCGGCGAGGGCTCAGGCCTGGGCTGCGGCGCAGGCGGCAGGGGCTGCGGCGGCGCCTGGGCCTGCGGCTCCGGCGTCTGCGAGGTCTGCGCCGCCTCGGCCTTCACCGCCGCGCGCACGTCCGGCGTCGGGCCCGTGGCCACCAGCGAGACGGGCACGGCGGGCGGCGGCGCCTGCAGCCTGCGTCCCGTGTCCCAGGACGCGACCAGCAAGGCGAAGACGCCGGCGTGCAGGGCGAGCGAGGCCAGGACCGCCGGCCAGCGCCCGCCGCCTGGACCCGCCCCCGTCATGGGCGCGCGCTCCCCTCCGGCGGCCCCTCGCTCGCCCCGCCGGTGTCGGTCACCAGGTTGATCTGGGTGAAGCCGTGGGTGGAGAGCCGCGCCATCACCTGGGCCACCCGGGCATAGGGCGCGCCGCCGTCGGCGCGGACGAAAATCGGCCGGGGCGCGCCCGGGCTCGCCCCCGCCCCGGCTCCGTCCTGCGGCCCGGGCGCCGCACGCAGGCGGGCGATCAGCCCGTCGAGGCCGACCTCGTCCTCCTGGACATAGACCCGCCCGTCCCGCCGGATCGAGACGGTCAGGGGCTGGGTGGGCGCGTTCAGCGCCTGCGCCTCGGTCTTGGGGAGATCGACGGGCACCCCGGCCGTGAGCAGCGGGGCGGACACCATGAAGATGATCAGGAGCACCAGCATCACGTCCACCATCGGCGTGACGTTGATCTCCGACAGGGGCGCGCGGCGACCCCGCCGCCGCCGGCCGCGACGGCCTCCCCCGGCCAGGCCGTTGGCGGAGAGCGCCACGGCTCAGCCCTGGCCCGCGCCGAGGCGGCGGGCGACCGCGGCGGCGAGGTCGTCGGCGAAGCTTTCCAGCCGGGCGGCGAACCGCCCCGCGTCGGTGGAGAACTTGTTGTAGGCGACATAGGCCGGGATGGCCGCGGCCAGGCCCACGGCGGTGGCGAAGAGCGCCTCTGCGATCGAGGGCGCGACCACGCTCAGGTTGGTGTTGCGCTGGACCGCGATGGCCTGGAAGGCGGTCATGATGCCCCAGACGGTGCCGAACAGGCCCACGAACGGCGAGGCGGTGGCGACGATGGCCAGCGTGCCCAGCCCCTCCTCCGCCCGCTGGCTCTCCCGCGCGATCATGGAGTCCAGCGCCCGGTCGATCCGCTGCAGGAGCAGCGCGCCCTGGGTCTCGCTCAGCGTTCCGCGGGCGGCCCGCCACTCCGCCAGGGCCGCCTGCAGCATGCGCGGGAGGGCATGGCGCGGGTTGTCGCCGGCCTGGGCCGCCACCTCATCCAGCGGTCGGCCCGAGCCCACGGCGTCTTCGAAGCGCGCGGCCTGCCGCTTCCACGAGGCGAAGCGCACGGCCTTGTCGATGATCACGCCCCACGACCAGAGCGAGCCCAGGGCCAGCACGATCAGCACGGCGCGGAACACCCAGTCCGCGTGCAGGAAGGTGGCGATCAGGCCGAAGCTGTGCGGGGTCAGAGCGGGGGCGGCGACGTCGGTCTGCAAGCTCGATGCTCCCTTGGCAGGCGGGCCACCGGCCGCCGCGAGGGGTCCTCATAGCGCCGATTCAGGCCGCGCGCCTGCTCAGGCTCGCGGGATCGGCGACGGCGGTGACGAAATTGCGGCGCACGGGGCGCGCACACGCTCAGGCGTTCACGCCGGTCGAAAATGCGCTAAGCTTGGAGAAGCGCGGGCGGAGGGGACGCCGGCGCGAGGGGACCTGCCGCATGGGACGCTTCCTGGGCTTTCTGCTGATCGTGGCGATCGCGCTGGGCGTGCTCTACCTCGGCTCGCCGTTCTACGCCGTCTGGCGCCTGACCCAGGCGGCCAAGGCTGGCGACGCCGGCGCGATCGCCCAGGCGGTCGACTTCCCGGCCGTGCGCTCCAGCCTCTCGCCCCAGCTGGAGGCTATCCTGCAGCGGCAGCTGACGCGCGAGCGGAAAAAGCCCAAGTCGCTGCTGGACCAGCTCGGGATGTTCGTGGCGCCCCTCTTCGTGCCCAAGGCGGTCGACACGCTGGTGACCCCGGAGGGCGTGACCTGGATGCTGAAGACCGCGCGCCCGCCGCACTGGTCCGGGCCGCTCAAGAGCGAGCGCGTCACCGACCGCAACGCGCCCGGCCAGCCCGCCATCCAGCGGATCGGCTACATGCAGGACGACCTGGACCAGTTCCAGGCGGTGATCGGCAACCGGCTCTGCCCGGGGTCGAGCGTCAGCCTTAAGCTGCTCCGGCGCGGGTTCTTCACCTGGAAGGTGGTCAGCCTCGACCTGTCGGGCGTGACGGCCAGGTGCGTGTCCCCGCGCTCCGCCGCGGCCCGGACGCGACCCCAGAGACGAGCCCAGACACGACCCCAGACACGACCTCCGAGGCGGCCCCGACCCGGGGCAAGGCGGGCTGACCCGCCGGGCTCAGGCCTGGATCGCGTGCAGATCGCGGCCGTGCGCCGCGAGCCAGCGCCGCGCGGGCGCCGCATCGCCATAGAGCCGCGCGCACAGCGCCCAGAACCGCGGGCCGTGGTTGGCCTCCACCAGGTGGGCGCATTCGTGGGCGGCCACGTACTGGAGCACGGCCTCAGGGGCCAGGATCAGCCGCCAGCTGAAGCGGATCAGGGCCGGGCGGCCGCCGCTCGCCCCCCGGCAGGACCCCCAGCGGGTGCGCGCGTCGGCGACGGCGACCTCAGGGGCGGGCTGGCCCAGGCGCGCCGCCAGCCCCTGGGCGCGAACCGTCAGTTCTCGCAGCGCCTCGGCCTTCAGCACCCGCACGACGGCGCGGTGATAGGCCTCGCCCTCGCCGGACGCGATCAGGCGCATCGGCTCGGGGCCGGCGGCGGGGATCAGGCGCGCCGCGATCCGCATGGCCGCGCGCTCCAGCCGGCAGGGACGGCCCAGGAGCGAGATCGTCCGGCCGGGGGCGAACAGCTGCGGCTCGGGCAGCCCGTCCAGCCGCGCGGCGATCCAGTCCGCCCGGCTCTGCGCAAAGGCCACCGCATCGCTGAGCATGCGCAGGGACGGCGCGGTCGCCACCACCTCGCGCTGGCGCGGGTCCACCCGCAGGCTCACGCGCGCGGCGCGGCCGTCCACGCGCAGGCGCACCGGCCGGCCCGAAATCTCGACCACCTGGCCCGAGGCGAGCCTGTGCGCAGGGGCGCGGCGACGCAGCAACAACATGCGGACAGCCTAGCGCCGATCGCCCGGCGCGGGGAACCGCGCTACTTGCGGCCGAACGGCCAGAGGCCGCCTTTGGGCTTGGAGGGCGCGGGCTCGGGCCCGCTGACGGTCTCCAGGACGGGGGAGGGCTCAGGCGCGGGCGCGGGCTCAGGCGTCTGGGCGCGCAGGCTGGGCAGCACATGGTCGCCGAAGCGGGCGCGAAGCAGCTTCTTGTCGATCTTGCCGGTGGCGCCCAGCGGGATCTCGTCCACGAACAGCACGTCGTCGGGCATCCACCACTTGGCGATGCGGCCTTCCAGGTGCTCAAGGAACTCGCGCGGCTCCGCGCTGACGCCGTCCTTCAGCTTCACCAGCAGCAACGGCCGCTCGTCCCATTTGGGGTGCGCGACGCCGATCACGGCCGCCAGCGCCGCCTTGGGATGGCCCATGGCGAGGTTCTCGATGTCGATGGAGCTGATCCACTCGCCGCCGGACTTGATGACGTCCTTGGCGCGGTCGGTGATCTGCATATAGCCGGCCGGGTCGATGGTGGCGACGTCGCCGGTGTCGAAGAAGCCCTCCGCGTCCAGGATTTCCCCGCCCTCCCCGCGGAAATAGGCGGCGGCCACCGTCGCCCCGCGCACCTTCAGCCGCCCGAAGGTGGTCCCGTCCTGGGGCAGGCGCCGGTCCGCGTCGTCGGTCAGCTTCAGCTCGATGCCGCAGGGCGCGCGGCCTTGCTTCAGGCGATAGGGGATCTGCTGGTCGTAGGGCAGGACGGCGATGTCGGCCGTCGGCGTCCCCAGCGTGCCCAGCGGCGAGGTCTCCGTCATGCCCCAGGCGTGGATCACCTCGACCCCGTAGCGGTCGTGGAAGGCGCGGATGATCGCTTCGGGGCAGGCGGACCCGCCGATCACGACCCTCTTCAGCGTGGTGATCCGGTCGCCCGTCGCCTCCAGGTGCTGCAGCAGCATCTGCCAGACGGTCGGCACGGCGGCGGAGAAGGTGACGCGCTCGGTCTCGAGCAGCTCATGGATCGCGGGCCCGTCCATGCGCGCCCCCGGCATGACCAGCTTGGCCCCCACCGCAGGCGCGCTGAAGGCGATCCCCCAGGCGTTGGCGTGGAACATGGGCACCACGGGCAGCACGGTGTCGCGCGCTGAAAGGCCCATGACGTCGGCCTGCAGCGTCATCAGGGTGTGCAGGTAGTTGGACCGGTGCGAGTAGAGCACGCCCTTCGGATTGCCCGTCGTGCCCGAGGTGTAGCAGAGGCCGCAGGCGGTTTCCTCGTCGAAGCCGCCCCAGGGCGTGTCGGTCGGACGGCCCGCGATCAGCGCCTCGTACATGGCCACGCTGGCCGGCGCGCCCTCGGGCCGATGCGCCTCGTCGGAGAGGATCACGACCTTCTCCACCGTGGGCGCCTGATGCAGGTTGGCCAGCAGCAGGGGCGCGAAGGTGAGGTCGGTGAAGACGACCCGGTCCCCTGCATGGTTGATGATCCAGCACAGCTGATCAGGGTGCAGGCGCGGGTTGAGCGTGTGGCAGACGGCGCCGACGCCCATAATCCCGTACCAGGTCTCCACATGCCGGGCGCTGTTCCAGGCTAGCGTCCCCACCCGGTCGCCGAGCTTGATCCCCCACTCGAGCAGGGCGTGGGAGACCTGCTTGGCGCGGTCGAACACCTGGGCGTAGGTGGTGCGTACGATCGGGCCCTCGACCGAGCGGGTCACGATCTCGCGGCGGCCATGCCAGTTGCGGGCGTGCTCCAAGATCTTGTCGACGGTCAGCGGCCAGCGCTGCATCAGCCCGTGCATGGCGGCGTCCTCCTGGTGAACGCGCGGCAGGCATTCCGCCGCCGTCCCTTTGGCGCGACACTAGCCGCCACGGTGGACGCGGCGCAACGCGCGGCTATGTGTGGGGACCGTGACGATTCTGATCGCGATCACCGGGGGCTCGGGCTCGGGCAAGAGCACGCTGGCCGCCGCCCTGATCGCCGCCCTCCCCCCGGGGGCGGCGGTGCTGGTCAGCGAGGACTGGTACTACCGCGACTGGTCGGAGTTCGCAGACTTCGATCCGGCGAGCTTCGACTTCGACCACATCACCGCGCGCGACCACGTGCTGCTGCTGGAAGACCTGCAGACGCTGAAACGGGGCGGGAGCATAGAGGCGCCGCACTATTGCTTCGTCACCCACGCCCGCAAGCCCGAGCCCGGCGCCCGGGTCGTCTCCGCGCCCGTGGTGATCGTGGAGGGCAGCCACGTGCTGAGCACGCCCGAACTTGCCGCGGTCTTCGACCTGCGCCTCTACCTCGACACCCCGGACGACGTGCGCTTCATCCGCCGCCTGCTGCGCGACCAGGCGGAGCGGGGCCGCTCGGCGGAGTCGGTGATCGCACAGTACCTGGCTACCGTCCGCCCCGCCTACGCCCGCTTCACCGCCCCGGCCAAGGCCCGCGCCGACCTGGTGCTGAACGACGAGACCCTGGCGGTGGGCGCCCCCGCCCCGGGCGCGCTCGACCCCCTCGTCGGCCAGGTGCTGGCCCATCCGGTCATGGCCGAGTTCAGCCGCTGACGCGCCCTTTCGTCTCAGCGCAGCGACGGCGGCGCGGTCAAGGATAGAGCCGCTGCGCCCTCCAAGCCGCGTCCAGCGCCCCGCGCCGGAACTGCACGCGGTCGTGCAGGCGGAAGGCGCCGTCGCGCCAGAACTCCATCGCCAAGGGCAGCACCCGGTACCCGGTCCAGTGCGGCGGGCGGGGGATGTCGCCCAGGCCGAACTTCAGCCCGTAGTCCGCGACCCGCGTCTCCAGGGCGAAACGGCCGGTCAGCGGGCGCGACTGGTCCGACGCCCACGCCCCGATGCGGCTCTGACGCGGGCGGGTGGCGAAATAGGCGTCGGCCTCCGCGTCGGTGACGCGCTCCACCGGGCCGCGGACGCGGACCTGACGCCTCAGGCTCTTCCAGTGGAACAGTAAGGCCGCCCGGGGCTGGCCGTCCAGCTGGCGGCCCTTGGCGCTCTCGGTGTTGGTGTAGAAGACGAACCCCCGCGCATCCAGGCCCTTCAGCAGCACCATGCGCACGTCCGGCAGGCCGTCGGCGTCGACGGTGGCGAGCGCCATCCCGTTGGGGTCGTTGATCTCCTGTTCGGTCGCCGCTTTCAGCCAGACTTCGAACAGGGCGAAGGGATCGTCGCGCTCGAACAGCGCTGCGTCCCCCGACGTCGGAGCGTCCCGGTCGGGCGCGGGAGTCTGGGGAGCTGCGGTTTCGGCCATGCGGCAGAGATAGGCGGAGCGCCGCGGCGGGGAAAGGCGAGCCGCGCCGGGATCAGTCGTCGCGGTGGACGCGCTCGCGCCGCTCGTGACGCTCCTGCGCCTCCAGGCTGAGGGTGGCGATCGGCCGCGCCTCAAGTCGCGCCAGGCTGATCGGCTCGCCGGTCTCCTCGCAGTAGCCGTATTCGCCCTCTTCGATTCGGCGCAGGGCCGCGTCGATCTTGGAGATCAGCTTGCGTTGCCGGTCCCGCGTCCGCAGTTCCAAAGCCCGATCCGTCTCCGAGGAGGCGCGGTCGGCGAGATCGGGGTGGTTCTCCGTCTCGGCCTGCAGATGGCCAAGGGTTTCGCGCGACTCGCGCAGGATCTCTTCTTTCCAGTTCAGAAGCTTCTGACGGAAATACTCGAGCTGCCGCGGGTTCATGAACGGTTCGTCTTCTCGCGGACGATACCCATCCTGAAGAAGCAGGTACTCGGTGACTTTAACGACTGACGCGGCCGCCTGCATTGACGTCCTCACGCTCTCGTTTGCAACGCCCCCTAGAAGCGCAGCCGGCTTATACGCAGAGCCAGTGGTCTATTCAATGAGAGACCTCCCCTTAACCTTGCGGCGAGGTTTGCGACCAATCGTCAGGGCCGGGCGGGGGACGGGGGCCTCACGCCAGCCCGGCCTTCGCCAGTTCGACCGCCGCGCGCACCTCGACCTCGTTCAGGACCGCGCTCAGGCCGAGGTCGTCGGCCGCCTCGCCCCCGAACTCGGCGTCCCGCGCCTCCGACACGGCGCGGCGGAGCTTCATGAGCGCGTCGGCGGGCGAGCCGCCGCCGAGCAGGGCGAGCTTCACCCCGTCCAGGCCGTCCAGAATGCCGTCGGCGCGACGGATCGCCCGCCGGCGACGCTCGAGCGGCGAGGGGGTCTCCTGAAGGGCGAGCAGGGCGTCCAGGGAGCCCACCGCGCTCGCCGCCCCTGCCCGCGGCGGCGCCGCCGCAGCGCCCGCGCTCGCGGGCCCGCCGAGGGCGAAGCCGCCGGCCGGGGCCGGGCGTCCGCCGGGGCGGGGGAGGTCGCGCCCGCGCCCGCCTGTCCGCTCACCTTCATGCGCCGGCCCGATTAACCATGCCCGGCAGGATTTGCTGCGCCCCCTTGCCGACGGGTTAACGGCGCC
The DNA here is from genome assembly GCA_000733915.1 of Caulobacteraceae bacterium PMMR1. Taxonomy (GTDB): domain Bacteria; phylum Pseudomonadota; class Alphaproteobacteria; order Caulobacterales; family Caulobacteraceae; genus PMMR1. The sequence goes on from JPOM01000001.1 coordinate 2,150,211, forward strand.
CGGCAGACCTTGCCGCATGCGAAGCTCGCCGCCGGGCCACGCCCGGCGAAAGCTGAAGAGCTGCAACGTCTTGCGCCCGCCCGCGGCTCTGGCCCGCCCCTCGCATGGATTGGGGCGCATGCGACACCTCCGCCGCCTCGCCCTGGCCGCCCTCGCTCTGGCCTGCGCCGCCGCGCCGGCTCAAGCCGAGGCGCGCTCGCGCATCAAGGACATCGTCGCCTTCGAGGGCGTGCGCGAGAACCAGCTGGTGGGCGTGGGGCTGGTCGTCGGCCTGGCGGGCACGGGCGACTCGCTCCGCAACATCCCGATCACCAAGCAGAGCCTGCAGTCGATGATGGAACGCATGGGGATCAACACCCGCGACGCCACCATCGACACCAAGAACGTCGCCGCCGTGACCGTGACCGCCAGCCTGCCGCCCTTCGCCGGACCCGGCGCGCAGCTTGACGTCACGGTCTCAGCGCTGGGCGACGCCAAGAGCCTGCAGGGGGGCACCCTGATCGTGACGCCCCTCGCCGCCGCCGACGGGGAGATCTATGCGGTGGCGCAAGGGACGGTGCAGACCGGCGCGGTCTCCGCCCAGGGCGCGTCGGGCTCTTCGGTCAGCAAGGGCGTGCCGACCTCGGGCCGCATCGCCAACGGCGGCATCGTGGAGAAGGACGTCGGCTTCAAGCTCGCCGACATGGGCCAGATGCGGCTCACCCTGCGCAACCCGGACTTCACCACCGCCAAGCGCATCGCCGATGTGATCAACGCGCGCTATGCCGGCGCGGCGAGCGCCGACAACCCGACCGTGGTGACCGTCCGCCCCCCGGCCGGCGCCTCGCTGGTCAACTTCGTCACGACCGTGGAGGCGCTCGAGGTCGAGCCGGACAGCCCCGCCAAGGTCGTCATCGACGAGGTCACGGGCGTGATCGTCATGGGCTCGGACGTGCGCATCTCCACCGTCGCCATCGCCCAGGGCAACCTCACCGTCACGGTCAACGAGGCGCCCCAGGTCAGCCAGCCGGCGCCCTTCAGCCAGGGCCAGACGGCGGTCACGCCCCAGTCGAGCGTGAAGGTCGACGAGGAGAAGGGGCGCAGGATGCTGATCGTGAAGTCCGGCGCCTCTCTGGCGACCCTGGTCAAGGGGCTGAACGCGCTGGGCGTCACCCCGCGCGACCTGATCTCCATCCTGCAGGCGATCAAGGCCGACGGCGCCCTGCAGGCCGACATCGAGGTGATGTGATGCGCGCCATCTCGCCCCTGGACGCGGCGACCCTGCCCCAAGTCCCCAAGGTCGCCACCGCCCACGATCGTGCGACGGCGGAGCGGACCGGCAAGGCCTTCGAGGCCTCGTTCCTGAGCGTCATGCTGGGCCAGATGTTAGACAGCCTGCCCACCGACGGGCCCTTCGGCGGCGGACAGGGCGAGGCGGCGATGCGCTCGTTCCTGACCGAGGCCATGGCCAGGTCCATGACCCAGCGGGGCGGGATCGGCCTGGCCAAGACCGTCTCGCGCGAGCTCCTCCACCTTCAGGGCCTGAGCCCGAGCCTGAGCCCGACCTCGGCCGCGCCCGCCCCGGCCAAGGGAGGCTCCGCATGATCTCCGCCGCGTCCGCCGACGACCACGTCGGCCAGCTGATCGCCCTGACCGAGCGCCTGACCGAGAGGCTGGCGGCGGAGGCGCGCGCGTTCGAGGCCCGCCGGCCGCGGGACGTGCTGCCCACCGCAGCGGACACCGCGAGCCTGGCCAACCTCTATCGCCACGAGTGCGCCCGCCTGAAGCGCGACCCTGGCCCGCTCAAGGCCTGCGCCCCGACGCTGCGGGCCAAGCTGGTCAAGGCGACCGAGGGCTTCGAGGCGGTGCTGGCGCGCCATGGCCGGGCGGTTGCGGCGGCCAAGACGGTCACCGAGGGCCTGGTGCAGGCGATCGCGGAGGAGGTCGCCAAGGGCCGCGCCGCGCCTGCAGGCTATGGCCCGTCCGCCCGGGCGCTCGCCCCCGACGGCTCCGCCATCGCCCTGAACCGCCGCGCCTGAAACCGCCGGGCCTGAACCGCCGCGCCTGAACCGCCCCTGAGCCGGCCCGCGTGAGCCGGCCCGGCGTGCTTCGGCGGCCCGTTCACCGCCTGCAAACCCGGCGGCGCTAAGGTGTCGCCTACGGGCCGCCAGAGCCCGGTGATGACGGGTGTCCCGCACCATGATGCTGAGCCGGGCCGCGGCCCTCCTCTGCGCGACGACGGCGGCCCTGGCTGCAAGCGGCGGCGTGCTGGCCTTCGCGCCGCACCCGCCTGCGGTCGCGCGCATCGCCAAGAGCGGCGACGGCCACTTCTGGGTGCAGGCCCAAGCCCGGGCCGAGGCCCTAACCCAGACCCCGGCCCGCTTCGGCGGCCGGCCGCTGCGTATGTTGGTCGATACGGGGTCCAGCGCCGTGGCCCTGACGCCTGCGGACGCCCGCGCCCTGGGGCTCGACCCTGAGCGCCTGGCCTACGACCGCCGGGTGCTGACCGCCGCCGGGCCTGCCCCGGCCGCGCCGGTCCGTCTCGCAGCCCTGGCCGTCGGCGGAACCGAGCTCCACAGCGTGGATGCGCTGGTAGTCCGCAGGGGTCTGCCGGCCTCCCTGCTCGGCATGAGCTGGCTCGGACGGCTCTCGCGCCTGGAAGCCACGCCCGACGCGCTGATCCTGGCCCGCTAGGCCAGGACCGCCAAGCGCCCAGCCGCCGCCCGCCGATCCTCCGTCCGCGCCTGTTCGGCCCGGACCGCGGCCAGCGCCCGGTCGAGCACCTCCAGCCCCGCCCCCGAGACGCTGCTCTCCACGGTGAGGATGCGTCGCCAGGTCCGCGCCCCCGGCCGCCCGGCGAACAGCCCCAGCATGTGCCGGGTCATCCGGGACAAAGGCACGCCGGCCTCAAGCTGGCGCGCCATGTAGGGCCGATAGCACGCCACGGCCTCGAACGGGTCGACATCGCGGCCCGCCTCGCCGAAGACCCGCCGGTCCACCTCGCCCAGCAGCGCCGGATCGTGGTAGGCGGCGCGGCCCAGCATCACGCCGTCCACGTGCGCCAGCTGCTCCAGCGCGGCGTCCAGCGTCGCGATCCCGCCGTTGATCCCGATCTCAAGCCTCGGCCGGTCCCGCTTCAGCCGGTGCACGAGGGGATAGTCCAGGGGCGGGATCTCGCGGTTTTCCTTGGCCGACAGGCCCTGCAGCCACGCCTTGCGCGCATGCACGGTGAATCGCGTCACGCCCGCGGCGGCGCAGAGATCCACGAGCCCGTAAAGCGCTTCCTCCGGGTCCTGGTCGTCGACGCCGATGCGGCACTTCACGGTCGCGGGCACGCGCACCGCCGCCGAGATCGCCGCCATGCAGGCCGCCACCCGCTCGGGCTCGCGCATCAGGCAGGCCCCGAAGCGGCCGGTCTGCACCCGGTCGGAGGGGCAGCCGACGTTCAGGTTGATCTCGTCATAGCCGAGGTCCGCCCCGATCCGCGCCGCCTCAGCCAGGGCGGCGGGCTCCGATCCGCCGAGCTGCAGCGCCACCGGGTGCTCGCTGGCGTCATAGCCCAAGAGGCGCGCGCGATCGCCGTGGATCACGGCGTTGGCCGTGACCATCTCGGTATAGAGCAGCGCCCGCCGGCTCAGCACGCGATGGAACGCCCGGCAGTGCCGGTCCGTCCAGTCCATCATAGGGGCAATACAGAATTTATGAGCTTGATTTTTCAGCGTTTTTCCCTGTATCTTCAAGTAGTTACAGCGGTGAGAACGGTGCAAATTTCACGCCAATCTACGCCGCGTTTCGCCCCTGTTCGCCATCTCACTGCACCGGATTTGCACCGCGAAAATGGCCTCGATCCGCAAAACAGAAGGTCGTGTCCCCAGACGTGGTGTAGCTGGGCGGTAGCGAAGCCGCTCGCGTAGCGCGCCCCCACAAGGCGCCGTAGCGAGCGAGCGGTGTCGCGCGGTGGTCATCTGCGATCATCGGTTAGGGTCGGATTTGCCTGACTCAACTCTGACCAAGGACCGAAGATGACCGAGGACATGATCGCCCTTGGCGGGCTGATGGAGAAGAGCGCCGACGCCGATTTGCTGCGCGAGATGATCGGCTTCGCCGCCCAGCGGCGGATGGAGCTGGAGGCGGGCCAGCTCACCGGCGCGGGGCATGGGGAGAAGAGCGCCGAGCGGCTGGTGCAGCGCAACGGCTATCGTGAGCGCGACGGGGAGACCCGCGCCGGGACCGTCGAGCTGCGCATCCCGAAGCTTCGGAAGGGCAGCTACTTCCCGTTCTTTCTCGAGCCACGGCGGCTGGCGGAGAAGGCGCTGACCGCAGTGATCCAGGAGGCCTGCGTCCAAGGCGTCTCCACCCGCTCGGTGGACGACCTGGTCCGGGCGATGGGCGGAGACCTTCTGGACGGAGTTCCTGCGCAAGCTGGCCCGCCGCGGCCTGCGCGGCGTGAAGCTGGTCGTCTCCGACGCTCACGCGGGGCTGAAGGCGGCGGCCGCGCGGGTGCTGAGCGCCACTCACCAGCGCTGCCGCGTGCACTTCGCCCGCAACGCCCTGGCCCACGCTGGCAAGAACGGTCGGCGCGTGGTCTCGGCGCGGATGGCCGCCGCCTTCGCCCAGGATGACGCCGAGGCCGCAAAGGCCCAGTGGCGCAGGGTCTCCGACCAGCTGCGCCCCAAGCTGCCCAAGCTCGCCGAGCTGATGGACCGGGCCGAGGACGACGTGCTGGCCTACATGAGCTTCCCGGCCGCCCATCGGGTGAAGATCCACTCGGTGAACCCGATCGAGCCAGTGAACCGGGAGATCAAGCGGCGAACCGAGGTCGTCGGCATCTTCCCAAACGAGGATGAGTCGCTTCGATCTGACCGAGTTCGAGTGGCGGGTGATCCAGCCGCTTTTGCCCGACAAGCCGCGCGGCAATCCGCGGGTGGACGACCGTCGGGTGCTGAACGGCATCTTCTTCTGTCTTCGGGCGGGCCTGCCGTGGCGGGACCTGCCTGAGCGCTACGGCCCCTGCACGACGGTCTACAACCGCTTCAACCGCTGGCGCAAAGCCGGAGTATGGGACCGGCTGATGGACGCGATTACAGCGGCTTACGATGGCCAGGTGCAGATGATCGACACCTCCATCGTTCGGGTTCACCAGCACGCCGCCGGCGCAAAAAAGGGGGTGGAGTTCGTCATAGGGGGCGCTCCCGAGGCGGGCTGACGACCAAGATCCATGCCGTCGTGGACGCCCGCGGCCTGCCCATCCGCCTCGCGCTCTCGCCCGGCCAGGCTCACGACGCCAGCCTGATCGAGGAACTGCTGGAAGGCCTGCCCCGTGGCGCCATGCTGCTCGGCGACCGAGCCTATGACGCCGACAAGATCAGGGCTCGGCAGAGCGAGCGGGGCGGCTGGGCTAATCTCCCGCCCAAGCGCAACCGCATCGAACCGATCGTCTTCAGCCCGCACCTCTACCGCCAGCGAAACCTGATCGAGCGCTTCTTCAGCAAACTCAAGCACTTCCGCCGCATCGCCACCCGCGACGACAAACTCGGCGACACCTTCCTCGCCGCCATCAAGCTCGCCTGCGTCCGCCTATGGTTGCGCGCTTACGAGTCCACGGCCTAACTGTCCGATTGGATATAGGACAACACGCTGTGCTATACTCCGTCAAGAGCAACATGGAGGTGGCGATGACGGCTGTTCCGACCGGTGTCATGATCCGATTTTCTGCGAAAGCGGGTCAGGCCGACGCTCTGGCCCAGCACTTGATGAAGTTAGCCGACGCCGCTCAGACGGAGGCAGGCACGCTACTATGGCTAGGCTCCAAACCCAATCACGCGCTTGAGGCCGGTGGGCAAATCATGATTCCGGCGCCCTGAGCGGCGTTGGAGGGGGGCATGGGCCTGTTCTGGTTGTCGGACGAGCAGTGGGCGGCGATCGAGCCGCACCTGCCGCAGAACCAGCCCGGCGCCAGGCGGGTGGACGACCGGCGGGTGATCTCGGGCATCCTCCACGTGCTGAAGGTGGGTTGCCGCTGGCAGGACTGCCCCGGCGACTACGGCCCGCACACGACGGTCTACAACCGGTTCAACCGATGGTCTCGCCGACGGTTCTGGATCCAGCTGCTGGAAGCGCTCGCCGCCTCCGGCGCGGTGACGAAAAGCACCGCGGTGGACAGCACTTACGTCAAGGCGCAGCGCTCGGCCTTCGGCGGAAAAGGGGGGCGCGGGCGCAGGCGATCGGCCCCTCGCGCGGCGGTCAGACCACCAAAGTTCATGTCCTCACCGACACCGTCGGGCGCCCCTTCGCGCTGACGCTGACCCCGGGCAACGTCTCCGACATTACTGTCGCGCCGGCCCTGCTCGCCCGCGCCCAAGGCGCCCGCTACGTGCTGGCCGACAAGGGATACGACGCCGACGCGCTCCGCCGGATGCTGCGGCAGTCCGGAGCCGTGCCGGTCATCCCAGGCCGAAGCACCCGCAAACGCCGCATCGCCTACGATCAAGACCGCTACCGAGAGCGCCACCGGATCGAGAACGCCTTCTGCAGGCTCAAGGACTTCCGCCGCGTCGCCACCCGCTACGACAAGCTCGCGGCCAACTTCCTCTCCGCCGTCGCCCTTGCAGCGCTACTGTCCTTCTGGCTGTGAATGAGTCTTGAGCCTAGTTTACCGCGCTCCGAACGACGAGAGCAGCGTGTGGCTCCACGAGGCCTATGCCAGCATGGAAGCGCAACACGCCCATGAGGCGGCGTCAGGCTACGCGAGCGCGCGAGCCGCAACGGAGGCGATGCTTGCCGGCCCGCCCGAGGTCTTCCCGCTCACTCCCATAGGAGGCAAGGGCATTAGCGATCCCGAGCCGCCAGTACGGTTCGGATACACGGTGATCTGGGTGCCGGATGTTGAACGGACGGTGTCCTTCTACGAACAGGCGTTCGGACTTCGGCGCCGCCTTGTTACGCAGTTTGGCCCGACCACCTGGGGTGAGATGGAGACGGGCACGGGCACGACGTTGGCTTTCGCATCACAGGACGAGGCCGATCGCCTTTTCGCCGACGGCTACCACGCCAACCGCCCCGATGCCGATCCCGCAGCTATTTTGGTCTCCCTAGTCGTGTCCGACGTGCAGGCGACATGGGACCGCGCTACGAAGGCCGGAGCGACCGGACGCGACGCACCGAAGACGGAACCTTGGGGACAAACGGTCGCGCGACTGCGCGACCTGAACGGCGTCCTCGTTTCGCTCGCCAGTCCGCTCAGTCCCTCGAAAAGCGCAGGGCAGTAACGGCTAAATTTCTTCTCTTCGCATGCCTGCATTGGCGTTCACAGGAGACCGGGTCATGCGGCCCATCGGACCGGCTTTTTAACATTCATTCTAGGTCTTGTACCCGTAAGTGGGGCAGAGGGGATTCACGTTTGGGCCGGATCGTGATTCAAGCTCCAAAACGGGAGCTTCGCGATGAGTCGCTTCGATCTGACCGAGTTCGAGTGGCGGGTGATCCAGCCGCTTTTGCCCGACAAGCCGCGCGGCAATCCGCGGGTGGACGACCGTCGGGTGCTGAACGGCATCTTCTTCTGTCTTCGGGCGGGCCTGCCGTGGCGGGACCTGCCTGAGCGCTACGGCCCCTACACGACGGTCTACAACCGCTTCAACCGCTGGCGCAAAGCCGGAGTATGGGACCGGCTGATGGACGCGATTACAGCGGCTTACGATGGCCAGGTACAGATGATCGACACCTCCATCGTTCGGGTTCACCAGCACGCCGCCGGCGCAAAAAAGGGGGTGGAGTTCGTCATATGGGGCGCTCCCGAGGCGGGCTGACGACCAAGATCCATGCCGTCGTGGACGCCCGCGGCCTGCCCATCCGCCTCGCGCTCTCGCCCGGCCAGGCTCACGACGCCAGCCTGATCGAGGAACTGCTGGAAGGCCTGCCCCGTGGCGCCATGCTGCTCGGCGACCGAGCCTATGACGCCGACAAGATCAGGGCTCGGCAGAGCGAGCGGGGCGGCTGGGCTAATCTCCCGCCCAAGCGCAACCGCATCGAACCGATCGTCTTCAGCCCGCCCTCTACCGCCGCCGCAACCTGGTCGAGCGCTTCTTCTGCAGGCTCAAGCAGTTCCGACGCGTCGCCACCCGCTTCGACAAGCTCGCTCGCAACTTCCTCGCCGCAGCCGCACTCGCCTCAGCCCGCATCTGGCTCCGCGCCGTTGAGTCCACGCCCTAGTCAAGTGACGCTCGAAGCGCTTCGAGCTTGGCCATATTCGCGAAGCTGAAGATATAGGCTCGACGCCCGTTCAGCGACCGGTTCGGCGCGGTATAATGCGGCGTCGCATAGCCGTGCACGGTGGCCGATCCTGCCGAAAGCGGGCATTTGACGGCCCGCTGCAGCGGCAGCCAGGCCGGTGGATCTTCGATCGCGAGCAGCCGCCCTTCGTCGTCCGGCGCACCCCCGGCGACATAATGCGGCGGCATCGGCTGGTCCTGCACGCCGGGTATGAACTCCATGCAGCCCATGGTCTCATCGACGTCGTCCAGCGCCATCCAGAACTGGACGATCACGTCGTTTGGCCAGTGCGTGCCGGCGGGTGTCGTCGGCATCCGCGCATAGGACATGTCCATATGCCACGGCGTCTCGTGCGGATGACCGGGGGGCTTGTAGATCAGCATCGAAAACAGGAATTTTGGGTCGTCGGAGCCCAAAAGGCTGGTCGCGATCTGCCTGGCCCGATCCAGCGCCGCGTTGTGCGCGAAGAGCGGGTGGTGCAGATGCGGCATCATGATCTGGCGCGTGAGGCCGCCCAGGTCTCGATCGGTGCCGGGGCACGGGATCGACCCGTCAAGCATGCCATCATACACGGATCGCATCTCGCTCAGCAGCGCAAGCCCGGCCAGCTTCTCAGCAATGGTGAAGCCGTCCCGCTGGAACTGCGCGGAAAGCGCTTCATCGGTGTGGTTTTCAATCTCGGTCATGAGCGCTTTGCGTCATTCGCTGACCACATGGTCAACCGTATTTGAAGGCCTTGTCCGGTGATTGGTCAGCACGCTAGAATGACGCATGCCGATCAAGAGTACCGACGCTTCGCCAAAACCGCGCCAGCAGCAAGCGGACGAGACACGTCTCGCGGTCCTGACAGCCGCAGCAGCCCTGTTCTCCCAAGCGAGTTACGAAGGAGTCGCGCTGGACACGATCGCGACCAATTCGGGTGTTCGCAAAAACACCCTCCTGTACCACTTCCAATCCAAGGAGAATCTCTGGCGCGAGACGGTCGAGTGGGTATTTGGTGAGGTAGACGCCTTTTTCGCGGACGCCGTCGCAGACCGGAAGCGAAATTCGCTTGAGGGTCTGGAACGCTTTATCGGGGTGTATCTCGAGTCTTGCCGTAGATACCCCGCTTATGTGCTTATCCCGATGCTCGAAGGCGTGGTTCCGAGCTGGCGAACGGATTGGATCGCCGATCGCCATCTGAAGCGTCATGTCGCCAGCTTCGGCGTCTACATCCGCGGCCTTGTGGGCGAAGGCGTTTTGCCTCCGATCGAGCCGCTGCACTTGCAGAACGTCCTCACCGGAGGCGCGCAGATCTTCATCGCCATGGCGCCGTTATGGGAACGTGCGCTGGGTATCGACGCGCGCAATGCTGCATTTGTCGAGTCCTATGCCGCTTCGCTCGTCGATCTCATCGAGCGCGCCAGCCGCAAGCCGACCGGCGCTAAATAATAAATCTTGATTCTTTCCGACCATATGGTCAGTCTAATGGCTGACCATATGGTCTATGGCGCGTGGCAAAGTCGGGCAGGGCCGACCTGCCGACCGCGGCGGATCGTGTTTCGAGCCGTGGTGTAGCTTCGGCGGTGTGATCCGCGCGATCTCCGGCTGGGCCGGGTCTGGTCAGGCGGCCATGGCGGGCAGGCGGACGAGGGCATCATCGCTGAGCGGTGCGAAGCTTTCCAGCGGCATGTAGCGGGAGCGCTGGACGGCCCATTCGTCGGATTGCTCGAGCAGGATGGCGCCGACGCGGCGGGCGAGCGCGGCCTCGTTTGGGAAGATGCCGACGACCTCGGTTCGCCGCTTGATCTCCCGGTTCACTGGCTCGATCGGGTTCACCGAGTGGATCTTCACCCGATGGGCGGCCGGGAAGCTCATGTAGGCCAGCACGTCGTCCTCGGCCCGGTCCATCAGCTCGGCGAGCTTGGGCAGCTTGGGGCGCAGCTGGTCGGAGACCCTGCGCCACTGGGCCTTTGCGGCCTCGGCGTCATCCTGGGCGAAGGCGGCGGCCATCCGCGCCGAGACCACGCGCCGACCGTTCTTGCCAGCGTGGGCCAGGGCGTTGCGGGCGAAGTGCACGCGGCAGCGCTGGTGAGTGGCGCTCAGCACCCGCGCGGCCGCCGCCTTCAGCCCCGCGTGAGCGTCGGAGACGACCAGCTTCACGCCGCGCAGGCCGCGGCGGGCCAGCTTGCGCAGGAACTCCGTCCAGAAGGTCTCCGCCCATCGCCCGGACCAGGTCGTCCACCGAGCGGGTGGAGACGCCTTGGACGCAGGCCTCCTGGATCACTGCGGTCAGCGCCTTCTCCGCCAGCCGCCGTGGCTCGAGAAAGAACGGGAAGTAGCTGCCCTTCCGAAGCTTCGGGATGCGCAGCTCGACGGTCCCGGCGCGGGTCTCCCCGTCGCGGTCACGATAGCCGTTGCGCTGCACCAGCCGCTCGGCGCTCTTCTCCCCATGCTCCGCGCCGGTGAGCTGGCCCGCCTCCAGCTCCATCCGCCGCTGGGCGGCGAAGCCGATCATCTCGCGCAGCAAATCGGCGTCGGCGCTCTTCTCCATCAGCCCGCGAAGGGCGATCATGTCCTCGGTCATCTTCGGTCTCGTGGTCTTGGGTTGAGGTCGGCAAATCCGACCCTAACCGATGATCGCAGATGACCACCGCGCGACACCGCTCGCTCGCTACGGCGCCTTGTGGGGGCGCGCTACGCGAGCGGCTTCGCTACCGCCCAGCTACACCACGTCTGGGGACACGACCCCAAGGCACGCTTGGCCCCGCTCTCCCGCTTCTTCAAAAGCCTGCTTGCGACCTTTACGCGGCCCTTATGCTGAAGCCCGCGCATCCGTCTCGCGCCTTCACGGGCGCGCAGGCCACCCTTGGACGGAGATCAGGGCTCGGGCGCCCGCAACCGCTGAGGGTCGAGACCGCCCTTGTCCCACTGGAAATGAGGGCTTCATGCTCGACCTTGTCTTCCTCGCGCTGGGGCTGGCGGCCTTTGCGCTCTTCGCCGGCTACGCCGCCCTCCTGAGGCGGCTCTAATGCTTGAGATGCTGATCTGGGGGGCGGGCGCGCTCGTCATCGGCGGCTACATGCTGGTCGCCCTCATCCGGCCGGAGAAGTTCTGATGAACGGCCCGGGCTGGATGGAAATCGTCCTCACCATCGCCGTCACGGTCGCCTTGGCGTGGCCGCTCGGCGCCTATCTCGCGCGGGTCTGGCAGGGTGAGCGCACCTGGCTCGACCCGGTGCTGCGGCCGGTCGAGCGCGTCATCTACGCCGGGTGCGGGGTGAGGGCTGACCGGAGTCAGGGATGGCTGTCCTACGCCGCCAGCTTCCTCGCGTTTTCCGCGGCGAGCTTCGTGGTGCTATACCTGACCCTGCGCTTCCAGGACCTGCTGCCGCTGAACCCTCAGGGCTTCAAGGGCGTCTCGCCGGACCTGGCGTTCAACACGGCGGTCAGCTTCGTCTCCAACACCAACTGGCAGTCCTACGTCCCCGAGCAGGCGCTCTCGACCTTCTCGCAGATGGCCGGGCTGACCTCGCACAACTTCCTGTCGGCGGCGGCCGGGATCGCCGTGGCCGCAGCGATGGCGCGAGCCTTCGCCGCCCACCGCGGAGAGGGCATCGGCAACTTCTGGGCCGATCTCACGCGGATCACGCTCTACGTCCTGCTGCCGGTCTCGCTGGTGTTGGCGGTGGCCTACATCGCGCTCGGCGAGCCGCAGACGCTGCTGGCCAATGTCACCGCGCATACCTTGGAAGGCGGCAAGCAGACCATCGCGCTCTTCCCTACGGCCAGCCAGGAGGCGATCAAGCAGCTTGGCACCAACGGCGGCGGGATCTTCAACGCCAACTCCGCCCATCCCTTCGAAAACCCGAACGCCTGGACCAATCTCCTCGAGATCGTCTCGATGAACGTGCTGGGCTACGCCTGTGTCGTCGCCTTCGGCCGGATCGTGTTGGCGCGCAAGGACGCCCGGGCCCTGGTAACGGTCATGGCGCTGTTCGTCGTGGCGGCGGCCTCGGCCATCTACGCCACCGAGACGCAGGTCCCGCCGGCCCAGGCGGCCGCGCACGTCGCCACTGACGTCAGCATGGAAGGCAAGGAGGTCCGCTTTGGCGCGCCCTCGACCGCCGTCTGGGCCGCGGCCACGACGGGCGCCTCGTGCGGCGGCGTAAACGCCATGCTCGACAGCTTTATGCCGCTGGGCGGCGGCGTGGCGATGTTCATGATGCAGCTTGGCGAAATACTGCCGGGCGGGGTCGGCTCGGGCCTCTACGGCATGGTCGTCATGGCCCTGATCGCGGTCTTCGTGGCGGGCCTGATGGTCGGCCGCACGCCGGAGTACCTCGGCAAGAAGGTCGAGGCCCGCGAGATCAAATACGCCATGCTGGCCGTGTTGATCCTGCCGCTCGCGATCCTCGGTTTCACCGCCGTGGCCGCGGTGCTGCCCGTCGCGCTGAAGGGCCTCGCCAATCCCGGCGCGCATGGGCTGTCCGAGATTCTTTACGCCTACTCTTCGGCCTCGGGGAACAACGGCTCGGCGTTCGCCGGCCTCTCGGCCAACACTCCGTGGTGGAACACCACGCTTGGCATCGCCATGCTGCTTGGCCGCTTCGCCTATGTGATCCCCGTGTTCGCCATCGCCGGCTCGCTGGTGGCCAAGCCGAAGCTGGCGGCCACCGCCGGCACCTTCCCGACCGACGGACCCCTGTTCGTGGGCCTGCTGGTCGGCGTCATCCTCATCATGGGCGGGCTGCAGTTCTTCCCCGCCCTGGCGCTCGGACCGATCGTGGAGCACTTCCAGGCGCTCCAGGCGGTTGCAGCGCGCTGACCCCGGAACCCCACACATGACCCTCGCAACCCATCCCCTGGGCGAAGACCGCCGCAAGGCCTCCGCCCTGGTGTCGAGCTTCTCGGGTCCGATGCTGGTGCGCGCCCTCGGCGACGCCTGCCTCAAGCTCGATCCGCGCAAGCTGACGGGCAACCCGGTCATCTTCGCCACCGAGATCATCGCCATCCTGGCCACTGTCTCGACCGCGCTGGCGGTCGCCCGCGGCGGCGATTGGGGCTTTGCCTTGCAGATGGCGATCTGGCTCTGGGCCACGGTCCTCTTCGCCAATTTCGCCGAGAGCATCGCCGAAGGCCGCGGCAAGGCTGCGGCCGACAGCCTCCGCGCCACCCGCGTGACGACCAAGGCCAAGCTGCTCGACCATCCGAGCGCGCGCGATTACACGCTCAAGCCGGCGCACGAACTCGCCGTGGATGACGTGATCCTGGTAGAGGCGGGGGAGATCATCCCCGCCGACGGGGAGATCATCGAGGGAGTGGCCTCGGTCAACGAGGCGGCCATCACCGGGGAGAGCGCCCCGGTGATCCGCGAGAGCGGCGGCGACCGCAGCGCCGTCACCGGCGGCACGACCGTCGTCTCCGACTGGATCAAGGTGCGGGTGACCGCGTCCGCGGGTAGCACCTTCCTCGACCGCATGATCGCCATGGTCGAAGGCGCGGACCGGCGCAAGACGCCGAATGAGATCGCTCTGGCGGTGCTGCTCGCCGGCCTGACCCTGATCTTCCTGATCGCGGTCGTGACCCTGCTAGGTCTTGGCGCCTACTCGGGCGTGAAGCTCTCGCCGCTGGTGCTGGGCGCACTCTTCGTCTGTCTGATCCCAACCACCATCGGCGGCCTGCTCAGCGCCGTCGGGATCGCCGGCATGGACCGGCTCCTGAAGGTCAACGTCCTCGCCACCTCCGGCCGGGCGGTGGAGGCGGCCGGCGACTGCGACACCCTGCTGCTCGACAAGACCGGCACCATCACCTTCGGCAACCGCATGGCCACCGAGGTCATCCCCGCGCCCGGCGTGCGCCCTGAGCGGGCCATGGAGGCGGCGTTGATCGCCTCGCTCGCCGACGAGACACCGGAAGGCCGCTCCATCGTCGAGCTCGCGCGGGGTCAGGGCGTTGATGTCCAAGCCCCAGCCGGCGCCGAGGTGATCCCGTTCTCGGCCACGACCCGGCAGTCGGGACTGAACGCCAGCGGCCGGGTCTGGCGCAAGGGCGCCGTGGACGCCGTTCTGAAGACGCTCGGCATGGCCCAAGGCGAGATGCCGAAGGAACTTGCCGCCGCCGTGGATCGCATCGCCCGCTCAGGCGGCACACCCCTCGCTGTCAGCGAAGATGGCGCGCTGGTCGGCGTCATCCATCTCAAGGACGTCGTGAAGCCCAACGTGAAGGAGCGCTTCGCCGACCTGCGCCGCATGGGCATGCGCACTGTGATGATCACCGGCGACAACCCGATCACCGCCGCGGCGATCGCCTCTGAGGCTGGCGTCGATGATTTTCTTGCGGAGGCGACGCCGGAGGACAAGCTGCGGCTGATCCGCGCCGAGCAGGCCAAGGGACGCCTCGTGGCGATGTGCGGCGACGGCGCCAACGACGCCCCGGCCCTGGCTCAATCGGACGTGGGCGTGGCCATGCAGACGGGCGCGCAGGCTGCTCGCGAGGCCGGCAACATGGTCGACCTCGACAGCGACCCGACGAAGGTCATCGAGATTGTGGAGATCGGCAAGCAGCTGCTGATCACGCGCGGTGCGCTCACGACCTTCTCAATCGCCAACGACGTGGCGAAGTATTTCGCGATCATTCCGGCGATCTTCGTCGGCGCCCTACCGGCGCTCGGCGCGCTGAACGTCATGGGCCTCGCGAGCCCGAAGAGCGCGATCCTCTCGGCGGTGATCTTCAACGCGCTGATCATCGTCCTGTTGATCCCCTTGGCGCTCAGGGGCGTGAAGTACCGGCCGATCGGGGCCGGACGCTTACTGCAGCGCAACCTCCTGATCTACGGCCTGGGCGGCCTCGTGGCGCCCTTCGTCGGGATCAAGCTCGTGGATCTCCTCGTCTCAGCCCTGGGGCTCGCCTGATGCTCGCCCAAGCTCGCGCCGCCGTCGTCTCGACCCTGTTCTTCACCTTGCTGCTGGGGATCGGCTATCCGCTGCTGGTCACCGCCATCGGCCAGCTCGCCTTTCCAGCCCAGGCGGGGGGCAGCCTGATCCGCGACCGGTCGGGCCAGGTGATCGGCTCCGCGCTGATCGCGCAGAAGTTCGACCGGCCCGAATACCTGCATCCGCGTCCCTCCGCGGCGGGCTCGGACGGCTACGATGCGTCCGGGTCCTCAGGCTCCAACCTGGGACCGCTGAACCCCGACCTCGCAAAGCGCATGCACAAGGACGCCGACGCGCTCCGCGCGCAGGGTGTCAAGGCCATCCCGGCTGACGCTGTGACCACCTCCGGATCGGGCCTGGACCCGGACATCTCGCCAGCCAACGCGCGCATGCAGGCGGCCCGCATCGCCGCGGCCCGCGGTGCGCCGGAGGCGGAGGTGCTGAGGGTGATCGAGGCCCATGTCTCGCCGCCCCTACTCGGGATCTTTGGCCAGCCGACAGTGAACGTGCTGAAGACCAACCTTGCGCTCGACACCGCCTTGCCAAGGGGCGAACCTCCCCGCCGATGACGCAGGACGAGCCCCGCCGCCCCGATCCGGATGCCCTCCTTGCCGCCACCCGCAAGGAGGGCAGAGGGCGGCTGAAGGTGTTCCTCGGCATGTCGCCGGGGGTCGGCAAGACCTACGAGATGCTCCGCGCCGCCCGCCGCCGGAAAGCGGAGGGCGGCGATGTCCTTGTGGGGGTGGTCGAGACGCATGGGCGCAAGGAGACCCAGGCGCTGCTTCGCGGGATGGAGGTCCTTCCCCGTAAGCCCATTGAGTACAAGGGCCACACGCTTCTCGAGTTCGACATCGACGCCGCCCTGGCCCGCCGGCCGGGGCTGCTCCTGGTCGACGAGTACGCCCATTCCAATGCGCCTGGCTCGCGCCACCCGAAACGGTGGCAGGACGTGGAGGAACTGCTCAAGGCGGGCATCGACGTCTGGACGACCCTGAACGTCCAGCACCTCGAAAGCCTGGTCGAGGTCGTCTGGAAGATCACGGGCGTCCGCCAGCGGGAGACGGTGCCGGACGTGGCCCTATCGCAGGCCGATGAGATCGAGCTGATCGACATCACACCGGCCGAGCTGCTGGAGCGCATGGCCGAGGGCAAGGTCTACCTGCCCGACACGGCGCGGGTCGCTGCAGATCGCTTCTTCAAGGTCGAGAACCTAACGGCGCTGCGCGAACTCGCGCTCCGACGTGCGGCCCAGACCGTGGACGACCAGCTGATGGGCGCCATGAAGGCGGCAGGTGTCGAGGGGCCCTGGGCGGCGGGGGAGC
Source organism: Caulobacteraceae bacterium PMMR1 (assembly GCA_000733915.1). Classification (GTDB taxonomy): domain Bacteria; phylum Pseudomonadota; class Alphaproteobacteria; order Caulobacterales; family Caulobacteraceae; genus PMMR1. Next base: position 2,166,693 of record JPOM01000001.1, read on the forward strand.
GCATCCTGGTGCTCGTGGGGCCCGACGCCTCGGCCGCCGCTCTGGTCCGGGCGGGGCGTCGCCTATCGGACATGATGATGGATGCGCCTTGGACGGTGGCGCACGTGGAACGGCCAAACGCCCGATCTCCGACCGCGGCCGAGTCGCAGAAGGTGCGCGAGGTGCTGAAGCTCGCCGAGCAACTCGGCGGCTCGACGGTTACACTGACGGGCGACGACCTGGTGGGTTGCGTGCTCGATTACGCCCGCCGGAACAACGTGACGCAAATCGTGGTCGGCAAGCGCAAGCGACGCCGTCGGCCGTTCGAGCGCGATCTGATCCGGGCGCTGCTGGACGAAGCCAGCGGCGCCGCGGTTCACGTCATCACGGAGACGGCCGCAGCGGCCGAAGCGCGGGCGCCGAAGCCCTCCGCATCGAGCTTCGCCTGGATCGGTCAAGCCGCCGCGCTCGGCTTGGTGCTGATCGCGTCCGGCGTCGCCTATGTGCTCGACCGTTATGTGCAGAGCGCCAACCTCGCGATGGTGTATCTGCTCAGCGTCTTGGCCGCAGGCCTGGCCTACGGCTTCTGGCCCGCCGTGACGGCCGCCGCGGCCTCGGCCCTGGTCTACAACTTTTTCTTCCTGGAGCCCCGACTCACCTTCGTCATCGGCCATGCGGCTGACGTCTTCACCTTCGTGGTGTTCTTCGTCGTCGCCATGACCACGGGCTGGCTCGCCGGCCGGGTACGCGACCAGGCGCGCGCGACCGCCCGTCGCGCGTCCGCCATCGCAGCGGTTCTGTCCGCCACGCGCCGTATTTCAGGGGCGGCCAATGCGGAAGATGCTGCGGCCGCGCTCGCCGAGCAGCTTGCGGCGGCGACCAACGGCAAGGCCGTGGTGCTCGTCCCGGACGGCGAGGACATCCGCATCGCGGCGGCTTCACCCGCCCTGTCGTCCTTGCCGCCAGGCGACATGGCGGCGGCGCGCTGGGCCTGGGAGAAGGGGGAGCCGACGGGAGCCGGGACCGGCACCCACCCCAATGCCGGCTGGACCTTTCGGCCGCTCCTGGGGGTAAAGGCCCGGGCCGGCGTGGTCGGCGTAGAGCCGCAAGCCGTCGCGACGGAGGACGGAGAGCGCTACGTCGGCGCCCTGCTGGATCAGGGGGCTGTGGCGCTGGAGCGGGCCGAGTTCGCCGCCGCAGCGGCCGACGCGGAGGCGCTACGGCGCACCGACACCCTCCGCTCGGCCTTGCTGAACTCGGTGAGCCACGACCTGCGCACCCCGCTCTCCACCGTGCTGGGCTCAGTCACCACCCTGATCGATTACGGCAAGACGCTGTCGGACAAGGTGCGCGACGACCTGCTGGTCTCCATCCGCGAGGAGGCCGAGCGCCTCAACCGCTACGTCGGCGACCTCCTGGACATGACGCGCCTGGAGGGCGGCGGTCTGGTCACCCGCCAGGAATGGATCGATGTGCGCGACGTGCTGCGCGCGGCGGTCGAGCGGGTGAAGCGACGGCTCGAAGGCCGCAAGGTGCTATGGGACTTCCCGGATAAGGTGACGCTGGTGAAGGCGGACCCGTCGCTTCTGGAGCAGGCGCTGGTGAACATTCTCGAGAACGCCATCGCCTACAGCCCAGACAAGACCAATATCGAACTCGCCGCCTACGAGGACCGGCGCAACGTCGTGCTGTCGATCGAGGACGAAGGGCGCGGAATCCCCACCGCTGAGTTGCAGCGCGTCTTCGAGAAGTTCCGCCGCATGGAGGAGGCGACCGACCGCGGCAAGGGCGCGGGCCTGGGGCTCGCCATTTCCAAAGGGTTCGTCGAGGCGATGGGCGGGCGGATCGCGGCGGCCAGCCCGATCCACGAGGGACGGGGCACGCGTATCCTCATCAGCCTGCCCAAAGAGGGGCCGAGCTGGGAGGATCTATGACCGCGAACCGCCCCCGCATCCTGGTCGTGGACGACGAGCCGCAGATCCACCGGTTCCTGGGCCCCGCCCTGGACGCCGCGGGATACGAGCCCGTGCGCGCCGACACTGGAGCGGAGGGCCTGAAGGAGATCGCGCGCAAGGCGCCGGACGCCGTTGTCCTGGACCTTGGCTTGCCCGACCAGGATGGGAAGAAGACCCTCGAGAAGGCCCGCGCCTTCTACCGCGGGCCGATCATCGTGCTCTCGGCGCGGGACAAGGAGACCGAGAAGATCGACGCCCTGGACCTCGGGGCCGACGACTATGTGGAGAAGCCGTTTGGGGTCGGCGAGCTGCTGGCCCGCCTGCGTGTCGCGCTTCGCCACAGCCTTCGCGACGAAGGCGCCGAACCCGTGGTGGAGGTAGGCGACCTCAGGATCGACCTGGTGAAGCGTCTGGTCACCAAAGGCGGCGTCCCGGTGCGCCTGTCCCCGCGCGAGTACGACCTGCTCGCCCAGATCGTCCGCGGCGCCGGCAAGGTAGTGATGCACAAGCACCTGCTCACCGCGGTCTGGGGCCCCGCCCACGCGGACGACGTGCAGTACCTGCGCGTCTTCGTCGGCCAGCTCCGCCAGAAGATCGAGCCTGACCCGAGCCAGCCGGCGCTCATCTTGACCGAACCCGGCGTGGGCTACCGCTGGATCGGGTAGGCGGGCGGGGGTGAGCGGGGCGTGGTGATGTGGAATTCTGGCTTACGCGGACTCGGCCACGCCCATGCGACGATCTGCACGGGAACGTGAACGGCCTGGGCTCCTCAATAAATTGCGACGCGTAGCCTGTCGGCGCTGCCGTTGCCGGTGTTTGGCGCGGTCCGCACTCTACCTTATGGGATACGGCGTCTCCGGGCGTGCGGACGTGCATGCCCAGAACGGAGACGTGCGGGCCGGGGCTTTAAGCCGGAGCGCCTTGAGCTTCGGATTGAAGTCGGGCGAGTTGGCCGGCAGGAACAGGAGCACCGCTGCGACCGCGCGGGAACGGGCGCGCCAGCGCCTGCGCTCACGGCGGTGACGATCAACACCACCTCGGCGTTCAATGTCGCCTTCTGGACTCTGACCGGCGCGATCCCCGGTGATGCGGTGGCCGACGCCGTCGATCCTGCCGAGGCTCTTGATGTCCAGGTGCAGCAGCTCGCCGGGCCGCTCCCGCTCGTGCGGATCACCGGCTCGCGCGGCTGCAGCGCCGAGAGCTTGCCCAGGCCGAGCCGCCGCAGGATCGCGCCCACCGTCGAGCGCGGCATGTCCAGCTGGCGGGCGATCGCCACGCCGCTCATGCGCTGGCGTCGCAGCCGCTCGATCTCGGCCAAGCGCTGCGGCGAGATCCGGCGCGGACATCGTCGGGGCGCCGAGCTGCGATCCTTGAAGTCTTCGCTCGGCTCCCGACGACACCGGCCCAGCCACCTATAGGCCGTCCGCAACGATGCACCGCCAGCCAAAGCCGCCGCCTTCACCGTCCAGCCAGACTGAACACGACCGGCCAACAAGGCTCGACCAGACGGCGTCAGCCGGGCATTCTTATGCATGTTCATCCGGGGTCTCACGGCTAGAGGTTGGAGCTTCGCACCCCCACTCTCTCAGCCCGATCCCGGGTGAACAACCTTCATAGCCTCGACAGCTAGAGCGGGCCATGGAGAGCCTCAACGATTGGGCGCCCGACCGCTTCAATGATCTCTTGATCGAGAACGGCGATGCGTGCATATCAACCGTCATTGATTCAGCCAAAAATAGAACTCTGAAGACCGAGGCGGGCCCGCGCCGCGCTCGACTACGTCGTGGTCGACGAGCTCCACGCCTTCTTTGATACGCCTCGGGGCAAGCAGCTCCAGTCCATCCTCGCCCGGCTAGACGCCGCCACGGGACGAACGCCAGTGCGCGTGGGCCTCTCGGCCACCTTGGCGGACGAGACCCTGGCGGCGGAGTTCCTGCGCCCGGATCACTCCCGGCCCGTGACGGTCGTCACGTCCGAAACCGGCGGTCAGGAGCTCAGACTCCAGCTCCGCGGCTACATCTCGCCCGCGCGCGCTGAGCGCAGGGCGCCGGAAGGCGAGGGCGAGGTCGAGGATGGCAAGGAGGCCGCCTCGCCATCGCTCCGCGCCATCGTCGCCCACCTGTTCTCGACGCTGCGCGGCCAGCGGAGCCTGATCTTTGCCGGGTCGCGGCGGCGGGTGGAGGAGGTCACCGTCGCATTGGCCGAGATGAGCGAAGCGGCCGGCGTGCCGGACGAGTTTCTCGCCCACCACGGCAGCCTCTCCCGGGAGCACCGGGAGGATGCGGAGCGGCGGATGAAGGACGAGAGCCGCCCGGCGTCGGCGGTGTGCACCACGACGCTAGAGCTCGGCATCGACATCGGCCACATCGACGCCGTCGCCCAGATCGGCCCCGGCCACACCGTCTCGGGCATGCGCCAGAGGCTGGGCCGCTCGGGGCGACGGCCCGGAAAACCCTCGGTGATGCGCCTGTATGTGGAGGAAGCGGAACTGGATGCGAGGAGCCATCTGCTCGACGCGCTTCGCGCCGAGACGGTGCAGGCGATCGCCATGGTGAACCTCATGCTCCATCGCTGGAACGAGCCGCCGGGCCGGGGCTGGCTGCACCTTTCCACCCTGCAACACCAAATCCTCGCCCTGATCGGGGAACTCGGCGGGGTCCGAGCTGAGGACGCCTTCGCACGACTGGTGAAGAGCGGCGTCTTCGCCCCTGTCGACGCGGCCCTCTTCAGCCAAGTCCTCCGCCGCATGGGCGACAAGGAGGTTGGCCTCATAGAGCAGGCGCCGGACGGCCTGCTCTTGGCGGGTCCTGAGGGCGAACGGTTGCTGGAGTCGCGCGACTTCTACGCGGTATTCATGACGCCCACGGAGTTCACGGTCCGCACCGATGGCGGCCGCACGCTCGGTAGTGTGCCCGTTGATGTCCCCTTCACGCCCGGTCAGCTCATGATCTTCGCCGGGCGGCGTTGGCGCGTGGTGGAGGTCGACTCCCGGCGGCGCGAGATCCTGGTGACGCGCGCGTCCGGCGGCCGGCCGCCGCATTTCGGCGGCAACCGCGCACCGCCCGCCGAGGCGGTGGTGACCGAAATGCGTCGCCTGTATGCGTCCGACGACACGCCGGCCTACCTCGATCCCGGAGCCTGCGACCTGCTCGGCGAAGGCCGCGCCGCCTTCGCCCGGCTCGGATTGGCCGCCTCCCGCACAGCGCGCCATGGCGACCAGCTCCTGCTTTTCCCGTAGGCGGGCGCCCCGACTTACGTCGCACTGCTCCTCGCACTGGCGGCTGACGGCATCGAGGCGCAGGCCTCCAACCTCGCCCTGGCGGTCCCGGCGAAGCAGCGCGACGCATCGTGCAGAGCGCTGGCCCGCATCGCTGGCGCGCCGCCCGCGGACGGAGCCCAGCTGGCCGCCCGCGCGCCCGATCTCCGACGCGCTAAATTCGACGGCTACCTGGATCTTGACCTCCTCGCGCGGTGCTACGCCAGCGAGCGCCTCGACACCGCTGGTTTGCCCGCCCTTGCGTCTATTTTAGAGAGAGACCTGAGGCGCTTGTGATCGCCTCCCGCCGCCTCACGGCTTCCGCAGCGCCCGGGCAGTTCGCGCCGACGTGGCGTCGATGGCCGCCTCCTGCCGCGCCGCTTCCAGCGACAGGCTCTTCTCGCGCGCCATGCGTCGAAGCTCGTCCGGGTCGTCCTCCTTGGCGACGGGCTCGGGCAGGGTCTCGGCGAAGCGCCAGGCCCCCGCGCCGCCGCTGAAGCGCACGGCGATGTCGAGCGCCAGCCGCGCCAGCTTTGCCTGCACGGCCGCCTACGCCGCATCGATCCGCGCCTGGCTGGCGGCGGCGCCCCGAACGCCTCGGCGATCGCCTGCCGCATCGCCGCCTCCTGCCGCGCCGACCGCCTTGTACCAGTCGGCCTCGACCTCCAGCCCCAACGTCGAACACCGAGGCGGCGATCTCCAGCCGGGCGCGGGCGAAGTCCTTGCGCGCCAGCTTCGCCGTCCAAGGCAGGAGCAGGAGGTCGGCCAGCGGCTGCGCGAAGCCGTAGGAGGTCTGCTGCCCGCCGCACACCTACGCCCGGGGGGAGTCCGGCGCTTCAAGGCTTGACGCAGGGCTGCCGCACCCTCTACGGTTGTGCCTGGGGGGCTGGTGGATTTCGAATCCTTCTTCACGCACGCGGTGGGGTTTGGCCCCTACGCCTATCAGAAGCGGCTCGCCGAGCGCCTTGGCGACACCGACGCGCTGATCGCGCCCACCGGGCTTGGCAAGACCGCCGCCGTCACGCTCGCCTGGGCGTGGGCGCGCAGCGGTCTCGACCGGCCGCCGCGCGGCGCGCGACGGCTGGTCTGGTGTCTTCCGATGCGCACGCTCGTGGAGCAGACCGCTGCGGAGGCGGCGACCTGGTTCCGAAAATTGGGCGACCACTTGGGTCAGGACCGATTGCCCAAGGTTTATAAGCTCATGGGCGGAGACGTGGACGAGGAGTGGCGGCTCCACCCGGAGCAGGACGCCGTCCTGGTCGGTACTCAGGACATGCTCGTGTCGCGGGCCCTGATGCGGGGCTACGGCATGAGCCGGTTCGGCTGGCCGATTGACTACGGCCTCCTGCACACCGACGCCTTGTGGGTGTTCGACGAGGTCCAGCTGATGGGCGCGAGCCTCGCCACGAGCGCGCAGTTGGAGGGGTTTCGCCGAGGTTGGTCGAAGCTGCGGCCTCGGTCTGTGCAGGCCGAGGCGGCGCAGGGCTGGCCGTCGCTGGCGAGCAGCTTATGGCTTTCCGCCACACTCCGGCCCGAGTGGCTCTCTACCGCCGAGTTCAGACCGCCGCTCAAGGTGCTGGACTGGAAAGCGTACGACGCTGACGCTCCGGCGGTCCGTGCACGGGTGCACGCGGTCAAGCACCTGGCGTTCGCGGAAACGGTGCTGGACGTTGACGCGGCGCGCAAGCCGGCCGCCTACGGAGAGCGCCTCGCGCGCGAGGCGCTTTCGCTGCATCGGCCAGGTCGCACGACGCTCGTGATCGTCAACACGGTCCGCCGAGCGCAGGCCATCGACGCCGCCCTGGCCAAGCTCAGGCCCGACCTGGACCGGCTCCTGGTCCACTCGCGCTTCCGCCCAAGCGAGCGGGCGGAACGCGCCCAGCGACTGCGTGCGCAGGGAGAGCGGATCGTGGTCGCGACCCAGGCGGTGGAGGCGGGGGTCGACCTGACCTCGGCCGTGCTGCTGACTGAGCTGGCCCCGGTGTCGTCGCTGGTCCAGCGGTTCGGGCGCTGCAACCGAGGCGGTGAACTGAACGCCGACGGCGGCGCGGTCATCCGCGTGATCGACGCCGAGCTCGACGGCAAGGGCGGGGTCGCTGCGCCCTATGACGAGCCCGCGCTCGCGGCGGCCCGTGAGGCGCTGGCTGGCCTGGAGGGGGACGCCAGTCCCTCGCGGCTGGAGTCGCTCAGGCTGGAGCGCCCGAACGCCGGCGGCCAGGTGATCCGGCCGAAGGATTTCGAGGAGTTGTTCGACACCGACGCCGACCTCTCCGGCTACGACCTCGACATCTCCCCCTACATTCGCGAGGGCGACGACCTGGCGGTCCAGTTGTTCTGGCGCGACTGGAACGGGGACGAGGACGCCAAGGGGCAGGAGCCCCCTCACCGCGCGGAGCTGTGCCCGGCGCCGATCGGGGAGGCGAAGAGCTGGATCGAGCGGCGGAAGGACAAGGCTGGCAAGGTTTATATGGAGGACGCCCTGCGCAGCGGTCACAGGAACCGAGCCGGCGGATGGAGGCCGCTCGGGGAACAGGACCGGATTCGGCCCGGCCAGACCTTGATGCTCGCGGCCGACCTTGGGGGCTATACGAAGGCGCGAGGCTGAGACGCTGCTCGCTTCCGCAGAAGACGCCGGCGACGGCACGGCGCGCGAGGAGCTCGCACCCGGCGCGGCGACCGACGGCGACCCGGGCGCGTACGTCAACAAGCGCGCCATACCCTTGACCGAGCACCTGCGCGACGTGGCCCGGGAAGCCAGAGAGCTTGCAAAGGCTGTCGAGCTGCCAAGCCCGATGGCGGAGGTGCTCGAACGCGCGGGGGGCTGGCACGACGTCGACAAGGCTCACCCGCAGTTCCGGCTGATAATCGGGCTGCCGCCCGGCGAGCCCCCGGAGCCCTACGCCAAGAGCGGACCGGGGCTGCCGAACGAACCCGAAGCCGCGGGGAGAGACAGGCCGAAGCTGCGCCCGCACTTCCGCCATGAGCTGGCGTCCGCGCTCGCCTTCCTCGAGCAATACGGAGGCAGGGACGATGACCCGCAAGCGGACCTGGTCGCCTTCTTGATCGCATGCCACCACGGCAAGGTCCGCATGGACCTGCGCGCCCTTCCCGACGAGAAGCCCGACGCCGGCCGCCCCGCCGACACTCGAATCGCCCGCGGGGTGAAGCGCTGATCCGAATCGCCGACTGGCGCGCCTCCAAGGCCGAGCAGGAGGCCGCGCCTGATGCCTGACCGCGTCGACCACGCCCTGGACGGCTGCCGCCCGACCCCGCTCGCCAGCAAAAAAATGCGTCGTCTCCGTCACTGCAATCGTCTTCACCGCATCGGCGATCGACCTGCCCTGTGCGGTCAAGACATCAACCTGCCGAAGCTTGGCGACGATCTCTTCCGGCTTTTGGCGCTTCCTTGCCATCGTTCCATCCATCCAAAATGGTCCTCGGACCAACATAAGGGATGGATCACTTCAAGGGGGTCAGACCAAGCCCCTGGCAAAGGCTGAACAACTTCCTTGGCAACGACAACTAGTGGCGCAAACCTGCCATCAGATGGGTTTGCGATACTCTCTCCGCCTGCCTATCACGGCCGTTCCGATCTGAATTGCAGTGCACGAGACCACAAACGTCTCTGGGACGGAAAGCGTCGGTGATAGTAGCGCGCTCATTGCAAGCGAAAAGGGAACGCCCCAAGTCCAGGCCAGCCATGCGCGAAAGAAGCGAGGGCGTGGATGGCCCTTGTCGGCTTGGCGGGCGAGCCAGATGGTGATGCCGGACGCACTGACGAAGGTGAGCGCCGCGCCCAGGAGCACATAGACCAGTCGCACCGGCAGCCCGCCAAAAAAGCCGAAGTGGAGCTGCGCCGCGCCGGAAAAGGCCTGCAGGCCGAGGTCACCGGTGGCGAAGCGGCCGCGCCCGATCTCCCGCCCTGCGGCGTCGAAATAGAAGTCTTCCCCGCGAGGCAGGCGGGTGGGGGCGGTCACCTCCACCCGGATGCGGGAGCCGCGGGTCAGGGGGCGCTCGATGCCGACATAGTAGAGGCGGGCGCCCGGCATGGCAGCGGTGGCGCGGGCGACGATCGCCTCGATGTCGGGCAGGGGAGCGGCGACCGCGTCGGCCTTGGGCTCTGGGCCGACGATGGGGGCGTAGACGCGGCCGATGTTGCCGTGGAAGCCGATCGCCGCCACGGTCATGACGGCGAGGTTGGCGAGGCCGAACAGGGCGCCGGTGAGGGTCACCGCGACGTGGAAGGGCAGGCCCCAGACGCTCAGCCGGTTGTGCAGCTCCGCCTCGCGCAGTCGCTCCGACCCGTTCAGCTTCAGGCGGAAGGCGTCGCGGAAGATGCGAGGATGCGAGAGCACGCCAGAGAGGATCAGCGAAAGCAGCGCCGCCCCGATCAGTCCCACCACCAGCGAGCCCCACGGGGCCGGCGCGGTGAGGGTCATGTGCAGTTCGGTGACGAAGTCGGTGAAGGGGGTGCGCAGCGGGGTGAGCCGCCCCTCCGCGTCGGCAATATAGCTGCGCTCGCCGCTTGGGCCGCTGGTGGAGACGGTCAGGCGTTGGCGCGGGGTGACCGGGGCGATGGCGTAGAGGTTGGTGGCGGGCCCTTTGGCCAAGGCGGCGGCGATGGCGGCGTTGAGGGCGCCGGACTTGGGTGACGCGGCGGCGGGCGTCGGCTGCTCCACCAGCTTCATCTCGTCCACCAGGACGCTGACCGTGCCGGTGAGGCAGACGAGGTAGATCAGGGCGCCGAAGGCCAGGCCCACGGCCGAGTGTCCCGCCAGGGCGGCGGCGGTGAAGCGTGGCGGGACCTTGGGCCAACCCCAGCACTTGGTGGTCTTGGCGTTCACAGCAGCGCCGACCCGAACCCGGCCAGGGCCAGGACACTGAGTCCGGCGGTGACGCGGTGCAGCCGCGCGTCGGTGGTCGCCCACACCCCGGCCGCCGCCCACATCAGCGGCAGCAGGAAGCCCGCCGCCACCAGCCGGTCCGCCTCGCTCCACGGCGCGCGCAGGGCGACCGCCACGGCCAGGCCGAGAGCGGCGACGCCGGCCATAGGCCCGGCCAGGGCCGTGCGCGCCAGGCCGCGCCACAGGGGCCGGAGGAGGGGGGAAGGTCGGCGGCCGAAGCCTCCGCCGTGCGGCCGGTGCGCTTGCGGCCCGGCCGCCATTCGGCTTCGCCGGCGATGAGGATCAGCGCCACGAGCGCAGGGGACAGGGCCGCAAAGGCCGCCGCTCTGTCCCAGTCGGCACCGGTAGCGCGCCAAGGCAGGAGGGCGAGGAACAGCAGCCCCCACCCGGCCAGGGTCAGCCCCGGGCCGCCGCGGCGCTTCCACGCCCGATGGACCAGCACAGTTCCCCCGAGGGCGCAAAGGACGGCGAGGGCGGTGTAGAGCAGGCTCACCAACGGTACTTCAGGCTGGCGTGGACGTTGCGGCCCGCCCCGTACCAGCACCACAGAGTGGCGTAGCAGGACGAGACGTAGCGCTTGTCGAAGAGGTTGGTGGCGTCGAGGTTTAGGCTCAGGCCGCGCCAGGTGGGAGAGAGCTTGCCGAAGTCGTAGCTGGCCAGGAGGTCCACCAGGGTTGCGCCGGGGATCTTCAGCGCACCCGCCGTGGGTCCGCCGCCGACGCCGTTGAAGTTGCGGCCGAGGTAGCGCACGCCGCCGCCGAAACCGAGCCCGCCGAGGGCGCCAACCTGCACCTTGTAGAAGGCGAGGACATTGCCGGTCTGCTGCGGCACGCCGTAGGGGCGGGCGCCGATCAGGCCGGACTGGTCCTTGGTGACGATGTTGTCGAGATAGGTGTAGCTGGCCTTCAGCTCGAGGCTCTTGCGGGGCTTGGTGGAGCCTTCCAGCTCAATCCCGCGCGAGCGCACCTCGCCCGCCGCGAGCGAGCCGCCGTAAAGGGGGGCGGTCGGGTCCTGCGTCGCTACATTGGTCTGGCGCAGGTCGTAGAGCGAGGCGGTGAGCAGGGTGTCCCAGATCTTGGGCTGATACTTGATGCCGATCTCGGCCTGCTTGCCTTCGGTGGGCGGCAGGATCTTGCCGAACTTGTCGGTGGCGGTCTGCGGCTGGAACGAGGTCGAGTAGGAGGCGTAGGGGGCGACGCCGCTGTCGAACAGGTAGAGCAGGCCGATGCGGCCGGTGAACTTGTGCTGGTCTAAGGCGGCGGTCGTTCCGCCGAGGCGGTCGTACTGGGCCTGGTCGACCCAGTCGTTGCGGCCGCTCAGCACTAGGCGCAGGCGGTCGAGGGCGATCTGGTCTTGGGCGTAGAGGCCGGTCTGGTTCAGGTTCAGGCGGACGCTGAAGCTGATGCTGGGGTCGGTGACCGGCAGGCCGTAAACCGGATTATAGGCGTCGAGCAGCGAGGCCGAGCCGCCGAAGCCCGCCCGCTCGGTCTGGCCGGTGTGTTGGTAGTCGATCCCCGCCACGATGGTGTGGGTGAATGGGCCGGTGTGCAGGGCGCCCGCGATCTGATTGTCGGCGGTGAAGGCGTCCACCCCCTCGTCCGCCAGGGCCACCGACCGGAACAGGGTGCGCTCCGCCACGTCGATGAAGCCGAGCTGGTAGACGCTGCGGTAGCTCGTGGTGGTGCGCATAAAGCGCAGGTTGGAGTGGAAGACCCAGTCGCCGTAGCCGAGATAGCGGCTGAACAACGAGGTAACCGCGTTCTCGACCCGGTTGAAGCGCTCATAGTTGCCTTCCCCGTCATAGAAGTCGCGCGGGATCGGGCCGTTGGGGTTGGGCAGCAGCGAGCCTTGCAACGGCATGGCGCCATAGTCGCCGGCCTTCGGGTCGCGCTGGTACAGATAGATCAGAGTCCAGCTGGTCTTGTCGTCCGGCCGCCAGGTAATGGCGGGGCTGATGCCGTAGCGCACCGCCTCCACGTGCTGAGTCTCGGTGTCAGAGCGGCGGGCGAAGCCGTCGAGGCGGAAGGTGAACTTGCCGTCGCTGTCGAACTTGCCGCCAAGGTCGAAGGCGCCGCGCACGGTGCCGAAGCTGCCGCCGGACAGCTCCACCTCGCCGAAGCTGTCCCGCGTCGGCAGCTTGCTCGACAGGGCGACGATGCCGCCGGGGCTGGCCTGGCCGTACAGGACCGAGGCCGGACCCTTCACCACCTCGACCCGGTCGAGGAAGCCGAGGTCGATCTGCGGAGTGGCGTAGCCGTTGGTGGAGCCGATCAGACGCATGCCGTCGAGATACTGGTCGGGGCTGAAGCCACGCAGGGTCTGCAGGTCGTAACGGGCGGCGGTGTTGCCGCGCGTGTCGGGGCCGACCCCGGCGGTGTAATGCATCGCCTCGTTGAGGTTTTCGACCACGCGCAGGTCGAGGTCGCCGCGGTCGATCACGCTAATGGACTGCGGGGTTTCGATCAGCGGGGTGTTGGTCTTCGTGCCGCTGCGCGCCTGGGTATCTGCGCGCTGGCCGGTGACCACCACTTCGGACACCGACGGCTCGGCCGTCTCGCCCGCCAGGGTGCGATCAGCGAGGGCGATGGTGGAGACGCCCATCAGAGCGAACAGGCGGACACGACGGAAAACTGGCGACACAACACCCTCACTTGCGAATAATTCGCATTCGCTTAGTGGACCGGTGGTGTGTTTGCAAGCGGCATGTAGCGGGAGCGCTGGACGGCCCATTCGTCGGACTGCTCGAGCAGGATGGCGCCGACGCGGCGGGCGAGCGCGGCCTCGTTTGGGAAGATGCCGACGACCTCGGTTCGCCGCTTGATCTCCCGGTTCACTGGCTCGATCGGGTTCACCGAGTGGATCTTCACCCGATGGGCGGCCGGGAAGCTCGCGCCGGTGAGCTGGCCCGCCTCCAGCTCCATCCGCCGCTGGGCGGCGAAGCCGATCATCTCGCGCAGCAGATCGGCGTCGGCGCTCTTCTCCATCAGCCCGCCAAGGGCGATCATGTCCTCGGTCATCTTCGGTCTCGTGGTCTTGGGTTGAGGTCGGCAAATCCGACCCTAACCGATGATCGCAGATGACCACCCCGCGACGCCGCTCGCTCGCTACGGCGCCTTGTGGGGGCGCGCTACGCGAGCGGCTTCGCTACCGCCCAGCTACACCACGTCTGGGGACACGACCCCGATCGTGACCTCGCGCGGCCGGTTCTTGAGCCACTTCATGAGGTCGCGCTGGTGGTCGAGCAGCATGATAGGGCTGTTCTCGGTTGTGTAGTCGCGTGGATGGGGCGCCGGTGCGGTCGTGCTCATGCGTCTTCCCTGCTTGCGGTGAACCTGATCAGGCGTACGCAGGCGCGCGCGCCACGACGTCGCACACGCGTGTCGGCCTGATTTCGGGTAGCGGCCGTTGTCGAGCGGGCTCATCTTGGCGGCGCCCGACATCATCGGCAGCCCGTAGACCAGCGCGAGCACATCGATGAAGGGGGCGCCTGCCGCCTTGCGCCGCTCGAGCTCGGCATAGCCGTCCTCGATCGATCCGAGACGCCTCGCCTCCAACGGGCGGCCTGCATCGGCATAGGCCTTGGCGATGTCCAGGGCGGAGACCTCGTCGCCCGCGACCCGGATCCGCTGTCCCGCCGTCGATGGATCGAGCGCGACCGCGGCGACGTAAGCGGCGGCGTCGTCCATCGTGGTCAGGTCCATGGCCGCCTGCCCGTCACCCCAATAGGAAAGGGTCGCCACGGCCTCGTCGACCATGCCGAAGAACGGCGCGAGCATGACTTCGGTGAAGCCGCCGTTGTAGAACAAGGTCCATCCCAGGCCGCTCGACAACAAGGTCTCGGCGAACCGGCGACGCAGGTCGAGGAACGCGTTCAGCCCGACCGGAACCGCTTGCAAGCCGATCGAGAAGTCGGACGGGATCAGCCGCTCGACGCCGTTCGCGAGCGCCGCATCGAGCAGGCGCGCCTGGCCATCGACGATGACGTCGCCCTGCCCCTGAACCGCCGAGACGATCGTGCGCACGCCGGCGACCGCCCTCTCGAACGAGGCGGAGTCGGCGAGATCGGCTCACTCGCGAAGGAAGGGCGCGTCGCGCAGCCCGTCGAAGATGAACTGAACGGCGAGCGCTGCGAGCAGCACGCCGGAGATCCGACCCGTGACGTCGGCGCCGGTGCGCCCAAGGGAACGCATCAGGCGGTCGGCTGCAAGCATCGCCATGAGGGTTGTCGCCAGACATAACGTCAGCATCGCGCAAACCATTGCAGTCTCCGTCCAGCTCGACGCGCGACCGGTCAACAGCACGGTCGCGGTAAGCGCTCCAGGTCCCGCGATGAGCGGAAAGGCGAGCGGGAAGACGGCGATGTCGCCTGGCTTGCGCGCTTCGGCTTTCTCCCCCTCGGTGATTGAAGACAGGCCCGGGGTCGAGAAGGTGAGGGTGAGGGCCTGCAAGAACAGCAACACGCCGCCCGCCACCCTGAACGCTGGCAAGGAGATATGGAGCAGGGAGAGAAGCGAGGCTCCGGCAAGTGCGAAGAACAACAGGACCGCGCCTGCGATCAGCACCGAACGACGGGCCAGACTGCCGCGCTCGGCACGGTGAACGCCCCCGGTGAGGCCCGCGAAGATCGCGGCCGTCTCGATAGGCCCGATCGTGACGAATAGGGTGACGAAGATCGAAAGCATCGTCGAGGGCAGGCTCACCATCCTGCCCTCGACGTCTTATGCGGGTGACTGCCGCGCATCCGCGGGACGCCGCCCGCGTCAGGCCGTAACAGGCGACAGTGTGTCGGCGCTGGCCGGCCTGCGAAGCCGGAACGCCTGCAGGATCAGCAGGACACCCGCCGCGAACGCATAGGCGCCGATCAACCAGGCGACTGAGAGGATCGACGCGACCGGGTGCAGGGCGAGGAGGATCAACACGCCGACGCCCAACAGGATCGACAGGACGCCGGACATGGCCAGCAGCCATTCACGCTTGATCTCCTTGCGCATCCGGATCGCGGCGGCGATCTCCAGCACGCCCGCCGAGATCGACCAGGCGGCGAGCAGCACAACTGTCGCGAAGGCGTACCCGATCGTCATCACGAACGGCATCAGGACGAACAGAATGCCGACGATCAGGCCGGCGACGCCGCGTAGCAGATAGGCCCCCCAGCGATCCTCATTCTTGGCCGCGCCGCGGACGCCGCTGGCGACCGAGAAAGCGCCGTCCACCAGCAGGAAGGCGGCGAACACCAGGGTGAAGGCGTAGAGGGCGCTCGCCGGAAAGACGATGGCGAGCACGCCGAAGGCGAGGGCGAGGACGCCTCGGGCGAGGGTCCAGCCCCAATTGTCGCGGAAGAGCGGGTTGGATCCACTCCGCTCGGCCGCTGCATGTGCGGTGCTCATGAGTGCATCTCCCATCCTGAAGAGGGTTTAACTTGCGAGCGCGGTCGGCTCCTCGTTGATCGGGTAGCGACCACAGCAAAGGGCATGGGGGCCGGATGGCCAGCAGCACAGCGGCCTCGCCGGAGGCTCTGGAAGCCTCGGCGGGGCCAAGTGACCGGTGGGTTCGCCGCCCATGCGGAACCGCAGACCCTGCCGCCGACAATAACGCACCGCCGAATCCCGATCGGGAAAGTCGAGTACGATCTGGGTCAGCGGATCGCCGCCACCGGTCCACCCGGTGAGCGGATCGACGACGGGCGCCCAGCGTGGCTCGAACGTCAGTCGCCAGCGACGCGACCTCGACCCGTGGACACGGTTCGTGGCGGGCTCGATCGGCGCGATGACCGCAACCGCATCCGCCGGCAGCGCGCTCGGCCAGTTGGGCCTGGACGCACCGTTGTCGTTGGCGGCATCCGGCCCCGGGCAAGGCCCGGGAGGGGTCCCCCGGGCCGGCGTCCCGTCAATGCTGTGTCGGAGCATTGATCGGGATCCGCTTCCGGTTCTCGGCTGCGCCAGACCGCGGAATGGTCACCGTCAGCACGCCGTCGCGGAACTGCGCGGACGCCTTGTCGCTCTGGGCATCGGCGGGAAGCGGGATGCGGCGCTCGAAGCGGCCGTAGAAGCGCTCGCTGTAGCGGTCGCCCTCCTTCTTCTCCTCGCGCCGTTCGCCGCGGAGCGTCAGCACCCCGTCGTCGACCGAAAGCTCGACGTCACGTTCGGTCATGCCCGGCAGCTCGGCGGTCAGCTCGATCACGCCGTTCTGCTCGTGCAGCTCGACGCTTGGCCAGTCCCACCGCGCCAGCTCGCCGAAACCTGGCAGGCTCCACCCCCTGACCATCTCATCGAAGAGACGGTTCACGTCCCGCTGCAGCGAGACCAACGGGTGGTCGTCGAACTGGGAGCGGCTCGAGGTCGCCGATACGGGAGGCTGACCCTGCTGCCGGCCCCAGGGAATGAGATCGCGAATAGCCATGACGTTACCTCCTTTCCTGGCTGTGGCTCGGACAAAATCCGTCGCCGCGCCGTCTTGCGGCGACGCGACGACGATAGGCTGTCGATCGAGGCGGGGTCAGGCCGCCTTGCTGGTCTCGTGCTTAGGAGCTTCGAGCCGATCGTTGGCGGCCGGGCCGCGGATCTCGATCTTGCGCGGCTTCATCGCCTCCGGGACCACCCGCTTCAGCTCGATGGTCAGCAGGCCGTTATCAAACCGAGCCTGGCCGGGCTCGATAAAGTCGGCCAGCTGGAAGCGGCGCTCAAAGGCGCGGGTCGCGATGCCGCGGTGCAGATACTCGCCTTCGCCACCGTCGGCGTTGCGCTTGCCGGTGACGGTGAGCTGGTTCTGCTGGGCCACGATCTCGATCTCGTCGGGTCGGAAGCCGGCCACCGCAAGCGTGATGCGGTAGCTGTCTTCGCCGTCCTTCACGAGGTCGAACGGGGGATAGCCGTCGTCGTCGACAAGCCCGGCCTCGAGCAGGTTGAAGAGGCGGTCAAAGCCGACCGTGGAGCGCCGATAGGGCGCGAAATCGAAGTTGCTTCTCATCTCCAAATCCTCCTTCTGAAGCGATCTGGGCATGAGATGCGCCGGGTGAAGAGCCGACGCTCTCCATGTCCGCCGGGCCCGTTTCGGCACCCGACAGCGGTGAGTTAGAAAAACTCGGCGGGCTTTCAAGACCCCTCCGTCCCGGACGACCGCGTCCCCGCAGCGTGCAAGGTGGGCTGGTCTGCACCTTAGGGATTCCCTCGGCCGCGGCGGCGCGCCGGCTGGCGCTCGCCTCCCGCGTGGTGGGTGTCCCCGGCGCCGTCGTCCTGGCCTGAGACGGAGCGGCTTAAGCCTTGGTCCACAGCTCGCGTAGGCGGGTGGCGGCGAGCTTGGGACGGCGGTCGCGGGTGAAGACGCCCTTTTGGTTCAGCCCGCTGACCCGGATGATGCTCTGCGGCGTCTTGAAGTCCGCGAAGGCCCAAGGGTGTCTGCCGACCACGTAGGGGTGCTTGCGTAGCGTCTCGTAGTAGAGCGCGATCAGCTGCGCCTGATAGTCCTCGATCCACATCTCGGAGGGCTCGGAGTGGGTGCCCGCGATCGCGTCGGCCCCGAACTGGGTGTAGATTATGGGCTTGTCGCCGTGGCGCGCGCGCAGCGCGGTCACCTCGCGCTCCAAGGTCGCGGCGGCCTCCTCGCCGCCGCCGTCCGGCGCGTTGAGCACGCGGGCGGTGTGCTGGACGCATTCCCAGACCGTCAGGTGCTTGTCGGCGGCGGGCGTCCAGCCGGGCGGCAGCTTGTCGCGGGCGACGAGCGCGGCGCGGCCGGACAGATTCTCGAATACGCCCGACTGGAAGAGCGCCCGGTCGGAGGTGTTCTTGGCGGTGGCGAGCGTGATCAGCTCGCCGCTTGCACGCGCATCGAAGCCGTAGGAGCCGTACCAGGCCAGCGCCACCTGCGTCTCGGCGTCGAACGCAGCGTCGAGCTCGTTTTCGATCTCCTCCCACACGCGGTTGATCAGCGCGAGCGCGGTCTTGACGGTCATGGCGCTGTCGTCGTCCTCCAGCACCTTGGCGTGGCGGCTGAACACGCCCATGCCGGGGCCGATCACCGACTGCTGCATGTCGACGGGGCCGACGCCTGCCTTCCGGATGTTGTCGATCGCGTCGGGGAGTTCGCGCTTGAGGAGCCGCATGAAGTCAGCGCGGGCGATCACCGGAGCGTCAGTGGGGCGCTTGCGGCAGACGAGGACGATGGAGGAGGCGAGAGCGTTGGCGTCCTTGGCGATCATGCGGTTGGACAGCTCGGTGCGAACGGGCCATGTGCCGTCCACGAGCAATCCCGCGTTGAAGACTGCCTGAAGGAATGAAGCCCAACCTGCGGAGGTCACACCTTCCTCGGCAAGCTCGGACTGCTTGAAGGCGTAGTAGATTGAGAGGGGTTCGCCGTCCGTCGCGGCCCCCTGCATGGCCGTCAGGGCGGCGCCCATGCCCTTCATGAAAAAGGCTCGGCCTGATCCTTGCCGCCATGCCGATAAGGTGTCGCGACCAGCTCTGATTCCTTCGGCGTGGTGAGGCGACGAAACAGGTCGGGCCAGATCCCGGCCAGGGAGCGGCGCAGCCACACATAGAAGAAGTCCGAGAGATCAGCATAGCCGATATTGTCGTAGTAGGGCGGGTCGGTGGAGATGACGACCGAGCGAACTGGAAAGGAGTTCTTGGCCGCGTCGATGTTGCCAATCGATGCGATTTTCCCACCAAAGCCTTGAGCTTCGACGCTTTCCGCTGTCCACTGCACAGCGCTGGCAAAGCTTCCCGTTCCATCCAGAAGCGTATTCAATTCTGCAAAGTCCCAGGACATCGCGATCGCTTGACGCGCGAATGTAGGACGAGTGCTGTCGCGCTCTGTAAACCAAGTACAGATGGATGATCCTCTGTCGGCCAACTTGCTAAGTGCGAACGCCAGATAGGTCGCCAACGCGTCGGCGTAGGCTTCCGCGCCGGTTCCTCCCTCGTGGAGGGGCCGAGGGTCGTCGGGGATGTTGGCGGCGCGGGCGTGGGCTAGGGCTTGCTCGCGCGCCTCGGTCACCAAGTCGGAGAAGGTCGTCAGCGCCACCAACTGCCGCGGCGTGAACAGCGAGGCGAAGGTCTTGAGGCCGTATTGGACGGTCCAGAAGCTCCGCGGATCGTTGGGTAGGTCGCCTTCTGGTTCCCAACCGGGCTTTGCGGTGGCGGCAAGCGCTCCCTGCTCAGGGGTGGGCGAAAGATAGATGCGGGTGCGCTGCCCCTCCGCGACGATCGCCATCAGGCGCGCGCCGATCCTCCCAGCCATGCCCTCGGCCTTAACGTGGTCGCCGTCGATCGCGCTGCCGGTCAGGACACAGGTGAAGTTAGACCCGCGCCCAGTTTTCGTGCCCTTCTTTAGCCGCTCCTCGTCCGCCTTCGACAGCGCCCCCGTACGCACCTCGAATCGCCACCCTTCTGGGGCCGCCGCGTCGATCACCGGCTCCACCCAGGCCTTTTTGCCCTCCTTGGTCGAGAGCATGAAGGACGACACCAGCGGCACCATCGCCCCTTTGGCGGCCGGGTCGGGCGAGCGGACGGTGCGCGCCCATAGCCAAGCGATCACCGTCGCCTTCGAGCCGTCGGGTAAGGTCGCCTTGGGATAGAGATGGCCGATGCGCTTCTCCGCCTCGTCGCGCATCCACTGGCCGTAGTAGCGCACGTCTTCGGCCAAGCCCTGCGCGCCCTTCCACGCGCGGATTTCGCCGTATGCGGCCTCGGCGCGCGACTTGGGATTGACCGGCGGCTTGCCGGCGAACTTGGGCGGGATCTCCACCAGCGCCTTGCCGATCAACACCGCCACCGGATTGAGGTCCGAGCCGTAGGCGCGCAGCCCCAGCCGCTGCGCCTCCAGCGGGATCGAGCCGCCGCCCGAGAACGGATCATAGACCGGCGGCGCCTTGGTCTGCAGATAGTCGAGGATCGCCTGGCCGTCGCCGCGCGCCGGCGGCTCTTCGCCCAGCCCCCAGGCGACCGACCGCGCGATCTCCCACCGCGCGGCGTTCAGGACCGCTTCGTCGTTCGAGGCCTCCCACGGCGCCATCGCCTCGATCACCTTGTGCAGCCGGCGCCGCTCGGCCTCCTGCGCCTCTTCGGTCGGGAAGCGGTCGGGCCAGGACGAGGGATCGTCCACCAGCTGAGCGAACAGCACCGCCCGGCACGCCGCCAGCGGCCGCCGCGCCCACCACAGGTGGAGCGTCGAGGGATGCCCGTGCCGGATCGACTTTTCCCGCGCCGACGCCGCGTTGATCGCCTCCAGCGGGATGGAGACTTCGATGAGCTTCTTGCGAACCGGCGTCGTCACGCGTCCCGTACCTCAATGAACCGATGCGAGGCCGAGCCGATCAGGCGACTCCGGTATGCGTCTGCGATCCCGACCGGAATTGCGGCCCCCGCGCCAGCGATAGCAGATCGGCGATGTTGAAGACCACAGCCGTCTCGGCGAACCCGAGTTCGCGACGGAAGAACCGTTGCACATAGACGGGTGGCTGCGCATAGCCGCCGTCGACGAGGACCAGCGCCAGGTGGAAGGCGTCCGGCGCGTTCAGCGACGCCAGGATTTCGTTCTTGGTCACGATCACCTCGCGCCCTTCGGCGTGCCGCCCCTTGACCTCGATGAAGCGCAGGTGACCGGTCGCGCGATCGCGGCTTTCGATGTCCCAGCCCTTCTTCTCGGACGAGACGTCGCGGGGCTCGTTGCCCAGCGCGCGCTCGTGCGCCATCACCGCGTCCATCGCCAGCCTCTCGATCGCGGCGCGATCGAACGCGTCTTCGGCGACGAAGTCCGGCCGGCGCGTGTCGGGCTCTCCGGAGACCCGCGTGAGCAGCCCGCGCGGGATCACCAGCGCCGCGCCCCTCAGCACCGGCGCAAGCGCGGTGATCTGGCGCTCGCGCTCCAGCTCGCTTTGGCGCTTGTGCAGCCGGTCGACCATGCGGCTCGCCGTCGCCTCGGCGTTCTGGGCGTTGATCCGCTGTTCCTTGCCGGCGCGCTCTTCCTCGCGCAGGCGGGCGGCGCGGGCGTCCCAATAGTTGATCTCGCGCGTCAGGCGGGCGCGCACCTCGCGCTCCACCTTGTCGATCTCGGCCAGGCGGCGGCGCTTCACCTCCGCCAGGTGGTCCGGGACAAGGGTGGAGATGGCGTAGCTGATCGCGCGCGCCTCTACCCCGTCCGACAGCCAGGGCGCGGCGATCACGTCGTCGATCAGCTCGCGCTCTTCCGCCGTGATTGGGCGGTAGTCGAGATAGGGCGCAGAGCCGCCGTCCACCGCCTGGCCGTCCTCGGTCAGGTGAACGAACTGCAGCCGCTGGGAGATCACGCGCGGCTCGCCCGACCGGCCGAGCCGCCCGTCCCCGATCGCGTGCTCCAGATAGAGGAGGAGGCGCGGCGTCTCGCTCTCGTCGGCGTCGTCCACCAGCACGCCGCCCTGCGCCAGCAGGGGCTGGAACCGCTCCAGCACCACGTCGACGACAGCGTCCAGCAACGGATGGCCGGGCGCGAGCAGCTCGGCCTGGGGCTGGCCGGCGATCAGCGCCTTCTCGAAGGTGACCCGGGCGTAGCGGTCAAGCACGGGGTCGCCCCGGCCGATCAGCCGGTCGCGCTCCTTCAGAACGCCCGGAACCCGCGTAATCTCGTATCGGCCGGTCTCCCGCTCCGAGATGCGACCGCCCAGCGTGGTGAAGGCCTCGCGGAAGAAGGCGCCGATGAAGTGCGGCTGAAGGCGGCGCGCTTGAGCTCGCTCCATCTCCTCGCGGATGTCGGTGACCGTGCGCGGATCGAGCCCTTCCGAGGTGAGCTTCCGCTCGGCCACGAGCGTCCTGATCGTCTCCACATCGACCGCCCCGTCGACCTTGCGGAACAGCTCGGCCTTCACGTCCGGCCGGTCGCCGTAGCGGATCGCGTCAACGAGCAGGGTGCGTAGCGCCTGGCCCTCAAACAGCTCGCCCAGCACGTCATAGACCTTGCCGCCGAGGGCCGCGCGCGCTTCCTCCAGCTTCTCCAGCAGGCGGCGATAGACCTCGCCCTCGCGCGTGTTGGCGGCGCACAGGTTCCACAGGTGACAGACTTCGGTCTGGCCGATGCGATGGATGCGGCCGAATCGCTGCTCCAGCCGGTTCGGGTTCCAGGGCAGGTCGTAGTTGACCATCAAGTGCGCACCCCGTTGCAGGTTCACGCCCTCGCCGGCCGCATCGTTGGCGATCATCATGCGGACCGCCGGATCGCTGTTGAATGCGGCTATCGCGGCGCGCCGGGCCTCCCGCGCAACGCCGCCGTGGATTGTGACGACCGCGGCGGGGTCGCCGATCCGACTGCCGATCTTCTGCGCCAGATACTCCAGCGTGTCCTTCGGCTCGGTGAAGATCAAAATCTTGCGCCGCATCCCTGTGGCGGGATCGCGCATGATCGGTTCGTCGAGGATGGCTTCGAGTTCGCGCCATTTCGTGTCGCGGCCGGAGAGCTTCAGGCGCAGAGCCCGCGCTTCCAGATCGGACAGGATTGCGATCTCCGCCTCCAGCTCCGCGAGCGTCTGGGCGGCAGTGGCGGAGTCGACGATCTGGTCTTCGGCCGCCTCCAACTCGTCGCCGGGCGCTTCGTCGAAGTCGTCGGGATCATAGCTTGGGAGCGTGGGCGTGCGGCAAAGCGTCGCGCCGCCGTCGCGCATCAGGCGCTCTTCGCGGAGGCGCTCCTCCAGGCGCTTACGGCGCCGTTCGAGCGAGCGGTGAATGGCGGCCGGCGACGAGGCCAGCCGGCGTTGCAGTATCTGGAGGGCAAAGCCGACGCTGTTGCGCCGCCCGCCGTCGCCGCTCCGGTCCGCGCGGTTCATCTCCTCGCGCACATAGGTCGTGACGGCCTGATAAAGATCGGCCTCCTCCGCCGAGAGCTCGAAACTGGCGGTGTAGGCGCGCCGCTCCGGGAAGAGCTTGGCGCCGTCGAACCGGTAGAGCTCTTCCTTCGTGAGCCGCCGCATCATGTCCGACACGTCGGCCTTGTGAACGCCTTCGCGAAACCGCCCCTCGAACCGGTCGGCGTCGAGAAGACCCATGAAGAGCTGGAAGTCGGCTTCCTTGCCGTTGTGCGGCGTGGCCGACATCAGCAGCAGGTTGCGCGTGCGCGCGCCCAGCAGCTTGCCGAGTTTGTGCCGCTGCGTTTCCCTGACCTCGCCGCCGAAGTAGGAGGCCGCCATCCGGTGCGCTTCGTCGCAGATGACGAGGTCCCATTCGGGAGCGGCTTCCAGCTTCGCCTTCAGCTCGTCCGAGCGCGCCGCCATGTCGAGCCGAAGGATGATCCGGTTGCGCTCGACGAACGGGTTGCCCGTGATCGAGGCCTCGATCTGGTCGCGCGTCAGCAGGTCGAAGCCGAGCGCGAACTTCTCCGCCATCTCCTCCTGCCACTGTTCGACGAGGCTGCCCGGGGCGACGATCAGACACCGCTCCAGATCGCCGCGGATGAGCAACTCCTTGACGAGCAGGCCGGCCATGACGGTCTTCCCCGCGCCTGGATCGTCGGCGAGCAGGAAGCGGAGCGGCTGTCGCGGGAGCATCTCCGCATAGACGGCCGTGATCTGGTGCGGCAGCGCTTCGATCTGAGACGCACTGACGGCGAGATAGGGATCGAAGAGGTGCGCGAGCCGCACGCGATAGGCTTCGGAGGCGAGCCGCAGGAGCGACCCGTCGGCGTCGAAGCTGTAAGTTCGGCCGCCTTCAACCAGCTGCAAACCGGCCTCTTCCCCTCGGTAAAGAAGCCGCTCGCCGACACGGCCGTCCGCGCGAAACACGAGTTTCGACGCGTCGGCTCCAAATCGGCTGACCTGCACAAGTTCGGCCACGGAAGCGCCGGCCAGGCCACGCACACGGGCTCCAGGCCTCAAGGCATCAAAGATAGATTCATCCCCCGGCATTGGACCTTCGTGCCACGCGCGCCGCGTCCCTGGTAGCCGAATCAGCGATCGTTCGGGAGCAGGTCGGGGAGAGCGAGAGCGACCCTCCGCCGATCACTTTCGAGAGTCGCAAAGAAGTTCTGCCGTCTGAGAGGGCAGGAATAGGACTGAAAGATGAAGCGAGTTGCCTCGCCACCGGGACTACGTCCCTAAGTGCTGGTCTGCAAATTGTATTTCAGCGCCGACCGTGCCTGTTCGCAAGGTGCATAGGTGGCGCGTCTGGCATTTTCTTCCGTCCTATCAAGAACTAAGTAGGCGCCACCCGCACAGTGCAGCCAGCGGCGAACCGCAGTTCGCCGCCGCTCACCTGCAAAGAGACCGCAACCGGCGATCGGATCAGCGGTAAGCTGGTCGGGCAGGCGCAGCTTGCGAGCGGCCGGTTCGCCATGATCGACAATGGCTTGGGGTTTCGGCTCGTCCCCTGGAACGACACCCTCACCAAGCGCATCGACCAGCAGATCAGCGGCATCGCCATGCCGGGCGGCGGCATCGACTGGACGTTCGGGCGGTCGCGCGGTCTCGGGCTATAGGCTGATCGGAGCTTGCGCCCAATATGGGCGCATGATAAACGGGGAGGAACATGCGGATCATCGCGCGACGCACCTTGCGCGACTTCGTTGAGAGCCGGGTCGGCCACAAGGATCAGCCGGCCTTGAAGGCGGCGCTCGATGCATGGTTCGCGGAAGTGAGCAAGGCGGCCTGGACCAGCACCGCCGATGTTAAGCGAATCTACGCGACCGCGAGCATCGTCAGCGCCGACCGGATCGTCTTCAACATCAAGGGCAACGACTACTGGCTGGTGGTCGCGGTCGATTTCGAGAAGGCGATCGTCTGGATCAAGTGGGTCGGCACGCACCGTGACTTATGACCGGATCGACGTGAAGGAGGTGGAGCATGGCGACTGAGCTGAAGCCCATCCGCAACGACGCGGATCACGAAGCGGCGATGGAGGAGGTCGCCCGGCTCTGGGGGGCGAAGAGCGGCACGCCGGATGGCGACCGACTCGATGTGCTCGTGACGCTGATCGACGCCTACGAGGCCAAGCGCCATGCGCTGGACGCGCCTGATCCGGTCGAGGCGATCAAGTTTCGGATGGAGCAGCAGGGCCTGACCCGTCGCGACCTGGAGGGCGTGATCGGCACGCGAACCCGGATCGCGGAGGTCTTGAACCGTCGGCGTGGGCTGTCGATCGATATGATTCGGCGTCTGCACGACCGGCTCGGCATCCCCGCCGAGGTGCTGATCCGGCCGTCGCGGACAGCGGCGTGACCGACGCGGCGCACACTGTCGCGCGGCGCAGCGCACATGGGCTGTTCTTCTTTCAGGCCCGTGCGGCGATGCTGGCGCGATGCGCCGCGCAACATCTCACGACAGCGACTCGGCCGAGCGTCGCCGGCCTATCGGGGCCGCGCCACTCGACCTCTACGATTATGCACCAAGGCCGCGACACGCGTCGCGAAACCGGCCTGCGCTGATCCAGAGCCGATCGCCGTCATTGAACTCCTCACCGGCATCGCCTTCTGCGCCAGCTGCGGCGGTGCGATGACACTTAGGACCGGCAAGAACCGCCGCTATCGCTATTACACCTGCTCGACCCCTCGGCGGCTAACCGTGCTCTTGTCAGAGGTGCTGGACCGGCGCGAGGAATACCAGCCGCCGTCGCGAGCACCTCGCCGAGCTGGGTAAGCGCGCAACCGAGGCCGAGGCCAAGCTGAACCGGCTTTACGAGGCTATCGAGAATGGCGTTGCCGGCACCGCTGATCCGGCGCTGAAAGCCCGGCTCGCAGAGCTGAACGCTATCGGCGATCAGGCGCAGGCCGACGCTGCCCGCGCGGCGAGAGCTACGGATTGCGCCGGACCGGAGCTTAAGCGCGAGAAGGTGCTTGCGTTCGCAGATGCGGCTCGCAAGCGCCTTTGCACCAGCGAGGGCCGCTACCGCCGCGATCACCTTCGGGCGGCCGCGCAGAGGATCGAGGTCAGGAGAACAGAAGCGACGCATCGTCGGATCGAAGACGGAGCTGATTCGTACCCTGACCGCCGCCGCAAGCGTGGAAACGGCGGCAACCGGCGTTCCCAGCTTGGGACTGAAATGACGCGCCCGGCACGGTTCGAACGTCCGACGCTCAGCTTCTTAGCTTGGGTCTGACCGGTCGCGAACGTCAGCGAACAGGCGGCGACGAGGTCGGATTCCAGCGTGCAGCGGCGTAAGCCGTCGCGGAATCGATCGAACGGGCGGACCACCTCGGAAGAACGAAAACGAAAGAGAACGGGAACTCAGTTGAACGAATCTCGCGCCGCCGGCACCATAACCTATTGATTGATTTTATTGTTGACTTCGTCCAGTCCATCATAGGGGCGATGGCGAAGGTCTCGGGCGGGCGGGGCGGCGACAGGGCGGGTCTCGATCAGGCGGGCGCGAGGGCTCCGCATATGGCCTGACTTCGCCGCCCGCGCCACCCGCCCGCGCCGCCCCGCCGCGCGGCCCGTGCGGCCCTGCGCCGCCGGCCGACGGCTTGGGTCGGCGGGGCGGGCTGGCGCATAAGGTGCAGGATGCAGATCGCCCCGCCCGTCCAAGAAGTCGTCGTCACCGCGCCGCGGCCGGTCGTCGCCGGCCTGCCCGCCTTCAGCGCCGTCGCGGTCCGCGCCGACCGGCTGGACGACGACGACGGGCTCGACGCCGCGCTCCAGACCGTGCCCGGGGTGCAGCTCTTCCGCCGGGGGAGCAGCGCGAGCGCCAATCCGACGGTGCAGGGCCTGTCGCTGCGGAGCTTCGCGGGCTCCGGGGCGGGGCGGGCGCTGGTCACTCTGGACGGCGTTCCGGTGAACGACCCCTTCGGGGGCTGGGTGATCTGGACCGGCCTGCCGAGCGAGGGCGTGAGCTCCGCCACGGTGCTGCGCGGCGCCGGCGCAGGCCCCTTCG
This sequence comes from Caulobacteraceae bacterium PMMR1, assembly GCA_000733915.1. Taxonomy (GTDB): domain Bacteria; phylum Pseudomonadota; class Alphaproteobacteria; order Caulobacterales; family Caulobacteraceae; genus PMMR1. The sequence continues at coordinate 2,193,607 of JPOM01000001.1, forward strand.
GCGCGGGCGCGCTCACCGGCGTGGTGGAGCTGACGAGCCTCCGCCCCGGCCAGGCGGCGGCGACCCTGGCCACGGAGGAGGGGCGCGACGGCTACTTCGGCGCGGGCTGGGCGGAGCGTGGCGCCCTCGCCGTGGCCTCGGTGCGCAGCGACAACGGCTTTGAGCCCGTGCGCGGCGCTGAGGCCGGCGAGGCGGACCGGGAGACCTCGCTGCGGAGCTACAGCCTGGGCCTTCGCCAGGTCTTCGCCGTCGGGGTCGGGGCGGACGAGGTCGCGGCGCGGTTCGACACCCACGCGGAGCGGCGGAGCACAGGCGTCGAGGGCGGCTACGCCCGCGCCTCAGGCTCCCTGGCCAGCCTGGCGTGGCGGCGCGCCGCGGCCTCCGGCGGCCTTGAGCCCCGGGCGCAGGTCTGGGCGCACTGGAGCGACCTCGCCAGCACCAGCGTCTCCGTCGCCGCCGGCCGCGACCGCGCGACGCCCGCCAACGACCAGTACGCGACCCCCGCGCTGGGCCTCGGCGCCTCGGCGAGCGTGGGCCGGCGGCAGGGCGCGCTCGATTGGGCGATCGGCGCCGACGTGCGCTGGGCGCGGGGCGTGGCCAAGGAGCGCTTCCGCTATCTGGGCGGGGCCTTCACGCGCGACCGGGCCTCGGGCGGCGAGAGCGTGGTGGGCGGGGTCTATGCCGAGGCGACCTGGCGCTCGGGCGCCTGGCTGGCGACCGGCGGGGCGCGGCTCGACGGCTGGCGCGACATTGAGGGGCGGCGGCGCGAGCGGGACCTGGCCACGGGCGCGACCACGCTGGACCTGCGCGACCCCGACCGCGGCGGATCAGAGCCGACCTTCCGCCTGGGGGTCCGGCGGGCGCTCGGCGAGGCCGGTTTTTATGCCCGCGCCGCCGCCTATGCCGGCTTTCGCCCCGCCACGCTGAACGAGCTGCACCGGCCCTTCCGGGTCGGGAACGACGTGACCGAGGCCAATGCCGCGCTGAAGCCCGAGCGGCTGATCGGGACCGACGCCGCCCTCGGCTGGGCGCGGGGCGCGAGCCACGCGGAGCTCGGCGCCTTCCTGAACCGGCTGGACGATCCGGTGGTGAACGTGACCCTCGGCCAGGGTCCGGGCGTCTTCCCCGCGGTCGGCTTCCTGCCGGCGGGCGGGACCTATCGCCAGCGCCGCAATGCGGGCCGCATCGATGCGGCGGGCCTGGAGGCGGAGGCGGAGCGCTGGTGGTCGGGCGTGCTCCACCTGCGGGCCGCGGTGAACTGGACGGTGGCGCGGGTGGACGGGGGCTCGGTCGCGCCCCAGCTCACCGGCCGCAGGCCCGCCCAGGCGCCGCGCATCACCGCCACCGGCGGCGCGGAGTGGCAGGCCCTGCCCCGGCTGAGGCTCGAGGCCGAGCTGCGCTACGAAGGCGACCGCTTCGACGACGACCAGAACACGCGCCGGCTGAAGTCGGCGTCCGTGCTGGGACTACAGGCGAACTGGCGCCTCAAGGGGCCGCTGGAGGCCTGGATCAGCCTCGCCAATGTGACCGACGCGCGGGTCCAGACCGCCGTCGCGGGGGACGGGACCGTCAGCCTCGACGCCCCGCGCCAGCTGAGCCTGGGCCTGCGCTGGCGAGGGCGCTGAAGGTCAAGGGCGCTGAGGGTCAAGGGCGCTGCGCCCCCAGGACGACGGGCGCTCAGGGCGCATAGGCGCGCAGGAAGCGAGCCGTGACCTCCCGAGCGCGGGCGGCGCGGGCGGCGGCGTCCAGGGGCGTGGCCAGGCCCAGGAGCTCCGGCGTCAGGCGCGCGCCATAGACCATGCCGGAGAAGACCTCCGCGGCGAGGTCCGGCTCCGGGATCGCCAGCCGCCCCGCCCTGTCCTCCGCGGCGAGGAAGGCCGCGAGCTGGGCGCGCGAGCTCCGCGTCCCGGCGTCGTACATGGCCCGGCCGATCTCCGGCGCTTCCCGCGCCCCCGCCACCGCCACGCGCATGATGCCGACGAAGGAGGGGTTGGACACCGCCTCCAGCAGCGCCTCGGCATAGGCCTGAAGCGTTGCGGCCGGATTTTCCACCGCGCCCGGCAAGTCGAAGAGGGCGGTCAGGGTGCGGCGCCGCTGCTCGGTCAGCGCCGCCACCAGATCGGCCTTGGAGCCGTAGTGATTGTAGACGGTCTGCTTGGAGACGCCCGCCCGGCGCGCGACCTCCTCCAGCGAGGCGGCCAGCCCCCGCTCGGCCAGCACCTCGGCGGCGGCTTCCAGGATCGCGGCGTGCTTCCTGACGTCGATTTGACCGGCCTGGCGCGGCATGGGCCTAAGATGACCGGCTCCGTCGAGGGGACAAGGGCCGTGCGACATCGCCCCTAGGCGCCGCGCCCGCGACCGTGCAGCCTGAGCCGCACAGGAGAGACCCGGCCCATGAGAACGCGCATCACCGAGCTGTTCGGCATCGAGCACCCCATCATCCAGGGAGGCATGCACTATGTCGGCTTCGCCGAGCTGGCGGCGGCGGTCTCCAACGCGGGCGGGCTCGGGATCATCACCGGCCTGACCCAGGGCACGCCGGAGCGCCTGCGCGCCGAGATCGCCCGCTGCCGCGAGATGACCGACAAGCCGTTCGGCGTGAACCTCACCTTCCTGCCGGCGGTGACGGCCCCCGACTACCCGGGCTTCGTGCAGGTGATCGTAGAGAGCGGGGTCAAGGTGGTGGAGACCGCCGGCAACAACCCCGCCAAGTGGCTGCCCGCGCTGAAGGAGGCCGGGATCAAGGTGATCCACAAGTGCACCTCCGTCCGCCACAGCCTGAAGGCCGAGAGCATCGGGTGCGACGCGGTCTCGGTGGACGGTTTCGAGTGCGGCGGCCACCCGGGCGAGGACGACGTGCCGAACTTCATCCTGCTGCCCCGTGCGGCGGAGGAGCTGAAAATCCCCTTCGTCGCCTCGGGCGGCATGGCGGACGGCCGCAGCCTGGTGGCCGCCTTGGCGCTGGGCGCGGAGGGGATCAACATGGGAACGCGCTTCATCGCCACCCAGGAGGCGCCCGTCCATGAGCACGTGAAGCAGGCCCTGGTCGCCGCCAGCGAGCTCGACACCCGCCTGATCATGCGTCCGCTGCGCAACACCGAGCGGGTGCTGAACAACGCCGCGGTCGAGCGCCTGCTGGAGAAGGAGCGCGAGCTCGGGCCCCGGCTGCAGTTCGCCGACATCGCCGAGGAGGTCGCAGGCGTCTATCCGCGGATCATGCGCGACGGCGACATGGACGCCGGCGGCTGGAGCTGCGGCATGGTCGCGGGCCTGATCCACGACATGCCCACGGTGAAGGCGCTCATCGACCGCATCATGGCCGAGGCGCAGGACATCATCCGCGGCCGCCTGACCCAGGTGCTCTAAGCCCCGGCTGCTCTAAGCTCTGGGGCTCTAAGCCCCAGGAACTCGGCTGAGCGGGCCGGGGCGAGCCGGCCCGCTCAGCCCGCCCTTACGCCTCTGGCGTGACGCTCGGCTCGTCCTTGGAGGCCTGGCTGGCCTGGCGCTCGGCGATGCGGGCGCTCTTCCCGCGGCGGTCGCGCAGATAGTAGAGCTTGGCCCGGCGCACCGCACCCCGGCGCTTCACCTCAATGGACTCGATCATCGGCGACAGGGTCGGGAAGACGCGCTCCACGCCCTCGCCAAAGCTGATTTTTCGCACCGTGAAGTTCTCGTTCACGCCCTCGCCGGCGCGGGCGATGCAGACGCCCTCGTAGGCCTGGACGCGCTCGCGGTCGCCTTCCTTGATACGCACGTTCACGCGCAGGGTGTCGCCGGGCTGGAACTCGGGCACGGTGCGGATCGCCTTGAGGCGGTCGGCCTCTTCGCGCTCGATCTGCTGCAGGATGTTCATCGGGGAAACGCCTTTCTGCTGACTCTGACTGGGCTTCAGCCGCCCTTTGCCTGTTGATTGGCGAGATAGGCCGCCCAGAGGTCCGGACGCCGCTCCCGCGTGGTGATCTCCCGCTGCTCCCTGCGCCAGCGCGCCACGCGGGCGTGGTCGCCGGACAGGAGGACCTCGGGGATGTCGCGCCCCTCGAACGTCCGCGGTCGCGTGTACTGCGGATGCTCCAGGAGCCCGTCTTCGAAACTCTCCTCCGCCAGGGACTGCGCCTGGCCCAGCACGCCGGGCAGGAGCCGCACCACGGCCTCGATGACCACCAGGGCCGCCGCCTCGCCGCCGGCGAGCACCGCGTCCCCGACCGTCACCTCCTCGAACCCGCGGGCGTCGAGCACCCGCTGATCCACCCCCTCGAAGCGACCGCACAGGACCACCAGGCCCGGCGCCTCCGCCCACGCCTTCACGCGCGCCTGGGTGAGGGGGCGACCCCGGGCGCTCATGTACAAAAGCGGCCGCCCCGCCGCGTCCACGCTGTCGAGCGCCGCGCCGATGACGTCCGCCTTCAGGACCTGTCCCGCGCCGCCGCCCGCCGGGGTGTCGTCGAGGAAGCCGCGCTTATCTGTCGAAAACGACCGGATGTCCACCGTCTGGAGCCGCCACAGGTCGAGCTCGCGCCAGGCGGTCCCGATCAGGGAGACGCCGAGGGGGCCGGGGAAGGCCTCCGGGAACATGGTCAGGACGGTGGCGAGAAAGGGCACGGCGGCGACCTCTCCCGCGGCAGGGCGGGGAGTCAAGGCGGGGCGCCTCGCGGGCCAGGCGCTCTTGCGCTATCCTGGAGGGCCAACCGGACGGAGGAGGATGCGATGGAAGACCCCGCTCTGCCCCGCAGCCTGCGCGGGGCGGCCCTGTTCGAAGTCGCCCGCGAGGACCTGGACGCCTATGCCGTCGGCGACCTGGAGGAGCGCATCGCGCAGCTCCAGGGCGAGATCGACCGGACCCGCCGGGCGCTGGACAAGAAGCGGAGCGGCCGCGCTGCGGCGGATGCGCTCTTCTCGCTCTAGGCGGTTTGGGGCACACAGGTCCTGGCACGGCCGTTGCAGAGCCGGCGCGACAGTGGCGTACGCGGCGGGGCGAACAGAGGTCCCGGCCGCTCTTGAGGACAGTTTATGACGAACGTCGAGGCCGCGGGGGCGTCCCCGCTCAGGACCGCGGTGGTGGCGGACTTCGCGCGTTCGGAGCTGTTCGACCGCACCTTCCAGGAGGGCATGGCGCTGGTCGAGGACGCCGCCGGCTATCTGGACGGGGAAGGCCGTCAGTCGGCCAAGCTGCTCTCCCGCGCCGCGGCCATGGCCTATGCGGAGGCCAGCATGCGCCTGACCACGCGCCTGATGCAGGTCGCCTCCTGGCTGCTGGTGCAGCGGGCGGTGCGCGAGGGCGACATGGCCGCCGGCGAGGCCTGCGACGACCGCTACCGCATCCAGCAGCCCCGGCCGGAGCCTGAGGCGCCGGAGCTCGGCGAGCTGCCGGCGGGCCTCTTGGCGCTGGTGCGCCGTGCGGAGCGGCTGCACGAGCGCGTGGCGCACCTGGACCGGCGCATGTACGTGGAGCCCGTGGAGGGCGAGGCGCCGAACCCGGTGCTGAGCCAGCTCGACCGCGTCCGCGCCGCCTTCGGCGCTCGGCCGGTCTGAGACGTCCTTAGGCCGCCGCCTTAGGCGGGCTTGGGCGCGCGCGGGCGGCGCACATAGCGCGGCGAGCGCTCGGGCGGGGTCCCCAGCACCGAGGGCGTGACCGGCTGGCCGGTCGCCTCTGCGATCAGCTCGGCGGTGCGGTCCTCGATGACCTGCTCCAGCCGCGCCATGAACTCATCCTTCTCCAGCGTCGGCGGGATCGGAGGCAGGAACTCCAGCACCGCCTTGCCCGGGTGCTTGGTCCACTCCTCCTGCCGCCAGAACAGGCCGAGGTTGGAGGCGGCGGGCACGACCGGCAGGCCGTAGTCGCGGGCCATGTAGTAGACCCCGGTGCGATAGCGGAACCGCACGCCCGCCGGCGCCAGCGCGCCCTCAGGATAGATCAGGATGCGACGCCCCTCCGCATGGGCCAGGGCGGAGGAGCGGGTCAGGGCGGCGCGCGCCTCCGGCCCGCCGCAGTTGTCGACCACGATGGCGCCGAGCTTGGCCAGCACGGTCTTGAACAGCGGAAACCGCTCGAGGTGCGCGCCGGTCACGAACGCCAGGTCCTCGAACTGCGAATAGGCGAAGAAGCCGTCGCCGTAGGAGCTGTGCTTCGGGGCCAGGATGAAGGGCCCCTGCGGCAGGTGCTCGCGCCCGCGGACCTCAAGCTCGATGCCCGCGATGGCGCGCATCGCCCAGGTCATGGCCAGGACGTACCGGCGCACGACCCGCCGCACGGCCCCCCGTCCCGGCCTGAGCGCAGCGATCGCCGCCCAGAGCGTGTAGAAGGTCGAGATCAGCCCGAAGGCTGTGTTGAACGCCAGACTTCGCACCGCCGCACTCCCCGCGCCGGGAGCGAGGTTAAAGCCCTTCGAACAGCGCCGTCGAGAGGTAGCGCTCCGCAAAGCTCGGGACGATGGTCACGATCGTCTTGCCCGCCATCTCGTCGCGGGCGGCGACGCGGAAGGCCGCCGAGATCGCCGCGCCCGAGCTGATGCCCACGGGAATGCCCTCCTCGCGGGCGACGCGGCGGGCCATTTCGAAGGACTCCGCGTTGGAGACCGTGACCACCTCGTCGATGACGCCGCGATCCAGGACGCCCGGCACAAAGCCCGCGCCGATGCCCTGGATCTTGTGCGGACCCGGCTGGCCGCCGGAGAGCACCGGGCTGTCCTCCGGCTCCAGCGCGATCATGCGCACCGAGGGCTTGCGCGCCTTCAGCACCCGGCCGACGCCGGTGATGGTGCCGCCGGTCCCCACGCCCGAGACCACCGCGTCCACGGCGCCGGCGGTGTCGTTCCAGATCTCCTCGGCGGTGGAGACCCGGTGGATCAGCGGGTTTGCGGGGTTCTCGAACTGCTGGGGCATGACCGCGCCCGGAATGGAGTCCAGCAGCTCCTGGGCGCGCGCGACCGCGCCCTTCATGCCCTTCTCCGCCGGGGTCAGCTCAAGCTTGGCGCCCAGCAGGGCCAGCATCTTGCGCCGCTCCACGCTCATGCTCTCCGGCATGACCAGGATCAAGGGATAGCCCTTGGCCGCGGCCACGAACGCCAGGGCGATGCCGGTGTTGCCGCTCGTGGGCTCCACGATCGTCGTGCCCTCGCGGATGACGCCCCGAGCCTCCAGGCTCTCGATCATGGCCACCCCTATGCGGTCCTTCACCGAGGCGAGCGGGTTGAAGAACTCGAGCTTGGCCAGCACCACGCCCTTGGGCCGCAGCGCCTCGGTCAGCCGCGGCAGGCGGACCAGCGGCGTGTCGCCGATCAGGTCCAGCACGCTGTCGTAGATGCGGCCGCGTCCGGTGCGGCGATAGCGGGCGGCGTCGTAGCCGGCGGCGGCGTCGGGGGTGGCGTCCATGCGAGGCGGCCTCTTGCTGGGCTCAGGTCCGAGGGCGAAGACTTTAGGGCGTCCGCGGCCGCCTGTCGCGCTCAGGAAATCTGAAACGCCTCGAAGGGATCGGCGCGAGATCGGCGCCTTGGCAGGCGGCTCAGGCCGCCTTGATGCCCGACGGCGGACCGAAGGCGGCGCGCATGCCGATGGGGGCGTCGTAGCCCAGGATCATGTCGACCCGCTCGCCGTCCGACGCCAGCGGCAGGCGCAACCACAGGATCGAGAGGTGGTGCTGGCCCCGCCAGGCCATGGAGTGCACGCCGACGGCCGGCCTTCCCCCCGCCACCACCGCGTCGAGCTCGCGCCGCCAGTAGTCCGCGGCGTCCGCGTCGTAGACGTCCTCCAGCCCCTTGCCGGTGATCTCGCAGCCGTAGACGGGATAGAGCCCCGTCCCCGCCAGGCGCAGGCGATAGCCCAACCGCGCCCCCTCCGTCTCGGGATGGATCACGTCGATCAGGCTGACGGTCGGCAGGTGGCGCTTGAAGTCGCAGGGGTCGATGTGCGCCCGGCCGGGCAGCCGCCCCGGGGCGCGCAGGCGCGACCAGTAGGCGATCAGCTCTTGGTGCGCGCGCGCGGCGGCGACTGGCGCCTCCAGCTTCCCCAGCATCTTGGGAGTCCCCCGCAACCCTTTCGAATCGCTAGGCTTAAGATGCCTTAACCGGTGATTCGGACGCAAGCGCGAAAGGGTTAACGCCCCGGGAAGCGGCCTGTGGCGCCTTGACTCAGGTTGCGGCGACTAAGGACGCGGCGGGCGAGCCGGGCTCAGAAGCCGGCCTGCAGGGACAGGTAAAGGCCCCGCTGTTTCCGGAAGGTCGCGATGTCGCCGAGGTCCGCATAGGCCGCCGTCACCGACAGGTGCTTGTTGATCGCATAGGCGACGAAGACGTCGCCCCAGTCGTCTTCCTTGGCGAAGCCGAGGTTGTCCGGCTTGGTGCGGACCTCTGCGCCGATCGCGATGTGCTTGTTGATGAGATAGGCCGCGGAGCCCTCGAACTCGGGCCGGTAGCCTCGGTTGCGGTCGCCGCCGAAGCCGAGCAGCCCGGTCTGGTTGGCCTCAGTGAGGCGGACCGCGCCGCTCACCAGCAGGCTCTGAGCCAGGAAGAGCTTGGTCGCGGAGAGGTAATAATCGATCCCGCTGGCGCGCTGGGCGCCCACAGCATGGACGACCGCGCCCTTGTCGTTGGACTTGTACTGCGCCCCCACGGAGATGACCGGCAGCAGGGTGTCCTGGTCGTAGACGAGGTCGCCGATCAGGCGCGCCTTCACGCCCCAGACGTCCTGGTCGAAGGTGAAGCCCTTGCCGAGGCCCAGCTTGGCGCCGGCGCTGCGCGTGTCGAACGCCTGGCGGGTGTAGGAGAGCTCCACCCGGTCGAACAGGCCCGCCGACACGCCGAAGGCGCGGAAGTCGAAGTCCTTCAGCGGCAGATAGGTCGCATGGGCGTTCAGCCCGACGCCGTCCCGCGTGCCATAGCCCGTGACCGGGGCCCAGGTGGCGATCCCGCCGCCTCCCGAGCCCTCCACCGAGGCGACCCCGCCGGTCAGCAGCAGGCGTCCGGAGTCGAACAGCGACACGGACTGCGCGCGCGCCGCCGACGCCCCGCCCAGCGCCGCGCAGACACATGCGGCCACAGCCCCTGCAGCAAGCGCCAGCGTCTTCATCGAGCCATCCGGTTTCCGTGGCCTGCACCGCGCCGGACGCGACCCGGTCCACGCAGGACCCTACAAGCGGCGGGTTTAGAGACTTCCAACGCCCGCAAATTTCGCCGCCGCGCCCCTGGCTGCCGCCCCCCCCGAAAGCCCGCCGGAACGGTCCGCCAGAGGCGGCGTTCATCTCTCACCCTGACCGGCTGGGAGACCCTGGATGCGATCCATCGTGCTTTGGGCCATCGGCGTGCCGATCCCCGTGATCCTGCTGCTCGCGATGTGCACGCACCACCTCTGAGCGCCCGCGCTTGGGCCTCGACAGCTTGACCCTGCGTCATGCTTGCACCTGAGCGCGCGGGCTCTACCCTTCGTCGGAACCAGCTGGAGTTCCGATGACCACGCGCTTCGAAGGCACCTCGAACTACGTCGCCACCGACGACCTGAAGGTGGCGGTGAACGCCGCCATCGCGCTGGAGCGGCCGCTGCTGGTCAAGGGCGAGCCGGGCACGGGCAAGACCGTCCTGGCCTATGAGGTGGCCAAGGCGCTCGATGCGCCCCTGATCACCTGGCACATCAAGTCGACCACCAAGGCGCAGCAAGGCCTCTACGAGTACGACGCCGTCACGCGCCTGCGCGACAGCCAGCTCGGCGACGCGCGCGTCAAGGACGTGCGCAACTACATCAAGAAGGGCAAGCTGTGGGAGGCCTTCGAGAGCCCGCGCCGCCCGGTGCTGCTGATCGACGAGATCGACAAGGCCGACATCGAGTTCCCGAACGACCTGCTGCAGGAACTCGATCGCATGGAGTTCTACGTCTACGAGACGGACGAGACGATCCGGGCCAAGGTGCGGCCGGTGATCCTGATCACCTCCAACAACGAGAAGGAGCTGCCCGACGCTTTCCTGCGCCGCTGCTTCTTTCACTACATTCGCTTCCCCGACGAAGAGACCATGGCCGAGATCGTCGAGGTGCACTTCCCCGGTATCAAGCAGAAGCTGGTCGGCGAGGCGCTGCGCATCTTCTACGACATGCGCAAGGTGCCCGGACTGAAGAAGAAGCCGTCCACGTCGGAGCTGCTGGACTGGCTGAAGCTGCTGCTGGTCGAAGACATCGACGAGAGCGTGCTGCGCGAGCGCGACCCGACCAAGCTGATCCCGCCCCTGCACGGGGCGCTCCTGAAAAACGAGCAGGACGTGCACCTCTTCGAGCGCCTGGCCTTCCTCGCCCGCCGCGAGGGGGCGCGACCGGGCCAATGAGACGCGCCTCGCGCCGCCTCGGCCCGGCGCTAGCCCTCCTCGCCCTCCTCGCCCTCGCCGGCGGCGGGACGGTCGCGCGGGCTCAGGCCGGGGAGCCCAGCCTCACCCTGTTCGAGGGGCCGGGCTACTCAGGGCCGTCGGTGACGCTGCGCAGGGACTCCGTCGACCTGGGCGACGCGGCCTTCGCGGGGCGGGCGCGCAGCGTGCGGGCGGAGGGGCGCTGGCTGCTTTGCGCCGAGCCCGGCTTCCGCAACTGCCGCCGGGTGGAGGCGAGCGAGCCCGACCTCGGCCGGCTGGGTCTGGCCGGACGGGTGGCCTCCGTCCGTCGCCTGGACGCGCCTGCCCTTGCGCCTGACCCTGTCCCTGGTCCTGACCCCGCCCCGCCCCTGCCCCCGCCCGGCCCCTGGTCCGGGCTCAGGCGCAACCGCCGGCGCCGCCCGCCTATGCCGAGGTGCGCACCGCGCCGCCGCCCTCCGCTCCGGCGGCCGGCGACTATGTCGCGACCCGCACCGACGCCCGCGAGGCGCCGGTGCAGGCGCTGCGCCCGATCCGCATCCTGCCGCGCTCGGCCTATGAGGGCGGACGCCTGAACCTGAGCGGCGGCGCGACGCCCGGAGAGCCGCCGCCGCCGAAGCCCCGGCCCGCGCCCCGTCCGGACCGCCGATCTTCTTCGCCCGGCCGACGGTTGCGGGGCAGGACGTGACCGCGGCGCCCTTCGCCCCCGGCGGCCTCTTCTGCCGGGCCGCGGGCCTGGGCCGCGTCCTGCATGCCGAGCAGACGGTGCAGCCCCGCCCCGCCGTCGACGTCTATGGACGCCCGGCGGGGGTCGCGCCGGTGCTGCGCAACGTGCTCTGCGCCCCGAGCTAGGGGCGCCCGCGCCAGCCGGGCCCGGGCCGCGCGCGATTCGCCGCTTCCGCCCAAGCCTGTCGCACGATAACTTCGCCTCTCAGGCGAAGGAGCGTCGGCGGTTGCGCGCGCATCAGGTCGAGGGCGGTCCCGCCGGTTCGGGGCGGGTCGCATGAAGCTGGGTCGGGGCAAGAAGAACGCGCCATCGCCGCGCATGATGTTCGACGACCGGGAGCCGCAGGCGGGCGCGCCCTTGGCCGGCGCTGCGCCATCTCCGGAAGCGGGCCGGATCGCCAACCCGCTGGCGGCGAGCGAGCCCGTCGTTTCCGCGCCCCTCGCCGCCGAGCCCTCCGCCCCGCCCGAGGTCCAGCGTCCCGGCCCGCCCGAGCCCGTCCGCCCCCCTGAGCGCGCCTCGCGCCCGGCCGAGCCGGTTTCGGCGGGCATGATCTATGCCGTGGCGGGCGTCGCCGCGGCGGTCTGGCTGGGCGCGCTTTTCGCCTTCGTGGCCGCCTATCAGCACCCGATCGGCGCCTTCGCCTTTCCGCCCTTCGAGATCGCCCAGCTGGTCGTGATCGGCGTGCTGCCGGGCGTGTTCATGGGGCTTGCGGCCTACGCCATCGTGCAGGCCTCGCGCCTGTCGGGGGAGGTGGTCCGGGCCCGGGCCCTGTCCGCCGACCTGGCCGGTCCTGCGGCCCTGGCCGCGGGCGAGACCGGCGCGATTGTCACCGCCGTCCGCCGCGAGGTCGAGCGCGCCACCGCCGCCGCCGCCCAGGCCCAGGCGGAGCTCATCGCGCTCAAGGACCAGCTCGCCCAGGAGACGGCGCGGCTCGCCGGCGCGGCCGAGCAGGCCGAGGCCCGCGCGATGGCGCTCGGCGAAGGGCTCGGGCGGGAGCGCCAGGCGCTGGCCGAACTCAGCGCCGCCCTGGAGCGCCAGGCCGAGGCCGCCGGCGAGGCGATCACCCGCCAGACCCGCGCCGTGACCGAGGCCTACGACCTCGCCCAGGCTCAGGCGCAGCAGGCCGAGGCGGCGCTGCTCGCCCGCACCGCCGACCTGCAGAGCACCGCGTCCGAGGCCGGCCAGGCGGCGCGGCTCGTGGCCGACGACCTCGGCGACCAGGTCGAGCGCTTGCGCGTCGCCGGCCAGGCTCTGTCGGAGGAGGCCCGCCACGTCGGCGACGGGCTGGCGGCCCAGCACGCCGCGCTCTCCGCCCTGGCCGAGACGCTGAAGGCGGACCAGGAGGACCTGGCGCTCCGGCTGGAGACGCAGCAGGCGCAGCTGGTCGAGGTCGCCGACCTCAGCCGCCGCGAGGCCGCCGCCTTCGCCGAGGCGACCGCCGCCGCCGGCGATCGGCTGCGCGAGGCGGTCGAGGCCGCCGGCGCGCGCCTCGCCGCCCTCTCCGAGCAGGCCCAGTCGCAGCAGGCGCTCGTCGAGCAGCACGCCCGCGCCGCCCTGCAGCGCCTCAGCGCCGCCGCGGCGGACGAGCGCAGCCGGATCGAGGCCCAGACCAACCACGCCCTCTCCGCCCTGGCCACGGCGGCGGAGGAGACGGGCGCCGCCGCCGCCGAGCGCCTCGAAGCCGCCGCCCAGGCCGCGACCGCCCAGGCCGAGGCCGCCCGCCACGCGGTGGAGCAGCTGAACGAGACCGCCTTCGTCGCCGCCCAGGCCGCCGATCAGGCCTTCGAGAGCCGCATCGCCGCGGCGCGCCGGATGATCGAGCAGTCCGCCGCCCTGGTGGCCGAGGCGGGCGAGACCGCGACCTCGCGCATCACGACGGGGCTGGAGGGCGCGCGCGCGGCCCTGGGCGAGCTGGACGCCCTGACGCGGGAGCTGGACGGCCGGCTGGCCAGCCTGCCGGAGGCGGCGCGGCGCCAGGCGGAGACGCTGCGCGCCGCGGTGGAGGCCGGGGTCGCCGACCTCGCCGCCGCCGCCCGGCACGCCGCGACCGAAGCCCAGGCGATCGACGCCGCCTTCCAGGACCGGCTGCACCGCAACTATCAGGTGCTGAGCGAGGCGGTGCGGCTTATGGGACGCGTCGCCGGCGCCGCGGAGGCCGTGTTCCAGCCCCAGCCGCCGCCGTCCCTGCGCCCCCCGCCGCCCCGCCCCCCGCGAGCGGGCCCCCGAGCCGGAGCCCGAGGCGCTCGAGCTCGAGCCCGTCCGGGGTGATGCGGACGCCCTGGACATCCCGCCCGCGGCGCCCCGCGGGGCGGCTGGGTCCTCGCTCCCGCCCCGGCCCGCCTTCGGCCGGGCCGCCCGCACGCCGGAGGCGGCTTCGGCCGCCAAGCCCGCTTCGGCGTCCAGACCCCCGCCCCAGGCGCCTGCCGAGGCCCCCGAACCGCCCGGCGCCGACGACGCCGGCCTTCGCCCTCGGCTGAAGCTTACCGCGGCGGAGCCCGCGCCGGACGCGGACGCGCCTCCGGGGGTGCCGGACGAGTGGACCTGGAAGGACCTCCTCACCTCCATCGATGTGGAGGGCGTGGCGCCTGAGGCCGACCTTGCGGACCGCCTGATCGGCGAGATCGAGAGCCTCGGCGTCAATCCGGGGGCGCTGCTGCCCCGCTCGCGCATCGAGGAGATCGCCGGCGTGCTCCGCTCCGGCGACCTGCCCCAGGCCCGCGACGTGGTGCGCCGGCTCGCCCCCGCCGCGATCCGCCGCCTCTCCCGCCGGGTGCTGACCGACAAGGGCCTGCGCGCCCAGGCCGACGCCTATGTGCGCCAGTACGAGCAGCTGGTCATCGAGGAGGCGCGCAACGACGCCGACGGGGCGGCGACCGCGCGCATGCTGGGCTCCGCGCCCGGCCGCGCCTTCCTGCTGCTGGACGCCGCCGTCGGCGACCTGCACTAGGGCGCGATGCAGGTCGTCTGTCGCGACGAGCGCTGGCCGCTCGCCCAGGCCTTCGTCATCGCCCGGGGGTCTAAGACCGAGGCCCACGTCGTGGTCGCCGAGATCGCCGAGGGCGCGCACAGGGGCCGCGGCGAGGCCGTGCCCTACGCCCGCTACGGCGAGACGGTCCCGGGCGTGCTGGCGCAGATGGCCGAGGTCGGGCGCGCCATAGAGGCCGGCGCCGATCGCCTGGAGGTCCAGGGCCTGCTGCCCGCAGGCGCGGCGCGCAATGCGCTGGACTGCGCCCTGTGGGACCTGGAGGCCAAGCGCCGGGGCGTGCGCGTATGGGACCTCGCCGGCCTCCCGGCGCCCGAGCCGCGCGTAACCGCCTTCACCCTCAGCCTCGCCCCCGCCGAGGCGATGGCCGACGCCGCCCGCGCCGCCGCCGACCGGCCCCTGCTGAAGCTGAAGATCGGGGGCGCGGACGATCTGCACCGGGTCGAGGCCGTGCACGCCGCCGCCCCTCGCGCAGAGCTCATCGTGGACGCCAACGAGGGGCTGGACTTCGAGACCCTGCGGCGTCTCGCGCCCGACCTCGCCCGCCTGGGCGTCGCCCTGATCGAGCAGCCCCTGCCCTCGGCGGAGGACGCCGCGCTGGAGGGCTGGCGCAGCCCTGTGCCGCTCTGCGCCGACGAGAGCCTGCACACCCGCGCCGAGCTCGACGCCTGCGCGCGGCGCTATCAGGCGGTGAACGTCAAGCTCGACAAGGCGGGGGGTCTGACCGAGGCGCTGGCGCTGACCGCCGCGGCGCAGGCGCGGGGTCTGAGGATCATGGCGGGCTGCATGGTGGCGACCTCGCTGGCCATGGCCCCCGCCCTGCTCGTGGCGCAGTCCGCCGCCTTCACCGACCTCGACGGTCCGCTGCTCCTGGCGCGGGACCGCGAGCCGGGCCTCGCCTTCGAGGGCGCGGTCGTCCAGCCCTTCGGTCCGGAGCTCTGGGGCTGAGCATGGCGCAGCCGCCGCACGGCCCCCTGCGCTCCTTCGGGCGCGTCCGCGGACGCCCGATCCGCCCTGGCCGCGAGACCCTGGTCCAGACCCTCCTGCCGAAGATCGCCGTCCCCGACCCGACCGCGGGCCCGGTCGACCCTGACGCCCTGATGCCCGGCGCGCGCGCGATCTGGTTGGAGGTCGGCTTCGGCGGCGGCGAGCACCTGGCCGCTCAGGCGGCCGCGAGCCCGGACGTGCTGCTGCTGGGCGCGGAGCCCTTCTTGAACGGGGCGGCCAGCGCGCTCGGCCACATCGCGGCGCAAGGCCTTGGCAATGTGCGCCTGCACGTGGGCGATGCGCGCGATCTGCTGGACGCCCTGCCGGAGGCGAGCCTGGCCCGGCTGTTTATCCTGTTTCCCGATCCCTGGCCCAAGGCGCGCCATCACAAGCGCCGCCTGATCCAGCCCGCCTTCCTGGACGCAGCGGCGCGGGCGTTGCGGCCGGGGGCTGGGCTTCGGTTCGCCACCGACTGGGCCGACTACCTGGACTGGACGCTGGCGGCGTTTCAGCGCGACCGGCGCTTCGTCTGGACCGCCGAGCGCGCCGATGACTGGCGCCGCCCCCCGCCGACCACGTCGCCACCCGCTACGAGGCCAAGCGCCTGGGCGACATCGCCCCGGTGTTCCTGGACTACGTCAGGGTCTAAGGCGCGCGGCCCTGCCCGACTGAGGGTTTTGCTCGCGCAGCGCCAGTCGGTCGCGTACGGAGCGGATCTGGTCCTGCATGCGGCCGAGCGGCGCGCCCGCCGCCGCCTCCCGCGCGATCTCGCACAGGGCGCGGTAGAAGGCCGCAAGGATCAGGTCATCGACCAGCAGGTCCCACCCGCCCGGCGCGGCCGCAGAGAGGCGCTTCAGCCGCCCCTCAGCCATGTAGTCGTCCGCATCCAGCACGCAGACGACTGGCGCCCGCGAGGCGGCGATGGCCGCCGCGTCCTTGGCGGTGATGATGACGACGGTGGGCTCGCTTGGCGGCACGGACGCTCTCCCCCGGGATCGCCCGCGCAACGCTCAAGGCCGAGCTCATTTCACCAGTAGGGGTCGGGGGCTTGGCCCCGCAGGACCTCCAGCAGCCGGGCGCGGGTGCCGCGGGTGGTCTCCGCAGGGATGTCGTCCAGGTCGAAGAAGCCCAGCTCGAGGATCTCGCCCCGGGAGGTCGCCGCCACCTGCCGCCAGCGGTTGACGCGATAGAGCAGCACGTGGTCGCCGGTGAAGCCGGGCTCGTTCAGGTGCACCGACAGCAGGGTCGGCGGCTCGGTCATCTCCACCCCCGCCTCCTCGATCAGCTCCCGGTGGAGCGAGAGCTGCGCCGTCTCGTGACGCTCCACCCCGCCGCCGGGCATGAACCAGCCCGGGATGTAGGTGTGCTGGAGAAGCAGCACGCGGCCGAGGTCGTCGGTGACCAGGCCCCGCACGCCCAGCGTCATGCCGCGCCGGGCCCGCGCCCGCGCATAGATCAGCGGCCGGACATAGGGCTCCACGCGGCGTCGCCAGGGGGTGCGGCTCATGCCCGTCAGGCTTAGGCGGACCTGGGCGCGAGGGGAAGCGGGGCGCGCGCCGGCGTCGCCTCCCCCGTGACACGGACGGCCGGCCCGGCGATAAGCGGGGCGTGCAGTCCCACCCCGCCGCAGCGCTCGAAAGCCTGCTCGCCTTCTGGACGGAGGCGGGGGTGGATGCGCTCTATCAGGACGCGCCCCACGATCGGCTGGCGGAGGGCGCACGCCGGGCCGCGCCGCCCAAGCCCGCCGTCGTCGCGCGCGCCCCCGGGCCGGTGGCCGCCCGCCCTGCCGCCATCGACGCCGGCTCGGCGCTCCGGGAGGCGCAACGCGCCGCCGCCGCCTGCACCACCCTGGTCGAGCTCACCTCCGCCATCGCCGCCTTCGACGGCTGCGGCCTGAAGCGGGCGGGAGCCGCGCGCCAGGCCGTCTTCGCCCGCGGCGCGCCGGAGGCGGACGTCATGGTCATCGGCGAGGCGCCCGGGGCGGAGGAGGACGTCCAGGGCCGGCCCTTCGTCGGCCGCTCGGGCCAGCTTCTGGACCGCATGCTCGCCGCCGCCGGGCTTGAGGGCCGGGTGTTCATCACCAACACGGTGTTCTGGCGGCCGCCCGGCGACGCCCAGCCCTCGCCGCAGGACCAGGCGATCTGCGAGCCCTTCCTGCATCGCGCGATCGTGATCGTGAAGCCCCAGGTTTTGCTCTTGACCGGTGGCGCGGCGGCCAAGTCCGTCCTGAAAATGAGCGAGGGTATCCTCAGTCTTCGCGGACGCTGGTCGGAGTGGACCGATCCGGAAAGCGGCGCGACCCTGCCCGCAATGGCTACGCTTCACCCCGCGTTCCTTTTGCGCCAGCCGCAGGCCAAGAAGAAATCTTGGTCGGACCTGATGTCGCTGCGCGCTCGTCTTGATCGCCTGCAAGGCCTCGCTTAGGGTGCCGCGGTCAAGCCACAGCCGGACCGCCTGGCCCGCGTTTCGCAGGCCCGGTCCGGAACGTCCCAGAGCCCGACGCCCCTCCGCCTAGGCGGGCGGGTCGCAGGGCTCCGGGCAGGCGCGGGGGACCGAATGCGAGGTACGGCGGGTCGGTGGAGCAGCGGGGCCGTCGCGCTGGGTCTGGCGAGCCTGGCCCTGGCGGCCGCAGTCTCCGTGCACGCCCAGCCCCTCCCCTACGCCCAGGCGTTCGGGCCCGCCGCCCCGGCGCCGGCGGCCGCGATCCCGGTGCTCTCCTCTGCGGACCTGCAGCGCTACGCCGCCGCCTTCGACGCGGTGCGCCGAGGTCAGTTCGAGGCCGCCGACATGGCGCTGGACGCCCTGTCCGACGACAGCCTGGTCGGGCGGGTGCAGTACGCCAAGCTGATGCAGCCCGGCTACGCCGCCAGCTGGGCGGAGCTGAAGGTATGGCTGGCGAAGTTCCGCGACCTGCCCGGCGCCGACAAGATTTATCAGCTCGCCAAGAAGCGCCAGCCGAAGGGCGAGCGGGGGCCTGAGCTCTGGACGGACACCAACGCCGACACCCGCGCCTGGTCGGAGACCGAGCAGCTGGCGCGGCAGGTCGACCTGCTCAAGCCGCAGGTGTCCGCCGACCCGGACGGGGACCGCGCGCGCCAGGCCTATTTCTCCGGCGATCCCGCCGCGGCCCTGCCCCTGGCGCTGAAGGCAGGCGAGCGCTGGATCGCGGGGCTCGCCGCCTATCGCCTGAAGAGCTTTGCGCAGGCGGAGCGGTCCTTCGCCGCGCTCGCAGCTGACGAGTTCGTCAACGACTGGACCCGCGCCGGCGCCGCCTTCTGGGCTGCGCGCGCGGCGGTGGCCGCGGGCAGGGCGAGCGCGGAGGCCGCCTATCTGCAGGTCGCCGCCGCTGCGCCCTACACCTTCTACGGCCAGATCGCCGCGCGCCGCCTGCAGCTGCTGGGCGTGCCGCTCCAGCCCGCCGCCCAGGCCCCGGGCCTCGCCCAGAAGGTCGGGCTGGTCACCGGCGTGAAGCCATCGATGGACACGCTGCTGCTGATCCAGGCCGATCCCCGCGCGCACCGCATCGCGGCGCTGGCGCAGCTCGGCCTGCGCGCCGAGGCCGCCGAGGAGGTCAAGGCCGCCATCCAGGGCGCAGGCAGCCAGGGGGCGCGGGAGGACTTCGCGAGCCTGGCTTTGGTGCTGGGCCTGCCGTTGCCCCAGCCGCGCCCGGGCAAGGACGTCTACGAGATCGATCCCGCCCGCTTCCCGACGCCCGCGCTGGCGCCCCGCGGCGGCTTCAC
This sequence comes from Caulobacteraceae bacterium PMMR1, assembly GCA_000733915.1. Taxonomy (GTDB): domain Bacteria; phylum Pseudomonadota; class Alphaproteobacteria; order Caulobacterales; family Caulobacteraceae; genus PMMR1. The sequence goes on from JPOM01000001.1 coordinate 2,212,360, forward strand.
CCTGGACCGCGCCCTCGTCTATGCGGTGATCCGCCAGGAGACGCGATTCGAGGCGGACGCGGTCAGCTACGCCGGTGCGGTGGGCCTGATGCAGATGACGCCCGGCACGGCCGCCATGCTGGGCTATCGCCAGTACGCCAGCGTCGCGGCGCTGAAGAACCCGGCGGTGAACCTGCGCCTTGGCCAGGACTACATCGCCTGGCTGCTCGACCAGACCGGCGGCGACCTGATCCAGGCGCTGGCGGGCTATAACTGCGGCCCCGCGCCGGTGCAGCGCACGCGCGCCCAGCTGGGCGCAGACGGCGACAGCCTGCTGTTCCTGGAGAGCGTGCCCGCCGGCCAGACCCGCGAATATGTGCAGAAGGTCATGGCCAACTACTGGATCTATCGCCAGCTGATGGGCCGCCCGCTGGCCACCCTCGACGCCCTGGCCCAGGGCGCGCGCTCGGTGCAGATCGCCCTCGACCAGGCCGCCCCGGCCCAGGCCGCCCCGGCCCAGGCCGCGCCCGAGTTCGCCCTCGCCACCGCCAGCGTCGGGCAGCCGTAAGCTAGACCCGGCGGACGCGGGGCTCTGCGCGCTCGCGCAGAAAAAGGCTCGCCAGCGCCCAGACGAGGGCGTCGGCGCGGTCTGGGCTGCGGCCGCCGTGCAGAGGCGCGTCCGGCTGGCCCAAGAGGAGGAGCTGCTCCTCCAGCCGCGTGAGCCCCGGCGCATGCGCGATCCGCCCCTGTTCGTAGAGCAGCGAGACGGGCTCGGCGCGGGCGCGCTTGCCGATCAGCGCGTGCACCATCTGCACCGGCGAGGGCGCGCCGGCCTGGCTCAGGGTGGCGCCCACCATGTCGCCGCCCTGATTGGCCTCCGCCAGGATCAGCAGCGGGCCGTGCTCGCACCAGCGGCGGGCGGCCTCGACCGCGCGCGCCGCCCAGTCCGCCGGCGCCAGGCCGTGGCAGGTCGCATCCTCCAGCACCCAGCCCTGGTCGCCAAGCCGCCCCGCCACGACGATGCCGCAGGCCGCCTTGCCCCGCCCCGCCGGCGGATCGACGGCCACGGCGAGGCGATCGAAGCGGGCGGGGCGCTCGCCTGACCCGAGCTCGCGGGCGCGGGCCAGGTCCTGGCTGCGGAAGATCGCGCCCTCCTCCGCCTCCAGCACCTCGCCGTCGATCTCCTGGCGCGCCAGGCGCGTGCCGCCGTAGAGGGCGCTCAGCCCCTCCACGAAGCCCGGCGCGAGGTGGGCGGCGTTGTCCTGCGCCGAGCCGCGGGTGAGGACCAGGCCGCTCTCGCCCAGCAGGGTCCTGAGCACCGGCGTGGGCCTGGGCGTGGTGGTCAGGACCAGCCGCGGGCGCTCGCCCAGCCTCAGCCCCATGCGGGCCATGGCCAGCACCTGGTCGCCCGCGCGCCAGGCGCAGACCTCGTCGGCCCAGGCGGCGGCGAACTGGGGCCCCCTCAGGCTGTCGGGGTCTTCCGCCGAGAAGACATGGGCGACCGCGCCGTTGGCGAAGAGCAGCCGCCGGCGGGACGGCGCATAGGCCGGCCGCGCGGCCTGGGGCGCGAAGCCGGACGCCGCACCCCTGAGGCCCGAGGGCCCTTCGATCATCACCTCGCGCACGTCCGACAGGGCCGGGCCGATCAGGGCGAGGCGAGGGTGGGCGTGCGCCTGGCCCGCAAGCCACGCCGCCCCAGCCAGCGTCTTGCCCGCGCCGCGCCGCCCAGGAAGAGCCAGGTGCGCCAGTCCCCTCCGGCGGTGTCTGGGCCGGGCGAAGGACCGGGGCGGCTCGGGCGGGAGCTCGCCGTCCGGATCGGGCTCGGCGGGGGACGCGGTCCAGGGGGCGGCATCCCGGCCACTCTAGGCGCAGCGCCAAGGGCGCGGACCGCTCCGATCGCCGGCGCCGCGCGCCATTGCGCCGTCAGGGCCTGTTGCGCCCGAGGCCGGGGCGAAGGCTCCGCCTTGTCGCCGGACCCTCTAGGGTCAGGGGTTCCCGTAGGCGGCCATGAAGACCCGCACCGCCTCCTCGACGTTCGCGTCCACCCCGGCCAGGGCGGTCGCCTCGTCGATCAGGTTCCAGATCCGGCGATGGTGGATGCCGCTCTTGACCAGCTCCAGGAACTGCTCGGCCATGCGCTGCGGATCGCCCCGGCGCAGCCGCCCTTCCGCCATGCGCTCTTCGAAGTAGGCGGACAGCTTGGCGAAGCCCTGTTTTGGCCCCGCCTCGTAGAAGATGCGCCCGAGCTCGGGAAAGCGGGCGCATTCCGCAGCGACCAGACGGTGGATGGCCATGACCTTCTCCTGCAGGACGAAGCTCAGGAACCGCCGGCCGAGCCGCCCCAGCGCCGCTTCCACGTCGCCGTCCTTGGCCTCCATGTCGAAGACGGCGTCCGCTTCCGCCTCGCACTCGAGGCGCATGACGGCGGCGAACAGCTCCTCCTTGGAGCGAAAGTAGGTGTAGAGCGTGCCTTTGGAGCCGCCCACGCGCGCGGCGATGCACGACATCGAGGCCGCCGCATAGCCCTCGGCCAGGAAGACCTCCCGGGCGACCCTCAGGATCCCCAGCCGGCGCTGCTCGCGAGCCGACGCCGGCTCAGCTGTTGAAGTCTCGACGAACGCGTCCATTTAACCTCGTCGTACTGAACGTCGCTTGACGGCGCCAGCTTTGCGGCCCATATGCGGCCGACATGCTGACCGTACCGTACGGTTGACACCCTATATTGTCGAGGCACGAAAATGTCGCAAGCCGCCTCCCCCGGCTTGGAAACCGTCCGAGAGCAAGCTGTTCCCGCGCGCCTCCGTTTTCGGCGGGCTGCCGTCGCCCTGCTCGCCGGCGCGGCCGCGGCGGGGCTGAGCGCGTGCGCGCCCGACCTCGGGCCCGCGCCCAAGGTCAAGCCGATCGGCACCTATCAAACGCAGCAAAGCCTGCCGCCGAGCGGTAACGCGGCCTTTCCCCCGGCCCGCTGGTGGGAGGCCTACGGCGATCCGGAGCTCAGCGCCCTAATCGAAGAGGCGCTGAAGAACAATCCCGACATCGCCGAGGCCTATGCGCGGGTGCGGCTCGCCTCGGCTCAGGCCGAGCAGGCGGGGGCGGCGAACCAGCCGCAGCTGAACGCCTCGGGCTCGGTGAAGGAGACGAAGATCGAGCTGGCGCCGGGCATCCTGCCGCCCAACGTCCAGCTGCCGCCCTCGCTGAAGGACTGGAACGCCACGACCCAGCTCGGCGCGAGCGCCAGCTACGCCTTCGACTTCTTCGGGGCGAACCGCAACCGCATCCGCGCCGCGCTCGGCCAGGCCCGCGCCGCCGAGGTCGAGGCCCAGGAAGGCGCCCTGCAGATCTCCGCCGCGGTCGCCTCGGCCTACGCCAACCTGGTGCGCCTCTACGCCGACCTGGACGACGCCCAGGCGACGCTGAAGCTTCGCCAGCAGACCCTGGACCTCGTGGGCCAGCGGCTGCGGAACGGACTGGAGACGCGGGGCGAGTTCGCCCAGCAGCGGGGGACCGTTCCCCAGGCGCAGCAGGAGATCGAGCAGATCAACGCCCAGATCCTGGTCACCCGCCACCAGCTGGGCGCTCTGCTGGGCCAGGGCCCCGACCGCGGGCTGTCGATCCCCCGCCCCGCGGCGCCGCGGCTGCGCGCCTTCGGCGTGCCGGCGAACCTGCCCGCCGAGCTGCTCGGCCGCCGCCCCGACATCGTCGCCGCCCGCCTGACCGCCGAGGCCGCCGCCCGCCAGGTGAAGGCCGCCCGCGCCGACTTCTATCCGAACATCAACCTGGCCGCCTCCTACACTGACCTGTCGATCAAGCCGGAAGACATCTTCCGCAAGAACATCCAGCTGACCCAGATCGGGCCGACGATCTCGCTGCCGATCTTCTCGGGCGGGCGGCTCCAGGGCGCCTACCGCGGGGCCCGGGCCAACTACGACGTCGCCGTCGCCGCCTATGACCGCGCGGTCACCAATGCGCTGCAGGAGATCGCCGATACAGTGTCCAACCAGCGCGCGCTGCAGGCCCAGCTCGCCAACGCCCGCGACGCCCTGGCCGCCGCGGAGGAGGCCTACAAGGTCGCCACGCTCCGCTACCAGGGCGGCCTCTCGCCGTACTTGAACGTCCTGACCGCCGAGAACACGGTCGTGGCCCAGCGCCGCGTCGTGGCCGATCTCTCCAGCCAGGCGTTCATCCTCGACGTCACCCTCGCCCGGCAGCTGGGCGGCGGCTTCGTCGATCCCACCGCCGTCGCGACGACGACGGCGGACCTTCGTTAAGACTTCTCGCTAGCCGGACGCACCTCCCATGGCCGACTCCCGTTCCGCCGCCGCCCACGCCCGCCCCGTTCCGGACCAGACGCCGCACGGCGACGACCGGCCGGGCGCGGACGCCTCCCCGCCGCGTCAGCCCCAGGCCGACCCTCAGGCCAAGCCGCAGGCTCCGCCGCACGGCGCGCCCGGCGGCGGGGACCCGCGGGCCGCCGCGGACCGCAAGCAGCGGCGCAATCGCCTGTTCGGCCTCTTGGGCGCGGTCGTGGCCGTCGCGGCGATCGGCTATTTCCTCTACTGGCTGCTGGTGGCGAGCCACTACGTCTCCACCGACGACGCCTATGTCGGGGCCGACCTCGCCCAGGTGACGCCCCAGGTGCCCGGCGCCATCCAGGAGGTGCGCGTCGCCGAGACCCAGGCGGTGAAGAAGGGCGACGTGCTGGTGGTGATCGACCCCGCCGACGCCCGGCTCCAGCTCGCCCAGGCCCAGTCCGACTTCAACCGCGCCGTGCGCCAGACCCAGCAGACCTTCGTCAGCAACGACGCCTCCGCCGCCGTGGTCGGCGCCCGCCAGGCCGACGTCGGCCGCGCCCACGCCGAGGTCGTCGCCGCCCAGGCCGCGCTGGAGAAGGCGCAGATCGACCTGCGCCGCCGCCAGCTCTTGCAGGGCTCTGGCGCGGTGTCCGGCGAAGAGCTGACCAACGCCCAAAACGCCTTCGCCAGCGCGCAGGCGAACCTCGCCGCGGCCCACGCGGCCGAGGCCCAATCGGTCGCCAATCTGAAGCAGGCGCAGGCTCAGCTGCGCGCCGCCCAGGCCATCACTGCGGGCACGACGGTGCAGACCAACCCGCAGGTCACCCTCGCCAAGGCCGCGCTCGACACCGCGCAGCTGAACCTGGACCGCACGGTGATCCGCGCGCCCATCGACGGCGTGGTGGCCAAGAAGCAGGTGCAGGTCGGGCAGCGCGTCCAGGTCGGGCAGCAGCTGATGACCGTGGTCCCGGTCCAGAACGCCTATGTCGACGCCAACTTCAAGGAAGTGCAGCTGCGCAAGGTCAGGGTCGGCCTGCCGGCGACCGTCCATGCCGACATCTATGGCGGCAAGGTCGATTACCGCGGCTGCGTGGCCGGCTTCTCCGGCGGCACCGGCTCGGCCTTCTCGATCATCCCGGCCCAGAACGCCACGGGCAACTGGATCAAGGTCGTGCAGCGCCTGCCCGTGCGCATCCACCTGGACCCCAAGCAGCTGCGCGAGCACCCCCTGCGCGTGGGCCTGTCCACCGCCGTCAAGGTGGACGTGAACGCGCCCGCGAACTGCCGCTTCTGAGCTGACGCCCGCCGCGCCCCGATCCTCCCCACGCCCGTAGTGCGCTGAGCCGCCCCGTTCGGAGTCCGTCATGAGCGAAGTCGCCGTCGAAACCGAGGCGCCCCCCATGCAGGGCGCGGCCCTGTTGATCGCGGGGCTGGTGCTGGCGCTGGCCAATTTCATGGCGGTGCTGGACACCACCATCGTGAACGTCTCGGTCTCCACCATCGCGGGCGGCCTGGCTGTGTCGCCCAATGAAGGCACCTGGGCCATCACCTCCTACTCGGTGGCTGAGGCGATTACCGTGCCCCTGACCGGCTGGCTGGCCCAGCGGTTCGGGACGGTGCGCACCTTCGTGGTCTGCATCGTGATGTTCGGCCTGTTCTCCGCCCTGTGCGGCCTGGCCCCGAGCCTGGGCGTCCTGGTGGCCTTCCGCGTGCTCCAGGGCCTGTCGGGCGGGCCGCTGATGCCGCTGAGCCAGGCCCTGCTCATGAACATCTTCCCGCCCGACAGGCGCAACCAGGCGCTGGGGCTGTGGAGCATGACCACCGTCACGGCGCCGATCATCGGCCCGATCCTGGGCGGCTGGATCAACGACAACATCGCCTGGCCCTGGATTTTCTACATCAACATTCCGGTGGCGGGCTTCTGCGCCTTCACGGCCTTCCGCAACCTGTCGGGCCGGGAGACCAAGACGCGCCGCGCGCCCATCGACGTGGTGGGCATGATCCTGCTCGTGATCTGGGTCGGGTCGCTGGAGATCATGCTGGACAAGGGCAACGAGCTCGACTGGTTCCAGTCCCGCACCGTCGTCACCCTGACCATCGTCGCCCTGATCGGCTTCGTCTCGTTCGTGATCTGGGAGCTGACAAGCGAGAACCCCGCCGTCGACCTCAGGCTCTTCACCAAGCCGGGATTTGTGTTCGCGGCCGTGGTCATGTCCCTGACGTTCGGCGCCTTTTTCGGCTCGGTGGTGCTGATCCCGCTGTGGCTGCAGTCGAGCCAGAGCTACACGGCCTCCTGGGCGGGGCTGGTCACCGGCGCGAACGGCGTCTTTGCGGTCGTGATGTCGCCCGTGGTGGCGCAGCTGGTGCGCAAGATCGATCCGCGCGCCCTGATCAGCTTCGGCGTGGCCACGCTCGGCCTCGTGATGGTCTGGCGCACGACCTTCGTCAGCGGGATGAGCGCGGGCCAGCTGATCCTGCCGCACCTGGCGATGGGCTTCGCCATGCCGTTCTTCTTCATCCCCCTGCAGGCGCTGGCGATGAGCTCGGTCGCGCCCCAGCAGACGGCCTCGGCCGCGGGCCTGATCAACTTCGTGCGGACCGTGTCGGGCGCCTTCGCGGTCAATCTGATCGTGACCGAGTGGGATCACGCCGCCCAGCGCAGCCACGACACCCTGTCGGGCCGGCTCGGCGACACCACCGCGGCCACGAACGCCATGAGCCAGGCGGCTGGAGGCGCCGCGTCCACCCTGGGCGCCCCGACCAGCGGGCTGAGCCAGATCGACGGCCTGTTGCAGAACCAGAGCGTCATGCTGGCGACCAACCACGTGTTCGGCATCCTCGCCCTGGCGTTCGCGGCCGGCGCCCTGGTCGTCTGGCTCGCGCCCCGGCCGCAGCGGGTGCAGATGGGCAGCGGGCACTGAGGCCACGCGAGCGCCGCCGCCTCAGCCCGGCTCTGTGTCCTCCGGCGCCCTGAGGGTCCAGCCGGTGCGTCGCCGGAGCGCGGCGGCGTAGTAGACCGCCGAGCCTGCGGCCAGGGCGAGGGTGAAGATCAGGCTCGGCCGCCCCGTCGCCGGGTCCGCCGCATTGGCCGCCGCCACGCCGGCCAGGGCGAGCAGGAGCACCGCCGCCATCCCGCTCCCGCCCCAAGCCCGGTGCGGCGCATGGGCGGTGACGCCGTTGCGCCGCCCGCAGGCCAGGGCGATCGCCAGGGCGCCGTAGACGAAGGTCAGGCCCGTGCCGGTCAGCACCAGCAGGAGCTTCAGCGGCACAAAGCAGAGGACGCCGGCGATCAGGCCCGCGGCGATGGTGGAGGCGACCGGCACGCCCCGCCGGGGCTCCACCTCCGTGAAGACCCGGCTCAGCCGCGCGCCCCAGAGATTGTCCCGCCCCGTGGCGTAGAGCTGGCGTGCGCTCACGAGCACGGTGGCGATCACCGCGTTCAGGATCGCGAGGCCCACGGCGAAGTCCAGCGCGCCCGCGACGGCGCTCCCCGCGCGGGTCCGCGCCAGGAGCGAGAGCGGCGCGTCGCTGGCCAGCAGCGCCTTCAGGTCGGGGGCGCCGGCGACCACGCCCGCGGCCGCGGCGACCTCCAGCACAACCACGATGGCGAAGGCGCTCAGGATCACCCTCGCCATGCGCCGGCGGGGGTCGCGCAGCTCCTCCCCGAAATAGACCGCCGAGCCGTAGCCGTCGAAGGCGAACAGGGCCATGGTCGCGCCCAGCGCCACCGAGATCGGCGGCGTGGGCTGAAGCCCCCCCGCCCGCGGCTGCCTTGACCGGGTGCAGCACGCCCGCCAGCGCGCTCCGCTCCGGGTGGAGGACGCCCAGGCCGGTCACCAACAGCAGCGCCAAGACCTCCACGCCCAGGAAGACGCCGGTCACCGCCGCCCCGGCGCGAAGCCGGAGCAGGCCCACCCCCGTCGCCGTCGCCACCACGAGCAGCGCCAGCAGGACGGGCGAGGCGCCGGGCAGCAGCGGCGTGAAATACTGCGCTGCGCCCAGCGCCAGGGCGCTGCTGGTCAGGACGCTGTTGGCCCCGTTCAGCATGAAGACGACGAAGCCCGCGCCCCGTCCGACCGTGCGCCCCACGATGGCGTACTCGCCGCCGGCGAAGGGGAAGGCGGAGCTGAGCTCGGCGTAGGTCTGCGCCACCATCAGGCCGATCACCGCGGCGAGCACGAGGCTCAGCAGCACGCCGGTGCCGGCCTCGGTGAACACGTCGGGCAGGATCACGAAGGCGGAGGCGGCCGGCGTCGCGGCGGAGAGGGTCAGCAGCAGGACCGCCCCCGCCGACAGGCTCCGCGCCAAGGGCGTGATCCGCCGCCCCGCAGGTCCGCTCGCCGCGCTCACCCGCCCCTCTCCTGCGTCAGAGCACGCGCACCTCGGGCGGCCCCTCGAGGAGCCGGCCCACGAGGGCGGCATGGTCGAACCCCGCCGCGCGGACCTTCGCCAGCACGTCGGGCGCAGCCTCCGGCGCGGCCGCGATCAGCAGCCCCCCGCTCGTCTGCGGATCGCAGAGCAGGTCCCGGCGCCAGTCCGGCAGGTCGCGGGGCAGGCGCACGGCCTCCCCGTAGCTCGCCCAGTTCCGGGCCGAGGCGCCCGAGCGCACCCCGGTCTGGGCCAGGGCCTCCGCCCCCGCCAGCCAGGGCGGGGCCGCCGCCTCGATCTCCACGCTCACGCCTGCGCCCCGCGCCATCTCCAGCGCGTGGCCGAGCAGGCCGAAGCCGGTGACGTCGGTGACCGCGTGCACGCCTGCGACCTCGCCGAGCTCGCCGCCCACCGCATTCAGCTGGGTGGCGGAGGCGATCAGGGCGGCATAGCCGGCCGCGTCCAGCACGCCCCGCTTCAGCGCCGCGCTGAGGACGCCCACGCCGAGGCCCTTGGTCAGGATCAGCGCATCGCCGGGCCGCCCGCCCCGGTTGGTCAGGACGCGGTCAGGGTGCACGAGGCCCAGCGCCACCAGGCCGTAGATCGGCTCGGCGCTGTCGATGGAGTGCCCGCCGGCGACGGGAATGCCGGCTGCGGCGCACACGCTCGCGCCGCCGGCCAGGATCGCGCGGATCGTCTCCACCGGCAGGGCCCCGATCGGCATGCCTACGACCGCCAGCGCCAGGATCGGCCGCGCGCCCATGGCGTAGACGTCCGACAGGGCGTTGGTCGCGGCGATCCGGCCGAAGTCGAAGGGGTCGTCCACAATCGGCGTGAAGAAGTCGGTCGTGGCCACCAGCGCCTGGTCCGCGCTCAGCCGCCAGACCGCCGCGTCGTCGCAGGTCTCCGTCCCGACCAGCAGGTCGGCGAACACGCCCTGGGCGGGAAGCTCGGCCAGGATGTCCCGAAGCACCCCGGGCGACAGCTTGCAGCCGCAACCGCCCCCATGGGCCAGGTCGGTGAGGCGGACAGGCGGCGTCGAGGCGTGCGGCATCCCCGGCTTCTAGTCCGGCGGGCGCGGCCCTGCTACGCCCTGGCGCGATGTCCAACCCCGGCGTGCTGGAGGCTTACGATCCCGCGGCCCTGCCCGCCTTCGACGCGGTGCTGGACGTGCGCAGCCCCGCGGAGTTCGCCGAGGACCACCTGCCCGGCGCGATCAACCTGCCGGTGCTGGACGATGAGGAGCGCGCGGAGGTCGGCGCGATCTATGTGCAGCAGTCGGCCTTCCTGGCGCGAAAGTTCGGCGCGGCTCTCGTCGCCCGCAACATCGCCCGCCATCTGGAGACCGCCCTGGCCGAGCGGAGCAAGGACTTCCGCCCGCTGGTCTATTGCTGGCGGGGCGGGCAGCGCTCCAACGCCATGGCGACCGTGCTGGCCCAGGTGGGCTGGCGCGCCACGGTGCTCAGGGGCGGCTATCGGACGTATCGCAGGGCTGTGCAGAGCCGGCTCTATGAGGCCCCGCTCGGGCTGAGGCTGGTGCTGCTCGACGGCGGCACGGGCACGGGCAAGACGGCGGTGCTGCAGGCGCTCGCCGCGCGCGGGGTGCAGGCGCTGGACCTGGAGGCCCTGGCCGAGCACCGCGGCTCGCTGCTGGGCGCAGCGCCCGGCGCCCGCCAACCGACGCAGAAGGCCTTCGAGTCGCGGCTCTTTGCGGCCCTGCACGGGTTCGATCCGGGCCGGCCCGTCGTGGCGGAGGCCGAGAGCAGCCGCATCGGGGGGCTCTTCCTGCCGCCGACGCTCTGGCGGGCGATGGCGGGCGCGCCCCGAATCGAGCTCGCCGCCCCGCGCCAGGCCCGGGCGCGCCATCTGGCGAGCGCCTATGGGGACCTGACGGGCGATCCCGCCGCGCTCGGCCAGACCCTGGAGCGCCTGACGCTCAGGATCGCGCGGGCGGACCGCGAGCGCCTTGCGGACCTGCTAGAAGCGCGCGACTGGCCCGGCCTGGCGGAGGCCCTGATCGAGACGCACTACGATCCGGCCTATCTGCGCTCCAGCCGGGCGGACGCGCGGCCTCTCTTGCAGCGGATCGAGCTGGCGGAACTGTCGCCCGGTGCGCTTGCGGCGGCAGCGGCGCGGATTGAGGCCCTGCTCGGATCGGCGCCCTAGCGGATCGCCGCCAGGCCCTGCTGCGCGGCCGCGATCAGCAGCGCCCAGAGGCCCACCGACGAGCCCAGCAGCACCGCCACGCGCACCGCGCCGTGATAGCGGCTGACCTCGGGCTCGACGACGTCGGACGCGACCTCGTCGGAGAGGTTTTCGAAAACAGCTTCCAGGCGGGCGTACTGCTCGGCGACGGCGTTCGGCCCTGGCGCAGCATCGGCGCTGGCGAGCTTGGGCCCGCGTCGCTTGCGCGGCTCCCGCGGAGCGACGAGCGCGTCGGGGAGCGCCGGCTCGGGCGCGGGCGCGGTCAGCTTGCGGGCGGCGGCCAAGGCGTGTCCTCGCGTTTCACGGTCCGCTTATGGCGCGGGCTCGGTTGAGAAAGCTTTCGAAAACGTGGTGAATCCTTGGTTGACGGCTCCGCTCTGGGGTCAGGTGCCGAACTGCAGTTCGGGGTGGGCCGAGCCCGCATAGGCGGACTCCGGCAGGTGGCAGGTGAAGACCGCGCCGCGGCCCGGCTCGCTTTCCAGCGCGACCCAGCCGCCGTGCAGCTCCACCAGCGCCTTGACGAGCGCCAAGCCCAGGCCCGGCCCGCCGCGTTCGCGGGCGACGAAGCGGTCGAAGATGTGCGCCTGGACCTGAAAGGGGATGCCGCGCCCGGTGTCGCGCACGCGGATCTGCACCTCGCCGAAGCCGCGCCGGGCGTCGAGGCTGACCGCCCCGCCCTCGGGCGTGGAGCGGATGGCGTTCAGCAGCAGCTGGTCCAGCACCTGGCCGAGGCGCCGCTCGTCGGCGCGGATCACCCCGGCCGTCTCGCTGTCGGCGACCTCCACGCTGACCTTGGCCTCCGCCGCCGCCCGCCCGGCCCGCGCCGCAGCCGCGGCCAGCAGCTCGTCCACGCGCACGTCGGACAGGTGCAGGGCGACCTCGCCCGCGTCGAGCTCGGCGGTGTCGAGCACGTCGTCGATGGAGCGCGCCAGCTGCATCGCCGCGGTGCGCACCGCCGCCACGAAGGTCCGCGCCCGCTCGGGCAGGGTCTCCCCCTGGCTCTCCAGCAGCTCGGCATAGCCGATGATGGTCGTGAGCGGGGTCCTGAGCTCGTAGGAGACATTGCCCACGAAATCGCGCTTCAGCCGCTCCGCCTCCGCCAGCGCCTGCGAGCGGTCCGCCAGCGCCTGTTCGATGCGGCGGGTGGCGGTCACGTCGTCGAAGGCCACCAGCGTCGCGCCGTCCGGAAGCGGGCGCGTCTGGTAGACCACCGCGCGCTGGTCCGAGGTCCTGACCTCGCCCGCCACCGGGCGGCGGGCCTGGGGGCCCGGATCGCCGACGCGCGCCTTCAGCTCACGCCAGAACTGGCGGTCGTGGAGCAGCGGCAGGCAGAGCTCGGCCACGCCGTCCACGTCGCCGGCCCCCTCCAGCGCCTGGGGCGTGAGGTTCCAGAAGCGCTCGAAGGCCTCGTTGTGCAGGCGCAGGCGCCCGTCGGACCCGAACACGGCCACCGCGTCGTTCAGCTTGTCGAGCGTCGCTTGCTGCACCTGCACCAGGCCGTTGTACTGGGCGCGCAGCTTCAGCTCGTCGGTGATGTCGGAGAACAGCAGCAGCAGGCCGCCGGCGGCGTGCGGCTGGCGCACCACCTTGAGCGTGCGGCCGTCCGGCAGGCTCCAGATGTCGTCGGGGGCGCCCTCCAGGCTCTCGTAGAGGGCGAGCTCGCGGCGCTTGAAGCCCGCATAGTCGGCCGTCTCGGGCAGGCGGCGGCGCTGGCGCAGGCGGTCTAGCAACTCGCCGTGGCTCGGGCGCTCGGCCAGCCAGGCGGGCTCCACGCCCCAGAGCTCGGCGAAGGCGGCGTTGTGGAACGCCAGCCGCTGGTCCGCCCCGAAGATGGCGACGGCGTCGCGCACCCGGTTCAGGGTGGCGTCCTGGGCGGCGAGGCGACGGCGGAGCTCGGCCTCGGCCTCCTCCAGCGCCGTCACGTCCACGGCCATGGCCGCGGCGCCGCCGCCCTCCAGGGGGGCTGCGAACACCAGGAAGGCGCGCCGCGCGCCCTGGACAGTGGCCCAGCGCCGGTCCTCGCGCCGCTGGCCCAGCGCCGCGGCCTCGGCGGCCAGGCTCTCGATACCGCGGTCGAAGGCGAGGTTGCGCCGGTGCGCGTCGTCCACGCTCTCCGCGCCCGCGGCCTTCAGCCAGGCGGCGTTGGCCCAGGCGAGCCGGCCGCCGGGCTGCAGGGCGAAGGCGGGATGGGGCTGAGCGTCGAGGAACGCCGCCAAGCCGTCCAGCGCCGCCGGCAAGGGGGACAGGGCGGCGGGCGCCAGGCGCAGCCAGGCCAGCGCGCCGCCCGGGCGGCCCTCCACGCGCACCAGGCCCGAGGGCGTGCGCGCCTCCAGCGCAAAGGGCTCGCCGCGTTCGACCAGGGCGCGCAGGCGCCGCGCATGCGCCGAATCGCACGCCTGCACCGCCTGCAGCACCTCGCCGGGCGCAGCGTCGGGGGGTAGGCCTAAGGCGGCGCAAACGGCCGGCCAGGTCTCCGCGCCGGCCACCCGCGTCGCCTCGGGGCCATCGAGCGCGAGCACCACGCCCCCGAAGACAGCGGCGGCGGCGGTCGCCGCCTCGGCCTGGCGACGGGCGCTTTCGGCCGCAGCGGTCAGCCGCTCCGCCTCGAAGCGGGCGCGGCGGCGGTGATCGACTGCCCACAGCATCGCCGCCAGCGCCAGGCTCACCCCGCCCCCCGCAGCGGCGAATGCGGCGTCCAAGGCCATCGGCGCGACTTAAGCCTCCTCGCGAATCGGAAGGATAGCCGAGTCGGTCGCGTCCTGTCCCGCCGTCCGGCGCGGCCGGGGTCGGCTCAGGCGCTTCGGGCGCTCGGGCGGTTGGTCGGGCGGGCGCTTGGGCGCCTAGAGACGAGGGGTCTCAGCCGCTCAGTGCGCCTCGGCCTTAGGCTTGGGGCGCCCGTCGCGCAGCCGGGCCGGGGCGGCGAAGGCCATGTCGACGAACTCCACCAGGAAGTTCGCCATCGCCAAGGCCTGCTCGCGGGACGCGATCTTGGCGGAGAGCAGGGTCGCCCCCTGATCGTGGAACGGCTGGGTGATCAGGCCGCCCTTGAGCGCCTTGCGCAGGTCGGCGGCGGCCGGGTGCAGCGGCTCGGGCGGCTTGGGGGGCGGGAACAGCCGTCGCCAGAGGCTCGGCCGGTCCTCGACCTTGGCCTGTTGCGCCAGGCGACGCGCGAGTCCCGCCAGCAGCTCCTTGCCCCGCCCGCCACCGCGGAGACGCCGCCCGTGTGGGCCGCGATCAGCAGGGCCGTGAGATCGTTGCGGACGGAATCGTCCACCGCCTCGCCCCACTCCGGCAGTTTGATCTCCGGCCGGCCGGCCTCTTTCCCCTTCGCCGGAACGTCCTTCACCTGGCCCGAGCAGACCGGGCACTGGCGCGTGGTGACGTGGGGGCACTCCTCCCGCGGGAAACGGCCGGGCGGGTAGGCGCTGAAGCGGTCGTAATAGGCCTGGTAGACGATGGCGCTGGTGCTCCGCCCCTCGCCGTTCAGGCCGCCGAAGGGCACCATGGTGTGGTTCGGAGAGATCAGCCCCGGCCCGAGCGCGCCCGACCCGAGCGCCCCCGATCCGGCGGCGGGCTGGGCCGGCGGCACGATCATGCCCATGTTCTTGGGCAGCAGCATCATGCCGCCGCCGCCCACATGCTGAAGCCCGGGGCGAAAGGCCTCCAGATGGCCCTCTCCGCCGCCCGGGGCGTCGTTGTCCTGCCTGTCAGGGTCAGCCACGGAAGAGCCCCCACGCCCAATCGGTTAACCTTAACACGGGGCTCCAAGGCTGTCGAGATTGTCAAGCTTTTCCGGGAGGTGCGAACCGGAGGAGCTCAGGAGACCGACGGGGAGACCGACCGGAAAGACGGCGGCGCCCGCCTCATGACATTTCGCCTGCGAGCCGCTATCTGAGCGCCATGACCGACACCGCCGTCGCGCCCTCCGCCGCCCGGGCCTCGTCGCCGGGGCGATTCGGGGACTATATCCAGCTCCTAAAGCCCCGGGTGATGTCGCTGGTGGTGTTCACCGCCCTGACCGGCCTGGTCTGCGCCGACGTGCGCATGGACCCGGCGCTGGCCGCCATCGCCATCCTGGCCATCGCGGTCGGCGCAGGCGCGTCCGGCGCGCTCAACATGGCTTATGACAGCGACATCGACGCCCGCATGCGCCGCACCCGCGGCCGGCCGGTGCCCATGGGCCGGATCAGCCGGGCGGACGCGGCGGGCTTCGGCGTGGTGCTGAGCCTCTTCGCCTGCATGACCATGTTCCTGGCGGTGAACGCGATCGCCGCGGGGCTCTTGGCCTTCACCATCGTCTTCTACGCGGCGGTCTATACGCTGTGGCTGAAGCGCTCGACGCCGCAGAACATCGTGATCGGCGGCGCTGCGGGCGCCCTGCCCCCGGTGGTCGGCTGGGCGGCGGCGAGCGGGACCGCCCCGGCCAACGCCTGGCTGCTGTTCGCCATCATCTTCCTGTGGACCCCGCCGCACTTCTGGGCGCTGGCGCTGAACACCGGCGGCGACTACGAGACGGCGGGCGTGCCCATGCTGCCCGTGGTCAAGGGCGCCAAGGCGACCCGGCGGCAGATCCTGATCTATTCCGTCCTGCTGGCCGTCGTAGGCGTGCTGCCGGCCTTCACGGGCCTCGGCGGCCGTCTCTATGCGGTGACCGCCACGGCGTTCGGCGCCCTGTTCGTGGCTCTGGCGGCGCGGCTTTATCGCAGCCGCGCGGGCGAGGCGCCGCAGCCTGGGCCGGACGGGCTCTACGCCGTGAAGCCTGGCGCGCGCGAAGCCCGCGACGTCTTCGCCGCCTCGCTGCTCTATCTGAGCGCCGTCTTCGCGTCCCTGCTGGTCGAGCACGGCCTGGGGCTCTACCGATGAGCCAGCCCGATCCCTTCAACGAAGGCCCTGAGGCGGCGCGGGCGCGCCGGACCCGCTCGCTGATGATCGCCCTGGCGCTGGTCGGCTTCGTGGCCCTGACCTTCGCCATCACCCTCATCAAGCTGCGGCACCATGGCGGTCTCTGAGACGCCCGCCCCCCGCCGCGCGCTCCCGGCGGCGCACCAGCGCACCGCCTTGATCCTGGTCGGCGTCTTCGTCCTGATGGTCGGGGCCGCCTTCGCCGCCGTGCCGTTCTACCGGGCGTTCTGCCAGGCGACGGGCTGGGCCGGAACGGTCCGTCGAACCGCCGCCGGGCCGGAGGGGGTCGCCTCCGGCCGCCCCCTGACGGTGCACTTCGACACCAATGTGCGCGGCGTGCCGGTGACGCTCACGTCCGAGACCGCGACGCAGCAGATCAAGGTCGGCAAGACGGCGCTGGCCTATTTCACCATGCACAACACGAGCGATCGCGACGTCACCGTGCGCGCGACCTACAACGTCGTGCCCCTGACCGTCGCGCCCTATTTCCTGAAGCTGAAATGCTTCTGTTTCGACGCCCAGACGATCAAGGCGCACGAGACGCGCACCTTCCCGGTGGTCTACTACGTTGATGGCAAGGTGGACCGGGACGAGGACGCCAAGGTGTTCTCCGACGTGACCCTCAGCTATACCCTCTACGAGGTCCCGGCGCCTGCGACGTCACCGGCATCCTGAACGGAATGCAACTCCGACCCCCGCCTGCCGTTTGCTAGGCTCACCGATCTGGAAGGACCCGCCGCAATGACCAAGATCCTCGCCGCCGCCGCCGCCGCCCTCAGCCTCGCCGCCATGGGCGCGGGCGCAGCGGAAGCCCGCGGCTGCCTGAAGGGCGCGATCGTGGGCGGCGTCGCCGGCCACTTCGCCGGACGCCACGCGCTTGTCGGCGCAGGGGCCGGCTGCCTGGTCGGCCATCACCTCGCGCACCGACACGACGCGCGCCGCAGCCACCGCTGAGCCGCCGGCCTACCAGGGCACGGGCTGGCCGTCCCAGGCGAAGAAGCCGCCCGTGTCCTCAGGCTGAAGCCCGTCGAGCACCTGCAGGAGCGCCGCCGCGGCGAAGGCCGGCCGGAAGACCGTGCGCGTGCTGGCGCGGCTGACGAAGGGGCGGCTGAGCGCCGTCTCCACCGTGCCCGGATGCAGCACGACCAGGACGCCCTGCGGCCGGGTCTGGCGATGCTCAACCGCCAGAGTCCGCATCAGCATGTTCAGCGCCGCCTTTGACGCGCGATAGGCGTACCAGCCCCCAAGCCGGTTGTCGCCGATGCTGCCCACCCGGGCGGAGAGCGCGGCGAAGACCGAGCGCCGGTCCCGGGGCGTGAGCGGCAGGAGGTGCTTGGCGACCAGCGCGGGGCCTGTCGCATTCACGGCGAAGAGGACGGCGAGGGCCGCCGCGTCCAGGGCGCGATAGGTCTTCTCAGGCGCGGCCCCCTCCGTCGCCAGGACGCCGGTGGCGACGAGCACGGTGGTGACCACGCCGTCCTTGGCCAGGCGCGCGGCGGCGCGGGCCAGGCTCGCCTCGTCCAACAGATCGACCGGCAGCCACCCATGCGCCTCGTCCTCGGGCCAGTCGTGCGGCCGCGAGCGGGACAGCCCCCAGACCCGGGCGTGCGTCCCCCGCGCTGCGAGCGCCTCAGCCAGGGCGCGCCCGATCCCGCCGGAGACGCCCACCACCACCGCCAGCTCTCGGGTCACCGGTCTCGGGTCACGGGCGAAGGCGCGGGGCGGCGTCGGGCATGGCGGGCATATAGGATCGGGGCCGCCGCCCGGGAGGGCTCAGCGGAACGGAAAGCGCGCCGGCCGCTTGCTCAGGAAGGCGTCGCGGCCTTCACGGAAATCCTCGCCCTCCATGGCGTCCAGGAACCAGCCGCGGGTGACCGCGTCGTCGTCGGCCTGGCCCTCCAGGATGCGCCGAACGATCGCCTTGGCCTTGCGCGCCGACCACTGCGAGGCGGCGGCGATCTCCGCCGCCTTGGCCGCGACGGTCGCGTCGAGCTCAGGCGTCGGGACGACCACGTCGAGGGCGCCGAGCCGCAGCGCCTCGCCCGCGTCCAGGAGACGGCCGGTGAACAGCATGTCCTTGGCCCCCGAAGCCCCCACCGCATCCACCAGCCGCTTGGTGTCGGCGAGGCTGTACATCAGGCCGAGCTTGCCGGGGGTGACGCCGATCCGCGCCGTCTCAGCCGCCAGCCGGAGGTCGCAGGCCAGCGCCAGCGCCATGCCGCCCCCCACGCAGGCGCCTTGGATCCGCGCGAGCGCCGGCTTGCTGAAGCTCGCCAGCGCCTCCACCCCCGCCGTCACCGTCGCGGCATAGGCGGCGGCGCGCGCCCGCGTGGCGTAGACCGCCTCGAACTCGGCGATGTCGGCGCCCGCTGCGAAGTGCCCGCCCGCCCCGGTCAGCACCAGCACCTTGGCCGCGGCCTCCGCCTCCACCGCGGCGATGGCGTCCGGCAGGGCCGCCCACAGCGCCTCGTTCAGGGCGTTGCGCCGCTCCGGCCGGTTCAGCGTCAGGGTGGCGACCTCGCCCGCCACCTCGAGCTTCAGCGCTCCTCCGGCCCACGCCATGCGGCGGCTCCTCTTGCCAAGCCCGCCGCGGCGGGAAATGATCTAAGTCTATACCATTTAGCCCGGGCGCCGAGCCCAGGGCGCAGCAGGGACGAGACAGGCGCATGGACGACATCCGCAAGGGCATGCCCGTGCTGGCCCGCCACGAAGGCGAGTGGGAGGGGGTCTACATCCACGTCGACCCGCACAACAATGTGCTCGACCAGCACAAGTCCTATCTGCAGTGCACCTTCCCGCAGAGCGGGCCCTATCCGTACCACCAGATCAACACCTACACCTGGGACGACGGCCGCCGGGAGGTGATCCACTTTCCCGCCACCTACCGCGACGGGCGCATCTGGTGGGACACGGAGCGCATCTTCGGCTCGGCCTGGGAGATCGACCCCCGCACCGTGGTCCTGACCTGGAACCGCAAGGACGAGCCCGGGACCTACCTCTATGAGATGATCCAGATCTCGCAGGACAACGCCAAGCGCGGGCGCACCTGGCACTGGTTCCACAACGACGAGCTCTACAAGCGCACCTGCATCAAGGAACGCCGGGTGGCGTGAGGCGCGCGGCGCCGCCTCAGCCCTTGAAGCTGTCCTTGGCGGCGCGCAGCGCGGCGAAGGCCTGCCAGTCGGGCGCGCCCTCGCCCAGCCCCACTGCCGCCTTCAGCGCCGGCGCGCGCAGGAAGGGGTTGGTGTCCCGCTCCGCCCCGATGGTGGTCGGGACCGTGGGCTCGCCCCGCTGGCGCGCCGAGAAGACCTGGTCGGCGCGGGCCCGCAACGCCGGGCTGGGATCGACGCTGAGCGCGAAGCGGGCGTTGGACGCCGTGTACTCGTGGGCGCAGTAGACGCGGGTCTCGGGCGGCAGGGCGGCGATCTTGGAGAGGCTCGACCACATCTGCTGCGGCTCCCCCTCGAACAGACGCCCGCAACCAAGGGCGAAGAGGGTGTCGCCCACAAAAGCCACGCCATCGGCGTCGTCCACATAGGCGACGTGGCCCAGGGTGTGCCCGCCGGTGTCCAGCACCCGAAAGCGCGTCTCGCCCAGCATCACCTCGTCGCCCTCGCCGACCTCCCGGTCCAGCGGCGCGATCCGGCGCACCTCCGCGGGGCCCACGATCTCGCAGCCGGTCTCCGCCTTCAGGCGCGCGTTGCCGCCCGCGTGGTCGGGGTGCCAGTGGGTGTTCAGGATCATCGACAAGCTCCAGCCGGCGGCCTTCAGCTCGCGCAGGATCGCCTCGGCGTCGGGGGTGTCCACGACGGCGGTGCGGCCCGTGGCCTGGTCGCGCACCAGGAAGCCGTAGTTGTCGTCCAGGCAGGGGAACTGGCGCACGTCGACGGGCATGGATCGTCTCCTTCGGGCGGGATGCGGAAACCGCCCCGGACGGCTACAACCTGGACCTCGATGCGTCGAGACGTTCTGGACCTGCGCCGCTTCTACGCCTCGCCCCTCGGGCGCGCCGTTCGCGATCGCGTGTCGCGCAAGCTGGCCGAGGCCTGGGGCGACGCCCGGGGGCTCGACGTGCTCGGCGTGGGCTACGCCACGCCCTTCCTGGACGGCTTCCGGCCTCAGGCCCGGCGCGTGGTGGCCGCCATGCCCGCCCAGCAGGGGGTGGAGGTCTGGCCCGCGGACGGCCGCAATCTGTCCTGCCTCGCCGAAGAGGCGGCCCTGCCCTTCATGAACGCGCTGTTCGACCGGGTGCTGGTCACGCACGGCCTGGAGGAGGCCCCCGACCTGATCGCCCTGCTGGAGGAGGTAAAGCGCGTCATGGCCCCCTCCGGCCGGGCGATCTTCGCGGTCGCCTCCCGGGCGGGGCTTTGGGCCGGGGCGGAGTCCACGCCCTTCGGCTACGGCCGGCCGTTCACCCGCCGCCAGCTGGAGGAGGTCGTGCGCGAGGCGGGGCTGGAGCCCGCCGCCTGGTCGCGCGCCGTCTACATCCCGCCGCACCCGGCCTTCGCCCCCCACGCCGAGCTGGTCGAGCAGCTGGGCTCGCGCGTCTGGCCGCCGTTCTCCGGCCTGATCCTGCTGGAGGCGGTGAAGCAGACCTTCGCGGTCAAGCCCCGGGCGGTGCGTGCGCCCGCCTTCGCCCCGGCCGAGTGCTGCGCCCGGCCCCTGCGCCCGCCCCGTCCGGGCGAAACCCTTTGCGGCGGCCCGTGCTTCCATTAGCTAGGCCGTCCGACCTCGGACCATGACCGCCATCCCTCGCCGAGAAGCCGCCGCCCGATGAAGCTGATCACCGCCGTCATCAAGCCGAGCCGCCTGGACGAGGTGCTCGACGCCGTCACCGACGCGGGCGCCTCGGGCGTGACCGTCACCGAGGTGCGCGGCTACGGTCGGCAGAAGGGCAAGACCGAGGTCTATCGCGGCGCGGAGTACGAGGTGCGCCTCCTGCCCAAGGTGAAGGTCGAGGTGGCCGCTCCCGCCGACATCGCCGAGCGCGTGGTGGAGGCCATCGCCCGCGCCGCGTCCACCGGCAAGATCGGCGACGGCAAGGTCTTCGTGCTGGACCTCGAGGCCGCGGTCCGCATCCGCACCGGCGAGCGCGACGCCGCCGCCATCACCGGCTGAGCCCCCGCCCGGCCGGCCCGCGGCGCCTCACCCGAACAGGTCGGCGGTCTGAGGCTCCGGGGCCACGAGCTCGGGCGCAGGCGCAGGCGGCGCCGCCCGCCCCGGCTCAGGAGCAGCAGCGCCTGCTCCGCCCGCCAGTTCTCCCCCGCGCGGTAGGGGTCCATCGGCCGGGCCGGGCCCGAGGCGGACAGGGCCGCCGCCGCCTCGATGCTCAGCCCCAGGTCCTCGCAGAGCGCGGTGAAGTCGCGCAGCGTGCACAGGTGGATGTTGGCCGTCTCCCACCAGGGCGCCGGAAGGGCGCGGGTCTCCGGCATGCGCCCGGACATGAGCAGGCTCAGGCGAACGCGCCAGTGGCCGAAGTTCGGGAACGAGACGATGGCCCGCTCCGCCAGGCGCATCAGCCGGCCCAGCACCTCGCGGGGGTTCTTCACCGCCTGCAGCGTCTGGGACAGCACGGCGTAGTCGAAGGCGCCCTCAGGAAATTCGCCGAGGTCGCGGTCGGCGTCGCCCTGCATCACCGCCAGCCCGCGCGCCAGGCAGGTCGCGACATTGCGCGGGTCGATCTCCAGCCCCCGGGCGTCCACGCCCTTCTCCCGCCGGAGCAGGTCCAGGAGCTCGCCCTCGCCGCAGCCGACGTCGAGCACCCGCGCCCCCGGGCGGACCAGGCGCAGGATCTCGCGAAAGTCCTCCCGAATCGGGGCGTCGCCGGACATGGCCGACGAGGTCGCAATCCGCAGGCGCGGCGTCAACGCTCCCGCCCTTGCCAGGCGCGCCGCCGCGGGCGACCCTGGCGGCGTGGGGCCTGAAGCCGAGGCCTTTGAGCGGGGGACGTCGCGTGATCAAGGGCGCATGGGGGACGGCGTGGCTGGTCGCGGCGCTGGCGATCGGGTTCGCCATCAGCTGGGCGGGGCTGCAACCGCCCCCGGTGCGCGGGGCGAACGCACCCGCCGACGCCTTCTCCGCCGCCCGCGCCATGGTCGACGTGCGCGCCATCGCTGTGCGTCCCCACCCCACCGGCTCGGCCGAGGCCGCGCGGGTGCGCGGCTACATCACCCAGCGCATGCAGGCGCTCGGGCTGCAGACGCAGGTGCGCGAGGGCGTGGGCGCCTCCACCTCCAAGTGGGCCAAGGGCCGCTTCCTCGCCGCCGCCCGGGTGGAGAACCTGATCGGGGTCCTACCCGGGCGGGAACGGACCCTGCCTGCCCTGGCGATCATGGCCCATTCCGACTCCGTCGCCAATTCGCCGGGCGGCTCGGACGACAGCGCAGGCGTGGCCGCTGGACTGGAGATCCTGCGCGCGATCAAGGCGCGCGGCCAACCCGAGCGCGACGTCTGGCTGGTGATCACCGACGCGGAGGAGGCGGGCCTGCTCGGCGCGGAGGCCTTCTTCGCCACCGACCCGCTGTCGCGGCGCGTCGGCGCGGTGATCAACATGGACACCCGCGGCGGCGGCGGGCGCGCCTTCATGTTCCAGGTGACGCCGGGGGACCAGGGCTGGATCGCGCTGCTGGCCGCCCACGCCCCGCACGCCTCGGCAAACTCCTTGGCCGAGTTCATCGCGCGGCTCATGCCCAACGACACGGACTTCAGCATCGCGCACGCGCACGGCGTCCCGGGGCTGAACTTCGCCTTCGTGGGCGACTTCTTCGACTATCACACGGCCCACGCCACCGCCGCGGCGCTGGACCCGCGCAGCCTGCAGCACATGGGCGAGCAGGCGCTGGGCGCGGCCCAGGCCTTGGCGGCCAGCCGCACCCTGCCGGCCAAAGGACCCGACGTGGCGACCGCGGACCCGCCGCTCCTGCCCCTTCTCCACTACGACCCGGTCTGGGGCTGGGTCCTGATCGCAGCGGGCGGGGGAGCCCTGGCGCTGCTGGCGGCGCGGGGCGCGGCGGCGGGCTGGTTCGAGGGCGGCGGGCTCTGGCGCGGGCCGCTGGCGGCGCTGGCCAGCCTGCTGGCGACCGCGACGGCGCTGGGCGCGGCGGGGGCCCTGCTCAACCCGACCTATCCGCAGGGCCTCTACGGCCTTCTGCAGCACTATGGCGCCCTGCAGGCGGGGATCGCAGCGCTCTGCGTCGGCGCGCCCTGGCTGTTCGCCGGCCTGAGGGGCCCCGCCGCCCGCATCGGCGCTGCGACGGCGCTGGTCGCCCTCGCCCTGATCGCCGGTTTCCTGCACGGGGTGCAGCTCCCGGCCCTGGGCTTGGGCCTGCTCGCCGCCGCCCTGGCCTGGGTCGCCCTCGCCCGCCCGCCCAGCCCCGGCGCGGCCTGGGTGGGGAGCCTGGCCTGGCTGCTGATCGTGGCGATCGCGCTTCAGCTCGCCGCCCCCGTCGGCGCCTTCGCCGCGGAGTGGCCGCTGGGGCTGGCGGCCCTGGGTGCGGTCGCGGCGGTGCTGCTGGGCGTGGACAGCGACAAGGGCGGAACCGGCGCGGCCCTCGCGATCACAGCGGGCCTGACGCTCGGCTTCGTCGCCTTCCTCGGCGGGACCCTGCTGCTGACGGTGGGCCTGATGTCGCCTGCGGCCATGGTCGTGCCGGTCCTTCTGGCGCTGCCCGCCTTCGCCCCGCTCGTCTGGCGCTCGGGCCGCGAGTGGGCGGGGCTGGAGGCGGCGGTCGGCGCAATCGTCCTGGGCGCGGGCCTGCTCGCCTTCGCCGGGCTCGCGACCGGGGGGAGCCCGCGCGCGCCCGCCCTCAGCGAGGTCTTCTACGTGTCGGAGCCCGCGGCCGGCGCCGCCTGGCGGGTGGATGCGCTGGATCGCCTGGACGACTGGTCCCGACCCGTCCTGGCCGCTGGCGGCCCGATCACGCACAAGCCGCTCGCGCCGCTCTTCAGCGGCGAGGTCTACCAGGCGCCGGCCCCCGTGGCCGCCCTGCCGGCGCCGCAGCTGATCCTGCAGCCTGAGCGCGCGAGCCTGCGCATCCTGGCCCAGCCGAGCGGCGAGGCGCGCCAGCTCAGGCTCTGGCTCCGCAGCGCCGGCCCCGTGGGCGGCGTCAAGGTCCAGGGTCGCGCGACCGGCCTGCAGCTCAAGCCCGGGCGCTGGTCGCAGATCAGCTTCGACGCGCCGCCCCCGGGGGGGATCGCGGTCGAGGTCGCAGGCGCGGGCGCGGGCGGACCCAAGCTGGAGCTCGTCCTGGCCCAGATCCGCGACGGCTTTCCCCCCGAGGCCGATCCGCACCGGCCCATGCCGCCGCACCTGATGCCCTGGGGGCTGTCGGGCACGACCTGGACGGTGACGCGGGGCCAGGCGGGCGGCTAGTTGCGGGCCCGGCGGCGGCGCACTAGACCGGCCCGCCGTTCCATCCGCCGCCGCTCTTGGCGCGCCCCTCGGAGTTCCTGCGTTGCGTCTGCCCCAGGCCAAGCTGCAGTCGGTGCTGGACCGCTTCCGCGAGGTGGAGGCGCGGATGGGCGCGGCGGGCGATGGGGCGGAGATCGTCCGCCTGGGCAAGGAGTATGCGGAGCTCCGCCCGATCGCCGAGGCGGTCGCGCGGCTGCAGAAGGCGCAGGACGACGGCGCCGAGCTCAAGGCCATGGCCGCCTCGGGCGACCCGGACCTCGCCGCCCTGGCCCGCGAGGAGCTGGCCGAGTTCGACGCCCGCCTGCCGCGGCTCCAGCGCGAGGTGGCGCTGCTGCTCGCGCCCCGGGACCGCGACGAGAACGCCAGCGTGATCTTAGAGGTGCGCGCCGGCACGGGCGGGGACGAAGCGGCGCTGTTCGCCGGGGACCTCTTCCGCATGTACCAGCGCTACGCCGCCCTGCACGGCTGGCGCTTCGAGCTCGAGGACGCGTCCGAGGGCGAGGCGGGCGGCTACAAGGAGGCGGTGGCCTCGATCACCGGCGACGGCGTCTATGGCCGGCTCAAGTTCGAGAGCGGCGTCCACCGGGTCCAGCGCGTGCCCGCCACCGAGACCCAGGGGCGCATCCACACCTCCGCCGCCACCGTGGCCGTCCTGCCCGAGCCCGAGGACGTGGAGATCGCGATCCGCGACCAGGACCTGCGCATCGACACCTACCGCTCTTCCGGGGCGGGCGGGCAGCACGTGAACAAGACCGACTCCGCGGTGCGCATCACCCACCTCCCCACCGGGATCGTGGTCACGAGCTCGGAGAAGAGCCAACACCAGAACCGCGCCAAGGCCATGAAGGTGCTGAAGGCGCGGCTCTATGATCTGCAGCGCGAGGCGCTCGACACCGCCCGCGCGGAGGCCCGCAAGAGCCAGGTCGGCTCGGGCGACCGCTCCGAGCGCATCCGCACCTACAACTTCCCCCAGGGGCGGGTCAGCGACCACCGGATCAACCTGACCCTCTACACCCTGCCCAAGGTGCTGGAGGGCGAGGGCCTGGACGAGCTGGTGGACGCGCTGATCGCCGAGGACGAGGCCGCGCGCCTGGCCGCCCTGGAAGCGGAAGCCTGAGGCGGCTGCCGGCGTGCGGCGTGAGCGGGGCCGCCCGGCCCCGCCCCGCGCGGCGGTCTCAGTGCTCGACGTTGCGCCAGATGCGCTTGTAGCTGAGGAACAGCACGCCCGCGAACAGGATCAGATAGGCCATCACCGCCAGGCCGGTCTGCTTGCGCTCCTCGGCCTTGGGCTCCGCGGCCCAGGCCAGGAAGGCGGCCACGTCCTTGGCCATCTGGTCGGTCGTGGACTTGGTGCCGTCGTCGAAGGTCACGCGCCCCTCGACCAGCTGGAACGGCATGGAGATGAAGCCGCCGACCGGCACCTTGTCCTTCGGGCCCGACCAGGCCGAGCCGAGGTCGCCGGGGTAGTAGATGTTATAGTACTTGCCGTCCGGCACGGTCAGGCCGTGGGGCTCGTCTTTGTAGCCCTGGAGCAGGGAATAGATGTAGTTCGCCCCGCCCTCGCGGGCGCGGGCCATCACCGACAGGTCGGGGGGCAGGGCGCCGCCATTGCCCGCACGCGCCGCCGCCTCATTGGCGTAGGGCGCCTTGAAGTGGTCGGCGGGGGTGGCCGGCCGCTCGGTCGCATCGCCCGTGTCGGGATCGATGTCGGGCACCTTGATGTCCGCCGCGATCGCCTTGCACACCGGGGCCTCGTTGGGGTTCGGGTGCTTGGGGTCGTAGAACGGCCCGCCCTGCTGGCAGAGGTTGCGGTAGTACATGAGGTTCATCGAGTGGCAGCTCGAACAGACCTCGGCATAGACCTTGTAGCCGCGCTGCAGCTGGGCCTGGTCGAAGCGGCCAAGCGGGCTCTCGAAGGCCCAGCCGCCCTCTTTCAGCTCCGCCTGGGTGGTTCGAGCCTGGGCCGGCGCGGCGACGAACGCCAGGGCGGCCGCGGCGGCCGCGAGGGTGAGCGCGACGGTGCGCATGGAGGTCATCAGCCCTTCTTCTGGGGTTCGGCTGCGGCGCCTGCGGGCAGGGCCGCGCCGCCGCCGGAGAGCACCGGCGTCGAGATGGAGTCCGGCACCTTGGAAGGCTTCTCGTTGCGGCTGAGCAGCGGCAGCACCAGCAGGAAATAGGCGTAATAGTAGGTCGTCAGGATGCGGGCGAGCCACGTCACCGTGAAGCCGGTCGGGTCGCCGTTGGCGGTCTGGCCGGTCCTGATGACCACATCGTCCGGCTCCATGCCGCCGCACCAGCCCAAACCCAGCGTCGCCAGGACCAGGAGGACGAAGAACCAGCGCGCCGTCGGGCGGTAGCGCATGGAGCGCACCGGCGAGCGGTCGAGCCAGGGGACGGCGAAGAGCAGGCCGATGGCGCCGAACATGGTCAGCACGCCGAACAGCTTCTGCGGCACCGCGCGGAGCATGGCGTAGAAGGGCAGGAAGTACCACTCCGGCACGATGTGCGCCGGGGTGACCAGCGGGTTGGCCGGGATCTGGTTGTCGGTATGGCCCAGCGCCTCTGGGGCGAAGAACACGAACCAGGCGAACAGGATGAAGAAAACGACGATCGCGAACCCGTCCTTCACCGTGTAGTAGGGGTGGAAGGGCACGGTATCGGCCTTGCTCTTCACCGGCACCCCGGTGGGGTTGTTATTGCCGGTGACGTGCAGCGCCCAGATGTGCAGGCCCACGACGCCGGCGATCATGAAGGGCAGAAGATAGTGCAGGGCGAAGAAGCGGTTCAGGGTCGCATTGCCGACCGCGAACCCGCCCCAGAGCCAGGTTGTGATCGCCGTGCCGAGGCCCGGGATCACCTGGTCGAACGCCGAGAACAGATTGGTGATCACCACCGCGCCGGCGAAGCTCATCTGGCCCCAGGGCAGGACGTAGCCCATGAAGCCGGTCGCCATCATCAGCAGATAGATCACGCAGCCGAGCAGCCAGAGCACTTCCCGCGGCGCCTTGTAGGAGCCGAAATAGAGCCCGCGCGCGATGTGGATGTAGACCGCCAGGAAGAACATCGAGGCGCCGTTGGCGTGAATGTAGCGGATCATCCAGCCGTAGTTCACGTCGCGCATGATGTGCTCGACCGAATTGAAGGCCATGTCCCCGTTGGGGACGTAGTGCATGGCCAGTATCACGCCGGTGACGATCTGCGTCATCAGGCAGACGGCGAGGATGCCCCCGAAGGTCCACCAGTAATTCAGGTTCTTCGGCGTGGGAAAGTCGATCGCCGAGTCGTAGGCGATGCGAACGATCGGCAGGCGCGCATCGAGCCAGCGCTCGAAACCGGTTTTGGGTTCGTAGGTGGAATGTCCGCTCATGATCGCGTCCTCAACCGATCCTGACCTTGGTCGGCCCGGTGAAGGCGTACTCCGGAACCTCCAGGTTCTTGGGAGCCGGGCCCTGCCGAATGCGGCCGGAGGTGTCGTAGACGGAGCCGTGGCACGGGCACAGCCAGCCGCCGTATTCGCCGCCGCCGAAGTTCGGCACGCAGCCGAGGTGGGTGCAGACGCCCACCAGCACAAGCGTCGCCTCGTGGCCGGGCTTCACGCGGCTGGCGTCGGTGGCGGGGTCGCGCAGATCGGCGTGGTCGTCCCTGCGGGCGGCCGCGATCTCCTTGGGCGTGCGGTGGCGCACGAACACCGGCTTGCCGCGCCACTTCACGACCGCCTGCTGGCCCTCGGCCACCTTGGACACGTCGTACTCGATGGAGGCCAGGGCCAAGGTGTCGGCCGAGGGGTTCATCTGGTCGATCAGCGGCCAGGCCAGCGCGCCCGCGCCCCCAACGGTGGCCGCGATCGCGGCGATGTGGATGAAGTCCCGCCGGCTCGGCTCCTCGCCCGGCGCGGCCCCGTGCCCGCCGCCGAGAGCCGGCTGGGCGTTGGCCTGCTCGAGCCCGATGCTGTCGCTCACGTCTTTGTCGCCTCATGAGGGGCGCGCGGCCGAACGTCTTGGCCGCGCTGAAATCGCGCTCGAATTAGAGCGCGTCCGGCCCTTTTACAACCAGACAAGCCGGAAATGTGGGAACCGTCCCGCGGGCGGCGGATCAGGCGCGCTCCAGCCAGGCCTCGCGCCAGTAGAGCGGGTTGGCCCGCGGGCAGTTCTTCACGCACCGCCCCTGGCAGTGCACGCCCTTCAGCGCCACCGTGCGGGAGAGCGTGACCATGCGCCCCGTCTCCTCGTGGATGATTCGCCGCACCGGGCGCTCGACCTCGAACACCTGCCCGGCGTAGTCGGCCATCTCGGGCTCGAAGGTCAGGCCGCCGTTGGTCCCCTTGCAGTCCAAGGTGTCGATCAGGGCGCGGCGGGGCTTCACCCGCACCGCCTCGCCGGGCTGGAGCGCCAGCTCGCCCTTCGCCGGCTTCACCGCCGCCCCGGTCAGCTGGCCGAGGTCGGGCAGACCGAGCGCCTTGCGGACGCGGTTGACCGCCGTGCGCGCCGCGATCTCGAAGAGGCGCGCCCACGTCAGCTCGCCGCGGCGGAGATCGTCGAATAGATGCCTTAGGTCCCGCGTCGGGATCGGGCGGGTGGCGGCGAGCAGGGCCGTGGACTGGCAGAGCCAGCGATCGTCCCGGCGCACGGGCAGGGCCAGGAGGCGCGCCAGGGCGGGCTCGTCCTGCGGCCGCCAGGCGGCCCTCCGGTCCGGACCCGGAGCGGGCGCGAGCCACGCCTCCTTCCAGAAGCTCAGGCAGCCCCGCTCGCAGCCGCCGTGCCAGGCGCCGTCGCAGCGGGCGCCTTGAAGCAGCACGACGCCCTCGAGCCGGCGCAGCCCCCCGCCCTCCACGCAGGTCTTCTCCGCCCGACGGTGCACCCGCAGGCGCCGACCGGCGTAGCGCGCCATCTCGGGCATGAAGGGCAGGCCGTCGAGCTTTCCGTCCACGTCCAGGGTTGCGGCGATCTCGGCCAGGCTCTTCACCTGCACCCAGTCGCCCTGGGCCAGGGGCCTGGATCGGCCAAGCCTTCGC
This sequence comes from Caulobacteraceae bacterium PMMR1, assembly GCA_000733915.1. Taxonomy (GTDB): domain Bacteria; phylum Pseudomonadota; class Alphaproteobacteria; order Caulobacterales; family Caulobacteraceae; genus PMMR1. Next base: position 2,241,527 of record JPOM01000001.1, read on the forward strand.
CGCCCCGGCGTGGAGGGCCCGGCGATGCGACGGAGCTCGGTCGGGTTCGCGGCGGGGTTCGCGGCGGGGGCGAGGTCCGGCGGCGCGATCGTCTCTACGCCCCGCCAAGTCCCGAGCGCGCCGTCGGCCATCTTCTCAACTCCGCCTCACCAGACCCGATCCGGCACAGCCCGGACCGACGCGGAGGGGTCCGGCGCAAGATGCGGGCCGAAGCCCCGCCGGCCGCGAGCCGCTCGCCGGCAAGCCCCCGCAAGCGGGGGGTAAGGTGAACGAGGTCTTAACCCCCTACGACCACAAGGGAGTTTCGAGCGGACGGAGGCGGCATGGCGGGCGCGGTCAGGGCGCGGCGAGGCGGCGAGGCGGCGACGGCGCGCGGGGCGTTTCGGCCCTCGCCCATCGTGCGGCTGTGGGCGAGCGCGCCTGCGGCCCGGCTGCGGGGCGGGGCGTGCGCGGCGGCGGGCCTGCTGGCGGCGGCGTCGTTTGCGACCTATCGCGCCTCCGACCCGAGCTGGAACGCCGCCTCGGCGGAGCGGCCGGCCAACCTGCTGGGGCGCCCCGGCGCGGTTCTGGCCGACCTCGGGCTGCAGTCGCTGGGCTTGGCGGCCTGGATCGCAGCCCTCTGCCTCATCGCGGCGGGCCTGTCCCGCGCCGCCGCGCGCGACCCCGAGCTGACGCGGCCGCGCCTTCGCCGCCGCGCGCTCCTGGCCGCGCTGGGCTGCCTGGCGCTGGCGGGCGCCCTGTCCGGCCTGCCCGCCCCGGCGCAGTGGCCGCTCGCGCGGGGGCTCGGCGGCCTCTGGGGCGACGGCGTGCTGGGCCTGGCCGCCAGCCTCCTGCGCCTGCCGCACATCCCGGCGGCCGAGCCGCTGGCCGCCTTTGCGCTCTGGATCGCCGCCGGGGCGGCTCTGGGACGCGCCTCGGGCCTGGGCGCCGCGGACCTGAACCACGCCGCCGCCTGGGTCGCCGAGCTTGTGCGACGCCTGCAGAGCCGCCGCAGCGCGACGCAGCCCCTTGCGCCGCAGTCCCCCGCCGCCTCCGCGCCCCGCCCCGCTCGCGCGCCCAAGGCTCGCCGCACCGCCGCAAGCCTGGCCGACAGCGGGGCGCCGCTCCCGCCCTGGGCGGAGCCCTACGCCGCCGCGCCTCCCGACCTCGCCGCCATTCCCCGCCCCGGCCCGGCGGTCGCCCCCGCCGTCTCCAACCCGCGGGCGAAGCCGTCCAAGCGCGAGCAGCGGGAGGCGGAGCCCGAGTTCGACTTCCGCCTCGAGGGCGCCGGCGGCTTCCGCCTGCCCGAGCTCGCCATGCTGGCCAAGCCCAAGCCCCGCACCTCCGCCTTCGACGAGGAGGCCCTGCGCCAGAACGCCCGCCTGCTCGAAGGCGTGCTGTCCGAGTTCGGGGTGCGCGGCCACATCGACCAGATCCGCCCGGGCCCCGTCGTCACCCTCTACGAGCTCGTCCCCGCCGCCGGCGTGAAGTCGGCCCGGGTCGTGGCGCTGGCCGACGACATCGCCCGCTCCATGAGCGCGCGCGCCTGCCGCGTCTCCGTCGTGCAGGGTCGCAACGCCATCGGCATCGAGCTGCCGAACGCGCATCGCGAGACGGTCTATCTGCGCGACCTGCTGGCCAGCCCGGAGTACGAGAAGGCGGCCTCGATCCTTCCCCTCGCGCTGGGCGAGACCATCGGCGGGGAGCCCTACATCGCCGACCTCGCCAAGATGCCGCACCTGCTGATCGCGGGGACCACGGGCTCGGGCAAGTCGGTGGGGGTCAACGCCATGATCCTGTCGGTGCTCTACCGGCTCAGCCCCGAGCAGTGCCGCTTCATCATGATCGACCCCAAGATGCTGGAGCTCAGCGTCTACGACGGCATCCCGCACCTGCTCGCGCCCGTCGTCACCGACCCCAAGAAGGCGATCGTGGCGCTGAAGTGGACCGTGCGGGAGATGGAGGACCGGTATCGCCGCATGTCCAAGATCGGCGTACGCAACATCGGCGGCTACAACGACAAGGCCCGCGACGCCCAGGCCCGGGGCGAGCGCTTCGCCCGCACTGTCCAGACCGGCTTCGACGAGGCCGGCCGCCCCGTCTACGAGACCGAGGAGTTCGCCCCCGAGCCCATGCCCTATCTCGTCGTGGTCATCGACGAGGTGGCCGACCTGATGATGGTGGCCGGCAAGGACATCGAGGGCGCGGTCCAGCGCCTGGCGCAGATGGCGCGCGCCGCCGGCATCCACCTGATCATGGCCACCCAGCGCCCCTCGGTGGACGTGATCACCGGCACCATCAAGGCCAACTTCCCGACCCGGATCAGCTTCCAGGTCACCTCCAAGATCGACGCCCGCACCATCCTGGGCGAGCAGGGGGCGGAGCAGCTGCTGGGCCAGGGCGACATGCTCTACATGGCCGGGGGCGGGCGGATCACGCGCCTGCACGGCCCCTTCGTGTCCGACGGCGAGGTCGAGGTGGTGGCGGGCTTTCTGCGCGACCAGGGCGAACCGCAGTACCTAGAGGAGGTCACCGCCGCTCCCGAGGAGGACGAGGCCGCGGGCGACCTGTTCGGCGGCGAGGAGGCGGGAAGCAACGACCTCTACGACCAGGCCGTCGCCATCGTCACCCGCGACCGCAAGGCCTCCACCAGCTATATCCAGCGCCGGCTGCAGATCGGGTACAACCGCGCGGCCAGCCTGATCGAGCGCATGGAAAAGGAGGGCGTGGTCAGCGCCGCCAACCACGCCGGCAAGCGCGACATCCTCGCCGCGCCGCCTCCGCCGCTATGATCCGGCCGCCCCTGTGATCCGCCCGCCCCTCAGAAGAGCCGCGCGGCTATCCCGACCGCCGCCCGCGTGCTAAGGGCGCGCGGCAATGCAGGCCTTTCTCTTCCTTCTCGCTCGGCGAACTAGCGGCGCCGACGCGGCTTGATCGGCGCTTAGGCCCCCTGCCATAAGCCGCCGAGCGGCGTTCGCGAGCCCGTCGGCATGTCACTTTACGAACGCACGGTCAGAGGGGCGCACCGCGCCTACAAGCTGACCCTGTCGCCCTGGATCGGGCGCGGCTGCCGCTACACGCCGAGCTGTTCGGCGTACATGGCCGAGGCCCTGATCCGCCACGGACCGGTTCGAGGCGCCTGGCTGGGCGTCCGCCGCGTCTGCCGCTGCCATCCCCTCGGGGGCTCGGGTTTCGATCCCGTGCCTCCGGCCAAGAGACCCACATGACCGATCACGTCCTCGACCGACAGCCTGAGGCGTCGCCCGCCCCGGGCCCCGCCCAGATTGAGCTGGAGTTCCCCGACGGCGCGCGGCGCAGCTATCCGCGCGGGATCACCGGGCGGGAGATCGCCGCCGCCATCTCGCCGAGCCTGGCCAAGCGCGCCGCCCTGATCCGGCTCAACGGAACGCTGCTCGACCTCGACCGCGCCCTGGAGACGGGGGGCCGCTTCGAGATCCTCGGGCGGGAGCACCCCGACGTGCTGGAGACCCTCCGCCACGACGCCAGCCACGTGATGGCCGAAGCCGTGCAGGAGCTGTTCCCCGGCACGCAGGTCACCATCGGGCCGGCGATCGAGGACGGCTTCTACTATGACTTCGCCCGCGACACGCCCTTCAGCCTGGACGACCTCGCCCGGATCGAACAGCGCATGCGGGAGATCGTCGACCGCGACGAGACCATCGTGCGCGAGGTCTGGGATCGCGACGAGGCCGTGGCCCACTTCGAGAGCCTCGGCGAGACCTACAAGGCCGAGATCATCCGCGACCTGCCGGCCGAAGAGCCGATCACGGTCTATCGCCAGGGCCAGTGGAAGGACCTGTGCCGCGGGCCGCACCTGCCCTCCACCAAGATGGTCGGCAAGGCGTTCAAGCTGACCAAGCTCGCCGGCGCCTATTGGCGGGGCGACCACCGCAACGCGCAGCTGCAGCGCATCTACGGCACCGCCTGGGCGACGGAGGCCGAGCTCGACGCGCACCTGCGGCGCCTGGAGGAGGCGGAGAAGCGCGATCACCGCCGCCTCGGCCGCCAGATGGACCTCTTCCACATGCAGGAGGAGGGCCGGGGCATGGTGTTCTGGCACCCCAAGGGCTGGCAGCTGTGGCGCACCCTGGAGGCCTATATGCGCCGCCGGCTGGATGCGGCCGGATACCAGGAGGTCAAGACGCCCCAGGTGCTGGACCGCAGCTTCTGGGAGAAGTCCGGCCACTGGGAGAAGTACCGTCCCAACATGTTCGTCTGCGAGACGGTCGAGGGCGAGGTCCTGTCGCTGAAGCCGATGAACTGCCCCGGCCATGTGCAGATCTTCGGCCAGGGCCAGCGCAGCTACCGCGAACTGCCGCTGCGCATGGCGGAGTTCGGCGCCTGCCACCGCTACGAGCCCTCCGGCTCGCTGCACGGCCTGATGCGGGTGCGCGGCTTCACCCAGGACGACGCCCACATCTTCTGCCGCGAGGACCAGATCGTGGAGGAGACGGCGCGCTTCGTGCGCCTGACGCAGACGATCCACGGCGACCTCGGCATGCAGACGCACCAGATCCAGCTCGCGACCCGGCCCGAGATCCGCGCCGGCACGGACGCCTTCTGGGACAAGGCGGAGGGCATGCTGCTCGAAGCTGCGCGGGCCGCGGGCGTGGAGCCCGTGATTGCGGAGGGCGACGGCGCCTTCTATGCGCCCAAGCTCGACTTCATCGTGAAGGACGCCATCGGCCGGACCTGGACCTGCGGCACGCTGCAGCTCGACTATGTCCTGCCCGAACGGCTCGGCGCGGAGTACGTGGGCGAGGACGGGCAGAAGCACCGGCCGGTCATGCTGCACCGGGCGATCCTGGGCAGCTTCGAGCGCTTCATCGGCATCATGATCGAGAACTTCGCCGGGGCCTTCCCCCTGTGGCTGGCGCCCGTGCAGGTGGTGGTGGCCACCATCACCTCGGATGCGTCCGACTACGCCGAGGAGGCTGCGGCCGCCCTGCGCAAGGCGGGGCTCAGGGTCGAGACGGACCTGCGCAACGAAAAGATCAACTACAAGGTTCGCGAGCACTCCCTGGCCAAGACGCCGGTCATCGCGGTGGTGGGCCGCAAGGAGGCGGAGACCGGCCAGGTCGCGTTGCGACGTCTTGGCTCGGATCGCCAGGTCATCCTGCCGTTGCAAGACGCTGTTAGGACGCTCACGGAGGAAGCGACGCCGCCGGACTTGCAGGCGTCGCCCGTGAGTCGCATAAGCGTCGTGGGGGAACTTGCATGAACACCTTCGTCCGTCGTCCGACAGGCGTGCTGGGCCTGGGCGCGCGCGTGTCCGCGGCCAGCCTGCTGAGCGGGACGGTGTCGGTGATCATGGTCGTCTACCGCACAGGCCCGGCGCTCTACGAGAGCATCCGCCGGGTGCTGGCCGACCCCATGACCGACGAGTTCGTGGTCGTCGACAACGGCTCCTCGCCCGAGGAGGCGCGGTGGCTCGACGCGGCGGCGGCCGCCGACCGTCGCATGAAGCTTCTGCGGGGCCAGGGCAACGTGGGCTTCGCCCGCGGGGCCAACATGGGCGCCCTGGCCTCGTCCGGCCGGGTGTTGGTGTTCCTGAACCCCGACGCCTTCCTGGAGGACGGGTGCCTGCAGTCCCTGACCGAGGCGCTGGCCCTTGCGCCCTCGCCGCGGATGGTGGGCGCCCGGGTGCTGAACGCGGACGGCAGCGAGCAGCGCGGCGCCCGCCGGGGCGAGCTGACCCCGGTCACCACCTTCCTGTCCCTGACGCGGCTGTCGCGCGTGGGCCTCTTCCGCCGCTTCGAGGTGCACCAGGAGCATGCGCCCACGCCTTGCGGGCGCGAGCGCGTGGCGACCATCTCCGGCGCCTGCTTCGCCATGACCCGCGAGGACTTCTCGGCGATGGGCGGCTTCGACGAGAGCTACTTCCTGCACGTGGAGGACGTGGACCTGTGCTGGCGCGTCCGCCAGAGCGGCGGGGCTGTGCTGTTCGATCCGCGGGCCCGGGTCACCCACCTCGGCTCCACCAGCCTGAAGGCGCCGGTGCTGGTCGAATACTGGAAGGGCGTGGGCCTCGCCCGCTACTTCCGCAAGCGCGCGAACAATACGCGCCGGCGGATCCTGGCGATCTGCATGACGCCGCTGATCGTCGGCGTCTCCGTCCTGCGCCCGCTGCTGCGCGGCCAGGTGCTGCGGCGCAAGCCCCGCTCGGCCTGATCCGCGGCCCTGCCGCCGGCCTGAAGCCCTCCTGCGCGGAACAGCAGGCCCGCGCTTGCGGTTCAGGCGGCGAACGGCAGATGGAACTTGGACGATGCGCACCCTCACCCTCCTGCTCGGCGGCGCAGCCGCGGGCGCGTTCGCGGCTTTCGTCATGGAGAAGGCCCAGCCCCAGCTGATCGAGCTCACCCACGCGGACCAGGCGGGCGGCGGGCCGTCCGCCGCGCCCGAAGACGCCGCAGACCGCCTCGCCTATGTCGCCACCGGCCGTCCCCTGCCCGAGCACAGGAAGCGGCAGGGCGCGATGCTGGTGCACTATGGCGTGGGCGCGGGGCTGGGCGCCTTCTACGCCTTCCTAGCCGACCGCAGCCGGGCGATCACCGCCGGCTTCGGCTCGCTCTATGGGGCGCTGGCGGCGCTTCTGCTCGACGAGACGGCGGTCCCGGCGCTCCGCCTGTCGCCTCCGCCCCAGGACACGCCCAAGCAGGCTCGCCTCTATGGCCTGGCCTCGCACCTGGTGTTCGGCTCCGCCCTGGAGGGCGCGCGGCGCCTGCTGCTGGGCTGGCTGCCCGACGACCACGCCGACCCGCAGGAGGCCTGAGCGCAGCCCTGATCGGGCCCTGGCGTCCGCGCCGCCGCGCGCTATCATCGCGCCCCGCGACAAGGCGGGAGGGCGGCATGGGGCGATACGCGGGCAGGATGGGCGCGGGCCTGATCGTCGCGCTGGTCATCGGCATCGCCGCGGCGCTGGGGCTGTTCGGGAGCGCGCACGCGCAGACGGTGCGGGTCGAGGGCGGCGCCCTGTCGGGAGCGTCGGACGGGGACGTGCTCAGCTACAAGGGCGTCGCCTACGCCGCGCCGCCCACCGGTCCCCTGCGCTGGGCCCCGCCGCAGCCCGTGCAGCGCTGGAGCGGGGTCCGCGAGGCCCGCACCTTCGGTCCCGCCTGCCCGCAGACGCCCCTGCCCCCGCAGCGGCTCACGTTGAGCGGCGGCGACAGCGGCCCGCAGAGCGAGGACTGCCTCTACCTGAACGTCTGGACGCCCAAGGGCGCGAGGGGCGCGCCCGTCATGGTCTGGCTGCATGGCGGCGGCCTGACCCTCGGGTCCGGATCGATCCCCTGGTACGACGGCACGGCCTTCGCCCGCGACGGCGTGGTGCTGGTGACCATCAACTACCGCCTGGGCGCGCTCGGCTGGTTCGCCCATCCCGCCCTGACCCGCGCCGCCCGGGCGAGCGGCCAGGCCTTCGCCAACTACGGCCTGATGGACCAGATCGCCGCCCTGAAGTGGGTGCAGCGCAACATCGCGGCCTTCGGCGGCGACCCCAAGCGCGTGACGGTCTTCGGCGAGAGCGCCGGAGGCGCGTCGGTGCAGATGCTGCTGACCTCGCCGGCCGCCTCGGGCCTGTTCGCCCAGGCGATCATCGAGAGCGGCGGGACCGGCGAGGCGAGGCCCCTTGGCCAGGCCGAGACGATGGGCGCGACCGCCCTGGGCGCCGGGCTGAGCGTGTCGGAGCTGCGCGCCCTGCCGCTCGAGACGGTGAACACGGCGGCCACCGCCCAGGCCGCCGGCGCCGTCGTGGACGGCCGCCTGCTGCCCGAGGCGCCCGCCCGCGCGCTCCGCGAGGGCCGAGCCCGCGACGTGCCCCTGATCGTGGGCTCCAACAGCGGCGAGGACAGCCTTCTGACCACCGCCGAGGGGGAGGCCGGCGTCCTGGCCTCCATCCCGCCTGAGCGCAAGGCGCAGGTGCTGGCCGCCTATGGCGTCCAGGCGCCGGACAAGGCGCTGGCCCACGCCCTCTTCACCGACCTCGTCATGGGCGCGCCCGCCAAGGCGATCGCGCGGGAGACGGCGTCCGGCCAGCCGGCCTGGCTCTACCATTTCGACTACGTGCCCGAGGCCCTCCGCGCCATGTTCCCTCGGGCGCCGCATGGGGTGGAGCTGTTTTTCGTCTTCAAGACCCTCGACCGAGGCCCGATGAAGGTGGCCTTGACCGCCGCCGACCTCGCCATGGCCGACAAGGTGCATGGCTGCTGGGTCGCCTTCGCCAAGACCGGACGGCCGGACTGCCCGGGCGGCCCGGCCTGGCCGGCCTACGACCCCCGCTCGGACACCCTGCTCGACTTCGGGCCGACGCCCCGCCTGGTCAGCGGCTTCCGCCGCGCGCCCTATGCGGCGATCGAGGGGCTCACCTGGAAGCGCTGACGAACTGCAGCGTATAGGCCCGGCGGAGGTCGAGCCCGGGCTTGGCCAGGCCGACGCTGCGGGCCGTGTCGCCGAAGCGCCGCCAGCCGGCGTCGGTCATGACGCCGATGCCGCCCCTCGCCGCGTCGCCGCTCTCCACGATGCCGTAGTCGCGCATCTTGGCCCGCGCCTGGTCGAGCACGTCCTGCTTCATCTCCGGGTTGGCCTTGAGGATCAGGGCGTCGGCCGGGCGGGGATCGCCGTGCAGATACTGCCGCCAGCCCTCCGCCGTCGCCTCCACGAAGGCCCGCACCGTCTTGGGGTCCGACGCGATCAGCTTGTCCGGCGCCAGGACCATGGCGGCGTAGCCGGGGTAGCCGTTGTCGGCGAGGAGGAAGACCCTGGGCTTGAAGCCGCCCTCTTTCTCGATGGTGTAGGGCTCGGAGGTGACATAGCCCTCCTGCACCGCGCGCTTGTCGGCCAGGAAGGGGGCGGCGGAGAAGCTGTACTTGCGGACCTGGGCGTCTTTCAGGCCGTACTTGGCCTTCAGCCACGGCCAGAAGCTGGTGATCGCCGCGTCGGCCAAAAGGATCGGATGTCCCTTCAGGTCCGCCAGCGAGGCGATCGTCGGGTCGTCGTGCGCGATCAGCACCTGCGGGTCCTTCTGGAACACCGCCATGACGGCCTTCACCGGCACGCCTTCGGCCGCGAGGTTCAGCACGCCGAAGCTGTTGGAGCCGATGCCCATGTCGGCCTGGCCCGCGGCCAGGAGCTCCGGCACGTTGGAGCCCGGCCCGCCCTGCAGGATGGTCACGTCCAGGCCGCGCTTCCTGTATTCCCCGAGCGCCAGCGCCTCGTAGAAGCCGCCGTGCTCCGCCTCGGCGCGCCAGTCGGTGGCGAAGCGGATCGCGACCCCGCCCTTGCCCGCCGGCGCTGCGGCGTCCTTCCTGGCGGCCCCCGGCGAGCAGGCGGCGAGCGCCGCCAGGCTGAGGCCCGCGACAACGCCCAAGACGGCGTTACGGGCGGCGCTCAGGGCGCGGCGGCGCGAACGGTCGGTCATGGCGTGGAGGTCCCCCGGATCACGCTGCAAAGCTGGCGGCTCTGCGACCGCGCCGCAAGGGCCGCGTGGGCGCCGGGCCGCTCAGGCGTCGGCCGCGCCGCCGGCGGCGGGCAGCACGCCCAGCAGCTTGATGCGGAACACCAGCGTCGCGTCCGGCGGGATCACCCCGCCCGCGCCCTTCTCGCCGTACCCGAGCTCGGGGGGCACGTAGAGGTCCCACTCGTCGCCGGGGCGCATGCGCGGCAGGGCCTCCATCCAGGCCGGGATCAGGCCCTGCAGCTGCAGGACGGCGGGCTCGCCCTTGTCGCGTGTGGAGTCGAACACCGTGCCGTCGACGAGGGTGCCGACATAGTCGACCTTCACCTCGTCCCGCAGATGCGGATGCGGACCGTCGGCAGGCCCCGACGCGATGACCTTGTACATCAGCCCGCTCGGCAGCCGGACGACGCCCGGCGCCTTGGCCTGCTTGGCCAGGAAGGCCCGGCCCTCGTCGAGCTGGCGCTTGGCCTCGCCGCTCGCCCCGGCCGCGCCGCAAGCGGCGAGCAGGGCGGGCGCAAGGAGCACGCTCAAGAGCAGGCGGCGGTGCATGGCGATCCCCTCAGGCGGCGCGCGGCGGATAGCCCCGCTCGCGCAGGGCGTCGATGATTTCCTGGGTGTGCTGGGCGTCGCGGGTCTCGATCATGATGTCGAACTCCGCGCCCTTGGCGGGCACGTCCAGGGCCAGGCGGTTGTGGGCGACCTCGATGATGTTGCCGCCGTTGTCGCCGATGACCTGGCTGACGGCGGCGAGCAGGCCGGGGCGGTCGTCGCCCACGATCTTCAAGGACACGATGCGCTGCTCGCGCACCAGCTCGCGGTTCAACACGCTGGCCAGGAGCCGGGTGTCGATGTTGCCGCCGCAGAGCACGCAGCCGGTCCGCTGGCCGCGGAACTGATTGGGATAGCTCAGCAAGGCCGCCAGGGCCGCAGCGCCCGCGCCCTCCGCCACTGTCTTCTCGACATTGGCGTAGAGCGCCACGGCGCGCTCGATGAACGGCTCGTCGACCAGCAGCACGTCCTCGATCAGCGGCCGGGCGATGGCGTAGCTGACGTCGCCCACCTGCTTGACCGCGATGCCCTCCGCGATGGTCTGGCCGCCGACGTGGGGAGTGAGCCCCCGCATACGGGCGGTGAAGGAGGGGTACATGGCCGCCTCCACCCCGAGGATGCGGATGTCGGGCTTCAGGGTCTTGGCGGCGGTCGCGATGCCGGCGATCAGGCCGCCGCCGCCGATCGGCACGGGCAGCACCTGAAGGTCGGGCGCGTCTGTCAGCATCTCCAGCGCGATGGTGCCCTGGCCGGCGATGACGTCGGGATCGTTGAAGGCGTGGACATAGACGAGGTCGCGCTGTTCCCGGATGGCGAGCGCGTGGGCGTTGGCCTCGTCGAAGGTCTCGCCCTCGATGACCACCTCCGCCCCGTGCGCGCGGGTGTGCTCCGCCTTGATGGTCGGGGTGCCGCGGGGCATCACGATCACCGCCGGCACGCCCAGGCGCGAGGCGTGATAGGCCAGCCCCTGAGCATGGTTGCCTGCGCTGGCGGCGATCACCCCGCGCCGGCGCTCCGCGGGGCTGAGCTTCAGCAGCTTGTTCAGGGCGCCGCGCTCCTTGAAGGCGGCGGTGAACTGCAGGTTCTCGAACTTGACCCAGACCTCCGCCCCCGTGATCGCCGACAGGGTGCGCGACATCCGCGTGGGCGTGCGCTCCACCTGGCCGGAGATGCGCGCGGCGGCGGCCTGGATATCGTCGAAGCTGACGGTGGTCATAGGGAAACGCCGGGTCTTGGGGAGGCGCTGCCTTAGCGGAGCGGCGCCCCTGCGGCAACGGCGGGCTCAGCCGGCGCTGCGGTCGCGATAGGGGTCGGCGGGATAGACGCCCAGCACCTCGAACCGGCTGCAAAAGAAGCCCAGCTCCTCGAAGGCCAGGGCCAGGCCGCGCTCCTCCGGGCGGCCGTCGACCTCGGCGTAGAACTCCGTGGCGGTGAAGGAGCCGCCCTCCATGTAGCTCTCCAGCTTGGTCATGTTCACGCCGTTGGTCGCAAACCCGCCCAGCGCCTTGTAGAGCGCGGCCGGCACGTTGCGGACGCGGAACACGAAGCTGGTGACGCAGCGCTGGGTGAAGGGCGGCGGGGGCGGCGCGCGCTCCGCCGTCATCACCAGGAAGCGCGTCGTGTTGGTGGGGTCGTCCTCCACGTTCCGCGCCAGGATCTCCAGGCCGTAGAGCTCGGCCGCCAGGGCGGGGGCCAGGACCGCGCGGTGCGGGTCCGGCCGCTCGGCTAGCGCCTTGGCGGCGCCGGCGGTGTCGGCGGCGATCTCCGCCCGCGCGCCGAGCTCCTTCAGCAGACGCCGGCACTGGCCGAGCGCCATGACGTGGCTGGAGACGACCCGCACGTCCCCGATCGCTGTGCCGCGACCGGCCATGAGCTGGAAGCGGATCGGCTTGAAGCGCTCGCCCACGATCTTCAGCCCCGAGCGGGGCAGCAGGTGGTGCACGTCGGCCACGCGACCGGCCAGCGAGTTCTCCACCGGGATCAGGCCCAGCGCCGCCCGCCCGCGCGCCACCGCATCGAAGGCGTCCTCGAAGGTCTGGCACGGCAGCGGCCTGTGGTCGGGAAAGTAGAGGCGGCAGGCCTCGTCGCTGTTGGATCCGAGCTCGCCCTGGAACGCGATGGCGGGCGCCGTCGCCTGCGCCGCGCTCATCGCAGCCGCTCCGCCAGCGCGCGCGCCGCCGCCAGGTCGGCGGGGTTGTTCACCTCCGCCGGCGCCTCGGCGATCACGGCGGCCCAGATGCTGAGCCCAAGCTCGAGCGCGCGGAGCTGCTCCAGCTTCTCGCGCCGCTCCAACGGCGAGGGCGGAGCGGCGGTGAAGCGCACGAGCGCCTCGCGGCGATAGGCGTAGACTCCCTGGTGATGCCAGAACGGCCCCTCGCCGAAGGGCGGGCTGCGGGTGAAGTAGAGCGCTCGGCCCCGCGTCGGGGGCTCGGCCAGGCTCAGGACCGCCTTGACCACGTCCGGATTGGCGGCGTCGGCGGGAGAGGCGTTCTGGACCGCCAGGGTCCCGATGTCGCAGTCCGGCTGGACCCGCAGCAGCTCCGCGCACGCCCTGACCGCGCCCGGGTCAATGAAGGGGATGTCGCCCTGCAGGTTCACCACCACGTCGTGGCGCGCCTCAGGATCGAGCGCCTCCAGCGCCGCGCGGACCCGGTCCGAGCCGGACGGCAGGGCCGGATCGGTCAGGACGGCGCGGCCCCCCGCCCCCTGCACCGCCGCCACGATCTCCGGGTCCCCCGCCGCCACCGCGACCGGCCCGATGTCGGCGCGCTCCGCCTGCCTCAGCACACGGACGATCAAGGGCAGGCCCGCGATGTCCGCCAGGGGCTTGTTCGGCAGTCGCGTCGCCGCCAGCCGGGCGGGGATGAGCACGATGGGCGACATGCGGGCCCGGCCTCGCTCGCAGAAGGGATCGACGGCCGACTGGCCGGTTGCGAAAGCGGCGGTAGCGTGCCAGAGACCCCCGCGCAAGCCGGGCGGCCCAGCCGCGCCGGCGCAGTTTTTGACGGCGTCAGAACAGCTTCTCAGGGCTTCAGGCGGGACATGAACGACGAGCTTCGCTGGAACAAGATCTTTGGGGCGAGCCTCGCCACCCTGCTCGTCATCTTCGGCCTGCGCCAGATCTCCGACATGGTCTTCGCGCCCCAGCCGCCGAAGAAGCCCGGCTACGCCATCGCGGTCGCCGATACGAGCGCGGACGCCGGCGGCGCGGTGGAGGCCGACACCCCGCCGGACTGGGGCACGGTGCTGCCCACCGCCGACAAGGCCGCCGGCCAGACCGTTTCGGCCAAGTGCGGTTCCTGCCACAACTTCGCCAACGGCGGTCCGAACCAGACCGGCCCGAACCTCTGGGGCGTGCTCGGCCGCAAGCCCGGCAGCCACCCGGGCTTCGCCTATTCGCAAGCGATGACAGACTTCGGCAACAAGGTCCCGGCCTGGGACTACGAGCACATCTACGAGTTCCTGAAGGGGCCGCAGAGCTACATCCCGGGCACCAAGATGGGCTTTGTGGGCCTGAAAAAGCGCGAGGACCGGATCAACCTGATCGCCTGGCTGCGCGACCAGAATTCCAGCCCGCCGCCGATACCGGCCCCGAACCCCGCCGCCGCGGCAGGCTCCAAGGCGCCGGCCAATGCGACGGGCTCTGCGCCGGCTCCGGCTGGGAACACGACCGTAGCCGCCCAGCCCGCCGCCGGCGGCCCCGCGCCGGTGAACGGCGGCGGCTCTACGGCCGCGACCTCCGGCGACGAGCAGACGGGGGCAAGCCGCCGTCGGGCGGTCCGGCCGGCACGCCCGCGGCCGGCCCGCGCGCGCCGCCACGAGCAACCCCGGCGGGACCGGCGGGTCGAGCGGCGCGAAGGGCGGCGGCAAGCCCTGAGCCCGGCGTGGCGACGCGGTTCGCGCTCGATTTTCGGATCGCGCGCGACTCCCTCGGCGTCGGAGACCTTGGCCTCTGCGAGGTCCGGCTGCAGGACGACGCCCGCTATCCGTGGCTGGTGCTGATTCCGCGCCTCGGCGGCCTGCGGGAGGTCGAGGACCTCGCGCCCGCCGACCGGGCGCGCCTGATCGAGGAAGGCGTCCAGGCCGGCGCAGCGGTGCGGGCGCTCGGCGAGGCCCTCGGACTGAAGGTCGAGAAGCTGAACCTGGCCGCCCTCGGCAATGTCGCGCCCCAGCTGCACCTGCACGTGGTGGGCCGGCGCGCGGGCGATCCCGCCTGGCCGGGCCCGGTGTTCGGGCACAGCCCGGCGCAGCCCTACGACCCGGTCCGGCGCGATCGGGCCCTGGCCATCGCACGCGGCGCGCTCGGGATTCCTTGACAGCCCCGGGCCCGCCTCTAAGTGAGCGGGGCGGTCGGTCCGCCAGTTGCGCCGACTTCAGCATGAGAGAGGTGAAGGCATGAGCGGGGTCAGGACGGACGCCCAGGGACCCTCCGCCCAGGTCAGGGCAGGTCCCGGCGGGACGGCGGCCCGGCCCATGTCGCCTCACCTGCAGGTCTGGCGCTGGCACGTGACCATGCTGGCCTCGATCCTGACCCGGGCCACCGGCATCGCGCTCTACGTCGGCGCGCTGATCCTGGCCGGCTGGGCGCTCAGCCTGGTGCTCGGGCGCGACGCCTACGGCTCCTATATGGCGTATCTGACCTCGCCCCTGGGACTGCTGGTGCTGTTCGGCCTGACGGCGTCGGTCTTCTATCATCTCGCGGCGGGGCTGAGGCACCTTGCCTGGGACATCGGAGTGGGCTTCCTGCCGCGCACCGCCAACGCCACCGCCGTCGCCGCCATGGCCTTCGGCGTGGCGGCCGCGCTTGCGACCTTCGCGGTGGGCTTCGCCATGGGAGGGCGCTGAGATGGAGTCCGCCGCCGGCTACCGCACGCCGCTTTCCCGCGCCCGCGGCCTGGGCGCGGCCCACACGGGCGTGCAGAGCTTCATCTCCGAGCGGGTGACCTCCATCGCGCTCGTGCCCCTGTGCCTCTGGGCCGTCTGGGCGGGGCTGCGCATCGGGCCGACGGGCTATGACGGCGCGGTCGCCTTCCTGCACCAGCCCGTCAACGCCATCGCCGCCCTGCTGCTCGCCGGCGTCGCGTTCTGGCACCAGCGCATCGGACTTCGCGTCGTGATCGAGGACTACGCCGAGAGTCACATGAGCCGGCTCTTCTGGCTGCTCGTCAACGGCGCCGTCTGCTGGGTCGGCTGGGCCGTCGCCAGCTTCTCCATCCTCGTCGTCGCCCTGCAGGGCGGCGCGCACTAAGGGACGATCACCGCGTATGGCCGCCTACGAGTTCATCGATCACAGGTACGACGTCGTGGTGGTGGGCGCGGGCGGCTCGGGCCTGCGCGCCGCGCTCGGCTGCGCCCAGGCGGGGCTGAAGACCGCCTGCGTGACCAAGGTGTTCCCCACCCGCTCGCACACGGTGGCGGCGCAGGGCGGCATCTCCGCCAGCCTCGGCAACATGGGCCAGGACGACTGGCGCTGGCACATGTATGACACCGTCAAGGGCGCCGACTGGCTGGGCGACCAGGACGCGATCGAATACCTGGCCCGCAACGCGCCCGCCGCCGTCTATGAGCTCGAGCACTGGGGCGTGCCCTTCTCCCGCACCGAGGAGGGCAAGATCTACCAGCGCGCCTTCGGGGGCATGACCCGCAACTTCGGCGAGGGGCCGATCCAGCGCACCTGCGCCGCGGCCGACCGCACCGGCCACGCCATCCTGCACACCCTCTACGGCCAGTCGGTGCGCCACGCGGTGGAGTTCTTCACCGAGTACTTCGCGCTCGACCTGATGATGGACGAGGGCGTCTGCCGGGGCGTCACCGCCTGGAAGCTCGACGACGGCACGCTGCACCGCTTCTCCGCCCAGATGGTCATCCTGGCGACGGGGGGCTACGGGCGGGTCTACTTCAGCTGCACCTCGGCCCATACCTGCACCGGGGACGGCAACGCCATGGTGCTGCGCGCCGGCCTGCCGCTGCAGGACATGGAGTTCGTGCAGTTCCATCCCACCGGCATCTATGGCGCGGGCGTGCTGATCACCGAGGGCGTGCGCGGCGAGGGCGGCTACCTCACCAACTCCGAGGGCGAGCGCTTCATGGAGCGCTACGCCCCCTCGGCCAAGGACCTGGCCTCGCGGGACGTGGTCAGCCGCTCCATGACCATCGAGATCCGCGAGGGCCGCGGCGTCGGTCCGAACAAGGATCACATCTATCTGCACCTGGATCACCTCGACCCGAAGATCATCCACGAGCGCCTGCCCGGCATCTCGGAAAGCGCGCGCATCTTCGCCGGCGTCGACGTGACCAAGGAGCCGATCCCGGTCCTGCCGACCGTGCACTACAACATGGGCGGCATCCCGACGAACTATCACGGCGAGGTGCTGACCAAGGTCGGCGGCGATCCGGACTCCGTCATCCCGGGCCTGATGGCGGTGGGCGAGGCGGCCTGCGTCTCCATCCACGGGGCGAACCGGCTGGGCTCCAATTCGCTGACCGACCTCGTGGTGTTCGGCCGCGCCGCGGGCCTGCGCGCCGCCGAGGTGGTCAAGCCCGGCGACAAGATCCCGGAAGCCAAGCCCGCCTGGACCGAGCGCCACCTCGCCCGCTTCGACCGCTTCCGCCACGCGAACGGCGGCTCGCCCACCGCCCAGCTCCGGCTCGAGATGCAGAAGGCCATGCAGGAGGACGCCGCGGTCTTCCGCACGGGCGAGACGCTGGAGTCCGGCGTGCGGCGGATCGCCGAGGTGCACAGCAAGGTGCGCGACATCCGGGTCACCGACCGCGGCCTGATCTGGAACACCGACCTGATGGAGACGCTGGAGTTCGACAACCTCGTGGGCCAGGCCGCCGTAACGGTGACCTCGGCCCTGAACCGCCAGGAGAGCCGCGGCGCCCATGCGCGGGAGGACTTCAAGGACCGCGACGACGTCAATTGGATGAAACACACCTTGGCCTGGTTCGACGACGCGACCGGCAAGGTGCGCCTCGACGACCGGCCGGTGCACGCCTACACCCTGACCAACGACATCGCCTACATCCCGCCCAAGGCGCGCGTGTACTGAGGCGTCTAGCGAGGCGTCGGGGCTGATCGCCAAGCTTTCGACCGGGGCGCCGAACCGATGACAGGCTGCGCCGTTCCGGTGCGGTGAGCACGTCCCCCGCCGCCGCGCCGGCCCGCTGCGCACCCGCCGCCGCCGCGGGGCCGAGGCTGAACCGCGGGTGGAGATCGCCCGCCATGGCCGCGCCCGCGAGCCCATGGCGCTGATCGAGAACTTCGCGCGGCAGCCGCGGGCCCTGATCGATCTTGCGCGCGCCCTGCCCTTCGCCCCCGTCGGGCCGAACTATCCCGGGGTGCGGGCGCATGCCCCCCCGCGAGATGGTCGAGGCGGCGCTGACGGCTTTGAAGCCGCATCTGGTCGCCACCTTCGGAGAGGCGCGGCCGCCCTCCAGGGTGGAGTGCTACTTCTCCCTGCTGACGGCGCGGCCGGAGACGCTCAGCCTGATCCAGAGAGCCTGCCGCACTTCGACGGCCTGGGACGCACCTGCATCGCGGCGCTGCACCACCTCAGCGCGGCCGAGAGCGGCGGCGCCGCCTTCTTCCGCCATCGGAGCACCGGGACCGAGACGGTCGATCCCGCCAACTACCCGGCCTGCAACGCCGCCGTAAACGCCGAGATTCACCGCCTCGGCCCGCCCAAGCCCGGCTATATCCCCGGCGACACGCCGCTTTACGAGCAGATCGCCTTCTGCCCCGCCCGCTTCAACCGCCTGATGATCTATCGCGGGAACACGATCCATTCGGCCCAGGTCGCGCCCGATACGCCGCTGACGGACGATCCGGCGACGGGGCGGTTCAGCATCAACACCTTCCTATGGTGGCCTAAGGCCTGAGGCGGCTCAGGCGACGCGCTCCAGCCGCGCGACGAAGAAGCCGTCCAGCCCGCCCTCCGCCCCCGGAGGATCCAGGTCCGGCGTCAGGCGCAGGTCGCCCGCGGGTGTCGCGGCCGCCTCCGGCGCCCCGCCCTCGCCGGGGCGGATGGGCGCGCGGCGGAACCCGCTGGCCCGCGCCAGGAAGGCCGAGACGATCGCCTCGCCCTCCTCCGGCTCCAGCGAGCAGACCGCATAGACCAGGCGCCCGCCGGGCTTAAGGCGCCGCGCCGCGCTGTCGAGCAAGGCCGCCTGCACCGCCGCCAGCTTGCCGATGTCGCCCGGGCGGGCGGCCCAGAGCACGTCGGGATTGCGGCGGAAGGCGCCCGTCGCCGAGCACGGCGCGTCCAGCAGCACGGCGTCAAAGAGGCGCGCATCCTCCCACGTGGCCGCGTCCGCCGCGACGACCTCGGCCGGCAGCCCCACCCGCGCCAGGTTCTCGGCGAGGCGCTGCAGCCGGCGGGGGGAGCGGTCCACGGCCGTGACCTGGGCCCCGAGCGCGGCCAGCTGCAACGCCTTGCCCCCCGGAGCCGCGCAGAGGTCGAGCACGCGCGCCCCCGCCTGCACCCCCAGAAGTCGCGTCGGCACCGCGGCCGCGGCGTCCTGCACCCACCAGGCGCCCGCTTCGAACCCCGGCCAGGCGGTGAGGTCGCCGCGCCGCGCGGTGCGCACCGTCCCGCCGCCCGTCACGACCCCCGGCAGCGCCTCGGCCAGGGCGGCGGCCCCGCCCGGGTCGCGCAGGCTGAGGTCCGTCGGCGGCTCCTGCAGCAGGCGGGCGGCCATGGCCTGGGCTCGCGCCTCGCCATAGGCGCTGCGCCAGCGCGCATAGAGCCAGGGCGGCGCATAGGCCTCCAGCGGAGGCTCAGGCGGGCGCTCGCGCGCAATGCCGCGCAGCACCGCATTGACCAGCCCCTTGAAGGCGCGCCCGCCCTTGGCCTGTTCGACCAGCTGCAGCGAGGTCGACACCGCCGCATGGTCCGGCACGTCCAGGTGCAGCACCTGCGCCAGGCCGAGTCTCAGCACCGCCAGCACCGGGTCGGGGGCGGACGAGCAAGCCGCGGGCGCAGGATGGCGTCCAGCCCGCCGAGGCGCCTCAGCGTCGTGGACGCCATCTGGCGCGCGAACGCACGATCGCGCGGCTCCAGCCCGCCGAACCCCGCCCCGCCCAGGGCCTCGTCCAGGCCGCCCCGCCGCTCCAGGGCCCGGCGGACCAGCTCCAGCGCCGCGGCCCGCGCGTGCAAGCCCGCGCCCCGGCTTTCATCCTGCGTCATCGGGTCTACATCAGCGAGGCGCGCCTGAAGGACAAGCCAAGACCTGCCCATGAGCCCGACCGAGCCGCCCCTGTCCCCGCCCTCGCCCCGCCCCCGCCCAGCGCTCCCGGCGCCGCGCCCGGCAAGACCCTGAGCCCTGCGGCGCAGCGCGCCCTGCAGGAGGCGGCAGAGCGGCGGGCCCAAGCCGCCGCGGCGCAGGCGCGCCCGCCGGAGGAGGGCGGCCCCGCCGGCCCTGAGCCGACGCGCTTCGGCGACTGGGAGCGCAAGGGCCTGGCGGTGGACTTCTGATCGGCGCCCGAAAGATCGTGGCCGGGAACATCGCGGCCCGGAACATCGCCGCCTGGATCGGGGCCCGGCCGACGGAACTGCGCAACGTCGCGCGCCTGACCCTCGCGACGACGGCGGCCTTCGTGGTCTACGCCGCCTTCCAGCCGCCCCAGGGATACTGGGCGGTGTTCACGGTCCTGATCGTGATGCAGGGCTCCGTCGGCGGCACGGTCTCTCCACCGACCGCATGCTCGGCACCTTTGCGGGCGCGCTGGTCGGCGGGGCGGCGGCGGCGCTTCGGCCTCAGACGCCCGAGGGGCTGGGCGCGGCCCTTGCGGTCGCGACCGCGGTCACGGCGCTCCTGGCCGTGCTCCGGCCTCAGCTGAAGGTGGCTCCGGTCACCGCCGCCATCATGCTGCTCAGCGCCACCGGCGGGCTCGGGCCCCTGCACGCCGCCGTCTATCGCGTGGCGGAGATCGGGCTTGGCAGCCTGATCGCCGTGGCCGCGACCCTGCTGATCTGGCCCGCCCGGTCGCGCACGGTGACGAACCGCCGCCTGGCGCAGGCTGCAGACCGGCTGGCCGCGGTGCTGGAGGCCGCCTCGCGCCAGCTGGCCGGGGAGGCGGTGGAGCTCGGCCCGCTGAACATCGCCGCGCGCCAGGCGATCGGAGAGGTGGAGGCGGCCCTGCTTCGCGCCTGCGGCTCAGCAGCGGTCTCAGGCGAGCGGGTGCTGCGCGGCGAGGTGGCGGCGGCTCGCAGCGGCTTCGCCCCAGCCATGGAGGCGCTTCGCCGCGAGCGCCTCACCGGAGACCTGGCGTTCGAGGCGGCCGGGCGGCTGTTCGCCCTCGCCTTCGGGCTGGAGAGCCTGGGGGAAAACGTCGCCGACCTGGCGGACCGGCTGGACGAAGCGGCGGGAAAGCAGGCGGCGGGAAAGCAAGCCGCCGCCGCCCCAAGCTGACGCCGAAAGCCTTACTTCGGCTTGCCTTCCTGATCGGCCTTCACCGCGCCGCCCGCGCCGCCCACGGTCGCGCCGACCACCGCGCCGACAGGCCCGCCGACCACCGCCCCCGCGACCGCGCCGCCGACGCCGCCGGATGCGGCCTGCTGCTCCTTGGTGTGGCCGCAGGCGCTCAGGGCCGCCATCGCCGCCAGGCCTGCGCCCAGAATCAGAACCTTCCGCATAACAAGTCCCCTTCCTTGGACATGCTCCCGACCGAAGCCATAACCGAGGCGGGGCGGTGCGGGTTCCGCCCTCAGATGTAGCGGCGCAGGGAGCGGGCGAGCTCGGAGGGGCCGCTGCGACCCTTCTTCTGCTGCGGCTGATAGGCGATCCGCGCATGCTCGACGCAGTAGGGACCCTCCTCGCCGGCCTGCCGGCCGCAGAAGGTGAAGCCGTCCGTGGCCGGATCGCCGATCGGCCACTTGCACATGTGGGCGCCCAGCGTCAGCACCGTGGCCGACCCCGGCTCTTCCCGCGCCACGACCGCACGGAGCGGCTGCGGCTGGGCGGCGGGGTCGGCGCGACGCACCGGGGCCGGGCGGCCGGGCGCGCGGGCGCGGCGCGCGCAGGACGGGGCGGGACGGCTGCGACGGCGCGGCGCGGCCCGACAGGCCCAGCCGATGCACCTTGCCGATGACCGCATTACGGGTCACGCCGCCCAGCTGCTTCGCGATCTGGCTGGCGCTGTGGCCCTCGAGCCAGAGCTTTTTCAGCGACTCCACCCGTTCGTCGGTCCAGCCCATCTCGCACCCTCCGCCTGCCGCCCGGCTGCTCGGCCGGGGTGACTAGATATTGTGGGTGAGCAGGTCCGCTCCCGTCACCTCACGCAAGATACAGTATCCGGAGAGACTGAGAGCACAATGGGCGCCTCGAACCTTTCCACAAGAGACTAGATGTAGAGGGTGCGGCGGCTTGGCCGGTCTGCGCACGCCCTTGAGCAGGGCCGCGGCGGAGCCTATGTGGCCGCCACAGCCGGTGTGACGGTAGCGGGGCAGGCGGGCGACATGGACGGCATCATCCAGGACGACCGTCCCCTGACGCTCAAGGATCTGGCGGCCTATCTCGCTTCGGGGTGCAAGCCGCCCGCAGACTTCCGCATCGGGGCGGAGCACGAGAAATTCGGCTTCCGCCACGGAACGCTGCGGCCGGTCGCTTACGACGGCCCGGACGGCATCCGCGCCCTGCTCGAGGGCATGATGCGCTTCGGCTGGCAGGGCGTGTACGAGGACCAGGACCACGGCCGGGTCCTGATCGGGCTGGAACGCGGCAAGGCCAACATCAGCCTGGAGCCCGGCGGCCAGTTCGAGCTCTCCGGCGCCCCGCTCGCCACCCTGCACGAGATCTGCGTGGAGACCACGCGCCACCTGGCCGAGACCAAGCAGGTGGCCGACGAGCTGAACCTCGGATTCCTCGGCCTGGGCTTCTCGCCCATCTGGCGGCGCGAGGAGGTGCCGGTGATGCCCAAGGCCCGCTACGACATCATGCGGTCCTACATGCCCAAGGTCGGCGGCATGGGGCTGGATATGATGCTGCGCACCTGCACGGTGCAGGCGAACCTCGACTTCGCCTCCGAGGCGGACATGGTGCTGAAGTTCCGCGCCTCGCTGGCCCTGCAGCCGGTCGCGACCGCGCTCTTCGCCAACTCCCCGTTCAAGGAAGGCAAGCCGAACGGCTATCTGAGCTGGCGCGCCCACGTCTGGACCGACACCGACCCGGACCGCACCGGCCTGCTCGACTTCGTGTTCAAGGACGGCTTCGGGTTCGAGACCTATGTCCAGCACGCGCTCGACGTGCCGATGTACTTCGCCAAGCGGAACGGTCGCTACCTGGACCTGTCGGGCAAGAGCTTCCGCGCCTTCCTGGCCGGCGAGCTTGCGGAGCTTGCGGGCGAGCGCCCGACCCTCAAGGACTGGGGCGACCACCTGACGACGCTCTTCCCCGAGGTGCGGCTGAAGACCTATCTGGAGATGCGCGGCGCAGACTCTGCGCCCCAGCCGGGCCTTTGCGCCCTGCCGGCGCTCTGGGGCGGCATCCTCTACGACGATGCGGCGCTGAACGCGGCGTGGGACCTCTGCAAGAACTGGACGGCGGAGGAGCGCACGCGCCTGCGCGGCGACGCCGCGCGCCTGGGCCTGAAGGCCAAGATCGCCGGCCGCACCCTGCAGGAGGTGGCCAAGGACGTGCTGGCCATCGCGCGCCAGGGCCTGAAGGCGCGCGGGCGGCTGAACGGCGGGCGCCTGGACGAGACGATCTACCTCGCCGACCTGGACGAGATCGCCGAAAGTGGGATCACCCCCGCCGAGCGCCTGCTGGAACTCTATCACGGCCCCTGGGCCGGGGACGCCAGCCGGGTCTTCGAGGCGCTGGCCTACTAGGGTCGGGGCTCAGCCCGCGAGCGCTGCGGGCGCGGGCTCGGGCGCTTCCAGGAGATCGGCGACGGTGATGCGGGACAGGCGCTCGGCCGCCGCCGCGTCCGCCGCCTTGATCGCCGCGCCCACCGCCACGGGGATGCGCTCGCCGACGGGACAGCCCTTGGCCCCCGGCGGCGGGCAGCCGAGGTGCGCGCAGCCGTTCACGGCCCGCAGCACCCGGTCCAGGGTGATCCGCTCCGGGGGCGCGAGCAGCCAGGCCCCGCCCGCCGCCCCCTGTCGCGTGCCGATCAGCCCGGCCTTGGCCAGCATGGCGGTGACCCGTCGCACCACCACCGGATTGGTCGGCATGGAGGCGGCCAGGGCGGCGCTGGACACCGCGCGCTCAGGCGCGTCGGCGCCGGCGTGGGCGAGATAGGCGAGGGCGTGGGCCGCCACTGGGAACCGCTGGCTGTCGGACATGACGCTCTCGTGACGCGGGAACGTAAGGACTCCCGCTCCCGCTTCCAATGGGGCTGAGCGCCGCGCGCGGGGGCGCACCCCCGCCCCGGCGCTCAGGCGTGGGCGTTCTGGCGATCCCCGCCCGGCGTCGGCGCGAGGCGGCCCGGTCCTGGCGCAGAGGGGGCGTCGGGGTCCTGGCCGAGCTTCTTCAGGTACGGCGAGAGCAGCAGGACCACGACCCCGACCCCGGCCGCGCCCCACCCCAGCCAGTTGTAGACGTGCAGGAAGCTGAACAGGGACGTCTTGGGATCGAGCACCTGGCCAGCCACCGACTCCGTGGAGGCGAGCTTGGCGATGAGGCCGCCCAGCCACTCCGCCCACGACAGCGCCAGGAACCAGACCGCGATCATGGTGGAGATCAGGGTGGCCGGGCTGAGCTTGGTCACCTCCGACATGCCCACCGGGCTGAGGCAGAGCTCGCCGGTGGCGTGGATCATGTAGGCCAGGGCGAGCACGGCCAGGGGCAGGCGGTACTGGGCGTCGGCCAGGGGCGCGGCCCAGACCAGGAACAGCAGTCCAAGGCCCACCTGCACGAGCGCCAAGCCGAATTTCAGGACCGGATTGGGATCACGCCCCCTCCGCCCGAGCCAGGCCCAGAGCCCGGCGAACACCGGCGCGAAGAGCAGCAGGAACCCCGGCTCCAGCGACTGGGTCTGGGCGGCGGTGAAGTTCATGTCGATCCACCAGGCGCGGGCGGGATCAAGCCCCGCCTGGGCCAGCATCTCGCGGGAGCCCACCAGCACCTCGTGCCCGAGCAGGCTGAAGCGGTACGGATGGGCGATGAGGCTGAGATCGACGTTGCGGTCGGCGAGCAGGTTCATCGAGGAGCCGGCCTGCTCGAACAGGGTCCAGAACACCACCGAGCCGGCGATCAGCACCAGGGCCAGCGTCAGGCGCGCGCGCTCCCGCGGGGTGCAGCGAGTCGCCATCTGCCAGGCGACATAGGCCAAGATCGCCACCGAGCCCGCGCCCAGCAGTCCGCCGACCACGTCCACGCTGCGCACCAGGAAGAAGGTGCCGGCTACGCCGACCAGGCCCAGGGCGTAGATGATGTGCTCGCGGTTGATCGGGCCCAGGATCGGCCGTGTGAGCTTGGCCTCGTCAGGCGCCTCGCCCTTGCCCTGGAGCAGCGGGCGGCCCAGCACGAAGACGATGAAGCCGGCCAGCATGCCCAGGCCCGCCGCGCCGAAGCCCGCCCACCAGCCGATGCTTTCGCCCAGCCAGCCGCACAGCACCCCAGCCCAGAAGGCTCCGAGGTTGATGCCGTAGTAGTAGAGGGTGAAGCCGGCGTCCCGGCGCGGATCCTCCAGCGTGTAGAGCTGGCCCACGATCGAGGAGATGTTGGCCTTCAGGAACCCCACGCCCATCACGATCAGCGACAGGGCCAGGTAGAAGAAGTCGACATAGTGCGGGTCGCGGTCCGCCACGGTCAGCTTGAAGGCGTCCTTGGGCAGGTGCGACGGCAGGGGCGCGATCGCGGGCAGGCCCTTGATATCCAGCCCGCCGTCCGCAGCCGGCGCGTAGTCGTAGAGCGCACCCCCGATCTTCAGCTTGGCGTGGGCGTCCTGGTTGGGCCCCTCGGTCTGGAAGCTGTAGCTCTGGCCTTGGTAGCTTAGCACCTGGCGCGCCGGCGCGCCCTCCACCGCCATGGTCAGGTGTCCGGCCACCAGCAGCAGGGCCCCGAAGGCCACCGCCCGACGCGTGCCGATGAAGCGGTCCGCGATCACGCCGCCGATCAGGGGCGTCAGGAACACCAGCGTGGTGTAGGCGCCGTACTGGCCGTTCGCGACCTTGGTGTCGAAAAGGAAGTGCTTGGTCAGGTAGAAGATCAGCAGCCCGCGCATACCGTAGTAGGAAAAGCGCTCCCACATCTCGGCGAAGAACAGGACGAACAGCCCCCTGGGATGGCTGCGCAGCTGCAGCAGCACCGGAATCGCCGTCACCACCGTGATCAGGAAGCCGGCGACCAGAACGAGGTTCATGCGGAGGTAAGACCTTGCGTCGGGGGCACTGGGCCGCGGGGCGGCCGATCGCCTCCTCGCACGGAGGCGTTACCGGCTGGGTTAACGCACGCGGCCTTTTCGACCGCAAGCGCGAAAACCGGCGGCGAAACGAGGCTTTTGCGCACGCTCAGCCCCGCTTCGCCGGCCTTGCAGCCTATTTTTTCGACAGTCGCCAGACGATGCCCGCGCCGTCGTCGCTGATCAGGATCGACCCGTCCTTCAGCTCGGTCACGCCGGCCGGCCGGCCCCAGACGCTGCGCTCGTCCACCACCCAGCCGGTGACCAGGTCTTCGTAGTCGCCCTCGGGCGCGCCAGCCGCGTTCACCGGGACGCGGATCAGCTTGTAGCCGGTGCGCGCGGTGCGGTTCCAGGAGCCGTGCAGGGCGACCAGCGCAGAGCCCCTCCAGGCCGGGAACATGCGACCGCCGTAGAAGGTCATCTGGATCGGGGCGGAGTGCGACTGGAGCAGCACGTCGGGCGCCGTGACCTTGCCCTTCAGGTCCGGCCGCTCGCCCGCCCGGCGCGGGTCCTCGTGGTCGCCGATGTACCACCAGGGCCAGCCGTAGAAGGCGCCCGGCTTCACCCGGGTCACGTAGTCCGGGACGAGATTGTCGCCCAAGAGGTCGCGCTCGTTGACCGAGCACCAGGCGTCCCCCGAGCGGGGATGGACGACAAGGCCCACGCAGTTGCGGATGCCTGCCGCGTAGACCTGACCCGGCCCGCCCTCCGGCGTGAAGGCCAAAACGTCGGCCCGACGCTCCTCCGAGCCCCAGGCCGCGCCCAAGCCGTGCGCCCCGTCATAAGCTTCAGCCTCGGCGAGCGGCTTCTTGTCCATGCCCTCCGCGACATTGGACCCCGAGCCGACCGAGACCAGCATCCGCTGGCCGTCCAGCGAAAAGGCGATGTCGCGCGTCACGTGCCCGCCGCTGGTGGGCGCCAGCTCCGGCACGATCACCTGCGCTTCGCCCCGGGCCTTCAGGTCGCCCGCGACATAGGGGAAGCGCACGACCCGGTTGGTCTCGGCCGCATAGACCCACTTGGGGTCCTGCGGCGGATAGAAGGCGATGCCGAACACGCCCTTCAGGCCCTCGGCGTAGGTCGAGGTCGCCGCGGCCTTGGACCCGTCCGCGGCGGGGCGGAGCACGCGGATGCGGCCCGCCGCGCTTTCCGCCACGAAGACGTCGCCGTTCGGGGCGGTGCGCATCAGGCGCGGGTGGGCCAGGTCCTCGGCGAAGGGCGCGATCTGCAGGCCCGCCGGCACGTGTAGGATGTGCGGCGCCTGCACGATCCGGGGCGGGGCGACGCCGACCTTGGTCGCGCCGGGCGGCGGCAGGTCGGCGGCGGAGATGCGGTGGCGCTTGCCCGGCGCATCCTCGCGCCAGTCGCCGCCGCCTGCGACCTCGGCGGCGGCGCCGGCCCCAGGCGTGGGGCTCGCGGCCGGGGCGGGCGCCCTCAGCGTCTCAAGATAGGCGATGACCTCGGCGCGAGAGGCGGCGCTCTCCACCTGCACCTGCATCAGGGTGCCGGGAACCAGCGCCTGCGGGTCCGCGAGGTAGGCGTCGAGCTTGTCGGGGGTCCAGACCAGGCCGGAGCGCTTCAGGGCGTCGGAATAGTTCGGGAAGGCGGTCGAGGCGGCCTTGCGTCCGACCACGCCCTGCAGGCTGGGCCCCACGCCGCCCGCCGCGGCATGGCAGAGCGCGCACTGGCTCTGGAAGATCTTCTGGCCCGCCTTGGCGTCTCCGGCCGCCTTGGCGCCCTGGCCGGCGGCGTGGGTCGCGGCCAGCCCGAGGCCGAGCGCGGCGGCGACGGCGGCGACGACCACGCCCGCGAACGGCGCGCGCCGGCTCATCGGGTCAGCTCCCGCATCGCCCTGTCCAGGCCGCCGAGGGTCAGGGGGTACATGCGATCGTTCACCAGCTGCCTCATCACCTGTATGGACTGGGTGTGGTCCCAGTAGCGCTCCGGCGTGGGGTTCAGCCACACCAGGCTCGGGTAGACCTGGGCGACGCGATCCATCCAGATCGCGCCCGGCTCCTCGTTCCAATGCTCCACCGAGCCGCCCGGATAGGTGATTTCATAGGGACTCATGGTGGCGTCGCCCACGAAGATCACCTTGTAGTCGTGCGGGTATTTGTGCAGCACGTCCCAGGTCGCAATCTTCTCGTCGTGGCGACGCCGGTTGTCCTTCCACACGCCCTCGTAAAGGCAATTGTGGAAGTAGAAGAACTCCATGTTCTTGAACTCGATCTTGGCCGCCGAGAACAGCTCCTCGCAGAGCTTGATATGACTGTCCATCGAGCCGCCGATGTCAAAGAACAGCAGCACCTTGATGGTGTTGCGCCGCTCCGGCCGCATGACGATGTCGAGATAGCCGTGGCGGGCGGTCTCGGCGATCGTGCCGTCGAGGTCGAGCTCGTCGGGCGCGCCCTGCCGGGCGAACTTGCGCAGCCGCCGCAGGGCCACCTTGATGTTGCGGGTGCCGAGCTCCACAGAGTCGTCGAGGTTCTTGTACTCGCGCTTGTCCCAGACCTTCACCGCGCGGCCGTGGCGGCCCTTGTCCTGGCCGATGCGCACCCCCTCGGGGTTGTAGCCATAGGCGCCGAAAGGCGAAGTCCCGCCCGTGCCGATCCACTTGGCGCCGCCCTCGTGGCGCTCCTTCTGCTCTTTCAGGCGCTCCTGCAGGGCCTGCATCAGCTTGTCGAAGCCGCCCATGGCCTCGATCTGCGCCTTTTCCTCTTCGGTCAGGAACTTCTCGGTCAGCTTCTTCAGCCACTCGGCGGGGATCTCGGCCGTCAGGCTGCCGTCGACCTTTTCAAAGCCCTTGAACACGTGGGCGAACACCCGGTCGAACTTGTCTAGGTTGCGCTCGTCCTTCACCAGGGCGGAGCGGGACAGATAGTAGAAGTCGTCGACGTCGAGCCCGATCACATGGCGATCCATGGCCTCCATGAGGGTCAGGTACTCGCGCAGAGTCACCGGCACCCGCGCCTGCCGGAGTTCGGAGAAGAAGCGGAGGAACATGGACGAGACCTCTTGTACGCCAGGAGCGTAGGGGGCCGGCGGGGCGGGCTCAAGGGGCGCTGGCCCGCCTCCCGGGAACCCGGGTCGAAACCCGATCCGTTCAGCCCGCGTTCAGGATGGCGAAGGGGACGGGCTGGAGCTGAAACGACATGGCGCTGACGAGAACGACGAAGGCCCCCGCGGGCAGCGACCGCGAGGGTTCGGGCGCCGCGACGCGGGCGCCGCTGGAACTCTGGGGCGGGCCGGAGTGCACGGTCAATCGGGTGGGCGACCTCTTCTATGACCAGACGGTCCGCACCGGGCACCAGGACCGGATCGAGGACCTCGACCTGTTCGCCGGCCTGGGGCTGAAGGCGCTGCGCTATCCGGTGCTGTGGGAGCGGATCGCGCCCAACCGGCCCGATGCCCGGGACTGGCGCTGGAGCGACGCGCGCTTGAACCGCATCCGTGCGCTCGGCCTGCGACCGATCGCGGGACTGACGCACCACGGTTCAGGGCCGCGCTACACGCACCTTCTGGACCCGGAGTTCGCCGCCGGCCTCGCCCAGCACGCCCGCGCGGTGGCCGAGCGCTATCCGTGGCTGGACGCCTACACGCCCGTGAACGAGCCCCTGACCACGGCGCGGTTCTCCGCCCTCTATGGTCACTGGTACCCGCACGCCCGGGACGAGGCGGCCTTCTACCAGGCTCTGCTGAACCAGATCGACGCCGTGCGCCTGGCCATGCGGGCGGTCCGCCAGGTGAACCCGGCGGCCCAGCTGATCCAGACCGAGGACTTCGGCTTCACCTTCTGCACGCCGCCGGTGCAACAGCAGGCGGACCACGACAACACCCGCCGCTGGCTGACCTGGGACCTGCTCACCGGCCGGGTGACGCCGGAGCATCCGATGTTCGCGCGCATCGCCGGTTTCGGGCTGGAGGATCAGCTGCGCGCCATCGCCGAGGACCCCTGCCCGCCCGACGTGATCGGCGTGAACCACTACCTGACCAGCGAGCGGCTGCTGGATCATCGCACCGAGGCCTATCCGCTGTCGCGGCGCGGCGGAAACGGCTGGCAGGCCTTCGCCGACGTGGAGGCGGTGCGCGCCGTCATGCCCGGCGTGCAAGGCTGGGAGCGGCTGCTGGAGCAGGTCTGGGACCGCTATCGCCTGCCGCTCGCAGTCACCGAGTGCCACGTGAGCTGCACCCGCGAGGAGCAGGTGCGCTGGCTGGCGGAGTGCTGGGACGCGGCGGAGGCGCTGCGGGCCCGAGGCGTGCCGGTGCGCGCGGTCACCGCCTGGTCGTTGCTGGGCGCCTTCGACTGGAACCGGCTGCTGACCACCGATGCGGGCTACTACGAGTCCGGCGTCTTCGACGTCAGCGCCGGTCGTCCTCGCCCGACCCAGCTGGCCGAGGCCTGTCGGCGCCTGGCCCGGGGAGAGAGCGTGGCGGAGCTTCCCGGCGCCGCGGGCCCGGGCTGGTGGACCCGCGACCTGCGCCTGGAATACGCGCCCGTGTGGCGGCGGGATCAGGTTCCGGTGCGCCGGCGCTGGCGCGCGGAGGCGACCCAGCGGCCGCTGCTGATCACAGGCGCGACCGGCACGCTCGGCCAGGCGATCGCCCGCGCCTGCGAGCACCGCGGCCTGGCCTACGTCCTGACCGATCGGGCGAGCTTGCCCCTGGACGACCCGGAGGCGGCGCGGCGGGTGCTGGGCGAGCTCCGCCCGTGGGCGGTGGCCAACGCCACGGGCTGGGTGCGGGTGGACGAGGCCGAGCATGCGCGCGACGGCTGCCTGGCCGCCAACGCCGCCGCCGTGGCCCATCTCGCCGCCGCCTGCTGCGACGTCGACGCGGCGCTCCTGACCTTCTCCTCCGACCTGGTGTTCGACGGTTCGGCGACCCGCCCTTACGTCGAGCGCGACGCGCCCCGCCCCCTGAACGTCTACGGCGAGAGCAAGGCCCTGGCGGAGGCTGAAGCGCTCCGGTCCGGCGCGCGCGCGCTGGTGGTGCGCACCGCCGCCTTCTTCCAGCCCTACGACCCGCACAACTTCGCCCACCACCTGGTCCGGGCGCTGCGCCGCGGCGAGCGGTTCGAGGCGGCGAACGATCTGATCGTCTCCCCGACCTATGTGCCGGACCTGGTGAACCACAGCCTGGACCTGCTGCTCGACGGCGAGACGGGCCTTCGCCACCTGGCCAACGTCGGCGCGGTGAGCTGGGCTGAGTTCGGCATAAGGCTCGCCGAGGCGGTCGGCCTGGACGCGCGGCGCGTGATCGGCCGCCCGCACGCGCGCTTCGGCTGGGCTGCGGCGCGCCCGGCCTATGCGGCGCTCGGGACCGAGCGGGGCCAGCTGATGCCCGCGCTGGACGACGCCATCGCCCGCTGGGCTGAGGTGATGCGCGAGGGCCTGAGCGACCTGCCGGCCGTCAAGGCGCCCTCGCCCGAGGTCATCGACCTAAAGACGGCCCGCAGCTTCGCCCCGTCCCGCCGCCGCGCCTCGGCCCGGGTCCTCGACGCCTGAGGCGCGGCCGCCACGGACCGCCCCGCGGCGGCCGCTCAGTTCACGACGTCCAGAATCAGGAACTGCTCGAGCTTGCCGTTGTCGAAGCCGCGCTCGACGGCGCGCAGCGTCCGGGTCGAGGTGGTGATCGTCCAGACCCGGGTGGTCATGCCGCCGCGCTGGCTCTCGCTCGCGAGCTGGAAGAGCCACGCCGGCCCAAGCCGGCCCAGCCCCGCCTTGTGGTCGGCCAGGGCCTGGGCGGTCAGATAGCTGTTCCCGTTCGCCGTGAAGAGGTCCCGCTCGATGCGGCCCTGGCGCAGGTCGTCGAACACGCGACGCGCCCGCGCTTCGGCCGCCGTGGGCGCGACCGCCACCGCCGCCACCCGCGCATTCAGGCTCTCGGCGCTGGCCGCATCGCTGTTGGTGGTGACCACCACCGCCGTCCGCTGCGCCGGCCACATGCGGTTGTCGGTCACCATGCCGGAGGCCTCGCCCCCGTGCCCGATCCTCAGCCGGCCGTGGTCGTCCTCGATGTCGAGCCCCAGGCCATAGTGCGTGTCGCGCCCGGACGTCAGCTTCACCGGCGTGAGCATGGCCTCGTAGGACGCGGGCGTGAGCAGGCTGCGGTCCATCAGGCTGATGTCCCACTTGGCCAGTTCGGTGGGCGTCATGGCCAGCTCGCCCGCGGCGAACAGCCAGCCGCGGCCCTCCTTGGCGGCCGGCCGGACCGGACCCAAGCCGTAGCGGGTGTAAGGCAGGGCGTCGGAGGGCCGCTCGGGCAGGGCGTCGTGGTCGATGACGCCCTCCATGTGCAGCGGCTGGAACACATGCGCCTGCAGGAAGGCGAGCAGCGGCTGGCCGGACGCCTTCTCCACGATCGCCCCCGCCACCGCATATCCCGTGTTGGAGTACTGCCAGTCGGCGCCGGGTTCGAAGTCGAGGGGCTTTTTGGCCCATTCGTCCAGCAGGGCCTGGACGGTGACCGGGCGGGTCATCTCCGGCGGAACGAAGTCCTGGGGCCAGAAGTCGCGATAGCCCGCCGTGTGGCTCAGCAGCTGGCGCAGGGTGACCCGGTCGGCGGAGGCGAGGTCGGGCAGGAAGCGCGAGACCTTGTCGTCGAGGCTGAGCTTGCCCTGCGCCTGCAGGATCAGGATCGCCACCGCGGTGAACTCCTTGGACACCGAGGCGATGGCGTAGCGGGACGCGGGCGTGGCCGGCGTGGCCGGGGCTGTCCGGGCCAGGCCGTAGGCCCGGGCGTAGGCGACCTTGCCGTCGCGCACGACTGCGATCGAGGCGGAGGGCGCGCCGGTCCGCTTCAGCCAGTCGCGCACGCTGGCGTCAATGCGCGCGGTGTCGGCGGGGGTGAGCGGCGCGGCCAAGGCGGCGCCGGCGACGGTCGCGGACAGGGCCAGGGCGGCCGCGGCCAGGCGGATCTTTTCGAGCATGGAGCGTCCCTCAGGTCGCGCCGAGCTTAGAACCTGCCTGCGCCTGCGGCCAAGGGGCGCGAGGGCGAGCTCAGGTCTTCAGCCGCCAGCCGGACCGGAAAATCGCCCAGCACCAGACGCCGAGCCCCACGGTCAGCCCCAGCGTCAGCGCCACCCCCGCCGCCAGGGACCCGTCCGCATGGCCTATGAAGCCGTACCGGAAGCCGTCGATCAGGTAGAAGAACGGGTTGTAGTGGCTCACCGCCCGGAACGGCTCGGGCAGGCGCTCCACCCGGTAGAAGGTGCCCGACAGGAAGGTCAGGGGCATGACCACGAAGTTGGTGACCCCCGCCAGATGGTCGAACTTCTCGGCCCAGAGGCCGGTCAGCACGCCCACGAAGCCCATCATCAGCGAGGCGATGACCGAGAAGTAGAGGACCGCCCAGAGCGCATGCACGCCGAAATGCGCGAAGGGCCAGACCGCCACGGCCGTCACCAGGCCCACCAGCATCCCCCGCGTCGCCGCCCCCAGGGAAAATCCGGCCATCAGCTCGAAGGGCGACAGCGGCGGGGTCAGGAAGTCCGGCGCGGTGCCCATGATCTTGGCCTGGATCAGGGACGAGCTGGAATTGGCGAAGGCGTTGTTCAGGATCGCCATCATGATCAGGCCGGGCCCGACGAACTGGCCATAGCTCGCCCCCGCTGCGCCCGGCCGGGCGCCCTGCATGGCGACCACGAAGATCATCATGTAGAGCAGGGTCGTCACCACCGGCGCGGCCACGGTCTGCAGCCCGACCTTCCAGAAGCGGCGCACCTCGCGCAGGTAGAGGGTGCGAAGGCCCGTCCAGTTCACGCCATGATAGCGCCGGGGCTCCAGCGGGGCCGCGGCCCGCTGCGCCACGATGGGGGTGACGATGTTCATGGTCCCCATGTGCCCCTGCTCTCCGCCGAGCGCAACGCCGTCGGTTGCGGTTCAGGCGGCCTCGAAGCGGACGGGCGCGCCCCAGAAGGTCTGGACCAGCCCGTTCTGGTCCGCCGCCTCGCCCGTGGTCATGAAGGCGCGCCGGCCGCCGTCGCCGATGTCGTATTCCGGGTGGCGCGCGACGTAGGCGGTCAGGGCGTCGGCCACCGCGGTCGGCTGGTGGATCAAGGGCGTGCCGGGCGGCAGCGCCTCCCGGAACAGGTCCGCCACGATCTCGTAGTGGGTGCAGCCCAAGATCGCCCGGTCGGGATAGCGGCCGATGCGCTTGCGCAGCGCCTCCGCATGGCCGCGGATGCAGGCCTGAAGCGCCTCCCGCGGCTCGCCCCGCTCGATCAGCCGGGCCAGCTCCGGGCAGGGCTCGGAGAACACCGCGACGTCCTGGCGGCGCTTGTCGATCTCGATCTCATAGACGCGGCTCTGGACCGTCGCCGGCGTGGCGAAGACGCCGATCACGTCGAGCTTCTCCACCTTCTCGCCGCGCCGCTCGGCCTCGTGCTCCCAGGGCAGCCCCGTGGCCGCCTCGATGGTGGGCACGATGATGCCGAGCACGTTCACCGGACGGCCCAGCTCGCGCCTGCATCCCGGCAGCCAGGTCTGCTGCAGCCGGCGCAGCGCGATGGCCGAGGCGGTGTTGCAGGCCAGGACCACCAGGCTCGCGCCGGCGCTGAACAGGCGCTCGCAGCCCGCCCGGGTGAGCGCGACGATCTCCTCGCCCGGACGCCCGCCATAGGGCGCGTTGGCCTGGTCGCCGAGATAGAGGAAGTCCGCCTGCGGCAGCCGCTCCACCAGCGCGTGGTGCACCGAGAGCCCGCCGATGCCGGAGTCGAACACGCCGATCGCCATCCGGCGCTCTTGCCCGAGCCGCCCGCCGCCGTCCAGCGCGGGCTGCGCGCCGGGCTCAGCGGCGGTAGGTCGCGTTGGCGGTGTCGCTGCGCAGGCCGCGCTCGGACCCGCTGTCGTCGGAGCCGGTCGAGGCGCCCGCGCCCGTGTGCGGCTGAGGCGCGACGGGCTCGTGCGAGGCCTTCGGCGCGGACGGCGCGCCGGCCGGCATGGCCTCGGGGATGTGGCCGCCGTGCGGGGTCGTACGCGTGCCGCGCCACTGCACCACCGCTGCGCCCAGATCGTGTCCCGAGCCGTGGTGTAGCTTCGGCGGTGTGATCCCCGCGATCTCCGGCTGGGCCGGGTCTGGTCAGGCGGCCATGGCGGGCAGGCGGACGAGGGCATCATCGCTGAGCGGTGCGAAGCTTTCCAGCGGCATGTAGCGGGAGCGCTGGACGGCCCATTCGTCGGATTGCTCGAGCAGGATGGCGCCGACGCGGCGGGCGAGCGCGGCCTCGTTTGGGAAGATGCCGACGACCTCGGTTCGCCGCTTGATCTCCCGGTTCACTGGCTCGATCGGGTTCACCGAGTGGATCTTCACCCGATGGGCGGCCGGGAAGCTCGCGCCGGTGAGCTGGCCCGCCTCCAGCT
Source organism: Caulobacteraceae bacterium PMMR1 (assembly GCA_000733915.1). Taxonomy (GTDB): domain Bacteria; phylum Pseudomonadota; class Alphaproteobacteria; order Caulobacterales; family Caulobacteraceae; genus PMMR1. The sequence goes on from JPOM01000001.1 coordinate 2,276,235, forward strand.
CCATCCGCCGCTGGGCGGCGAAGCCGATCATCTCGCGCAGCAGATCGGCGTCGGCGCTCTTCTCCATCAGCCCGCCAAGGGCGATCATGTCCTCGGTCATCTTCGGTCTCGTGGTCTTGGGTTGAGGTCGGCAAATCCGACCCTAACCGATGATCGCAGATGACCACCCCGCGACGCCGGTCGCTCACTACGGCGCCTTGTGGGGGCGCGCTACGCGAGCGGCTTCGCTACCGCCCAGCTACACCACGTCTGGGGACACGACCCCTTGCGGCGGCCGGTCTAGCTTTAGCATGCCGCGCAGAGCCACTTCTCCGCAGCCGCGGCCACAGCGGCCTCCTTGGCGAGTTCTCCGGCCTGAGCGCGTCCGACCCTGTCCAGATCACAAGGTGGGACCCGCGGTGGGACCGCCGGAGCCGAAGGGCTAAAACATCAACAAATACAAACGTCCGTGGCGGAGAGGGAGGGATTCGAACCCTCGATACCCTTGCGAGTATGCCGCATTTCGAGTGCGGTGCTTTCAACCACTCAGCCACCTCTCCAGAGGGTCGTCGAGGCCGCCAAGGGGCCGCCTGAGCGAGGGCGCGGAACCTAGTCGGGGAGGTCGGCGCATGCAAGGGCGTGTCCGGGATCAGCCCCTGCGAGACGGCGGGGTCTCTGCGGCCTGGGGCTGGGCGAGGCCAACGTGCGGGCTTGGCTCCGCGGGACGGTCCGGGCAGGGTGGGCGGCTGAGATCGGGGGCGGCGCATGCAGGCGCGAGGCAAGGTGGTGCGCGTCACGGGGGCGTATGGGCCGCGGCCCGACCGCGCGGGGCCGACGCGGTGAACGGGCTTCGGCGGCGCTATGTCGAGGTCGCGGGCCGGCTCGTGCACCTGCGCTCCGCAGGAGCGGGCCCGCCGCTGGTGCTGCTGCACCAGTCCCCGCGCTCCTCCGAGGAGCTCGAGCCGCTCATGGCGGCCCTGGCGGCGCAGTTCGAGGTCATCGCGCCGGACACGCCCGGCAACGGCCTGTCGGACCCTCTGCCTGCGCGTCAGGTCGAGATCGAGCGCTTCGCCGAGGCGCTCGCCGGCCTCTTCGACGCGATCGGGCTGCCGCGCGCCGGGGTCTACGGCGTCCATACCGGCGCGGCGATCGGGGCGGCGTTTGCGGCGCGCTATCCCGAGCGGGTCGCGTTCGCCCTGCTCAACGGCGTCCCCTGCTTTGACGCCGCAGAGCGCGCCGAGCTGATCGGCCGCTATCTGCCGCCCTTTGAGCCGGCGTGGGACGGCTCGCACCTCGCCTGGCTCTGGGCGCGGCTGCGCGAGCAGACGATCTTCTTCCCCTGGTACGAGACCCGCACGTCGGCGCGCATGGCCTATGACGCCCCCTCGCCCGCGGCGATGCAGGCGGGGGTGCTCGATTTCCTGCGGGCGGGCGAGACCTATCGCGTCCCCTATCGCGCCGCCCTGAGCTTCGACGGGCGCTCGATCGCCGCCGCCTGGTCCGAGCGGGTCCAGGTGGTCGCGACGGCGCGCGATCCCCTGCGGCCCCACCTCGACCGGCTGGGCGCCGCCATCAGCGCGGCGCGTGTCGCCGAGATCGCGCCGGGGCTTAAGCCCGTGATCGAGGCCCTGGTCGCGCGGCGGGACCGCATCGACGGCGCCCGCCCGGCCTGGCCCGCCCCGCTTCCCCAGGCGCGCTTCGTGGAGGGGCCGACGGGGCCGCTGCACCTGCGCGGCTATGGCGATCCCGGGGCGGCGCCGCTCGTCCTCGTGCATGACCTGTTCGGGTCCGGCGCCGACCTCGCCCGCATCGCCCAGGCCGCCTCGCGCACCCGCTTCGTGCTCACGCCCGACCTTCCCGGCCATGGCGAGAGCGCCGCGGCGGGCGAGGCGCCCCTCCCGGCGCTCGCGGGCGCGCTGACCCGGCTGGGGGAGGACGCGCGCGAGGTGCGGGCGCTCGGGGCGGCGCGCCGCCTGCTGGACGGCGGCGCCGAGGCGCTGCGCCCGATGCTGCGCGACCCGCCCGCCCCGCCGGAGGCCGACGCCTGGGGCGGGAGCCTGCTGCGCGCCTGGCAGGTGGTGCGCGACCGGCGCCTGTTCGCGCCCGGCCGCCCCCGCACCATTCAGCACCGCGTGCTCGACGCGCCCCCGACCGATCTCGCGCAGCTGCAGACGGAGCTGACCTCCTACCTGCAGTGCGCGGACCTTCGGCGGCGCTTCGACGAAGACGCCGTGGCGCGATGCGCCGATCCGGCCCCGCTCGACCCGAACGCCTGGCGCTGAGGGGCCCTCAGCCCGCCAGGCGCGCCATCTCGGCGGCGTCGATCTCGGAGTTGACGTAGACGTTCTGGACGTCGTCGTCGTCCTCCAGCGCCTCGATGAGCTTGACCAGGCCCGCGGCCGTCTCCCCCTGCACGGGGGTGAGGGAGCGGGGACGCCAGACGATGCGGGTCGAGGCGGCGGGGCCGAAGCGGGCCTCCAGCGCCTCGGAGACGGCGTTCAGCTCTTCGAACGCCGTGTAGACGGTGTGGCCGTCCTCCGCGTCGCTCTCCACGTCCTGGGCCCCGGCCTCGATGGCGGCCTCCATCATGGCGTCCTCCGAGGCGACCGCGGCGGGGTAGGCGATCTCGCCCACCCGGTCGAACATGAAACTGACCGCCCCCGTCTCGCCCAGATTGCCCCCGTTCTTGCCGAAGATGCTGCGCACATTGGCGGCGGCGCGGTTGCGGTTGTCGGTCAGCACCTCGACGATCACGCCGACCCCGCCCGGGCCGAAACCCTCGTAGCGGATCTCCTCATAGCTTTCGGCGTCCGCGCCGATCGCCTTTTTGATGGCGCGGTCGATGTTGTCCTTGGGCATGGACTCCGCCCGGGCGTTGGCGATGGCCAGCCGCAGGCGCGGATTAAAGCCGGGGTCGGGCTGGCCCGCCTTGGCCGCGACGGTGATCTCGCGGGCGAGCTTGGTGAACAGCTTGGCGCGGGCGGCGTCCTGGCGGCCCTTGCGGTGCATGATGTTCTTGAACTTGGAATGTCCGGCCATGGTCTCTTGGATCGGGTCGCGTGCTGGGCGGCGTTCTTAGCCCCACCCTTTGGCCTCTGTCACGGGAAGCGCGGAAGCGGGGGGCGGGCGGCAAGGTTGAACTGCGACGCTTGGAGGGAGCCATGAGCATCGGCGACGTCATCGCGGACGAGGAAGACCGCGCGGTCGAGCCCGAGATCGTGCACTGGTACCCGCCGGCCCGGCGCTTCGGCCTGACCTCGGGATCGCACGCGGCGCTCGGCGCAGCGGCCCTGGCGGCCACGGCGGCGGGGGCTCTGGCGGTAGGCGCGCTGGCGGTGGGGGCGATGGCGGTGGGCGCCTTGGCGGTGGGCCGGCTCAGCGTAAGGCGGGCGCGCATCGGCGAGCTCCGCGTCGACCGGCTGATCGTGGGCGAGGTCTGGGAAGAGCGCCCGGGCGACTGAAAGGCTACGCCCGCCCGGCTTTGGCGAGGCGCGCCAGCTTCAGCAGGCCCGAACGGGTCGCCGCCGGATCGGCGCTGGTGCGGTCGAGAAGACTCGAACTTCCACGGGTTGCCCCACAGGCACCTCAAGCCTGCGCGTCTACCATTCCGCCACGACCGCACGCGCCGGAGCCGCGCGCCATAGCAACTGCGGCCGGGCATGGGAAGGGGCGAGAGGCGCCGGCCGCGCCCCGGCCCAGTTACCGCCCGCGCCGCCCCTGCCGGGGCTCAGAAGCCCTTGGCGACGCCGTCCCGCCGCGGATCGGCCCCGCCCTCATAGCCGCCGGGCCGCTTGACGATGGCGTGCAGGCCCGAGGCCTCGCCCTGGTCGGGCGCGACGTTCAGGCCTGCCGCCCGAAGCGCGGAGATCATCTCGGGCGACGCCCCCTTCTCAACCGAAACAATCCCGCCCCGCGCCACCACGTTGGGCAGGGCGACGGCGGCGGCGGGCGTCATCTTCCAGTCGAGCAGGGCGACCAGGCTCTTGGCGACATAGGCGATGATCGAGTTGCCGCCGGGCGAGCCGGAGGCGGCGACGAACCGCCCCTCCCGATCCACCACGATGGTGGGCGCCATGGACGAGCGCGGCCGCTTGCCGCCGGCCGGCGCGTTCGCCGCGGGCGTCCCGTCCGGGTTGGCAGGCGAGAAGCTGAAGTCCGTCAGCTGGTTGTTCAGGAAGAAGCCATCGACCATGCGACCCGAGCCGAAAAGGCTCTCCACCGTCGTCGTCATGCTGACTACGTCGCCGTGCGGATCGACGATCACGAAGCTCGAGGTGCCGCCGGGCTCAGGCGTGCGATCCGGAGCGCGGGCCGCTCCGCCCGGCGGGTCGCCGTGGGTCACCGGCGCGGCGCCCACGCCGGGGATCAGCGCAGCGCGCGCCTTCAGATAGGCGGGATCGAGCAGGCCCGGGGTGGGCACGGACACGAAGGCCGGGTCGCCCACGAACCAGTCGCGGTCGGCGTACATGAGGCGGCTGGCGCGGGCGAACTCGACCCAGGCCTGCGGGTCCGCGGCGTTGCGGGTCGCGATGTCGGTCTCGGCGAGCAGGCCGAGCGTCTCCAGCACGCCGATGCCCCCAGCCGGCGGCGGCGGGGCGCAGACGCGGTAGGGGCCGTGCGGCGCGCAGAGCGCCTCGCGCTTCAGGGGCCGGTAGTCCGCCAGGTCCTCCCGCGTCATGGGACTGCCGAGGTTGGCGGCGCGCAGCTTGGCCAGGATGTCGTCCGCGATCTTGCCGCGCAGCAGGCCCGCTGAGCCCTTGGCCGCGATCAGCCGCAGCGTCGCCGCATAGGCCGGATTGCGCAGGCGATCGCCGGCCTTGTAGCGGGTCCCGTCGGGCTTGGTGAAATAGGCGTTGGCGTCCGGCGTGTGCGCCTGGGGAAAGCCGGAGGCGATGGCCCGACCGAGCTTGTCGCCGATGACGAAGCCCTGATCCGCGAGCCGCTCCGCGTCGCCGAACAGGCTGCGCCAGGGCCGGGCGCCGTGCTCCCTGTGCGCCAGCTCCAGCATGGCGATCGCGCCGGGCACGCCGGTGGAGCGGCCGCTCAGGATCGCGTCGATGAAGCTCATCGGCTGGCCGTCGGGCTTCAGGAACCAGTCCGGGCCGGCGGCCTTGGGCGCGACCTCGCGGCCGTCGTAGACGCTCAGCCGGCGCGTCCGGCTGTCGTAATAGGTCATGAAGGCGCCGCCGCCCACGCCGGAGCTCTCCGGCTCGACCAGGCCCAGCACCGCCTGGACGGCGACCGCGGCGTCCACCGCCGAGCCGCCCGCGCGCAGCACCCGCAGGCCCGCCTCCACCGCCATCGGGCTGGCGGCGGCGACCATGGCGTGACGCGCAAAGGCCGACTTGCCCGCGGCCCCGGTCCCGACGGCGGAGGGGCTTGCGGCCGGCTGGGCGGGGGCGGCCAGGGCGGGGGCGGCGATCAGGCTCAGGGCGAGTCCCGCGGAGACCAGGGTGCGCAGCATGCGGTTCAGCCCTCCTCGCCCTCCTCGGGCAGGCCCATGATATGGAAGCCGGCGTCGACGTGCACGACCTCGCCGGTGGTGGAGCGTCCCAGATCGGAGAGCAGCCACAGGGCGCAGCCCGCCACCCCCTCGGGCGCGGTGTCCTCGCGCAGCGGCGCCCACTGCCGGCCCTTAGCGATCATGGTGCGCCCGCCGGAGATGCCCGCCAGGCTGAGCGTGCGCACGGCCCCGGCGGAGATGGCGTTGACGCGGATCTTCTTGGGCCCGAGGTCGCGGGCGATGTAGCGGGTCGCCGCCTCCAGCGCCGCCTTGGCCACGCCCATGACGTTGTAGTTGGGGATGGTCCGTTCGCTGCCGAGATAGGTGAGGGTGATCAGCGAGCCGCCGTTCGGCATCAGCTTGGCCGCGCGCCGGGCCGCATCCACGAAGGAGAAGGCGCTGATGTCCATCGAGCGCAGGAAGTTCTCCCGCGTGGTGTTTTCGACGAACGAGCCCTTCAGCTCGTTCTTGTCGGAGAAGGCGATGGCGTGGACGAGGAAATCGATGGCGCCGAAGGCCTGCTCCACCTGGGCGAAGGCGGACTCCATGGAGGCGTCCTCGGTCACCTGGCAGGGGGCGAAGAGCTTGACGCCCAGCGCCTCGCCTAGAGGCCGCACCCGGCGCTCCATGTCGGGCAGGTAGGTCCAGGCCATCTCCGCGCCCTGGGCCGCCAGCTGGGCGGCGATGGCGTAGGCGATGGAGTTGTGGTTGGCCACGCCCATCACCAGGCCGCGCTTGCCGCGCATCAGCTCGCCTTTGGGCAGGGTCATCTCGTCGGCCATTGCGGCGCGTCTCCGTGGATCTGGCCGCCGGTTGTGGCCGGGGCTTTGCGATCAGGCAAGGGCGGGGCTCAGAAGCCGGGGCCGGCGTCCTCGGCGCGCTCCAGCTCCGCGGCGGTGGTCGCGGCCTCGCTGGCGGGGGCGTCCTCCACCGACTTCAGGGTGCGGTTGAGGACGGCGTAGGCCAAAAGGCCCGCCAGGATGAGGCCGTTCAGCAGGAAGGGCGAGGGCGGCGCCTGCTCGTACATCCAGACCGCCAGGACGGGCGCCACGATGACCGAGGCGCCGTTGATCGAGGCGATCGCCCCCGCGGCGCTCGCCTGCTCGGGGCCGGACACCGACAGCGATGCGCCCGCCGTGAACCCAGGCCGGGCGAAGCCGTAGCCGAGGCTGGCCATGGCGTAGCCGGCCACCACCGCCCAATAGCTCGGCGCGAACGCGACCAGCAGATTGGCCGCCGCGGCCAGGCCCACTCCCCAGCGCAGCAGGTCCTTGGCGCCCATGCCGAACATGCGGATCAGGCCCCACTGGGCGAGCAGGCCCGACACGGCCCCCGCCCCCATGGCCACGGCGGTGAAGCCCTGGGCCTTGATCGGCGCCAGGTGCAGCTTGTCGATGATCAGGAAGCCCAGCGTATAGCCCTGGGCGGTCTGGCAGCTCGCCACCAGGAAGCCGTAGATCAGGAAGGGCGCCAGCCGCGGATCGCGCCACAGGGCGAAGCTGGAGCGCGCCGCCGCGTCCGGCCGGCCTGGGCCTACGCCAGGGCCCGCGCTGCGGCTCAAGTCGGGGCCTGCGCTGCGGCCCGAAGGGCGGCCCGCGTCGGGATCGGCCGGGGGCGGCGTCTCCTCAAGGCCGCGCACCACCACAACCAGCACGGCGAAGGCGAAGAGCGCGAAAGCGAACATGGGACCGGAGAGGCGGGCGACGCCCATCGCCGGCAGCTCGAACAGGGGCGCCACGAAGGGCCCGACCACCGTGCCGAGGCCGAAGGCGCCCGCGAGGCTGGCCATGGCCTGGGTGCGCTCCGAGCGGCGGGTGCGCTCGGCCACGAAGGCCTGGCTCGCGGGATTGGCCGCCGAGCCCACCGCCCCGAAGATCGCGCGCGACAGAAGCAGCAGCAAGAACACCGCCCAGACCGGCAGCCACCTCTGCAGTCCCATGAACACCACGACGGCGCACAGGCTCATGGAGACGGCGAAGGCGGCCAGGCCCAGGGCGATCATCGGCTTGCGACCCACCCGGTCGGAGCGCTTGGCCCAGATCGGCGAGGTGATCCCCCACAGCAGGGCGGACAGCGAGAAGATCGCGGGGATCAGGACGTCGCGCATGCCGATCTGCCGCCCGATCGCGGGCAGGATCGACTGCAGGCCGGTGTTGCCGAAGGCGGTGGCGACGCTGACCGCGAAGACGATGGCGAAGGCGCGCTTGGACAGGGCCGGCGACGGCGCGGCGGCGGGGCCGACGCGCGGGCGGGAGGCGCGGGGACCGGGGGCGCGGGGATCGGGGCGCGGGGATCGGGGGCGGGCAGGGGCGCGGCCATGACGCTCAGGCCAGGGGCTGGCCGCGGAGCAGGCGCGGGAGCTCGCCCAGGGAGCCCGTCGCCTCCTGCACGAACAGCCGCCGCGCCGGCGCCCACCGGTTCACCAGCCGCAGCCCCGCGCCGCGCAGGGCCCGCACCCCCGGCAGGTCGGCCGAGAAGGCGCGGTTGAAGAGGTCGGTCACCGCCACCAGGCTCGCCGCATCGAACCGCCGCCAGCGGGCGTAGCGGCCGAGCACCGCCTCGGAGCCCCAGTCCTCGCCGATGGCGCGGGCGTCCACGATCGTCTCGGCCAGCGCCGCGGCGTCCTTCAGCCCCACGTTCAGTCCCTGGCCGGCGATGGGGTGCACGACATGGGCGGCGTCGCCGACCAAGGCGATCCGCGGCGCGCTCAGGCGTTCGGCGATCTGCAGCGCCAGAGGGTAGGCGTGGCGGGGGCCAAGCAGGCGCGGGCGGCCGAGATAATCGCCGAAGCGGCGGGCCAGCTGCGCCTCGAACGCGTCCGCCGGGCCGGCGAGGAGGGCGTCGGCCGCCTCGGGCCGCTCGGTCCAGACGAGATTGGCGCGCTGCTCGGTCAGGGGCAGGACGGCCAGCGGCCCGCCGGGCTGGAACAGCTGCATCGCCGCGCCCTGATGGTCGTGCTCGAGGGCGACGGTGGCGACCACCCCCTTCTGGCGATAGGGCCAGCCGCGCACGCCGATGCCGGCCTGCTCGCGGACGCGCGAGCCGCGACCGTCCGCGCCTACCACCAGCGGCGCGCTGAGAGTCTCGCCGTTCGCCAGGACGACGGCGGCCTCCGCCGGGCCGACCTCGACCCGGCGCACCGAGGCGGGAACGAGCACCCGCGCTCCCGCCGCCTCCAGCGCCTCGGCCAGGGCGGCGCGGGCGAAGCGGTTCTCCACCATCCAGCCCAGGGGCTCATGGCCCAGGGGCTCGTCGCCTAAGGGCGCGTCGCCGGGCGAGGAGCCGGAGGCGGGGTCCCCCAGGTCGCGCCCGTCGAAGCTCAGCACCGCCCCGGCTCCGCCTGCGACGCTCGCCCCCGGCGCGGGCCCGTCGGCCACCACGATGCGACGGATCGGCTGGGAGCGCGCGATCAGGCCGTCGCCCACGCCCAGCGTCCGCCAGGCCTGCATGTTCGCCCGGGCCACGGCTGAGGCGCGCCCATCGAAGGCCGCCGCGGTGCGGGTCGCGACCGGCTCGGCCTCGACCACGGCGACGCGGAGGCCCGCCTGCGCCAGCGCCAGGGCGAGCGTCCCGCCCGCCAGGCCGCCGCCCGCCACGATCACCTCGAACCTGTCCGCCTCGGCGCTCATAGGGCCGTTCTGGCGCGCGCGGGCGGCAATGTCATCCCCGCAGGAGGGTCGCGTGCAGCCCAGGCCTGGGTTTCGTCCACAGCCCCACTAGATGTTGTGGGTGCGGTTCGGTGAGCCCTCCCATATGCTGAACCGGCTGTTAACTTCGATCTCGCGAGCCTGCTCGCCCGCGATTCGCGTTCCCCAAAGATCCGTCCCGCAAGGCCTTCCCCGATGACGATCCAGACTCTGCCCGGCCTGCTCACCCCGTCCTACGCCTACAAGCCCTTCCGCTATCCCTGGGCGCACGAGTTCTGGAAGCGCCAGCAGCAGGTGCACTGGATGCCCGAGGAGGTGCCCCTCGGCGAGGACTGCAAGGACTGGGCGGCCAACCTGTCGGACGGTGAGCGCAACCTGCTGACCCAGATCTTCCGCTTCTTCACCCAGTCGGACGTCGAGGTGAACGACAACTACATGGAGCGGTACGCGCGCGTCTTCAAACCCACCGAGGTGAAGATGATGTTGAGCGCGTTCAGCAACATGGAGACGATCCACATCGCCGCCTACGCCCTGCTGCTCGAGACCATCGGCATGCCGGAGACGGAGTTCTCCGTCTTCCTCGAATACGAGGCGATGAAGGCCAAGCACGACTACATGCAGACCTTCGGGGTGGAGACGCACGCCGATATCGCCCGCACGCTCGCCATGTTCGGCGCCTTCACCGAGGGGCTGCAGCTGTTCGCCTCCTTCGCGATGCTGATGAACTTCCCACGCTTCAACAAGATGAAGGGCATGGGCCAGATCGTCAGCTGGTCGGTGCGGGACGAGAGCCTGCACTGCGAGGGCATGATCAAGCTCTACCACGCCTTCGCCAAGGAGACGGGCGCGGTGACCGCGAGCGTCGCCTCCGACATCGTGGAGAACTGCCGCACCGTGGTCGGGCTGGAGGACAAATTCATCGACCTGGCCTTCGAGGCGGGCGAGGTCCAGGGCATGACGCCCGGCGATATCAAGCGCTACATCCGCTTCATCGCCGACTGGCGGCTGCGCCAGCTGGAGCTCCCGGCTCTTTACGGCGTGAAGGAGAACCCGCTGCCCTGGCTGCAGTCGCTCCTGTCGGGGGTGGAGCACGCCAACTTCTTCGAGGCGCGGGCGACGGAATACTCCAAGGCGGCGACGCGGGGGCAGTGGCACGGCGAGGACGGCGTGTGGTCGAGCTTCGACCGCCTGCTGGCCGCGCGTGCGGAAAACCTGCTTCCGGCGGAGTGACAGAGGGCGACAACGGCCGAAGCGCCTTGCGCGTTCTCGCCGGCTCCTGCACAGTGTCGTGAGCGCGGCGCCCTCATGCCTCTTGCGAGCCGATAGCAAACCGAGCTATTGCGGCGAGCAGGGCGCGAGTTGCGTTTAGGGCGCTCTAAACCTCTTAAGGGGACCAGGGACATGACCTCCGAAACTCTGCGTAAGATTCTCGTCGCCGGCGCTGCCGTGGCGGCTCTCTCCGTGGCGGCCTGCGGCAAGCCGGCCAACAAGGAAGAAAACAACACCACCACGACCACCACCACCGAGACCACGACGACCAACACGACGGACGCGAACGCGACCGGCAACATGTCGTCGGGCAATATGTCGACCGGCGCCAACAGCACGGGCAACATGAGCTCGGGCAACATGTCGTCGTCCAACACGACGTCGACGTCGACCTCGAACACCACGCACTAAGCGTCATCGCTTTCACGACGTCGGTCGTGCGCGTGAGGGCCGCCCCGAAAGGGCGGCCCTTTTGCGTTTGAGCGCGCGACGGCGTCCGTCCGACATGACCGAGCCGGTGGACTTCGACGGCGGCGCGCCGCGCTCGCCCCGCTTCGGCGACATCTACTTCAACCCCGACGACGGCCTGGCGGAGAGCCGGGCGGTGTTCCTGGCGGGCTGCGGCCTGCCGGACGCCTGGGCCGGGCGGCGGCGGTTCACGGTGGGCGAACTCGGCTTCGGCACGGGGCTGAACGTCCTGGCGCTCCTTGAGCTCTGGGCGCGGGCCAAGCCGGCGGACGGGCGGCTCCACATCTTCAGCGTCGAGGCGTTCCCCATCGCCCGCGAGGACGCCGCGCGGGCGCTTGCCGCCTTCCCCGAGCTCGCGCCCTTTGCCGCGCCGCTGCTGGCCGCCTGGCCGCAGGGACGCACGGGCGGCCACACGATCGAGCTCGCGCCCGACGTGACGCTGCACCTGCAGGTGGGCGAGGCGGCCGAGGCCCTGGCGGGCTGGACGGGCCGCGCCGACGCCTGGTTCCTCGACGGCTTCGCGCCCGCCCGCAATCCGCGGATGTGGACGCCCGAACTCATGGCGCAGATCGCCGCCCACAGCGCGCCGGGCGCCCGCGTCGCCACCTTCACCGTGGCCGGCGCGGTTCGGGCGGGGCTGCAGGCGGCGGGATTCCAGGTCGCGCGCCTCCCGGGCTTCGGGCGCAAGAAGCAGCGGCTTCAGGCGCGTTTTCCGGGCCGCCCCGAAGCGGACCGTGTTCCCGGCCGGGCGGCGGTCGTGGGCGGCGGCGTCGCGGGCGCGTCGCTCGTGCGGGCGCTGCAGCGCCAGGGCTGGGCGACGATCCTGGTCGACAGCGGCCGCGGCGACGCCGCCTCAGCCAACCCCGCGGCCCTGGTCACGCCGCGCCTGGACGCCGGCCTCGGCCCGGCGGCGCGCCTGCATGCCGAGGCCTTCGCCCGCGCCTGCGCCCTGATCCGGCAGACCGCGCCTCACGCCGTTCTGGCCGAGGGCCTCGTGCAGTTCGCGCGCACGCCCCAGGACGTCGCCCGCTTCGACCGCCTCGCCGCCTGGACGGGGTTCGACCCCGGCGCCCTGGAGCGGCTGGGGCCGGAAACGGCCAGCGCGGCCCTGGGGGAAGCGGCGGGCGAGGCGCTGCGCCTGTGCGGCGGCCTGGTGATCGAGCCCGCGGCTCTGCTGCAGGCTTGGCTCGTCGGCGTCGAGCGCGTGGAGGCGCAGGTCGCCCGCATGGTCCGCGAGAGCGAGACCTGGCGGCTGCTCGACGCCGCAGGCCGGCCGATCGGCGAGGCCGAGACCGTGGTGATCGCGTCGGGCGCCGGCGCGGCGGCGCTTCTGCCCGGCTTCGACCTCCGCCCCACCCGTGGCCAGGTCAGCGTGGCCGACCAGGTCCTGCCCGGCGCGCCCTCGGCCTTCGGCGGCTATGCCATCCCGACGCGCCAGGGCCTGCTCTTCGGGGCCACCCACGACCGGGGCGATGCGGGCCAGGACGTGCGCGAGGCCGACCACGCCCGCAACCTCGCGCGCCTGGCGGAAGGCCGCCCGGCCCTCGCCCGGTCTCTCGCCGCATCCCTGGCCGACGCGCCGCTGCGAGGCCGCGCCGCCGTGCGCCTGGCCACGCCCGACCATCTTCCGCTGGCCGACGAGGTCGATCCCGGCCGCTTCGCCCTGACCGGCCTTGGCGGGCGGGGCTTCACGCTCGCCCCCTTGCTGGCGGAGCACGTGGCGGCCCTCTTGGCGGGGACGCCGAGCCCGCTGTCGCGCGACCTCGCCGGCCTCGTCCGCGCCGCGCGCCGGACCGTGCGCCTCGAGCTCCGAGGCGCGTGAGCCCTCGCTTGACCCTGCCGGGCGAAGCCGCGTCTTAGTGGGGCTGCATGCGCCTGCCGCCGCTCTTCCGCACCACCGCCTTTCGCCTGACGGTGCTGTTCACGGCCCTGTTCGCAGCGGTCGCGGCGGCCTTCCTGACCTACATCTATGTCGCCACCGCCGGCGAGGTGACCCGGCGCGCGGACAGCGAGACCGCGCGGGAGCTCTCCTCGCTCAAGGCCGTCTACGCCCGGGGCGGGGTGAATGCGCTGAACCAGGCGATCATCGAGCGGGCCGTGGGCGAGCGGCCGTTCCTATACCTGCTCATGGACGCTCACGGAAAGCCGATCACGGGCAATCTCGGCCAAACGCCGGTGGAGCCCAGGACGGCGACCGACGCCCGCGTCAGCTTCCGCTTCACCGACACCGACCCGGACGGCGGGGTCGTGCACCGCCCCGCCTTCGGCCGCCAGGTGGCCTTGAGCGGCGGCGAGCGCCTGTTCGTGGGCGTCGACATCGCCGAGGGCCGCGCCTACGCCATGCGGATCAGCCGGGCGCTCTGGGGTGCGGGCGTCCTGGTCGCCGTTCTGGGCCTGATGGGCGGGCTGGCGGTGGCGCGCAACGCTGGGCGCCAGATCCAGGGGCTGACCGACCTCGTCATCCGGGTGCAGGCCGGCGACCTGAAGGCCCGCGCGCCGGTCCGCGGCGGCCGCGACGAATACGACGAGCTGGCGCTGGGGCTGAACGGCATGCTCGACCGGATCGAGCGGCTGATGGGGGGGCTGCGCCACGCCGGGGACGCCATCGCCCACGACCTACGCTCGCCGCTCACGCGTCTGCGCGCCCGGCTGGAGGCGGCGCTGATCGAAGCCGAAGGCGGGCGGGGCGATCCCACGGCCGCCCTGGCGCAGGCCGTGGAGGACGCCGACGCGGTGCTGCAGACCTTCAACGCCGTGCTCGCCATCGCCCGGCTGGAGGCGGCGGGGCGGATCGCCAATCCCGAGCCCTTCGACGCCGCCGAGATGGCGGCGGGCGCCGCGGAGCTCTACGGCCCGCTCTGCGAGGACAAGGGCGTGGATTTCGGCGCCGAGCTCGGGCGCGGTCTGACCCTCCGAGGCGACCGCGGCTTCGCCACCCAGGCCCTCGCCAACCTGCTCGACAACGCGGTCAAATACACCCCCGCGGGCGGGGCGGTGATGCTGCGCACGCGCCGCCGCGCCTCCGGCGAGGTGGAGGTCTCCGTCACCGACACCGGCCCGGGCGTGCCCGCGGAGGACCGGGCGCGCGTCGTGCAGCGCTTCGTGCGCCTGGAGAACAGCCGTAGCCAGCCCGGAGCGGGGCTGGGTCTGGCCATGGTGGCGGCGGTGGCGGCGGCGCATGGGGCCGGCTGGAGCTCGACGACGGGCCGGGCGGGCCGGCCGGACCGGGGCTGCGCGCGGCGCTGGTGTTCCCCAGCGCGTGAGGGCGCTGGTCGGGCCCGCTTGCCGCCCTGGCCGGCGCAGGCTAGCTCGGCCATGACCCTACGAGGAGGGGACCCCGACCATGACGCTCCGCACGATCCTGGCCGCTGCGGCGGTCCTCGCCCTGCTCGGCGGCGCAGCCCAGGCGGCCGAGGAGCCCGCCAAGGGCGACCCCAAGCCCGCCGCTGCAGCGTCTGACGCCCTGCCGCCCCTGCCGGCCGACGCCCGCGTCGCCCAGACCACCACTGTCTCGGGCCGCACCCTGAACTACACCGCGAACGTGGGGTCGCTGCCGGTGCGCGACGACAAGGGCAAGAAGATCGCGGAGGTGGTCTTCACCGCCTACACCCTCGACGGGCCGCGCGATCCGAACCGCCCGGTGACCTTCGCCTTCAATGGCGGACCAGGCGCGGCGTCGGTCTATCTGAACCTCGGCGCCATCGGGCCCAAGCGCATCCAGTTCGGGGCCCAGGGCGACAGTCCTTCCGATCCCGTCCGGCTGAAGGACAACCCCGCCACCTGGCTCGACTTCACCGACCTGGTGTTCATCGACCCGGTCGGCACGGGCTTCTCCCGCGCCCTGGTCCCGCCCGCCGAGGCCAAGCCGCACTTCTTCGAGATGGACAGCGACATCGCCTACCTCTCGCGCATCGTCTACGACTGGCTGCTGAAGAACCAGCGCCTCACCTCGCCCAAATACGTCGTCGGTGAGAGCTATGGCGGCTACCGCGGGCCGCGGGTGACGCACTATCTGCAGACCAATCTCGGCGTGGGCGTGAACGGGGTCGTGCTGGTCTCGCCCGCGCTCAGCGCCGCCTTCCACGACACGGACGCCTCGCCGCTGCACTTCATGGCGTCCCTGCCCTCGATGGCGGCGGCGAACTTCGAGCGGCAGGGCCGCCTGGACGCGGCCCACATGGCGGAGGTCGAGGCCTATGTACGGGGCGAGTTCGCGACCGACCTCCTGCGGGGCCAGGCCGACCCTGCCGCTGTGGACCGCGTGGTCAAGCGGGTCAGCGCCTACACGGGCCTCGATCCCGTCGAGGTGCGGCGCATGGGCGGGCGCATCGACGACCGCTACTTCCTGCGGGCGCTTTACCGGGACCAGGGGCGGATCGGCAGCTGGTACGACAGCAATGTGACCAGCTTCGATCCCTATCCCTGGTCGCCCGACCAGCGGGTGAACGACCCGGTGCTGGACGCCATCTTGGCCCCCACGACCAGCGCCATGGTGGACTTCGTGACCCGCGTCGTGGGCTGGAAGGTCGATGCGCGCTACGAGCCGCTCAGCACCGCGGTGAACCGGGACTGGGAGAAGAACTGGTGGCGGCTGATCGATGCGGCGTCCGACCTGCGCGAGGCGGTGGCGATCGACCCCAAGCTTCGGGTGCTGATCGTGCACGGCTATGACGACCTGAGCTGCCCCTATTTCGCCAGCCGCCTGATCCTGGACCAGATGCCGGCGATGGGCGCGCCCGGCCGGGTGCAGGTGAAGGCCTATCCTGGCGGGCATATGTTCTACTCTCGCCCGGACAGCGGCGCGCAACTCCGCCGCGACGTGCAGGCGATCTACGCCGGGGGCTGAGGGGGCGCGGTTGCATCCCGATCGGGCCCGGGGCGTTCGGGGCCGACAGGAGGCGCGCGGGCCATGGCGGCGGGTGCGGCGAGGCGAGGGGCGGTGGTCCTGGGCGGGGCGGCGAGCCTGGCGCTGGCCGGGGTCTGGTTCGGCGGCTATGCGACGCCGGTCTTTCCCCAGGCGCCCGAGGCGATGGCGGCCGCCGCGATGGCGCCTGCGGCCGAGCGGGGCGACCCCTATGCCGGCTTCGTCCCGCCAAGCCCTGTCCCGGCCCTCGCCGCGCCGCCGGCGGCCGCCGTGACGCCCGCCGTCGCCCCTCATCCGGTCGGCGTCGAGCTCGACCGGCTGGAGCGGAAGGTGCAAGCCGACCTCGCCGAGGCGCGCCGGGAAGAAGCCCGCGCTCAGGAAATGCGGCAGACCGCCGCCAGCGCCGAGTCGATCCCACCCCCGGCGCCCCTCGCAGTCCCGAGCCCGCCCGCGCCGACCGCCGAGGCGGGCGCCAGCGCCGCGCCGGACAAGGCGTCGGCCCGCCTGACGCCCGAGGGCTGACGCGCCCAGGATTTGCACCGACCGCCTTCAGGGGCTAGGGCTCGGGCCTCAGATGCCGTCCGGAGCCCCGCGTGTCCGCCGCCTACGACCTCTGCGCCCTCGGCAACGCCATCGTCGACGTGATCGCCCCCGCCGACGACGCCTTCCTGGCCGCCGAAGGCCTGGTGAAGGGCTCCATGCAGCTGATCGACGCGGCCCGCGCCGACAGCCTCTACGCGCGCATGGGGCCGGGGGTGGAGGCCTCGGGCGGCTCGGCGGGCAATACGGTGGCCGGGGTGTCCAGCCTCGGCGGTCAGGCGGCCTATGTCGGCAAGGTCGCGGCCGACACCCTGGGGGAGGTGTTCCGCCACGACATCACCGCCATCGGCGCGCACTTCGACACTCGCCCGCTCCAGAACGGACCGGGCACGGGGCGCTGCCTCATCAATGTGACGCCGGACGGCCAGCGGACCATGAGCACCTTCCTCGGCGCCGCCAGCCTCCTCACCCCCGAGGACGTGGACCCGGCGCCCGTGAAGGGCGCGCACCTCCTTTACCTGGAAGGCTACCTCTTCGACCCGGACGCGGCGCGGCGGGCCTTCGCCAAGGCCGCCGGGATCGCCCGCAATGCGGGGCGGATGATCGCGCTGACGCTCTCCGACAGCTTCGTGGTCGAGCGCCATCGCGCGGCGCTTTTGGCCTTCATCGACTCCGAGATCGACGTGGTGCTTGCCAATGAGGCGGAGCTTTCGGCGCTGTTCCAGACTCCCGACTTCGACCAGGCGCTGGCGGCGCTCAGGCAGCGGACCCGCGTGGCGGCGGTGACCCGGGGGGCCGCGGGCTCGGTGATCGCGACCGCCTCGGAGACGGTCAGGGTCAAGGCCGCTCCGGTCCGACAGGTGGTCGACACCACGGGCGCCGGCGACCAGTACGCCGCGGGCTTCCTGTTCGGCCTGGCGCGCGGGCGCCCGCTCGGCGAGTGCGGCGCCCTGGGCTCCCTCGCCGCCGCCGAGGTGATCGGCCACTACGGCCCCCGGCCCCAGGTCTCGCTGAAGGCGCTGGCCGCCGAGGCGGGCCTGCTGCAGGCGGCGGTGGCATGAGCGCGGCCCGCACGGCGGAGGTCGTCCGCAACACCAAGGAGACCCGTATCCGCGTCGCCTTGAACCTGGACGGCGTCGGCGCGACCGAGATCCGCACGGGCATCGGCTTCTATGACCACATGCTGGAGAGCTTCGGCCGGCATGGCGGCTTCGACCTCCAGATCCACACCGAAGGCGACCTCCACATCGACATGCACCACACGGTGGAGGACACCGGCATCGTGCTGGGCCAGGCCTTCGCCCAGGCGCTGCCCGGCTTCAAGGGCGTGCGCCGCTTCGGCCACGCCTATGTCCCGATGGACGAGACCTTGACCCGCTGCGCCGTGGACCTGTCCAACCGGCCCTACCTGGTGTGGAAGGTCGCCTTCACCCGCCCCAAGATCGGCGAGTTCGACACCGAGCTGTTCAAGGAGTTCCACCAGGCCTTCGCCATGAACGCGGGCGCGTGCGTGCACCTGGAGACGCTCTACGGCGAAAACAGCCACCACATCGCGGAGAGCGGGTTCAAGGCCCTGGCGCGGGCCCTGCGCACCGCGGTGGAGCTCGACCCCAAGACCGGGGGCCAGGCGCCCTCGACCAAGGGCGTGCTGTGAGCGGCGGCTGGAGCGGGGCGTCGTGAACAGCGTCGCCCTGATCGACTACGGCTCGGGCAACGTCCGCTCGGTGGAGCAGGCGCTCTGGCAGGCGGCGCGGCGGGCGGGCAAGCGCCGCGACATCCGCCTGACCAACGACCCCGACTTCATCGCCCGCGCGGGCGCCATCGTGCTGCCGGGCGTGGGCGCGTTCGCCGCCTGTATGGCCGCGCTTCAGGCTCGCGACGGCCTGATCCCGGCGCTCGAGGCCGGCGTGAAGGCGGGGGCGGCCTTCCTGGGCATCTGCGTCGGCATGCAGCTGATGGCCGACCGGGGGCTGGAGTTCGGGGAGACGGCGGGCCTCGGCTGGATCCCCGGCGCCGTGGAGGCGCTGAGGCCCGGCGACCCGCACTTGCGCGTGCCGCACATGGGCTGGAACGAGGTGCGGCCGAGCGTGGCGCACCCGGTGCTGCGCGACCTCGGCGAGGGGCGCGCCTTCTATTTCGCCAATTCCTTCACCCTGCGCCCGGCGGACCCGGCGACGGCGGTCGCCACCACCGAGCACGGCGAGCGCTTCGTCAGCATCGTGGGGCGCCACAACCTGCTCGGCGTGCAGTTCCACCCGGAGAAGAGCCAGGCGGCGGGCCTGGACCTGCTCGCCCGCTTCCTGGAGTGGCGGCCCTAGCGCCCGCCCCGCGCCTTCGCCCGCCGGGGCCCGCGCCTGCGCGCGGGACGGCTCGGGTCCAGGCCCGCTTGATCCCGGGCCCGGGTCTCGCCTAGGTGCGGCCCATGATCCTTTACCCCGCCATCGACTTGAAGGACGGCCGCTGCGTGCGCCTGCTGCAGGGCGACCTCGCGCGCGTGACCGTCTTCAACGAGGACCCCGCCGACCAGGCCCGGCGCTTCTCCGCCCAGGGCTTCAGCTGGCTGCACGTGGTGGACCTCGACGGCGCGGTCGAGGGGCGGTCGGTGAACGCCGCGGCGGTCTCGGCCATCCTGAACGCGGTCTCGATCCCGGTGCAGCTCGGCGGCGGCATCCGTTCCGAGGCCGACGTGGCGCGCTGGATCGAGGCGGGCGTCAGTCGCGTGGTGCTGGGCACCGCGGCCGTGCGCGACCCCGCCCTGGTGCGCAAGGCCGCCGCCGACTACCCCGAGCAGGTGGCGGTGGCCATCGACGTGCGCGACGGCCGCGTCGCGGTGGACGGCTGGACGGGCGCGTCCGACGCCCGGCCGGCCGATCTCGCGCGCCGCTTCGAAGACGCCGGCGTCGCGGCCCTGATCGTCACCGACATCAGCCGCGACGGCGCCATGACCGGCGTCAATGTCGAGGGCGTGGGCGAGCTGGCCGACCAGATCGCCATTCCGGTGATCGCGTCGGGCGGGGTCGCGGGCGTGGGCGACATCGAGGCCCTGTGCGCCCGCCCGGGCCGGCCCATCGCAGGCGCGATCCTGGGCCGCGCCCTCTACACCGGGGCGATCGCGCCAGAGGCCGCGCTCGCCGCCGCCCGTCGCCCCCGGCGCGCCGCCTGAGCGGTCCCGGCATGCTCTGCGTCCGCGTCATCCCCTGCCTGGACGTGAAGGACGGTCGCGTCGTGAAGGGCGTGCAGTTCCTCGACCTGCGCGACGCGGGCGATCCGGTCGAGCAGGCCCGCGCCTATGACCTCGCCGGCGCCGACGAGCTCATGTTCCTCGACATCACCGCCAGCCACGAAGGCCGCGGCGCCATGCTGGACGTGATCGCCCGCACGGCCGAGGTCTGCTTCATGCCCCTGTCGGTGGGCGGGGGCGTGCGCAGCGTCGAAGACGTGCGCAGCCTGCTCAAGGCCGGCGCGGACAAGGCCTCGATCAACACCGCCGCGGTGGAGAACCCCGACCTGCTCAGCGCCGCCGCCGACCGGTTCGGTTCGCAGTGCGTGGTGGCCGCCATCGACGCGCGGCGGGTGGGCGAGGGCCGGTGGGAGGTCTTCACCTATGGCGGGCGGCGCGCGACGGGGCTGGACGCGGTAGAGTATGCGGTGACCGCCGTCGCCAAGGGCGCGGGCGAGATCCTGCTGACCTCTATGGACCGGGACGGGGCCAAGAGCGGCTATGACACGGCCCTGCTGCGCGCGGTCAGCCAGGCGGTGAGCGTGCCGGTGATCGCGTCGGGCGGCGCGGGGTCGGCCGGCGACCTCGTCTTAGCGATCGCCGAGGGGCGGGCGGACGCGGTGCTGGCGGCGTCCATCTTCCATTTCGGCGAGATCACCATCGCCGAGGCCAAGGCCGCCCTGGCCGAGGCCGGCCTTCCGGTGCGAAGGACCTGACATGCAGCGCCTGGCCGACGCCCTCGCCCGACTGCAGGCGACCATCGCCGCCCGCCGCGGGGCCGATCCCGCCAGCTCCTACACCGCCCAGCTGCTGGCCGCGGGTCCCGCCCGCGCCGCCAAGAAGTTCGGCGAGGAGGCGGTGGAGACGGTGATCGCCGCCCTGGAGCGCGACCCCGACACGCTGGCGGCGGAGAGCGCGGACCTGCTCTACCACTGGCTGGTGCTGCTGGCCGCGGCGGGGGTGGATACGGACGCCGTCGCCGACCAGCTCCTGGCGCGCGAGGGGCGCTCGGGTCTGGACGAGAAGGCCGCGCGGGCGCGGTCTTAGGCCCGTGCCGCCGGCCGCAGGGAGGGGGCGCGGAAAGCCCGCCGCGGCCCCTTGACGGACGCAGGCGTCGGCGGCGCAAGCTTGCGCGCCGCTTCTGACAGGACCCCGCCATGCCCTTTCGCACGCCGCTCTGCGACCTCCTCCAGATCGAGCATCCCGTCCTCCTGGCCGGCATGGGCGGGGTCGCCTATGCGGAGCTGGCGGCGGCGGTGTCCAACGCGGGCGGCTATGGCGTGCTCGGCATGGCGGGCACGGGGCCGGACTTCATCCGCGACCAGATGAAGGAGGTTCGCCGGCGGACCGACCGGCCCTTCGGCGTCGACCTGCTCGCCGCCACGCCCGAGGCCCTGACCGCCAGCGTGGACGTGATCATCGCGGGGGGCGCCTCGGCATTCATCGCGGGCCTGGGCGTGCCGACCCCGATCCTGGAAAGGCTGCACGCCGCGGGGCTGAAGGTCATGGTGGTCTGCGGGGCGGTGAAGCACGCGGTGAAGGCCGAGGCCGCCGGCTGCGACGCGGTGATCTGCCAGGGCGGCGAGGGCGGGGGGCACACGGGCCTGGTCGGCACCCTGCCGCTGGTGGCTCAGGCGGTGGAGGCGGTGCGCATCCCCGTGGCGGCGGCGGGCGGCCTCTACGACGGGCGGGGCCTTGCGGCGGCGCTGGCGCTGGGCGCCCAGGCGGTCTGGATGGGCACGCGCTTTATCGCCTCGCAGGAGGCCCACGCGGGCGCGCTCTACCGCGAGGCCGTTCTGGCCGCCGCGGACGAGGACACGGTGCGCACCCGCTGCTACTCCGGCAAGCCCATGCGGGTGAAGAAGAACGCCTATGTGGAGGACTGGGAGGCGCGGAGCGGCGACATCCAGCCCTTCCCCATGCAGGCGATGATCAGCCTCCGCAACGGCGTCATGGGCGGCATCGGCGGCCAGACCGAGGGGCTCGACCCCGACCGGTCGTGCTTCGCCATGGGCCAGTCGGCGGGGGGCGTGCGCGAGGTCCTGCCCGCGGGCGAGATCGTGCGCAGGATCGTGGCCGAGGCGGAGGCGGCGCTGGACCGCGCCCAGGCCGCGCGGACGGCGGCGTGCACGCCGGGGCGCGCCCATGCCGCCGCCGAATAGGCGCGCGCTCGCGATCGCGGCGGGCCTCGCCCTCGCCCCCGCCCTCTTCGGCCTCGCCGCACGCGCCGAGCCTGCGCCCCGTTCGCCCCTCGAGCGCCAGCGCCTGATCGACCTCGCCTACGACCTCGGACAGGCGCACGCGCTGCACCGCCTCTGCGCGGGGCCCCAGGACGACCTCTGGCGCGGGCGCATGGGCGAGCTGCTCAGGCTCGAGCGGCCCGACCCAGACCTGCACCGCAGGCTCGCCGACAGCTTCAACGCCGGCTTCCAGGCCGCAGGCCTCGTGGACCGGACCTGTTCGGCGGCCTCCCAGGCCAGATTGCGCGCCCTTTCGGCGAAGGCCGCGCCGCTCGCTCGCCAGCTCGGCGAGCTTAACCATAAAGGGTGACGTTCCGCCGCAAATGTAAGTTGCTTCTCACCTTTCTCGTGTCACAAACTGCGGCTAAACCATGGCGGAGAGGTCCGGGCTAGGTATGCAAGCGCTCCTGACACTTTACCATACGAGCCCGTTCTGGGTCTGGTTCGCGATCGCGGCCATAACCTTCTCGGTGGAGCTTGTCGCGGCGCAGGGCGTGCTGGTGCTGCCCACCTTCGCGGCGGCGCTGGTCGGGGCGTTGCTGCTCATGGGCGTGTCTCTGGGCGCCGAGGTCGAGGGCGGCGTCTATTTCGGCGCCTTCGTGCTCAGCGTCATCGGCCGGGTCCTGCTGACCCGCCGAACGGTGCGGGCTGAGGCCAAGGCGCGCCGCGCCGCGTTCGCCGCCGGCCCTGCGCCGTCCATCGAGGCCATGACGCCCAGCGCACCCATCCCGACGACCTCCAAGAAGGTTCGGCGCAGGACGGCGGCGGAGCCGCCCGTCTCCGACGAGCGCCGCACCGAGCGCCTGATCGGCCGGATCGCCCGCACCACCGGCGACTTCGCCAACGGGGTCGGCCGCGTCTGGATCGACGGGGCCGAGTGGGGCGCAGAGCTCGCCAACGGCGGCGACGAGCTGCCCTCCGACTCCCCGGTGCGCGTCCAGCGGATCATCGGCGGCATCCGCCTGCAGGTCTGCCGGCTCGACGTGTGACGGAGCAGGCGCCTCGTCAGCGGGGGTTTCTGCGGCCCTTGACCGCAACAGAGGTGGTTACCATTTGCGGGCGCTGAGGGCGGCTCCACCGCCCGACCTGCAACAGGGAAGCGAGACCCGCATGATCGAACGACGCCCCTTCGACAGCCTGGGCGGCGCGGACCACGGCTGGCTCAAGGCCAAGCACCACTTCAGCTTCGCCGACTACTACGACCCCGCCCGCATGGGCTGGGGCGCGCTCAGGGTCTGGAACGACGACGAGATCGCGCCCAGGAGCGGCTTTCCGCCCCACCCGCACCGGGACATGGAGATCATCACCTACGTCCGCGAGGGCGCGATCACCCACCAGGACAGCCTCGGTAACACGGGCCGGACAGGCGCGGGTGACGTGCAGGTGATGAGCGCGGGCTCGGGCGTGCGCCACGCGGAGTACAACCTCGAAGACGGTCCCACCCGGATCTTCCAGATCTGGATCCTGCCGCGCGAGGCGGGCGGACCGCCGTCCTGGGGCGCCAAGCCGTTCCCCAAGGACGACCGGTCGGGCCGGTTCGTGGTGCTGGCCTCGGGGCTGCCCGGCGATGCGGAGGCTCTGCCGATCCGCACCGACGCCCGCGTGCTGGGCGCGACGCTGAAGGCGGGCGAGCGCGCGACCTACCCGGCCGATCCGGCGCGGCATCTCTATCTCGCCTCCAGCAAGGGGCGGGTGAGGGTGAACGGGGTCGAGCTCCTGTCCCGCGACGGCGCGGCGATCACCGGCGAGGCGGAGCTCGCCGTGGAGGCGTTAGAGGACGCCGAGCTCGTCCTGGTCGATGCGGCCTGACGCCCTCTGGGGCAGCGCGCCGGCGACCCCTAAGGTGATCCGGCCTTCCCCCGGAGCTCTCCCATGCGCCGCCTGACCCCCGTCCTCGCCGCAAGCCTCATCCTGACCGGCTGCGCCGCGGTCAAGGTCGCCGACACCGCCGTGGGCGTCGGCGCCACCGCGGTCGGCGCCGGCGCCAAGGTGATCGGGGCGGGCGTGGGCGCGGCCGCGGACGGCGCCTCCGCCGCCGGGCGGGTCGTGACCGGCCGCTAGGCGATCGCCTTCCCCCAGTCTGCGCCAAATTAGGTGAGAGCGTGCGCGGAGACGCATTCCAGCGCAACAACCTGCCCCGCTCCAGAAATGCAGAGCCGCTCCGCGCAAAAATCTTGCGTCGGGGCTCGCCTTCCGCCATAGTGAGCTCGTGACCTTCGCCCTTACCCTGACTGCAGCCTTGTTACTGGCCGGCGCCCCCCGCCTGCCCTGGGCGAAGGTCGCCCTGGCTTCCGCGGCGCGACTTCGCCGCCCCTGGGCGTAGGGCCGGGCCGCGTTCGCGCGGAGGGCCGGCGCCCAGGGGACGCGCCTCGCCCTTCGCCCCTTGCGCCCGCAACCGAGCCCTCCGACCCGCCATGTCCGTCAATCACCCGAGCTTCGGCCGCCTCGATCCCGGCCGCGTCATCGTCTTCGACACCACCCTGCGCGACGGGGAGCAGTCGCCGGGCTTCTCCATGAGCCTGCCGGAAAAGCTCCGCATGGCCGAGGCGCTGGCGAGGCTCGGCGTGGACGTGATCGAGGCCGGGTTCGCCATCGCCTCCAACGACGACTTCGCCGCCGTGCGCGCCATCGCCGAGGCGGTGCGCGGGCCGGTGGTGGCGAGTCTGGCCCGCTGCGCCGAGCGCGACATCCTGCGCGCCGCCGAGGCGCTCCGCCCCGCCGCCCGGCCGCGCCTGCACCTCGTGATCGCCACCAGCGCGCTCCACATGCGCCACAAGCTCCAGATGGAGCCCGAGGCGGTGCTGGATCGCATCAGCGAGAGCGTGGCCCTGGCGCGCCGCCACACTGAGGACGTGGAGTGGTCGGCGGAGGACGCCTCGCGCTCGGACCCGGACTTCCTCTGCCGGGCGGTGGAGCGGGCGATCGCGGCCGGCGCGACCACCATCAACCTTCCCGACACGGTCGGCTACGCCATGCCTGAGGACATCGCGCGTATGGTGCAGGACGTGCGCGCCCGGGCGAAGGGCGCCGACGGGGTGATCCTGTCGGCCCACTGCCACAACGACCTCGGGCTGGCGGTGGCCAACACCTTGGCCGCCGTCCGCGCCGGCGTCCGCCAGATCGAGGTCGCGGTCAACGGCATCGGCGAGCGGGCGGGCAATACGGCGCTGGAGGAGGCGGTGATGGCCATGCGCACCCGCCCGGACCTCTATCCCTTCGCCACCGGGATCGACACCCCGGCCCTGCTGAAGACCTCGCGCCTGTTGGCCGCCACCACCGGCTTCGAGGTGCAGCCCAACAAGGCGATCGTGGGCCGCAACGCCTTCGCCCACGAGAGCGGCATCCACCAGGACGGGGTGCTGAAGAACGCCGCCACCTATGAGATCATGACGCCCGCCAGCGTCGGCTGGTCCCGCTCCAACCTGGTGCTGGGAAAGCACTCCGGCCGGGCGGCGCTGCGCGCCAAGCTGGCCGAGCTCGGCTTCGGCGACATCGGCGAGAACCGGCTCAACATCATCTTCGGCCAGTTCAAGGACCTGGCCGACCGTAAGAAGGCTGTCTACGAGGAGGATATCGTGGCCCTGGTCGACGAAACCGCGGTGCGCGAGCACGCCCGCATCCGCCTGCATGCCCTGGACGTCTGGGGCGGCACCCGGGGCCGCGCCCGCGCGGACCTCGAGCTCGAGGTCGACGGCGAGGTGCGCCGCGCCGACGCGGTGGGCGATGGGCCGGTGGACGCGGCCTTCAACGCCATCCGAACGATCTTTCCGCACGACGCGACGCTGGTGCTGTTCCAGGTCGGCGCGATCACCGAGGGCGCCGACGCCCAGGCGCGCACCACCGTGCGGCTGGAGGAGGACGGCCGCCTCGCCGACGGCCAGGGCAGCGACACCGACACGGTGGTCTCGGCGACCCGGGCCTATGTGCATGCGCTGAACAAGCTGATCGTCAAGCGCGGTCGCGCCTCGCCCGAGGCGATGTCGGCCTGAGCCTCAGCGCGCCCCTTCCGGGGAAAGGACCAGGGTCGGAACATGCCCCGCACGCTCTACCAGAAGATCTGGGATGACCACGTCGTCGACGTCCTGCCGGGCGGCGAGGCGCTCCTCTACATCGACCGGCACCTCGTCCACGAAGTGACGAGCCCCCAGGCGTTCGAGGGGCTGAGACAGGCCGGACGCCGGGTCCGTCGCCCCGAGGCGACGCTCGCGGTGGCCGATCACAACGTGCCCACCTTGGACCGCGGCGGCGGGATCGCGGAGCCGCAGAGCCGGCTGCAGGTCCAGACCCTGGAGCGCAACGTGGCCGAGTTCGCGGTGCCCTATGTGCCGCTGGACGACGTCCGCCAGGGCATCGTGCACGTGATCGGGCCCGAGCTCGGCGCGAGCCTGCCCGGCATGACGGTGGTCTGCGGCGACAGCCATACCTCCACCCACGGGGCGCTCGGCGCGCTCGCCTTCGGCGTCGGCACGTCGGAGGTGGAGCACGTGCTCTCCACCCAGACGCTGGTCCAGGCGCCGTCGAGGACGCTGAAGGTGGAGCTTACGGGCCGGCTTGGGCGCGGGGTCTACGCCAAAGACCTGGCCTTAGCCGTGCTGGCGACGCTGGGCGCGGCGGGCGGGACCGGCCATGTGATCGAATACGCCGGCGAGGCGGTGAGCGCCCTCGACATGGCCGGCCGCATGAGCCTGTGCAACATGTCCATCGAGGCGGGGGCCCGGGCGGGGCTGATCGCCCCCGACGAGACGACCTTCGCCTGGATCGAGGGGCGGCCCATGGCGCCCCGGGGCGCGGACTTCCGGGCCGCCGTCGCGGTCTGGCGCACCCTGGCCAGCGACGAGGGGGCCGCCTTCGACCGCACGGCGCGCCTGGACGCCGGCGAGGTCGCCCCCATGGTCACCTGGGGCACCAGCCCTGACACCGGCCTGCCGATCACCGCCTGCGTGCCGTCTCCAGACGACGCGCCCGACGCGGCGAGCGCGCTCCAGCGGCGGCGCATGCTCGACTACATGGGGCTGAGCCCGGGCCAGCCGCTCGCCGACGTGCCCGTGGACGTGGTCTTCATCGGCTCCTGCACCAACGCCCGCATCGAGGACTTCCGCGCCGCCGCCGCGGTCGCCAAGGGCCGCAGGGTCGCTGAGGGCGTGCGCGCGCTCGCCGTCCCGGGCTCGGGCCTGGTGCGCCGCCAGGCGGAGGCGGAGGGGCTGGCCGACATCCTGGCCGAGGCGGGATTCGAATGGCGGCTGCCCGGCTGCTCCATGTGCCTGGGCATGAACGAGGACCGGCTGAGCCCCGGCCAGCGCTGCGCCTCCACCTCCAACCGCAACTTCGAAGGCCGCCAGGGTCCGGGCGGCCGCACCCACCTGCTCTCTCCCGCCATGGCCGCCGCCGCCGCCGTCACGGGCCGCCTCACCGATGTGCGGGCGCTGATCTGATGCGGCCTTTCACGACACTGACCGGCGTCGCCGCGCCCCTTCGCGCCGCCAACGTCGACACCGACCAGATCATCCCCGCGCGCTTCCTGAAGACCGTCGAGCGCACGGGCCTGGGGCGGCATCTCTTCGCCGGCCTGCGCTATGACGCCGAGGGTGCGGAGCGGCGCGACTTCGTGCTGAACCGGGAGCCCTACCGCCGCGCCGAGGTCCTGATCGCGCTGGAGAACTTCGGCTGCGGCTCCTCGCGCGAGCATGCCGCCTGGGCGCTGGACGACTTCGGCATCCGTTGCGTCATCGCCCCGAGCTTCGCCGACATCTTCGCCACCAACAGCGCGAAGAACGGGCTGCTCCTGGTCGCCCTGCCGCGCGCGACCTGCGAGGCGCTGATGGCCGATGCGGAGATGGGGGCCAACGCGCGCCTCACCGTGGACCTCGAGCGCCAGGTGGTGGTGCGTCCCTCCGGCGAGGCGGTCGCCTTCGACATCGACCCCGGCGCCAAGGCCCGCCTGCTCGAAGGCCTGGACGAGATCGGCGAGACCCTGGCCCGCGCCCCCGCCATCGACCGCTTCGAGGCGGCGCGCGCCGCCCGCGAGCCCTGGCGTCCGGCGATCCGCCTCTAGCCCTGCCCCCGGCCCCCGCCTCCGCCTCCGCCGAATCCGCCTGCCCCTTGCGGCTGAAAGTCATTCGCAATACATAGGTCTGAGAGAACTCGAGGAGCGGACGCATGCGCGGAACCATCGGTGGAGTGCTGACGGCGGCGGTGCTGGTAGCGGGCGCCCTCGCCCTGGCGGGTTGCGGCGGCTCGGCCAAGGCCGGCGGCGAGGCGGGGACGGTCCCGGTCGCCTTCAAGGACCACAAGGTCGTTCCCAGCGAGATCCGCGTTCCCGCCAACCAGGCGGTCGTGCTGAAGGTGACCAACGCCGACCCCATCGCGGAGGAGTTCGACTCCCCGAGCCTGGGGGTGGAGAAGGTGGTGGCCGGCGGCGGCTCGGGCCTGGTGCGGCTGCGTCCGCTCGCCCCCGGGCGCTATGCCTTCACCGGCGAGTACCACGCCAAGACCGCCCAGGGCGTCGTGGTGGCCGAATAGCGACCCCAGGAGTTTCGCAGCCATGCTCGCCACCCTGCTCATCGTCTTCCGCGAGATCATCGAGGCCGGCCTGATCGTCGGCATCGTGCTGGCGGCCACCCGCGGCGTGGCTCAGCGCGGTCTTTACGTCTCAGGCGGGGTCGCGGCGGGCGTGGTCGGGGCGGGCGTGGTCGCGGCGTTCGCCGGCGCTATTTCGGGGCTCTTCTCGGGGTCGGGCCAGGAGTATTTCAACGCCGCCATCCTGCTGCTCGCGGTCGGCATGCTGATTTGGCACAACGTCTGGATGGCCAGCCACGGCCGCGCGCTGTCGCGCGGACTGAAAGCGGTCGGCGCCGAGGTGAAGTCCGGCTCCCGTTCCGTCATGGCCCTGGCGGTCGTGGTGGGCGTGGCGGTGCTGCGCGAGGGCTCGGAGGTCGTGCTCTTCCTCTACGGCATCGCCGCGCAGGGCGGATCGAGCGCTGCGGGCATGCTGGCGGGCGGCCTGCTGGGCGTCGCGGTCGGGGCGGCCCTGTCCTTCGGCATGTACCGCGGCCTGCTGGCCCTTCCCGCACACAAGCTTTTCAAGGTCACCTCCGGCCTGATCACCGTCCTGGCTGCAGGCCTGGCGGCCCAGGCGGTCGGCTTCCTGCAGCAGGCGGGCTGGCTCCAGGGCCTGTCGCGGCCGCTGTGGGACACCTCGGGCGTCCTGAGCGAAGGCAGCGTCGCCGGCCGCCTCCTGCACACCCTGGTGGGCTATATGGACCGGCCGAACCTGGCGGAGATCGCCGCCTATCTGCTGACGATCGCCACGATGCTGGGCCTGATGCGCTGGGTGAACCGGCCCAAGCCGGCCGCCCTGGCGAAGACCAGCGCCACGCCCGCGATCCCGCCGGCCCATCCCCACCCGGCCGAGTAGGCCCGGAGGCGGCGCGCGCCCCGCTCGCCCTCGCACGCCCCGCTCCAGCAACAAACCTCTTCGGCTCCGCTTTCCTTTCGCGCCGCGCAAGCCTAACCCGCTGGTCTGACGGGGGGCGGCCGAGCGGAGGACGAGGGTCACCCATGGCAGGCAAGACGCGGCGGTCCCAGGCGTGGTTCGGCGGTCACGACCGCGACGCCTTCATTCACCGCTCCTGGATGAAGAACGGCGGCGCACCCGCCGACAGCTTCGACGGCCGGCCGGTCATCGGCATCTGCAACACCTTTTCCGAGCTCACGCCTTGCAACCGCCACTTCCGCGAGCTGGCGGAGAAGGTGAAGTACGGCGTGCTGCAGGCGGGCGGGTTCCCGCTCGAGTTCCCGGTCATGTCGCTGGGCGAGACCAACCTGCGCCCGACGGCCATGCTGTTCCGCAATCTCGCCTCCATGGACGTGGAGGAGAGCATCCGCGCCAACCCGATCGACGGGGTCGTGCTGCTGACCGGCTGCGACAAGACCACCCCCAGCCTGGTGATGGGCGCGGCGAGCTGCGACCTGCCGACCATCGTGGTCTCCGGCGGGCCGATGCTGAGCGGCCGTTTCCACGGCCGGGTTCTGGGCTCCGGCACCGACGTCTGGCGCTTGTCGGAGGAGGTGCGCGCCGGCACGCTGCCGCTGCACGAGTTCCTGGACGCCGAGGCGGCCAATTCGCGCTCCGTCGGGCACTGCAACACCATGGGCACGGCCTCGACCATGGCGACCATGGTGGAGGCGCTCGGGATCGCCCTGCCCACCAACGCCGCGATCCCGGGGCCGGACGCCCGGCGCAACACCCTGGCCCAGCTGGCCGGGCGGCGGATCGTGCAGATGGTGGAGGAGGACCTGGTCCTCTCCAAGATCCTGACGCGCGAGGCCTTTGAGAACGCGGTGAAGGTGATCGGAGCGGTCGGCGGCTCGACCAATTCGGTGATCCACCTGCTGGCCATCGCCGGGCGCATGGGCGTGAAGTTCGAGCTGGACGACTGGGACCGGCTGGGGCGCGACCTGCCCTGCATCGTCGATCTGATGCCGTCCGGGCGCTTCCTGATGGAGGACTTCTACTACGCCGGCGGCGTGCCGGTGGTCATGAAGGAGCTGGGCGAGCGGCTGCACACCGGCGCGCTCACCTGCACCGGCCGGAGCGTGGCCGAAAACGTCGCCGACGCCGTGTGCTGGAACCGCGAGGTGATCCGACCCATCGACAATCCCGTGGAGCCGCAAGGGGGGCTGGCGGTGCTGCGCGGCAACCTCGCGCCCCGGGGCGCCGTGTTCAAGCCGTCCGCCGCGACCCCCGCCCTGATGCAGCACCGCGGCCCGGCGGTGGTCTTCACCTCCATCGAGGACTTCCACGCCCGGGTGGACGATCCGGAGCTGCCGATCACGGCGGACAGCGTGATGGTGCTGCAGAACTGCGGGCCCAAGGGCTATCCGGGCATGCCTGAGGTCGGCAACATGCCTATCCCGCAGAAGCTGCTGAAGCAGGGCGTGCGCGACATGGTGCGGGTCTCCGACGCGCGGATGAGCGGCACGGCCTATGGCACGGTGGTGCTGCACGTGGCGCCCGAGGCGGCGGCGGGCGGGCCGCTGGCGCTGGTGCGCGACGGCGACATGATCGAGCTCGACGTGCAGGCGCGCCGCCTCCACCTCGACGTGCCCGACGAGGTGCTGGAGCGCCGCCGCGCCGACTGGCGCCCGCCGCCGCCCGGGATGGTCGGCGGCTACCAGTCGCTCTACGTGGAGCACGTGCAGCAGGCGGACCTCGGCGCCGACCTCGACTTCCTGGTGGGCTGCCGCGGCGCGGCCGTGCCCCGGGAGAACCACTGATCGTGTCGCCAAGGCCGCAGGTCGTCCCGCGCCCGCCGGAGCTTCCCCAGCGCGACAGCCTGGGCGAGGGGCCGCACTGGGACGTTGCGGCCCAGGCGCTCTGGTGGGTCGACATCGTGCAGGCGCGCGGCTTTCGCCTGACGCCGTCAACCGGCGAGATCCGGATGTGGACCCTGCCCTCGGTCTGCTCCGGCGCCATGCCCTCGATGCAGGGCGACGTGATCGTGGCGCTGAAGGACGGGGTGCACAGGCTGGACCCGGCGAGCGGCGCGACCGCGCCCCTCCTGGCGCCCGACCCCGACCCGCTGAACCGCTCCAACGACTGCCGCATCGATCCCCGCGGGCGGCTCTGGCTCGGCACCATGAGCGACAACATCGGTCCGGACCGGCGGACCGTGCCGCTCCGGGCCCGACCGGCGGTCTCTTCGTCCTCGACGGCGAGGGACGGTCCGCGCGGCTGCTGGACGGCGTCGGCATCCCCAACGCCCTGGCCTTCGACCCGGACGGCCGGCGCGTGACCTTCGCTGATACGACGCGGGACGTGATCTGGGCCTTCGACGTCGTGGAGGGCGAAGCCGGGCCCGCGCTCGCCAACCGCCGCGTGCTGCTGCAGGGCGGTCCGGGGCATCCGGACGGCGCCGCCATGGACGAGGCCGGCGGCCTGTGGAACGCCCGCTGGGGCGCGGGCGTGGTGCTCAGGATCACGCCGGACGGGCGCATCGACCGCACCATCGAGCTGCCCTGCGCCCAGCCGAGCTGCTGCGCGTTCGGCGGCCCGGACCGGCGCACCCTCTACGTCACCTCCGCGCGCCAGGACCTGGACGCGCCGGGCCCGGAGGACGGGGCCCTCTTCGCCGTGGAGGTGGACGTCGCCGGGGTGGAGACCCCGCGCTTCGCCGGCTGAGCCCGGGGTCTACTGCGGCCCGCCGAGCCAGCGCTTGAAAAACTCCAGC
The DNA here is from genome assembly GCA_000733915.1 of Caulobacteraceae bacterium PMMR1. GTDB lineage: Bacteria > Pseudomonadota > Alphaproteobacteria > Caulobacterales > Caulobacteraceae > PMMR1. Next base: position 2,308,194 of record JPOM01000001.1, read on the forward strand.
TCCGTGCGCGTCTGCTGCAGCTTGCGGTCCTGTCCGGGCAGGCCGTGGCGTGCGCCGGGATAGAGCATCAGGTCGAACACCGTCCCCTGGTGGATCAGGTCGGCCATGACCCGGGTGGAGTTGTCAAAGGTGACATTGTCGTCGGCCATGCCCTGCATGAGCAGGAGCCGGCCGGAGAGCTTGGGCAGGCGCGGCAGCACGGCGGCGGCGTCATAGGCGGCCGGGTCGTCCTGGGGCTTGCCCATGAATTGCTCGGTGTAGTGGGTGTCATAGAGGCGCCAGTCGGTCGGCGGCGCGCCCGCGCGCCCCGCGGCGAAGCCGAAGCGCGGGTCCGTCATCATGCGCAGCGTCATAAACCCGCCGTAGCTCCAGCCCTCGACCCCGATCCGCTTGGGGTCGACGTAGGGCAGGCTCCTCAGGAAGTTCACCCCCACGAGCTGGTCCTCGACCTCCGGCCCGCCCAGGCGCTTGTAGATAGGGGCGGCGAAGGCCAGGCCGCGGTTGGCCGACCCCCGATTGTCCAGCTTGAAGATGAGGAAGCCCTGCTGGGCGAGCAGCTGGTCGAGCCCGCCGTCCCAGGTCTGGCGGATGGTCTGGGCGTGCGGCCCGCCATAGACGCTGACGATGACGGGATACTTCTTCGCGGGGTCGAAATCGGTCGGCTTGAGCAGGCTGTAGACCATGCTCTGGCCGTCCGCCGCCTTCAGCCGGCCGTACTCGGGCACGGCATGGTGATCGACGTAGGGCCAGTAGGGGTGGCCCGGGGCGAGCCGGTTCTCCTCCACCCAGCGCACCCGCGTCCCGTCGAGGCGGTAGAGCGCGGTCTGGGGCGGGGTCTTGGGGTCGGAGTAGCCGCCGACATAGGTCCGCGTGTCCTTGGCCATGGTCACGCTCCACCAGCCGCCGCCGGGGGTCAGGGCGCGGGGCTCGCCCGGCGTGCGGTAGGAGGTCACGTAGAGCCGGTGCTCCAGCGGGCTCTCCTTGCTGGCCATGAAGTAGACCAGCCCCTTGGCCTCATCCACGCCGGTGACGCCGGTGTCCGCCGGGCCGGTGTCGGCCGCGCCCGCGACCTCGAAATCGCCGTGGGTCACCTGCCGGATCAGCTTGCCGTCGCGGCTGTAGAGGTAGAGGTGGTTGAAGCCGCTCCGGGTCGAGCCCCAGAAGAAGCTCCCGTCCTTCAGGGCGGTGAAGTTGTTGTTCAGCGCGACCCAGGGCGCTTGCCGCTCCGTCAGGATCACCCGGCTCCGGCCGGTGGCGGGATCGACGCGCAGCAGATCGAGCGTCTGCTGGTCCCGGGTCTGACGCTCGACATAGAGGTCGCGACCGTCCTTGGACCAGTGCACCCGCGCCAGGTAGATGTCGGCGTCGGGGCCGAGGTCGACCTTCACCGGCGCGCCCCCGTCCAGCGCCTGGGTGTAGAGCTCCACGCGGGCGTTCGGGCGCCCCGCGCGGGGGTAGCGCTGCTCCACGATCGCCGTGCCGGTCGCGCCGATGTCGAAGCGCGGCAGGACGTCGACCGGGGTCTCGTCGACGCGCGTATAGGCGATCCGGGTGTCGTCGGGGCTCCACCAATAGCCGGTGTAGCGGGCCATCTCCTCCTGGGCGATGAACTCCGCCACGCCGTAGCTGATCGCGCCCTGGCCAGCGGTGGTGAGCGCCCGCTCCGGCCCGCCGCCCAGCGGCAGGACGTAGAGGTTCTGGTCGCGCACGAAGGAGACGAAGCGGCCCTTGGGGCTGATCTTTGCGTCCACCTCGTCGGCCGGCGTCTGGGTCAGGCGCTTCACCGCGCCGGTCGCCGCATCCGCCAGATAGAGGTCGCCGCCCGCCGGAACCAGGATGGCCTTGCCCTCCTCGTCCCAGTAGTACTCCAGCACCCCGTGGCTGGAGGCGGTGCGCTGGCGCTCGCGCCGGGCCTTCTCGGCCTCCGACAGCTGGGCGTTGTCGGGCTCCACCGCCTTGCCCTCGATCAGCCGGCGGGGCTCGCCGCCGGAGGTCGCGGCCGCCCAGAGGTCCAGCGACGTCGGGTCGGTCGGGCTCGCCTTCAGATAGGTCACGAGCCTGCCGTCGGGCGAGATCGCCACACCCCGGGCCGCGGGGCCGCTCAGCGCCGGCGCGGCGTAGAGCCGTTCGGGCGTCAGCTTCTCGGCGAAGGCGGGAGCGGCGGTCAGGGCGGCGGTCAGGGCGACGGCGGCGAGGGCGGCCCCGTCGGGGCGAAGGGTCGTCATGCGGCGAGCTTAGGCGGGCGTGGGCGGCGACGCCAGGGCCCGCCCCTCCCGTCGTGCGCCCGGGTCATGCTAAGCGCCCGCGATGAGCCTGACGCTGCACGACACCCTGAGCCGCCGCAAGGTCGCCTTCACGCCCCGCCCCGACAGCAACCGCATCACGCTCTATGTCTGCGGCCCGACCGTCTACAACGACGTGCACATCGGCAACGCCCGGCCGGTGGTGGTCTTCGACGCGCTCTACCGCCTGCTGAAGGCGGTCTATCCCGACCACCAGGTCGTCTATGCCCGCAACGTCACCGACGTGGACGACAAGATTAATGCGGCGGCCCAGGCGGAGGGCGTGCCGATCCGCGAGATCACCGAGCGCTTCGCCGAGCGCTACCGCACCGACATGGGCCGCCTCGGCGCGCTGCCGCCGGACCTGGAGCCCCGGGCGACCGAGCATATCGCCCCCATGCGGGAGCTCATCGCCGCCCTGATCGGCAACGGCGCGGCCTATGCGGCGGAGGGGCACGTGCTCTTCGATGTCACGCGCTATGCGGCTTACGGCGCGCTGTCGGGGCGGAGCCTGGGCGACATGATCGCCGGCGCCCGGGTCGAGGTCGCGCCTTACAAGAAGAACCCCCAGGACTTCGTGCTCTGGAAGCCGTCCAAGCCCGGGGAGCCGGAATGGCCCTCGCCGTGGGGACCGGGGCGGCCCGGCTGGCACATCGAGTGCTCGGCCATGACCGAGGCGACCCTCGGCCTGCCTGTCGACATCCACGGCGGCGGTCATGACCTGATCTTCCCGCACCACGAGAACGAGATCGCCCAGGCCTGCGCCGCCCACGGCGCCGAGCAGCCGCGCGCCTACGCCCGCTACTGGATGCACAACGGCTTCCTGACCATGGACGCCGAGAAGATGTCCAAGAGCCTGGGCAATGTGGTGCGGGTCCGCGAGCTGCTGGAGCGCTGGCCCGGCGAGGTGCTGCGCTTCGCCTTGCTCTCCGCCCACTACCGGGCGCCGCTGGATTGGACCGACGCCCTGCTGGAGCAGGCCAAGAAGAGCCTCGACCGGCTCTACGGCGCGCTCGACGACGCGCGGCGGCTGACGGGCGAGATCGGCCGCGGGCGGATCGGGACCGAGGCCGACCGGGCCGTGCGCGAGCTGCTGTGCGACGACCTGAACACGCCGGGCGCGCTGTCGGCGCTGTTCGCGACGTCGGACCGACTGCGCGCGGAGCTGCGGGCCGGACAGGCGTCGGCCGCGGCCGAGACGGCGGAGGTTCTGGTCGCGGAGGCCAGCCTGCTGGGCCTGCTGCAGGACGACCCGCACGCCTGGTTCACCCGGGGGGCGGACGCGGGCCTGTCGGCGCGGATCGAGGCTCTCGTGGCCGAGCGGGTGCAGGTGCGGGCGGCCAAGAACTGGGCCCGCGCGGACGAGATCCGCGCTGAGCTGACCGCCCTGAACGTGGAGGTGCTGGACGGCCCCGGCGGGACGGCGACCTGGCGGCTGAAGGCCTGAGCCGCGGCTCTAGCGGACGGGGTCCAAGTCGGGTTCAAGTCGGGGGCTCAGTCGGGGCCGAGGTCGGCGCCCAGGCCGCGCATCAGCGCGACGAAGCCCGGGAAGCTGGTCGCGATCATGCCGGGCTGGTCCACCCTGACCGCCGCCTCCGCCGCAAGCCCCAGCACCAGGTGCGCCATGGCGATGCGGTGGTCGCCCGCGGTCCGCACCGAAGCGCCGCCCCGGGGCGGTCGGCCCCGGCCCTGAACGATCAGCCCGTCCGGCGCCTCCTCGACCTCGACGCCGCAGGCCCGCAGGCCCTCGGCCATCAGGGCGATGCGGTCGCTCTCCTTCACGCGCAGCTCGCCGATGCCGCGCATGGTCGTCGGCCCTTCGGCGAAGGCGGCGACGACGGCCAGGATCGGATATTCGTCGATCATCGAGGGGGCGCGCTCGGGCGGGACCACGACGCCCTTCAGCCGCGAGGCCCGGGCGGTCAGGTCGGCGACGGGCTCGCCGCCGCCGTCGCGCAGGTTGGAGATGTCGAGCTCCGCCCCCATCTCGCGCAGGGTGTCGAACAGCCCCCGGCGCAGCGGGTTCAGCAGCACGCCCTCCACCCGCACCTCCGACCCCGGAACGATCAGGCCGGCCACGAGCGGGAACGCCGCCGAGGAGGGATCCCCCGGCACGGCGATGTGCGCGCCCCGCAGACCTTGCCCGCCCCTGAGCCTGAGCCGCCGGGCGCCCGCCGCGTCGGTGTCGCTCCTGAGCCGCACCCCGAAGGCGCCCAGCATGCGCTCGGTGTGGTCCCGCGTGGCCTCGGGCTCGATCACCGTCGTCTCCCCCGCCGCGCCCAGCCCGGCCAGCAGCACCGCCGACTTCACCTGGGCGGAGGCCACCGGCAGCCGGTAGGCGATCCCCGTCAGCCGCCCGCCCTTGAGGCTGAGCGGCAGCCGCCCGCCCTCGCTCGCGCGCACGACCGCGCCCATCTGCGTCAGGGGCGCGATCACCCGCGCCATCGGGCGCGTCCTGAGCGACGCATCGCCGTCGAAGCGCGCCTCCACGTCCTGGCCGGCCGCCGCCCCCATGAGAAGGCGCACCCCCGTGCCCGCGTTGCCGCAGTCGACCGGAGCGGCGGGGCTCTCCAGCCGGCCGGAGCCCAGCACGCGCCAGCCGCCGTCCTCGAGCCTGCGCACCTCCGCCCCGAAGGCGCGCATGGCCTCCGCCGTGTGCAGGACGTCCTGTCCCTCGAGCAGTCCCTCGATGCGGGTCTCGCCCTGGGCCAGGCCGCCCAGGATCAGGGCGCGGTGCGAGATCGACTTGTCGCCGGGCGCGCGGACGGCCCCCCTGAGCGGCCCCGACGCCCGTGCGATCAGGCGTTCGATCCCTTGCCTCGCGGCCGCTTCGACCATAGCTGACGCCGTCCTTCGCGCCCGCCGGACCGGCGCGGCGCGGCTTTTGACAGGGCGCCTCTTGCGTGGCAAGGGACGCCCCTTCCGAACATGGTGAGGCGGGCCTTGGCCAATCCCGAACTGGGCGCAAAACAGGTTTGCCCCAACTGCCAGAGCAAGTTCTACGACCTGCAGCGCCGCCCCGCGGTCTGCCCGAAGTGCGGCTTCAGCTTCGACCCGGAGGAGGCGCTGCGCAGCCGCAAGATCGTGCGCGGGCGCGCCGGCGCGCCTGAATACGAGGCCGAGGAAGACGCTGAGGAGAAGCCCGCGGCCGCCGCGCCGGACGAGGAGGGCTTCGAGGACGAGGCGGACGACACGCCTGAGATCGACGCCGCCGCCGACGCCGAGCCGCTGGAGACCGAAGAGGGCGACGACGTCGCCCCGGCGCCGGAGCCTGAGCCCGATCTCGGCGTCGACTTCGAGGAGGACGCCGACCTGGCCGAGGAGGGCGAGGACGTGCCGTTCCTGGAGGACGAGGACGAGGACTTTCCCGACGACGATCTCGCCGACATCCCGGCCGACGACGACACGCCGGACGGGGGGCGCTGAGCGGGGCGAACGAGGGGCGGCGTCCCGGCTCGGGAGGCCGCGTCCGGCGTCGCGAAATCGGCGCTTGATCGGCGCGGGGCCCTGACATAGGTTCCGCGCCTCTCGCGGCCGGGGCGTCCCGCACGCCCCGTCGCGACCGGGACTTCGGGGCCGTAAGGCCTGGATTTCTTGGGGCTATAGCTCAGCTGGTAGAGCGCTTGAATGGCATTCAAGAGGTCAGCGGTTCGACTCCGCTTAGCTCCACCATGAACCCTGCCAGCGAACCGCTGGCGGGGTTCGCTTTTTTCGGGGGAAGCGCGCGCTCCCCATCCAGCGCTTCGGTCGCCATCTGAGCTTCAGGCGATATTCCAGGTAACAGGATTTTGGGCGGCGCGTCCGAGCGCTCGCCCCGCCCTAGAAACCCCGGGTCTACAAACTCGCCTGGTTCACAGCGTTGCAGAAGCTTGCCGGACAGTCGCTCAGCCGGCGAGGGCTTGCTCCACCGCTTTCGGGTTCGCGGCGATGACGGTCAGGAGCACGCGGGCGATGGGCTCCGGCGTGGTGCGCCCTTGCTCCCAGTCCCGGACGGTCCCGACGCTCAGCCCGAACCGCGCGGCGAAGGCGGCCTGTGACAGCCCCAGGCGCTTGCGGATGCCGGCCACGTCCACGCTTGCCGGGACGTGCACGCGGTAGGTGGTCGGGTCGGCCCGCCCCTCGGCGAGGGCGATGGCGTCGGTCAGCCCCGCCGCGATCTTGTCGAAGGCCCGCTTGGTCATGGCTCTCTCCTCAGCGGCTTTGCCGGCGGGCTCAGGCGGCGCGGCCCCGACGCGTCTGTCGCGCCCGCAGCTCCGGATCAAAACGCCGCAGGCCAGTCGTCGAACCGTCACGGCCTTGTTGCTGGATTGTTTCCGCTCTGGCTTAGCCAGCGCGGAGGGGCTGTCCTGTAAGCGACAGCCAGGGCTTTAGGGGATCAAGCCACATGCTGTCGAACCGCCTTCTCGGCGGGGTCGCCTTTGCGACCCTGCTCGCCGCCGCACCTGCGGCTTACGCCCAGCAGACGACCGCGGCGGTGCGAGGCGTCGCCCAGAGCGAGTCGGGCGCCCCGATCGGCGGCGCGACGATTACGGTCCTGCATGTGCCGACGGGTACGCGGACGACGGTCAAAACCGACGCCAAGGGCGTCTTCGACGTGCGCGGACTGCAGGTTGGCGGCCCCTACGACGTGACCGCGGCGGCGCCGGGCATGACCACCGAGGAGGTCACGGGCATCTATCTCGCCGTCGGCGACGCGGACCGCCTGACCCTGGTGCTGAAGAAAGCCAACCAGGTCGCGGAGGTTGTCGTCACCGCGACCCGCGCGGGGGCGACCAGCCAGCTCGCCAACGTCGGCTCGCGCACCACCCTGAAGCGCGCCGAGATCGAGACGGTGGTCTCGCCCAAGCGCGACATCCGCGACGTCGCCCGACGCGACCCTTTAGCCTCGCTGGACTTGGTGAACCGGTCGACCGGTCCCTCGGGCGGCCTTTACATTGCGGGCTCGTCGCCTCGGCGCAACCGCATCACCATCGACGGCGTCCGCTCCCAAGACGACTACGGCCTGAACACCGGCGGCCTGTCGACCAACCGCGGCCCGGTCTCGCTGGAGGCGCTCGAGCAAGTCACCATCCAGGCTGTGCCCTTCGATGTGGAGGACGGCGACTTCACCGGCGGCGCGCTGAACCTGGTGCTGCGCTCGGGGACGAACAATTTCCACGGGACGCTGTTCGACTTCGTGCGCAATCGCCGCTGGATCGGCAAGGAGGTCCCGAAAACGGGCTTCGTCGGCAACGACGTCACCGCCGCGCCGCTGACGGGCTACAAGACGATTCGCAACTATGTCCACGAGGACAATTACGGCTTTTTCCTAGGCGGCCCGATCCTGAAGGACAGGCTGTTCTTCGCCGTCAGCTACGAACGTTTCGACAGCAACGACCTGACCGGCTTTGGCCCGGCGGGCCTAGGTTTCGCCAACAGCTTTGCGCCCATTCCAGGCGTGTCCACGGGGCCGAGCGCGACCGCCGGCGACATTGCGACGGTCCTGAGCAACTTCAACAGCTACGCCGCCAGCAAGGCGCTCTCTCCCGGCCAGGTCGATCTCGTGCAGCCGATCAAGGATGAGAAGTCGTCCATAAAGCTCGATTATTACATTACCGACGGCCAGCACCTGACGGCCACTTACCGTCACGCTTTCAGCTCGGTGACCAAGCGCAGCCCAAACCTGACCAGCATCAGCTTGGACACCAACTGGTATTCTCAGCCCGAGAACGAAGACAACTACGCCCTGCAGCTAAACAGCCGCTGGACGCCTCAGCTATCGACCGAGGCCCGCATCTCCTATCGGGCCTACCAGCGCGGCCAGCAGCCGCCGGAGGGGCAGGGCTTCGCCCAGATCTCCGTGTGCACCGATCCCAACTCGGTAGGCAGCCTCACGTCCTGCTCCAGCGGCGTGCCGACCATCAACTTCGGTCCTGATCAGTTCCGCCAAGCCAATGTGCTGAAGACGACGGACTGGGCGGGTCAGGCTGTGGCGAACTATCGCTTTGGCGGTCACCTGATCAAGGGCGGCTACCAGTTCAAGGGCATCCACGTCTACAACCTATTTCTTCAGGCCGCGAAGGGTGTCTACTATTTCGACTCGGTCAGTGACTTTGCAAACGGCAAGGCCAACTCGCTCGCCTATGGCGACTCCTTGGACGGCGTGACGACCGACGCCGCGGCGCGCTTCTCCTACAATGTCCACACGTTCTTCCTGCAGGACACCTGGGACATCACGCCCGCGCTGACCCTGAACGTGGGCCTGCGCGACGATGCCTACGCCAGCGACTCCAAGCCGACGCTGAACACCAATTTCGTGGGTCGTTACGGATACTCCAACCAGACCACCTACGACGGCATCAACGTCCTGATGCCGCGAGCGTCGTTCAAGTGGCGCCAGCGCAGCTTCGTCTTGAGCGGGGGTATTGGCCTAGTGTCCGGCGGCATCCCCGACGTGTTCCTGGGCAACAGCTTCGGCGGCACAACGGGCGCCCTGACCAACAGCTTCGCCATTGTCCGCAGGGCCGATGGCAGCTTCTTCGACAACGCCTCCAACACGGTCATCGACCCGGCGACCGGTTCGGCCCTGCTCAATATCAACAAGGCTGACCCGAGTTTCGCCCAGCAACAGAGCGCCACCGCCAAGGCGCTGCTGACCAATCCCAGCGCCTCGCGCCGGCTGGCCTACACCAACTCCATCGCGCCCGGCTTCGACATGCCCTCGGACTGGAAGGCGAACCTTTCCCTCCGCACCACCCAGTTCGGCGTGGATTTCGGGATTGACGCGGTCGCCAGCTGGTCTGAGACCAACATCGCCTTTCGCGACATCCGCTCGCGCCGGCTGACCATAAACGGCGTCCAGCAGTACACGCCCGACGGCCGCATCCGCTATGACGGCCTGAACGTGGACGCAGCCACGCGGACGGCCCTCGGTCTGCCCGTCGCAACCAACCCCGACCTGACCAATATCGGCAGCTTCGGCGATATCCAGGCCTACAACCCGTCCAAGGGGAACTGGGCCGAGACGGTGGCCTTCAGCGTTGGCAAGGCTTGGCGGGGGCTGCGCGCGGACGTGAGCTATACGCTGCAGAACGCGTCGGCCTATGGCGGCTTCTCGGAGTTCGGTACGACTGAGGGCGGCAACGCCTCCAACGGCAATCTCTACGCCGATCAGACCTTCTCGAAGGACCCAAACGGCGCCGCCAAGGGCAAGTCGCCCAACCTGATCAAGGAGGCGCTGAAGTTTGAGCTCTCCTATAAGATGGAGCTAAAGCCGGGCTGGCAATCGCGCTTCACCCTCTTCGGGGAAGACCATTCGGGCCGGCCGTTCAGCTTCCTGATGACCGACCCCGCCACCGGCTCCGGCGCACGCAGCCCCGTCTTTGGCGTCTTCCGCGACGACGCCCTGGCCTATGCGCCGAACCTGGCCAATCCGGACCCGGCCAACCCGCTGAAATTTACCACCGGCACGACCACGGTGTTCTTCGATAGCCCCGCATCCCTGGCCAAGTTCAAAGCTTTGGCCGGAATCTTCCACCTGCCGAGCGGGGCCATAGTGCCCCGAGGCTTTGGCGAAAACCCGCGCGTGACCCGACTGGACTTCCAGTACGCTCAGGACCTCCCCTCGCCGGTCCCCGGCCACAAGATCGTCTTCACCGCCGATTTCTCGAACATCGGCAACATGCTGAACAAGCACTGGGGGCAGGTGAAGGAGTATACCGGAGCCCGCAACGGCGGAGCCCTGGTCAATGTGCAGTGCGCAGACGCGGCCGGCGTGGCCCAGACCTCGGCCAGCGCGGTCTGCACCACCTATCGCTACAGCTACACCAACGTGAACCCGCTCTCGCTGGCGACGCCGACGGTGGATCAGCTGGCGTCGGTCTGGTCGGTGCAGCTCGGACTGAAATACAAGTTCTAAGGTCGGGCCCGCGGCCTCCGCGGCCGGGCCCGCAAACGGCTGCGGCCTCAAACGGCTGCGGCCTCAGGCGGCCCGGCGCTCGTGCACGGTCAGGGCGGGGCGGGGCCGGGCGAGGGCGAGGAGGTGCATGGGAAAGCGCCCCTTCACGTGGTCGGCGAAGAAGAGCGCGCGGGAGGGCGCCTCCAGGAACCGCTCGTAGAGCGCGGTCGGCACGCCGGCCTGTTCGGCGCCGCCCTGTCCCACTGCATGGCCGACCCGGCCTTCCGGCGCAGGTTCATGCTCATCCAGGGCGTGCTGCTCATCCTCGCGGCAGGGCTGATCGCGACGCGGGCATAGGGGGCCGCGCAAGTCCCTGTGACGTTTTGTTGAAACCTTGGGCGCAGAGTCGGGCTTATCCTGTCCTCAGGCCTTCGATGCGAGGCCCACGACACTCAGGGGAGTTCGACATGGTCGACCAGGACTTCGAAGCCCGTCTCGCCGGCAAGCGCCTGACCACGACAGAGGTGCTCTACTACATGCCGGCGCACCCCAAGCTGCTCCAGAGCTTCCTTTGGCAGACGCTCGACGTCGCCCCCGAGTTTCCCCGGGTCCACCAGTTCCTGCAGTTCTGGCGCCGCGAGATCGACGCGGTGATCCACTCCGTGATGGTCAGCGCCGCGGGTCTCGTCACGCCGGCCCGCATCGAGCTCGCCGACTTCGAGGGCCGGCTGCAGTAAGCCTGACGAGGCTGATCCCGTCGGCCCTGTCGAATCACGGTTGACGGAACCTGCGACGGATGGGCGACATTCCGGCGTTGACGCTCGCACGAGCTCTCCTATCGAGGAACGACGCATGAAGCGCCTCATTCTGGCGGCCGGCATGGCCGCCGCCCTGGCTCTCGCGGGCTGCGAGACCGCCACCCCCTACCAGCCCCTGAATCTGCCAGGCTCATCGGCGAGCGGCGGCTACAGCGACATCCGCCTGGAGCCGAACCGCTTCCGGGTCACCTTCCGGGGCAACTCGCTGACGTCGCGGGAGACGGTGGAGACCTATCTGCTCTACCGCGCCGCGGAGCTGACCTTGCAGAACGGCTACGACTGGTTCGAGATTGCGGACCGGGCGACGGAGACCAACACCCGCACCTATGCAAATCCGACCGGCCCGGCGTTCGTCTACGGCGGCTATTGGGGTCCCCGGTGGCGGCTCTATCGCCGGGGCGCCTGGGGCTACTGGGACCCGTTCTTCGACGGCCCGATTGACTATACGACGGTGACCCAGTACGAGACCTCCGCCGAGATCGTGATGGGTCAAGGCCCCAAGCCTGCCGGCGACATGCGCGCCTTCGACGCCCGCCAGGTCCAGGCCAACCTCGCGGGCCGCATCCAGCGCCCGCAGGGCTGAGCGTCTCACGCGACCCGCCCGGGCCGAGCGGTCCGGGCGGCTTGCGCGAGCTTCAGGCCCGCCGGAAGCGGCTCGACTGGCGGGCCATCAGCGCCATGCCCCACTCGTCCGGCAACAGCTTGGCGAGGGTGGCGATCGCCTTGTAGGGCGCGCCGGGCACGACCATCGGACGGTTCGCCTCCACGCCCTCGAAGCCGGCCTGGGCCACCTCGTCCGCGCCCAGCCACATCCACTTCGGCATCTGGGACACCTGCGCGCGCGTGCCGGTCACGTCGTGGAACTCGGAATAGGTGAAGCCGGGGCAGAGCGCACTGACGTGCACGCCGTTGTTCAGGTTCTCCAGGTGCAGGCTCTGGGAGAAGCGCACCACGAACGCCTTGGCGGCGCCGTAGAGCGTGTGCCCGGCCGAGCCGGGCGCCAGTCCCGCCACGGAAGCCACGTTGACGATCCGCCCGAAGCGGTTGGCGATCATGCCGGGCAGGGTCTTGTGCGACAGCTCTGCGACCGAGGTGATCAGGACCTGCAGGAAGGCGGCCTGGTCCTCCCAGCGGGTCGCGGCATAGGCCCCCGGCACGCCATAGCCGGCATTGTTGACCAGGGCGTCGACCTGGCGGCCCTGCTCGGAGATGGCGCCCAGGATCCTGTCCACCGCGCCCGGTTCGGCGAGGTCGGCGGCGACGGTCAGGGTCTCCACCCCGTGCCTCAGGCGCAGCTGCTCGGCCAGGTCGGTCAGGCGCTCGGCGCGCCGCGCGGTGAGGGCCACGTCATAGCCGCGGCTGGCGAACACCTGGGCGAAGGCCGCGCCGATCCCGGCCGAGGCGCCGGTCACCAGGCAAAGGCGTCGGGTCATCGGGGCGCGTCTCGTCCGCTGTCGGAAAGTGCAGCTGCGATGCAGCGGACCACGCCGCGACGCAAGCTGCAACCCGGCCCAGACGCGCGGCTCACGTCTCGTCCGCCTCGGAAAAGGCGCCGCCGTGGGGCTCCGCTCGCCCGCGGGGGTCGGGATGGATCAAGATGTCGGCCGCGGGAAACGCCGCCAGGATGCGCTTTTCGGCGGCGATGACCACCCGGTGCGCCTGCTCCAGCGTCTGATGCGGGTCGAGGTCCATGTGCATCTGCACGTGCAGATAGGGACCCGACGCGCGGGTCCGGAGCTGGTGCACCCCCTTCACCCGGGGGTCTGCGGAGGCGAGCTCCAGGATCTTCTGGCGGTCCGCGTCGTCGACCTCGCGGTCCATCAGGTGGCGGCTGGACTCGCGCAGGACGTCGATGGAGCCCCAGACCAGCCAGAGCGCCACCGCCAGCCCGCCCACCGCATCGGCCCAGGCCCAGCCGAACAGGCCCGCAAGCCCGACCGCGACCAGGGCGGCGAGGTTGGACGCGAGGTCGGCGGCGTAATGCGAGCGATCGCCGGCGACCGCCACGGAGCGCGTTCGCCGCAGGATCCGGGTCTGGGCGAGGATCAGAAGCGCGGTCAGCACGATGGAGAAGATCATGGCCCCTGCGGCCCAGGCCTCCGCCTTCACGGGCTCGGGGTGCAGGAGGCGACGGACGGCCGCCTGTCCGACCAGCGCAGCGGAGGCGAAGACCAGGGCCGCCTGCAGCAGGCTCGCGAACGCCTCCGCCTTGCCGTGACCGTAGCGGTGCTCCGCGTCCGGGGGCTCCGCGGCGTAGCGGACCGCGAAGAAGCTCGCCAGGGCCGCCACGAGATCGAGCGCGCTGTCGGCCGCGGAGGCCAGGACGGCGACGGAGCCGCTGATCGCCCACACCGCCCCTTTCGCCAGGGTTAGGACCGTCGCTGCGCCCACCGACAGGGTGGTGATCCGGCGGGTCAGGGCGGCGACTTCCGCCACAGGCAGGCCGCCCACGGTCGGACGGGCGGCCGCGGGCGCGTCGGCGGCTTCGGCGGGGGGGGGAGCAGGAGCGGCGATCACGCGATCGCTATAGCCCCGATGATCGTCTCAGGCACGATTGTTGCTGCGCGAAGACGCCGCTCTGTCCAGAATGGGACGCTTGAGGCATAGGGCTAGGGCCGGCGGGGGCGTCAGCCATGAGTTCGAGGCGCGTATGAGCACCGCGTGGATCACCGCCGAGGAGGTCCAGCACCGGCTGGGCGTCAAGGCCCAGACGCTCTACGCCTATGTCAGCCGCGGCCTCATCGCGCATCGCCAGGACGAGAGCGACCCCCGGCGGAGCCTCTATTCCTTTCAGGACGTGAACCGGCTGATGAGCCGCAAGGCGCGCGGGCGCAGCCACGCCGCGGTGGCCGAGGAGGCGCTGGATCACGGCGCGCCGGTCATGACCTCGGCCATCACGGCGATCGTGGACGGCCGCCCCTACTATCGCGGGCGCGACGCCATCCAGCTGGCCGAGACCGCGACGCTGGAGGACGCCGCGCGCCTGCTCTGGGACACGGGCGACATGGACCCCTTCGCAGGCATAGCGCCCCATCCCTCGGTGGCGCTGGGTCACGACGGTCGCTCGCGCGCCTTTTCCCTGCTCGCCCACCGGGCGGCGGCCGATCCCTCCACCCACGGTCGCTCCAACGTCGTGCTGGCGCGGGAGGCCGCCTCCGTTCTCACCGACCTCGTGGACGCCATGTGCGGCTCCGCGCGGAGCGGCCTGCTTCACGAGCGCCTGGCCAAGACCTGGCGGGTGGACGGCTTCCGCGCCGACCTCATCCGGCGCGCCCTGGTGCTGGTCGCGGACCATGAGCTGAACGCGTCCACCTTCGCCGCCAGGGTGGCGGCGTCCACCGGCGCGTCGCTGGCGGCCTGCGCGCTGGCGGGACTCTCGACGCTGTCAGGCCCGCTGCACGGAGGCATGACGGCCCAGGTCGCGGCTTTCGTGGCCGAGGCGCGCCGCAACAACGACCCGCGCCAGGCCGCCGCCCAGAGGCTCGCCCAGGGGTTGGACCTGCCGGGCTTCGGCCACCCGCTCTATCCGATGGGCGACCCGCGGGGCCGCTCAATCGCCATGTCGGTGCGCTATGCGGACGACCTGCTCGACATCGCCCGCGCCGGCGAGCAGGTGACGGGGGTCGCGCCCAACGTCGATTTCGCCTTGGTGGCTATGGCCCGGACCATCGGCCTGCCGGCGGAGAGCCCCTTCATGCTGTTCGCCATCGGGCGGACGGTGGGCTGGATCGCCCACGCCATGGAGCAGAAGGCGCAGGGGCATGGCCCGATCCGCCCGCGCGCGAAGTACGACGGGCCTGCGCCGATGCGGGACGCGCCGGAGCCGCCCGAGCCCGAGCGCGACGGCGACGCCGCCCCGGAGGCGCCCGCGCCCGCCGCCCTCGCTGCGGAATAAGGCGGCGGACGCCCTCGCCTCGCTTACTTGCCGGCCAGAGACACGGCGATCTTGGTGTCCCCCGGCTTGACCTCCACTGCGGCCTCGTCCCACTTCGGCGGACCAAAGGCGCCGCGCGCGTCGTTGGAGAAACCCCAGGGCTCGACGGGGATGCCGAACATGTTGGTGTCCAGCTTGCCGTTGTTGTTGACGTCGTAGAAGGCGCGCACGGCGTAGCGCCCGGGCTTCAGGCCCGTCATCGCGACCTCGACCATGGCGGCGGACGCAGGCGCGCGCCCCTCGCGCACGGCGCCCTTGTTGGCCCCAAACGCGGCGGGGCTGTCGAAGACCTGGTAGAGGACCGCGCCCGCGCCGGGCTTCAGGCCGGTGAAGTCGACGATCAGGTTCGCCGACCCGTCCGCCGGTTGAGCCAGTCCCGCCCCCGCCAGGCTGAGCCACAGTATCCCCGCCCCGGCTAGGCCGCCGAGCGTTTCCGCACCTCGTCGCATAGGCCCGCGCTCTCCGTCCGCCCCCGCCCCAGCCGGGCACCATAGGCGCAATTCGACCGGCGGGGGAGCGCTTTCGCTGCGGGCTGCGCGCCGGTGCGCCGTCAACCGCCTGTTCACCGACGCAGGGCAGGGCAAGCTCCCGGCCCGCCCGTCGCCAGCGCCTGAGGAGCCCATGCCCGCCCCCTTCGATGAGATCGAGATCGGACAGGTGGTGTCGCTGGGCGTCACGCCGGTGGACCCGCGCGGGACCGAGAGCTTCTGCAGCCACTTCGCGCCGTCCTGGGACGTTAGCCGCGGGGCGCCGGACGCCCTCGTCTATGCGCTCTGGGCCCGGCTCGACCTCGAAGCGGCGTTCAAGTGGCCGCAGACCAAGCGCCTGGGCGTCGACGCCCTTCGCTGGATGCGCAACCCGCCCGTGGGCGAACTGCTGCGCGGGCGCATGACCGTGCTCGCCAAGGACCCGGTGGGCGAGGACAAGGGCGTGGTGATCGCCCAGCACGACCTGTTGGACGAAGCCGGGCGGCTGGTCTTCTCCTGCCTGACCCGCTCGGTCTTCGCCTGCAAGGGGCGGCTGCCGAACTGAGCGGGCCGGCTAAACCGGATCGCAACCTGGGCGGCCTAGGGTCTCGCCACCTCGGAGCGGCCCGCATGCGCATCGACATCGTCAAGCCCGCCGACCTCGCCCCGGCCGACCTTGCGGCCTGGCGCGCGTTCCAGGCCGCCGATCCTGACCTGCAGAGCCCGTTCCTCACGCCGGAGTGGGCGGCGGCGGCGGATGCGGCGCCCGGCCCGGACCAGGGCCGTGTCCGCGTGGCGGTCTGGCGTGACGGCGCCGGAGCCGCCCAGGCGTTCCTGGCCGCCCGCGTAGGGCGATTCACCGCCCTCGCGGTCGGCGCGCCGCTGAGCGACTACATGGGCGTGGTCGCCCGCGCCGGCGTCACGCCGGATGTCGCCCAGGCGGTGCGCGCCTGGGGCGTCGGGCGGCTCGACCTCGCCAACGCCCTGGCCGACCAGCCGGCGCTCGGCCCGCACCTGCGCTGCCGCGAGGCGAGCCGCCTGGTCGATATCTCAGAGGGGTTCGAGGCCTATGCTGCGGCGCGCAAGGCGGCGGGCGGCGGCGTCCTGCAGGACTGCGCCAAGAAGCGCCGCAAGCTGGAGCGCGACCACGGCGCGGTCGTCTTCACGCCGGAGGACAAGGACCCGGCGGCCTTGGAGGTTCTGCTCGACTGGAAGCGCAGCCAGCTGAAGGCGACGGGCCAGACCGACATGCTGGCGGGCTGGACGGGGGCGCGGCTGCGGGCTCTGTGGACGGCCGAGGATCCCGCCCTGCACGCGCCGCTGTTCACGCTTAGGGTCGATGGCCGCCTGGCGGCGACGCATCTGGCGCTGCGCAGCCACGGCGCGCTGCACGCCTGGTTCATCGCTCACGACGAGGCCTTCGCGCGCTATTCGCCCGGCGTGCTGCTGATCGAGGACATGCTGCGCTGGGCCGGCGGCGCCGGGGTGCGCGAGCTCGACTTCGGCCCGGGCGAGTATCAGTTCAAGCTCAGGCTGGCCAACCGGGAGCGGGCCGTCGGCTCAGGCTTCGTGGGCCGCCCCGCTTCTCCGGCCGCCGCCGTGCGCCGCCTGGCTTACGGCCTTCGCGAGACGGCGGAACGCCTGCCGCTGGGCCGCGCCTCGGCCTGGCCCGCCAAAGCCATGCGCCGCATCGACCTTTGGCGGGGGCTGGGCGCCTTCGGCTGAGGCCTCAGGCCTCCTTGCGGACGAGCACGCCCAGGAACCCCGCGGGGGTCAGCTTCGCGGTGGACAGGGCGCCGGCCCTGAACGCCCGCCCGGAGAACCAGACCACGCCCGCCGCGAACGCCGCCATCAGGACCAGGCTGCCGCCCAGCTCCCAAAGAGGCGGGTTCGACGCCAGGCGCGCGGTCATCAGGAAGGGCGTGAACGGCGGCAGCCAAGACATCAGCCGCAGCATCGGCAGCTCCGGATGCCGGATCGCCGAGCTCATGAAGATCATCGGAATGGTCAGCACGATCATCAGCGGCCCGAACAGGGTCTGGGCCTCCCGCGGCGTCTCGCAAAAGGCGCCGATCGCGGCCACGATCGCGGCGTACATGAGATAGCCGCCGCCGAAGAAGGCCAGGAACCAGACCTCCGCGTGGTTGGCGGTCAGCCCCTTCATCAGCTCGTCGGCGATGCCGGGCGGGGCGTAGTGGTTCAGCGCATAAAGTCCCATCCCCGCCCACAGGGCCATGACCGTCAGGGCCAGCATGGCCACGCCCGCGATCTTGCCGGCCAAGATCTCCACCGTGGAGGCGGAGGTCATCAGGAGCTCCAGGATGCGGTTCGACTTCTCCTCGATGACGCTGTTCAGCAAGATCCCGGCGCCGGTCACGACCAGCATCCAGAGCAGGAACGCCATGCCGAAGGCCGCCAGGGTCGGCGCGATGTCGTGCATGGCCTTGCCGCTCTTGCCGTGCTTGGCGGAGAAGCGCACGACCTCGGCCTTGGCGGTCTCGATCGAGGCCAGCAGGGCCGGGCTGATCCCGGACGCCTTAAGCCGGTTCAGGCGCAGGTCGGTGGAGGCGGCGTCGGCGACGGCGCTCTGGACCTCGCGGTTGTCGGCGACATCGCGGCTCCAGAAGCGGACTTCGGGGTGATCCGCCGCGCCGGTCAGGACGACGGCGGCGTCGATAGGCCCGTTCGGGTCCGACAGGGAGCGCTTCAGTTGCGCCTCCACCGCCGCGAGGTCGCCCTGGGCGGGGAACGGCCGGATCACCGCCGTCGGATGCTGGCCCTTGAAGTCCGGCCGCGCGGTCAGGATCGCCTGCAGGCGGGCCCCCGCCCCCGTGGGGGCGGCGAGGTCGATGACGGCCAGCCGTGGCGCGGGCGCGGAGTGCTCCAGAAACGTAGGGCCGAAGCCGCCGATCAGGCCCGCGATGGGCCCGATCATCAGCGACAGCCAGAAGCCGGGCGTGCGCAGGTAGCTGAGGTATTCGCGTTTGGCGATCAGCCAGAGGCGGCTCATGCCCGGCCCTCCCCGGTCAGGATGATGAAAGCGTCGTGCAGGCTGGGCTCGCGCGCCTCGAAGCCCTGGACGTCGAGGCCCTGGGCGAAGGCGGCGCGGAGGGCGTCGGCTGGGCGTGCGCCCTTGGCCAGGGTCAGGATCAGGCGCGGCGGCTCCGCGCCGGGCGCGGACTGCACGCCGGTGACTCCGGGGAGGGCGGCGGCGGCCTCCGGCGGGATCGCCCCATCCAGGATCAGCGCCCGAGGCGCCTCCGCGCGAGCCTGCGCCACCGTGCCCTCGAAGGCCTTGCGCCCCCGCGCCATCAGGACCAGCCGCTCGCAGAGGCGCTCGGCGTGCGCCATGACGTGGGTGGAGAACACCACCGTCGCGCCCCGGGCGGCGAGGTCGCGGATCAGCTGCTCCAGCCCCTGCTGGTTGACCGGGTCCAGGCCCGAGAAGGGCTCGTCGAGGATCACGAGCTCCGGCGCGTGCGCGACGGCGCAGATCAGCTGCACTTTCTGGGCCATGCCCTTGCTCAGCGCCTTCATGGGCCGGGTCGCGGCGGCGGCGAGCCCCTGCGCCTCCAGCATGTCCAGGCCACGCTTGCGGGCGACCGCCGGGCGCACGCCCTTCAGCCCGGCGAAGAACACGATCGCGTCGATGGGGGTCATGCGGCGGTAAAGGCCGCGCTCCTCCGGCAGGAAGCCGATGCGGTTGCGCACCGCAGAGGCGCTCTCGCGGCCCAGAATGCTGAGCCGGCCCGACGTCGGCTGCACCAGGTCCAGCACCATGCGCAGCGTCGTGGTTTTGCCGGCGCCGTTCGGCCCCAGGAAGCCGAAGATCTCACCCGGCCGGACCTCGAAGCTGACGTCGCGGACGGCGTCGAGCGCGCCGTAGCGTTTACTGAGCCCCTCCAGGGCCAAGGCCGGCGACATCATCCCACCCCGAAAAAGAAACCGCCTGAACGCAAATCGGCCCGGACCATAGGTGGGATCGCCTGGCGCTGGGGTGAGGCGCATCGCCTCAGCGCCGCTGGCGCGTGTCAGGGCGCGCCGGCCGTCGGCTCAAGCGCGCGGGACGGCGCGCACGACGCGGGGATCAGGCGAGCGCGGGCCAGCGCTCGGCCAAGGCGCGGAACAGCTGGCCGAGCTTGGCGCGGAGCGGCTCGAAGCCGGCGTTGGGCTGAAGCGTCCGCTCGTCGAGGTAGAGCGCCCGGTTAATCTCGATCTGCAGGGCGTGGCGCCGCCGCCCGGGCCGGCCGTAGAACTCGGTGGTGTAGCCTCCGGCATAGGGGGCGTTGCGGGCCACGACATAGCCGAGCGCGGTGAGCTCTCGTTCCACGAAGGCGGTGACGGCCGGGGCGCAGGCGGCGCCGAAGCGATCGCCCAGCACCATGTCGGCGGGACGCCTCAGGCGATTGGCCTCCGCCAGGGCGGCCGCCGAGGGCATGGAGTGCCAGTCGATCAGTATGGCGAGGCCGAAGCTGGCGTGCGCTTGATCCACCAGCGTGGAAAGCGCGTCGTGATAGGGGCGGTGCGCGGCCTCGATGCGGCTCCGCGCCTCTGCGAAGGTCAGCTTGCGGGCGTAGATCTCCTTGCCCTCGGCGACGACGCGCGCGATCGAGCCCAGCCCCGCGGCGACCCGCGCGGTGCGGGCGCGGGCGAAGTCGGGCAGCTCATCCTCGAACATGGCGGGGTCGAGCTCGTAGGGCTCTCGGTTCAGATCAACGTAGGCGCGCGCCAGCCGCGCCGCGATCAGCGGGATGCCCGCCGCCGGCGCCTCGGCCACCAGATCGTCCACGAAGGCGTCCTCCGAGCGGCGGATCGTCGCCGCGTCAAGGCTGGAGGCGTCCATCATGTCGGCGGGATAGACCCGCCCGGAGTGCGGCGAAGCGAAGACGAAGGGCGTTGCGGCGCACGCTGCGCCGAGCACCTCGAAGGGCGGCGGGTGCTCGGGGGCGTGAGAGGCGGGGGTCGCCCCCGCGGATCCGTCCATCTGGAGATTATCGTGTGCTCACGCCGCTCGGGCAACGCGTCGCACGCGCCCGGATTCAGCTGGGTTCAGGGCCGATTTACGATCAGGGCGTAGGCTCCTCCTATGAGTTCCGAAGCGCAGCCCGTTCACATGCCCCGCATCCTGCTCGCCGAAGACGACGACAGCCTGCGCAACTTCCTGGGGCGGGCGCTGGAGCGGGCGGGCTACGCCGTCACCAGCTGCGCGGACGGCGACGCCGCCCTGCAGGCGCTGGGCGAGGGCGGATACGACCTGCTGCTCACCGACATCGTCATGCCCGGTGCCGACGGGATCGAGGTCGCCCGCGAGGGGCGGCGAGGTATCCCGAGATGCGGATCATGTTCATCACCGGCTTCGCCGCCGTGGCGCTCTCCGCCGGGTCGCGAGCCCCGGTCGGGGCCAAGGTTCTGGCCAAGCCCGTGCACCTTCGCGAAATCGTCGCCGAGGTGGAGCGGATGCTGGCGGCCTGACGCTAGGTGGGTCCGGCGTCCGCCCCGGCGGGGTCGATGCGGTCGGGCCGCGCGCTCAGTGCACCGACACCGGGGCCAAGGCGTGGGCGACGGCCGCCTCGATGGCCGAGGAGCGGTCTGCGAGCACCGCCAGCCGCACGCCGTCGGCGCGATGCAAGGCATAGAGCGTCTGCTCAGGATCAAGGTCAAAGCTCTTCAGCGCCTCGGCCGGGTGTTCCGCGATAACTTCGCTCGCCTTGACCGGGCGAACATAGACCAGCTCAGGGGCGCCTAGCGCCGCAAAAGCTTCTTTAGTGAAGAAGTGCGTCTGCATGACCGCCTCCTGTTACTCTTGACAACGAGATCGACCGCCTCTGGTTTCAGCCGACGGTGCGGATCGGAATTCGCTTCACTTGCTGCTGAGGCTCTGGACGGACGACGTCGATATGCAGCAGCCCGTGCTCGAGCAGGGCCCCGTCCACCTCCATCCCGTCCGCGAGCACGAAGGTCCGCATGAACCCGCGCGCCGCGATGCCGCGATGCAGATAGGCCTGGCCCCGCCGTCGCGGCCGTCCGGCTCGCGCTTTCCGGCCACGACGAGCTGGTTGGCCTCCACCTGCACCTGCAGCTGGTCGGGCGCGAATCCCGCTACGGCCAGGGTGATGCGCACCCGGTCGCCGCCGACCTGCTCGACATTGTAGGGCGGGTAGGATTCCGCGGCCGCCTTGGCCGCCCGCTCGATCAGCGCCCGGGTGTGCTCGAAGCCGAGCAGGAAGGGACTGTCGAACAGGACCGCACGGGTCGTGGTGGTCGTCATGGCCAAGCCCTCGCAAGAAGCGACTTGCCCCGGAGGCCGCCTGCCCGCGAACGGCGCGCACGGCTCCCTGGCTGACCTCATGTGTGGACGCGGGACCCCGCGCGCAAGGCGCAGCCGTTGCAGGGCGCTCAGGTTCGGCCCTGCGCCATGAAGGCCTCGATCTCCGCGGCCGAGCGCGGAATGCCCGTCGACATCCGCTCGCAGCCGGTCGGCGTGACGAGGTAGTCGTCCTCGATCCTGATGCCGTAGTTCTGGGACTGGACGTAGAGCCCCGGCTCGATGGTCACGACGCAATTGGCGGGCAGGGGCTTGGCGAAGTCGCCGGGGTCGTGGACATCCAGGCCGACGGGGTGACCGAGCCCATGGACGAAGTCGTCGATCCGCCCCGCCCTGCGAAAGACGTCCTTCGCCGCCTCGCTCAGGTCTTCGTAGTAGACGCCGGCCTTCAGCTTGGCGGCCGCGGCCTCCTGGGCCTGCAGCACGAGGTCGTGAAGCGCGCGCTGCTCGGGCGTGAACCGGCCGGTGGCGGGGAAGGTCCGTGTGACGTCGCAGGCATAGCCGCCCACGGACGCCGCAGCGTCGATCAGGACCAGGTCGCCGGCGCGGATCGGGCCCGTGACGGAGATGTAGTGCAGGCTCGCGGCGTTGCGGCCGGAGCCCACGATGCTCTCATAGGCCAGGCCCGCGCCGCCGCCGGCGCGGAACTCCGCCTCGACCAGGTCGCGCAGCTGGGCCTCCGTCCAGCCCGGGCGCACCTGGCGCATGGCGGCGAGATGACCGCGGCGGGTGGCGTCGATCGCCTTGCGCATCAGCTCAAGCTCGCGGGGCTCCTTGACGAAGCGCAGGCGAGCCATCAGGCCGGAGTCGTCGCGGATCGCGACCCCGGGAATGCGGGCGGCGACCTTCTGGTAGAGGTCGAGCGCCGGCGGCACGGGCGCGGTCGGCGGCACGATGGGGCCGAGGAACCTGAGCTCCTTGCGCCGTTCCGCCAGGCTCGCGACGAGGCCGCCCAGGTTGGCTGTGCGGTAGACGCGGCGAAAGCCCGTGCGGCGCTCCAGCTCCGCGCCCAGGGGGAGGCGCTCCTGACCCCAGCGCTCGGCCTCCGGGTTGCGGGAGGGCAAGAGCAGATATTCTTGGTAATCCCGCTCCTCCGGCGCCAGCACCAGGATCGCGCCGGGCTCGTCCACCACCCCGGTCAGCCAGGCGAAGTCGCCGTTCTGCTGAAAGGGCGGGGCGACCGCCGCGTCGGTCTGGACCTCGTTCGCGCCATAGACGACCGCCACCCCGGTCTTCAGCTCGGCCATGACCCGTCTGCGGCGCTCGCGGAACACCTCCGGCGGGAAGGGCGACGTGCCGAGGGGCGCGCCATAGCCGGGGGGCGGCAGGACCTGCGCCGGCGTCCGGACGGCGAGCGTCAGGGAGGCGAGGCTCCCGGCGAGCAGGCTGCGACGGTCGACCATGGCGCTTTCCCCCTTGATGGCTTGACGACCGTGACCAAAGGCGAGGTCGCCGGCAAGCCCGCGCCGGCGCGGGCTCGCCTTGACGCGCGCGCTGGAGGCCTGCGACAGCGGCGGCCATGACCAAGCGGCTCCTGCTCCTGCCCGGCGACGGCATCGGCCCCGAGGTGACGGCGCAGGCGCGCCGCGTGGCCGAACGGCTCGCCGACCTCGGACGCCTGGATCTCGCCATCGAAGAGCGCCCGTTCGGCGGGGCAGCCTACGAGGCGCAGGGCGCGCCTTTGCCTGCGGCGACGCTTGAGGCGGCGCTCGCCTCCGACGCGGTGCTGATGGGGGCGGTCGGCGGGCCCAAGTGGGCCGCCGCGCCGCGCGACCTGCGTCCCGAAGCGGGCCTGCTGGGCCTCAGGCGAGCCATGCAGGTCTTCGCCAACCTCCGCCCCGCCATCTGCTTCGCCCCTCTGGCGGACGCCTCGACCCTGAAGCGGGAGGTGGTCGCCGGCCTGGACCTCATGATCGTGCGCGAGCTGACCGGCGGGGTCTATTTCGGGGAGCCGCGGGGGATCGCGACCCTGCCGAACGGCCAGCGGCGGGGCGTGGACACTCAGGTCTATACGACCGGCGAGATCGAGCGGGTGGCGCGGGTCGCCTTCGTGCTGGCGCGGGCGCGGCGGAACCTCGTCACCTCCTGCGAGAAGTCCAACGTCATGGAATCGGGGCTGCTCTGGCGCGAGGTGGTGAGCGATCTGCACGCGCGGGAGTTTTCGGACGTGCGGCTGGAGCACATGCTGGCCGACAACGCCGCGATGCAGCTCGTGCGGGCCCCCACCCAGTTCGACGTGATCTTGACCGACAACCTGTTCGGCGACCTGCTGTCCGACGAAGCGGCCCAGCTGACGGGCTCGATCGGGCTGCTGCCGTCCGCCGCCCTGGGCGCGCCCGGCCGGCCCGGGCTCTACGAGCCGATCCACGGCTCCGCCCCCGATATCGCCGGCCAGGGCGTGGCCAATCCGGTGGCGGCGATCTTGTCGCTGGAGATGGCGCTGCGCTGGTCGCTGGGGCGGCCGGACCTGGCCGACCGGCTCTCCGCGGCGGTGTCCCGCGCCCTGGCGGCCGGGGCGCGGACGCGCGACCTCGGCGGGGCGCTCACTACCGCGCAGATGGGCGAGGCGGTGCTGGCGGCGCTCTGAGCCGGCGGGCCTGCGGGGCGAAATATTTCACCGGAGACACATCGCCGGCTTGTTAACACCGGCCCCCGGCTGCTCTATGGGTGAGGTGATGGTCAATCGTCAGGTCCGCGCGCCGCGACGTCCGACGCCAGGCGGTCGTCGCCTCGGCGCTTCGTGCGGGCTCGCGGGCGCGGCGGCGGGGGCCCTCGTGCTCGCATCCGCTTCGGCGGCGACCGCTCAGGACGTGGTCGGCGGACCCGGCAGCGACCCTCTGGAGCCTCTGAACCGCGCCGCCTATGCGGTGAACCGCGTCATCGATCGCGCCTTGTTCCGCCCCGTGGCGATCACCTACCGGCGGCTGACGCCCCGTCCCGTCCGGCGCGGGGTCGCGCGGGTGATCTCCAACCTGGGCGAGCCGGTGGTGGGCCTGAACGACCTGCTGCAGCTGCATCCCGTCCAGGCCGCCAAGACGACGGTGCGCTTCGTAGGCAATTCGACCCTCGGCGTGCTGGGCGTCTTCGACGTGGCCACGCCCGCGGGGCTGCCCCACCACGACAACGGCTTTGCGGTGACCCTCGGCAAGTATGGCGCGCCGTCCGGGCCTTATCTGTTCATCCCGGTGGCGGGGCCGAGCTCGGTGCGCGACGCGGTGGGCACGGTGGTCGACGTCTTCACCGACCCGCTGCGCTTCGTCCACAACGCCCGCAGCAAGACCATCGAGCGGGTGCAGCTGGTCGTGACCGCCGTCAGCGCCCGCTCCCAGGCCGACGCGGACCTGCGCGAGCTCGATCGCACCGCCACCGACCCCTACGTGACGCTGCGCTCGATCTATCTGCAGCACATGGAGGCGGAGATCCGGGGCGAAGACAATCTCCTTGCGGGCGCGCCCGACATCGACGGGGCCGTGAACGCCGCCCCCTCGCCCTCGGCGGAGAAGCCCAAGGGAGCGGCGCCCAAGCCGTGATCTCCGTCCCGCGCCTCGCAGCCGCCCTGGTCGGCGCCTGTGCGTCGCGGGCCCGGATCGTCGCCCTGATCGCTCTGATCGCGACGGTCCTGGCGGGGCTCTATGGGGCGCTGACCTTCAATATCCGCACCGACCTGGATGCGCTGGTCTCCCCCAAGCTCGACTGGCGGCGGCAGGAGGCCCGGGTCGAGCGCCTGTTTCCGAGCCTGGGCGACGATGTCACCGTGGTGATCGACGCGCCGACGCCGGAGCAGGCCCGCTTCGCCGCCGAGCGCCTGACGCAGGCGCTGAGGCCCGACCGCGACCGCTTCGCCGAGGTGGCCCGTCCCGACGGCGGACTGTTCGTCGACCGCAACGGCCTGCTATTCCTGCCCGAGGCGGAGGTGCGCGAGATCACCGCCAAGCTCGTGCGGGCGCAGCCGGTGCTGGGCGCCGCCGCCGCCGACCCCAGCCTGCGGGGGCTCGCCCAGGGCCTGAGCCTCAGCTTGCAGGGCGTGGCGGAGGATCGCGCGCGCCTCGCCGACCTGACCGGGCCCGCGGCCAAGGTCGCCGCCGTGCTCAGGGCCGTGCGCGACGGACGCCCCGCCGTGCTCGCCTGGAGCGACCTCCTCGCCGCCGAGCCGTCCACCGCCCAGGACCGCCGCCGGATCGTGCGCGCCACCCCGCGCCTGGACTTCAGCGCCGTGGAGCCGGGCGCGGCGGCGGCGACCGCGGTGCGGGCCGCAGCGGCTCGCCTCGGCCTGACGCCCCAGGCCGGCTATCGCCTGCGCCTGACGGGCACGGCGCCGATGGCCGATGACGAGCTCTCGACGCTGGAGGAGAGCACGGGGCCGATCGCGCTGCTGAGCCTCGCCCTCATGCTGGGCGTCCTCTATGCGGCGGTGCGCAACGCCCGCCTGGTGGGGGCGATCATGCTGACGGTGCTGAGCGGCCTGGTGCTGACCGCCGCCCTGGGCCTGGCCGTGTTCGGCCGCTTCAATCTGATCTCGGTAGCGTTCCTGCCTTTGTTCGTGGGCCTCGGGGTCGACTTCGCGATCCAGTTCGTCGTGCGCTACCGTGCGCTGGCCGCCCGTCCGGGGGAGATCGCGACGCGGCTGGCGCAGGTCGGACGCTCAGCCGGCGGCGGCCTCGCCATGGCGGCGGGGGCGACGGCCCTGGGCTTCCTGGCCTTCCTTCCGACCCCTTACCGCGGCGTCTCGGAGCTCGGCCTGATCGCCGGAGGGGGCATGCTGATCGCGGTGGCGCTCACCCTGACGCTGCTCCCGGCGCTCTGCCGCCTGTTCGGGATCGAGCGGCCTGCGCCCTTGTCGGACCAGGCCGCGACCCGGCCCTTCGCCGGCGAGCGGCGCCCGCTCTCGGTGCTGATCGCCTTCGCCGTCCTGGCGCTCGCCGCCTTCGCGGCCAGCCGGACCCTGAAGGTCGACTTCGACCCGCTCGCTCTTCGCAGCCCCAAGACGGAGTCGGTCTCCACCTACTTCGACCTGGCGCGCCATGCCGAGACCAGCCCCAACACGCTCGACGTGCTCCGCCCTTCGCTGGCGCAGGCCGCGGCGCTGGCCGAGCGGCTGCAGGCCCTGCCCAGGGTCGAGCGCGCCACCACGCTTCAGGCCTTCGTGCCCTCGGACCAGGCCGCCAAGCTGCCCCTGATTGTCGAGGCGCGCACTCTGCTCGACCCCACCCTGGACCCCTTCGACGTCGCGCCCGCCCCGGACGACGCCGCCCGTGTCCAGGCGCTGCGGGACCTCGGCGCGGCGCTTGCCGCCGTGCCCGCGCCGCCCCGGCCCTGGTCGCCCTCGGCCACGAGGTCTCAGCCCTGGCCCAGGCCTCGCCGGACGCGCGCCTGCTGGCCGAGCGGGCGCTGTTCGCCGCCTGGCCGGCCTTCCTGGACCAGGTGCGGACCTCGCTTCAGGCCGAGCCCGTGACGCGGGACAGCCTGCCCCCCGAGCTCGTGCGCGACTGGGTCGCCCCGAACGGGACGGCGCGGATCGAGGTCGCGCCCAAGGCTTCCCCGGGCGATCCCCGCGCGCTGCGCGCCTTCGTCCAGGACGTACGCCGGATCGCGCCGCAGGCGAGCGGCACCCCGGTGACCGTGCAGGCCGCCGGCCAGACGATCCTGCAGGCCTTCATCGAGGCCGCCTGCCTGGCCGCCCTCGCCATCGTCGTGATGCTGCTGGCCGTGCTGCGCTCGCCGACCCCAGCGATCCTGACGCTGGCGCCTGTCGCGCTCACCTTGCTGCTCACGCTCGCGACCTGCGCCCTCATCGGCCAGGCCATCAACCTGGAGAACATCATCGCCCTGCCGCTGCTGCTCGGCATCGGGGTGTCGTTCAACATCTACCTCGTGATCGCCTGGCGGGCGAGGAGCGGGGCGGAGGTGCGCGCGAGCCTGCGCCACGCCATCCTGTTCAGCGCCCTGACCACGACGACGTCGTTCTCGGCCCTGGGCCTGTCCGCACACCCGGGCACGGCGAGCCTGGGGCGGGTGCTGCTGATCGCGCTCGGCTGGACGCTCGCCACCACCCTGCTGTTCCAGCCGGCGCTGCTGGCCGTGCTGCCGCCGCCGCCGGAGCGGAAGGGGCCGAAGCCCCCGACCCCGACCTGAGCCGCCCTACTTGAGCTTGGCCGCGGCCTCGTCGAGCTTCTTGACCACCGCCGCCGCGCCGCCCTGGACCGCGCCGCCAAACTCCGCCCGCTTGGTGGCGAGTTCGCTGACCCCGTTGTAGTAGAGGTCGATCGCTTGCCAGGCGCCGCCGTACTCGCGCAGACGATAGCCCAGGCGCACCGGCGCTTCGCCGGGCTCGGTCACCTCCGCCTTGACCAGCCGATCGGGGCCGCGCGTCTGCACCTGGGGCGAGGTCGTGAACTTCTGGCCGTTGTAGGCGCCGAACTCGTGGGCGAAGCGCGCCGCGACATAGCGCCCGAGCGCCTCCGCGATCTCCTTGCGCTCGCCCTCCTTGTAGCCCGCCCAGGCCGGTCCGACCGCAAAGGACGCCATGACCGGCAGGTTGAAGGTCTTCTCGATCAGGGGCTTCAGCTTGGCCGCGCTCGCATTGGCCTTCATCTGGGCGACCAGCGCCGCATGGAACGCCTCGACCGCGGCGACGGAAGGATCGGCGGCCTGGGCGGAGGCGATGGCGGGCGCGCCGGCGAGGGCCAGGGCGAACAGGGCGGCGGCGGGTCTCACGTCACGGTCCTCGAAGCGGCGGCGCAGGCGTTTTGCAGGGACGCGATGTCAGAACTGGGGCGGGCGCTCAAGGGGCGCCAGCGCCTCAGCGGTCCGGCTCCACCGGCGCGAGCTTCCAGCGTACGCGACCGCCCTCCGCCGGGTCGAAGGTCGCGCGCAGGACGACCTGGGCGCTCCGGCGGGCCACGCTCGCTTCGATATGGACGGAGGGCTCGAGCTCCACCGTCTCCGCATCGTTGCGGAACCACCAGCCGCGGTTAGAGGGCCCCCGCAGCAGCACGCTGCGCTGGTCCCGCGCCAGGGACACCTTGGCGTTGGGGTGCAGGTGAAAGCGCACCGTGACCGGCGCGCGGCGGGCCTTCACGGGGCGGACGGACTGGGCGGGGGTGAAGCGCTCCTCGCCCCGCAGCTCGTCGGTGAGCAGGTCGAGATAGAGCCGTCGCTCGTGCACCAGGCCGTAGGTCTCCACCCAGCCGTCGTGACTGAGCTCCAGCCAGACGGCGGTTTCGCTCTCGTGGCGGCGGGCCTCGACCCGGCGCGGACCGCCGATCAGGCGCGGGCCCAGCGCCCGGCCTCGCCACCTCGCCAGGGGCGCGCCCAAACTCCGCTCGCCGAGGACGGCGGTGGACGCCGCCTGGGCGAGGCGCAGGGCCTCGGCGGCGCCGGAGTCCGGCGTCCAGCCCGAGTTCACGACCAGGCGGTCGGGGCCGCAGACGATCTCGATGGCGAGGGGCGCGCCGCAGGCCGCCGCGCTCCAGGCGCCCGGAGGCGCCACGGCCGCGTCCGCCCAGACCTGGACGCTCCGGCCGGCCAGCCGCTCGTAGCCGCCGTGCGGCAGCTGATTCATCGGCCGCCCCGCGCCGTCCTCGTCCGGCGAGGCGGCGCGCACGCGCTCGGCTGTCGAGGCTCCGCCGCCGTGAAAGCTCGCCAGCCGGCCGTCCTCGCCCCGGAAGGCCGCCACCGCGCCCGCCAGGCGGTCCAGGGCGTGGGCGACCGGCTCGGGCGTCTCGCGCCCGCGCTGCAGCAGGGCGTCGTCCAGGGCCAGGAGATCGAAGAGCAGCTCCAGGCCTTGCTCCGGCGCGCGGGTCTTCAGCACGCCGTCGGCCAGGACCGCCGCCTCGAGCGCGCGCGCCAGGCGGGGCAGGGCGCGGGCGAGCAGGCGCTCTCCCGCCGGTCCGGCCGCCACCGCGCCGACCAGGGCCGCCGCCGCGCAGCGCTCCGCGCGCCGGGCCGGGCCGGCCTTCAGGTCCAGGAGCTCGCGGGCCTGGCGCAGCAGGAGCTCCAGCGCCGCCTGGGTCTCGGCCTCCGACGCCCGCTCCCCCAGGCGCCTCAGCCCGCAGGCCAGGTTGAACACCCGCCGCTCCAGCACCTCCGCGCTCCAGGCGAAGGGCGAAATGCGCTGGAACAGCCGCCGCCAGAGCAGATAGAGCCTAAGGCCCTCGGTCGCCCCCGCCTCGCCCTGGGTCAGCAGGTCGGGCAGCCAGGCGAAGCGGTGCAGCTGGACGGCGAAGGCGCGCGAGGGGCTCGGCCGATTCCAGGGGTCGCCGCCGACGCCGACCTCCAGCCTCAGGCCGCCGAACTCGAAGCGCCCGAGCAGCACGCCGCGGCCGCGCTCCGCGTCGGCGGGGCGAAAATCGCGCGCGGTGGCGGCGAACCCCTGCGCCCGCGGACCGCGGAGCGAGGCCGCGTGCAGGGCGGTGGCGCGCCACTCGCGGGAGAACTCCTGGCGGACGGCGGCGCCGGCGGCGAGCAGCCGCCCTGCGACGGGCGCGCCGGCGAGGTCGGCGGGGCGCGGCGGAGCGCTCATGCGGGCCGGCTCCGCGCCGTCACGCGCCGCGGAGGGCTGCGATATTGGCCGCATAGGCCTGCGGGCCGCCGCGGAACACCGCCGTGCCCGCGACCAGGACCGTCGCTCCCGCATCGAGGCAGAGCCGCGCGGTCTGAACGTTCACGCCCCCGTCGACCTCGATCTCGATCGCGAGGCCCCGCTCCTCGACCATCCGGCGCAGGCGCTCGATCTTGCGCAGCTGGGAAGGCATGAAGCTCTGGCCGCCGAAGCCCGGATTGATCGACATGACCAGCAGGAGGTCGATGTCCTCCAGGATCCACTCCACCGCCTGGACCGGGGTGGACGGGTTGAACACCACGCCCGCCTTGGCGCCGAGCTCGCGGATGCGCTTCAGTGAGCGGTGCAGGTGCGGCCCGGCCTCAGGATGCACGCTCAGGACGTTCGCCCCCGCGGCGGCGAAGGCCTCGAGATAAGGGTCGGCCGGGGCGATCATCAGATGCACGTCGAAGGGCAGGGCCGCGTGCGGCCTCAGCGCCTTCACCACGTCCGGCCCGATCGTCAGGTTCGGGACGAAGTGGCCGTCCATGACGTCGATATGGACCCAGTCCGCGCCGGCGGCCGCGATCGCGCACACCTCCTCGCCCAGCCGCGCGAAGTCGGCCGAGAGGATGGAGGGCGCGATCAGCGGGCGCGCGGCCGCGGCGGGAGAAGCCCCTTGACTCATGCCCTCCGCTTACGCGCCGGGCATGAGTCGGGCAATCGGCTCCCCAGGCCGCCGCCAGCCTCAGCGGTAGCCGGGCGGGGGCGGCGGGGGCGGGGCGTAGCCGCCGAGGGGGGTGATCCGCACCACGTCGCCGTAGGACACGTTCACCCGGCTGCCGACCGGGATCGGATAGGCATCGGCCTGAGCCACCTCGATGGTCTCGCCCGTGCGCCGCAGGCGGACGGTATAGGCGAAGCCCTGGCGGGTGTTGGCGTTCTTCTCGATGGCGTTGCCGGCGATGGCGCCGCCGACGCCGCCCACCACCGCGCCCGCGGTATGGCCGCTGCGGCCGCCGCCGAACTGCGAGCCGGCGACCGCGCCCACGACGGCGCCGAGCGCGGTGCCCGCGCCGGACGCGCGCCCGCCGATGGTCACGGGGCGGAAGGCCACGACCTCGCCCTGTTCCACGCGCGCCGCGACGCCCGCCTCGTAGGGGCCGTAGTAGCCGGGGCCGCTCGTTTCGGCGCAGGCCGCGAGGCCCGCCGCCGCGGTCACGCTCAGCGCGGCGATGAGCGCGCCTTTGCGGAGAGAGGGAAGCTGCATGTGTCTGCCTCTTGAAAAACGACGCCGATCACTGCGGCGGTCAAGGTGAGGAACGCCCGAGCGGCTGAACCGATGCTGAACGCGGGCCGAACGAGCGGTTCAGCTTATAGCCCCGGTTCCCGCTGCGGCAAAATGGCCAGGCCGCGGCGCCCGCGCGCGTCGCGCTCAGGTCGTGCTCAGGGCGACTGGCGCTGGATCGTCGTCCCCTGGCGGGGCTTCAGGTAGAAGACCTCGCTGTAGTCGAGGCCGTTCGTCAGGAAGGCGTTGGACGGCGAGACGAAGTGGTAGCGCGCCTCGGCCATGACCACGCTGTCGCCGGCGTTGACGACCACGCCCGTGGGCAGGGTGGTGACGGTCGAGCCGGTGGTGAGCGGCTGCAGCCCGACCTGGCCGGCCGGCACATTGCTCCAATCCACCTTCGCCGTCCTGTTGGCGTCCGCCGTGATGCTGGTCAGGCGGAGTTGCAGGCCGTCGGTGGGAAAGGGCTGCATCATGACGTGGGCGGCGGACCAGATGTCGTTCATGTCGCTGTCGTGCAGGGGCTGGGTCGCCTGGGCGACGAGGTCGCCAAGCGCTGAGGCCACGTGGCTGGCGCGGCGCTGGGCCAGGAGCGCCTCGCACAGCACCGAGGTCGCCAGGAACATCGCCACCAGCAGGGGCGCGACCAGCGCGAACTCCAGCGCCGAGACGCCGCGGGCGTCGCGCCGGAAGCGCCTCAGCAGGGGGGTGCGCTCAGCAGCCGCCATTGCCGTAGGGCTCGTTGCGGAAGGTGGTGGAGGCGGTGATGACCTTGTAGCCGCCGTTCAGGTTCTGCAGCCCCGCGTTCAGGAACGGCGTCAAGAGCTTCCACTGGAAGTAGCTGCGCACCAGGACGATGTCGCAGGCCGCCCCAGGGCTGAAGGTCAGGTTCTGCGGCTGCCAGGTCCCGTTCTGCACCGGGCTCGGCGCGCTGGCGTTGGCGAAGGCGGTGAAGGTTCGCACGTCCACCGACAGATTGCCGGAGCAGGATGCCTGCAGCCACCCCAGGTGGTTGCAGATGTCGGTCTTGAACTGGGCGGCGGTGGGGGTGGCGCCCTGCTGGAAGGCGCCGGTCCGGATGGTGCGGGCGGCGTCGCTCGTGGCGTTCTCCAGGCTGGTATAGACCATGAACACCAGGGCGATCTCCATGATCGCGAAGATCATGACGAAGAGCGGCAGGGCGATCAGGGCGAACTCCATCGCCGTCGCTCCGCGGTCGTCGCGGGCGAGGCGGGCGTGGAGCGCGCGCCGCAGCCGGGTCATGGTCAGGAGGCGGCCGGGGCGGGCGGGCTCGCGCCGCCGCCCAGGGTCGCCTTGGGAGAGGGGCCGCAGGCGGGGGTGCAGACGACCTCGTCGGGCTGGGGCGCGCCGCCGCGGAACACCCTGACCGGCCGGCCGGAGGGCTCCACCGAGAGGTCGCCTTCGAAGATGGTGCGGCCCGTGCGGTCCAGGACCACCACGTCCGTATGGCCAAAGGCGCGCCCGGTCACGAACACCGTGCGGGTGTCCACGACCGTCACGTCGGCGATCTGGGGGTTGCCGACCACCACCGAGGCGGCCTGTCCGCGCACGGCGAGGCGGACGGAGTGGTCCAGCGGCACGTTCAGGCTGCCGGCGCGGGCGGGCGCGGCCAGGCCGGCGGCGACGGCGAGCATGGGAGGAAGGGTGGACCAGCGCATGGGGCCTCGGCTGAGCTGAGCATCGATCACGGGCGCGAGCCTGCACGCGATAGGTCAACAAAGTCTCAAGACCCAGTGACGAAGTTCAGGCCTCGGCAACGGCTCAACGTCGGCGCTTCTATGGTTTACACGCAGTTACCACAGCATAGTTAAACCGCATGAACCACGAATACTGAAATAAGGCGGTTCTCTTTTACGACATGTTAGGAACGTCGGGCGATAGTCCTCATGTGACCTGGGGTCCGGCGAGCAGAGACGCTCTCGACCCGCCCTGCTTGCCAAAGGAGAAATCGAGATGACCAAGTTCGTGACCCGCTTCATGAAGGACGAGTCTGGCGCCACCGCCATCGAGTATGGCCTGATCGCCTCGCTCATCGCCGTTGTGATCATCACCGCGGTGACCGCCGTCGGCACCAAGCTGAGCGGCCAGTTCAACAACATTTCCGGCAAGATCAACTAAGCGGACCCTCAGGTCTCGCACGAGGCGGCCGCGGCGCTGGGCGTCGCGGCCGTTTTTGTTTCAAGCGTCCGCCGTCACGGAGCCGTCCCGATGATCCGCCTCTTCCTGGACTTCGCGAAAAACCGACGCGGCGCCACCGCCATCGAATACGGCCTGATCTGCGGCCTGATCGCCCTGGCGATCATCGGCGTCATGACGACCCTGTTCACCAAGATCGGCAACACGCTCTACAACCACATCATCTCCGCAGTCGGCTAGGGCGGCCCAGCCTTAGGCGGCGCGGCGCTCGGGCGTGAAGCGCACGGGCAGCCTGCGGATCGCGAACACGAAGTTGTTGGGCGCGATGTCCACGCCCCCGGCGTATTCCATGTCCGGAAAGCGTGCGAGCAGCTGCTCGTAGGCGGCCTCCAGCTGCATCTGCGCGACCCGCTTGCCGATGCACACGTGCGGGCCGAAGCCGAAGGCGATGTGCTTGTCGGCATTGGGCCGGGTCACGTCCAGCCGGTCCGGATCGGCGAAGACCGCCGGGTCGCGGTTCGCCGCGGGATAGTACATCACGACCTTCTCCCCCTCTCCGATCTTCTGGCCGCCGAGCTCCACGTCCCGAGTCGCGGTGCGTCGCATATAGATGACCGGGCTCACGAGCCGGATGAACTCATTGACAGCGTTGGGGAGAAGCGAGGGGTCCGCCGCCAGTCGCGCCTTCTGCTCCGGATGCTCGGTCAGCAGCTTCATGGCGCCCGAGAGGGTGTTGCGCGTCGTGTCGTTGCCGGCGAAGACGATCAGCAGCCAGGAGCCGTCGAGGTACTCGTCGCTGAGGAGCTCCCCGTCCAGCTGGGCCCGGGCGATGGCGGAGAGCAGGTCCGGCTGCGGGTCGGCGCGGCGCTTGTGCAGGATGTCCCGCCCGTAGGCGAACATCTCCTCCACGTTGCTGTTGAAGTCCTGCACGAACTGCATGAGCTCGGGCGTCAACTGCAGCGTGCCCATGGCCTGCTCCGAGGCCGTGTTCGCCGCCAGCTCCAGATAGTGCATCCAGCGCAGGAACTTCGGGCGGTCGGCTTCGGGCACGCCCAGGATCTCGCAGAGCGTGAAGAGCGGCAGCTGGGACGACAGCGTCTCGACGAGGTCGCACTCGCCCTTCGCCGCCATGGCGTCCAGCAGGCGCGTGACCTCGCCCCGCACCCGGCCCTTCAGCTGCTCGATGTAGCGGGGCGTGAAGAAGGGCATGTGCTCGCGCCGCAGCTCCAGATGCCAGGGCCGGTCCATGTTGATCATGGCGTCCAGCGAGGCGCGGAACAGCAGCGGGTGGCGCGTCTCCGGCGGGCCCGCGCCCATCAGGATGCCGCCCCTCTGGCTGGAGAAAGCGTCAGGATCGCCGTTGGCGGCCATGACGTCCTCGTAGCGGGTGAGCGCCCAAAAGCCCGCGCCGTCGTTCTTGTCTCTCAGCCAGGCGACGGGCGCCTGCTCGCGCAGGGCGGCGAAATAGGCGTGGGGCGGGCCGTCGATGAAGGCCTTGATGTCGGACAGGTCCGGCCCGGGCGGCGGGGCGAAGGTCGGGGCGAAGCGCGGCTCGGCGGGGCCGCCGGGCTCGGCGCTCTGGCTGATCAGGGGCAGGGTCATGGGGGCGCCTCTCAGATGGGGTCGTAGGGGAAGACCGCCGCGGTCGCCCCGAGGTCGGTGAAGCTCGCCCGCATGGAGGGCAGCGCCTGGTCCAGCAGGGTCCGGGGCGTCCAGCCCTCGATCCGCGCCACCGAGCGCACCGGGCGCGGCTGGTCGAAGAGGACGACCTCGTTGCCCCGCACGGCGAAGATCTGGCCGCTGACGTCACTGTCCGGCGCGCAGAGGGCGACGGCGAGCTGAGCGACCTGGTCGGCGCGCATGGCGGACTGCATCCGCGCGACCCGCTGGGCGGAGGCCTCGTCCTTGATCGGGATGGTCGCGATCATCCGCGTCCAGGCGAACGGGGCGATGATGTTGGAGCGCACGCCCTTGGCCGCGCCCTCCATGGCCAGGATGCGCGAGAGGCCCATGACCCCGAGCTTGGCCGCCGCATAGTTGGCCTGGCCGATGTTGCCGATCAGGCCCGAGGTGGACGTGAACAGGACGTAGGCGCCCTCGCCCTGATGGCGGAAGTGCTCCACGCTCGCCCGGGCCACGTTGAACGCGCCTCTGAGGTGCACCTCGATGACCGCGTCCCAGTCGGCCTCGCTCATCTTGTGGAACATGCCGTCGCGCAGGATGCCGGCCGGGTTGATGACCGCATGCAGACCGCCGAAGCTGTCCATCGCCTGCTCCACCATGCCGCGGACGGCGGCCATGGAGGTCACGCTGTCGGAGTTGGCCACGGCCTCGCCGCCCCGCGCCCTGATCTCGTCGGCGACCTGCTGGGCGGGGCCGGCCGAGCCTTCGTCGCCGCCGGCCACCGAGCCCCCGAGGTCGTTGACCACGACCCGCGCGCCTTCGCGGGCGGCCAGCAGCGCGCATTCGCGGCCGATGCCGTTGCCGCCGCCCGTGACCAGCACGACCTTGCCGTCCAGCACGCCCATGCCTCGCCTCCGTGGTCTTGGGAGCCCGACGTTACCCATGCGCCCGCGCGCCTGTCGATGCTGACGCAGGGTGAGGCCGGGCGGGGGGCTTCGGATTGCGCCGCAAGGGCCGGAGCGCGTTAGGGCGCAGCCTCCCGGCC
The DNA here is from genome assembly GCA_000733915.1 of Caulobacteraceae bacterium PMMR1. Taxonomy (GTDB): domain Bacteria; phylum Pseudomonadota; class Alphaproteobacteria; order Caulobacterales; family Caulobacteraceae; genus PMMR1. The sequence continues at coordinate 2,344,548 of JPOM01000001.1, forward strand.
CCAGGCCCGCAGGTCCTCGACGAACAGGTCCGGCGCCTCCATCGCGGCGAAGTGGCCGCCGCGGGGCATGTCGGTCCAGCGCGTCACGTTGTAGGCGCGCTCCACCCAGCTTCTAGGCGGCGTGCGATAGAGCGCCTCGCCAGGGAAGGCGGCGATGGCGGTGGGCGTCTCGCAGCGCTGGCCGGCCGCAAGCTGCGCCCCGCCCTCCTCGAACAGGGCGCGATAGTACCAGACCGAGGTCGTGAAGGCGTCGGTCATGACGTAGATCGCGATGTTCGTCAGGAGCTGGTCGAGGGAATAGACCGCCTCGAACGGGCGCTCGCGCAGGTCCGACCAGTCGTGGAAGCGCTCGATGATCCAGGCGGCCTGGCCGACCGGATTGTCCGCCATGGCCCAGGCCAGCGACTGGGGCTTGGACGCCTGCAGCTGGAAGTACGCGCCCAGGGCCTGCATGGCGGCCTGGGTCTGGCTGAGCCAGGCCAGCTCGGCCTCGCCCTGCGGCGGGCCCGGCGGTCGCAGCCCCACCATGTTCAGGTGCACGCCCCGGCAATGGGCGGCGTGGTCGAGCCCCAGCCAGCTTGTCACCAGCGCGCCCCAGTCTCCGCCTTGGGCGAGGTAGCGCGGATAGCCCAGCGTCTCGGTCAGCAGACGGTCGAACAGGCGCGCGGTCGCCCGCTGGCCGAGCGGACGCGCGGGCCGGCCGGAAAAGCCGAAGCCCGGCAGGGACGGGATCACCAGGTCGAAGGCGTCCTCCGCCCGCCCGCCGTGGCGGCTTGGGAAGGCGAGGGGCTCGATCACGTTCCAGAACTCGTAGTGCGAGCCCGGCCAGCCGTGGGTGATGAGCAGCGGCCGGCGGCCCGCCGCCTCGCCGATCACATGGACGAAATGCAGACGGAACCCGTCCACCTCGGCGATGAACTGAGGATAGCGGTTGAGCGCCGCCTGGCAGGCGTCCCAATCGAAGCGCTCGACCCAGTAGCGGCAGAGCGTGCTCAGGAACGCCGCGTCGCAGCCGTAGGCCCACCCGCCGCCCTCCGGCGCGGGCGGAAAGGGGTAGTGCGCGACCCGGGCGCGGACGTGCGCGACGGCCTCGGGCGAAAACGCGACGCGGAAGGGGACGGGCGCGCTCATCGGGGGCTCCGCGGCTGACGGCGCCGCCACGCTAGCGAGGCTGACGCGGCGTCGGCAAGGCGGCCATTGACGGACCCCGCCGGGCGCGCTTCCTGCCGCCCATGCCGCTGCAGCTCGCTCCCGGCGCGCGTCTGGTCGCCGCCACCCACAACCCCGGCAAGGTCCCGGAGATCGCCGCCCTGCTCGAGGGGCGCTTCCAGGTCGTGTCCGCGGGCGAGCTCGGGCTGCCGGAGCCCGAGGAGACCGAGCAGACCTTCGCCGGCAATGCGGTGCTCAAGGCGCGGGCGGCGGCGGACGCCTCGGGCCTGATCGCCCTCGCCGACGACTCCGGGCTGTCCGTAGCGGCGCTGGCGGGCGCGCCGGGCGTTTACTCCGCGCGCTGGGCCGGCCAACCGCGGGACTTTGGCGCCGCCATGCGCCGGATCGAGGCGCTGCTCGCCGAGCAGGGCCTGAAGACCTCCGCCGCCGCGTTCACGAGCGCCCTGGCCGTCGCCTGGCCGCAGGGGCCGTGCGTGGTGGTGGAGGGGCGTGTCGCGGGCGCGCTGCGGTTTCCGCCGAGGGGCGAGCGCGGCTTCGGCTACGACCCGATCTTCGTGCCGGACGGGGGCGAGCAGACCTTCGGCGAGATGGAGCCCGCGGCCAAGCACGCGGTCAGCCATCGGGCGCGGGCCTTCGAGAAGCTGAAGGCGGCGCTCTTTTGACCGACGCCCCGCCCGGCGGGCTGCGGCCCCTGGCGCTCTACGTCCACTGGCCCTACTGCGCCCGCGTCTGCCCCTATTGCGACTTCAACGTCGTGCGCGACCGGGGTCGGCGGCAGGAGCAGGCGCAGCTCGCCAGCGCCATCGTCGCCGATATCGCCGCCCACGCCCGCCTGACCGGGCCCATGCGGCTGACCTCGATCTTCTTCGGCGGCGGCACGCCCTCGCTGATGGCGCCCGTCTGGGCGGCGGAGATCATCGCCGCGGCCCGCGCCGCCTGGACCTCCGACGAGGCGCTTGAGATCAGCCTTGAAGCCAACCCCACCGACGCGGAGGCGGGCCGGTTCGCCGGGCTGCGGGCCGCCGGCGTGCAGCGGCTGTCGCTGGGGGTGCAGGCGCTCGACGATGCGAGCCTGAGCTTCCTCGGGCGCAACCACGGCGCGGACGAGGCGATACGGGCGGCCCGCCTGGCCGCCGCGCTGTTCCCGCGCCTGTCTCTCGACCTGATCTACGCCCTGCCGGGCCAGACGCCCGAGGCCTGGACCGAGACCCTGGCGCGCGCCGCGGACGAGCTCGGTCCCGAGCACCTGTCCGCCTACCAGCTGACGATCGAGCCCGGCACCGCCTTTCACCGCGCCGTCGGCCGGGGGCGCTTCACGCCGGTCGATGCGGAGCTCGCGGCCCAGCTCTACGAAGCGACGCAGGCCGTGCTCGAACGCCGCGGGTTCGACGCCTACGAGGTCTCCAACCACGCCCGGGGGGCGGGCGCGCGGTCCCGACACAACCTCGCCTACTGGCGGGGCTGGGCCTATGCCGGCGTGGGGCCCGGGGCGCACGGGCGGCTGGACCTCGACGGCGGCCGCACCGCGACGGCGGCGGCTCCGGGGATCGCGGACTACCTGGCCGCGGTGGAGCGGACGGGCTTGGGCTGGGGCGGCGCCGGCGAGGTCCTGACGTCGCAGGCCGTGGCGGAGGAACGGCTGATGATGGGCCTGCGCACCGAGGAGGGCGCGCCCTGGAGCGCGCTCGCGGCGCTCTCGCTCACGCCGTCGCACCCGCGGGTCCAGGCGCTGGCCGAGGCCGGCCTTGTCGCGCCCGGGGCCGAGGCGCTCAGGGCCACGCGCGCAGGACGGCTGGTGCTGAACGCCGTGCTGGAGCGGCTGATGGTCTGAGGCGCCCGCCTCGCCCTTGACCGTCCCTGCGAACGCGCCACCCTGCCTTGCGTCGAGCGGAGGCGATCGGATGAGCGGCGGCGAGGCGACCCTGGATCACGCGACCGCGCCCGCGCCCCCGCCGTGCCCCCCGCCCGCAAGCGCCGCACGACGCTGGAGGTGCTCCGAGAGCTTCGCCGGCCCAAGGTCGCCATCATGCTGGGCCTGGGGTTCTCGTCGGGCCTGCCCTTCCTGCTCGTTGGCAACACCCTGAACTACTGGCTGGGGGACGCCCACGTCGACCTGGCCGTGATCGGCTTTGCAAGCTGGATCGGGCTCACCTACTCGCTGAAGTTCCTCTGGGGCGCGGTGGTCGACAACCTGACCCTGCCGGGGCTGGGCCGGCTGGGGCGCCGGCGCGGATGGATGCTGGGCTCCCAGATCCTGGTGCTGCTAGGGCTGGCGGGCATGGCGGCCAGCGATCCGCGCCACGGCCTGGCCACCCTGGTCGGCTTCGGCGTGCTGGCGGCGCTGGGCGCGGCGACCCAGGACACGGTCATCGACGCCTGGCGCATCGAAACCGCCGAGGACGCCGCCGACCTCGAGCTCCTGACCAGCGCCTACTCCCTGGGCTATCGCGTGGTCCTGATCCTGACCGGCTCGGTCGTGCTGTTCATCGCCGCGGGCCTGGGCTGGCCGCTGTCCTACGCCATGTTCGCCGCGCTCATGGTCGTGGGCCTGGGCTGCACCCTGGCGGCGCGCGAGCCGGCCCGCGCCGAGCAGGCCTCGAAGGCCAGGGCCTTAACCGGCTTCAGCCCGATGCGGGTCGTCGACGCCGTGGTCGGGCCGTTCGTGGCCTTCTTCCGCACGCTGGGCCCCATCGCCCTGCTGATCCTTCTGGCGGTGACGACCTATCACCTGTGCGACTATCTCCGAGGACCGGTGATCAACCCGTTCTACGTCCAGGTGGGCCTGGCCAAGCCGCTGGTCGCCAGCGTGCGCCTGACCGTCGGGATCGCGACCTCCATGCTGGGGATCGCCGCGGCGGGGCTGTTCGGGGCCAGGTTCGGCCACATGCCGACGCTGATCCTGGGCGCGATCCTGCAGCCCATCGCCGTCGCGAGCTTCGCCATCCTGGCCTGGACCGGCCCTGACCCGAGGGTCTTCAGCGTCATCATGGGGCTGGACGACTTCTGCATGAGCTTCGCCGGGCTGGCGCTGGTGGCCTATATCTCGACTCTGACCAACCTGGGCTACACCGCCACCCAGTACGCGCTCTTGACCTCCGCCCTGGCCTGGACGGGCAAGTTCTTGAAGGGCTTCTCCGGCGAGTGGGTGAAGGGCCTGGCGCGGGGCGGGCGCGACCTGACCCACGCCTATGCGACCTACTTCGGGATCGCGGCGGCGGCGGCGGGCGCGCCGGCCCTGCTGCTGATCCTGGCGCTGGCCTGGGCGGAGCGCCGCCGTCAGGCCTCCGGCCTGCCGCTGTCCGCCCGCACGTCGTAGGCCGCGAGCGTCGCCATGATGAGGATGTGCGAGACGCCCGCGCTCAGCTGGCAGATCTGAACCGGCCGCGAGAGCCCGACCAGTAGCGGCCCGAGCACCGTGGCCCCGCCTAGCGCCTGCACCAGCCGCGTCGCGATGGAGGCGGAGTGGATCGCGGGCATGATCAGCACATTGGCCGGCTCGGTCAGTCGCGAGAAGGGGTAGTTGGCGCGGCCGAGGGGATCGAGCGCCACGTCGGGCGGCATCTCGCCCTCGTACTCGAAGTCGACGCCGCGCCGGTCCATCAGAGCCACGGCCTCGCGCACCTTCTCGCCGCGGGGCCCGCGGGGGTTTCCGAAGGTCGAGTAGGACAGGAAGGCGACCCGCGGCGTATAGCCCAGCCGCTTGACCGCCGCCGCCGCCTCGATGGCGATCTCTACCAGCTCCGCGGCGTCCGGCATCTCGGTGACGGTGGTGTCGGCGATGAAGAGCGTGCGCCCGCGCGCCAGGACCACCGACAGGCCCATGACCCGCCCCCCCGGCGTAGGCCCGATCACCCGCAGCACCTCCTCCAGCGCCACGTCGAAGGCCCGGGTCACGCCGGTGACCATCCCGTCCGCCTCGCCGGCGGCGACCATGGCGGCGGCGAAGGAGTTGCGGTCCTGGTTGACCAGACGCTGCACGTCTCGCCGCAGATAGCCTGAGCGCTGCAGCCGCTTGTAGAGGAAGTCGACGTAGTCGGCGTTGCGCTCCGACAGGCGCGCGTTGACGATCTCGATGTCCGCCTCGGCGGGGTCGAGGCCGGCGTCGCGCATATTGGCCTTCACCAGCTCCTCCCGCCCGCACAGGATGGCGCGGCCGAGCCCCTGGCTCTGGAAGGCGTAGGCGGCGCGGATCACCGCCGGCTCCTCGCCCTCGGCGAAGACGATCCGCTTGGACGGCGCGGCCTGGACGGAGCCCGTGATCTTCTGGACGAAGGCGGCGGCGGGATCGAGCCGGCGGGCCAGCTGGGCGCGATAGGCGTCCATGTCCTCGATCGGCCGCCGCGCCACGCCGGTGTCCATCGCCGCCTTGGCCACGAAGGGCGGCACGTACCAGATCAGCCGCGGGTCGAAGGGGCTCGGGATGATGTAGTCCGGCCCGAACCTCAGCCTGCGCCCGTGGTAGGCGGCGGCGACCTCGTCGGGCACGTCCTCGCGCGCGAGCCGGGCCAGGGCCTCGGCGCAGGCGATCTTCATCTCGTGGTTCACGCTGCGGGCGCGCACGTCCAGCGCCCCGCGAAAGATGTAGGGAAAGCCCAGGACGTTGTTGACCTGGTTGGGATAGTCCGACCGCCCGGTGGCCACGATGGCGTCCGGACGCGCGGCCTTGGCCTCCTCGGGCGCGATCTCGGGGTCCGGGTTGGCCATGGCGAAGATGATCGGCCGGTCGGCCATGGTCTTGACCAGCTCGGCGGTGAGCGCCCCCTTCACCGACAGTCCGATGAAGACGTCCGCCCCCTTCAGCGCCTCCGCCAGGGTGCGGTGCGGCGTGTCGACCGCATGGGCCGACTTCCACTGGTTCATGTCCTCGGTGCGGCCGCGATAGAGCACGCCCTTGCGGTCCACCGCGATGCAGTTCTCGGGCTTCACGCCCATCGCCTTGATGAGTTCCAGGGTCGCGATGCCCGCCGCGCCCGGGCCGTTCAGCACCACGCGCACGTCGCCGATGTCCCGCCCGGTGATGCGGCAGGCGTTGATCAGCCCCGCCGCGGTGATCACGGCCGTGCCGTGCTGGTCGTCGTGGAAGACGGGAATGTCCAGCGCCGCCTGCAGCTCCGTCTCGATGCGGAAGCAGTCGGGGCTCTTGATATCCTCCAGGTTGATGCCGCCGAAGCTGACCCCGATGTTTCGGACCACCGTGATGATCTCGTCCGCGTCCCGGGACGAAACCTCCACGTCGATGGAATCGAGGTCGGCGAAGCGCTTGAACAGGACGCTTTTGCCCTCCATCACCGGCTTGGACGCCAGGGCGCCGAGGTCGCCCAGCCCCAGAATGGCGGTGCCGTTGGAGATCACCGCCACCAGATTGCCCTTGGAGGTGTAGTCGTAGGCGAGGTCCGGATCGCGGGCGATGGCCTGCACCGGCACGGCGACGCCCGGCGAATAGGCCAGGCTAAGGTCCCGCTGGGTCGCCATCGGCTTGGTGGCGCGCACGCCGATCTTGCCGGGGGTCGGGAACTGGTGGAAGGCCAGGGCCTCCTCGTCGGTGAAGGTTCGGCGTTCGTCGTCCATGGCGCGTCCGTAGCGGCTCCGTGTCGCGAGGCGCGGACCGTAGTGGCCCTCAGCGCGGCCCACAACATGGCGGGGGCGGTAGGCACGATCCGCTTCCGACGGTTATGAACGACGCGCCATCGCCGGAGCCCCTCGCCCATGCCCATGAAGACGCGCGCCCTCGGTCCCTTCCAGGTCTCGGAGATCGGCTTCGGCTGCATGAGCCTGAGCCACGCCTACGGCGCGCCGCCGGACCCGGAGACCGGGGCTGCGGTGCTGCACCGGGCGCTCGACCTCGGCTACACCTTTCTGGACACGGCGGCGCTCTATGGCGACGGGGCCAACGAGACCCTGATCGGGCGCACGCTGAAGGCCCGGCGAGACGCCTTCACCCTGGCCAGCAAATGCGGCATCCGCCTAACTGAGGACGGCCGGCGCGAGATCGACGGCCGCCCCTCGGCGATCCGCGCCGTCTGCGAGGACAGTCTGCGCCGGCTGCAGGTCGAGGTGATCGACCTCTACTATCTGCACCGCTGGGACCGGCGCACGCCCATCGAGGACAGCGTCGGCACGCTGGGCGATCTGGTGCGGGAGGGCAAGATCCGCAGCGTCGGCCTCTCGGAGGTGGGCGCGCAGACCCTGCGGCGGGCGCACCGGGAGTATCCTATCACGGCCCTGCAGTCGGAGTATTCGCTCTGGACCCGCAACCCTGAGATCGCGGTGCTCGAGGCCTGCCGGGAGCTGGGCGTGGCCTTCGTCGCCTTCTCGCCGCTCGGGCGTGGCTTCCTCGCCGGCGCGTTCGGCGCGGACGCGAGCTTCCCCAAGCACGACATCCGGGCGTCCATGCCCCGGTTCCAGGGGGAGAACCTGGCGGCGAACCTGCGCCTGCTGGCGCAGTTCCGCGAGATCGCCTCGGACGCCGGCTGCACCCTCGCCCAGCTGGCCCTCGCCTGGGTCCTGGCTCGGGGGCCGCACGTGATCCCGATCCCGGGCACCGCGCGCCTCGACCACCTTGAGGAAAACGCCGAGGCCGCCGACGTGACCCTCGCGCCCGAGGTCCTGGCCCGGCTCGACGCGCTCTTCACCCCCGAGGCGGTCCGCGGTCCCCGCTACGCCGCCGCCGCCCAGTCCACCGTGGACACGGAGGAGTTCCCGGCCTGAGGCGCGCAAGGCCGCCTCGCCTCGCCTTCGACCCTGGACGCGAGGAACCGCGGCGCAAGCCTTGCTGTTTCGTCCCCGCCCCCTTTCCCCGTACTAGCTCCGAGAGTCTCGCCCATGCCGAAGTCGATCAAGCCGCTCAGCGCGCAGGTCATGGTGATCACGGGCGCGACCTCCGGCATCGGGCTTGCGACCGCGCGCCAGGCCGCCGCCCGGGGCGCGAAGCTGGTGCTGGCCGCCCGCAACGCCGAGGCGCTCACCCTGCTCGGAGAGGAGCTGCGCGCGCGCGGCGCGGCGGTGGAGACGGTGGTCTGCGACGTGGGCGTGGAGGCGGAGGTCAAGGCGCTGGCGGCGCGCGCGCTCGCGGCCTTCGGCGGCTTCGACACCTGGGTGAACAACGCCGGGGTCTCGATCTATGGGCGCATCGAGGACACGCCCATCGACGACCAGCGCCGGCTGTTCGACACCAACTACTGGGGCGCGGTCTACGGCTCGCTGGCCGCGCTCGAGCACCTGCGCACGCGCGAGGACGGCGGGGCCCTGATCAACGTCGGCTCGGTGCTGTCCGACGTCACCATCCCGCTGCAGGGCGTCTATTGCGCGTCCAAGCACGCCCTGAAGGGCTTCACCAATGCGCTGCGCTCCGAGACGCGCCGCAGCGCGCCCAAGGTGCGGATCACCCTGATCAAGCCCTCGGCCATCGACACGCCCTACAAGGAGCACGCCCACAACCTCACCGGCCAGCCGCCGACCAACCCGCCGCCGGTCTACGCCACGCCGCTCGTGGCCGAAGCGATCCTGCACGCGGCGGAGCACAGGGTGCGCGAGCTCACGGTCGGGTTCGGCGGGCGGGCGCTGGCGCTGAGCGTGGGGCTGGCGCCGCACCTGGCGGAGCCGGTGATGGCCTGGGCGGCGCCGATCCTGACGCGGGACCGCAAGTCTAACCACAAGCGGGACTCCGATGCGCTGCGGGCGCCTGGCAAGGACCTGCGGGAGCGCGCACCCTATGCGGTGGTGCGCAAGACGTCGCTCTATTTGGCCGCCCAGACCCACCCGGAGATCACGGCGGGGGTGCTGTTCGGCGCCGGCCTGCTGCTTGGGGCGGTGTTCAAGGCGCGCCAGGAACTGCACGACGCCCGCGTGCGGCGCGACGCCACCCGGCGGCTGCGCGCAAAGCTCGAGTCGCGCTGAAGGCGGGGTCAGCCGAGCGCGTTGCGCACCGCCGCGGCCATGGCGAAGGGCGTCAGCGCCACCGCCGCCAGGCTGTAGGCCGCCAGGTACGCCGCCCCTGCCGTCCAGGGCAGGCCCTGGGCGTAGGCCGAAAGCGCGCCGGCGCCGAACACCACCGGCGGCACGAAGAGCGGCAGGACCAGCACGGCGACGAGCAGGCCGCCGCGCCGCGCGCCGAGCCCCAGGGCTGCCCCTGCGCCGCCCAGGTGCGCGAACGCGAGGCCCCCGGCCAGGGCGGTCGCGACCTCCAGCCCCGCCAGGCGCAGGGGCGCCCCAAGCCGGTCGCGATCACCGGCGCGAGCAGGGCCAGGGGCAGGCCGGCGGCCGTCCAGTGCGCCAGCGCCTTCACGGCGCAGACCGCCTCCAGCGGCGCCGGCCCGAGCGCCAGCAGATCGAGCGCCCGTCCTCGAAGTCGCGCTCGAACAGGCGCTCCAGCGACAGGAGCGAGGTCAGGGCCAGGGCGGCGAAGGCTACGCCAGGCGACAGCGCCGCCAGGTGCTCCGGCGCAGGCCCGGCCGCCAGCGGCAGCAAGGTCGCGAACCCGGCGTAGAAGGCGGCGGCGAACAGCGGCCCGCCGGCGCGTCCCCAGGCGAGCCCCAGCTCCCGGCGATAGAGCGCCAAAAGGCCGCTCATCCGATACGGACCTCCTGCGCGGGCACGGGCAGGGGATCGTGCACGGCCGCGACGACCAGGCCGCCGCCAGCGAGATGCGCCGCCATCAGCGCGCCGAAGCTGGTGCGGGTGGCCGCGTCGAGGGGGGCCATGGGCTCGTCCAGCAGCCACAGAGGGCGCGGCGCGGCGATCAGCCGGGCGAGCGCCAGCCGCCGCCTCTGGCCGGCCGACAGGCGGCGCACCTCCAGCGGCAGGAGGCGCTGAAGATCCAGCGCTTCAGCAGCGCGCGCCTTAGCCTCGCCGCCCGCCCAGGTCGCCCAGAAAGCGAGCTCCTCGCCCGCCGTGCGCCCGCCCTTCAGGCCATCGGCGTGGCCCAGCCAGTGCAGGCCGCGCGCCTGCGCCTCCTCGGGCGCGACCTCGCCGAAGCCGATCGTCCCGGCCGCGGGCATGAGCAGGCCCGCGATGGCGCGCAGCAGCGAGGTCTTGCCGGCCCCGTTCGCGCCCACGACCGCGACGGCCTGCCCGGCCTCGACCTGAAAGCTCAGCCCCTCGAACAGCCGCCGCCCGCCTCGCACCAGGGCGAGATCCCGCACCTGCAGGCGTGCGATCACGCGGGCGCGGCCGCAACAGGTTGAGCGGACCGATCGACATGGACCGGCAAGGATTGCGGCGCTAGACAGCGCCTCGCCCCGCGGGTCCACCGCCGCGCGCCAGGTGACGCTGTGTGTCCCCCGGCTCTGCGCGCGAGCCCGCTCAGATGGAGAGCGACCACCATGCCGTCCCAAGACACCTTCAACACCCGCCGCGACCTGACGGTGGGCGACCAGACCTACGCCTATTACAGCCTCGCCGCCGCAGAGGAAGGGGGGCTTACCGGCGTCTCCCGCCTGCCGGTCACCCTGAAGATCCTGCTGGAGAACCTGCTCCGCAACGAGGGGCCCACCGTCCAGGCCGAGGACATCCGCGCCGTGGCGGCCTTCCCCGAGCACAGGGGCAAGATCGAGCACGAGATCGCCTTCCGCCCCGCCCGCGTGCTGATGCAGGATTTCACCGGCGTGCCGGCGGTGGTCGACCTCGCCGCCATGCGCGACGCCATGACCGCGCTGAAGGCCGACCCGGCCAAGATCAACCCGCTGAACCCCGTCGACCTGGTGATCGACCACTCGGTGATGGTGGACGTGTTCGGCCGCCCCGACGCCTTCGAGCGCAACGTCGAGAAGGAATATGAGCGCAACAGCGAGCGCTACCGGTTCCTGCGCTGGGGCTCTTCGGCGTTCCGCAACTTCCGCGTCGTGCCCCCCGGGACGGGAATCTGCCACCAGGTGAACCTGGAGTACCTCGCCCAGACCGTCTGGAGCGAGGCGGAGGACGGGCGCACGCTCGCCTTTCCGGACACGGTGGTCGGCACGGACAGCCACACCACCATGATCAACGGCCTGGCCGTGCTGGGCTGGGGCGTGGGCGGCATCGAGGCGGAGGCGGCGATGCTCGGCCAGCCGATCCCGATGCTGATCCCCGAGGTGATCGGCTTTCGCCTCACCGGCGCCCTGAGGGAAGGCGCGACGGCCACCGACCTGGTGCTGACCGTGACCCAGATGCTGCGCAAGAAGGGCGTGGTGGGCAAGTTCGTCGAGTTCTTCGGCCCGGGCCTGCAGAGCCTGACGCTCGAGGACCAGGCGACCATCGCCAACATGGCCCCCGAGTACGGCGCGACCTGCGGCTTCTTCCCGGTCAGCGCCGCGACGCTGGCCTATCTGCGCGAGAGCGGCCGCAGCGAGGCGCGCGTCGCCCTGGTCGAGGCCTATGCGAAGGCGCAGGGCCTGTGGATCGACGCGGACACCCCCGAGCCGGTCTTCACGGACACGCTGGAGCTGGACCTCTTCACCGTCGAGAGTTCGCTGGCGGGGCCCAAGAGACCCCAGGACCGCGTGCTGCTGTCGGAGGCTGCGAGCGCCTTCCGCACCGCCCTGACCGGGGAGTTCGGCCGTCCGGCGGATGCGCCCCGCGTCCCCGTCCAGGGCTCGGACACCGATCTCGGCGACGGCGACGTGGTGATCGCGGCGATCACCTCCTGCACCAACACCTCCAACCCCAGCGTCCTGATCGCGGCGGGACTGCTGGCGCGCAAGGCGCACGCCAAGGGGCTGAAGGTGAAGCCCTGGGTGAAGACCTCCCTCGCCCCCGGGTCGAAGGTGGTGACCGACTACCTGGCCGCCTCGGGGCTGCAGGCGGATCTGGACGCCCTGGGCTTCAATCTGGTCGGCTACGGCTGCACCACCTGCATCGGCAACTCCGGCCCCCTGCCCGAGCCGATCAGCGCGGCGGTGAACGCCGGCGATCTGGTCGCTGTGAGCGTGCTGTCGGGCAACCGCAACTTCGAAGGTCGCGTGAACCCGGACGTGCGCGCCAACTACCTGGCCTCGCCGCCGCTGGTGGTCGCCTATGCCCTGGCCGGCAGCATGCTGAAGGACCTGCGCAACGAGCCCCTCGGCGAGGGCGCCGACGGCCAGCCGGTGTTCCTGAAGGATATCTGGCCCACCAACGACGAGATCGCCCAGATTCAGCGCGCGTTCGTCTCCGGCGAGCTGTTCCGCAAGCGCTACGCCGACGTGTTCAAGGGCGACGCGCACTGGCAGGCGATCGAGGTCGCAGGCGGCGAGACCTATGCCTGGGACGCAGGCTCGACCTATGTCCAGCACCCGCCCTACTTCGACGGCCTGACCATGGAGCCCGCCCCGGTCACCGACGTGCGCGAGGCCCGCGTGCTGGCGATCTTCGGCGACAGCATCACCACCGACCACATCTCGCCCGCCGGCAACATCCGCAAGAACTCGCCCGCAGGCGAGTACCTGCTGCAGCACCAGGTCCCGGTGGAAGACTTCAACTCCTATGGCGCGCGGCGCGGCAACCATGAAGTCATGATGCGCGGCACGTTCGCCAACATCCGAATCCGCAACCGCATGACGCCGGAGATCGAAGGCGGAGTCACCCGGCACTATCCCTCGGGCCAGGTGATGCCGATCTACGATGCGGCGATGAAGTATCAGGCCGAGGGCCGGCCGCTGGTGATCTTCGCCGGCAAGGAATACGGCACGGGCTCGTCCCGCGACTGGGCGGCCAAGGGCACGCGCCTGCTGGGCGTGCGGGCGGTTATCGCGGAGAGCTACGAGCGCATCCACCGCTCCAACCTCGTCGGCATGGGCGTGCTTCCCCTGCAGTTCCAGGTGGACGGCTGGCCGCGTCTGGGCCTGACCGGCGAGGAGATCATCTCGATCCGCGGCCTGGATCGGCTGCGTCCGCGCATGACCCTCTATGTCGAGCTGTTCCGTCCCTCCGACCACAAGGTGGCGCGCTTCCCGGCCACCTGCAGGATCGATACGGACACGGAGCTGAACTACTATCGCGCGGGGGGCGTCATGCCCTTCGTGCTGCGCAACCTCGCCCGTCCGGAGCTGATGGCGGCCGAATAGAGCCCAGGCGCGCCGCTCGCGGGGTCGCTCAGGCGGCTTCGAGGGCGGCGCGCTCGGCCACGGCGACGATGTCGGCCATGATCCCGGTCAGGTGGAAGTCCTTGGGCGTGTAGACCCGGGCGACCCCCATCTGCTTCAGCACCAGCGCGTCCTCGGGCGGCACGATCCCGCCCACCACCACCGGCGCGTCCAGGCCCTCTGAGCGCATCAGGCGCACGACCTCGCGCACCAGCTCCACATGGCTGCCGGACAGGATCGAAAGCCCCACGACATGGGCGCGGGTCTCGCGGGCGCGGCGCACGATCTCCAGGGGCGTGCAGCGGATGCCGTCGTAGACCACCTCCATGCCGACGGCGCGGGCGCGGGTGGCGATCTGCTCGGCGCCGTTCGAGTGCCCGTCCAGCCCCGGCTTGCCGACAAGGAACGTCAGGGTGCGGCCGAGCGCACGGGAGACCCGCTCCACCTCGGCGCGGACCGCTTCCAGGTCCTGCGCCCCGCCGGTCGAGACCACCACCGCCACCCCGGTCGGGCCGCGGTACTCGCCGAACACCTCGCGCAGGGCCCCGGCCCATTCTCCGGTGGTCACGCCGGCCTTGGCGCAGGCGATGGAGGGCGGCATCACATTGCGCCCTTCGCGCGCGGCGGTGCGCAGCTCGGCCAGGGCCGCTTCGGCGGCGGCGCCGTTGCGGGCGCTGCGCCAGGCGCGGAGCTTGGCGACCACGTCGAGCTCCAGCGCGGGGTCGACCACCTCGATGGTCCCCTCGCCCGCGGAGAGGGGCGAGGGTTCCGCCTCCGTCCAGCGGTTCACGCCCACCACGACCCGCTCGCCGGTCTCGATGGCGCGCACCCGGGCGGCGTTGGAGGCGACCAGCGCCGCCTTCATCGCGTCCACCGCGGCGACCGCCCCGCCCGCCGCGTCGATGCGCGCGAGCTCCGCGCGGGCGGCGGCCTTCAGCTGCTCCACCTTGGCCGCCACGACGTGAGAGCCGTCGAACAGGTCCTCAAACTCCAGCAGGTCCGTCTCGTAGGCCAGGATCTGCTGCATGCGCAGCGACCACTGCTGGTCGAAGGGGCGGGGCAGGCCCAGGGCCTCGTTCCAGGCGGGCAGCTGCACCGCGCGCGCGCGCGCCGACTTCGACAGGGTGACCGCCAGCATCTCGATCAGGATGCGGTAGACGTTGTTCTCCGGCTGGTTTTCGGTGAGGCCGAGGCTGTTCACCTGCACGCCGTAGCGGAAGCGCCGCGCCTTGGGATCGGCCACGCCGTAGCGGTCGCGCAGCAGCTCGTCCCAAAGCTCGGTGAAGGCGCGCATCTTGCAGAGCTCGGTGACGAAGCGCACGCCCGCGTTGACAAAGAAGCTGATCCGCGAGGCGACGGTGGCGAAGTCCTCGTCGGGGACCTGGCCGGACGCCTTGACCCGGTCGAGCACGGTGATCGCCGTCGCCAGGGCGAACGCCAGCTCCTGCTCCGGCGTCGCGCCCGCCTCCTGCAGATGATAGCTGCAGACGTTCATGGGGTTCCATTTGGGCGTCTCGACATAGCACCAGGCGATCATGTCGGAGATCAGCCGCAGCGACGGCTCGGGCGGGAAAATGTAAGTCCCGCGGCTAAGGTACTCCTTGATCAAGTCGTTCTGGGTGGTGCCTTGCAGCGACTTCGGATCGGCGCCTTGTTCTTCCGCCAGAGCGACGTAGAGCGACAGCAGCCACGCCGCCGTCGCATTGATCGTCATGGAGGTGTTCATCTGGGCGAGCGGGATGCCCTCGAACAGCACCCGCATGTCGCCGAGGTGGCTGACCGGCACGCCGACCTTGCCCACCTCGCCCCGGGCCAGCACGTGGTCGGGGTCGTAGCCCGTCTGGGTCGGCAGGTCGAAGGCGATGGAGAGCCCCGTCTGTCCCCGCGCGAGGTTGGCGCGATAGAGCGCATTGGACTTCGCCGCCGTGGAATGCCCCGCGTAGGTGCGGAAGATCCAGGGCGCATCGGGTGCGTGCTGGAAGTCGGGCATGGGCGACGGCTCCTCGTCAGGAGGGGTGAACGCCTACGCTAGTCTCGATGTTGCAGTGCGGCAATCGCCTCAGGCGGCGCCGGTCGGGGCGCCCGGCGAGGCGGCGGCGGCCCGGCGGGCGAGCTGCTCGATGCGGACGCCCTCCTTCATGCTGCGGAGCTCGAAGTAAAGGGAGGTGACGCCGACCGCGCCGATCAGGGTAAAGAAGGACGACACGGCCTCGGTGACCACGAGATATGTCAGGTCGTCCAGGCCGAGCGCATGAGGCGCTCCGCCCGCGAGGCTGGCGCCCGGCGCGATCAGGCGCGCCACGATCCCGGTCGCCGCGGTCAGGATGAAAGCGGAGAGGGCGTACATGGCCGCCAGCATCAGGGCGGAGGCGCGATGTCGCCGGGTGAGGGCCCGGCTGCGCTCCAGTGCGGCGAGCGGGCCCTTGCCCTCGACCGCCAGGGCCGGGACGGCGACCGCGCCGACGCAGAGCACCACCAGGCCTGGCACGAGCAGGGCGCACAGACCGCAGGCGAGGGCGACCGCCATGAGGCTGGAGAGCAGGGCCAGGGGGAGCAGCACCGCTCCGCCCCGGCGAAGCAGGTCCAGCGGCTCGGCCGGCTGCTCATCGAGGTGGCTGACGACGCCCGCGGCCAGCACGCCCTGCAGCACGCCGGCGCTGGCAAAGTAAAGGACGAGCCCCGGGAACCCGAGCAGCACCGAAGCGAGGCCCAGCCGATCGTCCGCGCCCGGACCAATGCTCGCCAGCCACGCGCGCCAGATCGCCGAGGGCGCGCCGGTGATCAGCAGGGAGAGGCCGTAGAACAGGACGAAGTTGGCGCCGATCGCCGAAAAGGTGCGCTCGATCACGCCGCTCATGTCGAAGCGGTCGGTGCGGAAGGAAACGGTGGTCACGCCCTGCGCCCCAAGTTCCGGGCCCCCAAGTTCTGGAGCTCCCAAGTCCCGGGGCGCGACTTAGCATGGCGCGGCCAAGCTTCCGCCGCGGCGGCGTGTAGCAGGCCTGAAACGCCCCTTCGCGCGAGGGGAGGGCTCAGCGGAAGGGCGGCTCGTCGAAGCTGCGGAGTTTGCGGGAATGCAGCGCCGGGCCCGCCTGGCGCAATAGCTTGGCCGTCGCCACCCCGATCTGCAGGTGCTGGCCGATGGCCCGCTCGTAGAAGAGGTTCGCCTGGCCCGGCAGCTTGATCTCGCCGTGCAAGGGCTTGTCGGAGACGCACAGCAGGGTGCCGTAGGGCACCCGGAAGCGATAGCCCTGGGCGGCGATGGTGGCGGACTCCATGTCGATGGCCACCGCCCGGGACTGGTTGAAGCGGAGCGCGCTGGAGGTGTAGCGCAGCTCCCAATTGCGATCGTCCGTGGTCACCACCGTGCCCGTCCGCAGGCGTCGCTTCAGCGCTTCGCCGCTCTCGCCGGTGACGTCCTCCGCCGCCGCGTTCAGGGCGACCTGCACCTCCGCGATGGGCGGGATCGGGATCTCCGGCGGCAGCACCTCGTCCAGCACGTGATCGTCGCGCAGATAGGCGTGGGCCAGCACATAGTCGCCGATGGTCTGGCTAGGCCTGAGCCCGCCGCAGTGGCCGATCATCAGCCAGGCCTGCGGCCGCAGCACCGCCAGGTGGTCGGTGATGGTTTTGGCGTTGGAGGGGCCCACGCCGATGTTGACCAGGGTGACGCCTTGCCGGCCCGGGCGCATGAGGTGGTAGGCCGGCATCTGGTGGCGACGCCACGCGGCGCCAGAGACGCGGCTCTCCGCATCCTCGGTCTCGCGCGTGACCACGACGCCGCCGGCGCAGCTCAGCCCCGTATAGGCCGCATCGCGCTTCAGTTCGGCGATGCCCCAGCGGACAAACTCGTCGACATAGCGGTGATAGTTCGTGAACAGAACATACTGCTGGACATGCTCGGGCGGCGCCCCCGTGTAGTGCTTGAGCCGGGCCAGGGAGAAGTCGGTACGGGCGGCGTCGAACAGGCTGAGCGGCCGCGCGGCCTCCAGGTCGGGCCAGAAGACGCCGTCGGCGATCTCGTCCCCGATGTGGGCGAGGTTGGTGGAGGGGAACCAGCGCGCGAGGTCCGCCGCCTGCGCCCCGTCGAGCTGCAGATCCTCGGCCCCGTCCAGCACGTAGGGATAGGGAATCTCCTGCGCCGAGCGGGCGATGGAGACGCTCACGCCATAGTCGCGGATCAAGAGCTCCAGCTGCTCGGCGAGATAGTCGCGAAAGAGGTTCGGGCGGGTCAGGCTGATCGCATAGAGGCCCGGCTGGCGGATCAGGGCGTAGGCGCGACCGAGCCGGGGCGCGGGGCCGTCGGAGGCGTAGAGGACGCGCAGCTCAGGATAGGCGAAGGCGCCCGCGGCGCGCTCGCTCGGATCGGGCCGGACGCCCCGCGTCAGATAGGCGTTGAGCGCGTCCCTCAGGGCCGCGACCGAGCGGTCGTAGGCGCGGGCGATCTCGTCGATCAGGTCGCAAACGGGCTGTGGGCGGGCCATGCCCCCTCATAGCCCAGGGCAGGGGCGCCGCAAGCCGCCCGCCCATTCAGGAGCGGCGATCGGCGACTGCGGCCTGGGCGGTGGTGATGAAGTCCGGCTTGGCCTCGGCGCGGGCGATCAGGGCGTCGATGCGCGCCTTGGCGGTGCGGAAGGCGGCCAGCTGCCGCCCGCCCAGGGTCCCGCTCTGGGGAACCTTCACGCCCAGCGGATTGATCTTCTGGGCCCCGTGGAAGATCTCATAGTGCAGGTGCGGGCCGGTCGAGAGCCCCGTGGAGCCCACATAGGCCACCACCTGTCCCTGGCGCACCCGGGCGCCCGGCCGCAGGCCCTTGGCGTAGCGGAGCAGGTGGCCGTAGCCCGTCGCCCACCCCCCCGAGTGCGCGATCTTCAGCCAGTTGCCGTACCCTCCGGCCCGCTTCAGCTCGGCCACCACGCCGTCGCCCGCGGCGAACACCGGCGTGCCGGAGGGCGCGCCGAAGTCGATGCCGGGGTGCATGCGGCCGTAGCCAAGGATGGGGTGCAGGCGGAAGCCGAAGCCGGAGGTCACATGCGCGCCGTCCACCGGCGTCTTCAGCAGGAAGCCCCTGATGGTCCGGCCCGCCTCGTCGAAGTAGTCCGCCTTCCCGCCGCTCTCGAAGCGGTAGAAGCGCGTGGTCCGCCCCTTGGCGTCCAGCTCGGCATAGAGGAGCTCGCCCGTCTGGACGGTCTTGCCGCTGGCCGTGCGCTTGCGGTCGAAGACGAAGCGGAACTGATCGTTGGGGTGCAGGTCGCGGCTGAAGTCGAGCTTGTGGCCGAACAGCTTCACGGCCTCCGCCACGATCCGGCTGTCGGCGCCCGCGCGCAGCGCCGCCTCGTAGAGGGAGCCGGTCATGCGCCCTTCGGCCACCGCCAGCTCTTCCTTGACGGGCGCCCGCTCATGACGCAGCTGCAGGCCGCCGTCCGCCTGGCGGGAGAGGTGCAAGGTGGTGATGTCGTCCACCGGCACGCTCAGGCTGACCAGGCGGGGCTGGGCGGCGGGATCGCGCGGCTTCAGGATCGCGGCGCGAAGGGCCAGGCCCGCGCGGATGTGCACGATGTCCATGGCGTCGGCGAGGGTCTGGACGACGTCGTGCGCCTCCCCCGCCATAACGCCGGCGCGCTTCAGCGCCCCTTCGAGGGTTTCGCCGGGCGCGACGCGGATGACCGCCGTCAGAGGGCCCGGATCGACGTGCACGGCCTTGGGCGGCCACACGGCGCGGACGGCGACGGGCTGCTGCAGCTTGGGCTCAGGCGGCGGCGCGGGGTTGAGCAGGCTGGACAGGGCGATGCCGATCCCCGCCGCGCCGGCGATGGCGGCGGCGCTCAGGACGGCGGGGGCGAAGCGTTGGGAAGGCTGGCGAGGGTCGAACTCGGACATGGCGCTCGTCATGCTCAGGGTACTGAGGCAGCCGCCCGCGCCTCCGGAGAGCCCCGGTCGGCGCAGAAAGCTGGAGCTTGGACGGTTCCCCTCCCGGCCTCGCACGGCGCGAACTTTGGCCAGCGATGTTGCCGAAAATCAACAGAGCGTCGCCTTTAACCGGCCATAAACCTCCGATTCGCGGCGATCGGTCGCGCTTGTCCACAGCCCCGGGGCGGGGGCCGGGCGGCGGCGAGCGCGGCCCTCACCAGACCCCGATCTTTTCGGCCTCGGCCTGGGGCAGCGGGCGGTGCGCGCGGGCGTGGTCCTCCTCGGCCAGCAGACGCGCGGCCTCCAGCGCGGCCATGCAGCCCATGCCCGCGGCGGTCACCGCCTGACGATAGACGTCGTCGGTCACGTCGCCCGCCGCGAAGACGCCTTTGACGGCCGTCGCCGTCCGCCCGGGCTCGACCTTGAGGTAGCCCGCCCCGTCCATCGGCAGTTGGCCCTTGAACAGGCCCGACGCCGGGGCGTGGCCGATGGCGACGAAGAGGCCGTCCACGCGGAGCTCCGAGGCCGCCCCCGTGACCAGGTTGCGCAGTCGCACGCCGGTGACGCCCAGCGGGTCGCGCGTGCCCAGCACCTCGTCGACGGCGGCGTTCCAGATCACCTCGACCTTGGGGTGGGCGAACAGGCGCTCCTGCAGGATGCGCTCGGCGCGGAGCTCGTCGCGGCGGTGGATCAGGGTCACCTTGCGGGCGAAGGTGGTCAGGAACAGCGCCTCCTCCACCGCCGTATTGCCGCCGCCCACCACCGCCACTTCCTTGTTGCGGTAGAAGAAGCCGTCGCAGGTGGCGCAGGCCGACACCCCGAAGCCGCGGAAGCGCTGCTCGCTCTCCAGCCCCAGCCACTTGGCCTGGGCGCCGGTGGCGATGATCACCGTCTCGGCCAGGAACTCCGCGCCGGAATCGCAGCGCAGGCGGAAGGGGCGGCTGGCGAGGTCCGCCTCGATCACGACGTCGTTGATCATCTCGGTCCCGACGTGCTCGGCCTGGGCGCGCATCTGGTCCATCAGCCAGGGCCCCTGGATGACGTCGGCGAAGCCCGGATAGTTCTCGACGTCGGTGGTGATGGTGAGCTGGCCGCCCGGCTCAAGCCCGGAGATCAGCACGGGCTTCAGCAAGGCGCGGGCGGCATAGATGGCGGCCGTATAGCCCGCCGGGCCCGAGCCGATGATGGCCACGCGGACGGGACGGGGTTCGGCCATGGGAAGCGCTCGCTCTCGGGAAGATCGAAGGTCGGACGGCTCACATATGGTCCGATTCCGTCCGGCGCACGCGCGGCCTTCAGCGTCAGGGCCGGCGGCGCGCGGTGATCTCGCCCCCGCCGGCGGCGGCGATGCGGGCGCGGGCCTCGGCCAAGGGCTCGCGCGCGACCGCCATGTGGAAGGCGTTGGCGTGGAGCAGGGTCTCAGGGTCGAGCATGATCCCGACGTGGCCGCGCCAGAACACCAGGTCGCCTCGCTTAAGCGGCGCACCGGGGGGCAGCGGCGTTCCGATCCCCTGCTGCTGGTCGCTGTCGCGCGGCGCGGCGCGGCCGCAGGCCAGCATCGCCTGTTGCACCAGGCCCGAGCAGTCGAGCCCCAGGCTCTCCCGCCCGCCCCAGAGATAGGGCGCGCCCAGGAAGCGCAGGGCCGCCTCCGCCGGGTCGGTCTCGAAAGCTTCGCCCACAGGGGCGAGGTGGACGCTCGGCACGAAGCCGAAGCGGGCGCAGCGCAGGAACCGGTCCGCCTCGCCCTGCGCCGTCACCAGCGCGTTCAGGGAGATCAGGCCCACGGGCGCCGACTTGATGCTGGGCTCCGAGAAGCCGTAGGTGCGAAGGGCCGTCACGCGATGGGTGGGCGCCAGCGGCGGCTGGGAGAGGGCCTCCAGGTCGACCCAGCCGACATAGCCGTCCCGCGCCGCCTGGCCGAAGGCGAAGCCGTCCCGCTCGGCCAGGACCTCGACCGTCTCGCCGAACAGGACCTGGTCGAGCTGTTCGGCGTCCGGAGCGGGGGCGGCGCGGACCGGCGCGACGGAGGCGGAGACCTGCATCGGCGTCGTCGCACGGTAGCTCTGAGCCGCGACCACGCCCTGGAGCCGCGCGTCCGCCAGGCCGTCCAGCACCAGGGTGTTGCGCGGGTCCCCGCTCACGCGCGCGCCCCTCCGCCATAGCGCGCCTGCAGCAGGGCGAAGGCGGCGCGCAGGGTCTGGGCCTCGGCCCCCGCCGGCCAGCCCGGGCGATTGCGCGGGTTCCAGGCCATCAGGTCGATGTGCGCCCAGGCCCCCGTCTCGGGCGCGAACCGCTTCAGGAACAGGGCCGCGGCGACCGCTCCCGCCTGGGCCCAGGCGTCGGGGTCGTTCTTCAGGTCGGCGACCTCGCTGTCGAGCGCCTCCTCGTAGCCGGGCCAGAGGGGCAGCCGCCACAGGGGGTCGCGCACCGCCTCGCCCGCCGCCATCAGCGCCGCCGCCAGCGCCTCGTCGTCGCTGAACAGGGCAGGGACTTCCGGACCCAGCGCCACGCGCGCGGCGCCCGTCAGGGTCGCGAAGTCAAGCGTCAGCTGCGGCGCATGCTCGCCCGCGCGGGTGAGCGCATCGGCCAGGATCAGGCGGCCCTCCGCGTCGGTGTTGCCGACTTCGATGCTGAGCCCCTTGCGGGAGGCCAGCACGTCGCCCGGCCGCATGGCGTCGCCGGAGACCGCGTTCTCCACCGCCGGCACGAGCACGACCAGGCGCACCGGCAGGTCCGCCTGCATCACCAGCCGCCCGAGCGCCAAGGCGTGCGCCGCCCCGCCCATGTCCTTCTTCATCAGCCGCATGCCGGCGGAGGTCTTCAGGTCCAGGCCGCCGGTGTCGAAACAGACCCCCTTGCCGACCAGGGCGACCAGCGGCGCCGCGTCGCCCGCCTCCGACCCGCGCCAGGCGAGCTCGATCATGCGCGGCGCGCGGGCGGGGTCGGCGGCGCGGCCGACCGCATGCACGGCGGGGTAGCCGGCTGCGAGCAGGTCCTCGCCGAGGCTGACCGCGATCTCAGCCCCGTGGGCGGCGGCGATCTCGCGGGCCACGGTCTCGAGCTGCAGCGGCCCCATGTCGCTGGCCGGCGTGTTCACCAGGTCGCGCGCCAGCTGGCAGGCATGGGCGAGGCGCCGCACGGCCTCGAGGTCCACGCCCGCGCCCACCGTCAGCTCCGCGCGGGGCTGGCCAGGCGCCTTCTTGTAGCGGTCGAACCTGTAGCTCCCGAGCGCCCAGGCGAGCGCGGTCAGCTCCGCATCGAGGCCCTCCGGGGCGGAGGCGATGCGATAGACGGCGGGCGGCAGGCGCGCGGCGAGCCCGCGCACGGCCATGGCGTCGGCCCGCCCGCCCAGGCCGAACAGAGCGAGCTCGAGGGCGCCCTCCGCGCCGGGACACAGCACCAGCTGCCCCGCCTTGCCGCAGAAGCCCTGCGCCGCGGCGAAGGCGCGCTGCGGGGCCGCCAGCCCGGCCAGGGCGCCCTCGCCCTCCAGCGCCAGCCGGACGGCGACCGCGCCCTCGGCGGCGGGGTGGGGGAGCAAGGGGTCGGACACGCCGTGCAGCACCGATGAGATTCCTTCCGCCGTTGGCAGGGCCGTCATGCTTAACGCTTCATTGAGCGCGCCGCGGCCATGATCGGCGCGTCCCTCCCGGAAGCCTGACCCATGTGTCGCAACCCCGCCTTCGTCGCAACCGCGCTCCTGGCGCTCAGCTTCGGCGCGTCGCCCCCCGCCGCCGCCTGGCCCTTCGGCGGCGGCAAGCCCGCCGCTGCGACCGCCGCCCCGGCCGCCTCCGCCTCTGCCGCCAAGCCGCCGCGCCGGGGACCGCGGCCCCGCCCGCCGCCGCCCCTCCCCGCAAGGCCAGCCCGGAGGAGCGCGCCGCGGCCGAGCGCCTCGATCCCCTCGCCCAGGCCGCCTTCTGGGGCCGCGAGACCGAGCTGGACCCCTCCGACGTGGAGGCCGACATCCGTCTCGCCCGCGCGCTCCGCCGGCTCGGCAAGCCGATCGAGGCGGCGGACGTGGCCGGCCGCGCCCTGGTCATCAAGCCGAACGATCCCGAGGCGACGCTGGAGCTCGCGCGCGCTGAGATCCAGGGCGGCCAAGCCTTCTACGCCATCGAGCCGCTGAAACGCGCCGCCGCCGCCGCGCCGCGGGACTGGCGCTTCCTTTCCCTGCTGGGGGTGGCGCTGAACGAGGCCGAGCGCCCGCAGGAGGCCTCCGCGGCCTTCGACCAGGCCCTGAAACTTTCGCCCGACAATCCGGCGATCCTGTCCAACCTGGCGCTCTTCCTGGCCCAGCACGGCGACCGCTCAGGCGCCGAGCAGCTGCTGCGCAAGGCGGTGAGCCAGCCGGGGGCGGGCGTGCAGGAGCGACAGAACCTGGCGCTGGTGCTCGGCCTGCAGGGCAAGACGGCGGAGGCCGAGGCCCTGATGCGCCAGGACCTGCCCCCCGAGATCGCCCGCGCCAACCTCGCCTATCTGCTCAGCGACGCCGGCAAGGCGTCCGCGGCGGCCGCAGGAGGGCAGGCCGGCGCGCGCACCTGGCCGCACTGAGGATCGGATCAGCCAGCGTTCAGCCGTCGCACCGCCGCCACGAGGGCGGCCGCGCGCCGCCCGACCTCGTCGGGCGCCATGCCGGGCTTGTAGAGCTCGCCGCCGACGCCGAAGCCCCGCGCGCCCGCCGCCCACCACTCCGCCATCTGCTCGGGGCCCACCCCGCCCACGGGCTGCACCACGGCGTCCGAGGGGAGCACGGCCTTGAGCGCCTTCAGGTGGTTCGCGCCATAGGTCGCCGCGGGAAAGAGCTTCAGGTAGCGCGCGCCGGCCCTGATCGCGGCGAAGGCCTCGCTCGCGGTGCCGAAGCCCGGCATGGGCACGAGCCCCCGGGCCAGGCTGCGGGCGATCACCTCCGGGTCGGTGTTGGGGGCGACGATGATCTGCCCGCCGAGGTCCGCCACCCGGTCCACCGTCGGGACGTCCAGCACCGTGCCTGCGCCATAGACCAGCCGGTCGGCCAGCTCGCCGAGGCGGCGGAGGCTCTCCAGGGGCTCCGGCGAGTTCATCGGCACCTCCACCGCGCGCACGCCGGCGTCCGCCAGCGCTGCGGCCACGGCCAGCGCCTCGTCCGGGCGAACGCCGCGGAGGATCGCCACCAGGGGCATGTCGGAAAGGGCGTCCTGGACGTTCATGCCGTTCCTCCCACTTCGCGCCAGAGCGCGTTCAGGCCGCTGAGCGAGGCGGCGTCGCCGGAGTAGGTCTGCACCTTGCGCCCCGCCCGCTCCAGCGCCCGGCGGTAAAGACGCTGCAGGCGCGGATCGCCCACCACCGCTACGGGCTCGTCGGGATCGGCGCCCAGCAGCGCAGGCGCGCACGCCGCCTCCGCCCCGATCAGCAGCCCCGAGAGGTAGCTGTTCGCCCAAGCCCCGGGCATCTCGCCGGAAACCACGCGAGAGCGGGCCGAGAACAGCCGCGCCGCGAGCGCAGAGCCGTCGCCGGCGGCCGTCAGCCCCGCCTCGAAGGCCTCGTCGCTGTCCTGCGCGTCCGGGCCCGTCCGCAGCACGCTATGGCGCGACAGGACGTCGAACAGCTCTCCGGTCATGACCGTGTTGAAGCGCGCGATCCGGCCGTCCTCGATCCGAGCCCACTTGGCGTGGGTGCCGGGATGGCAGACGATCCGGCGTCCCTGCCGCCGGGCGGGGTCTTCGGCCAGCCAGCCGATGATCTGGGTCTCCTCGCCGCGCATTACGTCCGTGCCGGCCACCCCCGGGCCCTTCAGCCCCGGCACGATCCAGACGGGCGCTCCCTCGCCCTCGATGCGGCGGAGCCCCCGCGCGAGCGTCTCCGCGTCCGCCGGGCAGGGCAGGTAGGGAACCTCGACCCAGCCCAGGGTGCTGCCGATCATGCCGGAGAGGAGCGCCGGCAGGGCGTGGGCGTCGAGGGCGGGGCGCACCTGTTCGCGGAAGGCCTGAGCCGCTCCGCCCGGCGGCAGCCGCCCGACGCCCAGGGGCGCTTCCCAGTGCTGCAAGGGCGCGCCGTCCCGCCCCACCGTCCAGGCGCGCAGGTTCGTGGTGCCCCAGTCGACAGCGAGGAAGGCGGCGTCGGCCATGCGGGCGCTTACCCCGGCAAGATCGCGGTCTCAACGCGCGACGTGCGCAAAAGGCCGCGCGAAAAGCAGCGCCCGGGCCTCCGTTCAGGAGATCCGGGCGCCGCCCCGCCCTTTGGAGGGGAGCCGGACCGCGCAGAGCGCGCGACCCGGCGATGCGAAACCTGTTACTCGCCGGCCATCGACCCGGGAGCGTTTACTCGGCGGCCATCCGCATCATCGAGGAGCGCTCGGCGGCTTCGGACTCGAAGATCACCCGCAGGTTTTCCTGCGGCAGACGGTGATTGAAGTTGGTGCGCTGGCGTGCGGCGCGCACGCGATCGAGCGCGCGCCGCTGCACGTCCGTCAGCGACGCCAGGGCGGCCCTGTGTTCGGCCTCGATGTCTTCAGGGCGAATGATCATGCGTTCAACGTCCCCGATGGAGGCCGGGGCCCCTCTCCGAATGAGCAGGCCGATGTCCCCCGGCCGATGCGTGAATGCTTTCCCATATCGATGGACGACCGGTAAACGCCGCCATGCGCCGCACGGGGGTGCGTCAAACTGGCCCTTGAATACTGTATTCGCGAGCCATGCGACTCAGACTTGCGCAACCGGGAGCGCGGGTCCATGTCGGCGCCGAAGAGATCGGACCCGCCCCGTGTTCATCCAGACCGAACAGACCCCCAACCCCCTGACTCTGAAGTTCCTGCCCGGCCGTGAGGTGGCGGGCCCGGGCCAGGCGCACGAGTTCCGCTCCCGCGAGGAGGCGCAGGGGTCGGCCCTGGCGCGCGCCCTGTTCGAGATCGACGGCGTGGCGCGCGTCTTCTTCGGGCCGGACTTCCTGACGGTCACCAAGCATGCGGGCGAGCTCGACTGGCGTCAGCTGAAGGCGCCGGTGCTGGCGGCGATCATGGATCACTACGCCTCGGGCGCGGACCTCATGCAGCCGGCGGCGGGCGCCGAGCCGGGCGCGATCACCTACGAGGGCGAGGCCGCCCAGATCGTCTCGGAGATCAAGGAGCTGCTCGACAGCCGCATCCGCCCGGCGGTGGCCCAGGACGGGGGCGATATCCTGTTCGACCGCTACGAGCCGGAGACAGGGGTGGTGTGGCTGCACATGCGCGGCGCCTGCGCCGGGTGCCCGTCCTCCTCCGCCACCCTGAAGCACGGGGTGGAGAACATGCTGAAGCACTACGTGCCGGAAGTGACCCGGGTCGAGCAGACGCTGCTCTGAGCCGCCGCGCTCGCCCGGCTCAGAGCATGGCGGGGATGACGCGGTCCGGCGGCCGATGGCCGTCCAGGAAGGTCTTGATGTTGACCAGCACCTTCTCGCCCATATCGATGCGGCCCTCCACCGTGGCGGAGCCCATGTGGGGCAGGAGCACGACGTTAGGCAGCTTCATAAGCTTGGGATTGATGTGCGGCTCGTGCTCGTAGACGTCCAGGCCAGCGCCGGCGAGCTCGCCCCGCGCCAGCATGTTGGCCAGCGCCGCCTCGTCGATCACCTCGCCGCGGGCCGTGTTCACCACGATGGCGTGGGGCTGGAGCAGGCGCAGGCGGCGGGCGGACAGCAGGTGGAAGGTCGCCGGCGTATGCGGGCAGTTGACGCTGACCACGTCCACCCGAGCCAGCATCTGGTCCAGGCTTTCCCAGTAGGTCGCCTCCAGCGCGCTTGAGATCGCGGGCTGGACGGGGCGGCGGTTGTGGTAGTGGATGGTCAGGCCGAACGCCCGCGCGCGCCGCGCCACGGCCTGGCCGATGCGGCCCATGCCGATGACGCCCAGCCGCTTGCCCCAGATGCGGCGACCGAGCATCCAGGTGGGCGACCAGCCCGTGAACTGGTGTCCCTGAACCACTTGGGCGCCTTCCACCACCCGGCGGGCGGTGGCGAGGATCAGGGCCATGGTCATGTCCGCCGTGTCCTCGGTCAGGACGCCGGGGGTGTTGGTGACCACGATGTTGCGGGCGTTGGCGGTGGCGACGTCGATATTGTCCACGCCCGCGCCGAAGTTGGCGATCAGCTTCAGGTCCGGGCCGGCGCGGGCCAGAATGCGGCTGTCGATTCGGTCGGTGACGGTGGGCACCAGCACCTGGGCGCGCTGCACCGCCTCGATCAGCTGCTCGGAGGTCAGGGGCTCGTCGGAGGCGTTCAGCTCCACGTCGAACAGCTCGCGCATCCGCGCCTCCACCGGGTCGGGGAGCTTGCGGGTGACCACGACCTTGGGCTTGGACTGCGCCATGCTTGTTTGGGCCATCCTCAGGAGCGCTCGGCGGCGAAGCGAGGTGAACGGATGAATGCGGCGAACGGCGCCTTTCAGGGCTTTAGCAAAGGGCCAACCCCGCGCCAATGGCTCGTGGCGGGGGTGTGCGCCCTAGGCGTCCTTCTGACCGGCGTCCCCGCCGGGGCGGTCCGGCCCCCGGGGCGGCCGACGCCCTCGGGCCTGCCCGTGCCGCGCTGGGCGTCGCTGAAGTTCGCCGAGGTGAACGCCCGCGGCGGTCCGGGCGACGACTATCGCCTGCTCTGGACCTATCGCGTGCGGGGGCTGCCGGTGCAGGTGGTGGCCGAGACGGCCGAGTGGCGGCGCGTCTGCGACCCGGAGGGCGGAGCGGCCTGGGTGCACCGGCGCATGGTGGACCTAAGGCGCACCGTGTTGGCTCCCGGGCCCGCGCCGCTGGCCCTGCTGCAGGCGCCGAAGCCCCCGAGCCGCGTCGCCGCCCGCCTCGCCCCGCGCGCCCTGGCGGAGGTGAGCGCGCAAAACGGCGCCTGGCTGCGGCTGCGCGCCGGCAAGGCGAGCGGGTGGGTCCCGGCGGCCGCCGTCTGGGGCGCGCAGGCCGAGCCCCTCTGCCGCTAAGGCGCTCTGGAACGCACTCCGGGGCGCGCGCGCCCTCAGGCGCCCCGGATGTAGCCGTCGATCCGCGCCTCCAGCACCTTCAGCGGCATGGCGCCGGAGAGCAGGCCCGCGTCGTGGAAGCGGCGGATGTCGAAGCGCGGCCCCATCGCCTTGCGCGCCCGATCCCGCAGCCTGAGCCAGGTCAGCTTCCCGACCATGTAGCTGCAGGCCTGGCCCGGCCAGACCACATAGCGCTCGATCTCGGTGACGGCGGAGCTCTCCTGGTCGCCGAGCACGTCGACCATGTACTTGATCGCCTGCTCGCGGCTCCAGCGCTTGGCGTGCATGCCGGTGTCGACCACCAAGCGGACGGCGCGGAACATGCTGTCGTGCAGCTGTCCGACGTGGCCGAGGGGGTCGCGGTCGTAAAGACCCATCTCCACCGCCAGCTGCTCGGCGTAGAGCGCCCAGCCCTCCTGGTAGCTGGAGAAACCGGTCATCTTGCGCAGCAGCGGCAGCGCGCCCGCCTCGGTGGCCAGAGCGATCTGCAGGTGATGCCCGGGAATCCCCTCGTGGTAGGTCAGGGTGGGCAGCGTCCAGGTCGGGACCTCGGCGGTGTCGCGCAGGTTGATCCAGTAGATGCCCGGGCGGGAGTTATCGAGCGGCGGCCCGTTGTAATAGCCGCCCGGCGAGCCCGCCTCGATGTTCTTGGGCACGCGCTTGATCTCGAGCCGCGCCTTCGGCAGGGCGCCGAAGTATCTGGGCAGTCGCGCGGTCACCTCGGCGACCTTGGCGTTCAGATCGGCGATCAGCTTTTCCTTGCCTGCGTCGGTGTTCGGGTAGCGGTACTTCGGATCGTCATAGAGGCGGCGCAGGCGCTGGCCCACAGCGCCCTGGGTCAGGCCCTGCTTCGTCAGGATGGCGTCGATCTGGGCGGAATGGCTGGCCACGAGGTCCAGGCCGAGCCTGTGCACCTCCTCCGGGCTCATGTCCGAGGTGGTCGAAGAGCGCAGGCGGTAGGCGTAGAAGGCCTCGCCGTCCTTCAGCTTGTAGACGCCCGCGTCGTGGGTCGCCTGGGGCCGCAGCGCGGTCAGGAGCGCGATCTGCCGCTCCAGCGCCGGGCGCACCTGCTGTTCGTAGATCCGGCCCGCCTCGCCGGCGTAGTCGCCCGTCAGGCCCTTGGCCTTGGCCCGGCGCGCCAGGCTCTCCACCAAGGGGGCGCGCTCGGTCGGGTTGGCGACGAAGGCGCGCATCTCTAGCAGGGTCTTGTCGATGATGAAGTCCGGCGGGATCGCGCCCAGCGCCGCGTCGTGACGGGCGGACTCCGCCTCCTGGTCGAGGTGGGCGGCGAACCCGGAGAGGCGCGCGAGATAGGCGTCGGCGTCCTCACGGGTCTCCACCGTGTGCTGGTTGTCCAGAAAGTCCGGGAAGTCGTGATAGCTGCCGGTTAGCTGGGTGATCGGATAGGGCGCCCCGACGTAGGGGAACCGCGCGCCGTCGGCGTCCTCGGTCGTCACATAGTCCACGACGTCGTAGTTGATCCGGTCCATGCCGGCGAGCTTGGACGCGTCGATGGCGTGCAGCTGCTTCAGCCGCTCGGCCGTCTGCAGGCGCCTGACGGCGGCGGCTTCGGGGGAGGCGTCGCTGACCAGGAACTTGGTCCAGGCCAGGTCGCCCTTGTCCAGGCCAAGTTCGCTGGCCGTCTCGGGGCTGCGGCGCAGGTCCTCCTGCACGAACTGGTCGAAGAGGGCATACATGCGCGCCGCTTCCCCCGACGGCGGCGGGGTCTGGGCGCCTGCGGCGCCGGAGGCGGCGAGGAGGCCCGTGGAGGCGGCGCTGAGCAGGAGGTCGCGGCGGTTCACGGACAAAAGAGCTCCCGGAGCATTCCCCGGGAGCTTTCAAGCTCAGCTTCGCGCCCGTCAACGGGCGATCGGATGAATTTCCGGTAAGGACCGGCTCAGGCCGCCGGCGGCTGCTGGGCGACCTTGGCCCTGACTTGGCGCTTGATCTTAAGCGCGCGGGGCGAGAGCACCTCGTCGCGGCTGTTGAGCAGCACGGCGTCAAGCCCGCCCCGGAAATCGAGGGTGCGCAGCGCCGCCTTGGTGATCTTCAGGCGGAAGCTCTGACCGAGCGCGTCGGACTGCACCGAGATCTCGGTCAGGGACGGCAGGAAGCGCCGCTTGGTCTTGATGTTGGAGTGACTCACGTTGTGACCCACCATCGGGCCCACGCCCGTGAGTTCGCAGCGGCGCGACATCGGACTTTCTACCTCGGCTCTGGACCTGCCCGAGGGGCAGGCGTCCGCCAGCTGGGTTCGGAGGCTGGCGGCGGGCGAAAACGAAAGGCGCGGGGGATCGCTCCTTCGCGCGAGCGCGGGCTTATAGGGGCGGCCCTCCGGAACGTCAACCGCGCGCCGGAGGGCCCCGCGCCTCACCAACCGCAGGCGCGGCCCTTGTTCTGCCGGGTCAGCCAGGCGTTCAGGGGGGCGAAGTACTCGCTGATCGCGGAGGCGTCGATGTCGTGCTCGCCGGTGAAGGCGGCCAGGGCCTCGGGCCAGGGCTTGGATTGGCCGAGCTTCAGCATGGCGTTGAAGCGCGCGCCCACGTCCTTGTTGCCGTAAACGGAGCAGCGGTTCAGCGGCCCCTTCCACCCCGCCTGCCGGCAGGCGGCGCGGTAGAACTGGAACTCGTAGATGTCGGCCAGGTAGTAGCGGGCGTAGGGGGTGGAGTCCGCGACGTGGAACTTCGCGCCCGGGTCGAAGGTGTCGGGGCCGCGGGGCACGGGCGGGGTCACGCCCTGGTACTTCAGGCGCAGCGCGTTCCAGGCGTCGGTGTAGTGCTCAGGCGTCGTCTGGCCGGCGAAGACCTGCCAGCGCCACTTGTCGACCAACAGCGCCCAGGGAAGGATCGCCACCTTTTCCAGCGCCATGTTCAGCAGGTAGGGGATGTCCGCCTCCGGCCCCGGCGCGGCGTCGATCAGGCCGATCTGCTTCAGATAGGTCGGCGTGAGCGCATTCAGGCCGGCGTAGTCGCCGATCGCCTCATGGAATCCGTCGTTGGCGCCGTTGCGGAACAGTGTCGGCTGGTCCTTGTAGGCGCGCTGGTAGAAGTTGTGACCCAGCTCGTGGTGGACGGTGTAGAAGTCCTCGTCATTGATGTGGATGCACATCTTGACCCGCAGGTCGTCCTTGTCGTCCACGTCCCAGGCGGAGGCGTGGCACACCACGTCGCGATCCCGCGGCTTGGTGAACTGGGAGCGCTTCCAGAAGGTGTCGGGCAGGGGTGCGAAGCCCGCGGCGGTGTAGAAGTTCTCGCCCGTCTTGACCATCTTCATCGGATCGTAGCCGTGCGCGACCAGCGACTGGGTCAGGTCGTATCCGAGCCCCGGGCCGTCCGCCGGCTTGACGATATCGTAGATCGCGCCCCAGCTCTGGGCCCACATGTTGCCCGTCAAGTCGGCGCGGATGGGGCCGGTCTTGGGCTGGACGGCGTCGCCGTACTTGGCGTTCAGCTTGGCGCGCACGTAGCAGTGCAGGTTCTTGTAGAGCGGCTCCACCTGCGTCCACAGGCGCTCCTCGGTGGCCTCGAACTGCGCCGGGGGCATGTCATACCAGGACCGCCAGAGCGCGCCGGTGTCGGGATAGCCCAGCTCCCGCGCGCCCTCGTTGGACAGGCTGACCAGCCGCGGATAGAGCGACCGCATGGGCTTGGCGGCGTCGTGCCACTTGACCCAGATCTCTCTGGTCTTGGCCGGGTCGCGCTCGGTGCGGAGCAGCTGCTCCAGGTCGTTGATGGTCAGCGCCTTGCCGTCGATGTCGACGGTGCTGGCGGCGAAGATGGTGTCGAGCTGGGCGGAGATGTCGGCCAGCTCCTTGGAGGCGCCCGGTCGGCTGGAGGCCGGCAGCACCAGCGCGCGCTTCAGGAGCTCCAGCTTGCGGCGGGTCACCGGGTCCACAACGGTGTGGTCGAAGCGCGCGGCGCCCTTGGCGAAGCGCACGCCCGCGTCGGTGGACTCGCTGTTGGCCTTGGCGAGCAGCCAGTTGGTGTCGTCGGTGATGTAGGTCTCCTGCACCCAGGCGGAGCGCTGGCTGTACTCGTTGAGCGCCGCCAGGGTCTTTTCGGCGTCGGCGACGAAGGCCTCAGCCTCCGCCGCGGTGGGCGCAGGCTGAGCGGAGGCGGCCGGGGGCGTCGCCGCTTCCGCGTGGGCCAGGGCAGGGGCGAGCGCGGCTGCGGCGACCGCGGCCAGCAGAGAAAGCTTCATCGAACCGGTTCCTCCCGAACGTGACGTGAACGAAGCCCGCGCGCCCGGCCGCGTCAAGCCTGACGGGCCAGCTTGGCCAGGTCAGTCCCGCGCCGGGCCATAGGCGTCGCGGAGCTCGCGCTTCAGCACCTTGCCGATGTGGCTGCGCGGCAGCTGATCGACGATGACGAGGTCGGCCAGGCGCTGGGTCTTGCCGAGCCGGTCATTGGCGAAGGCGCGCAGCTCGTCGGCCGTCGCCGTCGCGCCCGGCTTCAGCGCCACGAAGGCGACGGGCGTTTCGCCCCAGCGGCGGCTCTGGGCGCCCACCACCGCGGCCTCCGCCACTGCGGAATGCTGGACGATGACGGCCTCCAGGTCGCTCGGATAGATGTTGAAGCCGCCCGAGATGATCATGTCCTTCTTGCGGTCCATGAGGGTCAGGAAGCCCTCGGCGTCGAAGCGGCCGACGTCGCCGGTGCGCACGAACCGCCGCCCGGTCTCGGGATCGATCCAGAGCGCCTCTGCCGTCTTGGCGGGCTGGTTGTGGTAGCCGAGCATGGCGGCCGGGGACCAGCCGACGATCTCGCCGACCTCGCCCGGGGGCAGGGGGCGGCCGTCCTCGCCGATGACGCGGATATCGTGGCCGGGGGCGGGCTGGCCCACGGTGTGCAGCTTGTCCGGGTGCTCGTGCGCCATGAGGATGCAGGTCCCGCCGCCCTCGGTCATGCCGAAGTACTCGACCAGCCCGCCCGGCCAGCGGCGCAGCACCTCGGCCTTCAGCTCGGCGGCGAAGGGCGCGCTGGTGCAGAACTTCATGCGGTAGGAGCTGAGATCGAAGCGGTCGAACTCCGGGTGCTCCAGGATGCGGCGGTACTGGACGGGCACCAGCATGGCGTGGGTGACGCGGTGGCGCTCCGACAGCTCCAGGAACCGGAGCGGGTCGAACTTCGGCATCATCACCGCCGTCCCGCCCCCGGCGATCACCGGGAGGAAGGTGGCCAGCGTCGTGTTGGAGTAGAGCGGCGTGGAGAGGAGGGCGACGGCGTCCGGGCCCTCGCCGACGCGGGGACCCGGCCGCAGCATGTAGCGCCAGCGCATGGCGTGCGCCTGGACGATGCCTTTGGGGGCGCCGGTCGTCCCGGACGAATAGATGATGTTGAAGGGATGGTCCGGGCCGATCTCCACCTCGGCGGGGCGGGCGTCCTCGGGCGCGAGCCAGGCGGACACGGCGGCCCCAGCGTGCGCGCTGTCGTCGAGGGCCACGCGAGGCGGCTGGACCCGGCCTATCACGCCGGTCAGGGCGTCCGCCACGTTCCGGTCCAGGAACAGGAGCTTGGCCCCGCTGTCCGCGATCATGCCCGCCAGCTGCTCGGGCGTGGAGGAGGGCGCGAGCGGGGCGACCACCACCCCGGCCCTCAGGGCGCCCAGGAAGGTCGCAGCGTAGGCGATCGAGGTGGTCGCAGCGATCGCGATCCGGTCGCCGGGCTGAAGGCCGTCCCGCTGCAGGGCCGCGGCGATGCGGTCCATAAGCCGGTCGAGCCCCGCCCAGCTCAGGGTCTCCGCCTCCACCACCAGGGCGGTGCGGCCGGGGCCGGCCGCAGCCCGAAGGCGCACGATGTCGGGCAGGGTCCCGAAATCCTGCGCCAGCATCTCCTCGATCGTGGTCGCGGCCATGACGCCTCCGGGGTCGTTCGCCTGCGCTCTGCCCCTGCCTCCGCCCCGCCGTCAATCACGGGCGGGATAGCCCCCGCCGCAAGGGACCTTCCGGCTTTACCGAACGCTAAGCCCCCGGGGTCACAGTGCCGCCCGACCATGGGGCGGCCTCCGAAATCAATGCAGACTCTCTCGCGGCGCTTCCTCCTGGGCGTCGGCCTGACCGCGCTCGTGGCGACCCTGACCGCCTCGATGGCGACCTTCGCCGTCGTCAGGGAGGAGCTGATCCGGCGTCAGGTCTCCACCCTGAACGACTACGTCCGCGAGCGCGCGATCAATGTCGACCGGCGCTTCTCGGCCCTGTCGGCGGTGCACGCCAGCGCCGTGCGGGAGCTGACCCAGGCCATGGACCGTCTGCGGCCGCAAACGGCGCAGGCGTTCCTGGAGCGCTACTTCCCCGAGAAGGGCGACGGCACGCGCCGCAGCCGCGACGGAGACTACGACGGCCACGCGACCGCCGATGGCGAGTACATCCACGGCATGGGCGGGCTGATCACCCACGCCGCTGCTCTGGACCCGGTGGAGCGGAACGCCCTGGTCGCGGCCTTCCACATTGTCCAGCACTTCGGCGAAGGCGTTCAGAGCGGCTACGACAACTTCTACTTCGCCACGCCCTCCACGCGGCTGGTGATGTTCGCGCCCACGCGGGCCGATCGCCTGCTCTTCTACCGCAAGCAGGCGCCCGCCGACCTCGACATCCGCAGCGAGGAGATGATGCGAATGATTGCGCCGACGGCGGACCCCAAGCGGGTGACGCGCTGCACCTCGCTGCAGCGGCTGGTGCAGGACAACGTCGGCACGCGCACCGCCACCGCCTGTCTCACGCCGTTCGACTACAAGGGGCGCTGGGTGGGGGCGTTCGGCTCCTCCATGCAGCTGACCGACTTCTTCGCCGGCGCGGTGCGCACGACCCTGCCCGGCGCCACCAGCCTGATCGCCCGCAGCGACGGCGAGCTGATCGCCTATCCCGGCATCGACCGCCTGGGCCGCTCGGAGGCGGCGGTGAGCGCGCTGGAGAAGCGGCTCGGGGTGAAGGCGATCGTGGACGCCGTCCGGCGGCAAGGGGGCGAGCGGGGCGTTATCAAGAGCCCGGACGGCCGGGACGTCGTGGCCTTCGCTCGCCTGAACGGTCCGGACTGGTACCTGATGATCCGCTATCCGGCCGCGGAGGCCGAGCGCTCCGCCATGGGCACGGCGTTCTGGGTGCTGGCCATCGGCCTCCTCGCGGCCCTGATCCAGACGGCGCTGATCGTGGCCCTGGCGCGGCGGTCGCTGGCGGAGCCGCTGCGGCGGCTGGCGCAGTCCCGCGACGCAGAAGGGCGCGACCTGGGCGAGCTGCCCGCCCGCGCCGACGAGATCGGGGTGCTCGCCCGCGCGCTGCGGGACGAGCGGGCGGAGCGCGCGGCGCTGCTGGCCTCGTTGGAAGCCCGCGTGCAGGCGCGCACCGCCGAGCTCGAACGCGCCAACGCGGAGAAGTCGCGCTTCCTGGCCAACATGAGCCATGAGCTCCGTACGCCCCTGAACGGCGTCGTCGCGGTCTCCCAGATCCTCGCCGCCCAGCAGAAGACCAAGCGCAACCGCGACCTGGCGGAGCTGATCGTCTCCTCGGGCCGGCTGCTCGAGCGCGTTTTGACCGACATCTTGGACTTCGCCCGCATCGAGGCGGGGCAGATGACGCTCTCGCTCGAGCCCTTCGACCTCGGCCGCCTGGTGGAGCGCACCGCCGAACTGCACCGCGCCGCGGCGGAGGCGAAGGGGCTGGCCCTGCGCTGGTCCGTCGCGCCGCGCGCCGCGGGCGCGTACGTCGGCGATCCGATCCGCCTGACCCAGGTGCTCTCGAACCTCCTCTCCAATGCGGTCAAGTTCACCGAGGCGGGCGAGGTGGTTCTGACCGTCGCGCGCGACGACGCGGGCCTGAGCTTCGTCGTGCGCGATACCGGCATCGGCTTTGACGAGACGGTCAAGGCGCGCCTGTTCAACCGCTTCGAGCAGGCCGACGACTCCATCCGCAAGCGCTTCGGCGGCACGGGCCTGGGCCTGGCCATCTGCCGCCATCTGGTAGGCAAGATGGGCGGCGGCATCGAGGTGGAGAGCGCGCCGGGCCGGGGCTCCGCCTTCACCGTGAGCCTGGACCTGCCCGAAGCCTCCGGCCCGACCGCAGAGGCCGCCGACGACGCCGCGGTCGCCTTGCCGCCCGGCGTGCGCGTGCTGCTGGCCGAGGACCATCCGACCAACCAGAAGATCGTGTCCCTGATCCTGGACGCCGTCGGCGTGGACCTGACCATCGTGGGCGATGGTCGTCAGGCGCTGGAGGCGCTGCGCCGCGGGCCCGCCTTCGACGTGGTCCTGATGGACATGCAGATGCCTGAGATGGACGGGCTGAGCGCGACGCGGGCGCTGCGCGAGCTCGAGGCCGCGACCGCCGCCCCCCGCACCGCCGTCGTCATGCTGACCGCCAACGCCCTGCCCGAGCACGTGCGGTCGAGCCTGGCCGCGGGCGCGGACGCCCACGTCGCCAAGCCGCTGCAGGCGGGCGAGCTCCTGCGCCTGATCGACCGCCTGACCCGGTGCGCCGCGGAGCCGCCGCGGGCCTCAGCCGCCGTCGCCTGATCCGCGCCAGAAGCCGACGATCGCCTTCACCTCGTCCACGATCGGCTCGGCCACGGCCCGGGCGCGCAGGGCGCCCGCCTTCAGCACCCGGTCGACTTCGGCGGGATCGGCGAGGTAGCGCCGCATGGCCTCGGACACGGGGCGCAGCTGCTCCACCGCCAGCTCCGCCAGCGCCGGCTTGAAGACGCCGAAGCCCTGGCCGCCGAAGCGGCGCAGCACCTCGGCCCGGTCGATGTCCGCCAGCGCCGCATAGATCGCCACCAGGTTCCGAGCCTCCGGCCGGCTCTCCAGGCCCTCGGCGGTCTCGGGCAGGGGCTCGGGGTCGGTCCGGGCCTTGCGGATCTTGGCCGCGATCGTATCGGCGTCGTCGGTCAGGTTGATCCGCGACAGGTCCGAGGCGTCGGACTTCGACATCTTGGCCAGTCCGTCGCGGAGGCTCATGACCCGCGTCGCCGGCCCCTGGATCACCGGCTCGGGCAGGGGGAACCAGCCGGGCCGGCCGAAGTCGTTGTTGAACTTCTGGGCGATGTCGCGGGTCAGCTCCAGATGCTGTTTCTGGTCCTCGCCCACCGGCACGTGGGTGGCCTTGTAGGCCAAGATGTCGGCGGCCTGCAGCACGGGGTAGGTGTAGAGGCCGACGCTGGAGCGCTCCTTGTGCTTGCCGCTCTTCTCCTTGAACTGGGTCATGCGGTCCAGCCAGCCCAGGCGCGCGACGCAGTTGAAGATCCAGGCCAGCTCCGCGTGCGCCGGCACGGCCGACTGGGGGAAGATGGTGGAGCGCGCCGGGTCCAGGCCCGAGGCGAGATAGGCGGCCGCGATCTCCCGCGTCTGGTCCTTCAGCCGGGCTGGGTCCTGCCAGACGGTGATGGCGTGCAGGTCGGCGACGAACAGGAAGCACGGCGGCCCGCCAGCCTGGTTCTGCAGCGCCACAAAACGCCTCAGCGCGCCAAGGTAGTTGCCCAGGTGCAGAGCGCCTGAGGCCTGGATGCCCGAGAGCACCCGCTCAGGGCCGGCGTAGGGAGGGGGCGAAGGGTCGCTCATGGCCGCGCGAGCTAGCGGGGCCGGGCGGGGCCTGCAAGGGAAAGCCGCCTCAGGCCCGTCCCGCCTCCATCCGCGCCAACAGGCGTTCCAGCGCGCCGAGCTCGTCGGCCTCGGCGGCGGGCTTGTCCCAGCGGATCCGGTTGATGCGGGGAAACCGCATGGCGACGCCCGAGCGGTGACGCGTCGAGCGCTGCAGCCCCTCGAAGGCGATCTCCAGCACGAGGCCGAAGCCCCGGTCCGCGCGCACGGCCCGCACGGGACCGTAGCGCTGGACGGTGTGATCGCGCACGAACTTGTCCAGCTGGCGCAGCTCCTCGTCGGTGATGCCGGAATAGGCCTTTCCGACCGGCGTCAGCTCGCCCGCGTTCCACACACCGAAGGTGTAGTCGGAATAGTAGCTGGAGCGCCGCCCGTGGCCGCGCTGGGCGTACATCATGACGGCGTCCACCAGATAGGCCTCGCGCTTCCACTTGAACCAGGGGCCCTTCGGCCGTCCGGCCTCGTAGGGGCTGTCCCAGCGCTTCAGCATCAGACCCTCTGCGGACTGCGGATCGCCCGGCGGCGGCTCGGCGCGGATCTCGGCCAGCTCCGCCCAGCTCGTGAACGGCACCAGGGGCGAGAGGTCCAGGCGCGGCCCGCCGTGGTGCGCGACGCAGCTTTCCAGGCGGGCGCGACGCTCGGCGAAGGGCAGGGCGCGGGCGTCGCCCTGGGCGTCGGCCAGCAGGTCATAGGCGCGGATGCCCGCCGGGTAGCGCTCCATCAGGGCGGAGCTCGCCGTCTTGCGGTTGAGCCGCTGCTGCAGCTCGGCGAAGGCGCCCACGCGCCCGTCGCGCAGCACCAGCAGCTCGCCGTCGATGACGCCCTCGAAGCTCAGGGCGGCCATGAGGTCGGGAAAGGCCCCGGAGATCTCCTCCCCCGTGCGGCTGTAAAGGCGCGAGACGCCGGCCTCGCGCACCGCCTGCACCCGGATGCCGTCCCACTTCCACTCCGCGGCGTAGTCGGCGGGATCGAGGCGGGCGAGGTCCACGCCCTCGTCCAGCGGCTGGGCGAGCATGGTCGGGCGGAAGCGCCCCGGGCGGTCGGGGTCGGGCCGTTCGCCCCGCCCCTCCAGCCAGGCGAACAGCTCCGCATAGGGCGGCTCCACCGCGTGCCAGACTTCCTCCACCTCCGACAGGGCGACCGCCTGGCCATAGCCGCGGGCGAGGTCGGCGGCGGCCTGCTTGGCGAGGCGGGCGGAGACGCCGACGCGCAGCTCGCCGGTCAGCAGCTTCAGCAGGGCCCAGCGTCCCGTCGCGTCGAGCGCGTCCATCCAGCCCTCCAGCAGGCCGGGCGTGGCGGCGGGGTGGGCGGCGCGGAGCGTGTCGACCACCTCGTCGAGCTCGGGCTCGCGATTGGCGCCCGGCCGGGCGGGCCAGACGAGGGCTGTGGTCTCCGCCAGGTCGCCGACGAAGTCGTAGGACCAGCCGAACAGGACGGGATCGAGCCGGCTCTCCACCGCCTTGCGGATCATGGCGGGCTTGGCGGCGTGGAAGGTCAGGTCGCCGGTGAGCGCCGCCAGCGCCCAGCCGCGCTCGGGGTCGGGCGCCGTGCGCAGGTAGTCGCGCACCAGGGTGAGCTTGGCGTTGCGGGACGGCGTGAAGGAGAGCCGGTCGAGCAGGGCCGCGAAGGCGCGCATGGCTCACACCTAGGGCCCGGCGGGCGCAGGGCCAATGCAGACGCGGGTCAATTCGCCTCGCGCCGCGGCGCCGCCTCGACCAGGGCGGCGGCGAGCTCCGCCGCCAGGGCCTCCAGCCGGTCGGGCTTTGCGAGGAGGCGCGGGCCCTCGCGCGCGGCCTCGGCGGCGGCTTCGCTTTAGCCGGCGGCGAGCACGGCGGGCAGGCCGGGGGGGGGAGGCCCTAGCCGAGCGTGCTCTCGATGCGGACCTCGCCGCCCGACGCCTGCGCAAAGCCGTACACCCGGCTGAGACCCAGCCCCCATGCCCTGGCCCACGCCCTTGGTGGTGAAGAAGGGCTCAAAGACGCGGTTCACCAGCTCGGGCGCCATGCCCTGGCCGCTGTCGGCCACTGCGATCTCGACGAAGTCGCCCGAGGGCGCGGTTGGCGGCGGCGAGCTCGTCGGCGCGCTCCGACAGCGCCCGGTTGGCGCGCTGCAGCTCGGCTTGCGCAGCGCCCCGCACGACCAGGATCAGGGAGCCCATGCCGGCCAGGATCGCCAGCGCCGCATACTGCGCCGCCGCGCCGCGAGGGGCGACGGCGCGCCCGACCCTGGGCGATCTTGTGCGGCTCATCCGCGCTCCGACTTACGCTTGGCGGCACTGTGGCGGCGCTATGTCGCAGGCGCTAGCTTTCTCTGCTAAGCCTGTTTCCCGCTCAGGCTTCGAGCAGCTTGCCGAGCTCTCCCAGATAGGCCCGGAAGGCGCTCCGGCCCTCGTCCGTAAGGCGCACCCGGGTGAGGGGCTTGCGGTTCACGAAGGTCTTGTCCAGCGCGATGTAGCCCGCCTCCTCCAGCTTGCGCAGGTGGACGGATAGGTTGCCGTCGGTGACCTGAAGGCGGCGCTTCAGCTCGTTGAAGTCCGCGCCGCCCGCGCCCGTCAGATAGGCCATGACGCCCAGCCGCACGCGGCCGTGGATCACCTCGTCGATGGCCTCGATGTCGAAGCCGTCCATCACGCGTCGTGCCGGGGCGTCTCGGCCCGGGCCAGAGCCAGGCCCGGCACGCAGAGCAGGAGCACCAGCGCCGCCGCATAGGCAAGGTACTGCTCGGGCCGGCCGGACAGGGCCGCGACCCCGATCGCGGAGGCGAAGGCGCCGTAGGGCACGATCTTGAGCCACCCCAGGTCCGCCACCTGGCCCGCCACCATCCACGCAATGCCGTAGCTGGTCAGCACGAAGGGCGCGATCGCATAGAGCACGAGGCCGGAGTTCACGGCGTAGCCCGCCGCGGCCAGGGCCAGGATGAAGGCGAAAATGCCGATGCCGAGCCCCTTCCACAGCGCCAGCATGGCCTGGTTGCCGATCGGCTTGGGGCCTTGCCTTGCGCAGCGGGCCTTCATGGGGAAAAGGATCGCAAGGAACAGGATCATCGAGGCGGGCCAGATGCTGTTGGCGACCCAGGCGTTCGGTCGCCAGACCTCGGCGTTCACCGCCCAGGTGAGCACGCTGGCGGTGGCGAACACGCCTCCCGCGATGACGGCGATGATGTTGCCGCGCAGCGAGCCGCGCCCGCCGGCGTCGGCCATGCTTCTCATGTAGCTGAGATCGTCCTTCAGGATGTTCAGTTCGGTATTCATGCGTGAGCCTCCTCAGTTCGCGGCCCCCACATACGCCAATGACTTTACTAAGTAAAGCGCACTGAGGAAGCTGGGTGGGCGGCTGGATGGGGCGGCGGGATCAAAGCCCGCCCCGCCTCGGGTGGCGAACGCGACCCGACGGCAGTATGTTGGGATCATGACGATGCGCGCCCCAATCCGGGCGGGAACAAGGGTGCTTGCGACCGGCGCGCTGCTGGCCGGGCTGGCGGCGACCGCTCCGGCGGGGGCGGCGGTCAGCGTCTTCGGCGGCGGGGAGGCCGCGCGGGAGTGCTATCTCGCCGCCAAGCACGGCCGGCGTGACGAGGCGGGGCTCGCGTCCTGCACCACCGCGCTTGACACCCACGCCCTCTCCGGCAAGGACTATGCGGGTACCCTGATCAACCGCGGGGTCCTTTACCTGCTCCGCGGGGCCTATGCGGAGGCGGAGCGCGACCTGACGGCCGCCATCAGCGCGGAGCCGACCATCGGCGACGGCTGGGTGAACCGCGGCGCTGCGCGTATCGCGGCGCACCGCTTCCAGGAAGGGATCGCCGACCTCGACAAGGGCCTGGAGCTCGGGTCGCAGGAGCCGGAGAAGGCCTATTACAACCGCGGTTTGGCGCGGGAGCGGCTGGACGACGTCAAAGGCGCCTATCTCGACTACTGGAAGGCGGCGGAGCTCGCGCCGACGTGGGACGCCCCCAAGGCCGAACTGGCGCGCTTCAAGGTGCAGGAGGCCGTGCCGGGGCCGACGCCGCCGCCGTCGCAGCCCCCGCGCAAGTCGGGTCGCGGAACGGGCAAGTCGGGCGCGGGTTAAGCGGGGCGTCTTCAAACCTCGCGAGGGGCGCCATGGCCGGGGTCGGCAAGCTCAATCCCTTCTCGCCGCTGAACAAGGCCAAGGCCCGGGCGGGCTGGTTCCGCAACCGGCGCAAGGCGCGCCACCTCGTCAAGGCCGCCAAGCGCGACCTCGCCCGCCGCACCGAGGCCGCCCGTCACGCCCACGACAGGGTGAAGGCGCGCGAGACCGAGAAGAAAGCGCTCAGGCGCGCGGAAAAGGCGCACGCGCGGGCCCTGAAGCTCGCCGCGGCTGCGCCCGCGCGCCAGAAGCTGCCGGCCAAGCTCGCAAACAAGCCCGCTCCGATGAGCGCCCTGGGCTACCTGGTCCTGGCCGGCCTTATCCTGGCCTGGCCGCGGGAGGCGGGCGGCGCGCGCCCGAGCTTGAGGTCGCTGCTGGGCGGGCGGCTTAAGCCCGGTCCGGCCGAAGAGGTTGACCATGCGGCGGCGACGGAGCCCGGGCGCGGACGCGGCGCCCGAACGCCGACCGACATCCCCAAGCGCGGGTGGAAAGATATACTGATCCGCACCTGGAGCGAGTTCAACGAGGACCGCATCACCGCGGTGGCGGGCGGCGTCGCCTTTTTCTCGCTGCTGGCGCTGTTTCCGGCGCTGGCGGCCTTCGTCTCGCTCTACGGCCTCTTCGCCGACGTCACGACGGTGCAGAAGCAGTTGAACTTCCTGGCCGGCGTGTTGCCGGGCGGGGCTCTGACCGTCGTCGGCGACGAGCTGACGCGGCTGACCTCCAGCAAGCACGGAGGCCTAAGCT
Source organism: Caulobacteraceae bacterium PMMR1 (assembly GCA_000733915.1). Taxonomy (GTDB): domain Bacteria; phylum Pseudomonadota; class Alphaproteobacteria; order Caulobacterales; family Caulobacteraceae; genus PMMR1. The sequence goes on from JPOM01000001.1 coordinate 2,387,063, forward strand.
TCGCCCTGGTGCTGTCGGTCCTGCTCTCGCTCTGGAGCGCCAACTCCGGCGTGAAGGCGCTCTTCGACGGCTTGAACGTCGCCTACGAACAGAAGGAGCGGCGCGGATTTGTGAAGCTCACCCTGGTGTCGCTGGCCTTCACCCTCGGCAGCATCGCCTTCGTGCTGCTGGCTCTGGGCGCGGTGGTCGCCGCGCCGGCGGTGCTGAGCTTCCTGCACCTGCCCAGCAACATCTCAGGCCTGGCGCTGCTGCGCTGGCCGGTGCTCCTGGTGGTCACCGCAGGCGTGCTGTCGCTCCTCTACCGCTTCGGGCCGAGCCGCGAGCATGCGAGGTGGCGGTGGGTCACGCCCGGCAGCCTGGCCGCGGCCGTGCTCTGGCTGGTCGTGAGCCTGCTCTTCAGCTGGTACGTCGGCCACTTCGGCAGCTACAACAAGACCTACGGCGCGCTGGGCGCGGTGGCCGGCTTTATGACCTGGATGTGGCTGTCGGTGATCGTGGTGCTGTTCGGCGCGGAGCTGAACGCGGAGATCGAGCATCAGACCGCGGTCGACACCACCACGGGCCAGCCCCAGATGATCGGCGCGCGCGGGGCCAAGATGGCCGACGAGATCGGGGCTGCAAAGGCGCACTGAGGCGGGCTCCCGTCCCTCGACCGAGCGATTGACCTCGCCGCCGCCCGGGCCGATGCTGGCTTTTACAAGACCAGGAGGACGCGCCATGGCCGACGGCGAAGACCATCCCCGCGCCAAGTTCCACGCCATGACCGAGGGCACGGCGGAGGACTGGGGCGTGATCGCGCGCGCCGCCGCCGAGTTCCAGCGCGGTCTGCCCGATCGGATCTTGCAGCACCTGCAGCTGCTGCGGGGCGACTGCGGCGGCTTTGCGGTGGATCGGTTCGAGCACTGCCTGCAGACGGCGACCCGGGCCTACCGCGCCGGGGAGGACGAGGAGTACGTCGTTTGCGCCCTGGTGCACGACATCGGCGACACGCTCGGCCCCGCCAACCATGCCGACGTCGCCGGCGTGATCATGCAGCCCTACGTCTCGGAAGAGAACCACTTCATGGTCGCCCGCCACGCCGTCTTCCAGGGCTACTACTACTTCCATCACCTGGGGTTGGACCGCGACATGCGCGAGCAGTTCCGCGGCCACCCGGCCTTCGAGCGCACGGCCCGGTTCTGCCACCAGTACGATCAGGCGGCCTTCGACCCGGGTTACGACTCCATGCCGCTGGAGGCCTTCGAGCCGATGCTGCGCCGGGTCTTCGCCGCACCCAAGCGCTCGATGTATCTGCGCTCGGACAAGGCGGCCTGAGCGGAGCCGGGCGCCTCGACCCCAAGCTGCGCCGCCTGTGGCTGGACGCGCTCGGCCGCAGCTGGGGCGCTACTGCGGACGGCCCCAAAGCGCAGGCTGGGCCAGCATCAGCCAATAGATCGTCACCAGCAGGACGAAGCCGGGCCAGGCGAGCACCGTCCAGCGGCGGTAGAGCGTCCGATACTCGGGCGGCAGGGGCGCATTGGCGGTTGCGCAGGCCTGGGCGAGGCGCGCGAGCTTGCGCTGCGCCAGCCCCGCCCACAGCCAAAGGATCGCCGTCACGCCGAACAGGGTGTAGGACGCCTGCAGCCACGGCTGGGCGAAGCTGTCGCCCAGCGTTCCGACCAGGGTCAGACCGGTCACCGGTTGGACGATCAGGGCGCCCAGGGTGAACCAGGCGACGTTGTTGGCCATGCGCGCGACGGGCGCGACCTGGCGCGCGTCCCGGTGCGGCGCGGCGATCAGCATGAAGAGCGCCAGGCCCAGGCTGCCCCCGAACAGCACGGCGGAGGACACCACGTGCACGAACTTCAGAAGGACAATGGGCTCCACGGGCAGGCTCCGGCTCAGCGGCCACAAAGTTATTGCGTTTCATTCGCAGCGACAAGCGGGCGAACCTCTCCCGGCGCTTTGCGGCAAGAACAAGGCGAAGCTTGCACCCTCAGGCTCGGTCTGCGATCACCAAAGGGGGCCCGCTAAGGAGCGACGGGAGCCGCCATGTCCGCCGCAACGAACCAGCCTGTGGGTCGGGTCCTCATCGTCGAGGACGAGGAGCTTGTGCGCATGCTCGTCGTGCAGGCGCTCGAGGACGTGGGCCACGCGGTGGTGGAGACGGGCGACCCCAAGGAGGCGATGAAGCTTCTGGGCGAGGCCGGGCCCATCGACCTGATGGTCACCGACGTCGGCCTGCCCGGTATGGACGGCCGCAAGCTGGCGGACGAGGCCTGGAAACGGCGCCCGGAGCTGAAGGTGCTCTTCATGACCGGATACGCCCACGCCCCGGGCGGCGAGCTGCCGCCCCACGCCAGCGTGATCGGCAAGCCGTTCGCCGTCGACGAGCTGGCCGACCGCGTGGGCGAGCTGCTCCAGGGCTGAGGACCGCACGGGCGCGACGGCGCGCGGGCTTCCGATCCTCAGGACCTTGGCTCGGAGCGCGGCCGTTCAGGGGACGGCTGAGCCGTGACCGGCCATGCGGCGGGAAGCCGCCCCGCTCGCGGGCGAGCTGTCGGGCCACATCTTCTTCGCGGACCGCTGGGACGGCACCGACGATGCGCTCTATGCGGCCCTGCGGCTGCTCTGCCGGATGTCGCAGACGGGCGAGCGTCTGACCGAGTTCCGCCGGGCCCTGCCCCCTTTGCTGGCCACGCCGGAGTTCCGCGTCCCCTGCCCGGACGCGACCAAGGCCGAGGTGGTGTCAAGGACCGCGCGCCGCCTGGCCCCCGAGGCGCCCTTCGACCCGGCCATGGGGCTCAGGATGGAGCGGCCGCAGGGCTGGTGGCTGATCCCCGCCTCGGGCGCCGAGCCCAAGCTGACGCTCAGGGCCGAGGGGCGCGACGGGGCGGCGCTGGAGGCCCTCGTGGGCGAGATGCGCCAGGCGCTCGCGGCGGCCGGCGTCGCAGCGGAGTTCTAGAAAGGGGGCGCGACGGCGGCGGCGCTGACTTTCCCGCGTAGGGGCCAGGCGTGGTCGAGCGGGCCGTGGCCCGCGCCGAAGCCCGGCGCCCGGCGGATCGCTTCCAGAAGGTAGTCGCGGGCGCGGCGCACGGCGTGCTCGAGCTCGTCCCCCTGGGCCAGACGCGCGGCGATCGCCGAGGCCAGGGTGCAGCCGGTGCCGTGCGTGTGGCGGGTCTCCCGCCGGCCGCTCTCGAATCGCACCTCCGAGACCCCGGTCATCAGCACGTCCACGACCCTCGGCCCGCTCAGGTGCCCGCCCTTCATCAGCACCGCGCCGGCGCCCAGCCGCAGCAGGCGCTCGCCGGCCCGACGGAGGTCGTCCTCGGTCTCGACCGCAAGGCTGGTGAGGGCCGCGGCTTCCGGCGCATTGGGGGTCAGCAGGGTCGCGTGCGGGATCAGGCGCTCGCGCAGGGCCGCGACCGCCGCGGGCGCCAGCAGGGCCGCCCCGCCCTTGGCGACCATGACGGGGTCCACCACCGCGGGCACGCCGGCCCGGGCCAAGAGATCGGCGGCGACCTCCACCGTGGCCGCATCGCCCAGCATGCCGGTCTTGATCGCGTCGGCGCCGAGGTCGTCCAGCACGGCCAGGGCCTGGGCCCGCACGACCTCCGGCGGGATCGGATGCACGCCGTGGACGCCGATACTGTTCTGCACCGTCACGGCGGCGATGGCGGTGGCGGCGTAGCCGCCCATCGCGGTCACCGCCTTGATGTCCGCCTGGACGCCGGCGCCGCCCCCGCTGTCGGAGCCGGCCACCACCAGCACCCGGCCGAGCGCCTGGCCCGACGGCGGCTGGGCGCGCGACACCGGGGCGCTCACGAGGTCAGCGGCCCCAGACCCCGTAGGGATCGACGAAGGGCTTGTTCAGGGCCTCCGCCACCGCCGGATGGGTCAGATGGCCGTTCCAGACGTTCAGCCCCTTCGCCAGGTGCGGATCGCGCGCCAGGGCGTCCAAGCCGTGGTCCGCCAGCGCCAGGCCGAAGGGCAGGGTGGCGTGGCCGAGGGCCTCCGAGGAGGTCCGAGGCGCCGCCCCCGGCATGTTGGCCACGCAATAGTGCACCACGCCGTCGATGACGTAGGTCGGATGGGCGTGGGTGGTAGGCTTCGAGGTCTCGAAGCAGCCGCCCTGGTCGATGGAGACGTCCACCAGCACCGAGCCCGGCTTCATGCGCGACAGGTGCTCGCGCTTGACCAGCTTGGGCGCAGCCGCGCCCGCGGCCAGCACTGCGCCGATCACGACGTCGGCGCGCAGCACCTCCTCCTCCACCGCCCCCTGCGTGGAGTAGCGGGTCACCACCCGGCCCATGAAGATGTCGTCGATCTCGCGCATGCGGGGGATGGAGCGCTCGAGCAGCACGACCTCGGCGTTCAGGCCCACCGCCATGCGCGCCGCATTGGTGCCGACCACGCCGCCGCCCAGCACCACCACCCGCGCCGGCGGCACGCCCGGCACGCCGCAGAGGAGCAGACCCATGCCGCCGTTGTGCTTGAGCAAGGTCTCGGCGGCGGAGAACACCGCAATGCGGCCCGCGACCTCCGACATCGGCGCCAGAAGCGGCAGCCCGCCCCGCGCATCGGTCACCGTCTCATAGGCCACGGCCGCGCAGCCGGACGCCAGCAGGCCCTCAGTTTGGGCCGGATCGGGCGCGAGGTGCAGATAGGTGAAGAGGATCTGGCCCGGCTTCAGCCGCACCCACTCGCTGGACTGGGGCTCCTTCACCTTCACGATCATGCCGGCCTGGGCGAAGACCGCCTCGGCGTCAGGCGCGATCTCGGCCCCGGCCCGGACGTAGTCCTCGTCGGCGTAGCCCGCGCCGACGCCGGCGTTGCGCTCCACGATGATCTGGTGGCCATGGGCCACGTATTCGCGCACCGCGGTAGGCGTGAGACCGACCCGGTACTCGTCCGGCTTGATCTCCTTGGGCACGCCGACGCGCATTCTTCATCTCCGGAATGGGGGACAGGCGGCGCGTTTGCACCCGCCTCGGCGGAGGGTCAAGGCACAGCCGTGCGCGACGCCGGCGCGGCTTGTCACGGCCGGGCGCGAGCGCTTGACTGCTCCGCCGCCGCTGGAGGAGCCCGCCCGTGCCCATCGCCTATCCCGACATCTTGGACCTGAAGACGACGGGCCAGCGTTTCGTCTTCGGCGACCGCGAGACCATGCTCTACGCGCTCAGCATCGGCCTGGGCGCGGACCCGCTGAACGCGCAGGAGCTGCCCTTCGTCTACGAAAACGGGCTGAAGGCGGTCCCCACCCTGGCGACGGTGGTGGCCTGGGGCGCGAGCCCGGGGCCGATGAACCTCAACTACCTCATGGTCGTGCATGGCGAGCAGAGCGTGGAGCTGCATCGGCCCATGCCCACCGCGGCCGAGCTCCTGGCCGACAGCCGCGTGGTCGGCGTCTACGACAAGGGCCCGAAGGGCGCGGTCGTGGTGACCGAGACGGTGCTGAACGACGCGAAGGACGGCCAGCCGATCGTGACCCTGACCTCCTCCATCTTCGCCCGGGGCGACGGCGGGTTCGGCGGGCCGTCGGAGGGACAGCCCGACCCGCATCCGCGCCCTGAGCGCGCCCCGGACATGAGCCTCGACCTGCCGACCCGGCCGGACCAAGCGCTGCTCTACCGCCTGTGCGGCGACCGCAACCCGCTGCACGCAGACCCGCAGTTCGCCAAGATGGCGGGCTTCCCGCGGCCGATCCTGCACGGGCTCTGCACCTACGGCCTGACCTGCCGGGCGGTGCTGCAGGCCTACTGCGACTTCGATCCCGCGCGCATCCGGAGCCACGCGGCGCGCTTCTCCGCACCGGTGTTCCCGGGCGACACGGTAACGGTGGACCTGTGGCGGGACGGGGACGTGGTCTCGTTCGAGGCGCGGGTGAAGGACCGCGACGCGACGGTGATCAGGAACGGGAAAGCGGTGCTGGGCTGACGCGGGCGGCCTGCGCCTGGCGGATCAGGCGCGCGGCGATCACGACCAGAACGCCCGCCCCGCCAGGCCGGCGGCGGGATCGGCCCAGGGCAGGTGGAACAGGCGTCCGGCGCCCAGGCCGACCAAGGCCAGCACGGCCACCGCCGCGTCCCCCAGCATGTGGGCCAGCGCCGCCCGATGGTTCAGGTCTTCCGGCGAGCCGCCGCCAAGCGCGGCGACGGTCGCGAGGTTGGCGAGCAGGCCCAGGCCCGTCACGGCCAGCGCCGGGTCGTAGAGCACCGGCTCCGGCGCCATCAGCCGCTGAATGCTCTCGATGCCGAGCAGCACCGCGAGGCCGGCGATGAAGAGGCTGTTGGCCAGGCCCGCAAGGCGCGCAGCATGGGGTCCGGCCTTGCGCGCCATCAGGGCGCCGACGAGCGCGAGGCTCAGCGCGCCCACGTGCACGAGGGAGTGCAGGCCGTCCGCGGTGAGCGCGACGGACCCGGTGAGCCCGCCGCCGGTCAGCTCGGCGGCCGTGGCGACAGCGCAGACCCCGAGAGCGAGGGCGACCCGGCGGTGGCTGGTCATGGCGCGGCGGCTCCCCTTCAGAAGAAGCGCGTCAGGCCGACGAACACGCCCCGCCGGGCGCCGTACTGGGGCGCGCCCACGCCGACGCCAGTGCCGTCGCGGATCTCATAGCGCTCGTCGCCGAGGTTGGTGATGTCCAGGCGCGCCTCGAACTTGCCCAGGCTCGCCAGCTCGAAGCGGCGCGAGCCCGTCAGGTTGACGACGCCGTAGCTCGGCAGCACGCCGCCGTTCGGAACCGCGCCGTCGCGCCTCAGACCCGAGCCGTAGATCAGGTCCGCCCCGACCTTCGTCCCCTTCAGCACGCCGTCGTTGAAGGCGTAGGAGATCCCCGCCGAGCCCGTATAGGTCTGGTCGTGATCGAGGAAGATGTAGTGATCCCTGACGTAGGCCAGGGTCGCGGGATCGAAGTTGAACTGGCTTGAGACGATGGTCTTTCCCATCGCCCGCGCGTAGGCGAAGTTGGCGTAGGCCAGCCAGGGGCCGCGCGTATAGCTGGCGCTGAGCTCCACGCCCCTGATCTTGCCCTTGGCGTAGTTGAAGGGGGTCAGGATGATCGGCGCGCCAAACTGGCCCTCGTCGATCAGGTTCTTCGAGCGGCGGTCGTAGGCGTCGATCCCGACCGTCAGGCCGCGCAGCCCGGGGACCTTCTGCTGGACGCCGATGTCGATATAGTTCTGCCGCTCCGCATAGGGGGTGGTGTTCTGAAGGCCGTTCGGCGCCGCGGTCGTGTTCTGGAACAGCGCAATGGTGGCCCCGCCCACCAGCTCGAACGGCGGCGGGCTGAAATAGCGCGCATAGCCGGCGTGTACGGTCGTGCCCTCCAGCGGCGTCCAGACCAGATTGGCGCGGGGGCTTGCCTGGTGCTCGCTGCGATAGCCGTCGTAGCTGTCGAAGCGCGCGCCGTAGTTCAGGGTAAGATCGGAGGCGACTTTCCACTCGTCCTGCAGGTAGACGCTATAGGTCTTCAGCACCTTGGCGCCGCGGTCGGGGATGGCGATCGGCTGGTCGGAGGCCTGCGCGCCGGTGGCGGGATCGGTCGGGAAGACCTCGGTCAGCGTCCGGCTGGAGGACCGCTCGCCCTGCAGCAGCACGCCTGCACGCAGGTTGTGGAACGGGTTCAGTCGGTAGACCGCCTCGCTCTGCAGGCCGAGGGCGACATCGCGCTTCTGGGCGAACTGGGCCAGGCCGTTGAACAGCAGTTCGCCCGTCACGCTGGGGTCGTAGCGAAGCGTGGAATAGCGCGCGAAGAGCGAGGTCTGCCAGGTCAGCGGCCCCTGGTCGTGCAGGAAGCTGCCCTGGGCGAAGGCGGTGACCTCGCGCTGGCGCTCGTTCAGCTGCTCGCTCGGAAACCCGGTCCGGCCGTTCAGGGTGAAGCCGCCCCCGTCCCGGGCGGCGTCCAGGCCCCGGGGGTTGGGAATCTGGAAGCGCTGGTTGGAGTAGCCGCCCAGGAGGCTGATCCGATCGTTGGCGGACAGGGTGTGGTCGAGATAGCCGAACAGCTGGGCGGAATCGGCGCGGTCGTGGTTCGGCGTGGCGCTGCCGTCGGGGCTTTCGATCCCGAGCTGGGTGCGGCGAACGTCGATCGAGCCGAAGACGTTGGTGTCGCCGACGCGCCCGCCGTACTCCGCGCTCGGCTCGTAAAGCCCGTGGCTGCCGCCGTAGAGCGAGACCTGGCCGCCGTTGTCGAAGCTTCCGCTCTTGGTGCGGATGTCGATGACGCCCGCCGTGCGCAGGCCGTACTGCGCCGGCAGGGCGCCGGTGATCAGGTCCAGCCGCTCGATGAAGCGCGGCGATAGGGTCTGGCCGAAGACGGCGATGCCCTCGGGCAGGATCACGCCGTTGATGCGGTACTGCAGGTTGCCGTGGTCGTCGCGCACGTGGAACTGGCCGGCGCCGTCCTGGGAGACGCCGGGCAGCTGCAGGATGATCTGGTTCAGCGGCTGGTTGTCGCCGCCCGGAAGGGCCTGGATCTGGGCGTTGGTGACGGCGTAGTCGGTGGCCCCAAGGCTCGGCTGGATCAGCTCGCGGGCGGCGTTCAGGCGCTGAGCCGTGACCACGACCTCGGCCACGGTTCCCCCCGGAGCCGCGGGCTTGGCGGCCGCGGACTTGGCGGGAGGCGAGTTCTGGGCCAGGGCGGGATCGCCCGCGATCAGGGCCGCGACGCAGGTCAGCCCGAGGAGAGAGAAGCGCATCGAACCTCTTGGCATCGCAGTTCTTGTCCGGCCGTCGATCGCGCGCACTGTTACATAGTAACACGTCGCCGCCGCGGGGTTGGCGGTATGTGATAACGTAACAGGAGTCAAGCGCTTGCGTTCCGGCAAGCTCGGAGCCATTCTCCGGCCATGTCCTGCGCTCACGAGCATGGCCACCGGGGGATGGCGCCCGCCGCCCTGCACGGCGCCCTGGTCGACGCCGAGGCGCGCTGCTCGGCCGCCGACGCTCGGCTGACCGGGCCGCGCCGCCGGGTGCTGGAGCTGCTGCTGGGGGCGGGCCGGCCGGTGAAGGCCTACGACCTTATCGCCGCCTTTGGCGAGAACGGCGCCGCCGCCAAGCCGCCCACCGTCTACCGCGCCCTGGAGTTCCTCGAGGAGCAGGGCTTTGCGCACCGCATCGAGAGCCTGAACGCCTATGTCGCCTGCGCCGAGGGGGAGCGGTCGCATACGGCCGCCTTCCTGATCTGCGACTGCTGCGGCGCCGCCTGCGAGATCGACATGGCCGCCATCGACGGCGTCCGCACGGCGGCCGAGACCGCCCGCTTCGCCCTGTCCAGCCTGGTGCTGGAGGCGCACGGCCGCTGTAGCGCCTGCCAGGACGGCAAGGCCGCGTGAGCCCGTCCGATGGCGTGATGCTCCGCCCGGCGCGCGCCGGCGATTACGGCTGGGCGCTGGAGCGGCACGAGATCCTGATCCCCGCGCAGTTCGGCTGGAACGCGCGCCACGCCGCCGACATCGCGGAGATCCTCGCCGCCTTCATCCGCAGCGAGGACGCCCGCGAGCGCTTCTGGATCGCGGAGCGTAAGCCGGACGGCGCGCGGCTGGGCTGCGTGGGCCTGGCGCGGCCGGGCGAGCGCGAGGGGCGCCTGCGCGTGCTCTGGGTGGAGCCCGACGCCCGCGGCTCGGGGCTGGGGCGCCGGCTGGTGGACGCCTGCCTGGAGGAAGCCCGCGCCCAGGGATGCCGAGAGGTCGTGCTCTGGACCATGGACGTGCTGCACGCCGCCCGGCGCATCTATGCCGACGTCGGGTTCGTGAAGACGGCGGAGGCGCCGCACGCCGACTACGGCGTCCCGCTGATGTCGGAGACCTGGCGGTTGGAGTTTTAGAGCCGCATCCTGCCGGGGCGGAACGGCGCCGCCGGACGTGCGTTTCCCGCCGCAACGGCCAAGCTCGCGCCCAGTCAAGCCAGAGAGGCCAGAGAGGAAGGGGCAAGCCAGCGGAGAAGAAGAATTGGAGCGGGCGAGGCGATTCGAACGCCCGACCCTCACCTTGGCAAGGTGATGCTCTACCCCTGAGCTACGCCCGCTCGCGACGTCCACGGGCGGCGGAAACCGTCGCCCGGCAGGAAGAGGCGGCGCTTATGGCAGACCGGCCCGGGGTTGGCAAGCGGGCGACGGGGATCAGCACATGTGAGACGGCGGGGTCTCTTTGGCCTGGGGCTGGGCGAGGTCGCGGGCTGGGGTGAGGCCGTCCAGGGCGCCGTGGGGCCGGTGGTGGTTGTAGAGGTGCTGGAAGGCGTCCAGCAGCGGGTTCAGCTTCTCGACTGACCTCGGCAGGTCGTAGACGCCGTAGACCTCATAGCGCCAAGCGCCGTTGCAGCGCTCCACCGCGCCGTTGAGCTGGGGCCGCTTGGGCGGGAGCTCGTAGAGGATCAGGCCTTTGTCATGGCAGGCCTGCTCGAACTTAAGCCTTGAACTCCGAATCGCCGTCGACCTGGATGGCCTGCACCGGGAAGGGCATCTCGGCGATGACCTCCTTCGGTCTTGAGTCGGCAAACCCAAGCCTCAGGGACCCCCACCCAGGGTCAAGCCCGTCTCACATCTGTCTGAACCCGATCAGCGGCGCGACAGGCGTCGGCGGGCGCCGGCGGCGGGCCAGGTCATGGGCCTGAGCGTCTACAACGTCGGCGGCGTGGTCCAGCCTGCCCAGACCATCGCCCAGGTGGTGCCCAACGACGCCGGCCTGGTCATCCAGGCGCAGGTCTCGCCGTCGGACGCCGAGGACCTGCGCGTCGGCCAGGAGGCCACGGTGCGCTTCTCCTCCCTGCACGAGCGCAACCTGCCCACCATCAAGGGCAGGATCACCAACGTCTCGGCTGACAGCTTCACCGACGAGAAGACCGGCCAGCGCTACTTCAAGATCGAGGCGAAGGTCTCGCCCGAGACCCTGAAGATCGTGCAGCAGGCTCGCGGCGATCGCCCGGGCCTGCGCCCCGGACTGCCGGTGGAGATGGTCGTGCCGCTGAAACAGCGCACCGCCCTGCAGTACCTGCTTGAACCGCTCGGCCAGACCTTCTTCAAGTCCTTCCGCGAGCAGTGAGGCGCGTATCGCCGCTCACCGCCGGCGCGACGTCAGCGCGGGGCGCGCTTGGCCAGGATGCGCTGCAGGGTGCGGCGGTGCATGTTCAGCCGCCGCGCCGTCTCGGAGATGTTGTGGTTGCATAGCTCATAGACGCGCTGGATGTGCTCCCAGCGCACCCGGTCCGCCGACATCGGGTTCTCCGGCGGCGGCGGTTGGCCCCCTTCGCGAGCGGCGAGCAGGACGCGGGCGACGTCGTCGGCGTCGGCGGGCTTGGGCAGGTAGTCGACCGCCCCGGCCTTCACCGCGGCGACGGCCGTGGCGATGTTGCCGTAGCCGGTCAGCATCACGACCCGAGCGTCGGGCTTCTGGGCATGGATGGTCTCGACCACCTGCAGGCCGTTGCCGTCCTCGAGCCTGAGGTCCAGCACCGCGAAGGCGGGCGGGTTGGACTTCACCGCCTCCACCGCCTCGCCGACGGAGCCCACAAGGGTCACCTCGAAGCCGCGCTGCTCCAGCGCCCGGCCGAGCCGGTTGCGCAGCGGCGCATCGTCGTCCAGCACGAGCACGGTCTTTTCGGGCAAAGCCTGGATCGCGGCAGAGAAATCCGTCATGTCGCCTTCCTGAACGCGTCGCCTGCCAAAATGTCGCGGCGGCGGGAACGGTTCAAGCAATTTCACTGACCCCAAGCGGCGGCGGCCCCGCGTCCATGCGGCTGCGGGGCCAGCGCACCGTCACCACCGCCCCGCCCTGGCGGTGGTTATGGAACTGCACCGAGGCGCCCGTGCGCTCCAGCAGCGTCTTGGCGATGAAGAAGCCGAGCCCCATGCCCTGGTGGCCGGTGCGGCTGTTCTCGCCCTGGCTGCGGGTGGTCACATAGGGCTCGCCGAGCTTGGCGATCACATCGGGCGGGAAGCCCGGGCCATCGTCGCGGATGTCGATGGTGACGCTCTTGGCGTCGTAGTGGGCGATCACCTCGACGGCGGACTCGGCGAAGTCCGCGGCGTTCTCCACGAAGGCGGAGAGGCCGTGCAGCACCTCGGGCAGGCGCTTCACCTCCAAGATGTCGGCCCCCGGCGCGCAGGTCACCTCGGTGGAGATGAAGATCACCGGGTCGCGGTAGGGCTCGGCCACCTCCTCCAGCAGCTGCGAGAGGCTCATCCGGGCGTGGTGGGAGTCGCTGGCGTTCGGCGACTGGGAGAGCTTGCGCAGGATCTCGCGGCAGCGGTCGGCCTGCTGGGACAGGAGCAGCACGTCCTCCTGGATGGGCGAGTCCGCGGGCGTGCCGCGCGCGAGTTCCTTGGCCACGACCTGAATGGTGGCCAGCGGCGTGCCGAGCTCGTGCGCCGCCGCCGCGGCGAGGCCGCCGAGCGCCGAGAGCCTCTGCTCCCGGCTCAGCACCGCCTGGGTGGCCTGCAGCGCCAGCTCCATGCGGCTCGCCTCCTCCGAGGCCTGCCAGGCGTAGGCGGCGGTGAAGAGCAGGCCCGCCGCCAGGGCCAGTCCGCGCGCCGGCTCGTAGAACGCGGGAAAGACCGCAGCCTCGTGCGGTCGCACGGGGAAGGGCAGGGCCACGAAGTAGAGCAGCACCAGCATGGCGAGCGCCAGCCCGCCCACGACGCTGGCGTTGCGCGCCGGCAGGGTCGCGGCGGCGACGGCCACGGGGGAGACCAGCAGCAGGGCGAAGGGGTTCAGAAGGCCCCCCGTCAAGCCCAGGATCGCGCTCAGCTGCACGATGTCGAAGCCGAGCTGGCCCACCGCCTCCCGCTGGCCCGCCAGGCGGGCGCCGATGGCGGTGCGCCCGACCCAGGCGTTGACCACCGCCCCGGCCGCCACCACCACCAGACAGCTCACCCACGGAAAGACGTAGCCCGCGACGAAATGCGCCGCCAGGACCGCCGCCAGCTGACCGATCAGCAGCGCCCAGCGCAGCACGATGAGGGTGCGCAGGCGCACGCCCCGGCGGGCACCGCCCAGTCCTCCAGCGCCGCGGCCACGCCGGGCGAGGCGGTGCGCTGGCCGAACTCCAACGGAGCGTCATTCTGCGGCGGGAGGTCGGGAGAGGCGGCGGGGGCGATCTGGACCATGGCGGGCGGCGGTTGCGTCGTTCCGGCGCAGCAGGCGATTGCACCTGAACCGGAAAGAGTCTAGGGCGGCCTTCGCGCGCGAGCCTTCGTCCCGCGATGAAAGCGAACCCTGAAGAGAAGCGTTCCGTGACGCGTTGGACCCTGCTCATCGCCGGCGTGGCGGTCGCCGCCGCCCTGGCGCTCACCGGCCTGATCCTGGCCCGCGGCGGGGGCGGAGGCCCGCCGGCGCCGGGGGCGCAGAGCGCGAGCGCGGGCGCGATCGGCGGACCCTTCCGCCTCGTGGACCAGAACGGCCGGCCGGTGGACCAGCACGCCCTGGACGGGCGCTACAGCGCGGTCTTCTTCGGCTACACCTTCTGCCCGGACACCTGCCCGGCGACGCTTCAGAAGCTCCGCGCCGCCGCCGAACGGCTCGGCCCCAAGGCAGAGCGCTTCCAGGCGGTCTTCATCACCGTCGATCCCGAGCGCGACAGCCCGAAGCAGATGAAGACCTATGTGGAGAACCAGGCCTTTCCCAAGCGCATCCTGGCGCTGACGGGCACGCCGGCCCAGATCGCCCAGGCAGCCAAGGCCTATCGCGTCTACTACGCCAAAAGCGGCTCAGGTCCCGACTATAGCATGGACCACTCCGCCGCGATCTATCTGATGGATCCGAAGGGACGGTTCGTTCAGGCCCTATCGGAGGCGGAGTCCCCCGACGACCTGGCGCGACAAATCGACGAGGCGATGGCGAAAGGCTAAGCTTTCGCTTGGCGGAACCGCCCCGGTAACGCGACATTTGCGTCAAGCGGGTAGCTCAAGACCCGCAGGTGAACGCGATCGGGACCGGATGCTCTACGCCCTCAATGAAGCCGCTTACCATGCCGCGACGCCGCTGCGGCTGGCCGCGCGGGCCACGCGCGACCTCTTCGGCTCCTCGGCCAATCCCGCGGCAGGCACCGAGCTCGGCCGCACGGTCTTCGCTGCGGCGGACCTCTTCGCCAATGTGACGCGCCGCTATGGCAAGCCCGCCTGGAACATCGACACGGTCGAGGTGGACGGGACCGAGGTGCGCGTGCGCCAGGTGGTCGAGTGGGCCTCGCCCTGGTGCCAGCTGATCCACTTCGCGCGGGACCCCTCCGACATGCGCCGCACGGGCCGGCGCACGGTGGAGCCGGCGGTCCTGATCGTGGCGCCGCTGTCGGGGCACTATGCGACGCTGCTGCGGGGCACGGTGCGGCAGTTCCTGAAGGACCACGAGGTCTATGTCACCGACTGGGTGAACGCCCGGCAGGTGCCGGTGCTGGAGGGGCGCTTTGGCCTGGACGACTATGTCGACCACGTCCGCGCCATGCTGACGGCGATCGGCGGGCGCAGCCACGTGGTGGCGGTCTGCCAGCCGGGCCCGCCGGTCCTGGCCGCCGCCAGCCTCATGGCCGAGGACGGCGACCCCGCCCGCCCGGCGTCCATGACCCTGATGGGCTCGCCCATCGACGCGCGCCTCTCGCCGACAGTGACCAACCGCCTGGCGGAAGAGCGCCCCTTCGCCTGGTTCAAGTCCAACATGATCTACACCACGCCCCCGCCCTATCCGGGGGCGATGCGGCGGGTCTATCCGGGCTTCGTCCAGCTCTACAGCTTCATGAGCATGAACGCGGAGCGCCACCAGGAAGCGCACTGGCGCTACTTCCAGAACCTGGTGAAGGGCGACGGCGACGCCGCGGAGCGCCACCGGGAGTTCTACGACGAGTACCTCAGCGTGCTGGACCTGACGGAGGAGTTCTACCTCCAGACCATCGACGTGGTGTTCCAGCAGTACCTGCTGCCCCGGGGACTGATGACCCACCGCGGCCGCCCGGTGCGGCCTGCGGCGATCAAGGACATCGCCCTGATGACAGTGGAGGGCGAGGACGACGACATCTCAGGCGTCGGCCAGACCCAGGCGGCGCACGCGCTCTGCCCGGGCGTGCCGGACAGCGCGCGCGAGCTCTATGTCCAGCCGCACGTGGGCCACTACGGCGTGTTCAACGGCCGCCGCTTCCGCGAGGAGATCTACCCGCGCGTGAAGGATTTCATCGCCCGGGCCGAAGCGGCCTGAGGCTCCGGGCTCGGGCGCTCAGGCCGGAAGACGCACGGTGGCCCGCAGGCCGCCGAGCGGGCTGGGCTCCAGGATCACGTCGCCGCCCAGTCCCCGCGCCACGTCCCGGGCGATGGCGAGGCCCAGCCCCACGCCCTTGACGTTCTGGTTGCGGGCGGCGTCCAGGCGTGAAAAGGGCTTGAACGCCTCCTCGTAGCGATCCTCCGGGATGCCCGGGCCGTCGTCGTCGACGCAGATGTCGATGCCGCCCGAGGGCCGCCGCCGCGCCGCCACCGCCACCTTGTCCCCATGCACGGCGGCGTTCATCACCAGGTTGGAGATGGCGCGCTTGAAGGCCCCGGGCCGCACCTGGGCCACCAGGCGGGGATCGGCGTCGACCCTGACCTCGGCCCCGGCCCGCCGCGCACCCTCGCCGACCTCCTGCAGCAGGGCGCGCAGGCTCACGTCCTGCATCGGCTCGCCCCCCTCGCCGCGGGCGAAGGCGAGGTACTCGTCGATCATCTGCTCCATCTCGTCCACGTCGCGCTTGATGGCCTCGATGCGCGGGCTGGGCGGGGCCAGGGCCGCCTCGAGCTTCAGGCGCGTCAGCGGCGTGCGCAGGTCGTGGCTGACGGAGGCCAGCAGGGCGGTCCGCTGGTCGATGTAGCGCTGGATGCGATCCTTCATGTCGAGGAAGGCGAACCCCGCCTGGCGCACCTCCCGCGCGCCGTGGGGCTTGAAGCCGGGGTCGGCGCCGCGCCCGAAGGCCTCCGCCGCCGCCGCCAGCCGCTCGATGGCGCGCACCTGGTTGCGGATGAAGGCGATGGCGACCAGCGTCAGCAGCAGCGTGATCGCCAGGACCGAGATCACGAACAGCGGCCCGTGCGCGGCGAAGGCGCGGTCCCGCGGCGCGATGATCCGCAGCACCCCGCCGCTCACCTGCACCCGGATGTCGACGTAGGCCGGATAGCGCGTCGTATCGAGCCAGAAGGCCTCGGGGAGGGCGTCGTCGAGGGCTTGGCGAAGGCCGGCGTCCCAGGTCGGGAACAGCGAGGGGCGCGGCCCGGCGGGCAACCGCCGGCCGGGCTGGAAGGCCACCGACAGCGACTGCAGCCGATCCGCCTGCTCCTGCACCCGGGCGAGCCCGGCGGCGCTCGGGTCGCGCTCGAAGGCCTGGGCGATCAGGGCCACGTCGCCGGCGAGCCCCCGCGCCAGCTGGCGGTTCACGCTCGTCCAGTGCGCCTCGAAGAAGGCCCAGGTCACCGCGCCCTGCATCAGGGCGACGGGCAGGACGATGATCAAGAGCGAGCGGCCCCACAGCGAGGTCGGCAGCATCCGCTTCAGCGCCCGGGGCCGCAGCCGCCGGCGCAGGCACCGCCGCACATAGGCCCAATCGCGCTTGGACCTCTCGCCCCTGGCCCTGCGTCCGTCTCGGACCATGCCGCTGCACCGTCGCGTGGTTAATCCGGCGTCAAGCGCCGCGCGCCATAGTCTACACCATGATCCGGTTCGCGCTCGCCCTGCTCCTCGCCGCCCAGTCGGCCTGTCCCGCCCTCGCCGGCGACTTCAGCGTCCTGGTCAGGACGCCCGCCGGCCAGCCGGTCGCGGACGCGGTGGTCGCCCTCTACCCCGCCGGCGGCGCAGGATCTGCGTCCGAGCGCCTCAAGGGCCCCTTCGCGGTCAGCCAGCACGACCTCAGTTTCGACCCCTTCGTCATCGTGGCGCCGGTCGGGGTGGAGGTGGGCTTTCCCAACAAGGACCCGGTGCGCCACCACGTCTATTCCTTCTCGCCGGCCAAGCGCTTCGAGTTGAAGCTCTACGGCAAGCAGGAAGAGCGTACCGTCACCTTCGACAAGCCGGGCGTCGTGGCCCTGGGCTGCAACATCCACGACTGGATGAACGCCTACGTCTTCGTGGCCGACTCGCCGTTCACGGTGAAGACGGACGCTGAGGGCCGGGCGCTGCTGCGCGGTGCGCCCGCGGGCGCGGCCCGGCTGAAGGTCTGGCACCCCTACGCCAAGGGGCCGGCGCTGGAGTCTTCGGTCCAGGTGGGAGCGGCGGCCCAGACCGAGACGGTGACCCTGGACGTCCGCCGCCCGCCCGAGCGGCGGCACAGCTACTGACGGCCTGAGCGCCGGACGCGCCCGGCCGCTCCGGCTTGGAGGGGCGAAGCGGCGCTTCGCGGCAGGGCGCTTGCCTCTCCCAGGCGCTATGAGCCCCTCGTGCGCCAAGTTGGGACGATGACGCTGC
Source organism: Caulobacteraceae bacterium PMMR1 (assembly GCA_000733915.1). Taxonomy (GTDB): domain Bacteria; phylum Pseudomonadota; class Alphaproteobacteria; order Caulobacterales; family Caulobacteraceae; genus PMMR1. The sequence continues at coordinate 2,404,447 of JPOM01000001.1, forward strand.
ATCCTCGCCTGTCCAAGGCCGGGGTCGCCCTGGTGAAAGCCTTCGAGGGCTATCGCCGCACGGCCGCGCACCTGCCGGGCGGGGGCTGGACGATCGGTTACGGCCACACCGTGAGCGCCCGCGAGGGGGCGGAGGTCAGCGAGGCGGACGCCACCGCGCTTCTGTGGTTCGACCTGTCGCGCACGGCGCTGGCGATCGAACCGCTGCTGAAGCGGCCGGCGAACATGCGCGAGTTCGAGGCGCTGGTCGCCTTCGCCTTCAACATCGGGGTCGAGGCCTTCGCCGCCTCCGAGGTGCTGGCGCGCTTCAACGCGGGCGAAACGCTCAAGGCCGCCGCGGCCTTGGAGTCCTGGCGGAGCGCCGACGTGGAGGGCGACCGCGTCGTGGTCGACGGCCTGATCCGACGGCGGGCGGCGGAGAAGGCGCATTTCCTGACCCCGCCGGAGGGCTTCCCACCCACGCCGACGCCCCTGATCCGCCCGCAGCAGGACGATCCGACCTCGCTGCTGGAGGGCCGGGCCGAGAGCGTCGTGCGGCTGCGCGCCCTGCTGGAGGGCCCCCTGGCGCGGATCGAGCGCCTGCCCGGCGCCGACGAGGACGCGCCCGCCTTGGCGCTCGCCGCGGAGGTCGTCTCCGCGCGCCTTCGAGCCCTCATGCCAGCGCCCGCGCCTGAGCCCGCGCCTGAGCCTGAGCCCGCGCCTGAGCCGCCCCCGCCGCCGCGCCGGCCGCCCCCCTGCCCCAGCCCGCGCCGCCCCAGCCGCTCGGCATCCGCAACACCGGCCTGTGGATTGCGGGCCTGCCCGGCCTGCAGCCCTCGCCGTCGCCCCTCGCCCCGCCCCTCGCCCGGCCCGCCGCTCCGCCCGCCGCGCCGCCTGTCGCCCCGCGGCCCAAGGCTCAGCCCGCTTCGGCGCCCGCCCCGGAGATCGCCCCGGCGCCGCCGACCGGCCTCTTCGCCCCGCCGCCGCCCCGTCCGGGCTTCGAGCGGCCGCGCCCGACCGCGCTGGATTTGGCTCCCGCGCCGCGCACCGCGCCCCCGAGCCTGCCTCCGAGCCTGAGCCGCCGCCGCTGCCCTTCGGCTCGCCCCTTCCGCCCCTCGCGCCTCCGCCCGGATTGAACACGCCGCTCGCCGAGCCGCCGCTTGCGGAGCCGCACGAGGTCGAGCCGCCCGCGCGTCCGAACCTGTTCGACCGGCCCCTCGCTGAGCTGCCGCCCCCCGATGAGAGCCTGTCGGGCTTCTCCGCCGCGGACCGGCCGCGCTCCGTCCTGTGGTTCGCCCTGGGCCTCGTCGGCGTGGCCCTCTTCTCCGCCGCCGCCATGTCGATGATCCGCGGCCAGGCCACGGTGCTGAACCTGGTGCTGGGCCTGCTCGGCATCGCGCTCATGGCGCCGTCGGCGGCGTTCTTCGTCGCGCGCGAGGCGCGCCGGAACCCGCCGCTCTGAGCCCCTCGGGGTGCCTTCCGCCCGTGCGGGACGGCATGCTAACCCCGCCGCATGATCCCCAATCACGGCCCCGCCCTCGATTTCGGCCTCGGCGAGACCGCCGACGCCATCCGCGACACCACCGCCCGCTTCGCCGCCGACCGCATCGCGCCGCTCGCGGCCGAGGTCGACCGCTCCAACGCCTTCCCGCGCCAGCTCTGGCCCGAGATGGGCGCGCTAGGCCTGCACGGCATCACCGTTGAGGAAGCCGACGGCGGCCTGGGCCTGGGCTACCTGGAGCACTGCGTCGCGATGGAGGAGGTCAGCCGCGCCTCGGCGTCCGTCGGCCTCTCCTATGGCGCGCACTCGAACCTCTGCGTGAACCAGATCCGCCGCTGGGCCACCCCGGAGCAGAAGGCCCGCTACCTGCCGCGCCTGATCTCGGGCGAGCACGTCGGCGCCCTGGCCATGAGCGAGGCTGGCTCCGGATCGGACGTGATCTCGATGAAGCTCCGCGCCGAGCGGCGGGGCGACCGCTATGTGCTGAACGGGACGAAGTTCTGGATCACCAACGGCCCGGACGCCGACGTCCTGGTCGTCTACGCCAAGACCGACCCGGAGGCGGGCTCGCGCGGCGTGACGGCCTTCCTCATCGAGAAGGGGTTCCAGGGCTTCGCCTGCTCCCAGAAGCTCGACAAGCTGGGCATGCGCGGCTCCAACACGGGCGAGCTGGTCTTCGAGGACTGCGAGGCGCCTGAGGAGAACGTGCTGGGGCCGGTGGGCGGCGGGGCGGGCGTGCTGATGAGCGGCTTAGACTATGAGCGCGCGGTGCTGGCCGCAGGGCCGCTTGGCATCATGCAGGCGTGCCTCGACGTCGTTCTGCCCTACGTGCGCGAGCGCCGGCAGTTCGGCAAGCCGATCGGCAGCTTCCAGCTCATGCAGGGCAAGGTCGCCGACATGTATGTCGCCCTGAACGCGGCGCGCGCCTATGTCTATAGCGTCGCCAGGGCCTGCGACCGCGGCCTGACCACGCGCTTCGATGCGGCGGGCGCGATCCTGATGGCCAGCGAGAACGCCGTGAGGGTGGCGCTGGAGGCGATCCAGGCGCTGGGCGGCGCGGGCTACACCAAGGACTATCCGGTCGAGCGCTATCTGCGCGACGCCAAGCTCTACGACATCGGCGCGGGCACCAACGAAATCCGCCGCTTCCTGATCGGGCGGGAGCTGGTCGGCGGCTAGGGGCTTCTGGACAGTCTGTCCGGCGGGAGCTCTCAGCCGCGCTCGGCGAGGCCGGCGGCGGTCAGATGGAAGCGGAAGGTCACATCGCCCGAGCCCGCATCCGGGCGGCCCATCACGCCCTGAAAGTCCGCCAAGCCCCGGATCGCGAGCCGCTGCAGCGTTCCGAGGCGGACGAACTCGCCCTCGACGAAATCGCCGCCGCGATAGACCTGGGCGAAGGCCCGGCCCTCCGCGTCGGCGTGGTCGAGCTCCAACCGCTCGCTGGGGCTGAGACGCGAGGGCGTCGCGGCGACGTCGTAGGCCATGAGATGCGCTCCCGACGCACTCAGCTTCAAACAGCTCATCTCTTAGGCGCTGAGGTTTGCTGAATAATGTCTGGCGCGCGGTCATGCTTGCGACGTGCGGGCGCCTGGACCGGCGGCATTGAGCCGCAGCGCCGCCTGCGCCATATGCAGGCTCATGACCACGACAGAGCTCGACCCCGCCCGGCTGACCCGTCATGTCGATCAGGTGTGGGGCGACGAGATCGTCCCGACGCTGATCGAGTACATCCGCATCCCCAACAAGTCGCCGTCCTTCGACCCCGACTGGGTCCAGCACGGCTACATGGAGGATGCGGTCCGGCTGCTCGAGGGCTGGGCGCGGTCCAAGATCGAGGCGATCCCCGGCGCAACGCTGGAGGTCGTGCGGCTGGAGGGGCGCACGCCCGTCATCCTGGCGGAGATCCCTGGCCAGACCGACGACACGGTCCTGCTCTACGGCCACCTCGACAAGCAGCCCGAGATGACCGGCTGGGCGGAGGACCTGGGACCTTGGACCCCGGTGCTGAAGGGCGACAAGCTCTACGGCCGGGGCGGGGCGGACGACGGCTACGCCCTGTTTGGGGCGCTCACCGCCATCACCGCGCTGCGGGACCAGGGCGCGCCGCACGCCCGCTGCGTCGTGCTGATCGAGGCGTGCGAGGAGAGCGGCTCCTACGACCTGCCCTACTATGTCGATCATCTGGCGGACCGGATCGGCCGTCCCTCGCTGGTCGTCTGCCTGGATTCCGGCTGCGGCAACTACGACCAGCTGTGGCTGACCACGTCGCTCCGCGGGATGACCGGCGGCACGCTCAAGGTGCAGGTGCTGGAGGAGGGCGTCCACTCCGGCATGGCCTCGGGGATTGTGCCCTCCAGCTTCCGGATCCTGCGCCACCTGATCTCACGCATCGAGGACGAGGCGACCGGCGCGATCAAGCTCGACGAGCTCTACGCCCAGATTCCGCCCGAGCGCATCGAGCAGGCCAAGGCGGCGGCCGAGGCCCTGGGCGACTCCATCTGGACCAGCCTGCCCTTCGCGGGCCGCACCAAGCCCATGGCGGAGGACGGCGCCGCCCTGATCCTGAACCGGACCTGGCGCCCGACCCTGTCCGTCACCGGCCTTGCGGGGGCGCCGGAGCCGGTCAACGCCGGCAATGTGCTGCGCCCCATGACGGAGGCTAAGCTGTCCATCCGCCTGCCCCCGACCGTGGACGGCCAGGCGGCGGGGCAGCTGATCAAGACGACGCTGGAGGCCGACCCGCCCTATGACGCGCCGGTGAGCTTCGAGCTGGAGAAGGCCGCGACCGGCTGGAACGCCCCGCGCCTGGAGAGCTGGCTAGAGCACGCGGTGCAGACGGCCTCCCAGCTCGCCTTCGAGCGCCCCTGCGCCATGGTGGGGGAGGGGGGCTCGATCCCCTTCATGGGCATGCTGGGCGAGAAGTTTCCCCAGGCGCAGTTCGTGATCACCGGCGTCCTCGGGCCGCACTCCAACGCCCACGGGCCGAACGAATTCCTGCACGTGCCCTATGCGCGCAGGATCACCGCGGCGGTGGCGAGCATCCTGCTCGACCACGCGCGCCGCGGCGGGTGAAGACGGGGCGCCTGAGGGGGAGCCCGGTCAGACGCGCGTGCCGGGGTCGGGGTCGGCGTCCACGTCGGTGACGGTCCTGGCCGGAACGGCGCTGCGGGCCTGAGCCTGGGCGCGCCCGTCGCGGACCCGCAGGTTGTTTTGCACGTGTCCGACCCCGGCGACGCTGTCGACGAGGTCCTCCGCGCGGCGCTTCTCCTCGCGGCTCGCGACCAGGCCGTTCAGGGTGACCTCCCCGTTTGAAACCTGAACCTCGATGTCGGAGGCGTCGACCCAACTGTCCTCGGTGAGGCGGTCGTGGACGTCGTCGCGGATGCGATCGTCGGCGCGCTGATAGCCCTTGGGCCCGCGGCCGCGGTGCTCGCCCTCGCCCCGGCGGTAGCGGTCGGCGGGGTCGCCCCTCACCTCGTCCCACCGCCGCCGGCGCTGGGCCTCGGCGCCGCCGAACCAGCCCGCGATCTCGTCCTGCGCCTTGTCGATCCAGGAGCGGCCGCCGCCGCGTTCGCCCTCGTGGGCATAGGCGCCATAGCCGCCGCGGGCGGGGCTGTCGTCGCGGTCGAAGCTGCGGGTCTCCTGCGGGCGCCCCCAAGGCCCGTGGTCAGGCCCGCGCTCGGGCCCGCGCTCAGGCCCGCGGGGCGCGTGGCGACCCCATAGCGGCTCGTCCCGCGGTGGACTGCGCTGCCAGTCGTCGCGTCCGCGGGCGGCCTCGCCGCCGAACCCCCGGCCCCAGTCGTCATGGCGCTGAGGCCCGGCGTCGTCGCGGTCGAACCCCCGCCCCGGGCGCTGGACGTAGGACGCAGGCGCCTCGCCGGGGTTGCGGCCGAGGTCGCGCTCTCGCTCGCCGTACTGGCGCGCGCGGGACTCGCGGATCTGGTCGGCCGCCCAGGGATCGTCCGTCCGGGGCTCGTCGCTCCGGTCGTGCCCAGGGTCGCGCCGGGGGTCGCGCCGGGGGTCTTGATCGTAGTCCTGCCGGCGGTCGCCGTCTCGGAAGTCGGGCATGGCGCTCTCCTCAAGCTCTTTGCCCGGGCGTAACCGGATGGTCAGCGCGACTGTTCCGACGCCGGCTGCAAGTCTTGCGAGGCGGCGAGGCGGGGCGAGCGCGGCGCGCGCCCAAGCCTCACGTCCGGATGCGGCTCTCCAGGACCGTCACCGCGTCGCCGGCGAGCAGCACGCGCTGGCCCTGCACGGTCGCCTCGATGTCGCCGCCCCGGCCGGGATAGGCCTGGTGGAAGCGCAGGCGATCGCGCCCGAGCTTGCGGGCGAAGAGCGGGGCCAGGATGCAGTGCGCCGAGCCTGTGGCCGGGTCCTCCGCGATCCCGGAGCCCGGGGCGAAGAACCGGCTGACCACGTCCACGCCGGCGCCGGCGTCCGCCAAGGCCGCGACCGACAGATTGCCCGCCCCGCGCCGCGCCTGCCCGGCGATCTTGCCGATGGCCGCGATATCGGGGCGGAGGCGGCGAACGGCGCTCTCGCTGGCCAGGACCGCGACCAGATACTGCCCGGCCCAGACCTCCTCCGGCTCGGCGCCGAGCGCCTCGGCGAGGCCGTCGGGCGCAGGGGTCTGGACGGGCGGATCGGCGGGGAAGTCCATGCGGTAGCCCGCGCCGTCGCGGACCACGATCAGCGGCCCGGACTGGGTTTCGAAGGTGATCGCCTCGGCCTTCAGGCTCAGCTCCTCGAACAGCACGTGCGCCGAGGCCAAGGTGGCGTGGCCGCAGAGCGGGACCTCCAGAGCCGGGGTGAACCAGCGCAGCGAGAAGCGCGCCGGATCGGCCGTGCGCTGAAGGAAGGCGGTCTCAGCCTGGTTGTTCTCCTGCGCCAGCGCCTGCATCCAGGCCTCGCCCGGCCAACGGTCGAACGGCTCCACGACGCAAGCGGGATTGCCCCGGAAGGGCTGGGCGGCGAAGGCGTCGACGGTCCACTGGCGCATGCCGAGCGGCCTAGGCGCGGCCGGGCGTGCGGTCAACAAAGTGGGGCTCAGCTTCCGGGGGATCGCACCTGGAAGGTGGCCGAGTTGCCCACCGCGGCGGCGGAGCCCGTCACGCCATGGGCCGTCGTGACCGAGATGGAGGTCGCCGCCTGCACCCCGCCGGTGTTGCTCTGCCGGCTCCAGGCGGTGACGACCCCGCCGCAGCTCGAGCAGGCGTAGCCGCTGACGGCGTTGCCCACGGCGGCGGCGGACGCTACGCCCTCGGTCCCCGCGCCGCCGCTCAGGGCCGCCGTGGCGCTGACCGGGCCGGCGTTGGTCTGATCGCTGGCGAGGGTGGTGGACGGCCCGGTATTGGCCACAAGCGCGGAGGTCCCCACGCCGTAGGCGGTGGCGGTCGCCGTTCCGCTCCAGTCGCCGGCGTCCAGGGCGCTCGCCGCCGTCACCGGGCCGGCGTTTACCTGCGTGTTCTGCAAGCTGGTCGAGTGGCCGTCGGCGACCATGTTGACGTTGTCGCCGGTCGAGGTCGCGCTGGCCTGCACGTCGGCGGCGTAGCGCTGGCGCACATCGACGGTCGCGACCGTGCCGAACCCGTCGGCGGTCTGGTTCACCACCATGTCCGCGCCGGAGTCGCTTCCGTCCACCGTGACGTTGTTGGAGACGGAGGTCGCCGAATACCCCGCCCAGCCCGCAACGCAGCAGAGGTCCGCGGTGGTCACGGCCAGGTTAGCGCCCTGGTGGACCTGGACCGCCGTCGCCGCCGTCCAGCCGGACGCGGCCTCATAGCCCGCCGTGTTGCCGACCGTGCTCGTGTCCACCGACACCGTCCCGGTCGGGCCGCCGCCCACCGTCACGGTCGCGGTCGCCGACAGGGTCGAGCCCGGCGCGACCGTCTGGGTCGTGGTCCCCCGCGTGGTGGCGCAGCAGGCTCCGGCCGTCTGGGTGTCGCCCACCGCGGAGGCGGCCAAGGTCAACGCCTCGCCCGCCGTCCCCGTCACCCTGACCGTCGCGCTCACCGGCAGATTGGCCTGCAACGTCTGGGTGGAGGTCGCCTCCAGGTCCTGGCCGGCCGAGGTCAGGGTGGCGCTGTTGCCCACGCCGCTCGCCTGGCCGGTAATGCGCGTCGCCTCGCCCACGACGATGTCGAGCTTGGCCCCGACATCGCCCAGCTGCACCTGGCCGTTCAGGACCTGGCTAGTAGCGACCGCGCTCTGCGTCAGCCACAGTGCGGTCGCGCCGATCGCTCCAGCGCGACGGCAGGCTGCGGGTCTGGCCATTGTTGCGATCCAGGTTGTCGTAGGCCGGGGTGAAGGCGCCCGTCAGGCTGGTCACGCCCGGGCCGAGAGGGTCGGAGCCGAGGCAAGCCTGCGGTCCCGGCGCTCCGTAGAGGTTGGCCATGACCTCCACCGTGGCGCGCTCGATGAGCGAGCGCACGGCCAGCTGCACCGGCTCCAGCGCGCCCTCGCCGGCCGAGACGTCGATCACGTCGGAGCCGAAGAACTTGAACAGGCCCGCGCCGACTTCCCGGCCGATGATCTGCTTCTGGTAGGAGATGACGTCCACGACCTCCAGGGTCTTGGTCTCGATCAGGCGCAGGTCCAGCGCCACGTTCATGACGTAGAGCTTGCCGGTGACCTGGCCCGTGCCCTTGGTTGCGTCGGTCTTGCCCCCTTGCAGGTTCAGGCCCGAGGACCGGATGTTGTAATTCAGCTCGGTGATGCCGCCCACGAGATAGAAGTCGGAGCCCGGCACCTGGCCGGCCATGATCTTGCGATAGGGCTGGGCTGGCGTCGGGATCGGGGCTCCGGGGCGCCGGGCGCCGAGACGCCGGCCGCGGCGGGCCGGGGGCGGCGCGGGCGCGGGGCCATCGGAAATCAGCTTGTTGTTGGCGTACTTGAGCTCGAGCTCTGAGACGCTGGTGTCGTAGCGTTCGACGAGCGGCGCGCCGGCCTTGGCCAGGGCCGAGATGGCCATTAGGGACGCGCCCTGGGTCACCGCGCGCCCGCCGTTGTCCTCCGCCTTGCCGGTGTAGTCGGCGATCCGTCCCACCGCGATGCGGGGCGCGCGCAGGCCATAGCGCTGGGCGTACTGCGACAGGCACACCAGCGCGGCCGAGTATGGCGTCGGGTTGGCGGTGACCGGGGCGTCGCCGATCGGGGACGCATAGAGGCCCGCCGGTCCTGCGTGCGGCGAGACGCAGCCGGAAACGAGCAGGCCTGCGGAGGCTGCGGCGGCGCTCAGCCGGCGGTAGGTCCTAACGCCCGCCATCGAACTCCACCTGGCCGTTCAGATAGGTGCGCGCCGTGACCGTCCCGGTGTTGGTCTGGGTGGCGTTTACGATCACCGTATTGTTGTTGCCCACGACGCTGACCTCGAGGTTGTTGCCGATCGCGGTCGCCGTGCCGATCCCGCCCACGCCGGCGTAGCTGTCGTGGGCGCCCAGCACATTGGCCCGGGAGAACAGGCTCTGGTCCGAGCCGGTCTGGATCACCCCGTCCACGATCACGCGATTGTTGCTCGGGTCCCGCGTGGAGACGTTCACCGGCTGGCTCAGCTCGCCCGAGCTCATGCCGTAGCCCGTGCGATAGGACGAGGGCGCGCCGCCGGCGGTCTGGGCCTGCGCCTGGCCGGCCAGGATCGCAGCCGCAAGCGGCAGAAGGGCGGGGGCGATCGGGCGACTCATCGGGGCCTCGCGGCAAGCGGTCGGGCGTAAAATGCTGCGTCGCGCACGTCATGCGGCGCTTGCCGGACAACACCATGGGATGATTAACCGAGTCGTAAACCGGCGGGCGCGAACCGCTGCGGCGAACCCGCCGCGGGCGGGCCCGTTAGGGACGAAGCCGTGGGCGTCGCCAGGCGCGCTCGGCGGACGAAGGGGGAAAGGTGGACGCCAGCTATCGCGAGACCTCCGATCCCGGATCGAGCGGCGTCCCCGCTGGACCCTGGGCGCACCCGCCTGCGCCTCCGCGCGAGCCGGTCTCCCGCGCGCCCTGGCCGGCGCTGCTGCTCGCCCTCGGGCTGATCGCGCTTTTCGTGCTGCAGGCCGCGACCGGACCTGAGGCGGCGGTGCAGCGCTTCGCCCTCGTCCCCGTGCAGGTGCGGCAGGGCCATCCGGCGAGGCTCCTGACCAGCCTGTTCGTGCACGGCGGATGGACGCACGTGCTCTTCAACGCCGTCTTCGTCCTGGCCTTCGGGGCGCCGGTGGCGCGCCTCTTCGGGCTGAGGCCTGGCGGCGTCCTGGCCTTCGTCGCCTTCTTTCTCGTCTGCGGCGTCTTGGCCAACGTCGGCTATGTGCTCCTGCATCCCTATTCGGAGGCGAACATCGTGGGCGCTTCGGGGGCCATCGCCGGCTTCATGGCCGCGGCGTCCCGCCTGACCGACCGCAGCCGCGCGGGCCTTGCGCCTTTCAACAGCCCGACCGTGGTGGGCATGGCGGCCGCCTGGCTGGTGCTGAACCTGATCGTGGGCCTGCTCGGGATGAACATCGGCGTGGGCGACATCTCCGCTCCGATCGCGTGGGAGGTGCACCTGATCGGCTATGCCGCCGGGCTCTTGCTGATCGGGCCTGCGGTCAGGCTGCTCCGCAGAGTGTGATCGACCGCAGCCTTGACATCAAAAGTCGCGGATTGATTCGCGCAGACATTCGCGAGACCCTCCCTGGCACCCGGGCCGATCAAGAGCCCGGCCAGGGAGGTGCTCAGCCCATGATGGTGTCTCAGATCCTGCGGAATAAGGGCGACATGGTCTTCACCATCTCGCCTCAGGAGACGGTCGGGTCGGCCGCCGCCCTGCTGCACGTGCGACGCGTAGGCGCGATGGTGGTGATGGACGAGAAGGACCAGGTGGTCGGGATCTTGTCCGAACGCGACGTGGTGCGGGTCGTGGCGCGTGAGGGCGCGGCCGGGCTGCAAAAGCCTGTGTCCAGCTGCATGACCGCCGACGTGATCTTCGCCGATCCGTCGGAATCGGTGGATCGCTTGCTCGAGCGCATGACCGACCGCCGCATCCGCCACCTGCCGGTCTGCGCCTCCGGCCGGCTGGTGGGGATCGTGTCCATCGGCGACCTGGTGAAGGCTAAG
>JPOM01000001.1:2420000-2673433 GCA_000733915.1 Caulobacteraceae bacterium PMMR1
TGCCTGACTGCGAGACTGACAAGTCGAGCAGAGTCGAAAGACGGCCATAGTGATCCGGTGGTTCTGCGTGGAAGGGCCATCGCTCAACGAATAAAAGGTACTCTAGGGATAACAGGCTGATTTTGCCCAAGAGTCCATATCGACGGCAAAGTTTGGCACCTCGATGTCGGCTCATCACATCCTGGGGCTGGAGCAGGTCCCAAGGGTTCGGCTGTTCGCCGATTAAAGTGGTACGTGAGCTGGGTTCAGAACGTCGTGAGACAGTTTGGTCCCTATCTGCCGTGGGTGTACGAAGCTTGAGAGGATCTGTCCCTAGTACGAGAGGACCGGGATGGACATACCTCTGGTGGACCTGTCGTGGCGCCAGCCGCGCAGCAGGGTAGCTAAGTATGGACGGGATAACCGCTGAAGGCATCTAAGCGGGAAACCCACCTCAAAACAAGGCTTCGCCGAGAGCCGTGATAGACCATCACGTTGATAGGCCAGGTGTGGAAGCGCGGCGACGCGTGAAGCTTACTGGTACTAATCGCTCGATCGGCTTGATCGTTACTCTACACCCAAGACCCATGCGCGGCGATGAAGTCGCCGCCTGGCGTTTTCGTCCGACGATGTCGTTCTCGTCCGTCCCGTTGACCCGGTGGCTATGCCGGGGGTTCCCCACCCGATCCCATTCCGAACTCGGTCGTTAAGTCCCCCAGGGCCGATGGTACTTCGTCTCAAGGCGCGGGAGAGTAGGTCGCTGCCGGGTCTACCGGACGGACGAGCGCATCAAGACCAGAGCCCTTCCTTTTCGCTGTCCGCAGGAGCTTGTCGCGGGGTGGAGCAGCCCGGTAGCTCGTCAGGCTCATAACCTGAAGGTCACAGGTTCAAATCCTGTCCCCGCACCCAAGATCGCCGCCCCGCTCAGGGGCATGATGTGAGACGGTCGCCCCTCAAAGCGGCCGTTTCGCATTCTAGGCCTGTCGTCGTCGGGCGGGGAACGTCGGCGCGGCGTCCCTGGCGGGGATGCTCAGAGCGCGGCGTGTATGTCGTACCTGTCGGCGGCCAGCGGCAGCCACGTCTTTCGGACGCGCTCCCCGCCCGAACCAAGCATCGGCAGCTTGCCGAGGCGTCCCACAACCCCGGCCGCGCGATACTGCGCAATGACGCCGGCGCATCGGCGGCGAAGCGCCTTCGCCCCGACCCATTCGACCGCCAGTTCGTCGCCAAAATAGCCGCTGCAGCCTTGGGCAAAGCGATACTCGATCGGGCGACCCTCGACCCCGCCCGCGCGGGGCCGTTGCTCAGGCACGGTGGATTGGCCCACGAGCGCGAACCGCCGATAGCCGAGCGCGCCCAGCATGTTCATGAGCGCGTCGATGCGGTAGAAATCCACCTCCACCGACACATAGTGGGGGGCCTGGCCGGCCGCGCGGAAGCCGGCGAGGCCGACGAGGTCAAAGCCCTCGATGTCGATCTTGGCGACCGTGCGGGGACGCCGTAGGTCTCGATGAGCTGGGTCGAGGCGATCACCGGCACCTCGATCTCCTGCAAGGTCGCGCCCTGCCTGGCCCACTGGTCGCGCAGCTCGCGCGACGCGGTGCTCCAGGCGCTCATGGTCCGGCAGACGTAGAAGCGGAGCGGCTCGTCGGTCTCGCTGATCGCCCGGTTCAGGACGGTCAGGCGGCCGCTGGCGATCTCGGAGGGATAGCGGGCCATGGCCTTGGCGCACGATGCCGGATCGGCCTCGACCACCACGACGCGAAAGCCCTTTCGCAGATAGAAGTCCGTGTCTTCGCAGATGTTCATGCCGACATCGAACACGAGGTCGGGTTGACGGCCAGGCGTGCGCGCGGCCAGGCGTTCAGACGCGAGGGCAATCGTCTGGTGCACGGAAACCGCCCCTGTCAGGCCTGCCCCAGCCAACCGCTGAGGACAGGTCCCGGTTGCAGGTCCCGCTCCGCTTTCCGGGCGCGACGACGAAGCGCCCGCCCCGGGAACAGGCTTCGCCGCCCGGGCGCCGGCCGCATGGCTCAGACCGGCTTTGCCGGCCGGGCGCGCACCCATCGCAACCAGCTTGGCTAAAGATTCCGCCCGGCCGTCGGTCATCGCCTGTCCGCGACGCCTTTTCACAGGCCCGCCGCACGTGTAACAGGTTGGCGTGGCCAATCTTGCCGCGCGACCGACTCTTAGGAAGATCTATCCATGCCCAATGGGGTTGTTAAGTGGTTCAACACCAGCAAGGGGTTCGGCTTCATCCAACCCGATGACGGCGGACCCGATGTGTTCGTCCACGCCTCCGCCGTCGAACAAGCTGGCCTCATGGGTCTCAACGAAGGCGCTCAGGTGTCCTATGAGCTCGAGCAGGACCGACGCTCGGGCAAGACCTCGGCGGGCAGTCTCGTCGTCCTCAGCGAGGGCGATCCCAACGCCCGTCCGCCGCGCGCGCGCCGCTTTGAAGGCGGCGGCGGCTATGGCGCACGCGGCGGCGCAGGCGGCGGCTTCGGCGCTTCCCGCGGGGGCGGCGGCTTCGGCGGCGGCCGCTCCGAGCAGGTGACCGGCTCCGGCTCGGGCACCGTGAAGTGGTTCAACTCCACCAAGGGCTTCGGCTTCATCCAGCCCGAGGGCGGCGGCGGCGACGTCTTCGTCCACATCTCGGCGGTGGAGCAAGCCGGCCTGCGCGGCCTCGACGAAGGCCAGACGGTCGAGTTTGACCTGGCGGCGGACCGTCGGACGGGCAAGACCTCGGCCACCAATCTGCGCGTCACCGGCGGCGGCGGTGGCGGTCGTCCCTCGCGGGGCGGCGGCTCGGGCTGGTAGGTCCAGGCTCTCGCATCCAAGCGATCAGGCCGTCGTCGCCCCCGCGTCGGCGGCCTTTTCGCGTGGGCGAAGGGTCTAGGCGGCGGGGGGCGCGGCGCGTCCGCCGCGGAGCAGCCGGCCGGGCAGGGCGCCTGTGGCCTCGCCGTCGCGATAGGTGACCTCGCCGGCGAGGATCGTCGCGCGATAGCCCTCAGCCCGCTGGAGCAGGCGCCGCCCGCCGGCCGGCAGGTCGTGGGCGACCTCGGGCGCGAGCAGGGTGAGCCGGTCGTAGTCGATCACGTTCAGGTCGGCGCGATACCCCGGTGCGATCCGGCCCCGATCATGCAAGCCATAGGCGGCGGCCGTGTCCAGGGTCTGCATCCGCACCACCTCGGCGATGCCCAAGCGCGGCCCGCGGGTGCGGTCGCGCGTCCAGTGCGTCAGCATCGAGGTCGGAAAGCTCGCGTCGCAGATCGTGCCGACGTGGGCGCCGCCGTCGGACAGGCCCGGGATGGTGCGGCGGTCGCTCAGCATCTCATAGGCGTGGTCCAAGTCGCCGGACGCATAGTTCAGGAACGGCACATAGATCATGCCCCGCCCCTCGTCCTGCAGCAGCTGATCCAGCGCCAGCTCGGCGGGCGGGACGCCCCGGGCGCGGGCCCGGGCGCCGAGGCTGTCCTCCGGGCGCGGCTCATAGTCCGGCGCGCGCGCGGCGAGCGTGTACATGTTGTCCCAGTTCCGCAGGGTCGAGGCGGCGAAGGCGGGAGCGCGTTCGGCCGGCTCGGCGATCAGGCGGGCGCGGAGCTCCGCATTGTGGCGCAGGGGCTCCACGCGCGCGGCAAGCGGCAGGGCGGCAAGCTCGCGCCAGGCCGGGTGGTGAAGGAAGGGGTTCAGGGTCAGCTCAAGCCCTAGCAGCACGCCCACGGGCCGCCCGCACACCTGGGCGGTGATGGGCAGGCCGCTGTCGGCCGCCTGGTTCACGCGGGCGAGCAGACTGCGCCAGGCCTCGGGCGCGCGGGGCGACTGCAGAAGTGAAAAGGTGAGCGGGCGGCCGCTCTCGCGCATCATGCGGACCAGCAGCGCGAACTCCGCATCCGGATCGAGGAAGTCGGACACGACCTGCAGCACGCCCGCGCCCGCCTGGCCGAGGCCCCGGGCGATGCCGGCGAGTTCGTCGGCTTCGGCGGTCAGGGTCGGGGTCGGCTGGCCGTCGGAGGTGCGGTGGTTCAGGGTCCGCGAGGTGGTGAAGCCCAGCGCGCCGGCCCGGGCCGCCTCTCGCGCCAGGGCCGCCATGGCCTGGATCTCGGCCGCACTGGCCGGCTCGCGGTTCGCGCCCCGCTCGCCCATCACAAAGACGCGCAGCGCCGCGTGGGGCAGTTGGCTGCCGACATCGACGTCGAAGAGCCGTCGGGCGAGGGCGTCGAGGTAGTCGGGATAGCTCTCCCACGTCCAGGGCAGGCCCTCGGCCATGACCGGATGCGGGATGTCCTCCACGCCCTCCATGAGGCGGATCAGGCGGTCGTGGTCCCCGGGGCGGCAGGGCGCGAAGCCCACGCCGCAGTTGCCCATGACGACCGTCGTGACCCCGTGCCAGGAGGAGGGCTGCATCCGCTCGTCCCAGGTCGCCTGGCCGTCGTAGTGGGTGTGCACGTCGACAAACCCCGGCGTGACGAGCAGCCCCCGCGCATCGAGCTCTTCGCGGCCGGCGCCGAGCCCGCGCCCGACCGCGGCGATGCGGCCGTCCTTCACCGCCACATCCGCCTCGAACAGCGCTCCGCCCGAGCCGTCCGCCACCGTCCCGGCGCGCAGCACGAGGTCGAAGTCTCGGGTCATGCCAGGCTCCCGTCCGGCGGCTGGCGGCAGGGTGCGCCTGCGACGGCAAGGGGTCAACGCGGCTCAGACCCCGGCGGGCCTCCCCTGGACGTCGGCTCAGGCCAGCCAGCCTCGCAGGATGCCCACATAGGCAGCCGGCTTCTCCACCATGTTCAGGTGCGAGCAGCCCGGCATCACCACCAGCTTGGAGCCCCTGATCCCGTCGCGGATGGTCTCGTGGCAGTCGAGCGTCACCTCGTCGAACTCGCCCGTGGTGATCAGGGTGGGGATCCTGATCGCGCCCAGGTCCTTGCGGCGGTCCCAGTCCTTGATCACGCCCGTGATGGTGAACTCGTTCGGTCCGTTCATGACCCGGTAGGCGATCGACTTGCCCAAGATGTCGAAGCTGCGCTGGGCATAGGCCGGATAGGGCTTCCGGCGGCAGACGTGCCGGTCGTAGAAGAGCTGGACCAGCTTCTGGTACTCCGGCGTGTCCGTCTTGCCGGCCGCCTCGAGGGCGTGCAGGCGCCGGCCCGCGCCGTTCGGCAGGGCGTCGATCAGCCGCTGCTGCCCGGCCATGGTCTGGGGGACGCTGGCCAGAGCGCCGCCAAGGATCAGCTTTTCCACGCCGGCGCCCCGCCCCTGGCACAGGTATTCGATGGCCAGCATCGAGCCCCAGGAGTGGCCGTAGAGCGCCAGGCGCTGCAGGCCGAGCGCCTTGCGCACCGCGTCCACCTCGTCGACCGAGCGCTGGATGGTGTAGAGCCTCTCGTCGGGCGGGCTGTCGGCGCGGCCGCATCCGAGCTGGTCGTAGAAGATCACCGGCCGGTCCGCGCCCAGCGCTTCGAGGGGCTCCAGGTAGTCGTGGCCGGCGCCCGGACCGCCGTGAAGCAGCAGGATCGGCAGGCCCGCGCCGGCTCCGACGCGCCGCCACCAGATGCGCCCTCCGGGAACCTGGGCATAGCCCTCCTCGACCTTGCGCCCCTTCGCCCATGCCGGCGCGGCCGCGGTCAGCGCTGCGCCCGCCATGCCGCCCAGCGCCGTGCGACGGTCGATCCTGAACTCGGTCATGCCCTGATCTCCCCTGTCCTTGCCGCCGCCACGCTAGCACGGGCTCAGGCGAGGGGAAGGGCTCAGCCCGCCGCGGCCTTCAGGCGCTCCAGCACCAGGGGATGCAGCTCGGCGTTGGAGGCCAGCACGCTCGGCGCATCCTCCAGGCCGAAGGCGGAGCCGTCGATGCGGCTGACCGTGCCGCCGGCCTCGGTAATCAGCAGCCAGCCCGCGGCCACGTCCCAGGCCTTCAGGTCGCGCTCCCAGTAGCCGTCGAAACGGCCGGCGGCCACATAGGCCATGTCCAGCGCCGCAGAGCCGAAGCGGCGAACGCCGGCGACCCGTTGGCTGATCTGGTGCAGCTCCTTGAGGAACTGGGCGTGGCCGGGCTTTCCGGCGAAGGGGATGCCCGTGGCGAGCAATGCGTCGCCGAGCTGGCGGCGGGCCGCCACCCGCAGGCGCCGCTCCTGGCCCAGGAACGCGCCCTTGCCCCGCTCCGCCCAGAAGAGCTCGTCCGTCGCGGGGTTGAAGGTGACCGCGGCCACGATCTGCTTATCCCGCTCGAGCGCGATGTTGATGGCGAAGTGGGGCAGGCCGTGCAGGAAGTTGGTGGTGCCGTCGAGGGGATCGACCACCCAGGTGTGGGTCTTGTCGGTGCCCTCGACCAGACCGCGCTCCTCGCCGAGGAAGCCATAGCCCGGGCGGGCCTTGGTCAGCTCCTCCAGCAGGATCTCCTCCGCCTTGAGGTCGGCGGCGGTGACGAAGTCGCTCGGCCCTTTCTTGGAGACCTGCAGCTCCTGCACCTCCCCGAAGTCGCGCGCGAGCCGGCGCCCCGCCTTGCGCGCAGCGCCGATCATCACTTGCAGCAGGCCGGAGGGGGTGGTCATGAAGGCGCAGGCTTTAGAGAAGCGGCGCGCTGGGCTCAAGCCGGACGAACGGCGGGGAGCGTCTCAGCCCCTTGGACGGCGGGGCCGCGGTCGCCTTCCTGCTCTATGGCTTTCATCCTGGCGGTCTGGCGCAAGAACGCGGGCGGCGCCCCCGCGCTTAGGCGGTGAAGTCGACCACCAGCGGCAGGTGGTCCGAGGCCTCCCGCGCGAGCGGCGTAGAGACGGTGAACAGGCCGAGCTTCACGACGCCCGGGCTCGCGAACACGTGGTCGATGCGCAGCACCGGCAGGCGTGCGGGGAAGGTCTTCAGCGTCCGGGGCTGTCCCTCCTTCTGTAGGTCCCGGAGCCGGCGCGCGACGTCGTGGTAGGCGGGGTAGCGCGAGGTCGCATTCAGGTCGCCGACCAGCAGCAGGGGGTTGCGCGCCTCAGGGGCGCCCAGCCACTCTGGTCCGGTCAGCGCCCGCGTCTGCACCCGCTGCTCCGGCGGCGCGAGGCCGAGATGGGTGTTGATCACCTGGACTTCGCGCCCGTTGGGCAGGGTGATGGCGACCCACAGGGCGCCTCGCGGCTCAAGGCCTCGCACCCGCGGCAGCATGGGCAGCGGCCCCGCCTTCACCAACCGTTCCGGAAGCGCGCTCAGCACCGCATCGCCGTACTGCTCCGCCTCGACCCGCAGCGCGGCGTTGAAGCGGTAGCTCATGCCCAGCCGGCGCGCGATCTCGTGGGCCTGGTTCAGGCCCTCCGTGCGGGCGCGGCCGACGTCGACCTCCTGCAGGCAGACGATATCGGGGTGCGCCTCCGCGATGGTCGCGGCGACCCGGCCGACGTCGACCCGACGGTCCGCGCCGATGCAGCTGTGGACGTTATAGGTCATCAGCCGGGTCGCCCCGGGCGCCTTGGGCGTCATACGGCGTGGCTCGCGCGCTCAGGCGTCGGCGTCAAGCAGGCGATAGAGCGTCCGGCGCCGGTAGGTCTCGCCGGGGCGCAGGACCGGGCTCGGAAACGCCGGGTGGTGCATGGCGTCGGGAAAGCCCTGGGGCTCGATGGCCAGCCCGCCCCAGCGCACGAAGGGCGGCTTCAGCCCCTGGCCGGAATAGAGCTGCACGCCGGGCTGGTCGGTGACGAGCTCGAGCCGGGCGCCCGTCTCGGGCGAGACGAGGACGAGGGCGGGCCCGCCCCTGTCCAGCGCCAGGTTGTGATCCAGGCCGCCGCCGGCCTGAAGCTCCGGCCCGCCTTGGGCGAGCGCCGCGCCGATCCTGCGAACCTCGCGGAAGTCGAGGGCTGAGCCCGCGACCGGGGCCAGCGCGCCGGTCGGGATCAGGGCGGCGTCGGTGGGCGTGAAGCGCGAGGCGGCCACGGTCAGGCGATGCTCGCCGATGCCGGTCGTCTCGGGCCGGCCGGAGAGGTTGAAATAGAGATGGTGCGTGAGGTTGATCACCGTCGGGCGCGCAGAGGCGGCGACATAGGCGATCTCCAGCGTCCCGCCCCGGGCTTGCAGTCGCACCTCCACCGTGATCGGCCCGGGAAAGCCGCCTTCCCCGTCCGCTGCGACGTGGCGGAGCACGGCGGAGGTCGCGTCGGCCTCCACGATCGCGAACACCTGATGCGACAGGCCCGACGGCCCGCTGTGCAGCGTGTTCGGCCCTTCGTTCGCCTCGGTGCGAAAGGTCTCGCCGTCGATTTCGAAGGCCGCGCCGGCGATCCGGTTGGCGAAGGGACCGACCATCACGCCGAGGTAGCTCGTGTCCGCCTCATAGGCGGGGAGGTCGGGCAAGCCCAGCACCGCGTCCACCCCGCCCGGCGTGCGCAGACCGCGCACCGCCGCGCCCCAGGTCAGGATCTCAGCCTGCACGCCGCCCGGTTCGCCGAGCGTGATCCTCTGCACCGCCCGTCCGTCGCGGGTCGTTCCGAAGGGCGCGATCCGGGCGCTCAAGGGCGAAGCCTCAGGCTTCCTGCTTGGGGTCGCTCGTTTCGGCGGAGAGGCCGAGGCTGTGGCCGCGCGCCGCGTCGAAGGAGACGTCCAGCCAGGTTTCATGCTCCTCCTGCGGGGTGGCGATGGGCACCACCAGGCACACGCTCTGGGTCGGCAGCACGTCGCGCCAGTCGCTGATCAGCTGCTTGTACGCCCGCCCAACCGGTCGGATATTGCGATCCAGGTCGTAGAGCCCCAGCGGGTTCACCGTGCCGTTGTTCTCGCGCAGCGCCACGTCCCAGTCCACCTGGTCGGTCAGGGAGTACCAGGTGAAGCCCAGGATCGGAATGCCGTCGTTGCGCACGCGCAGCACATTGGCCCACTCCTTCCAGAGCCAGTGAACCGCTTCGTCTCCGTTCGGACCCTCCTTCAGGTTGGTCTCGGTGTGCATCACCGGCAGGCGATAGCGGTCGTAGTAGTGGCGCGTGATCTCGGTGTAGCCGAAGATCTCGCCTGAGGCGCAGGTCGAGCCGTCCGCCGACACCCGGTGCTCATTGGTGATGTAGTAGTCGTTGCCCAGAATGCAGTGCTGCTTTAGCTTGTTTCCCAAAAAGAAGTGATATTCCTCTCGGGTCATGCCGTTGTCCATCAGATACTCATACATTTCCGAGTCGACGCGGCGACCATAGTTCAGGTCGAGCGACAGGAAGCGCTCGGAGTTCATCACCTCGGCGGGGGCGATGGCGGCGGGGTTTTCGGCATGGAAGTACTCCGAGCTTTCGCTCTGTACGAAGATGGCGTCCGGGCGGACCTCGAGGATCGCTTGCATGGCGAGCACGTTCGCCCTGACGATGTACTTGAGAGCGTTGACGAACGCACGGTCGGTCGTCATCTGCTCGTTCCACCAGCCGTAGCGCGCGGAGAAGGTCGCGCAGATGTACATCTCGTTGACTGGCGTATAGAGCTGCACCCATGGATAGCGCCGGGCAAAGTCGCGGGCGTACTGCTGGAACAGCCGCGGGAAGTCGGGGTTCTGGAAGTTGCCGACCCAGTCGGGCACGCCGAAATGGCAAAGGTCCACGATCGGCACGATGTCGCGCCGCTGCAGATCGGCGAAGGTGATGTCGGAGAACTCCCAGTCGTACTTTCCGGGCCCGCGCCAGGTGGTGTGAATCGCAGGGCCGTAGCGGAGGAAGCGCACGCCGAGGTCCTGGATCAGCTCGAAGTCCGTCTTCCAGTGCCTGTAGAAGCCGCACTTCTCCATCTCGTCGACGCGAAAGCGCCCGCCCTGGATCGTGGGATAGCTGTTCTCGATCCCGGTGGCGAACATGAAGCTGAACATGCGAACTCCCGCGCAGGCGACGCGTCGATCGGGGTGGGGATTCGCCCTTAACGCCTAATGGACGTCGTGGTTGGCGGCGTCGTGCTCGGCCTTCGCGTCGGCCTTGCGGCCGGCGTTCTGCAGGGCGCGACCGGCGGCGACCGCGGCCTTCCCCGTCGCGTTGCTGAGCTTGGCGAGGCCGTGCTCGGTCTGCACCGCGAGCGTGTTGAGCGCCGGGCCGGCCTTCGCCGCCGCGGTGTCCACCGCTTGCTTGGTGTCCTGCGCCGCCTTGTTCACCGCCTGGTCGGTCCGGTCCGCGGCTTGGTCGACCTTGGCCCCATCGACGTTGCCCTGGCGGTCGCAACCCGCGAGGCAGAGCGCGCCGAGCGCGGCTGCGGCGAGGGTCACGAGTCGGGCATGGGTCCGCATGGGGCGTGTCTCCTGATCGGCCGGCGCTCATCAACCCGCCGCCAAGGCCAAGGTTCCGGCTGACCCGCCGCAAGGGGGCGAAGCTTACGGCCTCGCGAGACGGCTTGCCGCAGGCCGTGGCGCGGCGCACCGTCGCACCCGGTGGTGAAAACCGTCACGAGTCCGCGCCATGCTCCATCTTTGCGCCTTGTCTCAGGTCTTTCGTCCGGCCATGCCCGATTTCGCCCCGCCGCCGCCTCCGCCGACGCGTCTGCGCGACGAGGTCGCCGCCGCCTTCGCCGGGCGCTCGCCGCTGGTGGGCGCGCTCTGCGGCGCAGGCCTGGTGCTCGCCCTCGCCGCCGTGGGTCACGCGGACATGGCCGTGGCGGGCGTGGCCGCCGGCGCCCTGGCCCTCTTCGGCGGCCTGCTCTCCCGCGGACGTCCGGCCCTGGTGCACGCGCCGGGAGCGGAGCGGGGGGAGCCCGCCGCCCGGCCGGCGCCCGCCGACCCGTTCGAGTTCGCGCTGGAGTCCCTGCCCGATCCCGTGCTGATCGTGACCGGCGGCGAGGTCGACGACCTCGCGTCGCGCCGCATCGGCTTCGCCAACGCCGCCGCGCGCGAGCTGCTGCGCATCGGGCGCGAAGGCGGCCTGCTCGTCTCCGCGCTCCGCCGCCCCGAGGTGCTGGAGGCGGTGGACGAGGCCCTGTTCGGCCGGGTGGAGACCGAGGTCGCCTTCGAGTCCGGCGGCGCCCAGCCGCGCTGGCAGCGGTTGCGCGCGCGTCCCCTGCCGGGCCCGCCGCCGACGGCGCTCGTGGTCCTGCACGACGAAACGGAGCTTCGCCGCAACGAGCGCACCCGCGCCGACTTCCTGGCCAACGCCAGCCACGAGTTGCGCACGCCGCTCGCCTCCCTCTCCGGCTTTATCGAGACCCTGCGCGGCCACGCCCGGGACGACCCCGCCGCCCGCGAGCGCTTCCTCGGCATCATGGCCGTGCAGGCCGATCGCATGGCGCGGCTGATCGACGACCTTCTCAGCCTCTCCCGCATCGAGCTGAACGAGCACGTGCCGCCGTCGGGGCGGGTCGACCTGGCGCTGGCGGTGGCCGACGTGCTGGACGCCCTGGCCCCGCAGGTCGCGGAGTCCGGCGCCAAGGTGGAGGTCAAGGCTCCGCCGCCCGGTCAGGCGGTGATCGCGGGCGAGCGCGACCAGGTGGTGCAGGTCGCCCAGAACCTCGTCGACAACGCCCTGAAGTATTCGCCCCCGGGCGGGCTCGTGACGGTGGAGGTCCTGACCGATCTCGACCGCGAGGCCGCCGCTGCGGCGCGCCCCGGGCCGCGGGCCCTGGCCGAGGGCGGCGGGCGCATGTCGCTGGCCGCGCCGGACTGGGGCGATGCGGAGCGCTACGCCCTGCTGCGCGTCTCCGACCAGGGGCCGGGCATCGACCGCGAGCACCTGCCGCGCCTGGCGGAGCGCTTCTACCGCGTGGAGGGCCAAAAGAGCGGCGCACGCTCCGGCACAGGACTAGGGCTCGCCATCGTCAAGCACGTCGTGAACCGTCATAGAGGCGGGCTCACGGTGGAGAGCGCTCCGGGGCGGGGAGCGGCCTTCAGCGTCTATTTCCCCGCCGCGCCGGCCCGAAAACTCGAAACCGTCCGAGAGCTTGCGCCCGATCCAAGGCTTGAGACAAAACTGTCATAGATGTGTCATGACGTGACAATCGTTTGAGGGCAATTTCCGCGCTCCCGTAATCGGGGACGGGGACGAGTCGCCGCGCAGCCCGCGGCCGCGCAGGATCGACACGCCAGGATGACCGAACACACGCTCCGATTTTTCGGAGAGGAACTCAATCAGCTGAAGGCCGAGGTGGCGCGCATGGGCGGCCTGGCCGAGGCTCAGGTTGCTGACGCGGTGGAGGCCGTCTCCCGCCGGGACGTGCCCCTGGCCCAGGCCGTGATCGAGCGCGACGTCAAGCTAGACGCCTTGCAGCGCGACATCGAGCGCAAGGTCATGCGCCTGATCGCCCTGCGCCAGCCGGTCGCCCATGACCTGCGCCGCGCGGTCGCGGCCATGAAGCTGACCTGGAGCCTGGAGCGGGTGGGCGACCTCGCCAAGAACATCGCCAAGCGCACCCTGGTGGTCAGCGAGGCCGAGCCGATCACGCCCCTGACCCGCTCCATCGAGCGCATGGGTCGGCTGGTCGAGGTCCGGCTGAAAGACGCGCTCGACGCCTACACCGCCGGCGACCTGGACCACGCCATGAACGTCTGGGCCAACGACGAGGAGGTCGACGAGCACTATAATTCGCTCTTCCGCGAACTCCTGACCTACATGATGAGCGACCCGCGCATGATCGGCGCGTGCGCGCACCTCCTGTTCATCGGCAAGAACCTGGAGCGCATCGGCGACCACGCCACGCTGATCGCCGAGATGCTGCACTATGAGCTGAAGGGCGAGGTGTCGGGCGAGCGGCCGAAATGGTCGGGCGTGGACGGCGGCGTCTCCGCGGCGGAGGGCTGAGCGTGGCTCCCTACATCCTGGTGGTCGAGGACGAAGACGCGCTGGCGACGCTGCTCCAGTACAATCTCGAGAAGGACGGCTATAGGGTCGCCCTGGCCGGCGACGGCGAGGAAGCGCTGGTCACCGTCGACGAAAAGCTGCCCGACCTGATCGTGCTGGATTGGATGCTGCCCAAGGTCTCGGGCATCGAGGTCTGCCGCCGTCTGCGCGGCCGGGCGGAGACCCGCAACGTCCCCATCGTCATGCTGACCGCCCGGGGCGAGGAGACCGACCGCGTTCGGGGACTCGACACGGGCGCGGACGACTACATCGTGAAGCCCTTCTCCACGACCGAGCTCTCTGCGCGCATCCGCGCCGTGTTGCGCCGCATCCGCCCGGGCCTGGCCGACGACCGCATCCGTCAGGGCGATATCGTCATCGACCGGGTCGCCCACCGGGTGAAGCGCGGCGGGCGTGAGGTGCACCTCGGCCCCACCGAGTTCCGCCTGCTCGACTATCTGATGCAGCACCCCGGCCGGGTGTTCAGCCGCGAGCAACTGCTCGACGCCGTCTGGGGCTCCGATGTCTATGTCGAGGCGCGCACCGTGGACGTGCACATCGGGCGCCTGCGCAAGGCGCTCAACGTGGACGACGAGGCGGACCCGATCCGCACCGTCCGCTCGGCGGGCTACGCGCTAGACATCGAAGCCTGACCGGGCCGGGACGGCGCTAGTCGCGGCGGGGCGCGATCAGGCCGGCGATGCGATCGGCCAGCGCTGTGGCGGTCACGGGCTTGCGCAGCACCGGGAACTCGCCGGCCGCGACCTCGTCCGCCTCGCCCGCGAAGCCGGTCAGCAGCAAGGCGGGCAGGCCGGGCCTCAGCGCGCGCGCCTGTCGGATCAGGGCGAGGCCGTCCATGCCCGGCATGGAGCGATCCGAAACCAGGACGTCATAGGCCTCGCCGCTGCGGAGCAGCGCCAGCGCGGTGGTCCCGTCCTCCGCCTGGGTGACCGCGAAGCCCGCGTCCTGCAGCTGCTCCGCCAGGACCTCGCGGACCAGATATTCGTCATCCACGATCAGCACCCGCCCTGCGACCCGCGCCGGCCCCGGCGCGCGGCCGGCGACGTCGGCGCTGCTCTGGGCCGCTCCGGTGGGCAGCAGCAGGCGCACGCACGTGCCCCGTCCCAGCGCGCTGTCCAGCGTGAGCGCCCCGCCGGACTGCTCGGCGAAGCTCCGCGCCATGGGCAGGCCCAGCCCCGTGCCCTTGTCCTGCGGCTTGGTCGTGAAGAACGGCTCCAGCACGCGCGGCAGGACGTCGGGGTCGATGCCGACGCCGGTGTCCTCCACGGCGAAGCAGACGTAGTCGCCGGGCGCGAGGGCGCCCGCCTCGCTGCCCGCGTCGGCCTCCGCGATCGCCCAGCGCTCGGCTCGCAGCGTCAGGCGCCCGCCGTCCGGCATGGCGTCGCTCCCATTGGTGGCCAGGTTGATCAGCGCCGCCTCCAGCTGGCCGCGGTCGGCGAGCAAAGGCGGCAGCCCGGGCTCCACCTCCAGCACGATGGCGACGCCGGAGCCCAGGGTGTGCGCCAGCACCTCCTGCAGGCTCTCGAGCAGCGGTCCGGCCTCCACGCGCTCCACCCTGAGCTCGCCGCGCCGGGCGAAGGCCAGCAGCTTGCGGGTGAGCGAGGCGCCCCGCTGGGCGGCTTCCGCAATCATGCCGGCGAGCCGCGCGACGGCGTCGGCGTCGGTGGCGCGGCGCTGGATCAGGGCGGACGCGCTCAGCACCGCCTGCATGACGTTGTTCACGTCGTGCGCGATGCCGCCGGCGAGCTGGCCGAGTGCGGTGAGCTTCTCCGCCTGGATCAGGCGGGAAATGGCGACCTCGCGTTCCGCGATCGCCGCGGCGATCCTGGATTCCAGCTCCTGCTCGGCGCGGCGCTGGTCGGTGATGTCGCGGCTCACGCCCACGAGCCCGGTCACCTCGCCCGTCCTGGGATCGCGCAACGGCGTCTTGATCGACTGCCAGATGCGGACCTCGCCCCTGCGCGCGTCGGTGACCGGCTCCTCCACCGTGCGTGAGACGCCCGCCGCCATGATCTCCTGGTCGTGGCGCACCAGGAGCTCGGCCTCGGCGGGGTCCGGCATCCATTCGGAGTCCACGCGCCCGATCACCTCGGCTTCGGAGCGGCCGATCACCGCCAGGCAGGCGGGGTTGCAGTAGAGCATGCGCCCCTGGCGATCCTTAGCGAAGAGCAGGTCCGGACTGGCCGCGCCGAGCGTCCGCAGCGTGCCTTCCACCTCCGCCAGGCGGGCGGCGGCGGCGAGCTCGTCGGTGACATCGCGGAAGAAGACCGTGATCCCGCCCGCCTCGGTGGGGAAGGCGCGCGCCTGAAAGTGCCGCCCCAGCGGCTCGTAGAACTGGTCGGCCTGGGTCTCGACCCGCTCGGTCATGCAGCGCTGGTAGGCGGTCCAGAGCGGGCCGCCGACCGCCTCGGGGAAGGCCTCCCAGACGACCTGGCCCAAGAGGTCCCGCCCTTCGGCGATCTGCGCCACGGCGCGGCGGTTGAGGAAGGTGAAGCGCCAATCCGGCGAAAGCACGAAGATGCTGTCCGTGGTGCTTTCCAGCGCACTCCGAAGCTGGTGCTCGGCGGTCATAAGGCGGGTCTGGTCCCAGACCATGCCGAGCCGCGCGATCATGCGCCCCCGATCGTCGAACAGCGCGCGGCCCCGGACGCCGACCCAGACCAGCTGGCTGTCGGACGGCCGCCTCAGCCGATAGCCGACCTCGTAAGCCTCGCCGCTTTCCGCCCGGCGCGCCGCCTCCAGGGCCGCGGGTTGGTCCTCCGGCTCGATGAAGGCGGCCAGCTCGTCCCAGGTCAGATGCGCCCCCGACGACATGCCGAAGATCGTGGCGGCGCGCGGCGACAGGGTGACCATGTTGGTGCTCGCGTCCCAGCTCCAGTCCCCCATCCGAGCGGCGTCCAGCGCCATCTCCAGGCGGGTCTCCTGTCGCTTAAGGTCCGCTTCAGTCCGGCGGCGCTCGGTCACGTTCTCGGCGACGTAGGAGAAGCGCTCGCCTCGGCCGCCCGGCAGAGGCGCCACGGTCACCGCCAGCACGCGCTCGCCCCCCGGCCAGGGCGCATGGACATAGTCGAACCCGACCGGATGGCCGCGCCGGGCCGAGGCCTCGTAGTGCGCACGCCAGAGCGCGATGGCGTCCTCCGGCACGCCGAGGTCGCGCGCCGACTTTCCGCTCGTGCTCCCGGGCGGAAGGCCGAAAAAGCGGTTGGAGGCGGCATTGTCATAGAGATGACGAAGATCCCCGCCCGGCAGCAGCTCGACCGCGCCCATCAGCAGTGGCGAGGCCTCGAAGATGAAGCGCAGCTCCTGGTCGCTGAGCGGTCCTCCGGGAGTCCGCTGCGTGTCCGCAGCCGCTTCTGCGGTCCGGCTCTCCGAGGTCTGGTTCAAGCGCTGGGGCCCCGGCACATCCACGACGTCGGCTTAGCAGGTGCGACAAAACGCGCAAGGCGCCCGCTGCTCGGCGGCGTGCGGGCCCGCGGCGCTCCCGACCGGTTCCGCGGGTCAAGGGCGCTGGACGCGGGGGGCGCGGCTGCGTTAGCCCTTGCGACGGCGCAGGGAAGAGATCGAGGGCAGGTGGCCGGCATTCGACGAGACGGACGGCGCAGAGGCGCCTGAACCGCACGTGCCCCGCTGGTCGCGCAAGCCCCGTCCCAGCTTCGTCCTGGGTTCGGCCGTGGGCGTGCGGGGCCTGATCTTGGGGGCTGATCGCCCGCTGCCACGCCTGACGTCGAGTTCAGGCGGCCAGGAGCCGTCGGCGGGCACGAGCCAGAAGGCCGGCCAGGCGCCGGGACCCACGCCGGTGGGCAGGGCGGCGCGCCTTCTATCTCGGCCGGGCCGGGGACACGGCCACCGGCGGCGGCGGGGTGGACACCTTCGTCTTCAAGGAAGCGCCCTGGGCGTCCGGCCACATCACCGACTTCCAGAGCGGCGATGTTTTGGACCTCAGCCAGATGTTCGCCCGCTATGGGGCTACGCCGGAAGCGATCCGCTGAGCGACGGCCGGCTGACGCTGGTCGCCGACGCCGCGGGAAGCGCCCACGTGCTGACATGGACGGCCTGGCTCAAGGGTCGGGGACGTGGCGCGAGCCGGCGCCTGCGGGTGCAAGTCGGGATACCCTAGCGGCGCTCGTGCATTGTGCGGGCGCCGCCGTCGCATCAGGAGCCCACGCCATGGCCGATCCCGCCGCCCCGCCCCCCGCCGCGGCTTCCTCAGGCCCGATCGGCATCGGCGTGGTGGGGATCGGCAAGATCGCCAAGGACCAGCACCTGCCGGTAATCACGTCCAGCCCCGACTATCGGCTCTTCGCGACCACCAGCAAGAGCGGCGGCTATCCGGGCTTCCCCTGCTACACCGACATCGGCGACATGCTGGCCAAGGAGCCGGACGTGCGGGCGGTCTCGCTCTGCACCCCCCCGCAGGGTCGCTATGAGCTCGCCGTGGCGGCCATCGACGCTGGCCGGGACGTGTTCCTGGAAAAGCCCCCCGGCGCGACCCTGTCGGAGGTGGAGGCGCTGCGCGTCCGGGCGGAGGCCAGGGGCGTGGTGCTGTTCGCGAGCTGGCACTCGCGCTGCGCCCCCGCCGTGCAGCCTGCGCGCGCCTGGATCGCCGAGCGCACCGTCCGGCGGGTGCAGATCGACTGGCGCGAGGACGTCCGCCACTGGCATCCCAACCAGGACTGGGTCTTCCAGCCGGGCGGGATGGGCGTGTTCGACCCCGGGATCAATGCGCTCTCCATCGCCACCCGCATCCTGCCGCCCTTCCACCTGACCTCGGCGGAGCTGCGCGTGCCCGCCAATCGCCAGACTCCCATCCAGGCCGACCTCGCCTTCGTGCTGGACGGCGGCGCGGAGGTGGTCATGGCGCTGGACTGGCTGCAGACGGGGCCGCAGACCTGGGACGTGCGGGTGGAGACGGATCGGGGCGTGCTGACCCTGCACGAGGGCGGCCAGCGCGCGGAGGTCCAGGGCTCCGATGGGCTCGGTCCGCTGAAGCGCGGTCCGCACGTGGAGTACGAGGGGCTCTACGCCCGTTTCGCCGAGCTGGTGCGGCGCCGGATCTCCGATGTCGACGTCAGTCCGCTGCGCCAGCTCGCCGACGCCTTCACGCTCGGCAGGCGGACGATCGTGGACCCCTTCGACTGGTGAGCGCGGCGGCGCTCAGTGCAGCCAGCCGGTGGCCGCGCCCGCCAGCAGCACCACGCCCAGGACCGCGCGATAGGCCACGAACGGCCAAGCCGAGAAGCGCTCCAGGATGCGCATCAGGCCCCAGATGGTCACGAAGGCGCTGACCGCGCCCACGCCGATGCCGACGCCCAACACGCTCCAGCCGTAGGCCGACAGGTGCGCATGGTGCAGCTCCGCCAGCTCCTTCAGGCCCGCCAGCGCGATGGCCGGAATGCCCAGCAGGAAGGAGAAGCGCGCCGCCTCCTCGCGCTTGAACGAGAGGCCGAGGGCCGCGGTCAGGGTCGAGCCCGAGCGCGAGACGCCCGGGATCAGGGCGCCGACCTGCGCCAGGCCCACCAGGATCGCGTCCATGACGCCGGCGTCGCGCACCTGCCGCCGGTGGCGGGCCAAGCGCTCGGCCAGCGCCAGGAGGCCCGCCATGACGATGCAGGCCATGCCGATCGCCGGGATCGAGCGCAGGGGCGAGTTGCAGGCGTTCAGGGTCTTGGAGAGAAGAAGGCCCGCAATCGCGATCGGCACGGTCGCGATCACGATCAGCAAGGCGAGCTTCAGGTTCGGGTCGCGCCAGCGCCGCTGGACCACGGCCCCGACGGACCCGAACGCCACCGCGCCGACATCGCTCCAGAAATAGCTGACCACGGCCAGGAGCGCGGCGAGCTGCATGGCGGCCGAGAAGGCGGCCCCCGGATCGGTCCAGCCCAGGAGCGCGGGCACCACGCGCATGTGCGCGGTCGATGAGATGGGCATCAGCTCGGTGATCCCCTGGATCACGCCCAGGAACGCCACCTTCGCGTAGCCGAGCTTTACGAAGCCGATGTCCAGCGCGCCGCAGCTGCCCGCCATGATGTCCCCCAGACCTGCCGATGATCCCTCGCGTCAGCCTCTAGCCGGTTCGGCCCGAGGGAGGGAAGCGCGGAGGTTGGGCTTTCAGGCGACGCGGCGGCCGCCCTCGGCGACGAGGCGCAGGTGGCCGACCCCCGAGCGGGGCGGCAGGGGCGCGGGCGCGATCTCCCGCACGGTCAGGACCGCGATCGGTCGGCGCATCAGGCGCGCGACGAAGGAGGTCGGCTGATAGAGGCCCACGGTCCGGTCGACCTCGCCGGAGGGCCCGCTCAGCGGCGCAAGGGCGACCTCCAGCCCGATCTCGTCGCCCTCCGCAGAGAGGGCGGCGGCGCGGATCACCACCGGGCGGGCCTCGCGGCGGGCTTGACGCAGGGCCTCGCGGAAGCGGCTCCGGGACAGCCCCGACCACAGGTCCGCGGCGTCCTCTCCGATCAGGCGGCGGCCGTGCAGGTCCTCCACCAGGGCGCCGGACAGGCGCACCCGCTCGACCCCGCCTTCCGCGCGCAGGACGAAGGCCTGGGGGATCACGGGGCCGAGCGCGGCGGGCGAGAAGTCGGCGCGGCGCGGGACGCGGCGTGCGCCCCTCGCCTGCGACCAGGCGGCGATCAGCCGTTCTGTGCTGAGATGGAACACCAGGGCGGCCTCCGACCGGATCCGGAGGTCCGCCAAGCACGCTCTGGGCCAGCGCCGCCCAGACCAGCGTCGCCCAGACCAGCGTCGCCCGGGGCCAGCGGCTCAGAACCCGGGCGCCCGGAACACCGCCTGCCCGTCCACCAGCGTCAGCACCGCCTTCGCCTTGGGCAGCTCGGCCTCGGGCACGGTCATCAGGTCGCGGTCGAAGGCGGTCAGGTCGGCGCGCTTGCCGACCTCGATGGTCCCGAGCTCCGTCTCAGCAAAGCGCGCATAGGCCGCGGCGGACGTGAACAGCTTCAGGGCCTCTGCGCGGGACAGGCGCTGCTCGCGATGCCAGTCCGCGTTGGAGAAGCCCTTCAGGTCTTTGCGCGCCACCGCCGCATAGAACTCGATGGCGGGATCGCCCCGCTCCACCGGCGCGTCGGACCCGCCCGCCACCACCGCGCCCCGATCGCGCAGGCTCTTCCAGGGGTAGGCATAGGTCAGGCGGGCGGAGCCGAGGCGCGCGGGCACGAAGTGCAGGTCGGAGATGGCGTGGCTCGGCTGCATCGAGGCGATCACGCCCAGCTTGGCGAAGCGGGGCTGGTCCTCCCACGTCACGTTCTGGGCGTGCTCGATGCGCCAGCGGTCCGCAGGACCCGCGCCGGCGGCGGCGTAGAGGTCCAGCACTTCGCGCACGGCGCGGTCGCCGATGGCGTGGGTCGCGACCTGCAGTCCGGCGGCGCGGGCCTTGGCGTAGAGGGCCGCGAGCTGATCGGGCGGGGTCACCAGCAGGCCCGTGGAGCCCGGCGCGTCGCTGTAGGGCGCGAGCAGGGCGGCCCCGCGCGAGCCCAGGGCGCCGTCCGCAAACGCCTTGATGGCGCGCGTCGTGACCCGGCCGTCGGCGGTCTGGCGGGGACCGTCCTTCAGCAGCGGTCCGGCGTCGTGCGCGATCACGGCGTCATAGACGCGGATCGGGACCGCGCCCTCGCGGTCCATGCGCTCCATGAGCGCCACCGCCGCCCAGGGCGTGCTCATGAAGTGCGCCCCGGTCCAGCCGTAGCGCGCCTCCACCTTGAAAGCCGCCTGCAGCCGGCGCCGCAGCCAGGTCTCGTCCGTGGCGGGGCGGAGCCGGTCGACCAAGCCCTTGGCGTTGTCGACGAAGAGGCCGGTGGGGCGGCCCTGCGCGTCGCGCTCGATGTGGCCGCCAGGCGGGTCGTGCGTGGTCGCGTCGACCTTGGCCGCCGCCAGCACTGCGCTGTTCACCACGACCGCGTGGCCGTCCGCCCGTTCCAGGAACACCCGCCGGCCCGGCGCGGCGGCGTCCAGGTCGGAGGCCTGCAGGAAGCGGTGCTCCGGCCAGCCGGTCTCGATCCAGCCCAGGCCGATCACCGGCTCGCCCGGCGGCAGGGCGGCGGCGTAGGCGCGCAGGCGCTCAGTCGCCTCGGCGGCGGACTTGGCGCCCTCCAGATTGAGCGTGAGCTCGCGCTCGCCGATCCCGTCCAGGTGCGCGTGGCTGTCGGTGAAGCCGGGAAACAGGGCCGCGCCGTGCAGGTCCAGCAACTCGGTCCGGGCCGTCCTCAGCCGGGCCGCCCCCGCGCGCGTCCCGACATAGGCGATGCGGCCGTGCGAGATAGCGACGGCTTGCGCCTTGGGATGGGCGTCCACGCCGGTCCAGATCGGCCCGCCCCACAGGATCAGGTCGGCCGGTTCGGCCGCCGCCGCCCCCGCTCCCGCCAGGGTCGCCGCCAGCCCCGCCGCCAGCCCCGCCCTCGTCAATCTGCGCATCGCCATCCCTCCCGCCGAGCGTCTGGGCGGCATCACAATCACCCTGGCTCCCGCCTGTCACGCGCCCAGATCTCGACGGGGCGCTCGCGTCCCCCTTGCCGTGCGCCGCCCCGCCCGGGCAGTATGAACGTCGATCACAAGAGCACCGGCGAACGCCGCACCTTCGGCCGCATCACGAGGAAGCGCCCCCCATGGACTTCACCCTCTCCGAGACCCAGACCCATTTCCTGAACCGCGTGAAGCGCTTCATGGACGCGCACATCTATCCGGCGATCCCGGAGTACGAGCGCGAGATGGCGGTGGAGGGCGCCGCCCGCTGGAAGGTCGTGCAGGTCGTGGAGCGCCTGAAGAAAAAGGCGCGGGCCGAGGGGCTCTGGAACTTCTTCATGCCCCCGCACTCGGGCCAGACGCACGTGGACGACACCTTCCAGTTCGAGGGCGTGCAGCTGACCAACCTCGAATACAGCCTGATCGCGGAAGAGCTCGGCAAGGTCGGCTTCGCCTCTGAGGTGTTCAACTGCTCCGCGCCCGACACCGGCAACATGGAAGTGCTGATGCGCTACGGCACGCTGCAGCAGAAGGAGCGCTGGCTGCGGCCGCTCATGAACGGCGAGATCCGCTCCGCCTTCCTGATGACCGAGCCGCAGGTCGCCTCTTCCGACGCCACCAACATCGAGACCCGCATCGAGCGCGACGGCGACCACTATGTGATCAACGGGCGCAAGTGGTGGTCCTCCGGCGTCGGTGATCCGCGCTGCAAGGTCGCCATCGTCATGGGCAAGACCAACCCCGACGCCGAGCGGCACCAGCAGCAGAGCCAGGTGCTCGTGCCTCTGGACAGCCCGGGGATCGAGATCGTCCGCATGCTGCCCGTCTTCGGCTATGACGACGCCCCCCACGGCCACGCCGAGGTGGTCCTGAAGGACGTGCGCGTGCCGATCGAAGAGGGGCTGCTGCTGGGCGAGGGCCGCGGCTTCGAGATCGCGCAGGGCCGCCTGGGCCCGGGGCGCATCCACCATTGCATGCGCACCATCGGCGTGGCGGAGGTGGCGCTGGAGAAGATGGTCCGCCGGCTCCAGACCCGCAAAGCCTTCGGCAAGTACATCGCCGACCATTCCGTCTGGGAGCAGCGCGTGGCCGACGCCCGCATCGACATCGAAATGTGCCGCCTGCTCTGCCTTAAGGCGGCCGACATGATGGACAAGGCGGGCAACAAGTCGGCCCGGCTCGAGATCGCCATGATCAAGGTGGCCGCCCCGCGCCTGGCGCTGAAGATCATCGACGACGCCATCCAGGCGCACGGGGGCGGCGGGGTCACCACCGACTTCGGCCTGGCGCGCGCCTACGCCGGCATCCGCACCTTGCGCCTGGCCGACGGCCCCGACGAGGTGCACGCTCGGACGATCGCGCGCATGGAGTACGCCAAGTACGGCGCTGACACGGTGAAGCTCCGCAACGCCCTGGCCGACGACGAGAAGCTGCAGGTCGCGGGCATCCGGTAAGGGGTGCAAGGTTCCGGCGGCGCCGTTCGCGCGAACTTGCTCTGGGGCGCGCCGCCGCTAGGTTGACGGCCCTTCAACCGCCAGGGCCGCATGCCGAAGCTCACCTCCCAGCTGAACACCGCCTCGGACGCCTATCGCGCCAACCACGCCCACAACCGCCAGCTGGTGGACGAGCTCCGCAGCCGGGTGGCGGCGGCCGCCCGGGGCGGGCCCGAGCCCGCCCGCGAGCGCCATGTGGCCCGCGGGAAACTGCTGGCCCGGGAGCGGGTGGAGCGCTTGCTCGACCCCGGCTCGCCCTTTCTCGAGCTGAACCAGCTGGCGGCCTTCGGCCTGCACGGGGGCGAGGCGCCGGGCGCCGGCGTGATCACGGGCGTGGGCCGCGTGTCGGGCCGCGAGGCGGTGATCGTCTGCAACGATCCAACGGTGAAGGGCGGCGCCTATTTCCCGGAGACCGTGAAGAAGCACCTGCGCGCGCAGGAGGTGGCGATGCAGAACCGCCTGCCCTGCATCTATCTGGTGGACTCCGGCGGCGCCAACCTGCCGCACCAGGCGGAGGTGTTCCCCGACCGGGAGCACTTCGGACGCATCTTCTACAATCAGGCCAATATGAGCGCCCAGGGGATCGCCCAGATCGCCTGCGTGATGGGGAGCTGCACGGCGGGGGGCGCCTATGTGCCGGCGATGAGCGACGAGACCGTCATCGTGCGGGGCTCGGGCGCGGAGAGCCAGGGCACGATCTTCCTGGGCGGCCCGCCGCTGGTGAAGGCCGCGACCGGCGAGGTGATCAGCGCCACCGATCTGGGCGGCGCAGACGTGCACGGCCGCCGCTCCGGGGTGGTCGACCACGTGGCGGCCGACGACGCCCATGCGCTGTCGATCGTGCGCTCGATCCTGGGAAGGCTCGGGCCCAACCCGCGCGTCGAGCTGCCGCGGCGCGAGCCGCGCCCGCCCGCCTACGACCCCGCCGAGCTCTACGGCCTGATCCCGCCGGACGTGCGCGCCCCCTACGAGGTTCGCGAGGTGATCGCGCGGCTCGTGGACGGCTCGGAGTTCGACGAGTTCAAGGCCCTCTACGGCACGACGCTGGTCACGGGCTTTGCGCACATCTGGGGCTATCCGGTCGCCATCCTGGCCAACAACGGCGTGCTCTTCAGCGAGAGCGCCCAGAAGGCGGCGCACTTCATCGAGCTGGCCTGCCAGCGCCGGATCCCGCTCGTCTTCCTGCAGAACATCTCGGGCTTCATGGTCGGGGGCAAGTACGAAGCCGGCGGCATCGCCAAGGACGGCGCCAAGATGGTCACGGCGGTGGCCACCGCGAACGTGCCCAAGTTCACGGTCCTGATCGGGGGCAGCTTCGGCGCGGGCAACTACGGCATGTGCGGGCGCGCCTACGGCCCGCGCTTCCTCTGGACCTGGCCGAACTCGCGCATCAGCGTCATGGGGGCGGAACAGGCGGCCAGCGTGCTGGCGACGGTGCACCGCGACGCGGACCGCTGGACGCCGGAGGCGGCGGAGGCGTTCAAGGCGCCGATCCGCGCCCGCTACGAGGCGGAGGGCAGCCCCTACTTCGCGACCGCCCGGCTATGGGACGACGGCGTCATCGACCCGGCCCAGACGCGGGACGTGCTGGGCCTGTCGCTCTCCGCCAGCCTGAACGCGCCCATCCCGGAGCCGCGCTTCGGCGTCTTCCGCATGTGACGGCGGCGGGGGCGTCGCTCAGGCGGCGGCGCCTGCGACGAGGCGGTCGAGCAGGGCGAAGTCCAGGCTCGGTGCGGCGGCCAGGTTCGCGGGGCGGCGCGCAGGCCCTCGCGGGCGTCGCGGAGCGCGCGAGCGGAGGCCGTCTCCACGGCGACCAGGGCGGGGTGCTCGCGGGCGGCATGGGCCACCGCGGCGGCGACAGGCAGGCGCGCGGGCTCGGCCAGCGGACCCCCGAGGGCGGCGGCGACGCCGGTCAGGTCCGCCACGACCCGGGCGGGGTCGCGCACCAGAGCCGTCCCCCGGACCCCCAGGGTCTGCAGCGCCGTGAACAGGCCCTCCGCCCCAGGGCGCGGATCAAAGGGGCAGAGCGGGACCTCGACCCGGTCGCAGGGGAAGCGCCGCGCCAGCGCCAGAGGGGCCTCGCCGACCAGGGCGTGCACGCCGGTCCCGCGCACGACACCGTCGGCCTTCAGCGCCTCCAGCGCCGCCCAGCGCGCCTCGCCGGCCCCGCCGCTGAGGGCCGAGGCGCGCAGCACCGCGCCGTCGAGTCGATCCCCGAGTGCGGCTCGCGCGTCTTGGACCATGCCCGCCAGCACGTCCGGCGCCAGCGCGCCCACCCTCAGCACCACGGCCGGGCCGTCGCGCTCCGGCAGGGTCTGGGCGAGAGCCGCCGCCAGGCTCAAGGGCGCGGTCACCTCGACCGCCTGAGCCTCCGCGGCCAAAGCCAGCAGGGCGAAAAGCTCGCCCTCGCCCAATTCGGCGGGGAGCGCCAGCGCAAAGCGCGGCGCCTTTGCCGGGGCGAAGTTGTCGAGGGGGCGGGGCGCAGGCGTCGTCACGCCCTTTAGGAGGGGACTCCCACATGAACCGGCAATGAGGCGTCTTGCCCCTGTGCGCAGCCGCGGCTTAGAGCGAACCCGCCATCCCAAGGACGCCCGCCCATGACCGCCGCCGCCCCGCCTTGCGCAACCCCCCGCCATGACTGGACCCGCGCAGAGGTGGAGGCCCTGTTCGACCTGCCCTTGCCGGAGCTGGTGTTCCGGGCTGCGACCGTTCACCGCGCCGTCTTCGATCCCACGGAGATCCAGCTTTCCCAGCTCTTGTCGGTGAAGACGGGCGGCTGCGCGGAGGACTGCGGCTACTGCAGCCAGTCGGCGCACTTCGAGACGGGGCTGAAGGCGACCCGCCTGTTGGACGCCGAGGCGGTGATCGCCACGGCCGCCGAGGCCAAGGCGGGCGGCGCGCAGCGCTTCTGCATGGGCGCGGCCTGGCGGGAGCTGAAGGACCGCGACGTGCCCAAGCTCGCGGCCATGATCTCCGGGGTGAAGGCGCTGGGGCTGGAGACCTGCGCGACGCTGGGCATGCTGACCGCGGAGCAGGCGCGGGCGCTGAAGGCCGCGGGCCTGGACTACTACAACCACAACCTGGACACCGCGCCGGAGGACTACGCGCGCATCGTCTCCACCCGGACGTATCAGGACCGGCTGGACACGCTGGAGCACGTGCGCGAGGCTGGCATGGCGGTCTGCTGCGGCGGGATCGTCGGCATGGGGGAGAGCCGCTCGCACCGCGCGGGCCTGCTGCAGGCGCTCGCCAACCTGCCGCGGCATCCAGAGTCGGTGCCGATCAACGCTCTGGTGCCGATCGCCGGAACGCCGCTCGCCGGCGCGGCCCCGGTCGATGCGCTGGAGTTTGTGCGCACCATCGCCGTCGCGCGCCTCCTCTGCCCACAGTCGGTGGTGCGCATCGCCGCCGGCCGCGAGGGCATGAGCCGCGAAACCCAGGCGCTGTGCTTCCTGGCTGGGGCGAACTCGATCTTCGTCGGCGGCCGGCTGCTCACCACGCCCCTGCCGGGCGAGGACGCGGACCGGGCGCTGCTGGACGACCTCGGCCTGAAGCCCATGACCGCGCGGGAGCCGGCGGCGGCCGCGGCGGCCTGATGCCCATCCGCGTGATCGGCCTGGACGCCGACGACACCTTGTGGCGCACGAACATCCACTTCGAGCTGACGGAGGCGCGCTTCGCCGAGCTGCTCGCGCCCTATGCGCCGCCGCAGGTCTTGCGCGACCGGCTGCGCGAGACCGAAATCCGCAACCTGCGGCTCTACGGCTATGGGGCGAAGGGCTTTACCCTTTCCATGATCGAGACGGCTCTGGGGGCGACCGGGGGCCAGGTCCCCGGCGCGGTGGTGGGCGAGATCCTGGCCCAGGGCCGGGCGCTGCTGGAGACCCCCGTCGAGCCTCTACCTGGGGTCCGTGACACCCTCGAAGCGCTTGCGCGCGACCGGCGGCTGGTGCTGATCACCAAGGGCGACCTGCTGCATCAGGAGCAGAAGCTGGCCGCGTCCGGCCTGGGCGAGCTGTTCTCGGCGGTGGAGATCGTCAGCGACAAGACCGAGGCGACCTACGCCCGCATCCTGGGCGCGATGGAGGTCGAGCCCGACGCTTTCCTGATGGTCGGCGACAGCCTGCGCTCCGACGTCCTGCCCGCGCTGAAGCTCGGAGCCTTCGCCGCCCACGTGCCGCACGACTGGGCCTGGGCGCACGAGCACGCCGAGGTCCCGATCGATCACCCCCGCTACCTTCGGCTGGACGCCCTGACCGAGCTGCCCGAGCGCCTCGCACGGCTCCAGGCCGAGGCGGCGGCCTAAGCGCCGCTCAGACGCCCCGCCCGTCCTCGCGCGGGTCGGGTCCCACATAGACGAGGTCCACGACCTCGGCGTCCAGCACCTGCTTGCCGGCCTCCTCGAAGTTCACCGTCACGCGACGGCCGTCGACCGACTGCACCTGGCCGAGCCCCCAGTCGGGGCGGGCGGGATGGCGCACGAGCACGCCGGGTTCGATGAAGGCGTCCAGCATCGTCCCGTCCCTACGCCCCCGCGACCGGCGCGTCAGGCCTTTTGCGCGGGGCGAGATCGCGTCACCCTGGCCGCCTGCCGATTCGGGAGCTCCCCATGATCCCCGCGACCGCCGAGACGCTTGCCGAGACGCCCGCCGAACCCGAGCGCCAGGCCGCCCAGGTGAGCGCGCCGGACCTTGCGGCCTCGCTGGCGGCGCGGCTCTGCCACGACCTGATCAGCCCGGCGAGCGCCATCACCTCGGGCCTGGACCTCCTGGACGACCCTTCGGCGGACCTGCGCGAAGAGGCGATGGGCCTGATCGCCGGCTCCGCCAGGAAGCTGGTCGCGCTCCTGGCCTTCTGCCGGGCCGCGTTCGGCGCCTCCGCCGCGGCGGAGAGCTTCGACGCCGGAGAGCTGGAGCGCCTGACCCGCGGCGTGTTCGAGCACGTCCGCCCCGAGCTCGACTGGGCGGTGGAGCCCGCGACCCTCGACAAGACCTCCGCCCGCACGCTGCTGAACCTGGCCCAGCTCGGCGCCGGCGCCCTGCCCAGCGGCGGCGTGGCGCGGGTGAGCGCGCGGACCCGGCTTGAGGGCGGCTGCGAGATCACGGTGGAGGCCCGAGGCGCGCGCCCGCGCGTCCGCCCCGAGGTGCTCACGGGCCTGCGCGGCGAAACCCTGGCGGAGGGACTGCACGGCCCCTGGGTCCAGGCCTTCTATGTGCACGCGCTCCTGGCCCAGGCGGGAGGCGCGGTCGCCGCCGAGGTCAGCGACGAGATCATCGCCTTCCGAGCCCGCACCGCCCCCTGAGCAGGGGCGCTCAGCGCTCACCGCCGGCCCTCACGTGTCTTTAACGGGGCGCAGGTAGGGTCTGATCGTCCGGCGCGCGAATCGACGCTCGCCCTCGTTCCGGCGGTCCATGACGGCGCAACGCTCATTCCCGACCTCCACGCGAACCGGCCAGCTGACGGCGGGACTGGACGCGCACGTGCGGTCCAAGGGCGTGGAGGCGGGCAAGCGGCTGGAGCTGCTGATCGACGCCGAGCCGGTCGGGGTCTCCCCCGACTTGGCGGCGGGCGTGCGGCGCGCCCTGCTCGCCCTCATCGACGACATCTGCGCCTCCGGCGTGGAGAGCGACACCGAGCGCCGCTTGGCCGGCAAGCCGGTCACGGCGGTCCTGAAGCTCGTGGTCAAGCGGGATGCGGACGGCCTGACCGTGGAGCTGTCCGACGACGGCCGCGGCGAGGACGTCTCGCCCGGCAGGCGCACGCTC
Source organism: Caulobacteraceae bacterium PMMR1 (assembly GCA_000733915.1). Classification (GTDB taxonomy): domain Bacteria; phylum Pseudomonadota; class Alphaproteobacteria; order Caulobacterales; family Caulobacteraceae; genus PMMR1. Next base: position 2,448,477 of record JPOM01000001.1, read on the forward strand.
GCCCCGGGCCTGGCCGCCGCCGCCCGGGAGGCCCGCGCGTTCCACGGCGCCTTGACGGTGGATCGCCGGGCCGGCGCCGGATCGACCTTCCGCCTCGCCCTGCCGCTCACGGAGGCCGCGGCCGCCGCATGAGCTACCTCTCGCCCGTCCCGCGCACCTGTCTGGTGGTCGACGACAGCCGCGTCGTGCGCAAGGTCGCGACCCGCATCCTCGAGCAGCTTCACTTCGAGGCCGCCGAGGCCTGCGACGGCCTGGAGGCGCTCGCCTACTGCCGGGCCCTGATGCCCGAGGCGATCCTGCTCGACTGGACCATGCCCGGGATGGACGGGCTGGAATTCCTGAAGCGCCTCAGGCGCGAGCCCGGCGGCGACAAGCCCGTCGTGATCTTCTGCACCGTGGAGAACGAGCCGCAGCGGATCGCTCAGGCCCTGGAGCACGGCGCCGACGAGTACATCATGAAGCCCTTCGACGGCGACATCCTGGAGTCCAAGTTCGCAGAGGCCGGACTGCTGTGAGGCCGGTCGACGTCGATTTCATCCGCGCCATCGCGCAGCGCCGCGCCGGCCTCGCCATGGAGGGCGACCGCCTCTACTTCGTCGAGAGCCGGCTCACCCCCATCGCGCGCAGGGAAGGGGCGGCGACCGTCCGCGCCCTGGTGGACACGATGCGGGCCGCGCCCGAGGAGCGGCTGGAGATCGCCGTCACCGAGGCGCTCGCCGCGGGCGACAGCCAGTTCTTCCGGGACCGGACCGTCTTCGCGCGCCTGCGCGACTGGCTGGAGCAGGGCGCGGCGGACCAGCCGCTGCGCGTGCTCTGTGTCGGGTGCGGCGCGGGTCAGGAGGCCTATTCCATCGCCCTGACCGCCGATCGCGACGAGGTCGAGGTGGTCGGGCTCGATCTTTGCAGCGACCTGATCGAGAAGGCGCGCTCGGGCCTTTACACGCAGTTCGAGGTGCAGCGCGGCCTGCCGATCCGCAGCCTGCTCGCCCATTTCGAGAAGCAGGACGAGGCCTGGCGGGTGTCGCCGCGCCTGCGCCAGCGGGTCCGCTTCGAGCGGGCCAATCTGGTGGAGGGCCTGATCGACGTCGGCCGCTTCGACCTGGTCCTTTGCCGCTATGTGCTGCCGGCCCTGACGGAGGGCGCGCGGCATGTGGCGGTCCAGGCCCTGTCCGCCCGGCTCGCCCCCGCCGGCCAGCTGGTGCTCAGCCCCGGCGAGACCGCAGAGATCCCGGGCCTTCACATCGTGGACGAGGCGATGGGTTGGCACGCCGCCGGCCGCAGCGCCAAGACCGGAGCCGCCGCCGCGGCTTGACCTGAAAGGTCCCGCTCGCCACCGTGCGCCCCTTCGTGAGAGCACAAGGAGGCGCCCCGTGACCCTGTTCGACCTGACCGGCAAAGTCGCCGTGATCACCGGATCCTCGCGGGGGATCGGGCGCGCGATCGCGGGGCGCTTCGCCGAGCATGGGGCGAAGGTGGTCATCTCCTCCCGCAAGGCCGAGCCCTGCCGCAAGGCGGCGGACGCGATCAACGCCGAGCATCCGGGCGCGGCCATCGCGGTCCCGGCCAACATCTCCTCGAAGGACGACCTGCAGAATCTGGTCGACGAGACGATGAAGGCGTTCGGCAGGATCGACATCTGCGTCTGCAACGCGGCGTCCAATCCCTATTACGGCCCGCTGGCCGGGATCAGCGACGATCAGTTTCGCAAGATCCTGGACAACAATATCCTCTCGAACCACTGGCTCATCCAGATGTGCGCGCCGCAGATGATCGAGCGCAAGGACGGCGCGGTGATCATCGTGTCGTCCATCGGGGGGTTGCGCGGGAACGCCATCATCGGCGCCTACAACATCTCAAAGGCCGCGGACTTCCAGCTGGCCCGCAATCTCGCGGCCGAGTTCGGGCCGCACAACGTGCGCGTGAACTGCATCGCCCCGGGCCTGATCAAGACCGACTTCGCGCGCGCGCTCTGGGAGGACCCGGAGACGCTGAAGCGCTCTACCGCGGGCACGCCGCTGCGCCGCATCGGGGAGCCGGACGAGATCGCGGGCGCGGCGGTCTTCCTGGCGTCCAAGGCGGGGAGCTTCGTGACGGGCCAGGCCATCGTGGTGGACGGGGGCGCGACCATCGCCTGAGGGCTGAAGGCGCGATCCGCGTTGACCGGACCCCACGCGAGGCGTAAGCGCGCCGGCTCCCTCGCGGCCGCCGTTCGAACCGCCGGCCGAGGCTGAAGGTTCGAAGCGATGAAGCACTCTACCCACAAGGGCGGCGGCCGGGGCGGTCGCGGCGGGGCTCCTGAGGCGGGCCCGACCCAGCGCCAGCTCCGCGCCGGCGAACTGGTGCGCCATGCCCTGGCCGAGGTCCTGCGCGAGGAGGACATCGCCGACGAGGCCATGGCGGGCGTCTCGGTGACGGTGACCGAGGTGCGCCTGAGCCCGGACCTGCGCCACGCGGTGTGCTTCGTGGAGCCGCTGGGCGGCGGGCACGCCCTGGAGGTCGTGGCGGCCCTGAACCGGCACGCGCGGTTCCTGCGCGGGCGGCTCGGCCACGCCATCGACCTGCGCTTCACGCCGGACCTGAAGTTCGTCCACGACGAGAGCTTCGAGCGCGCCGCCGAGATGGAGGCCCTGTTCGCGCGCGTGCGGGTGCAGGGCGACGAGACCTGAGCATGGCGCGTCGCCGCAAGGGCTTGGCCGTCCACGGCTGGGTCAATCTGGACAAGCCCCTGGACCTGACCTCGACGGACGCCGTCTCGCGCGTCCGCCGCCTGTTCAACGCGCAGAAGGCCGGGCACGCCGGGACGCTCGATCCCCTGGCGAGCGGCGTGCTCCCCATCGCGCTGGGGGAGGCGACCAAGACTGTCCCCTACCTTATGGACGCCGAAAAGGCGTACCGCTTCACCATCGCTTGGGGGGCGACCACCGCCAGCTTCGACCGCGAGGGCGCGGTGGTGGCGACCTCGCAGGTGCGGCCGACCCCGGACGAAGTCGCCGCGGTCCTCCCCCGCTTCGTCGGCGAGATCGATCAGGCGCCGCCGGCCTTTTCGGCCGTGCGGGTCGAGGGCCAGCGCGCCTATGACCTCGCGCGGGAGGGCGTGGCCTTCGATCTGCAGGACCGCCGTGTCACCATCCACGCCGCCGCCGTGGTCCAGACGCCCGATCCCGACCACGTCACGCTGGAGATCAGCTGCGGCAAGGGCGTCTATGTGCGCGCGCTCGTGCGCGACATCGCCGCCGCTCTGGGCGCCTGCGGGCACGTCTCTTCGCTTCGCCGGACCCGTGTGGGGGTGTTTTCGGATACCGAAGCGATCGGCCTGGATAAACTCGCGGAAATCGTGCATAGGGGCGCGCTCTTGGAGGCGCTGCTTCCGGTCGAGACCGCGCTGGACGACATCCCGGCGCTGGCCGTGACCGACGAAGACGCCTTCAGACTGAAGCAAGGGCGAGCAATCGTTCTCCTTCCCCGCCAGACGGAGGCGTTGAGCGACCGGCTCGTTTCGGGCTCGCGCATCGTATCCGCCATGCAGGGAGAGAAGCTCGTCGCCCTGGGCGAAGTCCGCGCGGGCCGGCTCAGTCCGGTGCGCGTGTTCAACCTCGATCAGGAGACCTGACCCGATGTCGATCACGGCCGAACGCAAGGCTGAACTCATCCACACCTTCGCCCGCACCGAGGGCGATACGGGGTCCGCCGAAGTGCAGGTGGCCATCCTCTCCGAGCGGATCGCGAACCTCACCGAGCACTTCAAGACCCACAAGAAGGACAATCACTCCCGCCGCGGCCTGTTGAAGCTGGTGTCCCAGCGTCGCCGGCTGCTCGACCACCTGAAGGACTCCGACGGCGGCCGCTACAAGTCGCTGATCGAGACCCTGGGCCTGCGTCGCTGATCCCACTCGGGCGGACCGCCCGTCGTCCGCCCTTCCCCGCGCCCGCGGGGCTAAAGGCCAGGCGAGGCTCCACCGTGAGCCGCCCGACCTGGCCCGTTCGCAGCCTGCTCAAGTCCGGGTTCCCGCTCTGGTGGGAGTGAGCAGGTCCAAGGGGGGTGCATTCGCCCTCCACCTTCCCTCCGGCCCGCATCGGGCGGCGCCGGAGCCCTGGAGAGGCTTCGAGCCCGCACGCACACGTCCGCGCCCGTCCTGTCCGCCCCCGGCCGCAATCCGGCGCCGGGTCGAGAGAAAAGAAAGACACTCCCCCATGTTTGATATCAAGCGCAAGTCCATCGAATGGGGCGGCCGCCGCCTCACGCTGGAGACCGGCCGCATGGCCCGACAGGCCGACGGCGCCGTCCTCGCCACCTACGGCGAGACCACCGTGCTCGCGACCGTCGTGGCGGCCAAGTCGCCCAAGCCCGGCATCGACTTCTTCCCGCTCACGGTGAACTACCAGGAGAAGACCTTCGCGGCGGGCAAGATCCCCGGCGGGTACTTCAAGCGCGAAGGCCGGCCGACCGAGAAGGAGACCCTGACCTCGCGCCTGATCGACCGTCCGATTCGGCCGCTGTTCGTCAAGGGCTTCAAGAACGAGGTCCAGGTCATCGTCACCGTGCTGAGCCACGACCTGGAGAACGACCCGGACATCGTGGGCATGGTCGCCGCCTCCGCCGCCCTGACCCTGTCGGGCGTACCCTTCATGGGCCCGATCGGTGCGGCCCGCGTGGGATTCATCGACGGCGCCTATGTGCTGAACCCGACGCTGGACCAGCTGGGCGAGGGCAACCGCCTCGACCTCGTGGTCGCCGGCACCCAGGACGCCGTCATGATGGTGGAGTCCGAAATCCAGGAGCTGGACGAGGCCACGGTGCTGGGCGCCGTCACCTTCGCCCACAAGGGCCTGCAGCCGGTCATCGACGCCATCATCGAGCTGGCCGAGCACGCCGCCAAGGAGCCCTGGGACTTCCAGCCCGTCGACGACGACCACATGATCAAGGCGATCAACGACCTGGTCGGGGCCGACCTGCGCGCCGCCTATGCGGTGAAGGAAAAGGCGGAGCGCCGCGCCGGCATCGAGGCCGCCAAGCAGAAGGCCGCCGCCGCTCTGGCGAAGTCCGACGCCAATCCCGACGGCTTCGACCCGATCAAGTTCGGGGCCGCCTTCAAGGAAGCCGAAGCCCACATCCTGCGCCGGGACATCATCGAGAACGGCCGCCGGGTCGATGGCCGCGACGTCAAGACCGTGCGGCCGATTCTGGCCGAGGTCGGCGTTCTGCCGCGCACGCACGGCTCGGCGCTGTTCACCCGCGGCGAGACCCAGGCGCTGGTGGTCGCGACGCTAGGCACCGGCGACGACGAGCAATGGATCGACGCGCTGGAGGGCACCTACAAGGAGAGCTTCCTGCTGCACTACAATTTCCCGCCCTACTCCGTGGGCGAGACCGGCCGCATGGGCTCGCCGGGCCGCCGCGAGATCGGCCACGGCAAGCTGGCGTGGCGGGCGCTGCGTCCGATGCTGCCGAAGAAGGACGAGTTCCCCTACACCATCCGCCTGGTCTCCGAGATCACCGAGTCCAACGGCTCCTCGTCCATGGCCTCGGTCTGCGGCGGCTCGCTGGCCCTGATGGACGCCGGGGTGCCCCTGAAGAAGCCGGTCTCCGGCGTGGCCATGGGCCTGATCCTGGAGCCGAACGGCGAGTTCGCCGTGCTGACCGACATCCTGGGCGACGAAGACCACCTCGGCGACATGGACTTCAAGGTGGCGGGCACCTCCGACGGCATCACCTCGCTGCAGATGGACATCAAGATCCCCGGCATCACCGAGGAGATCATGCGCCAGGCCCTGACCCAGGCGCGCGACGGGCGTCTGCACATCCTGGCCGAAATGAACAAGGCCATGGAGGCGCCGCGGACCGAGCTGGGCGAGTTCGCTCCCAAGATCGAGACCATCAAGATCCCGACCGACAAGATCCGCGAGGTCATCGGCTCGGGCGGCAAGGTGATCCGCGAGATCGTGGAGAAGACCGGCGCCAAGGTCGACATCGGGGACGACGGCACGATCAAGATCGCCGCGTCGGAACAGTCCAAGATCGACGCCGCGCGCGACTGGATCAGGTCAATCGCGTCGGAGCCCGAGGTGGGTCAAATCTACACCGGCAAGGTGGTCAAGCTGGTGGACTTCGGCGCCTTCGTGAACTTCTTCGGCGCCAAGGACGGCCTGGTGCACGTCAGCCAGATCGCGAACGAACGCGTTTCCAAGCCCTCGGACCTGCTCTCGGAAGGCCAGTCCGTGAAGGTGAAGTTCCTGGGCTTCGACGACCGCGGCAAGACCAAGCTGTCGATGAAGGTCGTGGACCAGGAGACCGGCGAGGACCTCACCGAGAAGCTTGCGGCCGAGCGCGCCGCGCGCGGCGAGGGCGGCGAGGAGCAGTCCCGGGGAGACCGGGGCGATCGCGGGGACCGGAGAGACCGGAACGGCGGCCGTCGCGGCGATCGCGGCGATCGGCGTCCGCGTCGCGAGCGCCAGGAGGAACCGGCGGAGTGATCCGCCGCGTCGCGTAAGGCTTAAGGCGGCGGCGCGGGGTTGCCGCTCAGCCGCCCCCGGCCATGTAGTCGTAGACGTTGGCCGGGCCGGTCACGCTGACGGCGATCTTGTCGTCGTGGATCTGGATTTCGCCCCGGGCGACCGGGTGATTGTTGGCCAGGATCCAGACCTCGTCGTGCTCGCCGGCGTCGAGCGCGATCACCGCGCCACGGCCCATCCGAAGGAGCTGCTGCATGGGGATGCAGCTGCGCCCCAGCACCACCGAGATCTCCACGTTGACGGCCTCGATCTGACCCACCGGTCCGACGTCCTTCTGCACGCGCACTTGCCTCAGGCCGCGCCCTTCCGGAGCGGGGCGGCGCAGGCCACATTGAGCCGTCATGCTTGATCCTGCGTTAAGCGCGCCGCCAGACCCGGAAGTCCGACCCCTGTTCGGGCGGGGCGACGGCCGCCCCGTTCAGTGGGCGCTCGCGCCGCGGCGGATCGACTATCCCGAAGCCGTCGCGGCCATGGAGGCGCGCGCGGAAGCCATCGCCGAGGGCCGGGCGGAAGAGCTGGTCTGGCTGCTCGAGCACCCGCCGATCTACACCGCCGGCGTCTCGGCCAAGCCCGGCGACCTCATCGACCCGCAGCGCTTCCCGGTGCACCGCTCCGGACGGGGCGGGCAGTTCACCTATCACGGCCCCGGCCAGCGCGTAGCCTATGTCATGCTGGACCTGCGGGCGCGCCGGCGCGACGTGCACGCCTTTGTCGAGGCGCTGGAGCGCTGGGTCATCGGGGCGCTGGCGCAGTTCAACGTCAAGGGCGAGATCCGGCCCGGCCGCGTCGGCGTCTGGGTGAGCCGCCGCACCCCGGGCCTGCCGCCGCGGGAGGACAAGATCGCCGCCATCGGGGTCAAGCTGCGCCGCTGGGTCAGCTTCCACGGGATCAGCCTCAATGTGGAGCCCGACCTCGACCACTTCGGCGGCATCGTGCCCTGCGGCATCACCGAGCACGGGGTCACCAGCCTGGTCGACCTCGGCCTGCCCGTGACCCTGCACGAGGCGGACGCCGCCTTGCGGGCGAGCTTCGCGGCGGTGTTCGGGCCCACCGTCGAGGGCGCCTCGCCGCTGAGCTGAGGCGGTCGACAAACGAGATCCGCGCGCCCACATGCGCGCCATGACTGACCTCGCCGAGGCGCCCGCCGGCGCCGCTGATCTCCTCGACCGCGCCGTGGATGCAGCGCTCGACCTCGCCCAGGACCGCCCCTGGAGCCAGATCAGCCTGCTGGACATCGCCCGCGCGGCCGGCGCGCCGTTTGCGGAGCTCTATGCCCGGGCGCCCGGGAAGGCCGCCCTGATCGAGCGTCTCGCCCGCCGCTACGACGCCGCCGCCCTCGCCGCCGGCGCCGGCGAAGCGCCCGAAGCGGACGCCCACGACCGGCTGTTCGAGGCGGTGATGGCGCGGCTGGAGGCCATGCAGCCTCGCCGCGACGCCCTGATCGCGATCGGGCAGGCGGAGGGCGCCCTGGGCGTCGCACCCCGGCTGCCCCGGACCGCGCGGGCGCTGCTGGAAGCCGGCGGCGTCGACACCTCAGGCCCGCGGGGCGCCGCGCGCATCGCCGCCATGACTGCGCTCTGGGCCAGGGTGCTGCAGGTCTGGCGCGACGACGAGGGGGCGCTCAACCGCACCATGGCCGAAATCGACGCCCGCCTGAAGACGATGCGCAAGCGCCTCAGCCGGATCGGCGCGGGCTTCTGACGTCCCTCGCCCAAGCCCTTGCGCGCCGCCCGGTTTGGCGCGAGATGCGGTCGTGCAAGAGGGAGCGCGCGAGATGACGTGGTTCAGGCGGTTCGGACCGATCTACCTGCCGGTGAGCCTGGCGGGGTGGCTTGTGACCCTGGCGGGCTTGGCCTTCATGGCGCAGGTGTTCTGGGCCGTGGACACCCGATCGCATTCGCTCAGCGATACGCTCTACGCCGTCTATCCATTCTGGGGCGTGACCTTCCTCGGCTGGGCCTACGTCGCCGGTCGCACGTCAAGGCCGTGAGCCTCCTCGCGATCTTGGCGGCCGGGGTGCTCAGCGCGACCTCGCCGACGGACGCCTTCGCGGGCGTCTATGCGCCCGACCACGACGCCTGGGTCGAGATGGGGCCGCAGGGCGCGGAGGCGCGGGCCCTGGCCTGGCATGACGGCTGCCCCGAGGCGGAGGCCGACGGCAAGCCGCTGATCCTGCGCCGGCGGGCCGAAGCCTCGGCCGACCTCCCGGCGGTCTGCTCGGCTCTGGTCCCGGCGGGTGCGCGCAGCCTGCGCGTGGACGGGATCGCGCTGGAGCCGCCCAAGCGCGGGACGCCTAAGCGCGTGGTGATCATCGGCGACACGGGCTGCCGCATCAAGGGGCCCGAGGTGCAGGCCTGCAACGATCCTGACGCCTGGCCGCTGGCGCGCCTCGCCGCCCACGCCGCCGCCCGCAAGCCCGATCTCGTCATCCACGTCGGCGACTACTACTACCGCGAGACGCCCTGTCCGGCCGGCGACAGCGGCTGTGCGGGCAGCCCCTATGGCGACCGCTGGCCGAGCTGGCGGGCGGAGTTCTTCACGCCCCTGCGGCCCCTGATGCAGGCCGCGCCCTGGGTGGTCGCTCGGGGCAATCACGAGAGCTGCGCGCGCGGCGGCAAGGGCTGGGTCCGTCTGTTCGATCCGCTGCCCTACCCGGCGGACGGGGCCTGCCCGCGGCAGGACGACGCCTATACGGTGAGGCTCGGCGCGCTCTCGCTGCACGTGCTGGACAGCGCCGAGACCGACGACCGCGCGGTCACGCCCGAGATCGTCGGCGCCGTGACGCGCCAGCTCGACGCGGTTGCGCCTGAGCTGAAGACCCCCGGCGACCACTGGCTGCTCACCCACCGCCCGTTCTGGGCCTTGGTGGCGGGGGTGGATCTGGGGCCGCTGGGCGTGCTCAGCGTCGCGACCAACCTGGCGGAGCAGGCGGCGGCGCGCGCCCGCGACCTGAGCGGTCTAGACATGGTCGTCTCCGGCCACATCCACCACTTCGAAGCCATCGACTTCGGCGCGGCCCGCCCGGCTCAGCTGGTCGTGGGCACCGGCGGCGACGTGGGCGACCCGGCCGACCCTGCGCGCATCCGCGCCGACCGCATCAGCATCGACGGCCTGCCCGCCCGGCATTTCACCTTCAAGCGCTACGGCTATCTGGTGCTCGACCGGCAGGGCGACGGCGGCTGGGCGGGGGCGTTCTACGACATCGACGAGCGCAGGATCGCGACGTGCCGGATCGCGGGCCGCAGCCTGCGCTGCCACGCCACGCCCTAGGGCGGGGGCGGCGGCGCGGTGACAATCGGCGCGCCCTGCACGGCGGCGCGGGCCGCCGCGCGGGTCTGGCGAGAGCGGATGTCCTGGTCGAGCCTGGCGCGCTGAGGGTCGAAGAACAGCCGCCATCGCCCGCCGTTCAGCTCGTCGGCGCTCTTGATGGCTTCGGCGTCCACGAAGAGGAAGCGCCCCTGATAAGCGCCGGCGACCGGCTGGCCGTCGCGCAGATAGATCGCCTCCAGCGCCGCCGCGCAGCTCTCCAGGTTTGGCGCGCCCGTGCTCAGGCGGGTGAAGCGGGGCGGGGTCCCCGCCATGCGCCAGCAGACGCCGGGGTCGGCGGGCGCCTTGGGCTGGAACAGGGTCTGCCAGACGACGCCGGCGGCCGCGACCAGGAACGCCAGGGTCGCCAGACCGCCGATGATCCAGGCGAAGGGCGGCCCCTTGCGGCGGCTCATGCCTGCGGATCCCGGACGGCGGTCATCAGGTAGTTCACGTCCGTGTCCGCGCTCAGCCGCCAACTGTCGGACAGGGGCGAATAGGCCACGCCGAACGGCCCCTGCACGCTCACGGGCGACTCGGCCAGGAAGGCGCGGATCTCTTCGGGGCGCAGGAACCGATTCCAGTCGTGGGTCCCCGCCGGCAGCCAGCGCAGCACGTACTCCGCCCCGACCTTGGCCAGGGCGAAGGCCTTCAAGGTCCGGTTCAGGGTGGCGATCACCATCAGGCCGCCAGGGTTCAGCATCGCCGCACAGTCGCGCAGGAAGGCGCCGGGCTCGGCCACATGCTCCACCACCTCCATGTTCAGCACCACGTCGAAGCGGGCCCCCTCCGCCCGCAGCTGCTCGGCGGTGGCGCAGCGGTAGTCGATGCCGAGACCTTGCTCGGCGGCATGGGCGCGAGCGGTGCCGATGTTGCGCTCCGAGGCGTCCACGCCGGTGACCTCAAAGCCCAGCCGCGCCATGGGCTCCGAAAGCAGCCCGCCGCCGCAGCCGATGTCGAGCAGGCTCAGGCCTTCGAAGGGTCTGGCCGCGCGTCCGTCCCGCCCGAAGCGCCGCAGCGCCTGGTCGCGGATGAAGCCCAGGCGTACGGGATTGAACCGGTGCAGGGGGGCGAACTTGCCCTTCGGGTCCCACCAGGCCGCGGCGAGGCGGGAGAACCGCTCCACCTCGGCGGGATCAACGCTGCTTCGGGGCTCGCTCATGGTCGCCGACCCAGCACGATCTCGAGGCCGAGGTCCAGCCCCTCGCACGCGCGATCTGCGCTCAGGGCGAGTCCTGGGCGCCGTGAAGGGCGGTTGTGGGCGGCCGGCCGCCCCGCTATGGCCAAGGCATGCCTGCGCGCCTGGTCATGAAGTTCGGCGGCACCTCGGTGGCGGACCTGGAGCGAATCCGCCGGGCCGCCCGCCTGGTCGCGGCTGAGGCTCGGGACGGGCGAGGGCTGGCGGTGGTGGTCTCCGCCATGGCCGGAAAGACCAACGAACTCGTCGCCTGGACCGATGCGGCGGGCCTGGCGGCCCAGGGGCTGCCCGACAGCGACGACGAATACGATGTGGTGGTCGCCTCCGGCGAGCAGGTGACGGCGGGCCTGCTGGCCATGGTGCTCCGCAACGAGGGCCTGCGCGCGCGCTCCTGGCTCGGATGGCAGATCCCGATTCTCTGCGACGACGCCCACGGCCGCGCCCGCATCGAGGACGTGCCGCCCGACGCTTTGGCCGCCGCCGTGGACGGGGGCGAGATCGCCGTCATCGCGGGCTTTCAGGGCGTGACGTCCGAGGGGCGGATCACCACCTTGGGCCGCGGCGGCTCCGACACTTCCGCCGTCGCCATCGCCGCGGCGCTGAGGGCGGAGCGCTGCGATATCTACACCGACGTGGACGGGGTCTACACCACCGACCCGCGCATCGAGAGCCGAGCGCGGCGCCTGTCGCGCATCTCCTACGAGGAGATGCTGGAGATGGCCTCCCTCGGCGCCAAGGTGCTGCAGACCCGCTCGGTGGAGCTGGCCATGGCGCAACGGGTGCCGGTGCGGGTGCTGTCGAGTTTCGTTGAGCCTGGCGAGGCGGCGCCCGACACGGGCACCCTCGTCTGCGACGAGGAGGAGATCGTGGAGAAGCGCATCGTCTCAGGCGTGGCCTACAGCCGCGACGAGGCCAAGATCACCCTCTTGGGCCTGCCCGATCACCCGGGCGTCTCGTCCCAGATCTTCGGCCGGCTCGCCGACGCCAACGTCAATGTCGACATGATCGTGCAGTCCCGCGCCCGCACCGCGGAAACCGCCAACATGGAGTTCACCGTCGGCAAGCGCGATGCGGCGCGGGCGATCGAGATCGTTCGGGCCGTGAAGGACGAGATCGGCTTCGAGGACTTCGCCATCGACGAGGACGTGGCCAAGGTGTCCGTCATCGGCGTCGGCATGCGCAGCCACGCGGGCGTGGCCAAGACCATGTTCAAGGCCCTGGCGGAGCGCGGCGTGAACATCCAGGTGATCTCGACCTCGGAGATCAAGATCAGCGTCCTGATCGAGGCCGCCTATACCGAACTCGCCGTGCGCGCGCTGCACGCGGCCTACGGGCTGGATCAGCTCTGACAGGGTCCCGCCGGGCAATGGCGAACCCCTAGGCCACGACCTCCTGGGGCGCGTCCTGGAGCGCGTGGGCGAGGCGGGCCTCCATCTCCTTGGGCGCCACCTGCCAGAAGTCCCGCACCGCCAGGTCCCAGTCGCGGAGCAGCCCTTCGGCCAGGCGCGAGCCTGTCTCCCGGGCGTGCTCGGCGACAAGGCCCTTCAGCTCGGCTTCCCAATACGCCGATGCGATCCGCACCAGCCGAACGGAGTCGGGGTTGATCCGCTCGGGCAGGCGGCCCTGCGGGTCGTAGACGAAGGCCATGCCGCCGGTCATGCCGGCCGCGAAGTTGCCGCCGACCGGGCCCAGGACGGCGACCTGGCCGCCGGTCATGTATTCGCAACCGTTGGCGCCGCAGCCCTCGACGACGGCCACCGCCCCGGAGTTGCGCACCGCAAAGCGCTCTCCCGCCCGGCCCGCGGCGAACAGCCGGCCCGAGGTCGCGCCATAGAGCGTCGTGTTGCCGATGATCGCATTGGCCTCGGGCTCGCGCAGGTGCGGCGAGGGGCGGATCACGATCGTGGCGCCCGACAGGCCCTTGGCGACATAGTCGTTGGCCTCGCCGGTCAGCTCGATCCTGAGACCCTGCACGGCGAAGGCGCCCAGAGACTGTCCGGCGGAGCCCCGCAGCTTCACCGTCAGGTGCCCCGGCGCCAGGCCGCTCATCCCGAACCGCCGCACGATATGGCTGGAGGTGCGCGTGCCGATCGCCCGCTGGGTGTTCCTGACCGTGTAGGTCAGCTGCATCTTCTCGCCCCGCTCTAGGAAGGGGGCGGCGTCGCGCACGATGTCCTCGTCCAGGGTCGGAGGCACCGCGTTGCGACCTTCCACCGTGCAGTAGGGAGGATTGGCGCCGGGGTCCGAGCGGACGAGCAGCGGGTTCAGGTCCAGGTCGTCCAGGTGCTCCCCGCCCCGGGACACCTGGGTGAGCAGGTCGGTGCGCCCGATCACCTCCTTCAGCGACCGCACGCCCAGCTGCGCCAGGATCTCGCGGGTCTCCTCGGCGATGAAGCTGAACAGGTTGATCACCTTCTCCGGCGAGCCCGAGAACTTGGCGCGCAGGCGTTCGTCCTGGGTGCAGACCCCCACCGGGCAGGTGTTGGAGTGGCACTGGCGCACCATGATGCAGCCCATGGCGATCAGGCTGGCGGTGCCGATGCCGAACTCCTCCGCCCCCAGCATGGCGGCGATCACCACGTCGCGGCCGGTGCGGATGCCGCCGTCCACGCGCAGCATCACCGTGTGACGGAGATTGTTCAGCGTCAGCACCTGGTTGGCTTCCGACAGCCCCATCTCCCAGGGGCCGCCGGCGTATTTGATCGACGTCTGGGGCGAGGCGCCGGTGCCGCCCACGTTGCCCGAGATCAGGATCACGTCGGCCTTGGCCTTGGCGACGCCCGCGGCGATCGCGCCGATGCCGCTCATGGCGACCAGCTTCACGCAGACCCGCGCCTCGGGGTTGATCTGCTTCAGGTCGTAGATGAGCTGAGCCAGGTCCTCGATGGAATAGATGTCGTGGTGCGGCGGCGGCGAGATCAGGGTCACGCCGGGGGTGGCGTGCCTGAGGCGCGCGATCATCTCGGTGACCTTGAAGCCCGGCAGTTGGCCGCCCTCCCCGGGCTTGGCCCCCTGGGCGACCTTGATCTCGATCTCCCGGCACTGATTCAGGTATTCGGCCGTGACGCCGAACCGGCCGGAGGCGACCTGCTTGACCGCCGAGTTCGGGTTGTCGCCGTTCGGCAGGGGCGTGTAGCGCGCCCGGTCCTCGCCGCCCTCGCCCGAGACGCTCTTCGCTCCGATGCGGTTCATGGCGATGTTGAGCACCCCGTGCGCCTCGGGGCTGAGGGCGCCGAGGCTCATGCCCGGGGTCACGAAGCGTTTGCGCAGCGCGTTGACGCTCTCGACCTCGTCGAGCGGCAAGGGCGCGCGCCCTTGCGGCGTGACCTCGAGCAGGTCGCGCAGCTGCACCGGCTTCGCCGTCGACAGCCCCCGGGACCAGACCTTGTAGGTCTCGTAGTCGCCCCGGTCGCAGGCGGTCTGCAGGGTGTGGATCAGCTTGGCCTCGAAGGCGTGCGCCTCGCCCGAGCGCCGGGCCTTGTAGAGGCCGCCCACGGGCAGGGCGATCGCCGCTGGCTCCCAGGCGCGGCGGTGCAGCTCCACCGCGCGCTGCTCGATCCCGGCCAGCCCCATGCCGGAGATGCGCGAGGGCATGCCGGGGAAGAACTCCTGGACCAGGGCGCGGGAGAGGCCGACCGCCTCGAAATTGAGCCCGCCGCGATAGGCCGAAATCACCGAAATGCCCATCTTGGACAGGATCTTGAGCAGGCCCGCCTCGATCGCCGTCTTGAAGTTCAGGCACACGTCGCGCAGGCTGAGTTCGCCGCACAGGCCGCGCTCAAGCCGGTCCTGGAAGCTCTCCTGGGCGAGGTAGGCGTTCACCGCCGTCGCGCCGCAGCCGACCAGCACGGCGAAGCCGTGCGTGTCCAGGCACTCCGCCGAGCGGACGATCAGCGAGACGTAGCTCCGAAGGCCCCGGGCCACCAGGTGGCTGTGCACGGCGGAGGTGGCGAGCACCATGGGCAGGGCGACGCGCTCGGGGCCCGAGCCTTCGTCGGTGAGCACGATCTGGCCGCGACCGGAGAGCGCGGCGTCCTCCGCCTCCGCCAGGATGCGGTCCAGGGCGGCCCGCAGCGCCTCCCCCGCCCGCGCTTCCGGCGCCGGCAAGGGCAGGGTGCAGTCGATACACGCCACCTGGGCCGGGCCGATGAACTCGACCACGCGCTCGTACATGCCGGTGGTGAGAACGGGGCTGTCCAGGACGTAGACGTCGGTCTGGGTCTCGTCCTGGGCCAGGATGTTGCCGAGGTTCTTGAACCGGGTCTTCAGGCTCATCGCGCCCGCCTCGCGCAGCGGGTCGATGGGCGGGTTGGTCACCTGGCTGAAGTTCTGTCGCAGGAAGTGCGACAGGGGACGGTAGCGCTCCGACAGCACCGCCAGCGGCGTGTCGTCGCCCATCGAGCCCACGGCCTCCTTCCCGTCCTCCGCCAGCGGGGCCAGGATCAGCTCCAAGTCCTCCAGCGAATAGCCGGCGGCGACCTGGCGACGGGTCAGCTCGGGGCGGTCGAAGCGGCGGGGCTCAGGCCCGGGCCCGATCTTCTGCTCCAGCTCGACCATGTTGGTCAGCCACTGGGTATAGGGATGCGCTTCGGCCAGGCGGTCGATGATGGCGGTCTCGTGATAGAGGCGCCCGTCGGCCAGGTCGACGGCGATCATGCGCCCGGGCGAGATGTGCGACTTGCGCACGACCCGGGTCTCTGCCACCCCGGTCATGCCGGCTTCGGAGCCCAGGATCAGCAGGCCGTCCTCAGTCTCGGCGACCCGGATCGGGCGCAGGCCGTGCCGGTCCTTGCCCGCCACCACCCAGCGGCCGTCGGTGGCGCAGATGGCGGCCGGGCCGTCCCAGGGCTCCATCACCGCGTTGCAGTAGGCATAGAGCGCCTGCCAGCTCTGCTTCATGCGCGCCTGGCTCCCCGACCAGGCCTCCGGGATCAGCAGCGTCTTGGCCATGGGCGCGGGCCGGCCCGCCCGCACCAGCACCTCGAAGGTGTTGTCGAGCGCCGCTGAGTCCGAGCCGCCCGGCTGGATGACCGGCTTGATGTCCTCGCCATGCGCCCCGAACGCTTCCGCCGCCATGCGGATTTCGTGGCTCCGCATCCAGTTCTTGTTGCCCTTCAGCGTGTTGATCTCGCCGTTGTGGGCGAGCATGCGCAACGGCTGGGCCAGGCGCCACTCCGGGAAGGTGTTGGTGGAATAGCGCTGGTGGAAGATGGCCACGGCGGACTCAAAGCGCGGATCACGCAGGTCCGGATAGAAGGCATCGATCTGCTCGGCCAGGAACATTCCCTTGTAGACCAGGGACTTGGCCGAGAACGAGCAGATATAGAAGGCGGGGATGCCGGCGGCGGCGACGCGCTTTTCGATGCGCTTGCGGCACAGGAACAGGGCGCGCTCCAGCGCCTCCCCGTCCGTGCCCTCGGGCGCGGCGAGCATGATCTGCTCGATCTCCGGCCGGGCGGCGTTGGCCTTGTCGCCGATCACGGCGGTGTTTACCGGCACCTGACGCCAGCCGTAGATGTAAAAGCCGAAGCGCAGCACCTCGCTCTCCACGATGGTGCGGGCGAGCTCCTGGGCGGCGAGGTCGGTGCGGGGCAGGAAGATCTGGCCGACCGCAATGGCGCCGGGGCGCAGCGCATGACCCGTGCGCGCCACCTGCTCGGCGAAGAACGGCTGGCTGACGCCGATCAGCAGGCCCGCGCCGTCGCCGGTCTTGCCGTCCGCATCCACCGCGCCGCGGTGCCAGACGGCCTTCAGGGCGCGGATGGCGAGCTCGACCACGTCGCGCCGGGGCGTGCCGTCGATGGCGCAGACCAGCCCTACGCCGCACGCGTCGCGCTCGGAGTCCGGGTCGTAGAGGCCCTCGCGCGCAAGCCGCTCACGCTCTGAAAGGTAGTGGGCGGGGTCAGACATGAGGCGCCTCGATCGGGCGGGCTTGGCCGTAAAGTCGCATCGCGCTCACTCCGCGGCCATCTTCGAAAGCGCGGCGCGGCCCTCAAGCCAGCGGCCGATGGCAGCGGCTGCGTCCAGGCCGTCGCGGATCGCCCAGACCACCAGCGAGGCGCCTCGCACGATGTCGCCCGCGGCGAACACGCCCGGCAGGCTCGTCATCATCGTGGTGAGGTCCACGCGCAGGGAGCCCCAGCGGCTGACCTTCAGGTCCGGCGCGCCCCAGAGGGTCGCGACGTCCTCCGGGTCGAAGCCTAGGGCCTTGATCACGAGCCCCGCGGGAAGGTCGAAGTCCGCGCCCTCGACCTCCTCCGGCGCCTGCCGCCCGGTGGAGTCCGGGGCGCCCAGCCGCATGCGAAGCGCGCGCACCCCGGTCACACCGGCGCTGTCGCCCAGGATGGAGCGGGGCGCGGCGAGCCACTCGAAGCGCACGCCCTCCTCCTCGGCGTTGGCGACCTCGCGCATCGAGCCCGGCATGTTGGCCCGGTCCCGCCGGTAGAGGCAGGTCACGCTGCGGGCCCCCTGGCGGACGGCGGTGCGGACGCAGTCCATGGCCGTGTCGCCGCCGCCGATCACGACCACGTCCTTGCCCGCAGCGTTCAAGGCGCCGCTCTGGAACTCCGGCACGCGGTCGCCAAGCCCGGTGCGGTTGGAGGCGATCAGATAGTCCAACGCCTTGACCACCCCCGGCGAGCCGATCCCCGGGCAGGCGATCTCGCGCGCCTTATAGACCCCGGTCGCCAACAGCACCGCGTCGTGACGCGCGCGCAGGTCGGACAGGGACGCGTCGCGCCCGAGCTCGAACCCTTGCTTGAACACCACCCCGCCCTCGGCCAGGCGCTCGGTGCGGCGCGCCACGACCTGCTTCTCCAGCTTGAAGCTCGGGATGCCGTACATCAGCAGCCCGCCCGGCCGGTCATAGCGATCGTAGACGCTCACCTGGTAGCCGGCGCTCCTCAGCGCGTCGGCGGCGGAAAGGCCCGCCGGGCCTGCGCCCACCACGCCCACCGACTGGGCCCGCTCCCGCGCCGGGCGGATCGGCTGCACCCAGCCGCGCTCCCAGGCGTGGTCGTTGATGAAGCGCTCCACGGCGCCGATGGTGATCGCGCCGAAGCCCGCCTGCTCGGTGACGCAGCCGCCCTCGCACAGCCGGTCCTGAGGGCAGATGCGGCCGCAGACCTCCGGCAGGGTCGAGGTCGCCGAGGAGAGGGCGTAGGCCTCTTCCAGCCGGCCCTCGGCGGTCATCTTCAGCCAGTCGGGGATGTTGTTGTGCAGCGGACAATGCGTCTGACAGAAGGGGACGCCGCACTGGCTGCAGCGCGAGGCCTGCTCGGCGGCCTTGGCCTCGATGAAGTCGGCATAGATCTCGTGGAAGTCGCCCCTGCGCTCGTCCGCGCCGCGCTTGGGCGGGGTCTGGGGCGTCACGGACGCGAACTTCAGCATGCGTTCGGCCACGGCGGCGCGCTCCCGGGCGTGATGCCCGCACGACCCCATAGGTCAGCGCGAGCCCGAATGCGAGCCTATGGTCCCGAATGGGGACTATCTTGTGCGCACAGCGCTTCCGATCCGGAGCTCGCGGCTGGCTAGGCGCAAAGATAGTCCCATTTGTGGACGATCACCGATCCTCGTCGAAGCGGTTGTCCACCAGGGCGGTGAGCGCCTCCAGAGCCTCCGCCGCGTCGGGACCTTCTGCGGCGATGTCGACGGTGGAGCCGATGCCGGCGGCCAGCATCATCAGGCCCATGATCGACTGGGCGTCCACCGTCTGGCCGTCGCGGCTGACGGTGACGTGCGCGTCGAACTGGCTGGCGGTCTTGACGAACTTGGCCGACGCCCGGGCGTGAAGGCCGCGTTCGTTCTGGATCGTAAGCGTGCGGCGCAGCCCGCCGTCGCTCATTTCTCGCCCGCGAGCACGTAGGAGGCGACGGAGATGTACTTGCGCCCGGCGTCCTGGGCGGCGGCGACGCAGGCGGTCAGGCTCTCCCGCGTGCGGACCGAGGCGAGCTTGATCAGCATGGGCAGGTTCAGGCCGGCGATGACCTCCGCTTGGGTCTCGTCCATCACCGAGATGGCCAGGTTCGACGGCGTACCGCCGAACATGTCGGTCAGCAGGATCACGCCTGAGCCGTCGTCCACCGCGCGGGCGGCGGTCACGATGTCGGCGCGGCGGCGCTCCATGTCGTCGTTTGGACCGATGGCGATGGCGCGCACCGCCGACTGAGGCCCCACCACGTGCTCCATCGCGGCGACGAACTCGTCGGCCAAGCGTCCGTGGGTGACGATCACCAGACCGATCATCCGGTTCCCTGATTAAGCCCCGCGCCCGGCGTCTCGCCTCTTCGGGCGGCAGAGCCGGCGCCGCTCCTTACGCCTGTGGCGGGCCGTGTCAAAGCGGTCATGCTCGCGCGCGGCAAAGGGCGGCAGCGGCCTTGTCGAGGAGGGCGGGGTCGTCGCGGTCGAGGCTGAGGCGGGGAAGCGCGACGTCAAGCAGGGTCTCGTGCTCCGGCTCGGGCAGGCGCGCCCTCGGCGCCTCCAGGCGGACCAGCAGGCGCGCCTGCGCCAGCGGGACGGGCGCGACGCTCAGGATGTCCAGCCCCCGCGCTTCGAGGAGGCCGCGCAGAGGCTCCGGCGCACGGGCGAACAGGGTGCGCCCGCTGGCGAACAGCATCACCCGGTCGTCGGCCACCAGCCGCCAGCCCTGGCGCAGCGCCTGCAACGCGAGCGTGCTCTTGCCGCCTCCCGAAGGCGCCTGCAGCAGGACCGCCGCCCAGCGCCCCTCCACCCGGCGGGCCAGGGCGGTGGCGTGCAGGATCAAGGCCGGCGCCGCGCTCACGCCTGCTCGGGCAGCTCGACGATGAAGCGCGCGCCGGCGACACCGCCGTCGGGGCCAAGGCGGTTCTCGGCGCGGATGCTCCCGCCGTGCGCCTCGGCGATCTGGCGCGAGATGGACAGGCCCAGGCCCGAGTGCCCGCCGAAGCCGCGCCGCCCCCCGCCGGCTCGCCCTGCGTCCTGGGACGCTCAGTGTAGAAGCGCTTGAAGATGGTCTCCAGGTTCTCGGGCGGGATGCCCGGGCCGTGGTCGTCCACGATCACCTGCGCGAGGGGGCGGCCGTTGGCGCCCCGGGTCCGGGTGATCGTGACCGTCACGGGCGCGCCCTCGGGGCTGAACGAGCGGGCGTTGTCGATCAGGTTGCGGAAGATCTGGCCCAGCGGCCCCTCGCGACCGGCCACGCGGGGGGCGGCCCGGGCTCGGCGGCGGCGAGGCGCACCGGCGCCGGGGTCTCGGGATAGACGGCGGCGATGTCGGCCAGCAGTCGGGGCAGGTCCACCAGCCGGGGGCTCTCCCGCGACAGCTCCGCATCCAGGCGCGAGGCGTTGGAGATGTCGGTGATCAGTCGATCGAGCCGCGTCACGTCCTGCTTCACGATCCGAAGAAGGCGCGCCTTGGCCTCCTCGTTGGGCGTCATCTCCAGCGTCTCGATAGCCGAGCGGATCGAGGTCAGGGGGTTCTTGATCTCGTGGCTGACGTCGGCGGCGAAGGCCTCGATGGCGTCCATGCGGGCGGACAGGGCCGAGGTCATGGCCTCCAGCGAGCGGGCGAGGTCGCCGATCTCGTCCTCGCGCGCCTCCAGGTCCGGCAGCGAGATGGCGCGAGCCCGCGCCTGGCGCACCTGGTCCGCCGCGCGGGATAGGCGAAGCACCGGGCGGGCGACGAGATTGTTCAGCAGCCAGGACGAGGCCAGCGTCACCGCCACGGCGATCAGGATGAAGGGCAGGAGCGCGCGACGCTGCGCCGCCACGATCTGGTCGACGTCGCCGGCCTCCAGCACCAGCACCCCCAGCACCGCCTCGACCCGCTGGATGGGGATCGAGACGCTGACCACCCGCCCGCCATCCTCGTCGATGCGCACCCGGCTGACCGGCGCGCCCTTCAGCGCGGCGGCGATCTCGCTCTTCAACTCGGCCTGGGCGAGCTGGACCCGGCTCTGGGTGCGGTGGCGAGCGAAGGGCAGGCGGAAGGGCGAGGGACGCGCCGGCGGCGGCAGGGGGCGCGCCTCGATCCGGTCGGAGATCAGGTCGCTGTCGGCGATCAGGTTGCCGTGCGCATCGAACAGGCGCGCGCGCTGCGACTGGGGGATGAAGAAGAGCTGGATCAGGGTCGCGGCGTTGCCCCGATCCAGCGCCGGCTGCGGTTCGCCCACCGTGGCCGAGCGCGCGATCAGATTGGCGATGAACTGGCCCTGGCTGGTCAGGCTTTCCACCCGCGCCTCGATCAGCCCGCGCCGGAACTCGTTCAGCACCAGCGCGCCGACGATCAGCACGAGTAGGCCCAGAAGGTTCAGCCCGACGATCAGCCGGGCCAGGCGCGAGCGGTTCGGATGCCCCCCGGCGGACGCAGCCCTGCGCCGCGCCCCGCCCGTGCTCCGATCGCCTCCCGCCTCCGTCAGGAGCTCAGACCTCGCGATAGCGATAGCCGACGCCGTAGAGGGTCTCGATGGAGTCGAACTCCGGATCGACGGCGCGGAACTTCTTGCGCATGCGTTTCACGTGGCTGTCGATGGTGCGGTCGTCGACATAGACCTGATCGTCGTAGGCGGCGTCCATCAGGTTGTCGCGGCTTTTCACGAAGCCCGGGCGCTGGGCCAGAGCCTGCAAGAGCAGGAACTCGGTGACGGTCAGCTTCACGGGCCGCCCGTCCCACAGGCAGTCGTGCCGCGCGGGATCGAGCGTCAGCTTGCCCCGTTTCAGAACCTTGGAGCCGCCCGCCGGGCCGATGGCGCCCAGGCTGCCGTCCTCCTCGCCCTCCTGCTCGGCGCGCGCGCGCCGCAGCACCGCCTTCACCCGCTCGATGAGCAGGCGCTGGCTGAACGGCTTATGGATGTAGTCGTCCGCGCCGAGGTTGAAGCCCAGGATCTCGTCGATCTCCTCGTCCTTGGACGTCAGGATGATCACCGGCACCTCGGAGGTCTGGCGCAGGCGGCGCAGCACCTCCATGCCGTCCATGCGGGGCATCTTCACGTCCAGGATCGCCAGGTCGGGCGGCGCTTGCTCAAGGGCCTGCAGCCCCGACGCCCCGTCGTAATAGGCCTTCACGGCATGGCCGTGGCTCTCCAGCGCCATGGACACGGAGGCCACGATGTTCTCGTCGTCGTCGACCAGGGTGATGTTCGCCATGTGTCCTCGAACGTCGGTCCTCACGGTTTCGATTGCAAGCAACTCGCCCTTAAGCGGGGCCGCATTATGACTGGTTCCGAACGGGGGCGGAAACGCGCGTGCAGGACCAGATTCACTACGAACTGTTCGTGCGGCGGCGCGTCAACTCCGGCTGGTCGCTGGAGCTCGCCGACGAGGACCGCGCCAAGGTGATCGAAGCGGCCGAAGAGCTGCTCGCCGCCCGCAAGGTCGCCGCGGTCAAGGTCACAAAGGAGATCCTGGACCCGGAGACCCGCGCCTTCCGCTCGGCCGTCGTGCTGAGCAAGGGCGAGGTGCTGGCCGCCAAGGCCCGCCGGGTGCGCGAGCGCGAGGATGCGCCGCTGTGCGTCGGTCCCTCCGACCTCTACTCCGTGCATGCGCGCGAACGCATCGGCCGCCTGTTCGAGGGCTGGCTGACGCGCAAGCGGGCGACGCCCTTCGAGCTGCTGCACCGGCCGGACCTGGTCGAGCAGCTGGACGCGTCGGGCTCCGAAATCCAGCACGCCATCCAGCGCATCGCCATTCCGGAGGCCCAGGCGCGGGACGTTTCGGTGCACGAGGTGATGCGCAGCTTCCAGGGCCTGGCGGAGCGCGCGGTGGAGCGCCTGCTGCGCGACGGGCGCAGGCGCGCCTTTCCCAGCGTCGAGGAGGCCGCAGACTTCAAGGCGCTGGCCAACGACCTCGGCGAGGACGCCGAGCGCGCCTACCGCCTGGGCGGCGCGGTGGCGGGCTACCTCGCCCGGGCGGAGACCTGGCGAGAGAAGATCGACCTGATCCTGGAGCTGGCCGAGCAGGCGCCGGAGGCCGGCCGGGGCCGCGCGCTGGCCATGCATGTGCTGGAGCAGCCGCTGGCGGAGATCCTGAGGTCCCGCCTGGGCCTGGCGGACCTGCTGGGCCCGGGGCTCGACCTCGGCGGCAGCCTCGCGGCCCTGACGCGCCTTGCCGCGCCGAAGGAGATCGAGTCCCTGATGGGCTTTGATCCCTCGCTGCGGGGTCTGATCCCGCCCCTGCCGCCGGAGACCCAGCGGCTTTCGACCTGGCTGCAGGCGCCGGAGTTTGCGAGCCTGCGCGGCGCGCTGGCCCGGCGGGTGGTCACCGAGCTGATCGGCTCCCGGCGCCTCAGGCCCGGCGACCCGGACGGAGAGATCGCGATCCTGCGCGCCCTGGCGATGGCGCTCACCGCCTGCGCCGGCCAGCTCATCCCCCGCGAGGACGTTGCGGCGGCCTTCGTGACCCGGTCCAAGCGGCTGGTCACGCCGGACTTCGTGGAAGACCTGCTCGGCCGGCGCGAGAGCGCGCTGGAGGAGGTCGAGGCCCTGATCAAACTGGCCGAGAACGTGGCGGGCAAGATGAACAAGCGCGAGGCGGCGCGCTGGATCGCCGCCGCCGTCGGCGCCCTGCGCTTCGAGAAGGAGGCCCGCGGGGGCGCCGACCTGCCCCAGGCGCGGCTGGCCGCCCTCGCCAGGCTGCAGAAGGCCGTGCGCGAGGCCGGCGACGCCGACGATCCGGACCTGCAGTCCGCGGTGAACAAGATCGGCGACATCGGCGGCCTGGTCGAGGCGGACTCCAAGCTGATCGCCGCGATCGGGCGGGCGGACGCGGGCGGCCTGCCCAAGCTCACCGCGCTCCTGCGCCTGGCCTCCGGTGAGGCCGCGCCGCTCGGTCCCGCCGCCGACCGCGCCCGCGCCGAGGCGATGAAGCTCGCCCGCGCGCCGGACATCCGCGAGGAGGTCGGCCGCCGCCCCGAACAGGTCGAGCAGATCCGGGCGCTGATCCAAAGCGCCACCCTCGCCGCCTAAGATCTTCGCCGTCCGCGGGTCGGCGAGCAGCGAACCCCCACGCGAACGTGCTCGCCGGGGCGGCGCCGGCGGGTTGCTTTCGCCTCGGGGAAGCTCATAGAGGGCGAAAATCCGCCCCTCGCGCGCAAGGACGACCGCCATGGCCGATCTGTTCGACAACCCGCTCGGCACCGACGGCTTCGAGTTCGTGGAGTTCACGAGCCCCGACCCGGAGTCGCTCGCGACCTACTTCCGCAACATGGGCTTCACAGCGGTGTCCCGGCACCGCTCCAAGAACGTGCTGCGGTTCAAGCAGGGCGACATCAACTTCCTGCTGAACATGGAGCCGGAGGGCCAGCCCGCGCGGTTCCGCGCCGAGCGCGGGCCCTCGGCCAACGCCATGGCCTTTCGCGTCAAGGACGCCGCCAAGGCGCTCAGGCTGGCGCTGGAGCGCGGCGCGACCGAGGTGCGCGGGCCGGTGGGTCCGATGGAGCTGAACATCCCCTGCATCGAGGGCATCGGCGGCAGCCACCTCTATCTCGTGGACCGCTATGGCGCCCGGGAGATCTATGACGTCGATTTCGTGCCGATCCCGGGCGCGGAAGACGAGCTGGCGCGCAACAGCGTCGGCCTGACCTATCTCGACCACCTCACGCACAATGTGAAGCGCGGCAACATGAAGGTCTGGGCCGACTTCTACGAGCGCATCTTCAACTTTCGCGAAATCCGCTACTTCGACATCGAGGGCAAGCAGACGGGCCTGTTCTCCAAGGCCATGACGAGCCCCGACGGCAAGATCCGCATTCCGCTGAACGAGAGCCAGGACGACAAGAGCCAGATCGAGGAATTCCTGCAGGCCTACAACGGCGAGGGCATCCAGCACCTTGCCTTGGGTACGGACGACATCTACGCGGCGGTCGAAACGCTGCGGGACCGGGGCGTGCGCTTCCAGGACACGCCGGACACCTATTACGAGCAGGTCGACGCCCGCGTGCCCGGCCACGGCCAGAACCTGCAGCGCATGCAGGCTGACAAGATCCTCGTCGACGGCGCGCCTACCGAGGGCCAGGGCCTGCTGCTCCAGATCTTCACGGAGAATGCGGTGGGGCCGATCTTTTTCGAGATCATCCAGCGTCAGGGCAACGAGGGCTTCGGCGAAGGCAACTTCAAGGCCCTGTTCGAGAGCCTGGAACTCGACCAGATCCGCCGCGGCGTGCTGCAGGCCGAGCCGGAGAAGGTCTGAGCGTGGGGTCGGAGCCGGCCGACCTCGACCTGCTCGAGCTCGCCGAGGACGAGCTCGGCCGGGCCCTGGGCCTGAGCTGGCGGGAGCTCGCGCCGCTTGTGCCCTGGGGCGACACCTACGAGGGCTTCGCCGAGAGCGGCGCCCCGGTCATGGTGGAGCGCAGCTACATCTGGGCGGACCGGGCGGGCGGCGACATCCTCTGCGAGGTCGCCGTGTTCCGCAACCAGGTGCTCTACGACCAGGGCGTGCGGCTGAGCGAACGCATCCGCGAGCGGGACTGAAGCCCGCCCGCGACCTCAGTTCGACGCGGGATCGGCGTAGGCGAAGGGATCGGTCTTGGCGGGCTCCTTCGGCACGCCCTTGCCGGGCAGGGGCTGATCGGCCTCGGCGGCGTCCAGCAGCATGGTCGCCATGATCACCGCCGCCTGGCGCAGGTCGTCCGGCCGCAGGTGGTCGAAGGTGTCCAGGTTGGTGTGATGCACCGTGCCCATGTAGTCGAGCGGGTCCTGGATGAACTGGAACGCCGGCAGGCCGACGCGGCTCATCATCACGTGGTCGGTGCTGCCCGTCGACTGGGCCACGACCGTGCTGGCGCCCAGGCTCGCGAAGGGCGCGAGCCAGTCTTTGAAGATCGGCACGACGGCGAAGTTGCCCTCGGTGTAGATGCCGCGGATCTTCCCCGAGCCGTTGTCGAGGTTGAAGTAGGCCGCGAGCTCGCCATAGCCGGGCTGGGCGGTCACCGGCCAGGTCGGGGCGAAGTAGCCGGGCTGGTCCTTCAGCGGCGGGCGCTTGGCCAGGTACTTGTCCGCATAGGCCGCCGAGCCCAGCAGGCCCTGCTCCTCGCCCTCCCAGAGGGCGAAGCGGATGGTGCGCTTGGGGTGCACGTTCAGCGCCGACAGGATGCGCGCCGCCTCCATCACCACCGCCGAGCCCGCGCCGTTGTCGGCCGCGCCGTCCGCGGCGACCCAGCTGTCGAAGTGCGCTCCCGCCATGACGTAGCCGGCCTTGGGGTCGCGGCCGGGAATCTCGGCGAAGAGGTTGTGCGCGTTGTGGTCGCTGTCGTCATAGTGGACGCGGCTATCGATCTCGAGGGTCACGTCCCCGCCCTTGGCCAGGCGCGCCAGCCGCCGGTAGTCCTCCGAGGCGATCTCGACGCCGGGCAGGGGCGGCGTCATGCCGACTCGGTAGCCCTGGCCCGCGCCGTCCCCATGCACCAGGCCGCCGTCGTCGCGGGACATGGTGGCGTAGGCGATCGCGCCCTCCTCCTTCAGGAAGGCGTCGCGCTTGCCCGCAAAGCCCCGGCGCTTGGCGTTGCGCTCCGTCGCCTCCGGGTCGTAGCGGGGGATCGGATACTCATCGAGCTTGGCAAGCTCGGCGTCGGTGTAGCGGCGGAAGGCGGGCAGGGTCGCGTCGCGCGGCTCCGTCGGCGGGCTCAGCAGCACGACCTTGCCCTTCAGCTTGCCCTTCCAGCGCGCGAAGTCCGCCTCGCTGCGCATCGGCGCCACGATCACCGGACCGGCGATCGGGCCCGAGGTCGGCGGCGTCCAGGCGACCGGGATGGCGCGCAGCTGCAGCGGGCGGGGCTGCACCATGCGCACGCTGGAGCCCTCGATCCACCAGCCGCGGCCGAAGTCGAACGGCTCGGCGCGCACGTTCTTCAGGCCCCAGTCGCGGAACCTGGACTGAGCCCAGGTCTCCGCCTGCTTCAGCGCGGGCGAGCCGGTCAGGCGACCGCCGATCCGATCGGTCAGATACTCGATCGTTTCCACCACCTGGCCGTGGTTGAAGCCCTCGTCGGCGATGCGGTTGACCATCTGCGGGCTCACGGGCGCGTAGGCGGCCGGCGCGGGCGCGGCATGGGCGGCGGCGGCGACAACGG
This sequence comes from Caulobacteraceae bacterium PMMR1, assembly GCA_000733915.1. Classification (GTDB taxonomy): domain Bacteria; phylum Pseudomonadota; class Alphaproteobacteria; order Caulobacterales; family Caulobacteraceae; genus PMMR1. Next base: position 2,475,529 of record JPOM01000001.1, read on the forward strand.
CCAGGGCGGCCGAAGCGGCGAACAGATCGATGCGCATGGAAGTCCCCTCTTGCGCCGCGCAGGTTAGAGGCGACGCCTCAGGGCCTCAATGAGGGTTTTGTTACAGCCGTGACACGCGCCTCCGCCTCCGGACGCCGAAGCGCGCCCGGCCACGCATCCCAGCTTGACCTTCGTCGTTAAATGAGGGTCACGGAAGGTGCGGGCGTTGATCCCCGACCCGTCGGGCGGGGTCGCGGCCCTGCGCGCGCCACGGAGGGCTTCATGGACGGATCTGGACCCCGGCACACGACCACGCGCTGGGTCTACGGCTTCGGCGGCGGGACCGCCGACGGCGACGCCTCCATGAAGAACCTGCTCGGCGGCAAGGGCGCGAACCTGGCGGAGATGAGCGCGCTGGGCTTGCCCGTGCCTCCGGGCTTCACCATCACCACCGAGGCCTGCACCTTCTATTACGCGCAGGGTCGGACCTACCCCGCGGACCTGCGCGCCCAGGTCGAGGCGGGGCTGGAGCGCGTGGAGAGCCTGACCGGCAAGCGGTTCGGCGACGCGGCTAATCCGCTCCTGGTGTCGGTGCGCTCCGGCGCCCGGGCCTCGATGCCCGGCATGATGGACACCGTCCTGAACCTCGGCCTCAACGACGAGACGGTAGAGGGCCTGGCGCGTCTGTCGGGCGACCGCCGCTTCGCCTTCGACAGCTACCGCCGTTTCATTCAGATGTACTCCAACGTCGTGCTGGGGCTGGAGCACCATGCCTTCGAGGAGATCCTGGACGATCACAAGGACCGGCTGGGCGTCTCGGTCGACACCGCGCTTCAGGCCGGCGACTGGGAGCGCGTGGTCGGCGACTACAAGGCGGCGGTGCGCCGCGACCTCGGCCAGGACTTCCCGCAGGACCCGCAGGACCAGCTCTGGGGCGCGATCGGCGCGGTCTTCGCGAGCTGGATGAACGACCGCGCCAAGTTCTACCGCCGCATGCACGACATCCCGGAGAGCTGGGGCACGGCGGTCAATGTCCAGTCCATGGTGTTCGGCAACATGGGCGACACCTCGGCCACCGGCGTCGCTTTCACGCGCAACCCCTCCACGGGCGAGGCGCGCCTCTACGGCGAGTTCCTGATCAACGCCCAGGGCGAGGACGTCGTGGCCGGCATCCGCACGCCCCAGGCGCTGACCCGCGCGGCGCGCGAGGAGATGGGCGAGACCGCGCCCTCGATGGAGGAGGCCCTGCCCGAGGTGTTCGGCCAGTTTCGCGACGTGGTCGAAAAGCTCGAGCGTCACTATCGCGACATGCAGGACGTGGAGTTCACCGTCGAGCAGGGGCGGCTTTACATGCTGCAGACCCGCTCGGGGAAGCGCACCGCCAAGGCGGCGCTGAAGGTCGCCTGCGATCTGGTGGCCGAGGGGCTGATCAGCGAGGACGAGGCGGTCCTGCGCGTCGAGCCCAGCTCCCTGGACCAGCTGCTGCACCCCGCCATCGACCCCGCCGCCGCGCGGGACGTGATCGCGACGGGGCTGCCCGCGTCGCCGGGGGCGGCCACGGGCAAGATCGTCTTCGACCCCGACGAGGCCGAGCGCATGGGCGCCCTGGGCGAGGCCGTGATCCTGGTGCGCGAGGAGACCTCGCCGGAGGACATCCACGGCATGCACGCCGCGCGGGGCGTGATCACCTGCCGCGGCGGCATGACCAGCCACGCCGCGGTGGTCGCCCGCGGCATGGGCCGCCCCTGCGTTTCCGGCGCGGGCGAGATCCAGATCGACGACCGCGCGGGCGAGCTCCGCGCCCGGGGCCGCGTCTTCAAGGCCGGCGAGGTCGTCACCATCGACGGCTCCAAGGGCGAGGTCCTGGCAGGCGCCATGCCGATGATCGAGCCCGAGCTCTCGGGGGACTTCGGCAAGCTGATGGCCTGGGCCGACAAGGCCCGCCGCATGCGGGTGCGCGCCAATGCGGAGACGCCGCTGGACGCGCGCACCGCCCGGGGCTTCGGCGCGGAGGGCATCGGCCTTTGCCGCACCGAGCACATGTTCTTTGACGAGACCCGCATCGCCGCCGTGCGCGAGATGATCCTGGCCGACGACGAGGCGGGCCGGCGGGCGGCGCTCGCCAAGATCCTGCCTATGCAGCGGGCGGACTTCGTGGAGCTCTTCACCATCATGGCCGGCCTGCCGGTCACCATCCGCCTGCTCGACCCGCCGCTGCACGAGTTCCTGCCCCACGGCGAGGCGGACGTGCGGGCGGTGGCGGAGGCCACCGGGCTGGACGCGGCCAAGCTGATGCGCCGCGCCGCGGAGCTGAAGGAGACCAACCCCATGCTGGGCTGGCGGGGCTGCCGCCTCGGCATCGCCTTCCCCGAGATCTACGAGATGCAGGTGCGGGCGATCTTCGAGGCCGCCTGCGAGATCGCGGCCGGGGGCGAGGCCCCGACGCCGGAGATCATGCACCCGCTGGTGGCGACCCGCGCCGAGATGAAGCTGCTTCGCGAGCTGACGGACCGCACCGCAGAGGCGGTCATGGCCGAGCGCGGGCGCAGGATCGACTACCGCGTCGGCACCATGATCGAGCTGCCCCGCGCGGCGCTTCGGGCCGGCGACCTGGCGGAGAGCGCCGAGTTCTTCTCCTTCGGCACCAACGACCTGACCCAGACCACCTTCGGCATCAGCCGCGACGATTCCAGCAAGTTCCTGGACGTCTACATCCGCAAGGGCGTCCTGGAGCGCGACCCCTTCGTGACCCTGGACGCGGAGGGCGTGGGCGACCTGATCCGCATCGCCGCAGAGCGCGGGCGTGCGGCGCGGGGCGAGATCAAGCTCGGCATCTGCGGCGAGCACGGGGGCGACCCTGCCTCCATCGCCTTCTGCGAGTCCGTCGGGCTGGATTACGTGAGCTGCTCGCCTTACCGCGTCCCTATCGCGCGTTTGGCGGCGGCCCAGGCGGCGCTAAGCTCCCGGCGAAGCTGAGTCCTGCGGGGCTCCCGGGGGAAAGCCGATGTCCGAAAATCCCGCGCTGGAAGCGCACGAGCACCGCGAGCACGCCGAACATGCGGCGGAGGCGAACAACCCGCTGATCACACGGGTGTCGATCACCATCGCGCTGCTGGCGGTGATCACCGCCGTGATCGGCTCGCTGGAGAGCCTCGGCACCGCGGGCGCGATCATAGAAAGCAACAAGGCGACCCTCGCCCAGGGCCAGGCGTCGGACCAGTGGGCCTTCTACCAGTCCAAGTCGATCAAGAAGCGGCTGGACGAGATGGGGGCCGCTCAGGGCGGTCCGAACGCCGAAAAGCTCGCCCAGAAGGCCGTGCAGGAAGGCAAGGAGCAGGCCGAGATCCAGGCCAAGGCCAAGGCGTTCGAAGCCAAGCGCGACGAGGCCCGCGAGGCGGCCGAGCTCGACGAGGCCCGCCATCCGCGCCTGACCCTTGCGGCGGCCTTGCTGCAGACCGCCATCGCCATCAGCACCATCGCCATCATCACCCGGCGGCGCTGGCCCTGGTATGCGGCCCTGCTGCTCGGGATCGCCGGCGTGGGCGTCGCGGCGAGCGCCTTCCTGGCCTGAGGCGAGGGCTGAGGCGGGGCCTCAGCGCCGGCGCGCGCCCGGCGGACGGGGAGGCGCTCCCGGCGGACGCGGGCCCTCGGCCTTGTGGCGATAGGTGATGCGGCCCTTGTCCAGATCGTAGGGCGTCATCTCGACCGTGACCCGGTCTCCGACCAGCGAGCGGATCCGGTTCCGCTTCATGCGGCCTGCGGTGTAGGCCAGCACGACGTGGTCGTTGTCGAGCTTCACCCGGAAGCGCCCCTCGGGCAGCAGCTCCGTGATGACGCCTTCGAACTCGATGAACTCTTCCTTGGACAATGGCGCTCCTGTCGGCCGGGGCTGCCGCGCGGGGGAAGCGGTCCGGCCTTCGCGACGGCCCGACTCGCGCCCGCCCGGGCCCGTTTGATCGCGGCGGAATATGGGGAAGCGCCCCTGGGAAGTCCACAGCGACGACGCTCGGCGTCGCGCCCCCTTCCCGCCGCCCGTCAGGCGCCTAAGTTGGCGGACCGGCCGCGCCCGGACGCGTTGGGTGAGAACGATGAGTTACGATTTCGTCCCGCCGCAAGCCGCCGGTCCCGTCCGCGAGCCGGTCGTCTTCTTCGAGCGCGCCGAGCTGAACGCCATCCTGCGCCTTTATGGCCGCATGGTCGCCCAGGGGGAGTGGCGCGACTACGCCATCGACGCGGGGCGCGAGGCGGCGACGTTCTCGGTGTTCCGGCGCACCTCCGAGGCGCCGCTCTACCGCATCGAGAAGCGCCCCGCGCTCGCCCGGCGGCAGGGCGCATGGGCCGTGATCGGCCAGGGCGGCCTGATCCTGAAGCGCGGCCACGAGCTCGACCAGGCGCTCAAGGTCTTCGATGCGCGCAGGTTCCGCCTGGTGGACTGAGCGGGGCGGATCGTGCGGCGCGGGAGGAGGCGAGGGGAGGCTCAGCCCGCCTCGGCCATCTCCACGTCCAGGCCCTGCTCGCGCACCTTGCGATAAAGGGTCGAGCGCCCGATCCCGAGGCGGCGCGCCACCTCGCTCATGTGGCCGGCGTAGATCTCGATAGCGAGCTGGATGAGATCGCGCTCGATCTCCTCCAGAGTGCGCAGGTGCCCGCGGTCGTCCAGGATGCGCACCGGCTGATCCGGCGCGGGCTCGCCCGGGGCGGCGTCAAGCGCGGCAGACGAGGCGGGCGCGTGGATCGCGGGCGCAAGGCCCGAGATGGCGGGGAAGTCCTGCGGCGTCAGGTAGGGCCCGTCCGCCAGCACGATGGCGCGATAGACGGCGTTCTCCAGCTGTCGCACGTTGCCGGGCCAGTCGAAGGCGGTGAGCAGGGCCAGCGCCTCGGCGGAGGCGCCCATGACGCGCTTGCCCTCCTGGGCATTGAAGCGGCGCACAAAGGCCTCGACCAGGGCGGGGATGTCGTCCCGCCGCTCGCGCAGGGCGGGCGCCTCGATCGGGAAGACGTTCAGGCGGTAGAACAGGTCTTCGCGGAACAGACCCGCCTTCACCCGCTCGGCGAGGTCGCGGTTGGTCGCTGCCACCACGCGCACGTCGATTTTCACCGGCCGCTTGGCCCCGACCGGATCGACCTCCTTCTCCTGTAGGGCGCGCAGCAGCTTGACCTGCATGTCCAGCGGCAGCTCGCCCACTTCGTCCAGGAACAGGGTGCCGCCGTGCGCCTCCTGGAACTTGCCGAGGTGCCGGTCGTGGGCGCCTGTGAAGCTGCCCTTCTCGTGGCCGAACAGGATGCTCTCCACCAGGTTTTCGGGCAGGGCCCCGCAGTTCACCGCCACGAAGGGCTTGCCGGCGCGGTCCGAGCCGCCGTGCACGGCGCGGGCGATCAGCTCCTTGCCGACCCCGCTCTCGCCCAGGATCAGCACGGGAATGGAGGTCTTTGCGGCGCGCTCGCCCATGACCTTGACCAGCCGCATGGGCTGGGAGGCGCCGACCAGGTCGTCGAAGGTGACGAGGTGGGCGGCGTGCTTCTTCAGCCGGTCGACCTCCTGCGTCAGGCTCTTCATCTGCAGGGCGTTGCGCAGCCCGACCAGGATGCGCTCAGGGCTCGCCGGCTTGACGAAGAAGTCCTGGGCCCCGGCCTGCATGGCCTGGACCACCGTGTCGACCCCTCCGGAGGCCGTCAGCACGATCACGGGCGCCGTCACGCCCTCGGCGCGCAACCGCCGCAGCACCTCGAGCCCGGGCGTCCCAGGCATGACCAGATCGAGCAGGATCGCATCGGGCGCGGGCCCCGCCTGCAGGCGCTCCAGGGCCGCCTCGCCCCCGTCGGCCTGCTGGACCTGGAAGCCCTCGCGCTCCAGGACCGCCTGGATGAGCCGACGCTGAGTGGGGTCGTCGTCGACGACCAGGACGGTTCGCGCCATCGGTTGGATAACCCTGCCATCGCGCCCCGCCGTCCATGCGACGGAGCTTCTTGTGTGCAGCAGTCCTAACCCGGCGCCCCTTGCCGTTCGGTTTATGCGCGGGAAATCGTATCGGCCGCGGCGCTCCCCCTCTCAGCCCAGCGGAGGGCCGCGACGCGGCAGGCCGAGGCCAGGGGGCGCAGGCCCCGGGCGGCGTCGAGCTCGGCCACCAGCGACGAGAGGCTGACCCCCCGCGCCCGGGCCTGCGCGTCCAGCACCGCCCAGAACTCCGGTTCGAGCGCCAGCGAGGTGGCGTGGCCCTTCAGGTTCAGGGAGCGCTTCTTCAGCCCCGCCGCAGCGTCCATCGCCCGATAGGCGACGCCCCGCCGGTCGCCGTCAAGCCGCCCCGCGCCGCTCGGCGAAGAAGCGTTCGACCTGCTCGCTCCAGCCGTAAGAGCTGCTCGCCAGCTGGTCCTTGTCATAGGCCGGCGTCGCCGCAACCTGGTCGCGCGAGAGGTCGGTGACGAAGCCGCCCGTCTTAGGATCGGGGCGGAAGCGCGCAAACGGGATGGGGTGGTGCTTGCCCGAGCCGCCGAACAGGCCTCCGCCGGTGACCACGAGGTAGGCGATTCGCCCGGACGCCAGGTCCATCACCACGGTCGCGACCTTGCCCAGGCTCTTGCCGTCGCGGTCGCAGACCGTCTGGCCCTCCACGCCGCTTGGGGTGGCCAGGAGCTGGCCATGGGAATCGAGCATCAGCATAGGGCGGTCTCCTCGTCTGGGCGTGCGCCCTCTCAAACCGCTGCGGCGCCCGAAGCGTTGCGCCCGCGCCCGCGCCGGCTCTATGCAAGGCGGATGAACGGCCAGACCGACCTGACCCAGCTTTTCTTCTCCTCCAGCGGGCGGCTTGCGCGCGCGCCGTTCGTGGTGGCCGTGGCGGTGCTGTTCGGGCTCTTCGTCGTCTACGACGCGGTGGTGGGCGGCTGGTGGTTTCGCTGGATCATCGATCTGGTGGTAGACACGGTGCTGCTGTTCTGCGCCGCCTGCGTCGTCTCCAAGCGGCTGCACGACCGGGGCAAGTCCGGCTGGTGGGCGGCGCTGGTGCTGGTCGCCTTCGCGCGCGTCTATCCCTTCCCGCATCGGTTTTGGGACTTCCTTTTCGTGCTGGTGCTGGCCTGGGCGGCGGTGGAGCTCGCGCTCCTGCCTGGGGAGCAGGGCTTCAACCGTTTCGGGCCCAATCCGTCGCGGGGCTCCGACGCCTTGCCCGCCGTCTGATCCACAGGCCCGCGCCCCGCCTGTGGACGCCTCGCCGGCTGCGGCGAGCCGCCGCCTGACTTGCGCGCCCGCCCCCGCTAGGGTCGCCCGCTCTTTCCGGCGCCCGAGCGTGCGCGCGCCTTGCTGACCTTTCGGAGCTTCTCCCCATGGCCGACGACGCCGCCTTCGACGCGACCCCCGATGTCCTGACCGCCGCCGCGCAGGGCCGTCTGAAGAGCTTCATCGAGCGCATCGAGCGCCTGGAGGAGGACAAGGCCGGCGTCGCGAACGACCTGAAGGAGGTCTATGCGGAGGCCAAGGGCGAGGGCTTCGACACCAAGATCCTCCGCAAGGTCGTCCGCCTGCGCAAGCAGGACAAGGTCAAGCGGCAGGAGGAAGAGGCGCTGATCGACCTCTACCTTTCCGCCATCGGCGCCCTCTGAAGCGCAAGCCGCCCAAGCCCAGGACCCAGAAGCCGCGCGAGGCGGCCGCCAAGGCCGTGCTGCGGGCGCTCGCCCGGGCGAAGCGGACGGCCGCGAGGGCGGGCGTGGACCTGTCGGAGTGGGAGGGCGAGTTCATCGGCTCGGTGGAGGCGCGGCTCAAGACCTATGGGCGGGCTTTCGCGGACCCGGAGAAGGGCGACCCGGCGGGCGTGGTGTCGGCCCGCCAAGCGATGAAGCTGAAGGAGATCGCCGCCAAGGCGAAGGGCGAGGCGCGAAAGCCCCGCTTCGGCCGCCGGCGCACCGCTGCGGCGGACGGCGGCGAGGAGGCGTGAGGGCGCAGCCGTTGCGGCCCCCTCGTGTCGGTGTTTCAGGCCTGCTACATGGTCGTGCTCGCGTTCGGGACCCCATCCTTGCTCCGTAAATCCTACGACGCCTTGCTACGGCTCGCCGGCAGCCGCCACGCGCCGATGTGGCTCGCCCTGCACGCCTTCTGCGAGGGCGTGTTCTTCCCGATCCCGCCCGACGTGATGCTGATGCCCATGGTGCTGGCGGATCGGTCCAAGGCGTGGCGCTACGCCCTGGTCACCGTCCTGGCCTCGGTGATGGGCGGCTCGGTCGGCTACGCCATCGGCTTCTTCCTGGAGCCGGTCGGCAAGGCGATCCTGGCGCTGACGGGGGCGTCGAACGGCATCGAGACCTTCCAGGCCTTCTTCAAGCAGTGGGGCATTCTGATTCTGGCCCTGCCGATCCCCTACAAGATCACGGCCATAGCGTCGGGGGTCGCGCACTTCGACTTCACGACCTTCTTCTTGGCCTCTGTCGGCATCCGGGGCCTCAGGTTCTTCGCCTTGGCGGCCTTGCTGCGCGCCTACGGTCCGCCGGTGCAGGCGGTCGTGGAGAAGCGGCTCGCGCTCGTGACCTCCGGCGTCGCGGTGGCGATCGTGGCGGTGATCGCCGCCCTGCACTTCCTCACCTGAGCCTCATCGCCTAAGTCACGGTCATGCCGTCGAGCTTCGCCCGTCTCTGGCCCGCCTACGCGCTGATCGCCTCGGCGCTGATGCTGGCCGCGGCCCATGCGTTTGAGACCTTCGGCCATCTGCCGCCGTGCGAGCTCTGCTTGAAGCAGCGCGACGTCTACTGGGCGGCGATGCTGATCGGCCTGGCGGGGCTGGTGCTGAGGCGTCGCGGCGGCGGGCCGACCTGGCGCGACGCGGCCTTCGATGCCCTGCTCGCCCTGACCTTCCTGATGGGGGCGGGCCTGGCGTCCTACCACGTCGGCGTGGAGTGGAAGTGGTGGCCGGGACCGGCGGCCTGCACCGGCGAGCACCGCAGCCTCAGCGCCTCCGACATGACCGCCCTGCTCAGGGGCGCGAAGGTCGCCATTGTCCGCTGCGATCAGGCCGCCTGGCGCCTGTTCGGCCTCTCCATGGCGGGGTGGAACGCCCTGGTCTCGCTGGGACTTGCCGGCCTGAGCGCGCTGGCCGCGCTGTCCATAAGGCGACGCACCCCATGAGCGAGTTCCCCCCCGCTGCGACGTCCCCTCGCCGGTCGCGCCCGGCCGCGCCCGGCAAGGACGCGTTCAAGCGCCGGCTGGCGGAGATGCTGCGCGTCGATCACGCCGGCGAGCTCGGCGCGGTGCACATCTACCGCGGACAGCGCGCGGTCTTCGGCGCGGCGCGCGGCGGGGCGCACATGGACGCCCGGCTCGCCGACATGGAGGCGCACGAGGCGGCGCACCTGGCCGCCTTCGACCGCCTGCTGACCGAGCGCCAGGTGCGCCCGACCCTGCTGGCGCCCTTGTGGCGTGTGGCGGGCTTCGCGCTCGGGGCTGGGACGGCGCTGCTGGGCGAAAAGGCCGCCCACGCCTGCACCGAGGCGGTGGAGACGGTGATCGAGGCCCACTACGCCAGCCAGGTCGAGGAGCTGAAGGACCGGGAGCCGGAGCTGGCCCGGGCGGTGTCGGGCTACCGCGACGACGAACTCGCCCATCGGGACGAGGCCGCCGCCGCCGGCGCGCGCGAGGCGCCCGGCTACGCCCTGCTGTCCGCGGCGATCAAGGCGGGCTGCCGCGCGGCGATCGCGCTGTCGGAGAAGGTCTGACATGGCCGGGGCCGCCCTGGACGTGGAGGCGGTCCGGCGCGGGGCGGAGACGCCGGAGACCGCCGATCGCGCCGCGCTGGAGCTCGCGGCCCAGGACCTCGCCGCGGCTTTCGTGCACGATCCCCTGTTCGACTGGTTCATGCGCGACGACGCCCGGCGCGACGCCGCGCGCCTGGCCATGTTCCGCCTCATCCTGACCGCGCGGGTGACGCCCCCCGGCGAGGTGCAGCGGCCTGCCGCCGGCGGCGCCGCGGCGGTCTGGATCCCGTCGGAGGCGCTCGCCCCGCCGCCGCTCTGGCAGGAGCTGCGCGCCCTGCCGGTCCTGCTGGGCGCCTCGGGGCTGCGGCGGTTCGACCGCCTGGCCAAGCTGCGCGACGCCATGGACCGGCATCATCCGACCGACGCGCCGCACGACTACCTCTGGTTCTTGGGCGTGCATCCCAAGCTGCAGGGTCACGGGGTGGGCTCGCGCCTCATCGCGGCGCGCACCGCCCGGCTGGATGCGGCGGGCCGGCCGGCGTTCCTGGAGACCGCGACGCCTCGCAACGTGACGCTCTATGCCCGCCACGGCTTCGAGGTGCGCGCCCAGTACCGCCCCGCGCCCGATGCGCCGCTGATCTGGGCCATGTGGCGCGACCCCCGGGTCGTTGAGCGAGGCCGGCCCTCGGCGAAGCGCATTCTCGGCTAAGCCGGCTCCGGAGCCGTCCGCGCATCCGCCCGCTCGCCGGGCCGCAGCTGGGCCAGGGCCACGCCTGCGAGCGCCAGCACCGCGCCCGCCCCCTGCCACGGCGCGATCGCCTCGCCGAAGAGGACAAAGCCCAGCCCCGCGGCGACCACCGGCTGGACCAGCACCACCACGGCGGCGAGCGCGGTCGGCAGGCGGCCCAGCGACCAGGCGATCAGGCCCTGGCCGACCACGTGCATCAGCGCCAGGCCGGCGAGCGCCGCCCAGCCTGCGCCCGACGCCGGCAGCAGCGGCTCGTGCAGCAGCATCGCCAGGGCCAGCATGACCGGCGCGCTCGCCACCCCCGACCACAGCATGACCCTCAGCGCCCCGTGCCGCCGCCGGGCCTGGCGCACCGCCAGGAAGTAGCCTCCGTAGAACACCGCGGTCAGGGCTGAGAGCAGGTCGCCGAGCGGCGGGTTGGACCCCTGGCCGCCGGAGCCCTTGGCGACGCCCATCAGCACCGCTCCGCCCACCGCCAGCGCCATGCCGGCCAGGAACAGCGCCTGGGGCCGCTCGCGCCAGACGAGCCACGCAAAGCCGGTCACCAGGATGGGCGTCAGGTTGCTCAGCACCGTGGCGTTGGCGACGGAGGTGAAGCGGATGCCGTAGTGCCAGCAGGCGAGGTCGAAGCCGAACATCAGGCCCGCCAGCGCCGTGCCGCGATCGATCCGGCCTGCGCCGCCCGCACTGCGTGCGGCCAGCAGCGCCATCAGCGGCAGCGCCAGGGTCACGCGCCAGAAGGCGGTCGCGGCCGAGCCCGCGCCCTCGCCTTGCGCGTAGCGGACGAGGATGGGCGCAAAGCCGATGGCGCACGCCCCGGCGAACAGCGCGAGGAGCGCGCGGCGATCGGCGGACATGGCGGGCGTCTTAGGGGATCCCCGCGCCGATTCCAGCCGGCATTTCCGGCCCTAAACCGGGGCCTACAGCCCCAGCCGGGCGCGGAGCGCCTGTGGCGACACGCCCGCGGCGCGCAGGTCGGCGAGGGCGGGGCTGCCGGCGCGCTTGGCTAGGCGCTTGCCGTCCGGACCGAGCCGCAGGGGATGGTGGCGATAGGCGGGCGTGGGCAGGCCCAGCAACGCCTGCAGCAGGCGCTGGACGTCCACGGCCCCGGCCAGGTCCTCGCCGCGGATCACGTGGGTGATCCCCTGCAGGGCGTCGTCGACCACGCAGGCGAGGTGATAGGCGACCCCGACGTCCTTGCGCGCCAGCACCACGTCGCCGGCGCGCTCGGGCCTGGCGCGCTGCTCGCCGCGGTCGAGGTCGAGGTAGGTCAAGCCGTGGTACGCCGGCCCGAGCGCGTCGCGCGCGCGCTCCAGCGACAGCCGCCAGGCGAAGGGCTGACCCGCGTCCAGACGCTCGGCCTCCTCTTGGGGCGGCAGGGGACCGCCCTGGAATGGCGTCTCAGGGCCGTGCGGCGCGGATTGGGCGGCCTGCGCCAGCTCCTTGCGAGTGCGGAAGCAGCGATAGAGCAGGCCCTGCGCTCGAAGGCGCTCCAAGGCGTTCGCATAGTCGTCCAGGTGCTCGCTCTGGCGGCGGACCGGCGTCTCCCAGGACAGGCCCAACCAGGCCAGGTCTTCGTAGACCGCCGCCTCGAACTCCGGGCGGCAGCGGGTGCGGTCGATGTCCTCGATCCGGAGCAGGAAGCGCCCGCCCGCCGCGCGCGCCGCCTCAAAGGCGGTCAGGGCCGAGAACGCATGCCCCTCGTGCAGCCGCCCCGTGGGCGAGGGGGCGAAGCGGGTGACGACTCCGCCGCTCACTCAGCCGCGGCGAGCGGGGCGGCCTCGGCCGGCGCCGCGGCCTGATCTGGGCGACCCGGGACGCTGGCGAAGATCGACACGCGTGCAAGCAGGCCGCGCACAAACGCCTCTTCGCCGCCGACCGCCGCGATCACGGGCTTGAACTGGGCAAAGCCGGCCATCTCGGCCACGCCGTGGGCGGTGCACCAGGCGGCGATGCAGCTCAGGCTCAGGCCCACGATGTCGTTGGGGTCGGCGCCGGCGCGGATCAGCGCCTGCTTCACGAGGTTCAGGGCCGCGTCCTCTTCCTCATGCGCCTTCTCGGGCATGGACTCCTCGTCCCGGGCGCAATCGTACATGACGCGGTAAAGGGCGGGGTTGGCGCGGGCGAAGATCACGTAGGCGACGCCGAGCTCGGCGGCGTGGTGCCCGGGGTCGGCCTCAAACGCCTTGCGCATCGCCTCGCTCAGATCGCGGAAGCCCTCGTCGGCCACGGCGTTCAGGAGCTCGTTCTTGTCCTTGAAGTGATGATAGGGGGCCGCCGGGCTCACCCCCGCCTCTCGGGCCACCGCACGCAGGGACAGCGCCTGCGGTCCGTCGCGCTCCAGGATCGCCCGCGCCGCCTCGATCAGCCCGCGCCGCAGGTCGCCGTGGTGATACGGCTTGGCTGCGGCGGGCGAGGGGCTCTGGCTTTCGCCGGTTTTGGTCATCGCCGCCACTCTATGAAATTATTTTAACGTCGTAAAGATGCATCTTGACGCCGTTCAGATGCCTGTGTATCTGAACACCGTCAAATTCGAGGCGGCAATCGGGCCGATCTCGATAAAGCCGGGAACGATCATCATGGCCACCTTCGCTCAAAGCCTGCAACGCGCCGCCGACAAGATCGGCCTTGCCGCCCTCCTGTTCATGGGCCTCGCCGTCGCGGGCGCCGTGGCCGGCGTCTAACGGAGGGCGCCAGCCTAACCATTCAGTCTCTGACACCTTGCGGCGGGTGCGGCTTGCGGCCGGCCCGCCGGGCGGGCGACACATCGCCGGTGTCCCAGCCCCGCATCCCCGATGCCGACCTGATCGACCGAGCCCGTCAAGAGCTCGCCGCGCAAGACCCAGCCCTCGCGCTCGCCCACGCGCGCCTGCCGCCGCTGGGCTGGCGCGTCCGGTCGCCGGGGTTCCACGGCCTGCTCCGCATGATCGTCGAGCAGCAGGTCTCGGTGCAGGCCGCCGCCGCCATCTGGGCGCGGGTGCAGGCAGGCCTGGGCGAGGTCACCCCCGCCGCCGTGCTTGCGCTTGACGACGCCGAGCTTCGCGCGTTGGGCCTGTCGGCGCCCAAGGCTCGCTATAGCCGGGCGCTCGCGCAGGCGCACGCGAGCGGCGCCCTCGACTTCGACACCCTGCGTACCCTGGGCGACGCCGAGGCGGTCGCAGCGCTGACGGCCGTCAAGGGCGTGGGCCGCTGGACGGCGGAAACCTACCTCATGTTCGCCGAGGGGCGGCTGGACCTCTTCCCGGCCGGGGACGTCGCCCTGCAGGAGAGCCTTCGGGTCGTCGAGGGGGCGCAACTGCGCCTGTCGGAGAAGGCGCTCTATGCCCGCGCGGAGGGCTGGCGGCCCTGGCGAAGCGTGGCGGCGCACCTGCTCTGGGACCATTGGCGGCTGCTGCGCGGCCTTCCCCTGGGCGCCCCGGTGCTGAACGGCCCCGGCTGAACCCGGTCAGGGCGCGGACGTCAGCACCCGGTCGATGACATGGATCACGCCGTTGGTGGCCAGGATGTCGGCCTGGAGCAGATTGGCGTCGCCGACCGTCACCGGGTTGGCCGTGCCGTTGATGGTCAGGGGCTTGTTCGCGACCGTCGTGACCTGACCCGCGGCCTTGCCCTGGAACTCCGCCGAGGTCACCCGGGCGTGCAGCAGGTGATAGGCCAATAGCGGCTGCAGCTGGGACGGCGTCTTCAGGAGGGTGTCGAGCTGGCCCGCCGGCAGGGCCGCAAACGCCGCGTCCGTCGGCGCGAACAGCGTCAAGTTGGAGGTCTTCTGCACCACCGAGGTCAGGTTGGCGGCGTCCAGCGCCTTCAGCAGGGTGGTGAACCGGCCGGACGCGCGCAGGGTCGCCACCATGTCGCTCTGGGGCGTCGGCTGGACGATGGGCGTCCAGGCCTGTGCCGCAGGCGCCGCGGCGGGGGTCGCAGGCGCGGCCTGGGCGGGGGCGGAAGTCACAGGCGCGGGCTGGGCGGGCGGGCTCGCCGGCGAGGTCGGGGTCTGGGCCGCGACCGTCCCGGACAGCAGGGCGGCGGACAGCGCAGCGAGCATTACGGGGGCGATCAGGCGGGCGGCGGTCATCGGGAGGCTCTCCATCGGCGAGGGTCGAGGCGGGACGCGCAAGCGCGGCGCAAGGGCGCGGCTGCGCCCCGGGCAAAGCCTCAAGCCAAGCTGGAGGTTCCCGGGCGCGCGCAGCGACTGCCGATACCTAGAGCGGGTGCGCGAGGCAACTTCCGCGCCGCCTGGCCGGCTGCCTTGGCGACCCACCGCCAGCCGCGAGCCGTCGCCATGAGCCTCATCGCGTCCGAAGACCCGTTCCGCCTCCAGAGCGGCGCTAAGGGCCCAGCCCGCCCCGATCACGACGATGCGCCCCCTGACCACGCGCGGCGGAGCGAGCCCGCCGGCGCGCCCCCGCCGATCTCGGCGATGGAGAATTTCCTGGGCGCGCTGCACATGGTGATCCGCATCCCCGGCCGCCCGCCGCTGCGCCTGGAGACGGATCGGGTCCGCGCCAAGCCGGCGGTCTCGCCCAACCTGTCCTTCATGATCGGCCAGACGGCCATCGGCCTGGGGCTCTGGGGCCTGTTCTTCCCGCGCGCCGTGAAGCGGACCTTAGGCGTGAGGGCGTCCGCGCCTGTCGTCGCGGCCCTGTTCGGCCAGCGCGAACTCTGGAGCGGCGCGCGGCTGTTCGTCGATCCGACCCGCACCGACGTGCTCTGGGCGCGCGTGGCGGCCGACGTCGCCGACCTCGGCGTGCTCTGCGCCCTCGCACGGCCGGACAACCCCAAGCGCGGGAACGCCCGCCTGGCGCTGGGCCTGGTCGCTGCGATCACCGCGCTCGACGCCATCGTGCGCGTCACCTCGACCTGCATCTGCGGGTCGGACCTGCACCTCTTCGACGGCCTGGTGCCCACCATGTGCGCCGGCGACGTCATGGGCCATGGGCCCATGGGCGAGGTCGTGGAGGTCGGCCCGGAAGCCAAGGCCAAGGGGCTGAAGGTCGGCGACCGCGTGGTCGTGCCCTTTCAGACAACCTGCGGCGAGTGCGAGCAGTGCCTGAAGCAGAACTCCTCGCTCTGCCAGACCAGCAACCGCAACGCCAACCTCGCGCAGACCTTCTGGGGCGACACCTGCGCGGGCCTGTTCGGCTATTCGCACATCACCGGGGGCTATGCGGGCGGGCAGGCGGAGTACCTGCGCGTGCCCTTCGCGGCCACCACCCTGGTGAAGGTCCCCACGACCGGTCCGGACGAGCGCTGGCTCTTCCTGTCCGACATCGTGCCCACGGGCTGGCAGGCGGCCAAGCAGGCGGACATCCAGCCCACCGACACCGTCGGGGTCTGGGGCTGCGGCCCGGTCGGGCTCTTCACCATCAAGTCGGCCCTGGTCCAGGGCGCGCGGCGCGTCATCGCCATCGACGAAGTGGACGAGCGGCTGGCGAAGGCGCGGTCCATCGGGGCGGAGACGCTGGACCGGCGCGAGGCGCACAACGTGCTGGACGCCGCTCGCGAGATGACCGGCGGCCATGGCCCGGACAAGACCATCGACGCAGTCGGGATGGAGGCGCACGGCCCGACCAAGCTCCTGTCCCTGGTAGACAAGATCCAAACGGCGCTGAAGCTGGAGACTGAGCGGCCGATCGCGCTGCGCGAAGCCATCCAGGCCTGCAAGGGCGGGGCGTGGTGTCGGTGTCCGGCGTCTATGGCGGGCTGTCCAACATGATCCCGATGGGCGCGATCGTGAACAAGGGCCTGACGCTGCGCAGCGGCCAGACGCACGTGCGGCGATGGACCGACGACCTGATCCGCCGCATCGACGAGGGCGAGATCGACCCGACCTTCGTGGTGACGCACACCTCGCCGCTGGGCCGCGCGCCGGAGATCTACACGACCTCCCGAGACAAGAAGGACGGCTGCATCAAGGTGGTGCTGAAGCCCTAGCCGCGCGCCCCGCCAAGGCCAGGCCTGCAGCGCGGCGCCTTCAGGGCAGGGGAACCGTCGCCTGCAGGGTCGGCGGGCGGCGCGCGTGGGTCGCCTGCTCGAAGGCGTAGGCCAGGCCGATCAGCCGCGCCTCCGACCAGGCGGGTCCTACGAAGATGAGCCCGAGCGGCAGCCCCGCCACATCGCCCATCGGAACCGTCAGCGATGGGTCGCCCGACACCGCCGCCAGGCTCACCGCCGTGCCGCCGCCGGTGTGGTCGCCCGTCACCCAGTCCGTCATCCAGGCCGCGCCATAGGTGGGCGCGATGAGGGCGTCGACGCGATTGTCGCGCAGCAGGCGATCCACCCCGTCCGGCCCCGCCAGCCGTCGCGCCGTTTCCCGCGCCTTCACCGCCTCGGGCGCGTCGCCCCCCGCGGTCTTCTCCGCCGCCTCGAACTTGTCCTGGCCGAACAGCGCCAGCTCCGCCCTGGCGTGCGCCCGGTTAAAGGCGATGACGTCGGCCAGAGTGCGCGTCTTCACCGCGGGCGGCGTCTTGGCGAGGTAAGCATTGAGGTCGCTCTTCAGCTCGGCGGTGAGCGCCGTGTCCTCCGCCTTGCCGAGCGCGCCGAGGTCCACGCCCGGCTCCTTGATCTCCACCAGCTCGGCGCCGGCGGCGCGGAGCGCGGCGAGGGCGCGGTCGAACACCGCGTCCACCTTGGGATCGAAGCCGGCGGCGAAGCGCAGCACGCCGAGCCGCTTGCCGCGGAGCGCGCCGGGGTCCAGCGCCTTGGTGTAGTCCCCCCTGTGACGGTCCGCCTCGGCGCTCTGGGCGTCCGCAGCATCGGAACCGGCCAGCACGGTCAGGAGCGCGGCGGCGTCGGCCACCGTGGTCGCCATCGGGCCGGCGGTGTCCTGCCAGTGGCTGATCGGAACGACTCCGGTACGCGGCACCAGCCCCAGCGTCGGCTTGATCCCGACGAGCCCCTGCACGGCGGAGGGGCAGTTGATCGAGCCGTCCGTCTCCGACCCGATCGCCGCCGGCGCCAGGCCCGCCGCCACCGCCGAGCCGCTGCCCGAGCTGGAGCCGCAGCTGTTTCGGTCCAGCGCATAGGGGTTGCGCGTGAGGCCGCCGACCGCGCTCCATCCGCTGACGGAGTAGCTGGAGCGGATGTTGGCCCACTCCGACAGATTGGTCTTGCCGAGCACGATCGCCCCCGCCGCCTTCAGCCGCGCGACCAGCGGCGCATCGCGCCCCGCCCGATTGTCCTTCAGCGCCAGGGAGCCGGCGGTGGTCGGCAGGGGATCGGCGGTCTCGACGTTGTCCTTCACCAGGATCGGCACGCCGTGCAGCGGCCCGCGCACGCGACCGGCCCGACGCTCGGCGTCGAGCTTCGCGGCCGCGTTCAGCGCATCGGGGTTCACCGCGATGACGGCGTGCAGGCGCGGGTTCAGCGCCGCGATCCGCGCCTCGTACGCCTTGACGAGCGCCACGGAGGTCGTGCGCCCCGACGCCAGGGCCGCCTGCGCCTCTGCGATCGAGGTGGGCGGCGGCGCTGGCGGAGCCGCCAGCGAGGGCGACGCGGCCATTGCGCCTGCTGCGACCGCCAGGGCCTCCCTCAACGTCCGCCCCATCCCCGCCTCCATCATCCGCGCTTCGAATCTCAAGAGCCAGGCTCAAGACTCATTCACAGCCAGAAGGACAGTAGCGCTGCAAGGGCGACGGCGGAGAGGAAGTTGGCCGCGAGCTTGTCGTAGCGGGTGGCGACGCGGCGGAAGTCCTTGAGCCTGCAGAAGGCGTTCTCGATCCGGTGGCGCTCTCGGTAGCGGTCTTGATCGTAGGCGATGCGGCGTTTGCGGGTGCTTCGGCCTGGGATGACCGGCACGGCTCCGGACTGCCGCAGCATCCGGCGGAGCGCGTCGGCGTCGTATCCCTTGTCGGCCAGCACGTAGCGGGCGCCTTGGGCGCGGGCGAGCAGGGCCGGCGCGACAGTAATGTCGGAGACGTTGCCCGGGGTCAGCGTCAGCGCGAAGGGGCGCCCGACGGTGTCGGTGAGGACATGAACTTTGGTGGTCTGACCGCCGCGCGAGGGGCCGATCGCCTGCGCCCGCGCCCCCCTTTTCCGCCGAAGGCCGAGCGCTGCGCCTTGACGTAAGTGCTGTCCACCGCGGTGCTTTTCGTCACCGCGCCGGAGGCGGCGAGCGCTTCCAGCAGCTGGATCCAGAACCGTCGGCGAGACCATCGGTTGAACCGGTTGTAGACCGTCGTGTGCGGGCCGTAGTCGCCGGGGCAGTCCTGCCAGCGGCAACCCACCTTCAGCACGTGGAGGATGCCCGAGATCACCCGCCGGTCGTCCACCCGCCTGGCGCCGGGCTGGTTCTGCGGCAGGTGCGGCTCGATCGCCGCCCACTGCTCGTCCGACAACCAGAACAGGCCCATGCCCCCCTCCAACGCCGCTCAGGGCGCCGGAATCATGATTTGCCCACCGGCCTCAAGCGCGTGATTGGGTTTGGAGCCTAAGCCGCTGGGCGGCGACTGCAACGTCGGCATCGTCTTCCGACATGAAAAACTCAAAATGAGCGTGGGAAAGCGCGCTAAGCAGCTGAGTCCGCAACGTCAACTGTGGCCGCATCGCCACAATGACACGCGAGAGTCGCTTTTACGACAAGATCGCAACGTGCGGACACGATCTTCGCAATTACGTCCCCTAGGGCCTGGGCGCGACGGCGGTTGCGGCCGCCGGCGGGTTCAGGCCCAGCATCAAGGGACGCTCAACGCTGATGAAGACCGCCCTCTTCGGCGCCACCGTTCTCGCGGGCCTGTCGCTCGCCTCCTAAGCCGCCGCGCAGACGGCGCCGACGCCCGCCTCCGCCCCGACCGCGGTTCAGGAGGTCGTCGTCACGGGCTCGCGCATCCAGCGCCCGAACCTGGAACAGCCGACGCCGGTGACGACGGTGTCGCCGCTGCTGATCCAGAATGCAGGCACGCCGAACCTCGGCGATATCTTGAGCCAGTCGCCGGCGCTGGCCTTCACCGGCACGATCCGGGCGAACTCCAACAACTTCGGCAACGGCGCGGGCATTTCGTCCATCGACCTCAGGGGTCTGGGCGCCTCGCGGACTCTGGTGCTGGTGGATGGCCTGCGCCACGTGGCCGGCGACCTCACCTCCAACGCGGTGGACGTGAACTCCATCCCCACCGCGCTTGTGGATCACGTCGAGATCGCCGGCTTGGACGGCGACTTCGACGTGCCCTACTTCCACATCAAGTGGGACGGCGCGCTGAACTACGGTCGGACCGAGTCGCGATTCGTCAACAACAGCCTGATGATCACCAGCAACTTCGCCGCGGCGCTCGACTCGGTGAAGGACCCGGTCTCCGGCAAGCCCGTCTGCCGCACCCCGACCCCGTCTGCGCTGGACGGCTCGCCCTGCGTGCCGTTCAACCCGTTCGGCATCCAGAACACGCCGGCGGCGCTCGCCTATTCCTTCGGCAGCTTCCCGACGCGGGACTATCTGAGCCAAGAAGACGCCGTCCTGAACTTCCGTACCGACACCGGCAAGTTCTTCAATCTGCAGGGCGGCCCGGTGCAGCTCGCCTTTGGCGCCGAATATCGGATGGAGCGCACCTACGAGCGCAACGACCCGTTCCTGCTCTCAGGCAAGACCGAAAACCTCGCCAACAATTCGAGTGGTGGATACAACGTCGGCGAGGTCTATATCGAAGGCGACGCGCCGATCTTCCGCCACCAAGGCTTCTTGCTGGATGAGCTGAGCTTGAACGCGGCCTATCGTGGCGCGCAGTACAGCTTCGATAAGGTCGACTATGTGGACTCCTACAAGTTCGGCGGTGTCTATGGACCGTTCGCCGACCTCAAATTCCGTGGGACCTACTCCCGCGCGATCCGGGCGCCGAACATCACCGAGGCGTTCCTGCCGGCGAGCTCGAGCTACTTCAATATCACCGACCCCTGCGACGTCACGAACATCGGGTCCAACGTCAACTACGCCAAGAACTGCGCCGCCGCGGGCATCCCGCCAAACTTTGCGGCGAACACCAACGCCTCCATCGTGGGCCAGACGTCCGGCAACCCCAATCTCGACACAGAGAAGTCTATCATCTACACGGGCGGGGTGGTGCTGCAGCCGCATTGGATCCCACGCCTGGCGATCACGCTTGATTACTATTCCATCAAGATCAAGAACGCGATCACCAACGTTGCAGCGCAGGACATCATCAACAATTGCTATGGCAGCTCCTCTGGCTTGAACCAGCAGTACTGCAGCCTGTTCACACGTGGCCCGAACCAACAGATTAACTTCGTCTCGACGACCTATGTCAATGCGGCGAAGTTATTCACCGATGGCGTCGATCTGCAGGTCAACTATAACACGCCGGTTTCGGGCCTGACCTCGCGCTACGCCTACACGCGCTGGCTGAACGGACGTCTTGGCTTCGACATGACGGTCAACTTCACCCATCACCTCGACTACTTCCCGTTCCAGGAAAACCCCAGCCAGCGCCACATCACTGCGGGCACGACCAACTTCCCGCATGTGAAGGGCCTGGCGGAGCTGAGCTACGTGCAGGGTCCGGTGCAGCTCGTCTGGACTACCCGCTACATCGGCCGCAGCGCCAATTACAATCTGGACTCCACCAGCGCGGATCGCTCGGAGGCCAACAACGCCCCGTTCGCGCCGCAGCGGTTCTACCACTCCATTGCCGTCCACTATCAGCTTGACCGCTTCTACAAGGGGGCGGAGGTGTTTGGCGGCGTCAACGACATCTTCGACGAGGATCCGCCCTTCCAGCTGATCGGGGCTGGCGCCGACCTCGCCTACGATCTCGGCCGCTACGCCTTCATCGGGGTGCGGTTCCGCCAGTAGCCGACACGGTCTCGGGGTCAGGGGCCGTCCCGCGCGAGCAGGGCGGCCCTGCCTTTTTCAGGGCCCGGCTTAGGCGCCCTTGCCGGTTGCGCCGTTGCGGGCCAAGAGGGCCCTATGTCGGCGACCGACGGCGCGCTCGTGCTTTTCTCAGGCGGGCAGGACTCCGCCACCTGCCTGGCGTGGGCGCTCGACCGCTTCGCGAAAGTGGAGACCCTCGGCTTCGACTACGGCCAGCGGCACCGGGCGGAGCTTAGCGTGCGTGCGCGCTTTCGCGCCGACCTCGCCGCCGCCTTCCCCGGCTGGGGCGAGAAGCTGAGCGAGGATCATCTCCTCGACCTGACGGTGCTGGGCCAGGTCAGCGACACCGCGCTCACCCGCGAGACGGCCATTGCGCTGGGCGAGGGCGGCCTGCCCAACACCTTCGTGCCCGGGCGCAATCTCCTGTTCCTGACCTTCGCCGCCACCATAGCCTTCCGGCGCGGGCTGAAGCGGCTGGTGACCGGCGTCTGCGAGACCGACTACTCAGGCTACCCCGACTGCCGCGACGACACGATCAAGGCGCTGCAGGTCGCCCTGAACCTCGGGACGGAGCGGCGGTTCGTGATCGACACGCCCCTGATGTGGCTGGACAAGGCTGAGACCTGGGCGCTGGCTCGCGATCTCGGCGGGCCCCAGCTTGTCGAGCTGGTCCGGACGGGCACGCTCACCTGCTACAACGGCGACGTCGAGCACATGCACCCCTGGGGCCTCGGCTGCGGCGCCTGCCCGGCCTGCGAGTTGCGCGCGCGGGGCTGGGCGCGCTATGCGGCCGCACCCGGCCCGCCGCCCCAAGAGCGTTGACCGGCAGCGTCGACCGGTTCAGGCCCGGGCGCGCGTGATCACCCCTGCCGGAGCGCCGCCCCATGATTGTCCGTCGCCGCCTGCTGGCCGCCGCCGCCCTCCTGGCTCTTGCCGGGCCGCCGGGCCTGGGCCGCGCAGAGGCGCCCAAGCCGCGGGTGGAGATCAGGACCCGCTATGGCGCGATCGTGGTGGCGCTGGAGACCGGGCGCGCGCCCCTGACCTCGGCCAACTTCCTGCGCTACGTGGACGCCCACGCCTATGACGGCGGGCTCTTCTTCCGTGCGGCGCGCACGCCGAGCGTCCCGACCGAGGGCACGATCGTCGGCGGCCCCAACCCGAAGACGCACCCCTTCCCGCCCATCGCGCACGAGCCCACGACCAAGACCGGGCTGAAGCACGTGAGCGGCACGATCTTGCTCGGCCGCTTCGAGCCCGGCACGGCGACGAACAACTTCTTCATCTGCGTAGGAGCCCAGCCCTATCTCGACGCCCATCCGGGCGCCAAGGGCGACAACCTGGGCTATGCCGCGTTCGGCGAGGTCGTCTCCGGCATGACCGTGGTGCGCAAAATCCTGGCGGCGCACACGGACGCCAAGGCGCCCTTCAAGGACCAGCGCGGGCAGTGGCTGAAGCCGCCGGTGACCATCGTCAGCATGCGCCGCCTCTGAGCGGCCTCGGGTTGACCGCCGCAGGGGCAGGCGTCTCTACTCGCCCCCGACCGCTCAAGGAGAGCCCCGCCATGACCGCCGAGACGCCGATCGCGACCTATGACTGCTTCGATGTCGAGATCTCAGGCGGCGTGGCGCACATCCGGCTGAAGCGCGGCGAGCAGCTGAACACCATGACCCGGGCGTTCTGGAACGAGCTGCCCCGCATCGTGCGCGACATCGACGACAACGCGCGCGCCCGCTGCATCGTGATCTCCTCCACCGGCAAGCACTTCAGCGCTGGCATGGACCTGTCGGTGTTCGCCGCCGGCGACGGCGTGAGCCCCGGGCGGGGCGACCGCGCCACCGCCGCTGAGAGCTTCCGCCGCCACGTGCACCACCTGCAGGACACCTTCAGCTGCCTGGACGAGGCGCGCATGCCGGTGCTGGTCGCGGTGCAGGGCGGCTGTATCGGGGGCGCGGTGGACTTCACCTCCGCCTGCGACATCCGCTACGCCAGCGCCGACGCCTTCTTCGTGATCCAGGAGATCAACATCGGCATGACCGCCGACGTCGGGACCTTCCCTCGGCTGTGCAAGCTGATCCCGGAGGGCTGGGTGCGCGAGCTGGCCTACACCGGGCGCCGGCTGAGCGCGCAAGAGGCGGAGCGCATCGGCCTGGTCAATGCGGTGCTGCCCACCCACGAGGCGCTGGTCGAGCACGTGCTGGGCGTGGCGCACGAGATCGCCTCCAAGGCGCCCCTGGCCGTGGCCGGGTCGAAGGTGATGATCAACTACGCCCGCGACCACTCCATCCGCGACAGCCTTGACTATATCGCGACCTGGCAGGCGGGCATGTTCTCGCCCGAGCACATGGCGGAGGCCTTCGCCGCCAAGCAGGGCAAGCGCGAGGCGACGTTCCCCGACCTGCTGCCGCTCCGCAAATCGATGTGATCCGACCAGCACGAGGGCTCAAGGCCGGATGATCATCGTCGACGAGCTGCGCTCGCTCAACACCGAGCAGCGCTCGGCCTTCATCGCGTCCCTGCTCGGCTGGACGCTCGACGCCTTCGACTTCTTCCTGCTGACCTTCGTGGTCAAGAACATCGCGACCGACTTCCACGTGCAGGTCAGCCTGGTGGCGCTCGCGATCACGCTCACCCTGATGATGCGGCCTCTGGGCGCCTTCGTCTTCGGCTGGCTGGCCGACCGCTTCGGGCGCAGGCCGGTGCTGATGGCCGACGTCCTGCTCTATTCGGCCGTGGAGCTCGCAACCGCGTTCGCCCCCGACCTGACCTGGTTTCTGGGGCTGCGCCTCCTCTTCGGTTTCGCCATGGGCGGGGAGTGGGGCATCGGCGCGTCCCTGGCCATGGAGCACGTGCCGCCCAAGGCGCGGGGCGTGGTCTCGGGGATCCTGCAGGAGGGCTACGCCTTTGGCTACCTACTGGCGGCGCTGGTCAACTTCTTCGTGGGCCAGATCGGCTGGCGGGGCATGTTCGTGGTCGGCGTGCTCCCGGCCCTGCTGGTGCTCTACATCCGCCGGCACGTGCGGGAGAGCCCGGCGTTCGAGGCGGTGCGGGCGCGCGCCCGCGCTGCGCGGGCCGCGCCGCCGCCGCCGCCTGAGCTTCCCGCCCAGGATCGGGGCGGGCTCGTGGTGATGCATCTCCTGGTCATGGCGGGCGCCCTGCCGGGCCTGCTCTTCGTGCTGATGCGCCCGCCCCTGGCGGTCCTTCTGGCCTCCGGGCTGCCCGTGCTGGCTGGCGTGGGGCTGGCCTATCGCGCGCGCCGCCGGTCCGGGCTCGCCCGCAGCAGCCACGCGGTCCAGGCGCTCTGGACCTTCTGGCTGGCGATCGCGGCCGCCGTGATCTTCGCCCTGGTGCTCTTCTCCATCTCCAAGGCGCTGGGCCAGCTCGGCGTCCCGCTGTGCGCCGTCATCGACGCCGGGCTCGCCTTGGCGGCGGTCTGGTTCATCGTGCGCGGCGCCGTCGGCCTGTGGCAGGTCGGCCGCGGCCAGGGCTTCCCGCCGGCGGACCCCGACAGCTTCTTCGGGTCGCTGGGCGCCCGCTGGGGGCTCCTGCTCTACGTCGTCGTCCTGATGACCGCCTTCAACGCCTTCAGCCACGGCACCCAGGACCTCTATCCGACCTTCCTGAAGGTGCAGCACAGGTTCGATCCCGCCATGGTTTCGACGCTGACCATCGTGCTGAACCTCGGGGCGATCGCGGGGGGCCTGATCTTCGGCGCCCTGTCGGAGCGGATCGGGCGGCGGCGCGCCATCGCCCTGGCGGCCCTGCTGGCCCTGCCGGCGATCCCGCTCTGGGCCGGCTCGTCCACCCCGCTGATGTTGGGCCTGGGAGCCTTCCTGATCCAGATCGCCGTCCAGGGCGCCTGGGGGGTGGTGCCGGTGCACCTGAACGAGCTGTCGCCGGACGCGGCAAGGGGCGGGTTCCCGGGCGTCGCCTATCAGCTCGGCAACCTGATCGCGGCCGGCAATGCGGTGATCCAGGCCAACCTGGCCGAAGCGCGGCACGACGACTACGGCTTCGCCCTGGGCGTGGTCGCCGCCGTGGTCGCGGTGGTGCTGGCGGCCCTGGCCCTCTTCGGGCCGGAGCGGCGCGGGGCGGCCTTCGGCGGCGGCTGAGCCCGAGCCCGCTCAGCCGAGGGCCCGCTCAGCCCTTCGCCCAGGCCGCGATCAGGTGGTGCGCGATGGCGAGGCGCGGCGGGGCGAAGGCGCCCTCCACCTCGCCCGCCAGCAGGGCCCGGGCCTCCTCGCGCGTGAACCAGCGCACCGACTCCAGCTCGGTCTGGTCCGGCGTCGCCTCATCGTGGGCGACCTCGGCGTGGAGGCCGATCATCAGCGAGGACGGATAGGGCCAGGGCTGGGTCGAGTGATAGCGCACTTCCACCGCTTCCAGCCCCGCCTCCTCCCTCAGCTCCCGCGCGCAGGCTTCCTCCAGGCTTTCACCGGGCTCCACGAAGCCGGCCAGGGCGGACATCATGCCCTTGGGCCAGATCGCCTGTCGCCCGAGCAGGCAGCGGTCGCCGAAGGTCGGCAGCATGATCACGACGGGGTCCGTCCGCGGGAAGTGCTCGGCGCGGCAGGCGGTGCAGACGCGCTTCCAGCCCGCGTCGGCGACCTCGCTCGGCTGGCCGCACACGGCGCAGTAGCGGTGTCGGCGTCGCCACTCGAACATCGCCTTGGCGGCCGCAGCGATGGCGGCCTCGCCCTCGGGCAGGCGCAGCGCCGACGCGCGCAGGTCCTCGAAGCGGCCCAGCCCCTGCAGGACGCCCTGCGAGGGGTCGCCGCCGTCGAGGTCGACCGCGAACAGCGCCGTGTCCTTCCAGAGCCCCAGGAACAGCAGCCGCTCGGGCGTGCCGGCGAGCTCCTGCGCCAGGGCGGCGCGCACATAGGCGAGCTGCAGCCCGCCCGCCTTGGCGTCCTCCACCAAGGGCTGGCCGTTCCAAACCGGCAGGGCCAGGCTGTCGGCGTGCGCCAGCCGCCGTGCGATGAACTCCGCCTCGCCCCGGCGCTCGCTCGCGCGGTCCAGCGGGTTGCCGGCGAAGGTGTTGCGATGGGCGCGAAGTCTCATGGCGAGGCGGCCTCGAGCAGGGCGTCGCGCACCAGGTCGGGGCGCTCCATGGGCAGGAAGTGACTGGTCCCAGGGACGGTTTCGACGCGCGCCTGCGGCAGCCGGCGGAGCAGGGCGGCCTCCGTCCCGATGCGGCAGGTGGAGCCTCGCTCGGCTCTGAGGATACGCACGGGCGCGCGCACCCGGCGCATGGCGGCCCAGGGATCGCAGCCCTGGGCGGCGAAGTTCGACGCCTCCCAGGCCGGGGCGCAGGCGAGCTCGACCTTGCCGTCCGTCCGGGGCCTGAACCCGCCGGCGACATAGTCGGCCAGCACGGCGTCGGGCCAGGTCTTGAAGGCGCCCCGGCCCTTGTAAGCGGCGAAGGCGGCCGCCATGCTTTCGAACACCGGCCGGCGGTGGGCGGCGGCGCGGGCGATGGGCAGGCGGGTCCAGAGCACGCCGGAGGTCCAGGGCGCTTTGGCGTAGAGGGCGACCAGCCGAGGCATGATCACCGGGTCGAACAGCACCAGTCCTCGAACCTTGTCCGGGGCCTTGGCCGCGGCGAGCAGCGAGACCGTGCCGCCCATGGAGTGCCCGCAGAGCACCACCGGCCCCGCCGCCGCGAGCTCGCCGAGCGCTCCGACCAGGTCGTCGCGGAAGTCGCGCCAGGACCTGCGCCCTCGCGGGTCGGCGGGCAGGCGGCTGGCGCCGTGGCCGCGCATATCGACCGCCACGATCCGCATCCCGAGCGACAGGGGCGCCAACAGGATGCGATAGGTCTGGGCGTTGAAGCCGTTGGCGTGACTGAACACCAGGTCGACGGGCCGGGCGCTGTCGCCGAAGTCCAGCGCGGCCATCTCGCCGTCGGGCAGCGGGATCATCCGCCGCCGGGGCTCATGCATCAGCGCCGCGTCCATGGCCTCGGCCGCCTCCATCCCGTCTCACGCCCCGCCCTCGCGGCCAACCTAGGGGGCCGGGCGTCCGCGCGGAAGGCGCCCCGGGCCGTTGCGCGCCGGCGATTTGTCGATATCCAGGCGGACTTGCCGGCCGGCCTCGCCGTCCGCCAGCGGAGCGCGCCGTGAGCGACCTGATTGCCCTCGCCCAGGCCCTGATCCGGCGGCCCTCCGTCACCCCGGCCGACGCAGGCGCGATGGACGTGCTGCAGGCCGCGCTCGTCCAGCGCGGCTTCCGGTGCCGCCGCCTGCGCTTCGGCGAGGTCGAGAACCTCTACGCCCGGCGGGGGAGCCAGGGCCCGAACCTCTGCTTCGCCGGCCACACCGACGTCGTGCCGCCCGGCGACGCCGCCTGGAGCAGCGACCCGTTCTCGGGCGATGTCAGGAACGGCGAGCTCCTCGGCCGGGGGGCGGTCGACATGAAGGGCGCCATCGCCGCCTTTGTCGGCGCGATCGACCTTGCAGGTCCCCAGCCCGGCTCCCTCTCCCTGCTGATCACCGGCGACGAGGAAGGCCCGGCGCGGGACGGCACCCGGCGGGTGGTGGAGCAGCTGAAGGCCGAGGGCGAGCGCCTCGACCACTGCCTCGTGGGCGAGCCGACCAGCGCCGCGGTGCTCGGCGACATGATCAAGACCGGCCGCCGAGGCTCCCTGAACGCCTGGATCAGCGTCGAGGGCGTGCAGGGGCACGTCGCCTATCCCGACCGCGCCGCCAACCCGATCCCGCGCCTCGTGGCCCTGTTGCATCGCCTGACGACGCACCGGCTGGACGAGGGCTATCCGGGGTTCCAGCCCTCGAACCTTGAGGTGACCGAGATCGAGGTCGGCAACCCGGCGTCCAACGTCATCCCGGCGCGCGCGCGGGCGCGGCTCAACATCCGCTTCAACCCCGCCCACACGGGCGCGGCGCTTTCACAGTGGTTGCAGGCGGAGGCGCAAGCGGCGGGCGACGGCTTTCCGGGCCGTGTCGCGGTGGACGCCATCGTTTCCGGCGAGGCCTTCCTGACGCCCCCCGGGCCGTTCACCGACCTCATCCAGGCCGCCGTGCGCGAGGTGCTGGGCG
The DNA here is from genome assembly GCA_000733915.1 of Caulobacteraceae bacterium PMMR1. Lineage (GTDB taxonomy): Bacteria > Pseudomonadota > Alphaproteobacteria > Caulobacterales > Caulobacteraceae > PMMR1. The sequence goes on from JPOM01000001.1 coordinate 2,503,793, forward strand.
TGCAGGCCGAGCTCTCCACCACGGGGGGCACCTCCGACGCCCGCTTCCTCCGCGCGCTTTGTCCGGTGGTGGAGTTCGGACTGGTGGGAGCGACCATGCACAAGGTCGACGAGCGCGCCCCGGTGCGGGACATCGAGCGCCTGGCCGAGGTCTACGCCGCGGTGATCCGGGGCTACTTCGCCCGGTTCGCCGGGGCGTGAGCGGCTATTCGCCGAAGCCCTCCCCGGGCGTGAGCGGGGCCAGGCGGATCAGGCGACTGTCCTCGACCGCCGCCTGCCGATGCTTGACGTGCTCACGGTAGTCGGGGTCCGTCACCATGGCCAGGAAGGCGCGCGCATCGGGATAGGCCGCGATGAAGGCCAGGTCCCAGCGCTCGGTCTGCGGCCCCGTGACCATCGCCTCGGGCCGCCCGGCCCAGACCTGCCGCCCGCCGACCCGGGCGAAGATCGGCGCTGTCGTGCGGCCGTAGAGGCGATAGGCGTCCAGGCCTGAAAGCTCTTTCCCGTGCTCGGCATGGCCCTCCGGATAGTCCGCGCGGTCCTTCAGCCGGATCAGGTTCAGCATCTGGATCGGCGTGTCCCGCGGCAGGGCCTTGAAGGCGTCCAACTGCGCGCGGGTGGGGTCGATCGAGCCCGTCATGCCGGCCTCAGGGCTGCCACTTCTTCGGGATGGCGGCGGCCTGCTCCCGGGTCAGGGGGATGACCTGGTCCACGAGACAGGTCTCGGGCAACCCGCTTGAGCTCGCCACCTGCAGGTCGAGGTCGATGCCGTGGCAGACTTCGCCCGCGCCGTGGGAGCGGGTCACCAGGCGGCTGTCGCTGTAGCGCAGGTTCGAGCAGGTGTTGGAGAGCGTGAGCTTATAGACGTCGCCCTGCAGCACCCGGATGTAGAGGGTGTGATCGTCGGGCGCGCGCCAGCTCAGGATGTCGTGCTCGGCGAAGCACGGGTGCGGGCCGCGGGCCGGGCCGAACGACTGGGCTGAAGACTGACCCGCCGGCTGGGCGAGGGCGGCGGGCGCAGCGGCGAGGGCGAGGGCCGCGGCCAGGGCGGCCGTCAGAGCCGCGGTCCGGGCCGCGGTCGGGGCGGGCGGGATCGGCTTGGGCATGGGGCGTCTCCGGGAGAGAACCCCTCAACTCTAGCGCCGCCGCTCCGGGTCCGCCAGCACGCTGAGGCGGCCGGCCGGCGCGGGCGTGGATCAGGCGGCCTCGGCCGGAGCGGAGGTCAGCACCTCCTCCAGCTTGGCGAAGCTCGGCTGGCTGTCGGTCGGCACCTGGCCGCGGCCGATCTCGACGGAGATCTGGGCGGCGTTGCCATGCAGGTGCGCCACCAGCACCGAACGGATGATGCGATAGAAGGCGGCCTCCTCGTCCACCACCTCCTTCAGGCGCGCGGCCATCGGGCCGACCAGGCCATAGGCGAAGAAGACGCCGAGGAAGGTGCCGACGAGCGCGCCGCCGATCATCTGTCCCAGCACCTCGGGCGGCTCGGTGATCGCGCCCATGGTTTTGATGACGCCCAGCACCGCCGCGACGATGCCCAGCGCCGGCAGGGCGTCGGCCAGGCTCTGCAAGGCGTGAGCCGGGGCCAGCCCCTCGTGATGGTGCTTCTCCAGCTGCTGCTCCATCGCGTCCTCGACCTGGTGCGGGTCTTCCAGGTTCATGGTCATCATGCGCAGCGTGTCGCAGATGAAGTCCACCGCGAAGTGATCTTTCATCATCTTGGGATATTTGGAGAAGATCGTGCTGGACTGGGGATTCTCGATGTGGCTCTCCAGCGCGATCACGCCCTTGGACTTCATCGTCTTGGTCAGGGTGAACAGCAGCGAAAGCAGGTCGGTGTAGTCCTGGCTTTTCCATTTGGCCCCGCCGAAGATCTTGCCGAAGCCGCCGGCGGTGGCCTTGATCACGGTCATCTTGTTCGAGATCAGGTAGGAGGCGATGCCGGCGCCGAAGATCGCCATCAACTCGTGCGGGGCGGCCTCGAGGATCACGCCCATGTTGCCGCCCGACATGATGAAGCTGCCGAACACGAGGCCGAACAGCAGGACGACGCCGATGATCTGGAACATGGGCTTGGGTGACCTTACGCCTTTTGCGCTTGCGCGTGATCATGGCGGTTAATGCTTAAGGGGCGGTGTGCTCGACCTTAACGGCAGGTTTCCGCAGCGCCGACCCTGGGCGGAGGGGGTCTGGCCCGCTCCGCCGCGCTGCGTGCACTTTGGCCGCTGTGGCGTTAGACCCGGCGCATGGCTCCTCCTCGCCGCCCGGGCTCACGCAAGCCGGTCCGCTCTCACGACGCCCCCGCCCGGGCCCGGCCCGACGAGCGTCCTCCGCCCGGCTTGCCCGATCGCGAGGCCCTCGCCGCCTTCATCCGTGAGGCCGGCGAAACGGACGTCAGCAAGATCGCCCGCCACTTCGGCCTGAAGGGCGAGGCGCGGCGGGCGCTGCGGACTCTGCTCAAGTCCATGCAGGCGGGCGGCGATCTGGGCCGACGCGGTCGCAAGGGCGTGGCCGAGCGGGGGGCCGTGCCCGAGGTCGGCGTCGCCGACGTGGTCGAGCGCGACATCGACGGCGAGCTCTATGTGCGGCTGGTCCGCGGCGAGGATGCGCCCCTGGTCCGTCTGGCGCCAGGCCGGGACGAGGCCCGCGCCGGCGCCCCCGGCATGGGAGACCGGCTGCTGGTGCGCTTTGCCACCCGCGAGGGCGGCGTGCTGGAGGCGCAGCTGATCAAGCGCCTCTCCGGCGGCCAGCCCCGGATGCTGGGCGTCGTCCGCCAGGCGCGCGGCGAGGTCCGCATCGAGCCCGTGGATCGCCGCGCCAAGGACGTGCTGGTGCTGGCGCCTGGCGAAGGGGAGGACCTGCGCGATGGCGATCTCGTCCTGGCCCAGGCGGGGGCGCGGCGGGGGACCGTCGCTTCGGGCCCAAGCGCGGCAAGGTGCTGGAGGTCCTGGGCCGCGAGGACCAGCCCCGCGCCGCCTCGCTGATCGCGCTTCACGCCCACGCCATCCCGAGCGGCTTCTCCCCCGCCGCGGAGGCCGAGGCGGAGGCTGCGCCCGCGCCGACGCTGAAGGGCCGGGAGGACCTGCGGCGGCTGCCCCTCGTCACCATCGACCCGGTGGACGCCCGCGACCACGACGACGCCGTCTATGCGCACCCGGACGAGGACCCGGCCAACCCTGGCGGGCACGTGGTCTGGGTCGCCATCGCCGACGTCGCGGCCTACGTCCGGGCGGGCTCCGCGCTGGATCGCGACGCCTGGACCAAGGGCAACAGCGTCTACTTTCCCGACCGGGTCGAGCCCATGCTGCCCGAGCGGCTGTCCGCGGGGCTGTGTTCCCTGGTCGAGGCCCAGGACCGCGCCTGCCTGGCGGTGCGGATGACCTTCAACGCGGCGGGACACAAGACCGGCCACCGCTTCGTGCGCGGCCTGATGCGATCGGCCGCCAAGCTGTCCTACGAGCAGGCGCAGGCCGCCATCGACGGCGCCCCCGACGACAAGGCGGGGCCGCTGCTCGACCCCGTCCTGCGGCCGCTCTGGACCGCCTACGCCTGCCTGCTGAAGGGCCGCCTCGCGCGCCAGCCGCTGGAGATCTCCTCGCTGGAGCGTCGCATCCGCCTGAACCCTGAGGGCCAGGTGGTCTCCATCGAGCCCCGGGCGAGCCTGGAGGCCCACCGGCTGATCGAGGAGTTCATGATCCAGGCCAATGTCGCGGCCGCCGAGGAGCTGGAGACGCGCAAGGTCCCGCTGATCTACCGCGTCCACGATGCGCCGAGCCGCGAGAAGATGGATCAGCTCGGAGACTTCCTGCAGACCCTGGGGATCAGCTGGGCCAAGGGCGAGCCGCCCCGCACCGAGCGCTTCAACCGCCTGCTCGCCGCCGTGCGCGAGGGGCCGCACAGCGAGATCGTCAACGAGATCGTGCTGCGGACCCAGATGCAGGCCCACTACAATGCCGAGAACATCGGGCACTTCGGTCTGAACCTCGACCGCTACGCCCACTTCACATCGCCCATCCGGCGCTATGCCGACCTGGTGGTGCACCGGGCCCTGATCCGGGCCCTGAAGCTCGGGAGCGACGGCCTGAGCGATGCGGAGATCCCGCGCCTGACCGAGACGGCGGAGCACATCACCGCCACCGAGCGGCGGGCGATGGCGGCGGAGCGCGACGCTGCCGACCGCTATGTCGCCGCCTTCCTGGCCGACCGGGTGGGGGCGAGCTTCACAGGCAGGATCACCGGGGTGACCCGCTTTGGCCTGTTCGTGCGGCTGAGCGAGACGGGCGCGGACGGCCTCGTGCCGGTGTCGAGCCTGGGAAGCCAGTATTTCGTCCACGACGACCGCGCCCACGCCCTGGTCGGCGAGCGGACGGGCGAGCGCTGGCGTCTGGGCGCGACCGTGGAGGTCAAGCTGCTGGAGGCGACCCCGATCACGGGCGGCCTGCTGTTCGAGATGCTGAGCGAGCCGGAGCCCGCCGACCCCGATGCGCCGCGGCCCCGCCTGGGCGTCCGTGCGCGCCAGGGCGGGCGTGCGCCGCCCAAGGGCCGCCCGCCGCCTCGCCGCGGGAGGCGCTAGCTGGCCGCCCTCTGCCGCGACTGCCTGGGCCGCTTCGAGGCCGCCTCCGCACGCTGTCCCGCGTGCCGGAGCCCCCGCCTGCTCGCCCATCCGGAGCTGGAGCGCCTCGCGGTGGCGCATTTGGACTGCGACGCCTTCTACGCCAGCGTGGAGAAGCGCGATCGGCCCGAGCTCCGCGACGTTCCGGTCATCGTGGGCGGCGGGGTGCGGGGCGTGGTCACCACGGCCTGCTACATCGCGCGTCTTTATGGCGTGCGCTCGGCCATGCCGATGTTCAAGGCGCTGCGCGCCTGCCCCGACGCGGTGGTGATCAAGCCCGACTTCGCCAAATACCGCGCCGAGAGCGGCCGGATCATGGCGGCGCTGCGCCGGCTCACGCCCTTGGTCCAGCCCCTGTCGCTGGACGAGGCCTGGCTCGACCTTTCGGGCACAGAGCGGCTGAACGGCGGTCCGCCCGCCTGGCAGCTGGCGCGGGTGCAGAAGGAGATCGAGCGCGAAACGGGCCTGAGCGTCTCCATCGGGCTCGCGCCCAACAAGTTTCTCGCCAAGATCGCGTCGGACCTCGACAAGCCGCGCGGCTTCGCGTTGATCGGCGCGGCGGAGGCCAAGGCGTTCCTCGAGCCCCGGCCCGTGGGCGTCCTGCCCGGCGTCGGGCCCGCCTTTGTGAAGAGCCTTGAGCGCGCCGGCCTCAGCACGGTGGGCGACCTGGCCCGGGCGGACCCGCGCGACCTTGCCGCCCGCTTCGGCGACCACGGCCTGCGGCTGCACCGCCTCGCCCTGGGCGAGGACGCGCGCCCGGTCGATCCGGCCCAGGAACGGCGGGGGCTCTCGGCCGAGACGACCTTTGAGACCGACGTGGCGAGCCTCGTTGAGCTGGAGAACCGGCTCTGGCCTCTCTGCGAGAAGGCGGCGGCGCGGGCGCGGGCTGCAGGCGTGGCCGGGCGCGCGGTCGTGCTCAAGCTGAAGACCGCCGACTTCCGCCTGATCACCCGCCGGCGCACGCTGGAGGCGTCGACGCGCACCGCGCGGGTGCTGTTCTCGACCGGTCGGGCGCTGCTGCGCGGCGAGGCGGACGGACGGCGCTTCCGCCTGATCGGGATCGGGCTGGCCGAGCTGGTCGAGGCCGGGCACGCCGACGAGGGCCAGCTCTTCGCCTCCGAGGAGACCCGGGCGCTGAAGGCGGAGGAGGCGCTGGATCGCCTGCGCGCCCGCTTCGGCGCCGCCGCGGTGGTCAGCGGTCGTACGCTTCGCCGCTGAGCGCGCGCGATCACTCCGCGTCGGCGTAGAGCTTCATTAGGCGGTAGAGGTAGTCCCGCCCCTCATAGAGCGTCTTCACGCGGATGCGCTCGTTCAGGCCGTGGATGCCGTTGCCGTCCGGATCGGTGAACATCCCCGATATGCCATAGGTCGGGATGCCGACGGGCGTGAGGAACGCGCCATCCGTGGCGCCGGCCGACATGAGGCGCACCTGGGGCACGCCTGGCCACATCTGCGCGGCAAGCGTTTCCGCCGGGCCCAGCACCTTGGGGTCGAGCGGCGGCGGCGGCGCCGGCGCGTTGCGGACCTCGCGGATCGAGACGCTGACCTTGGGGTCGGCGATCGTCTCGATCAGGGTCTGGCGCACCGCCTCCGCGCTCGTGCCGGGGAAGATGCGGCAGTTGATGTTGGCGCGCGCCCGCTGGGGCAGGGCGTTGGTGGCGTGGCCGGCGTCCAGCAGGGTCGCCACGCAATTGGTGTGCAGGATGCTGTTGGCGTCGGGGTCGCGTTCCACCAGCGCCCGCGCCGTCTCGTTCGTCGGGTCCGCCAGCAGCGCCAGGATGGCGTCCCGCTGCTCCGGCGGGCGGATTTGGGCCACGCGGGTGAAGAAGTCCCGCGTCGTGTCGTTGAACTGGACCGGGAAGCGATAGGCCTGGATCTTCAGCAGCGCTCCGGCGAGGTGGTAGATGGCGTTGTCCGGCAGCGGCCGTGAGCTGTGCCCTCCCGGATTGGTCACCTCCAGCGTGTAGTTCTGCGACAGCTTCTCGCCGACCTGGATGCCCAGGAATTGCGGCTTGCCCGCCGCATCGAGCCGGCCGCCGCCGCCCTCGTTGATGGCGAAGGCCGCATCGATCAGGTCGCGATGGGTCTTGGCCAGGTATTCCGCGCCGTTGAAGGCGCCGTTGGTCTCCTCGCCGCAGGTGAGCGCGAGCTTGATGGTGCGCCGGGGCCGGAAGCCCTCTTGCTTGTAGCGCACCAGCGTGTCGACCCAGGTCGCCGCCATCGCCTTGTCGTCGAAGGTCCCCCGGCCATAGAAATAGCCGCCTTCCTCGACCAGCTTGAACGGATCGCGCGTCCAGTCTTCGCGCTTGGCCTCGACCACGTCGAGGTGGGCCAGCATCAGGATCGGCTTCGCCTTGGGGTCCGCGCCGCGATAGATCGCGACCAGCCCGCCCTCCTTGGGGTGGTCCGGCGTGCTGAACAGATGCAAGTCCGCCGCGGGGATGCCCGCCGCCTTCAGGTGCGCCGCCATGCGCTCGGCGGCCAGGGTGCAGCTGCCGGAGGACAGGGTGGTGTTGGTCTCCACCAGCTCCTGGTAGAGGGCGCGGAACCTCGCCTGGTCCGGGCGGAGCGCGGGCGACCCCGCCTCCTGCGCCAGGGCCGCGCCTGCGGTCCCGGCCAGCCACAGCCCCGCCAGGGCGCTCGCCAGGGCCCCCGTCAGAGTTCCGGTCCTGGTCCCGGTCCTCCTGGTCCCGGTCCTCCTGGTCTCGGCCGTGGTCCTGGTCCGCATGAGCATCGCCTCCCGATCCCCGTCCCGAGCGCCGAGCTTATCGGGCGTTGCGACCGGTGCAAGCCGGCGCAGGGCGGCGCGGCGTTGACGGGTCGGGACGGCTCGCCTATAGACGCGCGCTCGCTCCCGCGCGTCCCCCGCGCGGGATTGTCGTTTCTCGGCGCGGCGGTCCTCCGGTGGGGCAGGTCGCAGGATCAGGGCCATGAAGGTCAGAAGCTCGCTGAAGTCGCTCAAGACCCGCCATCGCGACTGCAAGGTCGTGCGTCGCAAGGGCCGCGTCTATGTGATCAACAAGACCGACCCGCGCTTCAAGGCGAAGCAGGGCTGAGGTCCGGCGGGGCCTGGGCGGCCTCGCGAACCTGGAACGACCGACCGGCGTGGGGCTCGCTCCGCGCCGTTTTTCGCATGTGCGCGACGGCCTCGCGTCCAGGGCAAAAAAAACGCCGCGCCCGAGGGCGCGGCGAGTTCATAGGGAGGAAACGCCCAGGAAGGGCAAGCGACGCCGAAGCGCCGCGCCTCAGATATACGATGCAGCGCACAACGAGGCAAGCGCTGCGCCCTCAGAATTTTCCACCGCTCAGGGATAGCCCGTGCGAGATGGCTTGTCCCGCCTAGGTCCCTTCATTCCATTCACCGCCTGGCTGACATGCTGCGGCGCAATAACGTCGGTCAGAACAGGCCCCCGCCCGCGATCATCTCGTCCCGCCGGCCCTCGGGGTCTTGGGTCTGGGCGATGTCAAGCGCGTGCAGTTCCTCGGGCACGTACCAGTGCAGTTTGGACGCGTGATAGGCGCGCCAGATGGCGTCCGCCACCGCGTCGGGCGGGATCAGGCGCCACGGGCCCTGCTTGGGGACGGTGGCGGCCAGGTCGCGGGGATCAGCGGGGTGTCGATGACGCCCGGCAGGGTGTCGGCGGCGCGCACCCCGTGGGCGGCGAACTCCACCGCCAGCGCCTCGGTCAGGCCCTTCACCGCGTGCTTGGTGGCGGAATAGACCGCGATATTGGCCATGCCGTAGATGGCCGAGGACGAGGAGGTCGAGACGCAGAGCGAGCCGGGCGTCGCCTTCAGCAGCGGCCAGGCGAGGTGGATGCCCGACAGGACCGCGACCAGGTTGATCTCGACCAGGGCGCGAACCTCCTCCCACGCCATGTCGACGAAGGGCCCGCCGCCCCCGATCCCGGCGTTGTTGAACAGCACGTCGAGCCGCCCGCCCGAAGCGGCGGCGAAACGGTCCAGCGCCGCGCGGAAGGCCTCCCGGTCGGTGACGTCGAGCACCGCGGCGAGCCCGTCGTCGGCGAGCTCGGCGCTCAGCGCCGCCACCGCGGTCGGGTTGCGGTCCACGCCGCCGACGAACCAGCCCTCGCGGCGGAACCGGCGTGCGGTCGCAAGCCCGATGCCGGAGCCCGCGCCGGTGATGAAGATGGCGCGGCGGGGTGAGGGCTCGGCGGCGTTGGGCATGGCTCAGTCCTCGTCGGGTTCATCCGGGGCGGGGGGAACCTCCGTCGCCGGCGGCGGCGTCAGCTTGCGCACGCCCACGATCTCCGCCCCCGGGAAGGCCGACTTCAGCGCCAGCACGAAGGGGTCGCGCTCCAGCGCCGCCTGGGCCTCAGCGGCCTCGCGCCGCTCCCGCTCGTGGACGGTCTCCTCGCCCGCGACGTCGGTGCGCACGTCCATCATCCAGGGCCGGCCGGTCCACTCCTTCAGCTTGGCGGAGAGGCGGTGCGGCAGGTTCGCGGGCGCGCCCTGCACGAGGGTGAAGGAAAAGACGCCGGGCTTGACCTCCACGGGCCGGACGAAGCGCTGCACGTCGAGCGTCAGCACCGGGTCGCGCTTGGCGGCGATCAGGGACAGGATCTGGTCGAAGGATTGCAGCGCCGCCTGGGCCTCCCCGGCCGGCACGGTGCGCAGGTTCGGCGCCGCGGCGGTCAAGGCGGCGCCCGCGCCCCCGCCGCTTGCGCCCGAGGGACGCCGCTCGGGGCCGCAGAGGGCGCAGGTCCGACAGCGGCGGGCGCCTCGCCGTTCTGCAGCCGCCGCAGCGCCTCCTCCGGCCCCGGCAGGTCGGCGGCGTAGGCGATCCGGATCAGGGCCATGTCGACGGCCGAGGCCGGCTCGGGCGCCCGGCGCACCTCCTCATAGGCCTTCAGCAGCATCTGCCAGACGCGCGAGAGGCTGCCCGCCGAAGCTGTCGCCCCCAACGCGGCCAGCCGGGCGGCCTGGTCGCCGGGCAGGGCGAGCGCCCCCGGCCCCAGCGCCTTGGCCACAGAGGCGCCGTGCGCGTGCTCCAGGAGGTCGAGCATGACCACGGCCGGGTCCGCCCCGAAGCCATAGAGGCTGCGGAAGGCCTGCAGCGCCTCGCCCGCCCGGCCCTGCATCAGGTGCTCGAACAGGCCGATGGTCGCGGAGCGGTCCGCCAGCCCCAGCATGTCGCGCACCAAGGCGGCGGTGACGATCTGGCCGCGGTCGACCTGCACGATCGCCTGGTCGAGAAGGGACAGGGCGTCGCGCACCGAGCCTTCCGCTGCGCGGGCGATCATCGCCAGGCCCTCGCCCTCCACATGGGCGCCCTCGCGCGCGCAGATCTCCTCCAGGCGCTTGACCAGCACCTCCGGCTCGACCCGCCTCAAGTCGAACCGCTGGCAGCGGGACAGGATGGTTACCGGCACCTTGCGGATTTCGGTGGTGGCGAAGATGAACTTGGCGTGGGGCGGCGGCTCTTCCAGCGTTTTCAGCAGCGCGTTGAACGCCGCCGTCGACAGCATGTGAACCTCGTCGATGACGTAGACCTTGTAGCGCGCCTCCACCGGCGAGTAGCGCACGCTGTCCAGGAGTTCGCGCATCTCGTCCACCTTCGTGCGCGAGGCGGCGTCGAGCTCCAGCACGTCCATGTGCCGCCCCTCGATGATGGCGCGGCAGTGCACGCCCTCGACAGCGAGGTCGAGGGTCGGCTGATGGACGGCGTCGGACTCGTAGTTCAGCGCCCGGGCGAGCAGGCGGGCGGTGGTCGTCTTGCCCACGCCGCGCACCCCGGTCAGCATGAAAGCGTGCGCGATGCGTCCCGTGGCGAAGGCGTTGCCCAGGGTGCGGACCATGGCCTCCTGGCCGATCAGGTCTTCAAAGGTGCGCGGGCGGTACTTGCGCGCCAGCACCTGGTAGGCGGTCTCCGACGCGGCGGAGGCCGCCGGCGAGGCGGCGGGGGAGCCAGCGGGGGCGGCGGTCGGCGCGCCGAACATATCCTCGGTGTCGGGGTCGCGGACCTCTTCGAGGTCGCCGTCCAGCTCGGGGGAGAGGTCGTCCATCGGCGCGCTCGTCTTGAGGTCTTGACCATCGCCGCGCGGGCCCGCCGCGGCAAGGGGGCGGGCGGGTCGCGCCCGGGGCGAGAGCGCGCAGCGGTGAAGGTGAGAGGGTGGAAGCTGGACGACGACCCGCAGCGGAACTCGTTACGGCTGCTTCCTTCCGGACCTGACCGGGTTGGCGAGGGCCACGCCCGCCGCCAGCTTCCGCCCGCTATATCGCGCTCCGCGTCGGTCGCTGCAAGCGCGGCGAGGCCTCAGGGCGTCGCGCCCGGGGGCCGGGTAGAGCCAGCGGAACGCCTGCATCGCCGCGGGGTGATAGATGCGGGCGTGAGTCTCGCCCGGGCGGATCACCCGAGAAGGTCGCTCGACGCACCCTTCAAGCCAACGAAAACCCCCGGCCGTCGCCGACCGGGGGCTCCGCTGTGTTAAGGCCCTGAGCGAGGGGATCAGAAGTCCATGTCGCCCATGCCGCCGCCCGGCATCGCCGGCGCCGCGGATTGCTTCTTCGGCGCTTCCACGATGGCGGCTTCCGTCGTGATCAGCAGGCCGGCCACCGACGCGGCGTCCTGGAGCGCGGTGCGCACCACCTTGGCCGGGTCGATGACGCCCTGGGACACCAGGTCGCCGTACTCTTCGGTCTGGGCGTTGAAGCCGAACGAGGGGTCGTTGTTCTCGAGCAGCTTGCCGACAACGATCGAGCCTTCCACGCCGGCGTTCTCGGCGATCTGACGGACGGGAGCCTGCAGCGCGCGACGGATGATCGCGATGCCGGCGTTCTGGTCGTCGTTCTCGCCCTTCAGGCCTTCCAGGGCCTTGGACGCCTTCAGCAGGGCCACGCCGCCGCCGGGGACGATGCCTTCCTCGACCGCCGCGCGGGTGGCGTTGAGGGCGTCGTCGACGCGGTCCTTCTTCTCCTTCACCTCGACCTCGGTGGAGCCGCCCACGCGGACCACCGCCACGCCGCCGGCCAGCTTGGCGAGGCGCTCTTGCAGCTTCTCGCGGTCGTAGTCGGAGGTGGTGTCTTCGATCTGACGCTTGATCTGGGCGATACGGCCTTCGATGCCCGTGCGCTCGCCAGCGCCGTCAACGATGGTGGTGTCGTCCTTGGTGATGGTGACCTTCTTGGCCCGGCCCAGCATGTCGAGCGTGACGCTCTCCAGCTTGATGCCGAGGTCCTCGGAGATCACCTGGCCGCCGGTCAGGATCGCGATGTCCTCCAGCATGGCCTTGCGGCGGTCGCCGAAGCCCGGAGCCTTCACCGCCGCGACGCGCAGGCCGCCGCGGAGCTTGTTCACCACCAGGGTGGCCAGGGCCTCGCCCTCGACGTCTTCCGCGATGATCAGCAGCGGACGGCCGTTCTGGACGACGGCTTCCAGCACCGGCAGCAGGGGCTGCAGCGAGGAGAGCTTCTTCTCGAAGATCAGGATTTGGGGCTCTTCGAGGACGGCCTCCATCTTGTCGGCGTTGGTGATGAAGTACGGCGACAGGTAGCCGCGGTCGAACTGCATCCCTTCCACGACGTCGAGTTCGGTCTCCAGGCTCTTGGCCTCTTCGACCGTGATCACGCCCTCGTTGCCGACCTTCTCCATGGCGCGGGCGATCATGTCGCCGATTTCCTTGTCGCCATTGGCGGAGATGGAGCCGACCTGAGCGATCTCCTGGTTGGTCGTGACCTTCTTGGAGGACGACTTGATCTGTTCGACGACAGTCAGGACCGCCTTGTCGATGCCGCGCTTCAGGTCCATCGGGTTGCGACCCGAGGCGACCGACTTCAGGCCTTCGGTGACGATCGCCTGCGCCAGGACCGTGGCGGTCGTGGTGCCGTCGCCAGCCTTATCGTTGGTCTTGGAGGCGACTTCGCGGATCAGCTGGGCGCCGAGGTTCTGGAACTTGTCGGAGAGCTCGATCTCCTTGGCCACCGTCACGCCGTCCTTGGTGGAGCGGGGCGCGCCGAAGCTCTTTTCGATCACGACGTTGCGGCCCTTGGGCCCCAGCGTGACCTTCACCGCGTTGGCCAGGATATTCACGCCCTGGAGCATCCGCTCGCGGGCGTCGGAGGAGAAGTAGACGTCTTTGGCTGCCATGAGAGTGGCTCCTTGTTGTTCGCTGCCGACGTGACTGCGCCCGTGGCGGTGTCCGGCGGCGGCGGGTTTCGATGTGTCCGTTCAGCTCAGCGCTCGTCCGGTCCCTGACGCTGGCGCTGTCGCGGGGCGGCTTAGGCGGCGGCCTTCAGGGCGGCGGCGCCCTCGACGATGCCGAGGATGTCGCTTTCCTTCATGATGATCAGGTCTTCGCCGTCGATCTTCACTTCGGTGCCGGACCACTTGCCGAAAAGGACCCGGTCGCCGACCTTCACGTCGAGCTCGACGCGCTTGCCGTCCTCGTCGCGGGCGCCGGGACCCACGGCCAGGACTTCGCCTTCCTGCGGCTTTTCCTTCGCGGTGTCGGGAATGATGATCCCGCCCTTGGTCTTGGACTCCTCATCAACGCGCTTCACGAGAACGCGGTCGCCAAGCGGACGAAACGCCATGGTCGATCTCCTGACTTTGAACAGAGGGTTAGCCGATAAGCCCTCGGGGTGCGGCCGTTAGCAGCCGACACACGCGAGTGCTAACAGGCACCGTGATACGGCCGACCCGTCTCGAAGTCAAGACGAACGCTGGTTATCCGAAGGTGGGCCGGCTCAGCCTCCGGCGAGCACCGTTCTGACCGCCGCAAGGCCGTCCGCAGCCCGATCCGCCGTCGGCGCGCCGCCCTGGGCGAAGTCGGCCTTGCCGCCCCCGCCCTGGCCGCCCATGGCCTGGACCGCCGCCTTCACGAGGTCCGCGGCGCTGTGGGCGGGGCTGGCGCTGGCGACCGCTACGGCCGCCTTGCCGTCGTTGACGCCGACCAGCACGACCACGTCGGCTTGCTTGCGCAGGTCCTCCACGATCGGGCGCAGGCCCTTTCCGTCCACCCCTTCCAGCACCCGGCCGGTGAAGCGCACGCCGCCGAGGTCCTCCACCTCGGCTGCGCCGCCCGCGCCGCCCCCGGCCAGCGCCAGCTTGCGCTTGGCCTCGGCCAGGTCGCGCTCCAGCCGCTTGCGCTCGGCGAGCAGCTGCTCGACCCGGGCCTCGACGTCGGCGACGGGCGTGCGCAACGCCGCGCCCAGCCGCTCGGCCACGGCCGCCCGCTCCAGAAGGTAAAGACGCGCCGCCTCTCCGGTCAGCGCCTCCACGCGGCGCACGCCCGCCGCCACGCCCGTCTCCGAGATGATCTTGAAGAGCGCGATGTCGCCCGTGCGCGCGACGTGCGTCCCGCCGCAGAGCTCTACGGAATAGTCGCCCTCGCCCTGGAGCGCCCGGCCGAGCGTCAGCACCCTGACCTCCTCGCCGTACTTCTCGCCGAAGAGGGCGATGGCGCCCGCCTCGATGGCCGCCTGGGGCGCCATGGACTTGATGACGGCGGGGACGTTCTGGCGGATGACGGCGTTCACCTCCGCCTCGACGCGGGCCAGTTCCTCGGAGGTCAGCGGGCCGCCGTGGCTGAAGTCGAAGCGCATGCGCTCGGCGTCGACCATCTGGCCCTTCTGGGCGACGTGGGGCCCGAGCACGTTTCGGAGCGCCGCGTGCACGAGGTGGGCGGCGGAATGATTGGCGCGGGTGCGGGCGCGCGCCGCCTGGTCGATGCTCAGGTGCACGCGGTCGGACACGGCCAGGCGGCCGGCGGTCAGCTCCACGATGTGCACGTGCAGGTCGCCGGCGCGCTTCTCGACCGCCTTGAGCTCGCCCGCGCCGCCCGGCCAGGCGAGCGCGCCCGTATCCGAGGCCTGGCCGCCGCTTTCCGCATAGAAGGGCGTGCGGTCGAACAGCACCTCCACCGTCATGCCGGGCTCGGCCTGGTCGATCTCCGCCCCGTCCTGCACCAGGGCCAGAACCTCGCCGATGGCTTCCGACTGGTCGTAGCCCACGAAGTCGGTGGGGCCGAGGCGGTCGCGCAGGCGGCTCCACGGGCCGGCGTCGCCGCGGTCGCCCGAGCCCGCCCAGGCCTCGCGGCCCATGGCCCGCTGGCGCGCCATGGCGTCCTCAAAGCCGCTCAGGTCCACGTGCAGCCCCTTCGCCCGCACGGCGTCCTGAGTGAGATCGAGCGGGAAGCCGTAGGTGTCGTAGAGCTTGAAGGCGGTCTCCCCGTCCAGCAGGGCGCCGGGGGCCAGCCCTGCGGTGGCCTCCTCCAGCAGCGCCATGCCGCGGCCCAGGGTGCGGCGGAAGCGCTCCTCCTCGCCGCGCAGGGTCTCCACGATCACGGGCTCGGCGCGGCGGAGCTCCGGATAGGCGCCGCCCATCTCGGCGATCAGCACGGGCGCCAGGCGGTGGAGCAGGGGCTCGCTCGCCCCCAGCAGGTGCGCGTGGCGCATCGCCCGGCGCATGATCCTGCGCAGCACATAGCCCCGCCCCTCGTTGGAGGGCGAGACGCCGTCCGCGGTCAGGAAGGCGGACGCGCGCAGGTGGTCGGCGATCACCCGGTGCGAGGGCGCACGCTCGCCCTCGGCCTTCACGCCGGTCAGAGCCTCGGAGGCGGCGATCAGCGTGCGGAAGAGGTCGATGTCGTAGTTGTCGTGCACGCCCTGCAGCACCGCGGCGATGCGCTCCAGCCCCATCCCAGTGTCGATGGAGGGCTTGGGCAGGGGCGTGCGCGCCCCGCCCGCCGCCTGATCGAACTGCATGAAGACGAGGTTCCAGATCTCCACGAACCGGTCGCCGTCCTCCTCGGCGCTCCCGGGCGGCCCGCCCGGGATGTGCGCGCCATGGTCGTAGAAGATCTCCGAACAGGGGCCGCAGGGGCCGGTGTCGCCCATGGACCAGAAATTGGCGGAGCTCGCGATGCGGATGATCCGGGAGTCCGGCAGGCCGGCGATCGACCGCCAGAGCCCGGCCGCCTCCTCGTCCTGCGCATAGACGGTCACCAGCAGCCGATCGTGCGGCAGGCCGAACTCCTTGTGCACCAGCCTCCAGGCCAACTCGATCGCGCGCTCCTTGAAGTAGTCGCCGAACGAGAAGTTGCCCAGCATCTCGAAGAAGGTGTGGTGGCGCGCCGTATAGCCGACGTTGTCGAGGTCGTTGTGCTTGCCGCCCGCGCGCACGCACTTCTGGGACGAGGTCGCGCGCGGGGCCGGGGGGCTCTCCTGGCCGGTGAAGACGTTCTTGAACGGGACCATGCCCGCATTGACGAAGAGCAGGGTCGGGTCGTTCGGCACCAGCGGCGCGGAGGGGATCACGGCGTGCCCGGCGGCCTCGAAGTAGTCGAGGTAGGCGCGACGGATCTCGTTCAAGCTCGGCATGGCCGCTCCGGCGGTGGCGTGGTTGCGGGCCCGGGGGGCCGATCGACCGCCCGGCGCGAAAAGCCCCGCATATAGAAGGACGCCGCCCCGCGCACCACCCGCCCGGCGCCTGCCCCGTTCAGGGCGGCTTGCGCCTTGGAATGGTTAAGCTAAGGTTGCACTCGGAAAAAGGTGGGGGCTTGCTCGATGACGACGAAATCAATTTGGGGCGTCGCCGCCCTGTGCGCCGGAGCGGCGCTGGTCCTGGCCGGCTGCGACCGGGGAGCGACGGGCAGCGCCCAGGCCTCGCCCACGCCGTCGCACGCCGGGCGCGCCCGCGGTCCCGTGCCGATGTTCCACGGCGAGCCGATGTGGAGCGACAACCGCCAGCACACCGCCCAGGAGAACGCGCAGTACCACTTCGAGCGGTCCGGGGGCGAGATCGGGGCCAAGGACCTGAACGACTTCCTGACCAAGACGCACGCGTTCATCGACCATCCGCCGGCGGGCGTGCTGAAGCTGACCCGGCCGCGCAACGGCGACCGCCTTTATTACGACCCCAAGACCAACCTCTTCGCCGTCGCGCGCCGCGACGGGGCGCCGCGCACCATCTTCAAGCCCCGCGACGGCATGGCCTACTGGAAGGAACAGCAGGACCGCATCAAGGACGAGGGCTCCGGCGGCGAGCGCAGGCGGCGATACGCCAGCCGCGACGGCGGCTGATCGGGGGCGCGCGCCTTCAGCCCATGACGCGGGGGCGGGCGAAAAGCCCGCCTTAACCTTGACCGGCTAAGGTCGGCGGACATCCCGATCCCTCCCAGGAGGCCCGCGTGTTCGCCGCCGACCCCAAGATCCTGCGCCAGATCGCGCCCCACATCCAGCGCGTGCTCATCGTGGAGCCGCAGCCCGCCTCTGCGCGCCTGCTCGCCGACCTGATGAAGGACATGGGCGCGCGCTCGGTCGTGGCCGCGCCCAAGACGCTGCGCGCCATGGACCTGGTGGGCGAGGTGGAGCCTCAGATCGTCTTCACCGAATATGCGGGCCAGGACCTCGACGGCTGCGAGTTCGCCCAGCGCCTGCGCCGCTCGACATCGCCCTTCCGCAAGGCGCCGATCATCATGGTGACGGCGGAGGCGACGGCGACCTCGATCAAGTCGGCGCGGGACTCCGGCGTGCACGAGTTCCTCCGCAAGCCCTACACGGCCAAGGACCTGTTCCGCCGCGTGGAGAACGTGGTGCTGAAGCCGCGCGACTGGATCGAGGCCAAGATGTACGTCGGCCCGGACCGGCGCCGGTTCAACGACGGCGACTATCAGGGCCCGGCCAAGCGGGAGGCGGACCAGTCCGCCCAGCCTTCGGCCGAGCGCGCCGCCTGAGCCCTGCTCCTTAGGGCTTAGACCACGCCCACCGTGCGCAGGCGCACGCGGGGGTGCACCTCGTTTTGGCTCATGACCTGGGTCTGGCCGCGCACCCGCTCGATGATGGAGCGGACGTAGGGGCGGATCTGGCCGGAGGTGAGCAGGACCGGCGTCTCGCCCAGCTGGGCGGCGCGATCAAACGCGTCGCGCACGCCCGCGATGAAGCTCTGCAGCCGCGAGGGGGCGAGCGCCAGCTGGCGGTCCTCGCCCTGGCCGATCAGGGCGTCGGCGAAGGCGGCTTCCCATTCCGGCGACAGGGTCACGATGGGCAGGGCCCCGTCCTCGGCGCGGTTGGCCCAGCAGAGCTGGCGCGCCAGGCGGCTGCGGACGTGCTCCACCAGCGCGGTCACGCCCGAGGTGTGCGGCGCCGCTTCGCCCAGCGCCTCCAGGATGGAGGGCAGATCGCGGATCGAGACCCGCTCCTTCAGGAGCGCCTGCAGCACGCGCTGCAGCGTCGCCGCCGTGATCACGTTCGGGATCAGGTCGTCGACCAGCTTCTTCTGTTCGGGGCCGAGCTCGCGCAGCAGCTTTTGCACCTCCGCATAGGAGAGCAGGTCGGCCATGTTGTCCTTCAAGATCTCGGTCAGGTGCGTGGTCAGCACGGTCGCGGGATCCACGATGGTGTAGCCCCGGAAGGTCGCCTCCTCACGCAGGCTCTCGTCGATCCAGGTCGCGGGCAGGCCGAAGGCGGGCTCACGCCCGTGCTCCCCGGGGAGCTCGACCTGGCCCCCGCGCGGGTCCATGGCCATCAGCGAGCCCGGCCGCACCTCGCCCCGCCCCGCCTCCATCTCCTTGATGCGGATGGCGTAGCCGTGAGTGGGCAGCCGCATGTTGTCCAGAATTCGCACGGCCGGCATCACGAAGCCGTATTCCGCCGCCAGCGACCGGCGAAGGGCGCGGATCTGGTCGGTCAGGCGGCGGCCCTCCAGGTCGTTGATCAGGGTCAGCAGGCCGTAGCCGAGCTCGATCTTGACGTCGTCGATGGCCAGGGTCGCGGCGATGGGCTCCTCCGCCGCCTCGGCCGGCCCCTCCGCGGCGGCGGGATCGACCTTGGGCTTGCGCGAGCGGCGCCAGGCCAGGACGCCGGCCCCCAGCGCAATGACCGCGAAGGGCGCGAGCGGCATGCCGGGGATGATGCCGATCACGCCTGCGGCGGTGGACACCATGCCGAGGCTGATCGGGTTGGTGGCGAGCTGGGCCACCAGCGCCTTGTCGGCGGAGCCCTCGACCCCGGCCTTGGACACCAGAAAGCCCGCCGCGATCGAGATGATCAGGGCCGGCACCTGGCTGACCAGGCCCTCGCCGATGGTGAGCACCGTATAGGTCGAGGCAGCCTGGGCCAGGCTGACGTGATGCTGCAGCACCCCGATCAGGATGCCGCCGACGATGTTGATGCCGGTGATGATCAGGCCCGCCACCGCGTCGCCGCGCACGAACTTGGACGCGCCGTCCATGGCGCCGAAGAAGGCCGATTCCTGCTCCAGCTCCTTGCGCCGCCGCTTGGCCTCCGCCTGGTCGATCAGGCCGGAGGACAGGTCCGCGTCCACGGCCATCTGCTTGCCGGGCATGGAGTCCAGGCTGAAGCGCGCGGCCACCTCGGCGATGCGGGTCGAGCCCTTGGTGATCACCACGAAGTTCACGATCACCAGGATCGCGAACAGGATGACGCCGATGACGAAGTTGCCTTGCATCATCAGCTTGCCGAACGCCTGGATGATGGCGCCGGCGGGCTCGCCGCCCTCGTGTCCGTGGCCCAGGATCAGGCGCGTGGAGGCGACGTTCAGCCCGAGCCGGTAAAGCGTGGCGACGAGCAGGACCGTCGGGAAGGCGCTGAAGTCGAGCGGCTTTTTCATCAGCAGCGTCGTCATCAGGATCAGCACCGCCGAGGTCATCGAGACCGCAAGCAGGCCGTCCAGCACCAGCCCGGGCAGGGGCAGGATCAGCAGCACGACGATGCCGATCACGCCGACGGCGAGGCCCACCTCGCCCCGCGCGATCCAGCCCCAGGCCTCGCGCGGCGTCAGCCGCTGCCCCCACGCCGTGCTCAGCCCCGCGGCGATGCCGGTCTCAGCCATGGGCCGCCGCCCTCGCCGCCAGGCTCAGCCGCTCGCCGCTGCTTGAGCGCTCACGCCGCCGCATAGGCGCCGGGTGCGGGCGGCGGCGGGACAGACACGCCGGCCTCGGAGTATTCCTTCAGCTTGTTGCGCAGCGTCCGGATCGAGATGCCAAGGATGTTGGCCGCATGGGTGCGGTTGCCGAGGCAGTGCGCCAGGGTGTCCAGGATCAGCTGCTGCTCCATGGCGGCCACCGTCTGGCCGACGAAGGCGCGGGCGACGGCGTCAGCGGCCTCAGCGGCGCGGCTGGCGGTGCGGGCGGCGGGGTCGGCGGGCAGCGCGCCGCCGGCGAGGGGCTGGCCGTCGGGCAGGCGCAGCGCCTCCGGCTCGATCTGCGGCCCCGCGCTCAGCAGGACCGCGCGGTGCAGGGCGTTCTCCAGCTCGCGCACATTGCCGGGCCAGCGGTGCTGCAGCAGCCGGCGGCGCGTCTCTTCGGCCAGGGGCCGATCGGCCAGGCCGTTGGCGGCGGCGTACTTGCGGGCGAAGTGCTCGGCGAGGGCGGCGATGTCGCCCGGCCGCTCGCGCAGCGCCGGCAGGTGCAGGTTCACCACGTTCAGGCGATAAAGCAGGTCCTCGCGGAACGTCCCCTCGCGGACCGCCTGCGCCAGGTCGCGGTTGGAGGTCGCCAGGATGCGGATGTCGACCTTCACGGGCTTGGACCCGCCCACGCGGTCGATCTCGCGCTCCTGGATGGCGCGCAGCAGCTTGGCCTGGAGCCGCGCGTCCATCTCGCTGATCTCGTCCAGCAGCAGGGTGCCGCCGTTGGCCTCCTCGAACTTGCCGACGCGCCGGGCCAGCGCCCCGGTGAAGGCGCCCTTCTCGTGGCCGAAGAGCTCGCTCTCGAGCAGGTTCTCCGGGATGGCCGCGCAGTTGACGCTGACGAAGGGCTTGTCGGCGCGCCGGCTCTTGCGGTGCAGGTAGCGAGCCAGCACCTCCTTGCCCACGCCGCTCTCGCCGGTGATGAGGATGGAGGCGTCGGCCGGCGCGACCTGGTCGGCGAGCGCGATCACCCGCTGCATGGCCGGGTCGCGGGCGATCAGCGGCCGCTCGTCGTCGCAGACCGCGGCGAGCACGGCGGCGATCAGGTCCGGGTCGGGGGGGAGCGGGATGAACTCCTTGGCGCCGGCGCGGATCGCCGCCGCGGCCTTGGCCGGATCCGCGCCTACGCCGCAGGCCACCACAGGCACGCGGATGCGCTCGGCCTCGTTGGCGGCGATCAGGCCCGCGATGTCGAGCTCGTAGTCGACCATGAGCAGCTCCGCGCCCTGTCCGGCGCGGAGCGCTGCGGTCGCCTGGGCCGGGGTGTCGACATGCGCGACCTTGGCCCCTGCGGCCATGGCCAGCCTGACGGCCGCGGAGAGTTGGCCGTGCAAGCGGCCCACGACGAGCAGTCTCATGACGACGCGTCCCCGTCCTTGATGATTTCCGTCATGGTCACGCCCAGGCGCTCGTCCACGACGACGACCTCGCCGCGGGCGATCAGGCGGTTGTTGACATAGATGTCGATGGCCTCGCCGACCTTGCGGTCGAGCTCCAGCACGCTGCCGGCGCCGAGCTTCAGCAGCTGGGCCACCGGCAGGCTCGCCTTGCCCAGCACTGCGGAGATGCGGACAGGTACGTCGAAGACGGGAGCGAGGTCGGTGGCGGACTTCTCGCCCTCGTCGTCCAGCGACACGAGGGCGTTGTCCGTCTCCGGAAACTCCTCCAGGGGAATGTCGCTCATGGCGCGGGCTCCAGGCGGATCGGGGGTTCGGCGTGAAGGCCCTCCGCCGCCAGCGCCTCGGCGAGGGCGGCGGCGACGCGGGCGGCGGCGGCGGCGGGGTCGAAGGCGGCGCGCCCCTCGCCCCAGTCGAAGGCGAAGGCGGCGGGGTGGGGCAGGGCGTCGGGCTTGACCACCACCTGGCCGGCGAAGCCGATGTCCTCCGCCATGCGGGTCAGCACCGCGCCCAGGCGCTCGGCCAGGGCCGCATCGACCCGCAGCGCCAGGCGCGGCCGGCCCTCGACCTCCCGCGCCAGGGCGTCCAGCGCCGCCGCCAGCGGCGCTTCGGGGAAGCGCGCCAGCG
This sequence comes from Caulobacteraceae bacterium PMMR1, assembly GCA_000733915.1. Taxonomy (GTDB): domain Bacteria; phylum Pseudomonadota; class Alphaproteobacteria; order Caulobacterales; family Caulobacteraceae; genus PMMR1. Next base: position 2,525,318 of record JPOM01000001.1, read on the forward strand.
CCGCGTCCGCGATCGCCCGTCCGCAGGCCAGGGCCAGCTCGGCGGAGCCCGTGCGGTGCTCATGGGCCAGGGCGGTCAGGGCCGACAGCGCCGCCCGCGTGTCCGCCGCCAGCCGGTTCAGGGCGTCGGCGGCCTCGGCCTCCGCCTGCGCCGCCGCGCTGGCCTGGCCGGCGGCGAAGCCCTCGGCGCGCGCCTGCTCCAGGTCCGCCTCGGTGAAGACGCGCCTGGGTCGCGCCGGCGCGATGACCCGGTCGCCGTCGAAGATCGTGTCGAAGGTGAAGGGGCGGGGCTGGCTGGTCATGTCAGTAGATCAGCTCGTCTTCGGAGCCCGAGCTCGCCAGCATGATCTCGCCCTTCGCGGCGAGGTCCTTGGCGACCTGCACCATCGCCATCTGCGCCTGGTCCACATCCTTCAGGCGCACGGGGCCCATGCTCTCCATGTCCTCGCGCATGATCTTGGCGGCGCGTTCGCTCATGTTGGAGAAGAACATCTCGCGCAGGCTGTCGGACGCGCCCTTCAGCGCCAGCGCCAGCTGGCCCTTCTCCACCGTGCGCAGCAGGGTCTGCACCCCGCCGGGATCGAGCTTGTTCAGGTCCTCGAAGACGAACATCAGGGCGCGGATGCGCTCGGCGGACTCGCGGTTGCGCTCTTCCAGGGCGGCGATGAAGCGGCTTTCGGTCTGGCGGTCGAAGTTGTTGAAGATTTCCGCCATCATCTCGTGGCTGTCGCGCTTGGAGGTGCGCGCAAGGTTGGACATGAACTCGGTGCGCAGCGTCTGCTCGATCTTGTCCAGGATTTCGCGCTGCACCGGCTCCATGCGCAGCATGCGCTGGACGCATTCCAGGGCGAAGTCCTCCGGCAGGGCGGCTAGGACGCGGGCGGCGTGCTCGCCCTTCACCTTGGACAGCACCACGGCGACGGTCTGGGGGTATTCGTTCTTCAGATAGTTCGCGAGCACGGCCTCGTTCACGTTGCCGAGCTTGTCCCACATGGTCCGCCCCGCCGGCCCGCGGAGCTCCTCCATCAGGGTCTCGACCTTGTCTCCGGGCAGGAAGGACGAGAGCAGGCGTTGGGTCTGCTCGAAGGAGCCCATGATCGAGCCCGTGCCGCTCATGCCGGAGACGAACTCCAGCAGAAGCGCCTCCACCACCGTGGCGGAGACCGTGCCAAGGCTCGACATGGCCGCGGAGATCTCCTTGATCTCCTCCTCGTCGAGCTGGGACCAGATCTGCGTATGCTCTTCGCCCAGCGCCAGCAGCACGACGGCGGCCTTCTCGGGCCCGCTCAGCCGCTTGGCGTCCTCGATGGAGGGGCGTTTGCGCGCGAGGGTGGCCATCAGCGCTCATGCAGCCAGCTGCGGAGGATGGAGACGCTCTCCTCCGGGTGCTTTTCGACGAACTCGGCGACCTGCTTGACGGAGGACGCCTTCACCTGCCCCTCGATGCGCGCGATGTCGATGCGCTGCTCGATCAGGTTGGACGGGTTGGACGCCAGCGCCAGCTGCTGGGCCGCCTCGGGGCTGTAGCCCTGGGCGGTGAGGGCCGCCACGCTCGCCCCCTGGCCGGCCGCCGCCAAGGCCGGGCCTGCGAGCAGCCCGCCCCCCGGCCCGGCCATGCCGGCCGTCGCGCGGAAGAGGGGGCGCACGACGAAGAGGATGAGAAGCGCCGCGACGACCAGCAGCACGGCCAGCTCCACACCGCGCATGATGTCGTTTTTGTCGAAGTTCAGCGCCGAGGCGGCGCTCACCCCCTCCGGCGTCAGGTCACCATGGTCGAAGCGGACGTTGACGACCTGCACCTGGTCGCCGCGCTTGTCGTCCGCGCCCACGGCGGAGCGGACCAGCTGCTCGATGCGCTGCATCTCCTGGGCGGAGCGAGGGGTGTAGGGGCCCGGCTTGCCGCCCTTGCCCGGGGCGGTGATCCCGTCCACCGCGACAGCGACCGACAGGCGCTTGATGCGGCCCGGCTCCTGGATCTCGGTGCGCGTGGTGCGGCTGATCTCGTAGTTGGTGGTCTCCTCATTCTGGCCGCTGGTGGAGGCGGACTGGTCCGAGGCGGTCCCGCTCGCCTGGGTGGAGGGCACGTTCTGGGAGGCGGAAACCTGGCCGGCGGTGGCGGGCTTCAGCTCCTTGGCGTTCTGGGTGGAGGTCTGGGTGGAGCGGACCACCTGGCCTTCGGGGTCGAACTTCTCCTCCTGCAGGGTCACGCGGGAGAGGTCGAGGTCCGCGGTCACCTGCACCCGCGCCTTGCCCGGCCCGACCACGCCCTCCACGATGTCCTTGACCGTGCGGCGCAGGCGCTCCTCGACCTCGTTGCGCTGCCCGGCCCCGCCCGCCGAGGGCGAGGCGTCGCCCTCCCCGGCTAGGAGCTCGCCCTGGCCGTCCATGACCGCCACGCGCTCGGCCTTCATGTCGGGCACCGCGCCTGAGACCAGGTTGCGGATCGCGCGCACCTGTTCGGCGCTGAGGCCCCGCGCGCCGGTGGTCACGAACACCGAAGCGGAGGGCGCCTCGCTGTCCTGCTGGAAGAGCTCACGCCTGGGCATAGCCAGGTGCACGCGCACGAACTGCACGCCCTGGATGGCGCGGATGGTGCGGGCGAGCTCGCCTTCCAGCGCCCGCTGCCGGTTCAGCTGCTGGACAAAGTCGGTCTGGCCGAGCGCCGGCGCGCTGTCGAAGATCTCGTAGCCGACGGAGCCCGAGGTCGGCAGGCCCTTGCCCGACAGCATCAGGCGCGCCGAGGCCACCTGGTTGCGGTCCACGAAGATGGTGGAGCCGTCGCCCTTCAGCTCGTACTTGATCCCCGCCCCGTCGAGAGCGCCGGTGATCTGGCCGGCCTCCTTCAGGTCGAGGTTGGCGTAGAGCAGGGCCTTGGGTTCGCCGCCCACGCGCAGCATCATGGCGATCAGGATCGCCGCGACGCCCGCGGACGCGCCCAGGATCGCGACCACCCGGCCGATCCCAAACGCCCGAACCTGCTGCAGCAGAGACTCCACGCCCACCCTCGTCGCGCCCCGCCCGGATGGGGGCCGCTAGGCAGGAATTACCGGGCGCTTGGTAAACGAGGCGTTAGGGAAGCGGGGCGCGCGGAACGCGGGTCGCTCCGCCGCGGCGAGGGGCGCGGGGTTGGCGCGCCGCGCCCGCGCCTCCCCGAAGTAGCGCTCCAGCGCCTCGGCGCGATGGGCCGCCGTGTGGGCCTCCAGCACGCGCGTGCGCGCGGCCTCGCCCTGTCGGCGGGCGCGGTCGGGGTCCGGGTCGCGCAGCCGCGCCAGCACGCCCTCGGGGCGGTCGGCCAGGACGATCTCACGCTCGGGCGCGAACAGCTGGTCCAGCCCTCCCACCGGTCCGACACGATAGGGCAGGCGCAGACGGCCGCCTCGAACAGGCTTACGCTCGGACTCCAGCCTGCCGCGATCATGTCGGCGCGGGTCACGTTCAGGGTGTAGCGGCTCGCCGAATAGAAGGCCTGGTGCTCCGCCGGGGGTACGTGGTGCAGACGCTCGACATTGGCGGGCCAGGCGATGTCGTCCGGATACTGCGGACCGGCGACGCAGAACCTGAGCTCGGGCGCGCGCCGGGCGACCTCGACCAGCAGGCGGTCCAGCATCGGCTGGCGATCGGGGCTGTAGGTGCCGAGGTAGCTCAGGTCCCAGCGGGTCGCCTCGGGCTGGGGCCGATAGGCGTGCGGGTCCACGCTGCAATAGAGCGGCCGCGCCGCGGGGGAGCCGTAGCGCCGCTCGATGAAGTCCAGCGTCGGCCCGCCCGTGAACGAGAGGTAGAGGACAGCAGGGTGAACCGTGCGCCGCCTCGCCGCAGCGCCCCCAGGCGCGCGACCAGCTCAGGCGCGTTCCATTCGTGCACGATCACCGCGTCCGCGCCCGCGGTCAGGGCCGCAAGGTCCTCCTCGGGGCCGAAGGGCGTGGAGCTCAGCTCCGGATAGGGCCAGGGTCGCGATATCCTTGCCCTCGTCCCAGAGGCGCCCGGCGGTGAACACGACCGGGGCGGGGGCGCTGGCGCTCTTGCTCCGTGAACGGCGAGACGCGGCCGTTCAGGACGGCGAGCGGCGGGCGCGGCAGGTCGTGAGCCTCGCGGGTGGTCGCGGCGAACGCCTGGCTCGGGGCGACCAGGGCGTCGCAGGCGAGGTAACCGGCGCGGGTCGTCTCCGCCCGCCAGGCGAAGTCCTCCGGCCACGGCGTATCGCCCCTCACCGCTCGCCACCAGTCGCCAGGCAGGAGTGACAGACGCCGACCGTCGGCGCGGGAAAGCGCGCATGGGCCGCCACCGCCGGGCCGTTCAGCTGGATCACGTGTCGCCCGGCGTGCTCGCCGTCCAGTCCGCCATGCTCGCCGTAGAGCTCGGCCGCGATCACCGCGTCCTGCCCCGCGTGCAGCCGCCATGAGCAGGCCAGGCGCACCACGGCGCCGCCTGCCAGCCTCAGGAATGCGACCGCATAGTCTTCGACCCGACGCCCAGGAAGGCCACGCGGGGCCGGGCGGTCGCGCACTGCGGCGCCGGGGCGGCCAGGGTCGCGGCGGCGCTCACAGGGTCACCAGCGCCTTCAGGAAGCCGTCGGGGCGGTTCCGCTTCGGGGAGGCCGGCGCGCGGCGGTGCGCGTGGCGGAAACGGCGGAAGCGGCCTAGATAGGCGCGCATGGCCCTGGACCTCGCGCCCGACCTGACCGTCCTGGACGCCGCACGCGCCGCGACCGCTCTGCCGCAGGGCGCGCGCGTGGTCGCGGCCATGTCCGGCGGCGTCGATTCCACCGTCACGGCGGCCCTGCTCAGCCGCGCCGGCTACGAGGTCGTGGGCGTGACGCTGCAGCTCTACGACCACGGGGCGGCGGTGAAGAAGGCGGGCGCCTGCTGCGCGGGCCAGGACATCCGCGACGCCCGGCTGGCCGCCGAGCGCATCGGCATCCCGCACTATGTGCTGGACTACGAAAGCCGGTTCCGCGAGAGCGTGATCGACGACTTCGCCGACGCCTATCTGCGGGGCGAGACGCCGATCCCCTGCGTCCGCTGCAACCAGACGGTCAAGTTCCGCGACCTGCTGGACGTGGCGCGCGACCTCGGGGCGGAGGCGCTGGCGACCGGGCACTACGTCCGCCGCCTGGACGGGCCGAACGGGCCGGAGCTGCATCGGGCGCGCGATCCCGCGCGGGACCAGAGCTATTTCCTGTTCGCCACCACCCGCGAGCAGCTGGCCTATCTGCGCTTTCCCCTCGGGGACCTGCCCAAGCCCGCCGTGCGCGAGGCGGCCGCTCAGCTCGGCCTGTCGGTGGCGACCAAGCCGGACAGCCAGGACATCTGCTTCGTGCCGGAGGGCAACTACGCCACCCTGATCGACAAGCTGCGGCCGAACGCGGCGGGGCGGGGGGAGATCGTGCACCTCGACGGCCGGGTGCTGGGCGAGCACGCGGGCGTGACGCGCTTCACCGTCGGCCAGCGGCGGGGGCTGAACATCGCCGTCGGCGAGCCCCTGTTCGTGGTTGCCCTCGACCCTGAGCGCCGGCGCGTGGTGGTCGGCCCCCGCGAGGCGCTGCTCACCGCCGAGCTGACCTTGAAGGAGACCAACTGGCTGGGAGACGCGCCGGCGATTAAGGATGCGGCCAGCGCGGGCCTGCCCGTGCTGGCGCGGGTGCGCTCCACCCGGGAGCCCGCCCCTGCCCGCCTGGCGCTGCGCGACGAGGCGGTGGCGGTGGTCTTCGACGCCCCGGAAGACAGCGTCTCGCCGGGACAGGCCTGCGTGCTCTATGCCCCCGACCGGCCCACGCGCGTGCTGGGCGGCGGCTTCATCGCGGGCGCGACCCGGGCGGTGGCCTAGGGCTTGGCGGACGGCGCGGGGCAGGCCTCGGCGAGGCGATGGGCGCGGATCGAGGCCGGCACCGGCACGCCGAAGGGCCGCGCCGTTCCGCTGAGCTTGAAGCTCGTCGGCGTATAGGCGCCCGACGCCGTCACCGGCACTTCGCGCCCGTGCTTGCTGATGCAGACGCCCTCGAGCCGAATGCGCCCGCCGCCCACCTCGCGCACGGGATAGGTGCAGCGGTAGTGCCGGTTGCTCGGGCCCGCGACGATGCGGTCCACCTCCTCGGGCTTCACGCACCAGCGGTCGGTCTTGGACTGCAGCCCCCCCAGGACATTGCTGGTGTACTCCCACCAGCCGGGCAGGATCGCGCCGGACTCGCCTTCGGCCCGCGCCGTCCCGGACGCCGCCGCCGCCCCGGCCAGAAGCGCAACCGCCGCCAGCCCCAAGCTACGCCACCGGGTCATGAAGCCTCCTTCGCCGCGCCGCGCCTCGCCGGTCTTCAGCCTTAGCCCCAGTTCCCGACGGAACAAAGGCGGGGCCCCTCAGGTCGGGTTCTCCAGGCTGAAGCCCTGGGTGTCCTCGTCATAGGCGAAGAGCTCGGCGTAGCGGCCCCAGTTGATCACCGCGTCCAGGGTCTCTTCGGCGAAGGCCTCGCTCATGAAGTCCTCCAGCTCTTCCGAAAAGCGGCGATAGGGCGCGCGGTGGGCCGGCCGCTCGTCCAGCACCCGGCGGATCAGGGCGGCGATCGGCACGTACTGCAAGAGGTGGTCGCGGAAGATGCGCTTGCGCTGGTCCACGTCGCTGTCGACGAAGCGGCGGCCGGCGTCGGTCAGGCGGATGTCGCCATGCGCCACCTCGGCGAAGCGGAACAGCTGCAGCGTCTCCACGATGGGGAAGAGCTCGTCGACTTCCATGTTCAGGTAGTCGCCGAGCTCGGGCAGGTCCGCCCGGCCGCTGAAGGGCTCCCCCGTCAGGGTCTCCATGAGGCCGGCGAGGTCGGTGGTAGCGACGTTGGACAGCACCAGGCTCATGCCGGGCTTGGACTGCTCGGGCTGGGCCGAAGCGCCCGCGGCGGGCTTGGCCAGGTTGGCCGGATTGGTCATCAGGCCGTAGATCTGGTCCACGATGCGGTTGAAGGCCTCGTCGTGGCGGCTGCGCGGATGGGCGAGGTCGATCTTGATCTCGGCGGCGATCCGCCCCGGGTTGGACGCGAAGATCACCACCCGGTCGCACATCAGCACGCTCTCCTCGATGCTGTGGGTGACCAGCAGCATGGAGGAGATGGGCAGCCGCTTCTCCTGCCAGAGCTCCACGAGGTCGGTGCGCAGCGTCTCCGCCGTCAGCACGTCCAGGGCGGAGAACGGCTCGTCGAGCAGAAGCAGCTCCGGCGCCAGGACCAGGGCGCGGGCGAAGCCGACCCGCTGGCGCATGCCCCCCGACAGTTCCTTCGGATAGGCGCTCTCGAACCCGTCGAGGCCGATCAGGTCGATGCCCTGCAAGGCGCGCCGGCGGCGCTCCTCGGGCCCGACGCCGAGCGCCTCCAGGCCGATCTCCACGTTCTCCAGCACCGTCAGCCAGGGAAAGAGCGCAAAGCTCTGGAACACCATGGCGATGCCCTCGGTCGGGCCGTCCAGGGGCTTGCCGCGCCAGATCACCTCGCCGCCGGCGGGGCGGTTCAGCCCGGCGATGATGCGCAGCAGGGACGACTTGCCCGACCCCGAGCGGCCCAGCAGGCCCACGATCTCGCCGGGCCTGAGCGTGAGATCCACGCCGTCCAGCACCACCAGGTCGCCCAGGCCCGCGCCCTTCTTGTAGACCTGGCGCAAGTTTCGGATCTCGAGCAGGGGCTGGCCGGTCCGGGGCTCGGGCGCGACTTGGGGGCGGAGCTTCAGGGCCGTGTCGGTCATGGCGGGATCCTCCTCCTCAGTCGCGGTCAGGCGCGCGGCGCCGATAGAGCTGCAGCCGGTCCATCTCAGGCCAGTCCGAGCTTGCGCGAGCCATAGGCGAAGACGGGCCGCCAGAAATACCGGTTCAGCAGCACCACGAAGAGCGCCATGACCGCGACCCCCAGGGTGATGCGCGGGAAGTCGCCCTTGGCGGTGGCGTCGGCGATGTAGGCCCCGATGCCGTGGGCTTCCAGACGCGTGTCGCGCCAGCTCGCCACCTCCGCCACGATGGCCGCGTTCCACGCCCCGCCCGAGGCGGTCAGCGCGCCGGTCACATAGCTCGGGAAGATCGCCGGCAGCATCACCTTGCGCCACCAGGGCCAGCCCTTGATGCCGAGGCTCGCGGTCGCCTCGCGCATGTCGGCGGGGAAGCTCGAGGCGCCGGCGATGACGTTGAACAGGATGTACCACTGCGCGCCCAGGATCATCAGGGGCGAGAGCCAGATGTCCGCGTTGGCGTGCGTCGCCACGATCGCCAGGACGAACACGGGGAAGAGCAGGTTGGACGGGAAGGCCGCCGCGAACTGGGTCAGCGGCTGGACCACCTCCGCCAGCTTGGGGCGAAGGCCGACCCAAACGCCGATCGGCACCCAGATCAGGCTCGCGACCACAAGCAGCACGATCACCCGGATCAGGGTCAGGCCGGTCAGGCCCACCACCCGCGGCAGCTCGCCCCAGCCGACGCCCGTCCCGACATAGGCGACCACCTTAAAGGCGGCGTAGAGCGCCAACAGCCCCATCACGCTCGCCAGGGCATAATCGGCTTTGCGGCTGGCCCACACGTCGGCCACGGCGGGCGGCATCCGGAACTCGGCGAAACGGATGCGCTGGAGCCGGTGCACGACCCGCCCCACCGGCGTCCAGACCCGCTTGGCGAGCTGGGCGCGCTGGATGAAGTCGAGGAACCAGGACTGCGGCGGCGGCCCCTGGGACACGGCGGACATGTCCACCCGGAACTTCTCCGACCAGGCCACCAGGGGGCGGAACAGCAGCTGGTCGTAGATCAGGATCACGATCAGCATGGTCAGCACCGCCCAGCCGACCGCCTTCATGTCTCCATGGTCGATGGCGAGCTGCACATAGGAGCCCACGCCCGGCAAGGCGATGGTGGTGCGCCCCACGCTGATCGCCTCGGACGCCACCACGAAGAACCAGGCCCCCGACATGGACATCATGGCGTTCCAGATCAGGCCGGGCGCGGCATAGGGCGCCTCCAGGATCCAGAACCGCCACCAGGCCCCGAGCCTCAGCGAGTCCGAGGCGTCCTTCAGGTCCTTGGGCACCGTCTTCAGCGAATAGTAGAAGCTGAACGCCATGTTCCAGGCCTGGCTGGTGAAGATCACGAAGATCGCCGCCAGCTCCACGCCCAGCACATTGCCGGGGAACAGGCTCATGAAGCCGGTCACCGTGAAGGACAAGAACCCCAGGATCGGCACCGATTGCAGCACGTCGAGCAGCGGGATCAGGATCATCTCGCCCCGCCGGCTCTTCGCCGCCGCCGCGCCATAGACGAAGGTGAAGAGTAGGCTCAGCCCCATCGCGGCCAGCATGCGCAGGGTGGTGCGAAGCGCGTAGTTGGGCAGGTTGACCGGGTCGAGCGACAGGGGCGCGCGCGTCACCGTGTCCAGCGGCTGCACCGTCTGGCGCCCGCCGAACGCGACCAGGGCCAGCGCCCCGATCACCAGCGCGAAAACCAGGAAATCCCAAACGTTGATGCGAAAGCGGCGCTCGGGCGCGGCCGCCAGCGACGGATGGTGCGCGGTCATGGCGGTCCCCCTCCGTCGGCGTGAGGCTATGAGGTGCTGGTTTGCCCGTTGCGGCGCGCTTAGCCGCCCTGGCCGCCGGCTGCAACCGTCCAGGCGCGATCGTCCGCGAGGGCGAGGGCCTGGACGCCGAAGCGCTGCTCTTGGACCGCGACATCGGGTTCGGCGCGGTTGAACAGGTTTCCTGCGAAGCGCCGTTGACCAGACCGTGGCTTGGTGTTCCCCTTGCGGTTGAAGCTGGCGGGGCGATCAAGGTGAACGGCGAGGTCGTCAGACTGACCCCCGGACTGCAGGTCACGGCCGAAGTCGTGACCGGCCGCCGCCGTGTGATCGATGAGCTGTGGTCTCCCGTCGCGAAAGCGTAGGCCGAGGCGGGGAGGCAGCGGTGAAGCTGGTCGTTGGTGCAGCTCTCGCTCTTTGCTGCTCAGCAGCGCGCGCTGAGCCTTGGCCGAAATCGATTGTTGTTCGGCATGCCACATGGCTTCCCGGTCAAGAGTTAGCACCAAAAACATGCCCCGTTCGCACCCCTGGCCAGTCTCCCGACGAGTATGAGTTTTCATCCTTTTTGCAAAGGTTACGGCGAGCAGATGGCGTCGTTGTTGAACCTATTCAGGTGGCATGCGTCTTGCACTACTTCTCCCAAAACCAGTTGGAGGTTTTTTGGACAAAAAAGTCCGACGCCGTCGCTCTCTACGCATGGACGGTGAGGAGGTTCGACCGAGGCAGTCATGTATGTGACGACCCAGCAGTCTATGAGTATCTTGAGCGGGCCTATGCCTTAGGCGGCAGCCGGAAGACTGAGGCCATCAATCGCATACCAGAGGCCTACATTCTTAAGAAGAGGTCTTAAGCTGCTTTGCAATGGAGACGAGTCCTATTTTGACAGGGATGACTCCGTCTCCAAAGGTTTTTACTCTACCTTCAGCAATCCAACGCCTTTAACAACAGACTAGGCGGGCAGTATGACGACCTGCGCGATCGCACAGCAAAAAGCCCGTGCAGCTCGAAGCGTGCGGATCGTGCTACGCGATTTCGGGACTATTCTCGCCGCCCTTCCCGCGCCGCAAGGTCGCGGCCGCAGCCGCCGGGCCCGCCCGCGCCTAGAAGCCGTAGGCGGCGGCGAGGTCGGGGTCCTTGGCCGCGATCTGGCGGGCGCAGTCGACCAGCACCTTGGCCTGCTTCCAGGTGGCGTCGTCCTGCATCTTGCCGTCCAGCATGGCGACGCCTGAGCCGTCCGGCATGGCCTCCAGGATGCGCTTGGCGAAGGCGACCTCGGTCGGGTCGGGGCTGAACACGCGCTTGGCCACCGCGATCTGGCTGGGGTGCAGGGTCCAGGCGCCGGCGCAGCCGAGCAGGAAGGCGTTGCGGAACTGCTGCTCGCAGGCCTCCAGGTCCGCGATGTCGCCGAAGGGGCCGTAGAAGGCCTTGATGCCGTGGGCGGCGCAGGCGTCGACCATCTTGGCGAAGGTGTAGTGCCAGATGTCCTGCTGGGCGCCCGCGCGGGGGCCGCCGTCGGGGCGGGGATCCTCGATGACCTTGTAGAAGGGATGGCCGCCGCCCACGCGGGTCGTCTTCATCTGGCGGCTGGCGGCGAGGTCGGCGGGGCCCAGGCTGATGCCCTGCATGCGGGGCGAGGCGCCGGCGATCGCCTCCACGCGGTTCACGCCCTCGGCCGTTTCCAAAAGGGCGTGCAGGCCGATGGGCTTGGTCAGGCCGTGCCGCGCCTCCAGCAGCGCCAGCAGCTGGTCCATGTAGTGGATGTCCCACGGGCCCTCGACCTTGGGGACCATGATCACGTCCAGCCGGTCGCCGACCCCGGCCACGATCTCCAGCACATCGTCCAGGTGCCAGGGGGAGTTCAACGCATTGATGCGGGTCCAAAGGCCCACGCCGGCGGCTGCGAAGTCGAAGGCGTTGGCCATCTCCACGAAGCCGCGCCGCGCCGCCGCCTTGGCCTCGGCCGGGATGGCGTCCTCCAGATTGCCCAGCACCACGTCCACCTCTCGGGCGAGTTCGGGCGCCTTGGCGCGGACCTTCTCCAGGTGCGGCGGCACGAAGTGGATCATCCGCTCCACCCGCACCGGCGGCTCGCGCCGCGGCTCCGGCGCGCCGATGGCGAGGGGCTTGAAGAAGGCGCGCGGGCTTTTCACGGCGGATCTCCGAGAGGGGGCAGGAGGCGTGCGGCGGGAGAGGCGGAAACGGAAAGAGCCCGGCGCGGACGCCGGGCTCTCCCTTGTTCGGACCGACTGAGAGGTCGGCTTACTGGAAGTTGATGTCGATGGTCGCGCGACGGTTCAGGGGCTCCTTCACCCCGTCGCCCGTCTGCACGGCCAGATCGGTCTTGCCCTTCCAGTCGACCTGCAGGGTGTTCTGCGCCACGCCCTGGCTGACCAGCGCGTCAGCGACCGTCTTCGCCCGGCGCTCGGAGAGCCGCAGGTTGTACGCCGCGGAGCCCGAAGTGTCGGTGTGGCCGACCACCACGATGCGGGTCGCATGGCCCTGGTTGGCGTACTGGGCCGCCTGCTGCACCACCGCCTGCGCATCGGTCGTGAGGAACGACTTGTCGAAGGGGAAGTACACGACGAACTCACGCGCTTCCGGAGCCGCCGGCGGCGGCGGCGGCGGCGGGGAGGCTCGGCCGGCGGCGGCGGCGGGGAGGCGGCGGGGCGGCGGCGGCGGGGGGGCGGCGGCGGCGGCGAGAAGGCGTAGCGCACGCCCACCGTCAGCGCCACGTCGCGGTACTGGCCCGTGAACTGGCCCGGCGCGAACGTCCCGCCCGTCGTGGTGTTGCGGCTGACGAACTTGAAGTCCGTCGTCCCCAGCCAACGCGCGGTCAGGTCGATCGCCAGCTGGTCGTTGGCGTACCAGGCCAGGCCCGCCAGCCCCTGGTAGGCGAAGGCGTTGTCGTCGTCGTCCACGGCGAGCGTCTGCGGCGCGGGCTGACCAGGGTAGGTGCTGGAGAAGTTGCCGCGCACGGTCGTGTCCACGTGCGCCACGCCGATGCCCACGCCGACGAACGGCTGGATCTTGGCCCGGGGCAGGAAGTCGTAGATCAGGTTGCCCATCGCGGTCCACACGTCGAGGTGGCCCGAGGGCGTGCCGCAGGTCGGGGTCGCGGGCGAGAAGCCGGTGCCGCACAGGCCGATGGGCACGCCGGCCGCAACGCGGCTCGCGTCAGAGCCGATGTAGCTCCGCACCGAGTTCAGGTCGCCCTTGCGATATCCGCCCTCGAGCTCGACCCGCCAGTTCGGCGTGAAGCGGTAGCCCAGGCGCGCGAAGCCCGCCCAGTCGGAGTCGGTAGCGAACTTCCACTTGTAGGGGAGGCCGTCGGCGGCGGGACCGTCCGAGGTCGCCTTCACCCCGCTGTCCTGGACCGAATGCCAGCCGAGATCGACGGCGCCGTACCAGCCGTTCGGGTTCGCAACTTGGGCGTTGGCGCCGGTCGCAGCGAGCGCTGCGGCCAGGGCGGCCCCCGCAAGCAGATGGAGTTTCATGTTCAAAGAGCCCTCTTTTGCCCACACCAACGGCCGCGCTCGGCCAGGTCTCGATATAGCAAGCGCCGCATGACGACACAGTGTCGCATGGGACACACAGCCAAGGTTTTTACACGCGGCCGCCGAAGTGAAAAGGGGTCGCACCCCTGTTTCGCCCCGAACTCGCCTGAAATCGCGGCCGGCCGCCTCGCGGAGGCCTGGCGATGCGACGTCGGGCGAGGATCGGCCCCGTCCTTGGCTATGATCTCGCAGGGCGAAAAGCGGCTCAGCCTTCGCCGGGTTCCCGCCCGACTTTCGCCGTGAACCGAGTGTGTCCCCCAGGCAACAGTTCTGCCGGCCGGATCCGCGCTCAGAGCTCGGCCACGTCTCCGGGCAGGCGGGCGCGGGTGTTCAGCCACATCACGCCGAGCAGGTCCGAGAGCGACGCCCAGAGCCGGCCGAGGTTGGTGTACTTCGAAGCCCCGGTGGTGCGCGGGCGGTGGTTCACGGGCTCGAACGCGACCTCGTAGCCCTCGCGCAGCATCAGGGCGGGCAGGAAACGATGGATGTGGTCGAAGTAGGGGAGGCGCAGGAAGGCGTCGCGCCGAAACGCCTTCAGACCGCAGCCGGTATCGTCCGCCGCGTCCTTGAGCAGGCGCTTGCGCACGCCGTTGGCGAAGCGGGAGCCGAAGCGCTTGGCGGCGCTATCCTGCCGCGTCCGGCGCTGGCCGGCGACCATGGCGAGGGCCGGGGGACCGGCGGCGAGGCGGTCCACCAAGCGCGGCGCGTCCGCCGGGTCGTTCTGGCCGTCGCCGTCCAGGGTCACGATGAGGGGGCTCCGCGCGTGCAGGACGCCGGTGCGCACCGCCCGACTCTGCCCCGAGTTGCGGGCGTGGCGGAGCACGCGCAGCTGCGGCAGCTCCGCCTTGAGCGCCTTCAGGCGGGCGACGGTGTCGTCGCGGCTGGCGTCGTCGACGAACAGGATCTCGAAGTCGCGCCCCTGGAAGGCGGCGGCGATCTCGCGCGCCAGGTCGGGGGCGGCGCCGGCCTCGTCGAAGACGGGCGCCACGATGGTCACGTCGGGCATGCGCGGCCCTTAGCGGGTTTCGCCGGTCCATGGGAGGGTGCGATCGCGATCCCGGCCCGAGGCGGGGGCGGCGCGCCGACGACCTGTGCTAGAGCGCGCCCATGACCGACGGAGCCCCGCCCGCCGCCCCTCAGGACGCCGGCCCTCAGGACGCAGCCCCTGGGCCCGCAGCCCCTGGGCCCGCAGCGACGCGCGCGCTCGCCGGGGCGGAGCGGCTTGCGCCCCTGGTCGCGGCCCTGCTGGTGCTGGTCGCCGCGCTTCCGGGACTGATGCGCCTGCCGCCGCTGGACCGCGACGAGAGCCGCTTCGCCCAGGCGACCGCCCAGATGCTGGAGACGCGGGACTTCGTCGACATCCGCTTCCAGGACGAGCCGCGCGACAAAAAGCCGGTCGGCATCCACTGGCTGCAGGCGGCGGCGGTGTCGCTGGTGTCGAGCCCTCAGGCGCGTCAGATCTGGGCCTATCGCCTGCCCTCCCTGATCGGGGCCATGCTGGCCGCCGCCGCCTGCGCGTGGGGGCGCGGGCGTGGCTGGGGCGCCGGGGCGCCCTGGTGGCCGGGAGCGTGCTGGGCGCCGGCCTGATCCTGACCACCGAGGCCTTCATCGCCAAGACCGATGCGGTCCTGTGCGGCGCGGTCACCCTGTCGATGGCCGCGCTGGGGCGGCTCTACGCCGAGGCGGAGGGCGTCGAGGCGCCCGGCGACCCCCCGGCCGCCGCCGGCGCCTGCTGTTCTGGCTGGGCCAGGCTCTGGCCATCCTCGTCAAGGGGCCGATCGGGCCGATGGTCGCCGGCCTGGCGCTGCTGGCGCTCGGGCTGCGGGACCGGCGCTGGCGCTGGATGGGCCGGCTGGGCTGGGGCTGGGGCCTGCTTTTAGTGGCGCTGGTCGTGGGGCCGTGGGCGATCGCCATCACCGTGTCCACCGACGGCGGCTTTTGGGGCAAGGCGGTGGGGGGCGACCTGGCGCCCAAGCTCGCCGGCGGCCACGAGGGCCACGGCGCCCCGCCGGGAACGCACCTGCTGCTCAGCCCCGTGCTGCTGTTTCCGGCGACCGCGCTCCTGCCTGCGGCTCTGGCCTGGGGCTGGCGGCGGCGCCACACGCCGGCGGCGCGCTTCGCCCTGGCCTGGCTGGTCCTGCCCTGGCTGGTGTTCGAGCTGATGCCGACCAAGCTCGTGCACTACACCCTCCCGCTCTACGGCGCCCTGGCTTGGCTGGCGGCGGCGGCGTGGCAGGCGCCGGCGGGGCGCCTCGTGCGCGGGATCGGCGCGGCGGTGTCGCTGCTGGTCGGGGCGGCCCTGGCCGGGGTGGCCCTGACCGCGGCGGGACGGTACGGCGCGGGCCTTAGCCCCGGGAGCGTGACGGGCGCGGCGCTCGAGCTCGCGGCGGGGATCGCGGGCGCCGTCGCCGCCTGGCGCTGGGGCGATCTCACGGCGCTCGCCGCGGCCCTGATCCTCGGCGTGCTCGGCCACGCGGCCCTGGCCGGCGGCGAGGCGCCCGGCCTGGCCAGGCTCTGGACCTCCGAGCGCGCCGCCGCCCTCATCAAGGCGCGCGGCCTCGACCCGCGCGACGGCGCCGTGCAGGGGCCGGTGGCGGCCGTAGGCTATGCCGAGCCCAGCCTCGTGTTCCGCCTGGGCACCGACACCGACCTGACCGAGCCGGAGCCCGCCGCCGATGACCTGGCGAACGGCGAGCCGGTGCTGGTCGAGGCCCGCAAGGAGCCCGCCTTCCAGGCCGCCGCCCGCGCCCGGGGGCTCAGCCCTGTCAAGGTCGACAGCCTGCAGGGCTATGACTATTCCACCGGCAAGGCCGTCACCCTGTCGCTCTATCGCGACGGCGCGGCCCAGAGCCGCCCCGCCGCCCCAGCCGCCCCCCGTCGCCATGACCGAGCGCTCCATCACCATCGTCGAGGTCGGGCCGCGCGACGGCCTGCAGAACGAAAGCCGTCCGCTCACGGTGGCGGAGCGCGTCGAGTTCATCTCCCGCCTGGAGGGCCTGGGCGCGCGGCGGATCGAGACGGTCAGCTTCGTCAATCCGCGCCGGGTGCCCCAGATGGCGGACTCCGACCAGGTCATGGCCGCCTTGCCGCCCAAGCCCCCGGGCGGCGCGCGGATCGGCCTGGTCCTGAACGGCCGCGGCTGGGACCAGGCGGTCGCCACCGGCTGCGACGAGGCCAATGTGGTGGTCTGCGCGACCGACGGCTTCGGCGTGCGCAATCAGGGCGCGACCGTCGTCGAGCAACTCGGCGCTCTGGACGCCATTTCCGCCCGGGCGCGCGTCGAAGGCGGGCCGCCGATCACCTGCACCATCTCCGTCGCCTTCGGCTGCCCCTTCGACGGCGAGGTGCCCGAGGCCCGCGTGGCCGAGATCGCCGCCCGCGCCGCCGCCGCGGGCGTGGCCGAGATCGCGCTCGGGGACACGATCGGCGTGGCGGACCCCTGGACGGTCAGGGCGCGGGTGGCCGCGGTGCGGGCCGCAGCGCCCGGCGTGCGTCTGCGGCTGCACTTCCACGACACGCGCAGGGCGGCCCTGGCCAACGCCTTCGCCGGGATCGAGGCGGGGGTGGAGGTGCTGGACGCCAGCTGCGGCGGCATCGGCGGCTGTCCCTTCGCCCCGAACGCGACGGGCAACCTCGCCACCGAGGACCTCGTCTACATGCTGGACCGGGCGGGCGTGCGGCATGGCTACGACCTCCACGCCCTGATCGCGACGGCGCACTGGATCGGCGAGCGCCTGGGCAAGAGCCCGCCCTCCGCCCTCTCCCGCGCGGGCGGCTTCCCGCAGCCCCTTCCCAGGCCTGCGGCCTTGCCGCTATAGGGGCCGCCAAGCAGTCCAGACTCACGCGTCCGCCGGGCGACCCCGCGGCCGCGCCCAAGGATCGACATGGCCGACCACGCCGTCCCGACTCACGATTATCACCTGGTGAAGCCGAGCCCTTGGCCCTTCGTGGGGTCCATCGCGGCGGCGATCATGGCCACCGGCCTGATCATGTGGATCAAGGGCGCCTTCGGGGTGCCCAAGGGCACCTACTGGGTGTTCGCCCTCGGCGCGCTGGGCGTCGTCTACACCATGCTCGGCTGGTGGTCGGACGTCATCAAGGAGGCCAACGAGGGCGACCACACGCCGGTCGTCTCCATCGGCCTGCGCTACGGCATGATCCTGTTCATCGCGTCGGAGGTCATGTTCTTCGTCGCCTGGTTCTGGATGTTCTTCGAGATGGCCCTGTTCCATGGCCACCGCGCCGCCTCGTCCATCGAAGAGGTTCGCGGCGCCTGGGGGGCCTGGCCGCCCAAGGGGGTGGAGACGCTGGATCCCTGGCACTTCCCGCTCATCAACACCCTGACGCTGCTCACCTCGGGCACGACCATCACCTGGTCGCACCACGCCCTGATGCATGGCGACCGCAAGGGCGCCCGCAACGGCCTGATCCTGACCATCCTGCTCGGCCTGACGTTCACCTGCATCCAGGCCTACGAGTACCGGGAGATCATCAGCGAGAAGCTGTTCTTCAACGAGAGCGCCGCCAATAGCGGTCTCTACGGCTCGTCCTTTTTCATGGCGACGGGGTTCCATGGCTTCCACGTGATGGTCGGGACGATCTTCCTGACCGTCTGCCTGATCCGGCTCCTCGGCGGCGGGTTCAAGCCGAACCAGCACTTCGGGTTTGAGGCTGCGGCCTGGTACTGGCACTTCGTGGACGTGGTCTGGCTGTTCCTGTTCGCCTTCATCTACGTGATCTTCGGCGGCCACGCCCACGCCTGAGGTCGCGCCCCGATGACCGGCGAGCCCCGTCCGGGCGGCGGTCGCGCCAAGGGCGTCGCCGCCCTGCTGCTGGTCGTCGTCGGCGTCTTTGTCTGTTGCGGCCTCGGCGTCTGGCAGGTCCAGCGCCTGCACTGGAAAGAGGGCGTGCTGGCGCGAATCGCGCAGCTTCAGGTCTCCCCGCCCGAGCCCCTGGCCGTGGTGCTTCGCCGACGGGCGGAAGGGCGCGACGTCGACTTCGTCCGCGTCGCCGGCGCGTGCCAGGCGTTCAGCGACCGCACCGTCTATCTTTACGGCTCGCGTTCGGCTGGGCCGGGCTGGCGCCACATCACCGCCTGCGCCCTGGGCCCGGGCAGCCCCTATGGAAGCCTACTGGTGGACCTCGGTTTCCAGACGGACAGCCCGACGGGGCGGCCGACGCCCGAACCGGTCACGCTCCAGCCGGGCGAGATCCTCACCGGCGTGCTGCGGAGCCCCGGCGCGAAGCCCTGGTTCACGCCCGAGACCGGCGGGGGCGGGGAGGGGACCTACCTCTGGCGCAACCTTCCGGCCATGGCCGCCCAGCTCAAGGCCCTGCGCCCCGCGCCCCTGTTCTTGATGCTGGAGAGCCCCAAGCCGGGGCCCGACCTGATCCCGACGGCGCTGCCGACCGACCTGCCCAACAACCATCTCGGCTACGCCATCACCTGGTTCGGGCTGGGCGCGGCCATGGCGGCCACCTATGCGGCGTCCCTGATCGCGCAACGCCGGAAGCGGCGCTGATGCGCTTTGTCTCCACCCGCGGGAGCGCGGACCCGGTCGGCTTCACCGACGCCCTGCTGGCGGGCCTCGCCCCGGACGGCGGCCTCTATGTGCCCGAGGCGTGGCCCCAGCTCAGCCATCAGCGCCTCGCCGCCTTTGCGCACGCGCCCTATGCCGAGGTCGCCGCCGAGGTGCTGTCGATCTTCGCCGGCGACGACCTTTCCCCCGAGGCCGCCCGCGCCGACGCGGCGGCCGCCTATGCGCGCTTCGCCCACGCCGCCGTCACGCCCCTTCGCCAGCTCGCGCCCGACCGCTGGCTGCTGGAGCTGTTCCATGGCCCGACGCTCGCCTTCAAGGACGTCGCCATGCAGCTGCTCGCACGGCTCTACGACCGGGTGCTGAGCGCGCGGAACGAGCGCCTGACGCTGGTGGCGGCGACCTCCGGCGATACCGGCGGGGCGGCGGTGGACGCCTTTGCGGGGTCAGATCGCGTGCGCCTGATCGTGCTCTATCCCGAAGGGCGGATCAGCCCGGTCCAGCGCCGCTTCATGACCGCGAGCGGGGCCGACAACGTCGCCTGCCTGGCGGTAGAGGGGACCTTCGACGACTGCCAGGCCCTGGTGAAGCGTCTCTTCGCTGACCGCGAGCTTCGGCGCGAGGCGCCGCTCTCGGGGGTCAATTCGATCAACTGGGCGCGGATCTTGGCCCAGAGCGTCTACTATCTGACCAGCGCCGCCCAGCTCGGAGCGCCCGCCCGCCCGATCGGCTTCGTTGTGCCCACCGGCAACTTCGGCGACGCTTTCGCCGGCTATGTGGCCATGCGCATGGGCCTGCCGGTGTCGAAGCTCACGGTGGCGACCAACGCCAACGACATCCTGGCGCGCGCCTTTGCGACGGGGACCTATGCCCGGGGCGCGGTGAGGGCGACGCAGTCGCCGGCCATGGACATCCAGGTCGCCTCCAACTTCGAGCGGCTCTACTTCGAGGCGGTGGGCCGGGACGCAGCGGAGACAAAGCGGGCCTTCGAGGGGTTCCAGGCCAGCGGCTCGCTGGTGATCCCAAGCCAGGCCCGGGCCATGCTGGCCCCGCTGTTCGAGGGCCGCGCCGTCTCGGAAGATCAGACGACAGCGGCCATGGCCGCGGCGCTGCGGGCGTGCGGCGAGCTGGTCGATCCCCACACGGCCGTGGCGCTGGCGGCGGCGCCCGAAGCCGACGGCCCGACGGTGGTGCTGGCCACCGCCCATCCCGCCAAGTTCCCCGAGGCGGTCAAGGCCGCGACCGGTCGCGTCCCGGCGCTTCCGCCGCACCTGGGCGACCTCTTCGCCCGGCCCGAGCGCATCCTCCCCATGGCCGCAGACTACGCCGCCCTCAGCGCCTTCGTCCGCGCGTTCGCCGCCGCATGAGCCCCCTGATCCACGCGCTCCCGAACGGCGTTCGCGTCGTGGTCGACCCCATGGCCGGGCTGCAGAGCTGCGCCCTGTGCGTGGTCGTGCGGGGCGGGGCGCGCTGGGAGGCGCCGGAGCGCTCCGGCTGGTCGCACCTTCTGGAGCACATGGTGTTCAAGGGCGCCGGCGGCCGTTCGGCGCGCGAGATCGCCGAGGCCATCGAGGCGGAGGGCGGCCACATCAACGCCGCCACGGGTTATGAGCGCACCAGCTTTCAGGTGCGCTGCCTGCCAGAGGCCCTGCCGCTGGCCATGTCGCTGCTGGCCGACCTGGTGCGCGACCCCACCCTCGATCCGCAGGAGCTGGAGCGCGAGAAGGACGTCATCGCCCAGGAGCTGGCCGAGGCGACCGACACGCCTGACGACCGCGTCTTCGACCTCGCACAGGGCCAGGCCTTCGCGGGCCAGGCGCTCGGGCGGCCGATCCTGGGCTCCGACGCCAGCCTGAAGCCCGCCACGCGCGAGACGCTGGCCCGCTTCCACCGCGGCCTCTACGCCGCCGACCGGCTGGTGGTCAGCGCGGCGGGCGCGGTCGATCCTGAGGCGATCCTGAGGCTCGCGGACGCCGCCTTCGGGGACATGACCCGCGAGGCCGACCCTCTGCCCGAACCGGCTCCGGCCGTGTTCGTCGGCGGCGGGGTCGCGGAGACCCGCAAGCTCGAACAGGCGCACACGGTCCTGCTCTTTCCCGGCGTCTCGGTGCGCGACCCGGACTATTTCGCAACCCGGCTGTTCGTGGAGATTCTGGGCGGGGGTATGGCGTCGCGCCTGTTCCAGGTGGTGCGGGAGGAGCGCGGCCTCGCCTACGCCATCGACGCCTACGCCGAGCACTACGAGGACATCGGCCTGGTCGGCGTCTATGCCGGAACCGCCGGGCGGCAGACGCGCAAGGCGGCGGCGCTGGCGGTTGAGACCGCGCGCGCCCTGGCGGAGGCGCCCAGCGAGGGCGAGCTCGCCCGCGCCAAGGCCCAGACCCGTGCAAGCCTGTTCATGGGACGCGAAAGCCCGCTCGCCCGGGCGGAGCAGGCGGCGGCTCAGGTGTTGCTGTTCGGACGCGTGCTCGACCCGCGCGAGATGGCCGAGGCCCTCGCCGCGGTCAGCCTCGAAGACCTCAGGCGCGTGGGCGCCCGAGCGTTCGGTCAGAGGCCCCGCACGGGACCTTGGGCGGGCGCGGTGCTGGGCCCCAAGGCCGCCGCCGACGCCCTGGCCGCCTTAGGTTAGTCAGGCCCGATATTGCTGGATGCGCGTCGTGCGCAGGCCCGGCATGCCCCAGCGGTCGATCGCCTCTTCCCAGGCCTCGTACTCTTCCGACGTCAGGCCATAGCGGCTGCAGGCGTCCTCAAGGCTGAGCAGGCCGCCGCGCACCGCCGCCACCACCTCCGCCTTGCGCCGGATCACCCACCGCTGGGTGTTCGGCGGGGGCAGGTCGGCGAGGGTCAGGGCGGAGCCGGTCGGGCCCACCACGTACCGCTCGCCTTTGCTGTTCACGCGCTGCTGCTGTTGAAGCATGGGTCTTACGCCCTCACCATCATCATCGATGGTCAACATAGCGCGCACGGCATAACGTCGGCTTAATGCCGAAAGTAACCGAACAGTTAAGACAGGGTGTCCCGAAGCGGGAACATCTTGTTCTTTGACGTGAATACTCGGTTAATCAGAAAGTTCAGCCTCGACCTCACCGCTTGAGGTCGAGAAGCGCCTGAAGCATTTCGTCTGCGGTGGTGATGATCTTGGAAGACGCGGAATAGGCGCGCTGGGTCGTGATCAGGCCGGTGAACTCGGCGCTGAGGTCCACGGTGGAGGACTCCAGCGTGGACGGCGATAGGGCGCCCGCCCCGCCGACCGTGGGCTGCTTCAGGGTGAAGCCGCCGCTGTCGATGGAGGCGCGATAGGCGTTGCCGCTGATGGGGCTCAGCCCGTCGGCGTTCAGGAAGGTCGCGAGCGCGATCTGGGCGATGCGGCGGCTGGCGCCGTTGTCGAAATTGGCGACGACGTAGCCGTTCTTGTCCACCTGCACGTTGGAGAGCGAACCCGACGGGCCGCCGTCGACCGTGGTGGACGCCAGTGCGGAGGGGCTGTCGTATTGGGTCAGGCCCGCGATGTTGATCGTGATCTTCTGGTCGGCGAGCCCGAGGGCCGAGGCCCAGCGCGCCCCGGCTCCGGCGGCGGAGGCGCCGATGTCGAGGGTCGTGTTGGCCGGCGAGCCGAACAGGGTGGTGTTGGCGGCGTCGTAGGTGCCGTCGGGGTTGAAGGCGATCTTGCCGCTCAGCAGGGTGCCGTTGGTCGCGCCGGACACGTCCGAGGCGGGGATCACGTTCAGCTCGGCGTACCACTGGTTGGCGGTGGTGCTCTTCAGCATGTCGAGCTGCAGCGTGCGCTTGCCGCCCTGGCTGTCGTAGACGGGGATCTGCATGGAGAAGTCGGGCTTCACGCCCGTCGTCGGGCTGGCGTCGTACATCGCCATGCTGTTCGTGGCGGCGTTGTAGGTGGCGCCGGACACCGCCGCGGAGATCGGCTGGGCCGCATTCAGGTTGCCCTTGACCCCGGCGTTGGCCGAGGGGTTCGGGACGTTGGCGATGGAGGCGATGTTGATGGTCTGCAGCTTGGTGAGGTCGGACGGGTCGGGCGAGATCGCCCCCGTGACCGGATCGGCGATCCAGCCCTGCAGGTAGTAGCCCGCGGTGTTCTTCAGATAGCCCGCGCTGTCGGTCGAGAACGACCCCGCCCGGGTGAACGAGCGGGCGTCGCCGGCGCTCACGCCCGTGGCCTTGTCGGTCACGACGAAGAAGCCGTTGCCAGAGATGCCGAGGTCGGTGCCCGAGCTCGTCTGCTGGAACTGACCCTGCTGGGAGACGAGCTGGCGCGTGATCGCCAGCACCCCGCCGGGGTTGTAGGCGCCCGCGGCGGCCTTGGCGGTGACCAGGTCCTCGAAGGAGGTCTGGTTCTCCTTGTAGCCCACCGTGTTGGTGTTGGCGATGTTGTCCGAGATGGCGCCCAGCGCGGCCGAGTTGGCGACCAGGCCGGAGACGCCGGCGTTCATGGCGGCGTTGATGCTCATGGGTTCAGTCCTTGCAGATCAGGGGATGCGCCCTTCGAGCGCGACGGTCTGGGGAGGGGGGAGGCGGTCGCGGTCATGAGCCGGCCACCTTGGAGATCTTGGCGATGGGCGCCTTGGCCGAGCCCACCAGCACATTGGTGACCGCGCCGTCCTGCTCCACGCCGGTCACCAGGCCGGAGACGGAGACGGGCACGGAGGTCGCCGCGCCGGAGGCGTCGGTGGCGGCGACGCTTAAGGTGTACTGGCCGCCGTCGGGCAGCTGGTTGCCGAGCGCGTCCCTGCCGTTCCAGGTAAAGGTGTGCGCCCCGGCGGAGAGCCCTGGCGCAGCGCCGGTCCAGACCACGCGCCCCGTGGAGTCCGCCACGCTCAGCTGGGCGGAGGCGAGGGCCGCGGCGGGCGTGTAGGTCCAGCTGGCCTGCTTGCCCGACAGCCCCGCGGTCGCCGTGTCGGCCGTCACCGTCTTGCCGATCAGGCCCACCGCCGCGCCGACCCCGGTGTTCTGCCCATTGTCGGCGATCTGCTGCAGCAGCTGGTTGGAGAGGAGCTGCTGCTGCACCCCCGTCATCTGCACCAGCTGCTGGGTGAACTGGTTGGGGTCCAGCGGGCTGGTCGGGTCCTGGTTCTTCAGCTGGGTGGTGAGCAGGGTCAGAAAGGTCGAGTAGCTCTCGTTCAGGCTCTTCTGCCCGGAGATCAGGTTGGCGGTCGTCCCAGACGACGCGGGGGCGGGAACGGCGGCGGGGATGGGGGCGGCGGCGGTCGTCATGGCTCAGACCCGGATGTCGAGGCCCCGCAGCAGGCCGCTGCGGGCGGAGGAGGGCGCAAGGTCGGCGGCGGCGTCGGCCTGGGCGAAGCCGGCCAGGGCCTGGGCGCGGGCGCCGTTGGAGCGGCCGCCCTCGCCCCCGCCGGAGGGGTCGAAGCCCTGGCCCGCCCCCTGCTGCGCCCCGCCCTGGCCGAAGCTGAGCGCCGTGTCGGGGGCGCGCTCGCGCGGGGCGGCGTGGAAGGTCAGCGACTGGGCGGAGACGTCGAAGCCGGCGGCCCGAAGCGCCTCGCGGAGCTCGCCCTCGCGACCGCGCAGCGCCTCCTCTCCCTGCAGCTTCTCGAAGGTGAGCGCGGCGGAGAGCGCGCCGTCCGCGGCGATCTGCAGGCTGACGTTCACGCGGCCCAGGCCCGCCGGGTCGAGCTGCACCTCGAAGCGCGAGGCCTTGCCCCCCTGCGCCTGCTGCACGAGCTGGGCGGTGAGGCTGCGCACCGTGTCGGGGGCGGCGCGGCGGGGGCGTCAGGCGGCGGCCGGGCGGCCCCGGCGGCGAGCTCGACGAAGGCGGGGGCGGCGGCCTGGCCGCCCTGGGGATCCGAAGAGTCCGTCGCAGGCGTGGGCTCCGGCGCGGCGCTTGCGCCCGCCTTGTCCGGCTCGGCGGCGGCGAGCTGGGTCACGGTCGAGGCGGCGGCGATCGGCGCGGTGTCGGAGAGACCCGCTGCACGGGCCGACGCGCTCGCCCCCGCGGGCGCTGACTTTCCGGTCGCCCCGGCTGCCCCGCCAGCTGTCGGCGCGGCGCGTCGGGCGGGCGCAGGCGCCGGCGCGGGCGGCGGGGCCTGGGCGAGCGCGGCGGCCGGTGTCTGAAGCGTTGGGGCCTGGGCGTCGGCCTTCACAAGAGTGGGAGCGGGGGCGTCGTCGGGAGCGGCCGAAGCCGCGCCGGTCGCCACACGCGGGGGCGCTGCAGGCGCGGTCCCGCCGCCGCTCGGCGGTTGGGCGGCGGCCTTGGCCTGCGGGTGAGGCGGCTTAGCCTGGGGCGGGCTCTGGGGCGGGCTCTGGGGCGCGCTCTGAGGCGGGGTCTGCAGCGGGGCGAGCGCGGCGGCGACCAGAACCGGAACGGGTTGCCCCGGCGCAAGGGCGGCGGTCGCGTCCGTCGCCTTCGGATCGGCGGAGGCGCCTGCGGCCTTGGCGTCGTCCTTGCCGGGGAGCTTGGGATCGGCCGCGTCTGCAAGCGCGAGCTTGGCGGTCGCAAGCGCCGGCGACGCGAGGGCGGCGGGATCGGTCGCCGCGGCTTCCGCGTCACGAGGCGTGGCTGCGGCCTGACCCGGCGCCGGCGGGGCCGGGGTCGCGCCCTTGCCCGTCTTTCCCGAGTCAAGCTTTCCCAGGTCGGGCTTTCCCAGGTCGGGTTTCCCAAGGTCAAGCTTCCCAGGCGCGGGCGTCGCGTTGGCGCCGAGCGGGGCCGCCGCGGTCGCGCCGCCCTGCGAGGCCGCGTCGAGGTCGGCTACCAGGGCTGCGAACACCGCGGCCAGGGGATCGCCCGGCGTCGCGCCCTGGCCCGCAAGCGCTCCCGCCGCGCCCGGCAGGGGGGCGGTGGCGGGCGTGGCCGTGGCGACGGAGGGCGCGGACATGAGCTTGGGCCTGGACAGGACGGGGGCCGCGCATTTTGCGCCGAACTGAGCCGGAGGCCCTCCGCAAGAGCTGGGCCAGGGCGCAAGTCTCTGACTTGTCGAAGTTTTCTTCGGCGCGAGCCGTCCGGCGCCGTCGCGCCTTGCCGCCCCGACCGGCGGATTCTGCCGGCGCCCGGCGCCTCGCGCCAAGCCGTCGGCGCATGGCCAGCGCCTGGCCCGCCGCTTGCGACGGCCTTTGCGCCATGCCGATGCCTGCGCGTGCGAACTTGAAGCCCAGCAAGGGCTTGCGCCGATCCTCCGCTCCCGTGCGGGGTGCGGGCGGTCGCGCCTTGCCGGGCAAGAGCGGCCGGGCGGGCGGAATCTGCCGGGCGGAGGCGCTCTGATGGGGGCCTCGCTCAACGGCATCATGGGGACGGCGGTCTCAGGCCTGCAGACCTCCCAGACCGCGCTCCGCGTCGTCTCCGACAACGTCTCCAACGTCGACACCCCGGGCTACGTCCGCCAGGTCGTCAATCAGCAGCCCCTGACCGCCGCCGGCGTCGGCATGGGGGTGACCGCCACCATCACCCGCGCGGCGAACCAGTTCCTGCAGGCCGCCCAGCTGCGCGCCTCCGGCGACTCGGGCCGCTACGGGGCGGTCAGCGACCTGCTCGGCCAGGCCCAGGCGCTGTTCGGCGACCCGTCCAGCCAGACCTCGCTTTTCGACAAACTGGACAAGGCGTTCGCGGGCTTCAGCGCCGTCGCCTCCAACACCACCGCCGCCAGCCGCAGCCAGGCGGTCGCCCAGGTGCAGGCGTTCTTCTCTCAGGCCGGCCAGATCAACACCGCCCTCGCCGGCATCGCCGCCCAGGCCGACAGCCGCCTCGCCGACGACGTCGGCAAGGTCAACACCCTGCTGTCGCAGATCGACGAGCTGAACCGCGAGATCTCCAAGTCCGCCGTGGAGGGACGCGACACCGGTATGGCGGAGAACCAGCAGAGCCAGCTGGTGGACCAGCTCTCGAGCCTGCTCGATGTCCGGGTGCAGGCGCGCCAGCCCGGCGGGGTGACGGTGCGGGCCAGCGACGGCCTGCTGCTCGCGGGCGACGGCGCGGCCAAGCTGTCCTACGATCCGACGGGGCCGCAAGGCCAGATCAGCGTCGTCACCACCACCGGCCAGACCCAGAGCTTCATGAGCCGCGCCACCGGCGGCGAGCTGAAGGGCCTCCTGGACGTGCGCAACGCCGAGCTGCCGGACCTGCAGGCGCAGCTTTCGGAACTGACCAGCCGCGCGGCGGACCAGCTGAACGCGGTGTCCAACCGGTACTCCGCCGTGCCCGCGCCCCAGACGCTCAGCGGGCGTAACACGGGCCTGGACCTCGCGACCGCCATCGGCGGCTTCACGGGCAAGACCAATGTGGTGATCTTGAACGCCTCCGGCGCGCCCCAGACGACGGTCGCCATCGACTTCGACGCGGGCGCGATGACCGTCAACGGCGCTGCGGGACCGGCCTTCACGC
The DNA here is from genome assembly GCA_000733915.1 of Caulobacteraceae bacterium PMMR1. Taxonomy (GTDB): domain Bacteria; phylum Pseudomonadota; class Alphaproteobacteria; order Caulobacterales; family Caulobacteraceae; genus PMMR1. The sequence goes on from JPOM01000001.1 coordinate 2,552,266, forward strand.
CCGCGACCTTCCTGACCCAGCTGAACGCCGCGCTCGGCGGCTCAGGAAGCGCCAGCTTCAGCAACGGCGTGCTGAGCCTCTCGGCGAGCGGCTCCGGCGCCGGGGTCGCAGTGGCGGACGACCCGACGACGCCGGCCCAGAACTCAGGCCGGGGCTTTTCCGGCTTCTTCGGCCTGAACGACCTGGTGCGGTCCTCGACGCTGTCGACCTACGAGACGGGGCTGAGGCCGACCGATCCGAACGGCTTCACCCCCGGCCAGACGATCGGCTTTCGCATCTCGGCGGCGGACGGCGCGACCGTGCGCGAGCTGACCGTGGCCGTGCCGCCGGCCGGCCAGCCCACCATGCAGGACCTGCTGAACGCCCTGAACGACCCCGCCACGGGCGTGGGTCTCTATGGCGGCTTCGCCCTCGATGCGGCGGGCCAGATGCGATTCACGCCGATCTCCGGCTCGGGCCTCAGCCTCAGCGTGACCAACGACGGCGCCCAGCGCGGTCCCAACGGCCCGGGCATGGCGACGCTGTTCGGACTGGACGACCGCATCCGGGGCCAGCGCGCCTCCACCTTCAGCGTGCGCAGCGACATCGCCGCCAACGGCGCGCTCGTGCCCACCGCCCAGCTGAACCTAGCCGCAGCCCCGGGCCAGGGGGCGCTCGCCCCCGACGACACCCGCGGCGCAGACGCGCTGTTCCAGGCTTCGCGGAGCGTGCTGAGCTTCAACGCCGCCGGATCGGCGTCCGGGACCCGCCTCAGCATCTCCGACTACGCCGCCCAGCTCAGCGCCGGCGTCGGCCGCAAGGCGGCGGGCGCTGCGGACGCCAAGAGCGGCGCGGACGCCGTCGCCAGAGAGGCCCAGCAGCGCCGCACCGCGTCGGAGGGCGTGAACCTCGACGACGAGCTCGTGCAGCTCACCACCTACCAGCAGGCCTACAACGCCTCCGCCCGTCTGGTTCAGACGGTGCGGGAGATGTTCGACACCCTGCTCGGCATGACGCAGTGAGGCCCTGAGGCATGGACCGCATCTCCACCTACGGCTCCTACCAGTCCGCGCTCCTGAACGTGCTGAACGCGACCGGTCGCCAGGACGCGGCGCAGCAGCAGTACGCGTCCGGCAAGCTCGGCTCGGACCTGAAGGCCTACGCCAACAAGGCCGAGGCCCTGACCGCGACCAACTCGCTGCAGGCGCGCCTCAGCGCCTATGTCGACGCCAACAAGGCCCTAGCCAGCAAGCTCGAGGTGACCGACTCCGCCCTCGGCCAGGTCTCCGACGCGGTGGCGGGCGCGCGCAAGGCGGTGGCGGACGCGGTGGCCGCGGGCGACGGCAGCGGCCTCATGACCGCCCTGCAGGGCTTCCTGACCCAGGGGCTGGGCGCGCTGAACACGCAGTACCAGGGCAAGTACCTGTTCGCCGGCGGCCAGACCGCGACCCAGCCGGTGCAGGCGTCTCAGCTGTCCGACCTCACGGCCGCGCCCTCGATCGCGAGCCTGTTCAAGAACGACAACCTGCCCCAGGTGAGCCGGCTGGACGACTCCACCACCGCCGTGACCGGCCAGCTCGCCAGCGCCGTCGGCCAGCCGTTCCTGAGCGTTCTGAAAAGCGTGGAGGCCATCAACCAGGACCCTGTGACCGGGCCGATCACCGGCCAGCTGACCCAGGCGCAGCAGCAGCTGCTGCAGAACACTCTGGCCAGCTTCGACGCCGCCCAGGCCACCGTCACCGCGGCCCAGGCGCAGAACGGCGTGGTGCAGAAACAGACCGATGACGCGATCAAAACCCTCAGCGACCGCCAGACGACGCTGACGGGGGTTCTGGGCGGCATCACCGACGCCGACATGGCCGACGCCGCCAGCCGGCTGTCGCTCGCCCAGACCGCGCTGCAGGCCTCGGCCCAGGTGTTCGGGTCGCTGCGTCAGGACTCCCTTCTGAACCTTCTCAGCCGGGGCTGACCGGGCTTAGAACCTGCGCTCGAGCTCGATGCCGAAGCGGAACTGCCCGTTCGCGTCGTCCCGCGCGCGGCCGAGCGGGAACAGATAGCCGACGCGAAGCTCCAGTTCGCCGATCCGGGCCGCCGGCGTCGCCCAGCTGAGCGAGGGTCCCAGGTAGTGCGCCTGGCGCCCGCCGAAGCGGTGGTCCGTGCCGAGGTCTCCGAACGCCTCCACCCCCACCCGCCAGGGCTGCTCGTCGTCGTCCCCGTCGCGGTCGCGCCCCAGGCCCCAGTCGGCGGAGGCCGCATAGGAGAAGGCGGTCACGTCCTGGCCCTCGCGGCGGGTCAGCGGCCGCCCGGCGATGAGGTTCAGCCTGGCCAGGAAGGGCCCGGCGCGCTTGGCGAACAACGCCTTGGCTTCCAGCACGCCGCTCTCGTTGTGCAGCCGCTGGGCGTACTCGAGGTAGAGGCCCGTATCGACGCCGCCCGGCAGTCTGGGTAGGCGGATCACGGTCTCCAGGCCGATGGCGTCGAGCTTGCGCCGCGCGCCCACCTCGTCTTCGAACTCGGCGACCACGCCCAGGCGGACGTGGCGGTTCAGGCCGTACTCGTACTCCAGCACGGCCGCGCTCTCGCCGTCCTCGTCCTTGCCGATCAGGCGGGCGCCGCGGAGCTCGATCTCGCTCACGCCCGCCTTGACGTACGGCTCCTCCACCTTGGCCTCCAGCCCGGGCTCGGCGTGGGCGGCGGCGGCGAGCAGGGTCGAGGCCAAGGCGGCGACAAGGGCGATGCGCATCTGAAGAGGTCCCCACGAAAACTTGCGGCGACGCTTACACCCTAGATGAGAACGATTGTCAATCGCATCTAATCTGGCGCGCCTCGCCTGGACTGTCTCGGTCCGCAGCGCGAGCGCGGCGGATCGGCCTCTTGTTTGCGCTGCAGCAAATCCTTACCGTGACGTGGAACCGTCATGATAGACAGGACGGCCCGGTCCAGCCGGGCCCCGGCACACAGAGCTTCACACCGCAATGGCTGAGATCAAGACCGTCGGCGTCATCGGCGCTGGTCAGATGGGATCGGGGATCGCGCACGTCTGCGCGCTCGCCGGCTACGACGTCCACCTGAACGACGTCGCCCAGGAGAAGCTCGATCAGGGGCTGAAGACGATCGAGCGCAACATGCAGCGCCAGGTCGCCCGCGGCATGATCGCCTTGGACGCCATGCAGGCCGCCCTGCCGCGCATCCACATCTCCAACGATCTCGGGATCGTGGGCAAGTCGGACCTGATCATCGAGGCCGCCACCGAGAACGAGGAGATCAAGAAGGCCATCTTCCGGAGCCTGGCGCCCCACCTGGCCGAAGCGACGCTGCTGGCCTCCAACACCTCCTCGATCTCGATCACGCGCCTGGCGTCTACGACCGACCGGCCGGAGCGCTTCATCGGCCTGCACTTTATGAACCCGGCCCCGCTGATGAAGCTGGTCGAGATCATCCGCGGCATCGCCACGGACGTGGACACCTACGAGACTGCGGCGCGCTTCGCCCAGAGCCTCGGCAAGACCACCGCCAACGCGGAGGACTTCCCCGCCTTCATCGTCAACCGCGTGCTCGTGCCGATGATCAACGAGGCGATCTACACCCTCTACGAGGGCGTGGGCACGGTGGAGGCGATCGACACGGCGATGCGGCTAGGGGCCAACCACCCCATGGGCCCGCTGGAGCTGGGCGACTTCATCGGGCTCGACACCGTGCTCAGCATCATGAACGTGCTGCACGAGGGGCTGGCGGATTCCAAGTACCGGCCCTGTCCTCTGCTGGTGAAGTACGTCGAGGCCGGGTGGCTGGGCCGCAAGTCCGGGCGGGGCTTCTACGACTACCGCGGCGAGGTTCCCGTCCCGACCCGCTGAGGCTCTCCCGGGCGCTCTGCGGCGCGCCTTTAGGATGCCTCCGCCAGGACCTTGCGGGCGGCCGCGGCCATGCGGCGGCGCACGATCTGGGCGGCGGCAGGCTCGCGGATCAGGCCCATCAGGTCGGCGGCGAGCTCCAGATAGGCCATGGCGCGGGCGGTCGCGGCGGGGGCGTCGTCGTCCAGCGACGCCAGAAGGTCCTCGACATACTGGTCTACGCGCTTGTCGGACGCCTCCACGGCCTTGGCGCGGGCCGCACCGAAGCCGGCCTGGGCGGAGACCGAGCGCGTCGCCTGCAGGAAGGTCAGGAACGCCCGGGCCCGGGCCGCCAGCGCCGGGTCAGGGTCGTGCGCCAGCTTGGGCTCGTAGCGCAGCACCTTCAGTCCGGCGCGAACGGCCCGGGCGGGCAGGGCGGCGTCCAGCGCTCCCTCGCAGGCCTTGATCACGCTTTCCACGGCCGCGAACAGCGCCTTCTTCTGCTCGGTCAGGCGTCGGCCCCAGGGTCCGTCCGGAGAGACGGCGACCCACTGGTCGAACTCCTCGAGCAGGGCGTGCGCGCGCTGAACCGCCGCCGCCGCGGCCTGGCCGGCGCCGTCGCCCTGCGCGGGGTCGAGCGTGCGGACGCGTGCGAGGCAAGCGTCGAGCTCGGCCAGGTAGCGCTCGCCGAAACTCGCCATCTCCGACCCCGCCAGATAGGTGTCCGACGGCCGGTCCATGATGCCGGAGATGAGGCGAAGCACGCGCCAGGGCTCGTCCAGGGCGGCGTGCAGGATCTCCATGAAGAGCGGACCGGCGTCGCCGCCGGCGGCCTCCAGGCAATCGCGGAAGGCGAGCCTCAGGGACGCGGCCCCGCCCTCGTCGAGGTTCCGCGCCCACACCGGCAGGCGGGCGAGGACGCCGCGCAGGGGCGGCGACATGGCGAGCGCCTGGCTGAGCCGGTTCAGGGCGATGCGGTCCAGTCCCGCCGGAGGGGCCGACTGAGGTTCGCCCGACTCAGCTTCGCCCGACTCGGATGCGAACGCCCGGGCGCCGTGGGCGTACACCTCGCGGGCGGCAAGCGCGCAGAGCTCGTCCAGCAGAGGGGTCAGCTGCTCTGGCTCGCCGCCGGCGTGCAGGGCGGTGGCGGCGGCGTCGATGCGCTCCGGCTCGCGCGCCTTCAGCCCGCGCCAAAGCCAGCCGGGCACGTCCCGGGGGAGGCTGAGCCGAACCTCCGCCCCCGAGCTCGCGCAGCACAGCGGCGTCAGGACGGCGAAGACCGCGTCGCGCAGTCGCCGGTCGGCGATCTCGCGGGAGACCAGGCGCGCCACCTCGATCAGCGCAGGCTCGCGGTGCTGCCCGCCCAGCGCCGCGTCCAGACTGCGCAGCACCGGGTCCGGCGCCAGTTCGACGAGGCGCTTCAGCAACCCGAGTTTGGCGGCAGGCAGGGCGGACATGGGTCCACCCTAAGCCCCGCGAGGTTAACGCAGCGCGAACCTTGACGGCGGCGTCAGAGACGCTGCGGCCCGGGCGCTCGCGCGGTACGGGCCGCGGGCGCGAGGCCCATCAGCTGCAGCGGCACGGACCAGAGGATCATCCGGGCGAGGGGCCAGGGCATGGGGAGCTGCCTTATCGCGGGACCAGGGAGTGTGTTACGCAAGCGCGGGGCCCAAGTCCGCCCCCGGAGGTCTCGTCGTGCGGCGATGGATGGGCGAGGTGCTGAGCGGGCTGCGCGGCGGCGCTTGGCTGAGCGGGGTCACGACCCCGCTGCGCGGCCTGGTGCGGCTGATGCGCTTGGACCCGGCCTGGCCGGCGGATTTCGACCTGACGACGGCGGGGTTCGTCCGCTCGTTCCTCGGGCCGCTGCTCGCGCTGCCCGCCAGCCTGGCCTGCGACGGGCTCAGCCACGCCGCCCAGGGCGGGGCTTGGCCGGTCTCGGCCTCCCTCGGGCAGTGGGCGGTGGTCGCCGCGGGATACCCCCTGGCCGTGCTGACCGCCTGCGCGCTGGTCGGGGCGACGCGGGGGTTCGCGGCCTTCGTCATCGTGAGCAACTGGGCGAGCCTGCTTCTCTATCTGGCGCTGCTGGCGCTGGAGCCCCTGGCCCTGAACGCAGCCACTTCCGGCGCCTTCGAGTTCGCCAGCCTCCTGGTCGCGGCGGGCTTCATGTACCTGCTCTGGCGTGCGGCGTGGGAGACCCTGTCCCACCAGCTCGGCGTCGTGATCCTGGTCGTGCTGCTCTATCTGGCGGCGGCGGCCGGGGCGGCGGCGCTGTTCCCGATTTCGCCGTAGCTCACCCCGTCCAGGTAGAGGCCCTGGGGCGGCGCGACGGGGCCGCACGCCTTGCGGTCCGCCGCCGCCAGCGCCTCGGCCACCCGCTGCGGCGCCCAGCGCCCGGCGCCGACCTCCGCCAGGGTGCCCGCGATGGAGCGCACCTGGCGGTGCAGGAACGAGCGCGCGGCCAGCCTCAGATGCACCTCCGGCCCGACGCGCTCCACGGTGAGCAGGTCCAGGGTCTTGACGGGGCTCCTGGACTGGCAGGCGGCGTCGCGGAAGGTGGTGAAGTCGTGCGTGCCGATCAGGGTCTGCGCCGCCTCGGCCATCAGGCCCGCGTCGAGGGGCTTGCGCACCCACCAGACCCGGCCGCGGTCCAGCGCCGGCGGCGCCCGACGGTCCAGGATGCGGTAAAGGTAGCGCCGGCCCGTGGCGGAGAAGCGGGCGTGCCACCCCGGCGGCGCCTGCGCGGCGTCCAGCACGCTCACCCGCTCCTCCACCAGGTGCGCGTTCAGGGCGTCGCGCACCACATCTGGCGAAAAGTCGCGCTCGAGGTCGAAGTGGACCACCTGCTCGGTCGCATGCACGCCGGTGTCGGTGCGCCCGGCGGCGTGCACGCGCGGGCTCTCGCCGGAGAAGCCGCGGATGGCCGTCTCGAGCGCACCCTGCACGGTCGGGACGCCGTCCTGGAACTGGAATCCCTGATAGGGGCCGCCGTCGTATTCGAGGGTCAGGCGGTAGCGAGGCATCAGCCGAGGTCGGTCCCGGCGCGGATCGGCAGGCCGTTCAGGAACTCGCCGGCGTCCTGCGGGCCGCGGCCCTCCCGCTGCAGGCGCAAGAGGCGCACCGCCGCCCCGTCGCCGCACGCGATGCGCAGGGCGTCGTCGAGCACGCGGCCGGCGGGACCGGCGCCCTCCTCGACCCGGGAGAGCAGGGCTTTGATCCGCACTGGCCCGCGCGGACCCTCGACCCGGAACCAGGCGCCGGGCGCAGGCGACAGGCCCCGGATGCGGCAGTCGACCTCGCGGGCCGGCCGGGTCCAGTCCAAGCGGGTCTCCGCGGCCGTGATCTTGCGGGCGTAGGTCACGCCCTCGCTGGCCTGGGGCGTTTCGACCGCCTGGCCGCGCGCGATGGCCGCCAGCGCCGGGGGCAGGAGCGAGGCGCCCAGCGCCGCGAGCCGGTCGTGCAGCACGCCGGCGGTGTCCACCGGCAGGATGGCGGTCTTAGCTGAGAGCAGGATCGGCCCCTCGTCCAGCCCCTCGCTCATCCGCATGACCTGCACGCCGGTCAGCGTGTCGCCGGCCATGATCGCGCGCTGGATCGGCGCGGCGCCGCGCCAGCGGGGCAGGAGGGAGGCGTGGACGTTGAAGCATCCCAGGCGCGGCGCCTCCAGCACCTCGCGCACCAGGATCTGGCCGAAGGCGACCACCACGGCGGCGTCGAGGTCCAGCGCGCGGAAGGCCTCGATCTCCTCCGGCGCCTTCATCGAGGCGGGGGTGCGCACGGCCAGGTCCAGCCGCGCGGCGAAGGCGTGCACGGGGGAGGGCTGCAGCTGCCGGCCCCGTCCGCGCGGCCGGGGCGGCTGGCTGTAGACGCAGGCGACCTCGTGGCCGGCGGAGACGATTTCTGACAGGGCCGGCACGGCGAAGTCCGGCGTTCCCATGAAGGCGAGGCGCATGCGCCGCCTTTAGCCGGGCGCGCGGGAACTTTCACCTCTCGCGGGCGGATCACGGGCGGGGAGCCTCGGCCCGGGACGGCCCGGGGGCGGCGCCGCCTAAGCCGCCTGCTTGGCGGCCTTGCGCACGGTCTTGATGGCGCGCTCGCGCTTCAGGCGGGAGAGGTGGTCGATGAACAGCACGCCCTCCAGGTGATCCATCTCGTGCTGGATGCAGACGGCGAAGAGGCCCTCGGCCTCCTCTTCGATCTCCGCGCCCTGGTAGTTCAGGTAGCGCACCCTCACCCGGGCGGCGCGCTCCACCTCGTCATAGATCTCCGGCACCGAGAGGCAGCCCTCCTCGTAGGGCACGGTCTCCTCGGAGCGCCACAGGATCTCCGGGTTGACGAAGTAGCGGGGCTGGGGCGGCTCGCCCTCGCGCGCGAGGTCCATGACGATGACGCGCTTGGGCTCGCCGATCTGGATTGCGGCCAAGCCGATCCCGGGCGCCGCGTACATGGTCTCCAGCATATCGTCCATCAGCCGGCGCAGGTCGTCGTCCACCCGCTCCACGGGCAGGGACTTCTGCTTCAGCACGGCCAGGTCGCTGTCGACCGTCAGGATGGGGCGCACGCTCATGGGCGATGAGCTAGGGGCCGGATACCCAAGCGTCAAGGTCGGCCTTTCGACGCGCAGGGTTAACCCGCCGTTCGCGATTCGGCCGCTTAAACGGAGCCTTGGATCGGCCTTGGAGGAGCGCATGGGTCCGCGCGCCGCGATCGCAGCCGCCGCGCTCGCTCTCCTGGCCGGCGCGCTCGCGCCCGATGGGGCCCGCGCCGGATCCTGCCCGACCGCCTGCCCGCCGCCGCCGCCCTGCAACTGCGTACCCACGACGCACCAGGTCCGTATCCCGGGCGTGGAGATCACGCCGCCCTCCATCAATGTGGTCCTCCCGACCGTCAGCGTCTCCGGCGGCGGCTGGAGCGGATCGGGCGCCCAAGCGGGAGCCGAAGCGACCGCCACGGCCACGGCGAACGCGACGGGCTCGGCCCAGGCGAGCAGCCTTCAGAACCTGGTCGCGACCCAGAACTACGTCGCCTCGGGCGGCGGAGGCGGCGGCTATGTTGCGGAGTCCGGTCCCGCAACCTCCATCGGCGGCCTGAACGTGGAGACGCCGGCGGAGGCGTTCCGCCAGGTCTGCCTGGAGCACGCCGTCGCCGTGCGCGCCTACGCCATCCAGGCCCTCTGCCTGGACGACCGGGCGATCCCGCACCCGGCCTCCCAGACCCATCCCGACCGGGACGTGGCGGACGGCTTCGAGGGCGAGCTCTTCCGCTGCATCGCCGGGACGCGGCTGCAGTATACGGTCGCAGCCTGGTCGGGGGCGGCGACGTTCGAGGCGGGGCAAAGCCGCATCTGCCAGAAGGGCGAGGCGCTCTGGCGCTTTGCGGACGGGCGTGTGCAGTGCCGGCCCCAACTGCCGGCGCGCGACTGCAACGAGCGGAGCCTGCTCCGACGCTATGGCGCGGGGATCAAGGTCGTGCGCGCGCGCACCGCCGGCCAGTGCCTGCGCTTCGGGAGCGAGGCCGTCTCCGCCAGCGCCGCGCCCGCGTCCGCTCTGCCCGCGCTGCCCGCCCTGTCCATGGACGGCGGCGTCGGCCCCTGATCCGGTCCTGACGCGGCTTGCCAGGCGAACCGGCGGGCGTTAGCCGCCGCACCCCATGGCCGACGTGCTCTTCCTCAGCCCCGACCCCGACCATCCGGAGTACGGGGCCCGATGGCCGTCCCACTTCGCCCGCTACGCCAAGGCCCTCGCCGGGGCGGGGGTGAGCGCGGCCGCGCATCCCTGGACGGCGCCGGCCGAGGTGCGCGCGCGCCTCGTGCTGCCGGTCCTGGCCTGGGGTTACCACCATGCGGAGGCGGCGTGGCGCGCGGCCGTGCCCCGCTGGGCCGAGGCGGCGCGAGCGGCCGGCGCAGCCTTCGCCAACCCGCCCGAGGCGGTGCTCTGGAACACCCGCAAGACCTACCTCGCCGAGCTCCAGGCCCGGGGCGTCAGCGTCGCCCCCACGCTCTTCCTGGACGCCGCGGGGCCGGCGGAGGTGGCGGCGGCCTTCGACCGGCTGGGCGCGCCGGAGATCGTGCTGAAGCCGCAGGTCTCCGGCGGCGGGTTCAGGACGGTCCGGCTGAGGCCCGGCGACCCCGTCCCGCCGGCGGATCGCCCGCTGATGATCCAGCCCTTCCTGCCGGCGGTGCAGGGCGAGGGGGAGCTGTCGCTGCTCTTCTTCGACGGCGCGCTCAGCCATGCCGTCGCCAAGGTGGCGGCGGAGGGGGAGTTCCGCGTTCAGCCCCAGTACGGCGGGCGCTTCGCCCCCTACGATCCCTCGCCCGAGGCGCTCGACCTCGCCCAGGCCGCCCTGGCCTCGGTTCCTGCAGGGCCGATGCTCTACGCCCGCGTCGATCTCGTTCGCCTGCCGCAGGGACGGCTTGCCCTAATGGAGCTGGAGATCATCGAGCCGGACCTCTACCTCGAGCACGCGCCCGACGCCCCTGCGGCCTTCGCCCAGGCGGTCCGCCGGGCCCTGGCTCAGGCGCCCGTATAGATCGCCCGCGACGGGCAGAGGTCGGCCACCCGGCACGCCTGACACTTCGGCCGCCGCGCCGCGCAGGTATAGCGGCCGTGCAGGATCAGCCAGTGGTGCGCGCGCGTGAGGTACTGCGCGGGGACCTTGGTCATCAGGTCGCGCTCCACCCGCTCGGGGGCGCTGGCCTGGGAGAGGTCCAAGCGGTGGCTGACGCGGAACACGTGCGTGTCCACCGCAATGGCCGGCTCCACCCCCAATTCGTTCAGCACCACGCTGGCCGTCTTGCGCCCGACGCCGGGCAGGGCCTGCAGCGCCTCACGCTCCAGCGGGACCTCGCCGCCGTGGCGCTCCACCAGGAGACGTGAGAGCGCGATCACGTTCTTGGCCTTGGTGCGGAAGAGGCCGATGGAGGCGATGAAGGGGATCAGGCCCGCTTCGCCCAGCGCCGCCATCTTTGCGGGCGTGTCGGCGATCTCGAACAGGGCCGCGGTCGCCCGGTTCACGCCCTTGTCCGTCGCCCGGGCCGACAGCACCACGGCGACCAGGAAGGTGAAGGCGTTGACCGACTGGAGCTCCGCCTTCGGGTGCGGTTCGGCCGCTTCGAAGCGGGCGAAGATCTCGGCGATGCGCGCCTTCTCCTTGGGGCGCAGGCGAGGCGAGGGGCGGGTCGGTGCGGCGGGAGCGGGGAGCGCATCGGCGGGGGAGACTGGCGAGCGTCGCGCACGGCGTCCATATCATGCGGCATGAGCGAGGCGGGGCCGGGCGGGCGGCGGCTTTACATGGACGCGACGGTGAGGGCCAACCGCGCCCTGTCGCGCAAGGGGCTCTATGTCCTGCTGGGCGTGGTCGCGGCCATGAACCTGATTCAGGTGGGCGTCCTGCTGGCCATCGGGGCGTGGCCGGTGCCGTTCTTCGTGGGGCTCGACCTCGTGGGCCTGCTGGTCGCCTTCGCCGTCTCGAACCGGCGCAGCGAGCGGTGCGAGCGGGTGCAGGTCTGCGCCGACGAGGTGCGGGTCGCCTACGAGGACCGGCGCGTGAGTCGCACGGTGTGGACCTCGCCCACCGCCTTCACCCGCGTCGATCTGGAGCGGCCGACCGAGCACGAGGCCCGGGTGCGCCTGCGCCTGCGGGACCAGGCGATCAGCCTTGGCCGCAGCCTCAGCCCCGCCGAGCGCGCGGAGTTCGGTCGGGCGTTGCAGAGCGCCATCGCCTCGGCCCGCGCCGAGCGCTGGAGCTGACCCTGCGCGTCGCCCCTTTCCGCGGGGCGCAAGAGCGGCTATGTAAGCGGCTACATCGTCCGAATGCGTCCCTGACGCTTCGAGCGGCGGCCGAAAGGCCCGCCGCTTTTTTGTTGGAGTAACGGCGCCCGTGCGCGGCAAGACGGCCGAAGACCGACAGCTGCTCGACCTGATCGACCCCATCGCGGAGGCGCAGGGCCTGCGGGTCGTGCGCGTGCGCCTGATGGGCGGGAGCCAGCGGCGCACCCTGCAGGTCATGGCCGAGCGCGCCGAGGACGGGGAGATGAGCGTGGACGACTGCGCCCGCCTTTCCCGCGCCATCTCCGAGGTGTTCGACGCCGCCGACCCGATCAGCGGCGAGTATGTGCTGGAGGTGTCTTCCCCCGGCATCGACCGGCCGCTGACCCGCATCGAGGACTTCGAGGCCTTCGAGGGCTACGAGGCCAAGCTGGAGCTCGACCGGCTGGCGGAGGGGCGCAAGCGCTTCCGCGGGGTGCTGGCCGGGGTCGAGGGCGACCTCGTCGGCATCGACCTGGAGGGCGAGGCCGAGACGGCGATGATCCCCTTCGCCTGGATCGTCGACGCCAAGCTGGTGCTCAACGACGCCCTGATGAAACGCGGCGCCGAAGCGCGCGCCGCCCGCCTGGCCGAAGAGCCCGGCGACCTGCAAGACATGGAAGAGGAGTAGGCCCCATGGCCGTCGGCATTTCCGCCAACCGGCAAGAGCTTCTCGCGATGGCCGACGCCGTCGCCCGCGAGAAGGGCATCGAACGCGAAGTCGTGATCGCCTCCATCGAGGAGGCGATGCAGAAGGCCGCGCGCACGCGCTACGGCTCCGAGCACGACATTCGCGTCCACATGGACCCCAAGACGGGCGAGACCACGATCACCCGCGTGGTCACCATCGTCCCCGACGACGAAGAGCTGGTCGAGGGCGAGGAGGCGGGCAAGATGCGCCTGTCGGACGCCAAGTTCCGCTACCCCGACGCCGAGGTGGGCAAGGTCTATACCGAGATCCTGCCGCCCTTCGAGTTCGGCCGCGTCCAGACCCAGATGGCCCGCCAGGTGGTGACGGGGAAGGTCCGCGAGGCCGAGCGCGAACGCCAGTACGAGGAGTACAAGGACCGGGTCGGCGACATCGTCAACGGCGTCGTGAAGCGGGTCGAGTACGGTAACACCATCGTGGACCTCGGCCGCGGCGAGGGCGTCATGCGGCGCGACCAGTCGATCCCGCGCGAGACCTTCCAGATCGGCGACCGCATCCGCTGCTACATCTACGACGTGCGCCCCGAGGCGAAGGGGCCGCAGATCATGCTGTCCAGGGCGCACCCGGGCTTCATGGCCAAGCTGTTCGCCCAGGAGGTGCCCGAGGTCTACGACGGCGTCATCGAGATCCGCGCCTGCGCCCGCGATCCGGGCAGCCGCGCCAAGATGGCGGTCGTCTCCAACGACAGCTCCATCGACCCGGTCGGGGCCTGCGTCGGCATGCGCGGCTCGCGCGTGCAGGCGGTGGTGGCGGAGCTGCAGGGCGAGAAGATCGACATCATCCAGTGGTCGCCCGACGAGCCGACCTTTATCGTCAACGCCCTGGCGCCCGCCGAGGTCAGCAAGGTCGTGCTGGACGAGGACGAAGGCCGCCTCGAGGTCGTGGTGCCCGACGAACAGCTGTCGCTGGCCATCGGCCGCCGCGGCCAGAACGTGCGCCTCGCCTCCCAGCTGACGGGCTGGCAGATCGACATCATCACCGAGTCCCAGGACTCCGAGCGCCGGCAGCGCGAGTTCGCCGAGCGCACCCAGCTCTTCCAGGAGGCGCTGGACGTCGACGAGGTCATCGCCCAACTGCTGGTCACCGAGGGCTTCGCGACGGTCGAGGACGTCGCCTTCGTGGAGCCCTACGAAATCTCCGAGATCGAGGGCTTCGACGAGGACACCGCCGAGGAGCTGCAGGCCCGCGCCCGCGAGCACCTGGAGCGCGAGGCGGCCGAGCTGGACCAGAAGCGCCGCGACCTCGGCGTGGAGGACGGCGTGCTGGCCGTGGAGGGCGTGACCCTGCCCATGGCCGTGGCGCTGGGCGAGGCCGGCGTGAAGACCGTGGAGGACCTGGCCGACCTCTCCACCGACGAGGTGCGGGGCGGCTGGGAGCAGCGCGGCGCGGAACGCGTGCGCGTGCCGGGCGCCCTGGAGAGCTTCAACCTCAGCCAGGAGGATGCGGAGCTCCTGATCCTGCGGGCGCGGGTCGCCGCGGGCTGGATCGACGAATCCGACCTGCCCCAGCGCGAGGCGCCCGAGGAAGAGGTCTACGATCCGGAGAGCGCCGAGCACGTCTTCGGCGGCGAGCACGCCGGGCCCGGGGCTCCGGTCGCGACGGAGGAGGCCTGAGCCATCCCCTCCCCGCCCGCCACGCCGCCGACGCCTGACGCCGAGGCCGCGCCGCGCACCCTCGCCCAGCAGGCGCGGGAGCGGCGCGACATCGTCTCGGGCCAGGTCATGGCGGAGGCGCGCCTGATCCGCTTCGTAGCCGCGCCGGACGGGACGGTGGCGCCCGACCTCGGACGCAAGCTGCCCGGCCGCGGGCTCTGGGTGGCGTGCTCGCGCGCTTCGATCGAGGCCGCGGTCAAGCGCCAGGCCTTCTCCCGCGCGGCCAAGACCAAGCTTGTCGCCAGCGCGGACCTGCCGGACCTCGTGGAGTCCATGCTGGCCCGCCGGTGCCTGGACCGCTTGGGCCTTGCGCGCCGGGCCGGAGCCCTTACCTCAGGCTTCGAGAGCGTCCGGGCGGCCCTGGCTTCGGGCAAGACCGCCTGGTGGATCGAGGCGCACGACGGGGCCTCCGACGGCCGGCGCAAGCTGGCCCAGGCGGTTCGCGCGCTGCCCCGCCCGCCCCGCCTCTGCGCGATGTTCTCAAGCGATGAATTGGGTTTGGCCCTGGGCCTGCCCCATGTGATACACTTGGGTCTCCTTGCAGGGCGATGGGCCGGGCGCTTCACCGAAGAGGTCGAGCGGCTCTCCGGCTTTCGCCCTTTCCTTCCGGAGCGTTGGGGCGGGGAAGCCTTTCTGCGGGGCGCGGACGAAGGTCCTTCGCCTTGCGTCGATATTTGAGTAAAGCCCGCGCCAATCCTGACGGGGCTCCAGAAACGGGTCGAATGAGCGACACGAACGACAACGACGGCCGCGGACACGCCGGGGGCGCGCCTTCCACGGGACAGGCGGGCCAGGGCGCAGGGCCCGGGCCCCGGCGGGCGGCGGCCGCGCGCCCCTGACGCTGAAGCCCCGCGCGACGGGGTCGGTGCCGACCGGCACGGTGCGCCAGCAGTTCAGCCACGGTCGCTCCAAGGCCGTCGTGGTGGAGACCAAGCGGCGCACGCCCGCCCAGGGCCATGCCCCGGCTGCGGCCGCGCGGCCGCAGCCGGTGGGGCCGACACCCGAGCGCGTCCCCGCCGCGCAGGCGCCCCGTGCGCCGGCTTCGACGCCCGCCGCGGCGAGCGGGACGGCCAATCTGAACCTCTCCCGGGGCGAGCTGGAGAAGCGGCAGCGCGCGCTGGAGGCCGCGCGTCAGGCCGAAGAGCGCCGCGCCGCGGAGGACGCCCGCCGCGAGGCCGAGGCCCGGCGCCAGGCGGAGGCCCGCGCCGCCGAAGAGGCCGCCCGTCGCGCCGCCGAAGCGCCCGCGGCTGCGACGCCGTCCCCGGCTTCGGCCGCGCAGGCGCCCACCGAACCCGTCAAGGCGGCCGTGGCGACTCACGACGCACCGGCTCCGGCCGCGCCAGCGCCCGCCGCCCCGGCCGAGACCGCCGCCCCTGAGCGCCTCGCCCCCGAGCGCCCTGTCCCTGAGCGCCCCGCCGCGGCGGCCGCGTCGCCGTCTGCGCCGCGTCCCGCTGCGGCTGCGGTCCCGCCCCAGCCCCGCGCTTGGGAGCGTCTGGGCCAGACCACGCCCCGCGAACGGCCCGAGCGTCGCGAGACGCTGCAGGCGCCGCGCGAGCAACGCCCCTCCGCCCCCCGCGAGGGCGGTTACGCCGCCCGTCCGCAGGGCGGCGCCTCGGCTGGCTACGGCGAGCGCGGGCCCCGGCCGCAGGGTGAGCGCCCGGGCTACGGCGCAGGCGCCGGCGGCGGCTTTGGCGCGCGCGGCCCCCGTCCCGAAGGCGGCGCCGGCTACGGCGAGCGGCCTCAAGGCGGCGGGTTCCGGGGCGACCGCGGCCCTCGGCCCCAGGGCGAGCGGCCGCCCCGTGACGGCGCGGCCCCGGCCGGCGCCGGCACCGTCCGCTACTCCGCCCTCGCGCCCCGGCCGGCGGCCCGCGCGGCCCCGGCGGCCCGCGTCCCGCAGGCGTCGGCGGCCTTCGCGGCGCGCCCCCGCCGTCGGCCCCCGAAATCTCCAAGACCGCCCGCACCGCGCCCCGCGCGCCGGCGAGCGGCGCCCCGCAGGGCTCGACGATGACGACGGCGCGCGCCGCCGCGGCGCCGCCGCCCCGGCCAAGGCCGTCTCCCGCACCCGCGGCGAGCCCAGCCGCCGCCAGGGCCGCCTGACCATCCAGGCGCTCGCCGGCGACGAGGAGTCCGCCGAGCGCATGCGCTCCCTCGCCTCGGTGCGCCGGGCCCGCGAGCGCGAGCGCGAGAAGCGTCGCGGCGGCGGGGGGCGGAATCGCCCCGCGTGGTGCGCGACGTGGTCATCCCCGACGTCATCACCGTACAGGACCTCGCCCAGCGGATGGCCGTGCGCGGCGTGGACGTGATCAAGTTCCTGATGCGCCAGGGCACCATGGTGCGCATCACCGACGTGCTCGACGCCGACACCGCGGAGCTGATCGCCACCGAGTTCGGCCACCAGGTGAAGCGCGTCTCGGAGTCCGACGTGGAGGAGGGCTTCCTGGCCGCCGCCGATGCGGAGGAGGACACCGTGCCCCGCCCGCCGGTCGTGGCGGTGATGGGCCACGTCGACCACGGCAAGACGAGCCTGCTCGACGCGCTCCGCTCCACCCATGTCGCGCGTGGCGAAACCGGCGGCATCACCCAGCACATCGGCGCCTATCAGGTGACGACGGAGGAGGGCGAGCGCGTCACCTTCCTCGACACCCCCGGTCACGCCGCCTTCTCGGCCATGCGGGCGCGGGGCGCTCACGTCACCGACATCGTGGTGCTGGTCGTGGCCGCCGACGATGGCGTCATGCCCCAGACGGTGGAGGCCATCAGCCACGCCAAGGCGGCCGACGCGCCCCTGATCGTGGCGGTGAACAAGATCGACAAGCCCGAGGCCGACGCGCAGCGGGTCGTCAACGAACTGCTGCAGCACGAGGTCGTGGTCGAAAGCCTCGGCGGCGAGACCCAGATCGTCGAGGTCTCGGCCACCCAGAAGATCGGCCTTGAGGACCTGCTCGAGGCGATCCTGCTGCAGGCCGAGGTCATGGACCTGCGCGCCAATCCCGATCGCTCGGCGGAGGGCGTGGTCATCGAGGCCAAGCTCGACAAGGGCCGGGGTCCGGTGGCCACGATCCTGGTCAAGCGCGGCACCCTGAAGCGCGGCGATATCGTCGTGGCCGGTTCAGCCTGGGGCCGGGTGCGCGCCCTGGTCAACGACCGCGGCGAGCAGGTGCTGCAGGCCGGCCCCTCCGAGCCCGTCGAGGTGCTGGGTCTGGACCATCCGCCCTCGCCAGGCGAGGCTCTGGCCGTGGTCGAGGACGAGGCGCGCGCGCGCGAGCTCACCGAGTACCGCGAGCGGGTCCGTCGCGAGAAGGCGGCCGTGCCCGTGGGCGGCGGCGCCTCCCTCGCCGACATGATGGCCAAGCTCCAAAACAAGAAGGTGTCGGAGCTGCCCCTGGTCATCAAGGGGGACGTGCAGGGCTCGACCGAAGCGATCGTGTCCTCGCTGGAGAAGCTCGGCACCGACGAGGTCCGTGCGCGCATCCTGCACTCCGGCGTAGGCGCGATCACGGAAAGCGACGTGCTGCTGGCCAAGGGCTCGGGCGCGCCGATCATCGGCTTCAACGTGCGGGCCTCGGCCCAGGCGCGCCAGCTGGCCGAGCGCGAAGGCGTGGAGATCCGCTACTATTCGATCATCTACGACCTGATCGACGACCTAAAGGGCGTGATGTCGGGCCTGCTCGCGCCGACCCTGCGCGAGACCTTCCTGGGCAACGCCCAAGTGCTGGAGGTCTTCGATATCACCAAGGTCGGCAAGGTTGCGGGCTGCCGCGTCACCGAGGGCGTAGTCCGCCGCGGCGCCAAGGTGCGCATCATCCGCGACAACGTGGTCATCCAGGAGATGGGCACGCTGCAGACCCTGAAGCGCTTCAAGGAGGACGTGGCCGAGGTGAACAACGGCATGGAATGCGGCATGAACTTCGGCAGCTTCCAGGACATCAAGGTCGGCGACTACATCGAATGCTTCAACGTCGAGAGCGTAGCCCGCTCGCTGTAGCGGGACGGTTCTTCAGGGCAGGGCGTGCGGGGGAGCTTCCGCACGCTCGTCTGGGCGAAAGCGCAGCCGGCGCGGGCTGAATGGGGCGCGGGCTGACTGGGCGCGGGCTGACTGGGGCGCAGGTCAGGCCCCGGCCCTGAGCCCAATCAGCACCGCCACGCACAGGGACAGCAGGAACGCGGCCAGGAAGGCACGCCCGGGCGGGGCGAGCTTGTAGGCCACCAGCGCCAGATAGAGGCAGACGCCGGCGCAAAGCGGCGTCAGCAAGGTGGAAACCAGGAACGCGAGCTGCACCAGCCCGTCGCGCTCCGCCGCGCCTCTCAGCCCAAGGGCCAAGACGCCGCCGGACGTCGCCGTGGCCAGGCCGGCCACGACCACCGCCTCACGACGCACCATCGTCCTCCGCCCCCTCGCGCCCTCGAAGCCCCGTTCCGAAATTAACGTCACGTCATGGCGCGAGAAGGGGGCGCCCCGCAGAACGGGTAGCTCGCCGGTGGGCAACCTCAGGTTCTAGGCTCGACCGGGCGCAGCCGCATGAGGCATTCCTGAGCCATGGAGGCGACCAGCCGCCCGTCCTGGGTGTACATTTCGCCCCGCACCAGTCCGCGCCCGCCGGAGGTCGACGGCGTGTCCTGGGCGTAGAGGTGCCACTGGCTGAAGTCGGACGGGTGGTGGAACCACAGCGCATGGTCGAGGCTCGCGCTCTGCAGCCCCGGCGAGGTCCAGATCAGCCCGTGCACGCGCAGCGCCGTCTCCATGAACGCCATGTCCGAGGCATAGGCCAGCACCGCCTGCTGCATCTTGATGTCTTTGCCGATGGGCTGGGATGCGCGCATCCAGACCTGCTTGGTCGGCCCCTTCACGACGGGGTTGAGCAGCGGCTGGGGATCGACCCAGCGGATGTCGATCGGGCGGGGCTCGTCCAGCCGGCGGCGCATCCAGGCGGGCATACGATCGCCGAGCTCCAGCATGCGGTCGCGGTCGGTGGGCAGGCTCTCGGGATCGGGCGCGTCAGGCATGGGCAGCTGATGCTCCAGCCCCGGCTCCATCTTCTGGAAGGAGGCCGCGAGGTTGAAGATCTGCTCGCCGTGCTGGATCGCCGCGACCCGCCGGGTGGTGAAGGTGCCGCCGTCCCGCGCCCGCTCGACCTCGTACAACACGGGCAAGGACACGTCTCCCGGCCGGATGAAGTAGGCGTGCAGGGAGTGGCAGATCCGGTCCGGCACGGTCGCATAAGCGGCCAGCAGCGCCTGGGCGATGACCAGACCGCCGAAGATGCGCGGGCCGTCGGTCGTGGGGCTGCGCCCCCGAAACAGGTTCACCTCGATGGGCTCGAGGGCGAGGAGCTCGGTGATATCGCGCACTTGGGCCATGCCCGCGGCTTACGGCACGGCGGACCTTCGCCGCAAGCGCGAGGCGCGGGCTAGGCGTTCGCCTTCGCCAGGGCGCGAATGAGCTCGAGCAGACGTCGGCGAACGCCGGGCGACATCTTGGGCAGGAGTTGGGCGATCTCCATGCCCTCCCGGGTCGCGATCGGATCGTGGACGAAGCTCGACGGGGCTTCCGCGACCTCGGCCTGACCCGCGGCGTCGCCGCCGGGCGCGTCCTCGAAGAACCACTGCACGGGCAGCTGTAGCGTGCGCGCGACCTCATAGAGCTTGGACGCACTGACGCGATTGGTGCCGCGCTCGTACTTCTGGATCTGCTGGAACGTGATCCCGAGGGCGTCGGCGAGCTTTTCCTGGCTGAGGCCCAGCGACTTGCGCCGCATGCGGATGCGCGCGCCGACGTGGCGATCGACAGGGCTTGGCGCGCGGTCGCTCGCGCTTTCTCGATCCGCCATCAAATCCGTCCCCGACCTGAGTGTCTCGCCTACCCTTACTGAGGCAAAGCCGGTGCAATGTCACGCTGCGATTGCGCGCCATGTCGCTTTGCTAAGACAACCCTTGCATGCGCGCAAGCTTCCGGGCCGGGCGGGGTTTGGCTCAGCGACCCTTCAGCCCTAACCAGAGCACGCGATTGAACCGGGCGGTGTCCAAGCGATCCTCCGCGGAGAAGTCCTGACCCTGCATCGCCGCCTCCCACCAGGCCGCGCTGCGGCGGGGGCGCTCGACCCGCGCTTGCGCCCCGGCGGGCAGCGGCAGCTGGGTGGAGCGGAGCACGGCGGGGACCTGGGCGCGGAAGGACCAGCGGGGGCTCTGGCGCAGGTCGAAGACCTCCGACATCGGCCGCGCCAGGCTGTCGTTCAACCCCCAGGGCTTCAGCCCCAAGACGTCCTCCAGGGTGCGCAGCAGGTTCACCGTCGTATAGCGGGTCGAGATCACCGCGCCTTTCCTGACATAGGGGCCGGCGATGAAGGCGATGGAGCGGTGCGCATCGACGTGGTCCGCGCCGTCCTGGGCGTCGTCCTCCACGACCATGATCAGGGTGTCCTTGGCGAAGCGGCTCTTGGACACCCGCTCGACCAGCATCCCCAGGGCATAGTCGTTGTCGGCGACCTGGGTCTCCGGCGTGTTCACCCCGTCCAGCGCCGCGCCGAACTCGCCAAGATGGTCGTGCGGCAGGCGGACCAGCATCAGGTCGGGGGCGCTGCCCCTGGCGTCCATGGCGTCAAACTCGCGCTTCCACTCCTGGAAGCGCCAGAAGTCGGCGAACTTCATGTCAAAGCCGCGATAGTAGGGGTCGGTCACCGGAACCAGCGCCGGCTTGGTCGGGAAAAACACCCGCGTGCCGCTCCTGGCCGGGTCGCGCTCCAGCGGGATCGAGGCGGCGTCGGCGTATTCGTGGCGGCTGAGGTCTCCGAAGAAGCCGAAGTTTCGCACCGTTTTGCCGGCTCGGAAGGCGGCGTCCCAGATGTAGGCGTCGCCCTGGCCGGGGCCGTCGGGGGCCGCGACGTCCGCCTGGCCGGCCATGAGGTCGGGATCGTCCGGGAGGGTGGGGTTTGAGGCGCGGCGCTCCGCCAGGCTCGCCGGCCCGACATTAACTAGGCGGTTCACGCCCTCCTGGTCGTACTGCAGGCCACGCTGGGCGTAGTTCACCGGCGCCTCGCGCTCGGTGAAGTCGGTGGTGCGCCCCGACGTCGACCACTGCCAGCCGGTGTTGGAGCTCTCGCCGGAGTCGAAGAAGCGGTCGAGGGTTACGAAGCTGCGCGCGAGCGCGTGGTGGTTGGGCGTGATCCGCTCGGGGAAGAGCGCTAGGCGCGGGTCGCCGTCGCCGGGCTTCAGATCGCCCAGCACCTGATCGTAGGTGCGGTTTTCCTTCACGATGTAGATCACGTGATGGATGCGCTGGCGCAGCGCGCGCATGCTCGCGGCGTCGGCCCGGCTCTGCGCGCTGGAGGCGAAGCGGTCGTTTTCGGCCACGAGCCGGGTGAGGCGGCCGAGCTCGGGCGCGCTTGGGACCGGCAGGGTCAGGAACCCAGCCTTCTCGAGCTGCCAGACGTACTGGTTGTTCGGACGGCAGCCGGCGTCGGCCGCTTTCACCGCCAGGCTGTTGCGGCAGCCGCCCGGGTTCGGCCCCGGCGGGCTCTTGCCGTTGACCGCGTAGATCCTCGACCCGTCCGCCGAGACGGCCACCGCGGTCGGGTACCAGCCGGTCGGGATCAGGCCCACGACGGCGGAGCCCGCGGGCCGTCGTCAGCCTCCCTCCGCGCCGGGCGGGCGCCTCGCCCCGGGCCGCCGCGCCCAGCCGGATCACAGCCAGGGCGTTCTCGCCGCCGTTGCTGGCCAGCAGGGTTGCGCCGTCGGGGCTCAGCGCCAGGCCGTTCGTGCCCGCGCCGTGCAGAGCCCGGCCCTGGAGCAAGGCGCGGGGGGCGACGGTCGGGATGTTTTCCAGGATGCGGCTGGTCGCCAGGTCCATGACCGAAACGAGGTCGGTGTTGTCCTGGGCGATGAACAGGCGTCGCCCCGACCGGTCCGGCAGCAGGAACGAGGGCTGGCCCCGCAAGGTCGTCCGCCGGCCCACCGTCACCGCCGCGGGCGTGAGCGCGAGTTCGATCAGCTCCCGGT
Source organism: Caulobacteraceae bacterium PMMR1 (assembly GCA_000733915.1). Taxonomy (GTDB): domain Bacteria; phylum Pseudomonadota; class Alphaproteobacteria; order Caulobacterales; family Caulobacteraceae; genus PMMR1. The sequence continues at coordinate 2,574,230 of JPOM01000001.1, forward strand.
CGCGCTGACTGGTCACGACCGCCCGGTCGGGCCCGATGAACGCGACCGCGTTCGGAAACGTCCCGCCCGGCTGGCCGCGGCGGGCGGGGTCGATCTTGCCCGGGCGGAGGTCGCGCTCGACGATCACCCGGCCGGACGCGAGGTCGATCAGGCTGACGCTGTCGTTCTGGAAGTTGGCGACGAGCAGGCGCGCGCCCTCCGGGCTCACGGCCAGGCGGCCGGCCTCGGGCTTGGGCGCGGAGGTCTTGAACAGGCTCTTCTCGTGGCCGAGGGCGAAGGTCCGCCCCGGCGCGAACCCGTCCTCGCCGCGGACGAACTCGAAGACGCAGTCCTCGACCCCGCCGGAGACATAGAAGCGGTCCCCGCGCGGGCTCCAGGCCAGCCCCAGGAAGCTGTTCGGCACGCTGAGCACCTGGCGCTTCACCGGTTCGGGCCCGCTCACGTCGTAGACGAAGACGTACTCGCGCGAGGCCTCCGGGATCAGCTTTGCGTCCGGGCCGAAGTTGCGGTTGAAGCCGCTGGTCAGGATCAGGAGCGTGCGCCCGTCCGGCGAGGTCGCCAGCGCCGAGGCCTGGCCGGCGCGGAACTCGGGCAAGCCCTTCAGCTCGGGATCGAGCATCTGGAACCGCGCGCCCCGGGCGGCGTCGGGCGTGATCCGCTGGCCGGTCGGCGTGAACTGCGGCTCGGCGGGGGCGGCTGCGGCCGTGACGCCCAGGAGCAGGGCGGCCAGCGCGAGGCGGGGGATCATGACGCAGTCTCCGAATGTGCGGCCTAAGTGCCCGGGCCGTGTGACAGCTCTGCTATCGTGCCCGGCCGGAGCCGCTCCCGCCAGGGGTGGGCGTCGCGAAAAGCTCGGGCGTGCGGGGTCCGCTCAGCCGCCGCGGCCCCCCAGGCGCGCGTCCGCCGCCTTGACGCGCCGGTTCGCCTGGCGTTGATCGCGCCTTCGGCTTGAGGGGACGGCGCGGCGCGGATGGACGCCCTGCAGCAGATCGTGCTCGCCCTGGTGCAGGGGCTGACCGGGGCGGCGCCGATTTCTGGCGCGGGCCATGCCCTGATCCTGACCGACCTGCTGGACTGGCCGCCGGTTTCGACCCGGACCTGGGCGCCGCTCAGCTTCGCGGCCAGCCTGGGCGCCGGGCTGGGCCTCTTCCTCAGCCTTGCGCGCGACTGGGCGGGGCTGCTCCGGCCCGCCGCCGCGCAGGCCCGCCGCGCGACCCTCCTGGCCGCGATCCCGCCGACCCTCGCCGCCGGGTTCGTGCTGCCGGTCCTGCACAGCCCGGTGAGCTCCGCGGAGGTCGCCTGCGCGGCCCTGATCGCGAACGGCGCTCTGCTGTTCCTGGCGGAGCGGCGACGGCGCGCGCCGCAGGCGACGGTGGCCGCCCTTTCCCCCGCTCGGGCGCTCGGCATCGGCGCGCTCGAGGCGCTCGGGCTCCTGCCGGGCCTCTCCCGCGTGGGTCTCGGCATGGCCGCCGGCGGGCTCGCGGGCCTGCCCTACGGCGCAGGGGCGCGGCTGGCCCTGATGGCGGCCACGCCCGCCGCGCTCGCGTCCGCCGCCGTCAGCCTGGGGCAGGCGCGGGGGCGGGCGCGGTGCTGGACCGGACCCTCGTGCTGCCGGGGCTGACCGCTGCGGCCGCGGCGGCGGCCGGCGTGACGCTGTTCCTGCGCTGGGTGGCCTGGCGGGAGCGGATCGGGCGAGGCGTGCTGAAGCCCTTCGCCTACTATTGCTGGGCGGCGGGGGGCCTGTCGCTGGCCTATCTCGTGCTCTTCACCTGACCCGCCTCAAGGGGCGTTGAAGGCCGCGTCCGTCGCCCGGATCAGGGCGTCGATGATTCCGGGCTCGGTGGAGGCGTGGCCGGCGTCCCAGACGGTCTCGAAGCGCGCCTCGGGCCATGCCCGCTTCAGCTTCCAGGCCGCCTCCATGGGCGTCACCACGTCGAAGCGCCCCTGCACGATCCAGCAGGGGATCTGCTTCAGGCGCGGCGCCTGGTCCAGCACCCAGCCGTCGTACGGGAAAAAGCCGCCGTGCTTGAAATAGTGGCTCTCGATGCGGGCGAAGGCGGTGGCGAACTGCGACTCGTTGAACTTGGCGGGCCGAGCCTCCGGGCCCCGGATCGAGATGGTGTCCCCCTCCCAGCGGCTCCAGGCCGCGGCCGCCTCCGCCTGCTCTTTGGGCGCGCCGAGCGCGAGCCTGCGCCAGTAGGCGTCCAGCAGGTCGCCGCGCTCGGCCTCCGGGATCGGGGCCACGAACCGCTCCCAGGCGTCGGGGAAGATCATGTTGGCGCCGTCCTGGTAGAACCAGTGGAGCTCGCGCTTGGTCAGCAGGAACACCCCGCGCAGGATCAGGGCCTGCACCCGCTCGGGGTGCGTCGCGGCGTAGGCCAGCGCCAGGGTGGAGCCCCAGCTGCCGCCGAACACCGTCCAGCGCTCCACCCCGAGCTTCTCGCGCAGCGCCTCGATGTCGGCGATGAGGTCCCAGGTGGTGTTGTGCTCGAGGCTGGCGTTCGGGCGCGACCGCCCGCAGCCGCGCTGGTCGAACAGCAGCATGCGCCAGCGCGCTGGATCGAAGAAGCGCCGCATGGTCGGGTTGATCGCGCCCCCTGGTCCGCCATGCAGCACCACGCAGGGCTTGCCGTCGGGCTTGCCGCAGACCTCGAAGTAGACCTCGTGCGCGTCCCCCGCCGGCAGCCAGCCGTAGTGGAACGGCTCGACCTCCGGATAGAGCTGGCGGCGGGGCGTGGCGGCGGGCGCGTTCATCGACCCGCAACGGACAAGGGCAAAAGCGGGCTCCGGTCAACCCGCCGGGGCGGGTCTTGGCGCCTTGGACCATTGTCGCCGCACCTTCAGCGCCCGGCCGAGGACCCCGGTGACCATGCCGAGCAGCGGCATGGCGACCCACGCCCAGACGTGGCCTTCGGCGGCGGCGAAGCTCAGGCCGCAGAACGCACCGGGCAAGACGCTGACGGCGTAGAGCACGAAGAGGCGCACGGCCGGCTTGAAATCGGCGGGCACCAGGCGCGCGACGAAGGCGGCGTAGAACCAGATCAGGCCATGGGCGAGGCCCACGGCCGCGGCTAGCCCCACATAGAGCCGGATCGAGCCTGGACTGGAGCTGTTGTCCGCCAGCATCGCTGTCGCGTTCGGGGTCAGCACGACGAGCGCCAGCATCAGGAAGTTCAGCATGTCGAGCCAGACATCGGCGCGGCTGAGCAGCTCGAAGGTCCGGCGGTGCTGGTACCAGTAGCTCGCCACCATGGCGAAGCTGATGGCGTACATCAGAAGGTGATTGCCGGCCTTGCCCAGGAGCTGCAGCGCGGTCGCGTTCGGGCCCAGCACAGGCGCGCGGATCTCCAGCGCCAGCAGGGTGATCGCGATGGCGAACACCCCGTCGGACAGCATGATCACCCGGTGTAGGTGCTGGATCTGCTCGTGGCGGGCCGGCTCGGACATCGTCGCCTCAGGTCTGCGGGAAGTGGCGGGCCATCCAGTCCAGCACCGCCCGGCTGGTCGCCTCCGGCTGTTCCTGCTGGGTCCAGTGGCCGCTGTCCCGGATCAGCACCCGGTCGAGATTGGGGACCCACTGCTCCATGCCGTCCGCGGCGGAGGGCGGCAGGACCCCATCGTGCTCGGCCATGATCATCAGGGCGGGGCAGGTCACGGTCTGGGGCAGGTCGGCGGAGCGCTCCCAGTTGCGGGTGAAGTTGCGATACCAGTTGATGCCGCCGGTGAAGCCCGTCCGCTGGAAGGTCTCGGCAAAGACTTGGAACTCCGCCTCCGACAGGAAGCGCTCGCGGGTGTCGGCCGCGGGGTCGTAGGCCTGGATCATGCGCACGAGGGGAAAGACCGATCCGCCGTCCGGCGCGCGCTGGCTGTTCAGGCCGGCGCTGGGCGCCTGGCCCGGAGGCGGCTTGCGCAGCATGAAGTCCATCGTCTTGGCCGCGTCCCGGCCCAGGATCTCGTCCGCTTCCCCGGGCTTCTGGAAGTGGACGATGTACATCTCCTCGCCCATCCGTGCGCGCATGATGGCGATCGGGTCGGCCGGCGGGCGGGGCATGAAGGGCGTGTTGACCCCGATCACGCCGGCGGTGCGCTCCGGGTGGCGAAGCGGCATCTGCCAGACGACGATCCCGCCCCAGTCGTGGCCGCAAAAGACCGCCTTCTCGATTCCTAAGGTGTCGAGCAGGGCGACCAGGTCGCCCGTCAGGTGCTCTATGTCATAGGCCTCGACCTCGGGCGGGCCGCCGGTCAGGCCGTAGCCGCGCTGGTCCGGGGCGATGGCCCAGCGCCCGGCCGCTTCGCAGGCCTTCAGCTGGTGGCGCCAGGAGAACGCCAGCTCCGGAAAGCCGTGGCAGAAGACGATCGGCACGCCCTGGCCCCGGGCGACCTCCCAGTAGGCCATCCTGAGCCCGGGCAGGTCGGCGTAGGCGACCGGCGGCAGGGTCTGGGCGAGGGCATCGGGCATTGCGGCCAACCTTCTGGTACAACCCCGCGACCTTAACAGGATCGCCGGAACGCGCGAGGGCGTCTGGACCTTCTTGCCGGGATGCGCGCGATGAGGAGGCCGGGGCATGCGCCTGGACGACGAGGAGTCTGTCAACGTCGACGACCTGCGCGGCGACGGCGGCGGCGGGTTCGGCGGCTTCGGCATGCCCGTGGCCATGGGCGGCGGCGGGCTGGGCCTGATCGTGCTGATCGTGCTGGGGCTGATCTTCGGCGTGAACCCCGCTCAGCTCCTGGGCGGAGGCTCGGACGCCGGCGGGAGCCCCTCGCCCGCAGGCTACCAGGGCCCGGCGGCGGACTATCCCGGCCAGGACGCGACCTCGCAGGGCGCAACGGCGCGTGGGCCCGAGGATGCCGGGCTTAAGTTCGTGCGCCAGGTCACGGCCCTGACCGAAGACACCTGGAGCCAGATCTTCCAGGCCCACGGCCGCACCTATCAGCCGCCGCGCGTCACGCTCTACTCCGGCGGGCATCAGACGGGCTGCGGCTTCGGCCAGGCGGCGATGGGGCCGTTCTACTGCCCGGCGGACCACCGGGTCTGGCTGGACCTCGCCTTCTTCGACGAGCTCGCCACCCGCTTCGGCGCGCCGGGCCAGTTCGCCGAGGCCTATGTCATCGCCCACGAGGTCGGGCACCACGTCCAGACCCTGCTCGGCACGACCGCCAAGGTCGACCGCGCGCGTCAGGCGGTCTCCAGCCGGGCGGAGGCGAACCAGCTCTCCGTCCGCATCGAGCTGCAGGCCGACTGCTACGCCGGGGTGTGGGCGGCCGTGACTGACCAGACCAAGCGCTTTCTCGATCCGGGAGACGTGGAGGAGGGGCTGCGCGCCGCCGCCGCCGTCGGCGACGACACCCTGCAGCGCGAGACGCAAGGCCAGGTCGTACCCGACAGCTTCACCCACGGCAGCTCCGCCCAGCGCATGCGCTGGTTCCGCGCCGGCTTCGACCAGGGCCGCATGGAGGCCTGCGACACCTTCAGCCCGGACGACGGCAGCCTGTGACCGGTCAGCGCCGCCCGAACAGGCGCTCGATGTCGGCGAGCTTGAGCTCCACATAGGTCGGGCGGCCGTGGTTGCACTGGCCGGAGTGCGGCGTCGCCTCCATCTGGCGGAGCAGCGCGTTCATCTCCGCCGCGCTGAGCCTGCGCCCGGCCCGCACGCTGCCGTGGCAGGCGAGGGTCCCGCAAACCTCGGCGAGCCGCTCCTTGAGCGCCAGGGCCGCGCCGTTCTCGGCCAGGTCGTCGGCGATGTCGCGCACCAGGCCCGGCACGTCCGTCTCGCCGAGCAGGGCCGGGGTCTCGCGCACCAGCACCGCGCCCGGGCCGAAGCCCTCCAGCACAAGGCCGAGCTCGGCGAGCTCACCCGCGCGGCCGACCACCCGCTCCGCCTCGGCGGGGTCGAGCTCGACCACCTCGGGCAGGAGCAGGACCTGGCGCGCCACGCCGCCGCCCTCGGCCTCGGCCTTCATGCGCTCATAGACCAGGCGCTCGTGGGCGGCGTGCTGGTCGACGATAACGATGCCGTCCCGGGTCTGGCTCACGATGTAGGTGGCGTGCAGCTGCGCGCGCGCCGCGCCCAGCGGGAAGTCGAGGGGGTCGACCACCTCGCCCGGCGCGCCTGTCGCGTCCGGAGCGCCCGTCGCGTCCGGCTCCGGCTCGAGCGGGGCCGGCTCCACGCGCCCGGAGACCTCCTGCACGCCGGGGAGGGCGAGCGCCGGCGGGGCCAGGGCGGCCGCCTGGCCCCAGCCGCCGAAGGCCGACCATCCGGCTGCGGAGGGTGTCGGCGCATGGACAGGCGCGCGGCTCCCGCCGGGACGGAAGCCTGAAAGCGCGGCGGACGCCGTCGTGGTCGCGGCGCGATGTCCGGCGCCGGCGAGGGCGTGGCGGAGCGCGCCCACGATCAGCCCACGGACCAGCGCCGGGTCGCGGAAGCGCACCTCCGCCTTGGCCGGGTGCACATTGACGTCCACCTGCTCGGGGTGGAGCTCCAGATAGAGCGCCGCCACCGGATGCCGGTCCCGCGCCAGGACGTCGGCGTAGGCGGCCCTGAGCGCCCCAGCCAGCAGGCGATCCCGCACCGGCCGTCCGTTCACGAACAGATACTGGTGCTGGGCGTTGCCGCGGGAGTAGGTCGGCAGGCCCGCATAGCCGCAGAGCCGCACGCCATCGCGCGCCTGATCGATCAGGAGCGCATTCTGCTCCAGCTCCCGCCCCAGCACGGCGGTGAGGCGCGAAAGCCTGCCCTCCGGACCCGGACGTTCCGCGGGCAGCCTGAGGGTCCGCCGGCCGTCCAGCTCCAGCGCAAAGCCCACCGCCTCGTGCGCCATGGCCTGGCGCTTGAGCTCCTCGGTGATAGCCAGCGCCTCGGCGCGCTCGGATTTCATGAACTTCAGCCGCGCCGGAGTGGCGTAGAAGAGGTCGCGCACCTCCACCCGCGCCCCGTGCGCGCCTGCGAAGGGGGCCGGCGCGGGGCCCGAGATGCGCCCGCCGTCCACATCGATGCGCCAGGCCTCGGCTGCGCCGCGCGCCCGCGACGCGATGCTGAGCCGCGCCACCGCGCCGATGGAGGGCAGGGCCTCGCCGCGGAAGCCCAGGGTCGCGATGTTGAGCAGGTCCACCGACCCGTCGTCGCCGGGCGCGAGCTTGGAGGTGGCGTGGCGCTCGACCGCGAGCGGCAGCTCCTCCCGCGCCAGGCCCGATCCGTCATCGGACACCAGCAGGCGGGCGAGGCCGCCCTGATCGCACTGCACCTCCACCGAGGTCGCGCCGGCGTCGAGCGCGTTCTCCACGAGCTCCTTCACCGCGCTCGCCGGGCGCTCGACCACCTCGCCCGCGGCGATGCGGTTCACGGCCTCAGGCGGCAGGCGGCGGATAGGCATGGGGCGGCGCGGACCGGGCGGTGAGTCGGCCCGCCAGTCTAGTGCGCCCGGGACCGCCGCGCGACCGTCGCCGCGCCCGCCGGGGGCTTCAGGGCCCTTAGGCCGCCTGCGGCAAGGTCAGCATCTCGTAGCGACGCAGGTGGTGGTCCACGCCCCCGAACGCCTGCTCGATGATCGTCGTCCGTTTGAAGTAGTGGCCGATGGCGAGCTCGTCGGTCATGCCCATGCCGCCGTGAATCTGGATGGCGCTCTGGCCTACGAACCGCGCCGCCTTGCCGATCTGCACCTTGGCGGCGGAGGCGGCCTTGGCGCGCTCCTCGGCCGGCTCGTCGAGCTTCAGCGTCGCCATGTAGGTCATGGAGACCGACTGCTCGAGGTTCATGAACATGTCGACCATCCGGTGCTGCAGCACCTGGAAGGTCGCGATCGGCACGCCGAACTGCTTGCGCTGGCGGGCGTAGTCCAGCGTCCCCTCGTGCAGCTTGCGCATGCAGCCGACGGCCTCGGCGCAGAGGGCGGCGATAGCCTCGTCCACGACCTGCTCCACGAGGGGCAGGCCCTGGTCGGCCGGACCGAGCAGGGCCTCGGGCCCGACGCGGACGTTCTCGAAGGCGACCTCCGAGGCGCGAGCGCCGTCCACGGTGGGATAGTCGCGGGTCGTGACCCCCGGCGTGTTCTTCTCCACCAGGAACACCGACACGCCCTGCCGGTCGCGCTGGCCGCCGGAGGTCCGGGCGGTGACGATCAGGTGCGTCGCCCAGGGACCGCCCACGACGACCGCCTTATGGCCGTTGACGACCCAGCCCTCGCCGTCCTTCTTGGCGGTGGTGGAGAGGTCGGCCAGGTTGTAGCGGCCGGTCGGCTCGGCGTAGGCGAAGGCGAGCACGGCCTCGCCGCCGATGATGCGCCCGATCACCTCGCCCGCGATGGGTGCGCCCGAGTGCTTCAGGAAGCCGCCGCCGATCACCACCGTGCCGAGATAGGGCTCGACCACGAGGTGCTTCCCGAACTCCTCCATCACGATCATGTTCTCGATCGGGCCGCCGCCCAGGCCGCCGTGCTCTTCGGCGAAGGGCGCGGCCAGAATGCCGAGCTCCTCGGCGAAGGCCTTCCAGTAGTCGGGGCGCCAGCCGGCCTCGCTGCGGGTGATCGCGCGGCGGGTGTCGAAGTCGTAGCGGTCGCGCAGGAAGCTCGCGACCGTGTCGCGCAGCATCGACTGCTCTTCGCTGAAATTGAAGTCCATGGTCGTCGTCTCCCGATGTGCTTAGGTCGTTGTCGCGGGGGGCTCGCCTTGCGAGAGCTTGCGGACGGGCGGCCCTCGTCCCGGCGCGGGGGCGCGCGCTTCACCCCTTAAACTCATCTGCGGGTCGCGATGTAGAGGAGGTAGGGAGCGGCGCTGCGGCCGGCCTCGTCTCGCACCCCCTGGGCGGCGACGGCCTGCAGCATCAGGGCGGAAGCGAGCGCGGCGAGGGTCAAAGCCCCAGCACCATCTTGGCGATGATGTTGCGCTGGATCTCGTTGGAGCCGCCGTAGATCGAGGTCTTGCGCCCGTTGAAGTAGGTGGGCGCGGCGCGGTGGGCGTAGTCGGGACCGATCGGGAACATGTTGTGCCCGTCGGTCGGGAAGCCTCGGAAGTAGGGCGCGCCGTAGTGCCCCGCCGCCTCGAGCACGAGCTCGGTGATGCGCTGCTGGATTTCGGTGCCCTTGATCTTGAGCAGGGAGGACTCCGGCCCCGGCCCCCGGCCCGCGCTCTCCGACGCCAGCACGCGAAGCTCGGTGAATTCGAGCGCCGTGAGATCGATCTCGAGCTCGGCGACCTTGCGGGCGAAGAACGGGTCCTGGATCAGGGGGCGGCCGTCCTCGGACTCTACCGTCGCGATCGACTTGATCCGCTCGATGCCCCGCTTGGAGCGCGCCACGCCGGCGATGCCGGATCGCTCGTGCGCGAGCAGGAACTTCGCGCAGGTCCAGCCCTTGTTCTCCTCGAAGATGCGGTTCTCCACCGGCACCTTCACGTTCTCCAGCCAGACCTCGTTCACCTCGTGCTCGCCCCCGAGCGTGATGATCGGGCGCACGGTGATGCCGGGCGATTTCATGTCGATCAGCAGGAAGCTGATGCCCTCCTGGATCTTGGCCGTGGGGTTGGTGCGGACCAGGCAGAAGATCCAGTCGGCATGCTGGGCCAGCGTCGTCCAGGTCTTCTGGCCGTTGACGAGGTAGTACTCCTTGCCGTCGTCGCCCTGGATGCGCTCGGCCTTGGTCTTCAGAGAGGCCAGGTCGGAGCCGGCGCCGGGCTCCGAATAGCCCTGGCACCACCAGATGTCGCCCGACAGGGTGGGCGGCAGGAAGCGCTGCTTCTGCTCCGGCGTGCCGAAGGTGTAGATCACCGGTCCCACCATATTGATGCCGAAGGGCAGGATCGGGATCGCGTCCGCCCGCGCCAGCTCCTCCGACCAGATATAGCGCTGGGTCGAGGTCCAGCCGGGGCCGCCGTACTCGGTCGGCCACGCCGGGGCGACCCAGCCCTTCTTGGCCAGCACCCTGTGCCAGGAAAGATAGTCTTCCTTGGCCAGCTCCTCGCCCTCGTCCTGCTTGCCGCGCAACGACGCGGGATAGTTGTCCGCGATGAAGCGGCGCACCTCCTCGCGGAAGGCGGCGTCTTCGGGCGAGAAATCGAGGTTCATGGGGCGTCTCCTGGCGGTCGCTGAAGACAATAGGCGCGGGCGGGCCCTTGGCAAGGGTTACGCGGACGTCAACGTCAAGCTTTCCGTCGAACCCATTTTGACGTCCGTTTTAGACCCGTGCTTGACGCAACGTCGCCGTCCCGCCATGCCCCCCGCCGGGCAGCGGTGCGAGGGTGCGTGCGCGCGGGCGTCTTCGATCTGTTCAAGCCGGGCGTGGGGCCGTCCAGCTCTCATACCATGGGGCCGATGACGGCGGCGGGGCGGTGGCTGGGGCGGCTGCAGGCCCAAGGCGTGCTGGCGCGAGTGGCGCGGGTGCGGACGACCCTCTTCGCCTCCCTGGCCCTGACCGGGCGCGGGCATGCGACAGACCGCGCGGTGATCCTGGGCCTGGCGGGCTTCGCGCCGGCGAGCCTGGATCCCGACGCGGCCGACGCCGCCCTGGCGGAGGTCCGTGCGAGCGGCCGGCTGCGGCTGGGCGGCGGCCCGGACATCGCCTTCGACGAGGCGCGCGACATCGCGTGGGAGGGGCGCACCCGCCTGCCCCAGCATCCGAACGCGCTCAGGTTCGAGGCCTTCGACGCGGAGGGGCGGTCGCTAGATGGGCGGCTCTACTACTCCGTCGGCGGCGGCTTCGTGCGCGACGAGGCGCAGATGGGTCAGAACGCGGCGGCCGAGCCCTGCCCCGCCATGCCCTTCCCCTTCGAGACCGGCGATGAGCTGCTTCGCATCGCCGAGGCGGCGGGGCTGACGATCGCCGAAGTGGTGCTCGCCAACGAGACGGCCCGCCGGTCGCGCGAAGAGGTCGAGGCGGGGCTCGACGGCATCGTGGAGGCCATGTTCGCCTGCATCCAGCGCGGGGTGCGCACCGAGGGCGTGCTGCCCGGCGGGCTGAAGGTGCAGCGGCGCGCCGCCCAGGTGCACGCGCGCCTGATCTGCGACGCGGACCGCCGCATGGCCGACCCCCTCGCGGCGCTCGACTGGGTGAACCTCTGGGCGCTGGCGGTGAACGAGGAGAACGCAGCGGGCGGCCGCGTGGTGACCGCGCCCACCAACGGCGCGGCCGGCCTCTTGCCCGCGGTGCTCCGCTTCTACGACCGCTTCCACAAGGGGACGGCGCAGGGCCGGCGCACCTTCCTGCTGACGGCGGCGGCCATCGGCGCGCTCTACAAGAGCCGGGGCTCGCTCTCGGGGGCGGAGGTGGGCTGCCAGGGCGAGGTGGGCGTGGCCTGCTCCATGGCGGCGGCGGGGCTCGCGGCGGCGCTGGGCGCGACCAACGCGCAGATCGAGAACGCCGCCGAGATCGCCATGGAGCACAACCTCGGCCTGACCTGCGACCCCATCGGGGGGCTGGTGCAGATCCCCTGCATCGAGCGCAACGCCATGGGTGCGGTCAAGGCGATCGACGCCGCGCGTCTCGCCCTGCTCGGCGACGGCCAGCACAGCGTCAGCCTGGACAAGGTGATCGCCACCATGAAGCGCACCGGCGAGGACATGAGCGAGCGCTACAAGGAGACCTCGCTCGGCGGCCTGGCCGTCAATCTGGTGGAGTGCTGAGCGCCACGACATCCTCGCCGCGGACCGCCACCGGCCAGAGGGTCAGCCGCCGGCCGGCGCAAGGGCCTGCGACGCACAGGCCGTCGGAGATGCGGAACAGCGCCCCGTGGCCGGTGCACAGGATCAGGTCCCCCTCCCGCGTCAGGTAGCGGTCCGGCGTGATCGGCAGCGGCTGACCCGTGTGCGGGCAGGCGTCGACATAGCCCACGACCTCGCGCCCGCGCCGCACGACGAAGCCGGCCCGCCCCCGCGCCCCATCCGGCGGCTCGAAGCCCTTCGCCCCGGGGTCGGGGATGTCCGCCAGGGCGCAAAGGCGGCGGGCGCCGCTCACGCCTTGAAGCCGCCCACGACCACTCGCCAGGGCCGGACATGCATGGCTTCGAACAGGCCCGCCCGGGCGTAAGGGTCCGCCGCGGCGAAGGCTTCGGCCGCCGCGAGGTCCGGCGCCTCCACGATGAGCAGGGAGCCCGTGCTGACGCCGGCGGCGTCCATGAACGGGCCGCCGAGCTTCACGGCCGCGGCGTGCTCGGCCAGATAGGCCAGGTGAGCCTCGCGGGTCTGTGCGCGCAGGTCGCTGGCGTCGGGGCGGTCGCGCCCGGTCAGGACGAAGAGCGGCATGGTCAGTCGAGCTCCGGCTTGAGGGGACGGGCGAGGAGGGCGGCGATGGCGGCGTCCACCGCCTGTTCCTGGCCCAGGATGGCGGCGACGGCCTCGCAGACGGGCATCTCGACCCCGTGCCGCGCGGCGAGCGCGCGCACGGCGGGGGCGGAGGCGACGCCCTCGGCGACGCTGAGCTTGCCTGCGAGGGCCCGCTCCAGGCTCTCGCCGCGCCCGAGCGCCAGGCCCACGCTCATGTTGCGCGACTGCAGGCTGGAGCAGGTCAGGACCAGGTCGCCCAGGCCGCAAAGCCCCGCCAGGGTCTCCGCCCGGGCGCCCAGCGCCACGGCCAGGCGCGTCATCTCGGCGAAGCCACGTGTGATCAGGGCGGCGTGGGCGCTGCGGCCGAGGCCGCGCCCCTCCACCACGCCGCAGCCGATGGCGAGCACGTTCTTGACCGCGCCGCCGGCCTCGGCCCCGATCAGGTCGTCGGACAGGTAGGGCCGGAAGGTCGGGCCGGCGAGGGCGCGGGCGAGGGCCTCGCCCAGGCCGGCGTCGGCGCAGGCCAGGGTCACGGCGGTGGGCAGGCCGCGCGCCACCTCTCCGGCGAAACTCGGGCCGGAGAGCACGGCCAGCGCCGCGTCCGGCGCCACCTCGGCGGCGACCTCGCTCATGAGCTTGAGCGAGCCCTGTTCGACGCCCTTGGCGCAGAGCACCAGGGGGGCGCCGGGCCGCAGGTGGGGACGGAGCGCCCCGAGCGTGGCCCGCAGGTGCTGGGCGGGGACGACGAGCAGGATCAGGTCGGCGTCGGCGAGGTCCGCCAGGCGACCGGTGGCGCGCACGGCGGGGTCCAGGGCCACGCCGGGAAGGAACAGGCGGTTCTCCCGCGTCTCGCCGATCGCCTGCACGGCCTCGGGCTCGCGGGCCCACAGGGTGACCGCAAGACCCGCCCGCGCGCAGACCTGGGCCAGGGCCGTGCCCCAGGCGCCCGCGCCGACGACCCCCGCCCGCCTCACGCCTTGGCGCCCTTGCGGCCGGGGACGTGGATGGGATCGCGCCGAGCCGCAGCCTCGTCGAGGGGCCAGCGGGGGCGGGCGGGGGCGTCCAGCCCGGAGGCGAGGCCCAGCGCCAGGCGCTCGAGCCCCGCCAGCGCGATCATGGCTGCGTTGTCGGTGCAGTATCTCAGCGGCGGGGCGTGGAAGCTGAACCCCTGCGCCTCCGCCTCGGCCCTGAGCGCGGCGCGCACCGCTCCGTTTGCGGCGACCCCCCCGGCGACGACCAGGCGCAGCCCCGACCCGCCCTGCGCCTGGGCGTAGAGGCGCATGGCCTTGGCGGTCTGCGCGGCGAGCTGGCGGGCGATGGCGGCCTGGACGGCGGCGGCGAGGTCCCGCCGCTCCGCCTCGCTCGCAAGCCCCGCGGCCAGGCGCGCCGCGGCCGTCTTCAGGCCCGAGAAGGAGAAGTCGCAGCCCTCCCGACCGAGGAGGGCGCGGGGCAGGGCGAAGCGGCTCGGATCGCCGCCCTGCGCCAGCGCCTCCAGCGCCGGCCCGCCAGGATAGGGCAGGCCGAGGGCGGCCGCGATCTTGTCGAAGGCCTCGCCGGCGGCGTCGTCGATGGTGGAGCCCAGCCGCTCACAGGCGCCCACCCCGCGCACGGCGAGCAGCTGGCAATGGCCGCCGCTGACCAGCAGCAGCAGGAACGGATAGGGCAGAGGCTCGCCCAGGCGCGCGGAGACCGCGTGGCCTTCCAGGTGGTTCACCGCCACCAGCGGCACGCCGCGAGCAAGCGCGATCGCCTTGGCTGCGGAAAGGCCCACCATGACCCCGCCGATCAGGCCCGGCCCGGCGGTCGCGGCCACGCCGTCGATCTCGCGCAGGCTCAGGGCGGCCTCGGCCAAGGCGCGGGCGATCACGCCATCGATGAGCTCCACGTGCGCGCGGGCCGCGATCTCGGGCACCACGCCGCCATAGGGCCGGTGGGCCTCGATCTGGCTGGCGACCACCGAAGACAGCACCTGGACCGCGCCCTCGCCGTCGCCACGCACCACCGCGGCCGCGGTCTCATCGCAGCTGGTCTCGATGCCCAGAACGGTGAGGCGGTGCTGCCTGGCCACGCGGCGTCCCGATTGCCCTGCCCGTTCAGCTCCGATAGCCAGGGCCGTGAGGGTCGGCCCGAGGTAGAGCCCGCGCGCCCAATGAGCAAGTCGGTCGGCAAGCCGCTCGGTCAGGTCTGGGTCACCCGCGCCGCGCCGGGCGCGCAGGCCACCGCCGAGCGGCTGCGCGCAGCGGGACTGAGCCCGCTGGTCGCGCCGCTGCTGCGGATCGTGGAGGTCGGGGCGGACCTCGCGCTCAGGCCCGGGGAGGCGCTGGCCTTCACCAGCTCCGCGGCGGTGCGGGCGTTTGCGGCGCGATCGGCGGCGCGCGGCGTCCGCGTCTATGCGGTGGGCGAGGCGACGGCGGAGACGGCCCGGGCGGCGGGCTTCAAGGACGTCCGGACCGGCGAGGGCGACGTGGCGGCCTTGGGCGGGCTGATCCTGCGCGACAGCCCGGCCGGGGGCGTGGCGCACCTGGCGGGAGAGGACCGGGCCGGCGACCTGGAAGGCGCGCTGAAGGCGGCCGGGCTCGGCGCGCGCACCGTCGCGATCTACCGCACCGTCGCTGCTAAGGACGCGCCGACGGAGGTCGCCGCGGCGCTGGCGTCGGGCCGTCTGGAGGCGGTCGCCTTGCACTCGCCCAAGGCCGCCTCGGCCCTGGCGCAGCTGGCTGAGCGCGAGCCCCTCGCCTCGGCCCTGCCGCGGATGCGGGCGATCGGCCTCTCGCCGGCGTGTTTGCAGCCGTTGGAACACCTGCCCTTCGCCGCCCGCCGCGCCGCGGAGCGCCCGACCGACGCGGCCCTGATCGCCGCGCTCAGGCCTCTTTCAGGCGGCGGGTGACAATCTCCGCGTCCTTCGCCAGGGCGGCGTCCTCGGCCTTCAGCGCCTCGATCCGGCGCACCGCGTGCAGCACCGTGGTGTGGTCGCGCCCGCCGAAGCGCCGCCCGATGTCTGGATAGCTCCGGGTCGTCAGCTGCTTGCAGAGGTACATGGCGAGCTGGCGCGGACGGGCCACGGCGCGGGTGCGACGCTCCGACAGCAGGTCGTCCTTCTTCATGCCGTAGTGCTCGGCCACGGCGCGCTGAATCTCGTCCACCGAGATCCGCCGCTCGCCGCCGCGCAGGTGCAGCGCCAGATAGCCCTGCGCCTCCTCCAGCGTCAGCGAGGGCAGCCGCTCGCCCGCCCGGGCCACCAGCGTGTTCAGCCCGCCCTCCATCTCGCGGATGGAGTCGCGGAAGCGCTCGGCCAGGAACTGCAGCACCTCGGGCCGAAGCGAGGCCTTCAAGCCCAGCTCGCGCACGAGAAGCCCCGCCTTGCGCTCAAGGATGCCGACCCGCAGCGCATGGTCGGCCGGCTCAACGCCGCATACGAGCCCCGCGCCGAGGTGCGAGCGAAGGCGCGCGTCCAGCTCCGTCAGGGCGGAGGGCGGCCGGTCGGCGGTGAACACCACGCGCTTGCCCTCGCCCATCAGGGCCGTGAGGGTGTGGAAGAACTCCTCCTCCGAGCTCTTCTTGCCGCCCAGGAAATGGATGTCGTCCACCAGCAGGAGGTCGGCCCCGCGCAGGTCGCCCTTGAACTGGGCGGCGCCGGAGCGGTCGCGGATGGCCTGCAGGAAGCCCGAGGTGAACTGCTCGGCGGTCAGGTAGACGATCTTCTTGTCCGGCCGGGCGCGCCCCGCCTCCCAGGCGATGGCGTTCAGCAGGTGCGTCTTACCGAAGCCGTAGGGTCCGTGGAAAACGACCGGGTTGAACCAGCCCTCCGCCCAGGCGGCGACGCGGCGCGCCACGCTGAAGGCGAACTCGTTGGAGGGGCCCTGGACGAAGGTCTCGAACTTCAGCCGCTCCTGCAGTCCCGGGCAGGGCGGCGGCAGGGCGACGGCGGGCTCGGGCTCCTCGGCGGCGACGGCCGAGACGGTGGCGGCGCGCGCGCCGGCCAGGGCCACGACATTGCCGGCCTTGGGCGCGCGGTCCGAGCTGGGACCCTCTCCAGAGCCCTCCTCGGAATCGAACTCCGAGCGCGACTTCAGGCTCAGCGCCCGGTGCTCGGGGTCATAGCGGCTCCACAGCTCGTGGATGCGCTTCCAGGCGTTGCGACGGATCCAGTCGCGGGCGATGCCGGTGGGGGTGACGACGACCAGGGCGCCGGAGCGGTCGCATCGGAGCTTGGCGTGCGCGATCCACGAGCCGAAGGCGGCCTCGCCCAGCTCGCCCCGCAGCGTCGCACAGGCCTGCGACCACACCGTACCCACCCCGCGTTCCATCCTGCCCGCCTCCTCGACGTCCGCCCAGCGTTGCTGCGCTCCGTTCATCGTCATCGACCCCCAACCCGACCCTCTGATGCGGAGGGAACAGCTCGCCTGTCGCGCGAGTCCGCACTCGCCCGCCAGCGGCTTCGGGAAGGCAAAGCCAACCCCTTCGGCGGGGGCGCTCTCCCCCCGCCGCCGTTCCGTCCGTGTTGAGATGAAAAACCTTAGGCCCTCAGGTTACTCGCGGCCCGGGGGTGGTCAACGGGCTTTTCCGCCGTCCACGGCGGATTGTTTGCTTGACGTGCGCAAGCCTCGTTCAGGGTTAAAGAATTCTTCTCCTTGCTTCATGTTGCGGCAGGCGGTCGCACCCCTCGTTCGTCTGGACACGTCAAAAAGCCCCACGCGGCGGTTCCGCACAGAGCGTTGATTCTACTTGCCTTTGCCTTATTGAGGACTTGCCCGACTGCTCGGGCGTCAGGTCGCGCGACGCCGTGTCAGGCGGTGGCGACCTTCTTCAGGCGAGCGGCCAGGCGCGACACCTTGCGCGCCCCGGTGTTCTTGTGGACCACGCCCTTGGACACCGCCCGCATCAGCTCCGACTGGGCCTTCACGAAAGCTTCCTTGGCGACCTCCGCGTCGCCGCCGGCCACCGCCTCTTCGAACTTGCGCAGGAACGTGCGCACGCGCGAGCGGCGGGTGCGGTTCACCTTGGTGCGACGTTCGATCTTACGGATCGCCTTCTTGGCGCCCGGCGTATTGGCCATGGTCGATGCAACCTGCTTGAGCGGCCTGCGCGTGGCGACCGCGGAAATGCGAGCGCGGGGATATACGGGAAGGGGCCCCGGGCGTCAACGCAGCCTGAGCGGTCGGGGCGAGCCGTCGGCGCGAGCGGTCGGGGCGAGCGGTCGGGAACGGGCGTGGCGCGCCCGGCCTTGCCGGCCTATCTGCGGCCGCGTCGCCGCGCTGAGAGGAGCATACGCCTTGAGCAAGATCGCCGTCCTGGGCCTCGGCACCATGGGAAGCCGCATGGCCGCGCGGCTGCTCGCCGCGGGTCACGCCGTCACGGTCTGGAACCGTTCGCCTGGGCGCGACGCCGACCTGCGCGAGGCCGGGGCGAAGGCGGCGGCGACGCCGCGCGAGGCTGTGCAGGACGTGGAGGCGGCCGTCGCCATGGTCCGCGACGACGCGGCCTCCCGCGAGGTCTGGCTGAACCCGCAGACAGGCGCCCTCGCCGCCTTGCCCAAGAGGGCGGTCGCGATCGACAGCTCCACCGTCAGCCTGGCCTGGGCGCGGGAGCTCGCCGCGGCGGCGGCCGCAGCGGGAAGCGACATGCTGGACGCGCCGGTCTCCGGCTCACGGCCGCAGGCCGAGGCGGGCCAGCTCGTCTACCTCGTGGGCGGCGACGCGGCCGTCCTCCAGCGGGTGGAGCCGATCTTGCAAGCGATGGGCGGCGCGGTCTTGCACGCGGGGCCTGCGGGCGCGGGCGCGGCGCTGAAGCTCGCGGTCAACGCCCTCTATGCGGCGCAGGCGGCCGAGATGGCCGAGCTGCTGGGCTGGGCCGCTCGCGCCGGCTTCGACCCGGCGCGCTTCGCCGAGCTGATCGGCCAGACGCCGGTCTGCGCCCCGGTGATGAAGGTTGCAGGCGCGGCCATGGCGGCGGGACGCTTCGACCCGCTGTTCCCAGTGGAGCTGGTGGAGAAAGACCTTGGCTACATGGCGGCGGAGGCGGCCCGCTCGGGCGCGGAGGCGCCCCTGACCGCCGCGACCCGGGCCGTGTTCCGCCGCGCGCTGGATCAGGGTCTGGGCGACCTGAACATCACGGCGGCGGCCAAGCTCTACCGCTAGGCGCCGGCGCGCTCAGTCCTGCGGTTCTGCGAGGCCGGCGGCGGCCTCCTGGGCGCGAGCGTCCTTCAGCAGGGACGGGACCTGGGTCGCGGCGAAGGCCAGCGTCACGATCACCAGGCCGGGCCAGCGCCACAGGATCCAGGTCTGGTCCGGCTGGGTGCGCCAGATCGCCTCGTTCGCCGCGGCGCAGACCAGGAAGAAGACGCCGAACCTGAGGGTCAGCCGGCGCCAGGCCGCTTCCGGCAGCTGCAGCGCGGAGCCCATCAGCAGTTTGATCGGGGACCGCCCGGTCACGAGGCCGATCAGCAGCCCCGCCCCCAGCGCCCCGTCGATGAAGGTGGTCTTCATCTTCACGAACCGGGTGTCGTGGAAGACCAACGTCAAGGTCCCGAACACCAGCGCGATCCCGCCGTAGAAGGCCGGAAGGGGCGCGATCCTCCGGAAGACGGCAAGGCTCGCGACCAGGCCCGCGGCGGAGCCGGCGATCAGCCACCAGGTCGCCGCCTGCAGGTTCTTGCCGCTGACGAAGAAGCCGACCAGGAAGGCCGCGGCCCCGACATAGTCGATGGCGGTGCGGAGCCAGGCGAGGCCCGCGCGGGGCTCGGGCGCATTCGGCGGCTGGCTCATCAGCCGGCCTCCAGACCCACGAGGGATCGCGCAAACGCCTCAGCGTCGAACGGCTGCAGATCGTCGATGCCCTCGCCGACGCCGATCAGCACGATCGGGGCGGCGCTCGCCTCCGCCACCGGGACCAGGACGCCCCCCCGCGCCGTGCCGTCGAGCTTGGTCATGACCACGCCGGTCACCTCGGCCGTCTTGCCAAAGACCTCCACCTGGCTCAGCGCGTTGCGGCCCACGGTGGCGTCCAGCACCAGCAGGGTCTCGTGCGGGGCGCTCGGGTCGAGCTTCTTGAGCACCCGCACGATCTTGGCGAGCTCGTCCATCAGGCCGGTCTTGTTCTGAAGCCGCCCGGCGGTGTCGATCAGCACGACGTCGAAGCCTTCGGCCTTGGCGCGCGACAGGGCGTCGAAGGCCAGCCCCGCCGCGTCCGATCCCGCCGGCCGGGTCAGGATGGGCGCGCCCGCGCGCTCCGCCCAGACGCTCAGCTGCTCGATGGCGGCGGCGCGGAAGGTGTCGCCGGCGGCGATCAGCACCTTGGCGCCGCGCCGCTTCAGGTCCGCGGCGATCTTGCCAAGGGTGGTCGTCTTGCCCGAGCCGTTGACGCCCACGAACAGCACCACCCGGGGCTTCGGCCCCTTCAGGGGATCCAGCGGGTCGAAGACCGCCTGGTGCGGGCGGAGCTCCGCGGCGAGGGCGGCGGCGAGGGTCGCCTTGATCTCGGGTTCGGCGGCCTCACGGCCGAAGCGCTCGCGGGCGAAGGCGTCCACGATCCGGCCCGCCGCCGCCGTGCCGAGGTCGGCCTCGATCAGCATCTCCTCCAGCTCGTCCAGCGCCTCCTGGTCGAGGCGACGCTTGGTCAGCGTCGCCACGACGCTCGACGACAGCTGGGCGCTGGATTTCGACAGCCCCTTGGCCAGCCGGCCGAACAGGCCCGGGCGCGGCTGCGTGCCCGGGATGGCTGCGATGATCAGGCCCTCGTCGCGGAAGTCGCTCATGGGCGGGGCATGTAGACGCGAACCGGGGCGCCGGATAGGCGGATCAGAGCCCGCTCTCGGCGAAGACGCGCACATCTTCGCGCAGCGCCTGGACGGCTGCGGCGATGATCGTCTGGCCCTTGTCGGGGCTCGCCTGGCCGGGGTCGGAGCCCATGCGGCCGTCCGGATAGCGGGCGCGGAAGTCGGCCGCCTCGCGGATCGGCCCGGTGGCGGCGATGCGCGGGGCGTAGTTGGCCGACTTGATCGCGTGCGGATAGGCGGCCTGGGTGACGGCGATCTCAGAGGGC
Organism: Caulobacteraceae bacterium PMMR1; assembly: GCA_000733915.1. Classification (GTDB taxonomy): domain Bacteria; phylum Pseudomonadota; class Alphaproteobacteria; order Caulobacterales; family Caulobacteraceae; genus PMMR1. Next base: position 2,594,521 of record JPOM01000001.1, read on the forward strand.
GTGGCGTGGCTGCCGTGGCCCTCGGGGAACAGGTCGGTGCACAGGCGGTTCACGCCCTTCAGGTCCCACCAGTTCTTCAGCTTGCAGGCGAAGCCGCGCGGCCGTCCCGCATAGCTGGCTTCGGAATAGATTTCCGAGAAGGCCGCCTCGATGGTGGCGACGTTCCCGCCGTGGCCGTTCAGCCAGTAGAGGCGCTCAAAGCCGTGGGCGTGCAGGCTCATCGACCAGTCCCGGATGGCCGCGATCATGGTGGACGGCCGAAGGCTGATCGACCCGGGAAAGCCGAGATGGTGCTGGGCCATGCCGACGGCGAAGGTGGGCGCGACCAGCAGCTCCGCCGTCGCCGCCGCCTCGGCGCGATGGGCGATGATCTCGGGGCACAGCCAGTCGGTGCCGAGCAGGCCCGTCGGCCCATGCTGCTCGGTGGAGCCGATGGGGATCACCACGGTCTTTGACCGCGCGAGATAGGCCTCGATCTCAGGCCAGGTGGAGAAGGCGAGCAGCATGACGCGCGCGCGGGGGCGCTCAGCCCTGGCCGGTCATGAGCGCCCCCAGGCCCGGGATGGTCCCAAGCACGTCGCGGAGCTTGTCCTGGCCGGTCTTGTCGCGGACCCAATCCATGGCGACGGGCAGGATCTTCTGCATGTCGCCGACATTGATGCCCAGCCGCGCGAGCTTGGGGCTGAGCGCCATGGCGTCGCTCATCGCCGCGCCCCCCGCGCCGCCGCCGACGCGCAGAAGGCTGCTCATCACGCCGCCCTTGCTGGTCCCGGCCAGCGCCTCGCCCTGGTCGGCCAGCTCGCCCGCACCGTCCACCTGGCCGAACAGGTCGGAGACCTTGGCCGCGTCGCCGTGCTTGCGGATCAGGAACAGGGCCGCGGAGAGCGCCGTGCGGGTCTGATCCGGGGTCAGGCCGGTGGCGTCGGCGGAGCGGTGGACGAGCTCGTCGATCATGCCGCGCTGGTTAGGACATTTTGCGGCGCGTGGGAATTGCGGGGCGCAGGCGCGGCGGCGTCTTCGGCGATTTGCCCCCTCGCCCCCGGCGCGCGTAAGACGCAGGCATGCGGATCTGGGTCACCGGCGCGGCGGGCTTCATCGGCCATCACCTGGCGCGGCGGCTGCTCGCGGAAGGCCATGCGGTGGTCGGGATCGACGGCATGACCGCCTACTACGATCCTCGCCTGAAAGCGGCGCGTCTGGCCGATCTTGAGGCCGCGGGCGGCGACTTCGCCTTCCACCGCCTGATGCTGGAGGACATGGCGGGGCTGCAGCGCCTGGCGGCGGAGGCCGCCCCCGACGTCGTCGTCCACCTCGCCGCCCAGGCCGGCGTGCGCTACAGCCTTGAGCACCCCCGCGCCTATGTGGACTCCAACCTGACAGGCGCGTTCAACGTGCTGGAGATCGCGCGCCTGTCCGGGGTCCGGCACCTGCTCTTCGCCTCGACGAGCTCGGTCTATGGCGCCAACCCCAAGGTCCCCTTCGCCGAGACCGACGCTGCGGACCACCCCATGACGCTCTACGCCGCGACCAAGAAAAGCGGCGAGCTGATGAGTCACGCCTACGCCCACCTGTGGGGTCTGCCCACCACCTGCTTCCGCTTCTTCACCGTCTACGGCCCCTGGGGGCGGCCGGACATGGCGCTCTACAGGTTCGTGGAGTCGATCGAGGCGGGCCGGCCGATCGAGGTCTACAATCGCGGCGAGATGCGGCGCGACTTCACCTATGTCGCCGACCTGGTCGAGGCGGTGGCGCGCCTCATCCCGCGCCCGCCGGAGCAGGGACGCCCCGCGGAGGGCGCGGCCGACACGCTCAGCCCCGTGGCGCCCTGGCGGGTGGTGAACATCGGTTTCGGCCAGCCCGTGCGCCTGACCGAGTTCATCGACGAAATCGAGCGGGCGCTCGGCCGCTCCGCCCAGCGCACCCTGCTGCCGATGCAGCCCGGCGACGTGCCGCAGACCTTCGCCGACAGCACGCTGCTCTTTGCGCTCACCGGCTATCGCCCCAGCACCCCCGTGCGAAGCGGGGTACAGGCCTTCGTCGACTGGTACCGCGCCTATATGAGCCGCTGAGGCGCGCTTGGACCGGGCAGGCCCACTCAGGGTTTGCGCGAGCCGCCCCCGCGAGGCTATTCGAAGCGCCGCCCAAGGAACCTGAGCATGGCTGAGCAAGCGCAATACGACGTGGTGATCATCGGCGGCGGCCCGGGGGCTACAACGCCGCGATCCGAGCCGGGCAACTCGGCCTGAAGACCGCCTGCGTGGAGATGCGGGCCACCCTGGGCGGGACCTGCCTGAACGTCGGCTGCATTCCCTCCAAGGCGCTGCTGCATGCCTCCGAGATGTTCGAGCTCGCCTCCAAGGACTTCGCGGGCCTCGGCATCAAGGCGCAGGTCGAGCTCGACCTGCCGGCCATGCACCGGCAGAAGGCCGACAGCGTCGCCGCCCTGACCAAGGGGGTGGAGTTCCTGTTCCGCAAGAACAAGGTGGAGTGGATCAAGGGCAAGGGCCGCATCGACGGCCCCGGCCGGGTGGTGGTGACGACGGCGGACGGCGCCGCCCAGACGCTCGAGACGAAGAACATCGTGATCGCCACGGGGTCGGAGCCCTCGCGCCTGCCGGGGGTGGAGGTCGACCAGACGCGCATCGTGGACTCCACCGGCGCGCTGGCCCTGTCGCCCGTGCCCAAGCGGCTGGTCGTGATCGGGGCGGGCATCATCGGGCTGGAGCTCGGCTCGGTGTGGCGGCGGCTCGGCGCCGAGGTGACGGTGGTGGAGTATCTCGACCGCATCGTGCCGGGGGCCGACGCGGAGGTCGCGACCGCCTTCCAGCGCGCCCTGACCAAGCAGGGCGTGAAGTTCCGCCTGGGCCAGAAGGTGCTGAAGGCCGAGGTCAACCAGATCGACATCGCCATCGACCAGCCCGCGAAGTTCAAGGGCGGCACAAAGGCCTCGCCGCCGGCGATCCCTGACCCCATCACCCTGACCTTCGAGCCCGTGGCCGGGGGCCCGCCCGAGACCCTGGGCGCGGACGCCGTGCTGCTGTCCGTGGGTCGGCGTCCTTACACCGAGGGGCTGGGCCTGGAGACGGTGGGCATTACGCCGGACAAGCGCGGCGTCATCCCCAACGACCACTTCCGCACGTCTGCGCCCGGGGTGTGGGTGCTGGGCGACGTGACCTCCGGCCCGATGCTGGCGCACAAGGCCGAGGACGAGGCCATCGCCTGCATCGAGACCATCGCGGGCAAGGCGGGCCACGTGAACTACGCCGTGATCCCGAGCGTCATCTACACCTATCCCGAGGTCGCCTGGGTGGGCGCGACGGAGGAGGAGCTGAAGGCGCAGGGCGTCGCCTATAAGGCCGGCAAGTTCCCCTTCACCGCCAACAGCCGCGCCAAGGTGAACCACGAGGCGGAGGGCTTCGTGAAGGTGCTGGCCGACGCCGCCACCGACCGGGTGCTCGGGGTGCACATGCTGGGCCCGGATGTGAGCGAGATGATCGGCGAGTACTGCGTGGCCATGGAGTTCGCCGCCGCCTCCGAGGACATCGCCCGCACCTGCCACCCGCACCCGACCCGCTCGGAGGCGCTGCGCCAGGCCGCCATGGGCGTGGACGGCTGGACCATGCAGGCCTGAGCCCCAGTCCTGAGCCCTGGTCCCCGGCGCTGCACGCCTTGCCGCCCCGGCCCGGCGGGGCTAGACCGCGCGCCGACGTCCCTGAGACCTAGCGAGAGACGAGACGATGGCGCGCGCGAAGATCGCCCTGATCGGGGCCGGCATGATCGGCGGGACCCTGGCCCACGTGGCCGCACGGGAGGAGCTGGGCGACGTCGTGCTGTTCGACATCGCCGAGGGCACGCCCCAGGGCAAGGCGCTCGACATCGTTCAGGCCTCCCCGGTGTTCGGCCGCGACTCCCGCCTCAGCGGCGCCAACGACTACGCCCCGATCGCGGGTGCGGACGTCTGCATCGTCACCGCCGGCGTGCCGCGCAAGCCCGGCATGAGCCGCGACGACCTGCTCGGCATCAACCTCAAGGTCATGAAGTCCGTGGGCGAGGGCATCCGCCAGCACGCGCCGAAGGCCTTCGTCATCTGCATCACCAACCCGCTCGACGCGATGGTCTGGGCCCTGCGCGAGTTCTCCGGCCTGCCGCAGGAGAAGGTCGTGGGCATGGCGGGGGTGCTGGATTCGGCCCGCTTCCGCTGGTTCCTGGCCGAGAAGCTCGGCGTGTCGGTGCAGGACGTGCACGCCTGGACGCTGGGGGGCCACGGCGACGACATGGTGCCGATGGTGCGCTACTCCACGGTGGGCGGCCTGCCCCTGCCGGTGCTGGTGGAGCAGGGTCTGATGACCCAGGAGGACCTGGACGGCATCGTGAAGCGGACCCGCGGCGGCGGCGGCGAGATCGTGGGCCTGCTCAAGACCGGCTCGGCCTTCTACGCGCCGGCGGAAAGCGCCATCGCCATGGCGAAGAGCTATCTGAAAGACCAGAAGCGGGTGCTGCCCTGCGCGGCGCATCTGTCGGGCCAGTACGGCGTCAGCGGCCTTTACGTCGGCGTGCCGGTGGTGATCGGGGCCGGCGGCGCGGAGCGGATCGTGGAGTTCCCGATGGACGACGCCGAAAAGGCCATGTTCGCCAAATCGGTGGAGGCGGTCCGCGGCCTGGTCGCCGCCTGCAAGGGCATCGACCCAAGCCTGGGCGCGTGACCTGGGCGCGTGACCTGGGCGGCCGGGCGGGAGCGCCTCGCCCGACGCTCGCCGCCTCGGCGCTCTTGAGGCGCGGCTAGCGGGCCACCGTGCAGCCGTAGGCGGGCTCGTAGGTCGCAGCGCCCTTGAAGATCGCCGCCACGCTCGCGTCGACACGGGCGTGGGCGGGCAGGCCCGTGCGGTCCACCTTGAGGCTGAACTGGTCGGAGTAGGGCTTGAACTCCGCGCGGCACGAGGCTTCGCTCCGCCCGGTGACGAACAGGCACGAGCAGTACTGCTTGGCGAGGTAGACCGAGCCGATCCGTCCCACCGGCGCATACTGGCGCCAGGCCCAGGCGCCGGCCGCGACCAGGAGGCAGAGCGCCGCGACGCCTGCGATCGCCGCCCACGTCCGCCCTCCGCGTTTGCCTGACCGCCGCTTCGCCACCTAAGCTCCCTCCCATGACCTTGAGCCTCCATCCTGGCACGACCCGGCGCGCCTTCGCCACGGCTTTGAGCGGAGCGCTGGCCGCCGCGCCCCTCAGCGCAAGGGCGCAGGCTGCCGTCGACGACTGGCCGCAGGGCGACGCCGGGCCGCTCAAGCCTCGGCTCCAGGCGATGTGGGCCGCGCGCAGCGGGGGCGCGTTGCCCGCGCTCGGCCGCGCCGACGCTTTCCTCGTCGCGCGCGACGGGCGGATCATCTTCGAAGCCTATGGCGCGGACCACGGACCCTCAACCCGCCACGTCTCCTGGTCCATGGCCAAGTCCTTCACTCATGCCCTGGTCGGGATCGCGGTCGGAGAGGGGCGGGTGAACATCGACGCGCCCCTGAAGCTCGTGCCCAACCCGCCGCCGGGCCTAACCCTGCGGAGCCTGCTCACCCTCACCGACGGGCTTCGCTGGACCGAGGCGAGCTATGCGCCCCAGGACTCCGACGCCACCAAGATGATCTACGGCCCAGGGCGCATGGACGGCGCGGCTTATGCGGCGCACCGGGGTCAGGCCTATCCGCCCGGGACGCGCTGGCGCTATTCCACCGGAAGCTTCCAGCTCGCCGCCGCCGAGCTGCAGCTGGCGCTGTTTCCTCAGGCCAGGACGCCGGAGCAGCGCCGGGCGACCATGGCGGGCTATATCCGCAGCCGTCTGTTCGAGCCGCTCGGCATGAGGACCGCCCTGGCCGAGTTCGACCCCTCGGGGACATTCATCGGCGGCTCGCTCGTCTACGCCTCGGCGCGGGACTACGCCCGGTTCGGCCAGCTCTACCTCGACGACGGCGTGTGGCGGGGACGTCGGATCCTGCCTCGGGGCTGGGTCGAGTTCGCGCGCACCCCCACGCGGGCGGCGGTCTATGGCGCGGGCTTCTGGCTCGAGGCGCCCTACGCCCGGACCAAGCCCTATCGCTCCACCCTGGGGGACTCCGGCCTCTACGACGCCTTCTCCGCCCAGGGGCACGAGGGCCAGCTGATCCTGATCGCGCCCTCGCGCCGGCTCGTGGTCGTGCACCTGGGCCTCATGCCCGACGGCCCCGACCATTGGGCGGCGTTGGGACGGTGGCTCGCGCCGGGGGTCGCGGCGTTTGCGACCGTAGCGAAGGCGTGAACGGACAGGGTTAACGCGCGCTTCGCGGTAACCTTTCATGCACGAAAAAGTCGCCCCGCGACGCATCTGACCCGTTGACGCCAATCCGGCCGTATGGCCCCATATCTCGGGCTGAGGGCGCTTCGGACCACTAGATGTGGGATGCGGCCGGGCTGGGTTTGCCGCCGGCAAGCCCTTGTGCGTTCAGGTGAAAAGCGGGTCTATCAGAACCATGGCGAGCGAATCCTCGGCGGCGAGAGCGGACTCCCGGATTGCGCGGCGGGCCGAACAGCGGCCCCAGCCGGGCCCGCAACTCAGCCTGGTGCGCAAGGTCGAGGTCGACCGCTCGCGCGACGCGCTCCTGACCGATTTCGGCAAGAAGACGCTGGAGGATCGCTACCTCCTGCCGGGCGAGTCCTATCAGGACATGTTCGCCCGCGTCGCGACGGCCTATGCCGACGACGCCGACCACGCCCAGCGGGTCTACGACTATATCTCCAGGCTCTGGTTCATGCCGGCGACGCCTGTGCTGTCCAACGGCGGAGCGGGGCGGGGGCTTCCGATCTCCTGCTTCCTGAACGCGGTGCCGGACTCGCTGGAAGGCATCGTCGGCGTCTGGAACGAGAACGTGGCGCTGGCGTCGAACGGCGGCGGAATTGGCACCTACTGGGGCGGGGTGCGCTCCATCGGCGAGAAGGTGAAGGGCGCGGGCCAGACCTCGGGCATCATCCCCTTCATCCGCGTGATGGACAGCCTGACGCTGGCGATCAGCCAGGGCTCGCTCAGGCGCGGGTCGGCCGCCGTCTACCTCGACATCCACCACCCGGAAATCGAGGAGTTCCTGGAAATCCGCAAGCCGTCGGGCGACTTCAACCGCAAGTCCCTGAACCTGCACCACGGCATCAACATCACCGACGCCTTCATGGAGGCGGTGCGCGACGGCGCCAGGTTCGGCCTGAGGAGCCCCAAGAGCGGCGAGGTCGTGCGCGAGGTCGACGCCCGCGCCCTGTGGCAGAAGATCCTGGAGATCCGGCTGCAGACCGGCGAGCCCTATCTGATCTTCTCCGATACGGTGAACCGCGCCCTGCCGCAGCACCAGCGCGAGCTCGGCCTGAAAGTGCGCCAGTCCAACCTGTGCAGCGAGATCGTGCTGGCGACGGGCAAGGACCACACGGGGCGCGAGCGCACCGCCGTCTGCTGCCTCTCGTCGGTCAACGCCGAGACTTTCATGGAGTGGCGCGACGAGCCCCGCTTCATCGAGGACGTGATGCGCTTCCTCGACAACGTGCTGCAGGACTTCATCGACCGGGCGCCGGGCTCGATGGAGGCGGCGATCTATGCAGCGGAGCGGGAGCGTTCGGTGGGCCTGGGGCTCATGGGCTTCCACTCGTTCCTTCAAAGCCAGGACACGCCCTTCGAGAGCGCGCTGGCCAAGTCCTGGAACATGCGCATCTTTAAGCACCTGCGCCGGGAGGCCGACAAGGCCAGCCGCCTGCTCGCCGAAGAGCGCGGCCCTTGCCCGGACGCAGCGGAGCGCGGCGTGATGGAGCGCTTCTCGCACAAGCTGGCGATCGCTCCGACGGCCTCGATCTCGATCATCTGCGGCGGCGCCTCCGCCGGCATCGAGCCGATCCCCGCCAATATCTACACCCACAAGACCCTGTCGGGCTCCTTTGCGGTCAAGAACCCCTACCTGGAGAAGCTCCTGCGGGCGAAGGGCAAGGACACCCCCGAGGTCTGGAGCTCGATCCTGGAGAACGAGGGCTCCGTGCAGCACCTCGACTTCCTGAGCCCGCAGGAGAAGGACGTGTTCAAGACCGCCTTCGAGCTCGATCAGCGCTGGGTGATCGAACTGGCTGCGGACCGCACGCCCGACATCTGCCAGAGCCAGTCGGTCAACATCTTCCTGCCCGGCGACGTCGATAAGTGGGACCTGCACATGCTGCACTGGACGGCCTGGGAGCGGGGCTGCAAGTCGCTCTACTACCTGCGCTCCAAGTCGGTGCAGCGCGCCGCGTTTGCGGGCTCCGACGCCGCCCGCCCCGACGTCGAGGCCGCCGCCCGCACCGACTACGAGGAATGCCTCGCCTGCCAGTGACGGCGGCGACGGCATGCGATCAGGCCTGATCCGGCGAGGGTCCCACGGGCGCACGGCCCTCCGGGTCGGCCAGGCCTCGGGCGAGTTGGGCGTCGGCGGAGGCGTCGTTGGTCGAGGGCGGGGCGGCTTCGGCAGGCGGCGCGGACGGCGGTGAGACAGCCCCGGGCTGGCGAGGCTTCATGCCGAGCGCGGCCAGGGCCTCGGCGTCCTCCAGCCCGAACAGGCTGCGCGCCCGCACATCGATCTGGGCGAAGGGCATCTCCAGCCCGGCGGCGCGCAGGGCATCCTCGATGGCCCAGGTATAGGCCGCCTGGGTAGCGGCCGGACGGCGCACCGCCTGCTCGGTGGGCCAGACCACGAGCTCGAAGTTGAGCTGGCTCTCGCCGAAGCCGGTCATCCAGACCTGGGTCTTGCGGCCCTCCGCATCCGGCGAGGTCAGGGGAAGGGCGTGGGCCGCCTTCAGCACCGCCTCGCGCACCTTGGTCTTGTCGGAGCCGTAGGCCACCCCAAAGGGCACGTGGATGCGCCGGGTGTGGCCGCGCAGCGTCCAGTTCACCACCCGGTTCTCGATCAGCTTGGAGTTGGGCAGCACCACGTCCAGAGCGTCATTGGTGCGGATACGGGTGGCGCGCGGGCCGACCTCCACGATCTCGCCGCGGACGTTCGGCTCCAGCTCCACGAAATCGCCGACGTTCACATTGGGGTCGAAGATGATCACCAGGCCGGAGACGAACTCGCGCACCACGCCCTGGAGTCCGAGGCCCACGCCCACGCCGACCGCCCCCGCGAAGACGGCGAGGGAGTTCAGGTTGATGCCGACGGTGGACAGGGCCACGAAGACGCCGACCGCCACCACCGCATAGCCGACCAGCTTCTCCACGATGTAGAGCGACGAGGCGCTGACCCGCGAGCGGCCCTTCAGCCGCATGATCGTCCGGCGGAGCAGCCGCGCGGCGACCACCGCCAGGGTCACGATCACCACAGCGGCGGCAAGGCGCCCCGCAAACGCGATCCAGGCCCCTGAGCGCAACGGCTCGAGCGACGGCAGCGCGGTCAGGTCGGGCGGGGTCGATTGCGGGGCTGGGGTCACGCGGCGGGAGCGCGCTGCGTGCGGCGACGGTTCCGTCAGGCGGGGATGGGAAGGCGACCGCTATGGCAGGTCTGGCCGGGCCGGCGCGCCTGGGCTAGAGCCCCGCCCTGTCCTGCCCTTTGGAAAGCCCGCCCATGCGCCCCTCCGGCCGCGCCGCCGACCAGCTCCGCCAGATCACCATCGAGACGGGGGTGAACCGCTATGCGGAGGGCTCCTGCCTGATCGGCTTCGGCCACACCCGCGTGCTCTGCACCGCCAGCCTGGAGGAGGAGGTCCCGCGCTTCCTGAAGGGCAAGGGCCAGGGCTGGGTCACGGCCGAGTACGGCATGCTGCCCCGCGCCACCCACACCCGCGGTCGCCGCGAGGCCGCTCAGGGCAAGCAGAGCGGCCGCACTCAGGAGATCCAGCGCCTGATCGGACGCTCGCTCAGGGCGGTGGTGGACCTGAAGGCGCTCGGCGAGCGGCAGATCACGCTCGACTGCGACGTGGTCCAGGCCGACGGCGGCACCCGCACCGCAGCGATCACGGGGGGCTGGATCGCGCTCCGCCTGGCCTGCGACTACCTGCGGCGCGAGGGCGTGCTGAAGTCGGACCCGATCTTGGACCACGTCGCCGCGGTCAGCTGCGGCATCGCGGGCGCGGGACCGGTGCTGGACCTCGACTACGAGGAGGACTCCGCCGCCGAGGCCGACGCCAACTTCGTCCTGACCGGCCGCGGCCAGATCGTGGAGATCCAGGCCACGGGGGAGAAGCGAGGCTTCTCCGAGGCCGAGTTCGCGGCGCTGTTCTCGCTGGCGAGATCGGGGATCGCGGACCTCGCCGCGCGCCAGAAGGCCGCCGTTCAGGCCTGATCGGGCTCGACGTCGAAGCCGCGCTCGAACAGGTCGCCGGGCTCGCAGGCGAGCTCGCGGCACAGGGCGTCCAGCGTGCTCAGCCGCACCGCTCGGGCGCGGCCGTCGCGAAGCAGCTGCAGATCGCCCGGCGGGATGCCGACCCGGTCCGCCAGCTCCGCCAGCGACATGCGGCGGTTAAGCAGCAGCTCCGCCAGGCGCACCCGCACCGCCATCAGACCGTCAGCTCCGCCTCGGCCCTGAGGCGCGCGCCCTCGCGGAAGACCTCGGCCAGGACGAACACCGCCAGCACCGAAAAGAGCGCCGTGGGGTTCAGCACGACCCAGCCTCCCTCGGCGGCGGACCTCGGCATCCAGAGCCGGAGCGTCAGTCGGGCCAAGTGGCTCATCGCCTCGACCCCGATCAGGGCCAGGCCGATCTGGCGCAGCCGCTGCACGTTCTCGGGCTGGAACGGATCGCCGAGGGTCAGGGTCTCGACCACCCGCCGCAGCCGGTTCAAGATCACCACCATCAGCGCGGTATAGGCCGAGCAGGCCAGGACGAAGCCCGCGAGCGCCGGCGAGCGGGGGTCCGCGTCGATCTCGCCCAACCCCGCGCCCAGCCGCACATGCACCATCTCCGGCGCGAAGGGGATATAGAGCAGCAGGCTCAGGGCCAGGAGGGCGAACCCGACCGTCACCGCCCAGAGCGCCCAGTACGCCACGTCCAGCGCGATCTTGAGGAAGCTCGACACCGATCCCGGTCCCAGCGCGCGCATCGATCCCCGGCCGCTCCGTTCGTCTTGCCGGACAGCCTAGCCGCTTCCCGAGTGCGGGGCCTCCGATTTCTTGAGCGGGGGAACTGTCAGGCTCGGCGGCTATTCGGGTTGCAGGCGGCTTGGCGGGTGTCGAAGCGTCGTGATAACCGACGCGGCTTGACCAAGGCGGCGCCGGACGGGCGTCCTCGCCCTCTCGATTGTTAAGGACAGTTCCGCCCATGGCGCTTGCCGACGTCCAGTCCAGCTTCGAGCTGCCCGACCTCCTCGCCTGCTCGCGGGGCGAGATGTTCGGCCCCGGCAACGCCCAGCTGCCCGCGCCGCCGATGCTGATGATCGATCGCATCGTCGAGATCAGCGCGACCGGCGGCAAGCACGGGAAAGGCTTCATCCGCGCCGAGCTCGACATCAACCCGGAGCAGTGGTTCTTCCTGTGCCACTTCTTCGGCGATCCGGTCATGCCCGGCTGCCTGGGCCTGGACGCCATGTGGCAGCTGGTCGGCTTCTTCCTGGGCTGGTCGGGAGCGCCGGGCCGCGGCCGGGCGTTGGGCGTGGGCGAAGTCAAGTTCACCGGCCAGGTCACCCCCAATATCCGCAAGGTCACCTATCTGATCGACATGAAGCGCGTGATCCTGCGCAAGCTCGTCATGGGCATCGGCGACGGTGTGATGGAAGCCGACGGCAAGCCCATCTATGACGCGCGCGATCTGCGCGTCGGGCTGTTCGACGCCAAGGAGCTGGCCGCAGGCGGCTGAGCTGAGACAGGAGAACGGGGTTTCCATGCGTCGCGTCGCGGTCACCGGCATCGGCATCGTCTCCTCGATCGGCAACAACGCCAACGAGGTGACGGCCTCCCTGCGCGAGGCTCGGTCCGGCATCACCGAAGCGCCCGCCTACAAGGAGCTGGGCTTCCGCTGCCAGGTGCATGCGCCGGTCAAGCTCGATTGGGAGAGCCAGGTCGACCGCCGCGCCGCCCGCTTCCTGGCCGAGGGCACGGCCTACGCCCACATCGCTCTTGAGCAGGCGATCGCGGACTCCGGCCTTGAGGAGCACGAGGTCCGCAGCGAGCGGACGGGCCTGATCGTCGGCTCCGGCGGCCCCTCGACGCGGGCGATCGTCGCCGCCGCCGACGTCACCCGTGAGAAGGGCCCCAAGCGGGTCGGCCCCTTCGCCGTGCCCAAGGCGATGTGCTCGGGCCCCTCGGCGGTGCTCTCCACCTGGTTCAAGACCCGCGGGCTGAACTATTCGATCAGCTCCGCCTGCGCGACCTCGACCCACTGCATCGGCGCGGGCGCCGAGCAGATCGCCATGGGCAAGCAGGACGTCGTCTTCGCCGGCGGGTGCGAAGAGCTGGACTGGACCCTCAGCGTGCTCTTCGACGCCATGGGCGCGATGTCGAGCGACTTCAACGACCGGCCCGAGGTCGCCTCGCGCGCCTATGACGCCAAGCGCGACGGCTTCGTCATCGCGGGCGGGGCCGGCATGCTCGTGCTGGAGGACCTGGAGCGCGCCCGCGCCCGCGGCGCCAAGATCTACGCCGAGATCGGCGGCTATGCGGCCAATGCGGACGCCCACGACATGGTCGCGCCCTCCGGCGAGGGGGCGGTGCGCTGCATGCGGATGGCGCTGGGCGGTTGGGGCGGGGTGAAGCCGCCGCCGGTGCAGTACCTGAACCCGCACGGCACCGGCACGCCCATCGGCGACGTCAAGGAGATGGACGCGGTGCGCGAGGTGTTCGGGCGCGACGCGCCCCTGATCTCCTCCACCAAGTCCCTGACCGGCCACAGCCTGGGCGCGGCCGGCGCGCAGGAGGCGATCTACTGCATCCTGATGATGCAGAACGGCTTTGCGGCCGAGAGCGCCCACATCGAGACCTTGGATCCCGCCTTCGCCGACCTGCCGATCCTGCGGGAACGCAAGGAGATCGCGCTGGAGTGCGTCATGTCGAACAGCTTCGGGTTCGGCGGGACGAACGGCTGCCTGGTGCTGAAGCGCGCCGAGTTCTGAACGGCAGGCGCGGGCCGGCCCGGGCCGCCCGGACATGGCGCCTGCCCCGCCCAGGGCAAGGGCAAGGGCGCTCACAGCGCCTTCACGATGCCCTCGACCATCTTCTTGGCGTCTCCGAACAGCATCATGGTGTTGTCGCGGAAGAAGAGTTCGTTCTCCACGCCCGCATAGCCCGAGCCCATGCCGCGTTTCACGAACAGCACCGTGCGGGCCTTCTCGACCTCGAGGATCGGCATGCCGAAGATCGGGCTCTTGGGGTCGGTCTTGGCGGCGGGGTTGGTCACGTCGTTCGCGCCGATGACGAAGGCCACGTCGGCGGTGGCGAACTCCGAGTTGATGTCCTCCAGCTCGAAGACCTCGTCATAGGGGACATTGGCCTCGGCCAGCAGCACGTTCATGTGGCCGGGCATCCGGCCTGCGACGGGATGGATGGCGTATTTGATCTCCACGCCCTCCGTCTTGAGCGTGTCGGCCATCTCGCGCAGGGCGTGCTGGGCCTGGGCCACCGCCATGCCATAGCCCGGCACGATGATCACCTTGGACGCATTCTTCATGATGAAGGCGGCGTCGTCGGCGGAGCCCTGCTTCACGGGGCGCGTCTCGCGCGCTCCGCCCGCGGCCGCGGCGGCGTCCTCGCCGCCGAAGCCGCCCAGGATGACCGAGACGAAGCTGCGGTTCATGCCCTTGCACATGATGTAGCTCAGGATCGCGCCGGAGCTGCCCACCAGGGCGCCGGTGATGGTCAGGGTAATGTTGCCGAGCGTGAAGCCCATCGCCGCCGCCGCCCAGCCGGAGTAGCTGTTCAGCATGGAGACCACGACGGGCATGTCGGCCCCGCCGATCGGGATGATCAGGGTCACGCCCGCGACCAGGGCTAGGACGAAGATCGCCCAGAAGGCCCAGAGCGCGCTTCCGCCGCTGAGGCACAGCAGCACGATCAGGACCACGACGAGGGCGGCGATGGCGAGGTTCAGGGCGTGGCGCGCGGGCAGCAGGATCGGCGCGCCGCTCATGTTGCCGTTCAGCTTGGCGAAGGCGATCAGCGAGCCCGTGAAGGTCACCGCGCCGATGGCGACGCCCACGGACAGCTCGATCAGGCTCTCCAGCTTGACGCCGTCCCCCTCCATGATGCCGTAGGCGGCCGGGGTGTAGATGGCGGCGACCGCGACGAGGCAGGCGGCGAGGCCGACCAGGCTGTGGAAGGCGGCGACCAGCTGAGGCATGGAGGTCATCTGCACCCGCCGCGCGATCACCGCGCCGAACGTGCCGCCGATGGCGACCCCGCCCAGGATCAGGCCCAGCGTCGTCGCGTCGAGCAGGTTGACCGTGCCGCCGGCCTTGGCGGCATCGGGGCTGAAGGCCAGCTGGGCCAGGACCGTGGCGACCGCGATCGCCATGCCGATCATGCCGAGCTGGTTGCCCCGCCGGCTGGTCTCCGGGCTCGACAGGCCCCGCAGCGCCAGAATGAACAGCACCCCGGAGACCAGATAGAGCAATGCCGCGAGATTGGCGTTCATGGCGTGTCCCCCAAGAGCTTTTCCAGCTCGACGATCAGCGGCGGCAAGCGACGCTCGACGACGTCGAACAGCACCTCCATCCGGATTGCGCCATAGCCGTGTACGAGATGATGCCTTAGGCCGGTGACCTGCGCCCAGGGCAAACCGCCGAGTGGCGGACGCTCCGCCTTGGGGATTTTGTAGGCCGCTTCGCCGACGACCTCGACGGCTTTAATCAGACCCTGCTGAAGTCCCCAATCGCCCATGACGCCGTCGCGACCGTGGCGCGCGAGGATGGCGCTCGCGCCGGTCGCATAGGACAGCATATCCTCGAGGCGGATCCGGGTTTCGGGCGTCATTCCACCCGCACCAGATCGCGCGCCATGTAGGCCCACCGCTCGGGCCGCATCATCTGCCGGTCGACCAGATCAACGCGCCGGCCGAACGTCTCCATCAAGTCGGTGATGAGCCCCCCGAGGCCCCAATAGTCCAAGCCGGATAGGGCCTCGAAGACAACATCCACGTCGCTGTCCGGCCGGTCCTCCCCCCGGGCAAGGGAGCCCACCACGCCCACGAGTTCGATACCGATGGCCCGGGCCTCAGATTGCTTTTCGCGCAGCACCCGCAGCACATCTTCGAGCGTCGCCGGCTCAGCCACGGCTCAGAACACCCGGAGCTCGGTCTTGCCGGCCAGGCCGTGCGAGCCTACGCCGCATCACTTGGCCTTCTTGCGGTACATGGCCAGCATGCGCTGGGTGACCAGGAAGCCGCCGAAGATGTTGACGGCCGCCAGGCCCGCAGCGACCGCGCCTGCGCCCTTGGAGACCCAGACCGTCCCGGACGCTGCTTCGCCGCCGACGCCGTGCGCCGCGGCCGCCAGCAGGGCGCCCACGATGATCACCGAGGAGATGGCGTTGGTCACCGCCATCAGCGGCGTGTGCAGCGCAGGCGTGACGCTCCAGACGACGTAGTAGCCGACGAAGATCGCCAGCACGAAGATCGCCAGGCGGAACACGGTGGGGTCGACGGCTTCCATGGTCGGGTCCTCTCAGTTCGCCTTCAGCCCCGGGTGCACGATCTCGCCGCCGCGCGTGATCAGGGCGGCCTGCAGGATCTCGTCGTCCCACTGCGGCGCGAAGGCCTTGTCCTTGTCGACGAACAGGGCGGCGAGGTTGACGAGGTTGCGCGCGTAGAGGGCGGAGGCGTCGGTCGCCACCCGCCCTGGCAGGTTGGCCCAGCTGACGATCTTCACCCCGGCGACCTCGACCACCTCGCCGGCCTTGGCCCCCTCCACATTGCCGCCCTGCTCCACCGCGAGGTCCACCAGCACGCTGCCCGGCCGCATGGAGGCGAGGTGGGCGGCGGTGACCAGGCGAGGGGCGGGCCGCCCCGGGATCAGGGCGGTGGTGATGACGATGTCCTGCTTCTTGATGTGCTCTGCGGTGAGGGCGGCCTGCTTGGCCTGGTAGGCCGGGCTCATCTCCTTGGCGTAGCCGCCGGCGGTCTGGGCGGACTTGAACTCTTCGTCCTCCACCGCGAGGAACTTGGCGCCGAGGCTCTCCACCTGCTCCTTGGTGGCGGGGCGGACGTCGGTGGCGGTGACCACCGCGCCAAGGCGCCGCGCAGTGGCGATGGCCTGCAGCCCCGCCACGCCCACGCCCATGACGAAGACCTTGGCCGCCGCGATCGTGCCCGCCGCCGTCATCATCATCGGCAGCGCCCGGCCATAGGCCTCCGCCGCCTCGATCACCGCGCGATAGCCGGCGAGGTTGGCTTGCGAGCTGAGGGCGTCCATCGACTGGGCGCGCGTGATGCGGGGGATGAACTCCATGGCGATGGCGCTCGCGCCCGCCTCGGCCAGGGCTTGGACCCGGTCGCGCTCGCCGTAGGCGTTGAGCATCGCCACCACCAGAGCGCCGCGCTTCAGGGCCGCGATCTCGTCCGGCTCGGGCCCGCGCACCTTGAACAGCACGTCCGCGCCGGCGATCGCTTCGGGCGCGCTGTCGGCGAGGCGGGCTCCCGCGGCCTCGTAGTCGGCGTCAGGGTAGGCCGAGGCCGAGCCGGCGCCGCGCTCGACCGCCACCTCAAAGCCCAGGGCCGCCAGCTTCTTCACGCTCTCCGGCGTCGCGGCCGTGCGGGTCTCGCCCGGGCGGCGTTCGCGCGTGACGGCGATCGTGGCGGCCATGACGTCTCCTGAAACCCCGGATCAGGCGACGTTAGGAAGCTTCTCGCCCTGCTGTCCAGTCCCTGTCCGGGGTCAGCCCATGTGAGACGGCGGGGTCTCTTTGGCCTGGAGCTGGGCGAGGTCGCGGGCTGGGGTGAGGCCGTCCAGGGCGCCGTGGGGCCGGTGGTGGTTGTAGCGGTGCTGGAAGGCGTCCAGCAGCGGGTTCAGCTTCTCGACTGACCTCGGCAGGTCGTAGACGCCGTAGACCTCATAGCGCCAGGCGCCGTTGCAGCGCTCCACCGCGCCGTTGAGCTGGGGCCGCTTTGGCGGGAGCTCGTAGAGGATCAGGCCTTTGTCATGGCAGGCCTGCTCGAACTTAAGCCTTGAACTCCGAACCGCCGTCGACCTGGATGGCCTGCACCGGGAAGGGCATCTCGGCGATGACCTTGTCGAGGAACAGGCTGGCGGCGTGGGCCGTGGCGCGGTTGACCGCCTTGGCGACGGTCCACTTGGCGACGGGATCGTAGGCGGTGAAGTGTTTGATGGCCTTGCCCGGAGCCAGGGTGACGAACACCGTGTCGATCTGCACCACCCCGCCTGGCCGGTCGGGCCTCAGCCCCTTGGGCAGGCGCACGGCATGGCGGCGCCGGGCCGTCCAGCGGTGCGAACGCGGCCGGCGACGCAGCGTCGCAACAGGCTGCACCACGCCGCGGTCCACCAGGCTCCTGATGATCCGCCCTAAAGTGGCGTTCGACACGGAGAAGCCCTGCTCCCGCAACAAAGGGCCGAGCTTGGCGCGGCCCCACATGGGGTAGTCGTCCCGCAGATCCTGGACCGCCCGCACCAGCTTGGGGGTCCAGCTCTTCAGCCTCACCCGCAGCGGCCGGCGGCTCCTGGGCTCCAGCCGCTTGGACCAACGGTGCAGCGTGGCGCGGCTGACGCCCACCGCCTTGGCCGCCTGCTCGGCGGTGAGCCCGCCTTGCCGGGCCAATCGGAACCGGCGGAGCCCGTCTCGCCTGGCCGCTCCGATGTCTGTGGTCTGCGCAGCCAGGCGAGACGACAGCCTCGCGCCGCGATATGCTGCGCTCTGTAGGCCAAAAACCTGCACGGGGGTCTCCTTCGGTCTTGAGTCGGCAAACCCAAGCCTCAGGGACCCCCACCCAGGGTCAAGCCCGTCTCAAATCTGTCTGAGCCCGATCACGCGCGTGCGGCGTCAGTCGCGCGTCGGGTCGCCCTGGGCCGGGTCGCTGTAGGTCAGGGCCAGGAAGACGTCCTCCAAGTCGGGGTCTTCGGTGGCGAGGTCGCGGATCTGCACGCCGGCGGCGCGCACCGCGGACAGCACGGCCTCCACCGAGGCGGCTTCCGACTTGAAGCTGATCGCCAGGCGGCCGTCGGGCCGGAGCTTGCCCTCAAAGCCGTCCAGCGCCGGGGCGTGCTCCAGGGGCTCCTGCGGCGTGATCACCACCGCCCGGGTGTCCAGGCGGCGGAGCAGGGCGGCCGTAGGCTCGCTCGCCACCACCTCGCCGCGGTTGATGATGGCGATGCGGTCGCAGAGCGCCTGCGCCTCCTCCAGGTAGTGGGTGGTCAGCACGATGGTGACGCCGGCGTTGTTCAGGGCCTGAACGTAGCTCCAGAGCTGGCGGCGGAGCTCCACGTCCACCCCCGCGGTCGGCTCGTCCAGGATCAGGATCGGCGGGTTGTGCACCATGGCCTTGGCGACCATCAGGCGGCGCTTCATGCCCCCCGACAGCTGGCGGACATAGGCGTCGGCCTTGTCGCCCAGCCCCAAGGCGTTCAGCACTTCCATGGTGCGCCGCTCGCCCTTGGGCACGCCGTAGAGGCCCGCCTGCAGCTCCAGGCTCTCCCGCGGGGTGAAGAAGACGTCCGCCGCCAGCTCCTGAGGCACGACGCCGATGGCGGCGCGGGCCGAGCGCGGGTGCTGGTCGATGTCGATGCCCCAGAGCCTGACCTCGCCGGCGCTCTTGCGGGTCAGGCCGGCCAGGATGTTGATGAAGGTCGACTTGCCCGCGCCGTTCGGGCCCAGGAGGCCGAAGATCGAGCCTCGCGGCACGACGAGGTCGACGCGGTTCAGCGCCGTCTTGGCCGGCGTCGTCTTGGACGCCGGATAGATCTTGACGAGGCCCTTAGCCTCGATGGCGAAGTCGGGGAGCGCGGTCATGGGCGAGCAGCCTGAGCGGTCGGGTGCGGGAGGCGGGAGCAGGAGCGTGGCGAGCGCGACCGGATCGGCGTTTCGCCGTTTGACGTCCGCAGGCCCGCTCCTCTACCTAGGCCCCCGACCGATCCTTGCCAAGCCGAGCCCCGAAAGCCCGTCGCATGCGCCCCGCCCCGCCTGAAGAGTCCAAGACGGCGGCCTCGACCGCCCTGCCGCCCGGACCGCCGGAGGTGATCGTGGTGGACAGCCACCGCGTGTGGTGCGACGGCGGCGGCGGCGCGCTGGGCCATCCGCGCGTCTATATGGAGATGGGCGACAGCCACGCCGTGGAGTGCGGCTATTGCGACCGCCGCTTCGTGCTGCGCGGGTTCGAGCGCCCGGAGGACGAGGAGACCGCGCCCGGCGCCTGGGACGGCGCCGCCGGCCGATAAGCCCGCATGCGCAAGCCCGCACGCGCAAGCTCTTCCGCCCGTCCGCGGCCTCAGGCGATGATGTCGGGGGTGAGGCGGTCCTCGATGAGCACGATCTCGTCGCGGAGCTGAAGCTTGCGCCGCTTCAGGCGCATGATGCGCAGCTGGTCGGGGGGCGCGACGGCCTGCTCGATCTCGCGCACCTCGGCGTCGATCTCGGCGTGCTCCTTTTTGAGCACGGCCAGGCGCAGGCGCAGGGCGGCCTCGTCGAAGTCGACCTCGTCGGGGTCGTCGGTCATGCGCCGGTCCGTCTCGCAGCGCCCGGGCGCCGGGTCCGGGCGCCTGGAACGGCGGCGTTCCTGACCCATGAGGGGCGCCGCGTAAAGCCGAGCCCCCGCGCGACCCGCCTCACGCCCCCGTGACCTGACATCGCGGCCGAGCGGTGGTCTATTGCGTCCGTGTCGGTTCCAACAGGAGGTTCGACCATGGCCATCGAAGCGCGGATCCGCGAACTCGGTTTGAAGCACCAGCATCTGGACCGGGCCATTTCGGAGGAACTCGCCAGACCCGCCTGCGACGCCGTGCGATTGACGACCCTGAAGCGCCAGAAGTTGAAGCTTAAGGAACAGATCGAGGCCCTGCGGCGCGCCGCCCACTGAGCTTTGCGGGCGGGGGCGGGCTCAGGCCTCCTCGTCCGCGTAGGCCGCCTCGTCGAGCTCGGCTCCAGCAGGTTCGCCCCCAGAGGGATCGGCGACGGTTTCCGACGCCGGCCGCAGGGTCGCGCCGTCCGCCGGGGCGGGGCTCTTGGCGGCGTCTTTGGCGCGCTTCTCCGCGGCGCGGCGGACGATCTCGTCCAGCTGCAGCTGGCCCACGAGCCCGAGGCTGACCGGGTCCACAGGGGCGATGTTGGCGGAGTCCCAGTGCGTCCGGTTGCGCACTGCGTCGATGGTGGCCTTGGTGGTGCCGAGCAGCTTGGCGATCTGGCTGTCGGGCACTTCCGGGTGGTTGCGCACGAACCAGGCGATGGCCTTCGGGCGATCGCCGCGGCGAGAGACGGGCGTGTAGTGCGGGCCGGACTTGGCGGGCTTCAGCAGCTCCTCGTGCCGGTGCTTCAGCCGCTGCATGCGGTAGTTCGGGTCGCCCTGGGCGCGGTCGAGCTCCTCGCGGGAGAGCTGGCCGTTGGCGATGGGATCGGCGCCGCGGATGTCGCGCGCGACCTCCCCGTCGGCGATGCCCTGCACCTCCAGCGGATGCAGGCCGCAGAACGCGGCGATCTGCTCGAAGGTGAGCGAGGTGTTGTCGACCAGCCAGACGGCGGTCGCCTTGGGCATCAGGATGTCGGTCATGTCCAAGCTCTGGAAACGAAGGCGCCCGGCCTTTCGGCCGGGCGGTTGATCTTCCCATATAGGCGGGTTTCGTCAGGCTGCGAAGGATTTTCCGCACCCTTGGTCCTGCGGCGTCACGTCGTGGCGGCCCAAGAGCGCGCCGAGAGCGAGCAGAGAGTGGGGCCGAGCAGGGGCGCGGGCCCACAAGGGGCTTGGGCGCGCCCGCGCCTGCGCTATAGGTGCGACACCCTCACCCCCCGGAGTGCGCATGTCCGCCCGTTGTCTGTTCGCCGCCGTCTCCCGGCCAGCTCTCGCCGCCATGGCCGTGTCCGCCGTCACGTTCCCTGCGCTCGCCCAGTCCGGGGCGCCGCCCAAGACTCCGGTCGATCCCGCGCGGCTCTCCGCCCATGACAAGGTGCTGGCCTCCGACGCCTTCGAGGGGCGCGGCCCCGCGACCCCGGGCGAGGAGAAGGCGACGGGCTACATCATCGCGCAGTTCAAGAAGCTCGGCGTGCCCGGCGGGGCCAAGGACGGCGGCTATGTCCAGCCGGTGCCGCTGGGGCGCTTCGAGATCGTCGGCGAGCCTGAGACGACCGTGCGCGCCGGCGACCAGACCTTCACCTGGACGCAGGGCGAGGACATCGCCATTCGCGCCGCCCAGCTGCCGGTCAAGCAGGTGGAGGTGAAGGACGCCCCCATCGTCTTCGTCGGTTACGGCGTCACGGCGCCCGAGGTCGGGTGGGACGACTTCAAGGGCCAGGACGTCCGCGGCAAGATGATCGTGGTCCTGATCAACGACCCGGACTTCGAGGCCAAGCCGGGAGAGGCCGTCTTCGGCCGCTTTGGCGGCAAGGCCATGACCTACTACGGCCGCTGGACCTACAAGTACGAGGAGGCGGCGCGGCGCGGCGCGGCGGGCGTGCTGATCGTGCACGAGACGGCGCCGGCCTCCTACGGCTGGGCCACGGTGAAGAACTCCAACACGAACACCCAGTTCGACGTGGTCCGCACCGACCCCGCCAAGGTCCACACGCCGGTGGAGGCATGGATTCAGCGCGACGCGGCGGCGGCGCTGTTCAAGGCCGCCGGGCTCGACTTCGACCAGCTGAAGGCCAAGGCGCGCCAGCCCGACTTTAAACCCGTGACCCTGCCCGGCGCGAGCTTCTCTACGCGCTTCCGCAACGACGCCTCCCAGATCACGTCGAAGAACATCGTGGCGCGCATCGCGGGCCGCACCCACCCGGACGAGACGGTGATCTTTACCGCCCACTGGGACCACCTGGGCGTCGGCCTGCCGGACGCTAAGGGCGATCGCATCTACAACGGCGCCGTGGACAATGCGGACGGCATCGCCGCCCTGCTCGAGCTCGCGCGCCTCTACGCCAAGGGGCCCAAGCCGCAGCGCTCGCTCGTGTTCCTGGCGGTGACCGCCGAGGAGAAGGGCCTGTTAGGCTCGGAGTACTACGCCGAGCACCCGATCTATGACCCGGCCAAGACGGTGGCGGACCTGAACATGGACGCCTTCATGCTGACGGGCCCGGCGCAGGACATGACCACCTCCGGCTCGGGCAAGACCGACCTGGAGGACCTCCTGAAGGCGGAGCTGAAGGCCGAGGGGCGCAGCTTCACCCCCGATCCCCTGCCGGAGGCCGGGCACTTCTTCCGCTCCGACCACTTCCCCATGGCCAAGCGCGGCATCCCGGCGATTTCGGTCGGGTCGGGCATTGACCTCTACAAGGGCGGGCGCGAGGCGGGGGAGGCGGCCGAGCGCGACTACACCGCCAACCGCTATCACCAACCCAGCGACGAGTGGACGCCCCAGCTCGACTTCTCGGGCGAGGCGGTGGACGTGGGCACGGTCTACAAGCTCGGCCTGAAGCTGGCCAACAGCCGGATCTGGCCGGGCTGGAACCCGGGCACGGAGTTCAAGGCCGAGCGCGACCGCACCGCGTCCGAGCGCAAATGACGGGAGCCTGACGCCGTGACCGGCTGAAGCGCGGGGCCCCTGCTGGCGACGCCTCCGCGGTGACGCGCTGTTGGTGACGCGTTCATGGTGACGCTGGAGTGGACGCTTGCGCTCCTGGCCGCCGCGGTGCTGCTGGCCGCGCTCGCCCGGCGCCTGGGCGCGCCCCATCCGGTGTTCCTGGCGGTGAGCGGGGCGGCGCTGGCCTCCACGCCCTTTGCGCCCCGCCCGGCGCTGGAGCCCGACCTGGCGCTGACCCTGTTCGTGGCGCCAGTCCTGCTTGGATGCAGGCTACGACGCCTCGCCGCGGGACCTGCGCGACAACTGTTGGGCGGTGTTCGGCCTCACGGTGTTCGCCGTCAGCGTCTCCACCCTCGCCGTCGCCATCTTCGCCCGCATCATGGAGCCGCGGCTGCCCTGGGCCGCGGCGGTGGCGCTGGGCAGCCATCGTCTCGCCGCCGGACGCCGCGGCCGCCACCTCGATCCTGCGCGTGGTGCGCCCGCCGCACCGGGTCAGCGTGATCCTGGACGGCGAGAGCCTGCTGAACGACGCTTCCGCGCTGCTGATCTACAAGCTGGCGCTGGTCGCCATGGCGGCGGGCGGGACGCTGAATGTCGCGCAGATCGCGCCGACCATGCTCTTCGTGCTGGCGGGCAGCGTGCTCCTGGCCTTCGGGCTGGCCGAGATTGCGCGCAGGCTGCTCCCCCGCTTCCGGGACCCGCCCTCGGCCATCGTCATGCAGTTCGTGGCGACCTTCGGCGTCTACATCCTGGCGGACCGGCTAGGGCCGTCCTGGGCACGCTCCTCCTCCAGGGCCTGACGCTGAGGCCGCTGCTGCTCCGGCTGAAGCTGAGCGACGACGACCCCGTCGACCGCGAGGCCGTCGAGGCGCGGGTCCAGGCGCTGAAGGCGGCGCTAGAGGCGATCGCGGACGCCGAGGGCGACGACGCCTATCACCGGGTGGAGGAGGATTTGGACTGGGCCGAGCTTAGCGCCGATCCGCAGAGCCTATGGAGCCCAGGGTGAAGGGCCGGTCGCGCGGGCCGGTAAATCGTCAGGGTTAACGGGCCCGAACGCGGGCGAAACGAATCAGGACCGAATCGGCGACTCCCGCCGATTCAGCGTCTGTTCCCTACGACATATGGTGGGCTGCTTCGGGGCCGCACACAAGCCGCCTTAGCGCGCGCGCCCTCGGGCGCGAGACCTGAGCCTGCGACACTCCGTCTTGAAATCCGTCGCCGTCTTCACTAGTCTTCCTACCCGGCCGCGCCGCCCTCGGCCGGACACCGATCGTCTCACCAGGGCGCGTAAAGACCTACATCCGACATGGAAAAAGTGCCGATGACCGGCGAGGGCTACCGGGCTCTCGACGAGGAACTGAAGCGTTTGAAGTCCGTGGAACGGCCGAGC
Source organism: Caulobacteraceae bacterium PMMR1 (assembly GCA_000733915.1). Lineage (GTDB taxonomy): Bacteria > Pseudomonadota > Alphaproteobacteria > Caulobacterales > Caulobacteraceae > PMMR1. Next base: position 2,618,523 of record JPOM01000001.1, read on the forward strand.
GTGATCGCCGCGATCGCGGAGGCGCGCAGCCACGGCGATCTCTCCGAAAACGCCGAGTACCACGCGGCCAAAGAACGCCAGGGGTGGATCGAAGGCCGCATCGCCGAGATCGAGGACAAGATCAGCCGCGCCCAGGTCATCGACGTCTCCAAGCTGTCGGGCAAGCAGGTCAAGTTTGGCGCCACCGTCACCGTCGTGGACGAGGACACCGAGGAACAGGCCCGCTACCAGATCGTGGGCGAGCACGAGGCGGACGTGAAGCAGGGCCGGGTCTCGCTGAGCTCGCCCATCGCCCGCGGCCTGATCGGCAAGGAACCCGGGGAGACGGTCGAGGTGACCACGCCCTCCGGCGTGAAAGCCTACGAGATCCTGAAGGTCGAGTGGATTTGACACCCCGACGGCCGCTCACGATCTGGGCGGTCAGCGACGGGCGCTCAGGCATCGAGAACCAGGCGCTGGGCCTCGCCGAGGCGGTCGCCCGGCAGGCCCCCGGAAGAATCGCGATCAAGCGCGTGACCTGGCCGGCGCCCATTCGCCGGACGCCCTCCCGCGCTCTGCCCGCCGACCTCCTGCGTCGGCTCAGCCGGGGCGGCGAGACGCTCTGCCCGCCCTGGCCGGACCTCTGGATCGGCAACGGCCGCGCATCCGTCCCTTTCTCGATCGCGGTCAGGCGCTGGTCGGGCGGACGGACCTTCGTGGTGCAACTGCAGGACCCGCTCCGGCGCCCGACGCGCTTCGACCTGGTGATCCCGCCGAGGCACGACGAGCTTTCGGGCCCGAACGTCCTCCCGATCACCGGAACGCCGCACCGGATCACGCCGGAGCGCCTGGCCGAGGCCGCCGCGGCGTTCGAGAGCCGGCTTTCGCCCTTGCCCCGACCGCGGCTGGCGGTGCTGATCGGCGGCCGCTCGCGGGCCTTCGACCTGCCCCCGCAACGCGCGCGGACCCTGGCGGAGGAGATCGCGGCGGCGGCTCAGGCTGTGGGGGGCTCGGTGCTGGCGACCTTCTCCCGACGCACGCCGCCAAAGGCCGAGGCCGCCATGCGCCCGGTGCTGGAGCGCCTGCCGGGGTGGGTCTGGGACGGTACGGGAGAGAACCCCTACTTCGGCTTCCTGGGCGCAGCCGACGCCGTGCTGGTCACCGAGGACAGCGCCAACATGCCCGCCGAGGCCGCCGCCACGGGGCGTCCCGTCTATCTGCTGCGCATGGAAGGGGCGCAGGCCCGCAAGCAGCGTTTCCACGCCGACCTCTTCGCCCGGGGGATCGCCCGGCCTTTCGAGGGGCGGATCGAGACCTGGACCTACGACCCGCTGCGCGAGACCGAGCGCGCCGCCGCCGAGGTGCTCCGGCGGATGGCGGCCAAGACGGCGCTCACCTAGCCGGCGACCTTGGTCAGATTGTCCTCGGAGTTGCGGTCGATCAGCACGTTATAGGGGTCGATGCCTGCGAACGCCGGCTTGCGAGCCACCGTCAGGGTGACCTGCGTCGTCCCGGTCTTCACGGTCATGGGCCGCAGCCAGATCACGTCGCCCGCCTTGAACCCGGGCTTGCCGGGCTCCCGCGAGAAGAGGCCGACCTGCACCGTCTCGTCCATGGGCGCGGGATGCTCTCCGCCCCCGCCGTCGGCGTAGAGCTTTGCGGCCGAAAGGGTCAGCGTCACGTCCCAGCGCCCGTCCGCGCGTCTGCGGGCCTGGGCCGCCTTGGCCTTCAGGTCGTAGAGCGTGATCTTCTCGAACAGGTCGGTGATCAGCTGCTGGCGGCGCGGGTCGGGCCCCGCCTCCTGGCGGAAGAGGTCGACCAGCGCCTTGGAGGTCGCGTAGGGCGCGCCCCTGAGGTGGTGCGCCGCCAGGAAGCGCTGCAGGGCCCGGTTCACCGCCGCCTCGCCGATTTCCTGGCGGAGGCGCCACATGACCAGCGAGCCCTTCTGGTAGTGGATGTAGGGCTGGTCCTCCACGCGCTCGAGGGGCAGCTCCTGCACCGGATCGGCGCCGCGACCGCGCAGGTAGCGGTCCAGCTCATACTTCAGGAAGCGCCGGATCTGGTCGGGGCCATAGAGCCGCTCCATCAGCAAGAGCGCGCTGTACTGGGCCAGGCTCTCGGTCACCATGGCCGCGCCCTGCATGTCGGCCGGCGCCTCCTGATGCGCCCACCACTGGTGCGCCAGTTCGTGGGCGGTGACATAGGCCGCAAGGTCGGTCTTGGAGCGGTCGCGCAGGTCGGCGGTGAAGCCGACGTCTTCCGAGAAGGGGATCGTGTTGGGGAAGCTCTCGGCGAAGGTGGCGTAGCCCGGGAACTCCAGGATGCGGAACTGGCGGAACTGGTAGGGATCGAAGACCTGCGGATAGAGCGTCAGGCCCGCGCGGGCGACGTCCAGCATGCGCCGCACGTTCCAGGCGTGGGGCGGGTGGTGCAGCACCGCCAGGTCCACGTCGCCCACCCGCGCCTGCGCCACGGCGTAGCGTTCGGACTGGACCGAGATCAGGCTCAGCATCGGCGCGTCCGAGCGGTAGCGGATGGTGCGCCGGCCGCCCGAGGTCGTGTCCGCCACCTTGTAGCCCGGGGCGACCGGCAGCTGGTCCGCGTCGGTGGAGACCGTGATGTCGGTGTTCGCAAAGCCGTTCGAGGGCCCGAGCCCATTGACCTGCGTCGCCCAGGCGGCGTCCTCGAGCCTCGGCGGGCGAATGTCGCCGGGCAGGCCGTAGCGGCGGCGCTTGCTGCGGTCGCGCAGCAGCGAAGAGCGGTCCATGCCAAGCGTCGGGCCGATCTGGCCGTCGTCTAGGAAGCTGCCGTTGCCGACCACGATGGCCGCGTCGGTGGAGGCGAGCTCGGGGTAGCTGTTGCGGAACCCCCGGTCGCCGCGCTCGGTGGACCAGCTCAGGCGCGCCTGGGCGCCGGGCGCCAGAGGCGTGTCGAAGGCGAAGATGCGGTAGTTGAACGCCTCAAAGGTGCGCGCCGGACGCGCGCCCTCCACCGACAGCCCCCGGACGCGGACGTCGCGGGCGAAACGCACGTGCAGCTCGCGCATCGGCTGTCCGGTCTGGTTCTGGAAAACATAGAGCCCGTGGGCGGCCACCCGTCGCTCACGAGGGTAGAGGTCCACCGTCATCTGCAGGTCGGTCAGCACCGGCGGGCGGATCGCGGCGTAGCGATAGAGCGTCTTCTCGTAGTCGGCGAGCCAGCGCTCGTTGTCCTTGCCCGTGCGGTAGGGGTTCCAGACATGGGTGTTGACGTAGCACCAGGCGCCCAGGCCGAAGCTGAGCGCCAGGGCCGCCGCGGCCAGGGCTCCCGCTCCGCCCCGCAGCTTGCGCGGCAACCGGACGAGGCGAGGCCTGAGCCGCACGTCCGCTCCCCGCCGCCAGAGCCCGTAGGCCAGTACGGCCAGCAGGAGGGCGACGGCGCTCCAGTAGGCGCGGAACGACCAGCGCGCGATCCCGAAAATCCCCAGGCCGTTGATGTCCGACAGGGGCACGTCCGGCCCTGAGCCATACTGGTAGAGATTGTCCTCCAGCCCCATGCCGTTCAGCGTGAGCTGAGCGACCAGGACCAGCAGCATCAGGCCCCAGCCGACATATTTGTGCGGCGCGATCGCCTGCAGGAACACGGCCAGGACCGCGATCAGGATCACGTCCACGCCCTCGGGCACGATCCACCAGCCGAGGTACTTCCCGAGCTCGAAGGCGGTGTAGCCCTTGCTCGCCTGGACCACGATGGCGAGCAGCGCGGCCGAGGCCTGAAGCGCGATCAGCACGAGCGACACCGCGGCGATCTTGGGCGCGACATAGACCCAGTCCGGGATCGGGGTGGCGTCGATGATCTCCTCGGTCCTGCGGTCGCGCTCGCGCCAGACCAGCTCGCCGGCGTAGTAGACCGCCACGATCAGCGGGATGATCGAAAACGTCTGGCGCAGCACGCCGATCATCGCCCGGGTGGTGGGATAGGCCGCTCCGCCGAACGGGGTGGGTTGGAACCAGAGCTGGCTGCCGCTGAGCAGCAGCCCCAGGGCCAGCAGCACGAAGAAGGCCGGGCTCTTGAACACCTGCGCCATGTCGAGCCGGGTGCGCGCCCAGGCCTGGGCCAGGGCGGTGGTGCGGTCGAAGCTCGGACGGCCAGGGCAGGCCAAGACGAGGCTGGCCGGCCGAACCCCAACAGCAGAAGGGGGCGCGATCTCCGCCTTGGCGGCGGCACGTTCGCCCCGACGGGCCTTGCGGCCGCGCTGCTCGACCCGGAACAGGGGATAGGCGAGGGCCAGGGCCGCCGCCCCAAGCGCGGTCCACAGCAGCCGGTTTTCAAGCAGCGGCCCGGTGAGCGGGGGCAGCAGGGTGTTGCGGTCCGCCGCGGTCCAGTAGCGAACGGCCTCGTCGAACGCGCCCAGGCCGAAGGGATCCAGGACCGCGGCGGTGGTGCGATACTCCAGCAGGCTCAGCACCGCCCGGGACGTGAAGTAGAGAACCAGAATCGCGACTAGCCCGACATAGCTCGCCATCATGGAGCGGGTCACGGTGGCCAGCACGAACAGGATCGCGGCGCTGAAGAACAGGCCCGGCAGCACCAGCACGACGTAGACATAGGCGTAGGCGCCGAGGCGGAACGGGCCGAGCGTCTGGGGATCGAGCCAGGGCAGGGCCGACCCGATCGCCAGTGCGAGCGGGATCAGCAGGAACGCCAGGGCCGCGGCGATGAAGGCGCCTGCGAACCGTCCGTAGAGGTAGGCGAACTTCGACACGGGGGTCGCGCGCACGATGGGGCCGAAGCCTGTCTCGTCGTCGCGGATCACGACATTGGCCACGAACGCCGTCGAGACGAAGGTGAAGAAGATGGAGAACACTAGGCAGGTGATGGCGATCGCAAAGGGCGAGTTGGCGTGGGTGTTGCCTCGCCCGCCGATCTGGAAGTTGTCCGGCAGGGCCATGGTGGCGAAGGCGAACAGGAAGAAGAGCACGCCGGAGACCCAGAAGACGGGGCTCTTCAGCTGGTAGCGCAGCTCGAAGCTGGCGATCCTGGCGAGCATGCGCGACCTCCGCCTCAAGCCGCGCGGGCGTCGTGCAGGGCGCAGAAGTAGACGTCCTCCAGCGTGCCGGCGAAGGGCTCAAAGCCGTCGCCCGGATCGGCGTCCGACAGGACGTGCACGACGGTGCGCCCCCCGCTCAGGCGGGTGGAGATGACGGTGCGCTCAGCGCGAAGCGCCGCCAGCTCGGACTTGCCGATGGTCTTGATCCAGATCCGGCCCGCCAGGGACTGCATGAGCGATTGCGGCGCGCCCTGCTGCACGATGCGGCCCTCGGCGATGATCGCCATCGCCTGGCACAGGTCCGCCACGTCCTCCACGATGTGAGTGGATAGGAGGACCACCCGGTCTTCGCCGACCTCGGCCAGCAGGTTGAGGAAGCGGTTGCGCTCTTCCGGGTCCAGGCCGGCCGTGGGCTCGTCCACGATGATCAGGCCGGGGTCGCCCAGCAGCGCCTGGGCGATCCCGAAGCGTTGGCGCATGCCGCCCGAGAAGCCGGCCAGCGCCTTCTTGCGCACGGCCCAGAGGTTCACCTGCTCCAGCAGGCGCTCCACCTCCGCCTTGCGGGCGCGACCGTCGCTGAAGCCCTTCAGCACCGCCATGTGGTCCAGCATGTCGTAGGCGCTGACCCTCGGGTAGACGCCGAAGTCCTGGGGCAGGTAGCCGAGGGTGCGGCGGAGCGCCTGCGGCTCGGCCAGGACATCGATGTCGTCGAAGCGGATGTGGCCGGCGGTGGGGGTCTGCAGCGTCGCGCAGCAGCGCATCAGCGTCGACTTGCCCGCACCGTTCGGGCCCAGAAGGCCGAACAGCCCCTTGCCGATCCGAAGCGTCACGCCGTCCAGCGCGCGCTGCCCGTTCGGATAGACGTGGGTCAGGTCGTCGATCTGCAACATGCTCAGGCTCAGCTCTCCCCGGCCGCGCGGCCAACCTGACCGCATGCCCCTTGTGCCGCAAGTGAAACTCTGGACAGGCTGGGCGCGGCGGGCAGGCGCGGACGGCGAGGGGCGCGACAGGTGATCCGGGTCGGAATCGGAGGCTGGACGTTCGAGCCGTGGCGCGACGGCGTCTTCTTCCCGCCCAAGTGGCCGAAGTCCCGCGAGCTGGAGTACGCCTCGCGCCGGCTGACCAGCATCGAGATCAACGGCACCTACTACTCGGGCTTCAAGCCGGAGACCTTCGCCAAGTGGCGGGACGAGACGCCGGACGGCTTCGTCTTCGCGGTCAAGGCCAGCCGCTTCTGCACCAACCGCAAGGTGCTGGCCGACGCCGGCGAGAGCGTCGCGCGCTTCTTCGCCCAAGGCATCGAGGCGCTCGGGCCCAAGCTCGGCCCCATCCTGTGGCAGTTCATGGCCACCAAGCGGTTCGACGCGGCCGACTTCGGGCCCTTCCTGGACCTATTGCCGCGCGAGCTGTCCGGCCGGGCGCTGCGCCACGCGGTGGAGGTGCGCCACGAGAGCTTCCGCGACCCGGCCTTCATCGAGATGGCGCGGGCCCGCAACGTCGCGGTCGCGTTCGCCGACTCCGCCAAGTACCCCGGCATCGCCGACGTCACCGCCGACTTCGTCTACGCCCGGTTGGAGGACGCCAAGGCCGAGATCGCAACGGGCTACTCCGAGGCGGAGCTCGACCGCTGGGCGGAGATCGCACTTGGCTGGGCGGCGGGGCGCGTCCCGGCGGGCCTCGACTACGTCCTGCCGGACCAGGCCCCGCCGGCCCGGCCGCGGGAGGTGTTCGTCTTCATGATCAACGGCGCAAAGGAACGCGCGCCCGCCGCCGCCCAGGCCCTGATCGCCAGGCTGTGATCATCAGGCTGGCGTGAGGGTCAGGCGAGGAACGGGTCGGCAAGGGCGCGGGCGGCGGCGATGATGCGCCGCGTCTCCGACCAGAGCTCCAGCTCGCCCAAGCGGTCCAGCGGCACGAACTCGGCATGGGCGGCGTCGTCGCCCGCCCGGGGCTCGCCCGAGCGCCATACCGCCGCGAAGTCCACCAGCACATAATGGCGGGTTGGCTCGCCCGTGGTCCGGCGGGTGAAGATGGCGTCCACGACGTCGACGAGGCCCACGAGCTCGGCCTCCACGCCCGTCTCCTCGCGGAGCTCGCGCAGCGCCGCCTCGCGCACGCCTTCGCCGAACTCGACGCGCCCGCCCGGCAGGCTCCAGGCGCCCTTAAGCGGCGGCTGGCCGCGCCGGATCAGCAGCACCGCCTCCCCGCGGAAGCACACGACCCCGGTCGCGGGCGCCGGCCGAAGCGAGGGGCCTTGCCCTTCCTGCGCGTCCGCAGACGGAGTGAGCCGCCCGGTCAAAGCGGCGGCAGGAGGCGGGCGCGGGCGGCGGCGCAGTCTGCGTTCATCTGGGCGACCATGGCCTCGAGGCTGTCGAACTTGCGGTCGCCGCGAATCTGGGCGACCAGGTCGGTCTCCAGGGTCTGGCCGTAGAGGTCCTCGTCGAAGTCGAAGAGGTTGACCTCGAAGCGCTCGTCCACGCCGTTCACGGTGGGCCGGCGGCCGCAATAGGCGACGCCCGCCACCTCGCGCCCGTCGGGCAGGCGCGTACGCGTCGCATAGATGCCGGCGGCCGGGCGCACATAGTCGCCGAGCTCCATGTTGGCCGTCGGAAAGCCGATCGTGCGCCCGAGCTTGTCCCCGTGCACGACGACGCCCTCGATGGCGAAGGGGCGGCCGAGCAGGCGGGCGGCGTCCTCGACCCGGCCCTCCGCGATCAGGGCGCGGATGCGGCTGGAAGATTGCTTGCGTCCGTCTGCGTCCAGCACAGGCTCGACAACCGTGACGCCATAGCCGCCCTCGCCGGCCAGCGCGCGCAGGGTCTGCGGCCCCCCGCTCCGCCCCTGGCCGAACGCGAAGTCGAAGCCCACGGCCGCGTGCGCCACGCCCAGGCCCTCGCAAAGCACGCGGCGCACGAAGGCCTCCGCCGGCAGGGCGGCCAGGTCGGCGTCGAAGGGCAGCACATAGAGCCGCTCCACCCCGAGGCCGGCCAGGGCGCGCGCCTTCTGATCCGGGGTCTGCAGTCGGAAGGGCGCGGCGTCGGGATGGAACCAGCGCCGGGGATGGGGCTCGAAGGTGATGACGCCCAGGGGCGCGCCCTTGACGCGAGCGGCCTCGGCCGCGGCGGCGATCACGCGCCTGTGCCCGGTGTGGACGCCGTCGAAGAAGCCCAGCGCCACCGCCGCGCCGCGGTCCGCGTCGTCCAGCCCCCGCCAGTCGTGCAGCACCTTGAGGCTCAAATCAGCCCGCCCCCCGCCGGGGCGCCATGACCACCGCTTCGCCCTCCACCACCGCCTTGCCGTTCACGCTGCAGACGGCGGCCAAGGTGACCCGGCCGCGGTCCGCGTCGATGTCGGTGACGGCGACCCGGGTCACCACCTCGTCGCCGATGCGCACCGGCCGCTTGAAGCTCAGCGTCTGGGACAGATAGATCGCGCCGGGCCCGGGCAGATCGTTGCCGAGCACCGCGGAGATGTAGGCGGCCGACAGCATGCCGTGGGCGATCCGGCCCTTGAAGGCGGTCTGGGCGGCGAAGGCCTCGTCCAGGTGCACCGGGTTGCGGTCTCCGGAGACCTCCGCAAAGGCCTGGACCACCTCTTCGGTGACGTGGTCGCGCCGCTCGGCCGACTGCCCCACGCTGAGGTCCTCCAGGTGCATGCCGGCCATTCTCCGCCCTCCCTCGCCTGCGGTCGCGGGCCAGACATAGCGTCCCGCGGCCGGCGGCCCAACCGTGCTCAGGCCCGCCCTCTTCAGGCCCGCCATCCTCAGGCCAAACGTCTTCAGGCCAGGCCCGCCATGACATAGGCCGCGTGGGCGCCCTCGCGGGTCAGGAAGGCCTCGGCGCGGGCGGGGTCGACCGCGCCGTCCGCTCCCAGCACCGCCTCGGCATGGATGCCGGCGGCGATGAACAGGCAATCCAGGCCCTGCGCATTGGCGCCCAGCACGTCGGTGGGCGCGCCGTCGCCGATGGCCAGCACCCGCGCGGGCTCGACCGTGCGGCCCAGCCGGCGCGACACCCTCTCCAGCGCCAGGACGTAGATCGGCGCATAGGGCTTGCCGACCATGGTCACCCGCCCGCCGAGCTCGGCATAGAGATCCGCCAGGGCCCCGGCGCAGTAGATCATGCGCTCGCCGCGCTGGACCACCCGGTCGGGGTTGGCGCACACCATCTCCAGCCGGCGCTCGGCGCAGGTGCGCAGCCGCCCTTCGTAGTCGGCGGGAGTCTCGGTCTCGTCGTCGAAGAGCCCCGTGGCGCAGACAAACGCGCTCTCCTCCGGGGTCTCCACCAGCTCGAGGGGCAGCCCCTCGAACAGGGCGGCGTCGCGCACCGGGCCGATGGCCCAGCAGGGGCCGGGCGCCCGCCTGAGCAGTTCCGCGCGGGTGGCGTCGCCCGAGGTGACGAACTCTGCGTAGGCCTCTTCGCCCACGCCCATCTGGTCGAGCTGAGGGCGGACGGCGTCGGAGGGGCGCGGCGCATTGGAGATCAGGGCGACGGGTCCCCGCGCCGCCTGGAACCGGGCCAGGGCCGCGCGCGCGGCGGGATAGGCGGCCACGCCGTTGTGCACGACGCCCCAGACGTCGCACAGGATCGCGTCATAGCGGTCGGCGATCTCGTCCAGGCTGCGGATCAGGTTGGGCGCGGTCATGGGGCGGGCCTAGACGGCGGCGCGCGCCGCCGCAACCCGGACCGGGCGCGCTCAGCGCCGGGCCAAGCCCGGCTGGCGGCCGGCGGCTCAGAACCGGCGCGACACGCCGAGGTAGACGTTCGCCCCCGGGGTGGTGCGGTTCAGGCCGAGATTGACCCCGGCGTCGAGCTGCAGGTCCTGGCCGATCAGCTTGGAGACAGCGAAGTCCAGCGACGCCTGCCGGGTCGTGCCGGCGGGGTCGAAGTTCCAGTCGCCCCAGAGCTCGCCGTAGAGCGTCCAGTCGTGCGGCAGGCTGTAGGCGACGTTGACGGCCTGGGCGGTGTTCAGGTGCCGGCCCGAGCCGCTGGCGTCCGAGAGGGCGTCGGCCTCAGGCGCGAAGCCGATCGCCCACTTGGCGTCCAGCTTGATGTTGACGGGCGCAATCAGGCCCGCCTCCACCGCGCGGTCGCCGATCCCCCGCCGCGCGGTGGGCAGCTTCACGTAGGGGAAGAGCCCGACCTGGGCGTTCCCGTCGCGGCTGTTCCAGGCGGCCCATTTCAGGCGCAGGTAGAGATCGCCGATCCCCTCCAGCGTCTGGGTCCCCGACGCGCTGCGGGTGCGCACGCTTTCGTACAAGGCGAGGTTCGCCTCCACGTCGAGGTTCTTGGCCAGGCCGTACTTCAGGGTCGGATTGGGCGCCAGCCAGACGTCGGTGGTCACCCCGCCCAGGCGCTGGAAGGCGCCGTTGGCGAGATCGGTCTCCAGCTGCCAGCGGCCCGCATCCACGGCGCAGGCGTTGGACGACTTGGTCGGTCGGTCCGCGCAGATCGGACCCGTCCCGCTGTCCTGCGGCGGCGCACTCTGGGCGCAGGCGCCGCCGACCCAGGCGCCGGTCGCGAGCGCGAGGACGCCCGCCGCCATCCAGCGCGCGAACGTGGCGGACCTCGGCCGATAATGACCACAGGCAAGGAGGCGCCTGCTCGGCGCGATCACTCGTTTCACATCTTGCCCAGTGGACATCGAAACTGCGACGTCCTCACTTGTTAAGTAATTGCGTCGGCCTTTGTGCCGACGCAGTTGTTGAGGCGGCCGAGGGGCTGCCCGACAGCGCCGCCAAGGTCAATCCGACTGCCGCCGCAAGCTTATCTAACGAACGCAAGCGCGTCGACGCCCCAGCCTCCCTGGTTTGCCGCAACTTACGGTAACCTCAGTCCAACACAAGTCGTGGGTCGCGTCCCCGTGGGTGGTGAGCGGAGCCGCTCGCGACGCGCGGCTTCTGATCGGGTGCGCCCCCGGACACTGCGCGCGAGGCCGCCACAGCGCGCCTATGCGGTCCGCAGAAGCTCGCGGTAGCGGTGCTGGACCTGCAGGGATTGTGGATCGACGCTCGCCAGTTGGGCGGCCGCCTTTTCGCGGTAGAGGCTGAGGGCGTCGTCGTGGCCGGCGTAGGCTTCGAGCAAGGCCCTGCCGCCATCTGCGGCGTCGAAGTCGGCGTAGCGATAACCGGCGTCGCCCAGCATGTCTGAATTATGCACCAGGGGATAACCGCCGTAGAGCGCCTCCCAATAGAGATAGTTCAGCGCGTTCATCCACTGGTGCGTCACCACCGCCTCGCAGTGGTCGGCCAGGAACTGGGCGCCGATGAATCGCGGCTCGACAGTCATGATCCTCGCCTTCACCGCCGAGAGCGAGCCTGCGAAGCTGGCGAAATGCGCGTCGTCCTTGAGCCTTAGGGCGTTGGTCACGTAGATCGCCTCGAAGGCGTCGGGCTTCTGGCGAAACGCCGCCTCGGCCGCCAGCATCGGCATGTGGCTGGTCTTCATCACCGTAATGTTCGGGTCTAAGATGCCAACCCTCCAGCGGGGGCGGCCGCGCCGATAGCCGAATCCCGACGGGGCGAAGGCTTGGACGAACCGCGGGCTCCAGGTCTGCGGCGCGATCTGGACGGGGCAGCGGTAGATCGCCTCACACCAGCCGCGGTAGGTGGCCGCGTGCTGGGGCGTCAGCCACACCGCATCGTAGCAGTCGGCATCGAAATAGCGCTCGCCGTCGACCCGGGTTTGATAGCCGACCACGGCCTCCATGGAGATCACCGCGCCGTTTCCGCCCTTGAACGCAATGGTGCGCACGCCGCGATCCCGCGCGCGGCGAAGCTCGGCGGGGGCCAGCGCCGCCCCCGCGTTGATGAGATAGTCCAGCCCCTCGGGCAGCGTTTCCGCCGTAACGATATCGCGGGGATCGACGCCGACGACAGCGGGATCCTCGCGAACCGGGCCGTCGCCGGCGTTGATGAGCCTAACGCCCGCGCACTCAGGCATCGCGCGAAACAGGTGGTAGAGGAAAACGACGTTCTGCCTCAGCCCGTTCTCGAAGAACCCGAACGACCCGTCCGCATTGACGAACATGCTGAGGCCGACGCGAAAGCCGGTCCGCTGGCGAACCGTGGTCAGTGAAACATCTCCTTTTTGACGGAGACGCAGCCGTTGCCCGCCGGCATCAGATAGACCTGGACGGCGGCGTTCAGCTCGCTGACGTCCACCGCCTTCAACAGCTTGTGGCTCGCCGAAAAGCCCGAGAACACCGTGCGCTTCAAGACATCGCAGGGTTCAGCCCAGCTGATGGTCTGGGTGTAAAATCCTGGGCACCCGATACCGGGGGCTGCGACGAGGGTGGCCAGGCGGGTGCGCCCCATCGTCAGGTGCGCGCTCTCGATGGTGATGACCGTCGGCCAGCGGTTCGCATCCGGACCGAGGGGCTGGACCACGAAGTTGGCCTCGCCGTCTTGGAACAGGAACTTGGCCGCGCGCTCCACCGCCGGCGCGCACAGCGTCATGCCCACCTGTTGCAGGGCGGCGTCCAACCGTTCGAGGGGGCTGGGACCGGGGGCGCCCATGGCCCCGGCGACGCCCGATGGCGGCGCGGGGGCCGTCGCTCCGGCCTGGTCGGGCTTAGGCCGCCTTGGCGGGGCCGCCGAGGCCGGACCGGCGAGCGCGACGGCTGCGCCGGCGAGAACCACCATCAGGCGGCGTCCATCACCGAGGCCAGGAGCTCCGCATAGCGGGCCTGAACGCCGGGATTGTCGATGTGATAAGCCCATACGGTCTCCATGGCGCAGCGGCGCTCGTGCTCCGGATCGGCGCCGTGGCGGGCGACCGCGTCCAGGATGGCGCGCCCGCCGTCGGCCGGGTCGAAATCCCTATAGCTGTATCCGCAAGCGCCAAGGTGCGGCGAATTATGAACGATCGGATAGCCCGCGAACAGAACATCCCAATAAAGGTAGTTAAGGCTGTTCTCCCACTGATGCGTCACGACGAGATCGATGTGCAAGCCCAAGAGGTGCGCAAGGGGAAAGCGGCTTTCGGCGAACAGCCGGCCGTGGCGCATCAGATCGGTCGCGGCGCAGAACTCCTCGAAGTGAGCATTGCCCTTCAGATGGGCGGCGCTGAACATCAGCACGCGATCGATCGCCTCGGTCCGCTGGCGAAACGCCATGTCGGCGGCGAGCAGCGGGATGTGGAAGGTCTTCAGCACATTCACATTGGGGTCGAAGATGCCGATGCGCACCGGCGCGCCAGGCGGCCTTCGCTTCCAGAACAGCGGCTGGCCGGCGGAGGCGGCCGATTGTTCCAGCAGGACCGGCGACCAGATATGCGGCGCGATCTCCACCCGCGGCGAGCGCGTCATCGCCGCGTAGCTGGCGTTCATCCGCCAGTGCTGGGGGGTGATCCAGACGGCGTCGAACGGCGCCTCGGCCATGATCTCCCCATGGGGAACGGCGCAGGCGACGGCTTCGAAGTTCATGGCGAGCGCATTCCCGGCCAGGTAGGACACGATCCTGCCCCCGGCCCGGCGAAAGGCGTCCATGGCCGCCGTGGCCCCCCGCGCGCCGAGCTCGACCAGCACGTCGAGCCGCCCGGCGACCTCGTCCTCTCCCACGACCGGAAGGCCGAGGCGCGCGCCGAGGGGGTGCGACGTGCCCGCGGGGCAGGCGACCACCGCCGCCAACTCCACGTCCGGCAGACGGCCAAGGAGCATCAGGAGGAACGCGACGTTCTGGACGATCCCGCTCGACCACAGCGCAGGTTCCAGGGCCGGTTCCCCGCCCTTGACCGTCACGCCGACCCTCAACCCCAAACGCCGCCCGCCCCCTCGGCCGACGCGGCCGCTAGAACTTGAAGCCCACGCCGGCGGAGGCGGCCACCGGCGACCCATGGGTCAGACCCAGGCCGAGGCCCACGCTGACCGTCACCTTGGGCGCGGGCTGGCCGAAATAGCGGAAGCCCACCGCGGTCTTGCCCTCGAACGTCGCAACGCCGCCCGTCATGCCCTGTTCGCCGGCGTTGAGGGCCAGGGGGACCGCGTCCATGGCCATGCTCATGGCGACGCCGGCATAGGCGATGCCCACGCGCCGGTCGGCGGCGTAGAGCGCGCTGTTGATGTTGCTTGAGAGCCGGCCCAGCTGGCCGACCGTGGCGGCGTCCGTCGGGTTGACGCCGTCGGCGACATTGGTGATCCGCCGCTCCGACCCGGCGGCGCCCACCGAGACGGTGTTCGGCTCGCTCGCCACGGAGTTGGCGCCGATCGCCACGGAGTTGGACGCCCCCGCCGCGACGCGGGCATTGTAGCCAAGAGCGATGGCGTTGGGCGCATTCGCGCCGACCGAGGCGTTGGCGCCGACCGCCACGGAATTGGGCGAGCTGGCCGCAATGTTCGCGTTATAGCCCACCGCGGTGCTGTAGTCGGCATTGGTCCGCGCGCCGGCGCCGACGGCGATATCGCCCGGCCCGGCGGCATAGGCGTTGTAGCCCGTCGCATAAGAGTTGGCGCCGTTCGCGGTCGCACCTGTGCCCAACGCCGTGGAGGTGCCGGTTTGCGCGCTCGATCCACTCCCGAAGGTCAAGCCGCCGCCGGGGTTCGTCGGCAGGCCGAGGTTGGCGAAGCGGGTATCCACCGAGCTCGACAGGGTCGAAAGACCCTGAGCCAGCCCCGTCACCGAAGTCGAGACGCCGGCGAGGTTGGCGTTGGTGGTCGACAGCGACGAGCTCAGCCCCGTCACCGAGGTCGAGACGCCGGCCAGGTTGGCGTTGGTGGTCGACAGGGACGAGCTCACGCCCGTCACCGAGGTCGAGACGCCGGCCAGGTTGGAGTTGGTGGTCGACAGCGACGAGCTCAGCCCCGTCACCGAAGTTGAGAAGCCCGCGAGGTTGGCGTTGGTGGTCGACAGGGATGACGCTAGCGTCGTCACCGAAGCGCTGACGCCGCCGAGCGAGGTCGAGACGCTGGCGAGGTTGGAGTTGGTGGTCGACAGCGACGAGCTCAGCCCCGTCACCGAGGTCGAGACGCTCGCGAGATTGGAGTTGGTGGTCGACAGCGACGAGCTCAGCCCCGTCACCGAGGTCGAGACGCCGGCGAGGTTGGAGTTGGTGGTCGACAGCGACGAGCTCAGCCCCGTCACCGAGGTCGAGACGCTGGCCAGGTTGGAGTTGGTGGTCGACAGCGACGAGCTCAGCCCCGTCACCGAGGTCGAGACGCTGGCCAGGTTGGAGTTGGTGGTCGACAGCGACGAGCTCAGCCCCGTCACCGAGGTCGAGACGCTGGCCAGGTTGGAATTGGTGGTCGACAGCGACGAGCTCAGCCCCGTCACCGAGGTCGAGACGCTGGCCAGGTTGGAATTGGTGGTCGACAGCGACGAGCTCAGCCCGTCACCGAGGTCGAGACGCTGGCCAGGTTGGAGTTGGTGGTCGACAGCGACGAGCTCAGCCCCGTCACCGAGGTGACGACAGCTAGCGCCAGGTTCGCGAGGTTGGAATTGGTGGTCGACAGCGACGAACTCAGCCCCGTCACCGAGGTCGAGACGCTCGCGAGATTGGAGTTGGTGGTCGACAGCGACGAGCTCAGCCCCGTCACCGAGGTCGAGACGCTCGCGAGATTGGAGTTGTGGCCGACAGCGACGAGCTCAGCCCCGTCACCGAGGTCGAGACGCCGGCGAGATTGGAGTTGGTGGTCGACAGCGACGAGCTCAGCCCCGTCACCGAGGTCGAGACGCTCGCGAGATTGGAGTTGGTGGCCGACAGCGACGAGCTCAGCCCCGTCACCGAGGTCGAGACGCTCGCGAGGTTGGAGTTGGTGGTCGACAGCTGGCTGAAGTTGACCGCGTCGGTCGCCTGCGTTCCGGCCGCGACGTTGATGATCTGGCGGGCCTGGGAGCCGGAGCCCACCGAGACCACATTGGATCGTCCGCCGTCGGAAGATCCTGCACCGAGGGCCACCGAATTGACGCCCGTCGCGCTGGCGCCCAAGCCGATCGCCACGTCGCCCGACAGGCCTGCGACGGCCGAGCTGCCGATCGCGATGGTGTTGTCGCCCACGACCGACTGACCGGCGTTCTGGCCTATGGCGATATTGCCGGAGCCCGTGACGGACTGGCCGGCCCGATAGCCGGAGGCCTGGTTGTAGTTGCCCGTGACATTCAGGCCGGCGCCAGTGCCGGAGGCCTGGTTGTAGGCGCCGTTGACGGTCTGGCCGGCGTAATAGCCCGACGCCTGGTTGTAGAAGCCGGTGACGGACTGGCCGGCGTAAGCGCCGGAGGCCTGGTTGTAGGAGCCATTGACGTTCTGGCCGGCCAAGGAGCCGGAGGCCTGGTTGTAGCCGCCCGTGACGGACCGGCCGGCGCCATAGCCCGACGCCTGGTTGTAGGAGCCGGTGACAAAGTTGCCGGCTGCATTGCCGGACGCCTGGTTGAAGTCGCCCGTGACGGACTGGCCCGCGTAAGCGCCGGAGGCCTGGTTGGAGTTGCCCGTGACGTTCTGGCCGGCCTGATAGCCGGACGCCTGGTTGTAGGAGCCGGTGACAAAGTCGCCGGCTGTATTGCCGGCCGCCTGGTTGGAGTCGCCGCTGACGTTCTGGCCGGCCTGATAGCCGGAGGCCTGGTTGTAGGAGCCGGTGACAAAGTTGCCGGCTGTATTGCCGGAGGCCTGGTTGTTGTCGCCCGTGACGATCTGGCCGGCGTAAGCGCCGGAGGCCTGGTTGAAGGAGCCGTTGACGGTCTGGCCGGCCTGATAGCCGGAGGCCTGGTTGTAGCCGCCCGTGACGAACCGGCCGGCGGCAGCGCCCGAAGCCTGGTTGTAGTTGCCGCTGACGGACTGGCCGGCGAGATAGCCCGACGCCTGGTTGTTGTCGCCCGTGACGCTCTGGCCGGCCTGATAGCCGGAGGCCTGGTTGTAGTTGCCCGTGACATTCAGGCCGGCGCCATAGCCCGACGCCTAGTTGTAGGAGCCGTTGACGGACAGGCCGGCCAGATAGCCCGACGCCTGGTTGTAGGAGCCGTTGACGTTTAAGCCAGCCTGAACGCCGAAGGCCTGGTTGGAGTTGCCGTTGACGTTTAAGCCAGCCTGAACGCCGAAGGCCTGGTTGTAGTCGCCGATGACGGCTCGGCCGGCCTGACGGCCGGAGGCCTGGTTGTTGTTGCCCGTGACGTTATAGCCGGCCTGATAGCCCGAAGCCTGGTTGTAGGAGCCGTTGACGGTCTGGCCCGCGAAAGCGCCGGAGGCCTGGTTGGCGTTGCCCGTGACGTTATAGCCGGCGTAATAGCCGGAGGCCTGGTTGTAGTCGCCCGTGACGGACCGGCCGGCGCTATCGCCTACGGCGGTGTTGCCGGATCCGGTGACGCCCACGCCGGCGTTGGCGCCCACGGCGGTGTTGCTCTGGGCCGAGGCCGGCGGCGGCGCGGACAGCGCGGCCATGAGGCTGATCGTCGATATGCCGGCCAACCACGCGGCCGCCCGTGAATGCTTGGACATAAAGCCTTCCCCCGCCGCAGATCCCCAAAGCTCGGGCGGGAGCAGCCCGACCGAGCCCCCGACCGCCAGCCCCTCGGCCGGCGCGCCGCGTGGCCGTAGCTTAACATTAGATTGACGGCAAGGAAAAGATTTAGGGTGGAAGCGGTCGCGCAGTCTTCGGGGCGCTCGCGCCGCCCTTGCGGTGAGAGAAGGCGAGGGAGGCGTTGCGTCGGCTTTTCGGCTTTACACCCTCAGTCTTGCTCAACCCAGGGCGCGGGCGACGTCCTCGATCACCGGGCCCCAGCGGTGCGCCCGCGCTTGTCGGAAGGTGCGGACGGCGGGGTACCAGAGGCTGTCCGCCCGCTCCACGCCCCAGCGCCAGTCGGCGTTGCGCCACAGCAGCACCCAGGTCGGCTTGCCCATCGCCCCCGCCAGGTGCGCCACCGCCGTGTCCACCGTGATGACCAGGTCGAGGTTGGCGATGGCGGCCGCCGTGTCGGCGAAGTCGGTGATGAAGGGCGAAAGGTCCACCAGCGGCAGGCGGGGGATGTCGGCCAGCATCTCCGCATTGCTGCGGTCGTGCAGGGCGAACCAGCGCACCGCGCCGACGTCGGCCAGCGGCTCCAACTCCGCGGGCGGCACGGACTTGCGCAGGCCGTTGGACAGGCCGTCGTCGCTGAACCGCGGCAGGCGCGCGCCGCCCACCAGCCCCACCCGCCGCTCGCCCCTGCGCGGCGGGGCCAGGGCCTCCAGGCGCGCCTTCCACCGCGCGACCTCATGGGGCGGCGGCTTCAGATAGGCGACCGGGGCCGGCGGGCCGTGGCGCATCGCCAGCGCCCCCAGGCTCCCCATCGGCGCTTGCCCGTCCAGCGGTCCGCACACCGCCAGGAAGGGCTGGGGTTGCGGCGGCGCGGGCCCCGCCACCGTGACGCTGGGCCACACCCTGGCTTTGGGGAAGCTCTCGGCGAACAGCCGGGTCAGGGACGGGGCCTGGGCGAGGTTCACCTGCACGCCGGCCTCGAGCAGCCCTGGCACGGCGGCGGCGAACATCATCATGTCGCCCAGCCCCTGCTCTCGATGCAGCAGGAGCCTGAGGCCGGGTTTCGCCTCGCCCGACCAGGCCGGCAGGCCATAGTCGTGGATCGCCAGCCCCGCGTGGCCATAGACCGGCAGCCGCGCCTCGTACTGGGCGAAGCCCTCGGCGAAGTCCTCCAGGAGCAGGGTCAGCATGGAGTGCTCGAAGGTCACGCGCGGGTCGTCGGGCGTCGCGGCCGCCGCCTTGCGGAACCAGGCGAGGGCGTCGGCGTAGCGGCGCGTGTCGAGCGCCAGCTTGGCCAGCCGCAGCTCCTGGCCCGCCGCGCCGCCGCCGCCGCTCAGATAGCGCTGCATCAGCTCCCAGCCCTCCTCGGGCCGGCCGCGGCGGCGCAAGAGGTCGGACAGGTTGTTGAGCGCCCCGAGGTGGTTGGGATCCAGCGCCAGGGCCTGGCCATAGCGCATCACCGCCGCCTCGAGCGCCCCTGCAGCCTCGGCCGCGACGCCGAGGTTGAAGTGCGCCTGCGCATCGCCGGGGGCCAGGCGCACCGCGCGTTCGAGCAAGGCGGGCGCGGCCGGGTCTCCGCCCAGGCGGGTCAGGGCCACCGACCAGGCCTGCAGCGCTATGGGATCGTCGGCCGTGTCGGGCGCCTGGCGAAGCACGGCGATCGCATCGACAGGGCGGCCTGCGTTCAGGGCGTCGAGGGCCAGGGCCACGCTCTCGGCGCTCATGCGGCCAGCCTTGCCTCGAGCGCCTTCGCCACCTCAGCGACCACCCCGCCCCAGTCGCCCGGCGCCTGCTGCCGGAACAGGCGCACGTCCGGGTACCAATAGCTCCGGTCCGCGGCGAGCTCCCATCGGCAGTCGGGAAAGTCGTGGAGCAGGAGCCAGGTCTCCTTGCCGAGCGCCCCGGCGAGGTGCGCCGCGGCGGTGTCCACCGTGATGACGAGATCGAGCCGCTCGATCAGCGCCGCGGTGTCGTCGAGGCTGGCCAGCCGCGCGTGGAGGTCGAGGAGGCGGCCGTTGAACGCCTTGGCTTCCGGCGGCAGCGGCCAGTTGAGCACGCTGACGAGGCTCAGACCGGCGATCTTGGCCAGCGGGGCCAGGGTTTCGACCGGCATGCTCTTTCGGGTCGCGCGCCGGGCGCTGTCCATGCGGAACAGGGCCGGGTTGGAGGCCCAGCACAGCCCCGCCTTCAGCCCCTGGCCGGCGTCGACCCCCGCCCAGCGCGCCCTCGCCGCCTCCGAGGGCCGAAGATAGGGCTTGGGATCGGCGAAGCTCGCCTCGGTCCGACGCAGCACCGCCATCAGCGAGCCGATCGGCGCCTGGAAGTCGGCCGGCGGCAGGCGCTTCAGCCACGGCGGCTCGGGATGGTCGCCGGCGAAACGGCCGTAGAGCGCGGGCAGGACCGTCGCCTTGGGAAAGGAGGCGGCGAAGAGATCGCAGAGCGGCGGGGCGGCCACCACGATCGTCTCGCCGGCCGCATCCACCACCTCCTGCAGGGCGCAGGCGAACATCAGCTGATCGCCGAGGCCCTGCTCGTTGTGGACGATGATCCGCTTGCCCGCCAGGGGCTCGCCGCGCCAGAGGGGCTGAGGGAAGGGATAGGCGAAGACCCCGTTCAGATGGCCGACGGCGAAGCGGTGCTCGAACGCGTCCCAGGCCTCGGCGAACCGCTTCTGGAACAGGAGCATGGCAAAGCGCTCCCACGCGATGATGTCCCGCTCCGGCGCGAGTCGCCGGGCGACGTCGGAGGCGGCCTCGGCCTCCTGCCACCGCCGCAGGTGGAACAGGCAGACCGAACGATTGAGGTGCGCGGACCAATCCTGCGGCGCGAGCAGGAGCCGGCGATCCGCCCACGCCAGGGCCTCCTCGAAGAACTCCAGCCGCCTGAGAAGCTCCGCCCCGTTGCCGAGGGCGTTCAGGTGCGTGGGGTCGACCGCTACGGCGCGGCGGTAGGCCTCGATGGCGGCGGGAAGCGCGCCACGCTCGGCCTCCAAGACGCCGAGGTTGTACCAGCCGTTCGGATCGGCCGGGTCGGCGAAGGCGGCGGCCTCGACCAGGGCGAGGGCGGCCGGTGCATCTTCGGGCGGACGGATGAGACCGCTGAGCAGTTGCGCCCGGGCGTCGCCGGGATTGAGCTGCAGGATCCGGCCGAGCGCCTCGGCGGCCCGCGCCCTGTCCTTGGCCTGGTAGGCGCGGAACGCTTCGCTGTGCAGGGCGGGCAAAAGCCCGACATCCCGCTCGGCCGGCGGCAAGATCAGCCCGGAACCCGAAGGCAGGTCACGCGCACCACCAGGCGCCACGGCCGCTGCGCCCTGGCGGCGTCGGGCGCGCTCGCCTCGACCTGCCAGCCGCCCCCGGTGGAATCGGGGATCGAGCGCACCCCGTCGACGCCGACCGGCGCGAGCGCCGGGGCTCCGTTAGCGCCAGGAACCGTCATCACCCCCGTGTAGCCTGCGCCAAGCGCCCGGTGCGTCGCCGGGCACAGCACGGTCAGCTGCTGGCGGACGGCGGCGTCTTCCGTGTGCGAGCCTTCGACCACCACATAGGTCGGGGCCGGTCGCTGCGCCGGCGCGGGCTGGGCGCCTCGCGCCGCCGCCGGAACAACCGCCGCGGGCGCCCGCGAGGGCTGCCCGTAGACAGACGAAGACATCGCCAAGCAGGCGATCAGGATTGGCGTACGCACGAGCTCCCCCTCGATAAACCGCCCGCTGTTATAGATCGGGCGATCCGGAAGGCAATCCGGCGCGCGCTCGCCGGGACGGCTCGCCGAGCTCACCGTGGAGCCGTGTAAGATCCGCGCCCACTCGGGGACCGTCCGTGGCGGAGAGGGAGACCGCCGAACTCCCGTCGTGAGCTGTCCAGAACTTTCGGCAAAAAGGCCCACTATCTGAACGGCTTGCGGATCCTTTGTCCGCGAGGGTTCGAGGCTGTAGGCTCGCAGCCGAGCCAAAAGGTGGGACCCAAGGTGGGACCCGAAACGTGAACGAGCCCAGAACATGGCCGGTAGGACGCTTCATCGCCCAACCTCGCGCGAAGTGGAGACGCTCGGCCCCGGGCGGCACGCTGACGGCGCTGGGCTTTACCTGGTCAATGACGACGCTGGCCGCCGCCGGTGGGTGTTCATGTGCAAGCGCGACGGCAAGCGCCGGGAGATGGGGCTCGGACGGGCCGGTATGGGCGGCGTCTCACTCGCGACAGCGCGAAAGGCTGCCGCCAAGGCCCGGGATGCGCTTGAGCATGGCAAGAACCCGACTGTGGAGCGCGACGCCGAGCGCGCGCCCGCGGTGGTCGCCCCCACCTTTGGGGAGGTCGCCGACGAGTTCGTCGAGGGCCAGGGGCTGCAGTGGCGCAATGAGAAGCACCGGGCGCAATGGTCCATGACGCTCAAGGTGTATGCCAAGCCCCTTCGCGAGTTGCCGGTGGATCAGATCGACACCGCCGCCGCCGTGCTGGGCACGCTGAAGCCCATTTGGACCAAGAAGCCCGAAACCGCCTCGCGGGTGCGCGGCAGGATCGAGCGCGTCCTGGATGCGGCTAAGGCCAAGGGCTTCCGCAGTGGGGAGAACCCCGCCCGCTGGCGCGGCCACCTCGACCACGGCTTGGGACACGATCTTAAGCTCGTGCTCAGGCTGCGACACCTTTGCAGCAATTTGGGAGTTTCAGAATGAGCGATGAGGAGGCGCAGTTTCAGCAATTCTTCCACGCTGCAACCGGCTTTCCGCCATATGCGTGGCAAATCAAGGCGGCTGTCGAGGGGCTTCCTCAGATACTCCCAATCCCGACAGGGTTGGGAAAGACTGAGGGAAGCGCGCTGGCATGGGCTTGGCGGCGCTTTACGGGTAAGGACGACGAACCGCTTCACCTTGTCTATTGCCTGCCGATGCGGAGCCTTGTCCGCCAAACGGTCGAACGCCTGCGATCCTGCTTCTCTGCACTCAAGTCGTGGAATGGCGCGATAGACATCCCGGTTTTCCAGCTCATCGGCGGTGACGTCGGGGACGGGTGGGATGCGCTTCCAGACCGCCCATGGGTGCTGGTCGGAACGCAGGACATGCTGCTGTCGCGAGCTTTGAATCGCGGCTACGGCATGAGCCGCTTCGACTGGCCCATGCATTTCGGCCTGCTCAATCAGGACTGCCTCTGGATCGTCGACGAAGTGCAACTCATGGGGCCTGGCCTTTGGACCACGGCCCAACTGGACTGGATGCGGCGCCATCGCTTCCCAGGCGTCAAGCCCTGCCGCACGACTTGGATGAGCGCGACGCTTGGCGTCCAGTTTCTTCAGACGACGGATCGAAAGAAAGACGAATGCGATGGCGTCGAGCCTTTCGACGCGGGCCTTGAAAGCGACTCGAACGCGGCTTTCAAGCTGCTGCGGGCCGCATGGCGTCGGACAACACTCCACCAGCCCGCAACGGGAGCGAGAGCAAAGCCGCGCGTCGAGCAGATCGCGTCTGAAGCCAAAAGCGCTCACGCTTCCGGCACGCTGACGCTGATCGTCTGTAACACGGTAAAGACTGCCCGGGACATCTTCCAGAAGCTCGGGGCGGATAGCGCGCCAAAGATTCTGCTCACATCACGATTTCGCGCCGGTGAACGCACCGAATACGAAAAGACGCTCCAGATTTTCGAGCAGCGTCGGAAAATGAGTCAGTCCGGGCGCGTTGGAGGCTGTGATCCGGGGTTGATCTGCGTCAGCACGCAGGTCATTGAAGCGGGCCTCGACATCTCGGCGCATCGATTGTGGACGGAGCATGCGCCATGGCCTTCGCTGGTGCAGCGCCTGGGCCGCCTCAACCGCGACGGCAAGGACAATGAAGCTCGAGCGGTCGTCTGGAAGCTCGAATCCGAAGAGAAGCGCAAGCACGAAGGCGAGGACTGGATCGGGCCCTATCGGAAAGCCGCGCTGGACCAAGCGTCATCGTTGCTCAAGGCGTTTGCACCGCTATCGGAGCAGATGTCGGCCCAGGAAGCGCTCGCGAAGCTTCAAGAGAAGATGCCGAAAGAACTTGAAGAGGCGCTCGTGATCCCGCCCGAACCTTATCCGCGCGCGCTCGACGTTCACGGACTTTTCTCCACGGAGCCTGACGTCTTTGGCGGCTTCACGGATGTGAGCCGGTTCGTGCGGAACGCCGATCCGGATGCAGACGTCATCGTGTTCTGGCGGGATTGGCAGGGCCGCGAGCCGCCGCGAGGCGACGCCCTCGACGGGCCGCTGCTCGACCCGGATCGTGAGACTTGCTCTGTGGCGCTGCAGCGATTGCAGGGCTTGCTGAAGAACGTCAAAGCGCCTGCGTGGTTCTGGGATGATCGCGCGGAGCGCTGGGCTCGAATACGCGCCTCGGACTTGAAGGCCGGCATGACTGTGATGCTGCACGGCGATGTCGGCGGCTATGACAGAGACCTCGGATGGACAGGCGACAAAAGCCATCGATTGAAGGACTTGCCGCCGCCAGGACCCGGGCGCACCTTGCGTGACGACTGGCGCGCTGAGGCGGGCTATTGGTCCGGCCTGACGTCGCACCTCTTGGACGCGCGCCGCGAGGCGGAGAAGATTTGCGACGGATTGGCTCTGCAAGACCCAATCCGACGAGCTGTCGTCGAGGCCTCCGGCCT
Organism: Caulobacteraceae bacterium PMMR1; assembly: GCA_000733915.1. Classification (GTDB taxonomy): domain Bacteria; phylum Pseudomonadota; class Alphaproteobacteria; order Caulobacterales; family Caulobacteraceae; genus PMMR1. The sequence continues at coordinate 2,642,586 of JPOM01000001.1, forward strand.
CCATGATCTCGGCAAGGCTCATCCGTGTTGGCGCAAAGCCATACCGACGGGCGGCCCGCTTGACGACGAGGTCCTGGCGAAGTTCCCGAAAGTGCTTCGGGTCAAAGTTCTGAGTCGCGACGCCGAAAGCGTGAGAGCGGCGGTCCAGCCGAAACTCGCGAACGCAAGCGCACTTTCCGATGAAGGCCCAAACGATGACGGAGTTGTCCGGCTTCATTGGGCGCTGGAGTGCAAACTCGACAGGAAGGCGCTCGAGGAAATCCGAGCGCTTCCGAATGTGAGTGGGGCGGCGCACAAAGCATTCCGCCCCGGTCTGCGCCACGAGGCGGCGTCCGCCCTGGCGATGTGGCGGCGATATAAGGACTCGGAAGAGACGCCGCCCTATCCCGCGCTCGCCGTCTATCTCGCCGCCGCTCATCACGGGAAGGCGCGCACCGTTCTGCGCGCGATCTCAGACGAAGGTTCAGACGAAGGTGGAGATGTTTTTGGCGTCAGCCGATCTTCCGAAGCTTTGCAGTTAGATGGCCAGGAATGGCCGATGGATTTCTCGATTGCCCTGGACGGCGCCGATGGTGATTGGACCAACAATGGTTTCGCGCTGAACGGTCCGGGTTGGACTGCCCTTGTCGCCGACATTCTCGGACCCTGGCGCGGTGAGGCGGACGGAGCGTGGACCGGCGCAGTCCCCAAGGATGAGCCGCGCGCGCTCGGGCCGTTTGCGCTCGCCTGGCTCGAAGCACTTGTTCGAGTCGCCGACTGGCGCGCGAGCGAGCGCCCGTCCCAGCGCGTTGCGCCGGGAGGCGCCTCCATATGAGCACGAACCGCGCCGTTCTGTCGGTCATTCCCGTTCCGGGGCTTAATCCGACTAGCCTCGGCGCTTACCTCGCAGCGCTCGGTCTGTTGAAGGTTTTGTCGCGCCGCTGGCCCGACGTGCGCGCAGCCTGGCGCGACGGCGTACTGCATGTTGTCGGTGGCCCGACCGACCGCGATACGCTGGCGGACGCCTTGATGAGCATTGCGGATCAAGGAGCGTGGACGCCCTATCTGCGACAATGGAAAAAGGATCAGGAACTAAGCACTAAGCGTAAGGTCAATTATCCATTGCTGCTTTGGCAGGCCAATGCTGACGAAATTTTACTTGAGACCTTCGCTGCGCACATAGCTCCCGCGGGTCGTGGTCGGTTTAATCCATTGCTGGGAAACGGCGGGAGTATCGGCAATCGTGACTTTTCAGATGGTTGGAAAAGAGCAACGGATGCACTCAAAGCACCGGCGTCACCGAAGAAATCAAAGAACGCAACGAACGCGGATAATCGGCGTGAGGCGCTGACTGCCTTTCTCCAAGGAGAGACGCTGGAATGGCAAGCTGAGAAGCTCAACGCCGCCTCATGGTTCAGCGACGCCAACAAGCTCTATAACAGCGGCCAGGGTGCGTATAGCGAAGGCGCGATCTCGCCATGGGCCATGGCGCTCGCCTGCGAGGGGCTTGCCTTCTTCGCCGGCGGCGCATCACGCCGGCTCGGCGCGCGAACCAGGCCCGTCGGCGCTTTTCCCTTTGTCATCGAGAGCGCCGCTCCCGAAACGTCCGGCGAAGCGGGACGCGACCGAGGTGAAGTCTGGGCGCCGGTTTGGAACCGTCCAATGACCACGTCCGAAGTCGCCGCTCTTTTTGCGCGAGGACGGGCCGAGATCGGTGGCCGCGGCGCTACCACACCTGCTGCTTTCGCCGTAGCTGTCACGCGGCGCGGCATCGATGCCGGTGTCAGCGAATTCCGGCGGTTTGCGCTTGGCGGAACGACCAGCAAACAAACTTTCGAGCCGCGCTATCTCGGCTTCGTGCGGGATCCGACCGCCGCCGGCGACGACGCCGCCGCCGCCGCCGCCGCACGATCCGAAGCGTTCAAGCGTGCGCTCAACCTGATCGAGAAACTGCCTTCCGACAAGAAGGTGGGGCAGCGTTGGCGCTTCGTCGGTCTGCGCGGCCCGATCGAGAGCGCGCTCGTTCGCGCAGCCGGCGCGCCGGCTGATTCCGAAGCGGCAGTGGCCCTGCTTGACGCAACGGTGGTGTCGCTGGACCGCGTGGACGTCAATCGGTCGTTTCGTGAGCAGAGCGTCGCCTGGCGGCCGCTGCCGCTCGCTTGGCTGGCGGGTCTGTTCGGAGGCGACGTGCCCGACGTGGAGGCGCGCCTCGCCTTGTCGCTGGCGTCCGCCTTTCCCGCCGACTATCCGTTTGCGCTCTATCGATTTGGCATCGAGTGGCGGGACCACAATCGAGACGGACGGCCCGCCTACATCCACTCGAAGACTCCGCCGGCGCGCTGGGTTTGGCGCGCAGGTCCGTTGACGCGAAATCTCGGTGCGGTACTTCAGCGCCGCCTGCTCGACTGGGAAAATGAGCATGAGCGGGGCGCGCCGCCGGCCTTCGCACGGATCACGGCGCGCCTGTCGGACATCGAAGCCTGGCTCGACGAAAACGTGGACGAGGCGCTGCTCGCGCGATGGCTCTCACGTTTTGCGCTGTTCGACTGGTCCTTCGACTGGTCCTTCGATCGCAATGACGCCAGGGCGCTCCTGACTCGCGACAACAAGTGGAGCCCGCCGACCCCTGTTGGGCCAGCGCTGGCGCTCTACGGCCTTCTTTCCCCGCTGTTTGATCTGAGGCCCGTGCGAGAAAGCGGCCAGCGAGACGGACGCGATCTTCTGGCGCCCGATACCGGCGCACGCACGCCTGCGGCGGCGCGCAAAATTACTGCGCTGATCCGCGGAGGCGATGTCGAGCGGGCCGTTGACGTCGCAAGGTCGCGCTACGCCATGGCCAACGCGCCCCTGATGAGCACCGACGCACCCTGCGCCGTCAACGATCCGGAGCGCCTGCTGACCGCCCTCCTGTTCCCCGTTTCCAGCGCAGATCGCGCCGCACTTGTGCGTCGTTGGCTGCGCCCGCAACGCCAATCCGATGAGGTGACACATGCCTGAAGATCAAACCCAGCCGAACGTGCTGACGCCTGAAAGCGTTCTGAAAGGCGCTTCGCCCATAGTGCTGACCGCGACGCTCAAACCTGTCGGCGGCCTCGATCGCTTCCAACCTGCAGGCTTCCCCGAGATCGGGCACGTCATCTACAAGGCGCCGCGCAGCGACGGCCGTGTCGAGAACGTCAATATCGTCGACAGCCCGGCCAGCATGGCCAATCATCTCGAATCCGTGTGCCTGTGCGGGCCGCACGATCTGGAATTGCACGAAGATCTGGCAGGCATGCCCTACTTGCGTTGCGTCACCGGCGCTTTGACCGATGGGAAGCTATCGCCAGAGAAACGCGAACTTGTCGTGACGAGCCTGACGGAGGGTCATCGTATAGCTTCGACGTACTTTCTTGCGGGCAGAGCCCTCCGCTTGGACGGTGCGTGTGGTACAGAATTATTCTCAAAGACTCTTGAGAATGAATTTGGCATCAAGCTCCCCGGTAGCAAGAAGGCGCACCCGCCAGCGGAAAAATGGTGGGATGTCTTCGGAACGATCTTTAAATACGACCCCAACGCGCTCGTGCACGGCGTTCTCTTTCCGCAATATCAGATCAAGATCGCGCGCTTTCTGACGGCGCATCTGGAGGCGTTCGGCGCAGCACGCGTCGACCGCTCCGGTGTCAAGTTCGATCGGCTTGGCAAAACAACGTCCGGCCAACCCATCTTCGCCGTTGATGACGCGACCGCCTCTGAAATCCGAGCGACTTTCGTTCTCGACGTGGCGCTTCTACGCTCCTTCGGTCGCGCCGATGCAAACGGCAATGTGCGCGGCCTTTCCGAGAAGCAGAAGGAATTCCTTGTCGCCCTCGCACTCTGGAAGATCGATCGTCTGCTGCGCGAGCCATTCCGCTACCGCTCCGGCTGTCACCTCGAACGCATCAGCCTAAGGAGTGGCGAGCGGGACATTGTGCTGGCCGCGAACATCGGGGAATCGATAAAAGCCGCCGCCTTTAGAAGCCAAAACGATCAGGCACCGATCGTCACCGACATTTACTGGCCGCACGACGAACTTTACCGCGTAGACGAGGACAACGCGTCCAGTTCTCCGAGCGACGACGCTGCTGAGTCCGAGGGCGACGACGGCGAGAACCTCTGAGCCATGCGGCTGGTTCTGCAGCAATCGTTCCCGCTCGGGCGCTTCCACGCGACGCAATGGAAGGCCAATCCCTTCGATAAGGAACTCGCCGGCGAATGGCCGCCGAGCCCCTGGCGGCTGGTCCGCGCCATCGTCGCCCGCTGGTACCAATGGCGTCGCGAGATGCTGGGAACCTGGCCAGAGGACGAACTGAACAAGCTCGTTAGCGCGCTCTGCAGCAGCGACTACAGCTTCTATCTGCCGGAGCAAGCCCGCCAGTCTGTGAGTCTCCGCCAGTATCAGCCGGTTGAGTTCGGATGGAATCCACCCAATAAGAAAGCGGCCGCCACAAAGTCGTATGGGACGAGCCTCACGCAAGACAACGCCTGGTGCGTTCCGCCGGATGTGGGCTTGTTCTGGTTCATCGAGGGTGACGGTTGGACGTCGGAGCTTGTCGCGATTCTCGATCGATGCCTTGAGCGGATTGTCTATTTCGGACGAGCTGAAGCGCTGACGAGCCTAAGCCGCATTGACGAGTCGCCGGCATTGCCGAATGTCACGCTGGCCAAAAGCAAAACCTCGGGCGATCTCGCCCCGGTGCTGGTTCCGGCACCTGAAGCCACGCGAGCCGATATCGAGCGCCCGACGCACGACCCGCTGGCCGCGCGCAACATCCCTCAAGGCGCGCGCTTTCTGTACGCCCGAAGGCCGCCGCGTCCGCCAGCCCGTGAAATCCCGCGCCGTGCGCCACGGCGACCGGACACACATCTTGTTCAGTTCGCCCTCGGTTGGGCGGTGGCGCCGAAGCAGCGCGCCACGGTGCGCCTGACCGCCCGCTTTCGCTCGGCGGTGCTGCGCAATCTCATCCGCTCAAAGACAAGTGGCGCCGCGAGCAAATGGGCGGACGCACCCGAAGATGTCCGCGACGCGATTGCCGGAATGACCGGTAAAACTTCCCAAGGCGAGCCCCTGCGGGGTCCAAGAGCGCACGCCGAGTTTCTGATCTGGTGGGACGGCGCCGCGCCGACGCGCCTTCTCGTCTGGAGGGGCGCACGGCCCTTTGGTGAAGACGAGCAAGAGGCAATCCTGCAAGCTGCCGCGCAGGAATTGTCATGGGCGAACGCCGGGCCAGATGCCGAAGCTTGGAAGATCAAGCTAATTCCTCTCGATACGGCGGTCGCGCCGCCGCCGGGATTTGATGGGGCTCCCGCCAAGGTTTGGCGATCACTTACGCCCTATGTGCCGCCCCGGCATCACCTGCGGGGCGGCAAGGTTCGGGAATCGGAAACAATCGAGAACCAAGTCCGCCGCGAATTTATGGCGCGCGGCTATGCGCCGGGTGCTGAGCTTCTCTCCGTAGAAGAGATCGAATCCGAGACCGAGCGTTCAAGATGGGTGGCCGTTCATGTGACAAGACGCGAAGTGGAGCGCCGTTCGTTCATCGGGGGCCGACGCGGCTACATGCTTCGCCTTTCCTTCGCAACGCCAGTTTCCGGTCCTCTGAGACTAGGGCATTCAAGCAGTTTCGGGCTGGGTTTGTTTGTTCCGGACCCCGGAGGTTTGACTTTCCTGTGAGCCAATAACCTCCAGCTTTGCTCGAGGTTATTGGCAGCGCACAATCAGGACAATTTGGAGGGTCTCATAGTGTTATGGCGAAAACGTAGCTCTCATCATCGCCAACGGCGGCGCGCCAACCTCCTTAGGCTCCAAACCCAATCACGCGCTTGAGGCCGGTGGGCAAATCATGATTCCGGCGCCCTGAGCGGCGTTGGAGGGGGGCATGGGCCTGTTCTGGTTGTCGGACGAGCAGTGGGCGGCGATCGAGCCGCACCTGCCGCAGAACCAGCCCGGCGCCAGGCGGGTGGACGACCGGCGGGTGATCTCGGGCATCCTCCACGTGCTGAAGGTGGGTTGCCGCTGGCAGGACTGCCCCGGCGACTACGGCCCGCACACGACGGTCTACAACCGGTTCAACCGATGGTCTCGCCGACGGTTCTGGATCCAGCTGCTGGAAGCGCTCGCCGCCTCCGGCGCGGTGACGAAAAGCACCGCGGTGGACAGCACTTACGTCAAGGCGCAGCGCTCGGCCTTCGGGGGAAAAGGGGGGCGCGGGCGCAGGCGATCGGCCCCTCGCGCGGCGGTCAGACCACCAAAGTTCATGTCCTCACCGACACCGTCGGGCGCCCCTTCGCGCTGACGCTGACCCCGGGCAACGTCTCCGACATTACTGTCGCGCCGGCCCTGCTCGCCCGCGCCCAAGGCGCCCGCTACGTGCTGGCCGACAAGGGATACGACGCCGACGCGCTCCGCCGGATGCTGCGGCAGTCCGGAGCCGTGCCGGTCATCCCAGGCCGAAGCACCCGCAAACGCCGCATCGCCTACGATCAAGACCGCTACCGAGAGCGCCGCCGGATCGAGAACGCCTTCTGCAGGCTCAAGGACTTCCGCCGCGTGGCCACCCGCTACGACAAGCTCGCGGCCAACTTCCTCTCCGCCGTCGCCCTTGCAGCGCTACTGTCCTTCCGGCTGTGAATGAGTCTTGAGCCTAAGGCTATTTGGGAGGACGACCCATCTTCCTATAACTGTCTAGTACTCTCTGATCCTGGGGCGAATACGTTGTGCCGACGCAATCACCGCCCGTGGACGAAGGACACAGCGGGATTCCTGAAGCCGCTTCCGAAGGGGCCGGAACATACCTTGCATGACACCCGGAGATGGCGACGGAAGTCACTAGCAAAATTAGTGAAAATGTTCTCATCGGCTTATTCCTTTGCGCGCGACCTCAGTAGTAATCCGAAAGCACGATGGTCCGCGTCGAACCATCAGCCATGGTCAGCTTAACGCTGGTTCCGGCAGGTCCATCTCCCCAATACCTTCGGGCACCACCGTAAATTTGCACAGCGGACATCCCATCAATTTTGCTGATGACCTCTCCGGAACGGAAATGTGCAATGTCCGCAGGGCTTCCAGGCGCCACATGCAAGATTTTCACGGCTTCACCAACAACAGCAGCTGCTATACCAGACCTATTTCGGTCGAAGGGGGCGGAAACGGCGACGCCATCGACACCCAGCCACATACGATCGGAGGAGTAATAAAGCGAAATTGACGAAAATCGGCTGAGGATTGGCGCACCAATGTTAACAGGTGTTTCTGGCAGTAACCATTGAGATACGGCATCAAAAGGCACGTGTCTAAATTGTACTCCGGCGAGAGAGATCTCTGTCACCGAGGCAACCTTATACGTGGTGATCCCATCGACGCCTGCGGCTATCCATGTAGAAACCGGCCGCCCGGTTAAAAAGCCTCCATGAGCGGCATACGCCTCCGATATACTTAGCGCAGAGTCATTGCCGAGGTCCAGTACACCCCAGGCCGGAGGATGGCCTTCGATTGAGATCTCGACTCGGCGCAGACCCGAGCTAGTCGGAAGCAGCGCGACAGAAACGGAATGATCCGGAGCTTTGAAGCGTGATTTCGATTCAATTGCTAGCCTGCTTGAGGGATAGGAAATCGACACCACGCCAGCCTCAAAAATTGGCCGACCTAGAACAAGATCAAATATTCCACCAGCTTGCCGGATCGCAGTCATATCGACAACCGCAACGGACGGAACTCTCAGAACCAAATTTCCTACCGAAAGTGCAATCGGCCCCGCCACTTGAGAATTGGTGGCTCCGGCCAAACCTTGCGTGATGAATTGACCAGTAGGGCGAAGCCCTAGCCGATGCGCTAGTCCGGTATCGATAACTATCTCGTTGGCGCCACTATCCAGCACTATGCCCACTGGAAAACCATTAGCTTCGCCGGCAAATGTGATGCGGTCTTGGGTGTGATTAAACGCCACCCATCCACTCTCACTCCCAGAGACTGAAACTGGGGTGGAAGGTGGTGCGGCCTCGCCGAAGACCGCACGGGGCGCGAGGGCTGCGGCTCCGCTAAAGAGGAGTGTCCGTCGATCAATCATATAGTGCTTATCCATTCCGTCGAGTCCGTTCGACTGAAGGAATGAGAGGGGCGGCGGGTTAATTGTCCGCCGCCCCGCGGCGCCGAAGGCGAGGCCCTTGCGCTGAAGGATCTTCACCATCTCGTCCTGGCCGACGTGGGCCGAGCCCTTGAACGCCATGTGCTCTAGGAAGTGCGCCAACCCACGCTGGTCCTCAGCCTCCTCCAGCGCGCCTGCGCCGATGCACAGCCGCAGCGACGCCTGCTTGCTCGGCGTGGCGTTGTGCATGATCGCATACCGCATGCCCCGTTGGCGAGCGTGCCAAAGCGCACGTCCTGCTCGGGCTCTAGATGTCGAAGCTATGAAGGTTATTCACCCGGGATCGGGCTGAGAGAGTGGGGGTGCGAAGCTCCAACCTCTAGCCGGGAGACCCCGGATGAACATGCATAAGAATGCCCGGCTGACGCCGTCTGGTCGAGCCTTGTTGGCCGGTCGTGTTCAGTCTGGCTGGACGGTGAAGGCGGCGGCTTTGGCTGGCGGTGTATCGTTGCGGACGGCCTATAAGTGGCTGGGCCGGTGTCGTCGGGAGCCGAGCGAAGACTTCAAGGATCGCAGCTCGGCGCCCCGACGATGTCCGCGCCGGATTTCGCCGCAGCGCTTGGCCGAGATCGAGCGGCTGCGACGCCAGCGCATGAGCGGCGTGGCGATCGCCCGCCAGCTGGACATGCCGCGCTCGACGGTGGGCGCGATCCTGCGGCGGCTCGGCCTGGGCAAGCTCTCGGCGCTGCAGCCGCGCGAGCCGGTGATCCGCTACGAGCGGGAGCGGCCCGGCGAGCTGCTGCACCTGGACATCAAGAGCCTCGGCAAGATCGACGGCGTCGGCCACCGCATCACCGGGGATCGCGCCGGTCAGAGCCGCAAGCGCGGCATCGGCTGGGACCACCTGCACGTCGCCATCGATGACGCCTCGCGGCTGGCCTACACGGAAGTCCTGCCCGGCCTGACCGGCGAAGACGCCGCCGGCTTCCTGGACCGTGCGCTCGCCTGGTACGCCCGCCTGGGCGTAAAGGTGGAGCGGGTGATGACCGACAACGGCTCGGCCTACGTCTCAAGGCGCTTCGCCCAGACCCTGACGGCCGCCGGCGTGCGGCACGTCCGAACCCGGCCCTTCCGGCCGCGCACCAACGGCAAGGCCGAGCGCTTCATCCAGACCAGCTTGCGCGAATGGGCCTAGCACGGCCCTATGTCTCATCAGACCAACGCGCCGCCGCCATCGGCCGGCCCTCGTCATCGAGGCTGTCATAGAAACCGCCGCCGGCGCGGTCCGCCCCCACCTCCCACCACAGCGGCAGGGCGCGGTCGAAGAGCCAGCGGTGCAGCTCACTATGCAAGGCGCCGACCGTCCGGCTCGTCATGTTCAGAGTTCCCCGCCGCTCGAATACACAGAGATGAGGGGTGCAGTAGCCGCGTGCGTCAATGGCAACAACCGCTTACAGCTTTTGTATTGTCAGTTGCGACCAACCGCGCTATCCGCGCCGCATTCGATGAGAGTTTTCTGTCCATGGCGATCGCGTCCATAGACCTTGCCGCCCAGCAGCGCCGGATCAAGCCCGCCATCGACGCGGCGATCGCCGCCGTCATGGCGCATGGCGGCTATGTGATGGGCCCGGAGGTCCGCGAATTCGAAGCCCGCCTCGCCGAATTCGGCCACGCGAAGCGCGCCCTCTCCTGCGGCAACGGCACCGACGCCATCGCGCTGCCGCTGATGGCGTGGGGCATAGGGCCCGGCGATGCGGTGTTCTGCCCGAGCTTCACCTTCGCCGCGACGCCGGAGGTGATCCCCTGGACCGGCGCGACGCCGGTGTTCGTGGATGTCCTGCCGGATACCTACAACCTCGACCCGGCGAAGCTCGAAGCCGCCATCGCCGCGACCCTCGCCGAGGGCAAGCTTGCGCCCAAGGCCATCATCGCGGTCGATCTGTTCGGCCAGCCCGCCGACTACCCGAAGATCGCCGAGATCGCGCGCCGGCACGGGCTGAAGCTGATCGCCGACAGCGCGCAGGGCTTCGGCTGTACCCTGCATGGCCAGCACCCGATCCACTGAGCGGACGTAACCACCACCAGCTTCTTCCCCGCCAAGCCGCTCGGCTGCTACGGCGATGGCGGCGCGGTCTTGACCGACGACGACGATCTCTGGGAGGTGATGGACAGCCTCCGCGTCCATGGCAAGGCGGTGGGGCGCGACCTCGTCGGCTGGTCGCCCGAGCACGATCCCAAGTACCTCAACGCCCGCATCGGCATGAACTCGCGCCTCGATACGCTCCAGGCGGCGATCCTTATCGAGAAGCTGAAGGTGTTCGCCGACGAGATCGACGCCCGCCAGACCGTGGCCGCGCGCTACGCCGAGGGCCTTTCCGGCGTCGCCAAGGTCCCGACCGTGATCGAGGGAGGGCTATCGGTGTGGGCCCAGTACACCATCGAGCACGATGACCGCGACGGCCTCGCCGCTCACCTGAAGGACCAAGGGGTGCCGACCGCCGCCTACTATCCCGTGCCCATGCACATGCTGGCGCCCTATCGCCACTTCCCCCAGCCCGGCGGCCTGCCGGTCTCGGAAGCGGCGGCGGGACGCGTCCTCGCCCTTCCCATGCACGCCTACCTCGACGCTGAGACGCAGCAAGGGATCGTTCAAGCGATCAGAGGGTTTAAAGGCTAAGCCTTCCCGCTGTGCCTGCAATCATACACCGGCGCGGCCACGCAGGCTGAAGGTATCCTCATTTACTTGGACGGACTACTTTGGCCCCCCTGACACCCAACGCATCTCCGAACGAACCCGAACAGGACCCTTCCTCGGCCCCTTCGCTGGAACAGCAATCCGGCCACGCGGGCACGCCGGAAGTTGTCGATCAGGTGGCGAGGACGATAGCAAGCAATCACGAACCCTGGCTTGTGGGGCACGAGCAATGGCTTATCGCACACGATGCGACGCTGACAGCGACCAAGGTGAAGATCAATAAAGTCGATCTCCGCGCCCGACATCAAATCGGCGGGGTTCAGCAACAACTCAACGCCATCGTGAAGATGTTGAGAGACCTTGACGGGGAAGGGCAGCTCAAGGCGGAGTTTGACTCTCTTGAGGCGATGCAACGCAGGTTACTCTCAGAAGGTGCGCTCGCCGCGGGCGAGATCGGTCACTGCCGCGGGATCAGAGTCCACCGGGGGGAGCGTCCCATCACCACCGTAATCTTCGGCGGCCTGAACGACATCTTCAACTTGATGGGGCGTTTCGAGCGCTACGGCGTGAGTGTGATCTACCTCTGCGATACAGAGGAGAGATGGTACCTCGACGGCTGCGACGGCGCAAAGAGCGAGCGGGATATGCTCCGTCTCATCAAGAGCCAACTCGCTGACATGCCGCATGACCGACTGTTGGTTTTCGGTCAGAGCATGGGCGGCTATGCGGCGTTGAAATATGGCTCCGAACTCGGGGCGGATATGATGGCGGCGATGAGTCCACAGACCCGCTACATCGCCGAGCCCGCTCCTCCCGGCGCCCGGCGGATGAACCCGCCGAAAGAGGTCACCGACGTCCGTCCCAAGGTCAAGAAGTCCGGGATTCCGACGCACATCTTCCTCAGCGCGAGCGAAGAGGCCAACCCCCCATCAAGCTATTTCTGGGACGACCACGCCCACATCCGAGGTCTACGCGACGCACCGAACGTCAGTGTTCACACTGTCGGTTCGAACGATCACGAAACGATTACAAGCCTGACTGACGCAGGTAAGCTTGACCTTGTGTTCCAAAGCCTGTTCGAACTCCTCTATGGTCGAGAACCTCTCATCGACCTCGACCGACTGCCCTGATGGTATCCCCCGCGAAAATTGTGCTGATCGGCCCAAGCGGCTGGGTCGGCTCCGCCTTTCTGGCGCGCCTTGCGCACTGGTTTCCCATGGCGGAGCCGCCAGAGCTTTCGATCTTCGGCTCTCACGCGCGGACGGTATCGACCCCGTTTGGCGATCGTGCCGTGGAGCCGCTCGAAGCGCTGACGCCTGCGCGCGTGGAGAACGCCCACGTCTTTCACTTCGCCTTCCTGGGCAAGGAGCGGCTGGATGACCTCAGCCCCTCGGACTACTTCGCCGGGAACCAGCGTATCGACAGCCAGGTGGCGGCAGCCGTGCGGCAGAGCGAGGCGGCCTCATTGTTCGTGTCGTCCTCGGGGGCGGCGGCCGACGCTCTAAAAGATGGCGCGAGAAACCTCTATGGGCTCTGCAAGCTCATGCAGGAGGACCTGTTCGGCGCCATCCCGCTCCGAGGCCCGGTCGTGATCGGCCGGATATTCAACCTTGGCGGTCCGCACATCAATAAGCTGCAAGCCTACGCCCTTTCGTCATTCCTGCTTCAGGCGGCGGATACGGGCAAGGTGGTCATCAAAGCGGATCGCCCCGTCTATCGCGCTTTTCTGCACGTCTATGACGCCATCGATCTCGCCCTCGGTTCCGGCCTTCGGCTCGCTGGGCCGCAGACTCGCCGCCTGGACCTCTGCGGGGCTGAAGTGCTTGAGATGGGACAGATCGCCGAACGCGTATTGTCAGTGTTCGGATTAGGGCCTGATCGGGTGGAGCGGCCTGTATTCGCCAGCTTCACGCCGAACGCTTATCTGGGCGACCCAACCGAAACCCACAGCCTCGCGCTAGAGCTCGGTCTCCGGCTTCGACCGTTTCAAGAACAAGTGCTCGATACCTACCACGACATGTTGACCCGCCGGGCTGAGGCTGCGATGGAGCGCCAGGGATCGAATTAGCCTTGTTTGGGGGCGCTGCCGGTGGGCGGTGTGACGGATGACGCAAACCTTCAAGCCCGGTGATCTTTCCGCCGTGATCCTCGCGGGCGGTCTCGGATCGAGACTCTCCGAAGAGACGGGCCTCAGGCCCAAACCTCTGGTTGAGATCGGACACAGGCCGATCCTTTGGCATATTATGAAGATTTACAGCCATTTCGGTGTAAATCACTTCATCATTTGCCTCGGCTACAAAGGTCATCAGATCAAGGAGTACTTCGCGAACTACTATCTTCACCAGTCGGATGTCACGATCCAGATGGGTGGAGAGCCGGTTTACCACTCGGTGCAGGCCGAGCCCTGGAAGGTAACCCTGATCGACACCGGCGAGGGTAGCATGACGGGCGGGCGCATCCGCCGCATACGACCCTACCTGCCGCAAGACCGGCCGTTTTTCCTGACCTATGGCGACGGCGTCGCTGACATCGACATCGACGCGCTTCTCCAATTCCACCAGGCAGGGACAGCACGGGCGACCGTCACGGCGGTTCGGCCGCTGGCGCGCTTCGGGGCGCTGGATCTGGACGGCGATCACGTTCGGGGTTTCAAGGAAAAACCTGTCACAGAAGGGGGCTACATCAACGGGGGCTTCTTCGTCCTGGCTCCGTCCGTGATCGATCTTATCGATGGGGATGACACGGTATGGGAGCAGGGGCCGATGGAGCGTCTTGCGGCCTCTGGAGATCTAAGGGCGTACGTCCACGACACCTTCTGGCAGCCGATGGACACGCTTCGCGACAAAAGAATGCTGGAGGAGCTCTGGGAGAGCGGGTCGGCGCCCTGGCGGTTCGGCTGAGGGCTTGACGGGGCGCGCCTTATATAGATTCACCGCGCTACATAAGTTAGCGCCAGTTTCCATGATGTCGCCTATTGACCGTTCGGCGGGCGGGTCGAGTAGGTGTTTGAAGGGTTGAGGTAATGACGAGCGATCTTTTCGAAAACCTATTCGTTCTGGAGCTTGCGAACAATCATTGGGGCAAGCTGGAGCGCGGATTGAAGATCATCCGCGATTTTGGTCAGGTCGTTCGCTTCAATGGCGTTCGTGCAAGCATCAAGCTTCAATTCCGGGACGTGGATAGCTTCATCCACAAGGACTTCCGTCACCGGACGGATATCCGCTACATCGGCAAGACGCTCGCGACGCAACTGCCGTGGGATAGCCTTCGCACCATGGTCGAAGAGGTTCGCCGGAGCGGCATGATCACCATGGTCACGCCTTTCGATGAAGTGTCCGTCGACAAATGCGTCGAGTTCGGCGTCGAATATCTGAAGATCGCCAGCTCCGATATCAAGGACTGGTTCCTGATCGAGAAGATCGCCTCGACGCGCAAGCCTGTGATCGCTTCTTCCGGTGGTTCCTCGCTTGAGGATATCGACAACCTGGTGAAGTTCTTCGCGAACCGGAACATTCCGTTCGCGCTCAACCACTGCGTTTCGCTCTATCCATCCGAAGACAGCGACCTCGAGCTCAACCAGATCGACTTCCTCAAGCGCCGCTATCCTAACCTGACCATTGGATTCTCGACGCACGAGTACCATGACTGGTCCAGCTCGGTGATGATGGCCTACGCGAAGGGCGCGCGCACTTTCGAGCGTCACATCGATATCGACTACGAAGGCGTTCCGGTCAGCTCCTACTGCACGCTGCCTGAGCAAGCCGACACCTGGTTCAAGGCCTTCAAGAAGGCCCAGGAAATGTGCGGCGGCGGCGCCAGCGAAAAGCGCGTTCCGCCCGAGCGCGAGGTGGAGTACCTCGACGCCCTCGTTCGCGGCGTGTACGCGAAGCGCGACTTGCCGGCGGGTCATAAGCTCACCGACGACGACGTCTACCTCGCGGTTCCGCTCCAGAAGGGCCAGATTTCATGCCGCGAATTCATGCGGGGTGAGTCGCTCAAGGCGCCGGTGAAGGCGGACGCGCCGGTGCGCTTCCTCGAGATCGACAGCCCTTACAGCGAAAACTCCCAGCTTGGGCGGATGATCGCCAATCGGGGCCTCGACCCGACCCCGCCGCAGGCCCCCGCCGCGCGGCTGGTGGGCTAGCCTGACCGGTCCGGGTTCGGCGGCGTCTCTCGGCCGCCTCGCGTTGCAAGCTGGAGATATGGATGCCGGTAAGGCTGGCGGATTACGTCGCGCAGAAGCTGTACGAGGCAGGCATTCGCCACGTCTTCATGCTTACGGGCGGCGGGGCGATGCACCTCAACGACGCTTTCGGGCGCTACCCCGGGTTGGAGTATGTCTGCTGCCATAACGAGCAGTCGCTCAGCATGGCGGCGGAAGCCTACACCCGTTTGTCGAACCGGCTCGCCTGCCTCAACACCACGACGGGGCCTGGAAGTATTAACGCGCTTAATGGGGTGTTCGGAGCCTATACGGACTCCATCGGCATGGTGTGCATCTCCGGCCAGGTGAAGCGCGAGACGCTGCGCCAGAACAGCGGCCTGGCGCTACGCCAGCTCGGCGACCAGGAAGCCGACGTGATCGCGATGGTTCGGCCGATCACCAAGTTCGCCGAGCTGGTCACCAATCCGGACGAGATCCGCTACCTGATCGAGAAGGCGATTTACCTCGCCGGCCATGGTCGCCCTGGTCCCACCTGGCTCGATATTCCCATCGACCTCCAGGCCCGCCCCATCGAACCCGAACGGCTGAGGGGCTTCGACCCCATGGCCGAAGGCTATGGCAAGGCGTTCGACATTCCTTCTGAATACGGACCGCTGGCCGGGGCCGATCTGGCGGCCGCCGCGCGTGATGTCGTGGAGCGGCTAAGGTCCGCGAAGCGTCCCGTCCTCATGCCTGGCACTGGGGTGCGGATCAGCGGCATGTACGACGTGTTCCACGAGATCGTGGATCGTCTGAGCATTCCGGTCGCGCCGGGCTGGAACGCCCAGGACGTGATCCATAACGATCACCCCTGTTACGTCGGTCGACCGGGAACGGTGGGCGACCGGGCCGGTAATTTCGTCGTGCAAAACTCTGACTTCCTTCTCGTCCTGGGTTGTCGTCTCAATGTCCGTCAGATCAGCTTCAACTTCTCGTCTTTCGCCCGGGCCGCGCACAAGGTGATGGTCGACGTGGACCGCGCCGAACTCTTGAAGCCGACGCTGAAGATCGAGCAGCCGCTGCACGCCGATCTGGCGCAATTCCTGCCCGCGATGCTCGAAGCGCTCGATGGCTATGAGCCTCAGCCGGCGCACCGGGAGTATCTGGATTGGGGGCTGCAGCGCCGCCGGCGCTATCCAACCGTTCTCGACGATTACTGGAGCGCGGACGGCGTCATCAACCCCTATTGCTTCTCCAAGGTGTTGTTCGAAGAGCTGGCTGAGGACGAAGTGGTCGTCATGGCCGACGCGACCGCCGCCGTGGTGACCTGTCAGGTCGCCGACATCAAGAAGAACCAGCGCCTGTTCTCCAACTCGGGCAGCGCTTCGATGGGATATGACCTGCCCGCGACGATCGGCGCTTGGCATGCGCATAAGGGCGAGCGGATCGTCTGCATCGCCGGCGATGGCAGCATCATGCAAAATCTACAGGAGTTGCAGACGATCGTCGGGCAAAGGATTCCGGCGAAGATCTTCCTCTACAACAACTCGGGTTATCACTCGATCCGCCAGTCGCAGACGGCGCACTTCGCCGGCCATGCGGTGGGCTGTGGCCCGGAGTCCGGCGTCACCTTCCCCGATTTCGGCAAGGTCGCGACCGCGTTCGGCTTCGATTTCGTGCGTACCTCAAGCCATGACGACATGCGGGAAGCCATCCGGGCGACGCTCGATGCGCCAGGCGCCGCAATCTGCGAAGTCATGATCGACACGCGCCAGAGCTTCGAGCCCAAGCTGTCGTCGCGCCGTCTGGAGGACGGAACCATGGTGACCGCGCCGCTGGAGGACCTGGCTCCCTTCCTGCCGCGGGACGAGCTGCGGGAAAACATGCTGATCCCGTTGATGCCGCAATGATCGGTGCGGGCGCGTGAACGTTCGATCTGGCGCGCCTGCCGTCTTGTTCGATCTCGACGGTACTCTGGTCGATACCGCGGTTTCGATCGCCGCTGCGCTCGGTGATCTGGCGGCTGAACGGGGCGGTTATCCACCCTCGGTGAGCGACGTTCGCCAGTGGGTGAGTCTCGGCGCTCCTGAGCTGGTCGGCCGCGCTTTAGCCGGGGCGGCGGGCGATCCGGTCGCCGACGTGGCCGCTTTTCGCGAGCGGTTGAAGGCTCGCGCCGCTTCACCAGCCGACGTCTTCCCGGGCGTGATCTCGTGCCTTGAGGCCCTCAAAGCGCGAGGATTCGGTCTTGGCGTCGTCACCAATAAAGTTGAGGCGATCGCCGCCCGTGTCCTAGGCGAGGCCGGGCTCAACCGGTTCTTCGAGGTCTTGATCGGTGGAGACACTCTGCCGGTCGCGAAGCCCGACCCCGCGCCCCTCCGCGAAGCGCTGCACAGGCTCGGCTCACCAGAGCGCGCGGCGTTCGTGGGCGACAGCATCGTAGACGCCACGGCCTGCGAACGGGCGAGCCTCCCGTTCTATCTGTTCTCAGGCGGCTATGGGGCGGCCGAATGTGCTGGATCGCCTGTCCGCATACGCTTCGCCACCTATGAAGCGCTGACCTCTGCGATAGTAGGGGACTTCGGTCTCGCAACGATCGCCCTGGCCGCGGTGGAGTAGCGTGAGATGAGCGCCTCCATTGCGAGTCCCACGGGCCGAAGCGGGCCCACCGTCGTGCTGGTGTCCGGAATGGAGCGCAGCGGGACCTCCGCCCTGACAGCCGCGCTTGGCATTCTCGGGTGCGGTTTGCCGAGCGATCTTATGGCGGGGACGGAGTTCAACCCGAAGGGGTATTTCGAGTCCACGACGCTGGCGAACTTCCTGGACGACGTGCTTGCGCTCGCCGGTACGCGGGAGCGCGGCTGGACCTCGGTGCCAGCGGATTGGCAGGTGTCGGAGGAAACGGAGGGGCTCGCCGAGCGCGGGGCCGCACTGATCCGTTCAGTTCACGCGGATCAATCGCTCTTTGCGCTGAAGAATCCCAGATTCTCCAAGCTCATGCCGTTTACCCTGCGCATGTTGGCGTTGCTCGACGCCGACGTGCGGGTCGTTTCGCCGTTCCGGCGCCCCGAGGCCGTGGCTGCGTCCGAGGCCCGGCACCGTGCGCTGGGGCCGGCCGAAGCCAGCCTGATGTGGCTGCGATACCATCTGGACGGCGAGTTCGGATCGCGCGGGCTTCCACGTGGCTTTGTGGAGTACGACGCTTTTCTCGCCGACTGGCGCGGTGAATTAGTCAGGCTCGAACGTCAACTCGGACTGACGCTCCCGGATCGCACGCCGGCGCGTGAGGACGAGGTCGACCGGTTTCTCGACTCCAGTCTACGGCATCACCCGGCCGAGTTGGGGGGCGGCCCGCTCGCGGCGTTTGCGGCGCGATGGACGGAGCCGGTTTTTGAGGCGCTCAGGCAGCTTCGCCTGACGCCAAACGATACAGTGGCGTGCTCAGCGCTCGATGCCGCGAGGTCGGCGCTGGACAACAGCGAACCAATTTTCTCCTCATTAATCCGCGAATTGGAGGCGAAAGTGGCTGAACCAGCGGATCAAGCCGGGGTGGACGCCAGCCTCGAAAAACTGTCGAACAGGCTGGAGGTCATTTCGCGGGAGCGCGACACGCTCGTGCAAGCGGGGCAGCGCGCGGCGTCTGAGCGGACCGCTCTTGCGGCGACGTTCGCGAACGAAAAGGCGGAGCTCGGCCAACGGCTCGCCGTGTGCGAGGCGGAGCTTTCAGCAACGCGAGCTAAGGTCGTAGACCTGCAACGCGAGGTCGAGACCGCGACGATGCGCGAGGTGGAGAGCCGATCGACCCTGAAGGCGGAGCAGGCGGCCCTCGCGCGTGCACTCGCCTTGATGCAAAGCAACGCTGAGCATCTTGGACGGCTGAAGGAAGAGCGGGCCACCCTATCCGCTAACCTCAAGGCGCAAGAGGCCGAGCTTGCACGCCTCCGCAAGGAGCTCGCCCGACAAGAGGCCGCACTGGATCGCGAAAAGGCCGAGGCGAAGCTCGCCGCCGAGCTTTTGAACCGACACAAGGTCCAGCTTGCGGACAACGCGGCGAAGATCGCGAAGCTCGAAGAGGGCGCGGCGAAAGCGAAGACTGCAGAGGTCGCTTTGCGCTCGGAGCTGGAGCAGGAACGCAAAAGGCCGCGTTTGCGGACAGGCTTAAACCCGGCCGCCGCTCCCGGCGGTCTTCAGCCCATCAAGAACAACGGGCGCGTGGCGGTTCTGATCTGCTGCTACTCCGGCGAGCCGTTCTTCGAAGAAACCCTGGCCTCGGTCGTCGCCCAGACCTTCCGCAACGTCCATATCGTGATCCACGATAACGGCTGCACCGAGAGCTACCGACAGAAGATCGACGAGGCCGCAAAACGCACGGGCGCGACAGTCTACCGATCCGACGTGAACCGGTATGGCGAAGGCCTGCGCTATGACGTCTTGCCTCACATTGTCGATGAATATTGCGCCGTCATCCACGACGACGACCGCTATCTGGAAAACAAGCTCGCTGTCTCGATGGACCGGATGGTCTCGGGTAAGCTCGATTATGTCTTCACCGACCGTTCGTTCATCGACGATCGGGGGCAGCCTTTCCATGGCAACGCCGAGACCCTGAACTCGAAGGCGTTCGAACCACACGAGTTCCCGCACGCGCTGGCGGCGGAGATGTTCCACACCGGCCTGCGGCTCCACTTCTCGACGCTGGTCATGCGGACGGAACTGGTAAGGCGGAATTTCCTCGGCGACCCCTATGTGCCGCGCATCGCTGATGCCCTGTTCTTCGCTCAGACCGTCCTGGATAAGGAACTCAAGGGTGAATACCTCGGGGAACGCCTGACCGAGGTCCGAATTCACGGCAGCAATGACTTCCTGTACGGGAAGATGGACGAGCTGAAGCAAAAGGTGCAACTGTCACATCTCAACCTTGCCGAATATTTCTCGTTCCAGGATCTAGTTCGCCACCTCGACGATGAGGACCTGTTCAAGTTATTCAGTCATTTCCCAGGCATACCCATCGTACCAGAGGATACGCGCGTCACTGCCCTCATAAAGACGGCGCTTTGGCTGCGGCCTTGGTTCCGTAGCAAGAAGCTAATGGCCGTGTTCTGCATCCACGAAGCCTTCAAGCTCGATCCGCTCACCACCATGGTCAAGGTTCGTGAACTGATTGGCGGCGTCGGCGGCCAGGATGCCAACGAGACCATGGTCAAGCTTTATGACGACTACGTCCGGGGTGAGATGACTTTCCTGCGGCTGGATGAAACGGAACGAGCGATCGCGTTCGCCAGCGAAAGCCAGCTCCGAACCGCCCTGGACGAGATCATGGCGTCTTCCTCCTGGCGGATCACCGCTCCGATCCGCAAAGCGGGCAGGCTGGCCAAGAGGGCGGGGCTGTTGCCAAGGCGCAATGCCGTGCTCGCCAGCGCCCTTAAGGGGCCGTCCGATGGAGCTTCGGATTGAGCTTCAAGAAATGGTCGCGTAGGAGCGATATGACGCCTCCGGACTGTCGGGGCGGGTCTGCTGAAACCAGGGAACGGGTTGGAGTGCTGATGTTCGACGCGTTGGGCCAATGGGCGGCCGAAACATGAGTGCTCTAACGGGTCCCCAAGATATCTCCGCGTCCTTGACGAGTTGGCGTCTCTGGGCGTTCCTCGGTTGGAAGGACATCCGCGGGCGTTACAGAGGGTCGGTGCTCGGTCCGATATGGATCGCGGGTGGTCTTCTCGTAGTGACGCTCGGCGCGGGCGTGCTCTTTGCTGACATCCTGAAGAGTAAGGTCGACTTCTTCATTCCCTACCTTTGTCTGGGGCTTACGGTCTGGACCTTGATAAGCGCCTCGATCGTCGAGGGCTCGACGGCTTTCCTCGGCGCCGGTCTTCTGATCAAGAACAGCACCCTGCCGATCTTCATGCAGGTGCTTCGCACCATCTGGCGCAACCTGATCGTCTTCGCGCACAATATCCCCGTAGCCGCGGCGGTCTGTATCTACTTCAGGTTGCCCGTGCAGCCGACGTTGTTGCTGGCTATACCTGGTCTAGGCTCCAAACCCAATCACGCGCTTGAGGCCGGTGGGCAAATCATGATTCCGGCGCCCTGAGCGGCGTTGGAGGGGGGCATGGGCCTGTTCTGGTTGTCGGACGAGCAGTGGGCGGCGATCGAGCCGCACCTGCCGCAGAACCAGCCCGGCGCCAGGCGGGTGGACGACCGGCGGGTGATCTCGGGCATCCTCCACGTGCTGAAGGTGGGTTGCCGCTGGCAGGACTGCCCCGGCGACTACGGCCCGCACACGACGGTCTACAACCGGTTCAACCGATGGTCTCGCCGACGGTTCTGGATCCAGCTGCTGGAAGCGCTCGCCGCCTCCGGCGCGGTGACGAAAAGCACCGCGGTGGACAGCACTTACGTCAAGGCGCAGCGCTCGGCCTTCGGCGGAAAAGGGGGGCGCGGGCGCAGGCGATCGGCCCCTCGCGCGGCGGTCAGACCACCAAAGTTCATGTCCTCACCGACACCGTCGGGCGCCCCTTCGCGCTGACGCTGACCCCGGGCAACGTCTCCGACATTACTGTCGCGCCGGCCCTGCTCGCCCGCGCCCAAGGCGCCCGCTACGTGCTGGCCGACAAGGGATACGACGCCGACGCGCTCCGCCGGATGCTGCGGCAGTCCGGAGCCGTGCCGGTCATCCCAGGCCGAAGCACCCGCAAACGCCGCATCGCCTACGATCAAGACCGCTACCGAGAGCGCCACCGGATCGAGAACGCCTTCTGCAGGCTCAAGGACTTCCGCCGCGTCGCCACCCGCTACGACAAGCTCGCGGCCAACTTCCTCTCCGCCGTCGCCCTTGCAGCGCTACTGTCCTTCTGGCTGTGAATGAGTCTTGAGCCTAGCCATCGTGACGTTGAACCTGGTGTGGGTCGTCTATCTGTGCGCCCTTATGGCCGCACGATATCGCGACTTCATCCAGATCATCACCTACGTGATCCAGTTCGCCATCTTCGTGACGCCCGTCTTCTGGATCGCCGACGCTCTTTCCGCGAAGGGCAAGACTCTCATCACGATCAATCCGCTTTACCAGATGATCGAGGTCGTGCGCGGTCCCATCATCGGTCGGGTTCCGCCGCCCCAGGTGTGGGTGACGACGATCCTCATGGCGGTCATAGGGCTGGCGGTCGCCTACGTCTGCCACATCCGGCTTCGGTCGAAGATCGTTCACTGGCTTTAGATATGACCATTCTCGAAGTCACCAATCTGACGCTCGACCTTCCGATCCTGAGCTGGGACTCCCGGTCGTTGCGCCGGACCTTTGTCGGCCTGTCGCTCGGCGGCCAGGCCTTCAAGACCCGGAGCAACAAGGTTTCGATCCGGGCGCTGGACAATATCAGCTTCACGCTCATGGAAGGCGAGCGGGTCGGACTCGTCGGCCACAACGGGTCAGGAAAGAGCAGCCTGCTGCGCGTGCTCGCCGGCATCTACACGCCGAGCGCGGGAAGCGTCCGTATGGATGGCCGTCCCACCGCGACTCTCGATCCCGCCACAGGCATGGATCTCGAGGCTCCGGGTATCGAGAACATCTTCATCCTCGGCCGCATTCAGGGCCGCACGCGCGAGCAGATCGCGAGCGTGCTGGACTGGATCGGCGAATTCACGGGCCTCGGGCCCTTCCTGGACGCGCCGGTCAAGACCTACTCCGCGGGCATGACGGCGCGACTGGCCTTCGCCGTGGCGACAGCCTTCGATCCTGACATCCTGCTCATGGACGAGTGGATCGCCACAGGTGACGAGGCCTTCATCGGCAAGGCCCAGGACAAGCTCAACGATTTCGTCTCCCGTTCGCGCGCCCTGGTGCTCGCCACGCACAACAAGGAGATCATTCGCCGGGTCTGCAACAAGGCGATGCTACTGGACAAGGGCCGCGTAGTGGCGTTCGGCCCGGTTGAAGAGGTGTTCGAGGCGCAAGCGCAGGTGGGTTAACCCGGCCGGGCGTCGGCTGGACCGCGAGCGCCTATTCATTGGCGGAATTTGGAGAGGGAAGTCATGGCTTGGGAAGGCGCTGGTTCGGCCGCCGAGATCAGGGAAGAAATCCTGAAGCTCGGCCAACGCTACCTCGATGCGAAGGGCGTCGCGCCGTTCGTTCCTGGGGAGACGTACATCCCGTGCGCGGGCAAGGTGATCGAGGGCGAGGAGCTGCGCCTTCTGCTCGACGCGTCGCTCGACCTTTGGCTTACCGCGGGCCGGTACGCCGAACAGTTCGAGCGCGAGTTGCCCAAACGCTTCGGTCTCGCCGAGTCGCGGCTGACGGTGTCCGGCTCGGCCGCCAACCTCCTGGCGTTCACGGCGCTGACCTCGTGGAAGCTTCGTAACAAGGCGATCGCACCGGGTTCCGAGGTGCTGACGGTCGCCGCCGGTTTCCCGACAACGGTCGCGCCGATCGTGCAGAACAACTGCGTGCCGGTCTTCGTCGACGTGGATCTGGAGACGTTCAACGTCGATGCGTCGCGGCTCGAAGCGGCGGTGACGGACAAGACCCGGGCCGTGATGATTGCGCATACGCTCGGCAACCCGTTCGACCTCGGCGCGGTCACCGAGCTTTGCAAGAAACACAATCTCTACCTGGTCGAGGACTGCTGCGACGCGTTCGGCGCCACCTATGACGGCAAGCCGGTGGGCTCTTTCGGAGACCTTGCGACCCTCAGCTTCTATCCCGCGCACCACATCACCATGGGCGAAGGCGGCGCGATCATGAGCAATCGGGCGTCGCTGATGAAGCTGGTGGAGTCCTATCGTGATTGGGGCCGCGATTGCTGGTGCGCCCCGGGCATGGCCGACACCTGCGGAAAGCGGTTCCAGCATAAGCTCGGAGACCTGCCCTACGGTTACGACCACAAGTTCACCTTCTCCCATCTCGGCTACAACATGAAGGCGACCGACATGCAGGCGGCGGTTGGCATCGCCCAGCTGGACAAGGTCGACTTCTTCATCCAGCGCCGCCGGGAGAACTTCGCGCGCCTGACCGAGGACTTCATCCGCGAGGGTCTCGATGAATACTTCATCCTGCCCAAGGCGACGCCGCGCTCCGAACCCAGCTGGTTCGGCTATCTGTTGACCCTCAAGGACGGTCTGAAGTTCACGCGTCGCGACGCGGTGGATTACCTCGACCAGCACAAGGTCGGAACCCGCCAACTCTTCGCCGGCAATCTGATCCGGCAGCCGGCGTTCAAGGGCGTCAACTATCGTGTGGTCGGCGACTTGACCAACACAGACAAGATTATGAACGACAGCTTCTGGATCGGCGTGTGGCCGGGGATCGACGACGAGCGCCGCGCCTACATGGTGCAGACGTTCAAGACGATGATCGCCGAGCTCAACCGCTGAGCCGACAGGGAACAGGTAACATGCGACTGCTCATCACCGGTAATACCGGCTTCATCGGCCCGATCATGACGCGCCTGGCGAAAAGCCAGGGCCACGAGGTGGTCGGCCTCGATGTCGGCTATTTCAGCGACTGCATTCCCGAGGGGATGTCCGATATCCCGCCGGATCGTCAGATCTGGCGCGACATCCGCGACGTGACGGCGGGCGATCTCGACGGCATCGACGCCATCATCCATCTCGCGGGCCTGTCCAATGACCCGATGGGAGCCCTCAACGCCCAGCTTACCTACGACATCAACCTGGACTCGACCGTGCGTCTGGGCGAGCTGGCGAAGTCTGCAGGTATACAGCGCTTCGTCTTCGCCTCTTCGTGCTCGATCTATGGCGCCGCAGGCGACTCCGACGCCGCGCTCGACGAGACCGCGCCGTTCAACCCCGTGTCAGCGTACGCGGTGTCCAAGGTTCGGTCGGAGGAGGGGCTTTCCGCCCTGGCCGACGAGCGATTCTCCCCCGTCTTCATGCGGAACGCCACGGCATACGGCGTCAGCCCCGTACGCGCTTCGACCTCGTGGTAAACAACCTCGCTGGCTGGGCCTACACGACCGGCAACATCCGCGTGATGTCGGACGGCACGCCCTGGCGGCCGCTCGTTCACATCGAAGACATCAGCGCCGCCGCGCTCGCCGCCGCCGCCGCCCCGCGCGAACTTGTGCATAACCAAGCCTTCAACATTGGCCGCAACGATGCGAACTACCAAGTTCGCGACATCGCCGAGGCCGTCCACGCCGCCTTCCCGTCCGCAACACTGGAGATCACCGGTGAGACCGGAGGCGACACGCGGTCCTACAAGGTCAACTTCAGCAAGGCGCTGGAGACCCTCCCTGGCTTTGAGCCGAAGTGGACGCTGGAAAAGGGTGTCGACGAAATCGCCCGCTTCCTGCGCGAAAATGGCCTCCGCGACCGCAACTTCGACGATCGTCTGTTCATCCGTCTGAAGCAGCTTCAGCATGGCATAGATACCGGCCGCCTCGATGGCGATCTTCGCGTGGTGCGCGCGGCCTGATTATCGGAGGCGCGGGCGCTGAGGTGACGGATGCGATCACCGGGGAGCGGCTACTCGGCCGCTCCAAGCGCCGCCCGTACTACATCCGCGCCCCCCGCTACGATCGGCGCTCGGCTGGGAGCCTCACGCTTTACAGTCTGTGCCACGCGTTGAACCGGCTAGGTGAAGACGCCTTTATGGTTCTGACGACTCCGGGTTACGCTGGCTCCGGTCCAAGCCATCTGAATGCGCCCTTTCTCACCCGTGAGGTCGCCGACCTGCACTTCGAGCAGGGGCGTGTTCCGATCATCGTTTCGCCGGAGGCCATCGCTTTCGGAGACGATTCAGGTCTCCGCGTCCTCTACGCGCTCAACTATCCCGGGTTTGCCGGCGGCGCCCGCGCCGTTCCGGCCAGCGCGGACGTGGTGGTCGCCTACGCCGCCAATATCGCCAAGGCGCTTGAGCGCTGCGACGGCGTGCTCTTTCTTCCAGTGTCTGAGCCGGATTACTGGACGCCCGCGCCTGTCGAAGCGCCGCGGAACGGCGACTGCGCCTACCTCGGCAAGCGCCTGTCGCTGCACAAGACAGGCCTCCCGGACGGGCTCGAAGTGGAGCGGGTCATTACGCGCGAAACCGCTCGGCCGGAGGTGTTGCGTATCCTGAGGGTCAGCCGGGTGCTCCACGTGTTCGAGAACACGGCGCTGGCGGCGGAGGCCCTGCTGTGCGGATGCCCGGTGGCCTGCCACTTCAACGAAACCTTCCCCAACCTCATCGCCGAGCAGGAACTCGGCCTTGACGGGGTGGTGCTAGACCCTACGGACCTCAACAGCGTTACGCAGGCCGAGGCGACGGTGGGTCGCTTTCGCGCGCGCTACCTTTCCTCCATCGCGACTGTCCCCGACCAGGTGCGCAACTTCATCGCGATGACGCAAGGGGCCGTTCCACGCTACAAGCCGAGCGCCCATTCAAGGTGCCGGAGCTACCGGGAGAGGCCGCGATCAATCGCTGGTCCCAATGGATCCTCAAGCTGAACGCCGGCTGGCATGAACAGGGGCCGGCGCAGATGATGACCTTGGCGCTTCGCAGAAGACTGCGCCGCGGCGTCAGCACGGACAAGGATCGAGGCAGGCATGGATAGCGTCGATTGCATCGTTATAGGCGCTGGCGTCGTGGGGCGGGTGGGATTCGAACTTCTGCTGCTCAGCTCGGCACGGCTCACACCGAGCGGACCGCCCTGAAAGCCGACTTTACGGTCAGACCGTCGCATTCGGCACAACGTTTCTCTTTCCACTTCGCCGGCCAGCGGCACCTTTATTCGGGCCGCGCGAGCGCGCCTCCTGACCGTGACGAACAGGCGTAGGAGGTGAAGGTGAGTGATCGAAAGTTCCTGACGGCAGACGAGGTCGCCGAGCGGTATCACGGAGAGGTCAGTGTTGGCACACTGCGCAACTGGCGCTCGGCCGAGTCGGGCCAGGATTCGTCAAGATCGGCAAGGCTATCTTGTACCCTCTCGATCAGCTCGAGGCATGCGATAACAAGAACCTCGTTGCCTGTCGTGCCTCACGAGGCGTATCGATGAGAGATGATGACGGCCGATGATGATCACGGATACGCACGGCAAACCGATCCCAATGACCGCACCTCTACCAAGCCATTCGTGCGACAAAGCCAAGCAACATCAAAATGTTAGCTGGTCATGCGGGTTGACGCACAACCACCCGAGCGAAGGCTCAGATCAACCCAGGACTCTCGTTATGGCTGGATGAGAAACGGGGGCCACGTCGGAAGCATCGTCGCTGGGGCCGACCATCTCGACCTGACTTTCGTTCCGGTTCAGCCTTATGCCGGGTTCGGCTCACACGCGAGCTTCGCTTCCAAGCCTTAGCAGCCTTTCGCTTTCGGTAGCACAGCAGCCTCAATTGAATTTGGACTGATTCAAAGGCTCTTCGTAAGCGCTGTGCCCGCCCCACCTAGCGCCGGGGCCGTGGCGGCCTGAGTCTGAGCCGATGATCCGCGGCCGGGCTTGGTGCGAGCACAATTATGACGATGTCACACCTACCGGCGAGGTGCGCCGGATCGAGGTGTTCACCGGGGCTGGCCCGCGGCGGCGTTGGTCGCCGGAGGAGAAGGCCCGGATCGTCGCCGAGAGCTACGCCGGGGTGGGCACGGTCTGCGACGTGGCCCGGCGGCATGGGCTCGCACCGACGCAGCTCTTCACGTGGCGGCGGGACGCCAAGCTGCCGAGGGAAGCGCGTTCGGCTCCGAGGTTCGCTCCGGTCGTGATCGAGGCGCCGGCGCTGCCCGTGGTGGCGGTCCCGCGGGTCGAACTGAAGGCGAAGAAGACCCGGGCTCGCGCTAGGGCGGGATCGAGCTGGAGATCGACGGCGTGGTCATGCGGGTGAGCCGCGGCGCCGAAGCGAAGACGGTCGCGGCAGTGATCAAGGCGCTGAAGGCCGAGCGGTGATCGCCCCACCCTCGGGCGTGCGGGTGCTGGTGGCGACCAAGCCGATCGACTTCCGCAAGGGCGCGAACGGGCTGGCGGCGCTGATCAAGGACGAGATGCGCGCCGACCCGTTCTCGGGCGCGATCTACGTCTTCCGCGCCAAGCGGGCGGACCGGATCAAGCTCCTGTACTGGGACGGCACGGGGGTGGTGCTGGTGGCCAAGACGCTGGAGCAAGGGGGCTTCCGCTGGCCCAGGGTGCAGGACGGGGCCATGCGGCTGACCGCCTCTCAGCTCGGCGCGCTTCTCGACGGGCTGGACTGGGCCCGGGTCTACAGCCGGCGTCGGACGCGGATCCCGGTGGAGGCCCACTGAGGCTGCGACCGGGGGACTCAGGGTGCACGCAGGGGCGCCTCAAGGCCCTGCGAACATGGTCTAATCCGGTCGTGGCGGCCCTGGCTGAAGCGCTTCCAGACGACGTGGCCTCGCTGAAGGCAATGCTCCTGGCCGAGCGCGCCCGCGCGGACCGCCTGACCCAGATCATCAAGGAGCTGCAGCGACATCGCTTCGGCCGCCGCGCCGAGACCCTGCCCATCGACCAGCTGGAGCTGGGTCTGGAAGACGTCCAGCAGGTGGAGGCGGCGGAGGCCGCTCAGGTCGAGAAGACCGATCCCGAACGCCGTGCCGCGACGACTGCCCGGCGCCGGACCAACCGGGGCTCACTGCCGGCGCACCTTCCCCGCTTCGAGGTGATGGTCGACATCGAGAGCAAGGCTTGCCCTTGCTGCGCGGGCGACCTGCACCGCATCGGCAAGGATGTCTCCGAGCGGTTGGACATCATCCCCGCCCTGGTCCGGGTGCTGGTCACGCGCCGGCCCAAGTACGCCTGCCGCGCGTGCGAGGAGGGCGTGGTGCAGGCGCCCGCGCCGGCCCGGCTGATCGAGGCGGGCTCCCGACGGAGGCGACCATCGCCCACGTGATCGTCGGCAAGTACGCCGACCACCTCCCGCTCTATCGGCAGGCGCAGATCTACGCCCGGCAAGGGATCGAGCTGGACCGCTCCACCCTGGCCGACTGGACCGGCGCGCCGCCTGGCTGCTGCAGCCGGTGCACGCCAGGCTGCTGGAGCGGCTGAAGGCCTCAGAGAAGCTCTTCGCCGACGAGACGACCGCGCCTGTGCTCGATCCCGGGCGCGGGTCCGCACGCCGTTCGCATCCCGGCTCCAGGCGTTCTGTCCCTTCAAGACGACGGCAACCGCAGCACCCCGGCCGCGCGCATTGAACCGCCCGCTTCCCTTCCCGGCCGAGCCCAGCCGATTGGGGTCGCCGCCGGCGCGTCGGATAGCCTGATGCACCTCCGCCAGGAAGGTCTTCGGACGTGGCCGGACCGCCCGCACGACCGGACGCAGGAGCGGTTGCGGACCCGGCCGGACGGATGCGGAAACGGTCTTCGTCGGTCGCCATGACGTGACGATTGGAAGATCAAACCGCCGATACAAGGTCCAAATTGAGGCGTAGTGCCCTGGCGTAGAAATACTTGCGCCAGCGTAGAAACGGCGGGATCGCGCTTGACGCACATTGCGCCTGCCACCCAAAATAGCATTGAAAACACTGGGAAAATCAGCTTCTCCGGCGCCCGCGCACCTCGCCGGATCGGCGAGGCAGCACCAGAAAACAATGTGCAGACAAACACTTAGGAACGAAGTTCCGGCAGCGAGGCAACTCGCTTTATCTTGCCCTCTTAATCGGGGTCTCTTTTCCGGTGCCACGCTCGACTTCAAAACGCGCTCCTGCATCCAAAGCAGACTCCACATCGAATAGACGTGCGGCCTGGTGGGGCGGGTGGGTGTAGCGATGTCAGGTCGGGAGAGGAAGGTCAGCTCCTGCTCGAACGCAGGATCGCCCCGTCAGGCCCGCAACAACCAGGAAGACGGCTATCATCAGCCCCGCCCAACGTGAGGCCGGCGACCGCCATCGCTGTCGCCTCCTGGCCGCCGTCTCCTCTACCTGCAGCGACCGTCAGCTGTTGCAGCGGGGATAGCGCGCTCTGCTTGCGAAGCCAGATCATCACCCCCGTGACGCTCAGCATGGTGACGAGCAGCCCCATCAGCGTGAGAAAGACTGCATGGGCCAGCCCCATACGTTGGCGGTGTGCAGATCCTCGATCCAGGTGGTGAAGGTCGTGCCGAACGTGCCGCCCGTGGGCCGCTGGAAGGCCAGGGTGCGTCCGGTGTCGGCATCCAGCGTGAGCTGGGTGTTGCCGGATTTGCCGGGGTCGAGGTGGACTTGACGCGGTAAGCGTAGGTGCGCTTGCCGGATCGTAGAACATCAGCCGCTCGTTTCAGGATGGTAAAGCCGTAGCGTCTCGCTTCATCCGCCATCGCCTGCTGGCCGACCCGGTGGGCGCGCGCCAGTCGAGGGCGGGCGGCGTGCGGAGGGCGGTGCCGGCGTGCGGATTTCCGGCGCTTCGTCGAGGCCGAACAGGGCCTTGGTCACCGGCTGATAGACCTCTGGCAGGTTGAAGGCGACGCCGGACCAGGCCAGCACCCCCAGCATGATCCACAGCCATAGTCCCAAGGCGGTGTGCAGATCGAAGGTCAGTTTGAAAACCCGCGTCGGCCAACGCACCCGCCAGGCCTTTCCCCATTTCTGCACCCAAACGCCCGGCGGGCGACGCGCATGCGCGGCAGGCGGGAAGGTCAGCCACAGGCTGACAAAACAGTCGACGGTCCAGACCAAGGCGACGACGCCGAGGATCAAAGCCCCGCCGCCCCGTAACGCCAGCTCGTCATGCAGGCTATAGATGAAGGGCATGAGGTTGATCAGACCCTGGCTGATGTCGCCGTCGCGCCGCGCGCCGATGATCTGTCCGGTGCGGGATTCAGTGCGATGTCGTCGTCACGAGGCGCCGGGCCGCCGGGGCGGGCCTCCACATAGAAGCGCGGGCTCGTCCGGGCGGCGGGTGAAGTCCACCCCATTGATCGCGAAGCCCGCCTCGGCCGCTCGGCGGCATCTCGAAGGGCGAAGGGATCGAGGCCGGTTTCGCCGCCTCGGCGGGGCAGCACGAACAGGGAGGGGCGAACAG